>NZ_CP102262.1:0-2400000 GCF_025147325.1 Bacteroides stercoris ATCC 43183
ATGAGTGGACAGGATCATGTCGGATTGTGGAACCGCTGTCTTGAAATCATCAGAGACAATGTTCCGGAACAGACATATAAAACTTGGTTTCTCCCCATCGTTCCCTTAAAATATGAGGATAAAACGCTCGTTGTACAAGTTCCCAGCCAGTTCTTTTACGAATTTCTGGAGGATAAATTTGTAGACTTGTTGCGTAAGACCCTCTATAAGGTAATCGGAGAGGGAACAAAGTTGATGTATAATGTTATGGTGGACAAAAGTTCACGGCCTGAAAAGACCGTCAACTACGAGTCGACCCACCGTACTATTATGCCACAAAAGCAAACGATAGATAAAGCTATTCCACAGATACCTGTTCCCGATTTGGATCCGCATCTGAATCCGGAATACAATTTCGACACGTTCATTGAAGGATATAGCAATAAACTCTCTCGTAGTGTTGCAGAAGCAGTGGCGCTCAATCCGGCTAAGACCATATTCAATCCGCTGTTTTTGTATGGAGCATCAGGTGTGGGAAAAACTCACCTTGCCAATGCCATCGGTACAAAAATCAAGGAATTATATCCGGAGAAACGCGTATTGTACGTATCTGCGCATTTATTCCAAGTACAATACACCGACTCTGTACGTAACAATACGACCAACGATTTCATCAACTTCTACCAGACTATTGACATATTGATTATTGACGATATTCAGGAATTTGCAGGCGTTACCAAAACGCAGAACACATTCTTCCATATCTTCAACCACCTGCATCAAAACGGCAAACAGCTTATTCTCACTTCAGACCGAGCTCCCGTACTGCTTCAAGGTATGGAAGAACGCTTGATTACACGTTTCAAATGGGGAATGGTGGCGGAACTGGAAAAGCCCACGGTAGAATTGCGCAAAAATATCCTGCGCAATAAGATACATCGTGACGGTTTACAATTCCCGCCGGAAGTAATTGATTATATAGCAGAGAATGTAGGTAACAGCGTGCGCGACCTGGAAGGCATTGTCATCTCCATTATGGCCCATTCTACGATATACAACAAGGAAATCGACCTGGAGTTGGCACAACGCATCGTACGCAAAGTCGTGAACTGCGAAAGCAAAGCCATAACCATTGACGACATCATCACCACCGTATGCAAACATTTTGGTTTGGAAAATGCCGCCATACATACAAAATCGCGTAAACGCGAAGTGGTGCAAGCCCGTCAGATAGCCATGTATTTAGCCAAAAAACATACAGATTTCTCTACAGCCAAGATAGGTACGCTAATCGGAAATAAAGACCATGCCACCGTACTGCATGCCTGCAAAACAATCAAGCAACTGAAAGAGGTGGACAAATCATTCCGCGCTGAAATCGAAGAAATTCAGACCGCCTTGAAAAAAGTATAAGGTACGGAATAAAAGTATAAGGTATGAGGTATAAAGTCATCATGCAAAAAACTGCATGGATACGCTTTATACCTCATACGTTATACTCAAATTAAAATCCCTGTTGTTTCATTACTTTCCAAAGGTTCTCGGACATAGCCTCGCTGTCTTTCTTTGTATAGCGTACATCCGTAAAGACCTGAGCCAATGTCTCTTTATTATTTTCTGCGATAAACTGTTTATTCTCAGGCAAAGACTCCTTATAGGCATACAGACGGTCGATATCCTCAGGAGTATAATCATGATAAGTTTCTTCATGGACAATGGCTTCCAAAGGCAGGCGGTCTACCTGTGCAGGAGTCTCTGCCGGCCAGCCTACGGTAACGGTAGTGATAGGGAAGACCAATTCGGGCAACTCCAATGCCTCAATAATCATTTGGGGGTTGTAGGTGGTAGTACCCAGATAGCAGATGCCCAAACCTTTTTCTTCGGCTGCCACACAGAATGTTTGCGCAACCAACAAAGCATCCACAGCTCCGGTAACAAACCATTCAAAATTGTTATATCCCGGTTCTGCCTTCCGCTGCTCGCACCATTTGCTAAAACGGCGCAAGTCGATGCAAAAAGTAAGAACTGCCGGCGCCGTCTTCACCATAGGCTGATTGAAATGCGCCGGTGCCAACCTGGCTTTCCGGTCAGCGTCACGGGTTACAATTACGCTATACACCTGCATGTTTCCAACCGTAGAAGCACGGAAAGAGGTTTCAAGCAAATCATTTAACAAATCAGAAGAAATATCTTTCTGCTGATACTTACGGATTGTTCTCCTTTGTTTTAGACTTTCCATTCTTTCTTTTTTCTGCAAATATATGAAAAGAAACACAGAATATCATCCAATAGTTTAGAATATGTGCAGGCATGTTTTCTAAAAAGGACAAACTACCCGAACTGTATTCGTTATGGAATTTTCTTTTTAGAAAACTTTTTGTTAATTTACAAAAAGCCATTTTATTATAAACCAACAAATTAACCGATTAAAACTGAAAACTAACAACCGGTTAATAAAAACATCAATTTTTATTTTGCCATAACAAAAAACATTCATAGATTTGCAGCCACATTTGTTAGCAATAAGTACAACTTCTACACTTTTACTTATTCATAATTAAATCTAAGAGTTATCGCATCGTGGAAAAGAAAGTTTATTCTTATGACGAAGCCTACGAAGAATCTTTACGATACTTCCAAGGCGACGAACTGGCTGCAAGGGTTTGGGTGAACAAATACGCAGTCAAAGATTCTTTCGGAAATATTTACGAAAAATCTCCGGAAGACATGCATTGGAGAATAGCCAATGAAGTAGCCCGCATCGAAGCCAAGTACCCCAACGCACTGACTTCCGAAGAACTCTTCGGCTTGTTGGACCACTTCAAATACATCGTTCCGCAAGGCAGCCCGATGACCGGAATCGGAAACAACTACCAGGTAGCTTCCCTTTCCAACTGTTTTGTGATAGGTGTGGATGGCGAGGCCGACTCATACGGTGCAATCTTCAAGATTGATGAAGAGCAGGTACAACTGATGAAACGCCGCGGCGGTGTAGGACACGACTTGTCACACATCCGCCCGAAAGGTTCTCCGGTAAAAAATTCCGCCCTGACATCAACCGGACTGGTTCCCTTCATGGAACGCTACTCCAACTCCACCCGTGAAGTGGCCCAAGACGGCCGCCGGGGTGCGCTGATGTTAAGCGTATCCATCAAGCATCCGGATTCGGAAGCCTTTATAGATGCAAAAATGACAGAAGGTAAAGTTACGGGGGCCAATGTATCCGTCAAGCTGACCGACGCATTTATGCAGGCAGCCATCGACGGCAAGCCATTCGTACAGCAATATCCCATTGACGCGGACGAACCTCTGTTCAAGAAAGAAATCAGCGCCACCGATTTGTGGAAAAAAATCGTGCACAACGCATGGAAGTCCGCCGAGCCCGGCGTACTCTTCTGGGACACCATATTAAGAGAGTCCGTACCCGATTGCTACGCGGACCTGGGTTACCGTACCGTGTCCACCAACCCTTGCGGTGAAATTCCCTTGTGTCCCTACGACTCCTGCCGTTTGCTGGCCATTAACCTATATTCATATGTAGTCAATCCGTTCAAACCGGATGCCTACTTCGATTTCGATTTGTTCAAGAAGCACGTAGCACTCGCCCAGCGCATCATGGACGACATCATCGACCTGGAACTTGAGAAGATAGAACGTATCATGGCCAAAATTGACTCCGATCCGGAAAACGAAGATGTAAAGCATACCGAAAGCGTTTTGTGGCAGAAAATCTACAAAAAGAGCGGACAAGGCCGCCGCACCGGCGTAGGCATCACCGCCGAAGGCGACATGCTTGCAGCATTGGGACTGCGTTACGGCACTGAAGAGGCTACCGAATTTGCAGAGAAAGTACACCAGACCGTAGCACTGAGCGCATACCGCTCTTCTGTGGAAATGGCTAAAGAACGCGGCGCTTTCGAAGTATACGACAGCGAACGCGAAAAGAACAACCCGTTCATCAACCGCCTGCGCGAAGCAGACCCGGAACTGTACGAGGAGATGAAGAAATACGGCCGCCGCAACATTGCCTGTCTCACCATCGCACCGACAGGCACGACAAGCCTGATGACGCAAACCACTTCCGGCATCGAACCCGTATTCCTGCCGGTATACAAGCGACGTCGCAAAGTCAATCCGAATGACGCCAACGTACATGTGGATTTCGTGGATGAAACCGGAGACGCATTCGAGGAATACATCGTATTCCATCCCAAGTTCGTCACCTGGATGCAGGCGCAAGGATACGATCCTGCCAAGCACTACACACAGGACGAGGTAGATGCACTGGTACAGAAGTCACCTTATTATAAAGCAACTTCCAATGATGTGGACTGGCTGATGAAAGTAAAGATGCAGGGACGTATCCAGAAATGGGTAGACCACTCCATCAGCGTTACCATCAACCTGCCGAACGATGTAGACGAGGAACTGGTGAACCGTCTCTATGTAGAAGCGTGGAAATCGGGATGCAAAGGCTGTACGGTATACCGCGACGGCTCACGTTCGGGCGTGCTTATCTCCACCAAAAAAGACAAAAAAGAGGAGTTGCCCCCGTGCAAACCGCCTACGGTTGTCGAAACCCGCCCGAAAGTGCTTGAAGCAGACGTTGTACGCTTCCAGAACAATAAGGAGAAATGGGTGGCATTCGTCGGTTTGCTCGACGGATATCCTTATGAAATATTTACCGGTCTTCAGGACGACGATGAAGGAATCATCCTTCCGAAGAACGTTTCAACAGGACACATCATCAAGAACGTTGACGAAAACGGCAACAAGCGTTACGACTTCCAGTTCGAGAACAAGCGCGGCTACAAGGTAACCATCGAGGGACTGTCCGAGAAGTTCAACAAAGAATACTGGAACTATGCCAAACTCATCTCCGGCGTACTGCGTTACCGCATGCCTATCGAGCAGGTAATGAAGCTGGTAAGCTCACTGCAACTGGACAGCGAGAACATCAATACCTGGAAAAACGGCGTGGAACGTGCCTTGAAGAAATACGTTACGGACGGCACCGCAGCCAAAGGTCAGAAATGCCCGAATTGCGGCAACGAGACACTGGTTTATCAGGAAGGCTGCCTTATCTGCACCACCTGCGGTACATCCCGTTGCGGATAAGGTTCAGGCAAGCACAAACGTTTGCATAGGAATTTAAATGAGATAGCCGGCAATAGCTGCATGATTATGAGGAATATTTTCTATACTTGCATAATCATTGCAGCTATTGTTGTTTCTAAATCTAATATATATGATTTTATTATTCAATATCGAGTACAGAACCAATTGGGGTGAAGAAGTCAGAGTTTCAGGCTCCATCCCCGAACTCGGAAACGAACATCCCGACAAAGCTTTGCCGCTACAGACCATAGACGGTATCCACTGGACTGCGGAAGTAAACATTGCAATGCCGGAAGACGGACTTGTCCGATACAGCTACCATATCTTCCGCGACGGCCGGCATACACGTGCAGAGTGGAACAGCCTGCCCCGTACGCTTTACCTTTCCGGAACTTCCAAGAAAACGTACCGGATACAGGATTGCTGGAAAAACCTGCCGGAGCAGCAGTATTTCTATACTTCCGCCTTTACGGAATCTCTTCTGGCACACCGCGAACGCAACGCCGCACCCAAAGGACACAAGAAAGGGCTGCTGATAAAGGCATACGCGCCCTGCATAGACAGTGACCACTGCCTGGGCATCTGCGGAAACCAGCCTATATTCGGAGAGTGGAATCCGGACAAAGCCGTGCTTATGAGTGATGCCAACTTCCCGGAGTGGCAGATAGAGGTGGATGCCACCAAAATCAGCTTCCCGCTGGAATATAAATTCATTCTATATAACAAGAAAGAACGCCGTGCCGTTTGCTGGGAAAACAATCCGAACCGGTATATGGCAGACCCGCAAACAGGCGCCAACGAGACCCTTGCTGTCGGCGACCGCTACGTATATTTCAGCCTTCCCGCCTGGAAGGGCGCAGGTGTTGCCGTGCCCGTATTCTCACTCCGCTCCGAAAAGAGCTTCGGTGTAGGTGACTTCGGCGACTTGAAGCGTATGATCGACTGGGCGGTAAGCACCAAACAGAAAGCCGTACAGATTCTACCCATTAACGACACTACCATGACGCATACATGGACGGATTCTTATCCTTATAACAGCATCTCCATCTATGCTTTCCATCCGATGTACACCGACTTGAAGCAACTGGGAACATTGAAGGACAAAAAAGCCATGGCAGACTTCAACAAACGGCAGAAAGAGTTGAATGCCCTGCCTGCCGTCGATTACGAAGCCGTCAACAAAACCAAGTGGGAATATTTTCATCTCATATTCAAGCAAGAAGGAGAAAAAGTATTGGGTTCGGCAGCTTTCCACGATTTTTTTGAATCAAACAAAGAGTGGCTGCAACCGTACGCCGTTTTCAGTTACCTGCGCGATGTTTATAAAACGCCCAACTTCCGCGAGTGGCCTAAATACAGCAGCTACGATGCCGCAGAGATTGAGAAGCTCTGCCAACCGGCATCAGCCGATTACCCGCATATAGCCATCTACTTTTATATCCAGTTCAACCTGCATCTGCAACTGCTTGCCGCTACCGAACATGCACGCGCCAATGGTGTTGTGCTGAAAGGTGACATACCCATCGGCATCAGCCGCAACAGTGTAGAAGCATGGACAGAACCCCACTATTTCAACCTGAACGGACAAGCCGGCGCACCGCCCGATGATTTCTCCGTAAACGGACAGAACTGGGGATTACCCACCTACAACTGGGATGTCATGGAAAAGGACGGCTATGCGTGGTGGATGAAGCGCTTCCGTAAAATGGCGGAATACTTCGATGCCTACCGCATTGACCATATCCTCGGTTTCTTCCGAATCTGGGAAATTCCGATGCACGCTGTGCACGGTCTGCTGGGACAATTCGTGCCCGCCCTGCCCATGACGCGTGAGGAGATAGAGAGTTACGGTCTCTCTTTCCGCGATGAGTTTCTGAAACCTTACATACACGAGTATTTCCTCGGACAGATGTTCGGCCCGCATACCGATTACGTAAAGCAGACGTTCATCGAACCGACAGATACGTGGGAAATTTACCGGATGCGTCCCGAATTCGATACCCAGCGCAAGGTAGAGGCCTACTTTGCCGGCAAAACGGATGAGGACAGCATCTGGATACGCGACGGCCTGTATGCGCTTATCAGCGACGTGCTGTTTGTGCCCGACCGCAATGACCCGTACAAATTCCACCCGCGTATCGGTGTGCAGCACGACTATATCTACCGTTCCCTGAACGATTGGGAAAAGGCTGCCTTCAACCGTCTGTACGACCAGTACTACTATCACCGCCACAACGAATTCTGGCGTGAGCAGGCTATGAACAAACTGCCGCAACTGACGCAATCTACCCGGATGTTGGTATGCGGTGAGGACTTGGGCATGATTCCCGGTTGCGTGGCATGGGTAATGAACGATTTACGCATTCTATCCCTGGAAATACAACGCATGCCCAAAGACCCGGCACAGGAGTTCGGACATCCGGACTGGTATCCGTATCGCTCTGTCTGCACCATATCCACACACGATATGTCCACCTTGCGCGGCTGGTGGGAAGAAGACTTCCAGCAGACACAACGTTACTACAACACGATGCTCGGACATTACGGTGCCGCTCCTGCCGTTGCCACACCCGAACTTTGTGAAGAGGTTGTACGCAAGCACCTGCAAAGCAATTCCATACTTGCCATCCTCTCCCTGCAGGACTGGATGTCGATGGATGGCAAATGGCGCAACCCCAATGCGCAGGAAGAACGTATCAATGTACCTGCCAATCCGCGCCACTACTGGCGCTGGCGTATGCACCTGACGCTGGAACAACTGATGAAAGCCGAAAGCCTGAACGAAAAGATAAAAGAGCTGATCGCACAAACGGGACGATAAACAGCATATTGACTGATAATGAGTAAAAAAGCGGTGGAGACCTTTTAATAGTTTTCCACCGCTTTTTTACTCATTGCATCTCCTTACATAGAATTTTCTGCTATACCCCTACTTAATAAACAGACCTATGATACCAAACAACTGACTAAATCATACAAAAACTTCCCCACGTTTCGCAACGCAGGGAAGGCAAACAAACAAAAAAACCGTATGCTCTCCGAACCGCAGAACACTTCCGTAATCCGGAAAGCAACAGTTGCATCATCTCCTCTTGCGAAAGAGACAAGTTCCATGTCCCATAAAAGGGGGGGGGGGATCAGTATCTTGTACCGTTAATAGTCAGCGAAAAATACCTATCCTAAGTAAAAAACACTTTTTCATACCAATCTTATTTAGATATTTATTATTCAGACACTACCTGATAGTTATACTGATTTCCATTCGCGGTTACACTAACATCCTGAAATTTATAACCGCTTTCCAAAGGAGCGGACTTATCACTAAAGTAGCCACCGGTAGTTTTTACGGTTCCGCTTGCTACATAAATATTCTTTCCTGTCGGGCTATAAAAGTAACCACCGGAAATCGAAGTATTGCCGCCTCCGTTATACAAGGCATAATATGTCCCCTCACAATACACCGAACCACCCGAAATATTTACTTGGGCGCCACCGATAGACTGTATAGCCTCTATATCACCGCCGCTTACGGTAAGCTTGGCAGCAGAACCTGCCGCCATTAACGCATATCCCGTTTTTATGCCGCCACATTTTACAGTACCGCCTGTAATTGTCATATCTGCATTGCCGGTATTCATCAGTGTAAATCCGGGAGCATCAAAGACTCCGGAATTGACAGTGCATTTTCCCTGATTATAAACAGCCACTCCGTTGGCATCCGTAGCTGATGTAGCAGTGAAAATGCCGCCTTCAATAATCAATTCGGCTCCGGTTTCATTCATAAGCAGGTAATCGGTAGCTTTCATGGCACCTGCACCTTTTACTGTAAGTTTACTCTTATTATTGACTTGTTGTTTTCCTACAATGAGTACGGCATTCTTCTCCAATGTCAACACCGTTTCCGCAGTAATATTTATTTCCTGACTTGATTCATTGTTCTTTGTCAGGTCTACATAGCGATAAATGGAAATATCTCCCCCGGTTCTGAGCAGGTTTGCCACGCGCTTCACCTCTATCCAACGGTCCATAATCTCACCGTCAATCACCAATTTAGTGGAGTAAGAGACATTATTTCCATTAAGATTGTAGTCACCTGCCCACCAACCTATATAATTATTGGTACGGTCACAAGTTACGGCATTTTCAAGCTGTTTATCCACTCGATTGTTCTTCAAAACAACGCTATACTTATTGTATGATTCGTCTTTCTTAGAAGTGTTTATCACATTTCCGATAAATGCATGGCAATAGGTCTGCTCCATATCAGCAACCTTATCCGTAACCTCGTCAGGAGAAGTATATATATAATTTATGGCAATATTGCTTACACTATTATTTTCGATGAGCGTATTCCGTTCGTAAGATTGCAAATAACCGATAAAACCTCCCATCATATAGGCTTCATCCATACTTGAAAGTTTATCGAGTGTTATATCCGATGCAGAACATCCGCGGATAATCAAATCTTGGCTGCTGTTGTTTACATAACCCGCCAGCCCGCCGGCCTTTTGCTCACTATATATCCTGGCATTCTTCACGTGGCAGTTTTCCACCAATCCGGCGTCCAATCGTCCTATTAATGCTGCACCACGGAAACAAGTTACTGTTGCCCCATCAATAGTAAGATCTTTCACCGTACCGTTGAGTACATAAAACAGACCACCATAATAATTTCCTTTAGTATTTGTTTTATTCGTAACATTATCAACATAAAGATTACGGATGGTGTGGTTGCCACCGTCAAACTCTTCAAGGTTGGCTTCTCCGTTTTTGAGTGCATTGTATTCTGCATTCATCGGTTCCCAAAGATTTTCACTGCTTCCGTTGAGGTCTATATCGGCAGTTAATACAATTTTCCGGCACTTCTTTTGGGTTACCAAAGCACCGGCCGCCTTAAGCTGTGCGGCAGTGGAAACGCTGTAAACAGTAACATAACCGCCGTTGTCTGTAAAGTTGATATTGTTTACCGTTCCATAAATTTCCACATTGCCTTTCTTAACGGTCAAATCTGCAACTGTAACATCTTTCCCCACAATCAGCGTATTATCCGCTGTAGTAGCCTCAACAGCCGTATAAGACTGTCCGTTCAACGTTACGGTAGATTCCGAAGCGTCAATGATTATCTTGCTGACGGAAGGAGTCGTTATATTCAGTTCCTTAGGAGCATTTTTACTATCCCCTCCGGTTTCTGTCGCATAATTAATGGTTATGTCATTCGATGTTTCAGGCAATGTTATGGATACCGCAACATCCCCGCTCTCATATTTGGGCAGTGAAATAGTGGCTGCTTCTTTCGGTGCTTCCGTTACAACCACATTAGTATTGGTTTTCAAGGCTTCAGCCACTTCGCTTACGGATGCTACCTCTATTACTTTTTCACTTAAAGCAGGAGAAGAGAATGCAGGAGTAACCATTACGTTTACCTTACCGTCAACCGTCAGTAAATTACCCGTTACATTCGTCTTGTAGTTACGCTGAACAGGTATGTTATTCAGGTCTTTCGTGGTAATCTGCTCACCGGCAGCGTTGTATACGGCAAGCGTCATATTTACCAGATGTTGTCCGCCCGCTGTATTCGGTGCAAAGAGATAGTCCACAGTCAGGTTACCGTTGGCATCCGCCACATCCGAAGCCGCTTTGTAAGCTACAGCCGTCGGTTCGCCGAGCAAGTCACCCGTGGCAGCATTAAAACCGGTATAAAGGTTCTTGAATGACAAGCCCGCCGTTACCGGAACAAATGCTTCTTTTTGATTATTAGGAATAGAAGCCAAATCTTCCGTTTTGATGTTCAACTGTCCGAACGGACGGGTCAGCTCCACATTTTCAGAAAAAGCATTAGTCACCAGCTTCTCCAGACTGGCAAAGAAAGCATCCCGCGTATCATCCTTGCTGCTTCCGTTATAATCCCCTTGCATGGAAATGTTACGAAGGTCGGCAGTGTTGTAATGCAAATCGGTCTTTATGGCATCATCTTCCACTGACTCGACGTGGTCTGCCCAGAATACGAACTTATAAGTCTGTGAAGTAACCAGGCGGACATCAAAGCCGGCCGTCAGACCATCCGATTGAATCGCACCTATCTGCCGGCTATAAAGTTCGTCGTTCAGGTAGATTTCCATGATACAACGGTTCACCGATGTACCGTCACCCGCCGTTGCAGCACGGGTTACAGCATTGTTCCCGTTCCCAGGCAACTGTACACTGAAAGAGGCGGCTACTTCGCCGTTTCTTCCGCCATTCGCCAGCTCGTCACTCTGACAGGCTGCGAATACAAGCAGGATAATACCTGCCATTAATAAAAAACACTTTTTCATGTTCGTTTTGTTTAAAATGAGACATCTGTTTATTCTGTTTGAATAAGTCATGTTTAAATAAGCCGTCAGGGAACCACCACATTTATCTCTCCGTCGAAACCGGGGTTGATACCGATGCCGGGAGCGAACTCACGGGTAAGAAACGCATCACGCACCGTAGTAATCCTATTCCGTCTGACGGGCACTTCCACGCCGCCGACCCGGTTCACCTCCTGTCCCTTTTCGTTGCAGATAACCATTTCCAGCGTAACGGAAGACTCCGTACCATTCACCAGCACATAGTCGAAAGCCAGACAAGCCTCATTGTTGGAAATAACAATGGGAACGGAAGTAAATTGTATACCTGTGACCGCCTCATTGGGACGGTTGGAAACGACATTAAAACCTGTGGGGAAATAACCGGTGTAACCCAGTTGCACCGTAAAATCTTCTATGCCTGCAGGACGGACAGACTTCATTTGTTCCAACTTGTTGAGGTACTTGATGACATCGGTAGTAATCAACTCTATTTTCGCCAGCGGACGTTCCAATTGTATCTCTTCGCGATGACGGGCTGCCAAACGGCAACGATAAGGGGTAAGGTCGAGGGTTACCTGTCCGCAAAACACATCTTTATAGTCGGTTCCACCCGTATAATCGCCTTTCAGCTTGACGGCAGCAAAATCGGAAGTGGTATAAAAACAGTCGGCAGCAGTGTTGTCGGAAACCTCGGCAGCAAGTACAAAGTCTCGCCATGCCACCACCCGATAGTTACGTGCATGAAGTTCACATTCCAATGCCACTTCTCCTGCATCTCCTTCCTCACAAATCAACTGACGGCGGAATTGCAGGCTTTGGTCGAACCTGTCATCGGCATATACTTCCACAATATAACGCACCTTGTACTTGTGCACACCGGCGGTACGTGTAGAGAACTCCGGAACATCGAACTGTGTCATATCAGCACCGGGTAGCAGGACAATTTCGGTATGTACGGTTGTAGGGTCTATCCCATCGCCTTCCGGCAATTCGCGTACGCTGCATCCTCCCCACAAGAGTGCAGACAGCAAGCTACAGACAGCCACAAACAGTTGTTTCATCGCCGGCCTCCTTTCCAATCAATACGGTAGCCCACTGAAATACCCGCATGGTCGATGCCGAAAAAATTCTTATGACGAGTATCGACATAAGCACCACCGGGAATATTGAAAAAGCGGTCATAAGCCAGATAAGCATATCCCGCTCCCAAAGAAAACTCCAGACACCAGCACCCGCCTTTTCCGAGTGAAAGCCGGTAACCGGCAGTAAGCCCCATGTTCAGCAATGGAACACCCGTATCGCTATTCTGATAGCGATATGTACTGTTCTTAAGAGCATAGTTGTAAGAAGCCACCCCGATATGCACACCGGTAAAAAGACCATCCACCTGCCCGAACCAATAACGCACTTCGGGCTGCACGCAGAAAATGCGCAGTTTGCGGGAAGAAGTAAAATAATTGAAAGGAGAATAGTAAAAAGGAATAAGGACAGAAATTGCAGGCGAAATATCATACTCCACCGCTACGTTCATAACCGTCATCCCCCACGCCACAGCATTGGTCTTCAGCAACAACGAATGGTTATTGCGCCCGATGCTCGAATTCGGACTGAATGTTCGCCCGGCGTAGTACAAGGTATCTTCCCCATTACCGGCTTTTACATACCCATCAATCGGAGTCATGAGAAATATGCACAACAGAAACAGCAACAATCTTATCTGCATAAACGTCTTATAAACTTCTGTCTGCACAGGCAGACCGGAAGCATGCGTCCTCCAAACTCCGAAAGGACCGGTTAGAAAC
This sequence comes from Bacteroides stercoris ATCC 43183, assembly GCF_025147325.1. Taxonomy (NCBI): domain Bacteria; kingdom Pseudomonadati; phylum Bacteroidota; class Bacteroidia; order Bacteroidales; family Bacteroidaceae; genus Bacteroides; species Bacteroides stercoris. Next base: position 13,232 of record NZ_CP102262.1, read on the forward strand.
AGAAACGTGGAGCTGCGTGCTGTTTCTAAATGGAGGCCCTAGGAATAGCCCTTTAACGAAAACAGACAGCAGTCCCACGCTACAAACGTGAGAATCCACTGTGCTGTCCTTCGTTAAATAATGAAAATTTCCTAGGTTTCCATTTAGAGGACAAAGCACAACGCTTCTAATATATTTTTCTCCTTAAAAAATCAAGCTACAGTCGCTACCGAACTTCAATGCAAAGTTATAGAAATATAATTAGAATGAAAATTTTCACGCCATTTTTTGCAAAAAAGCATAGAAATCGTGCTCCACGAGTTGTAGAACAAAAATATTATCCATAAGTTTGCATGAGAGACTATTTTTTCGTTTATGAAAAGCTACATATTTTTAGACCGGATATGCTTTTTCGCCCACCACGGTGTAGGCGAACAGGAAACACTGGCAGGTAACGAATTCACCGTCAGCCTGCGACTGCAAGTAAACATCGCACCTGCCATGCAGACCGATGATGTGGCGGATACCGTGAGCTACGCAGATGTGTATGAAGCCGTAAAGGCAGAAATGAAGGTTCCTTCCAAGCTATTGGAACATGTCGGAGGACGTATTGTGAAACGGTTGTTCGGCGACTTTCCCCAAATAGAAAATATTGAATTAAAGTTATCAAAGCGCAATCCGCCAATGGGGGCAGACATCGAAGCGGCGGGAATAGAGATTTGCATCTCACGGGAAGCGACAGCAATAGCTACTTAAAACAAAAGCAACCCTGTACAGGCACTTCGGACATCCCCGCCTCATTATATGCACAGAATGAATTATTGCTTCTTCTTTCTTTTCTTAGCCGATTCAACCGCCTCGGCAACGACTTGCTTGTTCTCGAACCTCTTGGCATAGTTGCTATAATCGGGAACAGTACGTTCATAAGTAGGATCAAGGAAGAGCGGACTCGAAATGATATGGTCTGCCGTACTGCGGTTACAGCAAAACACGATGTTCTCCACGCTGGCAAGACGGGTCAAAGCCTTAACATCGGTATCGTGCGGCTGCAAAGTCATGGGATCTGTAAAGAAGAAAAGATAATCAATTTCCCCGTCCACAATGCGCGAGCCCATTTGCTGGTCACCGCCCAAAGGACCGGATTTGAGAATGGTAAAATCCCATTCGACATCGGGATGCTTCTCTTTCAATGCTGCCAAAATAAGGGTTCCCGTAGTACCCGTACAATAGAACTTATGCCCCATAAGCAATTCCGAATTCCAAAGTACCCACTCTATGAGGTCTTTCTTCATGGCATCATGCGCCACCAGGCCAATCTTTCTAACCAATTTTTCCATAAGCAAATAACTTTTACAAAACAAACAATCAAGAATAGATAACAGTTCCTACAACTGAGAGAAAAATTTCTTCCCACACAGATAAAACCCTACCAAGATACTACTTTTTACCCGTTCGGGAATCATCGGGAGTGATGTTTTTTTCAAGTTCTCTTTACGGGCATCCGCAAACGAGGGACGGAGCAAATGGAATGCACGACGTGCGCGAAGCACTGCCCACATATTGGGAAACTGCCCTTTGAGCAGAAAACTCAAAGCCGCAACATAATCAAGCACTGCGCGCACACGCATTACAGGCCCCAATTCTTCTTGCGGCAGATTCTTATAGAGCATTACAAGATTGTTACGGAAATTGAGAAAAGTCTTATGAGGATTCTCCTTTTTCAAGGTTGCACCGCCTACATGATAAACGGTACTTTGGGGTACACAAACCAGCATCCGCCCGCGGGCACGAAGTCGCCAGCACAAGTCTATCTCTTCCATATGAGCGAAAAAACGTCCATCCAATCCGCCGGCATCCAAATAGTCTTTCCGACGGATAAACAAGGCAGCGCCTGTAGCCCAAAACACAGGAGCGACAGTATCATACTGTCCGTTGTCTTTCTCTACTGCACTCATTATCCGCCCCCGGCAAAAGGGATAACCGTAACGGTCTATAAATCCGCCGGCCGCTCCTGCATATTCGAACAGTTCCTTTTGCCGCCAACTCCGGATTTTAGGCTGGCATGCCGCAACTTCAGGATGAGCGTCCATGTAGCTTACAAGTGGCGCCAGCCAGTGTCCGGTCACTTCCACATCGGAATTAAGCAGCACCACATACTCTGCGGACACCTGCTGCAAGGCAAGGTTGTACCCTTCGGCAAAACCGAGGTTCTCTTTTAATATAATAAGATGCACGTCAGGAAACTCTTGGCGAAGCATATCAACGGAAGCATCTGTCGAACCGTTATCCGCCACATAAATTTTCGCACCTTCCGTCTTGGAATAGCGCACTACGGAAGGAAGAAACGAACGAAGCATTTCACACCCATTCCAGTTCAATATGACAACAGCAATCTTATCCATGTTGTATGGTATCCTCACGCTTTAGTTTCCAACGCTTATGCGACCAGAACCAATAGGGCGGTTCGCGACGGATTGTCTGTTCCAGGCGACGGGCAAAACATTCCGTTATCTCACCGTCGGCAGTCGCTTTCGGAGTTTCGGTTATCAGATCAAAACGAACCCGGCAATATCCCCTTCCCTGCTTTTGCAGTTCACAGTAGAATACAGGAAAGTCCATAAGTTTGGCAATACGTTCGGCACCATCCATAAAGACGGTATCCTGATTCAGGAAAGTTGTCCAGTAATGCGCCTCGTTAGGATTGGGCGACTGGTCGGTTATCATACCTACCGCCACACGCTTGTTGTCACGGCACAGTTTTATAATCTCGCGCGCCGTAGAATGTTTGGCCACATTGTAACCGCCAAAACGGGTACGGATGCGTTTAAACATAGCATCCATATATTTATTATGCAACGGTTTATAGATTTGCACCGGTATATCTCCCTCTTGCATGATACTGCTCATTCCCGTAATCCACTCAAAGTTAGCATAGTGCGGTATCAGCAACACAATACCCCCATGTTTTTCAATCATGGCAAGATACTCTTCCTTATTGTCATATTCCATGCGTCGGCAGAGCTCCTTGAAAGACATACGCAGCATCTTCACCTCCTCCAACATATAATCACAGATATAACGGTAGAACTCACGCTCTATATCCCGCAGTTCAGCCGCGGATTTTTCAGGAAACGCATTGCACAAATTAGCACGTACTACTCTGCGCCGATAGTGCACGACGTGATGCATCAAAAAACAAAGCCCGTCGGACAGTATATAAAGTACCTTAAAAGGCAATAAGGCCAACAACCACATGCCCGCATAAGTCAACCAATAAATCAATCTTGATTTCACCTTGTCAATTCCTTATTACAGATTACTGAGTAAATCACTTATCGCCAAACGCTCCCGAAAGCGCCGTGCCTTCTTCATTAAAATCGCCCATACGCACCGGAATTACCTGATTATCCAACGCATCATCATGCGGCACTTCCACCCGGATGTAATTCGGAGTGAAACCGTGCATCGGCGTTCCCGGTTTAGAACGTTCCAACAGCACAGGCATTGTCTGCCCGATATGGCGGGCATAAAACGCACGTGTCTTTTCGTCCGACAAATCCAGCAGAAGCCGGCTGCGTCTGTGCTTTTCCTCGGAAGACACCACATGCTCTATCTTCAAAGCCTGCGTACCCGGACGTTCGGAATAGCTGAACACATGAAGCTGCGTCACATCCAGACTTTGAATAAACCGGTATGCCTGCTCAAAGTATTCTTCCGTTTCTCCACGTGTTCCTACAATCACGTCCACACCGATAAAGGCATCGGGCATCACTTCCTTTATCCGCTTCACTTTAGAAGCAAACAACGCCGTATCATATCGTCTGCGCATCAGTTTCAGCACTTCATCACTACCCGATTGCAACGGAATATGGAAATGAGGCATAAACCGCTTGGAACGGGATACGAACTCAATGATTTCGTCCGTCAGCAAGTTAGGTTCAATAGAAGATATGCGATAGCGCTCAATGCATTCCACATCGTCCAACGCCTTTACCAGGTCGAAGAAGGTTTCTCCCGTCGACTTACCGAAATCGCCGATATTTACCCCTGTCAATACAATCTCCTTACCGCCTTCGGCGGCTGCCTGACGAGCCTGTTCCACCAAAGATGCGATGCTTCCGTTACGACTGCGGCCGCGGGCAAAAGGAATGGTGCAATAAGAACAGTAATAATCGCAACCGTCCTGCACTTTCAGGAAGAAGCGGGTACGGTCGCCACGCGAACACGACGGAGCGAACGAACGGATATCTTTCAAGGCAGAGGTATGTGCCTCTCCGCTTTCGTGCTTCCGCAAATCGCCCAGATACTGAAGCAGGTCTTTCTTCTGCTCCGCACCCAGCACTACATCCACACCTTCTATCTTTGCTACGGCATCCGGCTTCAACTGGGCATAGCACCCCGTTACCACCACAAAAGCTCCCGGATGCTGCTTCACCAAACGATGAATTGCCTGGCGGCACTTCTTATCCGCCACTTCGGTGACCGAACAGGTGTTTACCACACATATATCCGCCTTCTCTCCCTTGCGCACCGTACGCACGCCTGCCTCCCGCAAAACCTTACCGATAGTCGAAGTTTCCGAGAAATTCAGTTTACACCCCAACGTATAGTAAACCGCTGTCTTATCTTGAAATATACTGGTATCTATCATGAGTCTAAATCACATTTTCACGACAAAGGTACACATTATTATTATATTTTTCCTACTTTTGCACAATTCATCAAAAAACGTGCAATGATACAAGAAAACTTTATCAAGCTATACGAGCATAGTTTCCGCGAGAATTGGGATCTTCCCTGTTACACCGATTATGGAGAAAACGAAAGTTATACCTATGGAGAAGTAGCGCAGGAAATTGCCAAATTACACCTTCTGTTCAAGTATTGCAGCCTGCGCCGCGGCGATAAGATAGCAATTATCGGCAAGAATAATGCCCGTTGGTGCATCGCTTATATGGCGGTTATCACCTATGGCGGCATCGTGGTTCCTATTCTGCAGGATTTCAACCCCAATGATGTACATCACATCGTCAATCATTCCGAATCGGTATTCCTCTTCACCAGTGATGCCATCTGGGAGCATCTGGAAGAAGAACGGCTTACCGGATTGCGCGGTGTATTCTCTCTCAACGATTTTCGCTGTTTGTACCAGCGTGACGGAGAGACTATCCAACGTTTCCTCAAACATCTGGGTGATAAAATGGAAGAAACTTATCCGAATGGTTTCACACGGGAAGATGTAACTTATACCGACCTCTCCAACGACAAAATAATGTTGTTGAACTATACTTCGGGTACAACAGGCTTCAGTAAAGGTGTCATGCTGACAGGAAACAATCTGGCAGGTAACGTAACTTTCGGCATACGTACCGAACTGCTGAAGAAAGGAGATAAAGTACTCTCTTTTCTACCACTGGCACACGCTTACGGTTGCGCTTTCGACTTCCTGACCGCTACGGCCGTGGGTACACATGTCACACTGTTAGGAAAAGTTCCTTCTCCCAAAATCCTGATGAAGGCGTTTGAAGAAGTAAAGCCAAACCTGATTATAACCGTCCCCCTTGTTATCGAAAAGATATACAAGAACGTCATCCAGCCTATTATCAACAAAAAGTCCATGAAATGGGCGCTCAGCATTCCTTTGCTGGACGGACAGATATATGGGCAAATCCGTAAGAAATTGGTAGATGCGTTAGGTGGCCGATTCAAAGAAGTGATTATCGGTGGCGCTGCCATGAATCCGGAAGTGGAAGAATTCTTCCATCGCATCAAATTTCCTTTCACCATCGGATACGGCATGACGGAATGCGCCCCGCTTATCAGCTACGCTCCCTGGAACGAATTCGTAACCACTTCTTCCGGACGGGTACTTGATATTATGGAAGCCCGCATCTATAAAGAAAATCCGGATGACAGACTTGGCGAAATACAGGTACGCGGTGAGAATGTAATGGTTGGATATTATAAAAATCCGGAAGCCACCAAAGAGGTTTTTACTGAAGACGGTTGGCTACGTACCGGCGATTTAGGTACTTTGGACGAGCATAACAACCTTTATATCCGTGGGCGCAGCAAAACTATGATTCTTAGCTCCAGCGGACAAAATATTTTCCCGGAAGAAATAGAAGCCCGCCTCAACAATATGCCGTTCGTTTTGGAAAGCCTTGTGATTGAGCGCAACAGGAAATTGGTAGCTTTGGTCTATGCCGACTATGAGGCACTGGATTCTTTAGGGTTGAACAATCCGGAAAACCTGAAGACCATCATGGATGAAAATCTCAAGAATCTGAACAACAGCGTTGCCGCTTACGAAAAAGTCAGCCAAATACAGCTTTATCCTACAGAATTTGAGAAAACCCCGAAAAGAAGTATCAAAAGGTATTTATACAACAGCATTGCAGAGGATTAATATGTTATAGAACATGCTTGAAGAGGGCAAAATGGGCTTTCCTCAAAAAAAAGTATAAAAAAAGTTGGGTTTTGGAGAACAACATATCCAAAAAGTACATACCTTTGCAGCGTTTTAATAAAGCAATTGATTGTATTACGTTTTAAAAGTAAAGAAAATGAAAAAATTAGTTTTGATGGCCGTAGCTATCGTAGCAGTATCTTTCGCATCTTGTGGTAACAAAGCAGCTAACGCTGAACAAGCAACAGCTGATTCAATCCGTATCGCTGACTCAATCGCAGCTGTAGAAGCTGCAGCAGCTGAGGCAGCAGCATCAGTAGCTGATACTACTGCAACAGATAGCGCAGCAGTTGTAGCTGAATAATTTCAGAACAACAATTAGAGAGAATTGAAAGTCTGACGTACGAAAGTACGGACAGACTTTTTTTATATCCAATCAGCACAAGAAGACATCTTGCCATTTAAACATCTGTCTTATCATGAAACATCACTCCATCCCAAATAAATAACCGGGAAAGGGAGAAAATCAAAAAAGTCCGGCTTCTTTTCAGAAACCGGACTTTTCCTTTTATATAGAATTCTATATTTATGCTTCCTCAGCAACTACTTCAAAAGGAATTTCCACAGAAACTTCCTTGTGCAGCTTAACGATAGCCTTGTAGTTACCAACTTCTTTCACTGCATCCTTAACAACGATAATCTTACGGTCGATGTTGTGACCCAGTTTAGCCAGCTCGTCAGCAATCTGGATGTTGCCTACAGAACCGAAGATAGTACCTGTAGCACTAACCTTAGTAGCAATCTTCAAGGATACGCCTTCCAGCTTAGCAGCCAGTTCTTCAGCATCCTTTTTGATTTTCTCCAGCTTGTGAGCGCGTTGTTTCAGCTCTTCAGCCAGCATTTTCTTTGCAGAAGGAGAAGCGATGACAGCTTTTCCTGTCGGGATGAGGTAGTTACGACCATAACCGGATTTAACGGTTACGATGTCGTTCTTATAACCCAAGTTTACGATGTCTTCTTTCAATATAATTTCCATACTTTCCTCCTCCTATTATTTCATCATGTCAGTTACATAAGGCAGCAACGCCAAGTGACGTGCTCTCTTCACAGCTTGAGCTACACGACGTTGGAACTTCAAAGAAGTACCGGTAATACGACGCGGAAGGATTTTACCTTGCTCATTCAAGAATTTCTTCAAGAATTCAGGGTCTTTGTAGTCGATGTACTTAATACCACTCTTTTTGAAACGGCAGTATTTTTTCTTCTTAACGTCTACTGAGGGCGGAGTTAAATATCTGATTTCTGATTGAACTTGTTGTGCCATGATTAATCCTCCTTTTTAGTTGATTTAACACTTCTTCTCTTCGCAGCGTACTCTGCAGCGTACTTGTCTTGCTTGAAAGTCAAGAAACGGATTACGCGCTCGTCACGACGGAAGTTGATTTCCAATTTCTCAATTACAGTAGGTTCTGCATTGAACTCAATCAGCTGATAGAAACCGGTTGACTTCTTCTGGATAGGATAAGCCAGCTTTTTCAGTCCCCAGTTTTCTTCATTTACAATCTCAGCACCTTCAGCAGTAAGGATGCCTTTGAATTTTTCTACCGCTTCCTTCATCTGAACATCAGACAAAACGGGAGTCAAAATGAAAACGGTTTCGTATTGATTCATACTCGTTTAATTAAATAAATAAATTATTTGTTTATTAAATGCGGGTGCAAAGGTAGGCATTTTATTTTGAACTGCAAAAATAAGCGGACTTATTTTGTATTGTATCCAAGTTGTACTATATTTGCAAAGTTGTTTAAACAATAATTTCATGATAGAGCAATTTAACTTTGACATCCAGCTGATATTCGCTATTCTGAATGGTAAGGTATCTGCCGCGATTAACCGTAAATTATCACGCAACTTCAGGCAGAATGGTTTGGAAATCACTCCGGAGCAGTGGACTGTCCTCATCTTTTTATGGGAAAAAGACGGAGTTACGCAGCAAGAGTTGTGCAATGCAACCTTTAAAGACAAACCCAGCATGACCCGCCTTATAGATAATATGGAGCGCCAGCATCTTGTAGTACGCATTTCCGATAAAAAAGACCGCCGCACCAATCTGATACACCTTACTAAAGACGGAAAGGAACTGGAAGAGCGCGCCCGCGTCATAGCCAACCAGACGTTAAAGGAAGCATTGCAAGGCATCACCATTGAGGAGCTGAGCGTGAGCCAGGAAGTGCTGAGAAAAATATTTTTCAATACGAAAGACTAACCGTAAATCCATAGGGAAGAGCTGAAAACCAACTAAATTAAGCGAATAATAGTTTTTTTGCAAAAATAATTTCGCTTGTTAAAGAATTATGCTTTTCTTTGTGACAAGAATACGAAAATAATAATCTATTAAAATACACACACATGAAAGGCTTATTAAAAAATCTGGGATTGATATTAATCTTGGTAGGAGCTGTAATCCTGGTTGCATGTTCTTTTACCGGCAATGTAAACAACAACGCGATTCTGGGCACCAGCGCTGTTTTAATTGTAATAGGATTGATTTCTTACATTCTTATCAACAAGAGAATTGCGGATTAATACCGAGAAAAAGAAATAAAAAAAGGCGATTGCACTGCAACCGCCTTTTTTTATTTTCCATTGTCCGAAGCCGGATTCCCATCAGGACTCGGCTTCCGGAGTTATCAGTTTATATCCCTTTCCGTGAATATTGATAATCTCGATAGATTCATCTTCTTTCAGGTGCTTACGCAATTTGGTGATATATACGTCCATACTACGCGCATTGAAGTAGTTATCGTCAATCCAGATAGTCTTCAATGCAAAGTCACGTTGCAGGATTTCGTTGGCGTGTGCACAAAGCAAGCCCAGCAATTCGGATTCTTTTGTAGTCAGTTTGGTCTGCTTTTCAGGCGTTGACAAAATCTGTTTCTGGGTATCAAACGTAAACTTACCAATCTTGTAAATGCTGCTTTCTTTGTTCTTCTTGCCACGGACACGTCTCAAGATAGCTTCAATTCTGAAAGTCAGCTCTTCCATACTGAACGGTTTGGTGATATAATCGTCCGCACCGATTTTGAAACCTTCCAGAATATCTTCTTTCAAGGTTTTGGCCGTCAAGAAGATAATAGGAATTTCCGCATTTGCTGCGCGAACCTCCTGTGCCAAAGTAAAGCCATCCTTCTTCGGCATCATCACGTCAAACACACACAGGTCATATTTATTCTTCAGGAAAGCCTTGTATCCTGCTTCTCCATCGGGATATAACTCGGCAGCGTAACCTTTTGCCTGTAAATATTCTCTTAAAAGCATGCCAAGATTCTCATCATCTTCGCACAATAAAATACGCAGTTTCTCATCCATATCAATCAATTTTTTAATAGAGGTAATGCAATAATAAATTTAGTTCCAACATTCAGTTCGCTTTCCGCACGGATGGTCCCCTTATGGTCTTGAATAATCTTCCTTACATAAGCCAGTCCGAGTCCGAACCCCTTAACATCGTGCAGATTACCTGTATGCACGCGATAGAACTTATCAAATATCTTTTTCAAGTTTTCTTTCTTAATACCTATACCGTTGTCTTGCACCGAAATCATCACTTTACCCGGTTCATTCCAGGTCTTCACCATCAACTGCAAGTCCACATCCGGTCTTTTATACTTCACCGCATTATCCATGAGATTGAAAATCACATTCGTGATGTGCATTTCATCTGCAAAGATTATCGGATCGGTTGCTTTCAAGTCCGACTCAATCTTCCCGTTGTACCGTTCCACTTTCAAGGCAAACGTATTGATTACGCCGGTAATCAGTTCATTGGTATCCAATTCCTTCATTTTCAACGTCGCCTTCTGCCGGTCGAACATCGACATCTGGAGAACCTTCTCTACCTGGAACCTCAACCGCTTCGTCTCATCATTAATGACACCCGATATATGCTGGAACATTGCCGGAGATTTGCCTACCGCCGGGTCTTTCAGCATCTGCGCCGCCAACGAAATGGTTGAAATCGGCGTCTTGAATTCGTGCGTCATATTATTGATAAAGTCATTCTTCATCTCCGTCAGCTTCTTTTGGCGGAACACGATGTAAATCGTGAAGATGAACGTTATCAACAGCACAAAGGTGAATATCATCGATGGAATCATAAAGCTGACCGAATCGAAGATATAATCCCTCTTGCCGGGAAAATGTATCTTGACGATACTCATACGGGCAGGCGGGTCGTTCAGGAACAAGGGCTGCGAGTAGGAACTCTCACTGCCTTCATCGCTGTAATCCGAACAGCGATACACTTCCCTGCCGTCCCGGTCTATCACCTTAAAGTGATAGTTCAACTCGATACCGTTGTCAATCAACCCCGATTTCAGATACTGGTCCAGATTCTTAAAATTCACCCGTTCTTCTATCGGCCGGCTACTGGCACGGTAAATCATCTGCCAGGCCACCTCATCCAGCAAGGCGCGTTGATACAGATAACGGTTCTTTATGGCATCCGCCAGCGAACGCGATGTCTGGGGTATCGTTTTCGTTCCGTGTTTACGCGAAATCATTGCCCTGGGCAGTTCTGATGCTTCGTTGGTAAATGTCTTCAGTTCGATAGCCGAATACCTTGTACCGTCCGGTGATGTAACCGTAAAACGCTGCGTCTGCACCACTCCCTTACCTTGTGAGCTTTGCTCCCACGCTTTCTTCTCAGCCTCGGAGATATCCTCCCGCAACCAACGGTCGACCTCCGCAGACTCCACATCTTTTGAAGCAGCCATCAAAGCACGCTTCACCGATTCATCGAATTGCTCGTTACGCATCTTCACCATTTCCTCAATATAGCTGATCTGCAGATACAGCAAACTGATGAAGGAAAGGCCCATAACGACGCCTAATATCCATATTGTCGACTTTTTCATAGTCACAAAATTAACACTCCCTAATTAACACTCCTAACAAATTAACCTGATTTAACCGGGTGTTCTCGTTAATTAACCGTAGCGTGTTTTTTAAGTTGTATTACGAGCATTATAACAAAATGAGACACCTTTGGTTTGCAAATTTAATAAAAAATTAAATATTAGCATTCACATTCTCCTTCATTCTTAACCAGTGTTAATAAAAAAGCCGTTATTCCTCACAATGAGCGAACAACGGCTTTCACGATTTATTAAAATACTTTATTCGTCAGCCTGCTTTGCTTCAAATTCCTTGATAAGTTTATCCTGTACGTCGCTCGGTACAAGTTCGTAGCTGGCAAACTTCATAATGAACGAAGCGCGCCCGCCCGTCAACGAACTCAGGGCCGTAGAATAGGACGACATCTCTTTCAAAGGCACTTTGGCAATCAGCTTTTCATAACCGGCTTCGCTACTCATACCCATAATCATGGCGCGGCGTCCTTGCAGGTCACCCATCACATCACCCATCTTGTCGGAAGGAACAAACACTTCCACATCGTATATCGGTTCCAGAATCTTAGGACCGGCATTCTTGAACGCTTCGCTGAACGCATTGCGACCGGCCAGCATAAAGGAAATTTCATTGGAATCCACCGGGTGCATCTTACCGTCGTATACGATAACGCGCACATCGCGGGCATACGAACCGGTGAGCGGACCTTGCTCCATACGGGACATGATACCTTTCAGGATAGCCGGCATGAAGCGGGCATCGATAGAACCGCCCACGATACTGTTGACAAACACCAGCTTGCCGCCCCACTCCAGCGGAACTTCCTCAACGCCTTTCACGTTCATCTTGAATTCCTGCCCGTTGAACTTATAGGTTTCCGGCATCGGCATGCCTTCATAATAGGGCTCTACAATCAGGTGGACTTCACCGAACTGTCCTGCTCCACCGGATTGTTTCTTATGGCGGTAGTCGGCACGGGCAGCCTTCGTGATGGTTTCACGATACGGGATACGCGGTTCTTCGAACTTAACCTGCAATTTCTCGTTATTCTCCAAACGCCATTTCAATGTACGCAGGTGGAATTCACCCTGTCCGTGCACAATGGTCTGGCGCAACTCCTTGGACTGGTCGATAACCCATGTCGGGTCTTCCTCGCGCATACGGTTCAGGATAACCATCATCTTTTCCGTATCGGCTTCATTCAGCGGCTTGATGGCGCGGGAATATTTGGAATTCGGATATTTAATGAAGTTGAAACGATTCTCAGCCCCTTTGGCATTCAGCGTATTGCCCGTATGCACATCCTTCAGTTTCACCGTGCAGCCGATATCACCGGCTACCATTTCCTCCACCTTGATACGGTTGGCTCCTGCACATGCGTAAATCTGCGCAATACGCTCCTTAGAACCGCGGTCGGCATTGGTAAAGTCTTCTCCTTCGTGTACCTTGCCGCTCATAACCTTGAAATACTGCACATCACCGATATGCGGTTCAACGGCAGTCTTGAAGAAATACAGGGAAGTAGGTCCGTTGGAATCGGGGTTCACAACTTCGCCGCGTGTATTGTGCACCGGAGGCATTTCGTCTACAAACGGAACGACATTACCCAGGAACTCCATCAAACGGCGCACACCCATATCCTTGCCCGCACATACGCAGAATACGGGGAACATACCGCGGGAAGCCAATCCTTTGCGGATGCCCTCGCGCATCTCGTCTTCGGTCAGAGAATCCTGTTCGAAGAATTTCTCCATCAGGGTTTCATCGTGTTCGGCAGCGGCCTCCACCAATGCTTTATGCATGGCAGTTGCTTTCTCCATCTCCTCAGCGGGAACATCTTCGATTGTGGGTGCTCCGCCTTCCGGTCCCCACGAATATTTTTTCATCAGAAGTACATCAATCAACGAATTGAAATTAGGTCCGGTAGCCAGCGGGTATTGAACGGGAACCACTTTTGAACCATAAATTGATTGCAGTTGCTCCAATACCATATCATAATCGCACTTCTCATGGTCGAGCTGGTTTACCAGGAAGATAACCGGTTTGCCCAGCTTCTCCGTATAGCGGAAATGATTTTGAGTACCTACCTCGGGGCCGTATTGTCCGTTCAGCAGCAGGATAGCCGTATCGGTAACGTTGAGTGCCGTCATGGCCGCTCCCACAAAGTCGTCACTGCCCGGACAGTCTATGATATTCAGCTTCTTACCGTTCCACTCCACATGGAAAACGGTGGAAAACACAGAATAGCCGTATTCCTGCTCCACCGGAAAGTAATCGCTGACCGTATTCTTGGCAGTAATTCTGCCGCGACGTTTTATAATACCACTCTCAAAGAGCAGCGCTTCCGTGAGAGTGGTTTTACCCGAGCCGTCATTGCCAAGGAGGGCAATGTTCTTAATTTCATTCGTCTGATATACTTTCATGATATATAAGATTTAAAGTGAATACTCAGCATGCTTCCGTATGCCATTATTTTAGTGAGCCGCAAATTAGAAATTAATCAAAAGAAAAGCAATAAAACGTCTGTGTTACTAAACTATGTTATGTAACACATCGGCTATATACCTTATTATATGGTATCCGGAAAAGCTGCACTTCAGCCTGTAATCAATATCACAAAACCCCTTCCAGCTCAAGTAATCTCTGTTTGGAGCCAAGCCCGCCGCCGTAGCCGGTCAAGGAACGGTCACTGCCGATTACCCGGTGACAAGGAACAAATATCGACATCGGATTTGCTCCATTGGCATTAGCTACCGCACGCACTGCCGCAGGTCTGCCGATGCGTCGTGCCACTTCTCCATAGGAAACTGACGTGCCGAAAGGTATCTTCAACAATTCACTCCACACTGTCTTCTGAAAATCCGTACCTATGAACAGGAGCGGTATATCGAATGTCTGCCGCTTTCCGGCAAAATACTCGTCCAACTGTTGCCGGGCGCTTTCGATTACAGCCGAAGTACCTTCCTCAAATTCGGCATTCCACATCCGTTTCAGTCTGTTGTCCACCCGGGCACTATGCTTTTCCGTCCGCCAGTCGCAAAGACAGAGTTTATCGCCTATCGAACCAAGCAACAGCACGCCGCAGGGCGATTGATAGGGATTGACTATGATTTTATTCTTATCTTTCATACAGCAGAAATAGGATAATTGCATCTATCTGTTTCCAATTTTAAGAGTTTGAAAATGAAAAAACACCTGTTACGCTATCACGAAACCGGATACATATACCTGATTACGGTCATATTAAAGCGTAGCAGATAAATTTCCTTACAAGTAAAAACCGCCCGTCCTCTCACAACAAAGAGAAGAACGGGCGGCCGTTTATCTAAAATGTATCGTTCTTATTTCAGCAAAGACTCCGGGTCGAGATGGTTTGCCTCGATGTCTTTGAAATAACGGTATGTACCGACTTTCAGCTCTGCCGTAGCAGCATCGTCGCAAACGATGATTCCCTTTTCATGCATCTGCAGCGCGCTGATTGTCCACATCTGCATCACAGGTCCTTCCACCGCATGATAAAGGGCACGGGCCTTGTTGTGGCCATTTACGATAATCATCACTTCCCTTGCGCTGAGCACAGTGCCTACACCTACGGTCAAAGATGTTTTGGGCACTTTGTTTACATCGTTGTCAAAGAAGCGGGAGTTGGCAATGATGGTGTCGGTAGTCAGCGTTTTCTGACGGGTACGCGACGACAAGGAAGAGCCCGGCTCGTTGAAAGCGATGTGTCCGTCGGGACCGATACCACCCATGAAGAGGTCGATACCGCCGTAAGACTTGATTTTTTCCTCATAACGTGCACATTCGGCATCGAGGTCGGCAGCGTTTCCGTTCAGGATATTGGTATTTTCCGGCTTGATATCGATGTGGCTGAAGAAGTTGTTCCACATAAAGGAATAGTAGCTTTCGGGGTGTTCCTTCGGCAAGCCTACATATTCGTCCATGTTGAAAGTCACTACGTTCTGGAAAGATACAATACCTTTCTTGTTCAGGTCGATTAAGGCCTTGTACATACCCAGAGGCGAAGAACCGGTGGGACATCCCAATACAAACGGTTTTTCAGGGGTAGGATTGGCAGCCTTGATTTTGGCAGCTACATAATGTGCCGCCCACTGTGATACGGATTGATAATCCGGTTGAATGATTAGTCTCATTACAATTATTTTATCAGGTTAATAAATTAGGGGTAACTTTATTGTCTGTCTTTCTTCAAACGCTCCGCCATGGCGCGTGCCAGATTCTCGCATTGCTCGTAGGTAATGTCCTTCATGGCCTGCTTCATTTCCACCGGATCGCCCACGATTTCAAACTTACTTTTCTCGGCAAATTCGCCCATGCGCTTCACGGCTGCACCTGCCCAGCAGAACGAACCGAAGTAACCCAGATAACGGCCTTTCACCTCGCGTACCAATATCTTGGAGAGCAGTGATTCTATCTCCGGATAAATCTGGTTGCTATACGTGGGACTTCCGATTATCAGACCCCTGTATTTGAATATATCGGCTATGATGTAAGACGGATTACTTTTGCTGACATTGTGCATCACAATATTTTTGATGCCCTGAACGGAAAGTTCCGCAGCAATGGCTTCCGCCATTTGTTCGGTATTGCCGTACATGGAACCATAGACAATGACAACACCCTCTTCGGCCGCATACCGGCTCAAGCGATCGTAGATGCCGATAACCTTGGCGATATTATCCGTCCATACCGGTCCGTGAGTGGAGCAGATGGTGGAGATGGGCAGACCGCCCAGCTTTGCCAATGCCTTCTGCACGGGAGAGCCGTACTTGCCCACGATATTGGAGTAATAACGAACCATTTCGTCCCAATACTTATCCAGATTCATGCGTGTATCAAGGAATCCCCCATCGAGCGTACCAAAGCACCCGAAGCCATCGCCGGAAAACAGCACGCCTTCCGTTTCGTCGAAGGTCATCATGGTTTCGGGCCAGTGCACCATCGGAGTCATATAGAAACGGAGCTTGTGGTGGCCCAAGGCAAGAAAGTCTTCATCTTTTACCATATATTGCTCGCCCGTCACGCCATAGAAACCTTCTATCATACCGAAAGTCTGCTTGTTGCCAACAATGATGATGTCGGGATAATGCTGTTTGATTAAGCGGATAGAGCCGGAATGGTCCGGTTCCATATGGTTGATGATAAGATACTGGATGGGACGTTCGCCGATTATGCTCTTTATCTTCCGAAGATATACCTCAAAGTAACAAATATCTACAGTATCAATCAGCGCAACCGTTTCATCGTCTATCAGGTAAGAGTTGTAAGACACTCCGTAAGGCAATGGCCACATACCTTCAAACAAATGCTTATTGCGGTCATTCACTCCCACATAGTGGATTTTTCCTTTTATCACTGTTTTTGGGTTCATTGTTATTATCTTCTAATTTAGATTGATTCCATATTTAATCAGCGGCAAAAATAAGTCTTTTTTCTCACATTTCATACTTCTTTCCTTGATATGCGTCAAGTTCCTTCATTCTTTTTTGCACCCGGTGGTTAAACTCATAATTTTTCAGTCCCCAGTCGGGTGCAATAAGCAGCTCTTTGGGAGATTGGGAGACGAAGCGTTCCAGAACAATATCCGGACGGAGATGCTCTACATAGTCCACCACGAGGTCAACATATTCATCGACATTGAAAAGATGGAAGTCTTCGGGATTCCGTTCATATTCCAAAGCCATACGGGTGCCGCGTATCAATTGCAACTGATGCATTTTCAGCGTAGTAAGCGGTAAACGCGACAGGTCCTTCGCCTGTGCCACGATACTGCGGTGAGTCTCGCCCGGCAGCCCCAGGATTACATGTCCGCCGGTCAGTATTCCGCAAGCAGCCGTACGCTCCACCGCATTGACGGTAACTTGAAAAGTATGCCCGCGGTTAATGCGGCGGAGTGTCTCGTCGCGAGTACTCTCAATACCGTATTCCACCAAAAGGAAAGTATGCTTGTTGAGATTTTCCAGATACCGCAGCAAATCATCGGGCATGCAGTCGGGACGTGTACCGATAACCAGCCCCACCACTCCGTCTACCGCCAATGCCTCTTCATATTTCCGCTTCAAGGACTCCAGCTCTCCGTACGTATTGGTGTAAGCCTGAAAATATGCCAGATACTTCATTTCGGGATATTTATGCGCAAAGAAACGCTTTCCTTCTTCCAGTTGCAGGGCTATCGGCTTCTCGGTACGGCAGTAGTCGGGATTGAAAGTCTGGTTATTGCAGTAGGTACAGCCGCCGTACCCCTTGCTCCCGTCACGGTTGGGACAGGTAAACCCGGCATTCAACGAAATTTTCTGTACCTTATACGGAAAATAACGTTTCAGGAAAGAAGGAAATTCATTATAAAGAGGAGTCGCACTCATAAGCCTATGTTATTTAGAAACAAAAGTAAAACTTTTCTTCGATTTTTACTAATAGAAAACGGATTAGATATGTTAACAACTGCCATGGAAGAGGCACATATTCGTCAACAAATACATTTCAGAGTCCGATTACATATTCTACATGCAAATTTATAATACCGGAAGCATAGCGATTGAAATAAATTCATAACTTTGTATATAATATGGAAAGACACAACAAAATATTCCTACCATCAAAAAAAACATTTGTATGAATAGCGGTTATCATAAGAATCTTGTGTTCACGGCAGCGTGCATCGGAATGTGTTTTTTCGGTGTTTCAATGATTACATTGGGTTCGGTACTGCCTTCTCTCGTCACAAAACTGGAATTAAGCGGACTGCAAACTACGTCACTGGTAACCTTTCTTCCCATCGGCATGCTGGCCGGTTCGTTGATTTTCGGTCCTATTGCGGACCGTTTCGGACACAAAGCATTGTTGGTGCCCAGTTGCATCATCGTATTATCGGGATTGGAAGGACTGATATTCTTCGAAAGCATCCCGCTCCTTCAAATCTCCATTGTAGGCATAGGTCTGGGCGGCGGCATCCTTAACGGTGAAACCAACGCCTTGGTTTCCGACATCTCCGGAGAATCCGAAAAAGGCTCCCGGATCAGCTTCCTGGGAGTGTTCTACGGGTTGGGAGCGCTTGGCATACCAAGCCTTTTGGGAATCCTGTCCGAGCATTACTCTTTTGAAACCATCCTGCAAGGTATAGGCATCATTATGCTGGCAGGTATATTGTTCTGCATCCCCATACGTTTTCCCGCACCCAAACAAGCACAGGGATTTCCTGTAAAGGAAGGATTAGGCCTGCTGAAAGAAAGCAGCCTGCTGCTGCTCAGCTTCATTCTATTCTTTCAAAGCGGCATTGAAGGAGTATGCAATAACTGGTCCACCAGTTATTTCGGTCAGGTAACCGACATACCTGCCAATCAGGGATTGATAGCACTCACCTGTATGGTTGCCGGACTCACCGTAGCACGTATGCTGCAAATCGTACTTTTCAAAAAGATACAACCGGCAAAGGTGCTCCCCTACAGTCTTATCCTCACTGCAACAGGCTTTGCCCTGCTGACAGCAGCTCCCGGTTTCATACGGACTGCTGCAGGAATGGCTGTAATAGGAATGGGATTATCGTCTACTTATCCGGTTATCCTGAGTATTCTCGGAACCCGCTACCCTTCATTGTCGGGAACGGCATTCGGCATAGCGCTCGCCATCGCCCTTATAGGACAAACTGCCATGAACGGACTGATGGGAATGGTTTTCACATATGACAACGGCATCGTGCTTTACCCTTATATAATGATAGGTTCACTGGCTATCATGCTTGTTTTGTTTAAGCGTTCACTCAAATAAATTATTTACCCTCTGCATTCTGCCGGGAATTATTAAAGAAAACTCACGACATGGTGGAAAAGCCGGAAAAATTTCCTGACACAAAACGGAATTTATCATTAATTAATTAGATTAGATTTTCGCTTTATCGTATATTTGCCCTGAATAACCGAATTAAGAGATATGAAAAAAATAAGTTTTGCACTTTTTTTCTGCCTTTGTGCACTGGCAGGCTTTGCCCAGAACAGCAAGCCACTCGATTTGAAAGAAATCGTATCCGGAGAATTTATCCCTCAAAACATTTCGGGTGTCATCCCTATTCCGGGAGACGGCGAACATTATTCGCAAATGAATGCGGATAAGACACAAATCATCAAATACTCTTTCAAGACAGGTAAATCGGTAGAAGTGCTGTTCGATGCGGCTACTGCCCGCGAGTGTCCATTCAAGAAGTTCGACAGCTACAGCTTTGCTCCGGACGGCAGCAAATTGCTTATTGCAACAGAAACAGTGCCTGTATACCGCCACTCTTATACAGCAGTACATTATATATATAGCCTGAAGCGGAATTTGGACGGCAAGATAAACAATGTAGTGGAGAAACTGTCGGACGGCGGACCGCAACAAGTCCCCATCTTCTCGCCCGATGGAAACCAAGTGGCTTTTGTGCGCGACAACAACATCTTCCTCGTTAAATTACTTTACGGCAACAGCGAAAGCCAGGTGACTGAAGACGGCAGCCGCAATGAAGTGCTGAACGGCATTCCCGACTGGGTATACGAAGAAGAGTTTGCATTTAACCGTGCCTTGGAATTCAGTCCCGACAGCAAGATGCTGGCTTTCATCCGTTTCGACGAACGGGAAGTTCCCTCTTATACTTTCCCGGTATTTGCCGGAGAAGTGCCTCATATTGCCCCTTACGAGAAATACCCGGGAGAATATACTTATAAATATCCCAAGACAGGTGAAAAGAATTCAAAAGTATCCGTACATACTTTTGATATCAAATCCAAAGTAACCCGCAAAATCAATCTTCCTTTGGAAGAAGGCGGCTACATTCCCCGTATCCGTTTCACACAAGACCCGAACAAGCTTGCCATCATGACGCTGAACCGCCACCAGAACCGGTTCGACTTGTATTTTGCCGACCCTCGCAGTACCGTATGCAAGTTGGCCGTACGTGATGAGAGCGGCACTTATATCCGCGAGAATGTATTTGACAACATCATTTTCTATCCGGAGACTTTCAGTTTTGTCAGTGAAAGAAACGGATACAACCACTTGTACTGGTACAATATAAACGGAAATCTTATCAAACAGGTCACTTCCGGCTCATACGAAGTACAGGATTTTCTGGGTTATGACCCCGAAAACGGAAGTTTTTATTACAGCAGCAACGAAGAAAGTCCGCTGCGCAGCGCTATCTACAAGATAGACCGCAAAGGCAAAAAAACAAAGTTATCATCGCATACAGGGACAAATAGCGCCCTGTTCAGTACAGACATGAAGTATTTCATGAACCGCTATTCAAGCCTGGACATTCCGACTGTCATCACCCTGAACGACAATAACGGCAAAACGCTGACCACACTTGTAGATAATGCCGCACTGAAGCAGAAATTAAACGGATATGATATGCCGAAGAAAGAATTCTTCTCTTTCCAGACCTCCGAGGGCACTGAACTGAATGGCTGGATGATAAAGCCGGCAAACTTCTCCGCAAGCAAAAAATATCCGGTTCTGATGTATCAGTACAGCGGTCCAGGCTCGCAGCAGGTACTTGACAAGTTCGGCGTGAGCTGGGAAACTTACATGGCTTCCCAAGGCTATGTCATAGTGTGCGTAGACGGACGAGGCACGGGCGGACGCGGTGCGGAATTTGCCAAAAGCACCTATCTGAATCTCGGTGTCAAAGAAGCCAAAGACCAAGTGGAAACCGCCCTGTACTTAGGACGCCAACCTTACGTAGATAAAAATCGTATCGGAATTTGGGGCTGGAGTTATGGCGGCTACATGACCATTATGAGCATGAGCGAAGGAACTCCCGTATTCAAAGCCGGAGCAGCCGTTGCTCCGGTTACCGACTGGAACTATTACGATACCGTATACGGCGAACGTTTCATGCGTACCCCGAAAGAAAATGCCGAAGGTTACAAAGCCTCGTCCGCCTTTACCCGTGCCAACAACTTGCATGGCAATCTGTTGTTGGTACATGGCATGGCGGATGATAACGTTCATTTCCAGAATTGCGCGGAATATGCCGAACACCTCGTACAACTTGGCAAACAGTTCGACATGCAGGTTTATACCAACCGCAACCATAGCATCTTCGGAGGCAACACCCGTCTGCATCTGTATACCAAATTAACGAACTTCTTTAATCGGGAATTGAAAAAGTAAATGAGCGAAAGAGTACGTAAGCCGGAATGGCTCAAAATAAGTATCGGTGCCAACGAACGTTATACCGAGACAAAACGCATTGTAGAATCCCACTGCCTGCACACGATATGCAGCAGCGGACGTTGTCCCAATATGGGAGAATGTTGGGGAAAAGGTACGGCCACTTTTATGATAGGGGGAGATATCTGTACCCGTTGCTGCAAGTTCTGCAATACACAAACAGGCAAGCCCATGCCGCTTGACCCGCAAGAACCGGTGCACGTAGCCGAATCCATCGCCTTAATGAAGCTCTCCCACGCCGTTGTCACTTCCGTAGACAGAGACGACCTGCCGGATTTGGGAGCCGCCCATTGGGTGCAAACGATCCGCGAAATCAAACGCCTCAACCCGGATACGACCGTTGAAGTACTGATTCCAGACTTTCAGGGCAGAAAGGAACTCATAGACATGGTTATCGAAGCCCGGCCGGAGATAATCTCCCATAATATGGAAACCGTAAAACGTATCAGTCCGCTGGTACGGAGTGCTGCTCATTATGAAACAAGCCTTGAAGTATTGCGGCAGATATCCGAAAGCGGCACTGTTGCCAAATCCGGCATTATGGTAGGATTGGGGGAGACTCCGGATGAAGTGGCAGCGCTCATGGACGACCTGCGCGACGCAGGTTGCCGGATACTCACTATCGGACAATATCTGCAACCTACGCATAAGCATTATCCCGTAGCAGAATATGTTACCCCTGCCCAATTTACCGCCTACAAGGAACTCGGATTAAAAAAAGGATTCACCCAGGTAGAAAGCGCACCATTGGTCCGTTCGTCCTACCATGCAGAAAAATCAACCCAATATCTACAAAAAAAATGAAATAAAGAACATTTTATACCGGCTGTTTGTTGAATAGGAAACGGCAAAATAGCGTAGTAATGGGCAAGCAACGAATTCTATCATCTAAGTTTAATATGTCGCTCGGATATATTCCCGTTATTATATCCATTATATTATGTGAATTCATAATACAAGACATTGCTATCTACATCGGTGCAGGCGTAGGTGTGTTGTCCAGTATCTATATGTGGCAGCGCAAGGGGCCGCATATCCCCCAATTCATATTATACAGCACGACAGGAATGTTACTGTTATTGACAATAACTTCCTTTTTTTCCGCTGATTATTGTCCGGAAGCAATGTTTCCGTTTACGCTGGAAATCAGTGCGATTATACCTCCGCTCATCATCTTTCTGAATAGAAGACGCTTTTTGAACTATCACACAGCCCAGACCCATAAATGCTGCAAGCAGTTTTTTGCACAAGGAGCCGAAGCCGCCATAGTATCGGCCCGTGTATTACTGCTCATCGGTTTCCTGCATTTTCTTATCATATCGCTTGCCATATTGTTCGGGCATCCGCTGAACGATACGCTACGCTACATTTTATTCCGTATCATGCCGCCCTGCGTATTCATACTGGGTATCTTGTTCAATCAGTTCGGCATATACTATTTCAACAAGATAATGAGTCATACCGTATTTGTACCTATCGTGACAAAAAAAGGAGATGTTATTGGAAAAGCAATGGCCTCAGAAGCCATCAACCGGAAAAACGAATATATCAATCCCGTTATCCGCATCACCGTAACTTCACACGGTATGCTGTTTTTACTGCCCCGTCCTCAATGCAGCATACTCGAAAAAGGCAAAACGGATATATTAATGGAGAACTACTTATTGTATGGAGAAACTCTGGAACAAGGTGCTGAAAGAATCTTACAAGAAATCCTTCCCTCAGCTCCGCCCCAAAATCTCCACTTCTGTTTCATGTACCACTTTGAGAATGAAATTACCAACCGCCTGGTCTACAACTTTATCCTTGACCTGAACAATGATTCCATCCTATGCAACAAAAAGTTCAAAGGCGGAAAACTTTGGACATTCCAGCAAATAGAGCATAACCTTCACAGAAACTTTTTCAGCAGTTGTTTCGAACGTGAATACGAACACACAAAAGAAATTATTTATACAAGAGAAAAATACAAGGAATTTTAGACAAATCGGGAACCTTCCCTTTCCATTCTTTCACCGTTTTCGTTTTAATATACTCTCCCTCACATGTAATATCGGCAGCAATGCAAAGTTTGGTCTGAGGACGGCAGTTATGCAGAATATCCTCTATCATCTTATTGTTACGATAGGGAGTCTCTATAAAAAGCTGGGTCTGATGCTCATTATACACGCGTTGTTCCAACGCTTTCAGTTTCTTGGCACGCTCACCGAGTTCAATAGGCAAATATCCGTGAAAGGCAAAACTCTGTCCGTTAAAACCGGAACCCATAACCGATAATATGATTGAAGAAGGCCCGACCAAAGGAACCACCCTCAAGTTCTTACGCTGCGCTATAGCCACCACATCCGCCCCCGGATCGGCAACAGCCGGACATCCTGCCTCGGAAATCACTCCCATTGGATTTCCTGCCTCAAGCGGTTTCAAATATCCGGATATATCTTCCGGTGAAGTATGCTTATTGAGCGTATAGAACGTAAGCGAATCAATATCTATTTCCCTGTCGACTTTCTTCAGGAAACGACGTGCCGAACGCACATCCTCCACTATAAAATGACGGATACCTAAAATCACTTCTTTATTATAAGAGGGTAATACGGTTTCAACAGGAGTATCGCCTAAAGTAACAGGCAACAGATAAAGAGCAGTTTCCATGTAAATCAACTAAAGAAATAAAAATAGAGTGGTAAGATTTATAAAGGGATATAAAAAAGCGGTAAAGCGGTAAGGCGATAAGGCTATGAGCCTGAATACCCTATCACTTTACCGCTTCATCATCCTTTTTTATCCGTAGATTATATTTCCGTTTTCGTCTTTGTACTCATCCAGACCTTTTTCATAAGTAGCCATAGCGCGCAAACTCATACCTACGCTGGAGAAACCGCCATCGTGGAACAAATTCTGCATAGTAACCTTACGGGTTAAGTCGGAGAACATAACGATACAGTAATCCGCACATTCGTCAGCCGAAGCATTACCCAGCGGAGACATACGGTTGGCAAAGTCGAACAGTTTGTCCATACCCTTTACACCCGAACCGGCAGTGGTCATTGTCGGAGACTGGGAAATTGTGTTGACACGTACATTGTGCTCACGTCCGTAGATATAACCAAAGCTACGGGCAATAGACTCCAACAGTGCTTTTGCATCCGCCATATCATTGTAACCGTAGAACGTACGTTGCGCTGCCACATAACTCAAAGCTACGATAGAACCGTATTCGGCAATAGCGTTCATCTTCTTGGCAGCCTGTATCATCTTATGGAAAGATATTGCCGAAATGTCCAGCGTCTTATCCAACATATCGTAATCCAAGTCATCGTATGTACGTTTCTTGCGTACATTAGGAGACATACCGATAGAATGAAGGACAAAATCCACCTGACCGCCCAGCACTTCCATAGAGCGTTTGAATACATTCTCCAAATCTTCCACACTGGTGGCATCCGCTGCTATGACTTCGCAATTCAGTTTTTCGGCCAATGCCGAAACTTCACCCATACGTACAGCGACAGGTGTATTGGACAAGGTGATCGTTGCACCTTCTTCTACTGCTTTTTCTGCTACTTTCCAGGCAATGGACTGCTCATTCAGAGCACCAAAAATAATGCCTCTTTTTCCTTTCAACAAATTGTAACTCATACCTTTTTTACTAAGTTTTGAGTTGCAAAGATAGTGCAAAAACCCCGAATGCACGCAAAGAAAAGGGTAAAACCGCAAAAAATACACCAAAACCAACAATTTGTACACATCTTTTCTACCAAAGCCCGATACATTTGCAAACGGTAATTAAGAGGTTTTTTCATAATAATTTATTTAAGGTTAGAATTAGGTTAACATGAATCATTTATTATTTCTTTCGTAAGCCACTCGTGAGAGCAGCTTACGGGGAAGTAATAAGATGGAAAGTAAAGATTAGGAAATGCCGCTTAATCCGCAAATCAGAATTCATAAATTCATTAACATAGTATCACGAATGAACACATTACTAAAAAAGCTATTTACGCTTACCACATTTTCTCTTGCATTACTGCCTGCACAGAATGCTGTTCATGCCCAATGCAAAAATTCTATAGATGAGAACATCTATAAAGAATTGCCTTTCAACATGCCAAAGGTTGAGCAGCCGTCGTTTCCTGATTATACAGTCAGTATCCTGCAATTCGGAGCCAAAAGCGACGGAACTACCTTAAACACAAAAGCGATTAATGATGCCATTAAAGCCGTCAATGCAAAAGGCGGCGGTAAAGTAGTCATTCCAGAAGGATTGTGGCTGACAGGTCCTATTGAGTTATTGAGCAACGTCAATCTGCATACGGAGAAAAATGCCCTCGTTGTCTTTACAGATGATTTCAATGCCTATCCCATTCTTGAGACATCGTTTGAAGGGTTGAATACCCGCCGTTGCCAGTCGCCTATTTCTGCGCGCAACGCAGAAAACATAGCCATTACAGGCTATGGTGTATTCGACGGTTCGGGCGATAGCTGGCGTCCGGTGAAAAAAAGCAAACTGACTGCCGGCCAATGGGATGCACTTGTCAAGTCGGGCGGTGTAGTAGACAAATCCATATGGTATCCCACAGCCGGATCGTTAAAGGGAGCATTGGCCTGCAAGAACTTCAACAATCCCGAAGGTATCGAAACAGACGAGGAATGGAATGAAATCCGTCCGTGGTTGCGCCCCGTATTGCTCAATATCGTCAAGAGTAAAAGAGTCCTGTTAGAAGGTGTTACATTCAAGAACTCACCAAGCTGGTGTCTGCATCCGCTATCATGCGAGCACATCACCATTAACCAAGTAAAAGTATTCAATCCCTGGTATTCTCAGAACGGCGATGCCCTGGATTTGGAATCCTGCAAGAATGCATTGATAATCAATAACATCTTCGATGCCGGTGACGATGCCATCTGCATCAAATCCGGTAAAGACGAGGACGGACGCAAACGCGGCGAACCTTGCCAGAACGTTATCGTAAAGAATAACACTGTGTTACACGGTCATGGCGGTTTCGTCGTGGGCAGTGAAATGTCCGGCGGTGTGAAAAATATTTATGTAACAGATTGCACTTTCCTCGGCACAGACGTAGGTTTGCGCTTTAAAAGCACCAGAGGACGCGGCGGTGTTGTAGAGGGAATCTATATTCACAACATCCACATGATTGATATACCCCACGAAGCACTGCTCTTCGACCTATTCTATGGCGGCAAGGCTGCCGGTGAAGAAACGGAAGAAGACCTGAAAGGCCGCATGAAGACAGCAGTTCCCCAAGTGACTGTTGAAACGCCTTCTTTCCGGGATATTCACATCTCCAATATCATCTGCAAGGGTTCCGGACGCGCCATGTTCTTCAACGGACTGCCCGAAATGCCCATCAGGAATGTAACCGTAAAGGATGTAATCATCAACGATGCCAAAGAAGGCGTTGTCATCAGCCAGGCGGAAGGTGTCACATTGGAAAACATACGTATAGAGACTAAGGGACACACATTGGATGTGAAAAACGCCAAAAATCTGAAAGTGGACGGAAAAGTATATTCCGCTATTGGCGCAGAAGGAAAAATGCTGGATTTTTAAGTAAAGTTCAATAAGCAATAAGCGCAAAGCAGACAGTCTTTTTGCCAAAAGGAAAAGAGCTGTCTGCTCTATTTAGTTTAATTTTGCCGCAGTTTATTAAACACATTCCTTATGAAAACGACCTTTTTAACCGGTTTCCTGTTAATGTGCGCATGCACTCTTGCCGCACAATCACAACCAAATACCAAAACCATTTCGGTAGAAGTAACCAACTCATGGAGCAAGGACAAGAGCGATGCTCCGGTAGTACTGAAAATCAAAGACCTGCAACCCGGCTTCCGCGTACGTTCGGCTGTTGTAATGAACGGCAGTGAGGAAATCCCCTCGCAACTGGACGACTTGAACGGCGATTTAAAAGCCGATGAGCTGGCATTTGTCATGGACATTCCTGCCCAAAGCAAGAAAACGCTGGCAATTACCCTGTCTTCCGCCCAAGCAGATAAGACCTATCCGGCACGTGTATTTGCCGAAATGCTGATACGCGATGCAAAAAAGCAGAAGCACGCCCCCACACAGTCGGTTACAGTACCGGGCTCTACCAATTTTTATAATATGCTACACGGGCACGGGCCGATGTTCGAATCGGAATTAGTGGCTTACCGCGTTTATTTCAATCAAAAGCAAACCGTTGACCCGTATGGCAAGTTTAAAAAAGGACTGGAAATCAAGGAAAGCGGTTTTTATCCCAATGACGAACAGCTTGCACGCGGTTTCGGAGACGATGTACTGATGGTTGGCAACAGTTGCGGTGTCGGCGCCCTGAAAGGTTGGGACGGAACGAAGGCCATCCACATAGAACCGATAGCTTTCCGCACCGAAAGCATTCTTGCTTATGGCCCTATACGCACCATAGTCGATGTAACCGTAAAAGGCTGGAACTATCAGGGAAAAGAATTGAACATGACCAACCGCTATATCCTTTATGCCGGACACCGTGACCTGCTGGTAGAGACTTTCTTTGACGAACCGCTGGAGAACGAAGTGTTCTGTACCGGTGTGCAGAATATCATGGGCAACGAAACACGCTCGGAATCAGATCACAAAGGATTGATAGGCAGTTGGGGAAGGCACTGGCCGGTCAACGACACCGTAAAATACGCCAAAGAGACAGTGGGCATTGCCACCTATGTTCCTCAGAAATATATCCGTCAGGAAGTAAAAGATAAAGATAATTTCCTTTATACCCTTTCTGCACCGGGTAGCGACCGTTTCCACCATTACACCATGTTTACTTCATGCAAGGAAACTTTCGGATATCCTACTCCCGAAGCATGGTTTGCCTATATGCGCGAGTGGAAAGAAGAGTTGCAACACCCGGTTCAGATTAAAATCAAGAATTAAACACTCAAAGAATCAAATCGTAACATGAAAAGCAGAAACGCACTTTTAGGACTCAGCCTGCTGCTGGCAATGCCGCTGGCGGCACAAGAAAAGAATTATGTTTCCGAGGTATGGGTAGCCGACCAAGGCAACGGTAAATATAAGAACCCGATACTCTACGCAGACTATTCCGACCCGGATGCCTGCCGCGTAGAAGATGATTTCTATATGACCTCTTCCAGTTTCAACTGCCTGCCGGGTCTGCAGATTTTACACTCCAAAGACCTCGTTAACTGGAGTATCATCGGCGCTGCCGTTCCCTACGCCCTCCCCCCTATCGAAACACCGGAACGTCCGGAGCATGGCAACCGTGTATGGGCGCCTGCCATCCGCCATCATAACGGTGAATTCTACATCTTTTGGGGCGACCCCGACCAAGGCGCGTTCATGGTAAAAGCCAAAGACCCCAAAGGCCCGTGGACAGAACCCGTGCTCGTAAAACCGGGCAAGGGCATCATAGACACCTGCCCTTTCTGGGATGAAGACGGAAAGGTCTACATGGTACACGCCTATGCAGGAAGCCGTGCCGGATTGAAAAGCATCATATCCATCTGCGAGTTGAATGCGGATGCCACCCAAGCCATGACACAATCGCGCATCATCTTCGACGGTCATGAAGCGCATCAGACCTGCGAAGGTCCCAAACTCTATAAAAGAGGAGAATATTACTACATCTTCCATCCGGCAGGCGGCGTGCCCACCGGCTGGCAGGTTGTCCTCCGCTCCAAGAACATATACGGTCCTTACGAATGGAAGAAGGTACTGGCACAGGGTAACAGCCCTATCAACGGCCCTCATCAGGGAGCATGGGTCGACACTCCTACCGGTGAAGACTGGTTCCTGCATTTTCAGGATGTCGGCGCATACGGCCGTCTGGTGCACCTGCAACCTATGAAATGGGTAAACGACTGGCCGGTTATCGGCATCGACAAAGACGGCGACGGCTGCGGCGACCCGGTTCTGGTTCATACGAAGCCGAACGTAGGCAAGACATATCCTATCCGCACTCCGCAAGAAAGCGATGAGTTTGACGGTTATACCCTCTCTCCGCAGTGGCAATGGCATGCCAACATCAATGAAAAATGGGCCTATTATGCAGGCGACCGGGGCATTGTACGTCTTTACTCCTACCCGGTTGTCAAAGAATATAAGAACCTTTGGGATGCAGCCAACCTATTGTTGCAAAAAACTCCCTCCGACAACTTTACTGCCACAATGAAGCTGACCTTCAAACCGACGGAGAAATACAAAGGAGAACGTACCGGACTGGTAGTTATGGGACTTGACTACGCCGGACTTATCCTGGAAAATACGGACAAAGGCCTGGTATTGTCTCAAGTGTCTTGCCCAAAAGCAGACAAAGGTACTTCCGAAACCGTAAACGGTACAGTCGATTTAAAGGATAATACGATTTACCTGCGTGCCAAGTTCACCTCTGACGGAAAAAAGATTTCCAAGAGCGAAGGCGGACACGACCTGTTGGTAATGTGCCACTTCAGTTACAGCCTCAACGGAAAGAAATTCCAGCCATTGGGCAAACCGTTCCAAGTAAAAGAAGGCAAGTGGATCGGTGCCAAAGTTGGCATGTTCTGTACCCGCCCGGCTATCGTTACCAACGACGGCGGCTGGACAGATGTAGACTGGTTCAGAATTACCAGATAACAGGCTTCATGGAAATACTGCCTCACCATAGATAACATTGATTTCCGGTTTATCAGGTATCTATCTTAAAATCGGTATTAATCCGCGTTATCTATGGTGAGTTTTTATATAACCCCTGCAAATTGTTATATCTTTGTTCCCAAAATAAAAAAGAGAAAACAATGAAGAAACTTGTTATATTCGACTTAGACGGTACATTATTAAATACCATTGCCGATTTGGCGCAAAGCACCAACCATGCATTAAGCGTACTTGGTTACCCCACCCACGAGGAATCAGCCTATAACTTCATGGTGGGCAACGGAATCAACAAACTATTTGAGCGGGCCCTTCCCGAAGGAGAGAAGAGCGAAGAAAATGTGCTCCGTGTCCGTAAGGAATTCATTCCTTACTACGATGCACACAATGCCGACAAGAGCCGTCCCTATCCCGGCATACCCGAACTGCTAGAACAATTACAGTCGCTGGGACTGCAAATAGCGGTTGCATCCAATAAATACCAAGCAGCAACCCAAAAACTGATAGCTCACTATTTCCCGAAAATAAACTTTGTCGCCGTATTCGGCCAACGGGAAGGAGTAAACGTGAAACCCGACCCGACCATTGTAGACGATATTCTATCCATTGCCAAAACAGATAGAAAAGATGTGCTTTATGTAGGAGATTCCGGCGTGGATATGCAGACGGCAATCAATGCCGGAGTAACGTCTTGCGGAGTAACCTGGGGGTTCCGTCCACGGACAGAGTTAGAGGAGTTTCACCCCGATTATATTGCAGACAAAGCGGAAGAAATCTTAAAACGGATAAACTGACAAGCTATGATCAAAAAATGGTTCATGCTAATCCTTACCTTTTGCTGTATCGGCGGTAAGGTCACGGCACAAAATGATACCGTCCTGAAACTATGGTACGACAGCCCAGCCAGACAATGGGTAGAAGCTCTGCCATTGGGCAACGGAAGCTTGGGAGCAATGGTCTTCGGCGACCCCATACACGAACGGTTCCAGCTCAATGAAGAGACTGTTTGGGGCGGTTCACCTCACAACAACACCAATCCCAAGGCAAAAGAAGCATTGCCTCGCATACGCCAACTGATATTCGAAGGGAAAAATAAAGAAGCGCAAGAGTTATGCGGCCCTGCCATCTGTTCACAATCCGCCAATGGAATGCCGTATCAAACGGTCGGCACACTGCATCTCGATTTTGAAGGAATCAGTAAATACGATGACTATTACCGGGATCTGGATATTGAAAAGGCAATAGCCACCACCCGTTTCACAGCCAATGGCATTACTTACGTACGGGAAACATTCACCTCATTTCCCGACCGGTTATTAGTTATCAGACTAACAGCCTCGAAAAAAAGAAGCATTTCTTTCACTGCGCATTACACCACTCCTTATACCGAAAACACAGAGCGCCGCATCTCTTCCCTCAACGAATTGCAACTCAACGGAAAGGCCAACGACCACGAAGGCATTGAGGGGAAGGTTCGATTCACCGCACTTACCCGGATTGAGAATAACGGCGGTACGCTAAAAGCAACCTCCGACAGTACTTTGCAAGTCAAGAATGCCAATAGCGTTGTTCTGTACGTCTCCATCGGCACAAACTTCATAAACTACAAAGACATATCGGGAGATGCACTTAAAACCGCACAGCAATACATGAAGCAGGCCGGCAAGAACTACACAAAAAGAAAAGAAGCCCACATTGCCGCCTATCAAAAATACTTTAACCGCGTTTCCCTCGACTTGGGCAGCAATTCCCAAATCAAAAAACCGACAGACCGGCGTGTAAAAGAATTCAGTTCTACTGCCGATCCGCAAATGGCTGCCCTATACTTCCAATTCGGACGTTATCTCTTAATATGTTCTTCACAGCCGGGTGGACAAGCCGCCAACCTGCAAGGCATCTGGAACTATCAGTTACGCGCTCCCTGGGACGGGAAGTACACCACCGACATTAACGTAGAAATGAATTATTGGCCAGCAGAAACCACTGCCTTGCCCGAAATGCACGAGCCGTTTCTGCAATTGGTAAAAGAAGTAGCCATACAAGGTCGCGAGAGTGCCGCCATGTACGGCTGCCGTGGCTGGACGTTGCATCACAACACCGATATATGGCGCAGTACAGGCGCCGTAGACGGTCCTAAATATGGTATTTGGCCCACTTGTAACGCCTGGTTCTGCCAGCACTTATGGGATCGGTATCTGTTCTCCGGCGATAAGAACTATTTGGCAGAGGTTTATCCGATTATGCGCGGCGCCTGCGAATTTTATCTGGACTTCTTAGTACGCGAACCCCAAAACAACTGGCTGGTAGTAGCTCCTTCCTATTCACCGGAAAACAGTCCGTCTGTTAACGGTAAACGCGATTTTGTAATTGTTGCCGGTGCTACGATGGATAATCAAATGGTTTACGACCTCTTCCACAATACCATTCAAGCCGCCACCTTAATGAATGAGCATAAATCCTTCACAGACAGCCTGCAAACCGTGGCCAAGCATTTGGCACCCATGCAGGTAGGACGCTGGGGACAGTTGCAAGAATGGATGGAAGACTGGGACAATCCTCAGGATCACCACCGTCATGTTTCCCACTTATGGGGACTATATCCCGGCCGTCAAATCAGCGCCTATAATTCTCCTGTTCTTTTTGAAGCGGCCAAGAAATCGCTGATTGCCCGTGGAGACCACTCCACCGGTTGGTCTATGGGATGGAAAGTCTGCCTATGGGCACGGCTGCTCGACGGTAATCACGCCTATAAACTGATTACCGAACAACTCCACCCCACCACCGATGAACGCGGACAAAACGGGGGGACCTATCCTAATCTGTTCGATGCCCATCCGCCTTTCCAGATAGACGGCAATTTCGGATGCACGGCCGGCATAGCCGAAATGCTTGTACAAAGCCATGACGGTGCCATTCATCTCCTGCCTGCATTGCCCAATGTGTGGGAACATGGCACTATAAAAGGAATTCGCTGTCGCGGCGGTTTTCTGCTGGAAGAGATGAAATGGGAAAAAGGAAAAGTGCAAACGGTTACCATAGCTTCCACCATCGGCGGAACCTTACGTATACGTACCGCCTCCCCTTTATATCTGAATGGAGAAAAGCTGACACCGGCGACAGAAGAGTCATGCAATAATCCGCTGCTGCTATCCCAACCGATACGGAAGCCGTTGGTTGCAGCCAGTGCACCGCTATCAGTACCTCAAAAGCAGCAATCGTATATTTATGACATCAAGACCAAAGCCGGAGAAAGGTATACGTTTCTCCCTACCGATTAGTTTACCATGATGTAAGTTTACATATACATTTAAAATTCCAAGTCTTTATTGATGCTATCTCATAAATAGGCTCAGATTCTTTTCAAAATAGTATGTCTGAATAGATAAGAATTAGTAGACAATACAGAATATTAAATATAAAGATGGTATATGGAGTAATTATAATCAATCATTTCCATATACCATCTTATTCTTTAGGATAGTCACCAAATGCTCCTATTTAAGAAAGAAGAGATTTATTAGGGAAAGAGATGT
Source organism: Bacteroides stercoris ATCC 43183 (assembly GCF_025147325.1). Classification (NCBI taxonomy): domain Bacteria; kingdom Pseudomonadati; phylum Bacteroidota; class Bacteroidia; order Bacteroidales; family Bacteroidaceae; genus Bacteroides; species Bacteroides stercoris. The sequence continues at coordinate 46,920 of NZ_CP102262.1, forward strand.
TCCACTAAACTATTCAGATAAATCTCCAAATTCGTATAATTTGCATTTAAGTTATAATTTTTACTATCCGAGGCATCATTCGGATTCAACCCGTTAGCTATCTCCCATTCATCGGGCATACCATCCAAATCGGCATCAGTCAAAGCTGTTTTAGAATTATATTCAGGCCACCCACCAACATCCTCCGGTCTGTCTATCATGCCATTTGTACTCCCATGACTACCCTCATTGGTATATATCCCTTTACGGGTTTCCTCTACAATACGCTTATCATTTATGTCACGGCTGTATGATGCGCCGGCAAATTGAAGGACAGCTTCAAAAGCATCCCATGTAGACTGCAAAGAAGTACGTTCTGCAAAATCGAACGGCTGCTTTGCCAGCAAATCGCTTTTCGGAGCAAAATTATTCTTCACTATCAATCCAACTGTATTATCCTTATTAACCAACATCATCTCCTGACGTTGTTTCTCGTTCAGTTTTTCACAAGTAGGATCCATATAATTTCCGGAAAAGAAGAATACACCATGCGTTCCTTTTACATTTTGATGTTTCCCATCATCGGAATAAGCAGTAAACAAACGTTTGTAAGATGATTTAGTAGCCGTATGAGGTCCCGGTTTATAATAATTATTTATAAAGTTATAGCTTCCTCCTTCACCGGCATACGCTCCATCACTACCAAAATTATAGATTACATTATTGAACAAATCCACTTTTTCATCTTCAGGCTTGCCAGTATAACGACTTCCGCATAAACGCGGAGTACGGTTCATATGATGCGCCAGCAGGTTATGATGAAAAGACGCCGTTTGACCGCCCCATATACCACCATACCCATGAGCACCTTTTTCGTGAATGGAATTTGCAAGGCTTTCGCTGATAATACACCATTGCAACGTAAAATTACTGTTATCATAAAAAGTTGCACATTCATCGGTACTCCAACTCATAGAGCAATGGTCAATAATGATATTACGATGATGTTTAAAACCATTCATCGCATCATCGCCTTTTTGTTTTATCTCTGCCCCCATACGCGAACGGATAAAACGGATTATTACATTATCTGCCTGTACGCTCAACGTATAATTTTTCAAACAGATACCATCTCCCGGCGCTGTTTGTCCAGCAATGGTAACATCACCGTTATTAATTTTCAGAGGTGACTGCAATTCAATCAAGCCACTAACAGCAAAAACTATAGTACGAGAACCCTTCTTTCTCAAGGCCCAACGTAAAGTACCCTCTGTTCCGTCATCTTTCAAAGAGTTTACGACCAATACCTCACCACCAGCTCCTCCGGTTGTGTATTTTCCTGCTCCGTCTGCACCCGGAAAAGCCGGAATCTTAGAACGGTCGGGAGTATCATATACCGGCAAACTCTGTCCAAATACCTCAGAAACAAAAGATACCATAACCCCTGCCATGCAGACAGCCAATAACAAGTTCTTTTTCATAACAAATTCTTTTTAAACAAAACACATCTCAATCAGCCACAGCACCGCCTTTACTGCCAGCCTCCATAATACCGTGTACAAGACTGTTCATATACATCTCGATGTTAGTATATTTACCATTAACATCAACAGTCCGTTCATTCGCATCATTTTTCTTAAAATCAAGCCCATATTCCTTTTCCCAATAATCCGGAATTCCGTCACTGTCAGTATCTTCAGTGCATATTTCAGTATCTGTTGCCAGAACCGGGAATCCCTTTTCATCCAATTGTCCGGCATTAGTACCAATGTCAGACGGCTTATTGATATATCCCGGTTTATTATCCGACCATCCCTTCAATGATTCCCATTCTTTGGCACTGCCTGTACAAGTTGCCACACCTTTTCTGACATCACTTATAATAAGTTCATCAAGCTTATCTCTATAATTGCAAGCACCGGCATATTGTAAAACCATATCATAAGCATCAACGGCAGAATGGGTCGTCACATGTCCGGCTCCGGAAACAGGAGAATTTACCTTTATGCTTGTATGTTCTTTCCAAAGGGCTGAACTCTCCCCGCCTTCGCAATTTTTAGCATCCATTTGTCCGAATACACCATCTTGCCAGTTATCGGCAGTCACGTCACTATATCCTTCCACACAGTTTCCACTAACATAAAACCTGCCCCAGGTCTGAAGCCATTTTTTATAATCTGCTCCCGAATAATCTTTCGGATACACATCGGGTTTGGCAATGCGATACTGACGTTTTTCCTTACTGCCGGTAAAAAGTTTAGTTGCAGGTCCGGGTTTATAATAATTGTTTACAAGATTCACCTTTTGAGCTTCACCGCCATAACAGCCTTCTCCCGCATAATTATAGTACACATTATTGCGTATATCAACAAGTTCACCCTTATCAAGAGCCAATGTCGTGTAGCGAGGTCCAAGACGTGGTACCCGGCTTTCGCAATGAGCAATTATATTATGGTGATAAGAAGCATAGTGTCCTCCCCAATTGCCTCCGTATCCATGAGTATTAAATTTCTCTCCTGTTATTTTGGCAGGAGTTACTCGCAATGACTGCGCAACCAAGCACCACTGTACCGTAGTATATTCCGAACCATATACAGACAATCCTTCATCCGTTCCCCAACTTACAGAACAATGATCGATAATAATATTCTTATTATCCGAACCTCCCAGACCATCATTATCCGTATTGATATTACCCGGACGGAAGCGAATAAATCTGATTATCACATTATCAGAGTTTATGGTAAAAGGATAATTTGCTATACAGATTCCTCCCGGCGAGGTCTGCCCTGCAATCGTAAGATTGTCATTTTTTGTTTTAAGTTCACGTTCCAGCATGATAGTACCGGAAATTGCAAAAACAACAGTTCGTGCACCGCTTTTCTCTACTGCATATCGTAAAGTTCCTTCCGGCTTGCTGGCAGGGTCATCCAAACGTGTCACAACATATACAGCACCTCCGCGGCCACCGGTCGCATTGCGACCATGACCTTCAGCATAAGGAAAAGCAAATAACTCGCCATAGTCCAATGTTTTCACTCCGGTATCAGGAGAGTCGTTTTCCTCACCATTGCTTTCATCGTCGCCGTTGCTACCTATATTTCCTTCCGAATCTACAATCGGATCATCTCCGGAACAGGAAATACCCCCGAATCCTAAAACAAATAGCAAATAGAACAACCAATATATACCTTTCATATCTTATCCGTTTTTTAATCCAAATATGTAATTATACAAATATCATTTAGCCGGATAAAGTTTCTCTACCAAGCTATTGATATATACTTCCAAATTTGTATATTCCTTACTCAGATTATATTTGACTCCATCTGCAGAACTTTTCGGATTCAACCCATTGGCTGCCTCCCAAGCATCCGGCATTCCGTCGCCGTCTGTATCCACAGGGGCATTCTCTTTCACATATACAGGCCATCCTCCCACATCCGTTGCCTTATCAATAAGTCCCAGCACACTGCCGTTACTTCCTGAGGCCGTATAATCTCCATTACGTACATTGTCTACTATACGCCTGTCCACCGCATCAGACTTCAACGAAGCACCGGCATACAGCAGTACGGCTTTATAAGCTTCTGAAGCAGACTGCGTAAATAATGCCGCATCATCGGTTATTGTAAATTCCGAGTTAGCCTGAATAGCAGACTTTCCACCGGAAGGTAAGAGTACACCGGATGTCTCATTCGGCTGCAAACCGACCCAATTATCATTGTTCACCTCCTCCAGCAAAGACTGATAAGCAGGATTTAATTGAGGGCATGTACCATCAAAATAGTTACCATTCAGATAAAACATTCCCCATGTTCCTTTTGCATTTTTATTTTTTCCATCATCTCCATTCGGCTGAAAAATGCGATTGACAATATTTGGTTTTTCATTGGTAGAAGGCCCCGGTTTATAATAATTATTCACAAAATTATAACTTCCTCCTTCACCGGCATAGCCGCCATTGGTAGGTCCCCAATTATAAAAGACATTGTTGCGTAGATCTACTTTTTCATTGCCGGGTTTACCGGTATACCTACTGCCACATAGACGAGGAGTACGACTACTATGATGTGCCAGAAGATTATGGTGGAACGTAGCAGGTGAGCCACCCCAAATACCTCCATACCCATGATTACCTTTGGTATGTACAGAACGGTTCAAACTCTCGCTGATAATACACCACTGCATAGTAAAATTGCTATTATCATAAAAGGAAGCACACTCATCCGTACACCAGCTCATGGAACAATGATCTATGATGATGTTCTTATGTTGCTTTCCCCAAAGTGCATCGCCACTATCCGCCTCACCTTCAGTTGTGAAATTATCAGATCCCATTCGAAAACGCATAAAACGAATAATGACATTATCAGCCTGTACAGAAACCGGATAACCTTTCAAACAAATACCGTCTCCGGGAGCTGTCTGACCGGCAATTGTCAGGTCACCATTTACTATTTTCAGCGGGCTGTTCAAATCTATCAGTCCACTCACTGCAAACACAATCGTACGCGCTCCGCTTTGGCTGATACCGTAACGCAAAGTCCCTTTTTCGTTGGTGTCTGCCAATGAAGTCACCACATACACCTTTCCACCTGCTCCGCCTGTAGTAAACCGACCGGCGCCATATGCACCCGGAAATGCAGCAATCGAAGAACGGTCCGGAGCAGGATACTCTTCCAATGTATTATCCGTATCTGGATTATTATCTCCATCCCCATTATTATCAGTTTCTGGCGGAACTTCCGTTCCGCCAGAAACCGGATTATCATCCGAACATGCCACTACTGAAGCAGAAAGGATGAAACACAGCAAACCAAAATAAACGAGTTTCAATATTCTCATAAGTAAGTTTTTTAATACATAAAAGCCGGCAGCAGATTTACCGGCTTTTATAAAACAATTATTCAGCACTGATGCTTCCGTAGTGTCCTACTCCCCTGACTGTGTATACCCCGTCAGCAGCAGTCGTAACAGATACCGAAGTTTCGGTAGTCTGTGCCAAATAGACGCCATTCACAAAAATAAGATAACCTGCTGCTCCGTCTATTGCATTCCAACTTAAAGTAGTACCATCCAAGGTAGCCATAGTAGTGCCTGGGGTCTGCATATACTGTTTCGGATTCCATCCCTCTCTGGCAATGATGTTCTCATAAGTATATCCGGCAGCTTCATCTGCAGAAAGAACTTTTGCAGTAAACTGACTGCTGCCGCTACCAACTGTCATATCTCCTGTTGAAATTACCTGATTATTTTTATCAACCGTATTATATTCGCCAAAAAGAGCAGGCGCTGCGCTACCCGCAGTCCAATGACCGTCTATAATATCCATCTTCAAAGCAGTGTTAATGAAAACCGCCTTCGCAGAAGTTGATTGCTGACGTCCGAAAGAAAAAGCGGTTATACCTGCCTCACCGTCTATCGTACAGTCTTTCATCACATACCCATAAGCATCGGTTTCGTTACTACGTGAAGCCGTAATAAAACTACCATTGCCCGTGTTATAAAAAGTACTGTTTTCTATCAGCACATCACCACTTCCCCAGATATAGTCCGTACTACCTTCAATCCATGAATTTTGTACATAAGCCCGGCAAATACCATACGTTCCGTTCACTTTCTGGAAACGCGTCCACCACGTATCCTGGAATGAAACCAATTTACAATTATTCATAGCCAATCTATCATAATGGCTACACAGAGCTTCAGCTTGTCCACCTTTTCCAAGACCACCGTCATAGCGGCTTTTCAATGCACCGTACAAGTTAATAATGGAAATGTTCTCCAGGTAAACATCAGTGGCTTTAATCAATACTACACAATTCTGATCTGTGGTATATCCTGCAAGGCGCGCAGGTGAATTAGGATTGTGAATAGAATAAGGCCATGTATCCGAATTAGTTTGCTCCTCTACACGATTCAACGCAAATTGAATTTTCACTCTGTCAGGATTTTCTCCAATCAAATGAATAAACGGTTTTGTTTTAGGTATATATACACATTCATTATAGGTTCCTGCTGCAATAAAAATCAGGTAAGGCGATGTCAAATTGGCAGGAGCGGCATTAATAGCAGCTTGTACAGTGGTATAATCACCTCTTCCGTTTGCATCAACAACAGCATCAAACACCGTTTCGCTATCTCCACCGGAAATACCGGAAGTGGCTGTAAACTTCAAAGTAATATCTTTGCTGTAAGGACGATGCTGCATATCCGTCAATGTACCCGCCTCGATAAATAAGGAACATTCGGAACCTTCACTGACAGAATAAGGATAGCGGACTTTCTCATAATTGATGACAATCTGATTGGAAGCAACCTTATCATTGAAATAAATTCCGGTTGTCAGCACTTCACCGGTTTCTTCATCCTTAGTCGGCGGAGTCTGGCGCATGGTTTTGCTAAAGACAAACTCCACATAACCATCAGTACCCGCCGTCAAATTGTTCTCCGTTTCCGAATCAATATTGGCAAGATCAACCTCCGTACCATTGATATTGCATGAAATAAGAACAGGAGCACTTGTATTTTCCTTGCCTTCATCGTTATCTTCACAGGCATAACCTGTGAAGATAAGTAACAAGAGGAGCAAGCATTTGCCTACTGTATAAATAGATTTTGTATTCATATTAGTTCATGTTATTAAATTTATTATTTATTCCAACGCGGATCACCGATTATCTTAACTTCATTCGGAATATCTGCACCGAAAGTCAAATCAAGCACATCGGTACTTGAAGATGCATTCGGGAACAGTTGGGATGAAGAATAGGACAAAGCTGTAGTAGATGTAGAACCAGGTTTTGAAACAGTAAGGTCTGATGTTCTATAAACTTTCGACCAATTTAAAGAAGCCGGAAGAGTTTTATCATCATAGAATATCTGGAAAGTATTACTACCTGCAAATAAAACATTTTCTACAGTAAGACTACCTTTCGCTCCTCTCACAAGAGCATCTTTATCAACTAAATTATAGAAAGTACAGTTTTTAATTACAGAAATAGAATTATCAGCCTTATCAACTCTTAGGAGCGATGCACTGGTTCCACCTGGATTAGCAAAAGTAGAGTTCATCATATTAATAATTACAGATTTCACAGCCCCATCCGTTTGAACAATACCATAGTAGTTACTTGTGCTTTTAGTACCCAAGTTTCTAATAATACAGTCATCAATATTCAATTTCAGACTACTTTCCCCATTTACCTTACGCACACGAACAATACCCCGATAATTTTCTATAGTACATGAAGTTATTTCAATATTTGCTATAGAAGAACCTTCTGTATTCGGAGCAATAACACAATCGTTACTAAGTGCACTGATATTCAGATTATAAAACTCTATTTTATCAATAGCCCCTAAAGTTTGCATATTCTTAACAGCTAATTTCGGTTGTGTAGCTCCCTCACCCCAAAAGACAATATTAGTAACCGCAGCAGGTATCTCAGATTTGTTACTCAAATCCGCATCTGCACTGATTGTCACTAAAATATTACCGGACAAGTTATCCCAATCGGCTATTAAAGCCTCAACACCATTATATTCCGTATACCCAACAGGTTTTCCCTTCTTTGTTGTAAATGTAGCACGTGCACATATAGCCCCATTATAGAAAGCATAAACTGTGTATTCCGTACTTGGTTCCAGATTCGGTATAATAACGGCATGTTCATTTACCTCGGAAGCACTTAGCGAAACTGCTCCGGTGGCATCATCCGGAGTAGGCGCCGAAGAGGGCTGACAGATATATTGGTCCACATCCACTGTATTATCCCAAGAGAATCTTGCCGTATTGGCTGTAATCTCATCTACGGTAGACTCTATTTCCAATCCCGGCACTACCACTTCCTGTGAACCGCGTAACGTTTCATTATTATAAATGCTGATAGTATAAGCTGTGAATATTTTCAGTCCTTCAATCCATGCCTCTCCTGCAGCAGCTTCCTCAGCCGTAATTGCCCGCTCTATAGGAGCAGCACCGCCCACAATCTCGAAATGCGTTACCGTCAGACCAGCTTCCCATGACATACGTACCTTACCTGATGCAACCGGAAGATCCTCTTCGGCAGGCACATTCAATACATCCTCTTCCGTTACTGTTTTGAACGGTTCGTCTAAATAAGCCCAATAGGATTCCTTGCCATTTGCCACAGACTTAATACGCAGATAATATTCCGCACCTGCTTCCAGATTGTCAATTAAAAAAGGAGCTTTCAATATGCGGTTTTCTACCGTATTCCCATAAACAAGATTACCGTTCTCTTCCGAGCCCATAGGAATTTCATCAGTCAGCTCATTCTTGCTTATTTCAAGAATATAATATTCTACGCCGGGCATGGCATCCCAAGTTACCGTAACCCGAGCTACTTTTTCATCTTTTGTCACATTTATACCATCCTCATTGGTTCCAAACGGACGGCTGTACGAGGCATCAATACCCCAATCGCTTTTCTCTGTACATGCCATTGCAAGTAAAGAGACAAGGAGCATAAATACCCCTTTAGCCAATATATTTCTGATATTTTTCATTTCCTTGAGTGTTTAAGATTAATCACTATATCCATAAGAATTATGCAACTTGCCATTCGATGTAGAAATCGTGGTAGAAGCGATAGGAAGCAAATAACGGTTTTTCACTACACGGTTCAACCCTGCCGAAATACTGGGCAGATTAACAAGCAGTTGCTCCTGCTTGGCATCTGTAGTCTCTCTGCCGAAGAAATTGGCGCTAAAGTAACCGGCATCCACAGGTTCGTTGTAATTGAATGTGGTTACATCAATCGTGAAATTATCCTCCTTGAACTTATAATAAATTTTAGCCGGATATGAACCATTATTCACTGCATTACGATAGCTCTCCTTGAACTCGTCAATCTTGGCACTGAGCAGATTCCAACGGATAAGGTCGAATTTACGTACACCCTCACCTGCCAATTCCCAGGCATTTTCATCAACAATCGTTTCAAAGAAGCCCTGTTCATTAATGAGTTTCGTCAAATGAGCCTCTGCAGCAGCCTTGTCACCGTTGAAGGCACGTGTATGTATCTCGGAAAGAGCTTCGAAAGCTGTTTTTGAACAATACTCGCCACCTGTATTATAGCTGCCGTAAAGTTCATTCATAACCTCCGCATACATAAGCAAAACATGAGGATAGCGCATCTTTACAACATTGATGCCACTGCACACTTTCTGGTCGCTTGCTTTCACAGCATCCCACCAACCGTCTTTCCGATTTTTCATCTTACGATAGTCCCACTTGCCGCAATAAATGGCAAAAGGAGCATTGCCAAGCATATCTTCTTTATAAACGCCACTCTTCGTACGAATCTGCATCAGGGCACAAGTCAGGTCACGACGCTGGTCTGCAGCATCAAAAGACATATAATAAGGAGCTGTCAGTTTGAGCTTACCACTGGAATTACCTTTCGGACCATAGTTATGTTCCTCAGACACACCACCGGGAAAAGCACCGTTTACACGAAATCCTACAGTATACCCCAATTCACTGCTATTATTCAGCCCCATCGGGATTTCAAACAAATTTTCACGATAGGTATTATCCAGTTCACACAAGTTCACCCCATTCCAATAACCTGCAAGAGTGGGAGTCATCGAGTGTGTATTATCATTGATGATAGCGGCAAGATGTTCCTCTGCCAATTTATACATCTCATGACGTTTTTCATCATCGCAACGCTGAGTAGGATAAGCCGGATCTGAGTTTTCCGTAGCTGTCACATATCCTTCCTTCGCAGCTTCACGAATAAACCATCCGGCACGGGTCAATGCTATGTTTGCCAGCAAACCATGTGCATATCCTTTGGTGACACGCTCTGTGGTGTAAGTTGTACCACCTGCCCAAGGCAGATAAGGAATGGATTCTTCCAAATCGCCAATCAAAGCCTCCATAATAACATCACGGTCAGTCTTCCCTACATACACATTTTCCAGATTGCTATCCGAAGCACCGGTAGCAAACGGAATATCTCCGAAAAGGCGAATCAAGTCGAAATAAATCATTGCACGCAACACTTTAGCTTCGGCACGGAAGCGTAGCATCATATCGCAATCATCGCCTTTCGTCTTAATCAGCTCGCTGTTGTTTATGCCATCTATTACCAGATTGGCGTTCTCAATAATGCCATACATCACATCCCATACACGCGAAAGTTGCGTCCAACCCGGATTAGCATTGTAATTCATATTACCGCGTTCGCTGGAGGTATTGCTGGCATCGGTACCAAGTCCGTCCACCAATTCACAATCCGTATTCAGACCTGCTATAATAGGCATAAAGTTGGAGTAGGCTTGGTCCTGAGTCAGACTTCCGTAAATCTTATTCACGGTCAGTTCCGTATAGTATGTGTTATTAAAAGTAGTTTTATTATCCAGTTCGGAAGGAGAAGTCTGATCCAGAAAATCAGAACAGGAAGTCATGGCAACCAACCCTGCCGCTAAACATAAAGTTTTATATATATTTCTCATATCAGTCAATATCTGTTAGGTTTTAGAATGTAATGTTAATGCCGCCTACAAACGTACGGCTCTTGGGATAAGCGGCATAGTCCACACCCGGTGTCATGGCGTTGCGCTTGCTGCTCACATCCACTTCAGGATCGGCTCCGCTATAGCTGGTCCAACAGAACAAGTTATATCCGGTCAGATAAACCCTTACATTCTGCAAGAATGCTTTCTTAACAAGGTGCTTAGGCAGCGAATAACCGATAGTAAGATTGTTCAGGCGCAAGAAAGAAGCATCCTCCACCGCATAATCTATTAACTGCATAGTAGAAGCAGCAGCCGGATTATACATATTGGCATTGGAATTGATTTCATTCAGGCGCAATCCGGCAGCTTGCATGTCACCATAATGATTCAAGACTGCGGTTGAAGAGCTGGCAAGATTCAAGCCTGTTTCCGGATCGATCCATGTATATCGGTTACCAAGACGGAAATCATTATTCAAGTTATAACCGGTCCTAGAGCCGGAACGGAAAGACGATGCCAGTTTTGTACCGTTGATAATCACATTGCCGGTAGAATAGTTAAAGAAGATATTCACATCCAACTCACCGGTGCGGCTATTGCCGAAACGCCCATTCAGCCCAAAACCGCCTACCCAAGGAGCTACAGTGTTTCCAAGACGCTGTTTCAAAGGATTTCCATTCTCATCGGTCTGTATTTTCAATCCGCCAGGATAGTAAGAACCTCCTGTTATCGTAGGGCTGTTATCTTTCATACCATCTTTCAGCACCCATTGTTTATCGCCCCATACCAATTCTCCGGTCGGATTGGTAACAGGATCATATACTGTATAATATCCATTGGTACGGAATCCCCATACTTCACCCAGACGTCCACCCTCTTCCACACGGAAATCTTCATATTTGGAAATAGTGCTTCCTGCCCAATTGCTACTCTGCCAAGGGCTGTCGGTGGTCAATTTGTCAATTCGGTTTCGGTTGTAGGCAACATTGGCAGTAAAGTTCAAGCTGAAGTTTTTCGTATCTACCAATACTGCATCCATCGACATTTCAATACCTTTATTCGAAGTCTGTCCAAAATTCTGATACTGATAAGAATAACCGGAGTTACCGGGTATCTCCGCCTTCATCAGCAAATCTCTGGTCGTATTCCAATATACATCTACCGAACCCGAAATACGATTGTTCCAAAAACCATAGTCAATACCCAAGTTACGGGTAACGGTAGTCTCCCATTTCAACTTTGGGTTATAAAGATAGGTCCCATGTTCCAACATAGGTGTACTGGTTCCATTGAAGAAAGGATTACGGGAATCATTGCCACTCAACGAGTAAGTAGTATAAAGAAGCCCTGAATTAATCCGGTTGTTACCAGCCGTACCAAAACTCAAACGCAATTTCAATGCAGACAACCAATCCTTTGTATTAGCCATAAACGCCTCATCGGAAATACGCCATGCCAATGCGGCAGAGGGGAAAACGCCCCAACGGTTTCCATCTCCAAACTTACTGGAACCATCGGCACGTACCGTTACCGTAAGCAAATACTTGTCCATCATCGTGTAATTGACACGCCCGAAGAATGAAAGCATGTTCTCTTCGGCAGAGATAGTAGACTGGTTCGGCAATGCCGTGCCGGCCCCCATATTGGCTTTCATATCCTCAAATCCCATTGTTGTAGGGAAATTTACAGATACATTCTCTATGGATTCCTCCATGCTGCTGCTCACTTCATGTCCCACGAGCACATTCAAACGGTCACGACCATCAAACATTTTCTTATTTTCGTAAGTAAGAGTATTGGCATTGCGCCAGTTCTTTGTCGTCTCACGCAGCAAATATGCCTGAGGACGTCCGTTATAACCATATTTAGAGTTACTTACAGCGTCAGTACCCCAATATTGTTCTGTATCTTCATATCTCCAACCATAACCAAATTCCGAGCGGAAAGTCCAGTTCTTAAACGGCTTCCAATTCAAACCGAAATTATAATTCTGACGGAAAGAATTGCGTCCTTTATTCGTTGCCAGCAAACGTTCCAAAGGCGTTTTCTGTAAAGCAGCATTGCTCTCCTCATCATCATCCGAACTATGAGACAAAGCATTGACCGGACGGAAAACCACCGCATTGGCTACAGTAGAATTAGCAGCATTGGACTCATTCGTATCAGCACCACCACTCAAACCCTCGATAGTAGAATAACTCAAACGCGCATTGAAGTCTAAAGTCAGCCATTTGTTCAGTTCCGACTTAAGCTTTGCATTGATATTATCTTTCTTAAAGCCTGAGCCAAGCATAATGCTTTTTTCTTCATTATGAGCATAACTTACACTGTAGGTCAATTGTTTGCTACCCCCGGCCACATTCACATTATATTGCTGCTGATTACCTGTTCGTCCGAATATCTCATCCTGATAGTCAATACCATCGATTGATTTCCAGATATCCATATCATTATAATTTCCGTAATCCAACGAACCGATTTCACGTTGATAAGCCACAAAATCATAAGGACTCATCACTTCGGTCATTTTAGTCACTTTCTTAAAACCGAACGAAGCGCCAAAATCCACTTGAACCTTTCCTTCTTTACCACTCTTGGTAGTAACGATAATTACACCATTAGCACCACGTGCACCGTAAATAGCTGTAGAAGAAGCATCTTTCAAGACATCAATACTCTGAATTTCAGACGGAGCAATGTCACTGATACTGGATACAGGAAAACCGTCTACTATATAAAGAGGTGAATTGTCTTGCGACAAAGAACCACCACCACGTATACGTATCTTAATATCCGCATCGGGAGAACCCTCCGTAGTAGTGATATTCACCCCCGCCATTTTACCGGTCAATGCTTCGGAAGCGCTAGATACCGGAATAGATGCAATATCCTGCGAACTGACGGAAGCTACGGAACCGGTCAGGTCTCGCTTATTCACCGTACCGTAACCAATGACAACAACTTCATCCAATAACTCGGAATCCTCTTCCAAAACCACATTCAGCAGTTTCTCTCCTTCATACTTCAGCTCTTTATTCTTAAAGCCGATATAGGTAAAAGAGAGGATATCGGACTTTTTCACGCCCGAAAGCGTAAAATCTCCGTCCACTCCAGTTATGGTACCGTTGGTGGTACCTTTTACCAAAACGTTGACACCAATCATCGGTTCACCGCTCTTGTCTTTCACGATGCCCTGCACCTGTCTTTCCTGTGCAAAGGAAATCAGGCAAAGCATGCTCATCATGAGCATCAAAGCAACTTTCTTTAGTCTTTGTTGATTATACATAAAAAGATGTGTTAAAAAAATAATGTTCTCCACGATATTTGTTCACGGGGCAAAATTCATTTTTTAAGTCACATCTCTTGTGTAGATTTTGACATAAAACTGCTAAAAATTGTTTTACCTGCTAAAAAACATCATAAGGATATATGCTTATATCCATCTGTCATTTATCTCTTTACCCTTCACATCTCCCTATCCATCAGCATTTGCGGGTGAAGCCTCTTTCCAAGCCTTCACCCGCAAATCCATAATAAAAGTCTAAAAATCATTTCCTGACAATCCTATCCCTGCTTATCCCGTAATATCCCTCCACAGGCACATATATCGGCTGCATAGGCAGCCCTATATTCCGTATTTTTCCTTCCAACTTCAATCTGCGGATATGTTCCATAGCCTTCGACCTCATAAATCCGCAAATCTGTTGGAAGTCTGCACGGGTCATCAGCTGATGGTCGGCAAAATAAGCACGGAGACACATGTCTATTTCCACGTCCGATAACTTACTGGAGTGTCCGTCATGCTTGATATTTTTAAGCTTTACAGCTCCTACTTCGTTCTTCAATGCCTGGTCGGCACGAAACTTGATACCTTTTAAGCGAACCTTGGTATTTTTGCGTTTCGTCTCTGCCGTCACCTCTTCTATACATTTCAGCGTAGGATGAAAATAGCCTATCCCGTCCAGATGCACTTGGCGTCCGTCGCCCAGTTCCTGCCCTAACACATGCGACAGTGCATCGAGCACAGCCGTTACATCCGTTTCCGTCAGCGAACAACGCTCCTGGATTTTACGCCTCACGTAGTCTGTCCCTACCTTTCCATTGTACGTAATGCGTGCATGGAGTTTTTTCTCATCCGGCCGGTTTGGTGGAACCGGATTCTCATACCATTCAAAATGAATTGCCATTGTGCAGTATTTATTTATATTGTGTAAATATAGTGTTTTCCTACGAGATAATCTATTTTTCCTTTAAGATAAACCGGTTACCGACAACAGTCAACAAAGCAGCCGACTGTTGTAAACAGAACAGCCAACAGTAATGAACAGAACGGTTGACTATAGTCAACACCCTATTTTGCAACGAGAGAAAAAGAATTATCTCACATTGAAAATACAATAACACAAGGTCTTTCCACATACTGTACCACCAATAAAAATAGTATAAGAAAGGCTTGCAAAAGGCTTCCTGCCGATAGTAACTTAGTGGCATGAACCCATTAATAAAAACAATGCATACCATGAAAAAAAGCATTATGAAATTTATCCTCTTTCTACTAAGAAACCGGAAGCATGACAAACCTGCCCGCGTGCAAAAATGTAACCTGACAGAACAGGTAAACCGCTTTTTGCAAAACAGTTACCTCTTCCGTTACAACCTGCTGACAGACGAAACCGAATACCGCCCCGCCAATGCCGCAGACAAAACGTTTGTCACCATCGGCAAACGGGAACTGAATACCCTATGCCTCGAAGCCCATGCCCGGGGAATTCTATGTTGGGACAAAGATATCAGCCGTTTTCTTTTCTCCAAACATGTACCTGAATATCATCCCTTCCTGCTTTATTTTGAACAGCTTCCCGTTTGGGATGGCATCGACCGGATAACCCGACTGGCCCAACGCATCTCGTCCGAATCATATTGGATAAACGGTTTCCATACATGGATGCTCGGTCTCACTGCCCAATGGACAGGACAGACCGGAAAGCATGCCAACAGCGTAGCTCCCCTACTCGTCAGCATCCGACAGGGCTGTCTGAAATCCACATTCTGCAAAAGTCTGATGCCCGACAGCCTGTCCCGCTACTATTCGGATGAAGTGGAGCTTACCTCACGGAGCAATGCCACCCGCAAAATGTCGGAAATGGGACTGCTGAACCTCGATGAATTCGATAAATATTCTCCAGGAAAAATACCGCTGCTCAAAAACCTGATGCAAATGGCGGATTTAAACCTTTGCAAGGCATACCAAAAGAATTTCCGTAACCTGCCCCGTATCGCTTCTTTCATCGGCACGAGCAACCGTTTCGACTTATTGTCCGACAACACCGGCAGCCGCCGTTTTCTCTGTGTAGAGGTAAAGGATAAAATTGATTGTACCTGCATTGAGCACAAGCAAATCTATGCACAACTGAAACAGGAACTTTCGGACGGAGCACGCTATTGGTTTTCGGCCGAAGAAGAGGAAGAGCTCCAAGAGCACAACCTCATCTTCCAGCACCGCAATCCGGCAGAAGAAGTACTACGCAGTTGTTTCCGTCCTGCAACATCCGAGGACCCAAAAGAAAAAATAAGAAATCTCTCCGCTGCCGACATCTTCAAAGAACTGAAAAAGCAAAACCCTGCCGCCATGAGGGGAAGCAACCCGAACAGTTTTTCGCAGCAGCTCGTGCCTGCCGGTTTTCTGCGAAAGCACGGACGCTATGGAAATTTCTATCCGGTAGTGTCTCTGACATAAAAAGATGAGGTGCTTATCTGTTATGGTCCTCCCAACAAAGGGTTCACCCGCAAAGCCTGATGAATAGGAAGATGTGAAGGGAGAAAGGAGAATATGTCACACGGACAGTCAGAGGATAACAGTTAATTTTTCCACAAAGAATATCAAAAAATACTATAATATTTACGATGTATCATGTATTTTTGTGCTCGATAACGGGTGAGAATACCTCATTACGATTATCAGCCTTACTACATTTAATAACTATAAAAAACAAACTTATGAATCTAAAAAGACTTGCAAAAAGAGCATTGGCTACTCTGTCGTTGAGTATGCTATGCTTAATCGCCTTTGCACAAGGTCACCAAATCTCAGGTACCGTAATCGACGGTACAGGTGAACCTATTATCGGTGCAAACGTATTGGAAGTAGGTACGACCAACGGTGTAATTACCGATATTGACGGTAATTTCAAACTCAGTGTACAGCCCAATGCAAAAATCCAGGTATCATTTATCGGTTATATCACGCAAACCGTTACAGTGGGCAGCCAAAAGAACATTAAGGTAACACTGAAAGAAGATGCGCAGGCATTGGATGAAGTGGTGGTGGTAGGTTACGGAACAATGAAGAAAACCGATGTGACAGGTTCCTTGGCTTCGGTTTCTGCCGATAAATTGGCCGCCCGTGGTGCGCTTCGCGTAGAAGATGCTCTGCAGGGATCTGTTCCGGGAGTCAACATCACGGCAACCAACAGTCGCGCCAATGGTAAATTCAGCATGCAAATCCGCGGTCAATCTTCCATTAACAATTCAAACGGTCCTCTTTACGTAGTGGATGGTATGGTAGTCTCTTCTATCGACTTTCTGAACTCCGAAGATATCGAACGTATCGATGTGCTGAAAGATGCTTCTTCCACAGCCATCTACGGTTCGCGTGCATCCGAAGGAGTGATTTTGATTACCACTAAAGGAGCCGGAGCCGGACAAAGCAAAGCCCAACCGGTAGAAATTACATACGATGGTTACTACGGTATCCGAAAAGTAGCCCGCATGCCCAAATTCATGGAGTCTACGGAATGGATGAACTACCGCTTTGCCAAATATACAACTTCAAGCGGTCCGGATGAAACGGGACATATCAAATATATAATCAAAGATGCAGACTTGCAGTCTGTATTCCAGAATGGCACTGAGTGGAAAGAGTCGCCTTTGTATGCACGGTGGATGAATAATGAAAGTTATGATTGGGCAGACCAGGTGTTGCAGACCGGTTCACAACAAAACCACTTCATCAGTGCAAGCGGTGCAAGCGAGAAAACATCCTACCGCTTGGGCGCTGGTTATCAAGGCGAAGAAAATGTTTTCAAGAAAAACAGCTATGACCGCTTCAACATCAAAGCTGCTTTCGACAGCAAATTATCTAAAGTAGTGGAAGCAGGTATGTCGGTCAATATGGTATACGATGTACAGGATGACTGGATTACCGATTCTTCCAATGCGTATTCTCCTTACAACAATGCTTTCTGGTTTGCTCCGGTCATTTCTCCGTGGGATGAAGACGGAAACCTGTTGGCCAGACCAGCAAAAGTGGGCAATATGTCTTTAACATCTACTCCGTCTCCATTGGTTGATTTGGATATCGATGCTTACGAAAACCAGACCCGCAAATTCCATGTGTTCGGTAATGCTTATCTCCGCTTCAATCTTATGAAAGGACTGAAATTCACAACGACTTTCTCTCCCAACTTCTACCATGGACGTCAAGGTATCTTCATGGGTACCGGCGTTTCGGACAAATATCCTGACGGAACGGCATATTACCAGAATAAAAAGCAAAACTATGCATCGGTTGTCAACACAGACCGGATGGACTGGACATGGGATAACCAGATTGATTTCACCAAGACCTGGGGCAATCACCGCTTGGGAGCTATGGGATTGTTCTCCATGTATAGAACAGACAAAGAGACTTATACCCAATCCGTTACCGATATATCAGACGACAGATTGTCTTATCATGCCATGGAAAAAGGTGCCAAAAACCAGGCTACCAAGTCCTCGTATACCGAATCGTCCATGGTTTCCGTAGCTGCCCGCCTGAACTACGCCTACAAAGAACGTTACATGGCCACAGTTACCGTACGTGCCGATGCCTCTTCACGCTTCGCAAAAGGCAACCGCTGGGGATGGTTCCCCTCTGCCGCCCTGGCATGGAGAATGTCTGAAGAAGATTTCCTGAAAGATGTGGAATGGTTGGATAATCTGAAACTTCGCCTGTCCTATGGTATTACCGGTAACAATAATGTAGGAGATTATGCTACAAGCTATTACACATCGGGACCGTCTTATGCTGTAATCGGCGGTAATGAATTCCAAGGTTATTACGGTAACGGAATCATTGACCAAGCCCTGATGTGGGAGAAAATCAAGGAATTCAACTTCGGTGTGGACTTTGCCGTATTGCAGAACCGGATCAATATAACGGCAGATGCTTATCGCCGCCTTGCCGACGGACAAATCATGAAATCGACAGTGCCTTTGGAAACCGGAGAAAGCAGTCTGACAACCAACATTGGCTCTGTTCAGAACGCCGGTATTGAGTTGGGCGTCAACTTCGGAGTTATACGCAACCAGAACTTTACATGGGATGTCAATGTAGCATTCGCACGCAACTGGAGTAAAATCAAAGAATTGCCGAGCGGAGACGATGTCAGCAACAACTGGTTCATAGGCGAACGCCTGAATGTACTGCGCGACTACACCTATGCAGGTGTAATTACGGCGGACGGAGTCACGATGCACACTATCAATGGAGACAAACACTATACATTACAGGAAGTGTACGACAAATATGGTCCCAAGAGTCCCAATAAACTGAAATGGTACGAAGGCCAGATGGCTGTAAACGACTGGAACGATGATGGAAAAATCAATGACGAGGACAAGCAGATTTATGGATGCACCGACCCTAAATGGACCGGTAGCCTGAGCTCCACAATGACCTATAAAGGCTTCGACTTCTCGTTTATGCTTTACACCAAACAAGGACAATGGTCACGCAGTTATTTCCACGAACAATACATGGATATCAGCGACCGTGGCCGTCAAAAGATGAGTTTCGATTACTATATCCCAGCAGGAACTCCGGTTTTGGACAAGGCAACAGGAGACATCACTTACTTGGAAACACCGCATATGGGTGCTTACCCCTATCCTAACAATTATGAAAAAACCGGTGGCGGTTACTTCAGTAAAAGCAGCTCGGGAGTAAGATACCAAAAAACGTCTTTTGTAAAGGTTAAAAACATCACTTTAGGTTATACTTTCCCGAAGAAGTGGATGAGCAAAATAGCCGTTAAACATTTACGCCTTTACGTAAACGTACTTAATCCGTTCTGCTTCACCGGCTACGATGGTTTCGATCCGGAATGGGCAAGCGCAAACCTGACTGACGGCGGACCGGCTTCCGTAACCTACCAGATTGGTGCAAATATCAAATTCTAACCAGTAAAACATATAAGTAATATGAAACTATATAAAAAACTATTATACACAATGTGCATGGCTGGCTCTATCACATTGACCGGCTGTGACGATTTCCTCACACCTGACAATAAAAGCGCGGTAAATGATGTGGAATATTTTACCACTTCTGCCGGTTTACAAGCTCTGACATACGATGCATACGCCCAACTGAAAAATATCTTTAACAGCAGTGATGTAACCGCTTATTTCAACTCCGGAACAGACTTGTATCAGGATGGACGCAATGATATCAGTGCAGCTCTTCACCGTTGGTCTAATTTTACTCCTGAAAATGGGACTGTAAAAAACTTCTATACGGATTGCTACGATGGAATACGTTCATGTCTTGCCATTCAGTACTATGCTGCACAATCAACGGTGAGTGAAGATATAAAACAAAAAAACATTGATGAAGGCCGTTTCATCGAGTGTTTGTATTATTACTTGCTGGTCAATAACTTTGGTGGCGTTCCTTTAGTAACCGAATATGCCAAACAGGCCGGTGAAATCAAAGAACAGCCCCGTGCTACGGCAGAAGCAGTATATACGCATATCATCACAGAACTGACCAACATTATCGACAATAACAAATTGGTTGCTTCTTCTGCAACAAAAGGAGGAGGGGAAGCCAGCATAGAAGCCGTTAAGGCATTGCTGGCAAAAACTTACTTGTCTGCTGCATGGGACTTAAAGAAAGATGATTACTTTACCAAAGCGGCAGCCTATGCCGACGAAGTTATAGCCGGACGCAAACTGACAACCGAATTTGCCAAATTATGGGCAGCTGACCGCTCCGGAGATGACGATGAAGAGTTTATCTTCGATGTGGAATACGATGCAGAAAACCAGCATGACAAAAATGACGGTAATCGTTGGCAGAGTTTCTTTTCCAACTATTACGGGGGTAGTGAAGAAGGCATGAAAAATGGTAGTTCATCTTTCATACCTTACATGCATGCATTGAGAAATTTTGAAAAAGGAGACAAACGCTACGATGCAACTTTCATGAAGACCCTACTGGTCAAGAAAGAATGGGATATCAAGAACGGATTTAAAGATGAAAAAGGCAAGCCTATCGGCGACTATTTCTCTTTCTACAAAAATGGCGGTAAAGCTGACGGCAAAATGGTAGGAGTGTATTATCCGGCTTATTGGGAAAGTGACGCTGCTTCCGTTGCTGAGTGGCGTGCCAAAGACCCGGAAAACCGGAAAAACACATTTATCATTCCACAAAATGATAAGACAGCCAAAATGGAGCCAATGTCCACTTACGTAAAAGATCTGGCAGAATATCCGGACGGGGTTATTGCCAAATATGATTTTGACGATGCCTCCACGCAAAAACTCAGTTGGTCTGTACAGCCTTGCCGTAAATTTGACGATAGCCAAACCGCTGACTATAATGCCGGAAAGAGTTTCCGCGACCTCCACGTAATCACACTGCCGGAAATGTTTTTCGTAGCAGCCGAAGCTTACTACAAATTGAATGATCCCAAAGCCTTGGAGCGTTTGAATGTTGTACGTGAACGCGCCGGTTTAACAGCTGAAAATAATATTGATTTGGACATCATATTGAAAGAGTCGGCCTGCGAAATGTTTGGAAACGGTTATCGTCGTATGGACCTTCGTCGTACCGGTAAATTGGTTGAATACAACAACAAATACAATCCGCATATGATAGGTACAGCCGCTGCTACCATAGGAGAAAAATTATTATGGCCTATCCCACAAGCAGCTATCGATGCCAACGGCCAGTTGAGTATGGAAGACCAAAATCCCGGATATTGATTATTGCTTCCGTTTTCTGAATAATATTCACTAAAAGAAAGATGAATTCCGAAATTCTGATACTTCGGAATTCATCTTTCTCTTTTTACAGCTTACTCATCCTCTCCCCACAAATCCTTATCCGAAGGAGCCTTTTTTATATTCCAGGCTATTATCAAGCCAATAACCAGCAAGCATATCAAATATATAATCATAGACTTTGTTTAGTTTTCAAATAATTCAAATACAACAAGACTCCAATAGTTTATGTTCATTCTGAACACGAATAATGGTTTATTTCAGCACTTTATCCCGATACTCCGTGGGTGTCATTCCCTTTTTCTGCTTGAAACACTTACTGAAATAACGAGGGTCATTGATACCCACCATATAGGATATTTGCGTCATGGAATACTCACCGGTGGCTATCAACTGAGCTGCACGATTGATACGCATTTCCTTAATGAACTCGATAGGCGCCAGTCCGGTCAAGGTTTTCAACTTCTTGAAGAATACGGAACGGCTCACGGCAAGTTCCTGCACAAAATCATCTACAACCAAGTCACCGTTATCCATGTTCTTCTCCATCAGTTCTATAAGTTTATCCATAAACTTACGGTCGTTGGGAGACATTGCCGCAGATTTATCCGTTTGAGGATTATCCTGGACATTACCGATACTCTGTTCATCGGCAACAGCTGCAACCGCTCCTGCCTGCATCAAGTTCTGGCGGTACAAAGTTTGCAGTTTCTGCCGCTGGGCAAGCAAGTTCTTTACACGTGCTTTTAAATAGGTGGCGCTGAAAGGTTTGGTTATATAATCATCAGCACCGTACTCCAATCCTTCCAACTTACTTTCGATGGACGACTTCGCCGTAAGCAACACAATGGGAATATGGCTGGTAGTCATATCAGCACGCAATTCACGGGTCATGGCGATACCGTCTTTTTCCGGCATCATCACGTCGCTGATAATAATATCCGGCAGAAACTTCAACGCCTTATTCAGCCCCTCCATACCATTGGCAGCCTCTACAATGCGATACTCGGAAGCGAAGATGCTGCGCAGGAAAATACGCAGTTCGGAATTATCTTCTACCAGCAGCATCAAATCTTTGGATGCATCTCCACCGCCTTTTTCCTGAGAACCCGTTTCCGGTTGTGAAGACTGCGCATCTTCCGTATCCGCCGTTTGCCGGTGATAAGCCTCCAGACCAACTGTTATATCGTCCTGCATAAATTCCACCGATTCGTCATACTGCTCCTTGCCTTTCATAAAGTCTATCTTGAAGCAACTGCCTTCTCCCAACTTGCTATCTACCGTAATCAAAGCTTTGTGCATCTCCACCAGTTCTTTTACCAATGACAAACCGATGCCGGTGCTTGGATTGAACAAATTACGGTCTACCAGATTCTCAAAACGGACAAAAATAGATTTCTTCTTGTTCTCGGCAATGCCGATGCCCTGGTCCTGCACGCCAATAGAAACGGTTTCCTCGTCCTCATGGATAAAAACCTTTATCATTTTTCCATTCGGAGTATATTTGAAAGCATTGGAGAGCAAGTTGAAAATAATCTTTTCATATTTATCGACATCCACCCACAGATAAAGTTCGGGCTTTTCCGTCTCGAACAAGAAGTCAATGTGATGCTCCTCGGCCACTGAATCGAAATTCTCCATTATCTTGCGGGTAAAGGCCACTACATTGACACGCTGCACCTGCATCTTCATCTTTTTGTTCTGAATCTTACGGAAGTCGAGTATCTGATTGATGAGACGCAACATACGATTTGTGTTGCGCTCCACAACCTGTAGCTGTTCACGGGCATCCGCCGGCAGTTGCGTATGCTCCAGCACGTATTCCACCGGACCTGAAATCAGGGTTAAAGGAGTACGCAGTTCATGGGAAATATCTGTAAAGAAACGCAATTTCATATCTGTCATATGCTGTTCCACAACAACTTCGTGCTTCAGACGATAAATCGTAAACAAGATATAAACAGCCGTTATTATAATCAACAGAACAAACAGGACATACAGGAAATAGGCAAAAGGAGTCTCCCAAAAGGAAGGAAGCACTTCAATATCAAGCAAGCGCATGTTATCCGTCCATACTCCATCAGCATTGGTGGCACGTACCTTAAACACATAATGCCCTTTGGGCAGGTTGGTATAGGTGGCGGTACGCTGCTTGCCGACATAGTTCCAAGATTTCTCAAATCCCTCCAGAATATAGGCATACTGTATTCCGGCAGGTTCCGTATAGTCAAGTGCGGCAAAACGAATCGTGAAAATGTTTTCCTCGTGCGAGAGTTTCAATTCACGGGTATCATCCAAACTCTCTTTCAATATATTTTTTTCATCCGGCACAACGTCTTCATTGGCTATAAGCAATTTGGAAAACACTAACGGCGGTACATATGTGCTCTTCCTGATAGAATCGGGATTGAACAGTAAGACGCCGTTGCTCGTACCAAACAGCAAGTCTCCCCACGAAGTATAGGCCGATGCCGCTTCGCTGAAGCGGACATGAGGCGAGACATGACCGTCTGCATAGTTTTCAAAACGTTCTTCTTCAGGAATAAATTTGCTGATGCCGTTCTCCGTACTCATCCAAAGATTGCCCTTATTATCCTCACGTATGGAGAGCAATATATCCGAAGGCAATCCCTCGGCCACGCCATACGACTTGAATATTGCGTCGCCGGCAGCATCTATAGTCTGCAACTTATTCAACCCGCCGCCGAAAGTAACCAGATAAAGTTCGTTCTTCCGGGTAGACAGAATATAGTGCACATCGTTATTACTCAAGCTGTTTACATCGTTCTGCACACGTACATAGTGATGAAACACTGCATCTTCGGGCTTCTTAAAATCACTGTTTACCATTAATGCGCCGACTGTAGTGGCAATCCATATATTTCCGCGATGGTCACCTGTAACGAAGCGTACTTTATGGCAATTATCTATAGGGAAACCTTTCAGGTTGTTACGGTGGTTAACAAATATCTCCCGTCCGCCACGGTTATGGGTGAGGTAGTTGATTCCTCCTCCAAAAGTGGCAACCCAGATACGTCCTTTCACGTCCTCATAGACACAATATACATTGTTGTCACTCAGGCTGTAGATATCATCCCTACTATGGCAATAGCGGGTCAGTTTATAATGTCCTCCACCCTGAGGCCGGGCTTTTACCAATCCCTCACCCTTGGTGGCAATCCAAATGTTGTGCTTACTGTCTTGAAATATGCAATAAGTATTTCCCTTTAACGGTATCCCCGCATGTGATATCGTACCTGTCTCCGTGAAGTATCCCAGTTCCGTGCGATTCTTATCGTAAATCCTTATTTTGCCGTCTTTCAGTCCCACCCAAAGATTATGCTCCGTGTCTTCGCAAAGAGCACGCACCTCATTGCTCAATGATTCATACCGATGAGGTTCCGGCGTCATCATACTGAAAAAGGAAGAGCGGAAAGTGATTTTCTCCAGTCCCTTGGAATGGGTGCACATCCACAGATTGCCTTGCCTGTCGGAAAAAGCAGAATGGATTTTATTGGAAAAACGCCAGTCGGTATCCGAAAAGCCGTTATAGAAGGGACGCAGGCAATTAGCAGCCTTATCGAAACGCGAAAAACCTCCGCCATAGGGATGCACCCAAACAGAACCGAAAATATCTTCGTGCACGTGAAAAGCCGGACGGGAACGGTCGGTAGATGTAGGCTCTACCGGGATTACTTCCGTTTTCAGCACTTTTGTCCTCGCATTAAAATGTGCAACGGTTCCCGCAATATCCTGCCCGAACCATACTTCCGAGTTTCTGTCTATATAAATGGAGTGAACAGGAGCACCCGGCAGACGGGAAGCCGGATAATGAACAGTTGTCTTAGCGGACGCATTGTAAGTAAAAAAGCCGTCTGTCTCTGTAACCATTATCAGATTATGTTCGTCAATCTTTCCTACAGCCACGATATGTGAGGCACAAGGCAACTGCAATAACAGAAACCGGCCGTTTTTCTTCTGATAACGCCATACGCGTCCGCTATCCGACCCGAAAAAGATTTCATTTCCACATTCCTGGGCTGTATAAAAAATTTGGCCGCCTTTCTCTTTCTTCAATGTTTTCTCTACGAAAAAGGACGTAAGGGCACCACTTCCGGCAGCAAGCATCCCCAGCCCGTTGTCAGTCAGCATCCACTCATTTCCGGAAGCATCCTCATAAACATCATATACGCGTGCGGCCGGGAACAAACCGTTATCAGCTGAATACATCTCTGGCGAAAGGCGAAAACTCTCCGGATCGGTCTTGAGGCGGATAGCCCCTTCTTCCTCCGAAAGCAACCAGACCGAACCGCAAGGCAATACCTTGATTGAAGTTACCACAAACCGGCTTCCTTCTTCTTTCATGGCAGGAACATGTTCAAATACTTCGGTACGGGGATTAAAACGCCAAGCCTGATTGTCGTAAGTGAGCAGCCACAGAAAGCCGTACCGGTCTTCATACATATAGTCCACCCGGTTGTTTGTCAGGTTAATGCGGTTATCAAACTTTGCCTTATAAGTCCTGAAATCATACCCATCGAATTTATTGATGCCATCCCAAGTGGCAAACCACATATTTCCCTTTCTGTCTTGCAGAATATTCATGACAGTATTCTGCGAAAGTTCCTCTTCGGACGAATAATGGGTAAAGACACACTCCGGCTGTGCTCCGGACGGTAACGCAAATACAAACAATAAGCCTATGACCAGATATAGAAGTTTTCTCATAACATATTCGTTCTGTGGGGTAAAGATACGCATTTCGCCGAAAATATCGTATATTTGTCATTATTTTAAATACCACTATGAAACCAAGCGTTATACTTTATGCTGTTTTCCTTACCGTAAGTCTGGGTATAAAGGCTCAACAAGTTGATACGGTAAGTTATGAAGTGACAAAAAACATGCCCGTTTTCTACGAGCAACTGAAACAGCAACTTACCTATCCCGCAGCATGGGGAAAGTCTACCACAAAAGACTTCGGGAAATGGAGAATCGAAACACGAAATGTAGTGATGGAGTGCATGCAGAATCTGCCACCTGCTCCCGCGAAATACGATATGTCTGTCGTCGGAACAGAGCAGCGGGCGGGATATGAAGCCCGCAAGATATGGTTTAATGTTTCGGAATGGTCCCGCATACCGGCTTATTTATTGGTTCCTGACGGAAAAGGGCCTTTTCCGGCTGTGATAATGCTGCACGATCATGGAGCACACTTTTCCATCGGCAAAGAGAAAATGGTACGTCCTTTCGGGGTCTCACCGGAAATATCGGCTGATGCCGAAGATTGGGTGGTCCGTTGTTACGACGGACAATATACCGGAGATTACTTTGCACAAAACGGTTACGTAGTACTGTCTATTGACGCCCTGTTTTGGGGAGAACGCGGACGAAAGGAAGGAGTAAGTTATGACGGACAGCAGGCACTGGTTTCCAATTTCATGCAAATGGGAGCATCCTGGGGGGCTTTTATCAACATGGATGATGTGCGTAGTGCCGAGTTTCTGGCTTCACTGCCAATGGTAGATAAAAACAGGGTCGGTTGTTTGGGATTCTCTATGGGAGCCTACCGTTCCTGGATGCTGGCTGCGCTGACTGATTGTGTAAAAGCATCCGCTTCCATCTGCTGGATGAATACCACAGAGCATCTGATGACGCTGACTAATAATCAGAATAAGGGCGGTTCCGCCTTTTCAATGCTGATACCCGGCCTACGCCGCTACCTCGATTACCCGCACGTGGCAAGCATTGCATGTCCCAAACCAACCTTATTCTTCAATGGTACCCAAGACAAACTATTCCCTGTAGAAGGAGTAAAAGATGCCTATAGCATCATGCAGTCTGTTTGGCAGAGCCAGGAAGTCTCCGACCGTCTGGTTACTAAAATATGGGAAGAGAAGCACTTTTTCAATAAAGAGATGCAACGGGAAACTTTGGAGTTCTTTAATAAATGGTTGAAATAAATCTCGTTTGGAATCCAATCATGAAACGAATCGGAATACTATTCACTTTTTGTATACTCAGCATCACTGTATGTCTAGCGCAATTGCCACACACCTTTACACAATATACTTCTAAGGATGGACTTGCACAGAAAACCATACAGGGAATTATGCAAGACCATAAAGGAATTATGTGGTTCGCCACATGGGATGGACTTTATAAATTTGACGGATATACATTCAAGAACTATAAAGCACAACCGGGAGATAGTATCGGACTAAGCAACAACCGCCTGGACAACATAAAAGAGGATAAATACGGCTATATCTGGGTGCGAAGCTATGACCACCAGGTTTATCGGTTTAATCCAAGAACCGAACAATTTCAGGCAATTCCTTATGGAAACTATCTGTCTCAGGACATATATGTGCTTTCATGTGGAGATGTATGGGTAGTTACTGCACTCAATGAATTAATCCGCATAACCATTCAGCCCGACACCCGGGAAATGAAAGCTACCAATTTCTTCAAGTCTCATCAAATCTCATCTTCAGAACGAATTAACTCTATCTTTCAAGATAAGCAACAAAACCAGTGGATACTTACAGAAAACGGGTTATACAGGTTGAGCAAGGATAAGGAGGAAGAGCAACTATCCTCCTACTTCGTCTCTCCCTCAGCCAAGGATAAGCAACCCTTTTACGATGCATTAGAGAATGAGCATGCCATTTACTTTACCTCCAAACGAGGTTGGATGTACGAATACCACCCCGATAACGGTCAGTTTTCACGACAAGAATTCACCACCCACTCCTCTATAAAGTCTGTCCGGCAACTAAAGCACGATAAACTATTTATCGGTACAGCATCCGACGGCTTCTTCATTCACGACCTCAAGAACAAAAGTTTTCGCCATTACAACACCTCCACCTGCTCTTCATTAAGGGATAATCAGATAAAGGAAGCATATGTAGACTCCAACGGAGAAATCTGGATACGCCTGCAAACTAAAGGAGTAACACATTTCAACCCGGAAAACGAACAATTCGATTTCTTCATTCTAAAAGATAAATATGGGAAAGATATAGTTGATTCCCGCCCCGAGATGTATATCTATGAAGATATAAACGGAGCTTTATGGCTGCACCCCTCCGGCGGTGGATTTGCCTGGTATGACCGTAAAAACAATCGGATAAAGCCCTTTTATAACCCAGCTTTACAATCCGGATGGAGCTCCGACAATAAAGTCACCGCTATTTTCACTGATAAACAAGGTAATCTATGGTTGGGGTCATATGGAAACGGGCTGGAGAAAGTATCTTTCAATACCAACCACTTCCATCTTTTAACAGCCGCTCCGGATGATCCGGAATTTCCCGGCAGCAACATTCGTGCTATCTATCAAGACCGTGACGGATATCTATGGACCGGAAACAAAGATAAGATAGTGCGGGTTTACGACAAAGAACAACGCTACATAGGTAATCTTACAGCACAAGGAACCATTTCTCCCCACGCCACAGATGAGTTGGGCATTGCCTATGCCATCACGCAGGACCATGAAGGAACTATCTGGATTGGTACCAAAGGCAACGGGCTATTTGCAGCCACTCCCCAAAACAAACCATTGACCTATCGCCTGAAGCAATACACAGCCGATACTGACAACATATACAGTCTGAGTGGTAATGAAATCTATAGTTTGTATGAAGATAAACAGCAACGAATTTGGATTGCAACATTTGAGGGCGGAGTAAACTATCTGGAAAAAGGAGTGAATGAAGAATCCGCCCGGTTCATTAACTACCGGAACCGGTTAAAAAACTACCCCATTACCCAGTGTAACCGCACGCGCTTCATAACTTCTGATACCCAAGGCAATATCTGGATAGGTAGTGCCACAGGATTGCTGATGTGCGAAGGAGATTTCAGCGAACCGGAGAAGATCACTTTCCATCGCTATAGCCGCATACCGGGTAACCCGCAAAGCCTCAGCAATAATGATGTGCACAATATCTTTTTCACTCAAAAAGGAGAAATGTATGTGGCTACTTTTGGAGGTGGGCTGAACAGATTACTATCACTCAACAAAGAGCAGGCCACATTTAAAGCCTATACCATGAAGAATGGGCTTCCCTCAGACGTGTTATTATCCATCGAAGAAGATGCAGACGGCAATTTGTGGTGCGCCACCGAAGAAGAGCTTTGCAAGTTTATACCGGATACGGAGAAGATCACAAACTACCCTTCCAGAGTTTTTCCGAGACGAATTAATTTCAGCGAAGGAGCTGCGCTACGCACACATTCCGACTATCTGATGTTCAACACTGTGAAAGGTATCCTTTATTTCTTTCCAGATTCAATCCACACCAGCACTTATACTCCGCCAATCATTTTTACCCGCCTGCAGCAAGCGGAAAAGACGGTAACACCCGAAGAAGGCGGCATACTAATCACCCACATTGATGATACCCAACTCCTGACATTGCCACATGACAAGAATGGATTCAGTATTCAGTTTGCAGCGTTGGACATGAAATACCCTGATAACATTTCTTACTCCTACCAACTGGAAGGGTTCGAAAAAAACTGGAATGATATAGGGAACCAGCGCACCGCCACTTACACCAATCTTCCCAAAGGACATTATACCCTGAAAGTTCGCTCCACCAACAGTGACGGCGTATGGGTAGAAAATACACGCACATTGCATATCACTGTGCTCCCCTCTTTCTGGGAAACCCCTTGGGCGTATCTTCTCTATGTACTCTTCATCCTGTTAGTCATTTTCACAGCCGCCTATATTCTCTTTACCATTTTCAGGCTTAAGCATAAAGTCTCTGTCGAGCAAGAGATTTCAGATATCAAGCTACGTTTCTTTACGAACATCTCTCATGAACTGCGTACCCCGTTGACCCTGATTGCCGGTCCCATAGAGCACGTATTGCAACATGGTAAGCTAGATAATGAAGAAAGGGAACAATTGATGTTAGTGGAACGTAACACGAACCGCATGCTTCGCCTTGTCAATCAGATACTGGACTTCCGCAAAATCCAGAACAAGAAGATGAAAATGAGAGTGCAACAGATAGACCTTATCCCCTTCACCCGCCAGATTATGGAAAGCTTCAACAGGCTGGCAGACGAACATCAAATAGACTTTGGAATGACTACGCAAGTCTCCCAACTCAAAATATGGGCGGACCCGGATAAACTGGAGAAGATATTATTTAATCTGTTATCAAATGCATTCAAATATACGCCTCAGGGCAAGCAAATTAGAGTTATCGTGCAAGATGAAGAAGATGAAGTAATGATTGCGGTAGAAGACCAAGGCATTGGCATTGCCGAAAGCAAGCAGAAATCCCTATTCATCCGTTTTGAAAACCTAGTGGACAAGAACCTGTTCAATCAGGCCAGCACCGGCATCGGTCTTTCGCTCGTAAAAGAGCTGATTGATATGCATCACGGAACGATAAATATCCATAGTAAGCCCGGTGAAGGAAGTTGCTTTACGGTAAAACTCCCCAAAGGCAAGGAGCATTTCGACGAAACTGTTGAGTTCATCCTGACTGATTACACCATAACTGATGTTGCTCCGGGATACATGAATGCCTCACTAACCTCCCTTGCCGAAAGCGAAAGAGAGAAACTAAATAATGAAAAGGAGACCATCCTAATTGTAGAAGATAATCAAGAACTGCGCTTCTTCATCAAGACCATCTTCATCCAGCATTTCAATGTGATAGAAGCCGAAAATGGAATTATCGGATTGGAAAAGAGTAAGAAATACCTTCCGGATATTATTATCAGCGACGTGATGATGCCCGAGAAAGACGGCATTGAGATGGTGCGTGAGCTTCGCGAAGACATGAGCACCAGCCATATTCCTATCGTAATGCTTACAGCCAAGTCGACCATTGAGAGCAGAATAGAGGGTCTAGAATCAGGGGCGGATGATTATATTACAAAACCATTCAGCGCAGCTTACCTGAAAGCACGGATTTTCAATCTGATTGACCAGCGCAAGAAGTTGCAGGCATTGTTCTGTGCCAGCCTGTTACCCACATCCATCGAGCAACAGCCGGGCGAAGGAAAGGAAGCATCTCCTGCCCTCTCCCCAAACGACCGGAAATTTATGGATAAAGTAATGAAAACCATAGAAAAGCATCTAGATAACGGCAACCTCATGGTTGAGGATATTGCTAATGAAGTAAATATGAGCCGCTCCGTATTCTTTAAAAAGCTGAAAACACTGACCGGATTATCGCCCGTTGAGTTCCTAAAAGAAATACGTATGAAACGTGCCGCCCAACTGATAGAAACTGATGAATACAGCATGGCTCAGATAGCTTACATGGTGGGGCTTAATGATTCTCACTATTTCAGTAAATGCTTTAAGCAACAATATGGCATTACCCCAACTGAGTACAAAGAAAGCCGGAAGCCGAACATGGATTAACGGAAAGATATCGAATGCATTTTGCTCCTTCTCTGGCAAAACCTTGCCAAAGAAGGGGCTAAATGTTGCCAAGGCTGCGGCAAGACACCTTTGCTACCAGCCTTTGATCTACAGACTTTTATTCAAGAATGACAAAACAGCTTCCTGCACCTTTATCCCGCAGTCATGCGGCATATCCCATAACTCAGTAACAAGTTTATCACCTGCCGAACGGCTTTCCCATACCTTCCTCATTTCGGCAAAAGCCGCATTGACACCCACCGGAGGAAACAATTTATCATGCTCGCCATTCAGGAAAAACATGGGCTTGGGACAAGCTATGGAAGCGATATGCGGATAATCCAGATAACGTCTGATACCCGGCAACATATTGGCAAAGCCTCCTCTTTCGCGTCCATACTCCCACGAGAACTGGCAATCCGTAGTCACCATCCAGCAAACTGCTGCACCTGCCTTTACTTTATCTGTCAGCGCCGAAAGCATCCAGGCACGGTAAGCTCCCATGGAGAAGCCCATACAACCGATGCGTTCAGGGTCAACTTCCGGCAATGTCGCCAGGAAATCAGTGGTATACATGTCTTCATAGTTCATAAAAGCACTCCAACTACGTCCCAACATCATAAAGTTACCCGCTACAGCCATATGACTGTCACCGTCAATCCCTTCTTTACGCCCGCGTTCGCCCCAGAATATGGCATCAATAGAGATAACCACATAACCATGAATCGCCAGATAATCGCCTACATATTGCCCACCATAGCATTGTTTAGCCCATGCATCAGCATCAGCTAACACCTCAGAAGACACACCGAAGGGACGGATCATTTTCTCTTTACCAATTGTATAATGACCTCCGTGGTCATGAAGAAGTACAACTGCCGGAAATGGTCCTTCGCCGTCAGGAACCAGCATATAGGCATTCACACGCGAATAGCCCGTCAGGTTGAAACGCAGTTTCCTTGCTTTATACCCATCCCGTTGTTCTTCCGCAACTACCTCCAATTTATAATCAGTAGTATAAGGAGGCGGGGCCAACATGGCATCCAGCACTGCATTACGCGCCTTCTTACGCCATTTCTTAAAGTTCTTGACCGGACTGTTTCCCCAAGCCATAGGGTACGTCAACTCTTGCTTTAGCTGGTCCAAAAAAACCGGCATCTCTCTCTCCAGCTCGTAGCCGGATAAATGCTGAGAAAGGGCAGCCACCGAAGTGACCAGCCCTAACACGCAAAGAATGATAGTTTTTATCATACTAAAAACATATATTAATAATTCGGATTTTGTTTCAAATTAGGATTATTATTCAACTGAATGGCAGGTATTGGATAAATTCCTCTCCACTCTTCTGTTACACCGGTTTTATAAAACCAAGTATCTGTGAAGTAAGATCCAAAACGAATCATATCACGGCGACGTTGATTCTCCCAAATGAATTCACGGGCGCGTTCTTCTTCTATCTTTTTCAGGGTCAGTTCATCCCAATCGGCCACTCCGCTACGCCGACGCACCTGATTGACCAATTCGAGTGCTTCGTCCAACTGTATTCCTTGCCTGAACAAAGCCTCAGCCTTCATAAGAAGAACATTGGAATAGCGTTCCAAAATATAATCATTATCCGCTTTACTGCCGGACCATGCCACACCTATCGGTGAATACTTCAATACCCTGTAGCCTTCATTATCCTGTGCGGCAACCATATCCTTGATAGTTGTCAGTACGAGTTGAGTACCTTTATCATCACATAGCGGAGTCACTCCATCCTGATAATACTGAGGACCATATTCCAGAAGTTCCAGACGTTCATCACCTTCTTCATATCTCTTCAAGGCATCATCAGTGAAGCAATATCCATTGGCCGGAGCAAAAGATAAGTTATACTTTTTCTGGTCGAGAGCATGCTGAGTATAAAGTATAAACTCATTTCCATCCACACCTTTCGACGGGTCTACTGCAAAGGAAGAAATGACTTCCGTCGAGTTTGCTTCGTTGGTGGCAAGGAAACAGTCTCCCACTTTATTTTCCAGTGAATAGGCATTGGTTCCGATAACATGATCACACATCGTCACCACATCAGCCCAATGAGCCTCGCCGGCATACACCTCAGCATTCAGGTAGACGGAAGCCAACGCTGTATATACCGCCTCTTTTGTCAAACGAGGATAATAAGCAGTACGATTCACTTCTTTAATGGAAGGCAACTCCGCAGCCGCCTCTGTAAACTCTTTTACCACGAATTCATAAACTTCCTTTCTGGATGCAGTTTTCGGCAAATCATTCGCATCCACTTTAGCTTCTGTGAAAAGAGGAACATTTCCGAAATAATCCATCGCGTAATAATATCCGTAGGCACGAAGAGCCCGTGTCTCTGCAATCAGGGCTTTCAAGTCATCTTTCATGGGAGAGGCTTCCATGCTGGCTATCACAGCATTGGCAGCGCCGATTCCCGGAAACAAATAGGTTCCCCAGCAGGTTTCAAGACGGGCATTATCCGGTGTTATCTTATGCGCCATTATCTGCATATTGCTTTCGTCATACCAACCACCACTGGCACGCCCCGGACAGAAAAACTCATCTGTACCAAACTCTCCTATTCGCCAGCCATCACCGCCAGCTCTGGACATATATGCCAAATATTGATATACACCGACTACAGAAGAGAGAGCCTCTTCTTCTGTCTGATAATAGGTCTCAGGAGAAAGTCTGCCATATAACTCTTCATCCAAATTAAGGCAACCGGACAACATACTGATTCCGACGCCACAAGCAACTATGCTTTTAAATATTCTTTTTGTTTTCATCTTCTGATAATAAATTAAGGTTAAAATGAAACGTTGATACCCATTGTGAAAGTACGTGCTTTTGGATAACTCAGATAGTCGACACCCATCGGAGCTACGCCAGTTCTTGAAACTTCGGAGTTTACTTCAGGGTCCAGACCAGAATATCCGGTGATGGTGAACAGATTCTGACCGGAGACAAATACACGTGCATGGGTAATACGCAACGGTTTGAAACTGAAATCATAACCCAAAGAAAGATTATCCATACGCAGGAACGAACCATCTTCTATAAATCTGGAAGAGAACACCTTGGCTTCTTCACGGTTCACACCAGCGGTCACAGCTTCTTTCAACACATTTCTACCCGGCAGGTTATTCAGATAAGCAAGATTATTCGCCGTACAGTTATATACATCATTGCCTACACTACCGCGCAGATTCATGCTCAAACTCCAGTTTTTATAGCGCAAAGTGGTAGAGATGCCGTATGTAAAGTCGGGCTGTGCACAACCGATGATTTCAGACTCACCATCATTGGCAAATTGTTCTTTTCCATCCTTGATGCCAATAAACTTCTTTCCATAAAAGGTTCCCAAAGGTTGTCCCGGCATAACCAACTGGGCATAAGAACCGGAAAGACCCTGCCCCTGACAAGGAGCCACCTTCATATTTTCACCGGTCCACTTATCATTCGACAGACTTATCAACTCATTCTTATTACGACTGAAGTTCAGATTTATATCCCATGAGAAATCCTTTGTACGCAACACATCGAATCCCAAATCAATTTCAATACCCTGATTCTTTACAGAACCTACATTAGCAATCTGCGAAGTAATCAAAGACGGAGAAGGAACAGCTACGGAAAGCAGCAAATCGGTGGTTTTCTTATAGTAATAATCAATACTACCATGAATTCTTCCGTTGAAAAGTCCGAAATCCAAACCTATATCCGTCTGTGCAGTCTGTTCCCACTTTATATCCGGATTGGAATATTGTTGCGGCAACACAATGGTCACTTTTTCACCGCCTACCAAATATCCGTTAGTGCTGGCTCCCAGCGTATTCAGGGAATTATAGTTGCCTATTTCCTGATTACCTGTGATACCATAGCTGACACGCAGTTTCAGGTCGGTAAGAATATCGCTATGATAGAATTCTTCTTGAGAAATTCTCCAGGAAGCTGCAGCCGAAGGAAAAACACCCCACTTGTGGTCGGCACCAAAACGGCTGGAACCATCACGACGTACAGTAGCAGTAAACAGGTATTTATCTCCATAATTATAGTTTATACGGCCATACATAGATATAAGTGTGTTACTTTCAGCAAAACTGCTTATGCTCTCCACTGTCTTTGCCGCAGCAAGGCTATACCATTTGAATGTATCAGACAAAAAGCCATAGGCACGGGTATGGTTACCTTCATCATAGAAATATTGGTAAGAGTAACCCAACATGGCATCAATAGAGTGTTTGCCAAACTTCTGATTATATTTCAGGATAGTTTCCAACAATCTAGAATAGTCTTGCAACTTTTGTACACTGACGTAGCCACCATTACCATTACCAAGCAGATTGCTTTTGGATATATAGGAATTACGCTCAATCGAATTATAAGTGTAACCCAAATTCACCTGAAACGTGAAAGGTTTGTAGAAATTCCAGTCTGCGGTCAGATTACCCAAAAACTTCCTGTTCTTACGTTCGTCCAAAATCTCCGATGCGAAAGACACCGGGTTAACACGATAAGGAGGTACATCATAGAAATCACCTTCATCATTATAGACCGGATAAGTTGGATTAAAAACATAAGCTTCGTATAGCATGCTACTTCCCATTTCACTACCAACCGTATTGGATACCGGTGCCTGATCGGCATTTGTTTCACCATAGTTCAAGTTCATGCTCAATTTTAGTTTGCCATCCAGTGCCGTATGATTAATATTCATACGGGCATTGGCACTAGTCATACCGGAACCTAACATGACTCCTTCCTGATCGCTATACCCCAAAGATGCACGGTAGTTTGTATCCTCACCCCCACTCATGAAAGAAAGGTAATGGTTCTGAGAGATTGCCGTACGAAAAATACGGTCTTGCCAGTCTGCATTATCACCTTTATCATCCAATGTCAGTCCTAAATCATTCACTGCCTTACGATATTCATCACCCGTCAATACATCCAGCTTATTGCTCACATTAGAAATACCTAAACTATAGCTATAGTCCAATTGCTTCACTCCTTTCTTTCCTTTCTTGGTAGTAATCATAATAACCCCATTAGCACCACGGGAACCATAAATGGCAGTAGCAGAAGCATCTTTCAGGATATTGATGGATTCAATGTCATTAGGGTTAATAGAAGCCAGGGGATTCACCGACTCCTGATCGAAGAAGTCCGTATTACTACCATTGGAAGCAATATGACTAGAACTTACACCAGCAGAGCTATTAATAGGTACGCCATCAATTACATATAATGGGTCATTGGAAGCGGAGATGGATGTACCTCCACGGACACGGATTGTATTAGAACCACCAGGTTTACCACTATTCTGGCTGATATTTACACCAGAAAAGGCGCCCTGCATCAACTGCTGAGGACTCAAGTCAGTACCCACCTTAAATCGGTCGCTACTAATGGAAGATACGGAACCGGTTAAATCGGACTTTTTCATTGTTCCGTAACCTACTACTACCACTTCTTCCAAAGCCTGGGCATCATCCAACAGTACTACATCAATCGTACTCTGTGAACCTACTACAATTTCTTGTGCCATATATCCTATATAAGAAAACACAAGAGTGATTTTTCCGGAGGGAACAGGCAAGGTATATTTACCATCCATATCGGTAATTGTTCCTACGCTTGAATTACCCTTCACAGTAACATTCACACCAATCAACGGCTCTTGCGTCGAGTCAGTCACCGTTCCTGTAATCGTCTTGTTTTGTGCATACAAACATTGTGTCAATATTAATGCCAATACAAAACATAACTTTCTAAAGTCAAAATGCAGTTTGTTTTTCATATTAATACATTTGGAGTTAATAAATAAAGATTCAAAGTTTCTCTATAAGATTTTGTCTTTCACCTTACTATGCAAAGAAGGGGATTATCTTGATTTTTAAGGTGAAAAATATACTCAAATCGGTTAAAAAAATAGTCTAACTAACTCAGAACGTCTCTATGGAAGAGCTTTAAACAATTATTCCACATGTTTTCTGCACATTTTTATCCTTCGGCAATCGATTATTCTACAACGGAGAGGTTTATAAAAAATCCCCTCTGATATATTACCCCAAAAATATATCAGAGAGGAAAGTACATAGAATAATTCTTGCTTATTTCATGTGTTTCAATATCCACTTCAAATGCCCATACTCCGTAGCTTCAGATGTCCAGTGTTCGTTAATAGGAGTGATTAGCGCTTCTTTGGGGCAATTCAACACATTATATACGATATAACTGGTAGTGGGCGGACAAGTATCATCATTGTATCCCCAAGTCATGTAAGTAGGAATTTTTATCCGGCGGGCAAAGTTTACTACATCATAATAAGCCATTGTATTCAGCTTATCGGCAGTATCCATACCTGCTACACGGAAGAAATGCGGATAACCTCCCGCTCTGCCAGCCTTATAGCCTGCCATATCGCTTAAAGCCGGATGATTGGCTACACACGCTGTTACCCGTGTATCCAGTCCGGCGGTAATCAATGCCAAAGCACCTCCCTGGCTACCCCCTTGCACAATGACATTCTTACCGTCCCATTCGGGTAAAGAAGTTAGAAAGTCAATACTGCGGACACATGCCAGATAAACGCGTCTCATGTAATAATTATCCTTATTATCCAGTCCGTTTGATAAATACCCGTTCTCTCTGCCGTTGAATGCATTACTGATTTCCTTGAACTCCGCTTCGGACATCTCCGGATTGAGTCCATGTATCTCCATCTCAAAACGGATACATCCCTGCTCTGCATAGTATTTATGACGAAGAGGGGCTTTGATAGTTTTGATTCCTGCACCCGGCGGACAAAGCACTATCGGGCAAGCACCTTTCTGCATATTCCGGGGACAGGTTAAATAGCCGTAAATACTTTGTCCCCGACTGTTCAACTGTAGTTTAACCAAGTAACAGTCTATCTTGTCGGTAGAATACTTTTCAACCCGCTCTTTCGTATACAACAAAGGGAAAGTTGCAATTTCAGACTTACTCTTATCCCAGAATTCATCGAAATCGGCAGGCATCTTCGTATAAGGTTGAAGTTTATCGGGCGAGAAACCTACCTTTACATGATGTTTATAAGTTTTTCCAGCGATAGTAGCCTGTAAGCGGCAATCCCGGAATCCGGGTTGCTTCATTGTGCCGATAGTAACAACGGCTCTACCATTCTTCAACGTAACAGAGCCTTTCGTATCCGAAGGCATCATGTCATCTCCAAGTTCATAACAGACAGTTACACCATCCTGCGGGATGCCGTATTTATAGAATTGTACTTCTACGGTAGCCTTCTCCCCTGTCTGATAGAGCCAATCGGCATGATTGGGTACGGTAACCCAAAGTACATCGCTCCTGTAAGGATAATTTTCCGCACTGGCAGTCAATGCCAAACCCAATAGCAGAGTAAGAACACCCAATATTGTTTTATTCTTTACCATATCAGAATTGTTTTATCAATCAACGTTTAATGTTTACCAATGCATTGCCGTTAGCAATCGGATTCCAACCGTCAGTACCGGCAAGGACGGACTCTATTTCATATCCTTCCGTATCTTTCAACTGATGGGAGAAAGCAGCGCGTGCTTTAGGATTAGCACCCGGGCCATAGCTGTCGTACTCTGCATAGAAAACGGTTTTCTCAGCATCTTTCTTATTCCAGTTATGCCAACCGACCGGAAGAATATGCTTTCCTAAATCGCAATGAATGAACACAGCCTGAGCAAAAGGACGCCACGGACGGGACAAATAAACATTCTTCACGTTGGCATCCGCAGTTAATTTGCAGTCATAAAATACATAGCCGTATTTCTGTCCTTCATCGGTAGAAGGAGCCGTGACATACCCGTCACGTTTACTATGAATATGGCAACGGTTGAATACCGCCGTAGACCAACCGAATATAAAATCGACCGTACCCTCTATATAACAATCTTCATAATACTGCCGCACTCCCTTCCCATACGTATAGAGTGTATCTTGAAATCCGAGAAAACGGCAGTTCTTGAAATAAGCACGGTCGGCACTGACAAAACAGGCAACCGCCTGCCCTACCGGACCGGATGTATTCTCGAACGTGATATTCTCCACATAAAAATCGGGCGCATAGATATAACAGGAAGATGAACCGGACGTACCTTTGTTCTCTCCAAAGAGATTCTGTTTATTGGCATAGTCGTCATAGGATATGACAGCTCCTTCCTGTCCTATCAAAGAGATATTAATCTTGCTCTCGGGCACAATCAGTTTTTCTTTATATACGCCTTTACGCACCAATATCGTGGTGCGTACATTTTTACGGAAATCGGGTACGGCATTAATAGCTTCCTGTACAGTAAAGAAATCGCCACTGCCATCCTGAGCTACCACGAAATCATAATGGCGGACATATTTTGCCAATTCCGGCACTTCTTTGGCAATGGCATCTACTGTAATACCGGCTATGACACGTGCACCGTATATGTTGAGGTGAGTATTGTCTTCACGACCTTTAGGCATGGCAGCAATTGTGTTGACGGGTACCCACATAAAGAGTTTCTTCGATTCTTTCGGTCCCAAGCTTTCTACCAAATCGTGGGTGAGTTTATTCATATCAATAAAAGGAACATTCAACTCTTTTGCTACATTGCGCGGAGAATCCAGATATGCTCCGTGCGTATCAATCAGTTTGTCTCCTTCCACCACTTTCTTTTCCTGAGAGGCGTCTTGCTTGGCATCAGGATTGATTCCCTTGCGAATATCATCCTGAAGAATAGCTTCCGCTACGGCTTTATTATCGGCCGTACCAAAGTTACGGCGCACAATGGAGTTGAACAGAACAGGAATACCGCCTTTCGCACGAGTCTCATTAACAAACTTACGCAGGTTGGCATCAAAGGTTGTTCCCGGGTCTGTATGGCGGTCGGCTTTGGGCTTTTCGTCGTTGTGCCCGAACTGAATAAAAACATAATCGCCTTTCTTTATCAGTGAAAGCACTTTGTCCCAGCGCCCCTCATCGATAAAACTCTTGGAACTGCGTCCGTTCATGGCATGATTATCCACCCGTATGTCTTCAGAAAAGAAACCGGGCAGGACATGCCCCCACCCTCTTTCGGGATTACCGCCCACCAACGACTTATTTGACATCGTAGAATCACCAATCATAAAAATGGTAATTACCGGCTTATCGGCCTTGAAAGCGGAACACAAGAAAAAAGCTGCCAACAGCAGAATCAATTTACTTTTCATGGTTTTTCAAACTTATTATTTATCGCTATATTTGTATCAGTAAAATTATCATTCACACAATGAAAAGAACAAGAAGCAATGCATTCATTCTCGAAAACGAGAAAGCATGGGAACCCGCCGGAGAGGGCGTTGTTCGTCAGATTTTGGGGTACGACGGTCAGGTAATGCTCGTCAAGGTTAAATTTGAACAAGGTGCAGTAGGTACAACACATACCCATTATCATACTCAAACAACTTATGTGGCAAGCGGTAAATTTGAATTCACGGTTAACGGTGAAAAACAAATCGTATCGGCTGGCGACGGTGTTTATATCGAACCGGATGCCGAACATGGATGCACTTGTCTGGAAGCCGGTATATTAATCGACTGCTTCAGTCCTATGAGAGCGGATTTTCTGAAACCGTAAGATAAACTTACGGTTTCCATTCACTGCATATCTTGAAAAGATAATCCGGTTCCTCATATTTTGCAACATCCTTCCGGGTCAGTTGCTTTACCCATTTTACCCGATTTGTATTATCAGCCCCCTCTCCCGTATTACCATATTCAGCATAACGGGCTGTTTTTTCATTCTTCGGATTACGCCAATTATCCCATCCTGCCGGACAGATATGTTTACCCATCTCGCAGTTAATGAACACTGTAGCTGCATAGGGACGCCACGGACGCCCCAAATAAACCTTATCAACGTCCGGTGCGGCAGTCAGCTTACAGTTCTTAAAAACATATCCCACTTCAATGTCTTTCGGAGTGGAGGCTGCCGTGATGTACGAATTGGCTTTACTATGAATCGTGCAATTATGGAACAATGCCGTAGAAGGACCGAAAATAAAATCGGTAGTACCTTCAATATAACAATTCAGGAAGCAGAGACGAGTACCTTTTGCACCGGTGTAAATAGTATCCTGATTGCCCAAAAAGCGACAATTGATAAAGACCAAGCGATCACCTTCCGTATGAAGCGCAACTGCCTGCCCCAGCCGTGCAGCATTATTCTCTATCGTCAAGTTCTTAAAAGTGATGGAACTTCCTTCCACTTTCAAAGTATAGGTACGGAAAGTTCCCATCTTATTTATATTGGCATGATCATCGTAGGTGATAATCGTATTTTCTACATTTTCACCGATGAAATCGACGTTTTCCAACCAAGAAGGAAGAACAACCTTTTCCTTATATACACCCTTTTTAACCAAAACCGTCACCTTATAATCCATAAAGGCACGGATACCCTCCATTGCTTCGGTCAGCGTACGGTAATCTCCCGTGCCGTCACGGGCTACAACAATCGTATCTTTCCACTGCTGCGCCGCGGATAACGAACCGACCCCGCAAAGCAGGGCTATTATAAAACTACACAGTGCTTTCATAGTTACTTTCGCTATCATTTCCGGTTAACAATCACTTTCACGTCCTGAAGACGTTCCCACTCCAATGATGCAAGAATAAACGGACCTACAGCTTTGGGGTCATTGTTGCGGATAGTTTCATTGATATAATAATCATAGTCTCCCGAACGATAGACCTTTCCGCCAAGTCCTGCTACGGCACAAGCCTTTGTGATGCTTACCACACCATTCTTATCCACTTCTATAAAGTTGCCAAGGATGCCCTTATATCCTTTAACTGCTACTTCCAGATAGGATTTGTCAATGTACCCTTTACGCACACCCTTGAACAGAGAATATACAAACATAGTAGAACAGGAAGATTCCAGATAATTACCCGGCGCTCCACTCTTGTCCAGTACCTGATACCACAAACCGGTCTTGGAATCTTGCAAACGCTTTATCTGAGAAGCTATTTTATTGAAGATAACCAACATGGAATCACGGCCCGCTTCATGTTTCGGAATGAAATCCAAAGCATCTACAAAGGCCATGGCATACCAGCCCATAGCGCGTCCCCAGCTATGCTTTGATTGTCCGGTAACAGGATCGGCCCAACGTTCTTTACGGCTTACGTCACAAGCATGACGGTACACATCATTTTTCGGGTCGTAAGTATGACGGGCCGCCATCAGGAATTGATTGATAACATCCGCATAATCGTCTACCTGATTGTTACGGAAAGCATATTCCGCATAGAAAGGCGCTCCCATATAAATACCATCCAGCCATACCTGATTCGGATAAATCTTCTTATGCCAAAAGCCGCCGTCGGCATTCCGGGGATGCTCATCGAGCTGACTTCTCATCAATGCAAGCGCTTTCTTATATTTCTCATCTTTCGTCTGTTCATAGATGCGGAATATAAATTTACCGGAGTTTATACGGTCAAGGCTATACTCCTCACGTTTGTACATTTTGATAGTACCATCTGCATTTACCATTGTATCGGCATAAGCCAAAGCATAATCATAGATTTTCCGATTACCGTAGCGATCATACACATCCAGCATGGATTGCAATTCCAACCCGTGACAGTAATCCCATTTCAATTTAGGCTGAAAGTCCAACTGCCAGGATTCCGGACAACGAATCATTTCGGACTCCACCATACGTACCGACCACGGCAAGTTTGAATCCACACGCTGTGCAAACATGCTTAAAGGAGAAAACAACAATAAACCGGATAGAATAAAATTACAAATAAAGTTCTTTTTCATGTAGTTGTTCTTTTTGGGTATTAGACCTTATAATTTTTCACGAAACAAAAGTAGATGTTTCTTTCCAAACACCTGTGCACTTTTTGGCGCAGAGGGTGCATTTTTTGATTTTCGTGTACGAAAACGAACAAATTTGTGCACGATAACGACAAATTTGTCCAAAATCATCCTTATTTACTATTTATTATGCCTTTACAGTTTGATTAATTAGGAAAAGGTCTTATTTTTGACCCCGATTTTCAATTCGTACTATTGTAAAACATAATCATTTATCAATTAAATCACATAAAGAATGGAACAAGTTTTCGGTTACATCATCGCTTTGGGAGCGTCTGTAATGATGCCTATTATTTTTACAATCATAGGCATGTGCATCGGTATGAAATTTGGCAAGGCTCTGAAATCAGGTCTCTTTGTCGGAGTCGGTTTTGTGGGCTTAGGCGTAGTTACCGCCCTGCTGACAACAAATTTTAATTCTCCTCTGAAAGCCATATCCGATTTGTATCACCTGCAACTGAACGTATTCGATATGGGATGGCCCGCCGCCGCTGCCGTAGCTTATAATACCGCTGTTGGTGCGCTTATCATTCCTATCTGCTTAGGCGTCAATTTCCTGATGCTTATCACCAAGACCACACGTACTGTAAACATAGACTTGTGGAACTATTGGCACTTCGCCTTCATCGGTGCTGTGGCTTATTTTGTTACCGGCCAGAATCTGGCATGGGGCTATTTCGCCGCTATCATCTGCTACATTATTACATTGGTCTGCGCAGACCTTACCGCAGAAAAATTCCAAAAGTTCTATGATTTGGACGGTATCTCTATTCCCCAGCCTTTCTGCCAGAGTTTCACACCGTTTGCCATACTTATCAATAAGGCATTAGATAAAATTCCCGGTTTCTCCAAGCTGGAAATCGATGCAGAAGGCATGAAGAAAAAGTTCGGTGTAATAGGTGAACCGCTGGTATTGGGAGTTATCGTAG
Organism: Bacteroides stercoris ATCC 43183; assembly: GCF_025147325.1. Lineage (NCBI taxonomy): Bacteria > Pseudomonadati > Bacteroidota > Bacteroidia > Bacteroidales > Bacteroidaceae > Bacteroides > Bacteroides stercoris. The sequence goes on from NZ_CP102262.1 coordinate 91,670, forward strand.
GTATGCTGATAGGCTGGGCAGCCCAACTCGACATCAAGAAAGTTCTCTTCCTGGGTATCACAATGGGAGCCGTAATGGAACTCATCCCCCGCATCACTTCTCTGTTTATCGAAGGATTGAAGCCTATCTCCGAAAAGACTTCGGAACTGGTAAAAGCTAAATTCAACGGTAAGAAAGTACATATCGGTATGAGCCCGGCACTGGTTATCGGCCACCCCGCTACATTGGTGGCATCGGTTATCCTGATTCCCGTTATCCTGGCACTTGCCGTATTCCTGCCGGGTAATCAGTTCCTGCCATTGGCCTCACTTGCAGGTATGTTCTATCTGTTTCCGATGATATTGCCCTTTACTAAAGGAAATGTATTGAAGACACTTATTATCGGTCTTATCACTCTTATTTTAGGTTTGTATTTCGTAACCGATATGGCACCGGACTTCACGCTGGCAGCCAATCAGGTATATGCCGAAACACACGATCCTACGGCACACATTCCTGAAGGATTTGATGGCGGTTCCATCGACTTTGCCGCTTCTTTCTTCGGCTGGACTATATATAGAGGTGTAAAACTCTCGTATGTAGGTGCTGCACTGCTGGTACTGGTAGCAATAACCATGATGTTCATCAACCGTCGCATCATTGTCCGCAGTGAAAAAGAAGCTAAAGAGAGTGCTAAATAAAAAAGTAATCATTAAGCATATTAATATTTAAAGTTTATATCAGACATGAAAAAATTAGCAATTGCCCTGATGTTGGGTGCAGCCGCAGTTACGGCTTCCGCCCAAGTAAATTACACTGTGCAGACAGCCTGCCATCCATTGGACGTAAAGCATTATGACACACAACGTCTCCGTAGCTCTTTTATGATGAGCAAAGTAATGGCTCCGGACGAAATCAATGTTACTTACACCCTCTATGACCGTTTGATTTACGGAGGTGCAATGCCTGTAAACAAAGTATTGAAACTGGAGACTTTCCGTGAGTTGGGTCCTGAAATCACTTACTTCCTCGAACGTCGCGAGTTGGGTGTTATCAACACCGGTGGCGATGGAGTAGTTACCGTAGACGGTAAAGAATACCCCATGAAGTATAAAGAAGCTCTTTATGTAGGTTGTGGCAATAAAGAAGTAACTTTCAAGAGCAACGATGCTGCCAACCCTGCCAAATTCTATATCAACTCGGCTCCGGCTTACAAACCTTACGTTACTCAGTTGATTACAACCGATGCCAAACTTCAAAAGGCCAATCCTAAAAAATATGCTTTGGGCATTTCCGACCATTACGGAAAAATGGAAGACAGCAACGACCGTATCGTAAACCAGCTGATTGTAAAAGATGTTTTGGAAAGAGTGAAAAACGGCGGTACAAACCAATTACAGATGGGACTTACCGAGCTTGCTCCGGGTTCTGTATGGAATACCATGCCTGCCCATACTCACACACGTCGTATGGAAGCCTATTACTACTTCAACCTGGCTCCGGGAAATGCAATTTGCCACTTAATGGGTGAGCCTCAAGAAGAACGCCTGATTTGGTTACACAACGAGCAGGCCATCACTTCTCCCGAATGGAGCATCCACGCAGCTGCAGGCACCAGCAACTATACTTTCATCTGGGGTATGGGAGGTGAGAACCTGAAGTACAGCGACAAAGATGAAATCAAATACACAGATATGAAATAATATCCGTAGACAAGAAAATAGGCATGGTTGTTCTCAACTATGCCTATTTTTGTCATTTTCTCCATGATTTCTACCAAATATTACACATACACATAACACAAGAACGCGTATTTTTGCGACATTATAAATTAAATCTATTATCATGAGTACAAATCAGAACACATTGGGCAAAATGTCTAACTATCGCTGGACAATTTGCGCCATGTTATTCTTCGCGACAACAGTTAATTATCTCGACCGACAAGTATTATCACTTACCTGGAAAGATTTTATCGCCCCGGAATTCCATTGGACAGATGCCGATTATGGAGATATCACAGCCGTATTTTCCATAGTATATGCCATTGCAAACTTATTTGCCGGACGCTTCATCGATTGGTTAGGAACCAAAAAAGGTTATCTCTGGGCTATCTTCGTATGGTCATTAGGAGCTTGCCTGCATGCTGTTTGCGGATGGGCAACCGAACATGTAGTGGGCATTCATGATGCCGCTGCCATGATTTCCGCAACAGGTGCCGTAGCATCGACCATTGCCATTACCAGTGTTTACTTTTTCATCGCTGCCCGTGTGATATTGAGCGTCGGTGAAGCCGGAAACTTCCCCGCAGCAATTAAAGTCACCGCCGAGTATTTTCCGAAAAAAGACCGTGCATTCTCAACTTCCATTTTCAATGCCGGCGCCACAGTAGGTGCTTTAATAGCTCCTGTCACCATCCCCTCTTTAGCACGGTACTTCCAAAGCATCGGTGTAGGCAACGGCTGGGAAATGGCGTTCATCGTCATCGGTGGATTAGGCTTCGTCTGGATGGGCATGTGGATGTTCATGTATAAGAAACCTCATGAAAACCCGCGCGTCAATGCAGCAGAAATTGCTTATATCGAACAAGATAAACTCAGAGAAGAAGACAAGGCTGTCTCTGAAAAGCCTGAAAGAAAGATGTCGTTTATGGAATGTCTCCAATACCCTCAGGCATGGGCTTTTGCCATCGGTAAATTCATGACCGACGGTGTATGGTGGTTCTTCCTGTTTTGGACTCCGGCCTACATCTCCGATGTCTACGGATTCTCTTCGGACAGCGGAACGGCACAGTTGCTGATATTCGTACTTTATGCCATTACCATGCTGTCTATCTATGGTGGAAAACTGCCTACCATCATCATAAACAAAACCGGTATGAATCCGTATGCAGCCCGCATGCGAGCCATGTTCATCTTTGCTTTGTTCCCGTTACTCGCACTATTTGCACAACCGTTAGGAGAATACTCCTATTGGTATCCGATTATCATTATAGGTATTGCCGGAGCAGCTCACCAATCCTGGTCTGCCAACATCTACTCCGTAGTGGGCGATATGTTCCCCAAAAGTGCAGTAGCTACCATTACCGGATTGGGAGGTATGGCGGGCGGTATCGGCTCGTTCCTCATCAACAAAGGCTCGGGCACACTGTTTACTTACGCTGATGAAACCCAGATGATGTTCATGGGATTCGAAGGCAAGGCAGCCGGATACTTCATCATATTCTGCATCTGTGCCGTTGCTTACCTTATCGGCTGGTGCATCATGAAGCTTCTGGTACCGAAATACAAACCCATCGTACTGAACTGATACAGACAGAATATATAGATATAAAAAAAAGCTCTTTCGCATGAAAGAGCTTTTTTTTATATCCTCTTGGCAATATAAGATTTGTCGGTAAATTCTGAGAGAACAAGAATTAAGGGATAAAAAAAAGGGAAGTCTCACGACTTCCACAATTCTTCTAACCTTAAATCTAAATCTCTATGAAAAAAACGTGCTGCAAAGATAAGGCTTTATAACACACGATGTTATTAATAAAGCATATAAAGAGAAAGAAAATATTTAAGATTTATTAAATGAAGAAATAGCTGCAATCTACGGCAATAGGAAACGTTTCGTACCTTATGAATCACAACTTTTCAACAGTTGCGCATAGATTGGATTCTGCTCCAACAATTGTCGGACTCCGATTATAAACATCTGCTTGCGCGCTCTGGTTAAAGCCACATTCAGCTTACGGTCTATCCGTATTCCGTTCTCCTCTGTCAGATTGGCAAGAAATCTCAGCTGAGACAACCTGTTCACACAGAAAGAGTAAATGATGACATCACGTTCGCTTCCCTGAAAACGCTCCACCGTATCTACCAGGATTTCATTCAAGGCTGGAATTCCCAAAGCTTCTATTTCTTTCTTTATCAAAGCTATCTGACTACGATAAGGGGTTATTACTCCCAAAGTAGAAGCTGCGCTGAAGCATCCCTCGGCAAATGTATACTGCCGATAGACAGCAGCAGCCAGTCCGGCTACGATTTTTGCTTCCGAACGGTTCATCTTTGCCGACTGCATAGGCGGTTCGGGAACGGACGGAAGAAAAGCTACCCGCCGGGTCAGCAAAGCGGCAAATTCATCAGCAGAAAGCTGAGGAGACAGTTTAAGAACCCCTGTTTGATGTTCCAATCCTACCGGCTGTAACAACCCGCCATAGAAAGCACGGTTCGGAAAAGCTGCAACTTCCACATTCATACGTCCCTGGCGACAAAGCATATCAAGAGAATTGAAAGCTGAAAACCGGGAGTTGAAAGCAGAGGTTTGCCGACCGCCAACCGCCTGTTGCCTAATGGCATTCCGATAAAGACGTTCAAAAAGAGAATCTTTCAAGTTATGCAAACCGATGCCCCGCAAACCTTCATCCTGAATTTCCGATTGCTCCGATGACTGGAGTACAACAGCCGGCAATTGTTTATGGTCACCTATCAGGACAAACTTCCCTATAGCATTCCCGCCGGTAACGCCGCGCATGCAAAGCAATCCCAACAGTTGCGGCTCCAATATCTGAGTAGCCTCATCTATCAAGGCCACATCAAAAGTCTTCAAACGGAACAATTCGGTCTTGGCAGACAGTGTAGCAACCGTTCCCACAAAAATTCGGCAACGCGCCATACGCTCCTGCACCTCCCGGCGTGTAGAGCAAGACTCCAACACGTTTTCTATCAAATGCGGACGATACACGCCGTCACAGGAAAGTTCACTGCCGATACGTATGAAGTCGACCTCCGGTGTAATGGCTGTCAACATCTTACATATCTCGTCCACTGCCCGGTTAGTATATGAAAGCAAAAGTATTTCTTTCCCTTCCCTATAAAAAGCCTCTACCATGCTGCGCAGAGCGCGAGAGGTCTTACCGGTTCCCGGCGGACCTACCAGCAAGAAATAGTCTTTAGCAGCTTGCGCCTTCAAAGTAATGCGTACAAAATCATCGGCAGCAGCCGATATAGCTCCGTTAAGGGCAGTATCAAATTCCGGTTTACGTTGATTCAGCAACAAATCCCGACGGTCTTTCGTTGCAGACAAAAAGGCCGACAATCCCCAATACATGCAGCGAAAAGAGGTATCCATATAATCATGTTCTATTGCATAGCGGCTTTCCATTGGCAAGACCCTGACGTTCTGTTGTGCCGCACGGAGTCTGATACGGATATTGCAATCGGAAATTTCCTCGATATTCCCCTTAAACACCATTTTATTGGTAACGTTATCTTCACTGACATTCCGCTCATACAGAACAATGGCATCTCCTTGCCGGAAATTGGGCAAAGTATCAATATCCGTATGTGTACGCTTCAGCAGTAAATAAGGTTTATGAATATCCGCCGCACAATTTTGCCGTATCGCCAAATCATATAAAATCTCTCCGTTCTCGCTTTTCTCCTCTAAAGTAGCAAGCCATAAAGCAGATGCGCCGGTGCGTCCTTCATACTCCACATCACCGGATTTTGAAGTATAGAGTTCTTTTGTTATAAAATTGTACAACGCATAGAAATACGACTGTTCCAATGGAGACAACGCATGAATCTTCTGTGTCACCGCATCGATGGAAGGATACAGATAACGTTTCCACAAGGTATTATCCAGTTGCCGCTCATTCAGAGTTCCCGGAGCAATATCGCGCAGACGCTCTGCCGTATATTGCAGACTATTGCGCAACTGGATGCCGTATTCATTCGCTACAATACGGTTCCGGACATCCATTACCCGGCGCAGCATTGCCCACGAAGGACGTGCCGGATAGAGCAACGGATAGCGTGTATAGAGCAAATACGGCTTCACCCGATGATGTTCTTTCCCCATGGCATACTCCAATACCGCCTGATACAGCAGCATCTGTACCCTATTGTTCTCTTTAGGTTCTACCTTACCCCGGATAGCATATTCATCCGCCTTACCCGATTTCATTTCGATGAAAGACGACATATCACGCTGCATATAATCCAAGCGTCCCTGCAAACCTAACGCCTCACATATATAAGACGGTTCCAGCACGGCATCCGTTTTGTCCAGTTCATACCCCGAAGCCCGGAAAGTATCTGTAACAGTTTGCCGGATATTATCAAAATGCCGTTTACAGTCGGCAAAGAATTCACGTTCTTTCTCCCGGTCGCGCAAATCTGCGCAGGCAGCCAGTTCAATGGGATATGAGCGGAACGCTTTCTTCATACATTCCAGATAGTCAGGTTCACTTTCCGCATGAATCCATTCGTCCAAAAAGAGGTTGGCTATATTACCCAACAAAAGAGGGCGGGTATTGTCGGGCATCTGCAACCTTGCCAGCATATAGTTTGCCGGGTGATGGCCATATTCCCTGAAACATTCTGCCAATGAGCTGATATCAAGCAGATAATCCGGTTCTAAAATAATGAAAGAGGGTGTAAGCACACCTGCCTCATCTACTGCCACATCCAGCAGATTAATCTGGGCATGCCGCCACAACAAACCACAAGTCTCAGCAAATTCATCATTGATTTGAGGCACATTATAACGTACCCGCAACGGTTCGTCCGCCACGCTATCCACAGGCAGTACATACAGATAATCCGTATCGGCATACTGAAAATTGACGCGCATACGCCGTACACGCTCCTTTGCCAGGGGAGCTGGAATGTACGTGGCATCAGCCTGCGGAAAGAGACGATACAGGTCTGCCGGAATATCTTCACCGGTTATACGTTTCACAAAGAAAGATACTGTCTTGGCATCACGCAGCAGTTTTTCGCGTGAAGGCTCTGCCTGGCGATTAAGGACGGCATTAGAGGCAAGCCGGAAAGTATGCAGGCGATTTTGCTCTGCAACGGTCAGCCCCAGCTTGGAAGATACAAAATTGATACGGGCGGCAAGGTCGGTCATTTGCAGACTGCTATCCGTCATTTGCGTACGGCATAAATGCTCAAGCAGTTCCCGCAATTGACGGTAAGCGGTTCCCAAAGAAGAGTCATCTGCACGACAGACTTCCCGCAGTAAATAAAAATATTCCTCTATTTCAGCATTCATCTCTCTCCGGTCTCTATAATCTCCTCGGTTTCATCCGCTTTCTTGTCCTTAATCATCAGGATACTCATTTCATAAAGAAGATAGAGCGGAACGGCAACGACGGTCAGTGTAAACGGGTCGCCAGTGGGAGTTATGACAGCGGCAACAATAACAATGATAACCACTGCATGGCGACGATACTTCCGCAGGAATGTCTTATGCACCAACCCCAGCAACGAAAGCAACCACGTTACCAACGGAAGTTCAAAAGCAAGTCCCATGCAGAGTACCAGCATCATAAAATTGTCGATGTACGAATTGAGAGAAATCTGGTTCTCTATCGTTGCGCTAAGCTGGTAAGTGGATAGAAAACGTAAGGTCAGCGGATATACCATAAAGTAACCCAGCAACACTCCTACAAAAAACATCACCGTACCCAGACCGAGTGCTTTCCGTACCCCTTTGCGCTCGTTGGGATAGAGTGCGGGACTGACAAACCGCCATATCTCGAAGAATACATATGGCGCAGCCGTCACCACCGACATCCAAAATGCTGTAGATATATGGATGAAAAACGGTGCGGCCAGATTAATATTTATCAATTTTATCTGGAACTCCTGCGTAAAGAATTCGTCATGCAAGTCAAATACTTCACCGATATAACGCAGCAAATCATAAAAGATGAAATCATTATGGCAAGGAGCCAGCACTACATTATCAAACAGATAAGGCATCGCAATGAAATAACCCACAGCCAACACAAACCATACACCAAGAATGCGGAACAGCACCCGGCGCAGTTCGTCCAAATGATCCCAGAAGGTTAACTCTTTATCTGCCATAAACATAAACAGCGATAGAGTGACAAGGCGGTAAAACAACAAGGTAACGGGACGACAACAACCGCTTCATCACCTTATTACTTATTATCTACAGGTTTGTCCACCTCTTCCTTTGCTTTATTGATTTCGTCTTTAGCCTCGTTTACCCCTTCTTTGAAACTCTTTACGCCTTTTCCCAAACCGCGCATCAGTTCAGGAATTTTCTTACCGCCAAACAGCAGCAAGATAACCAATGCGATGATAATCCATTCGGAACCGCTGGGCAAGAAACCTAATAAAAGTAAGTTTGTCATAATCATATCGGATTAAATTTGATTGCAAAGATAAGAAGATTTATGAAGTACGAAGCACGAAATACAAAGTATAAAGTATAAAATATGAAGTATAATCCATACTTTACGCCTTGTCATCTTCTCAATCCTGATAATACACCCTCTTCACACGTGTCGAAACATTTGTAAGCACTTCGTAGGGAATTGTCCCGAGCACATCGGAGAGGACGGTTATAGGAAGATGATCTCCGAAAATCTCAACGCTGTCGCCTTCTTTGCAATCAATGTCAGTAACATCAATCATACAAACATCCATACAGATATTACCCACATAAGGAGCACGCTGTCCGTTCACCAGGCAATAGGCGTGTCCATTGCCCAAGTGACGGTTCAACCCGTCGGCATAGCCGATAGGAATGGCAGCAATACGTGAAGGACGCGTCAAATGTCCCTTGCGGCTATATCCCACCGTATCTTCTTCGGGCACATCACGAATCTGCAGGATGGTAGTCTTTAACGTACTGACGTTATGCATTATAGAATTATCTATCGGACTGATGCCATACAATCCGATTCCCAACCGCACCATATCAAACTGTGCTCCCGGAAAGCGCTCTATACCGGCCGAATTACAGATATGACGAAGTATCTTATACGGAAACGCCTCCTGCAGCAGCATGGAAGCCTTTTCAAAAGTTTCTATCTGTTTACGCGTAAAAGCATCGAACTGCTGAGCGTCGCTTCCTACAAAATGAGAGAATACCGAACGGGGAATAACCGCATTCTGTCCTTTCAGACGTTCTATGAGCCGGGGCATGTCTTCCGGAGCAAACCCCAACCGGTGCATGCCGGTATCCAGTTTCACATGAATGGGGAAATTGGTGATACCTTCTTTCTCAGCTTCTTTAATCAGCGCATCCAACAAATGGAAACTGTAAACTTCCGGTTCCAGTTTATAGTCGAACATCGTCTTGAATGCCGTCATCTCTGGATTCATAATGATAATGCTTGCCGTAATGCCCGCTTTACGTAAATCCGACCCTTCATCGGCAACAGCAACAGCCAGATAATCCACATGATGTTCCTGCAAAGTTCTGGCTATTTCATACGAACCTGCGCCATAGGCGGAAGCCTTCACCATACACACCATTTTGGTTTCAGGTTTTAGCTTGCCGCGATAATGATTCAGATTAGCGATCATTGCACCGAGATTTACCTCCAATATCGTTTCGTGCACTTTCTTCTCCAAGGCTTCCGTCAACGCATCGAAACCGAACTTACGCGCCCCTTTAATCAGAATTATTTCATTCTCCAGTCGGAGTTCTCCCCGGCCAATGGCTTCAATCAGCGTAGCCGTATCCGGATAAAAAGCCTTCTCGATGCTAAACCGTGCGGCACATGAAGATATTTCATTTCCCACACCGATTATGCGCTCTATTCCCCGGCTGTTTACCAACTGTGCCACCTGACGGTAGAGAGTCGGCGTATTCTGTCCCGTCTCCAATATATCCGAAAGGATAAGCGTCCGCTTCAGACCCTTACTCTGCGAGCGACGGTACAGAAAATCAAGCGCTATATCCAACGAACCGAGATCAGAGTTATAACTGTCATTTATCAGCAGGCATCCGTTTTTGCCTTCCTTTACTTCCAAACGCATTGCTACCGGTTCCAGCTTTGCCATGCGTTCCGTTATCTGTTCGGCAGGAAGCATCAGATACAGGCAGGCCGCCAGGCAGTTCAGCGAATTTTCAATAGAAGCATCATCTATAAAAGGCAATGTAAACGTATTGTCCATATCCAAATAACGATAGGAAATAACTGTGGAATCTTCCTGTTTCTCCACTTTACTTATATATAACGGACGCTCCATATCTTTCCTGCTCCATGCTATTTCACGGGCGGCAAGCATGGATTTACCCACACAATTGTTGATAAACTCGTCGTCACCATTATAAATCACCACATCGCAGTTCTTAAAGAGAGCCAGCTTCTCCATACATTTCTCCTGCAAAGAGAAGAAATTCTCCTGATGTGCGCCTCCTATATTTGTCAGGATACCGATTGTAGGTTTGATAATATTCTGTAAGGCACGCATTTCTCCCGGTTCCGAGATACCGGCCTCCAATATGGCAAGCTCCGTTTGTTCACTCATCTGCCACACGGACAAAGGTACGCCTATCTGGGAATTGTAGCTGCGGGGAGAGCGTGTTATCATCCGTTCGGGACTCAGCAACTGATGCAGCCACTCTTTCACAATGGTTTTTCCGTTGCTGCCTGTAATGCCGATAACAGGAATCTGAAACCGGTCCCGATGTTGCTCTGCCAGTTTCTGCAAGGCTTTCAACGGGTTGGGAACGACCAGTAAGTTGAAAGCCGGCTGCATCGCAGCAGTATCCACAGTTTCCTGCCGTACGGCGTCTTCAACTTTTGGTTCTCCGATTCCAACCTCATTCAGCCTCTCTTCGCTGACCACAAAATTACGTACGCCGCGCGCATACAAATCACGGATATAACGGGTACCGTCATTCCGCTTTGTAGGCAAGGCAAAAAACAATGTTTCTTCGGGAAAACTCAGGGAACGGCTGTCTGTAAGCAACCAGTCGATAGCGGCAGGCCTATCCCCTATCCGCCGCGCACCGATGATGCGAGCTATATCTTCAATCGTGTATGACATAATTCTCTTTCCTTTTGGAAGTCTAAGTACGGGTATTTTCCGTTAAGTCGGTCTATTTTTAACACAATTTGTCCTAAAAAACGCTTATACTCCTCAGAGCCGGGATGAAAGGGCTTGTGTGCCAATGCCCTACGTATATTTTCACTTTCTTCTATGATCTGTAACGTCTCCGGCGAAAAACAGGCGGACGAGAAGCGTTCCCACACATACTGCGCCGCCACTTCGGAAGGATGCACCATATCTTCAGCGTAGAAGCGGTAATCCCGCAATTCATCCAAAACCAATTCATAGGCGGGAAAATAGAATACATTCTCCGGAAAAGCAGCTTGCAGTCTGTCTACAGCCAGCAGCAAGACGGACTTACTGAGCTGATTGGCATGCATGCCTTCGCGTACATGGCGGATAGGGCTGACGGTAAATATCACTTTCAATCCGGAGTTGCGCGCCAGCAGCCCCGATAGCAGCGAAACATAGTCCGACACAATTTCATCTACTGTCAGCCGCCTGCGGGTAAACTCCTTCTCGGACAGCTTATGGCAGTTGCCCACGATACGCCCCGTATTTTTTTGTTCGTACACCCAGGACGTGCCGAAAGTCAGTAGCAAACACGCCGAACGGAAAATCTGTTCGTGCGCACCGGCAATCCGTCCGTTGATTCTCTTCAACGTTTCGTCTGCCAACGGTGACGAGAAATCCCCGTGATGCATGGGACTATGCCAGCAATCGCGAAAGAAAAACAGGTCTTCCTTACCATACACTTTCCCAAATACGATTTCACGCAAAGCGGCGGATATGGACAGAGGGTTATAAAGTACGCCGTAAGGATTGACATCGCAGGAAAATTTCGCTTCGGTAAACCTTGCGCCCATATTGGCTGCAAAGCAGGAGCCCAGCAGCAGCAAGTGGTCCGTATGCCGCAAGCAAGGCAGATGGGCGGGAAGTTCGACAGGAGTAATGAAGTTCATACGTAACTTAATTCAATGGGGCTGCAAAGATACAAAGAAATACTGCAAAAACCGGAAAAGCACCTTCTAAAAACCGCAAAGGACATGCTCCGTTGCTTCTTCAGGCAACTATACATATCCGCGTATGCAAGAACACCGTGTCTGACACCCGGGTGTCAGACATACCAAGACCCGGATGTCAGACATGCCAAGACCCGGGTGTCGGACATACCAAGACCCGGGTGTCGGACATATCCCGTACGCCAATCCGGTAAACTCGCTTCGCAAAGGGAAAGCATTTCTGTTAAAAGAGGCGAAAACGTCCGGACAAATTCCCGCAAAAGACAAGCGGCAAAACAAAAAACAGACAAAATGATACAGCCATCCGTTTTCTTTTGCTATTTTTGCATTTTGTAATCTTCAGTACAGTGATGAAAACAGAGTCAACAACATATAACTTGCTAAATTCCATTTCTTATCCGGAGGATTTGCGCAAATTGAGCGTGGAACAACTTCCGGAGATATGTAAGGAATTAAGACAAGACATCATTCAGGAACTTTCTTGCAATCCGGGACACTTTGCTGCGAGTTTGGGTACGGTGGAACTGACCGTTGCGCTGCATTACGTCTACAACACTCCATACGACCGCATTGTATGGGATGTGGGGCATCAGGCTTACGGGCACAAAATGCTCACCGGACGTCGCGAGGCTTTCTGCACCAACCGCAAATTCAAAGGCATACGTCCTTTTCCCACTCCCGTAGAAAGCGATTATGACACCTTTGCCTGCGGACATGCCTCCAATTCTATTTCGGCGGCTTTGGGTATGGCTGTCGCAGCAGCCAAGAAAGGAGAAAAAGACCGCCACGTAGTGGCCGTCATTGGCGACGGCAGCATGAGCGGAGGACTGGCTTTCGAAGGGTTGAACAACGCCTCATCCACCAACAACAACCTGTTGATTATCCTCAACGACAACGACATGGCGATAGACCGCAGCGTGGGTGGCATGAAGCAATATCTCTTCAACCTGACAACTTCCAACCGCTACAACCAGCTACGCTTCAAAGCATCCAAAATGCTGTTCAAAATGGGTGTGCTGAACGAGGACCGGCGCAAAGCGCTCATCCGCTTCTCCAACAGCCTGAAATCAATGGCAGCCCAACAACAGAACATCTTCGAGGGGATGAACATCCGTTATTTCGGTCCCATAAACGGACACGATGTGAAGAATCTTGCCCGCATCCTACGGGACATCAAGGACTTGAAAGGTCCTAAAATACTCCATCTGCACACCGTAAAAGGCAAAGGCTTCGAACCTGCCGAAAAAGACCCGGGCATCTGGCATGCACCGGGCAGATTCGACCCCGAAACCGGAGAGCGCATCACCACCGACACCAGCAACCTGCCCCCTCTGTACCAAACCGTGTTCGGAGAGACGCTGGTAGAACTTGCAGAGAAAAATCCGAAGATAGTGGGAGTTACTCCTGCCATGCCCACAGGATGTTCCATGAACCTATTGATGAAGTCCATGCCCGACCGTGCATTCGATGTAGGCATTGCCGAAGGGCATGCAGCCACATTCTCCGGCGGCATGGCAAAGGAAGGCATGCAACCTTTCTGCAACATCTACTCGTCTTTCATGCAGCGGGCATACGACAATGTGATACACGACATTGCCCTCCTGAGGCTGCCCGTTGTCCTTTGTCTGGACCGCGCCGGACTGGTGGGAGAGGATGGCCCGACACATCATGGCGTATACGACCTTGCCTACTTCCGCCCTATCCCGAACCTGACCATATCCTCGCCCATGGACGAACATGAATTACGCCGCCTCATGTACACGGCACAACTGCCGGACAAAGGTCCGTTCGTTATCCGTTATCCCCGCGGACGAGGCGTACTGGTGGACTGGAAGTGTCCGCTCGAAGAAGTCCCCGTGGGCAAAGGGCGCAAACTGAAGGACGGAAAGGATATTGCCGTCATCACCATCGGACCGATAGGAAATACTGCCGCACGCGCCATCGAACGGGCAGAAGCGGAAAAAGGGCTCTCCATAGCCCATTACGACCTGCGCTTCCTCAAACCGCTGGACGAGGCATTGCTGCATGAAGCAGGACGTAACTTCAAGCGCATCGTCACCATAGAGGACGGCACACGGAAGGGAGGTATGGGAAGCGCCGTGCTGGAATTCATGGCAGACAACAACTATACCCCGCACGTCGAGCGCATCGGTGTACCCGACGCATTCATAGAACATGGTACGGTACAGGAGCTGCACCGGCTGTGCGGAATGGACGAAGAAGGAATCTATAATATATTAATTAAGAATGAGGAATGATGAATGAAGAACCGGGTTGCATTATGCAAGCCTCCGTACTTCATTCCTGATTCTTTATTCTTCATTTCTTAAAGCATTGTGAAAATAATCATTGCAGGTGCCGGTGCAGTAGGCACACATTTGGCCAAACTATTGTCGCGCGAGAAGCAAGACATCATATTAATAGACGACAACGAAGAAAGGATGAGCACGCTCAGTTCCAACTTCGACCTGATGACCGTTAACGCCTCCCCCACTTCCATAAAAGGATTGAAAGAGGTGGGAGCGGGAGAGGCCGACCTGTTCATTGCCGTTACTCCCGACGAAAGCCGTAACATTACCGCCTGTATGCTTGCAACCAACCTGGGTGCGGTAAAAACCGTAGGGCGCATTGACAATTACGAATATCTGCTGCCCAAAAACAAGGAATTTTTCCAGAAGTTAGGAGTAGATTCGCTTATCTACCCGGAAATGCTTGCGGCAAAAGAGATTGTATCTTCCATCCGTATGAGCTGGGTACGCCAATGGTGGGAATTTTGCGGGGGCGCATTGATTCTGATAGGCGCCAAGATGCGCGAAAAAGCAGAAATCCTGAACATCCCCCTGCATCAGTTGGGCGGACCGGAATTGCCTTATCATGTGGTGGCCATCAAGCGCGGTAACGAAACACTGATTCCCCGCGGCGATGATGTTGTGAAACTGCATGATATTGTTTATTTCACGACCACCCGCAAATTCGTACCATACATCCGCAAGATAGCAGGCAAAGAAGATTATGCCGACGTACGCAATGTCATGATTATGGGTGGAAGCCGCATCGCCGTACGTACCGCACAATATGTCCCCGACTATATGCAGGTGAAAATCGTGGACAACGACCTGAACCGCTGTAACCGTCTGACCGAACTGCTGGATGACAAGACAATGATTATCAACGGCGACGGACGGGATATGGACCTGCTCATAGAAGAAGGATTGAAGAATACCGAAGCCTTTGTGGCACTGACCGGGAACTCGGAAACAAACATTCTTGCCTGTCTGGCGGCAAAACGCATGGGTGTAAGAAAAACCGTAGCCGAAGTAGAAAATATCGACTATATAGGCATGGCTGAAAGCCTCGACATCGGCACGGTTATCAACAAGAAGATGATTGCCGCCAGCCATATCTACCAGATGATGCTGGATGCCGATGTAAGCAACGTAAAATGCCTCACCTTTGCCAATGCCGATGTAGCGGAATTTACCGTCAAGGCAGGTTCAAAGATAACCAAACATCCGGTGAAAGACCTCGGCCTGCCCAAAGGGACAACCATCGGCGGACTGATACGCAACGGCGAGGGTGTGGTAGTTATGGGTAACACGCAAATACAGCCCGGCGACCACGTGGTGGTATTCTGCCTGAACATGATGATTAAGAAAATCGAAAAATACTTTAATTAATCGGGAGTTATAAATTCTGAATTATGAATTGGCTGCACCTGCGCCCCGTCCCATAATTCAAAATTAACGACTTAAAATCCAAACAAGCGTGATTAACTTTAAGACAATTATACGGATTATCGGTATTCTGCTACTGCTGGAGACAGTCATGTTGCTGGCATGTTCGGCAATATCGTACTACTATAATGACGAAGCCCTCCTCGATTTCTGGAAATCGGCAGGTATCACAGCAGGAGTGGGCCTGCTCATGGCTATCGCCGGAAAAGGCGGTGAGAAACAACTTACCCGCCGCGACGGTTACGTCCTGGTCAGCTTTGCCTGGGTGGCTTTTTCTCTTTTCGGTATGTTGCCTTTCTACATCAGCGGATATGTCCCTGACATCACGAATGCTTTCTTTGAAACCATGTCCGGTTTTACAAGTACGGGAGCCACCGTGCTGGATAATATAGAATCGCTTCCTCACGGATTGCTGTTCTGGCGCGGTATGACACAATGGATAGGCGGTTTGGGAATTATCATGTTTACGATTGCCGTATTACCCATCTTCGGGGTCAGCGGCCTGCAGGTGTTTGCCGCCGAAGCCAGCGGTCCCACGCACGACAAGGTGCATCCGCGCATCGGCATCACAGCCAAATGGATATGGAGCATCTATGCCGGACTCACTCTCATACTTGTAGTCTTGTTAATGCTGGGCGGCATGAACTGGTTCGACAGCGTATGCCATGCCTTTGCTACTACGGGCACGGGTGGTTTCTCCACCAAGCAGGCAAGTGTGGCCTATTACAATTCTCCTTATATAGAATATGTAATCTCCATTTTCATGTTTATTTCCGGCATCAACTTTACGCTATTGCTGTTCTTTGTCAACCGGAAATTCAAAAAGGTAATTGACAATGCCGAGCTGAAATGGTATTTCTGGTCGGTAGCAGGCTTTACCGGTGTGATAGCCGTAGTGCTCTATTATACCGGTTCAATGGATGCGGAAGAGGCTTTCCGCAAATCATTGTTCCAGGTCATATCGCTGCACACCTCCACCGGCTTTGCCACAGACGACTATATGTTATGGACACCTGTGCTTTGGGGACTTCTTACCATTGTCATGGTGATGGGAGCTTGTGCCGGCAGCACTTCCGGCGGTCTGAAATGTATCCGTATGGTCATTCTGGCCAAAGTATCCCGCAATGAGTGCAAGCACCTCCTCCATCCCAACGCAGTGTTGCCGGTGCGTATAAACAAACAAGTAATCCCCCCTTCCATCGTATCCACCGTGTTGGCATTTTTCTTTTTATATTTTATCATTATCATCATCAGCATACTGATAATGATGGGGATGGGGATAGGTGCCGAAGAGTCCATCGGCTGTGTTGTATCCAGCATCGGCAATATGGGCCCCGGATTGGGTGATACCGGTCCGGCATATTCATGGAATGCCCTGCCCGATGCCGCCAAATGGTTACTGTCATTCCTCATGTTATTGGGACGTCTGGAATTGTTTACCGTCTTACTTTTGTTCACCCCGGAATTCTGGAAACGGAATTGATTTAGGATAAAAAGTGTAAAAATAGTCTTATTTTGTTATGCAGAGATAGCAAAATGAGAGATACTTGTTATATCTTTGCGCCCTGAAACAGATAGGGAGGTATGAAACAGTGCATAAAATATTGTATGATAGCCATACTCGCGGTTTTATTACACAACGGTGCAATAGAGGCTGCGGATTTTTTGTGCGCTCCGGCCGGTTGCAAAGCAGAGAGTTGCATTTTGACGCAGGCGCCTACCGCCCAACAGGTCATTCATAATTATTACAGACATACATCATCCGCCGCTTCTTGCCTGGAACATGTGGAAAGCCAGCAGGTTCCAAACAACAAAAGCTCCCTGTTGCGCACTGATATTATCCGTATGCAGCAACTGCTGCGTGCGCAAAGCTATGACCGTATGCCGAATGTACACTGTCTTACCGTGCCCGGTCCGCATTATTACATAATCGGGTTAAGGAAGATTATCATTTAAAAAAAAGGTAAAGCATTATCACCTTGTCGCCTTATCGCTTTATCCTTGTTTTAGTGCAGTATATCTATATTTTATATATCTAAAATCTTATCGGATTTATGAACTTTACTTTGTTGGTAGCCGTCTTGCTGACGGCAATTGCTTTCGTGGGTATCGTCATCGCATTGTCCAATGCGATAGCCCCCCGTTCGTACAATGTGCAGAAAATGGAGCCGTACGAATGTGGTATTCCCACCCGCGGTAAATCATGGATGCAGTTTCGGGTAGGTTACTACTTGTTTGCCATCCTGTTTCTGATGTTTGAAGTGGAGACGGTGTTCCTGTTTCCGTGGGCAGTCATAGCACGCGAGCTGGGAGCTGCCGGACTTTTCAGTATTTTATTTTTCCTTATTATATTGGTTCTGGGCCTTGCATATGCCTGGAGGAAAGGAGCGTTGGAATGGAAGTAACGAAGAAACCCAAAATAAAATCCATCCCTTATGAGGAGTTTACAGACAACGAAACGTTGGAGAAATTGGTTCGGGAACTTAATGCCGGCGGCGCTAATGTGGCTATCGGCGTTCTGGACGATTTCATCGATTGGGGACGCAGCAATTCGCTGTGGCCGCTTACGTTTGCAACCAGTTGTTGCGGTATCGAATTCATGGCCCTCGGTGCAGCCCGCTACGATATGGCGCGCTTCGGGTTTGAGGTAGCCCGTGCCAGTCCGCGCCAGGCAGATATGATTATGGTGTGCGGAACAATCACGAACAAGATGGCTCCGGTGCTGAAACGCTTGTACGACCAGATGGCAGACCCTAAGTATGTGATAGCCGTAGGCGGTTGCGCTGTCAGCGGCGGCCCGTTCAAGAAGTCCTACCACGTTGTGAACGGAGTAGACAAGATTTTGCCGGTGGACGTATATATCCCCGGATGCCCTCCCCGCCCCGAAGCATTCTACTACGGAATGATGCAGTTGCAGCGTAAAGTAAAAATAGAGAAATACTTTGGCGGTGTAAACCAAAAAGAAGAAAGACCGGAAGAATGAATATGAATATGAGTATGGAAATAAGATATATAGAACCCGCAGCCTTGCATGACGAAATGCTGCGCCTGCGGCAGGAAGAACAAATGGACTTTCTGGAATGCCTCACCGGTATGGACTGGGGCGAACCGGATGCCGCCAAAGACACTCCCGACACTCCGCGCGGACTTGGCGTGGTGTATCAGTTGGAATCCACCGTCACCGGCAAGCGGACTGCCATCCGCACCGCCACACTCAACCGCGAGCATCCCGAACTTCCCTCTGTATGCGACATCTGGAAAGCGGCAGACTTTCTGGAGCGTGAAGTGTTCGACTTCTACGGCGTGGTATTCGTAGGACACCCCGACATGCGCCGCCTCTACCTGCGCAACGACTGGGTAGGGCATCCGATGCGTAAAGACGATGACCCGGAAGCACAGAACCCGCTGCGCATGGACAATGAGGAAACGGTTGATACCACCACCGAACTGGAACTGAACCCGGACGGAACGGTAAAGAACAAGGAAACGCAACTCTTCGGCGACGACGAATATGTGGTGAACATCGGTCCCCAACACCCCGCAACCCACGGCGTAATGCGTTTCCGCGTATCGCTGGAAGGTGAAATCATCAAAAAAATCGATGCCAACTGCGGATATATCCACCGGGGTATCGAAAAGATGTGCGAAAGTCTTACATACCCGCAGACACTGGCGCTGACCGACCGTCTGGACTACCTGGGCGCTCACCAGAACCGCCATGCCTTGTGTATGTGTATCGAAAAAGCCATGGGCATAGAGGTAAGCGAACGTGTGCAGTACATCCGTACCATCATGGACGAGTTGCAGCGCATCGACTCGCACCTGCTTTTCTACTCCTGCCTGGCAATGGACCTCGGTGCACTGACCGCCTTCTTCTACGGCTTCCGCGACCGTGAAAAGATTCTCGACATCTTCGAAGGAACCTGCGGCGGACGCCTCATCATGAACTACAACACGATTGGCGGCGTGCAAGCCGACATCGCCCCCGACTTCCAGAAGAAAGTCAAAGAGTTCATCCCATACCTGCGCGGCATCCTGCACGAATACCACGACGTGTTTACAGGAAACATCATTGCGCAGCAGCGCCTGAAAGGCGTAGGCGTACTCTCCCGTGAAGATGCCATAGCGTTCGGAGCCACCGGCGGTACGGGCCGTGCCAGCGGTTGGGCGTGCGACGTACGCAAGCGCATGCCTTACGGGGTGTATGACAAGGTGGACTTCAAAGAGATTGTCCGCACCGAGGGCGACTCCTGGGCACGCTACCTCATCCGTATGGACGAAATCATGGAGAGCCTGAAAATCATCGAACAACTGATAGACAATATCCCCGAAGGTGCATACCAGGAGAAGATGAAACCGATTATCCGCGTACCGGAAGGCACTTACTACGCTGCCGTAGAAGGCAGCCGCGGCGAGTTCGGCGTATTCCTTGAGAGCCACGGCGACAAGACACCCTACCGCCTGCACTTCCGCAGCACGGGGCTTCCGCTGGTATCTACCGTAGATACGATTTGCCGCGGTGCAAAGATTGCCGACCTTATCGCTATCGGCGGTACATTGGACTATGTAGTACCCGATATCGACCGATAACGGTAAAAAGCAAAAAGAACGTCAATAACAGACAGCAGACATACATCAAATCGTAAATCGTAAAACCGTAAATAAACAGATGTTTGACTTTAGTATAGTAACCAATTGGATTCACCAGATGCTGACCTCCCTCATGCCGGAAGGTCTGGCGGTGTTTCTTGAATGTGTAGTGATAGGCGTATGCATCATCCTGATGTATGCAGTGCTTGCCATTATCCTGATTTACATGGAGCGCAAGATATGCGCCTTTTTCCAATGCCGCCTCGGTCCGATGCGTGTAGGAAAATGGGGATTGCTCCAAGTGCCGTGCGACGTTATCAAGATGTTGACCAAGGAAATCATCGACCTGAAGTTCTCCGACCGATTCCTCTACAACCTGGCGCCGTTCATGGTCATCATAGCCTCGTTCCTCACCTTCGCCTGCCTGCCTGTCAGCAAAGGTCTGGAAGTGCTGGACTTCAACGTGGGCGTGTTTTTCCTGCTTGCCGCTTCGAGCATCGGCGTGGTAGGTATCCTGCTTGCCGGCTGGAGTTCCAACAATAAGTTCTCGCTTATCGGAGCCATGCGAAGCGGTGCGCAAATCATCAGTTACGAACTCTCGTGCGGACTGAGCATCCTGACGATGGTAGTCCTGATGGGTACGATGCAGTTCTCCGAAATCGTAGCCGGACAAGCCGACGGCTGGTTCATCTTCAAAGGACATATCCCGGCTCTGATAGCTTTCATCATCTACCTGATTGCCGGCAATGCGGAAACCAACCGCGGTCCGTTCGACTTGCCCGAGGCCGAAAGCGAGCTGACGGCAGGCTATCATACGGAATACTCCGGTATGGGCTTCGGCTTCTTCTACCTGGCAGAGTACCTGAACCTGTTCATCGTAGCGAGTGTGGCAGCCACGATATTCTTAGGCGGCTGGATGCCGTTGCACATCGTGGGCCTGGACGGCTTCAACGCTGTAATGGATTACATTCCGGGCTTTGTATGGTTCTTCGGCAAGGCATTCTTCGTGGTGTTCCTGCTGATGTGGATTAAATGGACATTCCCGCGTCTGCGTATCGACCAGATTCTGAACCTCGAATGGAAATATCTGGTTCCCATCAGCATGGTGAACCTGATTCTAATGGTATTAATCGTAGTATTTGAATTGCATTTCTAAGCCGGCACAGCACCGGAGCAATATTTCCTTTCGGGCAACACTAAATAATAATTACAACAATGAAAGAAAAAGAACATAATTCTTACATAGGCAGCCTCATACACGGTATCACTTCCCTGCTGACGGGCATGAAAACCACCATGACCGTTTTCTGGCGGAAGAAGACTACCGAACAGTATCCGGAAAACCGGAAGACGCTGAAACTCTCCGAACGTTTCCGCGGCACGCTGACAATGCCCCACAACGAGAAGAACGAACACCATTGCGTGGCCTGCGGCTTGTGCCAGACGGCTTGTCCCAACGACACCATCAAGGTGACGAGCCAGACGATAGAAACGGAAGACGGCAAGAAAAAGAAGATATTGGCGAAGTACGAATACGACCTCGGTTCGTGCATATTCTGCCAGCTTTGCGTCAATGCCTGCCCGCACGATGCCATTACGTTCGACCAGAACTTCGAGCATGCCGTATTCGACCGCAGCAAACTGGTACTGACGCTGAACCATCCGGGCAGTCACGTAGAAGAGAAGAAGAAACCCGCCGCTCCCCAGCCTGAAGCAGCGAAGTAATCAGTCATTCATAATTAGTAATCAATAACATGGAATTTAATCTTGAAACAATAGTATTTTACTTCCTTGCGGCCTTCATCAGCGTATTCTCCATACTGACGGTAACCACCAGACGCATGGTACGTTCGGCCACATACCTGCTGTTCGTGCTTTTCGGCACGGCAGGCATCTACTTCCTGCTGGGATATACGTTCCTCGGTTCGGTACAGATTATGGTCTATGCGGGCGGTATCGTCGTGCTTTACGTCTTCTCCATTCTGCTCACCAGCGGTGAAGGCGACATGGCGGCCAAGCTGAAACGCAGCAAGTTCCTTGCCGGACTGGGCGCTACCGTGGCAGGAGCCGTCATCGTACTGTTCATAACCCTGAAACATAAGTTCATCGCCACCACAGACATCGAACCGCTCGAAGTCAACATCAAGACCATCGGCCACCACATGCTGAGCGGCGACAAATACGGTTACCTATTGCCCTTCGAGGCCGTCAGCATCCTGCTGCTGGCATGTATCGTAGGCGGATTGTTAATAGCACGTAAAAGATAAGATTTATGATACACATGGAATATTACCTGATAGTCTCGGCTATCATGTTCTTCGCCGGCATCTACGGGTTCTTTACCCGCCGCAATACGTTGGCGATACTGATTTCAATTGAGTTGATACTGAATGCTACGGACATCAACTTCGCGGTATTCAACCGTTTCCTGTTTCCCGGCGGACTGGAAGGTTACTTCTTCTCCCTGTTCTCCATTGCCATCTCGGCAGCCGAAACGGCCGTGGCCATTGCCATCATGATTAACATCTATCGCAATATCCGCAGCATACAGGTGAACAAGCTGGACGAACTCAAATGGTAGATGCCTGTGCAGGCATCCTGCATAAGCCTGTGCAGATGTCCTGCATAGCACTGTGCAGACACCCTGCATAGAGTTGTGCAGACCGCCTGCATAATGAGCCATTCAATAAAAACAAAAAGAGAGACTGAGCAGCATTTCTCAATTCTCCATTTTCAATTCTCAATTCAATAATTATGGAATATACGATTCTAATCCTTCTCCTTCCTTTGCTCTCGTTCCTTGTGTTGGGACTGGGCGGCAAATGGATGTCGCACCGCACTGCCGGACTCATCGGCACGGCTGTGCTGGGTGCAGTGGCGGTACTCTCCTACCTCACCGCAATACACTATTTCACCGCCCCGCGGCTGGCAGACGGCACATTTGCCACACTGATGCCTTACAACTGTACATGGCTGCCGTTTACGCCGACACTCAGCATTGACCTGGGCATCCTGCTCGACCCCATATCGGTGATGATGCTGATTGTCATAAGTACCGTATCGTTCATGGTACACCTCTACTCTTTCGGCTATATGAAAGGCGAACGCGGCTTCCAACGCTACTACGCTTTCCTCTCGCTGTTTACGATGTCCATGCTCGGACTGGTGGTGGCAACCAATATCTTCCAGATGTATCTGTTCTGGGAGCTGGTGGGTGTGTCTTCCTACCTGCTGATAGGCTTCTACTACACGAAACCCGCAGCAATCGCCGCCAGCAAGAAAGCGTTTATCGTGACCCGCTTTGCCGACCTGGGCTTCCTTATCGGTATCCTGGTTTACGGTTACTATGCCGGAACCTACACCTTCCAACCCAATGAAATGGCCTTGCTGAAAGGCGGCGCTGCCATGATTCCGCTGGCGCTGGGACTGATGTTCATCGGCGGAGCCGGCAAGAGCGCCATGTTCCCGCTGCACATCTGGCTGCCCGATGCCATGGAAGGTCCTACTCCGGTGAGCGCACTGATTCATGCCGCTACGATGGTGGTGGCAGGCGTATACCTGGTGGCACGCATGTTCCCGCTGTTCATCGACTATGCGCCCCACGTGCTGCACCTCGTGGCCTATGTAGGCGCATTCACCGCATTCTATGCCGCCAGCGTGGCTTGTGTGCAGAGTGACATCAAGCGTGTACTTGCCTTCTCCACCATCTCGCAGATAGGCTTTATGATGGTAGCGCTCGGCGTATGTACATCCACAGACCCGCACGAAGGCGGACTGGGTTATATGGCAGGCATGTTCCACTTGTTTACGCACGCCATGTTCAAGGCGTTGCTGTTCCTCGGTGCAGGAAGCATCATCCATGCGGTGCACAGCAACGAGATGTCCGCCATGGGCGGCCTGCGCAAATACATGCCGGTTACGCACATCACCTTCCTGATAGCCTGCCTTGCCATTGCCGGCATTCCCCCGTTCTCCGGGTTCTTCTCCAAGGACGAGATACTGACGGCCTGCTTCCGGTTCAGCCCCGTTATGGGTTGGATTATGACGGTGATTGCCGCCATGACCGCATTCTATATGTTCAGACTGTATTACGGCATTTTCTGGGGCAGTTCGGAGCCGGGGCTGAAGTCGGCAAGCGATGAAAGCCACAGCCATCAGCACACGCCTCACGAGTCGCCCCTTGCCATGACCGTTCCCCTGATGTTCCTTGCCGCAGTTACGATAGTTGCCGGATTTATTCCTTTCGGCCACTTCGTCAGCTCCAACGGCGAAGCCTATACCATCCACCTCGACTGGGGCGTGGCAGGAACAAGCATTGCCATTGCGGTTATCTCCATAGCTGTGGCCACTTTTATGTATAAAGGCGAAAAACAGCCGGTTGCCGATGCGCTTGCCCGCCGCTTCAACGGCTTGTGGACAGCAGCCTATCACCGCTTCTACATCGATGAGGTCTACCAGTTCATCACCCACCGCATCATCTTCGGCTGCATCAGCCGCCCCATTGCCTGGTGGGACCGTCATGTGGTGGACGGCTTCTTCGATTTCCTTGCCTGGGGCGCCAATGCCACCAGCGACGAGATACGCGGCCTGCAAAGCGGACGCATCCAGCAATACACCTTCGTATTCCTGCTGGGTACGCTTGCACTGATACTGCTGCTGTTGCTGTAAACGAGAAACGGAAATTGATAGTGATGTATCAACCATATAGAACAATAACAATTAATACCATATTATAAAGATGAATTTCTTATCCATATTCGTACTCATCCCCTTGCTGATGCTGTTGGGCCTCTGGCTCAGCCGTAATATCGCACAGATACGTGCGGTGATGGTAGCCGGCGCTTCGGCATTGCTCGTTGCAGCCGTCGGACTGACCGTCGTCTACCTGCAAGCCCGTCACGGCGGCGCTACGGATGAAATGCTGTTCCGTGCCGATGTAGCCTGGTATCCCGCCCTCAACATCCACTATTCCGTAGGGGTGGACGGCATCTCGGTAGCCATGCTGCTGCTCTCGGCCATTATCGTGTTTACGGGTACATTCGCTTCCTGGCGTCTGCAACCGCTGACCAAAGAATATTTCCTGTGGTTCACCCTGCTGTCGATGGGTGTGTTCGGTTTCTTTATCTCGACCGACCTGTTCACCATGTTCATGTTCTACGAGGTAGCGCTCATCCCGATGTACCTGCTGATTGGCGTATGGGGTTCGGGACGCAAGGAATACGCTGCCATGAAACTGACGCTGATGCTGATGGGCGGTTCCGCTTTCCTGCTTATCGGTATCCTCGGTATCTACTTCGGTAGCGGCGCCACCACCATGAACCTGCTGGAGATAGCCCAACTGCACAATATTCCCGTGGAGCAACAACGCATCTGGTTCCCGCTTACCTTCCTCGGTTTCGGCGTGCTGGGCGCTCTGTTCCCGTTCCATACCTGGAGCCCCGACGGTCACGCATCCGCACCTACCGCCGTCAGCATGCTGCATGCAGGCGTACTGATGAAGCTGGGCGGCTACGGCTGTTTCCGCATCGCTATGTACCTGATGCCCGAAGCCGCACAGGAGCTCGGCTGGATATTCCTCGTACTGACGGGTATCTCCGTGGTGTACGGCGCATTCTCCGCTTGCGTGCAGACCGACCTGAAGTACATCAATGCCTACTCTTCCGTATCGCACTGCGGACTGGTGCTTTTCGCCATCCTGATGATGAACCGGACGGCCTGTACGGGTGCCGTGCTGCAAATGCTTTCCCACGGATTGATGACCGCCCTGTTCTTCGCCCTTATCGGTATGATATACGGACGGACGCACACACGCGACGTACGCGAGCTTAGCGGACTGATGAAGATTATGCCTTTCCTGGCCGTATCCTATGTCATCGCCGGTCTGGCGAACCTCGGTCTGCCGGGACTCAGCGGTTTTATTGCCGAAATGACAATCTTCAACGGCGCTTTCCAGCATCCCGATACCTTCCACCGCGCATGGACCGTCATCGCTTGTACGAGTATCGTGATTACCGCAGTCTACATCCTGCGCCTTGTCGGTAAAATCCTCTACGGAACCTGTACCAACAAGCACCACCTGACATTGACCGATGCCACCTGGGACGAACGTACCGCCGTAATCATCCTCATTGCCTGCGTAGCCGGACTGGGTCTTGCTCCGCTGTGGATAAGCAACATGATTGGAGACAGCGTGCTGCCGGTAGTCAACCTATTAGCCACTCACTAAACACTAATCACTAATCACCAAATAACATGGATTACTCCCAATTTCTATTAATGAAAGAAGAGCTGTCGCTGATAGCGGTTATCGTTATCCTCTTCATAGCCGACCTCTTCATGAGTCCGGATGCGCACAAGCACGACGGCAAGCCGATGTTGAACACCATGCTGCCCGTTGCCCTGCTCATCGTCCATACGCTTATAACCATCGTTCCCGGTCCGGCAGCCGACGCTTTCGGCGGGATGTACCATAACCAACCGATACAGAGTATCGTCAAATCCATTCTCAGCGTAGGTACGCTCATCGTGTTCCTTATGGCGCATGAGTGGATGCGCCGCCCCGATGCGGCAATCAAGCAGGGCGAGTTCTATGTACTGACACTCTCCACGCTGCTGGGTATGTACTTCATGATTTCCGCCGGGCACTTCCTGATGTTCTTCATCGGACTGGAAACGGCCAGCATCCCCATGGCTGCGCTGGTGGCTTTCGATAAGTACCGCCACCACTCTGCCGAAGCAGGCGCCAAGTACATCCTTACCGCACTCTTCTCCAGCGGACTGCTGCTTTACGGCCTTTCGCTGATATACGGTACGGTAGGCACACTCTACTTTGCCGATATCCCGGCACATCTGGACGGAAGCCCGTTGCAGATTATGGCATTCGTATTCTTCTTCTCCGGCATGGGATTCAAGATTTCGCTGGTGCCTTTCCACCTGTGGACGGCCGACGTATACGAAGGTGCTCCGAGTACGGTAACCGCTTACCTGAGCGTTATCTCCAAAGGTGCGGCGGCATTCGTGCTGATGACCATCCTCTATAAGGTATTCGCACCGATGGCGGCGCAATGGCAGGAAGTGCTCTACTGGGTTATCATCGCCTCTATCACGCTCGCCAACCTCTTTGCGCTGCGTCAGGAGAATTTGAAACGGTTGATGGCGTTCTCCAGTATCTCGCAAGCCGGTTACATCATGCTGGGTGTTATCAGCGGAACGTCGCTGGGTATGACGTCGCTGGTGTACTACGTACTGATTTACCTGTTTGCCAACCTCGCCGTCTTTACCGTTATCACGATTGTAGCATTGCGCGCCGATAAGTTTACACTGGAAGATTACAACGGATTGTACACCACCAACCCTAAGCTGGCTTTCCTTATGACGCTGGCACTATTCTCGCTGGCAGGTATTCCGCCGTTCGCAGGCTTCTTCTCGAAGTTCTTCATCTTTGCGGCGGCATTCGAAAGTGGTTTTCATCTGCTGGTGTTCATTGCGTTAATCAATACGATTCTGTCGCTTTACTACTATCTGAAGATTGTAAAGGCAATGTATATCAACAAGAGCGATGAGCCTATCGCCGCTTTCCGTAGCGATAACTACACGCGTGCCGGCCTTGCCATCTGTACGCTAGGCATCGTGGCGCTGAGTATTGCCAGCGTGGTATACCAGTCCATCGACAAGTTCTCGTTCGGTATGTAACGGTCGAGATTCCGTAAAATAACTTTTACCACATCCCCCCTTCACCCTTTCGCACACTCCTGTTTATGGGAGACGAAGGGTGAAGGGGGGAAATCATTTCATTATCTGATTCCGGTACTGCGTCGGTGTCAGTCCCGTCAGTTGCTTGAAGGTGCGGTTGAAGTGCGGAATAGAGTCGAACCCGCACTCCACAGCTATCTGCGAAATCTCCATATCGCCAATGGTCAGCAGTTTGCAGGCATAACCAATGCGCATGTCCGCCACATATTGCAGGAAAGTCTTTCCCGTGGCGTCCTTGAAGAAACGGCAAAAGGCGCTGCTGTTCATATTCGCCATTTCGGCTATCTCGTCGAGCTTGAGGGAACGGGTGTAGTTGCTATTGATAAAGGAGATGATTTTATCGATACGCTTGTTTCCCGCTGTGGGAAACTTCTCATAGTAGCAAGGGCTTGCCAGCATCCTTCTTGGGACGGATACCGCCAATGCCTGCAATAAATCCAGCAAACCGGTTATCTGTCCGAATCCTTTCAGTTCGGGAAAAGCGGATACCATGTCGCGTACCGCACCGGCATCGGCCGTGTGAAAGACAACACCCCGTCTGGCCTCTTTCAGCAACACCCGTATCTGGTGAAACTGCGGATAATGGTCGAACGAGTATTGCATGAAGTTCTCCTCAAACTGAATGATAGTTCCTTGCACCCGCAACCGGGGATTATCGCCGTGATAAGCATCGTCACTCCGCATATAATGAGGCAGGCTGGGACCGAACAATACCACATCTCCTTCCGAAAAACACTCTATGCAATCGCCCACAAAGCAACGGCCGCAGCTTTTCTTCACATAGATTATTTCGTACTGGCTGTGGAAATGCCAGGGGTAAGTGAAGCGGTCGTAGTCGTAATAGCGCGCCTTTATCGGGTTGGACTCCGATATCTGGAGCTGTTCGTTTATTATCTGTCTCATAACACTGCCTGATGTTGATACGGCATCTCCCGGTTTGCCGAGCCGCATCCTATCCTTACACAAAGATAGCGAATAATAACAATAAGTCTGCGGGAAAAAAGAAAATACAAAGGGAAACGGAAAGAATACCCCGGTTGGTACGGAGCATACCAACCGGTGGCAGGAGACGTACCGAAGCGTGGTATGAACTGTACCAAAGCGTGGTACGAGCTGTACCAAACTGTGGTAGGAGCCGTACCAAAGTGCGGTACAAGGCGTACCAACCGTTGGTATTTCCCGTACCAAACGCAGGTATTATATTGGTACTTATATACTATTGATTTAAAGCTGTTTACTTCGTAGCAAAGGTTACTATCCCATTATCCTTTCAATACACGCAAATATCTGCAAACATCCTGCAAATATCCGTTTATATACAAACTGTTTTAGTGCCTACATTTGCAGTAAATAATCATTTTAAATCATTAATACAAAAAGAAGTATGGAAAAGACTTGGAGATGGTTCGGTAAGAAAGACAAAATAACGCTCGGTATGCTTCGGCAAATCGGTGTGGAAGGGATAGTTACCGCCTTGCACGATGTGCCCAACGGCGAAATCTGGACAGAAGAGGCCATCAACGATTTAAAGACATATATCGAGTCCTATGGCTTGCGCTGGTCGGTTGTGGAGAGCCTGCCCGTATGCGAGGCCATTAAATATGCCGGACCGGAACGCGAACAACTGATAGAGAACTACAAAATCAGTCTTGCCAATCTGGGCAAATGCGGTGTAAAGACCGTATGCTATAACTTCATGCCCGTTATCGACTGGATACGCACGGATTTACAACACCCCTGGGCAGACGGAACCTCATCGCTCTACTTCGACCGGGTGCGTTTTGCTTATTTCGACCTGCGCATTCTGCAACGTGAGGGAGCCGAAAAGGATTACTCCGCCGAAGAGCTGGCTAAAGTGGCCGAACTGGACAAGACCATCACCGAAACCGAAAAAGACAGCCTTGTCGATGCGATTATCGTAAAGACGCAGGGATTCGTAAACGGCAACATCAAGGAAGGCGACAAGAATCCGGTGAATATATTCAGAAATCTGCTTGCCTTGTACAAAGGTATCGACCGCGATGCGCTCCGCGAGAACATGCGGTATTTCCTTGCCGCCATCATGCCGGTGTGCGAGGAGTACGGCGTAAATATGTGCGTACATCCCGACGACCCGCCTTTCCAGGTACTGGGCTTGCCGCGTATCGTGACCAACGAAGAGGACATCGCCTGGTTCCTGAATGCAGTGGATAATCCACACAACGGACTGACGTTCTGTGCCGGCTCGCTCAGTGCGGGAGAGCATAACGACACCCGCGAACTCGCCAGGAAGTTTGCATCACGCACCCACTTTGTACATCTGCGCAGCACCGCAGCCATGCCGGGCGGCAACTTCATAGAAAGCTCCCACCTGACGGGACGCGGTCACCTCATCGACCTTATCCGCATCTTCGAGCAAGAAAACCCGAACCTGCCCATGCGTGTAGACCACGGACGGATGATGCTGGGCGATGAGAACAAGGGATATAATCCCGGCTATTCATTCCACGGCCGTATGCTGGCGCTGGCACAGGTGGAAGGCATGATGGCAGTGGTACAAGACGAAATGAAACAGAAGGAAACACAAGCATAAAATATACAATATAGATACGTGAAGCAGAAGACAATAAAGTATGAGGGGGCATACGCTTCATGCTTTATGCACGTGCTTCCCCGTATAAAAAAAGAAAAGAAAGAAAAAAGGAGACAAAGATTATGAACGAACAATTCAGTATTGCAGGTAAAGTAGCAGTTATCACCGGTGCAGGTGGTGTATTGGGTGGCAGCATTGCCAAGTGTTTTATGCAACAAGGCGCTAAAGTCGTAGCGGTAGACATCCGTCAGGAACAACTGGACAAGCGTGTAGAGGAACTGAAAACCTATGGTGAAGATGTAATCGGTATCGTCGGTAACGTGCTGGACATCGCCAGTCTTGAGAAACTTGCCGATGACATCGTTGCCAAGTGGGGACGTATCGACATTCTGCTCAACATTGCCGGCGGAAATATGCCGGGCGCAACTCTGGCTCCCGACCAGCACTTCTACGACATGGACATCTCCTGCTGGGAGAAAGTGACCAATCTGAACATGAACGGAACCGTTTACCCGTCTTTAGTGTTCAGCAAAGTGATGGCTAAGCAAGGTAAGGGCTGCATCGTCAACGTATCTTCCATGGCAGCTTACAGCGCCATCACCCGCGTTCCTGGCTATTCGGCAGCCAAGACAGCCGTTGCCAACTTCACCCAATGGCTGGCAAGCGAACTGGCACTGAAATACGGAGACGGTATCCGCGTCAATGCCATCGCCCCGGGCTTCTTCATCGGCGACCAGAACCGCGCCGTACTCATCAACCCCGACGGCTCACTGACCGACCGCAGCAAGAAAGTCTTGGCCAAAACCCCGATGAAACGCTTCGGCGACATCAACGAATTGAACGGCGCCGTACAGTTCCTGTGCAGCGATGCCGCCAGCTTCGTTACGGGTGCATTGCTTCCTATTGACGGCGGTTTCAGCGCATTCAGCGGAGTATAACCCCGTCAATCTTCGATTATTTATTTTACCGGAAAGAAACACAAAGAGAAGGCTCTCTACCCCGATTGGCAGAGAGCCTTCTTCTCTTCACTGTATTATAAACTTATAATGGATGCCGATTAATATCCGGGATTCTGTTCCGCTTTCTTTTCTTCAGGAGTTAACGCATGACCGTCCTTTTGGATAGCATCCAGGTAGGTTTGCGGAATAGGACGCAAATTATGACGTTCCTGAATATTGGGGGCAGCATCCGGATTAAATGCTTTGGCGCGTTCGACCAAAGTCAACGTCCTTGATAAATCTTGCCAACGATGAAATTCACCGCAAAGTTCACGAGAACGTTCGTTCAGTAACAGACACAGCATACGGTCATAATCCGTACTATACCCTAATTTACTGATAATAGCCTCATCTTCGGCCGGCAAGTTGTGAATATCCGTAATCTTTAAGTCTGTAGCAGATTTAATGTTTCTGTCGATATTGTTGGACTCATAATAAGAATTCTCCGCAAAATAAGAATTCACACCGTCATCCTTATATCCCAACGCTTTATCATTATAAGCAGCACCACCATCGCAATATGCGGAACGGTCTTCTCCTGCTTTATAAGCGGCACGTGCACGAAGATCATTGATATAGCCTAAAGCATCAGGATACTTGCCTTGACGAATCAACACTTCGGCTGCAATCAAATAGGTTTCACCCAAACGGGCAAGAATACCATCGCGGAAACCAACACGACTGTCTCTCGATTCACGGGAACCGTCAATATACTTATTCAACGTACAATAACGATTAGTATAATCATATAAAGCCTCATCATCTTCTGCGTTGCGGTCTTTCGGATAAGCTACAAACACTGTCGGAATTGTTTTCCCCGTCTTGTCATAAGTCACCTGATTGTTAAGCTGTACAGCATCAAAACGAGTGTCACCGGGACGGTTAATTACATACATGATACCCAAATCACCGTGTGCGTATCCGGAACCTTTTTGCGGGTTGTTCACCGCATATTTCGTTTTAAAACTTTTCCAGAAACGAGAGTCATCGACCATATCATACACATTGTACATATAATAAGTAGTTCTAAGACGTTGATACTCGCGTTCACCGGCAATATCACGTTGCATTTGCGGCAAATCTTTGTATACGGAAACATAATAGAGATGACACTGATTACCATTAGCTCCTTCCGTTGCTTTGTCAGAAGAGAACTGAGCTGCCAAAATTATTTCATCCAGTTGCTCGTTTGCACCGTTCGGCTCAGTATAATTCCACAAATCTGCATAATTCGGAGCTAAACTACGATGAGATATAACCTCTTGCGCCAAACGTAATGCTTCTTTCAAATCATCCTCTTTCGTTGCGCTGTTCCAATCATCATTTATCTCACTGGCACGCAACAAATATGCTTTGGCAAGAAAATGCGCTGCTGCATCTTTCGTCATCTTTCCTGTCATGGGAGCTGTTTCGGGCAGATACTTATAAGCGTCTTTTAAGTCACTGATCACCTGTTGCAATGTTTCTTCGGCAGTAGCGCGAGAAAATTCACGTTCCGGAGTTTCGCTCGGAGTAAGTTTCAAAGGAACTCCCCCATACTGAGATACCAGTTTCAGATAATTGAACCCGCGCAGGAAATAAGCTTCTCCCATATAAGTATTCTTATTGTCTGCTTTGTAACTATCCGGAGTAACCTTACTCAATAGCAGATTGGCATTGTTGATACCGATATACATGCCATCCCAAACTTCATACATATTGGTAGAGTTGCTGACAATCGATGACTGGAAGTTTCCATCATAATTATTCCAAGAAGCATTAGAACCGTCGCCACCTACACGAAACTCATCCGTACCATAGTTAGTAGTGGCACATGCCCACTCTTTTGCAAAATGGAAACGTAAATTGTAGTAAAGACTGACTTCCAAACGGTCGATACCTTCTTGAGTATCGAAGAAGTCTGTATTCTGCTGAGTAGTCAACTCCTCATCCAAAAAATCACTGCAAGAAGTCATCGGACCTACCAAAGTCAAGGCTAACAAGCCAAATGTTATTTTTTTATGTAGTTTCATAATCGTAATACTTTTAATGACATTTAAAATCCAACATTCAAACCAATTGTGAATCCACGATTCCAAGTAGAAGTAAATGCTTGCGAAGCATCCAATTCCAAGAAATCAATATTAGAGAAAATTCGTCCCGGATTCTTGGCTTGTACATAAACCTTTAAATTAGATAAATTCCACTTCTTGATGAGCGTCTGCGGGAAAGTGTAACCCAAAGATATGTTACGTACTTTCAGGAATGAACCGTTCTTATAACCTACAATACGATAGTAAGGGTCTCCACCGCCAATATTGTAAATAGGTTTCTGATATTCTGCATTCTTGTTGTTTTCGTTATAATAATTTATCTTACGCTGCATATAACGTCCACCCTGCCATTCACCGCCGGTATCTACCATATAATCGAAGCGTCCGTACATCATAACAGAGAGGTCGAAATTCTTGTAAGTAAACGTATTCGTCATACCAAAAGTCCAACGGGGACGAGTATGTCCTATGATTACACGATCGTCATTCGGGTCGATTTTATAATCACCATTTTGGTCTATAGGACGTACCATACCAGCTTGGAATGAATGCCCTTTGGCATTGAACTTAGCCATTTCGGCAGCGTCTTCTTCTTTCCAAAGTCCGCCACACTCGTAGCCGTAAATTACCCCCAACGCCTGTCCTATAAACCAATTATTATTTATATCGTCCTCTTTACCATTTGCCAATTCATCAATTTTGTCTTTCTGCCATGCAGCATTAATACTGGTAGACCATTCAAAATCACGTGTTTTGACGTTAACGGTATTCAACGTTATATCCACACCTATATTGGATGTTTTACCTACATTGGCATACGTATTAGTATAACCATTCAATGAAGGAATTGTCATTGCCATCAACAAATCAGTAGTACGTGAAGTATAGAAATCAAGAACTCCCGAAATTCGTCCGTTTAATACCGAGTAGTCAAGACCGATGTTATACTGCGTGGTCTTTTCCCAAGACAAATTCTTATTGGCCATTGCCACAGCTCCATCTTTAATCAATGGTTCCGAAGCGGCATAACCGGGAGCAAGCGCAGAACCGAACGGATAATAGAGCGAAACTATAGCACCCTTCGTCTGATAAGGGTCGATAGCCGAATTACCGGTAACACCAACACCCAAACGGAATTTCAACTGGTTTAACCAAGTAACATCTTTCAGAAACTCTTCCTGATCAAGACGCCAACCCAAAGCCGCACTGGGGAAGAAAGCCCACTTATTGCCTTCTGCAAGCTGTGAAGCACCATCCCAACGACCGGAAACTGTCAATAAGTACTTATTATTATAGTCATAGTTCACACGGAACATATAAGAAAGGAGCTGTTTCTCAATCAGTCCGCTATTCCACTCATCCAGCAAAGAGACATTTTCTTTTGATAACGCATTCCATTTCGCACTTTCCAAAGGAATACCTTCTGCCGCCATAGAGGATTCTTCGTAGTGATACCCTGTAGCACTTTGCAATAAAGTAAGTCCCACTGAATGTTTTCCAAATTCTTTGTCATAGTAAATCAAGTTATCCAACGTCCAGGAAAAGTCAGACTGGTTAGACAAGGAAGCGCGATTCTTACCTTCACTGCTAATTGACTCTTCATTACGGAATGTACCGTTTCTATAATAACGGAAATCCGGTCCGAAATTAAAACGATATCTAAGGCCTTTTAAAGGAGCGTAAATTTCACCTAAATCCAATTGAGCATACAAACTACCGATAGCACGGAACATACGACGTTCATTCTGACTGTTGTTCCATTCATTCATTACATTCTTTACTTTATCATCACCACCGGGATATTCAATACGGTTGCCATCCTCATCATAAGGTGAAGCATAAGGGAACAAACTGGTAGATGCTGCATATAAGTTAGAAGGCATACCCTTTATCAACTGACCGACAGAACTTGCAGACGAACCATATTGCTGTTCACTAAACGTACCATTAACATTCAATCCTAAATTAAACCATTTAGTAGGCTTCAAATCTAAACTCAGTTTTGTAGTATAACGAGTATAAGACTGCCCTTTCACCGTACCCTCATTATCCAAATAACCGATAGACGCATAACCTTTCATCTTGTCCGTACCTCCACTGGCACTCAACGTGTGTTCATGGGTAACTCCAGTCTGCGTAACCATATCACACCAATCCGTATTAGGCACGCGAGAGCCGTCCCAAGTACCACCTGCCCAGCCTTTTTCAATGTTTTTCCAAGCCGTAGGGTCTGTAGCACCTAAAAAGATCTCATAATCGTTCTCTTTAGTGGGCTGGTCTCCTCGAGGATATTTGGAAGGATTCAGATAGTAATAAGACCAACGACGCCAATCGATATACTCTGCAGAGTTCATCATTTCGGAATAGTCCTGCAGGTTTTCGATAGTAACCGTACCGGAGTAGTTCAAAGACATCTTACCCTCCTTACCGGATTTGGTAGTAACCAGAATAACGCCATTAGCACCACGAGAACCGTAAATAGCCGTAGCAGAGGCGTCTTTCAATACATCAATAGACTCAATGTCCTGCGGATTCAAAGTTTCAATACCGCTATTGGACATCAAAGGAATACCATCCACTACATACAGCGGAGTATTGCTGGCACTCAAAGAGCGCACACCGCGTACGTTAATCGTTCCCACTTCGCCCGGGCGCTCATTGCTGACAATGTCTACACCAGCTGCCTTGCCCTGCATAGCTTCAAAGGCGTTGGCTACCGGACGTGAATTCAGTTCCTCGGAACCTACGCGAATCATGGCACCGGTAACGTCCGATTTCTTCTGAACACCATAGCCTACTACCACTACTTCATCCAGCATTTCATTGTCTTCTACAAGCACCACTTTAAGATTGGCCTTGTTCTTAGCGGAGATTTCCTGAGTCTTGTAGCCGATATAACTAATCTGGATAACTCCCGCTTCAGGCACATCATTCAGTGTGAACTTACCGTCGATGTCAGTGATAATTCCGTTCGTTGTCCCTTTGACAAGAACACTGGCACCGATGATGGATTCACCGTTTCCGTCTACCACAAGTCCTGTGATTGTTTTGTTTTGCGCGAATGCGCATAAGGTTGCTGCAAAAGCAAAGAGCACAAACAGCACCTGACGCTTGAGTATACTCATAAAATATACTCCTTCTTTCTTCCTGCTTCTCATAGAATAATCTTGGTTTACAATTAGTTTAAATTAGCGTTTTCGAACACAGTGTTTTACTGCAACAAAAATATAAATCTTAAAAACACTATAGAATAACTATTTTGATATAAAACATCCTTTTTTTGCTATAAATGAGTAACAACTCCTTAATACAAACGAAAATAGAATGTATAACTTAAAACACTTCTGCGCATCTTTGCAGCAGATTTAAGAAACGCATAAAAGAGATGAGTACGAAAGTAGAAAACTAAATGAAACAAAAGAAAACGCAAGTATAAAATATACAATATAGATACGTGAAGCAGAAAATAATAAAGTATAAGGAATTATATTTTTCATGCTTTATTCGCGTGCTTTCCCGTATAAAAAAGAAAAAAGGAGAAAAAGATTATAAACGAACAATTCAGTATTACAGGTAAAGTAGCAGTCATCACCGATGCAGGTGGCGTATTGGGTGGCAACATTGCCAAGTGTTTTATGCAACAAGGCGCTAAAGTCGTTGCGGTAGACATCCGTCAGGAACAACTGGACAAGCGTGTAGAGGAACTGAAAACCTATGGTGAAGATGTAATCGGTATCGTCGGTAACGTGCCGGACATCGCCAGTCTTGAGAAACTTTGGATAGTGCCGCGATGGCTAAGCAAGGTAAAGGCTGCATCGCCAACTTCACCCAATACTCATGCAACTTACCCTTACCCGAACATCAGCAAAAGTGGAAAAATACTTCTTATCAAGCAACAGGTAATGTAAACCAAAAGCAAGCCCCTTTACCCGATTCACTTTCCACACCGATAGTGCCGCCCAGTTGCTCAACGATGCTCTTGCTGATAGACAATCCCAATCCTGTGCCATGTACAAAAGAGTTCAGTTTGACAAAACGGTCAAATATCTCAGCCTGCTTTTCCTGTATAATGCCGATGCCAGTATCAGCAACATAAAAGCGCAGCAAGTTGGTTTCTGCCTGCCCATAACCTAAACGTATGCTACCGGTCGAAGTAAATTTTATCGCATTATTCATGAAATTTGCTATCACTTGATTTAAACGATTACGATCACTCACAATGATACACTCCGGCAGGCGATGATCAAAGACAACCTCTACTCCCGGTCTGGCTTTGAGTTTCATCGTACGCACCATATCCTCACACAGTTGGTTCACATCCAATTCCTGTTTTACGAAATCAAAGGTTCCGGCTTCTATTTTTGACAAATCCAGAATATCGGATATCAATTGCAACAGCAACTCATTATTTTCTTCCACAATCGCCATATACTGCTCCCGTTCTTCCGGATTCTCTCCCTGCACCAACAAACTGGAAAAACCTACAATTGCATTCAGCGGAGTACGTATCTCATGACTCATATTGGCAAGAAAAGCACTCTTCAGACGATCTGCCGTTTCGGCTTTCTCTTTAGCATCAATCAGTTTGGCTTCGGTTTCTTTCAATTCCGTAATATCATAGTTTACACTGATAAGCTCTATTACACCGTTTTCCGGTTGATATTGATTGACTACCACATTGGTGCGCACCCAATTCCATTGAGCTTCCGTCCCCGGATGCAAAATACGTATCTCTCCCTTGAAGTCTCTTACTTCTCCAAGCCGTGCCTTATAAAGAAAATCCAAAATCCGCTTTCTGTCATCCGGGTGCATTTTGTTATATACACCTATAATATCCGACAAAGGCGTATTTTCATCTTCTCCCATATTCTTATACCACTGCTTAATGGCATAACCTTTCCTATCCAGCAAGTTCGACTTTGCATAACCTACTTTTGCATAATCAGAAATCAACAGAAAGAAGTTCTCAAAATCACAAATACGGTTCAAAGCATCCATACGCTCGGTATTATCGATATTGATAAAGGCATATCCGGTAAAGTTACCCTTACTATCATATAACTTGCTGATTTTGGTATATAGGTTTATCTTATTGCGCTTACCGGAAGGATAATATCCCTCTACATTTTCAAATTCATAATCCAATCTGAAATCTACAATATCCCGGTCACGTATCTGCTCTATCAACTGAGGTGACAAGTTAGGATTCTCGAACAGGTTGATACCTATCACATCCGCCTTATCGCGGATACCGAATATTTCTATATTCTTGTTATTGACATCTACCAGAAAGCCGTCAGTATCATAAATCTCCACCCCAGCCGGTATATTGGCAAAAATGTTTCTAAAGAGTTTCTCACTACGGTCCAAAGCCTGACGTTCCCGTATTGCCTCATCCTGCGTTTTACGCAGTTCAACGCAGATACTGATGATATTGGCCAACGATCCCAACCATTGGTAGTCTTCATTGCTCCACAAGATAGTACGGTCTACCAAATCTACTCCCATAAAACCTTTCACCGTATCATTCGCCACCAATGGAACAGCCATTAAAGCTTTGATACCCTGCTGCTCCAATAACCGGAATTCGCCTTCTTCCATTTCGGGCAACTTATACAATGACTCGAACAATATAG
Source organism: Bacteroides stercoris ATCC 43183 (assembly GCF_025147325.1). Lineage (NCBI taxonomy): Bacteria > Pseudomonadati > Bacteroidota > Bacteroidia > Bacteroidales > Bacteroidaceae > Bacteroides > Bacteroides stercoris. The sequence goes on from NZ_CP102262.1 coordinate 130,803, forward strand.
GTTTCTGCGACAAAACTTGAGTAGTCCACCACGGCATGAAAGTAACCGGTATATTCCGGAATGCTTCTACCGCCGGTAACACCCCTTCGGCAACAACTTCATAAGTGCAAGTCTGAAAAGTATAATCTTTTTCATACTCAAAAATATACGCACGTCCGGCATGGAAAAAGTCCAAAATATCTTTCAGAATTTCGTAGATGCCGGAAGCTACAGACTCGTCTTTAAGAAAATGAGACAAGGAATGGGAAATAGAGTTCTGGCGATACAGCAAATTATTGATATGATACATGCGGTCCTTATCCTCTTTGTTTACGGGTTCCGTTACCCGTTGCAGGATTCCGAAAGCTTTCAGATGCCCATCGGGTGCAAGCTCTCTATACCCCATGCGGGAATGTACCCAGACAACTCCGGTTGCCGTATGGATAGGAAAGGTCTGTTCGTATACCTCCACTTCCTTTATGGAAAGGAACTCTCTGGTGATGCGTCCCCGATAATCCTCACGAATCATCCGACCGAAATCCTGAAAAGAGAGGCTGTCCCCCTTCATCCCCAACAAATCGCATACATATTCGGAACATAAATACTGCTCAGCAGAAAAGTCGGCTTCCCACCAACCAATGCGCCCAAGCAAAGACAAACGCCGAAAGCGTTCGTTATCATTGTGAGGGGGAACATCCATAATTTGTTTGTCTGTTTGTTTATTGATAATGGGACAAATATAGCCATAAAACTCAAACAAACAAGTATTTAATATTATTATTTATATTATACCGCATGATAAAATCGTACGGATTACGTAACAGCTCCTTCATACAAACGAAAACAGAATGTATAATGTATGTATCACTCTTGAAACACGTTCGGCGCATCTTTGCAGCGGATTAAGAAACGCATAAAAGAGATGAGTACGAAATTAGATTTAGGAAAGATATTCTTCCTTATTTTATTCCTTACGCTTTCTGTCATGACAGTCATGGCAGGTACTATCAAAGGTTCCATCACCGACAAACAGACCCGGGAACCGCTGACCGGAGCTACCGTACAGATAGTAGGAACCACGCAAGGCGCCATCGCCGATATGGACGGCAACTACTCCCTGAATGTAACAAACGGCATCTACACATTATCCATAAAATATATAGGCTACAAAGACATCGTTGTAAACAATGTAAAGTCAGGCAAAGCCGATGTCGTGCTGAACTTCGAACTGGAAAGCGACGCACAGACTTTGGGCGAAGTATCCGTAGTGGCCCGGAAAAACCTTGAGGGCGAACGTGCCCTGCAAATGGAGCGCAGGAAAGCTACACTCGCCATCGAAAACATCGGCTCAAAAGAGATGAGCATCAAAGGTATAAGCAATGTAGAAGAAGGGGTAAAAAAGATTACCGGTATCTCCATTGCCGATGCCGGCCAGCTCATTGTACGGGGATTGGGCGACCGATACAGCACGACTACCCTGAACGGCCTCCCCATCGCCTCTCCCAATCCCGACAACAAGCTGATTCCGCTGGATCTATTTCCGTCGAGCACCATACAGAACATCACCGTAAGTAAGGTATATAACGCGGAAGCCTTTGCCGACTATTCAGGTGCACACATAGACATCAGTACCAAAGAGAACATCGCCGAAGATTTCTTCAGCATCAGTTTCAACACCGGCGGGAAGTTCAATACCCTGGGCAAAGACCGCTATCAGATGAACCGCAACGGCTCATTGTTCAAGACTTCCGGTGTGGACCAGGCGGCACTCGATATGTCTCTGTCGGATTTTGACAACTATGTAAAGACCAGAAATATATTCGACACCTCGTTTGCCGTAAAGAAGAAATCAACCCTGCCGGACTTTAGCAGCAACCTCGGTTTCGGCAAGAACATCAGCATCGACAGCCAAACGCTCAGCATACTGGCATCTGTAAGCGCCGGCAACGGCTATCAGAATATGGACAACGCTTTCTATAAAACCCTGGAAGCAACCGGCAATGTACAGGACAACTTCTCATACGACAGCTATGCCCAAGAACTGAAACTCGCTGCATTAGGATACATAGGCTACACGCTGCGCCGGCACGACCGCATAGGCTATACCTTTTTCTATACGCGTAATGCCACAGACACTTACCAACGCCGCGAGGGAACAGATGCCGAAGACCACGAGCTGACCGGAAGCAATAACATCACACATATCTACACTTTGCAGAACCACCAACTGAACGGTCTTCACAGCTTCGGCGAACAAGACCGCTGGGAACTGACCTGGGGCGGCTCGTACAGCAAGACAGGAAGCGAAGAACCGGACAGACGCCAAGTGATGTACATAAAGAATGATGACGGCACACTCGGCCTGTTCAAACTGAACCGCCAGGAAACCATGCGCTATTTCGGCAGCCTGGATGAAAAGGAGTGGAACGGCAACCTCGCCCTGCGCTGGAAGTGGAACGAAAACAATTTTCTGAAACTGGGCTTCAACTATAAGAATAAAAGCCGCGACTACAAAGCAACCCGTTTCTACTACAACCTGAACAAAATTAATCCCACCGTTACCGACATCTACGATACAGACGGCTTCCTGAACCAAGAGAACATAGCAGACGGAAACGTAACGGTACAACGCGTGATGCAACCCAAAGACAGCTACCGCGCAGGAAATGAAATTTACTCCGGATACCTGCTGACCGACTTCTACCCCGTACCGTCATTACTTGTAAACCTCGGCGTACGCTACGAAATAAGCAAACAGTGGGTGGACTATGCCACTGACGGCGGCGACTGGTATGCCGAACGGCGCAATCTGGATAAAAACGATTTCTTCCCCACCCTAAATCTGAAGTACACAATAAACGACGCCAACAGCATCCGTTTCTCCGCATCCCGTACCATTACCCGCCCATCATTCATCGAAATGGCTCCCTTCCTCTATCAGGAATCCTACGGTTCGGCACAAATCCGCGGTAATGACGAGTTGCAGAACGGCTACAACTACAACTTCGACTTGCGTTACGAACGCTTCGGCAAAAACGGAGACATGATTTCGCTGACCGGTTACTTCAAATACCTTGACAGCCCGATAGAACGTATCCAGGCATTGCAAGGCGGAGCTACCCTGCATAGCTTCCGGAATGCGGACAACGGAATGGCTGCCGGCGTAGAAGTGGAATTCCGCAAACAATTGATAAAAGACTTGCGTTTGGGTGCTAACCTCAGCTATATGTATACCAACGTAAAACTGCCCGAAGGCGGCGCTTACACCAACAAAGAACGTCCTTTGCAAGGCGCCTCTCCCATTCTGGCCAATGCAGACCTCACCTACTCTCCCCGTTTCGGTGAAGAACGGCAACTGAACCTCGCCTTACTCTACAATCTGCAAGGCAGCCGCATCCATGCGGTGGGCGTATCCAATCTGGGAGACATCAAGCAACAGACTCTGCACACACTGAACTTCAGTGCCGGATACGACCTCAACAGGCATTTCAGCCTGAAACTGCAAGTAAACGACCTGCTGAACCGTAACGTCATCTTTAAGCAAGAAGTGCCTTCCACCGGCACGGAAGTGGAAGTGGAGCGCTATAAAAAAGGTACTGACTTTGAAATTGGCTTCAGCTACAAATTATAAATCCTTTTAAATAGATTATCAAACAGACGAACAGTCAACTTAAAACAATTGAATTATGAAAACAATGAAATCGAAATTCTATTCGCTGGCTCTCGCAGCCGGAATGCTGTCCCTCACCGCTTGCAGCGATGACAACACCAACGACAGCAACAATGACAAAGGCAACGGGATAGAAAACGGCAGTATCCTGAAAGGTACAATAACCGAAGACGTAACCCTGAAAGCCGGCAACACCTATAAACTGAGCGGTGAATACATTGTAGAGGCAGGTGCCACATTGAACATCGAAGAAGGAGTAAAGATTATATCTGTCTATGACAATATCGTAGACTATATTCTGGTGAAGCAAGGTGCCAAAATCAATGCCGTAGGCACGCCCGACAAACCTATCGTCATGACCAGCGAAAAAGAGGAACCCGGAGCATGGGGCGGCATTCATATCTGCGGAAAAGCGCATACCAATGCCGAAGGCGGTAAAGGAAGTTCAGAGATAGGCGGCGCCGTATATGGCGGCAATGACGATGCCGACAATTCCGGAACATTGCAGTACATCCGTCTGGAATACACCGGATTTGCCTTCGACGAAGAGCATGAAGCCAACGGAATCTCCTTTTACGGTGTAGGTAACGGTACGATTGTAGACCACTGCGAGGCTTACAAAGGTTCTGACGACGGCTTCGAGTTCTTCGGCGGTTCGGTAAACGTAAGCAATATGGTAGTGGTAAGTTGCAGCGACGACTCTTTCGACTGGACCGAAGGCTGGAACGGAAAAGGCACTGACCTCGTTGCCTATCAGGAAGCCAAAGCCACATTAGGATACGACTGCGACTGCCTCATCGAAGCGGACAATAACGAAAACGACAATGCAGCCACTCCCGTATCGCATCCCGTACTCAAAAACCTCATCCTCGCAGGTAACGGCGAAAGCAAACAAGGCATCCGTCTGCGTCGCGGCACTCAAGCCGATATAGACAATGCCAAAGTATGCGGCAAGGGACAACCGCTGGTAGTGGAGAGCGCATTAACGAATGCCTCGCTGAAAAACGGTACTTCCAGACTCACCAATATGACCGTCACTGCCGCATTGAAATCCGACGGAGATTACACCAACGACGACTTCACCGCCGTAACAAGCAACAAAGTGGATGCTACGCTGTCCTACGCTTCCTTCGACGCCATTAAAGCCGCATGCGACTGGATGAAAGGAAACTGGATAAAATAACCCGCACGCATTCCAAATTCTCTTTATAAAGTTTATCAGGGCAACAGCCTGCAACGGTTCAAACTTTTGCAGGCTGTATGTTTTTTCTGCCCGCACAACCGAATTCCCATGAAGCATCTGCACCCAATTATCCTTCAGGAATTAAGACAGCACCCTTTGGAAATCCCTTCCCGACGGTGATTGGAATACCTGCAAATCGAATTCGGGAATGATGGCCAACACATGGTCAAATACATCTGCCTGCACTCCCTCGTATGGAACCCAGTCCTTGATGGCACAGAAAAAATAAAGTTCCATAGGAATACCGTGGTCGGTCGGCTGCAACTGCCGCACCATGCAGGTCAGTTCCTTATTTACATCGGGAAGACTTTTCAGATAAGCGGTCAGATAGGCCCGGAACACACCCAGATTGGTTTGACGACGCCCGTTGACAAGGACGGAATTGTCGATATGATGTTTCTTATTATACTCCTCTATCACCGCTTCCGTCTGCTCTACGTAATCTTTCAGCAAACGAATCTTACGGTATTTGTCCAGCATCTCCGGAGTACAGAACCGGACGCTGTTCATATCAATGTTTATGGAGCGCTTGACACGCCGTCCCCCACTCTCGCGCATGCCGCGCCAATTCTGGAATGAGTCGCTGACAAGCAGATACGGCGGAATCGTGGTAATGGTATTATCCCAGTTACGTACTTTCACGGTGTTCAGCGTGACTTCTATCACCGTACCGTCTGCACCGTATTTGGGCATCGCAATCCAATCGCCCACCTTCAGCATATCATTGGCGGAGAGCTGCACTCCCGAAACAAATCCCATAATCGAGTCCTTGAACACCAGCATCAGGATAGCGGCAGAAGCACCCAATCCCGCCAATAGCGACAACGGAGACTTGTCAATCAGAATACTTACCACCACGATAGCCCCTACAAACCAAAGTATCACCTGGACAGTCTGCAACATACCCTTCAAAGGGCGGTCGCGAAGCTGCTCCTTCTCGCTGTATACGGCATAAACGGCTTTCAGAAACGAGTTGATAAAACTTAGGAATGTGATTAGAATATAAATCAGGCAGACACGCTGGATAAAGCCCAACGTAGAGGAACTTGTCTCGGCAAAGGCTACCGGAATAAAGACATAGATGATAACGGGAGCCACCATACGGCTGAGGTGAATCAGTACCTTACGGTCAAAAACAATATCATCCCATGTAGCTTTTGTTTTCCTTATCAAATGCGCCACTACTTTCAACAGGATATTCCGACAAATGACATCAGCCAGAAACGCAACGATAAGCACAAGCGCAAAAGCTATAAACTGATCGAGCATATCGGCCAAAGAAGGGGCTGTTCCCCAAGAAATCAATAATTCGTCGATATTCTTTAGTATATCCATGACAGTTAGGTATAAAATATGAGGTATAAAGTATAAATAGTGCGTCAGAGCTTTTCCCGTTCGAGAAACTCGCGGATGTCTTCTTTTAACCACTGATAGAGATAAAGGTTCTTGTAACCGCTGTTTTTCTTCAACATGACGGATACATTGACCTGACTGTTTTCGTAACCCGTCAGTTCATTGCGGAACTGTTCGCTATGCTCTGCCAGGCGTTTAATTTCCTGCTCGCGTTCACGGCGCAGTACGGTGCAAACGGGTATCAGCAACTTCAGGACCACACAATCCATGATATGATGCCCCTGCATATAGAGATAGGTATTGTCGGGAACCAATCCTAATTTCCGCAGTTCCTCACCCAACCGGTCAACATCCTCTATATACTGCGGGAAACGGGTTTCCATTTCGGAAAGTTTGGCAGATACCGTACGCTGCATGGCATCCAAGACACTGTAAGGATGCCGCAGGTTTATTTCCTGCAAACGGACATAGGAATTGAAATCGTACATAGGAAATGTATGCGTATCGTGCCGGCGGTAAAACCAAACGTTCCATAAGAACAGCGGATAGGCTATCTGCGAATAGCGTTTCAGGAAAGCGGGGAAATCAAGGATGTGACGGTCGTTCAGTGTTGCCTGTACACAAACCTCATGAAGGCTTTCGGCAAAACAATGGAAATTCTCAATGGCATACCCGTAGGTCTGGAAAATATAAGGATTACGGTTTATCTTCCGCGACACATTGGTGGCTCCCTGCAACAGAAAGTCATAGTCACTGTCCACACAAGCTATCAGGCTACGTCCAAGTTCCGTGGTATTGAGCGTATTCATCAACACCATTTTCTTGCCCTTTGCCAGCGAAGTGGCGGAAGGAAGCATCACCTGGAAATAACGCTCCTCATTCTCGAACTCAGCCAGAAGGGTACGCCAGAAAGCAATGTCGTCATAGCTTTCCACATACGCCACAATACGCCTGCGCCCTTTCTTTGACGAGAATTTGTGTGCGGCGTCCAAATAGGCTGAAGTAAGATTATGTCGGAGAGATGTTGCCAAAATAAATGTTGATTTAATAATGAATATTCAGTGATGTGCGATTGATACTCACCTGCTGCCAATCACCGTTGAAATATCTTCCACTTCGGTCACCGCATCCAGCCAGCCTTCCATTATCACGGCAGGCGAGTGGGTGGTGAGAATGAGCTGCACATTCGGATTGAGTCCGCGTATCATACCGATAAGTTTTTGCTGCCACTCGATGTGCAACGACGCTTCCGGCTCGTCCATGAAAAGCACACAATGCTCCTCATTACGCACCAGCACGGTCAGCAGGATTACCAGCATCTGTTTCTCGCCGGACGAGAGTTTATAGGGCAGAAGCCGTTCGCCGTCCTGATAAAAGACAATGTCATTGCTCTTACGGTCGATTTTCTTACGGGTATAGCTGAACAGTTCGTCAATCATATCCTGAAATTTCCGTTTAGGCACAGACAAGGCGGGAGCCAGACTCCGTTGCTGTTCGTCACCGCTCAACAGCTCAATCATTTTGTTACCGATATTCACCTGATAATCAAGATAACGGCGCTGGAGCAGATAGAGCTGCCAATCCAATTCGGACTTTACATTCGGGTCTGCCATGCGGGCGGTGAAATCTCCCATAATAAGAGGACGGTCATAGCTGCGGATTACATCATAAGGAATAAAAGTCGCTTCCGGATTGTCGAAGAAAACATGTACACCGTTTTTCTCATCGCTCTTTACCTCTCCCGTAGTTTGCTCAAGGTAGCCCACCGAACGGTTTAAAATCGTAGTCTTCCCTACTCCGTTGATGCCGGAAAGTATATTGACATCGGGACGCAACTCCCAAGCTATATCGTATCGGTGCCACAATCCGTGTATTTCGATACGTCTGATGTAATTGGCCTGTACTTCCATGGTTTCTATATATTCGTGTAGCAAATATAAAGAAAGAGATTGAGAAAATAGTTACCTTTGCAGCGTTTTTCACCACAAATAATACACATTTTACAATATGAACAAGAACATACAAGGTCATCTGTTCGCTCTGACCGCCAATATCCTATGGGGATTAATGGCACCTGTCGGCAAATCCGCATTAGTCGAGTTCTCAGCTCTATCCGTCACCACTTTTCGCATGGTAGGTGCAGCAGCCTGTTTCTGGTTGCTCTCACTGTTCTGCAAACGCGAGCAGGTAGACCATCGGGATATGTTGAAGATATTCTTTGCCGCACTCTTCGCACTGGTATTCAATCAGGGAGTCTATATCTTCGGACTGTCTATGACTTCCCCCATCGATGCCTCTATCGTAACCACCACTCTTCCTATCGTAACCATGATTGTAGCTGCCATTTATCTGAAAGAGCCCGTTACGAATAAAAAAGTATTGGGCATTTTTGTAGGCGCCATGGGCGCATTGATACTGATTATGAGCAGCAGCAATGCAGGAAGCGGCAATGGCAGCATCATGGGTGACTTGCTATGCCTCATCGCCCAAATCAGTTTCTCTATTTACCTGACCGTATTCAAAGGATTATCCCAGAAATACTCTCCTATAACCCTGAACAAATGGATGTTTGTATATGCCTCCATGTGTTATATCCCTTTCTCTTACCATGATGTAGCCGCCATACAATGGGCTGAAACCTCTACTGCGGCACTGTTACAAGTAGGCTATGTGGTGGTAGGCGGCAGCTTCCTGGCTTATATATGTATCATGACGGCACAAAGGCTGTTGCGCCCCACAGTAGTAAGCATGTACAACTATATGCAACCTATCGTGGCTTCAATCGTTACAGTCATAGTCGGCATGGCTACATTCAATATGGAAAAAGGTATTGCCATCGCACTGGTATTTCTCGGTGTATATATCGTTACGCAAAGCAAATCACGCAAAGACTTTGAGAAGGAAGGGAAAGAGGTGTAGGAAACGAGAGACTGTCAAAATGCAGTTGGTGATTTCTTTTAGACACGGATTGCACGGAAAAGAATAAAGTAAATCTGTGTAATCCGTGCCTAAAAACAAATAGTAAGGGGGAAGATGCCTAGTGCATCCCACTAATTTTTCAATCCCGCAAAATAAGTATCTAACAGGTTCTTGGCAGCAACAAAGGATGTCAGATTACCTTTTAATACCTGACTCTCTTTATCGGCCAGCATCGCCTCAATTGTAGGATTATGATAGAAACTGTCACGAAGTTGTTCGTTAATGGTTTCGTACATCCAATATTTACTTTGCTCGTTACGGCGGTATTCAAAATAGCCGTTATCTTTCACGAAGTCTATATACTTATATACCATATCCCATACTTCCTGTACTCCTATATTGTAGAAGCCGGAATAGGTCAGGACCTGCGGTGTCCAGCCGCTCTCCGGAGCCGGGAAAAGGTGCAGTGCATTACGGAACTGGGCAGCAGCCAGCTTGGCACGTTCCAGATTATCCCCATCCGCCTTGTTGATGACGATACCGTCCGCCATCTCCATGATGCCGCGCTTGATACCTTGCAGCTCGTCGCCCGTACCGGCAAGTTGGATAAGCAGGAAGAAATCCACCATTGAATGTACAGCCGTCTCGCTCTGTCCCACACCCACTGTCTCTACAAATATCTTATCAAATCCGGCAGCTTCGCAAAGTACAATCGTTTCACGCGTCTTACGCGCCACACCGCCCAACGAACCTGCCGAGGGACTGGGACGGATAAAGGATTTGGGATGAACGGAGAGTTTCTCCATGCGCGTTTTGTCGCCCAAGATACTGCCCTTACTGCGTTCGCTGCTGGGGTCGATGGCCAGCACAGCCAGCTTGCCGCCGTATTTCTCCAATACATGCAATCCGAATACATCGATAGACGTACTTTTGCCGGCTCCCGGCACACCGCTGATGCCTACGCGAACGGAATTGCCGGAATACGGCAGGCACTTTTCTATCACCTCCTGCGCTATGGCCTGATGTTCGGGCTTTACGCTCTCCACCAGTGTCACGGCACGGCTTAATATCGTAACATCACCTTTCACAATGCCCTCTACATACTCTGCAACGGAAAGTTGACGTTTTTTCGGTTTCCGCTTCAAATAAGGATTTACGGACGAAGGTTGCTCAATGCCTGCATTGACAACCAAACCTTTATATTCTCCGCTATTTTCTGGATGTTCCATGGTAAGATTTATGGTTTATTTCGCTTTAATATTAATCTCGACTTTCGGCTGCATCGGGTCATTCGTAATCATCAGCAAACGCAGATGACGGCGTTTCTTTCCAATATTCCGCTTTACAACCGTTACACGCAGACGGGTGCTTTCGCCCGGTTTCAGCACGCTCTTCTTCAAACCGGCTCCCACTGCCGGATGGAATACCTGAAGCTTGCTGATTTGCAAAGGAGAACGTCCGGTATTCGTTATAACAATATCCTGACGTGCCTTCGACTTCTTTGCCAATGCTGTGCTCATGTCAATATCCTTGATAGAAAGGTTGACAACAGGAGCATTCGCCTTTTCCGTATCGCTCATGCCCGAAAAGTCCGGCAGAAGAATGGCGGAAACAGGTATCTCATTTTCATCGCCCACCTTGTCGCCTGCAAAACGTGCCAGATAGACAGAGGACTGCGTCAGTCCGAAGTCCGTCAGCCGTTCGGAATCCAATGTGACGGTAATGACCCCTTTCTCCCCTTTTTGCAGGACATTGGGTTTTACTTCCGTTTGCAGATAGGGCGGCAGATGCATCAACACGGGTTCGTATGGGCGATCGGACAGGTTCACTACCCCGATATGCATCACCGGCTTCTCACCGGCTTGTACATCGGGAAAATCAAGACTGTTCTTGTCAATACGTATCTGTCCGATGAGGTATGGATGGGTTTTGGTAAAGTCCTTGATTTCACGCACCACCTCACCGTTGAACTTCAAATAGACCAGATGGGGTTGTGCATTGCAGTAAATGGCTACGGATTTGTTGAAATGCCCCAAAGCCTCCGCATCAAAAGTGACGTTGACGGTTCCCTTTGCTCCCGGGACGATAGGTGTCTTTGTCCATTGAGCCACGGAACAGGCACAATCGGGTTCCACCTCGGTAAGCACCAAAGGCCGGTCACCCGTGTTTGTTATGGAATATTGTACCGTCACCGGATGTTTCCATTCAATCTGCCCGAAATCATACGTTTCCGTATTAGAGGTAAAACGCGGTTGAGCTACGGCAGTCAATGCCGTAGCTGCAATCGCATATAGAGTGATAAAACTGCGTCTCATTTATATTGCTTCTAAATTAGTTGCACAAATGTAAAGCTTTTAAGCGAGATACACAGATTTTCGTTCTGCTTTTTATAACCTATAAACATTCGATAGCAAGTAAATCTATCCGACCTATTTAATAATAACAGTTCCTCCAGCAGAGTGAGAAGCATATTCCGGCGCATAGGCACACTGCACGGTAGCCAGTCCGGTTTCATACGTACCACCACGAGCCACCCGGTAGCTATGTTCCAATACATAAACGCCTTTACCCAGATGATCGAAGAAGAAATTGGTTCCTGCATCTTCCACTTCCGCATAATATCCGACCCCGTTGTTCCAGCGATAACCCGAAAGCGAATTTTCCGGTTCGAAACAAGCTCCGCGCTGGTCTTTCAACTGAACGAAATCCATGGCACGGTCCAGACGGGCAGTAAGTCGGGAAACAATCTTATCACCCACGAAGAGCTGTGCTACCTCTGTCAACGGTTGCAAAGATTTCTGCCCGTCGGCCGAAATGCGCTCTACAAAGAGTTTCTTCTCAATGTTCAATGCTCCGCCCTGCTGCTTCACATCGGATATGGGCGACAAGAATTGTGTGTAGACAGCTCCCCATGCAATGCCCGCATCCCTTTTCTCTACGGTAACGGACTTTGCTTTCACCTCAGGACTGCCTTGCGCAAAGACTTCCTTAACATATCCCAATCCGGGTACGGTGGTCTTTGCAGGAGAGAAAGTCTCCAACACCTTATCACCCAAAGTAATGCGGACATCTCCTTTACTTTCCAGCAAATTGCTACCCTGACACAACAACGCATAAACCGCATCAGCAGTAGCTACCGGAGAATCCCAGCTTGTCGTCTGTTTCTGTTTCAGCAGCCAAAGCTTCATTTCTTCTACTAAAGCATCATTGCCGCCTGCCTCGCGCAGAGCTTCCATTACAGCTACATGAGCGGGTACAGGCATCATACCCCAAGTATAAGGATTGGCATGGAAAGCAAAATGAGCTCCCATTTCATCCGTCTGTACAAGGTGTTCTTTTATGGAAGCTATAAACTCATCCGCTTCCGTTTTATGTCCTGCCTTCTGCAGGATAACGGCTGTCTGCGCTTTACGGATCATGGTACCGCTCTCAAGATTACGTCCCAGCTTGGTAAGGAAGTAACCGAATGCTTTTGCATATTCTCCGGAGAGCTTTACCGAACCGAGAGATACCAGATACATATATTCCATAGTGGCATCCGACAAAACGGTAATCTTCGTTCCATTCTTCTCTGCCTTGCGGATAGCACGGTATTCTTTCAGAGCCTCTTTGTTCAGATAGTCAAAGGCCTTGGCTTTCATCATCGCTGCTTCTTCCGGCAATGCCTTATCCGTAAGCAAAGAAAGACGGACAAGCAATCCGGTGATATATCCCGTTACATAACGGTTGCCGGACATGCCGCCGAACCAGCTCCATGCACCATCCTCGCCCTGTAATTCTTTCAGTTTGAGCAAGGATGCCATATTACGGTAATTTAATTGGTTAACATCAAATAAGGTAGCGATACGCTGCTGCTGTTCAGCCTCTGTAGTAGCTTCGAGCAACCAAGGAGATTCGCCCAACAGAATATTCTTCACATCCTGGTTCTGCTCCAACCGGCTGAGGAAAGTTTCCTTTGTTCCACCCGACAGACGCCAGTTATCAAATACCGCTTTAATGCGCGGCTGACTATTTGCAATATATCCCGCCAAAGTGTTGGCATAGAAAGCGGTTGCCCAGGAAATGGCGTTATCCGTTGAAGGCTCACTCAGTACAGGTAGGGCTTGTACGGCATACCATGCCGGATTGCCTGTAAATTCCACGGTCAAGCGACGGTCGGTTGCCGTACGGCTGTTACCGTTGAACAGACTGTCCAGCGAGAAAGTACGCGTTTCTTCACCACGAACGGGCATGGCAAGCGTCTCTGTAATATATTCCTTATCACTCAGTACAGGCAACAGATGCTGTTCACCATCGCTGAAGGTACCGCCGTCGGCAACTATACGGACACCAAGCAGTTCGTAACGGTCTGTTACATCAAACCGGAAACTAACCGATGCTGTCTTTCCGGCTTCCACCGAGAACTTCTGGCGACCGGTGGAAATAATCTTCTCCGTCATCGGATCGAAAAGGGTGAATACGGCTGTGCCTTTTATTGCCTTACCCGTCAGGTTGGCAATGCCGGCAGCTATCTGTGTCTTATCGCCTACCCGTACAAAGCGGGGCATATTCGGAGTAAGCATAAACTCTTTGGCGGTGACAGCGGTAGCGTCAAGCATGCCTGTCATCATATCCTTAGTATGGGAATAACCGCGGAAATTCCAGCGTGTCAGACTCTGTGGCATGGTAAAGGAAAAAGCGACCTCTCCTTGTTCATTCGTGCGTAACTGAGGATAGAAGAAAGCCGTTTCCGCAAAATTAGTACGCAAATCGGCCATAGGCTGTAACGCCTGTTCATTGAGAGGAATAGTCTCCGACTCAAAAACAACATCTGCCACTCCTTCTTCTACCTGTACCGGAACATACTTCACTTCAACTGCACGTCCTGTTTCCATTTTGGTCCGTGTGGCTCCATACCCCACAATTGTCGGCTCGCAAAGAACCGCATCGTTCTCTACTATTTGCAGTACTTCCGCAACCCCGTTATAAGGAGAACAGAAATAATCGAAATGCCAAACGGGAACTCTCCACGACCTCACTGGGAAGTAAGGAGCATAACTTTTTCCGTTATTATTACTGATATCCCAATAGTAATAAGGAATATACCGGTTGTAATAAACGCTTAATGACTGGTTACGGCTATAAATCCGGTCTAATGAAGCATCGTACATCATTGCCAGCATCTCGGCTGCGGCGGGAAAACCTTGCGGAGTTTTGATGACCAGCTTCCACTCTTCTTCCTGCCCCGGACGCAAACGGTCGCGAAAGACTTCCCACTTCATATCCAGCGTCCGTTCCGGCAGACGTTTCCGCAATTCCACCCTACGGGTATATAGCAGTCCGTTCTTTACAAAAGTAAACTGCACGGCAACCCCATCTCCATACTCTTCCCGATAAGGATATTCCATACGGAGAATCGAGTCGTTCAGCGACAAAGTACGGCTCTCCAATCTGCCTTTCTGCCCGAAAACATCTACCAGAACGTATGCGTCCTTCATGGAAGTGCCAAAATAGAAGATTGCCGGATGAGTCGCATCAAACTCCGTATTCTTTTCATAAAGGAAAGTTTCCATAAACACAGCCGGACGTTCATCTTTCAGCGAGAACAGTACAATGTTCACCGCATTGTCCGCATTGCTGACTTCCTTGCCGTCGCGACCGCGCACCGACAGAATTAAGCGGTACTCTCCCGACGGCAATTGTTTCCAAGCTGTAAAGTCTTTCTTTTCGCCCGGCATAAACGCACTCTCATAAACCGGCTTGTCGGAGATTTTTCCCGTCTTGGAATCAAGAACGGGATAAAGACGGCACATCCCTTCCATGGACAGCGTTTCATTAACGGCATTCATTACCGACAGCATTCCCGATATGGAATCTTCTTTGCATAACTCCCTGCTGATGTCGGACACAAAGAAATAAGCCCGACGGGTAGCGTTCAGAAAGTAATGCGAAGTCTGCGTTTCACCTGTATCACTTGTCACTGCTACCTCTATCTGATAGGAGAAACGTTCCCTACCCGTATTATCCGCATCCGTATCCGGCTTCAGAACAACAGGAATGGAAAAGTTGCCTTTTGCATCCAGTTGCACCGTATCCGAAACAAGCGATACGGCCCCATCTCCCCAATATCTCCGGTTACTGCGACGGGTAACGGTATATGTCAGCGGAACATCCTGAATTGCCGTCCCGTTATATGCCTTGACATTGCCTGTTACATCCACCGTATCTCCCAAGCAGAAAGCCTCCTCCACCGGATTAAAGGTAATCTCAAAGGTAGGCCGTTTGTAATCCTCCACCCGTACGGAAACGGAAGCGTTGTTTTTTACATCAATTGTAAAGTTACCATTCAAGCAGACTGCAGGCAACGCAAATTCAGTGGTAAAGGAACCGAATTCATTGGTACTTACATTCTTCTGTACCAGTTCTTTCCTGTTGACGTCCAACAAACGTACTTGATAACTCTTCCCTGCCAAAACGTGAGCCTTGTCCGCCTCTTGTTCATAAGCGATACCTTTGACATAAACGGTCTGACCGGGACGATACAAGGCGCGGTCTGTCAGCAGGGTGATATGCTCTTCCGGACGTGACTCTCCGCGTTCGTAATATCTGTTCAAATAGACATTCTGAGGCATCATGGCTGTATCCGTTCCCTTACGTGCCACATAACTGCGGATAGCCTTATCCCATTCCACAACCGCTTTTCCACCGGTACCGGTGATAACTGTTTTCACCAGCTTGCGGTTTTCTTCATTGTAAGCGGAATAGAAACTGACCTTTGCACCGGAAATGGGTTGCCCACTACGGCTGTCCACCGTAACCACTTCCATCTTATTATCCGGCAAAGAAAGCGTCAACACCTTGAAGCGGGTCGAGACGAGAAAGTGCTCTGCAGTACGGGCCGTTGCGGCATCAGGTACAATTTGCAGTATATATACGCCTAATTCGTCCGGCACATGGCATTTCAAAACCATACGTTGCAAACCGCTCAACAGTTCTCCCTCTTTCCCGCTTTTGCTGTCCGAAGATTTCAGTTCAAAATGGGTAGCTGATAATTTACGGGCATGCTTCTGATAGAAAGCCTTGTTGATTCCGGCATCCATCCAGGGCACTTCGGAGAGATTCGTACGGTAGAGATTCAGTGTAAAACCTTTCAGATTCCGATAACCCACATTCAACTCCAACGAATCACCGGGATAAACGCTCTCTTGAGTGCTGACATTCAAATAAGGCTGCAAAACACTCTCCCTTATGTTCCGTAGTTCATTGATACGCTTATAAGCCGGATAGCGCTTCACTCCTTCATCGCATACCTGCAAAACCTCATCCATATAAGACGCTCCCAAACCGCGAAGCCAACCGGCTTTATCAATGTAAACTTCCGCGCAAATCTCACGACCGCCATATTCCCGAATCAGATTATCCAACACTTCAAGATGCTCTTTATCAAGCCGTTCTTTCCGTTCCCGATAAGTGGTATAAGGCTCCCGACTTATACCGCCGCCGGTACTTTTCCACTTCCAATAATCAAGCGTTGCCAGCACTACCGCATCTTCTGCCCCAACGCGATGCCGATAAGCATTTATCATATTTATATAAACACTGTTGATGCGGGCACGTTGCAATGTATCCACCTGAAAGCCGTCCAACAACTGATAAGTATCGACAGCCCGGGCCGCCAGCAGATGATACATATCGTGCCCATAGAAGCGGCTTCCATCTTCCAGCTCGACAAAAGGCACATATTCCTTGGAAGAGACCTCAAGCAAACGAACAGAGTCCTTCAATGAAGCCAGGTTATGTTCATCTACCTTAGCAACAAAAAGGTTAGTACTCCATTCCCTGATATCGGCAGGAGCTTCGTCCACATCCAGCGCCGTACGGTCTGATAACTGCCGCCGGTTATGCCGCATATAGTCCGAATACTCGCGGGCAAGCAATGAATGCAGAATAGCTTTATTTACCAGGTTTTTCTCCGATTCCACCCAACTTTCCAACTTCTTCAAATTCGTATACAGGCTATCCGGAGTCAGTCTTTCCTGATAGGCCTCCCGACAGATATATGCCTTGAGCATTTGCGGAGCATTTTTCTCCAACTCGGCTTTCCGGTAGATTTTCTCCGTCAGCTTCACTACCGTTTGCGGCAAACTCTTCTTTTGAGCCTGCTCCACCTGCCTCCACAAACCTGCATAGGACTGAGCGTGCAAAGCAAAGGAGCACAACCCGATCATCAGCAGAAACAATGTACAAAATCTTTGGAATTTCTTCATAGCTATTCTATTGTTATTAGTTTTTGTTTTTTTATGCGAATCAGGAATCAAACAATAAAGATTTATCTGTATGATTAGCTGCATTCATATCTCCGCTACATGAATGTCCACTGTAAAAATAACAAAATAATAACCACATTGTACCAGCTTTTTAGAAAAAATAAAGAAACAAAGCATATACTGACATAAAAACCTACGGTTATAAAAAGAAACCGGGGGATACATTCTCAGAACATATCCCCCGGTTTCTTATCAATTACTACACTCATCTCGGGTAGTTATAATACTTCATTGCTTCAATCCAATTCTCACCAACTCTGGAGAGAATGTCTTTAAAAGAATTTACAATCTTTTTTCCCATAATCTTAAAAATTAAACTGATACCCTGAAAACACTTTTTTCTTTATTTCTTGATGGTATATCCCATCATCAACATCTCATTACGACCTACCTCAGCGAGAATACGTCTGAATGAATCCATTATTTTCTTTCTTCTCATAACCTTAAAAAACTAAACTAACATCTTGAAAACTGAAAACTACTTTCTCTCTTAAAAAGGGGGAATGAATGCTTAAAGCATTACATAACCCCAAATGTTCTTATCGGCTTCACCGAAATGTCTGAACAATTTTCTTAACTTTTTCATTTTGTTATCCTCCTAAAATCAATCTTGTTATTCTTAAAAATAACTTGTTATCCTATCATTTCTATGTTTTACAACACAAAAATAAGGCCTTTGTTCAAGATTACAAGTGAAAACATATAGAAAAACATGTTTTAAAACATATTTCTTGACCTAAATCAATTTCCTGCAATATTACAGTAGCAAGCAAGGACAAAATGTCAGGAAAGCAAAGTAATTCTGACAGACCAGGATGAAAATGGCAGCAATAAAAAAAGCAGAGCGCAACCACACTCTGCTTTCACATTGTTATGTATAAAGAAAATTACTTTTCGGGAGTCTGTTCCAAAGTAGCAACCAAGAAGTCATAGAACTTCGTTACAGACGGGATATATGCACGTTCATCGGGCGAATGCGGTGAACGCAACGTCGGTCCGAAAGAAATCATATCAAGTCCCGGACAGTTGGCGCCGATAATACCGCACTCCAAACCTGCATGAATCACCTTTACAGCCGGCTCTACACCGAATTGTTGCTTATAGGACAACGTCATGGCATGCAGAATCGGAGAATCCACATTGGGCTGCCAGCCGGAGTAACTGCCGCTCAGTTCTACTTTCATACCTGCCATAGAGAAACATGCTGTCAGGCTATCTGCCAGGAAATCTTTCATCGTATCGCAAGAGCTGCGAGCCAATATACGAACATCAGCCTTACCGCCGCCAATCGTTACAATGGCCAGATTGGAAGAAGTCTCCACTGTATCGGGAACAGTAGGAATCATACGCATAACCCCATTCTGACAGGCCATTAATACACTAATCATATTATCCTGAATTTCTTCGGGAACAATGGCAGCAGGCAAGTCTACGTTCTCCAGTTTTACAACAATGCCTTCTTCAATCGAAGTATATTCTTCATTAATCTGTACCTCATATTCCTTGATATAGTCTTCCAATCCTTCAATGTCTTCGGGATTAAATACCAATACGGCATGTGCCTCACGCGGAATGGCATTACGCATATTGCCACCTTCAAAACTTGATAACTGACAATCGAACTCAATCAGCAAATCGTGTACGATACGTGTAAGCAATTTATTGGCATTGCCCCGTCCCTGATTGATTTCCAATCCGGAATGTCCGCCACGCAAACCTTTCAAAGTTATTCTACGAGCTACTAAATCAGCAGCAGGAGTCTCTTCCTTATATTCCAATGTAGCCGTAATATCAATACCGCCTGCGCAACCGATATAAAGTTCTCCTTCGTCCTCCGAATCAAGATTCAACAAGATCTCACCGTTTAGTGTACCCGGTTTCAAGCCGAATGCGCCATACATACCCGTTTCCTCATCCTTGGTTATCAACGCTTCCAACGGACCATGTTTCAGGTCTTTTGCCTCAAGTACAGCCATAATAGCGGCTACGCCCAATCCGTTGTCAGCTCCCAAAGTAGTACCTTTGGCCTTCACCCAATCACCGTCAATGTACGTTTCAATAGGGTCTTTAGTAAAATCATGAACCGTATCGTTGTTCTTCTGCGGCACCATGTCCATGTGTGCCTGCAGAATGACACCTTTTCGGTTTTCCATACCTGGTGTAGCAGGTTTACGGATAATGACATTGCCAACTTCGTCAACAAATGATTCCAAGCCCAGACTTTTACCAAAATTTACCAAGAACTCAGTTATTCTCTCCATATGTCCGGAAGGACGGGGTATCTGAGTCAGCGAATAGAAATGCTTCCACACATTTTGTGGAGCTAACTGCAAGATTGTACTCATAATTATAAAAGTTGTTTTCGCAAATATAAGAGTTATTTTTCAATATCGCTCTAATCGGAATTGCAAAAATCGGTAAAACCCCGTTCAATTTATACGAAGTCGCCGGGATAGAAACCTGCGTACCGGTTCATCATACAGTTTCAGACATAAGTAAGCCAAAACAACTGAACCCGCAACAAGTGCTACCGCACCCGGCAGAGACTGTATGAATGTAAGGTTCTCATTCTTAACCCAAGCATAATACAGATAGATAAAAGGATAATGCACCATGTACAACGGATAGGATATATTTCCCAGAAACCTGCAAACCCGTGTCGTGACTTTATCCGTAGTCTTTCCCGAAGCCCCAAGACAGACTAACAAAGGGAATACAACGGCAAAGCATATAGTATCATACAAGCCATTCATCCATAAATGTTCACTGCCACCGATTCTGGGAATCGCCGATAAAACCACAATAGAGAAACTCCCTATCCAGAAAGCTCCTCGTACCTTGACAGGCTTGAATATACGTGACAACAATAATCCCGCCGGAAATGAGAACAGCAACCGTAAAGAACCACCTATTATATTTTCTTCCGTCAAAGCAAAGCCCACACATATATCGCCAAGCGGCCCCCAAAGAGCAAATATGGCCAGTCCGCAACCCGCTGACAACACCAATATGGAAAGGACTTTTGTAGAGAGCTTATGTAGAAAGAATGCATATAGAATATTGCCTATATATTCAAAAAACAAAGACCAACTCGGTCCGTTCAGAGGATACATTTCACCTACGCCTCGAATTTCCATACCGGGAGTTGCCGGAATCAGAAGAACATTCATTAGCGTAGCAATTATCAGCGCCACTACGGGCACCTGTGAAACATCCCAAACAGAACAGCCTTGAAAATAGAACATTACAGCTCCAATAAGCGCTCCGATAATGACCATAGGATGCAAACGAATAAACCGACGTTTAAGAAAGTCAGCAATACGCATTGTTTTCCACCGATCATCATAAGCATAGCCAACAACGAATCCGGATAAAATAAAGAAAAAATCAACAGCCAAATATCCGTGATTAATCTTCTGGTCCAAATGGCTGGTAGCATAAGCCTCGAACAAGTGAAAACAGACAACTGTCAATGCCGCCACTCCACGTAGCCCGTCGAGTATGTTATAATGCGGCTTCGTATCTGCAAATGCAGATGATAAAGTATCAGACATATGGGTTATTTATGTGTTTATATTTCTGTGAAAGTATCAATTCAAGTCATTCATTTCGTACGGTTTACCAACGAAACATGTAGCCCGCCATAGATACCGAGCAACACAACCAGCAAGGTTTGAATGCCATGCACTATCAGTGCAAAAGCACCAGCATCCGTAGCATTCACACCATAAAGCATCATCATGGTGATAACGGCAAAATGCCAGGGACCTGCCCCGTTGGGTGTAGGTACGATTACAGCAAACGTCCCGCCCACAAACATCACCATTGCAGCCTGAAAGCCAAGATGCTCCGCAAAAGAAAAGCTATAGAAAGTCAGATAGAAATGATAGAAATAGCATCCCCAAATAAGCAATGTATAGAGAATAAACAGCGGAATGTTCTTCACATTGCGGAGCGACATTACCCCCTCGCATACATTCAGCACAACTCCCTTCACTTTCTCAAAAAAAGAAAGCATCCGCATCAGATAGTACATAAGCACCAGCACGCCGATAACACAGAACAGGGAGACATAAAACCAGGGCGATGTCAACAGATGCATCAGCGAAGGAATTTTTGTACCCGTTTCCTGAAAGAAACGGAGAAACACAGGCATCTGAGCCAGAAAGGTAAGTCCCGTAATCAAAAGAATACACAAGGTGTCCACTAACCGCTCGGTGACCACAGTTCCCAAAGATTTGGAAAACGATACATCATCATACTTAGCCAGAACACCGCAACGCGACACTTCACCCACACGAGGCAATATCAAATTGGTAGCATAGGAAATGAAAATGGCGTCCACGCAATCGCTCCTTTTAGGATAAGCCCCCAACGGTTCCAGCGTCTGTCGCCAACGCCACCCGCGAAACACATGGCTCATTACGCCAAAAAACAATGAAAACAGCATCCACCCCCAGTCAGTGCCATGCAAAAGCAGTTCTTTCGCACGTTCAAAATCAAAATCACGATACACCCAATACAGGATAAAACCGCCCAAAAGAACGGGCAACACGATTTTCAATGTTTTTTTTATTATCTTATTCATCGTTTTCCCTTAAAATTCATCCGGCACGCGTCGTAATTTGTGATTTGTAACTCGTAATTCGCCGAAAAGGATTACCTTTGAACCGCAAAAGTAACGATTTAGTTGATACATGAGATTAGTTAAACCTAAAAAGTTTCTCGGCCAGCACTTTCTGAAAGACCTGAAAGTAGCACAGGACATTGCCGACACCGTAGACGCCTGTCCCAATCTTCCGATATTGGAAGTAGGACCGGGCATGGGAGTGCTGACCCAATTTCTCCTGCCCAAAGAGCGCACGGTAAAAGTTGTGGAAGTGGATTATGAATCGGTGGCCTATCTGCGGGAAGCCTACCCGCAACTGGAGGATAACATCATCGAAGACGACTTCCTGAAAATGAACCTGCAACGCCTGTTCGACGGACAGCCTTTCGTACTGACGGGCAATTATCCGTATAACATATCCAGCCAGATATTCTTCAAGATGCTGGATAATAAAGAACTGATACCGTGCTGTACGGGCATGATACAGAAAGAGGTTGCCGAGCGTATCGCAGCCGGTCCCGGCAGCAAGACATACGGCATTCTGAGTGTACTGATACAGGCTTGGTATCGGGTGGAATACCTCTTCACCGTAAGCGAACACGTGTTCAATCCTCCCCCAAAAGTAAAAAGCGCTGTTATTCGCATGACGCGCAATGACACGCAGCAATTGGGATGTGACGAAAAGCTGTTTAAACAAGTTGTAAAAACTACATTCAACCAACGCCGGAAAACCTTGCGTAATTCCATAAAACCGATACTCGGCAAAGAATGTCCGCTGACCGAAGACCCTCTCTTCAACAAACGCCCCGAGCAACTTTCCGTGCAGGAGTTTATAGAATTGACCAATCAGGTGGAAACAGCATTGAAAGAGACGACAGAAAAATGAGAAATTAACGGTTTCAGCCCTTAACGGTACACTATTACCAATACACTATGAGTTATGGAAATAGACGAAGAATACATAGATAAAGTCAAAAGCTTTATAGAGCAGAAAGACGCGGAAAACGTCAAGGCGCTTCTTATCGACCTGCATCCGGCAGATATTGCCGAACTGTGTAATGACCTCGCGCCCGAAGAGGCACGCTTCGTTTACCGTCTCCTCGACAACGAAACAGCCGCCGACGTACTGGTAGAAATGGATGAAGACGTCCGGAAGGAATTCCTGGAACTTCTGCCTTCGGAAACCATTGCCAAGCGGTTTGTGGATTATATGGATACGGACGATGCCGTAGACCTGATGCGTGACCTCGACGAGGAGAAAAAAGAAGAGGTACTGTCGCATATTGAGGATATAGAGCAGGCCGGAGACATCGTAGACCTCTTGAAGTACGATGAAGATACCGCCGGTGGTTTGATGGGTACGGAAATGGTAACCGTCAACGAGAACTGGAGTATGCCTGAATGCCTGAAAGAGATGCGCCTGCAAGCCGAACAGTTGGACGAAATCTACTACGTATATGTCATTGACGATGACGAACGGCTGCAAGGTGTATTCCCGCTAAAGAAAATGATTACCTCTCCTTCCGTCTCCAAAGTGAAGCATGTAATGAGGAAAGACCCCATTTCCGTCCATGTAGACACTCCCACAGACGAAGTGGTGCAGATTATCGAGAAATACGACTTGGTGGCAGTACCTGTTGTCGACAGCATAGGCCGCCTGGTAGGGCAGATTACCGTAGACGACGTCATGGACGAGGTTCGTGAGCAATCGGAACGCGACTATCAGTTGGCATCCGGTTTGTCACAGGATGTGGAGACGGACGACAACGTCATGCGCCAGACTTCCGCACGCCTGCCGTGGTTGCTTATCGGTATGCTGGGCGGTATCGGCAACTCCATGATATTGGGTAATTTTGACGCTACCTTCGCCGCACATCCCGAAATGGCGCTGTACATCCCTCTGATTGGCGGTACAGGCGGAAATGTAGGAACCCAATCCTCTGCAATTATCGTACAGGGACTTGCCAACAGTTCTTTGGATGCCAAAGACACATTCAAGCAAATCGCCAAGGAATCCGTAGTGGCGGCAATCAATGCAACCATCATATCCTTGCTGGTGTACATATACAATTTTGTACGGTTCGGCGGTACGGCCACAGTTACCTACTCGGTATCCATCAGTCTGTTCGCCGTTGTCATGTTCGCCTCCATTTTCGGAACATTGGTACCCATGACACTCGAAAAGCTGAAAGTGGACCCGGCCATTGCCACAGGACCGTTCATATCCATCACCAACGACATTATCGGCATGATGATGTATATGGGCATCACCGTACTATTGGCCTGAAACGGCTAAATCGAAAAAAAACGATGAAAAAAGTATGAAGTAATCATTTTATTTCATTAATTTGTAACCTAATGTAACCCGAACGGGATATCCCGTTTCTAAAAAGTAAATACAAATGACGGACACTCATGACACTAATCTCCCCGACAAGCCGGTGGAATTAGAAGAAGACAAAAAAACAGCAGAGGTTTCTGAGCCGGCAACAACAGAGACTCCCGCTGAGGTAACCTTGACTGACAAGCCGGCCGAATCAGTTCAAAAACTCACTAAAGAAGAGATTCTGAACAAGCTTAAAGCGATTGCCGCAGATGTAGAGAATGCTGCCAAATCGGAGATAGACAGTTTGAAACAGGCTTTCTACAAACTACATAACTCAGAGCAGGAAGCCGCCAAGAAGCTGTTCGTTGAGAATGGGGGAGCTATTGAAGAGTTCGTTCCACAAGCCGATACTTTGGAAGAGGAATTCAAGAATACCATGTCCGTCATCAAGGAAAAAAGAAACGCACTCAATGCAGAGCAGGAAAAACAGAAAGAGCTAAACCTGCAAATCAAGCTTTCCATCATCGAAGAACTGAAAGAGTTGGTGGAATCTCCGGAAGACGCCAACAAGAACTATACGGAATTCAAGAAATTGCAACAGCAATGGAATGAGGTTAAAATTGTGCCGCAAGCCAGGATTAACGAGCTGTGGAAGAACTACCAGCTGTATGTCGAAAAGTTCTACGACCTTTTAAAACTGAACAACGAATTCCGTGAATATGACTTCAAGAAGAATCTTGAAATCAAGAACCACCTTTGCGAAGCTGCCGAGAAACTGGCAGACGAAGCGGATGTTGTTTCCGCTTTCCATCAATTGCAGAAACTGCATCAGGAATTCCGCGATACAGGACCGGTAGCCAAAGAGCTGCGCGATGAAATATGGGCACGCTTCAAAGCAGCTTCTACTACTGTGAACCGCCGTCACCAGCAGCATTTTGAAGCCCTGAAAGAGGCCGAGCAACATAATCTCGACCAAAAGACCGTAATTTGCGAAATCATCGAGGCCATTGATTACAGCGAACTTACCAACTTCGCTTCCTGGGAAAACAAAACCCAGGAAATCATCGCTTTGCAAAATAAATGGAAAACCATCGGTTTTGCTCCGCAAAAGATGAACGTGAAGATATTCGAACGCTTCCGCAAAGCTTGTGACGAGTTCTTCCAGAAGAAAGGGGAATTCTTCAAATCCCTGAAAGAAGGCATGAACGGGAATCTTGAAAAGAAACGTGCCTTATGCGAAAAAGCAGAGGCCCTGAAAGACAGTACCGACTGGAAAGCAACAGCTGACGAACTGACCAAACTCCAGAAAGAGTGGAAAACGGTAGGTCCCGTTGCCAAGAAATATTCGGATGCTATCTGGAAACGGTTCATCTCCGCCTGCGATTACTTCTTTGAACAGAAAAACAAGGCAACTTCCTCACAACGTTCCGTTGAACAGGAGAATCTGGAAAAGAAGAAAGCCATTATCGAAAAGCTGACAGCCATTGACGAAACAATGGATGTGGAAGAAGCCACCCAACTGGTCCGCGAACTTATGAAAGAGTGGAACGGCATAGGACATGTACCATTCAAAGAAAAAGACAAAATTTACAAACAATACCACAGCCGGATAGACAAGCTGTTTGAACACTTCAACATCAGTGCCTCCAACAAGAAGTTGAGTAATTTCAAATCGTCCATCAGCAGTATCCAGGAAGGCAGCCCGCAAGCCCTTTATCGTGAACGGGACAAACTGGTACGCGCCTGCGAAAACATGAAAAACGAATTGCAGACTTACGAAAACAACTTAGGCTTCCTGACTGCTTCGTCCAAGAAAGGCAACAGCCTCCTGACCGAACTTAACCGTAAAGTCGAGAAGCTGAAAGGTGACATAGAACTGGTTAAACAGAAAATCAAGGTGATTGACAATTCAATCAACGAAGCGGAATAATTTTTCTCACCTAATAATATGAGGTTATGCCAAAAGGATAAAAGGCTTTTGACATAACCTCTTTTTTATCTAAATCTAATCTCACTGCTGAATTATGAAAAGAATTCTGACTTTAGGAATCGTGCTGCTGACTGTAAACAGTCTGCTACCGGCACAAGAAATCACATTCTCAGAAACCAAATTCAATTGGGGAACCGTCCGGGAACAAGACGGGAATGTCAGCCATGACTTCCGGTTCGTAAACACCGGCGACAAACCTCTCACTATCAAAAACATCATTACCGGCTGCGGATGCACCTCGTCCGAATGGACTGAAAAAGCCTATCAACCCGGTAAGGAAGGCATAATACGGTTGGTCTACCACCCGCAAGGCAGAACAGAAAACGACATCAACCTCGTAGCCGAAATATATACTAACAGAGCTGCCAAAGGAGTAGTTACCCTGGAAATGGCGGGAAAGATAAAACGTGAGACCCCTTCCTATTCCGCCCGCTATAATCCCGCCAACGGAAAGCGAAGCCAAAGCCCAACCTATATTCCGCAAGATGAATATGAGCAGATACTTGAACGGATACGCGAAGAATTGTATGCCAAAACCACCACACAGCAAACAGACCGCGCAACGGAAAAATTACTGCGCTCCATGCTTCCGGAAGGTAAATGGAGCGACCTCGATTATGCCTGCTTTTTCCGTACCAACTGGGAACCGGTAGAACACCTGAAACGTTTGGTTACAATAGCCGCCTCATATACCGACAAACAATCACGTTATTACGGTAACGAGGTATTATACAATGCAATCAGAGATGCCCTGCAGTATTGGGTGAAACAAGACCCTACCTGTTTCAACTGGTGGTATAACCAGATTTCCGTTCCGCAAACACAAGCCTCGCTCCTTGCTCTGATGGATGCGGGACAAAGGAAACTTCCGTCCGAAATCCGTATGCCTATTTTAAAAGTAATGGGCGAACGCAGCGACCCACGCAAATGGACCGGCGCCAATAAAATGGACATTGCCATTCATCATTTAATAAGAGGCTGCCTGTTGAAGAATGACAGTATTGTACGCGTCAATGCCGATGAAATATTCTATCCCGTACAAATCGTTGCAAACGAAGGCATACAGGAAGACTTGTCTTATCACCAGCACGGGCCGCAACTTTACATCGGCGGATACGGAACAGTGTTCGTTGACAACATAGTCCGCATGGGCAATATCCTCAACGGAACAAAATATGCCATGAATCCGGAGAAACTCACCTTGTTTTCCAACTTTATCCGCAACACCTACTTCAATGTATTCCGAAGCAGGTATCTGGACTTCAGTGTAACAGGCAGAGGTGTCAGCCGCAAAGGAACATTGGATTACGGGGATTGCGCAGCCCTGTTCAGAAACCTGCAGGCCCTTGATGCCAAACATGCCGGCGAATATGCAGACATTGCCCGCCGTTTCCTCACCCAGGAAGCATCGTATCAGCGTTCGGACAAGAATACAATGTATCATTGCTCAGACTATATGCTACACAACCGACAAAATTACGACTTTTCCGTGCGCACCTCTTCAACACGCACCAACAAGACCGAAAGCGGTAACGGTGAAAATCTATACGGGACCTATATGAGTGACGGCGCCACCAACATTCGCGTCAACGGCAATGAGTATGCCGACATCTTCCCCGTCTGGGAGTGGGACAGAATACCGGGAACCACCTTGCCTGCAGGCGAAAAACGCAATCCCGTTGACTGGGGAAGCAAAGGAACCTGCACATTCACAGGGGGAGTGTCCGATGGGAAATACGGTGTAATGACTTTCAAGATGGATGACTATGGTGTAAAAGCTCAAAAATCATGGTTTATGTTCGACAACGAAGTGGTTTGCTTAGGCAGTGAAATCGGTTCAAATGTTCCGACAGACATCGTTACCACTGTCAATCAATGCCATCTGGATGGAAATGTATGGATAAATACGGGAAAAGCGCTCCAGCAAGCAACCCAAGGAGAATTTGCTTTTGAGCAGGCTCCGCAATGGATCTGGCATGACAGCATCGCCTATCTCTTCCCTCAGGGAAACAATATAAAGCTAAAGATGGACAGACAAAAAGGCAACTGGGCAAAAATCAATTTCAATTATCCTGCTACGGAAATCAGCATGCCGATATTCAATCTGGTCATTAATCACGGACAATCTCCCCGAAACGCATCTTACGCATATATCGTTGTACCGGGAATCAACCATCCGGAAAAAATGAAAACATACTCCTGCCGTCATCTGAAAATAGAACGGAATGATACGGAAATACAAGCCGTCAATAATCGGAAATCGGGAATTCTGCAAATCGTATTCTTCAAGCCCGGCACTTTCGACAATGAAGAAATAAAGGTAAAAGCCCTGAAGCCCTGTGTTGTACAAATAAAGAAAAGCAAAGGTAAGGTGACGGATATGCAGATTGCCGATCCGCAAAATCAAGAAAAGCTAAAGCCGGGAGTAGATGTGATAATCTTATAATAATAAGCATATAAAAAGTGGTTGTGTCAAAACGAACTCGCTGATATTCTTGTTTTGACACAACCACCGATTCGACCACCGAGTTTTCAAACTGAACCCGAATACCGATTATGAAAAATTTGCACATGGTCGAAAAGCAATAAAAAACCCACTAAAACTTGCGATTTTAGTGGGTTTTTATCGGTGTGTTGTGTTGGGCTACCTGGATTCGAACCAGGAATGACAGGACCAGAATCTGTAGTGTTACCATTACACCATAGCCCAATTGAGCATTTCATTTCTGTTTTGCGGTGCAAAGATACAAACTTTTCTTTAATCCAAAACATTTTTCGCTATTTTTTTCATTAAAATCTGATAAGATACCATGACACAAAGAATTATATACCTAAAAAAAAACAAAAAATGAAAGACTTTTCCCCTTTTGCGTGTTTGATATGATAAATCAACGTATATTTGTCGCCTGTTTAATATTAATAATGTGTAATGAACGAAGCTAAAAAATTAATTCAACAAATAACAGAAGGTATTCAAGATAAAAAAGGAAAAAAAATCGTCATAGCAGACCTTACCCGGATAGACGACACAATATGTAATTATTTTGTCATCTGTCAAGGAAACTCCCCAAGCCAAGTAAGCGCCATAGTGGAGTCCGTTAAAGACTTCACCCGCAAAGGAGCGAACAGCAAACCTTTTGCGATAGACGGTCTGCGCAATGCCGAGTGGGTAGCCATGGACTACTCTGATGTACTGGTTCACGTTTTCCAGCCGGAAGCGCGTGAATTCTATAACTTGGAACACTTATGGGCAGATGCCAAACTAACCCAAATCCCCGATCTCGATTAATTTAGACTTATGGACAATAACACCAATAAAAAGCCCACAAAAACCAATATGCCCAAGTTCAACTTGAACTGGTTGTATATGATTATAGCCATGATGTTGCTGGGACTGTACCTCACCAATGAAAGCGGTTCGGCCAGTAAAAACATCCCTTATGATGAATTTCAGGAGTATGTGCGCAACGGCTATATAAGCAAAGTGACCGGTTATGACGACAACTCCGTAGAGGCATACGTCAAGCCGCAATATGTGCCCAATGTATTCAAAGCAGATTCAAGCCGTGTGGGCAAGAATCCCCTGATTACAACAGAAGCTCCCTCACGCGAAAGCTTGGGCGACTTCCTGCAGAAAGAAAAGGACGAGACACGTTTCGACGGTTCTATCAGCTACGAAAAGAAACACAATTACTTCGGTGCAATCCTCTGGCAGATATTGCCGTTTGCATTTCTTATCGGCTTCTGGATATTCCTGTCCCGCCGTTGGAGCAGCGGTGGCGGCATGGGTGGCGGCAGCGGCATCTTCAGTGTCGGCAAATCCAAAGCCCAACTGTTTGAAAAGAACTCTCCGGTAAAGGTTACTTTCAAGGACGTTGCCGGACTTGCAGAGGCCAAGCAGGAAGTAGAGGAAATCGTAGAATTCCTGAAACAACCCCAGAAGTATACAGATCTGGGTGGTAAGATACCCAAGGGTGCATTGCTCGTAGGCCCTCCGGGAACGGGTAAGACCCTGCTTGCAAAGGCTGTGGCAGGAGAAGCCAACGTACCGTTCTTCTCACTGGCCGGTTCCGACTTTGTGGAAATGTTTGTCGGCGTAGGTGCTTCCCGCGTCCGCGACCTGTTCCGCCAAGCCAAAGAGAAAGCGCCTTGCATCGTATTCATCGATGAAATCGATGCCGTGGGACGCGCCCGTGGAAAAGCTGCCGCCATGGGCGGTAACGATGAACGCGAAAACACCTTGAACCAACTGCTGACGGAAATGGACGGATTCGGTTCCAACAGCGGTGTCATCATCCTTGCCGCAACCAACCGTGTGGATGTATTGGACAAGGCACTGCTGCGCGCCGGACGTTTCGACCGCCAGATACACGTCGACTTGCCCGACCTGAATGAACGTAAAGAAGTATTCGGCGTACACCTGCGCCCCATCAAGATAGACAATACGGTGGATGTAGAGTTACTGGCACGCCAGACTCCGGGATTCTCCGGCGCCGACATCGCCAATGTCTGCAACGAAGCCGCCCTGATTGCCGCCCGTCATGGAAAGAAATTTGTAGAGAAACAGGACTTCCTGGATGCGGTAGACCGTATCGTAGGCGGTCTGGAGAAGAAAACCAAAATCACAACCGAAGAAGAACGCCGTTCCATTGCCATACACGAGGCCGGACACGCCAGCATCTCCTGGCTGTTGGAATATGCCAACCCGCTGATTAAGGTAACCATCGTTCCACGCGGACGTGCTTTGGGAGCAGCCTGGTACCTGCCCGAAGAACGCCAGATTACCACAAAGGAACAGATGCTGGACGAGATGTGCGCCACTTTGGGCGGACGCGCCGCAGAAGATCTGTTCATCGGAAGAATCTCTACCGGCGCCATGAACGACCTTGAGCGTGTAACCAAGCAGGCATACGGCATGATTGCCTATTTGGGCATGAGCGACAAACT
The DNA here is from genome assembly GCF_025147325.1 of Bacteroides stercoris ATCC 43183. Lineage (NCBI taxonomy): Bacteria > Pseudomonadati > Bacteroidota > Bacteroidia > Bacteroidales > Bacteroidaceae > Bacteroides > Bacteroides stercoris. Next base: position 162,145 of record NZ_CP102262.1, read on the forward strand.
GCCGAATCTCTGTTATTACAATAACGACGAATACTCGTTCAACCGTCCGTACAGCGAGAAGACCGCCGAACTGATAGACGAAGAGGTGAAGCGTATGGTAAACGAACAGTACGAACGTGCCAAGAAGATACTATCCGACAATAAAGAAGGGCACAACAAGCTGGCCCAACTGTTGATAGACAAGGAAGTAATCTTTGCAGAAGATGTGGAAGAAATCTTCGGCAAGCGTCCGTGGGCTTCCCGTTCCGAAGAGATTATCAGCGCAAGCAAAACTTCCAGAGAGCTGAAAGAAGCCGAAGAAAAAGAGGCTGCCAAGGCAAAGGAAGCGGAAAAAGAGGTAAAAGAAGAAGAAAGCCATAACACCGGCTCGAACAATTAAAACGAAAACACCTTGAAAAATAATTTCATACAACGTGCTGTTACAGGTGCATTATTTGTAGTTATACTGGTGGGCTGTATCCTTTACAGCCCCCTCTCATTCGGGATTCTATTCACTATCATCGGCGCATTGAGCGTACACGAGTTTGCCCATCTGGTAAACAGGAACGGCGGAGTCAGCATCAACAAGACGATTACCGCTTTAGGCGGAGCCTATCTGTTCCTTGCACTCATGGGATTCTGCACATCCGCCATCGATGCGCGCGTATTCCTTCCCTATCTGGGCTTATTGCTCTATTTGATGATTACGGAGTTATACCTGAAAAAGGAGAACCCCATCGGCAACTGGGCGTATGCAATGCTGAGCCAGCTATATGTAGCCTTGCCTTTCGCATTGCTGAATGTACTCGCTTTCCAGAATTCACCTGAAACGAGCAGCGTAACCTATAACCCCATCCTGCCGCTTTCCATATTCGTATTCATCTGGCTGAGCGATACGGGTGCTTACTGTGTGGGCTCTCTGATAGGAAAACATCGCCTGTTCGAGCGCATTTCGCCTAAGAAATCATGGGAAGGCAGCATAGGCGGCGCGGTTTTCTCCATCGCCTCATCCTTTGTATTTGCCCATTTCTTCCCATTCATGTCTACATGGCAATGGGCAGGACTGGCAGTTACCGTAGTGATTTTCGGCACTTGGGGCGACCTCACCGAATCGCTGATGAAGCGTCAACTGGGCATCAAGGATTCCGGCAACATTCTTCCGGGACACGGCGGAATGCTCGACCGGTTCGACAGCGCTCTCATGGCGATTCCCGCAGCGGTAGTCTACCTGTATGTAATGACAATGATTTGACGGAAATCTTAAACGAATATAGGCCAAAGGGCATAGAGGAAAGATACTGTAGCCTCTATGCCCTTTGGCCTATATATACGGTATAAGGAAACACTTATTTCAATTGCATCTCCGACAAATCAAGGTCCCGTATATTCTTCGTATTATCACCGGTAACCACCAGGTCGAACGTCAGTTCCACCTCGCCATTCTTTTCCGAATTAATTTTCAGCTTGATACCTTTGGTTTCAGAGGTCACGTTGAGACTGTTCAGATTATAGGACACCGCACCGGGCTTGCGCAACCCCGTCAAATCGTCATAGTCGTTATAGCGGAGAGCCAAATGTATATAACCGTCTTCTCCATACAACTCCACATCATCTTGCGGACGTACCAGGCTGATACGATGTTTAGTGCCGGAAGGCAGATTCTGCATAAATATGATATTCATATATCCCCCGCTGATGCTTATATCGCCTTCAAATATCAGGACAGGGTCATTGCCGAACTCTTCCTCGGTCTCGGGAGTCAGCGTCTCGACCTCTTTCGTCAACACATCCTGCAAACTCAGGATCTTCACAGCATGGTCGTAACCGTCAAACTCATCGGACAAAGGATTGAACATGGTAATCACACGCTTTCCGTCAACCGGCTCGTACCACCACAAGTCTGTATTCACAGGCCAGAGCGTTCCCCACACATCACAGTCCAAATAAAAAGCATTGCCGGTAACACGCACCGTAGCCCACAGCGGCGGAGTGAAATCACCGATCGAATACCCTTCATCGTCATCACAGGAATGCAGTACCGGCATCACAGCCAGACAAACTGCCATAAATAACCAATGTAGCTTTCTCATAATCAAAGTTCTTTTGTTTATTTCTTTCTGTATAGAAAATACAAAAGCCGGGCATTTACTGCACCGGCTTTATTCCTTTTAACAAGAAATTAAATATCGTCCTACTTTTTAAAACGTTTCTTAAGCAAAGCCACCATTTCACGGGCTGCATGCACAGGTGCTCCCGCCTCGCCCAGGCGGGATGCCATATATTCGTAACCATCGAGCATCTGCCGGCGGTACGCCTCATCGCATAAGATACGTTGAAGCTCCGCACGTATCTGCTCCACCGTCATGGTATCGGCCACCAGTTCCTTCACCACCTCACGGTCGGCAATCAGGTTTACCAGAGAAATGTACCTGACTTTCAGTATATGCCGTTTCAGGAAAGCGATAACCTTCCCTATCGGCGTATGGTAGCACACCGCCTGCGGAACCCGGAACAATGCCGTTTCCAGCGTTGCCGTGCCCGAAGTAACCAATGCCGCTTCCGCATGCCGGAGTAAAGGATAAGTACGGTTAAAGATTATCTTCACGTCCGCATTGCCGACATATTCCTTATAATACTCCGGAGAGATACCCGGCGCTCCCGCCAGCACCAACTGATACTCCGGAAATGAAGCGGCCGCCCGAATCATATCCGGCAAATTATCCTTAATCTCCTGCTTGCGGCTGCCAGCCAGCAAGGCAATGACAGGCTTCGGCGAAAGGCCGTTGGCCCGTTTGAACTCATCCGCAGTTTCCGAATAAGCGGCTTGGAAGGCAGTGACTTCATCCACCGTCGGATTGCCTACATAATGTATGGGATAATGGTGCTTGCCCTCGAAGAACTCCACCTCGAACGGAAGAATGGAGAAGAGTTCGTCCACATCCCGTTTGATATTCCGGATACGGTGCTCTTTCCAGGCCCATATCTTGGGAGAAATATAATAGAACACCGGTATTTGCGTACGGGCATGGACAAACTTGGCGATATTCAGGTTGAACCCCGGATAATCCACCAAAATAAGAACATCCGGCTGCCAGGCTGCAATGTCTTCCTTGCAACGCTTCATATTGGCAAAGATGGTACGCAGGTGCAACAAGACGGGAATGAAGCCCATATACGCCAGTTCCTTATAATGCTTCACCAACGTTCCGCCCACAGCCGCCATCAGGTCACCGCCGAAGAAGCGGAACTCGGCCTGCGGGTCTTCCGCCTTCAAGGCAGTCATCAGGTGCGATGCATGCAGGTCGCCCGAGGCCTCGCCCACAATCAGATAATACTTCATAAGCGCCTATGTTTCAATATCCTGTGCAATCCGTCAGAACCAGGTTTTCAATTCGTCCATCAGGCCATAGGCGGTTACATCCACTGTGGTCGGAGTCACCGCTACATAACCGTTGGCAAGCGCCCAATGGTCGCTCTTTTCATTCTCCTTTTCCGACTCCTCAAACTCTCCGGTCAGCCAATAGTAGTGCGCATCGCCTCTGTGGGCGAAGTTCTCCCACTCGTTGGTCCACTGTCCTTTTGCCTGTTCGCAGATTTTCACCCCTTTCAACTCTTTAGTATCGGGGAAGTTGACATTGAGGCAGGTCAACGGCGGCAAGCCTTTTTCCAGGACCTTGCGGGCAATCTCGCGGATATACTCTCCCGCCGGCTCAAAATCGGCGTCCGGCGCGTGGTTGCACAGTGAAAAGCCGATAGAGGGAACACCTTTCAGGCAGCCTTCGATAACCACCCCCATTGTTCCGGAATAATGCACATTGACCGAGGAGTTATCGCCGTGATTAATGCCTCCCACCACAAGGTCGGGTTTGCGGTCGAGCACCGTATGGAATGCCAGCTTGACGCAATCGGCGGGCGTACCGGAACACTTATAGACCGTCAGCCCTACATCCTTGCGAAGCAACTGATAATGAATCGGTTCTGTCACGGTAAGCGCACACGCATTACCCGAACGCGGCGCATCCGGCGCCATTACCACAATCTCCCCCAGCGGGCGGAGAAACTTTATCAACTCGCTGATTCCTTTCGCAATGATACCGTCGTCATTGGAAATCAATATCAAAGGTCTCTGATTTTCCATATTTCTTTTTAATTTTGCTACAAATTTAGCAAAAGAGAACCACATATTAACCACCAATACACAAAAAGATATGTTAGACGTCTTTCTCATTCTGATGGGTATCCTCTGCCTGATAACAGGACTGGCAGGCTGTTTCCTGCCCGTAATTCCCGGTCCGCCCGTGGCCTATGCCGGTTTGTTGCTGCTGCACTTCACCGACAAGGTGCAGTACTCTGCCACCCAACTGTTGCTGTGGCTGCTGATTGTCGTCATCGTACAGGTGCTCGATTATTTCGTCCCCATGCTGGGCAGCAAATACAGCGGCGGAACGCGCTGGGGAACACGCGGATGCCTTGCCGGAACCCTCATCGGGCTGTTCTTCATGCCCTGGGGCATTGTCCTCGGTCCGTTTTTAGGGGCTTTTATCGGCGAACTTTTCGGCGGCAGGGAAACCCGGCAGGCTCTGAAGTCGGGACTGGGCTCCCTGTTCGGCTTCCTCTTCGGTACGGTACTGAAATGCGTGTTGTGCGGATACTTCGCATGGGAGTTTGCATCGGCACTGCTTTAACATAAGTTTATCCCCATTAAACTTCAGGTTTAATCCTAATGAACCCGAAGTTTAATAGGAATAAACTCCGAGTTTAATTCGGACAAACTATTGTAAACTCCGGAGAAACGGCACGCATTTCCCCGGACACGGCAGCCGCGGCAGCTTATCACCGGAACATCCCGCCGCCCGCCATCTCATTGCTTTAGAAATCTTAATCTTCTGCAAGTGAGACAAAAAAGCTGTTTCTTTTCAAGATAAATACGTATATTTGCCCCACTAATCAGGAAAAAGAGTGCCTGAGACACACGTCTTCAGGCAACGGAACGGTAAAGGCATCCGGGAGTTATTAACAAAAAGGGTGACTTATCAACCGTTTTTGCAATCTTTCTCTTTTTTAGTAGGTGCTATACGGAATTATCACTTATTTCGCTGCCAATAAACATTGAAATTATGGGAAAAATAATTGCTTTGGCAAATCAAAAAGGTGGTGTAGGAAAAACAACAACAACCATAAACCTCGCAGCTTCTCTCGCCACACTTGAAAAGAAAGTGCTTGTCGTAGACGCAGACCCGCAGGCAAATGCCTCGTCAGGGCTGGGCGTAGACATCAAGCAGGCAGAATGTACTATCTATGAATGTATTATAGACCGCGCCGATGTGCGCGACGCTATCCACGACACGGAGATTGATACATTGAAAGTTATTTCCTCCCACATCAACCTGGTAGGCGCCGAAATAGAAATGCTCAATCTTAAAAACCGGGAAAAGATACTGAAAGAGGTGCTCGCCCCGCTACGGGAAGAGTTTGATTATATCCTGATAGACTGTTCACCGTCGTTAGGATTGATTACAATCAACGCGCTCACGGCCGCCGACTCGGTTATCATTCCCGTACAGGCCGAATACTTTGCACTGGAAGGCATCAGCAAATTGCTGAACACCATCAAAATCATCAAGTCCAAGCTGAACCCCGCACTCGAAATCGAGGGATTCCTGCTGACCATGTATGACTCGCGGCTGCGCCAGGCCAACCAGATATACGACGAGGTGAAACGCCACTTCCAGGAACTGGTGTTCAACACCGTCATCCAGCGCAATGTAAAACTGAGCGAAGCCCCCAGCTACGGACTCCCCACAATCCTGTACGATGCGGACTCCACCGGAGCCAAAAACCACATCGCACTGGCAAAAGAGTTAATCAGCCACAACGAGGACTAACCGTCCGCATGGCAAACATAGTAAACAGTAAATCGTAAAACAGAAAAGAATAGATGGTACAGAAAAGAAATGCATTAGGACGTGGGCTGGACGCCCTGCTCTCCATGGATGAGGTGCAGACCGAAGGCTCTTCCTCTATCAATGAAATAGAATTGTCGAAGATTGCCGTCAACCCCAATCAGCCCCGCCGCGAGTTCGACCAGACAGCGTTGCAGGAGCTTGCCGATTCTATTGCAGAGATTGGTATCATCCAGCCTATCACCCTGCGTAAGCTGTCCGATGATGAATACCAGATTATTGCCGGTGAACGCCGCTTCCGCGCCTCGCAAATGGCAGGGCTGACGAGCATCCCCGCCTATATCCGCACGGCCGACGACGAGAATGTCATGGAAATGGCGCTCATCGAAAACATACAGCGCGAGGACCTGAACTCCGTGGAAATAGCGCTTGCCTACCAGCACCTGCTGGAACAATACGGACTGACGCAGGAACGCCTCAGCGAACGCATAGGCAAGAAGCGTACCACCATTGCCAACTACCTGCGCCTGCTGAAACTGCCGGCTCCCATCCAGATGGGATTGCAAAACAAGCAGATAGACATGGGGCACGCCCGTGCACTGGTAACGCTGGGAGACCCCAAACTGCAAGTGAAGATTTTTGAAGAGATACTCGAACAAGGTTATTCCGTACGCAAAGTAGAGGAAATCGTGAAATCCCTGAGCGAAGGAGAAGCCGTGAAAAGCGGCGGCCGCAAGATAGCCCCCAAGCGCGCCAAACTGCCCGAAGAGTTCAATATGCTGAAGCAGCAGCTTTCCAGTTTCTTCAGCACCAAAGTACAGTTGACCTGCTCCGAAAAAGGCAAAGGAAAAATCAGTATCCCGTTCAGTAACGAAGAAGAACTGGAACGTATCATCGGTATTCTCGATACGCTGAAAAAATAAATGACAAAGAAGAGAAGAATATATCAAATCAGTATCGCCCTGCTGCTTTGCCTGATGCAGACGGCAGGGATTGCTATGTATGGTCAGAGCCGCCCGCGTGCCGCCGCAAAGAGGATACACAGGCTGCAGGCAGACTCTCTTGCCGCCGTACGGCAAGCAGCGCGGATGCAGGCCGACAGCCTGAACCGGACTATGGAAGAAGTGCCGCCTCTCCAGGCCGTTGCCCCGGCAGACAGCATTGCCACTGCCGACAGCATTGCCGCCGAGAACAAGAAAAAGCTGCTGGAAATGACTTCCGCTCCCGTCCTGAAAGAATCGGAAGTGCCGGCAGACAGCCTCAAAAAAGAAATCGATCAGAAAATATGGGTTCCCAACCCTACAAAAGCCACCTGGCTGGCGCTCGTAATTCCCGGCGGCGGACAAATCTACAACCGGAAATACTGGAAATTGCCCATATTCTACGGCGGCTTTGCCGGATGTGCCTATGCCTTGACGTGGAACAGCAAAATGTACAAGGACTACTCCACCGCATATAAAGACGCGATGAACGGCAATATGCAGTCCAGCAGCATCACCGACCTGCTGCCGCCCGGATACAAAATTTCCGAAACCCAGTTGAAAGAGCTGTTGCGCAAGCGCAAGGACACCTATCGCAGATACCGCGATTTAAGTATCTTCGCCTTCATCGGAGTATACCTGCTGTCCGTCATCGATGCCTATGTGGATGCCGAACTGTCCAATTTCGACATCACCCCCGACCTCAGCATGAAAGTGGAGCCGGCTGTCATCGACAACCGGATAAACAACTCCTCCAACCGCTCCGTGGGGTTGCAGTGCAGTTTCCGATTTTAAAAACAAATAAACAGATTTATCCATGACAAATAAACCTACATATATGAAAAGAATAATCGCGGGTTCCTCACTTCTGTTCAGCATACTGCTGGCAACTCCGCAAGCATACGCCCAAGAAAGCGTAGACGTCATTATCCGCGAAAACGGAACGGAACGGCGGGAAGTCATCGACCTGCCCAAGAGTATGACCTACCCTGTAGACAGCCTGCTCAGCGACTGGAAAGCCAAGAACTACATAGATTTAGGAAAGGATTGCAGCACCTCTACCGTCAATCCCCAATTCAGCGATTCCGTATACATCGACCGGCTCTCGCGCATGCCGACCATTATGGAGATGCCCTACAACGAGATTGTACGCAAATTCATCGACATGTATACCGGACGCCTCCGCAACCAGGTGGCTTTCATGCTGAGTGCCTGCAACTTCTACATGCCCATTTTCGAAGAGGCGCTCGACACTTACGGGCTGCCGCTGGAACTGAAATATCTGCCGATTATCGAGTCTGCGCTTAATCCCTCGGCCGTATCCCGCGCCGGAGCCTCCGGCCTGTGGCAGTTCATGCTGAACACCGGCAAGATATACGGCCTGGAAAGCAACAGCCTTGTGGACGAACGCCGCGACCCGATTAAGGCTACCTGGGCCGCCGCACGCTACCTGAAAGATATGTATGCCATCTACCAGGACTGGAACCTGGTAATCGCCGCCTACAACTGCGGCCCCGGCACCATCAACAAAGCCATCCGGCGCGCAGGCGGCAAAACGGATTATTGGGAAATATACAACTATCTGCCCAAAGAAACACGCGGATACGTACCCGCTTTTATAGCCGCCAACTACGTAATGACGTACTACTGCAAGCACAATATCTGCCCGATGGAAACCAATATTCCGGACGCCACAGATACCATACAGGTGAACCGCAACCTGCATTTCGAACAAATCACGGATGTTTGCGGCATCGGAATGGATGAGGTCAAAAGCCTGAATCCCCAGTACAAGAAGAATATCATTCCGGGAGACAGCAAGCCTCAGACACTCCGTCTGCCTATAAACTACATCAGCACTTTCATCGACAGCCAAGACACGATTTACGCCCACCGCAGTGCGGAACTGTTTAAAAACCGCAGAACTGTTTCCGTGGCCAATACCCGCAGCACAGCACGTAGCAGCAAAGGGAAAAGTTCTTCACAGGGCGACGTCACCTACCACAGAATACGCAATGGGGAAACCCTGTCGACCATCGCCCGCAAATATGGCGTCACCGTCAACCAGATAAAAAGCTGGAACGGATTGAGAAGCACCAGAATCAATGCGGGAAAGAGGCTGAAGATTTACAAATAAAAACATAAATGCTTGTCCGGTGTTGAAAATTGCTTATTTTTGCAAAAAGTGAAGAAGAAAGGAGAAACAGTATATGGAAGAGAGCGTAAGCCAGAAGGAGAAAGAGAGAGCCGAAGAAGCAATGATTGAACAGGCATTCCAGGAACTGTTGAACGATTACTTGGCAACCAAACACCGCAAGCGTGTCGAAATAATAACCAAGGCATTCAATTTTGCCAATCAGGCACATAAGGGAATCAAACGCCGCTCGGGCGAACCGTATATCATGCACCCCATCGCCGTAGCGAAGATTGTGTGCAATGAGATAGGGCTGGGGTCTACTTCCATCTGCGCCGCCCTGCTGCACGATGTGGTGGAAGACACCGATTACACCGTCGAGGATATCGAAAACATCTTCGGCCCCAAAATCGCCCAAATCGTTGACGGACTGACCAAAATTTCGGGCGGCATCTTCGGCGACCGCGCCTCGGCGCAGGCAGAGAACTTCAAGAAACTGCTGCTTACCATGTCCGACGACATCCGCGTTATCCTCATAAAGATAGCCGACCGGCTGCACAATATGCGCACACTCGGTTCCATGCTGCCCAACAAGCAGTTCAAGATAGCCGGTGAAACATTGTATATCTATGCACCGCTTGCCAACCGGCTGGGGCTGTACAAGATAAAGACGGAACTGGAAAACCTGAGCTTCCGTTACGAGCATCCGGAAGAATACCGCGAGATAGAAAAGAAACTTGAAGCGACAGCCGTAGAACGCGACAAGGTTTTCAAAGAGTTCACCGCTCCGATACGTGCCCAACTGGATAAAATGGGATTGAAATACCGTATCCTTGCCCGCATCAAATCCATCTATTCCATTTGGAACAAGATGCAGACAAAGCATGTGCCGTTCGAGGAAATCTACGACCTGCTTGCCGTACGTATCATCTTCGAGCCCCGTAACATGGAAGAAGAGCTGAATGACTGCTTCAACATATACGTATCCATATCCAAAATATACAAACCGCATCCCGACCGCCTGCGCGACTGGGTGAGCCACCCGAAAGCCAACGGCTATCAGGCCCTGCACGTCACCCTCATGGGCAATAACGGACAATGGATCGAAGTCCAGATTCGCAGTGAACGTATGAACGACGTTGCCGAACAGGGATTCGCCGCACATTGGAAGTATAAGGAAGGCGGCGGCAGCGAGGATGAGGGCGAGCTGGACAAATGGTTGCGTACCATCAAGGAGATACTCGATGACCCCCAACCGGATGCTATTGATTTTCTGGATACAATCAAGCTGAACCTGTTTGCTTCGGAAATCTTTGTGTTTACTCCGAAAGGCGAAATCAAGACCATGCCGCAGAACTCCACAGCACTGGACTTTGCCTTCTCCCTGCACACCGACATCGGCAGCCATTGCATCGGCGCCAAAGTAAACCATAAGCTTGTTCCCCTCAGCCATAAGTTGCAGAGCGGCGACCAGGTAGAGGTTCTTACATCCAAATCGCAACGCGTGCAACCGGAATGGGAAGCTTATGCCACTACCGCCCGTGCCCGTGCCAAAATCGCATCCATCCTGCGCAAAGAAGCGAAAGCGCATCAGAAAGAGGGCGAGGCAATCCTTGCAGACTTTCTCAGGAACGAGGATATACGCATGGATGACTCCGCAATAGACAAGCTCACTCGCCTGCACAATTTCCATACCCGCGACGAGCTGTTCGTTGCCGTGGGCAGCAAGAAACTCGTATTGGGCGACGCAGACCGGAACGCCTTCAAGGAAAAACAAAGCACCAACTGGAAAAAGTTCCTGACTTTCTCGTTCGGCAATAAAGACAACAAAGACACGAAGGAGCAGTCCGAAGAGAAAGTTCCGCAAGAAAAAATCAATACCAAGCAGATATTGAAACTGACGGAAGAGACCATCCAGAAGAATTATATCATGGCCGACTGCTGCCACCCCATCCCTGGCGACGATGTATTGGGATATATAGACGAGCAGAACCGGATAATCATACACAAACGCCAATGTCCGGTAGCCGCACGCCTCAAGAGCAGCTATGGCAACCGTATCATCGCCACCGAATGGGACACCCACAAGGAGCTGTCATTCCTCGTGACGATTTATCTGAAAGGTATCGACAGTATGGGATTGCTGAACGAAGTAACGCAGGTCATCTCGCGCCAGCTGAATGTCAATATCCGCAAGCTGACAATTGAAACCACCGACGGTATTTTTGAAGGTAAGATACAACTTTACGTACACGATGTGGACGACGTACGCAGTATCTGCGACAACCTGAAACAGATACAGAACATCAAACAGGTGACAAGAATAGAAGGATAACCCCTATCCGGGCTGTTCCTTCATAAGATTCTCTTTCAATGCCTCTACATCCTCATAAGTAAAGGCATCAAGGGATTCTTTCATACCGATAAGTTCTTCACGGATACTTTTCAGCCGCTCTACGATTTCAAAATTCCGGAGAGTGGCTTCCTTATTGTCTTTCATGCGCTGGCGTGCGCCGGGCAGCGTCATGCCGCGCTCCTTGACCAGATGATAAATCAACTTCACCGTTTCAATATCTTCCTTACGGTATTGGCGTATCCCCCTCCCTCCCTTCTTCGGTCTGAGCTGCGGAAACTCCTTCTCCCAAAAACGCAGCAGCGATTCGTTGACATCGAACATTCTGGCAACCTCGCTGATGGAGTAATATAGTTTCAGTTCTTTATCGGTATTCAGCATAACAGCCTGTCAGTTAAACATTCATAATCCGCTAATCCATCATTTTTCCATGATTTGCCGCAATCTGTATCATACAGTCGTAGTCTTCGGCACTTAAATCCATAAAGTAATAATTCACGGGATTTACGACCTGCCCTTTCACATGCACTTCGTAGTGCAGGTGAGGTCCTGTACTTTTGCCGGTACTTCCAACCGCACCGATAACCTCGCCCCGCACCACCCGTTTGCCGAGTTTGGTACGGAATCCCTGCAAGTGGGCATACCACGTCTGGTAACCGAAGCCATGATCCACGATGATAAGATTTCCATAACCGGTTTCCCATCCCATTTTAACAACAGTGCCGTCACCGGTTGCATATACATCCGTTCCCGGATGGGCCGAAAAGTCCATGCCGGCATGAAAACGGGTAGTTCCGTAAATAGGGTCGATGCGCGTTCCATAACCGGAAGCGGTCTTGCGCAAATCCTTATTGGAAATGGGCTGAATGGCAGGGATGCAACGCAGCATCTCATCATGGTTCTTGCACATCTCCACCACATCATCGAACGAACGGGACTGGATATAAAGCTGCTTCGTGAGCATATCCATTTTCTGCGTAGTATTCACCACCAAATCGGAATTGGCCATATCCATCAGATGTTCGTAACGGTTTGTACCGCCGTATCCTGCCTTACGGATAGCCGAGGGAATAGGGTCGGCCTGGAATATTACGCGATACAGATTATCATCGCGTTGCTGCACATCCTGCAATACTCCCATAGCCTCGTCCATTCTCCGCGAAAGGACGTTATACTGCGCCTGAAGCCGGCTGTTTTCTTTCCGCAGTTCCTTCTCGGACGGCGAACCGAAAATCAGCAACAGTACGATAAAGCTGCCGGCTCCCAACCCCATACCGAAAAACAACCGGCGCAATATGCTCAACGCCCGTTGCCGGACGGTAGGATAAATTCGGTCGTAAGTCTGTGTCCGCGGATTATAAATGTAGTAAACTTTGCGCATCGAGAGTAAATATTTCATTATCAATGCGGCAAAAATACGAAAAACAAGCTATCTTTGCACAGTTTTTTCAAGAATTATAAGATTTATGATTTATGATTTATGATTTCATAGAAAGATGGGTCATAGAATGCGTAAGTCATAAATCGCAAGCTGTAAATCGGAAATCATAAATCATAAATAAGAAGTATGTTGACTGCAAATGAAATCAGAGACTCGTTCAAGAGTTTCTTCGAAAGTAAAGGTCACCAGATTGTGCCTTCGGCTCCTATGGTGATTAAGGACGACCCCACGCTGATGTTTACCAACGCGGGTATGAACCAGTTTAAAGATATTATTTTGGGGAATCACCCGGCGAAATATAAAAGAGTGGCAGACTCACAGAAGTGCCTGCGCGTCAGCGGAAAGCACAATGACCTGGAAGAAGTGGGGCACGATACGTACCACCACACCATGTTCGAGATGCTGGGCAACTGGTCGTTTGGCGACTACTTCAAGAAAGAAGCCATTTCCTGGGCATGGGAATATCTGGTCGATGTGCTGAAGCTCGACCCGAAAGACCTCTACGCCACCGTATTCGAAGGCAGCCCCGAAGAAGGCCTGGAACGCGACAACGAAGCCGCTTCCTATTGGGAACAGTTCCTGCCGAAAGACCATATCCTTAACGGAAACAAACACGATAACTTCTGGGAAATGGGTGATACCGGCCCTTGTGGCCCGTGCTCCGAAATTCACGTGGATTCACGTTCGGAAGAAGAAAAGGCCAAAGTACCCGGTTCGCAACTGGTGAACAAAGACCATCCGCAGGTTATCGAGATATGGAACCTCGTATTCATGCAGTTCAACCGCAAGGCAGACGGCAGCCTCGAAGGACTTCCCGCCAAAGTAATCGACACCGGTATGGGCTTTGAACGCCTGGTACGTACACTGCAAGGCAAGACTTCCAACTACGACACCGATGTTTTCCAACCGATACTGAAAGCCATCGGTGACATGACGGGAGCCACATACGGCAAAAACGAACAGCAGGACATCGCCATGCGCGTAATTGCCGACCACATCCGTACAATCGCCTTCTCCATCACCGACGGGCAGCTTCCGAGCAATGCCAAGGCAGGTTACGTAATCCGCCGTATCCTCCGCCGTGCAGTGCGCTACGGCTACACGTTCCTCGGACAGAAGCAGGCTTTCATGTACAAGTTGTTGCCCGTACTCATCGAGAACATGGGCGGCGCATACCCCGAGTTGAATGCACAGAAAGAACTGATAGCCAAAGTCATTAAAGAAGAAGAAGATTCTTTCCTCCGTACTTTAGAGACCGGTATCCGTCTGCTGGATAAGACCATGGCGGATGCCAAGGCAGCCGGCAAGACCGAAATCAGCGGTAAAGACGCCTTTACGCTCTATGATACGTTCGGCTTTCCGCTCGACCTCACCGAACTCATCCTCCGCGAAAACGGCATGACCGCCGACATCAAAGAGTTCGATGCCGAAATGCAGCAGCAAAAGCAACGTGCACGCAATGCCGCCGCCGTTGAAACCGGAGACTGGATTACACTGCAGGAAGGCACTACCGAATTTGTAGGCTACGATTATACGGAATATGAGACATCCATTCTGCGCTACCGCCAGATAAAGCAAAAGAACCAGACACTGTTCCAGATTGTACTGGACAAGACTCCGTTCTATGCCGAAAGCGGCGGACAGGTAGGCGATACCGGCGTACTGGTCAATGAGTTCGAAACGATTGAAGTCATCGACACCAAAAAGGAGAACAACCTTCCTATCCATATCACCAAGAAGCTGCCCGAACACCTGGAAGCACCGTTCATGGCATGTGTAGATACGGACAAACGTGCCGCCTGCGCCGCCAACCACTCTGCTACCCACCTGCTGGATGCCGCATTGCGCGAGGTATTGGGCGACCACGTAGAGCAAAAGGGTTCTTTGGTGACTCCGGACTCATTGCGTTTCGACTTCTCGCACTTCCAAAAAGTGACGGACGAGGAAATCCGCCAGGTGGAACACATCGTGAATGCCAAGATACGTGCCAACATCCCTCTGAAAGAGTACCGCAACATACCTATCGAAGAAGCCAAGGAACTGGGCGCCATCGCTCTTTTCGGCGAAAAGTACGGTGACCGCGTACGTGTCATCCAGTTCGGTTCTTCCATTGAATTCTGCGGTGGTACGCACGTAGCCGCTACCGGAAACATCGGAATGATGAAGATTGTATCCGAAAGTTCCGTTGCCGCCGGTGTCCGCCGTATCGAAGCCTATACCGGAGCACGCGTAGAGGAGATGCTCGATGCTTTCCAGGATACGATGCGCGATTTGAAAGCACTCTTCAACAACGCCCCCGACCTGTCAGGCACCATCCGCAAATACATCGAAGAGAACGCCGGTCTGAAGAAACAGGTGGAAGATTTCATGAAAGAGAAAGAAGCACAACTGAAAGAGAAACTTCTACAGAATATCCAAGAGGTAAACGGTACGAAGGTAATCAAGTTCTGTGCAGCCATGATACCCGCCGACACGGTTAAGAACATCGCATTCCAACTGCGCGGAGAGATTACGGAAAACCTTTTCTTCGTTGCGGGAACAGTATTCGAAGGCAAACCGATGCTGACAGTGATGCTGAGCGACAACCTCGTAGCCGGCGGACTGAAAGCCGGTAACCTTGTGAAAGAAGCCGCCAAGCTGATACAAGGCGGCGGCGGCGGTCAGCCCCACTTTGCAACTGCCGGCGGAAAGAACCCGGACGGCTTGAACGCAGCCGTAGACAAAGTCCTGGAACTGGCAGGATTATAATCCGTAAGATTGCCGGAGAGGCAGATATTTCAACTTCAATTTACAACAAAAGGAGAAGCCATCGCTTCTCCTTTTGTTTTTCCCGCTTGCAACTCCTGCCCGAAAGGGCCCGGCTTCTATTCCAACTTCAACAGGAAGTGCTCGCGATAAATGACCGTCACCCCCTCAGGCAGCAGTCCGGGCGAACAGAACGGGGTTACATTCTCTGCAAGCACGCATATCGCCGTAGCCACTCCGTCACTTCCGGCAAGGCTTCGCGTAAAGATTCTCTGCTCTCCGTCATAAGTAAACCGCCACAGCGCATGTACGTCCCCGTCTTCCCCTGCCATCGGAACTGTCTCGTAACTTCCCGTAAGAGATGCATCTTCCTTCCCCGTAGGATAGATTTCCAGCACTCCCTTATCCAGGTAATAGGAAGAGCCCTTGTCGGGTATCAACACATAATATCCGGAATCTTCCAGCCAGGAACGGCCGGAGAGTTCTTCCGACACCTTACCCAACAGTTCCACGGGCGCATCGCCGCTGATTCCATACTCAAATCCCTGCTTCGACATCTTATATTCCCGACGCTCTTTCACCGTAATGCGCAATTGCGCACCGGACCCGGAACCGTCCATCACCCGCACTACCGTTTCTCCCGCCGCCAAAGGCTGTATGCTTATACGCCTGTAACCGTTGCTATCACCTGCAAACGTTACGGCAGCCACCGATTCATGCTCATTCGTCAAGGTATAAGCACCATCGCCACCGTCTATGCCGAGCACCGTTTCCCCTTCGGTTTCGGAAAGGAAGAAAGCCAGAGACGAGACCAGGTTATCACATGTTCCAACCTGATAAACCGGTTCCGCACCCTCAAAAAGCACCACACTGCGATAATCGTCCTTACAGCCGGAAACGGCAAACAGCAACCATACCAAAGTCAAAAGAAAATACTGTTTCTTCATAATCGTCAGATAACAATTGTTCTATCTGTAAAAATACAGAAAATAACGGAATACTGCATCATTATCCGTCTCTTTTTCAGCAGATCTGCTCTTTCGGATAGTTCACCAGATAAAGAGTGCCCGTGGCCCGGGTAAATGCCGTATAAAGCCAACGGAAATAATCGGGCGTCAGATATTCGTCCGTCATATACCCCTGGTCCAGAAAAACATTCTTCCACTGCCCGCCCTGCGCCTTATGGCACGTCACGGCATAGGCATACTTCACTTGCAAGGCATTGTAATAAGGGTCGGCTTTCATCTTCTTCATCCGTTCCCGCTTCACGGTGATATCGGCATAATCTTCGAGAACGGTATAGAAAAGGCGGTCGTTATCCGCCTTGGGCAGTGCAGGCGCATCGCTGTGCAATGTATCCAGCAGAAGATTTGCTTCCAGTTCGAAGTTGTCGTAATCGGGAAATTCCAGCGTGACATCCGCAAAACGGAAACCATACAGTTCGCGGGTGCGGCGCACGCGGCGCACCACCGCTGTCTCGCCGTTGGCTATAAAGTCCATCTCCTTCTGTTTTTCCGTCCAGTAATAATTATTTTTCGCCACCATCAGCAAGTCGCCCGTATTCAGTTCATCTTCCCGCCAGAGTATCCGGGAGCGGATGCCGTTATTGTAGATATTGGCACGCTTGTTGGAGCGGCATATCACAATCGTCTCGTCCAGCCCGTCGCGGTCGTAACACGTTTCGAGCGCATCTATCAGTTCATCGCCCGGCAGAACTTTGATGTCGGCAAACCCCGCAACCTTTATCTTCGGCAGAGCCTCGCAGGCATCTTCGGCAATCAGTTGGCGCAGGCGCGTAGCGTTCCACAAAATACCCGATTGCTGCTCCTGGCGTACCACTTGGGTCAAGTCCACTTCCTGCACCTCCAGTCCGTAGCCTTTCAAGGCATCTGCAAACAGAGCGGGACTCTGCTCCTCGCCCACTGGCGGAAGCTGTGCCGTATCTCCCATCAGCAAAAGGCGGCATCCCATACCCGAATAGACAAACTGCACCAGGTCGTCCAGCAAACGCCCCGTGCCGAATGCCGAACCCGACAGACCGTCATTGGCAATCATCGACGACTCATCGACAATATATAATGTATGAGTTGTCAAATTATCGTTCACCGAAAAGTTGCCCGTCTCATTGGAAAAAGATTGCTGTCTATAAATTTTTTTATGAATTGTAAACGCCGGATGTCCCGCATAAGCGGAGAAAACCTTCGCCGCCCGCCCCGTCGGAGCCAGTAATACCGACTTCTGTTGCAGCTTGTCCAAAGTCCTGACCAGAGCGCCCACCAGCGAGGTCTTACCCGTACCTGCATAGCCACGGAGCAGAAAAACCGTCTCACTACGGGGCGCGAGAAGGAAGTCCGACAAAGATTTTATAGCAATTTCCTGCTCCGGAGTTGGTTGATAAGGAAAATTTTCCTTAATTTGCCTTTCTAAATAGTTATTTATCATTTTTGTAAGAGAAAAAAGTAACGGGAACTGTCGTTTTTAAATTTATTTCTTTTATTTTTGCGGTGCGAATATAACAACTAAAAAACATATTTATCATGAAAACAGTTTTTAATATCGTTTTAGGCTTGTGTGCCCTGGCTTTAGTTTATATCTGCTATGCCAGCATCATGGGTCCTATAAACTTTGAAAAAGCCAAGAAACAAAGAGACGCAGCAGTAATTGCCCGCCTTATCGACATTCGTAAAGCGCAGTTGGAATACCGTGGTTTGCACAACCAGCAATATACTGCCAGCTTCGATACGTTGATTGACTTCGTAAAGAATCAGAAACTTCCGTTTATCTTCAAGCAGGGTGAATTGGACGACAAGCAGTTGGAAGACGGCTTGACTGAAAAGAAGGCTATCAACATCATCAATAAGGCCAAAAAGACGGGTAACTATGCAGAAGTCAAGAAATGGGGATTGGAAAACTTCAAACGCGATACCATGTGGGTAGCCGTGCTGGACACTATCTTCCCGAAAGGCTTCAATGCCGACTCTATGAGATATGTTCCTTTCGGCAACGGTGCACAGTTTGAAATGGCTATCAAGAACGATACTGCCAAATCCGGTGCTCCTTTCTGCCTGCTCGAAGTCAAGACTCCGTATGAAGTATATCTGAACGGTCTCGACAAACAGGAAATCGCTAACCTGAAAGATGTTCAAACCAAGTTGGGCAAATACTCAGGTCTGATGATCGGTAGCCTGGAAACAGCCAACAACAACGCCGGTAACTGGGAATAATCCACCGACACAATACGTATGATAGAAACGACTGATTTTAGTAAATCGGAACAATATACCTTATCCATCCGTCTGAGTACGGATGGATTTTCTTTTTCTATATTCAATCCGCTCGGCGAAGGCAGATTTTCTTTCCACGAGCACGGAGTGGACGATTCCCTGTCCCTCACTGCCAACCTGAAACAGGCTTTCCGCGAAACGGACTGGCTGAAGAATCCTTTCCGCCGTATCAATGTCCTTATGGCGGGCAAACGCTTTACATTCATTCCGTTGGAATTCTTTGAGGACGAACAGGCGGAAACCGTATTCTATCATAATCACTCCAGACAAGACAACGAGCTGGTGCAATACAACATCTTGCATAAGAACAATATAGTCGTACTGTTTGGAATGGACAAAAGCGCCTGCTCCCTTTTACGCGAACAGTATCCCGACGTCCGTTTCTATGCGCAGGCAAGCCCTCTCATAGAGTACTTTGCGGCAAAGAGCCGCCTGGGCAATTGCCGAAAAATGTATGTGCACCTGCGCAAAGAAGCGGCAGAGATATACGCCTACGAACGCGGCCGGCTGGCATTCGCCAACACCTTTGCCTGCAAGGAGACAAACGACCGCCTCTATTACATCCTCTGTGTATGGAAGCAGCTCGGCATGGCACAGGAACGCGACGAGCTCCACCTCACCGGCGAACTGTACGACAAAGAGCAACTGCTGCCCGAACTGAAAAAATTTATCCGGCAGGTATTCATCATGAACCCTGCCGCCAATCTCGACCTACAAGCCATCAACCTATGCGAGTAATTAGCGGAATATACAAAAGAAGGCGTTTCGACGTGCCCCATACTTTCAAGGCACGCCCCACAACCGATTTCGCCAAAGAGAATCTGTTTAATGTACTGTCCAACTACATGGACTTTGAAGAAGGCGTACGCGCACTCGATTTATTTGCCGGTACAGGCAGCATCAGCATCGAGCTTGTGTCCAGAGGCTGCGACCAGGTAATCAGCGTAGAGAAAGATCGCGACCATTACGCTTTCATCTGCAAGGTAATGAAAGAACTCAAGACCGACAAATGCCTGCCTGTCCGCGGCGATGTATTCAGATATATACAAGGCAGCCGCGAACGGTTCGACTTTATCTTTGCCGACCCGCCGTACGGACTCAAAGAGCTTGAAACCCTGCCCGACCTCATTTTCGACAACAACCTGCTGAAAGAAGACGGCCTGTTCGTGCTGGAGCATGGAAAAACCAATAACTTCGAGGAACATCCCTGCTTTTTGGAAAGAAGAATCTACGGCAGTGTCAATTTCTCTTTCTTCGGCATTCAAGGCTGAAAGCTACAGTAACGGTGCCAGCAGCCGCACTATGCTTTCTGCCGCCTTACGGTGCCAGGGACGTTTCTCCCAATTCTTGGAGAATACCTGCACACATTCCCGCTGATCCTGCAAGAATATCTCACGCATCTGCAATGCGGTCTCGGTGTCGTATATAAAGGCATTCACCTCAAAATTATGCTCGAAACTGCGGAAATCCACGTTCGTAGAGCCTACTGTGGACAATTCGTCATCCGATACCATGAGTTTGGAGTGCAGGAAACCTTTTTTATAAAAGTACACCTTGACACCTGCACGCAACGCCTCTGCCAGATACGAGCAGGAGCCCAGATGCGTCAGCCTGTTATCCGCACGATAAGGCAGCATAAGACGCACATCCACCCCTGCCAGTGCAGCCGTCTGCATGGCTACGAGCACGGCTTCCGTCGGAAGAAAATAAGGAGTCTGTATATAAAAGTATTTCCGGGCGCCGGTTATCGCCATGACAAGTCCCTGCATGATTTCTTTCCAGGGACCTATCGGTTCGGCCGTTACAATCTGCGCCAGTGAAGTGCCGCAGGCATCCACCTTCGGGAAGTAGCGGGCAGACGTAATCAAGGTACGGTCTACAAAATACCAGTCGAGCAGAAAAGCCGTTTGCAGGCCATGCACAGCCTTACCTTCCAGCAGCAGGTGCGTATCACGCCAGATGCCCCATGAAAAGCCGCGCATATAACGTTCGGCCAGATTCATTCCGCCTACAAAGCCCACGCGCCCGTCAATGACTACAATCTTGCGGTGGTTGCGGTAATTCACCTTGCTGGTGAACAAAGGAAAACGTACTTTCAGGAAACTGCGCACTTCCACTCCCGCCTCGCGCATCTGTTCATAAAAGCGGTTGGGAACATGCCAGCATCCCACATCATCATAAATCACACGCACTTCCACTCCCTGCTTCGCTTTCTCCATCAGCACATCGCGCACCATACGGCCTATGGCGTCATCCTCGAAGATATAAAACTCCATGTGGATGTGCCTGGTCGCCTTTTGCAATTCGCGCAGCAAGGATTGAATCATGGAAAGTCCCCGCGTATAGACTTCCACACGGTTTCCATCGAAAGGAAAAGCCTGGTTGGTGTTGCGAAACAGAGAGATAAGGCGGCCGTAATTTGCCGGAAGCGCACAGGAATCCTGAGCAAGATATTCGGCCATCGGCTTCTTCAACAGACGGTTGTAACTCTTCTTGCCAATGACACGCACCCGCCTTTGGCTGCGGCCGAAGAAGAAGTAAAACACCAGTCCCACCACTGGAAGGAACATCAGCACCAATATCCACGCCATTGTCTTTACCGGATTCCGGTTATCGAGAATGATAACCGTGATTGTTCCGATAATTGCGCCAAAATAGATAATATCGAATGCTACTGTGGCAATCAGGCCGGCTATGAAGTTCCAATCAAGCATACATTTGTCACAAGAAGAAATAAGTCCCGAATAAAAATCAAAACAGATTTTAAAACAAATATATGAAAAAGGAAGGAAGTTTTACGACCTATTACATTGATTAACATTAGAACGGACGCCGCCCGCCGCCAAAGCCACCCCGGTGGCCGCCCGGACCGGGACCGCCGAAGCCTTGCCTGCCACGCATGCTTTCGCGCGCACCCTTACCGCCAAAAATATTCAAACGGTAAATGAAATGCAGCATGCAGTAGCTGTTGACACCATTATAAGACGAAACCGACCGGCCATCCGCCGTCAACGAGCGGCTGATGTTGCTCTGTTGTTTCAAGATATCGTACATCTCGAAGCTCACAGTCGCCGCACCTTTCAGGAACGATTGCGAAAGTTGCGCGTTCCAAATCAACTCGTTGCGGTTCATGCTGCTGTCCGTATAGCCGCGACGGCTTTGATTGGTGATATTGGTGGAAAGCGTCATCTTCCAGGGCATCGTGATATTGGTCAGCGCACCGTAGGAGAAAGTATAGGGATTCTGGTTATTCTCCGGGCGCAATTTGCTGCGCTCTGCCGTATAGGAAACCGAACCGTTCACTCCGAATTCAAACCAGTCGTTGCGGTAGGCCCCGTTCACCCGCTCGCTCAGCATAAGTTCGGTGGTGGTATTCTTGTTATCCTGTTTCGTATTCTGATCGTATAGGAAAGCCACGTTGTTATTGTATCTGAGTTGCGAAAAAGAGTTTACCGTAAACTTCTTGTTCTTCAACGCCGTATTGAATCCGAACATACCGAAAGCGCTCCAGTTGCCGTTGATATTCTTGGGCGTAGTGGTCCGTCCACCGGTTTGCTCGTTGTACACCGTACTGTTGCTGATGCTGTTCTGCGTGGTCGAGAAGCTGAGATGTGTCATCATTCCGCGCTGCAACTCACCATTATAAGTATTGTAGAAGAGGCGCATATTGTGCGTAAATGCCGGCTTCAGTCCCGGATTTCCGACTCTGATGTTCAGCGGATTCGAGTTGTCGGCAATAGGCAGCAGGTTCTCCATGCTCGGCTGACTGCTGCGTCCACGATACATAAAACGCAACTGGCTCACTTTAGAAAAACGGTAACGGAAATCAATGTTCGGGGCAAAGTTGAAAACGTTTCGGGCCGTATCAATCATATAATCCCCGCGCTTATAGGACAATACCGAATGCTGCGGCTGGAAAGACATCCCCGCACTCAACTGATACTTCTCACGGATGAAGCGCAACGACACGGACGCATCGTGATTGTAGTATCTGTACTCCGCATATTTGCCCAGGCTATCCACGGCATGCGACTCGTATCCGGACGGCAAAGGCCCGTTGATGTCCCACTCCGGATAGTCCAGCATATCGAATGTGGTCTTGTCGCTCTCGCTGTACTTGTATTGGAACTGATAGCTGAACTGCAGGAAAGTGGCGCGTGCAATCGGTTCGCTGTACGTAACCTGGGCGCTATAATTATAATTGTTGGTAGGTGTTGTGATATACTGGTTGCGATACAGCACGGAGTCGCCGCCCAACGCGTTCAATATCTGGTAATAGCGGGTTTCCGACTGCCTGTACTGGTCGTTATCGTTGTCGCCGTAGCTAAAGCGTCCGCGGAAGGTTATGTTACGTCCGCGGTTATTCAGCTTCCTGTTGAGTTGCAGCGTGGCGGACGTCGAAATGCTTTTGCTTTTGGTCAGAGAAGCATCATTCGTTGCATTGACACGGATACTTTCCAAAGGGTCGTCTTCCAGCTTGTCGAAGTCGAGAAAATCGTTCGGGTTGGCAATCAGGCTATACGGGTCCGAGTTGAATGTTCCCGATTCCGAACCGGAAGTACCGTTTGTCTTGCCGTAAGAGAAGTTAGGACGGAAAATGATATTCGTCATCGAATCCGGCTTCCACTCCAGACGGAAGTTGGCAAAGACATCCGAATTCTTGTTCTTGTTGACAGCGTTCGAATTGGAGTATGAACTTCCGTTCTGCAGGAAACGTTCCGAAGAGTTGGTACTGATAATGTCCGCACCTTTATAATCATAGCGGACGCTACCGTCAAGCTCCAGCTTTGAAGTCTCCGTCGCAAAGTTCGCTCCCAGTGTTTTCGTGGCTACCAAACCGTTGTTCCTGCGCCAGCGCGGACCGCCTCCACCACCGGAGAACCCCTGGTCGTTGACATTATTGGCAGAACCAATCAAAGAGAATTGCGTCTTATCGACAATGTAATTTACCATCATGCGTGCCATATAACGGTCTTCCGTACCATAAGCCACATCCGCATTGCCGAACCACCCCTTATTCATACCTTTCTTCACGGTAAGGTCGAGCACTGTCTCCTCTTCACCGTCATCTATACCGGTGATGCGTGCCAGGTCGGACTTCTTATCGTAGGTTTTCAGTTTATCAATTATATCCACCGGCAAGTTCTTCAAGCCCGTCTTTATATCGCCCCCGAAGAACTCTTTGCCGTCCACCATGATTTTCTTCAGCTCTTTGCCGTTAATCGTCACATTGCCGTCATCATCGATTTCCGCACCGGGCAGTTTCTTCACCAGTTCTTCCAGCATAGCCCCTTCCGGCGTGCGATAGGCAGAGGAACTGTACATCAGCGTATCTTCCACCACCTGCACTTGCGGCGCTTCCGCCACTACCACAGCCTCGGCAAGCATAATGGCATCCGTTTCGAGCGTTATCGTACCCACATTTTTATTGCGCACGTTGGCGTAGAGATGCAGCGGGAGAAACTTATTCTTAAAACCTATATAGGAAACTTTCAGCACATATTTCCCCGCATTCACCTTCGGCAGGGTAAAGTAGCCGTTTCCCGTAGTGGCAACACCGGCTGCATAAGCGCTGTCCGGCAACGATAGCAATTGAATGGTAGCTTGCACCGCAGGCTCGTTCGTGTCTTCAAGCACACGGCCGGATACGGTGATGTTTTTGGTTTGTGAAAAAGCAGACAATGCCGTTGCCAGCAACAGCACCGCCGCAGTGATAATTTTTTTCATGCCCTGTCTTCTAAATAATCAACACTGTTTATTTGTAACTGATTCTTTTGACAAAAGTACGGGCAAAAGGTTTAACGGGCTACAGAATGATTTTGTTTAATTACCGGTTATTCCGCTTGAACAGGTTGTCCACGGTCGCTTTCTTTATGCCGAATTCAAGGCAGAGGACGTTCATAATCAGGAATATCAGGAAAGAAGAAGAATCGACGGACATAATATCGCCCTGCGCCACCCTGTACAGCATGCCTCCGAAAATAAAGAGCACGGTAAGGAACATCGCATTGCGCGTGGCTTTGTTGCGTATCTCCTCTATCGCCTTGCATTCGCCTTTCGTCAGCGCAAAGAGTATCATCAATGCCCCCAGCATCATCAGGAGTTTGGAGCACTCTTTATAAAACAGCAGATTGGCATCTGTAACCCTGCCCGTAAGCATCATCAGGAACGGAAGGAACAAGGCCAGCGCAATTACGAAATAGCCCAACGGACGGCAGTATACGGGAAGTAAAGCTTTCATTTTCTTACATACAAATTAAAGGTTACGGTGCGGACACCTTACAAATACATAGATTTTCGGAAACAAAGATAACGTTTTATTGTTGAAAGAACTATCTTTGTAGCATAATAAATAAAGAGAGCAATGCTCCCTTCCATAATTTACAACTTCTAATCCGTAATAAGTCAAATGAGTAAACAAGAAGTAATCCTCTGCAAGGAGTTGGAAAACGACCTGACGCATGCCATCGGAAAATGTCCTCACGACAAGCTTTTCATCCTTACCGACGAACATACACACCGCCTTTGCCTGCCGCAACTGCAAAGCATCCCCGCACTGGAAAATGCCGCCGAAATCATTATCGGAGCAGAAGACGTGCACAAAAATCTGGAGACGCTGGCTTCCGTGTGGCAGGCTCTGAGCGAACAGGGAGCCACCCGCCATTCGCTCTTGATAAACCTGGGCGGCGGAATGGTCACCGACCTCGGCGGCTTTGCGGCTGCCACTTTCAAACGCGGCATTGCATACATCAACATCCCTACCACCCTGCTTGCCATGGTAGACGCATCCGTAGGCGGAAAAACAGGCATCAACTTCAACGGACTGAAGAATGAAATCGGTGTCTTCGCCCCTGCTTCCTCCGTCTTGCTGGAAACCGGGTTCCTGCGCAGCCTCGATGCCCGCAACTTTTTCTCCGGCTATGCCGAAATGTTGAAGCACGGACTCATCAGCACTTCCGACCATCTGGCGGAACTGCTGTCTTTCGATACAGAAAACATAGACTACTCCGCACTCAGAACAATGGTAGGGCGCTCCGTACAGGTAAAGGAAGATATTGTGGAACAAGACCCCAAAGAGCACGGCATACGCAAGGCGCTCAATCTGGGACACACCATAGGACATGCTTTCGAGAGTCTTGCCCTGGCCGAAAACCGTCCGGTACTGCATGGTTATGCCGTGGCGTGGGGACTTGTGTGCGAACTTTACCTCTCCTACCTCAAAGCCGGCTTTCCTAAAGATAAAATGCGCCAGACCATCCAATTTATCAAAGAGAATTACGGTGCTTTCGTCTTTAGCTGCAAGCAATACGACAGCCTTTACGAACTGATGTTGCATGACAAGAAAAACACTGCCGGCATCATCAATTTCACGCTGCTGAAAGAGGTAGGCGATATCTGCCTGAACCAGACGGCGGACAAAGAAACGATTTTCGAGGTGTTCGACTTTTACCGGGAATGTATGGGGGTATAAATCCCTCACTTTCCCAAGAACTGCATATACTGCTGTTGTGCTTTGTCCAATAAAGCCTCATCTATGCGGCTTTCCTGCCGGAAGAGAGAACACCCCGGGCCGCATCCGTTTCTTTTAACCTTCCTGTCCCAGTTCCCAACAATCTGCCCTTCGTAAAGTATTACCGGAAAGAACAGTCCGTTCCTCGTAAAAGCTTTGGAATAGTGTTCGGAAGGGAGCACATCCGTCCGGTCTTTATAACCCAGCAGCAGTTCATCGTACGGCGGCAGAAACCGTATATGCCCTTTTATGCTGCCGCGGGTTCTGCCGGACTCATGAAGATACCAGGTCTGCCCTTTCCACTGTTCTTCCGTCAGTTCACTGCCTATCAGGTATATACCTTGTTTCGCTTCCGTTACGGATAGTCCGGACCACCACACAAAATCCTGTAAAGTGGCAGGGGTATGACTACGGAAATAATTCCTTGCCAAACGTGCCAGAGCCTCGTCCTTCGTTATGTCCGGCACAGATGGCACGCACTCTTCCAGAAGCATGTAAGCATGCTTTCCGCCTTTAGACTCTCCTCCGCAAACGATGCCTTCCACTTCCGCCCGTACCATAAAGCGGGTCATATGATAGTTGTCCGCCACCAGCCCCGAATGCCGGAAGTGTTCCGCTATTTCCAGCCTGGTCAGCCTTTTCTTTCCGGCAAGAATCGTTTCCAATGCACGATTGCTTTTACTGTAAAGTTCCTCGGATATCTCTTCCCTGCCTTTGGCGTATGCCTCATTGGCAGCTTTTATACGCCGGGCAGAGAGCTTCAGCATCCAACGAATATCTTCTGCCGCCACCAGATGCCACGTAGGGCGCATTACGTGCGTTCTTAAAATCTCTCCTTTCTGCAACGCTTCTTCCACCGTCCGGACAGTGGCCGAAGCCAGGCGCATACCCACCGCCCATTTAGCCATTGCATAATCCTGTGCCTGGACAGCTCCCATCCAGGACACCAACTCTTTCGGAGAATGAAACAAAGGATTCGCCAACTGCTGGTTCAACAAGCGCAATTTAGGTATATCCATCATCAAATATATTGTTTATACGGTTTATAACTGCTTTTGGGAAATGGCAAAGCTAATATAAATAAACAAAAAAAAGGTAATATGCCCCAAAGAATCATCTGTTTTTCCGGCCGGATATTGCAATCACCTACTATTTCAGATTTATTTAACAATAAGAAAGCACTGATAAACAGCGAATTTTAAAATAAAGGTAAAATAAAGGCAATAAAAAATCACAGAAGTATTTGCTATTTCAAAATAAAGACGTACTTTTGCATCCGCAATTCGGGGTGTAGCTCAGCCCGGTTAGAGTACGCGTCTGGGGGGCGTGTGGTCGCTGGTTCGAATCCAGTCACCCCGACTGGTAAAAATGAAGGAGTTAAGTGATAAACTTAGCTCCTTTTTCTTTTATATATGACACATTTATAACACAAATCGTGGGTCAGTAGATTTTTACGGGTCCAAAGTACATCGGGAGCTATGCCGGATACGTGACGAGCAAAAACTTTCGGAAAAATATACGTAAACACTGAATTATAAATTAAATTTATTATGATGAACAAATTCAAACTTTCTGTTTTAACAATCTTTTTGCTATCAATCTCATTACCAAGAATACAAGCTCAGACTAATGTCCGAGCTTATGAGAAGTGGGAAGCTACGCAATTCGTTGCTGTAAGTGGACATCAACCGGAAGACTATGTTCTTGCAGATAATAATTGGGAAATAATATATAATCTACGAACGCCTCACACCCTAAATGAACTTCTTAAAATGGGAGTTAAGTGTTCTGACAGCCAATTATTATTATTGGAAGTAGGAGGACTAATTGACAGAACCAAAGGAAAATGGAAATGCACAATTCCTATTCTTGACGAAGAACAGACAACCTCTTTAAGAAATATCAGTAAGGAGATTGCGAAATCTATGTATTCAAACACTAAGAGTGATTTTGTCTCTCTCGTACATACAATCAAGGAGATGGGATTTGAAAATAACGCACTCTCATTGGTGTTTTCATATCTTTTGGATGGTAGGATGTGGACTAAACTGGTCTTATTCGATGAGATAAACAACCATGCTGGTTGGAGTGGTTGCTACTGGGTTTTATATGAGCCACGCAAAGACCTTAAATTCGGAACAAATGGCTTTGGTGATATGAATTTTATACTAACCTATCTCAACAGCGAAGTCTCACCAAGCAGTAAAACGATGGATGAAAGTGCTGAAGAAATATCCAAATTTGGGAAAATAAACAATCCACAACTTATTTCTAAACTCATACCTTATGGCTTGACAAACAGTAACGGGGATATACAATTTCCTATTATAAAAAAACAGCAAGACCGTTTTCATCACATTATCAAAAAGCTGGTTGACTCCATTTCTTCTGAACTTAAAAGTAATTGCAGCAATATAGCAACCCAATATAATATAAGTGATGAAAAAACAGCAATGGTGATTTTGTACCATGAGGTTATGTGGTATTTAATGGATAATCTGATTCAAGATAATGTGTTACATATTCCTGCTGTTTTTAAAGACGAGAAAAAAAATAAACAACGGCTGAATGAAGTCGTTTTCTTTGTTGAAGGTGGATTGATGCAGTAATGTCTGTAGTTTCTGAAAAATCAATGCTTTGCTACAAGTTTAATAAAATAAATCTACAACAACAGCTCAACGTAAAAAATCCCCGCTTCTTCCATTCTCTTTTGCCTAAGCCTAACCCGTTTTTCCCACACAAAAACAGCACTTTCCTTATTCTTTTTTGTTGAAAAGCAGCATGATAAATGTAGCCGTACCACAATAAAAACCCCGTTTTCCAGTTGCGGGCCCTGCGGTTGCCAACTGCGAACCGCAGGGTTTGCAACTGCGGGCTCTACAGCCCGCAACTGCAAAACGAGGAATACTACATGCTGTTGCAACATTATACAAGATGCAATAGCGGAAAAACAACAAGGCAACATCACATTTATCTTACGCATTCGGGAGGCAAAGTCACGGTTTAACCTTTTTTAGCCCCTGATATGAACAAAATCTCCCCAAATGCAGGAAATCTTGTTTTAAACAATAACACACTGATTATAGGACGATTAAGAACTGAAAGACGGATAAAAAGAGCCTTTTCCCGTGACGACCGAATTTGGTCGTCACCTGTCGCCGTCCGTGTCACCACGTCTGTATCGCTCTCCCACAAAGGGATAGAGACTAAAAGTGACGAGTGACGACCGTTTTTCTTTTTAACCCCTTTCTCTTATTCGGATAAGAATTGCTATTTTTGCAGATAAAAGAACAAAATTATGGGAGCAGGAAAATGGATTGGCGGTATCATCGGCTTCATGGCAGGCGGACCGCTCGGCGCATTGGCAGGATATGCACTCGGGTCGCTGATAGAGCTCGGTGACAATACTGCAAGTTATACGACAGACTATGGCAACGGGCAGACTGAGGAAGATGTCTTTGCCGGGCAACGGAACAGTTTTCTTTTTTCGATGCTGGTAATGGCCTCGTACATCATACGGGCAGACGGACGCATCATGCACAGTGAAATGGAATATGTCCGCAATTTCCTACGGACCAACTTCGGCGTTGCGGCAGTAGGCGAAGGCGAACGGATATTGCTCAACCTCTTCGAGCAACGCAAGCGAATGGACATGCAGAATCCTCTCGCATTCAGACAGACCATCCGTGATTGCGGCAGGCAGATAGCCGCCAACCTCACATACGAGGAACGCCTGCAACTGCTGGGATTCCTTGCCAACATAGCCCGGAGCGACAACAACGTCTGCCGCGAAGAGATAGAAGCGCTGAAAGAAGTGGCAACCTATATGGGACTGTCCGAAAAAGAAGTGGAATCCATGCTCAACCTGGGCGGCAACTCCCTGGAAGCTGCCTACAAAGTTCTGGAAATTCTTCCTACAGCCACCGATGAGGAGGTGCGTGCCGCCTATCGCAAACTGGTACTGAAGCACCACCCCGACCGGGTAGCCACATTGGGAGAAGACATCAAACGCGCCGCCGAAGAGAAACTCCAGGATATCAACAATGCCAAAGAGATAATCTACAAAGCAAGAGGTATCAAATAGCCGCGAAAGACTGTCTCACCGAAAAAGGGCTTCAATCCCCCCCAAGAATATTAATAGAATCCTATCCGATATGAAGAAAATTTTTGCTTATCTCACACTGGGTTTCACTACCCTCACCACCTATGCCGCAACTCCTCTCTGGATGCGCGACATACAGATTTCACCCGACGGCACGGAAATCGTTTTCTGTTACAAGGGAGACATCTACAAAGTTTCCGCAAAAGGCGGTACGGCCACACAGCTCACCACGCAGGAGTCTTACGAATCGTCTCCCGTATGGTCGCCGGACGGCAAACAGATAGCGTTTGCCAGCGACAGGCAAGGAAATTTCGACGTATTCGTAATGCCGTCCGATGGCGGTGCGGCACAACGCCTGACCACCAACTCGGCAGGAGAAATCCCTTCCGCATTCACGCCCGACGGCAAGTACATCCTTTTCTCCGCCGCCATACAGGACCCGGCCGGAAGTGCGCTCTTCCCCAGTCCTGCCATGACCGAGCTTTATAAAGTCCCCGCAACCGGCGGACGCACCGAACAGGTATTGGGCACTCCCGCCGAAGCCCTCTGCTTCGACAAAACGGGCGACATGTTTTTCTACCAAGACCAAAAAGGATTTGAAGACCAGTGGCGGAAGCACCACACCTCTTCCATTACACGTGACATATGGATGTACGACTGCCGTACAGAGAAGCACACCAACCTCACCCGCCACGCGGGCGAAGACCGCAACCCCGTCCTCTCGCCGGACGGACAGACCTTGTACTTCCTGAGCGAGCGCAACGGCGGTTCTTTCAATGTGTACTCCCTACAGCCGGCACACCCCGAAGCGGTAAAAGCGGTAAGCAGTTTCAA
Organism: Bacteroides stercoris ATCC 43183; assembly: GCF_025147325.1. Classification (NCBI taxonomy): domain Bacteria; kingdom Pseudomonadati; phylum Bacteroidota; class Bacteroidia; order Bacteroidales; family Bacteroidaceae; genus Bacteroides; species Bacteroides stercoris. The sequence goes on from NZ_CP102262.1 coordinate 193,410, forward strand.
GACCCATCCCGTGCGCTTCCTCTCCATAAGCGGCAACGGAACATTGTGCTATGGTTACGACGGTGAAATATATACCCAGCAGGATGGCGCCGCCCCGCAAAAAGTACAAATAGAGATTATCCGCGACGACCGGCCCGATACAGCCCGCCTGACCTTTACCAACGGAGCCACCTCGGCAACCGTTTCGCCGGACGGCAAGCAAGTGGCATTCATCGCCCGTGGCGAAGTGTTCGTCACTTCGGCAGACTATGCCACAACCAAACAGATAACCCATACCCCTGCCGGTGAAAGCGGCCTGTCTTTCGCGCCCGACAACCGCACGCTGGCTTATGCCAGTGAGCGCAACGGCAACTGGCAGTTGTATCTTGCCAAAATAGTCCGCAAGGAAGACCCCAACTTCCCGAACGCCACCATTGTAGAAGAAGAGGCATTGTTGCCGTCAGCCACCGTTGAGCGTGCTTTCCCGCAATTCTCGCCCGACGGTAAAGAGCTGGCATTCATAGAAGACCGTACCCGCCTCATGGTGGTGAACCTTGATACGAAGAAAGTGCGCCAGATTACTGATGGCTCCACCTGGTACAGCACAGACGGCGGGTTCGACTATGCCTGGTCGCCGGACGGAAAATGGTTCACCCTCGAATTCATCGGCAACAGGCACGACCCGTATTCCGATATAGGTCTTGTCAGCGCACAAGGCAACAGCCCCATCATCAACCTGACCAACAGCGGCTACATGAGCGGTTCGCCCCGTTTTGCCCTCGACGGCAATGCCATTCTCTTCAAGACGGAGCGTTACGGCATGCGCGCTCATGCCTCATGGGGTTCGCAGGACGATGCCATGCTCGTTTTCCTCAATCAGGACGCCTACGACAAATACTGCCTGAGCAAGGAAGACTACGAACTGCGCAAGGAGCTGGAAGCCGAACAGAAAAAAGCGCAAAGCAAGGACACTGCCAAAGGTAAGAAAGGCAGCAAGAAAGATGCAGGACAAGAAAAAGCCGCGGACGATGACAAGGCTCAGGTAAAGGACATCACCGTAGAACTGAAAAACATGGAAGACCGCATGGTACGCCTCACCCCGAATTCCTCGGACATGGGCAGCGTCATCATCTCCAAAGACGGTGAGACCCTTTATTACTTTGCCGCCTTTGAAGGCGGTTACGACCTTTGGAAAATGGATCTCCGCAAGAAAGACACCCGGCTGCTTCACAAAATGGATGCCGGCTGGGCTTCCATGGAAATGGACAAAGACGGCAAGAACCTTTTCCTGCTGGGCGGCAAAACCATACAGAAGATGAATATGGCATCGGATGAGCTGAAGCCTGTCACTTATCGGGCGCAAGCCAAAATGGATTTGGCGGCGGAACGCGAATATATGTTCAACCACGTGTACAAACAGCAGAAGAAGCGTTTCTACAACACCGATATGCACGGCGTAGACTGGGATGCCGTGAGCGCCGCCTACCGCAAGTTCCTACCTCACATAGACAATAACTACGACTTTGCCGAACTGTTGAGCGAGTGGCTGGGCGAGCTGAACGTGTCGCACACCGGCGGCCGTTACTACGCTTCCGGACAAAGCGAACCGACTGCCAGCCTGGGACTGCTTTTCGACTGGAATTACCGGGACAAAGGGATGCGCATTGCCGAAGTCATAGAGAAAGGTCCGTTCGATAACGCCTCAACCAAAGCAAAGGCAGGCATCATCATTGAAAAGATTGACGGCACAGAGATTACCCCTGAAATGGATTACTACACATTATTGAATGATAAAGCCAAAAAGAAAACCCTCGTCTCACTCTACAACCCGCAAACCAAAGAACGCTGGGAAGAGGTGGTAATTCCGATAAGCGGCAGCGCACTGAATACCCTGCTCTATACCCGCTGGGTGAAACAACGTGCGGCAGATGTGGACAGATGGTCCGGCGGACGGCTGGGATATGTTCATATCGAATCAATGGGCGATGACAGTTTCCGTTCCGTCTACTCGGACATTTTGGGCAAATACAACAACCGCGAGGGCATCGTCATCGACACCCGCTTCAATGGCGGCGGACGCCTGCACGAGGACATCGAAATTCTGTTCAGCGGCCAGAAGTACTTCACGCAAGTGGTTCGCGGCCGCGAAGCCTGCGACATGCCCAGCCGCCGCTGGAACAAGCCTTCCATTATGGTGACCTGCGAAGCCAACTATTCCAATGCACACGGCACACCGTGGGTGTACCGCCACCGGAATATCGGCAAACTGGTGGGTATGCCCGTTCCGGGAACCATGACAAGCGTATCCTGGGAGCGTCTGCAAGACCCGTCGCTCGTATTCGGCATCCCCGTGGTGGGTTACCGCCTGCCCGACGGCAGCTACCTGGAGAACAGCCAACTGGAACCGGACATCAAAGTGGCCAACTCGCCCGAAACCATCGTAAAGGGTGAAGATACCCAACTGAAAGTTGCCGTAGAAGAATTGCTGAAAGAACTGGACAAATGATGATTTCTTTTAGGCACGGATTTCGCGGATTTCACGGAAAAAGAACAAAGAAAATCTGTATTTTCCGTGTAATCCGTGCCTAAAAAGAAACAAATAGCAAGCGAATGTTAGTTTTGACACACCCTCTTTTTTGAAGGACAATATGTCGGGGCTTCCGGCAGCTCCTTTTCAATCGCCCATATCATTCAGATGTATCTCCAATGCCTTCACCGAGATATAAATCTCATACACCGAAATTGCCAGCGAGATAATCAGCAGCACCAATGCCAGGCCAAAGATATAGACCGATACCAGATGAAGCCGGATATAGATAAAGAACATGCTGACCACACACAGCAGCAGGCTTGCTATACCGGTTACCTGCATAGCCCGCGTCAGGTAAAGCCGTTGCCGCAGATTGGCAATCTGTGCGGCCGTCACCGACGAATGACTCTTCTGATGTTGCTCTTTCAAAGCACGTACAAGACCGGCATAGGACAGAAAACGGTTGGTATATGCCAACATTATCAAAGATATTGCCGAGAACAGCAAAGCGGGGGTAGTTAAATCAATTTCCATAAAACGTTTTTCTTCATTCTTTTAAAACCTGCAAAGGTAAGCAATAAAACCGAAAAGGAAAATAGCCTTCCCTATCTAACTTTTTTCCATTACCTTTGTTCCCAAGAAAAGACCTAATTCATCAAAGCCTATGTTCACAGACTTGCTCAATTCCTCTTATTTCGCCCTGTTCCTCATCGTAGCCCTCGGCTTCATGTTGGGAAGGATTAAAATCAAAGGATTGTCACTCGACGTATCCGCCGTTATTTTCATCGCCCTGCTATTCGGGCATTTCGGCGTCATCATCCCCAAGGAGCTGGGTTACTTCGGACTCGTACTGTTCATCTTCACCATCGGCATACAGGCGGGACCCGGCTTCTTCGACTCCTTCCGGAGCAAAGGGAAGACCCTCATCATCATCACCCTGCTCATTATCTGCTCCGCCGCCCTTACGGCAACGGGACTGAAATATGCCTTCGACATCGACACGCCGAGCGTGGTGGGACTCATAGCCGGAGCGCTTACCAGTACGCCGGGACTTGCCGTTGCCATTGACAGCACCCACTCGCCGCTGGCATCCATTGCCTACGGTATCGCCTATCCGTTCGGAGTAATCGGCGTTATCCTGTTCGTGAAACTGCTGCCCCGCATCATGCACATCGACCTCGACCGGGAAGCCCGCCGCCTGGAGACAGAGCGCCGCGGACAGTTTCCCGAATTGCTCACTTGCATCTACCGTGTCACGAACCCCGTAGTTTTCGGACGCAGCCTGATGCAAATCAATGCCCGTGCCATAACCGGTGCTGTAATCTCCCGCCACAAGCACGGCGAGCAAATCTCCATCCCCACCGCACACACCGTACTCCGTGAAAACGACTACATACAGGCAGTGGGCAGTGACGAAGCCCTGAACCAGCTTGCCACCCTGGTGGGCGAACGCGAAGAAGGGGAACTCCCGCTCAGCCACACCCAAGAGATAGAATCTCTGCTGCTGACCAAAAAGGATATGATAAACAAGCAACTGGGCGACCTGAACCTGATGAAGAACTTCGGCTGTACCGTAACGCGTGTCCGCCGAAGCGGAATAGACCTTGCCCCCTCGCCCGACCTCGCGCTGAAATTCGGCGACAAGCTGACGGTGGTAGGCGAAAAGGAAGGACTGAAAGGACTGGCGCGCCTCTTGGGCAATAACGCCAAGAAACTGTCCGATACCGATTTCTTCCCGATTGCAATGGGTATTGTGCTCGGAGTACTGTTCGGCAAACTGAATATATCCTTTCCCGGCGGTTTGTCGTTCTCACCGGGACTGACGGGCGGTATCCTGATAGTGGCCCTGTTCCTCAGCGCAATAGGCAAGACAGGTCCTGTCATCTGGTCGATGTCGGGCCCTGCCAACCAACTGCTGCGACAGTTGGGACTGCTGCTGTTCCTCGCCGAAGTAGGTACGTCGGCAGGAAAGAACCTGGTTGCCACCTTCCAGGAAAGCGGCTGGCTGCTGTTCGGAGTAGGCGCAGCCATTACCCTGGTTCCCATGCTGATAGCCGTGATTGTGGGCAGGATGGTGTTTAAAATCAGTATTCTCGACCTCTTGGGAACCATTACCGGCGGCATGACAAGTACCCCCGGCCTGGCGGCTGCCGATTCCATGACCGACAGTAATATTCCGAGCGTGGCATACGCAACGGTCTACCCCATTGCAATGGTATTCCTCATACTGTCCATTCAAATCATAGCTACAATGATTTAAGACAATGAAAGCACTGGATAAAGAAACAGCTATTGCCCGGATGAATACGTTCGGGCGCAACGGTACGCCCTTCCTGTTTGTTATCGACTACATGCAGGAACATTCGTACGTAGAACCTCTCGACGGGATAGATACGTCCGTATGCCTCTACCAGTTCAGAGGAACAGGCAATGCACCTGATGCCGGTGCCCGGTATGCCGGAACGATAGACTGGGAATTCACACCGCCCGCTCCCGCCGACTATCGCCGTTCTTTCGATACCGTGAGGCGCAACCTGCTGGGCGGCAACAGCTACCTGACCAATCTGACATGCAAAGTGCCGCTCCGCACCAACCTGACGCTGAAAGATGTGTTCCTGCATTCACACGCCCTGTACAAGCTCTGGCTGAAAGACCGGTTCGTCTGCTTCTCGCCCGAAATCTTCGTCCGCATGGAAGAGGGCAGGATAAAATCCTTCCCGATGAAAGGCACGATTGACGCCACCCTGCCCCATGCCGAATCAATCCTGCTGGACGATGCCAAAGAAGCTGCCGAACATGCCACGATTGTAGACTTGATACGCAATGACCTCAGCATGGTTTCCGAACACGTCACCGTAGCGTCCTACCGCTACATAGACCGCCTGCAGACCAACAAAGGACCTATCCTGCAGACAAGCTCCGAAATATGCGGCATGCTGCCCGGCGATTACACAAAGCGCCTCGGCGATATTCTGTTCAGCCTGCTGCCCGCCGGCTCCATTACCGGCGCTCCCAAACCGCGTACCATGCAAATTATTGCCGAAGCGGAAGGCTACGAACGGGGATTCTATACCGGAGTCATGGGCTGCTACGCCGACGGACGGCTGGACAGCGCCGTCATGATACGCTTCATCGAGCAGGAAGACGGACAGCTCTATTTCAAAGCCGGTGGCGGCATCACCGCCCAAAGCCGTTGGGAAAGCGAATACAACGAAGTAATACAGAAAATATATGTGCCGATTTATTGAAACCATACGGGTGGATTGCGGAGAAGTGCGCAACACGGCTTACCATGAACGGAGAATGAACGATACCCGTACGCACTTCTGGCCTGAAAGCCCCACTCTGCAACTGGCCGGCTACCTGCCCGCCATTCCCGGAAGCGGCGTACACAAGCTGCGTATAGTGTACGGGCAAAACGGCATCGAGGAAGTGACCTGTACCCCTTATACCCTGCGCCCCGTCCGCTCACTGGCACTGATACAGGCCGACGACATCGACTACGCCTGCAAAAGCACCGACCGCAGTGCGCTCAACCGGTTGTTTGCCCGGCGCGGCGCGTATGATGATATTCTGATTGTACGCCGGCATCTGCTCACCGACACCAGCATCGCCAACATCGCCCTCTTTGACGGCAGCCATTGGCATACTCCGCAACATCCTCTGCTGAAAGGGACCAAACGTGCCGAACTGCTGGACAAAGGTATTCTTACGGAAAAGGACATACGCATGGAAGAACTTCCGGCTTATTCCACCGTCCGCCTGTTCAATGCAATGATAGACTGGGGCGAAGTGGAACTGCCCGCCGATTGCCTGCATCCGGTATTCTGAAAAGCACGAATGTGGAGCCAACAGTTTCCATTTCCCAAAGATTTGTCTTACTTTTGCAAGCGGAGTATAAAGTCATCCGCTACCGTAACTTAACAAATACAACTATGCGTTATACCGTTTCCGCTCCCGATGTACCGATGCATGCCGCTATCCGGCTACCGGCATCCAAAAGTATCAGTAACCGTGCGCTTATCCTGCACGCCCTTGCCCATGGCAGGCAGACACTCTGCAATCTGAGCGATTGCGACGATACCCGCGTCATGGTGCGTGCGCTGCAAGGCAATCCCGAACATATAGACATCATGGCGGCAGGGACGGCCATGCGTTTTCTCACCGCCTACCTCAGCGTAACGCCCGGTGTCCGTATCATTACCGGAACGCAACGTATGCAGCAGCGGCCCATCCGTATTCTGACAGACGCCCTGCGCCAGCTCGGTGCAAACATCGAGTACGCAGGCAATGAGGGCTTCCCGCCCCTGCGCATCACCGGTTCGGAATTGCAAGGCTGTGAAATATCGCTTGCCGGAAACGTGAGTTCACAATATATATCCGCCCTGCTGATGATAGGAGCTGTTCTTCCCCAAGGGTTGCACCTGCATCTTACGGGCTGTATCATTTCCCGTCCCTACATCGACCTCACCCTCAAGCTCATACGGGACTTCGGCGGACATGCCGAATGGAGTTCCGAAAACAGTATCACTGTATATCCCGGCGGTTACCGGGATGTTCCGTTCACTGTAGAGAGCGACTGGAGCGCGGCATCCTACTGGTATCAGATACTGGCGTTGAGGGGGAATGAAGAACGGAAAACGGGGAGTGGAGAGTTACCGAAAGGGAATGAAGAGGAAACGGTAGAGTTGCTCGGACTGTTCCCCCACAGTTATCAGGGTGACAGCCGCGGTGCGGAGATTTTCTCCCGCCTGGGCGTACATACCGAATACACGGACAAGGGGGTACGGCTCACACTTGCGGGGACGCCCGTTGACCGTCTCGAAGAAGATATGGTAGATATTCCCGACCTTGCGCAGACCTTTGTCGTCACTTGCTGCCTGATGAATATCCCTTTCCGCTTTACCGGCCTGCAAAGCCTCAAAATCAAAGAGACCGACCGCATCACCGCCCTTATCGCCGAACTGCGTAAATTAGGCTATGCGGTACGTTCCGAGCAGGACAGCATCCTGCTGTGGGAGGGTGAACGTTGCCCTGCCGAAAGCGCTCCCGTTATCGCCACCTACGAAGATCACCGCATGGCAATGGCATTTGCCCCCGCCTGTATCGCACTGCCGCAGATAAGGATTGACGAACCCCAGGTAGTATCCAAATCCTATCCGGGCTATTGGGAAGATTTGAAGCAAGCAGGCTTTATCATCTGTCATTAACATCGCCCGACGCACCGCTGCGGACAGCCTGATTGCATGACAGCTGAAAAGCATTCCGGCACACTTTCTTTTTGCCTGTTCAAAAGCGGGCAGATACGAAAACAATGTGTATCTTTGTCCGTTCTATTGTATAAGGACACTTTTTTTTCAAGGAAAGAGAACGTATGTGGATACTGATTATTAGCCTGATTGCCCTTGCCGTCGTAGCTGCCATAGCCGGAACCGTACGCAACCGCAGACTCCAGAAGAAAATTGACAATGGCGAACTGGACGCTATGCCCGAAGTGCAGGAAGTGGATGCGGAATGTTGCGGACAGCACGAGGTATGCGAAAAAGAGAGCCTGCTCGCCGCCGTCAGCAAGAAGATAGAATACTATGACGACGAGGAGCTGGACAAATACATCGGAACCGCTCCCGACGAGTATACGCCCGAACAGGAAGATGAGTTCCGTGATGTGTTCTACACCATGCAGTCGGAAGACGTGGCAGGGTGGGTGCGCAGCCTGCAACTGCGCGGCATTGCACTGCCCGACAATATAAAAGACGAAGTATTCCTGATTGTAGGAGAAAGAAGAAATAACCACTAACCCCCGCCGCATGGAACTTTTACAATATACATTCTTTCAACATGCCCTCATCGGCAGTCTGCTGGCAAGCATTGTCTGCGGAATTATCGGTACGTACATCGTCACCCGGAGGCTGGTTTTTATCAGCGGCGGACTGACGCATGCCTCTTTCGGCGGTATAGGCCTGGGACTGTATGCGGGGATTTCACCGATTCTGTCGGCAGCGGTCTTTTCCGTACTGTCAGCATTCGGCGTGGAATGGCTCAGCAAGCGGAAAGACATGCGCGAGGACTCTGCCATTGCGGTATTCTGGACACTGGGAATGGCATTGGGCATCATATTCACATTCCTGTCTCCCGGATTTGCACCCGACCTCTCCGCCTACCTGTTCGGGAATATCCTGACTATTACATTTGGCGACATCGCCCTGCTGGGCGGACTGGCAGCACTGCTTATCCTGTTCTTCTCGTTTTTCCTGCATCCGATAATCTATGTGGCATTCGACCGCGAATTCGCCCGTTCGCAAGGAATACCCGTACAGACCTTTGAATATGTACTGATGATGTTCATTGCGCTGACTATCGTAGCCTGCCTGCGTATGGTGGGCATCGTGCTGGTTATCTCATTGCTGACAATCCCGCAGATGACTGCCAATCTCTTTTCACATAGGTTTCACCGCATCATCTGGCTGTCTGTGAGCATCGGTTACCTCAGTTGCCTGGGCGGACTGCTCATTTCATACTATCTCAATGTTCCTTCGGGAGCAGCCATCATCTTCTTCTCCATTATTATTTATGCAATCTGTAAAGGGGGAAAAAGTTTTTGGTTATCTTTGCAGAAAAAGCGAAGATAAGCTGTGCCTCGGCATAAAAAATGAGCACGTTCATTTTTTATGCTCTCGGTTTGCATTATCTTTGCAGAAAAATACAAAATAATGGAAATCAAGATTCAGTCATTAGACCAGATTCATGAAGCCGCCCGCCGGTTCGTCGAGGCAATGGGCGACAATACCGTGTTTGCTTTTTACGGCAAAATGGGAGCCGGCAAGACGACCTTTATCAAGGCGGTTTGCGAAGAGCTCGGCGTATCCGATGTCATTACCTCCCCTACTTTCGCCATCGTAAACGAATACCGTTCCGAAATTGCCGGAGAGTTGATTTACCACTTCGATTTCTACCGGATCAAGAAACTGGAAGAGGTGTACGATATGGGATACGAAGATTATCTGTACAGCGGTGCGCTCTGCTTCATCGAATGGCCGGAACTGATTGAAGAGCTGCTGCCGGGAAATACCGTGAAAGTCACTATCGAAGAGATAGAAAACGGTGAACGGGAAGTTACACTGCAACCGCTGGATTAGTACCGGCCGTTAATCATCAACCGCTAATCGCACTACATGAGCCAGTACATCGTTCAGGGTATCTTTGCCGTTGCGGGAATTATCTCCCTGCTGGCTGCAATCTTAGATTGGGATTGGTTCTTTACCGCCCAGAACACGCAGTTTGTCGTACGGAATGTAGGCCGCCGGCAAGCACGCTGGTTTTACGGGGTATTGGGAATGATACTTATCGGCACGGCGGTATTCTTTTTTCTGAATACTCCGCCGGTAGCATAAACGGAAAGACTGATATACAACATACAGGAAAAAAGGAAAGGCGCAGGTTTTCATCCCGCGCCTTTCCTTTTTCATTATAATCCAAACTGTGAATTACTCATCCTCCAATGACTCCGTGTATTCCATTTCGCCCTGCACGATGAAAAGGATTTCATCCGGATCATAATCGCCCATTTCGTCTTTATGAGCTTCCTTGATGATGTAATCTACGATTTTTCCCAGATCGACTTCGATATATCCGTCACCGTCGGGCTGCACATCGAGGATGCCGCTCTCGGAATAATACTCGTCAATCAAATCGAGAAAATAATAAAACTCATCGTCAGAGAACTTCTCTTTCAACTCCTGCGGCAAATAGTTTTTGATGTACTCAATGGTCTTTTCATCATCGAGATCATTCTTCAAAAAATCGTCTTCCAGTCCCATAGCTTTATATCTTTAAAGGATTAATAGTACCACCACCTTACAACAGTGCTTCAATTTTCGCTGCATAAGTCGGTTTAGGAGCAGAACCCACTTGCTTGTCCACCAGTTCTCCATTCTTGAAGAACAGTACGGTAGGAATATTGCGAATACCGTATTCGGCGGCAACATCTCCGTTTTCGTCTACATCGCATTTACCGATAAGCGCTTTGCCTTCATATTCGCCGGCCAGTTCTTCAATGATAGGACCCACCATTTTGCAAGGTCCGCACCACGGCGCCCAAAAATCAATTACCACAGGTTTACCCTCTGCCAGGATTTCCTTGAAGTTGTTGTCTGTAATTTCTAATGCCATTTCTTCTAAATATTAAGTTAAATATCAATTCAACAGTACAGTATCAGCATTATCCGCCTACTGCCATCAGTGAAGCAAAGATAATTAATTTATCCGAAAATCAAGCTCCGGACGCTCTTTTAAATAAGAGATCAGCTCACGGCCTACGGAAAGCTTCACCGGACGGGACACCAGGTCAAGGGTCATCTTGCTCTCCGGGTCGGTCACTTTAAAGTAAAGTTCCGTTGTACCGGGACGCTCCTTCGTCAGTTCCGCCAATTCCGTCACCAGTGCCTTGTTCAGCACGCCGAGCGGGATAAGGATCGTTATCTTCTCTATCAGTTTTTCCTTTACATCGGGAAGCAGTTCCATTGAGGTAATCTTCAGCTCCAGTTCGTCCTGCCGCCACTGTTTAGGCTGGCAGCGCGCCTTTATATAAAGGAAGGTACGCTCGCCCAGGTATCCCTGGTAAGTCACCCAGTCGTTTCCGAAGAAAGGCAACTCTGCCGACCCGGAATAGTCCTCTATCTTGGCAATGCCATAAGGATTGCCGTTTTTACTGATGCCCCGGCGGACGGAAGTAACGATGCCCCCCATAGTTATTTCACGTCCCACAAGGGCGGTCTTGTCCTCCAGTTCCGCCATGTGTGTGTTACAAACATATTCCAGCACCACGGCATATTCATCCAAGGGATGAGCGGAGAGATAAATGCCTACCAAGTCCCGCTCCTTGTTCAACCGGTCGAGATCACTCCAACGTTCTGCCTGCGGAATTTCGGGAGTGGCTATGTCCACTACATTTTCTCCACCGAACAGGGAGTTGACCGCTGCCGCCTTATCTGCCTGATAACGGTTGCCATAGCGCACCAATGTCTCAATAAAGACTTCATTCTTGGTATTGACGGCAAAATACTGTTCGCGCTTCAGCTCAGGAAAACTGTCAAAACCACCGGCAAGGGCAAGGCATTCCAAGTTCTTCTTGTTGCAGGCATTCAGATTGACGCGCTGCACAAAATCGAAAATACCGGTATAAGGCCCGTTCTTCGCACGCTCTTCCATGATACTTTGCACAGCACCCTCACCTACTCCCTTCACGGCACCCAATCCGAAACGGATATTACCTTCGGGGTTCACGGTAAACTTCAGGTTCGATTCGTTCACGTCGGGTCCAAGCACTTTGATGCCCATGGACTTACATTCGTCCATGAGCTTGGTTATCGTCGTTATATCGGACAAGCTTCGGCTCATTACGGCAGCCATGTACTCTGCCGGATAATTGGCTTTCAGGAACGCCGTCTGATAGGCAACCCATGAATAGCAGGTGGCATGAGACTTATTGAAAGCATAGGATGCAAACTTCTCCCAGTCCGCCCAAATCTTTTCGAGCACCTTCGCATCGTGTCCGTTCTTCTGTCCGCCAGCAATGAACTTCGGCTTCATATGATCCAGCTTGTCGCGCAGTTTCTTACCCATTGCCTTACGCAAGGCATCGGACTCACCACGGGTAAAGTCTGCCAACAAACGGGACAGAAGCATCACCTGCTCCTGATAGACGGTAATGCCGTAGGTATCTTTCAGATATTTCTCCATGATGGGAATATCATACTCGATAGGCTTGCGTCCCCATTTACGGTCGATGAAGTCAGGGATATAGTCCATAGGTCCCGGACGATAAAGAGCATTCATGGCAATCAGGTCCTCGAAAGTACTTGGCTGCAACTCGCGCAGGTATTTCTGCATGCCGGCGGACTCGAACTGGAAGGTACCGATAGTCCGTCCGTCGCAGTATAATTTATAGGTAGCGGGGTCTTTAATGGAAATCTTGTCGATATCCAACGACAGTCCCCGGTGTAAACGTACATTTTCAACGGCTTCCTTGATAATGGAAAGGGTCTTCAGTCCCAGGAAGTCCATTTTAATCAATCCGGTATCTTCAATGACCGAACCCTCGTACTGGGTAACGAGCATCTTCTCTCCCGTTTCCTTATCATCTGCCGTGCTCACAGGAACCCAGTCGGTGATGTCGTCACGACAGATAATCGTACCACAAGCATGCACACCCGTACCGCGCACGTTACCTTCCAGCATCTTGGCATACTTCAACGTATCGCGCACCAGCGGGTCGGGCGATGCTTCTGCAGCCTGAAGCTCAGGTACATAAGCGATGGCATTGGGAAGATTCAGTTTCTTATCGGGAATTTTATCGGGAACTAATTTTGCCAGACGGTCGGATTCCGACAAAGGCAGCTTTTGTACACGGGCGACATCCTTAATGGCCAGTTTGGTTGCCATAGTACCATACGTGATGATATGCGCCACCTTCTCCTGACCATACTTTTCCGTTACCCAGCGCAATACTTCACCGCGTCCGTCATCATCGAAGTCCACATCAATATCAGGCAAGGAAATACGGTCGGGATTAAGGAAACGCTCGAACAGCAGGTCGTACTGGATAGGGTCTATCTTGGTTATGCCCAAGCAGTATGCCACGGCCGAACCGGCAGCCGAACCACGTCCCGGTCCCACCGAAACGCCCAATTGCGTACGGGCGGCATTGATAAAGTCCTGTACAATCAGGAAGTAACCGGGGAAACCCATCGTCTTCATAATGTACAACTCAAAAACCAAACGTTCTTTCACTTCGTCCGACAACGGGTCACCGTAAAGCCGTTTGGCACCGTCAAATGCCAGTTTGGCAAGATAGTCGGCTTCCAATTTAATACGATAAAGTTTTTCGTAACCGCCCAAACGCTTGATTTTAGCTTTGGCGGCTTCCTCGTCCAAGACGACATTTCCGTTTTCGTCCTGCGTAAACTCGTCGAACAAATCTTTTTCCGTATATTTCCGCCTGTATTCCTCTTCCGTTCCGAAATCTTCGGGAATGGCAAAAGTAGGCATGATAGGGGCATGATCTATGGAGTAATATTCCACCTTGTCCAAAATCTCCAGTGTATTGGAAAGCGCTTCGGGAACATCGGCAAAAAGCTCGTTCATCTCCGCCTTGGTCTTCATCCATTCCTGCTTGGTGTAAAGCATACGGCTCGGGTCGTCCAGATCCTTGCCCGTACTCAAACAGATAAGGCGGTCGTGCGCCTCGGCATTCTCCTCGTCCACAAAGTGAACGTCATTGGAGCAGATTACTTTTATATTGTACTTCCTGGCATATTCCAACAGTTTGGCATTGGCTTTTTGCTGTAAAGGATAAGCCTCATGATTGGCACGGGAAACAGTTGCCTTATGACGTTGCAATTCCAGATAATAATCATCCCCGAAAAGATTCTTATACCAGCGGATGGCCTCTTCCGCTTCTTCCAACTGGTCGTTGATAATCTTTTTAGGAACCTCCCCACCGATACAGGCGGAACAGACTATCAATCCTTCATGATACTTCTCCAATTCATTGCGGTCGGTACGCGGACGCATATAGTATCCCATAGTCCATGCACGGGACACCAGCTTTATAAGATTGTGATAACCTTTTTCATTCTTCGCCAATACAATCAGGTGATAACCGCTCTGGTCGGGCTTACCCTCTTTCTTGTCCATTGTGCGGCGTGCCACATACATCTCACAACCGATAATGGGCTTGAACAGTTTATTTTCGGCTTCCGTTATTTTTGCTCTGCAAGCCGCTATCTCCGCTTCCTTATCCTCACATTCTATCTCACCGCTCTCTATGCCGGCAATCCGTTTTTTCAGGTCTTTTATCTCCCCTTTCGGACCGCTGTTCTTCTTATTGACATAGTTGGTGAATTCCTTGATACCGAACATATTGCCATGATCGGTAACGGCTATACCTTTCATACCATCCTTCATCGCCTTGTCTACCAGCCGGCTTACGCTGGCCTGACCGTCAAGAAGTGAATACTGGGTGTGTACGTGCAAATGAACAAAATCCTGCATAAATTTATCCTTTCTATAAGTGAGCATAAAGGTACGACCTATGCTACATCTAACAAAAATATTCCTCAAAAAGTTATCAACATCTGTAATTCTATGACTAAATTCTTGTTAGATTTTCAAAATAAGCCTATTTTTGCAGATAATTTGCATTAGAAAAGAATAAAACAAGATACATGGGTCGACTTAAAAAATTAAAGAAAATACGTATTCACCGTGAAGGAACACATACATTGGCCGGCAGTTTATTGTTGATACTCGCCGTAAACGCAGGGCTTTACTTCGGTTTGGAATGTAAGATTCCCTTCTACGTAGTGGCAGTTATCAGCCTTGTGGTTTATGGCATTTTAGTGAACTTCTTCCGTTGTCCTATACGTTTGTTCGGCCAGGAAAATACTGAAAAAATCGTGGTTGCCCCGGCTGACGGAAAGATTGTGGTAGTGGAAGAGGTTGAAGAAACCGAATATTTCCATGACCGCCGTATCATGGTTTCCATATTTATGAGTCTGGTCAACGTACATGCCAACTGGTATCCGGTGGACGGAACCGTGAAGTCGGTATCTCACCAGAACGGCAAGTTCATGAAAGCCTGGTTGCCCAAAGCAAGCACCGACAATGAACGTTCCACTGTAGTAATCGAAACCCCCGAAGGTGTGGAAATCATGGCACGCCAGATTGCCGGCGCCATGGCACGCCGTATCGTAACTTATGCCGAACCGGGCGAAGAGTGTTATATCGACGAACATATGGGCTTCATCAAGTTCGGTTCGCGTGTGGATGTATTCCTTCCGCTGGGTACGGAAGTTCTTGTTAAACTCGGACAACTGACTACCGGCAACCAGACCGTAATAGCAAAACTCAAGTAACAATGGCAAACTGCATTACCCGCTCCATACCGAATACCTTAACCTGCCTGAACCTGTTCTCCGGGTGTATCGCCTGCGTCATGGCTTTTGAAGCCAACTATAACCTGGCGCTTGCATTCATTATCCTCAGTGCCGTATTCGATTTTTTCGACGGCATGATGGCACGTCTGCTGAATGCACACTCTCCCATCGGCAAAGACTTGGATTCGCTGGCGGATGATGTAAGTTTCGGCGTAGCGCCCTCACTAATAGTGTTCTCTTTATTTAAAGAAATGCATTATCCGGCATCCATGGAGTTCATCGTTCCTTATATGCCTTACACAGCATTCCTTATTTCCGTATTCTCGGCGTTGCGTCTGGCTAAGTTCAACAACGACACCCGCCAGACCAGTTCTTTTATCGGCGTACCGGTTCCTGCCAATGCCCTTTTTTGGGCGTCGTTAGTGGCGGGAATACATCCCATACTTATCTCGGAGAGCTTTAATCCGCTTTATCTCTTAGCATTGGTTTGCTTGTTTTCGTGGTTGCTGGTATCGGAAATACCGATGTTCTCATTGAAATTCAAGAGCCTCTCATGGAAAGACAACAAAGTAAGTTTCAGTTTCCTGATTATCAGTATTCCGCTTCTTGTTTTTTTGAAAGTCAGTGGTTTCGCAGCGGTAATTGTATGGTACATCTTGCTGTCACTTCTCACAGGAAAGCGTAAGTAAACATTTTCTTGGCACGGTTGTTGTATTATCGTTCGCTGAAAACGAACACATAAAAAGACATTAGCCCATGTTTCATTTTTTAGGATTTTTATTTATCATTATAATCGCCATCCTGCTTATCGGACTTAGCATCATCGGCACTGTTATCCGGAGTATTTTCGGCTTGGGTAGCCGCCGCTCATCAAACACTTACCGGAACGATAATGGAAATTATCAATCCGGAAGAGGGTATTCTTTCAATGGCAGACAACAATCCGGCTCTTCTTCCAACGAAGAACCTAAAACAAGGATAAAAGAAGAAACCGCACATGGCAGGCACAAGAAACTGTTTTCCCAGGACGAGGGGGAATATGTGGATTTCGAAGAAATCAAAGAAGAATAACAATTGCAGAGAGTCATATCATTACACAATAATTATCCCGTAAGATAATTTATTTGTATTCCGCACTACAAGACAAACCTGTTATAGCGAAATTTTTCAGAAAAGTATTATCTGCGTTTTGCAGCAAAAAAGTCTTTCATTAATGCAGCGCATTCATCCGCCAATACTCCTTTCACTACCGCAGTTTTAGGATGCAAAGCCTTTGGTGCATAACGCTGGTATCCCCGTTTCTCATCTTCCGCACCAAATACCAACCGTCCCATTTGTGCCCATGCTATGGCACCGGCACACATCACGCATGGTTCAACGGTCACATAAAGAGTACATTCGTTCAGATATTTGCCACCAAGCGTAGCAGCGGCGGCAGTGATAGCCTGCATTTCGGCATGTGCAGTGACATCCGTCAGCGTTTCAGTCAGATTATGGGCACGGGCAATGATACGGTCTTTGCAAACAACAACGGCACCAACGGGCACTTCACCCCGCTCACCTGCTTTTTGCGCTTCCAAAAGCGCCTGCTTCATATAATCCGTATCTGTCATAATTCTTACTACTTGCAGTTTATCTCATTCCACATCACACATCTATCCTATTCCACCACTTCTCATCTTCGCATGTCATGCTCACCGAACAGTGTAGGATAATCTTCTTCCATATTCTTATGGATAAACATGAGAATGGTTTCCCTCAGCCAGCGCGATTTGTTCGTTATCTTATACTTCTCCAGATAACGATCCACAATCCGCAGCTCTTCTTCGCTCATCAGGCATACCATGCGCTGCTCGCGTTTAGGTTCTTCCGGTGTTGCTTTTGCACACGTTTTGTCTCTCTTTCTCATATTTCTTTGCAAAATTAGCTTTACTTCTGTAAAAACAAAGCAGAAAAAACGTATTTTTGTACTGAAAGAAAGAAAATTGTACTATGGCAATACATAATGCTCTGGGAAAAGCCGGAGAAGATGCGGTTGCGGCTTATCTGGAACATAACGGATATGTGATACGCGACCGGAACTGGCGGAAAAACCGTTTGGAACTGGACATTGTTGCCACCAAGGACAACGGACTGATTATTGTAGAAGTAAAAACCCGAAGTAACACGGAATACATCAAGCCGCAAGATGCCGTCAACTGGCAGAAAATACGCCGTATTGTCATAGCAGCCGATGCTTACGTAAAGCATTTCCGCATTGACGCCCCCGTGCGCTTCGACATCATTACAGCAGTGGGCGATGCCGGTGCTTTCAAGATAGAGCACATCAAAGAAGCATTTTACCCGCCTGTGTTTTAAAAGAACCCTAACCCCTGAATACAATGAATATAGAAACCGCCCGCGAATATTGCCTCAGTAAAAAGGCCGCAACCGAAGATACTCCTTTCGGTGAGGATTTCCTCGTTATCCGGGTAATGGGAAAGATGTTTTTATGCATCAATCTCAACACTCCCGACCGCATCACCATGAAATGCGACCCGGAATACGCGCTGGAATTGCGCGACCGCTACAATGCCGTTGAAGGAGCCTGGCACTTCAACAAGAAGTATTGGAACCAGGTGCTCCTGGACAGTGATGCAGATGACAAACTGATAAAACATCTGATAGACCACTCCTACGAAGAAGTAATAAAGAAATTCACTAAAAAAATGCGCAATGAGTATGAAGCCCTGCCCTGAAACGTTTCCTTATCCGCTGATAGTGTTGGATGAAACCGACTCAACCAACCGGTACATCAGCCAGTTATGTAATGAGTTGCAAGAATCCGTTGCCGAACTAACTACAGTTACAGCCGAATTTCAAACAGCCGGTAAAGGCCAGCGCGGCAACACCTGGGAAGCGGAAAGAGGCAAGAACCTGCTTTTCAGCTTTGTCCTCTATCCTACTTTTCTGGAAGCGCGCCGCCAGTTTATCCTA
Organism: Bacteroides stercoris ATCC 43183; assembly: GCF_025147325.1. Lineage (NCBI taxonomy): Bacteria > Pseudomonadati > Bacteroidota > Bacteroidia > Bacteroidales > Bacteroidaceae > Bacteroides > Bacteroides stercoris. The sequence goes on from NZ_CP102262.1 coordinate 211,830, forward strand.
TCACAAATCGTGTCTCTTTCCATCAAGGAAGAGCTGGACAGATGGTCGGACGAAATTACGATAAAGTGGCCGAATGACATTTACTGGAGAGACAAGAAAATATGCGGCATACTGATAGAGAACGACCTATCCGGACACTTCATCGGACGCAGCATTTCCGGCATCGGAATCAATATCAATCAGAATGAGTTTCACAGTGATGCCCCCAACCCGGTATCGCTGAAACAAATTACCGGTCAGGAACACGACCGCTATGAGATTTTATCGCACATACTGAAAAGGGTACAAATCTACTACAACGGTTTGCAAACGGAAGACAGCGGTACTTATACCGCCGAAATAACCGCCCGTTATGCCCGCTCCCTATTCCGCCGCAGAGGTTTTCACCCTTACGAAGATGCCGGCGGCAAATTCTCTGCCCGCCTGCTGCGTGTGGAGCAAGACGGACGTTTTGTCCTGGAAGACGAGAACGGCAAGGAACGGGAATATTTATTTAAAGAGGTGCAATACATTATCTGATTAGACAAATTGGCAAACATTATCTTTATAAAACACGTTTTGTATGAAATCAATATATAAACCCATGAAGATACAAGCCTTAATTGTAGCCGTTATAGCAAGTTTTATCTTATATGGTTGCGAAGATAATGAAGCCAACTGTTTGGAACTCTCCGAATCGTCATTCAGCAATGTCGATGGCGACGGAGCCACATTGACGGTTTCCGTAACAAGCGATGTGGAGTGGCAAATATCCAAAACGGCACAATGGTGCAACGTCACTCCAGGCAAAGGCTCCGGAAATCAGACATTGACCCTGCAAATAGAAGCCAACCCCGACAGTAAAGAGAGAAAAGTTACAGTAACAGTCGCATCACCGGCTACCAAGATGAGCAGAAAAATAGAAATCACTCAAGCAGCTGGATATACACCCATAGAACAATATCACTACAATCTGCCGGTAGTTTTCCATGTGCTTTACCAAAACAAGTCCGACGCGCAACAGTATGTCAGCCCCAACCGCCTGTCTGAAATATTGAACGCAGTAAACCGGCTTTATAAGAAGAGCGTGCAAAACGCAGACATGAACCTTACCTTTACACTCGCCACCGCAAGTCCGGATGGAGAAAAGACGGACCAGCCGGGAGTGGAATACATTTCATGGCCGGGCAGCTATCCGATAGATTGCGATGTCTTTATGAATGATGATATAAACGAAACTGCGGGAAAAGGGTATGTAAGATATGTATGGGACCCCAACAGATATATCAATATAATGGTCTACAACTTTGCCAATGAGCCCGGCAGTAATACAACGACATTAGGAATATCCCATCTGCCGTTTACCACAAAAGGGGCGAACAGCCTGGCCGGTCTCAGTGAAATCAATGTATCCCGATTGGAACTGAAGAACTTGTCCTTCCCCTATTGTGTATCCATCAACAGCCGGTTCATCAACGAAGAAAGTACGGCAACCACATACAAACCAGCAGACATTACCGTTACATTGGCTCATGAATTAGGGCATTATTTAGGATTACACCATGTATTCTCCGAAACAGAAAGAGGAAACAGTTGTGAAGATACCGACTATTGCACAGATACCCCCACCTACAATAAGGAAGCATACGATATGAATTACGCATATATCGCGGCGAATGAACCGGGAAACTTCACATTTGCCAATTTGGTGAACCGTGAGAATTGCCTGACAGGCGAATCCTTTGTCTCACACAACATCATGGATTACGCAATCAGCCATTCCGACCAATTTACTCCCGAACAGCGGGCACGCATCCGGCATGTTTTGTTATACAGTCCTCTGATACCGGGCCCCAAAGCCGTTCAGGAAGCAGACACCCGTTCTGCACCAGACGGACTTATGAAGTTGCCAATCCGTACCGCCAAATAGACATTGCTACAGGCAGGAAAAGAAAAGAGATGAACCGTCAATTATTCATCTCTTTTTCCAATTTCTTTATCCGCTCCAAGGTCTTCCCCGCTTCGGTAGACGGGAAGAGTTGAAGCACCTTCTGCAAGTACCCCTTAGCCTTGCTATACCCATTGGAGTAAATATCCGACAATCCGTTACGGTAACCGGCATACTGCATACGTGTGGGCGATACGATTTTCTTATAGTTGTCCTCCAACGTTTTCTTCTTTTGCTCGGCTTGCAGGTAGTAATAGTTGCCCAAAAATATATTTGCCTGAAGATTATCGGCATCCAAAGCCAGCACTTTCTCATAGAGCTTCATCGCGTCTTTCGTTTCACCGCGCATCATCTGCATCTCTGCACAGGCTACAAGTGCGGAAACATCTTCCGGATAATACTGCAGCCACTCCTTATAAAAAAGGTATGCCTTGTCGTAATTCCGTTTGTCTCTGTAGCAAACGGCCAGTTCCTGCGCAAGCCGCGGAGCTGCCGCAGTGGCTTTTCCAACGCTTGTCCAATAGAACATCTCCGTCTGTCCCGCATCCGCATCGGCAGCCTGACGGAACAGACTCACGGCATAATCGTCCTTACCTGCCGACAAGGCATCAGCCACCTTCTGCAACAATACATCTGCCGATTGTGCCAAAAGCGTCATCGGACACAGCAGGAGTCCGAAGAAAAGAAAAGTCAAGGTTTTCATTTTAAAGTGTATATAGTTAAACAGCCTGAAATATCCCAATAGAAATTCATCTACAAATTTACGGATTTCCGCGGCAATCGTCAATAGATGAAAGTAGAAATATAGTTAATCTTTCCCACTGTTTTTTCTTTTTCTGCGTACCTTTGCGTTCTCTTAAATAAAACATTGCTAATGAATCCTATAGACAGACAGATATTGCAGATAGCCTTACCCTCCATCGTATCGAACATCACCGTGCCCCTGCTCGGGCTGATTGACGTAGCCATTGTAGGACACCTGGGTTCTCCTGCCTATATCGGCGCCATTGCAGTAGGCGGCATGCTGTTCAATATCATTTATTGGATATTCGGCTTTCTGCGTATGGGAACCAGCGGCATGACATCACAGGCTTACGGCAAGCGGGACCTGCCGGAAATTGTCCGCCTGCTGATACGTTCGGTGGGGATAGGACTTGCCGTGGCATTATGCCTTATCCTGCTGCAAGTTCCTATCAGGCAAGCGGCTTTCCAGATTATCCACCCCACGGAAGAAGTCAGGGAAATGGCAACACTCTACTTTCATATCTGCATATGGGGCGCTCCCGCCATGCTGGGGCTATACGGACTCTCCGGGTGGTACATCGGTATGCAGAACTCCCGCATTCCCATGTACATAGCCATTACGCAGAACATTGTCAACATCATGGCAAGCCTCAGCCTTGTCTGTTTCTTCGGGATGAAAGTGGAAGGCGTAGCCTTGGGAACACTGATTGCCCAATATGCGGGTTTTCTTATGGGGCTGGTACTGTGGATGAACCGCTACGGCAAACTGAAGAAGTATATCGTTTGGAAAGGAGTGCTTCAAAAAGAGGCAATGATACGCTTTTTCCAAGTGAACCGCGACATTTTCCTGCGGACATTATGTCTGGTAGCCGTTACGTTATTCTTTACCTCGGCAGGAGCCTCGCAAGGTGAAATTATCCTGGCGGTAAACACGTTGCTGATGCAACTCTTCACCCTTTTCTCTTACGTGATGGACGGTTTCGCCTATGCGGGAGAAGCCCTGAGCGGACGATACATAGGTGCCCGCAACCGGAAAGCATTTACCGATACCGTCCGGCATCTGTTTATATGGGGCGCCGGGCTGACCGTACTGTTCACGCTGGTCTATGCCTCGGGAGGCAATGCTTTTCTGGCACTGCTGACCGATGACCGGAACGTAATAACCGCCGCCGACACTTACTTCTATTGGGCGCTTGCCATACCCGCTGCCGGAATTGCCGCCTTTATCTGGGACGGCATCTTTATCGGCGCAACGGCAACGCGCGGCATGCTTCTCTCCATGGCAGCCTCAGCCGTCAGCTTCTTTGCGGTGTACTACGGATTCCACACGGTTTTAGGCAACCATGCCCTGTGGCTTGCTTTTCTTGTTTACCTGTCCATGCGGGGCGCTATGCAGACATTGCTCAGCCGGAAGGTTATGGAAAAAAGCTTTCACTAAAGGCATTTCACGATGAGGTTGCCATAAACCCCATTAATATTTATTCGCAGACAAATGAAAGCAAAAACAAACCATACCTATTATCTTTGCCCGAAAAAGAACGGAATGCCCGATATTACACCCAATCCCGAAAACACACTGCACATCAAGAACATGGTCTGCAACCGTTGCATCATGGTGGTGAAAAGCCAGCTTGAGCAACTGGGGCTGCACCCGCTTTCGGTAGAACTGGGCATCGCCGTCCTGCCCGACGCAGTCAGCGACGAAACGTATCAGCGTGTAAAAGCCTCGCTTGAAACATTCGGATTCGAACTGATTGACGACAAGAAATCACAGACTGTAGAGCAGATAAAAGATGCTATCATCGAATTGGTACATTACGATGACAACGGACTGAAAACCAATCAGTCCGATTACCTGGCATCCAAGCTGCACCGGGACTACAGCGCATTAAGCAAGCTTTTCTCGGAAACAACCAACACCACTATCGAAAAATACCTCATCGCACAGAAGATAGAGCGTGCCAAAGAACTGCTGATGTACGGGGAGCTATCCCTGAACGAAATAGCCGATATGCTGAACTATTCGAGTGTCTCCTACCTCAGCGCCCAATTCAAGCATGTAACCGGAATGACTCCCAGTCACTTCAAGAAAATAAAGGGGAACAAACGCAAGCCGCTTGACGAAATATAAGCAGAATCTTATAAATCATATCCCGAATTTTGCAACTATCGGACAACTTCCTTGCCGTATCTTTGTTTCATAGAAAAGTTTATCCACATTAAACTAAAAGTTTATTCCTATTAAACTTCAAGTTTACTCCTATTGAACTTCAAGTTTATTCCCATTAAACCGGAAGTTTATCCTGGAAGAAATAAATTGTACTACTATTGATATGACAAACAAAAGCATCGTTCAAGAAACCTTTCCCGTAATGGGAATGAGTTGCGCCTCATGCTCCGCAAGAGTGGAAAAGACGCTGAACCGCCAGCCCGGCGTCCGAAAAGCAACCGTAAATTATGCTTCGGCAACGGCAACTGTGGAATATGACTCCCAAAATTGCTCTCCCGAAGCCCTGCAGCAGGCCGTGCAGAATGCCGGATACGACTTGCTGATTAAACAGGATGAGAATACACCGGATAAAGTGGAGCAGGCGCACGACAAAAAATATCGCGCGCTGAAATTCCGCGCCACATGGGCCATCGTCTTGTCCGTGCCCGTTATGGTTATCGGCATGTTCTTTATGGATATGCTGTACGCCAATCTTATTATGTGGCTGTTCTCTACTCCCGTCGTATTCTGGTTGGGAAGAAGTTTCTTTACCAGCGCATGGAAACAACTGAAACACGGCACCGCCAATATGGATACGCTGGTAGCCAACAGCACCGGAATCGCCTACCTGTTCAGCCTGTTCAACATGCTGTTCCCTGAATTTTGGCTGGAAAGGGGCATCCATCCGCACGTCTACTTCGAGGCTGCAAGCGTCATTATCGCCTTTATCCTGTTAGGGCGGTTGCTGGAGGAAAAGGCTAAGGGAAATACCTCTTCCGCCATAAGGAAGCTCATGGGTCTGCAACCCAAAACGGTAACCGTTATCACCGGTCCCTCATCTGAGAAGGTTGTTCCGATTGAACAGATTCGTCCGGGAGACATTATTTTAGTGAAACCGGGAGAGCGGATTGCCGTGGACGGCATCGTTACGGAAGGCAGTTCGTACGTGGACGAAAGCATGCTGAGCGGTGAACCGGTAGCAGTAGCCAAGCAAAAGAACGCCAAAGTCTTTGCCGGCACTATCAACCAAAAAGGGAGTTTCCGGTTCAGCGCGGAGAAAGTAGGGACGGATACGCTGCTCGCTAAAATCATCCACATGGTGCAGGATGCGCAAGGCAGCAAAGCCCCCGTCCAGCAATTGGCAGACAAGATTGCGGGCATCTTCGTGCCGGTTATTATCGGCATTGCCGTACTGTCCTTCATCGCATGGATGTTGCTGGATGGGCAGAACGGTTTTACACACGGATTGCTGGCGCTGGTTACGGTACTTATCATCGCCTGCCCGTGTGCCCTGGGACTTGCCACACCCACCGCCATCATGGTAGGCATCGGCAAAGGTGCGGAACGGGGCATTCTGATAAAAGACGCCGAAAGCCTGGAAACCGCCAAAAAGATTGATACGGTGGTACTGGACAAGACCGGAACCGTGACCGAAGGAAAGCCGGTAGTCGGCGATTTGATTTGGGCAACGCAGACGGCAGCGCATGAAAACATTTTCTACAGTCTGGAAAAGTTATCGGAACATCCGCTTGCCGAAGCCGTAGTCCGCCATTTACAGAATGCCCGGGACGTAAGTATAGACAACTTTGAAAGTATTACCGGCAAAGGTGTGAAAGGCGAGTCGGACGGAAAGACCTATTATGCCGGCAACCGGAAACTGCTGGAAGAAAACCGGATTACCGTCAGCCGGTCGCTAAGCGATGAAGCCGCCCGCCTGGCAGCGGATGCACAGACCGTCATCTGGTTTGCCGACAGCGAAAACGCACTTGCCATAGCCGGGATTACAGACCAAATAAAACAAAGCTCCATACAAGCCGTCAGCGAATTGCAAGCCGCCGGCATCGAAGTCTATATGCTGACGGGCGACAACGAAGCCACTGCCCGGGAGATTGCACGCAAAGCCGGCATCCTCCATTATCGGGCGGGGGTGCTGCCGCAGGATAAGGCCGCCTTTATCGGCAGCCTGCAGAAAAACGGCAGGAAAGTGGCAATGGCAGGCGACGGCATCAACGACAGTGCAGCCCTGGCGCAAGCCGATTTAAGCATTGCCATGGGCGGTGGCAGCGACATCGCCATGGATGTGGCCAAGATGACCATCATTTCTTCCGACCTTACAAAGATACCGGAAGCGTTGAAACTCTCCCGACTGACTGTGCGCACCATCCGTCAGAATCTGTTTTGGGCGTTCATTTACAATATAATAGGTGTACCCGTTGCAGCCGGCGTACTCTACCCCGTCAACGGCTTCCTGCTGAATCCAATGATAGCCGGTGCAGCCATGGCATTCAGCAGTGTCAGCGTAGTAACCAACAGTCTGCGGCTGAAAAGGAAAAAGATAGAGACTGCGGAAAGCCCTGCCGCCACCCCGGCAGGACAACCGGAAAATAAAGTAGAACCATCAACTGAAAACGTCATGAAAAAAGAATTTAAAGTGGAAGGCATGATGTGCAACCATTGCCGCATGCATGTGGAAAAAGCCTTGAACAGTATGGAAGGCGTACATGCCACCGTAACCCTCAACCCGCCAGTAGCGGTCGTGGAGTTTTCGGAAGGCGAAAAGACACTCGACGAGTTACAGGCAGTGGTCACCGCCCAAGCCGGCGACTACACGTTGAAAGAATAACCGGAATTTGTTTATACCGATTGGCATTATTTTTCTATCTTTGCCGCTAAGCGAAATAAATTAATAAACTATGGCAACATACAAAAGAATCTTACTGAAACTCAGCGGCGAGAGCCTGATGGGAGAAAAGCAATACGGCATCGACGAGAAACGCCTTGCCGAATATGCGGCACAAATTAAGGAAATACACGAGATGGGCATACAAATCGGCATCGTTATCGGCGGCGGCAACATCTTCCGCGGACTGAGCGGCGCCAACAAAGGTTTCGACCGCGTCAAAGGCGACCAGATGGGTATGCTGGCAACCGTTATCAACAGCCTTGCACTGAGCTCGGCACTGGTAGCGGCAGGCGTAAAGGCACGTGTACTGACCGCCGTCCGCATGGAGCCTATCGGCGAATTCTACAATAAATGGAAAGCCATCGAGTGTATGGAAGCAGGTGAAGTGGTTATCATGTCTGCCGGAACGGGCAACCCGTTCTTCACGACCGATACCGGCTCCAGCCTCCGCGGCATCGAAATAGAAGCGGACGTCATGCTGAAAGGCACACGCGTTGACGGCATCTACACCGCCGACCCGGAGAAAGACCCTACGGCAACGAAATTCCACGACATCACTTACGACGAAGTGCTGAAACGCGGCCTGAAAGTCATGGACTTGACGGCTACCTGCATGTGCAAGGAAAACAACCTGCCCATCATCGTCTTCGACATGGACACCGTAGGTAATCTGAAGAAAGTGATGCAGGGCGAAGAAATAGGGACGCTGGTACATAACTGACATTCCTCGGCGTACATCCGCCGGTTTACATTAATGGATACGGATTTAGATTTACACAGATTATCGGATAAAATAATCTGTGTAAATCTGTGTAATCTGTCGTGAAACAATTATATTTGCAAAGTTTCAAACTAAAAGCTACTTCAAACAATAGAAATATGAAAGACGTAAAAGACATCTTAGACGAAGCACAAGAGAAAATGGATATGGCCGTAATGTATCTGGAAGAATCATTGGCCCACATCCGTGCCGGAAAAGCCGATGTTCGTTTGCTGGACGGAATCCGTGTCGATTCTTACGGAAGCATGGTTCCCATCAACAACGTAGCAGCCGTAACCACTCCGGATGCCCGCAGTATCGCCATCAAGCCGTGGGACAAGAGCATGTTCCGCATCATTGAAAAGGCAATCATCGACTCCGACCTCGGCATCATGCCCGAAAACAACGGCGAAATTATCCGCATCGGCATTCCCCCGTTGACGGAAGAGCGCCGTAAACAACTTGCCAAACAGTGTAAGAACGAAAGCGAAACCGCCAAAGTGAGTGTACGTAACGCACGCCGCGATGCCATCGACGCCTTTAAGAAATCAGTGAAAGAAGGATTGGCGGAAGACGCCCAAAAAGGCGGTGAAGAGAAGCTGCAAAAGATTCACGACAAGTATATCAAGCAGATTGACGATATGCTGGCAGCAAAGGATAAAGAGATTATGACAGTATAAATATAGTTGAGAGTTGAAAATTGAAAGCCGAGAGTTACCGTACGGCACCGACCGTTCTCCAACAACTCCTTACTTTCAACTTTCAACTCCCAACTCTCAACTTTCAACTATTTTGAGGGGACTGGTAATTAAAAATACAGGAAGTTGGTATCTGGTAAAGACCGACGAGGGAACATACGTTGAATGCAAAATTAAAGGCAACTTCCGCCTGAAAGGTATCCGTAGCACCAATCCGGTGGCAGTAGGCGACCATGTGCAAATCATATTGAATCAGGAAGGAACAGCGTTCATCAACGAAATTGAAGACCGGAAGAACTATATTATCCGGCGTTCGTCCAACCTGTCCAAACAGTCTCACATCCTTGCCGCCAACCTTGACCAGTGTATGCTGGTGGTAACGGTGAATTATCCGGAAACCTCCACTACATTCATCGATCGTTTTCTGGCATCGGCCGAGGCATACCGCGTACCCGTCAATATCATCTTCAATAAAGCAGACGCTTACAACGAAGACGAGCTTCGCTACCTGAACGGACTTATCAATCTTTATACTACCATCGGTTACCCTTGTTTCAAGATATCCGCCAAAACCGGTGAGGGAGTCGACACTATAAAAGAAAAACTCAAAGGGAAAATAACGCTCTTCTCCGGACATTCCGGAGTAGGTAAATCCACCCTTATCAATGCCATCCTTCCGGAACTGGATATCAAAACCGGCGCAATCTCCGCCTATCACAACAAAGGCATGCACACCACTACTTTTTCCGAGATGTTTCCCGTGCCGGGTGACGGCTACATTATCGACACACCGGGCATCAAAGGCTTTGGAACATTCGACATGGAGGAAGAAGAAATAGGGCATTACTTTCCGGAAATATTCAAGGCTTCCGCCGACTGCCGCTATAACAACTGTACCCACCGCCACGAACCGGGCTGCGCCGTGCGCGAAGCGGTAGAGCAACATTACATCAGCGAATCCCGCTACGCCTCTTACCTGAACATGCTGGAAGATAAGGAAGAGGGCAAATACAGGGCAGCATACTAAGAGAATAATAAAGTGGCAGGTTTGCCTTACCGTTCTATTACCCTATCACTTTTATTAACTTTTCCCGTTTTAAACCTTCGGGTATATTTTCCGTCAAAATCTATGGCTAAATATACTACTAATACTACAACATGAATAAAAAAGTGAAATGGGGCATCATCATATTCATTGGTGCCGGACTGATAGGCGGAGGCATTTATTCCCAGCTTCCCAAGACAAATGAAGAATTGGCAGCTGCCGACAAGGTAATGACCGGTAAACGTGGCGGCAAAAAGGTGCTGAACGTAAATGCCCGAATAATCAAACCGCAACTGCTGAAAGACGAAATACAAATCAGCGGCAGCCTGCTGCCTGATGAGGAAGTAGACCTTTCATTCGAGACATCCGGCAAGATTATCGAAATAAACTTTGAAGAAGGCAGCTTCGTGAAGAAAGGGCAATTGCTCGCCAAAGTAAACGACCGCCCTCTTCAGGCGCAATTACAAAGGCTGGTATCACAGTTGAAACTGGCGGAAGACCGCGTGTTCCGTCAAAATGCGTTGCTGGAAAGAGATGCCGTCAGTAAGGAAGCATACGAACAGGTAAAGACCGAACTGGCAACCCTGAATGCCGACATCGACCTGATAGAGTCCAACATTGCACAAACCGAACTTCGCGCTCCTTTTGACGGAGTGATCGGTCTGCGGCAGGTCAGTGTCGGGACATACGCGTCTCCCTCCACCATTGTAGCCAAGCTCACCAAACTTTCTCCGCTGAAAGTAGAGTTTGCAGTACCCGAACGCTATGCCAATGACGTAAAGACAGGTGCGGGACTGGACTTCACGCTCGAAGGCAAACTAAACACTTTCCATGCCACCGTCTATGCACGCGAATCAAAGATAGACCCCACGACCCATACACTGACTATCCGTGCGCTCTATCCCAATGCCAACAGCGCCGTACTGCCGGGCCGTTATGCCAGTATCAAGCTGAATAAGGACGAAATACAAAACGCACTTGCCGTACCCTCCGAGGCCATCGTTCCGGAAATGGGCAAGGATAAGATTTTCCTTTATAAATCAGGAAAAGCACAACCGGTAGAGATTACTACCGGCATTCGGACGGAAGCCGAAGTGCAAGTATTGCAAGGCCTGAACATAGGCGATACAATCATTACTTCGGGAACCTTGCAGCTCCGCACAGGACTGCCCGTGACATTGGACAACATTAACTGAGTACGAAATTTTATAAAGTATAAGGTATAAAGTATGAGCTATGGCAAGTCTATGCCGGGCGATATAACTCATAATCCGTACATTATACTTTATATTCCAGACTTTGCACTTTATACCTTAATACTTCATACTTTACGCTTCATATCATGAATATATCCGAATTAAGCATACGGCGACCGGTACTCTCTACGGTATTGACACTGATTATCTTACTCTTCGGTTTCATCGGGTACAACTACCTCGGTGTCCGCGAGTATCCGTCGGTGGACAATCCCATCATTTCCGTATCCTGCTCCTACCCCGGAGCAAACGCCGACGTTATTGAAAACCAGATTACAGAACCGCTGGAGCAGAATATCAACGGTATCCCCGGCATTCGTTCACTCTCCAGTGTCAGCCAACAGGGCTCGTCACGTATTACGGTAGAATTCGAACTTTCCGTAGACCTGGAGACAGCCGCCAACGATGTACGTGACAAAGTGTCGCGCGCCCAGCGTTACCTGCCACGCGACTGCGACCCGCCAACCGTATCCAAAGCCGATGCAGACGCCATGCCTATCCTCATGGTTGCTTTGCAAAGCGACAAACGCTCGCTGCTGGAACTCAGCGAAATAGCCGACCTCACCGTAAAAGAGCAACTGCAAACAATCTCCGATGTGAGCAGTGTAAGCATTTGGGGAGAAAAACGTTATTCCATGCGCTTGTGGCTCGACCCTATCAAGATGTCCGGTTACGGCATTACTCCTATCGACGTAAAGAATGCGGTAGACAATGAGAATGTGGAACTCCCCTCGGGCAGCATCGAGGGAAACACCATCGAGCTGACTATCCGCACACTCGGATTGATGCATACGGCAGAGGAATTCAATAATCTCATCCTGAAAGAGGACGGCAACCGTATTGTCCGGTTCAGCGACATAGGCCGTGCCGAACTCGGTCCGGCAGACATCAAAAGCTATATGAAGATGAACGGCGTGCCTATGGTAGGCGTCGTAGTGATTCCGCAACCGGGTGCCAACCACATCCAGATAGCCGATGCCGTGTACGAGCGAATGGAGAACATGAAGAAAGACCTGCCGGAAGACGTACATTACTCCTACGGCTTCGACAACACCAAATTCATCCGTGCCTCCATCGATGAAGTAAAACAGACCGTATACGAGGCCTTCGTCCTTGTCATCATCATCATCTTCCTGTTCCTTCGCGACTGGCGCGTCACCCTGGTTCCGTGTATCGTAATTCCCGTATCATTAATCGGAGCATTCTTCGTTATGTACCTGGCAGGATTCTCCATCAACGTACTCTCCATGCTTGCCATTGTACTTGCCGTGGGACTTGTGGTTGATGATGCCATTGTAATGACGGAGAACATCTACGTCCGCATCGAAAAAGGAATGCCCCCGAAAGAGGCCGGTATCGAGGGAGCCAAAGAAATCTTCTTTGCCGTAATCTCTACCACCATTACGCTGGTAGCGGTATTCTTTCCCATCGTATTTATGGACGGTATGACGGGACGTCTGTTCCGTGAGTTCAGTATCGTGGTGTCCGGTTCGGTTATCATCTCCTCTTTTGCCGCACTGACCTTTACGCCGATGCTGGCTACCAAGCTGCTGATAAAGAGAGAGAAGCAAAGCTGGTTCTACCGTAAGACCGAACCGTTCTTTGAAGGACTGAACAACCTTTACAGCCGTTCTTTGGCAGCCTTCCTGCGCAAACGCTGGATTGCACTTCCTTTCACTGCGGCAACCATTCTCATTATCGGCTTTCTTTGGAACCATATCCCTGCGGAAATGGCGCCACTGGAAGACCGTTCGCAAATCAGCATCAACACGCGCGGAGCCGAAGGTGTTACCTACGAATACATCCGCGACTACACGGAAGACATCAATCAGCTTGTCGACTCCATCGTCCCCGATGCCGAAGCGGTAACCGCCCGCGTATCCAGCGGTAGCGGTAACGTACGCATCACCCTGAAAGACATGCAGGACCGTGACTACACGCAAATGGAAGTGGCGGAAAAGCTATCGAAAGCAGTACAGAAAAAGACCATGGCACACTCTTTTGTACAACAGTCCTCATCCTTCGGCGGACGGCGCGGCGGTATGCCCGTACAGTATGTGTTGCAAGCCACCAACATTGAGAAATTGCAGGAAGTGCTGCCCAAGTTCATGGCAAAGGTATATGAGAATCCGGTATTCCAGATGGCGGACGTAGACCTGAAGTTCAGCAAGCCGGAAGCCCGCATCAACATCAACCGCGACAAGGCAAGCATCATGGGTGTCAGCACCCGCAACATCGCCCAGACACTGCAATACGGTCTGAGCGGCCAGCGTATGGGCTACTTCTATATGAATGGAAAGCAATACGAGATATTGGGAGAAATCAACCGTCAGCAACGCAACAAGCCTGCCGACCTGAAAAGTATCTACATCCGTAGCGACAAGGGAGACATGGTACAGCTCGACAACCTGATAGAGCTGACAAACGGCATCGCCCCGCCCAAGTTGTATCGCTATAACCGTTTCGTGTCCGCTACTATTTCCGCCGGACTTGCCGACGGCAAGACCATTGGGCAAGGTCTGGACGAAATGGACAAGATTGCCAAAGAAACATTGGACGATACTTTCCGCACCGCCCTCACCGGTGACTCAAAAGAGTACCGCGAAAGTTCTTCCAGCCTGATGTTCGCTTTCATCCTGGCCATCCTGCTTATCTACCTGATTCTTGCCGCCCAGTTCGAAAGTTTCAAGGACCCGCTGATTATCATGCTGACCGTGCCCCTTGCCATTGCGGGCGCACTGGTATTCATGTATTTCGGCGGCATCACGATGAATATATTCAGCCAAATCGGTATCATCATGCTGATTGGGCTGGTGGCAAAGAACGGTATCCTGATTGTAGAGTTCGCCAACCAGAAGCAGGAAACCGGCGAGGACAAGATGCAAGCCATCAAGGATGCCGCCCTGCAACGTCTGCGCCCTATCCTGATGACGAGCGCTTCTACCGTACTGGGACTGATACCGCTGGCATTCGCCACGGGCGAAGGGTGTAACCAACGCATCGCCATGGGTACGGCCGTAGTAGGCGGTATGCTTGTGTCTACATTGCTTACGATGTACATCGTCCCCGCTATTTATAGTTATGTATCTACCAACCGAAGTAAACTGAAGAACGAATGAAACGTACGCTTTTATCTTTCCTGATCATTCTGTGCACCGCGCTTGCCGTCCAGGCACAGCCAGCACCTGTCTATACCCTGAAATCCTGTCTGAAACAGGGACTGCTGAACAACTATTCCCTGCGTATCACCCGTAACGAACAGCAAGTAAGCAAGAACAATGCCACCCTTGCCAATGCCGGCTACCTGCCCACGCTCGACTTGTCTGCCGGCTATAAAGGTACTTTGGACAATACCGAAACCAAGCTGCGCACCACCGGTGAAACCACCAAAGAAAACGGCGTGTTCGACCAGACCGTCGATGCCGGCATCAACCTGAGCTGGACAATCTTCGACGGCTTCAACATCACCGCCAACTACCAAAAGCTGAAAGAGCTGGAACGCCAGGGCGAAACCAACACCCGTATCGCCATCGAAGACCTCATTGCCAACATCGCCGCCGAGTACTACAACTACGTGCAGCACACCATCCGTCTGAAAAACTTCCGCTACGCCGTATCGCTCTCCAAAGAGCGTCTGCGCATCGTAGAGGAACGGTATCACATCGGTAACTTCTCCCGCCTGGACTACCAGCAGGCCAAAGTAGACTTCAATGCCGACAGCGCGCAATACATGAAACAACAGGAATTGCTGCATACCTCGCGTATCCAACTGAACGAGCTGATGGCAAGTGAAGACGTAGACCGCCCTTTCATCGTTGAAGACAGCCTCATCAACGTCAGCGCCAAACTGAATTTCGATGAACTCTGGAATGCCACCTTGCAAGCCAACGCCGCCTTACTGAAAGCCGAACAGAACAATACGCTGGCACGGCTGGACTATAAAAAAGCCAGTTCCCGCGACTACCCGTACATAAAGATGAATGGCGGCTACGGCTATACCCTCAACAAATATGATATTTCCGCCAACAGCCGCCGCAGCAACCTCGGGCTGAACTTCGGCGTCACCGTAGGTTTCAATCTCTTTGACGGTAACCGCCGCCGCGAACTCCGCAATGCACGCATTGCCGTACAAAACGCCCGTTTGGAACGCGAGCAACTGGAACAAGCCCTACGCGCCGACTTGAGCAACCTGTGGCAAGCCTACCAGAACAATCTCCAGATGCTGAAGCTGGAACGACAGAACCTCGTTGCAGCCAAAGAGAACCATGAGATTGCCATGGAACGCTATATGCTCGGCAACCTCTCCGGCATCGAGATGCGCGAAGCGCAAAAGAGTCTGCTGGATGCCGAGGAGCGTATCCTATCGGCAGAGTACGACACCAAATTGTGCGAAATATCCCTGCTGCAAATCAGCGGAAGAGTAGAACAGTATTTGGAATAGACATACCGTATAAATCACAATTTTTACTCCCTTAAAAACAAATATTGCCATCTTCTCTTCAAACTTTTCCCTACTTTTGTTCGTAAAGAGAAACCAAAAACAATACCAATATGAAACGAACAATCTTTTTCTGTGCATTGCTTGCCTTGTTTACAGGCGCCAATGCACAGAAAACAACCGACTACAAAGAGAAACATCCTTATAAGGATTGGGTAAAGCTGGCCCCTAAATTGGACGATGCCTTCTTCACGACTCCCGAAGCTGTCCGTATTGCCGACAACGTACTGCTCTACCAGCAAACAACCGGTGGCTGGCCCAAAAACATCTATATGCCCGCCGAACTGACAGCCGATGAGTACCAGAAAGCCCTTGCCGACAAAGATAACGTCAACCAAAGCACCATCGACAACAATGCCACAAGCACAGAGATACGCTACCTTTCCCGCATCTACCTTGCCACCGGCATAGAGAAATACAAAGACGCTGCCTTAGAAGGCATACGCTACCTACTGAAAGCGCAATACCCCAACGGCGGCTGGCCTCAGTTCTGGCCGCGCCCCAAAGGTTATTATACCCACATCACCTACAACGACAATGCAATGGTGAACGTCATGAACCTGTTGCGTGATGTGTACAACAAGAAAGCCCCGTACACCTATGTACCGGATACCCTTTGCCAACGCGCCCGTATCGCATTCGACAAAGGTGTGGAGTGCATTCTCAACACTCAGGTAAAACAAAACGGCAAACTGACTGTGTGGTGCGCCCAGCACGATGAACACACCCTTGCCCCTGCCAAGGCACGCGCCTACGAACTTCCCTCGCTCAGCGGCGCCGAATCGGACAATATCGTCCTGCTGCTGATGTCCATCCCCGACCCCTCACCCCGGATTATCGCTTCTGTAGAAGCAGCCGTCAGTTGGTTCAAGGCAAACAAGATTACGGGTATCATGCGTAAGGACTTTACCAACAACGAAGGTAAAAAAGACTACCGGATGGTTCCTTGCCCACAGGATGACTATCCTTGCCCCGTATTTTGGGCACGTTTCTATACCCTTGAAGACAACCGCCCTTTCTTCTGCGACCGCGACGGAGTGAAGAAGTACGATATTTCCGAGATAGGGTATGAGCGCCGCAACGGCTATAGCTGGTATAACAATGCCGGATTGAAAGTGCTGAAAAAGTACGAACAGTGGAAAAAACAGATAAAAGATTAACGGCAACATTAAAAAGGAAATTCCATTACCTGCCTTATATTCCACCGGTCATCATACAAAAAGCCGCTCGAGGAGAGTTTCCTGAGCGGCTTTTATATCATATTCGGGATTATCCGTTATTTACTGCAATTCCACGGTTTCAATTGTTTGAAGAAGTCATTACCCTTGTCATCCACCAGGATAAATGCCGGGAAATCTTCCACTTCAATCTTCCAGATAGCTTCCATACCGAGTTCGGGATATTCCACACATTCGATGCTCTTAATATTGTTTTGCGCCAAGATAGCGGCAGGACCGCCGATAGAGCCGAGATAGAAACCGCCGTACTTCTTGCAGGCATCCGTAACCTGCTGGCTGCGGTTACCTTTGGCAAGCATAATCATGCTTCCGCCATGACTCTGGAAGAGGTCTACGTACGGGTCCATACGTCCGGCCGTTGTCGGGCCCATCGAACCGCAAGCCATTCCCTGCGGAGTTTTGGCAGGACCGGCATAGTAGATAGGATGGTCTTTGATATACTGCGGCAAATCCTCACCGCGGTCCAAACGTTCTTTCAGCTTGGCATGAGCGATGTCACGACCCACGATGATAGTGCCGTTCAGAGACAGGCGGGTGGAAACCGGATACTTAGTCAGCTCTTTCAGGATATTTTCCATCGGTTGGTTCAAATCAATCTTCACCACATCACCCTCACCGGCTTTACGGAGTTCGGCAGGAATCAGTTCACCCGGATTGCTGTCGAGCTTTTCAATCCAGATACCGTCCTTGTTGATTTTACACTTGATGTTACGGTCGGCAGAGCAGGAAACGCCCAAGCCTACCGGGCAGGAAGCACCGTGACGCGGCAGACGGATAATACGTATATCATGAGCCAGATACTTACCTCCGAACTGTGCACCAAGACCAATTCTGTGAGCTTCTTTCAGCACTTCTTTCTCCAGCTCTACATCACGGAATGCACGGCCGAATTCGTTACCCGTAGTCGGCAGGTTGTCATAGAAATGAGTGGAAGCCAGTTTTACAGTCAGCAGGTTTTTCTCGGCAGATGTACCGCCGATAACGAATGCGATATGATAAGGCGGACATGCAGCCGTACCCAACGTTTTGATTTTCTCAATAAGGAAAGGCACAAGTGTACCGGGATTCAGAATAGCTTTCGTTTCTTGATAGAGATAAGTCTTGTTGGCAGAACCGCCGCCTTTGGTCACACAAAGGAACTCGTACTCCATGCCCTCGGTAGCCTCGATATCAATCTGTGCCGGAAGGTTACACTTCGTATTTACCTCATCGTACATCGTAAGAGGAGCATTTTGAGAATAGCGCAGGTTCTCTTCGGTATAGGTCTTGTACACACCCAGTGAGAGAGCTTCTTCATCACAATAGCCCGTCCATACCTGCTGTCCTTTTTCACCGTGGATAATGGCAGTACCCGTATCCTGGCAGAAAGGCAGCACGCCTTTCGAGGCAACTTCAGCATTACGCAGGAAAGTCAGTGCCACGTACTTATCATTGTCACTTGCCTCAGGGTCACTCAGAATTTTAGCAACCTGCTCGTTGTGCGAACGACGCAACATGAACGAAACGTCACGGAAAGCGGCATTGGCCATTGCAGTCAAGCCTTCTTTTTCAATCTTCAGGATAGGTTTTCCTTCAAACTCGCTTACAGACACATAGTCTTTGGTAAGCAGATAATACTCAGTCGTATCCTTACCCTTTTCGAACATGGGCTGATACTTGAACGGAGGTGTTGTTGCCATAATTACTTGTTCATTTAGTTTAAAAGTGATTTCGTAACAGCAAAGGTAAGAAGTAATCTTGAAATATTTCTTTAATTAGAAAGAAAAAACGAGATTGAAACCTAATACTTCAACCCCGCTTTCTCTATTTTAATCATATAAAACGAATGGATTTGCCATCCCTCCGCCTCATCTTCATTGTACCTTTTGCATGCGTCCTATCAGCTCATCGCCCAATGCGGTCTTCACGTCAATGTGTTTGAGAACGGCCGTTACGAACGGATTGTTTTCGAAGTCACCACGTACCTGTTCAAAATCAAGTTCTTTTTCAAGACGTGAACCATCCGCACCAAAACCGGTCATGGAAGCCAGAGAAAATTCCTTTTTGGCATCCTCATAGACCATGCGGTCCAGACCAACAACAGCTTCTTTCCATTTCTCGACAATATGAATTATATCTTCTGCAGTCATATTTTCCGGAGCAATGCCATAGAATTCTTCCAACTTCTCATAAGCCCATGTCCACTCGTAGGTATAATAATTCCGGTGCATCCGTTCAAACTCGGCATTTATATGCTTCAAACGGTTAATCGCACCCGACTCTATGCCGTCTATCAAGGCGTCAATCTCACTTTTGGGAGCTATCAGTCCGGAAATATCCACCCATTCGCCGCTACCGATAGGTGTATCAGGCTTCAACCGGGCGCGAATCTCTTCATTGGTATGAAAACCGATACCTTCCAAACGTTTGATAACCGAATTGCCAAGAAACTTGTGAATGGCTATCTCATAAAAGCGGATACCTTTCACCAGAGCCGAATTGCGTATCTTGGCACTGTGAAAAGAATAAATATCGGAAAGTTCGCCGGAAGCATAACGCAGATTTTTTAAAGTCTCCCGTCCCTTGAACATCTTCTGTACGGTATAGGGACTCAACAGATTGTAGTTAATGAAGTCCAGTTTGTTGGTATCGGTACGCTGGTCGCGCCGGGGCCATTTTTGCGCATCACGGATAGTACCCACACTGCGCAGATTGACGCCGGGCACAAGATATGTCGTATTGTTCTGTTCTATCAGATAAGAGAACGGCAGGTTGGAAGTATCGGAATGGTTGACGTGACGTCCCATAACCAGAGAGAACGCCCCTACCCTTGCGGGCCACAGGATATAGGAATCGGAAGTGGTTTTGGCTCCACGCTCCAACGTACCCTGATGGATAGGACCGAGCTTATACATGTGATTACTTTGATTGGAACCGGAACCGGCATTCATAAAGGAAAACATACCGGCTATAAGCAAGGTGGATTTGTGATGTGTCACCGTATAAGGTCCGGCAAAAATAGCACACGCTTCACCGTTTTCTCCCTGGCAGTTACTGAAAAACAAAGAGTCTGAGGCAGAGTAGTTATGTCCCAGTTTGCAAGCCTGCCCTACAAAGCAACGGGTAAGCATGGCTCCATCATCCACATGCGAACCGGACGATATGATAAAATTATCGCAAATAACGCCGTGCCCGATATGTACAGGCGCGTTCTCGTTACTGTTGACACTTCCGTTGTACAGACGACACGTACCACAAATGTGGCAATAGTCGCCAATGCGGACATTCTTGATAGAGCCGGTATTGAGTATCATTACATGGCTGCCGATAGAACCGGTAGCGGAAGCATGCTTATTGGAATAGAAATCGGTAATTTCCTTCATCCGCGCAATCAGCTCCGGACGGTGACGGTACAGCGCCATGATATAGGCCTGATGAGCAGAAAGTTTGTCACTGATAAGCACTTCGCGCCCACCGGTCTCGTTCAAGACAGACACTTCCACACTGTTACCGAACCTGGACAATCCGTCTACAAGAATAATGTCTACATTCTCGATAAAAGTATCATGCCCTATTTCATAATTGGCAATGTAGTTTTGGATATTCTCGATGCAGCAATTATCACCCACCGTTACATTGTGAAGCGTTACATGCCGCAAACCGGAATGCTTCTTTATTCCACCCGGCAAAGTAAATTCAGAATGGAATACCCCCAAACGCACCTCACCCGAAAAACGGGTATGATGTACGAATTCCGTTGAAAACTCTTCTGCAACGGTTACTTTCCCCCAATCATCTGCCAGACACGACTGGCTCTTCAACCGAAGAACTTCGTCTTCGGTCAAGTTTCTGTAAGTCATAATATTCAAATTAAAAATGAAGAATCAATTCTTCATTGAATTAAACTTCCTCTTCATCGTAAGTCTGATAAAGAAAGTCGTTATAGGGGTACTTCTGCACATGCAGTTCTTTTACACGCCGGTAAACCACACTCTTCAGTTCCTCTACATTGATACGTTCGCGGGCAGAGATGAAAAGGCAATTGTCTTCCAACTTCGCCATCCACGTCTTCATCAGTTCTTCGAGTGTTAAGTTTTCTTTGGTTCTGGGGGTAAGGTCGTCGTCCGCTTTCGCCACATAAGTGTAAGCGTCTATTTTATTGAATACAAGTATCATGGGCTTACCGGATGCACCGATGTCCGCCAATGTCTTGTTCACCACTTCTATCTGCTCTTCAAAATCAGGGTGGGAAATATCTACGATATGCAACAACAGGTCGGCTTCGCGCACCTCGTCCAACGTAGATTTAAAAGAATCTACCAAATCGGTGGGCAACTTACGGATAAAGCCTACCGTGTCCGACAGCAGAAACGGCAGGTTCTCGATAATAACCTTGCGCACCGTAGTGTCCAACGTGGCAAACAGCTTATTCTCCGCAAACACTTCGCTCTTGGAAAGCAGCGTCATCAGAGTAGATTTACCGACATTGGTATATCCTACCAATGCCACACGAATAAGACGACCGCGGTTCTTGCGCTGGGTAGCTTTCTGCTTGTCAATCTCCGCCAGACGGTCTTTCAGCAATGACATACGGTTCAGGATGATACGGCGGTCCATTTCCAACTGCGTCTCACCCGGTCCGCGCAGACCCACGGAACCTTTACCGCCACCGGCTCCCGAACCGCCTCCCTGACGTTCCAAGTGTGTCCATAAACGTTGCAGACGGGGAAGCATGTATTTGTACTGCGCCAACTCAACCTGAGTTTTCGCATTTGCAGTCTGTGCACGCATGGCAAAGATGTCGAGGATGAGTGAGGTACGGTCCAATATCTTTATTTTCAGTTCAGCCTCGATATTGCGTATCTGCTTTGCCGAGAGCTCATCATCGAAAATCACCATACCGATTTCGCGCTCGGCTTCTTCTTCGCTGCGGATATATTCTTTTATTTCTTCCAGTTTACCCTTGCCGACGTATGTTACAGAGTTTGCCTGGTCTAACTTCTGAGTAAATCTTTTCACTACTTCCGCCCCGGCTGTCTCAGCCAAGAATGCCAGCTCGTCGAGGTATTCGTTCGTCTTACGCTCATCCTGAGTTTTTGTGATAAGACCTACCAATACTGCGGTTTCGACCTGCGCTTCGGAAATTACAAATTCTTTCATTCTACTTTATACCTTATTATATATATGTATCTTTATTATATGTGCCGGCAAATATAAGAAAAAACAAAACCATTCTCATAGTGTTCATTCCCATTTTTAATAATAAGGATAGGGATTCCTGTCGTAAACCACCGAGCGCCGCCAGATGCCACAAAACGGAAAGCGGATGTGCCAGCCCATACCTTCCGGTCTTTCGGCCTTGCACACCCGCCTTAATTATTTACGGATTCCGTTTATTTCATTTCGATAGCACTGTTATAATCGCTTTCACGGTTCGGAAGAATCCATTTCCAGAACTCCGATACATAGTTGCCATCTTTAAATCCGAATGTTCCGCTAATATACGAACTGTAATTACCGCCTTCCTTAAAAGAGTTACGAACCACCGGATCGCCCCAACGTTTGCAGTCATACCAACTGAAACCTTCGCCCCATAACTCCAGACGACGGTATTTCTTAATCTCTTTCAGTAAATCCTCACCGGTAACCGTGCACGTATATTGAGGGTCACGACCGCTATTTTTATTCAATTCAACCAAGCTGTTTTGTGCAGCAGTCGGGTCTGAACTCAGATAGTAATTAGCTTCCGCCTCAATCAACAACATCTCCGAAGCACGGAAAATGGGCTGACAACCTACAGCAGGCTGTGCCGTAGCCTGGAATTTCAGGCTGGCATAAGCATATGCCTGTGACGTAGCAGATGCTACTGTCTCCTTTACATACTTATTGGCTTTCGTAGAAGCGGCCTGACCCTCCGCTGTGTTGTTAAATTTATTGGCATTACGGCTTTCAGTACCTACAACCTCCAAGAATGTTTTACTTCCATCTTCCGGCAAGAATGTAGACTCCGTCAAGAACAATCCTTTACGAATATCGCTGTCGGCAAAAGACTCAACCAAATCACGATTGATACATACATTGATATTTTGCTGCGCATAGTAACCGTTACAAGCCATGAAGAGCTGCCATCCATAATACCAGATAGTTTCGGAAGCATCATTGTACACACCCCAAATCCACTCACTGCTGGGAGTGCAGAAACCGCTATAATATGTATTCGTGTCCATCAAGGGGAAATTGGCACGTGCCAAAGCCGCATGTTCCTTGGCCACGGCATAATCCTGACGTGTTAAAGCAGCACGGGCATAAATGGCATGAGCCACCGGAGCATCCGGGAAACTGATATTAGAGGTAGCATCCCAGTAAATGTCATCGCGGGTAAGTCCGGAAACCTCATATAATCTAAGGGCTTCATCAAGATCATCATAAACCTGCTTATAGGTTTCGGCCAATGTAGACAACTTCAAGTCTGTCTCTTCACCAGCTTCGGCCACTTCCTTAATGCGCAGTACCACACCATCGGTAGCACCATCATTACTACGTGCCCAAGGCTCACAATATAATTCAGCCAAACGGAAGAAAGAATAAGCACGGAATGTAAGCGCCTCGGCTTTCAAGAAGTCTTTCTCCTCTTGCGAACCTTCTGCTTTATCAATACGATTGATTACCGCATTGGCATTTCCGATAATCAGATAATAGTAATACCAGGGGTAAGAATCATAGATAGAACTGCTGCTCTGGGTTATAGTAGACTGGTTGTTCATCAGCGGAGACCATCCCGGTGCCATATAAGGGAAGTTGAAATCCTGACCGGGATATTCGCCATAAAGCAACTTCATAGTACCTTCGCCGTTGAAGTTTTGTCCATAATAGGCATGTTGCTGAACCATTGTCCTGCAAATACCGTTGATAACAAGTTTTGCATTATCCGTTGTAGAGAAAATCACATCTCCCTCCGCAGTCTGCGTGGAGTCTGTATTGAGCCAACTGTCCGAGCAAGAGGTAAATCCCAACAGACAGCCGAGTCCTAATATCATTACGTTCTTGAATGTATATTTCATAATCTGTTTCGTTTTAGAAGTTTAAATTAAGTCCGAGCGTAAACACACGTGCCGCAACGAATGTATTATCTTGAGAACCGGTGAAGCTATATTGAGGATTCATACCCTTACGCGCCGTAAAAGTAGCCGCATTTTCAATGGAGCCGTAAACGCTCAATCCACCCAATCCCCATTTTGTAACGACTTTCTTTGGGAAAGAATAGTTCAGATTGATATTTTTGATGACAAAATAAGAAGCATCCGTCAGCCAGCGTGAACTTGCACCATAAGAAGTAGAAGCCAAGCTTGAAAGGTCGAACTGAGGCGTACCGTTCGGATTCAAACGATTGGGAGAATCTTCGGTCATACCTTCCGGAACAGCTTGCCAGCCATTCAGCACATCCTTATGCAAGGCTCCCGGACCATTAGTCGTAGTATACATTAATCCTTGATAATTATAATCATATACTTTTCCGCCCAATGAATATGTACAGAGTACGGAAAGTGTCAGGTCTTTCCATGTCAAAGAGGTATTGATACTTCCATATACATCGGGCAGTGCACTGCCTTGCCATTCTTTTTCGGCATATGATGTATTGTACACGTAGTTTTTACCGTTGATAGTAACATACTCATCTTGAGCTTTCAAAGCATTGATTGTACTTTCACCCAGCTGTGAGTTTGCATTATAAAGCGCACGTCCGTTCATTTGGTCTACTCCGGCATAAGTATAAGTATAGAATTCATAGATGCTGTGTCCTTCACTGTAATTCTGTGTTCCATGCAGAATGTCTTTACCGCCGGGCAATTTTGTAATTTCGTTATGGATAGTAGTCAGGTTCAAACCGATATTCCACTTCCAATCTTTAGTCCGGATGGCATCTACATCCATAGCAACTTCAAGACCGGTATTGCGAACACTACCTATGTTAGCAAAATATTGTGACATTCCGGACGGCGTCTCGTCAGAAGTGGCAAACCAGTCGGTTGCACCGGCAGAAAGCGGATTGTGAACCGTGAAAAGCAAATCTTTAGATGTTTTATTGAAGAAATCCAAAGAGAAATTGAAACGGTTGAACAAACGACCTTCCAACGCGATATCCAATGAACCGGAAGTTTCCCATTTCAAGTTCTTATTAGGTATCTGAATTTTATAGAACGCACCGATACCGGCATTGACATCCGAATAGAACAGTTCCTTGTAAGCATAATAATCGGCACCGGCATCATTACCAACTTCACCGTAAGAAACACGGAACTTCAAATTATCAATCCATGTAAGGTCTTTCATGAACTTCTCCTGAGAAATAATCCAGCTTGCACCCAGCGACCAGAAATTACCCCACGGATCGGAGAAACGTGAAGAACCGTCGCGACGGAATGAAGCATCCAGGAAGTATCTTTCCGCAAAATTATAGCGTGCACGGGAAAGATAGCTTTCCGTAGTGTATTCTTGGTTATAACCATCGATACTTGTCATTTTTGCAAAATTGCTCATCTCCGTATTTCCACTGACTTTCATCTGTTCCTTCATCATGAAATCATAATTATAGGAGTGCTTGAAAGATTCGTGAGCCAGCAATACATCGATATGGTGCTTATCAAAATCGTGAGTCCATGTCAGTTCCTGTGTAAAACGGTATTCGCGTGTACGGTCATGTACTTTTGAAAGACGGCCGTTGTTAGCAGCACCGTCACCGCAATAGGGGTTATTGAAGGCTTTTTCCGTGTTATTTACATTATAGAGGTCCCCCCTTACAGTAGCCGCAAAATCTTTCAAGAAAGAAATCGTACCATATATCTGACCTGATACGGCATTACGTTCCTTACGGCTGATATCATTCTGAATCTCATAAATAATATTACGACCACTCAAATAATCATAGTTACTTATATCATAAGAGTTACCGTTGCCATCTGTAGCCACGCTTCCGTCTTCATTATGCATCAAATAAGGATAGACCGGTGCCATCTGACCGGCTGTATAGAACGGATTAGCAAAATATGCATCATGAGCATTAGCCTGATAATTAGAGCCGGACATTGTTCCGCTCAGACTTACACCTGTTTTAAACCAGGAAGTCGGCTGATAGTTAGCCTTCAAACGTGCAGTGAAACGGTCATAATCCGAGCCAATGATATATCCTTTCTCATTCAAATAGCCGAAAGAAGAGAAAATATCATACTTTTCTCCCATAGCATCCGCACTGGCTGTGTATTCCTGACGATAACCTGTGCGCTCCAATGCCTTCAACCAATCCAAATCATTGTAACCGGGTTTTACCTTTGCAACGAACTTTCCATTTTCATCGAACATGGCAGCACCGTTCTTATCAAAGATAGGAGAAAAAACAATGTCATCATTGACTGTTTTAGATGCTTCGAATGCTTGTTGCGGAGTAACTCCACCGTCTTTTTCCCAATAGCTTTGCATACCGGAACGCATAGCTTCCATCCATTGGTTTACGCCCAATTTGTCATATTCCGGTATACCACGGGTATACATACCCTGCTTCACACCAATCCGGAAGTTCAACTTATGACTTTTACCTTTTTTAGTGGTAATCATGATAACTCCATTAGCAGCCTTATTACCATAAAGAGCGGCAGATGAAGCATCTTTCAGAACAGAAATAGATTCAATATCCTGCGGATTGATATCATTCAAGCTTCCGCCATAAGGAGAGCCGTCTACGACAATCAGCGGAGCATTAGTTCCGTTTACAGAACCAAATCCGCGAATACGGATTTCGGATTTATCGCTACCCGGCTCGCCATATGAGTTATTCACCTGAATACCGGGAGCAGCACCTTCCAAAGTTCCCGTTACTTCAGTAACAGGGCGCATCTCCAGTTTCTTTGAGTCGATAGAAGCTACAGCACCTGTAATGGACTGGCGGCTAGCAGTACCGTAAGCAACAACGACAACTTCATCAAGTACCTCAGTATCAGGCTTCAATACCACTTTTAAGTTCGGTTTGATAGCCACTTCCTGAGTCTGCATACCGATGTATGAAATCTGCAAAGTTTTCGCAGAACTTGGTACATTCAGTAATGTAAAATCACCATCTACATTGGTAATAGCACCGATTTGCGTACCTTTTACCAATACAGAAGCTCCAATAACTGGCTGCCCATCTTCTTCAGAAATCACAACACCTGTGACTTTCTGTGTTTGGGCAGTTACCAGACCTATACCCACAAAAAGGCAGGCCAATAACAGCATTAATTTTCTTTTCATAAATTCTCTCTTAAAGTTTAACTTTACATTAATTGTTTCTTTACTCTAACAAAATGCAAATATATTAATAAATATGAAACACACAACTATTTTATTGAAAAAACCTTGTAAATCTATCAATCTGTTAAGAATTTCGATTATTTTATGCTGAATAGCATGTTTTATGCAATTATAGAACCTTAAAATGGTAATGTTTACTACCACTATGTTTTAATCATTTTGTTCTATTATTAATCCGAATATATATATTTTAAAATAAAATAGTTAAAAACGCTCTCATATTTACGCTAGTGCATCCGATAAAGCAAGATATCTTGAATCTTTTGAGTGACTTCAAAGAACAGACCGTCAAAGAAAGAGTCTTTTTTTGCAGATATTAATTCTTATTCAAACCCTGTTTTGCACAGAATATCATCTTATTTGTTTATAGTATTAATCAAAATAACTTGAGATGAATAAAATTATTTACAGTCTTGTGTACAACAGAAAGAAATGTCTGAACAAAAGAGGAATGGCACTGGTACAAGTAGAAGCTTATTTGGACAGAAAGAAGAAATACTTTTCAACCAAAGTCTATCTGAAACCGGAACAATGGGATGCAAAAAAACTAGTTGTAAAAAACCACCCTAATGCAGATGCTCTCAACCGCCTGATTTACGAATTTGTCGCAGCAATAGAGAAAAAAGAATTGGAATTATGGCAGCAGGGCAAACGTATATCATTGGAATTATTAAAGGATGCTTTAGCTACCAGAGAGAACAATTCTTCATTTATATCTTTCTTTAAGCAAGAGGTTTCGAATTCGTCTTTAAAGGACAGCACCAAACGCAATCATCTTTCTACTCTTCTATTGCTGCAAGAATTCAAAAGGGATATAGTATTTTCCGATTTGACATTCGAGTTTGTTTCATCTTTTGAGTACTTCCTGCAACAGAAAGGATATCATACCAATACCATTGCGAAACATATGAAACATTTAAAACGCCACATAAATATTGCTATTAATAAAGAATATATTGAAATCCAGAAATATGCTTTCAGGAAGTATAAAATAAAAACCGTGGAAAACAAACACACCCATTTAGTACCAGAAGAACTGGAACAATTGGAACGTTTGAGCCTGACGGACAAGCATATGAAACTGCAAAAGTCCTTGGATGCTTTTCTGTTCTGCTGTTATGCAGGAATGCGATACTCTGATTTTACAAATTTATCAAAGAAAAACATTGTAGATATAAATCAGGAAACGTGGCTTATATATAAATCTGTAAAGACCGGAACAGAAGTGCGGTTACCCCTTTATCTCCTTTTTGCAGGCAAAGGAATTGTAATCCTTAATAAATACCGCAATAATCTGGAGGATTTTTTCCGCTTAAGAGATAACTCAAATATTAATAAAGACCTGATAATCATTGCGAAATTGGCAGGGTTATCAAAAAAGATTTCATTTCACACAGCCCGTCACACCAATGCAACTTTACTTATATATAATGGTGTAAATATCACTACTGTACAAAAGCTGCTTGGTCATAAAAGCGTAAAAACGACACAAGTGTATACCAATATTATGGATATGACGATTGTCCATGACTTGGAAAAAATAAAGCAAGCAGCACTTGGTATCAAAAAAAAGACAGATAACAGCTTTAATAAGTAGTAAGCAAGTTGTTTTGTAATGCTGGAACTTTTAGTTTTCTCCTATAAAACTAAAAGTTTTACACCGATAACCAATAAATTATTCCATGCAATCAGGTGTAAATACACATAGGGGTTAGCCCATTTTTAAAGCAATGTGTGGCGTGATAGATAGTTGTAAATAATTTTATCTATCACACCTGTTTTGCACGGATTAATATGCTTGAAATCAGAAGTATATCCCCTATAGTATGATAGCATAACAGATGATTTTCATTTTAAACTTGATAGAGAGGCCGAGTTCAAGTTATAAACGGAAGACTTAAGCTACCAATACTTTTTTGCTTACAAAATGTTATTTCAAAAAGCAATAAGTATATTTATGATATGATTATTATCCAACAGTCGTCCATACAAAGCGCTAATAATCAACAGTTATTATAGATTATAGGTAGCACTTTGGTAATATAATTCGATTATTAGATACGGCCAGAATGATATGTGTAAATACTTTTGCTCTGAATGGTAACTTAACTGTTACTTATAAAACTCTTATTTTTAGTAACTTATATCTTTATGAGTTCTGCGAAAACTTTGCAAATTTCATACATCGGTATGCAGACTCAGGAAGTGGCTATCAAACCAAACCTAAAAGTAATATTAAAGTCTGATACGGAGCTGCTTGATGAAGTAACCGTAGTAGCTTATGGCACTAAACGTAAGCAGGATCTAGTAGGCTCCATCAGTAGTGTGAAAAATGAAATTATCAGCAATTCGCAGGCTGCATCCGTTTCAAACGCACTCGAAGGAGCTGTAGCCGGCTTACAGGTAGTAAGTTCTTCCGGACAGCCGGGACAGGATGCCGATATCGTCCTGCGCGGTATAGGTTCTATTTCAGCTAGCAATAATGCGTTGATTGTGGTAGATGGCGTGCCTTTCAACGGTAAGTTGTCGGATATCAACCCTACAGATATTGCTTCGGTGAACGTATCGAAAGATGCTGTTTCCAACTCCTTGTATGGTTCTCGTGCAGCCGGAGGTGTAGTTATGATTACGACCAAGACCGGACGTAAGGACAAAGTATCCATTAACTTTGACGGTAGTTGGGGGGTGGCACAGCGTGCGTATAAGGATTATGACATGGCTACCGATCCCGGAGAGTTCTATCGCCTGACTTGGTACGGTATTCGTAATACCTATTGGGCAGCCGGAAACTCCATTGAAGATTCTAATTTGGCAGCCAGTCAGGATTTGCTAGGCGAACTGGGTAATTACAATGCTTACATTATTCCGCAAGGAGAATATCTGGTGACACCTGATGGTAAACTTAACCCCAATGCGCGTTTGCGTTATGATGACACTTTTGCTGATGCCTTGTTCGACAACGCTTTCCGTCAGGAATATAATGTGTCTGCATCAGGCGGTAACGACCGTACGGATTTCTATGTATCTATGGGATATTTGGACAATGACTCTTATGTATTAGGTTCTTCTTATGAACGTTTTACAGCTCGCGCCAATGTTAACTCCCAACTGAAGTCTTGGTTGAAAGTAGGTACCAATGTAGGGTATTCCAAAGCTACTCAAAACGGTGTACAGGAAAATGCCGGAACTGCTTCTAATCCTTTCGCTGTGGCACGCTCCTGGGCTCCTATCTTCCCGGTTCATGCCTATGACACAGAAGGTAACATGAAATATTATGAAGACGGACGTCCCATGTATGATGCCGGAAACGGTGAAACAGACGGTACATCCAAACGCCCTACTGCAACTAATCAAAATGTGATAGCCAACATGAGAGAGGACATCCGTGAAAGCGTGTATAATAACCTGACTTCACGTTCATATATAGAAATCTCATTCTTGAAGAATTTCAAGTTTACGGCAAATTACAGTTATGATTTTACGAATGACAGCGAAACACTCTATTACACGCCAACTATCGGTGACGGACAGTCGTTCGGTGGTCGAGGTACACAGGCAAGTATCAACACAACAACTACCAACTTCAACCAAATTTTGGCCTACAGCAATGTATTCGGCGATTACCACCACTTATCGGCTAAGGTCGGTCATGAATACTATAAGTATGAATACGACTATTTTGACGGACAGAAAACAAACTTTTTTAATCCGAGCAATCCGGAACTGAACAATGGTGGACAGATGCAATACATCAATAGCTACAAGGTGAACCACAACATCGAAGGCTATTTCGGTATGGCAGACTATGATTACAATAACAAATATTATATCTCAGCAGCTTTCCGCCGCGACGGTACTTCCCGCTTCCTGGACCGTTGGGGTAATTTCTGGTCGGTAGGGGCCGCTTGGCGTATTTCCAATGAAGCATTCATGGACGGAACGGACGCTTGGTTAAATGACCTGAAAATACGTGCTTCATATGGTACCCAGGGTAATGAAAATATACTTTCGGATGAAGGTTACGCCTATGTATACACACCTTACCAAGACCAATATACGGTTACTTGGAATGGTGCTGAATTAGGCTATTCACCGGAATTTTACGGTAATCCGGATTTGACATGGGAAAAGCAGAAAACTTTTGACGTGGGTGTAGACTTCCGCTTGTTCGACCGGGTATATGGTTCATTTGAATACTTCTATCGCCGTACAGATGATATGCTTTTCAAGCGTCCCGTAGCTTTCTCTACAGCCGGACGTCCATATAACTGGGAAAACCTGGGTGCGATGAAAAACACCGGTATAGAGTTCGATGTAAATGTAGATATTTTCAATCAGCCTGACTTGAAGTGGACGGTATCGCTTGTGGGTTCCCACTACAAAAACCGCATCTTGACGCTGCCCGAAGAAAATCGCAAAGATGGTATTACCAGTGGTCCATTCAACCTGCGTGAAGGCAAGAGCCGCTTTGAATACTATACTTATATGTATGCCGGTATGGATGAAAAAGGAAATGCCATGTGGTACATGGACGAAACAAATGATAAAGGAGAAGTAATAGGCCGCACTACCACTACTACTTACGCCGAGGCAACCCGCTATTTCATCGGCAAATCTGCATTGCCTGATTTTAATGGCGGTTTCAGTACTACTTTCTCTTACAAAGGTATTGATCTTTCTATAGCAACGGCTTTCCAGATTGGAGGCTATGCTTATGATTATTCCTATTTGGATGGTATGAGCTCCTCATTCTATGTAGGTCATAACAAGGATATGTGGAAGACGTTCAATCCGGAGACAGGTACAGGCTCACTCCCTATCTGGAATGCGGACAATGCTTCTAACTCTTTCACTCAGCAGTCAGACCTCAATCTGATAAAGGCCAGCTACTTCAGTATCCGTAACATTACTTTGGGTTACACATTACCAAAAAACCTGATGCAGAAATTCGGTATTGAAAAGTTGCGCATTTATGCTACAGCAGACAATCTTGCCTTGTGGTCCAAACGTCAAGGATTTGACCCCCGTGTGGCAATGGCAGGCGCTGACGATAAATATGGAGGCTATTCTCCGATGCGTGTGATTTCAGGAGGTATCAACCTTACATTCTAACTAAAAAAGTTTTGTATATGAAGATAATAAAATATATGATGCAGGTACTCGTTGTCGGCAGCCTGCTTACATCTTGTGTTGAAGATGCCGATGTTACCGCTTATTTGACCGAAGACCAACTGAGCAATGTGGCTCAGGACGACCCTGATAAAACTTTTTCGGCCGCTGTGGCAGGTATGTATTCTGATATGCAAAAGTATTATGATACCGATATGCAACATAATTATTTCGGTCAAAAGAGCTTTGATTACCTGACATCGTTGATGGGTAACGACATGATTATGACCGGACGTTTCGGTATGAGTCTCTATCATTATT
The DNA here is from genome assembly GCF_025147325.1 of Bacteroides stercoris ATCC 43183. Lineage (NCBI taxonomy): Bacteria > Pseudomonadati > Bacteroidota > Bacteroidia > Bacteroidales > Bacteroidaceae > Bacteroides > Bacteroides stercoris. The sequence continues at coordinate 244,638 of NZ_CP102262.1, forward strand.
TGTTGGATTATTGGCAACAGAACTATACTCCGACCAACAATCGCTGGAAAGAATACTATCGTGTCATAGCCAATGCCAATAATATTCTCAAACTGATTGACCCCAGCAGTGAAGATCCTGCCAATTTGAAATATCGTGCCATCGCTCTCGGCTTCCGTGGCTATGCCTACTTGCAACTAACCTATCTGTACCAGCACTCTTATTATACCGGTGCAGACGGAACGAAATGGGGACGTGGAGAGAAATATGACTTCTCGCAATCTCCGTGCGTGCCACTTATTACAGAAAAAACGGAAGGCGACCAGCCACGTGCTACTGTAGCCCAGATATATGAGCAAATCATGAGCGACCTTACTACCGCCTTCAGCTTCTTCAAACAGTTGGATATGGTACACACCTCCTCACCTACGGATATGGATGGTTGCGTAGTAGCTATGCACTTGGCCCGTGCAAATATGGTTATCCATGAATGGGATAAAGCGATAGAATATGCGCAAGTAGTGATAGACAACATCCCTATGTTAACGAATGAAAATCAGATACTGCAAGGGTTCAGTAACATCAGCCTGCCGGATGTGGTATTCGGCTGCGACATTACTGCAGATAATAGTACGATTTATGCATCTTACTTCTCGCAGATGGATGCTTACAGTGAAGGCTATGCTGGTATCGGTGTATGGCGTGCCGCCTTTAAGCCGTTTGTAGACCGCATCGCGGATAATGATATTCGTCTGCAATGGTTCTGCTGCGACCGTTCTACAGGTGTGGATACTGAAGATAAAGACGGTAAGCCTATCCGTGTGACATTGTTGCGTGATACTGAGACGCCAGCTTCCGTAGAATATCAGGCTGTGAAATTCATCGGCACAGGTCGTGAAAATATCCAGGCAGGTACATTCAGCGGTTGGGAATTGGGAGACTATATCTATATGCGTTCGGAAGAAGCTTATCTGATAAAGATAGAAGCTTTGGCACACAAGAATTCTCCGGATGCTGTAACCGAACTGGAAAACTTCATGAAGACCCGTCAACCCGATTATGATTACACCTTTACGAACAAAGCCGACTTGATAGAGGAAATCATTTATCAAAAACGTGTAGAGTTCTGGGGAGAAGGCTTGGAATATATTGACAATCGTCGTTTGAATATTCCTGTAGACCGTACAGATGAAACCTGGGGTGCAGAAAACAACAATCACTTCTCTGCTGCCAAGTTCCGTTATAATCAGGAAGAACGTCCGTTCCTTTATCAGTTGCCTATCTCGGAAATAGAGAATAATTCTCAGATTTCTCCGAGTGACCAGAATTGATAGAGGTAAAGAATATGTTATACGATAAAATCGGTAAAGGCAAACTGCTTTTACCGATTTTTCTATTATTGCATCACTAGAAAAGGTCTGTCAACAATAGTATTCCTTTTTAACTGATCCGTTTCCTTAACCAAATATCGAAGAACTTGTCATACACGCTATACACTCCCAATTCATTAGTTACAAAATCTTTATCTAAAAGTCCTCTTATGGCTCCTTGCACAGAACTCGCTGTTAGCTTATAAGTTTTTAAAAATTTAGAGGAAGTGATTTCCTGAGCCTTTCCTTCCTTACAAATAGCAATGAGGACTTCTTTTTGTTTAGGTGGGAGTTGAAACAGAAGTGAAGAATAGGTAAAATTCAGTTGTGACAAAATATTTTCAATGGCAAAATTCACTTTATCAACAGTACACTCCTCACCTTCAGCAGTCATTGCATAAAGCGAGTTTGCCATAAACTGAATGTACCAGGTTATTCCTTCAAAACGTTTATAAACTTCTTGAATTGTTTCTACTGCAATTTTTTTCTTATTCTCCGCAAAGTGTCTTTTTATGAATTCCGTATAAATATCTGCATTAATAGGAGACAGTTCCATAATGGCCGTACTTTGGTAAAACGGACGTGACGGACTAGTAAATATCTCTCCCATCATATGACGTTGCGAACCGTCATAGATAAATTTTGCATTGGAACAATGTTGGATATGTGTCCGTAATATGGCTTCAACATCCCCTTCCGGATATTTGGCTATGACTTGAAACTCATCAATGGAAATCAGGCAAGGCTTATCCGCTTCTTCCAAATAACGGAATATTTCATCAAGCGTTATAGCGGGAGTCTTTATATCACCCATTTCCAAATTCCAACTGGGATTACCACTGAAATCAAAAGAGATACTGGTGCGAAGAGAGGATAAACATTTGAGAAACAGCTCCCATGCTTTTCTTCCACGCGGCTTCAAACCATTCAGAATACCTTTACCAAGTTCAAATACAAACTCCTGAAAATTCTTTGTTGCATATATATCGATTAAAAATGTGTGATATACTTTCCTTATTTGTTGCTGATGAAAACAATGCTCTATCAGCCCGGTTTTTCCTAAACGGCGAGGGGATATCAAAGCTACATTATTCCCGTTGGTTATATAACGTGTCAATGTAGTTGTTTCGGTTATACGGTCGCAAAAGTACTTTGCTGAAATATAGCCACTGGTTATGAAAGGGTTTATTTTTGTCATAGGTTACATGTTTTACACAAAAAAAATTATAATCTTATTATAATTGCTTGTTTATGATGTTTTTTTGTAATAGGATTATGTTTTATTTTGACATAAATCTTTGTTTGCGACTTTCATCATAGTGTATTTCTTTATGGTCAACCACGACTACTCACATTACTTTTTATTTTACAAAAATAGTTCAACAAAAAACTAAAGTATATTTCGATAGTTTCAATATAGACTACATCGTTATGTGTATATTATTGATAATCATTGTTTTATTGTAAAATATGGTAACATATGAGTAACTTGATAGTTTTGTAAATACATGGTAGAGCATATTCTATTGAGGTTTTTAATTAAATGCAATGATTTTGTATCTACTTATAAAATGTTTATTTATAGAAGTTTACGCATTGATACAGTTCTGCGAAAACTTTGCAGATTTCATTCGTTGGCATGCAAACGCAGGATGTGGCTATCAGACCAAATGTAAGAGTGATACTCAAATCAGATGCCGAACAATTGGATGAAGTAGTAGTAACTGCCATGGGTATCAAACGTGATCGCAAAGCATTAGGCTATGCGGCACAGGATTTGAATTCAGAACAACTGAATAAAGCAGGAACAACCTCGCTTGCCAGCGCTATACAAGGTAAGCTGACGGGTGTAGATATTCGTCAGTCATCGGGTGCACCGGGTGCTTCTTCTCAGATTGTAATTCGTGGTGCTCGCTCGTTTGATGGCAACAACCAGCCGTTATATGTAATTGATGGTATGCCTGTGAATGCAACTGCGGATTTTGATACCGGTAAATCTGTAACGGGTGCTAACTACGCCGATCGTAGCATAGACATTAATCCTGAAGATATAGAGTCTGTGAATATACTGAAAGGTCAGGCAGCATCCGCATTGTATGGTATCCGTGCATCCAACGGTGTGATTGTCATTACGACCAAACGCGGTTCCAAAAACAATATGAACAAACCAAGCGTAACGATTTCAACGAACCTGAGTGCACAACGGGTTTCACGCAAATTCGAACGTCAAAATATATATTCGCAGGGCAACAGCATTGCAGCAGGATATGATCCGTCTTCTTCCATGACTTGGGGACCAAAAATCAGCGAATTGGCAAATGACCCCAAATATGGTGGAAACATGAATAATCAATACACTGCGGCAGATGGTATGCGCGAAGGACAATATTACAATCCCAAACGCGCACAAGCCGGTTTGGATGGTTGGACTACGCCACAGATTTATGATAATGTGGGCGATTTTTTAGGCACAGGATTCACTGAAAACACAAACGTGAATCTATCACAAAGCATCAACGGAATAAACTATTCGTTCGGCGTGAACAATTCGCACCAGAATGGCATCATTCCTTCAACAGGCATGGACCGTTGGGGAGCGCGCGGATTGGTAGATTGGAAAATCAATCCACAGTGGAACACAGGATTCTCCATGAACTATTCATCTACTAAAATTACATCTGCACCGGGAGCCAACGATGGTATCATGAATGTGGTTTACTCTGCTCCGGCCGAATATGATTTGAAGGGTATTCCCAATCATGAACCGGGCAATCCGACAAACCAGATATTGTTCCGTTCCACCTCATTTACCAACCCTTATTGGTGGGCGGAACATAATGAATATCTCCAGCATACCAACCGTGCTTTTGGCAATACCTATTTGGAGTACCAACCGGATTTGGGCTTGGGAGAGAACTTCTCACTCAAGATTAGGGAACAGGCCGGTCTTGACATTTGGACTTCTGACTATGCCACTGTACGGGAAATGGGCAGTACGTCATCGCTGAAAGGTGGAGACATAGAGAATTACGGTTCTCAGCATAATGTATTCAATAATCTGTTCACCGTTAATTTTGACGGTAAATTCGGAAAAAGCGACGAATGGAGACTGAACGTAATATTAGGAAACGAGTTCAATCATGAGAGTATCCGTAACTGGGATTATTACGGCAGCAACTTCAACTTTCCTGGTTTTACCAACATTGGAAATGCTACTTCACTAACATCTAGTGAGTATAAGCGACAAGAACGTACAGTAGGCTTTTTCGGAAGTCTTTCAATGTCATGGCAAGATCAGGTGTATCTGACCGTAACCGGACGTAACGACTACGTATCAACCATGCCGCGCGGCAGTCGCAGTTTCTTCTATCCTTCAGTATCATTAGGCTGGGAGTTCACCAAATTACCTTTCTTACAGAACAATAAAATATTAAACTATGGTAAACTCCGCGCTTCGTTCGCACAAGTAGGTCAGGCCGGTAACTATTATGCCAATTATTATTATACTCCCACCTACGGGGGCGGTATGTACTCTTACTATCCGGTTACCTATCCTCTACCCAGCGGAGTATCTACTTTCACACCCTATTACCGCGTGTATGATGAAGAATTGAAACCGCAAAATACAACCAATTATGAAGTAGGTGCCGATTTACATTTTTTTGGCAGCCGTTTGAAAGTGGAATATACATACAGTTTGCAGAATGTAGAAGATCAGATATTTTATGTACCCGTAGATGGAGCGACCGGCTATCAGGAAATGTTGACCAATGCCGGAAAAATGCGCACGCATGCTCACGAACTTTCTATTAATGCTGCTATTCTGCAAGCCAAAGATTTCGACCTGAATTTGGGCATCAACTTTACCAAAGTAAACAACAAGGTTATAGAACTGGCTCCGGGTGTTGAATCCATTATGCTGGGCGGATTTGTAGAACCGCAAATTCGTGCACAGGCAGGATGTACTTATCCGAACATATATGGTTTGGGCTTCAAACGCGATGAAGCAGGCAATTTGCTGTTACTGAACGGTCTGCCTCAATCCTCGGGCAATAGCCAAGACTTAGGCAACTGCTCTCCGGACTTCACTACTGGTTTTACGCTGGGTGGCCGTTATAAACGTCTTTCACTCTCTACCACATGGAGCTGGCAACAAGGTGGAAAGATGTATCACGGAACAAACATGACTCTGAATTATTTTGGTGCTACCAAAGAGTCACTTCCTTATCACGAAGGAAGTATGGTTGCTGAAGGTATAGATGAAGCAACGGGACAGCCCAATACAGTTGAAGTATATAAAGCCGATTACTATCAGGCTTATTACAATATCACCGAATCTGGCGTATATGACACGAGCTTTGTCAAGTTGCGCGACCTAACTTTGACTTATCAACTGCCCAAACTCGGTATCTTCGACATTTCGATTTACGGCTTTGCCCGTAATGTGCTTGTTTGGGCCAATTTGCCCAACTTCGATCCGGAGTCTTCGCAAGGCAATAATAATATGAGCGGATACTTCGAACGGTTCTCAGTTCCCAACACATCTAGCTTCGGCGGTGGTCTTACTATTAATTTCTAAACATATAACATAAAGATTTTGATTATGAAAAAATACATATTCATGACTTTGACGGTAGCTCTTCTCGGACTGGCAGCATGTACGGAAGATGCATTTGACCGCATCAACAAGGACTATGAACATCCTTCACCGGAAGCCGTCCCGGCAGCACTCCAACTGACAGATGCCATTATGTCCACAGGCTTCAGTACCGTATCGGGTGACTTTGCTTTTTACCTTTCTTCGCTCAATGAGCAAGAGATAGGTATGGGTAACAACCAATTAATGTTTGCCGAAATGCGCAACTCAAGCGAATGGGCTGCTTCTACTACCTTTAACAATGTATGGAACTCTATCTATGGCAATTTACAGAATATACGCCAAATGCAGAGTAAAATAGAGAATGAAGTACCGGGTAATGTCGGACAGTTTGATATACTGGGTATGGCACAAGTATTGGAAGCTGTAAACTTCGGTGTCCTGACCGATATGTTCGGTGATATTCCTTATAGCGAAGCTGTGCAAGGGCAAGGTAATTTGCAACCTAAATTAGATGCACAGAAAGATGTTTATACTGGTATTTTGGCTACACTCGACAAGGCTATTGGTAATTTGGAAAAAGGCAAAAGTTTGACAAGTGCCGGTAATCAGGACATAGCCTACAAAGGGGTTGCATCTAAATGGCTCGCAGCTGCTCACGCTCTGAAAGCACGCTATCTGTTGCATAAACTGGCGGTAGAACCTAACGTACTTTCAGAAGTAGCAACAGCCGTACAAAAAGCTATAGACAACGGATTCGAAGGATTTACGGTTACAGGATTTAATGGTTCTACATGTGACAATCCATGGAGTGCCTATGTTTTCAGCCGCCAGTACACAGCACCTTCAAAAATAGTAGCAGACTTGATGGAAGCCACAGATGATCCTCGCTTGGATTATTATCTGAATGCTTTGGGAGAGTCTTATACTCCGGGAGATGAAACTATTGCCAAGACAGTAGATGATGCCAGAGTAATGAAATATCAGCCGGCATGGTATTTGTTCGGTTCACAGCCTATTCATATCATGAGTAAAGCCGAACTCTATTTCATTCAGGCAGAAGTTCAACTGCGTTCAAACATTGATGCCACCTCGGCGTATCAAAAAGCAGTAGAAGCTTCTGTTACGGAAATTCTGACTTGGTTTGGAGATGAATCCACTGTACCGACTGCTGCAACAATAGCAAAAAACTATGCCATGTCTTTGGGCGCACCGACACTCCAAAAACTTTTTGAACAGAAATATGTGGCGCAAGCATTGGACGAGCAAGTGGAAACTTACAACGATCTGCGTCGCTTGAAAGCAATGGGAGAAGAGTATGTAATACTGACTAACCCGAGAAACACCCAAAGCGGTATTAACCGCTATCCGGAACGCTTGCCCTATGGCAACAGCGCGGTCATCGGCAATCCGGATGTGAAAGAAGCCTACGGCGACGGTTCTTATATCTATTCTGAGAAGACGTGGATAAATGGAGGTAAATAAATTCCAGTAAATAAATCCCTTTGTTTTAGGTTGTTTTCACAAATTCAATCTAAAATGGAGGGATTTTTCCGTATTAAAACTCATCTCCAAACATTGTTCTTTCTTTAGGAATAAAGCATTTATAAATATTTACAAAAGAACAATAGTTAATACAAGATATACTATAGTATTCCATAACAATGTATTCGTTTAAGTTCAATATATAATTGATTAAATTATATCAACAAAAAGATAAAGAAAAAAACAGAAAGTAAATTTTCAATATGATAATAAAACTGTATTATTGTTATAAATATCTGAATATCAACGATATATATTAACTTCAAGTAGATAATGGGTATACCTCCAAATCCCGTACCTCTCTTATATTAGCTTTTAAAGAAGACTATACTAATTATAATCAGTTCTATTAAAGATATAATATATTAATAATCAGATATTTGCTTTTTATGCAGTTCTGCGAAAACTTTGCAGATTTCATACATCGGTATGCAGACTCAGGAAGTGGCTATCAAACCGAACTTAAAAGTGGTATTGAAACCTGATACTGAGGTGCTTGATGAAGTTGTAGTAACCGGATATGGTACCTTCAAAAAGTCCTCATTTACAGGTTCTGCATCAAATGTGACTACCGAAAAGTTACAGGATTTACCTTCTATCAGCGTGCAAGATCGTTTGGCTGGTTCTGTTGCCGGTGTTCAAATCACTTCTACTTCCGGTCAGCCCGGCTCCGTTGCCTCCGTGCGTATTCGCGGTATGGGGTCTATCAATGCCAGCAATGAACCATTATATGTCATTGACGGAGTGCCCATGCTGAACGGAAACGTCAGCGAATTCACTTACGCAGATTCCGGTAACAGTCTAATGGCTACACTGAATAGCAATGACATAGAGTCCATGACGGTGATCAAAGATGCTGCGGCTGCCTCATTGTATGGTTCGCGTGCCGCTAATGGTGTTATTGTCATAACAACCAAAAAAGGCTCTGCTGGCAAAACCAAGATAGGGGTAAGAGCAGACTGGGGTATGTCTAATATGGCAATCGATTATCGACCGATTCTCGATGGTAAGCAAAGACGTGAAATCCTGCACTTGGGATTTGAGAATTATGCCAAATATACCCTTGGTTATGATGCAGAACAAGCAGCAGCTTTGGCCAATAAAAACATCGATGAATATGCAGCAGAACCCTGGTCAGGATATACAGACTGGAAAGATGTCTTATTCCGTAACGGTAGCCACCAGAATTATGAAATAAATGCACAAGGCGGTAATGAAAAAACGAGGTTTTATACTTCTTTTGCTTATACAAAGCAAGAAGGTATTACAAATGTATCAGGCTATGAGCGTTTCACCGGTCGCGCCAATGTTACACACCAAACCGACAAAGTGTTATTGGAAGCCAACGCCATGTATACCAATTCAACCCAAAACGTAAATAATGAAGGGACCAGCTTTGCAAGCCCTATCATGTGCTATGCAATGACTGCCTCTCCCTCTACATATCCATATAATGAAGACGGTTCATTCAGCAGTAACTTCCCTGCACTGAATGGTGCCAACCCTATACAAACTGAAACATATAATTACAACAGGGCTACCATAAACCGCTTCCTCGGTTCAATGGCCGCTACCTGGACTATTTGGGATAATCTGAAATTGAAAGAAGCCATCAGCTATGACTTCAACCAAAACAATGAACGTATATGGTGGGATCCTCGCAGCAACGACGGTCGTTCATCAAACGGTGTTTATCAGCGCGTTATGGGCAACAGAGGGCAGTTAAATACACAAACACAATTATCTTACAACAAATCCTTCGGATTACACAATCTGGATGCTTTGGTAGGCTTTGAAACCGAAGATTATAAATATGATTATTTATATGCCAACGGAAACCAATACCCTTCTTACCTGCCGGAAATAGAAAATGCAGGCGATAGCCGTGCTTCAAGCCATGTAGAACGATACAGAATGACTTCTTTCCTGGGACGTATCAATTATGACTACAATAACAAGTATTATTTTAGTGCAAGTTATCGCCGGGATGGTAGTTCCCGCTTGTCAAGAGAAAGCCGTTGGGGAGATTTCTGGTCTATATCCGGTTCTTGGAGACTGAGTGAAGAAGCTTTCATGCAGGATATCAAGCATGTGCTGACCGATGCCAAATTACGTGTATCTTACGGTGTGAACGGTACACAACCCACAGATTTGTACGGCTATTTGGGCGTATATGAATTTGGTTATAACTATGCAGGAAATGGCGGTTCGGCTGAAGCTCGTTTTGACAATCCCAATATGAAATGGGAAAAGAATTACGCAACCAACGTAGGTTTGGACGTTACGCTGTGGAACAGATTGTCGATTACTGCAGAATGGTATAACCGAGACACTAAGGATTTGTTAATGAGCAAGAATATTTCAGCCGTGCCGGGTGTAATCAATAGTAGCGGTGGAGCCACTATGCTGATGAATGTCGGCTCTATGAGAAACCGCGGTGTTGAATTTGAAATTAAATCCACCAATATCCAAAACAAAGACTGGTATTGGAGCACATCCTTGAACTTCGGACACAACAAAAACACCTTGTTAAAACTGGACGGCGAACAGAACGAAATGATTGACGGCATAGCCATTCATCGTATCGGAGAGGCTTATCAATCATTCTATGCTTACGAATACGCAGGTGTTGATCCGGAAACCGGATCGGAAATGTTCTACATTAACGGAGAAGATGGAAGTCGTGAAACCACCATACATTCAAATGAGGCCAATAAGGTGATTATCGGTTCGCCCGACCCGAAACTGACCGGTGGTCTGACTAACTTTGTAAGTTGGAAATTCATAGATTTAAACTTTACTCTGACTTACTCTTTGGGCGGTCATGCATACGATGCTGCAACGTGGTTACAGTCTAATGGCGGTACTTACAACTATGTAGGTAATGTTCCGGCATACTATAAGATTGAAGATACTTGGAAGCAACCGGGCGACAACGCTAAATTGCCCCTATTTGCCTATGGCAATAAAAATACGGTTTCTTCACGTTGGATGATGCCTACCGATCACTTACGTTTGAAAAATCTGACCATAGGTTTCACTCTTCCAAGCAACTTGTCCAAAAAGGCCGGAATAAGCAAATTAAGAGCTTACATTTCGGGTAATAATCTGCTTACCTGGAAATCCAAAGACTTGTATGTAGATCCAGAAACCCCTGTTGACGGACTGTGTTACTTCGAGACACCTGCATTAAGAACAATTACATTTGGTATCGAACTTGGTTTCTAATTAAAATCTTTATTTAGCATATACATTATGAAGAAAATATATAATATCCTAGCATTAGCAGCAGTCACGACAGGGCTTTCGTCCTGTGTGAATAACTGGCTGGACCAAACTCCTTCCAACGGAACGCCAACAAGTTCCGCCATTACCAATTACAATGATGCCCGCACAGCAATGTATGGTATGTATGATGGCCTGCAAGGCAATTCCACTTACACCCAGTACTATGCAGCTCGCATGTTCTACTATGGAGATGTCCGGGGGGACGACATGCAGGCACGCACTCAAGGTATGCGCACCTCTTCTTGCTATGAAATGCGCTATACCGCAGATGATGCCCCAAACATGTGGAATATACAGTACAATGTGATAAGACGCGCCAATCGCTTGATTGAGGCTGTAGATAACAAGACAATTACCGATGCGGAAAATTTTCAGGCTGAATTGGCAAATATCTACAATCAGGCCAAAGTAATACGCGCCTTAGTACATTTTGATTTGGTAAAAGTGTACGGCATGCCCTATACATACGATGAAGGTGCTTCGCTTGGAGTACCTTTCGTTGACAAACCACTGGATCGTGATGCACAACCCGGACGTGACAAGGTAGCCGATGTTTATGCCAAAGTTGTTGCAGACCTGAATAATGCCATCGACTCAGAAGCACTGACCGTATCCAAAAAAGCAGGTGAAAAACAAGGCTATATCGATTTATGGGCAGCTAAAGCTTTGCTGTGCCGAGTGTATCTATACATGAACAAAAATCAGGAAGCCTTCGATTTAGCAAAAGAAATCATCAATGACTCTCCTTATGAATTATGGACTCCCGAACAATACGCTGAGGCATGGGACAAGCAAGATCCGAACCATACAAAAGAAATGATTTTTGAATTGATAAACAATGGTTCTGATGACTGGGCCGACCGTGAAGGCATAGGCTACTTGCTGAATGAACAAGGATATGCCGATGCTATCTGTACAAAATCATTTGTTGATATGCTGCAAACCGATCCTGCAGATGTCCGTAACGAAGTTGTGCTACCAGCAATGTACGACAAAGACTTGAAGAAAACCTATGGGGAAAATCCAATTTTCATCAATAAGTTCCCGCTGGGGGCACTGGGAGATATGCGCCTTGCCAACTTGCCGATTTTACGTCTGTCCGAAGTTTACCTGAACGCAGCCGAAGCTGCTGCCAAACTGGGCGGAGCAGCCAAAGCAGAAGGTATAAAATATCTGAACGATTTATTGGACAAACGCACCAAAACTCCAACAGCCAAAGTATCCGATGCTATTGCTGATGCCGAATTCCTGAGCAAAGTTTTGATTGAACGCCGTAAGGAACTGGTTGGCGAAGGGCAACGCTTTTTCGATGCCATGCGCAATAACGAAACGATTGTACGCTATAGCAGTGAAGAAAACCAAGGCTGGCACTACTCATTACTTAAAGAATCACAAAGTTTCGACCGTACGTATACAAAAGCATTGTTGCCTATTCCTGTAAGTGAAACCAATGCCAACCCGACTTTGAAAGCACAGCAGAATCCGGGTTATTAAACAAAGCCTAACCAGTACCGGTTTGTCATAATAGCAGAAAAGACAAACCGGTAGTTAAGCTTTCTGATGATAAAACATAAAGCATGATATGATATTTCATGCTAGCTATAAAAAAAGTTGCAAACGGAAGACTGTTTTCCTGTTTGCAACCTTTTTTTCATTACTGCCAAATTCCGGCTCTCTTATTTAATTACATCAAGCAACCTTCCTTTACAATATCTGTCAATATCGGCTTCACTCCGCTAACGAAACATTCTACGGCAATCACCATCAAGATGAGCCCCATAAGGCGCATCATCACATTATTACCGGTTTCCCCTAATAAATTGACCAAACGGGTGGAAGCCTTCAATATCAAGAATGTAAGAAAATAAATAAGGGCAATAGTGCCTATAAGCACCCCTTTCATCTCAAAGGAATGTGCATCTTGCATCAGTACGATTGCATTGGCAATAGCGCCCGGACCACATAACATCGGAATACCTAAAGGAGTAATCGAAATATCATCCGCATAGGTCTTGATTTCTTCATCTTTCAATTTCATCGGTGTATAGCGTGCCTGCAGCATATCAAAACCAATCTTGAAAATGATAACGCCACCCGCTATTCGGAAACCGTTTGTCGAAATACCGAAAAACTTGAAGAGGAATTGCCCGGCAAAGACAAAGACCATCAATGTGATAAACGAGACTAATGTTGCGCGCTTTACGATAGAACAACGTTCTTTATCGGTCATACCCTGAGTCATAGTCAGAAAAACCGGCATTGTGCCCAACGGATTAGTCAACGTAAAGAAGGATGTGAAACACAACAATGCAAAAGGAATGAGAGTTTCCATAATAGTATTTTTAGATGTTCATCATTGGAAACAAAAGTACAACTAATCTGTCAATGTCACAAAAAATTAAATAAATCTTTCAAATCAGTAATCTGATAGGTAGGAGCAAAAGGCAAGTCGGTACGACCGGACAAGTTGTAAAACACCTGGTGCATGCCTACTCCCGCCGCTCCGACTATATCATTTTCCCAACTATCTCCGATCATCAGCGAATTATTCAACTCGGACTGGGTTGTCGAAAGAGCAAAATGAAAAATCTCAGGCCAAGGCTTCAGGATTCCGATATCATCGGAAAGAACCACTTTTTTGAAATATTCATCAATGCCCGACGAACGCATTTTATGACTTTGGAGTTCTTTAAATCCATTTGAAAGAATGTACAAATTGTATTTTCCCGAAAGATATTCCAGCACTTCACGCGCATGTGGCATCAATTTGCTTTTGGTAGGAATCATTGTAAGAGCATCTCTTTCGTAAGCCTTTGCCAAAGTGGAGTCACCTGCTCCTACAGCCTCCAAAGGATAAAGATAACGTTGACGGTTTAACTCTTCTTTCGTGACTTTACCATCTGCATACTCTGCCCATAAATCCAGATTGCGACGCTGATAAAGTAAATAATAATGCTCGAACGAATCGAAATAGCGATCGTATCCATACTTCCAGTACATTTCTTCATAGGTATCACGAGCATTGAGAGAGAACGCCCAAAGCGTATCGTCCAAATCAAAAAAAAGATTTTTATAAAGCATAAAAAAGAATACTAAAAAGGCTGTTTCAAAAGCAGGCCTACAAACGAAACGCACTTTTGAAACAGCCCTATCAATTATCAATCAAGTAACTATTTCACTTGAATTACCAGATACTTGGAAACGCTCCAGAATTCTTTCGGATTGGTAATCTTCAATGTCAACTGATCTTTATCATCTTTTTCCAAGGTATAAGAACCGGTAGGATGGGTAGTCAGAATATCGGCATCTTTGGAATACAGTTTGATTTCTTTGGTAGTACGAATATCAACCTGGGTAAAATAATCCTTATTGACATCACCATCTTTCAAGACCGAACCTTTTTTAAATAATCCGGAACCGCTCAGAATTTTTTGGTCTTTCAGTTCTTTCTTCGTTCCGAATACAAACCATGCAGTATTAAGCGCTTTATCCTGTTCTGCCACTGTCTTGGCTTTTGCCTCATTCTCAGCAGTCAATTCACTCTTGACAGCATTCAAATCCGTAACGGCGGCATCCAATTCCTGGATACGGATATTCTTAGAAGCCAGTTCGGCCTGTAACTCTTCGATACGCTGGGTTTTCGCATTCAGTTCCTGTGTCAAAGACTCAACGGCTCTTTTTAACTGAGAAGAGTTGGTCTTACTGTTTTTCAACATAGATTGCAGCTTGGCAATCTGCTCTTTGTTCTCTTCCATTTGCTTACGGATGAATTCAATATCAGAGGCTATCTGCTGTTTAGCATTCAGAGAACCCTCTGCAACTGCACCACGCTGCAAGTCTACACGGCTTTCTGCCGCATTGATTTGACGAAATCCTTCCGAAATATCATTGAAAGTGCCCATCATTTCATCCAGTTCAGCATTACGCTGAGTCAGTTCCATTAAAAGAGAATCATTCTCAGCTTTCAACTGATCTTTGCTACCACCTGAAAAGCTGTCACATGAAGCCATAACGGCTGTACATACAATCAAAACTGCTAACTTTTTCATACGCTTTTGTTTTACGTTTTGTTAATGAAGTTATTTAATCGTCTATTCCTGCTACTACAATCACTATCTCACCACGCGGTTCGTTGGCTGTGAAATGTTCTATCAATTCGGTAAGAGTACCACGTACCGTCTCCTCATGTATCTTGGATATTTCACGGGAAACGGACGCCTGCCGTTCCGAACCGAAATATTCTGCAAACTGCGTCAGTGCTTTTACCAAACGGTGGGGAGATTCATAGAAAACCATTGTCCGGCATTCTTCCGCCAAACCTTTCAGACGTGTCATCCTACCTTTCTTCTGAGGAAGAAAACCCTCAAAGCAGAACTTCTCGTTGGGCAATCCGGAAGCCACCAATGCCGGAACAAAAGCAGTAGCCCCCGGCAGGCACTGTACTTCGATACCGTTGCGGACACACTCGCGAACCACCAGAAAACCCGGATCGGAAATACCTGGAGTACCGGCATCTGAAATCAACGCCACAGTCTCACCACCCTTTATTCTATTTACAACACTTTCTACTGTTTTATGTTCATTAAATTTATGGTGAGACTGCATCGCATTCTTTATCTCAAAATGCTTCAGCAATATTCCGGAAGTACGCGTGTCTTCTGCCAGCACCAAATCCGCTTCCTTCAATATGCGGATAGCGCGAAAAGTCATATCTTCCAAATTTCCTACTGGCGTAGGCACTACATAAAGTTTTCCCATATCCGCTACTTTTTTAACTGAAATACTTCTTGAGAAGTTCTATAAAATCAGCAGCTGCCTCATTTTCCTCATCCGGTTGTACAGTTGACATAAATACAGACATAGCCTCATCCAAAGAGGAAGCCCCACCGCAAAGGCGCACCACCTCATTCATACGTGTCGCATCTCCGGCAAACAATTCACGGGTAAAACGAAACGAATCATTCAGACTGATAGCATGTTGTAAGTCCGTAGCCGGCTTAATACGTTCGGCAAGAATCTGAGGAGCAGGTACTGCAATATCCGAAACGTGAGTTGCCTCAACCGGAACATCAGCAACCGGTTCGGAAATCACTTCCGATTCAGTTGTTTTCTCCACAATGTCAGAAGCAACATGTTCTGCCGGAGTTATCACAAAAGTGTCATCCAACAGTTTGGTCAGCGCATCCAACCGCTCCTGCATCTGATGAATATTCCTTTTGGCAACTATTCTCAACACAGGATTTGTATCAGTGAGCATCGACTGTATCAAACATTTCAATTCCTGAACATCCAGTTCTATATCATTCAATAATGCTTGCATATCCTTTTCCTGTCCGTATTAATGGCACAAATGTAGAAATAAATAATGAAAAAATATCCGGAAGCGAACAAAATCATTACTTTTGCGACTGAATATAACACTCAAAGATATGGTATTATTTTCGGAAGACCACATACAAGAAACCAAACGTAGAGGAAGAATTGAAGTTATATGCGGATCCATGTTCTCCGGCAAGACAGAGGAACTGATACGCCGTTTGAAACGTGCCAAATTTGCCAAGCAACGTGTAGAAATATATAAGCCGGCAATAGACACGCGTTACTCAGAAGCAGATGTCGTATCGCATGACAGCAACATCATATCCTCTACACCGATAGACTCATCGGCAAGCATACTGCTATTCACCTCCGAAATAGATGTAGTAGGCATCGACGAAGCGCAATTCTTTGACGAAGGTCTGATTGATGTATGCAACCAGCTTGCCAACAATGGTATACGTGTAATAGTAGCCGGATTGGATATGGATTTCCGCGGTAATCCTTTCGGCCCCATGCCGGGGCTGTGCGCCATTGCAGATGAAGTTTCCAAGGTGCATGCCATTTGTGTAAAATGCGGACAGCTTGCTTCATTCTCTCATCGTACTGTAAAAAATGACAAACAAGTTCTGTTGGGTGAAACAGCCGAATACGAACCCTTGTGCCGAGAGTGTTATTTACGGGCGATAAAGGAAGACCAGCAAACAGCAAGCGATTAATAAATTTAATACAGGATTCTATGGAACGTAAAAAGATTACATTCGACAGTTTTATCCGCGGTGTCATTTTAGGAGTTATCATTATCGGCATATTAATGCTTTTGAAGCGTTTAAGCAGCGTTCTATTACCTTTCTTTATCGCTTGGCTTATTGCCTATCTGGTATATCCTTTGGTCACATTTTTCCAATACAAGCTAAAATTAAGAAATAGGATTGTTTCCATATTCTGCGCATTACTCACACTTCTGATTGTGGGTGCCGGAGCTTTTTATCTGTTAGTGCCCCCTATGATACAAGAATGCGGCAGAGTACAGACTTTATTGGTCCAATACTTTTCGCACGGAACATATAATAGTAATGTGCCCACCTCTCTTTCCGATTTTTTACGAGATAATATCGATGTTAAATTTATAACCGAACTATTCAATAAAGAGAACCTGTTGGATGCGCTCAAAGAAGCAGTTCCCCGCCTATGGTCTTTATTATCGGACTCCGTTGACTTATTATTCAGCGTATTCACCATATTCATTATCTTACTATACGTTATCTTCATTTTATTAGACTACGAAAGCATCGCAGAAGGTTGGACGCATCTCGTGCCTATGAAATACCGTTCTTTCGTGGTAGGCATACTCAATGACGTAAAAGTAGGTATGAACAGATACTTCCGCGGACAGGCATTCGTAGCCTTATGTGTCGGCATTTTATTCAGCATAGGCTTTCTTATCATAGACTTCCCATTAGCCATAGGTCTCGGTTTGTTCATCGGGGCATTGAATATGGTGCCTTATCTTCAAATCATCGGTTTGGTTCCTACTATCATACTAGCAATCCTGAAAGCCTCCGACACAGGCGATAATTTTTGGATAATCATCGCCTCAGCCATGGCAGTATTCATTGTAGTGCAAACTATCCAAGACGGATTCATCGTGCCACGTGTTATGGGGAAAATTACCGGACTAAATCCTGCTATCATTCTATTATCACTTTCCATATGGGGTTCATTAATGGGAATGTTGGGAATGATTATCGCACTACCGCTCACAACGCTGATGCTCTCCTACTATCAACGTTTCATTATCAACAGAGAAAATATTCATAAGACAGAATCAGCTGATAATCAAGCAAAAGAAATAAACAACTAAAATAATGCAAACTTTTTTTCGTTATAAGTCTTGCATATTAAATATAAAATCCATATCTTTGCACCCGCTTAACAGCAATAAGGATTGATTCGCTAGCTCAGCAGGTAGAGCACAACACTTTTAATGTTGGGGTCTTGGGTTCGAGCCCCAAGCGGATCACTTGAAAATCAAGCAGTTATCTAAAAAGATAGCTGCTTGATTTCTTATATAGACTTGCTAAATTATATGCTTAAATAGGGTCAAGCATATTATCGGTGGATAAATCGTGGGACTAAAATTTAGGGGTCAGCGGATTTCCCCGGTTGGCAAGCTTTCTTTTAAGCGTATAGCCTAGCCAGTCTGAACATGAAGAATTTCAGATCAGCCACCCCTCTTAACTGGCTTCGAAAAGCTTTGATTTTAGCATTGAACGACTCCGCTGAAGCATTTGTCAATCGTTCTTCAAAATAATTTATGATGGTCGTACTATGGTTTGAAAACGTATCAAGTACCTTGTTGAACTCCATATAGTCAAACTTTTCCACTTCATTGTACCATCTTGCGAGATTTAGCCTTGCTTCATCGAGACCTGACTTCTTGTTGAAGATGTCTGTCAGTTTCATGCTAAGGCTGTATCCTTCCAGAAGCTTGGGGAATTTATCAAAGAGAATGGCAGCCCTGGTCTTTTGCTGTTCATTCCATTTGCTCCAGTGTTTCAGTATAATGTGCTTGCTTCTGCTTACTATCTGTGACAGGGTTTCTCCGTTCTCCATTCTTTCAGGTTCCCATTTCCCTATTCTTTCCCTTTCCGCCTTACTCTTTGTTTCTTTCTTCTTTTGGCGATGCTCCCTGATAGCCTGATTTTCCGCATCAAGTACTTTCCACCGATAGCGTATTCTTAACTGGTCAACAGCTTCAGACATGAGCTGCTGTACATGAAAACGGTCATTGATCAGCTTTGCGGCAGGAAACACCTTTCTGACTGTCAGCATCATGGCTGAAGATAAATCTGTAGTGACAGTCTTGACAGACAGCCGTTTCCGGTGCGGAAGCCTGCGCAAGATTCCGCTTACCGCATCTGTGGCCACTCCACGAACTATTGCAACTAAAGCACCCTTACGACCTTTAGCTGCTTTATTGGTCAGAATCGTATAAACATCTCCATTGCTCAGGCAAGTTTCATCCAAAGAAAGCTTTTCTCCAATATTTTCAGGATAAAGGAGATAGTCATGCGCATGTTCGAGCTGATCCCAGTTCCGGTAATCACTGATTTTCTCCTTGTATTGTTTACGAAGAGTCTGCCCTTTTACGCCATAACGTTCCGCAAGCACACTGATGCTCACAGGAGTAGATTCAATCTCCTTCTTTTAAAAAAGAGACGAACTCAGAATTGAGCCGTGTACCGTCAAATTCGGATAAATCCCAGTCATAACTGAAGATTTCATTGGAAGATTTGTCAAGCCATTTACGTTTACGAACATGGAGATAAGTGGCGCGACCACGAATAGGATAGTCTTGGATTGTACGATACTCACCAAAACCATAGGATATGATATCCGGATTGATCTTATCTTCTTTTAGTTGAACTTTTTTTTCATCAAGATAAATATCAAAACGGTCAGCACTCTTGTCGAAATTGACAATATCAAAGTTGTCTATAAGCACATCCGGAAGGATGGCACGAAGGAGTTGTGCGGGTTTCATAAAACAAAGGTAAGCAAAGATAGCTAATTTTAAAACTTACCAACCAGATATTTCCGCTGAGCCAAATTTAGTTCAAAAAAGTCCCACTAATTTGCACCTTTCTCGCTGATTCATAACCTTTTGCATAGACTTACTTTGGAAGAGAATACATAGTTTTGTAACTTTAAAAACGATGTAAAAATGGCTCGAAAATCATTTTCTGTATTGTTCTTCATCAAGAAAGGCAAATTATTAAAGAACGGAGAAGCACCTATGTGTATGAGAATCACCGTAAACGGCTGTATGGTAGATATTTCTATCAAAAGAAGCTGTCCCGTAAACCTATGGAATCAGGCAAAAGAAAATTCAAAAGGCAAAGACCGCATGTCGGTGGAACTTAACCACTACTTAGAAATCACCCGTTCCCACGTACACCAAATTTATAGAGAACTGGAAACTTCCGGCAAGGTTATCACTGTTGATCTTGTGAGAAAGTTGTTTTATGGTGTGGATGAAGATAACAAAACGCTATTGCAGGTATTCAAGGAGCATAACGAACAAAGCCGTAAGCTGATCGGCAAAGACTTCGTTAGTAAGACCGTTCAACGGTATGAAACCACTACCCGATATTTAGAGGAATTTATTAAGAAAGAATATCAGCTATCGGATATTGCTCTGAACAACTTGGAAGCCAACTTCATTTCTAAGTTCGATGCTTTCTTGAAGATTGAAAAAGGTTGTGCGCAGAACTCTGCTATCACCCGACTAAAGAACTTGAAGAAGATTATCCGCATTGCTCTGGAAAACGACTGGATAAAGAAAGATCCGTTTGCTTACTACCGCTTCAAACTGGAAGAAACTGATCCTGAGTTCCTGACGATGGACAAGATTAAGATCATTATTACCAAAGAATTCACGATTAAACGAGTAGAACAGGTACGGGACGTTTTTGTTTTTTGCATTTTTACCGGTTTGGCGTTCAGCGATGTGAAAGATTTATCACCCGAACACTTGGTAAAAGACAACAAAGGGGAACTTTGGATAAGGAAGAACCGCCAAAAGACCAAAATTATGTGTAACATTCCTGTGCTACCTATGGCAGCTTCTATACTTGAAAAGTATAAAAATGTGGCAGAATGTACCGGAAAACTTTTACCTGTATTGTGTAATCAACGCATGAACAGTTATTTGAAGGAGATTGCCGATGTGTGCGGAATTCATAAAAATCTTAGCACACATACCGCCCGTCATAGCTATGCTACAAGCATTTGCCTTGCAAATGGCGTAAGTATGGAGAATGTTGCTAAGATGTTAGGTCATGCAGATACAAGCGTAACAAAACACTATGCAAGGGTATTGGATCAAAATATTTTCAAGGATATGCAAAAAGTAAATAGCTGTTTATCAGAATTAACTATATAATAAAGGTAATAGGCAATATAGAAAAAGGATTGGGAAGAATGAATTTCATTTCCTCAATCCTTTTCTTTTATAGTAAGTTTTGGGGCTTGGCAGGTTACTCTTTCCAACTTTCAAAATAGTGCCTTTGGAGCAGTTTATCAATATCACTCTGACGGTAGATGATTTTACCTTTTATCTGGATAAAGGGGATTAGACCTGTATCTCTCCACTCTTGTAGGGTTCGCAAACTGACATTCAGTTTCTTGGAAACTTCATTATTAGAAAGAAAGCGTTCCCCATTCAGGTGGGGCTTGTAATGCTTGACTATAGATTCAATACCGTTCAGCATCGAATCAAGCGAAGAAATAAACTCTTTAACTTGCGGGGTATCTTTATTTATTAGTTCCATGATTGAAAGATTGTTTTATTGAAATATTGATTTCAAGATAGCTAGATAGCTGGCTAGTTACGCAGATAATCACCCAGCGATGAAATGCTAAGTATATCTTTTACCGAATCATAATCTATATAGAGCCGTTTGGATGCAGTGACAATAAAATACCGGCTACCATCTTGCTGTATCTCATACGTAGCGGGCAAAGCCTGTTTTGTGGTTTCCGATACATATATAATAGATAAGAGATACTCTTTATCATTCCGGTAGATGATAACCGTAGGATTCAGATTAACGCTTTCCCATGTGCCGACAATGGAAAACAGGTTGAAGGACGGGTAATCTTCTTTAGTTCTTATCATAAGGCATGATTTGTTTAGGTGATTGATTTTGTGTTTCACTGTCCGCAATAATTCTTTCAATATCGGAAGACTTATAATAAATCTTGCTACCGATTTGAGAATAAGCCAGTCGTCCACTACTTCGGTAATATTGCAGCGTTCGTTTACTAAAACCTAACAACAGGCATACTTCCTGACTATCCAGCCAGTTTTCGACATTCTGCGTATGAGTGCTGCACAAACCTTCTATTCGTTTGGCAAACTCAGTGAACCGTTCGCAGACATACGAAAAGGTTCTCTTTTCAATGGTTACTACTTCCATACTTTTAATTTTAAATGGTTTATAAAACGTGTTGATTCTATTTTCATCAGCAAATGAAAGAAGAATCAAGAGCCGTTTTCAATACTGTCTGGAAGTGGTAGGATGTTGTTCTTATTGGCACTATATATGAGATACAAGACATTACGGCATGATTTTTAGTGCCAGATTATTCAATACAGCTATTATTATTCGTATCTTCGCAATTATAAAGTATTTGAAATGAGTAAATTTAATGCGAATGAAGGTGTAAATGTCACAAGGTTAGAAAAACTCTTTCTTGAGAATGGAACACTTAAAACATTTAGGAGAAATGACTATATGGTTCGTCAAAACAATAAGACGAATCATATAGGCTATGTTACATCAGGTACATTTCGCCTTACTCGCATAGACACAAACGGCAACGAATGGATTGTAGGCTACAGTTTTGAGAATGATTTCGTATGTGATTATCCCTCTTTAATTTATAGAACAAGTGCAACAGTTAGCATAAAGGCAACAACTGACTGCGAGGTCTATTTGCTCCCATTAAACGAACTCAACCAATTTTGGGAAACAGATATGGAAACACAACGTTTAGGCAGACGAATTGCCGAAACCATGTTTGCCGAGATATACCAACGATTATTAAGATTCTATTGTGATACTCCCGAACAACGTTATCAGGCATTAATGAAACGATGCCCCGATTTACAAGAACGAATATCCCTAAAAGAAATAGCACTTTTTCTCGGTGTAACTCCTGAAACCCTAAGCAGAATCCGCAAAAAACAACAGCAAAAATAAAGGTCTTGACTTTCGTCAAGCCTTTATTGCTTTCTACTGCTTAATATTGCCGCCATAATGATAAACAGAATGATTATGGAAACTTACACTCACTTCGGCAAACAACCTGATGTTCTCAAACATCTTGTTCTCTGCGAGGTTCTTCAAATAGAGAAACCGCAGATATATGTAGAAACAAATTCAGCGTGTGCCATCTATGCAATGGCACATACTCCCGAACAAGAATATGGTATTTATCATTTCCTAAACGAAGCGAACGAAGATGACATATTGAAAAATTCCCTTTATTATCAATTGGAGAATGAAAGTATGGCAAATGGAAACTATTTAGGTTCTCCAGCATTAGCCATGAAAGTATTGAATAATGATATTAAGGGGCATTTATTCTTTGATCTGGAAAAGGAGGCATTGGAGAATATCGAAACATTTGCAAGACACCAAGCCGTCACACCACCAATTAGAACCTTTAATTGTGATTCGGTTGATGGCGTATTAAAAATATTGCCATCACTTCCCAAAGCTACGTTTTTACATATCGATCCTTATGAAATAGATAAACGCAATAACAACGGACATACTTATCTTGATGTATTAACCAGTGCCACCAAATTGGGAATGAAGTGTTTGCTGTGGTATGGATTTATGACGATTAACGACAAACAGGTACTCAATAAATATGTATCGGAGAAGTTAAGCAAGGCAGGCATTAAGGATTATACGTGTTCTGAATTGATTATGAACGTCATAAAAAAAGATACAGTAATCAGTAATCCGGGCATATTGGGAAGCGGAATCTTAGCGACCAACTTATCCCAAAAATCTAATGCGATGATTCAGGCTTATAGCAAAAAATTAGTTGCAATCTATAAAGATGTTCGATATAAAGAGTTTGACGGGAGCTTATACAATGACATCATTAGTAAGAAACAGAATATCAGAATCAAAAGACATCTTTAATTCAAGTCGAGAAACAAAACTCAGAAATACTATTGTTCTTTCAACAAAAGTAATTACTTTTGCAAACCATACTATATGGTATGGTTTATGGATTATGAATAAAGTAGATAAAAAACAATGGTTTGTAGTTGGTCTTGATATCTTGGAAAAGGATGGATTCGCAAGAATCACAATAGACAACTTATGTACTCGATTGGAGATTACTAAAGGTGCATTTTATCACCACTTCAAGAACATTGATGGGTACATTGAAGCTCTGATGAAATATTGGTTAAACCAAAATACTGTTCAAATAATTGAAGATGCAGATAAATTAGCAACTGCAAAAGAACGAATGGAATTTATTGGTAGTGTCGTGATTAATAGATCACATAAAAGTGAACAGGTGATACGAGCTTGGAGCTTTTCTAATCAAATTGTAAAAAAGTATATCCAGCAAGTTGATGATTTGCGGATTGACTATTCAACTAAATTGAGAGTACAGTTAGGTATGTCGGAAGAGGAATCTAAAAATACTTCTGTTTTAGAATATGCAATTTTTGTCGGAATTCAGCAGTTATATCCTGATATAAATAAAAAGGATTTGGAACAACTTTATATGTTCTATTGCCAAAAACTTCAAATCAACGGTGTCAGATGAAGCCATATAACAAAGAGGAATCAAAAAGGATTCAGATCCGAAGGATGTTTAATAACATTGCTCCTTACTATGATAGGATATGTCACATTCTATCGTTCAATATAGATAGGCTTTGGAGGAAACGTTTAGTGGAACTTGTTGCCGAAAGAAAACCTACTAACATTGTTGATATAGCTACTGGAACGGGTGATGTAGCCATAAGCATGGCGAAAAAAATTCCAACTTCCCAAATAGTTGGAATTGACTTGTCGGAAGAAATGCTGAAAGTTGCACAGCAGAAAATTGAGCGTTTTAGCATTAAACCCAACATAAGACTTTTATGTGAGGACGCTGAAAATTTGTCGCTCTCCAGTAATACTTTTGATATCATTACAATTTCATTTGGAATAAGAAATTTTGAAAATATAGTTAATGGGTTATCGGAATGCCACCGGATTTTGAAAGAGGGTGGAAGTCTATTTATTATGGAGTTTTCGACACCTAAGCATAAAGTATTCAATGTACTATATCGCATTTACTCAAAACATATTCTACCATTAATAGGTCAAGTAATATCAAATGACGACAAGGCATATAAGTATCTTCCCGAATCAATCGTAGAGTTTAATCGAGAGCATGAATTTACCGAATTATTGCTAAATAATGGTTTTGATAGTTGTATATCTATATCATTATCAAATGGTATCGCCCACATTTATATCGGTGTTAAATCTAAAATGTAGATAATATGAACGAGGCTAAAATACATAACAGCAGTTTAATTAATAATTATCTCCCTGCTGATTATTTGGATTCTTTCTCAAAAGAGGTTGTAGTAAATAAAAACATTACACCTGATGCTTTCTTTGATATGGCATTCAACCGATTTCCTGCATGGATAGATTGGTTGTTAAAGCTGAGAAACAAAATAGTGAAACCTTTAGGATTAGACACTACAAGTCGCTTTTCCGATTCTGTGTGTGAAAGGAGTGCTAATGAAATTATATGGGGAATGCCCGACAAGCATCTGAATTTTAACGTTTCAATGTGGTGTGGAGAATATCGAGATGGCAAACAGGAACTTCGCATTACCACTGTTGTGAAGTACAATAACTGGTTCGGACGATTATATTTCTTTGTTATCAGACCATTTCATAAGGTAATAATAAAATCAATCCTGAAAAATATAGATAAGAAATAAATACTAATACAGGCATTATTAATAAATATCATATC
Organism: Bacteroides stercoris ATCC 43183; assembly: GCF_025147325.1. NCBI lineage: Bacteria > Pseudomonadati > Bacteroidota > Bacteroidia > Bacteroidales > Bacteroidaceae > Bacteroides > Bacteroides stercoris. The sequence continues at coordinate 270,315 of NZ_CP102262.1, forward strand.
TCAAGATTAGATTTACTTCAACTTGAAAACTACATTTTAGAACGCGGAACGCTACGTACTGCCAATAATGAGGAGTGTGTTACTCTAAAATATTACCGCCATTTACTAATAATATAATGCGACAACAATGCCAGATTGGGAGCTAACAGAACAACGCATCTATCAACTATTGAAACACCCATATCAAATTGATAAATCGGTAGTTGAAAATATGACTTCTGCATACTTAGAGTTTGTGGAAGAGTTGTTCGCTTATATTGGTAACACCAAAGACAATAAAGAAATTATTCGTAAGTTAAACATAACTTATATAGAATTTGCCACAATAAAAGCATTTGAAGAGTCTACACCTACCGAAAACAATAAACAAAAAATAGTTTTTCTAAATAAATTGATAACCCTAATAGAAAAAGAACAAGATTTACTTTACCGTCAAATGGAATATCCCAAATTCTTTATCAACATAGAATCGGAATGGAAATCACCTATCTGTACAAACTCGGACGTGATAAAACTTATTGACATAATGGAGCTGGCTTGTGGATTTTTCTATCTAATGGATGGGCTTCTGCGTATCGACAATAAGGCGTTACACCTGATAGATGTTACACGTATCTTTGAAAAGATGTTCAACGTTAATTTGGGGGATATTTACAAGAAAGAAGAAGCTGTAATCAAACGCAAGCCGATTAAAATAACAGAGTTTTTGGACAGGCTAAAATCTGCCATCATTCAAAAAAGTAAAGACGAGGGTTATTACCAGCCATAAAAACGAAAAATATTCTATTCTGTTTATCAGCAAGATAGCAGTTATTTGTAGGGGAGTACCAGTGGTATTCCCCTAACTAACCTACACCGATTTGCCGACCTTTGCTTCATCAATCGATTGAAAAATTTAATGTTCAACTAAAAAATGAAGCAAAATGTATATAGACAATGAAAACTTCGACAAGTGGATGGAACGGCTATCAAAAAAGCTCTCCGAAATTGGGCAAGACCTGAAATCCCTTATCAATACCAACAATATACTGGACGAGAATGATAAGATACTCGATAATCAGGATTTAGCTTTTCTGTTGAAAGTATCTTTCCGAACCCTGCAACGGTATCGGGCAAGTGGCAAACTTCCTTACTTTATGATAAGTCATAAGACCTACTATCGGGCTGCTGACATCCGGACATTTATTCAAGAAAATGCTGATTGTAAGACCTACGAACGGTTCAAAAAAGAAAATCAACTTGATAAGCAAAGCACTGCAAAACAGGGTGAGTAATGGCACACACCTGATGTAGCACCATCGCTCCCCATTTAGCAGAAACCGCCTCGCCCTGTGGCTCGGCTCATTTCGCTAAATGAAGCAAGAGGGAACTAGACAAGTCCTGTTCTTCCCTCTTGCCCTGCGGGGTAAAGCCTTCGGCTTTAGCGTGTTACAAGAACACGCTGTAATGACACCTATAATAAGCATTTTCTTTGTAATGCTTATTATCAGGTATTTATCTATTCATATTTCTATAAAAAAGCAATTACCATGCCAAACAGCAATCGAAAAACAATATTCACTACCATTTCCATAGACAAGGAAACGGCAGCTTTGGTAGAGAAGATATGCAAACGCTATTCCCTGAAAAAGAGCGAAGTTGTAAAGTTGGCGTTCGGGTATATAGATAAGGCACATATCAACCCATCCGAAGCACCTGAATCCGTTAAATCAGAACTGGCGAAAATAAATAAAAGGCAGAATGATATTATCCGCTTCATTCACCACTATGAGGAAGAACAGCTGAATCCCATGATACGGGTTACAAATTCAATCGCTTTACGTTTCGATACTATCGGCAAAACTTTAGAAGCTCTTATTCTCTCTCAACTGGAAGCTAGTCAGGAGAAACACAAAGCCGTACTCAAAAAGTTAAGTGAACAGTTCTGTAATCATGCTGATGTTATAAATAATCAATCGAAACAAATAAACGCACTCTACCAGATACACCAACGGGATTATAAAAAGTTACTTCACCTGATACAACTCTATTCAGAACTTTCTGCTTGTGGTGTGATGGATAGCAAAAGGAAAGAGAACCTAAAAACTGAAATCGGTAATCCGATAAACACATAGAGTTATGCACATAGATTTTGCCCCGCCATCAAACGGAACATATAATAATTCAGGAAGTTGCCGACAGCTAGCAAATTATATGGAACATGAGGATTTAGAACGAATGGAAAAAGGCATCTATACCGAAGGCTTTTTCAATCTGACTGATGACAATATCTATAAATCAAAGGTTATAAAAAATATAGACAGTAATATCGGTCAGCTATTAAAAACGGATGCCAAGTTTTATGCTATCCATGTAAGCCCATCGGAAAAGGAACTTCGGCTAATGGGAAATACCGAGCAGGAACAAGCCGAAGCTATGAAACGGTATATCCGGAAAGTGGTTATTCCGGAATATGCGAAGAACTTCAACAAAGGATTATCGGCGGAGGATATTAAGTTTTATGGGAAGATACATTTTAGTCGGGACAGGTCGGACAATGAGCTGAATATGCACTGTCACTTGATTGTCAGCCGGAAAGACCAGACTAACAAAAAGAAACTATCTCCGCTTACCAACCATAAGAACACCACGAAAGGGACAGTTAAGGGAGGTTTTGACAGAAAGAACCTGTTCCAACAACTAGAGCAAGGATTTGATAAACTATTCAGCTACCAACGCCAACTAACTGAAACCTTTGAATACTGCAACACGATGAAGAACGGCAGTATCTCCGAGCAACTTAAAATGCAGGAACGGCAAATTAATGAGACGAAAGTACAGCCAGCTAATCAGCTAAATGTTGGGACAGCGATACAGCCGGACATACCAACATTGCAACAGTCGGAAAATAAACAATCTAATATTAATATGCCAGATTTAGGCCTATCCTCTGTTTTGGGTTTGTTTACTCCTGATGTAGCCAACAAAGAGGATGAGAAAGCTCCCATGAAAAGAAAAAAGAAGAAACCCAAACGGGGATTCAGGCAGTAGTGCGATTGTTCCCGAAGTTATTTCCCGCTCTTGGCTTTCCGGCCGTTTGTAGGGCGAAAGCCCACGGGAATAACCAACGGTGCGAGAATAACTTCTACCATCGTGAGGTTGCGGGACGAAGCAAAGAAAGAAAAAATATGATTTGAATAGGGTCTAAACTTCAACTCAAAATATATTTCATCACTGTTTTCCTAAGTTATTAAAGCAAAACATAAATAGTCCTTAAAAACATCCCCAAAAAATTCCTATCTTTAACGAAAAATCAAATCCACGAAGTATGAATAGAATCAAAGATGTTCTTAGCGAAAAAGAAATCAAACAAACGTGGCTTGCTGAAAAATTAGGCAAAAGCTTCAAGATTGTGAATGCTTATGCTTGCAACCAAAAGCAGCCAAGTTTGGAGACGCTTTTTCAGATTGCGGAGATTTTACAATTCAATCCAAAAGATTTAATCGACACCAAAGATAGGAAATAAGGAGATTTTACCACCAATAGAAGCTAAAATACAATACAATGGAGCAAGAAATTAAAACGTCTGTAACTGTTCACGATTTTGTGGCATATTATCGCGAGTTAAGACCTCAAAAATTCTCGGACTCGAAGATAGTTTATGAGATCCCTCTGACAAGAGAATTATTTGACAAACAGCTCGAAATACTTTCCACCAAAAAGATGCAGAGTGAATTTGAAAACTTTATCGTGAAATGTGCCGAACGACTGATTACACCCAATATCAAACCTCAGACAGGGCCCGATGGCGGTGGTGATGGTAAGGTGGATGCTGAAACCTACGAAGTATCATCTGATATTTCTGACAAATGGTATGTGGCTAATGGTGGTGCATCGGGGAAAGAAAAATGGGCTTTTGCTATCAGTTGTAAAAAGCAATGGAAACCGAAAGTAACAGGCGATATTGAAAAGATTGCTAACACTAACCGTGAATATACACGAGCTTTATTCTTTTCCAATCAATTCATCAAGTCAAGTACACGGGCTGACGTAGAGAAGGATTTGTCGGAGAAGTATGGTGTTGAAGTTTCTATTTTCGATGCTCTCTGGTGTACAAATGCAGTCTTTAATCATGGTTGTATAGATGTAGCTTTAACATGTTTGAATTTTTCGGAAGAATACAGAAAGAAACAAGAGATAGTCGGAGAATTAGACAAGAAGAGACAAGAACGGCTTGATGAAATTGAAAAGGGTATATTGCGTACAATAGATGGAGTTGACACAGGTTATATAGATGAATTGCAAGAAACTTGTATCCTCAGCAGAGGTTTGGAGCGTCCACGTACTGAAACAGAAGGGCGCTTCAATAGAGCTTTGCGTGAATGTGAGCATCATGGTACCACTCAACAACAGTTTAATATCATCTATGATCATGCTTGGACAAGTTTCTTCTGGTTTGAAGATATTGATGCGATGTATTTGGATTTTATGAAACTCAAAGAGTTCATAAGTGATAACTGTACTGTTATCCGTATAGAGAAATTAACAAATATATTGACTAATTTAATTAATGCGGATCGTGCAGGCTTAATTGAATCAGATAAGGTACAACTAGAAACAACTTATATAAAAGAGCTATGCAATGCTTTAGAACAGCAAAGCGATAAGCCATCTTGTTTCTTATATGTGCGTATTTATATTGCAGAACAAAGATTGATCAGCCACTTATTGTCCAAAGAGTCAATAGATGAAGATATTGATATTCTCAAACCATTATTGTTAGAAGCTCCATATCATATAGAAATCAGTTTTGAAGCCCAATACCAAATAATAACTAATTTAAACAAAGTGATTGATGATAACTCAAAATATGAGGATCTTGTAGATGAACTTACGTTAGTCCTAAGAAAATCACACTCAGAACAAGCAGCAGCACGGATAGAAATGGATCGTGCTCTTGCTTTAATGGATAAGGGAAAGTTGAAGCAAGCCATCCGCCACTTTAGTTTCTGCATACGTCCTTTTGAAAGAGAAGAGTGTATAGAAGAATTAATCAAAATTTCCGGCATGATGGGCATTGCATTATATGACATAGGTTTACCTTATAGTGCAGAAGCTTATTTGGTCAAAGCAACGTCCATGCTACTTAAAACTTTTTACATCTCAGGTGATGTTCCTCATCTTCTCCTAACTGTCTTGCAGAAACTTTGCGAAATAGAATTGATGCTGGGACGATTGGTCATGTACTTGAATTGGCATGAACTAATGATGGTAGTTTCGCAGAATGGTCAGTTTGCAGAAGACACACATTACAATGAAACAAACATACTTCATGATGGTGCTTGGGCATGCCGATTTGCGGCATCTAATTTGAAAGACCTTGTAATAGGTTCATTACCTGCGATATTAGAAAGAGCTAACATGTTTCAATCGTCAGAATACTTAAAGTTTATACTGGGGTATGCAGATGAATTGGATGAAAATGTGAGAAATATATTTGCTAAAGATGGGTGGCAAGACAAGATGCTCAATCAACCTGTATTTAAACAGTTTCTTTCCGATTTGAATATTTCCACCCATGGGCAGGCAAGGCTACAAACAACGGCAAACAATTGTACATTGCATATTAATTACGAAAATAATTGTCAGAATCAAATTGTTGCAGAAATATTCTTGGGAGCAATTGAGTCAATGCTGGCAACAATGGAAATCTTTGAAGTGTTGACAATTACCCCAGAAGTGTATATTGAAATCACACCCACAGAAGGTAAGTCTGAGTTAAGACAACTAACTAAGTCAAATGAATACCAACTCTGTATCAATATAAAGTATAGTGACAAGGATTTGTGGGAATGTATTTCAATGTTTATAGCGTCATTTTTCAGTAGAAACTCTATGTCAAAAGAAGATCTGGAGTATCTTCTCCAGAGCAAACAAGATGGTGAGAAGCTTATGGATAGGGTAAGTAACTTGCTACATGTAAAGCAGTCAATTTTTAATGTTCTTGGTAATACATTCAAAAACAAGATAGAGGATTGGCAAAAGGAATCGGACAAAGTGTACCCATTAAATAGAGACTCATTCGAACACAAACCGAAGAACTATCGTAATGAAAAACAACAAAACATATCTTTTCATAGTACTAATACAGATATGAATATATGGGAAGGTGCAGGTTGGAACGGTTGTGGATTCGTGTTTGATCAACAAGGAACTATGCCTCCAATATTTGGGCTCTCTTTTGAAAACTTAGACAGTGGAAAGCAAATTATTACTGAATGGGGTGTTAAATTAGCACAGGGAGAACGTTCCATAATCATTTACCTCATTCGGGGTATAGATAAGCAACATCCAGCATGGTATAGAGTATGTGTAGCACCAGATGTAAAAATAGACGATCTTAAAGAAGGTCATTACTTTGCCTCTATGTGTCGCAAGCACACTATGACACCCAACAATAATTGGAATATTGACACCTTTGAACAGCTTTTCAAACGATTTGGCGGTTGCTGGCTTTCAGCTTTTCAACTTGATAGCAACAAGAATATCGTAATGCCGGAAAATTTTAACGATGCATTCAAGTTTACTAATGTCGAGTTCAGAAATGCTTGGGAAATAGGATTAAATGATACAGCAATAGTAGCTATGGAACCTGATGACGAACCATTCATTCCTGTAGGCAAAAGGAATATAGCTCCTGTGGTGGAGGTGATGGCTACAATTCGAGACTTTAAAAAAGGGCAGATATAAAAAAACTAGTAACCATAAAAACGCCTTCTAATATGCGTAATTCACTTCAAATTAGAAAGGGGTAAACACATCGTAATTATAACAATAAAAGCAATAATATGTTATTTTAAAGAAGTTCAAATAGAGTAATACAAAATCCAATTTGCATTTACATTTTGCAAATTCAAGAAGAAACAACTATCTTTGCCCTCAGTATTCTCCATGAGCAAACTATCGCAAAAGAACGTAGCAAATTAGTGGGATAATTCATGGGATATGCTTGAAGCTAAAAATATAAAGTTGTAAATATCAGCGTGGTAACTCTACAAGGAGAATCCCAAGCGGATCACTCAAACGAATAAGAAAAACAAGAAAGAAGGTGTGTCAAAATGCACACTTTCTTTCTTGTTTAAGAAAAATAGCGTAGTTCTCTTTAACTTTTTGAGTTTCAAAAGATAAGCGGAGCATAGAAAACAGACAGGTAACGATTGGGTGACGAAAATCCATCGCTTGCTTGCGTTTTTCTGCATAACCTCAAATAACTCTTCAGCTACAAAAGTAGTTGATATTCTTGATGTTAGCAAATTTATACAGGAAAAATTTCCCCGATAAAGTTTCTTGGTTTAAATAGTTTTTATCTTGAATCCATTTTCTTTTTTCACGGAAACGGATTTTTTCAACGGTCAAAGAAAACACCCGCCTTACCACCCTTCGTAACCGACAGGAAGAGGCATATGGGAACCTGCAGAGGAACCAGGGAGTGGTTACGGTCGAACTGCTCAAGATCACTGTATCAGATGCCAATTCCGTGTCGGAATACCTCCTGTAAGCCGGAGAGGTGGAACGAGAACGTCTTAGGATCCGCTCCAAGGAGATTAACTCCACCTACCGCCAGTCGAAAACCACACAGCTCAATCTCAGGCAGTTCATCGAATCCCGCGAAACGAAGGGCATCACCTTTTCAGACATCACCGGGGAGTTCGCCGAATCGTTCAAGATCTTTCTCAAGAAGGAGTTGAGACGCAGGAACGGGCACATGAATCATTGCCTGTGCTGGCCCAACCGGCTCATATATATCGCTGTAGACAGGAAAGTATTGTGGCCCAACCCGATAAAAGATATGGCATACGAGAAGAAAGAAGCACCTAAATTAAAGCATATCAGCCGCAGTGAACAGAAACGGATGACGTAAATCCCGATGCCCGACCTGATGATGGAACTGGCGCGCAGGGTGTTCATCTTCCCTCGCTGACCGGTCTGGCCTACGTGGATACGAGGGCTCTCCATCACCGTCACATCGGAATAACCTCGGAAGGAAGAATATTAAGGAAAACATGAGAAGCAAGCACGACCGGCAGGAATAGTCATGGATAGTCGTTTTGTGTCATATGGGGAGGAAAAAGAAAACTGAAGCGGGTCTGGATTCACGACCCCCTTTGGGTATGTGAAAGAAACGTTGCGATGAAAGAAAAAACTCCTTTTCGCACATGGATGAAACAATGCCGGAAGTCCGGCAATAAAAAGATGTGGCTTCTCTAACCCGAGTAAATGCCATGATTACAGACTTCTTTTTGTTCCTATACCATCAGACCGGTTACCTTCAGGTTAACAACTTATCCAACCTGTGATAGATCCGGATGTGAAAAGATTATTTTGACTGACTATTACAATATAATAAGTAGAATCATGTCAAATCTACTGTCTGCTATTGTCTGTTGATAATGGCTGGCAGTAGAACAAACTTTCGTTAAACCAATACGTTCATTCTTTATTATCAAGTTTTTAGGCTACCTTTGTATTTTATTAACTTATTTACCAAACATTATGGGACTACTCAAACCGAATCAAGCTCTGAACAAAGCATATAGACAGGTTGCGATTGAAACAACAGATTTTGACTTATTCAAAAATGCCCTTCGCACATTGAGAGACAATATTGTGGATGGGCAAAGAGAACACACGCAAAAAGAACATTTACGTAATTTTCTGAGTGAAACGTTCTACAAGCCATACTACATGGCTCCCGAAGAAGATATTGATTTGGCTATCCGATTGGATAAAACTATCAAGTCCAATATAGGGTTATTGATTGAAGTAAAGAGTACCACCAACAAAGGTGAGATGATTTCTAATGACAATCTTAATCGTAAGGCTTTGCAGGAATTATTGCTATACTATCTTAAAGAACGTGTCAATAAGAAGAACAATGATATTAAATATCTCATCGCTACTAATATTCATGAATTCTTTATTTTTGATGCCCATGAGTTTGAACGCAAATTCTATCACAACAAACAATTACGTCGTGAGTTTCAAGACTTTGTGGATGGACGCAAAACTAGTAACAAAACCGATTTCTTCTATACTGAAATTGCAACAACCTATATTGAGGAGGTGAAAGATAGCCTTGAATACACTTACTTTAACTTACAAGACTATCAACACCTACTTGATAGAACAGACGGTAGCGCTTCACGCAAACTTATCGAACTTTATAAGATATTCAGCGATACACATCTTTTGAAGCTATCGTTCCAAAATGACAGCAATTCGCTCAACCGTGGATTCTACACTGAGCTGCTACACATTATTGGTATTGAGGAACGCAAAGAGAATAATAAAACCGTGATTGTACGCAAAGCTGTGGAACGGCGTGACGAGGCTTCATTACTAGAGAATACTATTAACCAACTGGATGCAGAAGATTGTTTGCGTCACATAAATGGTAGTTTGTATGGGAATGATTATGAGGAACGGTTATTCAATGTTGCAATGGAATTGTGTATTACTTGGATGAATCGCATCCTTTTCTTGAAACTGTTGGAGGCTCAGATGTTGAAATACCACAATGGAGATGCAATCTATAAATTTCTTTCAATAACTAAGATTCATGACTATGATGATCTCAACACACTCTTTTTCCAAGTGCTTGCACGTGACATGAGCAGCCGCACACACTCCATTATGCGTGATTTTGCTTACGTTCCCTATCTTAACAGTTCTCTTTTCGAGGTGACAGATTTGGAAAGTAAAACAATTAAGATAAACAGCCTTTCACAACGTACGGTACTTCCAGTTTTGGCGAGTAGCGTATTACGGAATAAAAAACGCAATCTACAAGTCAACGCATTACCCACCCTGCAATATTTGTTTGCTTTTCTCGATGCTTATAACTTTGCGAACGAAGGCAGTGAAGAAGTGCAAGAAGAGGCTAAAACACTCATCAATGCTTCTGTTTTAGGGCTTATATTCGAGAAAATAAATGGTCACAAGGATGGTTCGGTATTCACTCCAGGCTTTATCACTATGTTCATGTGCCGTGAAGCAATCACCAAGACCGTGTTGCAAAAGTTTAATGGTTATTATGGCTGGAATTGTACCACCCGTATAGATCTATACAACCATATCTACAATATAGTCGAAGCTAATGAACTAATTAACAGTTTGCGGCTGTGTGATCCAGCTGTTGGTTCGGGTCACTTTCTTGTGTCTGCTCTCAATGAACTGATACTCTTGAAATATGAATTGGGTATTTTGGTAGATGCTACCGGTAAGCGTGTCCGCAAAGCGGACTATCAACTTGCCATTGAAAATGACGAGCTGATTGTGACCGATGCCGAAGGTAATTTATTTGCTTACAACCCACTCAATGCGGAAAGTCGGCGCATGCAGGAAACTCTTTTCAAGGAGAAGCGTCAAATTATTGAGAACTGTTTATTTGGCGTTGATATTAACCCCAATTCTGTGAAGATTTGCCGCCTACGACTGTGGATTGAATTGTTGAAGAATGCTTACTATACGGCTGAAAGTAATTACACTTATTTAGAAACCTTACCAAATATCGACATTAACATCAAATGTGGAAATTCTTTGCTTCACCGATTCGCTTTGACAGACAGTATTCAGACCGTACTGCGAGAGTCTAGTATCAGCATCAGCCAATATAAGGAAGCTGTAGCTAAATATAAAAATGCCCAAAGTAAAAGCGAAAAGCAGGATTTGGAAACGTTTATAACAGAAATCAAGTCGAAATTGAAAACAGAGATCAACCGCCGGGATGCACGATTGGTTAGATTGAACAAACGCCGCTCTGAGTTGGCAAACTTACAAGCGCCTCAACTGTTTGAACCGACAAAAAAGGAAAAGAAAGCGTCGGACAAGCGCATTGCCGATTTAAAGAAAGAAATTGCGACATTAGAAAATATATTTGAGGAAATACGCTCCAACAAAATTTATCTTGGTGCATTCGAATGGCGTATAGAATTTCCAGAAGTACTCGATGCCGAAGGCAACTTCTTGGGATTTGACTGTATCATTGGCAATCCACCTTACATTCAGTTACAATCTATGGGTAAGAGTGCCGATGTATTAGAATGCATGGGCTACATAACTTATGCACGCACTGGTGATATTTACTGCCTCTTCTATGAGTTGGGTATGAACCTGCTTACTCCCAATGGTTTTCTTTGCTATATCACGTCTAATAAATGGATGCGTGCAGGGTATGGTGAAGCCTTGCGAGGTTATTTCGCAAGCAAGACCAATCCTATTATGTTGGTAGATTTTGCAGGCATAAAAATATTCGATGCAATAACAGTAGAAGCAAATATTCTTTTATCTCAAAAAGCAGCAAATATTTTTAACACACAAGCTTGTTTGGTACAAGATGCGAATGGCTTGAATAATTTGAGCGATTTCGTGCAGCAAGAGCATACCATTTGCGATTTCTCCGATAGTAACAGCTGGGTAATATTGTCGCCAATTGAACAATGTATCAGGCATAAGATTGAATCTATTGGTACACCACTCAAAGATTGGGATATAAACATTTATCGTGGAGTCCTTACTGGGTATAACGATGCGTTTATCATATCTACCGAAAAGCGTAATGAGATATTGGCGAATTGCCAGACAGAAGGCGAGCGTCAAAAAACGGCTGAACTTATACGACCGATTCTTCGTGGCAGAGATATAAAGAGGTATGGATATGACTGGGCAGGGCAATGGCTAATATATATCCCTTGGCATTTCCCATACCAATTTGATGAATCTATAACTGGTGCTTCTGAAAAGGCAGAAAAAGCGTTTAAAGAACAATATCCTGCTGTATATAACCATATGTTGGAATATAAAGAACCACTTTCTAAACGAAACAAAGCAGAGACAGGAATTCGATATGAGTGGTATGCTATGCAACGTTGGGGGGCCAAGTATTGGGAGGATTTTTCTAAGCCAAAAATTGTATGGAAAATAATCGGAAATCAAATGGCTTTTGCATATGATGCCAACAATTATGTAATGAACAATGCCTGTTATATTATGACAGGCGATCATTTGGATTATCTGTTGGCAGTATTGAATTCACAAGCTATAACATGGTATAGCTATGTGACTAATATGAATAAAACTGGCGTTGGAGATGTTCAAGTTGGAGGTCAAAATATAGCGACTTTCCCTATACCTTTTTATGATGCCAATAAAATAGAACTCATTGAATTAGCAGAACTTGCAAACAGTATAATAAATAAAAATATCAATCTACCATTTATTGACTCTAAAATAGAGGGTTTGGTTTCAATGATATATGGATTCACGAGTGAAGAAACTAATTTTCTACATTCATTTGTTTCTTCACTCCGAAAGTCTATTTAAACAGTTTGCTGGTTTTCAATATATTGAATTTCATCCGAGGTAAGTTTATAAACATCATACATCAACTTATTGCTAAAACATTCAAAATCCGTAATACTCATCTTGCCTACTTTCAAATCATTGAAAGCAGCAAGATGAGTATTTAGTTGTTCGGTAGATAGCTTAGCAACAATAAGCTGTTCTATGGTATACTTTTTCCATCTAATTGTCCCTACTCCTGTAGTTGTCCCTACTTTAGAAAACAACCATTCAGACACGGACGAATTTAAAGCAGATAAAAGGTATTCAATACACTCGCCTTTCATGTAAAAAGAAGTTGCTTCTGGTATATATTCTCCAAAAAAGTCGAAAGCAAATTTTGATTTATCAGATATTTCTCCCCATATAATTTTTGGCTTAGAAAAATCCTCCCAATAACTGATGCTATCTTGTGTTTCAAACCACTCGTTACTAGTTTTCTTTCGGGCTTTTATTTTTTTGCCATTAATAATATAAGTTTCTCCTGTTTGTTCCAAACGCTCTATGCCAATTGACAGAAGATAATTTTTCACCGCAGGATAACTTTCTATATCATAATGCCGCGAAGGAAATGTTGCTATAATCCACAAGTCCGCCCATTCATATTCATATCTCTTGATATCCCTGCCACGAAGAATCGGTCGTATAAGTTCAGCCGTTTTTTGACGTTCATCTTCTGTTTGACAATTCGCTAGTATCTCATCACGCTTTTCGGTAGATATGATAAAAGCATCATTGAAACCAGTTTTTATCCCGTAGTTGATTTGGATGTTCCAATCCTTCAAGGGTATTCCCACAGACTCAATCTTCTGTTTGATGCTCTGTTCAATGGGAGACAATATCACCCACGGGATAGAATCTGCAAAGTTACACTTCACGCCTTGTTGTTGCACGAAATCGCTCCTTATACTTCTACCATAAAAGTCTTAATAAATCGAGCGAGCGTATTTCTATCCACTTTACAAATTTTAGCGATTTTGCGTTGTGAAACTTCAGCTTTCAATAGTTCTTGTATGAGAATTCTCTTATCGTGGAGTTTGTACTTTTCTGGAGCAGTCTTTTTCCCTTTAGGACGTCCTAATATTACCCCTTCTATTTTCTTTCGTGCTAAGGCTTCTTTTGTTCGTTGGCTAATAAGGTTACGTTCAATCTCTGCTGACAGTCCAAAAGCAAAAGCCAACACTTTACTTTGAATGTCCTCTCCTAACTTATAGTTGTCTTTGATAGTCCAAACCCTACATTCCTTGCTCATGCAAATATTCAGAATTTCCATTATCATAAAGAGATTACGACCCAATCTGGACAATTCAGCGCAGATAATTAAATCATCTTTCTGTACCTTATTGAGCAATTTTCCGAGTTCACGTTTGTTGTAGGCTTTTGTTCCACTAATGGTTTCCTCTATCCAACCATCAATTTTTATGTTTTGATTGTCGCAGAAATTCTTGATTTCAAAACGTTGGTTTTCTACTGTCTGCTTATCACTGCTTACTCTAATGTATCCGTATATCATATGTCTAATTATAAATGTTTATAGATATATAATATGGATAGTTTTTCTATAGAAACCTAAGAGAGCGTTGATTTTACATTTAATTCTTTGCCATTTCGTTTTTAATGAACTTTCAATTTCCATTTTTATATAGTACAATTTAATTTTTATTCTTCTATTTGTGCATAGAATAACTGACTTGATAGCAACTTATAGTTGAGCACAGCAATAAATACGGTTGTCAGCTCTTTACCTTAAAATCGGGCACTTCTTCCGAAGCTTTTACAATAAGTCGATAAGAAATTTATTTCAGAATTAATTAAAATTCCCGAATCTGGCCTATAACAAACTCGGATGGGAAAAGTGATGGTACCATCAGATATGCATATAGCCATATGACCGGACATGTAGATACGACGATAACAATACGCTCTTCTATCGGAAAGGATATAACGGGATGCACGAATAACCATATATGATTATCGGAATAGTGGTATGGCTGGTTGTGGGTATATGACAGCATCCGTATATCCGATTCTGTATTTTTATTATCGGTATTTCATTTGTTCCAAAAGCCTCTTTAACAGATTCCATCCGGGATGATCGCCTGAATTCTCATGTACCGGACTTTCTTTTTGCTTGATTATCAAATAACCGTATTGCATCCGGCTATTTGTCGGAATCTGTCATTCAGTAATTGTTCCTGTCATTCGTTTTTTCTCTGCGGTTGTTGCCTTTTTTCTCGTAGTATTATGGTCATGTTACCGGATGGGAAGAGCCATCTCCATCACAACCATGAATTATAGTGTAGCCATATTTGTATATAGCCGTATGATACGCTATCCGGATAATGCTATCACAGAATTGCGATATAGCCGGATATCAAAATAAGGATAGCCGGGAGTGAAGGGAGCACGCACACTTCTGGATACAGATATCTCAAAATCTCCATTTGCAGAAGTGTATAAATATCAATCCATTAATGGAGACTATAAAGAAAAAACATAAGTCATACACGACTACCTGTTATTCTCCATTTGTAGAAGTGTAGAAGTAGCAATCTGTTAATGGAGATAATGAAGAAAAAACAATGAGGTATATACGGCTACATGTCCATTTCTCCATTTGCAGAAGTGTAGAAGTAGCAATCCATTAATGGACAATAGAGCATGTAAAGGGCCGATTTCCCGTATATTCGCCTCCTTATCCCCGAATTATGGGCGTAAGTCACATGGTTATGGAGATATATCCATCCTTTAATGGGGAGAACAGCGACAAATATCTGATAGAAATGCCCCGCAAACCACAGGAAAATAGCCTTACAATGAGCTGATACACAATAATTATTGGATAAACGTGGTCCGCTCCTGCGGACAGCAAGTTGTGTTTTCGTTAAACGAAAACCGGACGGTTTAACGGCGGAAACGCCGCCAAACCGCCCCCCCAAAAAAAAGCTCCGGAGTCGCTTTTCCGTACCGGTATCAGAAAAAGAGCCGACAAATCACATAAAGAAGGAAAGTGAACAGTTTTCTGATATTTTGGTCAGAAATCATATCGGAAATTTTGAGCGGTACATGTATTTTTGCAAAATAAACAGTACCCCTTGCTGCTTATCCGAAAACATTGCCTATCTTTGTAAAGTCGTGCAAACGACTGACATATATAGTTGATGTGTTTCGCTAACACCTTGTATTAGAAATCTGGTAAATTTCAAAATGGAAGCAGGGCTGAGCAGTAACACTTGTCACATGTATCCGTATGCGAATGACATGCGATATAGGTGTGGGGTACTGTTTTCATTTATTTGCTTCCGGGTTTTACCAGAACCTCTAATACAAATAAGTAAACCGGCTCCACACTTTCTTGTTAGATAGTGTGGCATTCAAGTCCGGTGGCGAAAATGGGGTCAGTCCGAAATGTTGATTTTCAATAATGGAATCCATGTGTGTTGGATAATTGTCGGATAATTGGTCATGAATGAATAGAAATCCGTAAAACTTATCAGCATTCATAAGAAACCATGTGTAGGATTTGGCTATTTTTACGCAGAAAAAACGGATAAGATTATGAAAAACGTAAATGCTATAATAAAAAACGCTTGGGGTGAGAGTCCGCCACCGAAAGTCAAAACCGGCTTTATCCCCAATCTCTGTGATTGGGAGAAGAAAAATTATCTGACGAATCCCGGCTCTTACTACCGGCAAAAGGCATCGGTCGGATATATAGCCATGAAAGGATGGCTTTTCACTATTTTGCGTTTGCCGAACTGTACCTTTGCTAACCAAGTGTTTTCCTACTTCCCTTTTCCATTCTCTATTCTGAATAATCAGATTCTCGCAATATATAAATTATACAATCACCTTTGGAATGATATCAAGGTGTCTTATCCTGTAAAAGCTGCTATGAAAAAAACGGCATTCATAGCATTGTTCTCAGGCATGATATTGTCAGCCGGAGCTCAGAATACGAACCGGATAACCGAAGAGGAGCCTGATATAAAGGTGACAAAGGATACGGTATGGAATATGGCGATTGAAAAGAAAGCGGCACCCAAGGTACAATTCCCCCAACCGGGAGACAAAATTGATGTACTGGATCCTATCGTGTACAGTTTATGCTATACTACCGCCTATGATAGGCTTGCCCGGAAATCCGTCAAGGTGAAAACTTACAGGAAAGAGTACGCTCCGTATATCCACGCCGGCTATGACTTTGGCGTAAAGCATTGGAAAGAAATCGTACTAAAAGACTATTCCTCGCTCTGGAAACAATTGAAGGGCATTGCAGAGAGTACCGGAATGGAAAGGACCTGCTTCCGCAACGGAGCCCTTATGGGAGCATACTCAACAAATCCCTATCCGGAACTGGATTATATCGATGCCGCAATTTCCGATGTGCTGAAACAGGTAAGGAAGCATATCGCTTCTGAAAATGAAATATCCCGGCACTATTACACCTTATCTGATAAATGGTTTTCTTTTTTCAATGGAGAGAAAGAACGCTATTACGACATCGCAAATCACAACAGACCCTATTTCCTGTGCCAAGAGCATGCCGACGATGCCCTTATTCTTCCAGAGTGGATAGATACTGCCACAGCAAGCAATGACATCACCCAATCGGAAGCCCTGGCTTCGGCAATTGCAAAATTTGACTCCCCTGCCGTTCCGGACGGAATCCGCAAGCTGAAAGACAACAGGAGGCTCACACCCGACGAACGGAATGCCTTACTGGCACCTAACGATATGATTTCGTATGCCGTAGGCGTAGCACAAGCTGGCTGGATCATGGAATATAAATGGTTTATAGGGGAAGCCCACAGAGAGGAGTTTGATGCAATGCTCCTTTCCCCAGGAAACCGTCCTGCCATCATGGCCGCTTTTGAAGACGGACTGAGGAGTGCCATGACTATAACAGAATGTTTTAAAAATGCGATTCTGCGTCAGGACTGCGACTCGATATGTCTTATGAACAAAGCCATCAAAGCAGAATTGAACAAAGCATACAGACAAGACGTAGTTTATGGTTATGTCTTTATGAACGGAATGGATGCCGTTGAAATATACAGGGCCGGTGCCGCATGGGATATTCCTGAAAAACAAACGGCCAGCGGATTGCGGCTTGATAAGGACCGGGTGCTTGAAGGTTTCAGGGATTATCTGGAGGGACATTTGAAAATGGGAGTCGAATATGCCCGGACACTGACCAAGGGACGCAATGCCATTGATTGGCATTTATATGAAAAAGACACGGAGACAATAGACCTGTCTGAAAACGGATTCCAGCCTGCCGTTCCGCTACATATCACGACAGGCACATCAAGCGAGTGGAGCGCCGAACTATCGCAGATGCTTACACTCCCACAGGAAGTTGCCGGGCAGAACATTACGGGCAAGGTGATGGCTACGGTGGTAATTGAGGCCGATGGTGCTGTCAGCAAAGTGGAAATTACAAGTTCGCCGCATCCGGCTTTGAGCGAAACTGTAACGGATTGCATCTACCGCATGAGGTTCATGCCGGCAAAATATGACGGCGAATGCGTTGCATCTGTTGCCATTATTCCTGTATTATTCTAATGAAAACACAATACAACCATTCATCATGAAAAGATTATTATCAACCGTCCTGCTTGCATATCTCGTACTGGGAGCATGGGCACAAAACAAGACGAAAATGACAGAAGAAGAGAAAAAAGAGGCCATGGAGCAACTTGAAGTGCTCTATCAGTTCGAGACTGGAGCGGCATTCGGCGAACTTGATTCATTGACAGAGAACCAAGAGTTCAAACAGGAGAGGCTCCCTTGGGAGGAATGGGCGGGCAAATTCAAATACGCGAAAGAGGGTCTACCAGTATTATTAAGGTGCTTTAATAAGGCATTCATAGAGCCTAACAAGGATTCTCCTATCTTCTGTAACCTAATGCTAAGAGGCAAATTTGAAGATTTATCTTCAAATTTCGACATTCGGAAAAAATCCGAACTGTGGATGTTTCACCATCAGGATGAGAACGGGAACTTCACGGGATTCCACAAAAACCTTTTCTTCGACCTGGAGACTGATTTACAGATTCATCTGACGGATAAGCAGGGTAAACCGATCTATATACACCCGGATGAAAATCTCTATCTGCTTGAGGGCGGATACAAAGCCCAGAACAAAGACACGTTAAATATATGGTACGGGTTGCAGATACCGTTAACTGCCCCTTATCAGGAAATTGCAGGAGGACACATCTCCTTGTCTTTCTATATGCCTGAGAAATACGACCGCATCACAGTACCCATTAAGGAATTTGGAAACAAACCTGTACAGGTGACTTGGGGCAGCATGACTTTTTCCATAGAAAAGGTTGACAGCAACGGCTTCATCATTTCCACAGACGCAGAGAATATCGACAAACTGAGACGCATGGATTGCCTTTATCACAGAGACGGTAACTGGTACGAGCCGTCCTCTAAAACAGCCACAACAAGAGATTTGGACAAGATTCTGAGAAATAGTATAGGGAAAATCTCGTTTGAAGAGTGGTTGAAAAGAAAAAACATTGACCCGAACAAGCTGGAAGAGACTATGAAACACTATATGGAAGATGAAGTTTCAGAGGGAAATGACGGTACAAACATTGCCGGAGTTATGGGAAAGCACTACACGGTTGCCTTGCAGGGGGATAGTCTGTTGCTCTACATGCCGGATGAAAAGAAACGGAAAATTGCAGAGATAACTGTATTTGCCCCATCGGAAGGCAAAGCATCGCGATTATTAATCAACCACGAGCGATGCAGTGAACTTATAGAATGGTTGTGCTCAGAGAAATCACCTGACAATACAAAACAGACCGAACCGGAAGAGATGGAGGAAGTGGATTATTTCAGTCCTGATTTACAACCAGCCAAGCCCATCAACCCGCAGACAGGAATGCCGGACGATTGGAACATGGTCTTGGAACGATTGCTCAGGAAGCCCGAAGAGGCCGTCGAGCAAGAAATTACAGGAAGAATGACAGCGGAAATAACCATCGGAACTGACGGCGTTGCCAGCAACGTAAAAATATACGGAGATCCCCACCCGCTATTGAAAAAAGCGGTCTGCGACTGCCTATACGGCATAAAGTATGTCCCGGCAAAATGGAAGGGAAAAGCGATTCCCTTTGTCGCTACTCTCCCCGTCATTTTTAATTGACCGAGCCTATGGAAGGATATATCCTGATTGTACTACAGATTCTGATAACCGGACTGATTATCTGGAGAAGGAAGCAGGACTCCAAAGAGCCGTTAGGCTGTCTGGCAGCGGGTTTTATTTTCATGATTGTATTTGCTCTGACCACCGTACTGTTCAGTCTGGGGCATCTTATCATCAATGAAGGACTGTTTGCCAATATCTTTGCAAAGAGCAGAGGGTCGCTCGCCGCCGCTTCTCCTGTGGAATGGCTGATGGCTGGATTTATCTGTCTGATAATGACACTGGTATCTGCTACCGTCTGCTCTTTGGCTGGCTATGCTGTCATAGGCCGTCACCCCAAATTCTGCAAACTGATATGGAAAACACTGGCAGTAATCCTGCTGTTTCCCATCATGGCATTGGGAATATTGGTTGCGGCATTTGGGTTTGCCTATATTATCTGCATGAGGTTTGCCTCACCCATGTTTGACGATATCGGCTGGGGCTGGATGCTTCTGCTCTTATTTTTCAGTGTGATGTGCCTGCTTGGATTTTCCGGATTCGTCGTTTACCTGTTGGAAATGAACAGCGAGAAATTGAAAGAATACGATGAAAAGGACAGCAGACGTTCTTTCAGACCGGTCGATATGAATAACCATGAGAAAGGAGGCACTATATGATACGAAAACTTATGATCTGCATAGCCGTTCTGGTGGGTTTCTGCCCGATGGCATGGGGAACGGTCGATGATGTACCTAATCCCAAGACATACGATGCGGACAATTGGGTATCCGACCCTGACCATATATTGGACAGTGAAACAAAGAATAAAATCAACGATATATTGCAACAACTGGAGGACTCCCTGACCATAGAAGTGGCAGTTGTCGCCTTGAACAGCATCGGAGAAGAGGAACCGCATGAATTTGCCGTTACGCTGTTCAACCTGTGGGGTGTCGGCAAGGCGAAAGATGACAACGGACTGCTGATTCTGCTGACCCGGGATATACGGGATATCACCTTCAAGACCGGGTATGGTCTGGAAGGAGTATTGCCGGATGCCATTTGCAAAAGAATACAAATGGAAACCATGGTGCCGCACCTTCGGGAAAATGACTGGAATACAGGAATGCTTGAAGGTGTCAAGGCTGTAGCGGCAGTTCTGTACGGAAGTGACTATCAGGCAGCTCCGCCGGAAGCATGGATAAAAAAGTTCCGGCGTACCACCCCTTCCCTGGTCTTTATCGTGTTTGCCCTGATGCTGATACTTATAAACTGGCTTGTCTGGAAATCGGCGGTACACAGGATGACACCCAAAGACGAAGGGACGGAAGCCGCATTGGCCTTGCTGGCGACCCGAAACCCCTTTACTGCACGCACCCTGCTCGGACTGTGCTGGCTGGTACCGGTGTGGCCCGCCATGCTAGGTATTGCCTGCTGGTATTTCGGCATACAGAAACAAAAGACCCTCAGGCGCAGCCGGACATGCCCGAAATGCAATCGGGAAACCCTCCGGGAGATTCCTTTGCACGAGTTGATAAAGGATACGAAACGGCTGACTGAAAGCGAACGCAAAGAAACAGAACTGAAGACGGCCTATATCCGCATCTACCGGTGCTCCGCTTGCAGCGAAGAGGTGAAAATCCGGATACCGCTTGAAAAGGACGGCTATGAATGCTGCCCCTCCTGCGGGCACATGACGCTGCACAAGGAAGAAAAATATCGGACTATTATTAAAGCCACCACTTCATCAGAAGGACTGATGGAGGCTCGCCATCGATGTATGTATTGCGATGCCGAATACATGGTAGGCTATACAATACCGAAAATCAACCCCTCTTCCAGACGTTCAGGAGGCTCAGGCGGTGGCGGAGGCGGCAGTTTCGGAGGAGGATCATCCGGAGGCGGAGGTTCATCCAGCCGTTTCTAATACAGTATATCAATATTAACAAAAACATGCAAATCATGAAAACTATTTTTATCATGGGAATCTTGAGTTTCTTTTGCGGCATCAGTGCCGCACAGCCTCAATACTGGGGTGAGGGTGCATACGATTTGGAAAATGTGGTGTTCGGAATGAAGGTGGACAAGTATTATTCCAAGGCGAAGACATACGACGAGGATTATGACGAATCATTCCGCTATTTCATGAAGAAAAAAGTGAAATGTAAAACCCAGGAAGGCAAAAAGGCGGTCATTCAGGAATACAGCTCGGTAGAAACAAATTACGGAGAGGTTCTTGCCCGCTTCGGGAAATTTGAATTCCCGTATACCGGCATGGTGGCGGACAAATCAGGAAAACTGATCGGCATTCTGGCACTGGGAAGGCTGGACGGAGCGGCGGCAGTGGATTCGCTGCTATATGCCATTGCAGGAAAGTACGGTCCCCAATGCTTTGTCACAGAAGAGTATTTCGGACATCGGAATTATGGATGGCATGTGAATGACCGGACTATCCAACTATATGTACGCAAGCCGAATCCGGAGCACAAGGATGCCGTGATTTACCTTGAAGAGAACGAAAAGGGAGAACGGAAAATTGTCGGCGGAGGCAGCCAGCCACACACCTGGTATGAAGTGTGCCTGATGGTGACAAAGACGAAATATGATCCGTTCATCGACTGCATCAGCGTCGGTAACTGGTGCAATTTCAATGATCTCTCGTCAGATGTCCGGAGCATGGAAATCAATCCGGCAGCAGGCGTATACGACACTGGCGAGCTCTTTACGGAGGAAGATCTTGTCCCGGACACCACCAAAGGATATATGAACATCCCGGACGGAGAACTTCCCAAGTTCAAGGAAGGACCGTTCGCGAAATTCCCGGATTTCAGGCTTGCCGTGCGCCATTGGATGGCCTATAATGCCGGCCTCGGGAACCAGGGAAATCCCGAAGGGAATGTAAGCGTATCCTTCACAGTGGGAAAGGACAGCAAAGCGAAGGATGCCAAGGTGGAAAACCGGGAGACCACATCGTCCGAACTGGAAGTTGCAGCACTATATACCATCCAACGGCTTCCCGAATTTATACCTGCCACCCAAAACGGAAAACCCGTGGCATTCCGCATGACGGTGGCCCTCAGGTTTGAAAACCGA
Source organism: Bacteroides stercoris ATCC 43183 (assembly GCF_025147325.1). Lineage (NCBI taxonomy): Bacteria > Pseudomonadati > Bacteroidota > Bacteroidia > Bacteroidales > Bacteroidaceae > Bacteroides > Bacteroides stercoris. Next base: position 292,939 of record NZ_CP102262.1, read on the forward strand.
TAAATTTTCTCTGCTATGGACAAAGACTTTTCAATAAGCGGTTATCTCCTTTCACGCCTGCAACCGGACGATCCCCAGGAAGCACGTTTGCGTATGCTTTGTGTGACCATATCCAAGGATATGCCGGAGGAGAGAAGAGAGCGGCAACTGCGTCCCTTTGCATCGGACATGGAATTCATGAATATGATTGCCGGATGGATGAACGGGCTTCCCGAAGCAATTAGCCATGAACAGCCGGACTTTGAGAGATGGCTGGAGCTGTTCATGACTGCCGGTGAAGCAGAATCCACCCGCTATGTCATGCGTTTGCAAATATGGTACACGCATTATTGCTGCGTAGAAGAGTTACTGACCTTATGCCGATTGCTACAAAGGCATCGTGAAGAACATCTGGAAGCCATCTATCACAGAATGCTCTACTACTTCCGCGAAGCGAGAATACAATGCGGAATGCCTTCCACTTCCGAGCCGGCAGAAGGTATTGAGGTATCATTCAAACTGCTCGATGCCTCCTACGAACATATCAACCGTAAAATCATTTTGCAAGCGGAAGAACTGCTCGGTATCCATACCGACCATTCTTTCATTCAGAAAGTGATGGAATGCCATACTGAAGCAAAGACAGCAGAAGAACTGGCGGAACTATGCGGAGCAAACAGTACCGTTACCTTCCGTCGGACATTCCTGAGATTGTTTAACTGTCCGGTAGCCCAGTGGCTTCGGCAAAAACGTGCCGAGCAGGTGCTGAAACTGTTGAGGACTACACACCTTCCATTACCGGAGATTGCCGAACAATGCGGATTTGCGAACCAGTCTTACCTGTCTGATTTCTGCAAGCGGAATCTCGGTGATACACCAGTAAATATCCGAAGAAACAGGAGCTGACCATTTATTATAAAATGAACGAATATGAAAATTAAAACACTTATCATTATGGGACTATTAAGTACAGCAGGTTCAAATTTATCTGCACAAGACGAAAAATTGACAAAAGAAGAGATTCAAGAGTTGAAAGAATATTTCGATTGGGAACAATCTACATTTAAAAATCCGATCATAAATCCCCAATATAATAATTCCGAAAATCTTAAAGCGGTGAATAAAAAAAAGCCATGGGAAGAACAAGTTACCGTTCCTTTGGATGTATATGACAAAATTTTAAGCACTGTTTCACTGTCAACTTCCTCCAATGAAGATGACAGCCATGAAATCAAAGTAAACCTGCATTATGACTTCCCTTCGGCATGGACAAACCAAAACGACTTTACAGGCTACCAAAGCGGTTCATATAAATATGAGGAATGGCCTAAAAACAATGGTTTTGACCCTGCTATTGGTATCCAGGCAGAGCGAAACGATGGTGTAAAAATCAGATTCATCTCACGAATGACCGACAACGAAAATAAATCCGTGTTATTGGTAAACAGCCTCCACTATGACCGTAAGCCGGTAAGAGATGACCAGGGACGCCAAAAAGGTACTGATGAAACCTATACATTGCGCACAGAACAACCATTATCGCAAGTGAAAGGGGATTTATCGGTCTGTATCCTTCAAACGGAATGGGAAAAGGTCAAAATCACCGATGCGGACATAAACAAGGAATTTACTCTTGACGGAATACCTTTTGAACTGCTGTCTTTCAAAAACGGAGTCATAGTCATTGCGTTTGATTACAAGTATTATGACAAAGTTCGTGATGAGTGGAAATACATCGGAACGAAAGACGGTGCGTGGTGGAAAAACAATAGGGCCAAGAGAGCCATCACTTCTTATACAATATACAACAACATCATCAATAATCCCGATTATTCTTTCCAAGACTGGATGAAGCATATAGATAATGAGGATTCAGAACATAGAGCTGTATGCACATTTGTTTCCAATGCCCCGATTGATGAAGTGTATTTTTATATTGACCCGAAATATTGTGAAACGATTTTATTGGAAAAAGTTTTAAAAGTAAAGTAACTACAAAAAATGTAAATTACCGGGAAGTATTTCCCATTAAGAATTGCGACCCGGTAATTTGCAGCAGCGGAAAATACAAGGAATATGAAAATTAAAATACTTATCATCATTGGATTGACAGCATTTTTATGCTTATCCGGCGCAACAGCCCATGCACAATCAGACAAACAGATTATCAATATGGATAACCCGGACTATGACATCGATGTGGAACGTTTATGTTCTCCATATATTGATTTCGATAATCCCAAAGAGACCAGCAAAGAAGTAAGCTATCGCTATGTGAAATACACACAAAACATGAACGTTTCGTTTTCTGAGAGATATCCGATTTTAATATATTATATAAGTATGGACAGTCTCGTTACCAAGAAAGCAACTTTTTGTGATACCGACTTCGGGAAACTGAATTTAATAACCAATGCACAAGGCAAATTAATATCGATGGTCTGCGAAACGAAGATGAACAAAACAAGCTTCAAGGAACTGGTAAAGGCTGTTAGGCAGAAATGTGGCAAACCTGCCCTGAAGAAAGCAGAAACAGGTAAAGACGAACTTAAAAAGATTCTGATAAACTCGATAGTATCAAAGGGCAAGAACATACCCGTGTATCTTTGGAAGCTGGATGACGAATATATCGGACTGTTCATGGAAGGCGAGGACATCGTAAAGCTCTTCCGGGCAAAAAAAGAATTTGAAGATTTACTCATCAAAGTAAATGGTCCTTACATTGAGGCAACAATAGAGTTGCAAAAATGGAAGAAGAAAATATTTAAGAGATAAGAAACAGGCTATAATAAGCTAATTTTAAATCACATGAAAATGGCAAAAATGTGGGATACGGGAACACCGCGAGAAAGCATGTTCAAACATATTCTACAACACATTCCGGTGAAAAAAAATCCATCTATAAGCATACTAAAGAATCGTTTTCTATATTTGCTGTATTACAAATAGATAACAAACCATTAAAAACACATGTCTATGGAACAACAAACAATGACCGGTTCTGGACTCTATATCCTTATAGCTGTCCAGCTGCTGTTCTCCATGCTGATACAGTTGCGGATACGTCAGTACCGCAAAAAGCCGACAGGCTGCCTGCTGGCTGCATCCACGCTGTGCATCAGCCTTTCAGGGATGACACTTTTCACTTGGCTGTTTTCCGAAGCAGAGTTCAGCGACGTGGCGATGCTGGTACTGAGTGCTGCCCTGTTCACCTTCGGATATATGGGACTTCTGGCCTTCCTGTTCAAGTTCAACGGCAGTAAGCTGGACGCATACATTTTAGAAGACATAGAGCGTTCTTACAGACGCATCGAAGAAACCAACGAGAAAGGAGGCAAACAATGACTACACTACCTTTTCTTATATTAGGAAGCCTTTCCCTTCTTCTCCTCAACTGGCTGACGTGGAAAGGACTGAAAAATTACCTGCAGCCCAAAGGCAAGACGGCAGCCACTGCTTTGGAACAGCAACTCACGGAGCAGGCATTTGCCTGGCGCACCCTCATCGGCCTGCTGTGGCTGGTTCCTGTATGGCCTGCCATTGCAGCTGTGATGCTATGGTACAGACTGAGATTACGCAAGCAGATACTCAGCCAGAGCCGTACTTGTCCGAAATGCGGAAAAGAGACCCTCCGCGAGATGTCGGCACAGGAGATAAAGAAAGATGCCCGGCTTTTCACCCCACAGGAACGAATGGAACTCAATCTGCAGACCGTCTGCATCCATGTGTACACCTGCACCGCCTGCGGAGAAAAGGTGAAAGTGCGCATCCCTCTTGCGACAGGTCTCTATGAATATTGTCCGGATTGCCATGGTATCACCTTACACCGGAAAGAAGCATACACTGTGGTGGAATCTCCTACTGAATTCTCCGAAGGACTGAAGGAAGCGCGTCATGAATGTAAATACTGCGGTGCTAAATACATCGTAGGGCATAAGATTCACCGTACACATACATCTTCCAGCCACAACTCTTTTGATTTTTGAACAATTTGTACATAAATGTAGATGTAGAATGAAAACGGAAAGAGAATATAAAAACTAAAATTCAAAATATTATGAAATTTAAAACATTTATCATTATGGGATTTATCAGTACATCATGTTTGGGTGGCTGCGCCCAACGCCCCGGCCCTTTGGGTGAAAAGACAATCGAACTCGACGATTTCGATTTCTCTACCCCCATTACGGACATTTTTCCCGACCGCTATATAAGCACCGAGTGGGGAGAGAATTGGTATCGGATACCCACCCCCAGCACCGAGGACGGAGAGGACGGATATCTATATCAAAAAGAAACCTGCATAGACTTTTATGATAATCCCTTTTGGATTACTTATAGCCAGATGGGTTCCTGCGATGCCGACGAACTTCTTAGCATGGGCGGACATACGTTCAGCACAGCCAATTTTGCCGTTACGCTCGACGGACGACGCATCGCCGCGGCCGGCGGCTGTAATCGCAACATCACAAAGGAAGACTGCGACCGTTTCATCACCCTTCTCACCAAGCGTTACGGAGAGCCTGAGCAGGGAGACGGAGAGTGGTTCCCCTGCCGCCTTTATAAATGGAAGCTGAAAGACCGGACGCTGACATTTGCCATACACGAAACTGACGAGCACAATGAATTGAAGCTCGAAAGAGTCTATCATGAAGAAGACAACACTGTCGAAATACGTGAAGACAAGCGCAGAAACCGTACCGAAGGCTATTTCTTTGTATTCGACGGCGAATGGTACGACCGCTTTGTCCGCACACAGAGCGTGGCAAAAGGCGATATTTGCTATACTTACTGACATTAACTTCACAGCAAAAATCATGAAACAGAATACAGATATTCCCTCCGCCCGTTCAAGTCTGTGGAAACGGTGTTGGCGTTTCGTAAAAAACGCCCATCTGCCAGAGTTTTTTCTCTATGCAATCGTACTGCCCTGCTTTGCCCTGCAAGTGTCGGTAGTGGCAGGCATCTTTCTCCTTCTCGGTGATATGTCGGTTACGGGCATAGGTTGTACCTACGACCCGGCAGGGTTCGTGCTGCTCGCCTTGTTCGCCCTCATCGCCATAGCGGTCTTTTCGGCATTACTGCTCCTGCTGCTGAAGGTAAACAGCAGCAAGACGAGCCGTTATCGGGAAGATAACCCCCGACGCTCTTACCGCCGGATAGCGGGCGTACTTCTGTTTCTGTTGATGGCAGGTGTATCCCATTCTTCTACAACGGCACCGGAACATCGGGAAGGAATTATCCTTCCACAGAAATCGTGGCTGGAAGAGACTGCGATACCCGTTTACCTTTCCATCTTCGATTCACGGACAGGACGGATTACACTTTTATTGATAAACCTTGCTACCTTTGGAGTAATGCGTCGCAAACTATGTCTCAAATCCGATACTCCGGAAGCCGCCCTCGAACTACTTGCTACCCGTCGTCCGTTTACGGTACGCACATTAGTGGCCATGCTGTGGCTCTTCCCCGTATGGCCCGCCATATTGGCGGCAATACACTATCATCGTTTACAGAAAATCAGACTGCTTCGCCGCCACTATCCCTGCCCCAACTGTATGGGAAGGAAAGTACACTCCCTGCCCCTGCCTGTTGGAGAAGAGAATCTGCCCCTGTTCACCGATGGCGAGCGGCTCGAACTCAAACTGAAGACTGCCTATATCCTCGTTGTTGAGTGTCCGGACTGTGGCAAAAGGTTCAAGCTGCGCGTACCTCTCACCAAAGAAGGCTACGAGCTTTGTCCCGAATGTCACCACCTCACTCTGCACCGCACAGAAAACTATCACATGGTAAAGCCGGTCAATAGCTCGGGCGAAAGTCTGCGTGAGGCACGCCACCAATGCCGCTTCTGTGGAGCGGAATACATGGTAGGTTACCAAATGCCGAGATGACAAACAATAGGCTTTGCGGGAATATATACAAAATTCTAAATCCAACTAATATGAACAAGCATCCATTCCTCCCCGCTCCGGCAGCCGTTGCCCTATGTTTCGGGCTGCTTTGGCTGTCTGCATTCAGCTCCTGTACAGGGTGCAGCTACAACCACCAAAAGGCGATGGGAAGCATAGATAACATTTTGGGCAAAGTAGATACACTGATGAAAAAAACAGACAGGTTTTTGGAAGAACATCTGCCGGAAGAACCGCCTATAGACTACGAAAAAGAGGGGGTGAACAGGAAGCACCTGTTTGTATTTACAGATACGACAATGACCTACAACGGCAAGCCGTTCATGCCGGGAATGACAATAGGAGAACTGTGTGAGATATTCGGACATTACGAACGTCTTGCGGAACCTGGAATATTTATATGGGATTCCATCGGACTTACCATGACATCACACGATGAAAGCGGAAAAGACAGTGCTCCTGTAGACGGAATACTGATTGACTGGAATATAGAATTAGATGATTTTCTATCCGAAGAAAACCTAAAATGGCTAAAGAACCGTTGCCCTCGTCAGTATTTTACGGGTAAAATGATTGTCGGTGGAGCAGTTTTGGGCAGAGGTATGCACATTGATGATTTTCTGAAAAAAACAAATCTGAAATTCAATAACAATCCGTTCCCTCTGCTTTACTATTGTCATCTGCATGACTGGGACTACACCAAAGCACCTATACACCGCAGAGAAGAATATTATACCTATAGAATCAGGAAGTCTGAAGACGGTAATGATATTGAAAACTTTGATATTGCCATTAACTCACGAGGTTTTGGTGACCCACCGTACGAAGGTCCTGAATATGAAAAGTACATAAACCACCTTGATTAAAACATAGTTATCATGAAAACACGAATCAACCTCTCAGTCTATCTTATAGTATTGTTCTTCACGCTAACAGCCTGTGGTGAAAGAACGGACGGTCTGTATGGCACCCGCTACAGCCGCTCGGAACTGGAAGAAATGGGTGTAAACACCGAGCATCTGTTTATTTTCGACGGCGATAAAATTATCGTATAACGGCAAAGAGTTTTGGCTGGGAATGAGTATTGAAGAGGTGACGGAAATATTCGGTGAACCTTATACACGTATGAATGAAAACAAGCATTTTTGGGGTGAATCTACAGATTACTACTGGGATGACTGGGAAGTAATAATAAACACCCAATTGAGGGATAGTATTCAAACAGTGATGATGGTGGATATTCGATGGAATTTGACAATCGGTAAAGCACTGGAACTTGCAAATAGTGATAACTTGCGAGATTTTGTAAAAAGCATGAAAGAAGACAATCCCAAGACTTACTTTAAGGGCGATATTCTGGTTGGTGGCGTGCCATTGGGAAGGATGACAAATGTAAAGAAGGAGTTTATGAAAGAGAATGATCTCCTCTTTTTTCACCGGCATAGAGGAGACCGGATAGCAGAACATAGGGTTTTGGATTCTTATGATTATACCAAACTTAAAAATTTCAAGAAAGAGGATCGGTATATTTTTTATTATCTTGTTTTGATGTCTATGGATTATACAAAAACTGAGAGTTTTATGTGTATACTTGATTTATACTACCTGTGATTATTGAAGCATCAATGATGCAAATTTTATTTGATATATTACTAAAAAGTATTTAATATGAAGTCTATTATATTTATTTTTTTTACTGTTTTTGTGGTGGAATGCAGCTCCCATGAAAATATCGTTTCTGTAAGACAAGTACAAAACGATAGTCCTGTGATATTGAGAATAAGAAAAGACAGAACGGCTATTCATAGCTTATTATATCCTATAGCATTTGAATTTAAGAAAAATGGTAAAAAAGAGATTTATTATGGCGAAAACTCTTATTTTGCCAAAAATGAAAATATATGTCCTGGAACAGCGGGATGCTATCTACGGGTGGGTGATAAAGATAGATATCTGACTTATTCTTATAGAAAGTTTGACGGAAAAATAAAATATGTTATTGACAAAAATGATACAATAAAAGAATTTGTGTCTGTATATTACAAAAAAATGATTCGTGAAAAGAAAGATACCATTCATGTTTCTTTAAAAGAATTCAATAACCATTTTAAATATATTATTGATAATTTCTTCGAGGGAGATTCTATCTATTTGCATTTTCATGATCATAAAAGATGGACTGATGTTCCTTTGAGAGTTTCTTTCAATTGATGACCCATGCAACATATGGGCGTAGGCTGGCACATAAAAGAATAGAAGACAAACGTGGAGCCTACGAGAACAGGATAAAAAATAGCGAATTAGGGTGTGTACAGGCAGATGTCCTGCTGCCACTGTGTGATGAATATATGAAGGAAAGAACAGTCAGAGAAATAACATCTTAAAAAGTAACGTAATATGAACAAACATCCATTCATACCCGCTGTACGAGACCTTGCGGAAAAACTACCGGAACTACAGGCAATACGCCGGATAACCGTCCGTAAAGAAAAAGAAGAAGGGATGCTTATCCGGACTCGCCGGGTACAATCGCCCGCGATAGCGTATAACCTATAAAAAGATAGCCGCCCCAAAATATGGACGGCTATCTTTGCGTTTTTTTCCATCTGTCGGATAAGCATCCCTTCTTCTTAGTTGGCCAGGCGGAACATTCCGCCGATCTTCTCACGCATCCTGTCCGTGTCCTCACCGATTTTTGGATTGATCAGCTCGGCGTAGACCTGCGTGGAGATGATGGTCTTGTGCCCGAGGACTTTCTGCAGGGTTTCAAGCGGCATGCCCTTGCTCAGGGCCAGGGTCGCAAAGGTATGACGTCCGACATGCGGGCTGACGCGGACACTGCAGCCGGCCTTCTCGCCGATACGTTTCAGACTGTCCTCCATACTCCCTATTTCCCCCACAGGGAACACCCTGTCCGGAGAAACCTTGAATTCGTTCACCCCCCTGTATTTCTCGATCAGCTCGACGACTATCGGGATCAGCTTGACAACATAGGGTGCCTTGGTCTTCACACGGTTTCCAACCAGCCAGGTGTTCCCGTCCGAATCCGTGTGGACATTCCGGTAAGAAAGTTCCTTCAGGTCGGCATGGGCCAGACCGCTGAAGCACATGAAAACAAACATGTCCCGGATGGCCTGCTGCCGCCTGTAGCTCAGCTTGACGCTGATAACGCGTTGCAGGTCCTCCTCCGAGAGGAAAGGACGTTTCTTGTATTCCGGCTTGCACACGAACTTCTTGAACGGGTGCTTGTGGATCCATCCCTCGTCCATTGCCAGATACATCAGCCATTTCAGTGTGTTGACGCGCTCGAAGGCCGTTGACTTGGCCAGCCCGCGCACGGAAAGCATCCAGCTGTAATAGTTCTTGATGAAATCCATGTCCAGCGACATCAGGGGGATATCCTCCGTACCCAACTTGTCCTTCAGGTAACAGGACAGACACTTGTACTCGTCCACCAACCCTCGGTAGGTGCTTTGGGCTTTCGTCTTGCCGATCTGCCGTTTGTAATCCCGGATCTGGATATTGAAGATCTCCATCAACGAATGGATCTCCTCGCCAAAGCCGTTATAGCGGTCATAGACCTTCTTGGCTGTCAGGTACGAATCGTGGTCCGAGAGATATTGATAGTGCTTGCCGATCTGTGCCTTGATGTTCTCCAGCTCCCGGTTCAGCCGTCTTGCCTCCTCGGATTTGCCTTTGGCACAGTTGCCTTTGGCATCCCAAAGGGCAATGGGAACATCACGCTTGCAGCTGAAACTCGCCGTCGTTCCGTTGACGGTAATACGCCCCATGACAGGGACACGGCCATTTTTTATGGCCTGGTTCTTGGTGTAGAACAGAACTCGAAAGGTACTCCTCATAACTCGATTATTTTTGTTACAAAATTACTATTTATCGAGTTGTTTTAAGCTATGAAGAATAATGCAAACAATTGAAAAATAACCGCTTATATTGTCTATTTTATAGACTTGGACAAGGTAACGATTAGGTAACGTAACTCATGCTCAAATGTGCTTTTTGTAGCGTCGTTTTTCAAATGGAAGTGAAATACAATCCCATTAATTCGCTGAATTTAAGCGGTGTGTCGCCATTATGCAACTATTTCTAAAAATCTCCGACTTTTACGCACAAAGCCCCGACTTTCACAAGCTGGGGCTTTGTTATTACCTAAAGATTCTGTATCTTTAGGCATAAGAATTTCACTATGACAAAGATACATTTTCGTCCTTACATTCCCAACCAAACCGTTCTTTTTCCTCAAAGAATTGATGAGGATATTGCAGAAAACGATCCGGTGCGCATGGTTGACGCCCTGGTTGAGGGCTTGAATCTTGAAAGTTTCAGAAAGCTGTATAAGGAATGCGGCCGCAGCCCTTACCACCCCAAGATGATGCTCAAGGTCATTCTGTATGCCTATATGAACAACATCTACTCCTGCCGGAAAATTGAAAAGCTTCTTCACCGTGACATCCATTATATCTGGCTGGCCGGATATGAGAAACCGGATTTCATTACCATCAACCGTTTCCGCAACCGGGTGAAGAAGGAAATCAACGAGGTGTTTACGCAAACCGTACTTATTCTCTCTTCCAAAGGCTTCATCAGCCTGAATGTGGAATACATTGACGGGACAAAGATCGAATCCAAAGCCAACAAGTACACTTTCGTCTGGCGAAAAACGGTTGAGCGGAACCGTGAACGCCTGATGAAGAAGATACATGTCCTGTTAGGACAGATAGACGATGTCATTGCCCAGGAGAAGTCATCAGAGAACAATGAGGAGGTTGAGTTCACTCCGGCCATGCTGACTGAAATGGCAGGAGAATTGCGTCATGCACTGGAACAGGTTTCCGAGCCATCCGCGAAAGAGGAAAAGACTGAACTGAAAAAGAAACGCAAACAGCTGAAGGAACTGGAAGAACACAGGGACAAACTGCAGGAATACGACTGCCATCTGGAAACACTGCAAGAGAGGAATTCCTATTCCAAGACGGACAAGGACGCTACTTTTATGAGAATGAAGGAGGATGCCATGCGCAACGGACAGACGAAGCCCGGTTACAACCTTCAAATCGGCACCGAAAATCAGTTCATCACCGATTTTGCACTCTTCCCGAACCCTACGGATACACTGACCCTGATTCCTTTCCTGCAATCTTTTTCAAACAGGTATGAACGGATGGCCCATACGGTGGTTGCTGATTCCGGCTATGGCTCCGAAGAGAATTACCGCTTCATGTCCGAAAACGGCATGGAAGCCTACGTAAAGTACAACTATTTCCACATGGAGCAGCGGCCGAGATTCAAACCGGCCCCGTTCAAGGCCGAAAACTTCTACTACAATGAAGAACATGACTTCTGCATCTGCCCTATGGGGCAAAGGATGCGGAGGATAGGCACCAGGAATGTGAAAACCGCATCCGGATATGTCAGCGAAAATGCACGGTACAGAGCTGTCAGGTGTGAAGGCTGTCCCCTGCGATGCCGCTATTTTAAAGCAAAAGGAAACAGGACGATAGAACTGAATCATAGGCTTAGACAATACAAGCGGAGAGCCAAAGAACTGCTCTGCTCTGAGAAAGGACTGAAACACAGAGGGCAGAGATGCATAGAACCGGAAGCCGTGTTCGGACAAATTAAAAACAATATGAACTACAAACGTTTCCGACATTTTGAAAAGGACAAGGTCTTCATGGACTTTGCCTTCCTAGCCATTGCCTTCAATATAAAAAAGATGTGTGCAAAACTGACAAAAGAAGGTATGAACAGGCTGATTGGATGGTTTTATGAGCTTACTGTCGCTTTATTTAGATGCTGGAGACACATAAATCAAAGAAATCTTCGAATTATCGCAGCTTGAAGAAAATAAACCGATTTATATAGTGATAAACAAGAAAGAAGGTGCATCGTGCATTACGACACACCTTCGTTTATTTTTTTCCGACACTGCATTTTACCGCAAAAAGAAGCAATAATCGGTTCAGTTTGAAAACTTGGGGTCAGCGGATTTTCCCGGTTGGCAAGCTTTCTTTTAAGCGTATAGCCTAGCCAGTCTAAACATGAAGAATTTCACGGAACTCCTGCAAATATGTCGTTTACAAGGACAAGAAAGAGTTTACAGCCGATATGAAGAACATCTATAACGCGCCGAACAAGGAGGCTGCTGCCGTAGAACTGAATAATTTGGAAAAGAAATGGGAAGGGAAGTACCCTTATGCCATCCTTTCATGGAGGAATAACTGAGATGACCTGACTGTTTTCTTCCAGTTTCCATTGGAAATCAGGAAAATAATCTACACCACAAACCTCATAGAAAATCTGAATGGAAAAATCAGAAAGTACACTAAATCAAAGCGTTCATTCCCGTCGAATGATGCTGTGAAGAAAATGGTATACCTCGCTCTGATGGAGATTGAAATACCACCAATAAACTCTTTCATTTACAAATTTATCAGCTTAACAAATTTAGTTTCTGTACATACACTTAAATCCGTTGTTACAAATTTCCCATTACAAAAAAGAGAAAAGATAGTAGCTGGTGTAGGAGAGTTTTGTGCTTGCTCTCTTGTTTCTAATTTAATCACTTTTAAGGGAATATTTTTTTCTTGAGCAAGAACACGCAACATACCATCTACATAATAATCCGTATATGGGCAACGATTGGAATAATAAGCCACCATTCCCTGTTTGTCGGGACATTCTCCACTTTTAACGCAATCATTAAAATACGGAACTGCACTATTCTCATGAAAATTCATTACTAACAATGAAAATCCATTTGGAAGTTTTTCTACTTCCTCAAAGCCATGTTGCAGTAACCATTTCGTATCACTCATAAAATGATTCTTTTTTGTACCTACAACAGTAACCAATCCATCCTTCTGTTGCTTTTTTGCATCTTCAATCACAAACTGAAGCAAGTTATATCCATGCCCTTGCCCTTTATACTGGCCTGAAACCCAAAAACAATTCACCATTAAATAATTGGGAGCAGTAACCGGAAGCCATGCATACTCAGCAGGAACGTATTCTATAAAGACTTTGGCTCGTGCGTCAAGCCGTCTGAAAACATAACCATTTGCAAATTCCTTCGTTAGCCATTCTTTTTTCAACTCATAACCTGCTGTGCATTTTTTATCAGAGAATGCACAGCAGATATGCTCTTTGGCCATGTTTTCTTCTGTTAGAATGATGTATTTAGATAAGCTATTTTCCATGACTTAGTTTATTTTATCGGTATATGCATATTTTTGTGATATTCTATTCTTTATTCTCTTTTGAATAATTGATGTATTCCTCAAAATGTACTCCAGGCTGTTGTATAAAATTCTGTCCCTCCATATTTGCCCCATATACGCATATACACTAAATATAGTCCTTCGAAACTTTGGAGTTCAGCATGCAATTCACACTCCTTTCTATTATGTTCGCACTCTTTTAATCACATCCTTAATCTACTGATATATGTTTTGGGAGAAATACCAAATTATTTCTTAAATGCTTTGGAGAACAATTACGGGTTATCGTAACCGACTAACCCAATCAAATTCTGTAAACTCATGTCTTCAGTTTGCATATATAGTACAGACCGTTCTACATGTTGCCTTGCCACATAAGGGTATAATGGTTCATTCAGAACAGAGCTCATCATACAAAGCAGTTGCCGTTGAGACACATTTACTATATCGGCTATTACATTCAATTGCAATGGCTGATGCAAATTAAACTTTATGTAATCAATTATTTGATTAACTTTCAGCTTGTATATATTTTCAATGCTACTTTTCATCTATAACTATATAATTTGTAAATATATAGAGTTTATACAAATATATGATTGTCCAATCTTGCTAATTTCATATATTTTAGTGCAAGATGCAAATATACATCTATTGACACTAATCTTAAAATTCTTATTTTCAACGGATTTCATAATCAAAAGTTACCATAAAGAGAGATGAAAGGGGCAAATAAACGGATGCATAGCATTCTTTCAGAGATAAGAACAGAAAGACATAAGAGGAGATGCTTGCCAGATATATGATGTAATATGGGTATGAGTGATACGATATAATATCCTAAAAGCAAAGAAAGAGAAATACTTCACAAGTATAAGAATAATCCCCACTAAAAATCTGCTGACCCCAAGAAAGCAAGCAAAACAAGGCAAGTATAAGGCAAGGCAGACAAAATAGCCCGAAAACAAGAAAGCCCCTGCATCTTCCGATACAGGGGCTTCTCTCTCTAAAAAAATGGCGACTACCTACTCTCCCACTGTTACGCAGTACCATCGGCGTGACTGAGCTTAACTTCTCTGTTCGGAATGGGAAGAGGTGGAACCTCAGTGCTATAGTCACCTGAATAAGGCAGACATGATGTAAAAAGTAAAGAGCAACCGGTAATGAAACCGGTAAACTGAACGTATATACCACCCATACACGGAAAAACCAAAAGTGAACGGGCAATTAGTAATGCTCGGCTATGACATCGCTGCCTGTACACCTGCATCCTATCAACGTCATCGTCTGTGACGACCCTAAGAAATCTAATCTTGTGGCTGGCTTCGTACTTAGATGCTTTCAGCACTTATCCAATCCCGACTTAGATACCCGGCAATGCACCTGGCGGCACAACCGGTAAACCAGAGGTCAGTCCAACACGGTCCTCTCGTACTAGTGTCAGAGCCACGCAAATTTCATACGCCCACGATAGATAGAGACCGAACTGTCTCACGACGTTCTGAACCCAGCTCGCGTGCCACTTTAATGGGCGAACAGCCCAACCCTTGGGACCTTCTCCAGCCCCAGGATGTGACGAGCCGACATCGAGGTGCCAAACCCCTCCGTCGATATGAGCTCTTGGGAGGGATCAGCCTGTTATCCCCGGAGTACCTTTTATCCTTTGAGCGATGTCCTTTCCATACAGAAACACCGGATCACTATGCTCTAGTTTCCTACCTGATCGACTTGTTAGTCTCCCAGTCAAGCGCCCTTATGCCATTACACTCTGCCGACGGTTACCAATCGTCGTGAGGGCACCTTTAGAAGCCTCCGTTACGCTTTTGGAGGCGACCACCCCAGTCAAACTACCCACCAAACAGTGTCCCCGCAACCGCGGGTTAGAACTCAAATAATCAAAGGGCCGTATTTCAACAGCGGCTCCACAAATACTGGCGTACCTGCTTCGAAGCCTCCGGCCTATCCTACACATCAATTACCCAAATTCAATGTTAAGCTATAGTAAAGGTTCACGGGGTCTTTTCGTCCCATCGCGGGTAATCGGCATCTTCACCGATACTACAATTTCACTGAGCTCACGGTTGAGACAGCGTCCAGATCATTACACCATTCGTGCAGGTCGGAACTTACCCGACAAGGAATTTCGCTACCTTAGGACCGTTATAGTTACGGCCGCCGTTTACTGGGGCTTCAATTCAATGCTTCTCTTGCGATGACATCTCCTCTTAACCTTCCAGCACCGGGCAGGTGTCAGGCTGTATACTTCATATTTCTATTTTGCACAGCCCTGTGTTTTTGTTAAACAGTTGCCTGGACCGATTCTCTGCGCCTCAAGTCACCCTGAGGACCCTTTATCCCGAAGTTACAGGGTCAGTTTGCCTAGTTCCTTAACCGTGAATCACTCAAGCGCCTTAGTATATTCAACCCGACTACGTGTGTCCGTTTGCGGTACGGGTACCACAAGGATTAAGTTTAGCGGATTTTCTCGGGAGTATGCTTACATGCACTATTGGATTGTCCCGAAGGACGCTCCATACTATCAGGTTCGACTCTTCCTGCGGATTTGCCTGCAGGAATCAACATCTACACCCTTTAACGGACTATTCCGTCAGTCCGCGGCACTGTCACTGCTCCGTCTCCACGTCACTCCTTGAGGTAGTACCGGAATATTAACCGGTTCTGCCATCGGCCTCGCCGTTCGGCTGAGCCTTAGGACCCGACTAACCCTGATCCGATTAGCGTTGATCAGGAAACCTTAGTCTTTCGGCGAGGGGGTTTCTCACCCCCTTTATCGTTACTTATACCTACATTTGCTTTTCCACACGCTCCAGCAAGGCTCACGCCTCACCTTCAACGCTGAGTGGAATGCTCCCCTACCGATGTTTACACATCCCAAAGCTTCGGTAGAATACTTGATGCCCGATTATTATCCACGCCAAACTCCTCGACTAGTGAGCTGTTACGCACTCTTTAAATGAATGGCTGCTTCCAAGCCAACATCCTAGCTGTCTTAGCAATCTGACTTCGTTAGTTCAACTTAGTATTCATTTAGGGACCTTAGCTGTTGGTCCGGATTGTTCTCCTTTAGGACATGGACCTTAGCACCCATGCCCTCACTCCTGACATAGAACTGACACGCATTCGGAGTTTGTCAAGACTTGATAGGCGGTGAAGCCCTCGCATCTTATCAGTCGCTCTACCTCATGCCAGTATAAGTCAAGGCTGCACCTAAATGCATTTCGGGGAGTACGAGCTATCTCCAAGTTTGATTAGCCTTTCACCCCCACCCTCAGGTCATCCAGAAGCTTTTCAACGCTTATTGGTTCGGTCCTCCAGATGGTGTTACCCATCCTTCAACCTGCCCAAGGGTAGATCACTTGGTTTCGCGTCTACTCCTTCCGACTGAACGCCCTGTTAAGACTCGCTTTCGCTTCGGCTGCAGGTCTCAAGACCCTTAACCTTGCCGGAAAAAGTAACTCGTAGGTTCATTATGCAAAAGGCACGCCGTCACTCGTAAGAGCTCCGACCGCTTGTAGGCGCATGGTTTCAGGAACTATTTCACTCTTCTGTTCGAAGTGCTTTTCACCTTTCCTTCACAGTACTGGTTCACTATCGGTCTCTCGGGAGTATTTAGCCTTACCGGATGGTCCCGGCTGATTCACGCAGAATTCCTCGTGCTCCGCGCTACTCAGGATACCACTAGGCTTCGACTGGCTTCGTATACGCAACTATCATGCTCTATGGTTGAACTTTCCAGAACATTCTACTCACCAGTTTTCTTGCCACAACGTGGTCCTACAACCCCACATATGCCGTAACATAGGTGGTTTGGGCTGGTCCCCGTTCGCTCGCCACTACTAGGGGAATCATTATTTATTTTCTTTTCCTGCAGGTACTAAGATGTTTCAGTTCCCTGCGTTAGCCTCCAACTTGGTTGGATGATTGGTCTTCAACCAATCGGGTTGTCCCATTCGGAAATCTCCGGATCAAAGGTTATTTGCACCTACCCGAAGCTTATCGCAGCTTATCACGTCCTTCATCGCCTCCGAGAGCCAAGGCATCCGCCATGCGCCCTTGCTTACTTTTAGTCTTACCGACAACGTATGGTCGATATATACTTTCAGCTTTAACTTTACTTTTTTCTGTTACATCATGTCAAAGATCGTTTGAGAATATTCCGATTTAACGGAATCTCAAGAGTGGAGAATAACGGATTCGAACCGTTGACCCCCTGCGTGCAAAGCAGGTGCTCTAGCCAGCTGAGCTAATCCCCCGAGATAGTGGTTAGTAATAGACGGTCAGTGATTGGTAATTAGTAATTAGAATTAGTAATTAAGAATCGTCTGTGTCTCTCACCAAGACTATGTCGTAGTCCCAGGCAGAGTTGAACTGCCGACCTCTACATTATCAGTGTAGCGCTCTAACCAACTGAGCTATAGGACTGTCAGTCAAACCCTAGCCCGAAGGCTCGGCTTCTACTTTCTCTTTATATTATTAATAAACAATCTTCGCAGTACAAGAGGTTCTTATGGAGGTAATCTCTTTAGAACCTACTTTTCGTCTTTTTCTGAGCGTCGCTCCAGAAAGGAGGTGTTCCAGCCGCACCTTCCGGTACGGCTACCTTGTTACGACTTAGCCCCAATCACCAGTTTTACCCTAGGACGCTCCTCGCGGTTACGTACTTCAGGTACCCCCGGCTTTCATGGCTTGACGGGCGGTGTGTACAAGGCCCGGGAACGTATTCACCGCGCCGTGGCTGATGCGCGATTACTAGCGAATCCAGCTTCATGGAGTCGGGTTGCAGACTCCAATCCGAACTGAGAGAGGCTTTCGGGATTAGCACCACGTCGCCGTGTAGCTGCCTTCTGTACCCCCCATTGTAACACGTGTGTAGCCCCGGACGTAAGGGCCGTGCTGATTTGACGTCATCCCCACCTTCCTCACATCTTACGACGGCAGTCCGGGTAGAGTCCCCAGCATAACCTGATGGTAACTACCCGTAAGGGTTGCGCTCGTTATGGCACTTAAGCCGACACCTCACGGCACGAGCTGACGACAACCATGCAGCACCTTCACAACTGTCCGAAGAAAGAACCGTTTCCGATTCAGTCAGTTGCAATTTAAGCCCGGGTAAGGTTCCTCGCGTATCATCGAATTAAACCACATGTTCCTCCGCTTGTGCGGGCCCCCGTCAATTCCTTTGAGTTTCACCGTTGCCGGCGTACTCCCCAGGTGGAATACTTAATGCTTTCGCTTGGCCGCTGACTGTATATCGCCAACAGCGAGTATTCATCGTTTACTGTGTGGACTACCAGGGTATCTAATCCTGTTTGATACCCACACTTTCGAGCATCAGCGTCAGTTACAATCCAGTAAGCTGCCTTCGCAATCGGAGTTCTTCGTGATATCTAAGCATTTCACCGCTACACCACGAATTCCGCCTACCTCTGTTGCACTCAAGGTCGCCAGTATCAACTGCAATTTTACGGTTGAGCCGCAAACTTTCACAACTGACTTAACAACCCGCCTACGCTCCCTTTAAACCCAATAAATCCGGATAACGCTCGGATCCTCCGTATTACCGCGGCTGCTGGCACGGAGTTAGCCGATCCTTATTCATACGGTACATACAAAAAGCCACACGTGGCTCACTTTATTCCCGTATAAAAGAAGTTTACAACCCATAGGGCAGTCATCCTTCACGCTACTTGGCTGGTTCAGACTCTCGTCCATTGACCAATATTCCTCACTGCTGCCTCCCGTAGGAGTTTGGACCGTGTCTCAGTTCCAATGTGGGGGACCTTCCTCTCAGAACCCCTATCCATCGTAGGTTTGGTGGGCCGTTACCCCGCCAACTGCCTAATGGAACGCATCCCCATCGACAACCGAAATTCTTTAATAGTCAACCCATGCGGGAAAACTATGCCATCCGGTATTAATCTTTCTTTCGAAAGGCTATCCCAGTGTTGTCGGCAGGTTGGATACGTGTTACTCACCCGTGCGCCGGTCGCCATCCATCAAAGCAAGCTTTGATGATGCTGCCCCTCGACTTGCATGTGTTAAGCCTGTAGCTAGCGTTCATCCTGAGCCAGGATCAAACTCTTCATTGTAAAAGTATTGTTAATCATTCCATATAGGAATGGTTGTTGCTCTGTTCAGGACGCTCGAATTTAAAAAGTATCTATTACCTATTTTACTAAGTAATGACGGTTCTTTTTATTTTACCCAAGACCGTTTCTTTTTAAGAAACAAGTCTTGCTCTTGTACTACTTGTATTGTTTATGTAAATCTCTTCAAAGATCGCTTCTTTTATGTCGGCTTTCTTTTCAGGAAAGCGGATGCAAAGGTAAAAACTTTTAAGTATATCTTCCAAATATTTTCGGAAGTTTTTTTCATCTTTCCTTTTTCCCGTCATCTCTCTTGCGAAAGGGAGAACAAGGAAAAGATTCGTTTTACCGGCCCGGATTCAAGAAAAAGCGTGTCAACCAACGCTGCTTACTTTTTGAAAGCGGGTGCAAAGGTAAGAACTTTATTTCATATCTTCCAAATGTTTTCGGAAGTTTTTTTTCATTCTGCTTTTTCAAAAGGGAATTTCAGAAAGAAACAAGCCCCAAACAGAAGAAATATGTAAGAGTTCCTACACCGTTCCTGTCAGAATGTCAAAACATCGCTGCTCCCGTTCTCGAAAGCGGGTGCAAAAGTAGGACTTTATAACATACACACCAAATATATCAGGGGATTTTTTCGCGTTTCTCTTGAACATTTTTATAAAACGCTGATTGACAAATGTGTTGAAGAACATATTTTTTAAGGAGGATGGAAAGCCAGGCAAAAGGGACACATTATAATATATGCGCATGCGCGCGGAAAGAAGCAACGGAAGGCTGAAAGAAAACACGGAGATACGGAAGGGCATTGCATGACACCCGGATCTTGACATGTCTGACATCCGGGTCTTGGCATGTCTGACACCCGGGTCTCGGTATGCACGACACCCGGGTGTCGGACACAAGAAAAAGGCTAACAGGACTAACGGCACAGGAAGAAAACAATACGGACACATGCAAGGGTAAAGAAATACAAACAGAAAAAGTAAATATTATACTTAAGAATATTTCTGTTCATTGTTTTTGTACTGCAAACCAATCATCCTTTTTTTGAACAGCATATTACACTTTCTTCCAACGATTGTTTGCGTGTATTCCCATTGACAAAAAATTCCGCCTTATACCCCCTTTTTTCTTTTCACACTTTTTAATCTACGTGTTACTAACCTTACAGACCACCTGTTGTATTACATTTTCAGCTTCCTGGGATTCTTTTTGTACAATGAAACCGAGCTATAAGTTACCTGAATAAAGGAAAACTATTTATTATTTTAGATAAGAACATACTGACAGAATTACTTTATGCTCTTTCAACTTGATAATGTGGCAGAAACCAATATTGAAATAATTCAATACACTCCTAAAGTCACTAACAAAACTTTATCTGCCACTATATACCTTGCTTTATAACCGGAAGCCCCAATCCGCCCTGACTTAAAGACAAGGCTTTCGGCTGCCCTTTCTGTGCATTCCTATAAACGGCACGAGAAACATGCAATGTTTTTACCGTACCATTATCAAAAGCTACTTCGAGATAATATTCATAGCGCATACCATCGGATACATAACGATGCTTTCCTACCTTGCGCCGTTTTTCATGTTGCTCCATACGTTTATCGAGTACGGTTACAGTTACCTCATACTCGTCAGCGTCAGCCAACAAATTGTTGCCTGAAAGAAACAATACATAACAGAAAGAACCCACGCATACCAAATGACACAGTACATTCACAATCCTGTTCTCTACGGTCGTCAGCCATATCCACTTCCGATAGAGAGGAAGAGTCAACATACCTGCCGCCAATGCTACGCCAACAGGTATCCACCAGGCTGCCAATGTTTTCTCAGAAATCACATATCCCATAGTGCCCGAGAACAATACAGCCAAGACCACAAAAATGCGTAATATTTTAATAAACAGAATCCCCATCGCTTTAATTTGTATTTTCCTGCAAATATAAAAATAAAAGTGACATTGCAAATTCTCACACACAGCATTCCGCATGAACTAACTTACCTAACAGAGCGTTATAACTGTACAAACTTAAAGAAACGACCATTATGGAAAAGAACTTGATTCATAGTAATGAATTGCATTTCATTGATAAGAAACGCATTCATCGGGCGGTAGAGCAGTTGGTTGAGTCATTGGAACTGGCAGCAGGTTCCACAACGGGATTTAATCTGTATGCAGTAGTAGAGAGTTATTTCACTGACTTGAACAAACGAAGGGAAATAAACCGTTTGCTTAATCTTGAGCAAAATATTTGTGAAGAAGTAGAAGAAGAACTCGGAGTGTACGAAATGTAAAACAATGTATACATATCAGTGAGGCTATATCCAAACTAAAATTCGCCTATTATTTGTTTCTTTCCGAGCACGGGATTACACGGAAAACACAGATTTTTCTTCATTCTTTTTCCGTGAAATCCGTGTAATTCCGTGCCTAAAAGAAATCATCAGATGTATTTTGACCTCAATATTCTTTCAACATTCGACTTTCCTATCAATCCTTTGCCTGATGCACTGTCAGTTGCGGGAACGGGAAACCGATTCCTTCTTCGTTGAATACAGTATAAATAGTCTTGTTCATATCAAAATAAACTCCCCAATAATCGCTGCTCTTCACCCAAACACGGATAACAATATTTACACTGCTGGCATCCAAAGCATGAAGGGCGACAAAAGGCGCCGGAGCATTCAGAATACGACTGTCGGCAGCAAGTATACGGCGTACGGTACTTTCCACCTTATCGTAATTCTCGCCATATTCCACTCCAATAACCCAGTCTACGCGACGGGTATCCTCACGACTGTAATTAGTCACAGTACCGCTACTCAAAGCACCGTTAGGAATATAAATCACCTTATTATCAGCCGTAGTAAGAATAGTATGGAATATCTGAATCTCGCGCACCGTACCGGACACACCCTGGCTTTCAATCCAATCACCTACCTTAAACGGGCGAAACAGCAAGACGATAAGTCCGCCGGCAAAATTCTGCAAATTTCCGGATAACGCCATACCCACCGCTACACCGGCAGATGCCAACAAAGCTGCAAATGAAGTTGTTTCAACTCCCAACTTGCCGATAACGGCAATAATTAACAGAATTGTCAGTAGAATATTCACCAGACTCTTGACGAAACTTTGGATACCCGCATCAATGTGCCGCTTCATCAGTAGTTTAGACACAAGTTTTTTAATGAAAGAAATAAGGAAACGCCCAACCACAAAGATTATAACTGCCCCTATAATACGACCGCCGGCTCCTACCCCCCAATCAATCAGTTGCTGCATAAAAATCTGAAGCTTGCTGAATCCCTCTTCAGAAGCCTGGGCGACAAACGCCGCCATTAATAAAGATGATAACATAATGATTATAGTTTAATGGATTAATGAATACAAAATTAACAAATAAATCCATTTTTCGTTCACATTATTTGTACCTTTCGACCAAAAGAAATACTTTTGCCTCTGATTTCAATTAAGGGGTGCCCTAATATTACGGGCTGAGATCATACCCATTGACCTGATTCGGGTAGTGCCGACGTAGGGAAAAGAAGAAAAGTTCCCCTTTTCTGTAGTAATCTTTAATAATTCAAATTGCAAATGAAAAAGTATGCAATGACAGCATGCCTGTTTATGGCAGCGCTGAATGTCTGCGCACAGACAAAGGAAAAAGACAGTTTGCGGGTAATAGACTTACAAGAAGTAGAGATTATCTCTACACGCGCCACAGGAACCACTCCGGTGGCATTTACCAACATCAACAAAGAACAGCTTAAAAAACAGAACTTCGGACAAGACTTGCCGTATCTGTTGAGTATGACTCCCTCTGCCATCACTACCAGTGATGCCGGAGCGGGTATCGGGTATACCACATTGAGAGTACGCGGTACGGACGGAACACGCATCAACGTCACCGCCAATGGTATTCCTATCAATGATGCCGAAAGCCACAATGTATTTTGGGTAAACCTGCCGGATTTCGCATCGTCCGTCAAAGACATGCAAATCCAGCGTGGTGCAGGAACTTCCACCAACGGTGCAGGAGCTTTCGGAGCCAGTATCAACATGCAGACCGGAGACTTCTCACTGAAACCGTATGCCGAGCTGAACGGTTCGTACGGGTCGTTCAATACACACAAAGAAACGGTAAAAGCAGGAACAGGACTTATCAACGGCCATTGGTCTTTCGACGCCCGCCTATCCAATATCAGTTCGGACGGGTACATCGACCGCGCATCGGTCGGACTGAATTCTTACTACCTGCAGGGCGGATATTACAGCGACAACACTTCTATCAAGTTAATAACATTTGGCGGCAAAGAGCGTACCTACCATGCCTGGAATTATGCCAGTAAAGAAGAAATGGAGAAATACGGCCGCCGTTACAACTCTTGCGGATATATGTACACCGACGACAACGGCACCGACCATTTCTATGAAGACCAAACGGACAACTACGTACAAAAGAACTACCAATTGCTTTTCAACCACAGCTTCACTTCCGCCTGGAATGTAAACGTAGGTTTGCACTACACCAAAGGAGATGGCTACTATCAAGAATACAAAGGCGGACGCAAACTGGTGGAATATGGCCTGTTGCCATACGAACATGACGGTGAAACCGTAAGCAAAAGCGACCTTATCCGTAAAAAAGCGATGGACAACTGGTTCGGCGGCGGCATCTTCTCCGTAAATCATAAGGGCAACCGCCTTCATACATCCCTCGGCGGCGGACTGAACCGCTATGACGGCGACCACTTCGGCAAAGTGTTGTGGGTGAAAAACTACATCGGCAACCTCGACCCAGACAAAGACTACTACCGCAACAATGCCACAAAGAACGACGGTAACCTCTATCTGAAAGCCAACTATGAGTTATGCAGCGGGGTCAATGCCTATGCAGATTTGCAATACCGCCACATCTCTTATAAAATGTACGGACAGAACGACAAGTGGAACAGCGTTACCAATGACGGTCTGCAACAACTTGCCATTCACGAGAAGTTCGACTTCTTCAACCCCAAAGCCGGGCTGTCATGGCAAATCAACCGCAACAACCGGATATACGGTTCGTTCAGCGTAGCCCACAAAGAACCGACACGCAACAACTATACGGACGGCAAGTTTACCGAACACCCCAAAGCAGAGCGTCTGTTCGACTACGAGCTGGGATACACCTTTGCCAATTCCTGGCTGACTTTCGGCGCCAATCTATACTACATGGACTACAAAGATCAGCTGGTGCTGACCGGTGAACTGAACGAAATCGGTGAAGCCGTAGCCGCCAACGTACCCGACAGCTACCGTATGGGTATCGAACTAATGGCAGGTTTAAAGCTGCCTTGCGGTTTCCAATGGGACATCAACGCCACGCTAAGCCGCAACCGTGTAGAAAACTTTACCGAAACACTTTATGAAGACGAAGACCCTACCGGCGACACATGGAGCACTTATCTGGGCGATACCCACATTGCTTTCTCTCCCGACTTTCTGCTGAACAACCGTTTCGGATATATCTACAAGGGCTTTGAAGCATCTTTACAATCGCAATACGTCAGCAAACAGTACATGAGCAACCTGAATTGCAAAGACCATATTCTGGATGCCTATTTCGTCAGCAACCTGAACCTATCGTACACATTCACGTTGCCCAAAACAAAATCGATAACTGTAGGCTGCACCATCTACAATCTCTTCAACGAAGAGTATGAGAACAATGGCTACGCAGGCAGCGGCTTCTATTATGAGAACGGACAGAAAGTGCGCTACAATTATGCCGGATATGCCGCACAGGCCGGCACTAATGTATTAGGACATATCTCCTTGAGTTTCTAAATTTGATTATGGAGCAGACACTCGAAATTATCGGAACACTTGTCGGTCTTCTCTACCTCTGGCTGGAGTATCGGGCAAGTATATATCTTTGGATAGCAGGCATCATAATGCCTGCTATCTATATCTTCGTGTACTACAATGCGGGGCTGTATGCAGACTTCGGTATCAACATCTACTACCTCGGAGCTGCCATATATGGGTGGATGATGTGGAAATACGGAGCATTCTTACGCCGGACAATCCTGAAAAGGAAAATCCCGGATATGGAAAACCAACAACAGGAGCTTCCCATAACCTGCATGCCGTCAAGGTATCTGTTGCCACTTATTGCGGTATTTGCCGTTACGCTTGCCGGCATTGCCTGGGTGCTTATCAACTTTACAGACAGCAATGTCCCCTGGCTGGACTCCTTCACTACCGCGCTCAGCATTGTCGGCATGTGGATGCTGGCACGTAAATATGTGGAACAATGGTGGGCCTGGATTGGCGTAGATGCTGTGAGTACAGGATTGTACATCTATAAAGGACTCGATTTTACCGCTGCATTGTACGGCCTTTACACAATAATCGCTATCTTTGGCTATTTCAAATGGAAGAAGCTGATGAAAAAAGAGGCTGATTTATGATTTATAAATTCCGATTTAGCAAGTATCAACTATGAAAGTGGAAGCTGTGGTTTTAGCAAACGGGGAATATCCTACCGCTCCCCTGCCTTTGCAGATATTGGCAGATGCGCCTTACGTAGTCTGTTGCGACGGCGGTGCAGACGAATACATCCGGAACGGACATACCCCCAATCTTATTATAGGTGACGGCGACTCCATCAGTGAGGAGAACCGCAAGAAGTACGGGCATCTGCTTCACCGCATTGCCGAACAAGAAACGAACGACCAGACCAAAGCCGTCAACTACCTGTTATCGCAAGGCAAACGCCGGATAGCTATCGTAGGCGCCACCGGCAAACGCGAAGACCATACGTTGGGAAACATCAGCCTGCTTATGGACTATATGCGTGCTGGAGCCGATGTGCGGACTTATACAGATCACGGTATCTTCATCCCTTGCCAGAACGCATGTACTTTTACCTGCCAACCGGGACAGCAAGTATCCATCATCAACTTCAATGCCCGCAAATTGCATGGACTCGGCTTGGTATACCCTCTCAGCGACTTCACCAACTGGTGGCAGGGCACTCTCAACGAATGCATCGGAACAGAGTTTACGATTGAGGCGGAAGGGGAGTATCTGGTTTTTTTGAATTTCCCTCAGCCACTTCCACAAAGTACACGCTGATACAAATCATAGCAATGGCAACGGCCTGTGTCCAACTGAACCGGTCCTGCCCCAAAGAAAGCGAGACAACCGTGGTCACTACCAATATCAGATAGCTGTAAATAGCGACAACGGTAGTCTTCAGATACTTCAACCCGACAGGAACCAGGAAGTAACTGAGATAAGTAGGGAAAATAAGGATAAATGCAAGTACAGCCCACGCCGTCCAATGCCACTCGCCCTTCCAGGCTTCTGCAAACATCGGTGCATCCCACCCTGCAACGGACGAAACGATTATGCCGGAAACAGCAGCTCCGCCAAATATATATTTCATCATTGTCACTACTCCTACCTTCTCCAGCAGTTTTTTGCTTACAATCAGATAAACGGCAAATACAAACGAACTGATCATACAAAGCAAATTGCCGGTAAAGGCATCGCGTGCCAAATCATCGCTGCCCTGCGTCAAGATACACAACATCGCACCGCCAAACCCCAAAGCTATACCGATAATCTTCATTACCGTAGCTTTCTCGTGCAGAAAGAAAACGGAAATGAGAAATACCCATATAGGCTGCATCGAATTGAATATGGCGCTCGAAACCGGAGTGGTTTTGCTGATGCCCAGCAGATAGCAGAACATAAATCCGTAAAGCCCGAACGCCCCGAGGCAAAACAGCATGATGCGTTGCTTCCTGGTAACCGCCGCTTCTTTTATAAAACAACCCGTCAACCAAAAAGCCACTGCCGCAAACACGCACCGTATGGTAACACCCGTTAAAGCTCCCAACCACAAAGGCAATAAATACTTCAATCCGTTCATGTTCAGACCCGCCATGACACGGGATGCAACCATACTGAGATTGGCTTCCAGCTTTTTATCTTTCATGAGACTATCTACATTGAGTTCGAGGTAGTGAGAACGCATAGCACCGGGAAATGTTCGGAAACATACGGAGCGTTATCCTAAACAATTCGCAACTTTGCAATGTTTTTAGGGAAATAGGAGACTGAAAAATGAAAGAAACAGAACCCAAACAGGCATCAACCCCCACCAAACAAGTGCTCGTATTCTCTACCCGCCTACGCCAGGATATCCAAACCGCTTGCCGGCAACTGGAAAACGGAGAAGGACAAGAAGATGTTACAATCAATAAGGAAGTAAAATCATGGTTAAACAAATAAATTGGTCGCCACTTGCCAAGGGGGAACTGAGGAGCCTGCTGTTATCCTCAGTGCAGAGGTTTGGAAACAAAGAACAGGGAAAGATTATATACTCACTCTTCCAGAATGCACTTCATCGCATTACTCTAAATCCTTTCATCGGACAAGCCACGGAAATGGATAACATACGATATATCACTCCTTGTCCCGACTATACGCTATTCTACCGTCACAGCCTTCTGAAAATAGAAATACTCGTGCTTTGGGATAATAGCCATAAAGCCGGAAAGATAAAAAGCATTCCCACAGGAAAACAAGAAGAGGCGTCAAAACTCCTTTGATATTTTTTTAGTTTTGACACCTCATCCTATCAGAAATAACTGGTAATCAAACATTCATTAAATAGCGCTTGAAGTCTGCAAAATCTTTCGACATAGGCAGACTCTTCTTTTCGCCACGCATAAAGGCTTGCAACTTCTCCGGTATCTGTATCGCCTCACCGATAATATTCTCTACCGTATCTTTGAACTTGGCAGGATGAGCCGTTTCCAGGAAGACGCCCGTCTCACCCGGCTGCAAGCCCTCTTGCAATGCACGGAAACCGCATGCACCATGAGGGTCGAGCAGGTAATGCTCATCTGTCCAAACGTTCTTCACGGTTTCGGCTATCTGTTCGTCCGTATAAGCAGCACCGCTTATCTCGGCAGAGATAGCTGCATGGCTACCGCCATAGAGGTCGAGCACACGGGCAAAGTTACTCGGATCGCCCACATCCATGGCATTGGCTATCGTAGCGACACTGGGTCGCGGCGTATAAACACCCGTCTGCAAATATTGATAGAATATGTCGTTACGGTTGTTGGATGCTATGAAACGCTTTATCGGCAGTCCCATGCGTTTACCGAACAAACCGGCCGTTATATTACCGAAATTGCCGCTTGGCACACAGATTACGGCATTGGCAGCCTTACCCGCCCGCTTCAACTGCGCATAAGCATAAAAATAGTAGAAAGCCTGCGGCAGAAAACGCGCCACATTAATGGAATTGGCGCTGGTAAGTTGCAAACGGCTGTTAAGCTCCTTGTCCATGAAAGCCGCTTTCACCAATGCCTGACAATCGTCGAACGTGCCATCTACTTCAAGAGCCGTGATATTCTGTCCCAACGTAGTGAATTGCTTTTCCTGAATTTCACTGACCTTGCCCTTCGGGTAGAGCACATAAACATGAATACCTTCTACACCGAGGAAACCATTGGCAACGGCACTGCCCGTATCACCCGAGGTAGCAACCAATACATTAACCTGCTTCTTGCCCTCTTTTCTGATAAAATAGCCCAACAGGCGCGCCATAAAACGGCCGCCTACATCCTTAAAGGCAAGTGTAGGGCCATGGAACAATTCGAGGGAATAGATATTTTCCGTCACTTTCACCAAAGGGACATCGAAGCTCAATGTATCGTACACAATCTGCTTCAATGTATCTGCGGGAACATCTTCCCCAAAGAAAGCATCCGCCACCCGATAGGCTATCTCCTGAAAGCCAAGCGTATCAATGCTGTCGTAGAATTCCTGCGGCAACGGTTTAATGGTAAAGGGCATGAAAAGTCCTTTGTCTGCGGCAAGCCCTTTCACTACCGCCTCTTCGAGGGTAACATCGGGAGCTTGTTTGTTGGTACTATAATATTGCATATTAAATTAAATATTAAAGAATTAATAATTAAAGGCTATGACGCTGTACCAAATGATAATCAGCACATTTGGGCATGTCATCTCATTATCCCTTCATAAATTCGTTTATAAACTCATCTTCTTTCATCAGACCGTAGCTGCCGCTGCAAGCCGCCACTTCATCAAAAGTCTGCACCTCGTCCGGCTCAATACCCGGATACCAAATAAAGAAAGGTACCGGTTCGTTGGTATGTGTACGCAGCTCGCAGGGAGTAGGATGATCGGGCAAAACGGCAATGGCGACAGGTTCTTCCCAATCTTTCACCGCTTCATAAATAGGACCTACGGCGCGGCTATCCAGATTTTCAATGGTCAGCCTCTTCAAAGAAAGGTCTCCTTCATGTCCCGCCTCATCGCTGGCCTCGATATGCAGGTAAACGAAATCATCCGTTTTCAGTGCGTCAAGAGCGGCAGCCACTTTATTCTCGTAATTGGTATCGTACAGTCCGGTCGCTCCTTCCACCGTCAGGCGGCGCAGTCCGGCATAATAGCCGATACCGTTAATCAAATCTACGGCAGAGATTACAGCGCCTTTCCTCACTTGAGGAAACTTATCCGAAAGTGTTTCCATCTGCGGACGATAACCCGGACTCCACGGCCAAATACTGTTAGCCGGGTCTTTGCCTTCGGTTGCACGCTTCCTATTGACGGGGTGTTCTTTCAGCAATTCTTGCGAACGCATGATTAAATCGTTAATCAGATCGGCGGTTTGTTGCGGGGTCAAATCGGCTTGTCCTTCGGGAACGGTGATACTTTCCGTACCTGCCATAGGCTTTACCAGCAACGGCCGATAGGGTTTCAGAGGGACATCATGCGGGGGAGTGCAGGCTATACGCTTGTCTCCACCTTTTATTACCAACAAATGCCGGTATTGCACACCCGTATGGAAACGCACGCGCTCATTACCCAAATGTTCCTGCAGATATTTCACCAGCACATCGGCTTCTTCGGTCGTAATATGTCCCGCCGAATGGTTCTTGATAGCATCTCCTTCAATGCAGATAATATTACAGCGCATCGCCATTTCACCCGGCTTCAGGTCTACACCGATACTTGCCGCTTCCAACGGGCCGCGTCCCTCATATACTTTCGGCAGGTCATAGCCCAAAACGGACATATTGGCAACCTCACTGCCGGGATGAAATCCGTCGGCAACAGTTTTTAACCTGCCTACACGCCCCATCCGGGCAAGCTTATCCATATAGGGCGTTTTAGCTGCTTGCAACAAAGTCCTGCTTTCCAAAGACTTTACAGGCCAGTCGGCCATACCGTCACCTAATATAATAATGTGTTTCATACCCATGAATCTTGAAATCCAAGTACGAAGTTCGTACTTAATTAAACGTTCGCAATACTCATAATGTCCGCAAATACTCCCGCAGCCGTTACACCGGCACCGGCACCGTAGCCTTGTATCATCATCGGATATTCCTTATAACGCTCTGTTGTCAGCAAGATAATATTGTTGCTGCCTTCCAGCCCATAGAACGGGTGATTGACACCCACTTCCTGCAGTCCTACGGATGCCTTGCCGTTCTCCAGTCTGGCAACGAAACGCCAATGCTTGTTTTCCGCTTCCAACACCTTGCGGCGTGCTTCAAAGCCGGCGTCGAGGCTCGGCACTTTCTTCCAGAAGTCATCCAAAGAACCTTCGAAGAAGTCATCGGGTACAAAGAGATTCTTTTCCACATCACTTTGCTCGATGCGATAACCGGCTTCACGTGCAAGGATTACCAGTTTGCGGATTACATCCTTACCGCTGAGGTCGATACGTGGATCGGGTTCGGAATAACGTTCCTCCTGAGCCATTTTAATGGTTCTGCTGAAAGGAATATCCGCGCTTATCTTGTTGAATATATAATTCAGCGTACCGCTCAGCACGGCTTCAATCTTCAGTATCTTGTCACCGCTATGAATAAGGTCGTTAATGGTATTGATGATAGGCAGCCCTGCACCTACGTTCGTCTCAAACAGATATTTCACGCCGCGCTGGCGGGCTATCTGCTTCAGTTCCCGGTAGTTTTCATACTCCGAAGAAGCTGCAATCTTATTGGCGGCTACAACCGAAACGTTGTGCATCAAAAGGTCTTTATACAAGGAAGCCACTCCTGCGCTTGCCGTACAGTCCACGAATACGGAGTTAAAGATATTCATGCCGATAATCTCGTTACGAAGCGTATCCAGAGAGCTTTCCTTACCTTTCTCCGCCAATTCTTCGCGAAAGCGTCCCAAGTCAAATCCCTCGCGGCTGAAGATTGCTTTGGAAGCATCGGCAATACCTACCACATTCAGTTGCAAGCCGTTCTCCTGCATCAATTTCTGACGCTGGCTGTGAATCTGTTCTATCAAACTGCCGCCTACCGTACCAACTCCGCAGATAAAGAGATTCAATACCTGATATTCCGACAGGAAGAAAGAGTCATGGATCACGTTCAAAGACTTGCGCAGCGACTTGCTGTCTACCACAAACGAAATATTCGTTTCCGAAGCGCCCTGTGCACAAGCTATCACATTGATACCGTTACGTCCCAGCGTACCGAACAGCTTACCGGCAATACCCGGCGTATGCTTCATATTCTCACCTACAATGGCTACCGTAGCCAAATCCTTCTCAGCCTGTATGGGTGAAATCTCTCCCATTTCAATCTCTTTGACAAACTCTTCGTTCAGAACTTCACAAGCCAGGTCGGCATCCGCATTACGCACACCGATGGAAGTAGAATTCTCCGAAGATGCCTGCGATACGAGGAACACGCTGATACCGTTCTTTGCCAAAGCCTTAAAGATACGGTAGTTCACACCAATCACGCCTACCATACCGAGTCCCTGCACCGTTATCAGACTTGTATCGTTGATAGACGAAATACCTTTAATGGCTTTACTTTGTGGATTGGAAACATCCTGCTTGATGACCGTTCCCGCTCCGTCGGGATTGAACGTGTTCTTTATTATAATAGGTATGTTCTTGTGGCAAACCGGATAGATGGTAGGCGGATACACTACCTTAGCGCCGAAGTTGCAAAGTTCGGTAGCTTCTACATAGCTCAGTTCATTAATGGTATAAGCCGTGGAAATCACACGCGGATCGGCGGTCATGAAACCGTCCACATCCGTCCAGATTTCCAGTGCATCGGCATCCAGCGCCGCAGCTATGATGGCAGCCGTATAGTCGGAACCTCCGCGACCGAGGTTGGTCACCTCGCCCGTAATCTTATCCGTAGAGATAAATCCCGGAACCAGCACCCGTCGGGGCATATCCTTGAAAGTCTCGCGCACCAGGGAAGTAGTAAGCTCCGTATCCAATACATGCTTGGAATGTTTCTTCTCCGTTTTGATGAACCGGCGCGAATCAAACCATTCCGCACCCGTCAGTTGCGCTGCAATAATGGATGAAAGGCGTTCGCCGTAGCTCACAATCGTATCGGATGTTTTCGGCGAGAGGTCCTTTATCAGGTAAATGCCCTGGAAGATGTCTTTCAGCTCATTAAGCAACTCACCCACCCGGCGTTGCAGTGATACTTGCGCCTCACCTGCCGGAATTACTTCCTTTATCATTTCCACATGACGATAGACAATCTCACGAAACTCGTTTTCATAAGAGGAATCACCGGCAGCCGCCATTTTCGAAGTATTGATCAGCTTGTCCGTAATGCCGCCCAAGGCAGACACTACCACTATTAAAGGTTCGTTTATAGCCTCTACAATTCTCTTAACGCTTAAAATACTGCTCGCAGAACCTACGGATGTTCCGCCGAATTTTATTACTTTCATATCTTTTTATCGGATTGAAACGGTTGATACAATTGTCAAAACAAGCTGCTATGGCCCGTATAGACTTTAACTAAATAAGAAAAACTGCTGAAAAATTGGTGTAACACGTAGAAACACAAAATACTATCCCTAACCCCTAAGGGTCATGGTACACATGGATGTGACTGTATGTTGATAGTACTTGTTCATTCTCTCTTACTGCTATCGCTTATGATAAGTGTTGCAAAAGTAACAATAAAAACATTCAAACTATTACATTTTATGACTTTTTTGCGATAAAAATACAGATTCATTCTATAAAGGGAAGAAATATGTACATATTACGGCTACCATATTCACGCTTTTCCAAACAAAGAGATATAAATACTGGCATAGTTTTATAACACTTTGCTATTATTTTAGAGATATATTACTATCTTTGCATGGTAATTATGTAAGAATTGAGCGTATGTCCCCAAATAATACTTCCGTTTTGTTAATTTACACCGGTGGCACTATCGGCATGATAGAAAATGCAGAAACCGGAGCTTTGGAGAGCTTCAACTTCGAACATTTACAGAAGCATGTACCCGAGCTTCAGAATTTTACGTTCCGCATTGATACCTATCAGTTCGATCCGCCTATGGATTCTTCGGATATGGATCCGGATGCCTGGCGCAAACTCGTACGCATTATCAGCGACAACTACAATCAATATACGGGCTTTGTCATCCTTCACGGCACGGATACCATGGCCTACACGGCATCCGCTCTCAGCTTTATGCTCGAGGGCCTCAACAAGCCCGTCATCCTCACGGGTTCGCAGCTTCCTATCGGCGTGCTCCGTACCGACGGTAAAGAAAATCTGCTGACAAGTATCGAAATTGCCACTGCCCGGCATCCCAACGGCCGGCCTATCGTGCCGGAAGTATGTATCTTCTTTGAGAATCACTTGACACGCGGCAACCGTACCACCAAAATAAATGCGGAGAACTTCAATGCTTTCCGCTCGTACAATTACCCTGTACTTGCTTCTGCCGGCATACATATTAAATATAATAATGTGCAGATTCATACGGAGAACGTACAAAGAGAGTTGCAGCCACACTACCTGCTCGATACCAATATAGCCATATTGAAGCTCTTCCCCGGCATTCAGGAAAACGTGGTGGATGCCATTCTCGCTATAAAGGGACTGAAAGCTGTGGTGCTGGAAACTTACGGTTCGGGCAATGCTCCGTTGAAAGAGTGGTTTCTCCATCATCTGCACAATGCCTGCGAACAAGGCATTATCATTGTAAACGTTACCCAATGCAGCGCCGGTACGGTAGAAATGGAGCGTTATGAAACGGGATACCGTCTGATGCAGGCAGGCGTGGTGTGCGGATACGACAGCACAACAGAGTCCGCTGTAACCAAACTGATGTTCCTGTTAGGTCACAACTATCCCCCCGCAAAAGTACGCGACCTGATGAGCCGCCCTCTTGCAGGTGAGATAACGATATAGGAAGAGAGGAGTTTACGCCACTACGGGAGTCAAGGCCCCGGTAATCGAATCGATGATAAACCCGGAAACATGGACATCCTCCGGTATCAGCGGATGGTCAAGAATGGCTTTCACCGTTTCTCTTACGGACTTCTCCGTATCTCCGAAGCCATAAAGCCACGAATCGAAATCCACTCCGC
This sequence comes from Bacteroides stercoris ATCC 43183, assembly GCF_025147325.1. Classification (NCBI taxonomy): domain Bacteria; kingdom Pseudomonadati; phylum Bacteroidota; class Bacteroidia; order Bacteroidales; family Bacteroidaceae; genus Bacteroides; species Bacteroides stercoris. Next base: position 327,620 of record NZ_CP102262.1, read on the forward strand.
AGAAACGTATCATATCTATCGTTTCCTGTTTGATGCCGCGCGCCTTCATGTGCTCTATCATCTGGGCGCTGCTCATGTGGCACGCACCGCAATCGGAATGTGCAATGACCATGACCTCTTTCACCCCCAACTCGTAGATAGCCACCATAAGGCTGCGTATAACGCTGCCGAAAGGATGCGAAATGATTCCGCCCGCATTCTTTATCATCTTTACATCACCGTTCTTTATGCCCAGAGCTGCCGGCAGCAATTCGGTCAGACGGGTGTCCATACAGGAAAGGATGGCGATTTTCTTATCGGGATATTTATTGGTGATATACTTCTCATATCCCTTATTCTCTACAAACCGCTTATTGTATTCAAGAATATCTTCTATCATAGTATAATCCCCGTTTTATGTTTTTGAGAACAAATATAGAAAAAACTCTGTGACACACCGCCAGCCCTGAAACGAAAAATCGTACCTTTGGGCAATTATTCTAAAGGAAGTTCTTTTATGGCAAAAGAGAAAACGGTATATGTATGCAGCAATTGCGGGCAGGAATCGCCTAAATGGGTAGGCAAATGTCCGTCGTGCGGAGCGTGGAACACCTATGTAGAAGAGATTGTACGCAAGGAAACCGTAAACAAACGTCCGGTATCGGGCATGGAAACCGCCAAAGCAAAGCCCGTGACACTGGATGAAATCGCTGCCGATGACGAACCCCGTATCGACCTGCACGATGCGGAGCTGAACCGGGTATTGGGCGGCGGTCTGGTACAAGGCTCGCTGGTGCTGATAGGCGGCGAACCGGGTATCGGAAAATCCACCCTGGTGCTGCAGACCATCCTCCGCATACCGGAGAAACGTATCCTCTACATATCCGGCGAAGAAAGCGCCCGGCAGCTGAAGCTGCGTGCCGACCGTCTGTCAGGCACATCCGCCGACTGCCTGATTGTCTGCGAAACCTCGTTGGAACAGATTTACGTCCACATAAAGAATACACGCCCCGATTTAGTCATAATAGACTCCATACAAACTATCTCCACAGAGACGCTCGAATCCTCTCCCGGCAGCATAGCCCAGGTGAGGGAATGCTCCGCCTCGATCCTGCGCTTCGCCAAAGAAACGCATACGGCGGTCATCCTCATCGGCCATATCAACAAGGAAGGAAGCATTGCCGGGCCTAAGGTACTGGAGCACATCGTGGACACCGTGCTCCAATTTGAAGGCGACCAACATTATATGTACCGCATCCTGCGCAGCATCAAAAACCGTTTCGGCAGCACTGCCGAGTTGGGCATCTATGAGATGAGACAGGACGGACTGCGGCAGGTAAGCAATCCTTCGGAACTGCTCCTCAGCCAAGACCATGAAGGAATGAGCGGCATAGCCATCGCTTCGGCCATAGAAGGCATACGACCGTTCCTGATAGAAACGCAGGCATTGGTGAGCAGTGCCGTTTACGGCAACCCGCAACGTTCCGCCACCGGCTTCGACATACGGAGAATGAACATGCTGTTGGCTGTACTGGAAAAGCGGGTCGGCTTCAAGCTTGCCCAAAAGGACGTCTTTCTCAACATTGCCGGCGGACTGAAAGTGAACGACCCCGCCATCGACCTGGCAGTTATCAGCGCCATTCTGTCCAGCAACATGGATACCGCCATAGAACCCGAAATCTGCATGGCGGGAGAAATAGGCCTGTCCGGCGAGATCCGCCCCGTAAACCGGATTGAGCAACGCATCGGCGAAGCGGAGAAGCTCGGTTTCAAACGGTTTATATTGCCCAAATATAATCTGCAGGGACTGAACGCGTCCAAATTGAAGATTGAGCTGATACCGGTAAGAAAGGTGGAAGAAGCCTTCCGGGCATTGTTCGGCTAAGTCCTCCATAGGATGAGTCCGCCGCAGGAGATACGGATTGATACACATTATATATAGATATAGAAAGAAACCCAATGATACAAGAATACCAATTGCGCGTGTTGCCTGAGGTTGCAGCCAACGAACAACGCATAAAAGAATACCTCATACAAGAGAAAGGAGTGAGCGCACGCGACATTACGGCTACGCGCATTCTGAAACGCAGCATTGATGCACGCCAGCGGACCATCTTCGTAAACCTGACCGTGCGTGCTTATCTCAACGAGTTGCCGAAAGAGAAGGAGTATCAGGAAACCGTCTATAACGATGTGTCGGACAAGCCGCAAGTTATCGTTGTGGGAGCCGGTCCCGGCGGACTGTTTGCCGCCTTGCGTCTGATAGAGCTGGGCTTGCGCCCCGTCATCGTGGAGCGCGGAAAGAATGTACGCGACCGCAAGAAAGACCTTGCCCTGATAGGAAGGGAACAGACCGTCAACCCGGAATCCAATTACAGTTTCGGAGAAGGCGGTGCAGGCGCCTATTCGGACGGCAAGCTCTATACCCGCAGTAAAAAACGGGGAAACGTAGACAAAATCCTGAACGTATTCTGCCAGCACGGCGCTTCATCTTCCATACTCGTAGACGCCCATCCCCATATCGGCACGGACAAACTGCCGCGGGTCATAGAAAACATGCGGAACACCATTATCGGTTGCGGCGGTGAAGTGCACTTTGAGACACGGATGGATGCTCTTATTATTGAAAACGATGAAGTGAAAGGCATCGAAACCGATACCGGCCGGACATTCCTCGGTCCTGTAATACTTGCTACCGGACACTCCGCACGCGATGTATACCGCTGGCTGGCAGCCAACGGAGTGGAAATAGAAGCCAAAGGCATCGCCGTAGGAGTACGTCTGGAACATCCCGCTTCCCTGATAGACCGGATACAATACCACAACCGCAACGGACGCGGCAAATACCTGCCCGCCGCCGAGTACAGCTTCGTTACCCAAGTGGACGGAAGAGGCGTGTACAGCTTCTGCATGTGTCCCGGCGGCTTTGTGGTTCCGGCAGCCAGCGGTCCCCAGCAAATCGTAGTCAACGGAATGAGCCCCAGCAACCGGGGGTCCCGGTGGAGCAATTCGGGAATGGTAGTGGAGCTGCGTCCGGAAGACTTGGAGAATAAGGAGTTAAGAATGATGAATGAAGAGCCGGCTTTCAACTCCCAACTCAACATGATGTATTTTCAGGAAGCTCTGGAACGCCTCTGCTGGCAACAGGGCAACATGAAGCAAACAGCCCCCGCGCAACGCATGGCGGACTTTACCAGGAAAAAGCTCAGCTACGACCTGCCGGAAAGTTCATACGCCCCCGGACTGGTATCGTCGCCTCTGCACTTCTGGATGCCGCCGTTCATTGCCGACCGGCTGAGCAAAGGTTTCCAGCAATTCGGGAAATACAGCCACGGTTTCCTCACCAACGAAGCTGCCATGATTGGCGTTGAAACCCGTACATCGGCTCCGGTGCGCATTGTCAGAGACAAAGACACCTTGCAGCATATCCGTTTGAAAGGGCTGTTTCCCTGCGGAGAGGGAGCCGGATATGCAGGCGGCATCGTGTCGGCAGGTATCGACGGAGAACGGTGTGCGGAAGCCGCAGGCCGGCTTTTGCTGCAATGAGAGCAGCAGAGTTCCGCATGCAGGTGAAATTCATTTCCCCGCATTGCAAGGATGATACAAAAATAATCCGTACTTTTGCGGGCAAACCTATACCGTTATGACAGCTCCCGAAATAGCAATCGTCGCTCCCAACACATTGACCTCTTTGGGATTGCAGAACCTTCTGGAAGAGATTATCCCGATGGCTACCATCCGTGTGTTCCGCTCCTTCGCCGAACTCATGGATGATACGCCCGACATGTATGCCCATTATTTCATCTCTTCCCAAATATATTTCGAGCATACCTCATTCTTCCTGCCCCGAAAGCCCAAGACCATCGTACTGGCAGGCGGCGACAACCAGCCTCAGCTATCGGGCGTGCCGACCCTGAACATCTATCAGGACGAGAAAGGCCTCGTAAAAGACATTCTGCAACTCCATCGGTACGGACACCAGCACGGACACCCCGACAAGCAACCGGACAGTCTCCGCTCCACCATGCCGCCTCATGCCGCCGGCAACACCGATGCCCACGAACTTTCCGCCCGCGAGATAGAAGTGCTGGTGCTCATCACCAAAGGGCTTATCAACAAGGAGATTGCCGACAAACTGAACATCAGCCTCACCACCGTCATCACCCACCGCAAGAACATTGTGGAGAAACTGGGCATCAAGTCCGTATCGGGACTGACAATCTATGCCGTGATGCACGGCTACATCGATGCCGACAGGATATAAACCGGATGGCAATCCCCCTGCCGCCCCGCATCTCCCGGCATCATAATCCTCATAAATTAGGATTGCACGGGCTGGAGATTTCGCGTTACTTTGCAAGCGAAACAAAACCAGTTATGAAACAATATAAGATTATTCCCCTGATTCTGACGTTCCTCACTGCCGGTAATGTGTCGGCAGCAGATCTGGACACCTTGAAAGTAGTAGACGTGGAAGAAGTCCTCGTCATCGCAGCCCCCAAAGAAAACCGCAAGCTGCGCGAACAGCCCACAGCCGTCACCCTGCTTTCGCAGCAGGACATGCAGGCGGCACAGGTGAACTCTATCAAGAACCTGACCGGGCTCGTTCCCAACATGTTCATCCCCGACTACGGTTCGCGCCTTACTTCCGCCGTCTATATCCGCGGTATCGGTTCGCGCATCAACACGCCGTCCGTGGGACTGTATGTGGACAATATCCCCTACATCGACAAGTCCGCTTTCGACTTCGACTACTCCGACATCGAACGCATCGACGTACTGCGCGGCCCGCAAGGAACGCTGTACGGACGCAATGCGATGGGCGGACTGATCAAGATTCACACCAAATCGCCTTTCTCCTATCAGGGCACGGACTTGCGCATCGGCGCAGGCACGCACAATGCCTACAACACTTCGCTGACGCATTACCACCGGGTGTCCGAGCGTTTCGCTTTCTCTACCGGCGGCTTCTATGACTACGAAGGCGGCTTCTTCCGTAACGCAGCGCTGGAGAATAAGAAGACAGACAAGAGCCAATCGGCCGGCGGACGCTTCCGCGGCATCTACCTGCCTTCCGAGAACTGGAAAGCAGACCTGAACGTGAGCTACGAATACAGCGACCAGGGCGGCTATCCGTACTATTATACCGGCAGCGTCAACCCCGCCGCCCAAAGCGAAGAGATGAAATCCTATATCGGCACAATCTCCAACAACCGCGAAAGCAGCTACTACCGTAACCTGCTGAATACAGGGCTGAACCTCGAATATCAGGCGCAGCGCTTCACCCTGAGCGCCGTAACGGGCTATCAGTTCCTGAAAGACCGCATGTTCATCGACCAGGATTTTACGGCGAAAGACATCTATACGCTGGAACAGAAGCAACGCATCCATACCCTGAGCGAAGAGATTGTGATGAAAAGCAAAGGCAGCAGCCGCTGGCAATGGGCTACGGGCGTCTTCGGCTTCTACCAGTGGCTGAAAACCGACGCTCCGGTGACCTTCAGGGAAGACGGCATGGGAATGCTGGGGCAGATGCTGGGCAGTGTAATCCCGTCCAAAATAGAAGTTCCCATGCCCATGCCCGGTATGGGAATCAATATCCTGCCGTCCTTGCGGCCCGGCAACAGCAATCTGCTCATCAACGGTAATTTCGACACACCGCTTCTCAACGGAGCGTTGTTCCACCAGTCTACTTTCCGGGACCTGTTCGGTCTTACGGGATTATCTTTCACCGCCGGTCTGCGCCTGGATTATGAGAAGATGAAGATGACCTACGACTCCGGCACTGCAATGGACTATACGGTAGGTATCAAAGGAGAAATGGTACGGGGCGGGCAGGTTATCAAAGAAATACCGATGATGCCCGAAACGGCGCTCACCGTACAGTCGCGCTACCACGGTTCCATCGACAAGGATTACCTGCAACTGCTGCCGAAGTTTGCCCTTCAATACGACTTCAAGAACAATCGGGGCAACGTCTATGCAACCGTGAGCAAGGGCTACCGTTCGGGCGGATACAACATCCAGATGTTCTCCGACCTGTTGCAGTCCAGCCTGAAAAACGACATGATGCGGCAGACAAAAGAGGAGATTCTAAAAGCCGTAGAGGGTTCTCCCAGCGCATCCTACAAAGACCTTATCAACGAAATGTTCCCCGACGCAGGCGAGAATCCCGACGCCCGCTCCGCCACCGAATACAAACCGGAGCAAACCTGGAACTACGAAATCGGTACTCACCTGAATCTTTTCAATAACCGTCTGCGTACCGATGCCGCACTCTTCTGGCTGGAGACGCGCGACCAGCAAATCTCACGCTTTGCAGGAGCAAGCGGCTTGGGACGCGAAACGGTGAATGCAGGCAAAAGCCGCAGCCTCGGCGCCGAACTGTCTCTGACTGCCGCCATTACTGCCGACTTCACGCTGAACACCAGCTACGGCTATACGTATGCCACCTTTAAGGACTACGTAACCAATGCCCGCGTCAACGGACAGCTTCAGGAAATCAGCTACAACGGCAACTACGTGCCTTTCGTTCCCAAACACACGCTGACCGTAGGCGGACAGTACATTTTCCGCATCAACCCGGGATATTGGCTGGAGCGCATCCAACTGAATGCCGGATACACCGGTGCGGGACGTGTGTACTGGACGGAAGAGAACACCGTCAGCCAATCATTCTACGGCACACTGAACGGACGCATCAGTTTCCAGAAAGGCCGCGGACAGATAGACTTCTGGGTGCGCAATGCACTGGACAAGGATTACGCCGCCTTCTATTTCGAAAGCATGGGCAACGGATTTATGCAGAAAGGACGTCCCATCCAGGCCGGAATAGAACTGCGTTGCAGATTTTAGCAAACAGAGTTTGCCGACTTTTACAAGCAGGTAAATCAGAATTGTAAGCCTCTTAATATAAACCGGTTTCGTGTACCAAAGTAATACCCCGCTTTGGTACACGAAATACCAACCGTTGGTACGGGAGCTACCAAGCATTGGTACGTGAAGTACCACACTATGGTACGCGGACTACCAAGCGTTGGTACACGGAGTACCAACTGCCGGTAGCCGAGGTACCTCCCTTTGGAATGCGAAGTACCGCCAGCCGGTACCGGCAAATAACCTATTCGTTGATTGCCCCGCAATGCGGGCAAACCCCTTTCGCCCCTATTTTCTGTCCGCAATTGCCGCAGCGATAGCGGGATGCAGCCAGTGACGAACGCAGTTTCCTGAAGAATACCCACACAAATACGGCTATAAACAGATAACCGATGTATATATGGGTAGTCAGTATAAAGAAGAAATAACAGAAAATGCAACAGGAAGCCAGCCCCAACAGATAGAACACAGCCGCTTCCGGACTCAGTTGGCGGAACAAATCGTCGAGCACCGCCAGCAGTACGATGACAAACAGCCAAAGGCTCATCAGGAAAACGGATAGCACGAACGGCACTTTAAACGGTGAGAGTGTGGGGTTGAAATAAAAATGCTGCCACGTCTCCGGCACAAACACCTGCATCGACTCGTACACCGTGGCACTGAACGCCAGCAACAGACACAGCAACAACGGATATACACTGTCTATATCATTGAAGTAGACCATTTGCAACTGCTTCCGCCGGAACGCGCGAAACAGCCATGCCGCCACAAACAGCGCAAAAATAACAATGAAATAGGAAGCATGCGTATCGCTGAACAGGTAAATGGCCTGCGAGATACTGTCCGTAGGCACAAACGCCCGGATCATGTCCTTTTCCCGAAGCCAGCCTTGCACTTCCTGAGAATGGGCGAGCTTGACCCATACGCTGTCCACACTGTCCGTCGGGTGTATGGCAAACTCCGCCACCACCACCCTGTCTCCCTTGTACAGTGTATTATAGCAGTCCTTTACAGGCAGGCAGGCTATCGTCACCGAATCTTCCTGCACTTCCAGATTCGTGTTCCACGTATAGTGACGCTCGTACAGATAAGCCAGCGAATCGCGGGTCTTTGCCCCCAGTTTCCCGTCTTCCAGGTCCGGACGGGGATAATGGCAAGAAGAACCGAGAATAAGGTATAAAATATAAAATATGAAATTTAAGTATAAGGTATGAGGCATAAGGTATAAAGAGCGGGACGCACGTTGTACGGTGACGCTGTGTTTACGGCTGTTTATGTTTGTTTCTTCTTTCTTCATATTATATACTTTGGGCATTCATTCTCAATCATCTTCACTATCCGTTATGCGTATTCACCCATACCTTATACTTCATTCTTTATACCGTATGCTTTATACGTAAGCTTCATCCTTGGCTTTTAACTGCTGACTTTCATTTGGCAGTTCTTGCAGTCGAAAGTGAGGCGGAAACGTTTACCGTCTGTTCCTACCAGGTAGTAGGGTTCCCGGTACGGGGAATGTCCCTTTTGATACGTAGGACACCAGCCCATGCTGTAACGCAGGCAATGTTTGCAGAACATGAGTACGGCTTCGGGTACGGCCTGCTTCTCGTATGCCGGTTCCACGGAAGCTACTCCGTGAGCCTGATAAAAGCTGCGGGCGGCGGTATTCATCACATTGCCCAGATAGGTCAGGGATGTTGCCGGGAAACGGTGGCGGGTGGGTTTCCACACATGTAACTCACGACGATAAGTAATGCGGCGGGCGGCAGTCAGCTTGTCTATCGCCTGGCGACGCCAGTCGGCTATCACCGAAGCGGGTATGAACCAGTTCTGCGACAGGTTGATTGCAATGGCGGGAGTTGTTGTTGCCGAGGGGCTGTCCGTGCCGCCGAGAGGCATGACCTCGAAAGGAGTATTCCCCAATTTGCCGAGTTGGGTGCGCAGGTTCTCCGGTTGCGGAGTACGCGCAAGTTCTTTTGGATAGGGGAAAGACAAGGTTATGCGGTTGCCGTCTTCGTCCGCCGCAGTCAGGGCAAAGCCCGAAGGGGTATCTGCCAGCTCCCATTCAACGCCGATTTTACGTTCGGCGGACTTGCGGGCAAGGATGCGCTCAAATTCCTGGTCGAAATTGCGGAAAAGACGGGTGCGCGGTTTGATACGGGGCACATCGCCAGCCGGATACAGCTTGTTGCCATCCACCCGATTGATACGGAAACCTTGCAAACAGCCCTGTTCATCGAGAAAGCAGACACCGTCTCCGTTATGGAAAGGTTTCACTCCGGCAACGGTAAGGTAATTGCCGCGCTGCTCTTTCATCGTACCCATCTCCTCGCCCAAAGACTTCGGCGTATCGAAAGAGGAGATTTCCCGGTCGCGGCCCTGTAGGAAGTAATGGGTGAAGCCGCGGCTGAAACTCTTGTCCAACCGGGGCGTGAAGTCGAAACGGCAAGTACCCGAAGAAGCACGTACGTACTCCTTGCGACGGGCGAAAATGGCATCCAGCTTGCTGCGGTAGGCAGCCGTAACGTTCTTCACATAGGAAACGTCCTTCAACCGCCCTTCTATCTTGAGGGAAGAGGCGCCGGCATCCAGCAGGTCTTCCAGCACTTCGCTTTGGTTCAGGTCTTTCAAAGAGAGCAGGTGCTTGTCGCGGACGATTGTTTTCCCGTCGGCATCTACCAGACTGAACGGCAGGCGGCAGAACTGGGCACACTCTCCCCGGTTGGCGCTTCTGCCGAAACATGCCTGACTGACGTAGCACTGGCCGCTGTAGCTTACACAAAGCGCACCGTGCACAAACACTTCCAAAGGCGTTTCCGGACAAGCCTCGTGGATTCGGCGTATCTCCTGCAATGACAGCTCGCGCGCCAGCACTACCTGACGAAAACCTGCATCCGCCAGGAAACGTACTTTCTCCGGTGTACGGTTGTCCATCTGCGTACTGCCGTGCAGGGGGATGGGCGGCAGGTTCAGACGGGTAATTCCCATATCCTGCACTATCAGGGCGTCTACACCGATGCGGTACAGTTCCCAAATCATCTTTTCCGTTTCGGCAAGCTCCTCTTCTTTCAGAATGGTATTGACCGTAACGTAAATGCGTACGTTGTACAAATGGGCATACGCCACCAAAGCGGCTATATCTTCCAAAGAATTGACCGCAGCCGCACGTGCGCCGAACTTCGGTGCGCCTATATATACCGCATCCGCACCATGATTGACTGCTTCAATACCGCACTCCAGATTCTTGGCGGGGGCCAATAGTTCTATTTTTCGTTGCTTCATCATATTTCTTTCACCACAGAAAGGGGCACAAGACCCCACTGAGTTTTCGGAGTTCTTATTTAATTTCTTCAATATTGAACGGGGTTTCCTGATATACAAAGTAGTTCAGCCAGTTGGAGAACAGCAGGTTGGCATGCGCCCGCCACCGTACCGATACGCCTTTGTCCGGGTTGTCGTCCACATAGTAATTGCGGGGCATCTCAATAGGCAATCCCTTAGCCAGGTCGCGGCGGTATTCCGTATCGAGCGTCAGGGGGGAGTATTCAGAATGACCGGTTACGAAAAACTCGCGCCCGTTACGTGCCATTACCATATATACCCCTGCCTCTTCCGATTCCGAGAGCAGGGTCAGTCCGGGAACTTTCAGAATATCTTCCTTGCGGACTTCCGTGTGGCGGCTGTGGGGAACATAAAACACATCGTCAAAACCACGGAAAATGGGATACAGAGGCTGCAAGGTGCGATGTGCGAATATGCCGAACATTTTCGCGTCCAGCGGATACTTGGGCACACCGTAATGGTGGTAGAGTCCGGCTTGCGCCGCCCAGCAGATATAAAGCGTGGACGTAACGTGCGTACGCGCCCAATCGAATATTTCGGTTATCTCGTCCCAGTAGGTCACTTCCTCAAAGTCCATCTGCTCCACAGGGGCTCCGGTAATAATCATACCGTCGTACTTCTCGTCACGCATCTTGTCGAAATCCGTATAGAAAGCTTTCATATGCTCTATCGGAGTATTCTTTGAGGTGTGGCTCTTGATTTTCATGAACGAAATCTCCACCTGCAACGGAGTATTGGAGAGCAGACGCACCAAATCGGTCTCCGTCGTAATCTTCAACGGCATCAGATTCAATATGACAATCCGCAGCGGACGGATGTCCTGCCGGGTTGCCCGTGAATTGTCAATGACGAATATGTTTTCCTCTTTCAGCAGCTCTATCGCGGGAAGTTTATCGGGTAAATTTAAAGGCATAAGCTCTGTTCTACGGTTTAACTAATTACTGTTTACAATTTTAGCGTGTAAAGTTAGATAAAAAATCAGAGCGGTATAAATAAATTGCGGAAGTTTTTGTTGAATTAAAGCAGGCAATACAAAATGATTCGATATTATTTCAGTAAAATCCCACTGTTTATTTCTTTCGGAACTTTCAATTGTTGGATAACCGTATACTTGCATCCATAATCCTAATTTTAAAGTGGTCGAATTCGACCACTTTAGAAAGAGTGCCGGATTGCCATCTTTTGTATTAAGTGCTTCCGAATGGATAGAGCAGACTAATGCAATCGGTATCATCGTTAAAAAAGGACGCTACGGCGGGACGTACGCCCATAAGGATATTGCATTTGAATTCGGTTCTGCAATCAGCGTACCTTTCAAACTCTACCTTATTGAAGAGTTTCAACGGTTAAAGACTGAAGAGCAACAGCAACTCGGTTGGTCAGCAAAGCGTGAATTATCGAAAATCAACTATCGCATACACACTGATGCCATAAAACAAAACCTTATTCCGCAGGAAGTCACATCGGTACAAGCAAGTATTATTTACGCCAATGAAGCCGATGTGCTGAATGTAGCCATGTTCGGCATGACAGCAAAACAATGGCGGGAAGCCAATCCCGAACTGAAAGGTAATATTCGTGATTATGCCACTATTAATGAACTTATCTGTTTGTCGAATATGGAAAACCTCAATGCAGTATTTATCGAACAGAGTATGACACAAAGAGAACGTCTCGTTAAACTAAACCAAATAGCTATTCATCAAATGAATATATTGGGAAACGGTGATGAAGATAACCGTAAGTTATTGAAATAAATCACTACGCATTGCTCTGCGCTGTAACTCATCACACATTTATTTTAATTTGAGCGATTATTTGTGTGATTATTCCAAAGATTTAGTATACTTTTACATCCTTGTTTTTATTTAGATATATGTAAAGAGAAGAAAAAGCACCAAGCTATCAAGCGTGATAACTGACTAATAGAAATCTGAAAGCGTAAACTACTTTCTCATAACATTTACGGTTCTGCCCAATCTGATATATCGACACGTAAGTTTTTAAGTACGAACCAAAGGCGAAGATGTTTTCGTCTTATAAAACTACTCATTAGTGTCCCGTTAAAATGGGACGAGTTAAACAATTAATCAAAAAGCCCCGGAATCAGGGGATCATTTAGATCTTTGACATCATTGAAATTAGTCTTGTCGAACAGGTCACGCAAGTGGGTTTTGTCAGTCAATGATATGCTGAGAATTTGTAAAACTTCATAGGTTGAACGTTTCAACTTCATATCATGTTGGACAATAGCCACAAGACAGTACGTGATAATAGCCACACTGATTTGTATGCGAACAGCGTTCTCTGTTGTGCCCCAGAATTTCTTTATCTTGAGATGCTGCTTGAGCCATTTGAAGAACAGCTCGATTAACCATCTTTTCTTATAAAGATCGGCGACATCCAGTGCAGAAAGTTGTTTTGCATTCGTCAAAAAAGTGAACTCACGGTCATCCTCTTCGTCGTAATATCGGACGAGTCTGAATGACTCAGGATATTTTTTCTCGGAGAGATATCCGGTCAGTTTCACTTCCGCATCTGTCATTATGTTCTTTGGCATTCTTCGCTTCCATCTGACTGTCTTATACTTTAAGTTCGTCTTGGCTCTGACAACAAAGAAAGAGTCTGTAAGATGTATCCTATAGAGTTCTTTAAAGGAGTCATAAGCCCTGTCGAATATATAATAAGCATTTGGTTCATAATGGATTGAAGACATTGCTGTGGAATCATGCTTTGATGCAGTAGTTACAGTATAGAAGGCAGGAACTTGTGCTTCAATGTCGTATAAGACATGAGCTTTCACCCCTCCTTTCTTGCTTCGGAACTTTGCCCATGGGAATGTTGCAAGACACAACGGAATCGTTGTTGAATCAAACGCATATTTCTTTCCGGAAATGTCAAGGATGTTGGTCGTCCGCTTCTCGCAGGCTTCCTTCATCATATAGAATGCAAAGTCTTCGAAGATTCTGTAATCACGGTTCTGGTTCGCTGTCGCAAGAGTTGTCTTGGCTATCGGTTCACGACCTAAACCAAGATGATATTGCTTGGCCCTATGCGCCTCGAAAGCAACGACTAAGTCTCGCAGGCTCTCACGGTTACTCAGTTGTCCAAACATCATCGCGAGCATCTGATTCCAGCAAGTGAAATGTTTCACATATCTGTTGCCATCATACTTGCGAACATAGTTGTTGAACTGAGTCCTGTTCAGAAAAGCGGTTAATTGAGAGAATACGTATTTGTCTTGGAACATAGCAGCCATTTGTATTAGACTGCAAAGTTGCAAAATCAAGTCCGTTTCATTTCAAAAAAACGTGTAATTGACTATATTTCAATAATTTCAAAGAACTATTTATCCACTTTTACGGGACAGTAGTGAAAACTACTATAACATGAATATCATGAGAAACGCTTTCAAAAGGGCAAATTATGTGTTATGCCTGCTCCTTGCCTTATCGGGTACATCTTGTATCAACAGGCTAAATGATGAAATCAAAGAGGGCAGTATCCTCATCTCCTTTTCCTTTGAAGCAAGTAAAGCCGCTACCAAAGTAACTAAAAACACTTTCGACATAGGAGACAGAAGCGGTATCTTTGCCATGCTGACAGGCAATTCCCTGGACCAGCAGCGATACATCGACAACCTGCTTCTGGAATGCAGCGACAACAGCAAACTGATATCCAAGAAAGAAGTGTATTATCCGGAAGGAGATGCCACGCTGGACTTCATCAGCTACTATCCGTATCAGGAAGAAAACGTGTCCAAAGGAAGCTCACTGCTGGACGTCACAGTACAAGCAGACCAGAACAAGACCGCCAATTACAGCTTATCCAACTTCATGACCGCCCGCATCGGGAACGTACCCAACAGCGAGAAAACCGTAAAGCTGGAATACAAGCACCGGTTTGCCAAAATAAAGTTAGTTCTTATACCCCAAGAAGGTGAAGATACGGACGAGATGCTCAAGGCCAACCCCAGAATCATAGCTACCGGTTTCAGGACACAAGCCGTATATGACCTGCAATCGGACAAGCTTTCCTCGGTTGACGATGCGAGCGAAACGGATATCATTCCTTTCGGCACATGGAAGAAAGAGGGTAATACGCTGTCCGGTAAGGAGTTCATTGTAATTCCGCAAACACACTCCGACGGCGGACAGGCTTTTACCCTGGAATGGAACGGAAAAATCTATACCTGCCCTCTCCCGTCGGCCACCATTGAGGAGGACACGGAACTGGAGATTTGCATCAACGCACTGCAAAGCACAAGTGCAACCCTCACCGGAGTTATCGCCAACATCAAGGAATGGGAGCTCAGCGAACAAGGAGAGAGCGAAAACCGGTACGAAATCACTGCCGTACACACAGCCTCGCTGTCATTCAGCACGTCTGATATCTACAGGATATACCATCAAGGAAAGCCCGTGGCAGAAGTATGCCGGGAGTATCTTTACACTGCCCCCGCCGATGCTGTTGCTACTAAAGCGATTGTAGCCTATTCCGTACAGGACAATGAACAGACGGACTTGACAAATGGAATCGTTTTACAACTACCGGACAAAACCGCCACGACACATGGCGGTAAAGTAAGTTGGAATGAAGCGGACAACTCGCTGACCTACATTAGCGGCCACTCCCGGCCTATCGAAAAATTCTACATAGACGAAAACAGAAAGATAGTAACGGAAAAGCCTGCCACACCAGCACTGGCTATCAACGTCAGCAGCTACGTAATCAGAGATATACGGAACGGTATATTGCACACCTACCCCATCGTGAAAATAGGCGCACAATATTGGATGAAAGAGGATTTACAGACGGCCCATTATAATGACAGCAAGAGTATGCCCCTCAGAAAAGCTTTGGGAGATGGCGAGGGCTACCTCAAATGGGCGGGCACCAACTCCCATTTTTACAACGGCGAGGCCGTCCTTACCGGGAAATTGGCTCCGTTGGATTGGAGATTGCCAACAGAAAACGATTGGAACAGACTGAAAGAATACATAGGAGAGAATGCTTCCGCACTGAAAAAGGCAGATACCTGGAGCTCGGATGTTTATTCCGCAACCAATGAAACCGGATTCTGCATTCAACCCGCAGGGCTGCTGTTGGAAAGGGAAAACAAGACGGCCTTGGTAAACGCAAACTCATCGACCGCCTATTGGCTATATGACGGCACACAAAAGCAATTGGACAAAGTCGTAATGTTTGCGAACAGCAATAACGACATCGCCTTAAAGAACGCCGTCAAACCGGAAGGCAAAGATTATTATAATGCGTTTTCCATCCGTTGCATAAAAGAATAGCCTGCCAAAAAAGCATTTCTCATTTCTTTTTCGTATTTTTGTTCCCAATGTGCAGGATTGTGCAGGATTTTGCCAATTAGACAAAGACAACGGAAAAGAAATGAGAGTAATCGATCTGATAAACAGTAACGAAAAAACAGCTTTTTCTTTTGAAATATTGCCCCCTCTGAAAGGTACAGGCATCGAAAAGTTGTACGAAACAATAGATACATTACGGGAGTTCGACCCTAAATACATCAATATCACCACACACCGCAGCGAGTACGTGTACAAAGACCTCGGCAACGGGCTGTTCCAGCGCAACCGTCTCCGTCGCCGTCCGGGAACCGTATCCGTAGCCGCAGCCATCCAGAATAAATACAACATAACGGTGGTGCCGCATATTCTTTGCAGCGGTTTCAGCCGTGAGGATACCGAATATGTATTGCTCGACCTGCAATTCCTGAACATCACAGACCTTTTGGTGTTACGCGGAGACAAGGCAAAACACGAGTCGGTATTCACTCCCGAAAAGAACGGTTATCATCATGCCGTTGAATTGCAGGAACAGATTAACCAATTCAATAAGGGCATCTTTGTAGACGGCTCCGAGATGAAAGTCACCAATACTCCTTTCTCATACGGAGTGGCCTGTTATCCGGAGAAACACGAAGAAGCGCCCAACATCGATACGGACATTTATTGGCTGAAAAAGAAAATGGAAACCGGAGCTGAATATGCCGTTACCCAATTGTTCTATGACAACCGGAAATACTTCGATTTCGTAGAACGCGCCCGCAAAGCCGGAGTTACCATCCCCATTATACCGGGCATCAAGCCGTTCAAGAAGCTTTCGCAACTCAGCATGATACCCAAAACATTTAAAGTAGACCTGCCCGAAGAGCTGACAAACGAAATCTTGAAATGCAAGAATGATGCCGAAGCGCAACAGGTAGGTATCGAATGGTGCGTGCAGCAATGCAAGGAACTGATGAAGCACCATATTCCCAGCATCCATTTCTATTCCATAGGTGCAGTGGACAGCATCAAGGAAGTAGCCAAACAGATTTATTAACCAAATACCGACACCGTGTTTTTTAAAGATGTAATAGGCCAGGATACAGCCAAACAACAATTGATACAAGAGGTGCGGGAAGGACGTATTCCTCACGCGCAACTGTTCTGCGGACCGGCAGGAGTAGGCAAACTTCCGCTGGCTATGGCTTATGCCCGCTACATCTGCTGTCCGAACCGCACGGAGACCGATGCCTGCGGCACGTGTCCTTCGTGTGTGAAGTGGAATAAACTGGTGCATCCGGACGTACACTTCGTATTCCCCATCGTGAAAAACGCCAAGGGGAAGAAAGAAGTTTGCGATGACTACATAGCCGACTGGCGGCATCTTGTACTAAGCAACCCCTATTTCTCACTGAATCATTGGCTGAATGAAATGGGAGCGGAAAACGGACAAGCGATTATCTACGCAAAGGAAAGCGATGAAATCACCCGTAAGCTCAGTTTGAAATCCAGCGAAGGCGGATACAAGGTAACCATTGTATGGCTGCCTGAAAAGCTGCACGAGGTCTGCGCCAATAAATTGCTGAAACTGCTGGAAGAGCCGCCTGAGAAGACCATCTTCCTGTTGGTTTCCGAAGCACCCGAAATGATATTGTCTACCATACTCAGCCGTACACAACGTTTCAACATCCGCAAAATAGATGAGGCAAGCGTGGCAAACGCGCTGCAACAAAAGTACGGCGTGCAACCGGCGGACAGCCAGACCATAGCCCATCTGGCAAACGGAAACTTCATCAAAGCGTTGGAAACAATCCACCTGAATGAAGAGAATGAGTTGTTTTTCAAGCTGTTCGTCAGCCTGATGCGCCTCTCCTATCAACGGAAAATACGGGAAATGAAGCAATGGAGCGAACAACTGGCGGCTATGGGGCGCGAACGCCAAAAGAATTTTCTGGAATACTGCCAGCGCATGATACGGGAAAATTTCATCTATAACCTGCATCGGAAAGAGATGAACTACATGACCCTGCCCGAACAGAACTTCGCTACCCGGTTTGCCCCGTTTGTCAACGAACGGAATGTTATGGGTATTATGGATGAACTCAGCGAAGCGCAAGTGCACATTGAGCAGAATGTGAATGCCCGTATGGTATTCTTTGATTTTTCACTGAAAATGATTGTTCTGTTAAAACAATAGAAGAATCCTTTTCAACTAACATATAACATAGTAAATCATCAAAATAACAGATAGAATGATGGAATTTAAACTACATAATGGAAGCGGCGGTCTCTGCTGCAAAAGCTGCGGCAGGCAAGACAAGCAACTGAACACTTACGACTGGCTTGCCGACATCCCCGGCAATGCAGAGGAATCGGACATGGTGGAAGTTCAGTTCAAAAATACCCGCAAGGGTTATTTCCGCAACAGCAACAAAATTCCTTTGGAAAAAGGCGATATAGTAGCCGTGGAAGCTACTCCCGGACATGATATAGGCGTAGTAACCCTTACCGGGCGACTTGTACCGCTACAGATGCGTAAGGCAAATATCAAGTCGGAAGCGGATATCAAGCGCATCTACCGCAAAGCCAAACCGGTGGATATGGACAAGTATAACGAGGCGAAAGCGCGTGAACACAGCACGATGATACGTGCCCGCCAGATCGCTCTTGACCTCAACCTCAATATGAAAATCGGGGATGTGGAATATCAGGGAGACGGCAACAAAGCAATCTTCTACTACATTGCCGATGAACGCGTAGACTTCCGCCAACTGATTAAGGTGCTTGCCGACGCTTTCCATGTACGCATCGAAATGAAGCAGATCGGTGCACGTCAGGAAGCCGGCCGTATCGGCGGCATCGGACCTTGCGGCCGCGAGTTGTGTTGCGCTACCTGGATGACATCGTTCGTTTCCGTTTCGACCAGCGCCGCCCGCTACCAGGATATTTCACTGAACCCGCAAAAGCTTGCCGGACAATGCGCCAAACTGAAATGCTGCCTCAACTACGAAGTGGACTGTTACGTAGAAGCACAAAAACGCCTGCCTTCCAAAGAAATCGAATTGGAAACCAAAGACGGCGTATTCTATTTCTTCAAAGCCGACATTCTCAGCAACCAGATAACTTACTCCACCGACAAGAGTATCCCTGCCAATCTGGTTACTATCAGCGGAAGACGCGCCTTTGAAGTTATCGGCCTGAATAAAAGGGGCATCAAACCGGAGAGCCTGCTGGAAGAGACACATCGCACCGAACCCAAGAAACCGGTAGACCTGCTGGAGCAGGAAAGCCTGACCCGCTTCGACCGTAACCGCAAGAACAAGAACGGCGGAGACGGCAACAATGGAAACGGTAATGGAAATAACGGCGGCAACCGGAATAAAAAGAAGAAAAAGACTCCCAATAACCGACCGCAAGGCGGAGAACAGTCTGCCGCTCCGCAACAACAAGAGCAGCCCAGACAGCAGGGAGACGAAAAACGGCCGCAAGGAAATGAAAGACGTTCACAACGGAATAGTAACAACCGTAAACGTCCTCACAACAACAAGCCCAAACCTCAGGGAGATAAACCTGCTCAAAATGACAAGCCTGCTCAAGAATAAGATAAAGACTCTGAGATATATCATACTGCTGTTTATCGTAAGCGCATTAGGCGCTTGCGATAAACAGACTGTATATCATGCATTCCAATCCATTCCGCAAGAGGGTTGGAAACGACAGGACACACTCCTTTTCAATGTCGCTGTACCCGATTCGCAAACTTACTACAAACTGATAGTAGAAATTAGAAACCGCAGCACTTACCCTTACCAAAACATCAACTTATCCGTCTGCTATGACAGTCCGGAATTGAAAAAACTACAGACAGATACACTGACAGCCGTCTTAGCCGATAAAGAAGGCATATGGAAAGGAGATGGCTGGGGCGGTTTATATCAGTCTGCATTTCCCGCAGGAAACATCAAGATAGGGAAACCCGGTGAATACCTTTTCAAAGTAGCTTATACATTACCCGACAGCCTCCTGCCCGGCATCAATGATGTGGGAATCAAATTACAACGATAATATTATACCAACCTTCTATTTCTCCCCGCATCAATACGCAGGAATATAAACAGCAGTATCGTAAAGCCCCATAACGAAGACCCCCCATAGCTGAAGAAAGGTAACGGAATACCGATAACAGGCGTCAATCCGAGTACCATCCCGATGTTTATGAAAAGATGAAACAGGAAAATACTCAGCACCGAATACCCGTATACTCTGCCAAATGCGGACTGCTGCCGCTCTGCCAACGCTATCAGACGAAGTATCAAAGTCAGGAACAAGAGTAATACAGCCGTCGAACCGATAAAGCCTTCTTCTTCGCCTACGGTACAGAATATGAAATCCGTGTCCTGTTCGGGAACATATTTAAGTTTGGTCTGTGTACCGTTCAAAAAGCCTTTCCCGGTCAATCCGCCCGAACCGATAGCAATCTTCGATTGATTTACGTTATATCCCGCTCCTGCCAAGTCCTCTTCCATGCCCAACAGAACCTTAATGCGAATCTGCTGGTGAGGTTCCAATACTTTATTGAAAAAATAGTCGCTGGAGTAGAGAAAACCTATCGAACCTATGGCAAACAAACCAATAAGAAAATAACTCCAATGGCGTTCACTCAAAGCAAGGAAGAATAAATAACATGTTACAACCATACACAATCCCCATTGCACCCATACCAGATTAAAAGGGGTTATATATTCCGAAACCAGATAAGCGACAAGCAATACGATAAAAGAACCGACGATGATATTCCGAACCGGCTCCCATTTCTTCTTATATACCCATACCATTCCACCGGCAAAGAGCAAAATCATCGACAGTACCACAAACTCTCCGATAGGTGTTGGAGTATCTGCAATAAAGACTTGATCAAAACGGATACCCACCACAAAATATACCACAGCGCAAATACCGGAGAAAAGCACTACTCCAGGCATACCTTCACGATAAAGCATCAGGAAGAAAGCCATATAAACCAATGCAGACCCCGTTTCCCGCTGAAGAATAATCAGCGTCATTGGCAGAAGAATAAGGAAAGCCAGCATCAACGCGCTCTTCCAGCTTTTTATAGTGAACGAATAGGCGCTCATATACTTGGCCAACGCCAATGCCGTGGCAAACTTGGCAAATTCAGCCGGTTGTAGACTGACAGGCCCCAAAATCAGCCAAGACCGTGAACCTTTGGTATCAGGAGCGATAAAAATGGTGACAACCAACAAGAGAATAAGTCCTATATATATAATGTAAGAGAACATATCATAAAGCGTGTCTTCCAGCATCAGCAGAATAAATCCCAACCCGAATGAGCAGACAATCCACATGAACTGCTTGCCGGCACGGGTAGAGAAATCAAGAAAATCACGGTCACCATAGTCGTAACTTGCCCCGCAAATACTGAACCAGCCGAATACAATCAACATCAGGTAGATTATAATCGTCACCCAATCCAATGATTTCCATATACTGTCTCTTCTTACCATTTATACTGCTACTGTTTGACTGTTTATTACCTTTCTTCGTCTCCGTACAGAATTACGCGGTTGCTGAATTCCTCCGCACGTATCTCATTCTCCGGCGATAACTTGCCATGCAAGTACTGATCCATCATCATCGCACCGATAGGGACGCCGTAGGTTGCACCAAAACCGCCATTTTCCACATACACCGCAATAGCAATCTTAGGATCATTCATCGGAGCGAATCCCATGAACACCGAATGGTCTTTACCGCGATTTTGTGCCGTACCGGTTTTGCCGCATGCCTCTACACCCGGCAGGATTGTGCCGACCATACGGCAGGTTGCACTACCCGTACTACCTGTAACAGCGGCACGCATCCCCTCCACAACTTCATCGTAATATTCCCGGTCGATTGACGTGACACGGGGGGTACGGTAGATACTGTCCAATTCATTATCCTGTATCTCCTTTACAACATGCGGAGTAATGAAATGCCCCCGGTTGGCAATGGTTGCACCCAAATTGGCTATCTGCAACGGGGTCGCAAGAATTTCTCCCTGTCCGATAGCGATACTGATTACCGTAAGTCCGTTCCAAGAGCCCCGATATGCTTTATCATAAAACTTAGCGTTAGGAATCAAGCCGCGCTGCTCTCCGGGAAGGTCGGTACCAAGGCGATAGCCGAATCCCTGCGACACCATATGGTCTTTCCATACGGTAATGGCATTTTGCGGAGAACCGTACTTCTTGTCGCTGAACATACGGAACAGCCCCCAACAAAAATAAGAGTTGCACGAAGTGGCTATTGCCGGAACCAAAGGCAAAGGAGAACCGTGCCCGTGACAGCCTACATGCAAACTTCCATAATTGAAACCGTGTGCACAAGGGAAAGTAGGATAATCTTCATGGATTATTCCTTCCTGCAAAAATGTCAATGCCTGCGCAGTCTTGAAAGTAGAGCCCGGCGGATACGCTCCCATGATTGCGCGGTTCAGGAGAGGTTTCCGCTTGTCTCTTTGCAACATCCGGTGATTCTTTCCACGCTGGCGTCCAATCATCAAGTGAGGATCGAAAGTAGGAGAAGAAACCATACAGAGTATCTCTCCCGTAGCCGGTTCAATGGCTACGATAGCTCCGATTTTATGCTGCAACAAACGCTCACCTAACCTCTGCAACTCAATATCGATACCTAAAGTCAGGTTCTTACCGGGCACAGAGGGACGGTCGAGCTTCCCATCCATATAATGCCCCTGAATACGTCCATGCGCATCACGAAGCAGAATCTCCACCCCTTTTTCGCCACGAAGATACTTTTCATAAGATTTCTCGATACCTTGCTTGCCTATATAATCCCCGCGGATATAATAATTATCTGACTCAATATCTTTCTTTGACACTTCACCTATATCCCCCAACGCATGTCCGGCAGCATCGTAAGTATATTGCCGGATAGTACGCCGCTGGATGTAGAAACCGGGAAACTTGAATAGTTTCTCCTGAAACACACCGCACTCTTCTGCCGAGAGTTGTGTCATAAACACCTGATGCGTATATTTGGAATAACCGGGATTCATCCAACGGTTCTTTACATCCTTCATCCGCTTCTGGAACTGCTCGAACGTGATGTTCAACGCACGGCATAAATCCAACGTATCGAGCTGCGTCACTTCACGAGGCACAAACGTGATATCGTATGCCGGCTGGTTAAAAACCAGCAGTTTACCGTTACGGTCATAGATAGCTCCACGCGAAGGATATTGAATCTTATTCAAAAAGGCATTGCTGTCCGCATTCTTCTTGTAATCATCCGTCATAATTTGCAAGTCGAACAGGCGAATCACGTAGATAAGGACAATGACGACAGCCGCCATGCCTATCACATATTTTCGTTTCTCCAGCGTATAATCCTTCATTCAATCACAACATATGAGTTATAAATACAAGTAACATAACTTGCAACCTCTTTTTACTTCTTCCGTATGCCCTCTACTGCCATTATACAAGCTACAGTCAGCAAAGTGCTTGTTACAATTCTCAGCAATAACGCACCTATGTGGGCAAAAGAAAAGAATTCAAGAGTAAGCAACATCCCGTGATGTACCAAGACACTGGCAACCAAGTATTTCAAAAAAGGAGAGATTCCCATTGTACGGACTGCCGGAACCAATGTATCCAGCGTATCGCGAGGCACGAACAAGCGTAAGAATGTAGGGCGCAAAAAGGCTAAAAGCACCGTAGCCGCCGCATTCATTCCCGGAGTATCGGAAAGGATATCAACCGCCAGTCCAAGAAAAAAAGCCCATAGCATCAATGCATTACGGGGTACATCCGACTCAAACTTCAATATCAGATATATATATAAAAACGGAGTGGCATATCCTGCAATATGCACATTGTTCAGTATCAGCACCTGCAATAATACCAGACCGACAAACCACCCTATCTTATGCAAATAATTGATTATCATTTCTCTCCTTCTTTTTCCAGCATATTCTGTTCTTCCTGTCCGCTGCGCGAAATGACACGCACATTGCTCACCTTACCGAAATCCGTAGCTAACTTTATCTTCAACAGATATGAAAGTCCGTCATGGGAATCGGACATATCATCGACCGTTCCTACCATAACTCCTTCAGGAAATACTGTGGAATAGCCGCTGGTCACCACCGTATCACCCAGATTAAATTCCGCATGACGGGGCAAGTCCTTCAGATAAGCAAAACGCGAATCTCCACCTTCCCACTTCAAATAGCCGAAGTACTCACTGCCCACAATCTTGCAGCTGATACTCGACTTGCTGTTCAGCAACGGAATAACCAGCGAATAGCGGGGAGAAGTCTTATATACGATACCTACCACTCCATTTGCATCCACTACCCCCATTTCCGGACGAATACCATCTGACGAGCCACGGTCCAATGTTATATAATTATCTGCCTTATTCAGACTGTTCTTTATAACATTCGCCTTGAATATGCGGTAATCATCCGGAGCAAGGCGCGCCATACTATATAGTTTTACGGAATCCAAGCCCTGCTCCTGCAGGCTTTTTTCCAGAAAAGCTACCCGTTGTTCCAGCCACATATTCCGGTCGAGCAAGTCCTCATTGACCGATTTCAAATGGAAGTAAGAACTGATGCCGCCCGAAATCTCATAAACTTTCCCGGCTACTCCGTTTGCCGAAGTAAAATACACGCTCTGCTGATAATGGTTGAAACGGAACAATAAAACAAAACTGGTAACCTCTAACAGAAGAAAGAGGAACCAGTAATTGTATTTAATAAGAAAGTTCAGTAGATTCCGCATACCTATCTCATCAGGAATGAGAAGCGGTCGACATTCTTCAGTGCAACGCCTGTACCTTTGGCAACGGCATGCAAAGGATCTTCCGCAATGTGGAACGGTATGTTGATTTTATCGGTCAGACGCTTATCCAGTCCGCGAAGCAAAGCACCGCCACCTGCCAGATAGATACCGTTGTGCACAATATCGGCATACAATTCGGGCGGCGTATTCTCCAATGCACTTAGAATAGCAGTCTCAATCTTAGAAATGGACTTCTCCAGACAGTGTGCCACTTCCTGATAGCATACGGGAACCTCCATAGGAAGCGCCGTAATACGGTTCGGACCATGAACGATATAATCTTCGGGAGCATCCTCGCCCAGTTCGGTCAGGGCTGCACCTACGTTAATCTTGATACGTTCTGCCATACGCTCGCTGACCTTCACATTGTGCTGGCGGCTCATATACTCCTGAATATCGGCAGTGAGGTCATCACCGGCAATACGGATGGAGTTGTTGGAAACGATACCACCCAGCGAAATAACGGCAATTTCCGTAGAACCGCCGCCTATATCAACAATCATATTACCCTCCGGCGCTTCCACATCGATGCCGATACCGATAGCGGCAGCCATCGGCTCGAATATCAGGTAAACGTCACGTCCGCCGGCATGCTCGGCAGAGTCGCGCACGGCACGCAACTCTACTTCCGTACTGCCCGAAGGAACGCCTATTACCATACGGAGCGAAGGGGAAAACAGACGGTTTCGATTGTTCACCATCTTGATAAGTCCGCGTATCATCTGCTCGCAGGCATAGAAGTCGGCAATCACACCGTCGCGAAGAGGGCGGATAGTACGTATGTTCTCATGGGTCTTTTCGTGCATCAGCTTTGCTTTTTCACCCACGGCAATCATCTTGTCTGTACGACGGTCCAACGCCACCACCGAAGGCTCGTCCACTACTATCTTGCCATTTGTGGTAATGATAGTATTGGCAGTGCCAAGGTCCATCGCTATTTCTTGTGTAAAAGAGAATAATCCCATGTAAATTAAAAATTGAGAATTAAAAATTAAAAAATATCACTCATATCAGGAACTGAGAACTAAAAAGCAGGAGAAAGCATCATTCCTCAATTTTCAATTCTCAATTCTCAATTTAATCAGTGTTTAAAGTGACGGAACCCTGTTATCACCATTGCGATGCCATGTTCATTGCAATAATTGAAAGAGAGCTCGTCCTTAATGCTTCCACCCGGTTGGATAACGGCCGTAACACCTTCATTACCTGCAATCTCCACGCAGTCGGGGAAGGGGAAGAAAGCATCACTTGCCATTACGGCACCGTTCAGATCAAAACCAAAGTTCTTGGCTTTTTCAATAGCCTGCTTCAAAGCGTCTACACGGCTGGTCTGTCCCACACCGCTTGCCAGCAGTTGCTTGCCTTTAGCCAGTACGATAGCATTGGACTTGCTGTTCTTCACAATCTTGTTTGCGAAAAGCATATCTTCAACTTCCTCCGCAGTCGGAGCCTTGGTCGTTACGGTTTTCAAATCTTCGGGAGTTTCCACCTTCAGGTCACGGTCTTGCACCAGCACACCGTTCAGCAAAGAGCGGAACTGCTTCTTGGGCAGAGCAGCCTGCTTGCGCACCAGAATGATGCGGTTCTTCTTCTGACCGAGAATTTCCAGTGCATCCACATCATAATCGGGAGCTATGATAACTTCAAAGAATATCTTGTTGATTTCCTCGGCAGCAACCTTGTCTATCACGGCATTTGTGATGAGCACACCGCCGAATGCGGATACCGGATCGCCGGCAAGCGCGTCTGTCCAAGCTTCCAATACTGTGGGACGTGAAGCCAGACCACAGGCATTGTTATGCTTCAGTATAGCGAAAGTAGTATCTGTGAAT
Organism: Bacteroides stercoris ATCC 43183; assembly: GCF_025147325.1. NCBI lineage: Bacteria > Pseudomonadati > Bacteroidota > Bacteroidia > Bacteroidales > Bacteroidaceae > Bacteroides > Bacteroides stercoris. The sequence goes on from NZ_CP102262.1 coordinate 353,819, forward strand.
TCATCAATCAAGTCAACGGCAGCGTTGATATCGAGCAGGTTGTTATAAGAGATTTCCTTACCGTGTATCTGGTCGAACATAGCATCTATGTTACCATAGAAATAACCTTTCTGATGCGGGTTCTCACCATACCGCAAAGTCTTTTGGTTGTTGGCGGACTGACGGAAAGCAGACCCTTCTTCGCCATCGAAATAGTTGAAGATAGCCGAATCGTAATGAGAAGATACGGCAAACGCCTCTTTGGCAAACCAACGGCGTTCTTCGAGTGAAGTGGTAGCTCCGTGCTCCATCAGCATATCGCGAAGAGGCTGGTATTGAGCCTGTGAAGCAACGATAACCACATCATTATAATTTTTGGCAGCGGCACGTATCAAAGAAATGCCACCTATATCAATTTTCTCAATAATAGCCGGTTCTTCGGCACCGCTGGCAACGGTGGCTTCAAACGGATACAGGTCAACGATAACAAGGTCTATTTCGGGAATCTCATATTTCTCTATCTGTTGCATGTCTTGTTCCAATCCGCGACGGCAAAGGATACCTCCGAATATCTTCGGATGCAAAGTCTTAACGCGTCCACCCAGAATGGAAGGATATGTGGTAAGGTCTTCCACTGCCTTGCAGGGATAACCCAAAGATTCTATAAATTGACGAGTTCCGCCGGTTGAAAGGAACTCTACACCTTCTTCATGCAGTTTGGTAATGATTTCGTCCAAACCTTCTTTGTGGTAAACGGATACCAGAGCTGTTTTGATTCTTTTAGTTTCAGACATGGATTTGCGTATTAAAGTAATGCGTACATTTTACTATTCGGAATGCAAAGTTACTAATTTTGTTTATTCACACATACATTCATACACAATAAATTAGGTATAATTAAAAAAGGAACTCATTATTAATTCCGATACCTTTGTACAATGATGCAGAAAAAGTCCCGTTGAAAAGGTATCCACACCTTTCCAACGGGACTGAAATCTTTTATAACAACCGCTCTGTTACCAGATAGAAACCCGTTTGTCCACCGGCACAAACATCGGGTCGTTCTCTGTTATATTGAAAGCCTCATACCAAGCGCCGATTTGCGGCAAAGCACCGTTAACACGCCACTTACCCAATGAGTGAACATCGCTCTTGGTACGGTTCAGCACTTCTTCCGGACGGATATTGTTTCCCCATACGCCTGCATAAGCAAGGAAGAAACGCTGTTCGGGAGTAAGACCATTCATTACAGGCAGCGGGTTGGCAGCCGTAGCTTTCTTAAATGCCTGATAAGCAACCTGCAAGCCACCATGGTCAGCAATATTCTCACCCAAAGTCATACGGCCGTTACCATATACACCCGGAGCAACCTCGATACTGTCGAACACATTCACCATCACCTGTGCACGCTCATCAAAACGTTTGGCATCTTCCTCAGTCCACCAGTCTTTTAAATTACCGTCCTTATCGTATTGGCGTCCCTGGTCGTCAAAGCCGTGCGTCATTTCATGACCGATTACCACTCCGATAGCACCATAGTTGAAGGCATCGTCCGCATTCATGTCAAAGAACGGATATTGCAAAATACCGGCTGGGAAGCAGATTTCATTCGTTGTAGGATTATAATAAGCGTTTACGGTTTGCGGAGTCATCAGCCATTCGTCTTTATCTACCGGCTTGCCGGCTTTAGCCACCATCTCTGCATGGCTCCATTCGTTGGCACGCTCCATATTCGCCCAATATGAATCATCCTTGATTTCCAATGTAGAATAATCTTTCCATGTATCAGGATAACCTATTTTCACATGGAAAGTAGCCAGTTTCTCCAAAGCTTTCACTTTGGTAGAATCGCCCATCCAAGCGAGATTTTTGATGCGTTCACCCAAGCTTTCCTGCAGGTTCTTCACCAAAGTCACCATACGTTCTTTGGCTGCGGCCGGGAAATATTTCTCTACATACATCTGGCCTACCGCTTCACCCAAAGCAGAACTTACAGTGCTGACCGCTCTCTTCCAACGAGGTTGCATTTCCTGCGTACCGCTCATGGTACGTTGATAGAAATCGAAGTTCTGTTCGGCCATAGCATCATTCAGAGTACCTGCGGCAGCATCAATCAGTTTCCATTGCAAATAGAGACCTTGTTGCTCAAGAGGAAGAGTATCCAGAATTTCTGCAGCAGCCTTCAGAGAAGCGGGCTGACCTACGATAACTTCTTGCACATCTTTTAAATCCAAAGCTGACAGATAAGCATCCCAATCAAAAGTAGGATAATTCTTCTTCAGTTCTTCCAAACTCATCTTGTTGTAATTGGCATGCGGATTACGCAACTCCGTACGCGAACGGAAAGCTTTGGCAAGACGTGTTTCCACATCCATCACCACTTCTACGCCTTTCTTGGCAGCAGCCTCATCAAACCCTGCCAATTGATACATCTTCTGTACATGTGCACGAAAAGCATTGCGTATCTTGGCAGTAGCCTCATCGTTCTCCAAATAATATTCGCGCTCACCCATGCTCAAGCCGGCCTGATAAGACTGTACGGCATTCATGCTGCTGTTCATTTCATCAGCGCCTACGTACAAGACATTGTAAGCCACAATTCCTTTCTTCTGCATCTCGCCCAGTAATGCATAAACCTCTTTCCGGTCCTTCAATGCACCGAGGCGGTCAAGTTCTGCTTTAATGGGAGCCACACCGTCTTTGTTCAGCTTCACGCTGTCCATTACGATTTTATACAAATCACCAACTTTCTGAGCTACGCTGCCGGCTTCGTGCTGCGTGGCAGCCAGCTCCTCGATGAGTCCCTGAATCTGCTTACGGTTATTTTCCGCAAGGATGGTAAAAGAACCATACTGTGAATACTCGGCAGGAATGGGATTGTTCTTCATCCAACCGCCGCAAGCGTATTGGTAGAAATCCGTTCCGGGCAAGGCCGTTGTGTCGAGGTTGGCAAACTGAATACCGGCTGTGAGCTCAGCCTGCTTCTTGCCGGTGCTGCAAGCGCCTGTCATCAGACAGAATGCTGCAATGGGTAAAAAATGAAATACTCTCATACTTATATAAAATAAATGTTATTATTTCCTTGCCTCTTCCAACTCGCAGGAAACTGCATCCCACTCTTCCATCACACTGTCCAGTTGGGCTTTCAGTTTCTGATGCTGTTCGTAGAGCGCCATATCCGAAGCGCCCTCCGGCGTAGCCATTTTAGCTTCGAGAATGGAAATGGCCGCTTCCGTCTGCTCTATCTCTGCTTCACAATCCGCTACACGGCGTTCCAGCTTCTTAAGCCGTTTATTGAGTTCTTTCTGTTCCTCATAAGAAAGTTTTGCAGCGGAAGGCTGTGCAACCGTTGCCCCGGCATTGCCGCCGGCAACCGTTTTTTCCGCAGACGGTGAGGAAGACAAAGAAGGCGATTTCTGCAAATCATTCAGGCTCTCTATCTGCTTCTTCTGCAGGAAATCGTAGATACCTCCGAGGTGCTCCTTCACCAATCCGCCACCGAACTCATATACCTTAGTCGCAAGACCGTCCAAAAAGTCACGGTCGTGACTGACAATTATCACCGTACCGTCAAAATCGCGGATAGCTTCCTTCAACACATCCTTCGAGCGCATGTCGAGATGATTCGTAGGTTCATCGAGAATCAGGAAATTCACCGGTTCCAGCAACAGCTTAATCATGGCAAGACGGGTACGCTCTCCGCCGGAAAGCACTTTCACCTTCTTGTCCGAAGCCTCTCCACCGAACATGAACGCTCCCAATATATCACGTATTTTCAGCCGGATATCCCCTACCGCCACACGGTCGATGGTATCGAATACCGTAAGATTTTCATCCAGTAACTGCGCCTGATTCTGAGCAAAATAGCCAATCTGCACATTGTGTCCCAAAGTAAGTTTTCCGGTATAATCCGTAATCTCGTCCATGATACACTTTACGAGTGTAGACTTACCCTCACCGTTCTTACCTACAAAAGCCACCTTCTCACCACGGTTTATGGTGAGATTTACATCGTGGAATATGACATGGCTACCATACGCCTTGGCTACATCTTCACAAATAACAGGATAGTTACCGCTACGGCTGCTACAAACGAACTTCAACCGCAGCGCAGAGTTGTCTTCCTCGTCCACTTCGATGCGCTCTATCTTCTCCAGTTGCTTGATGCGGCTCTGCACCTGCACGGCTTTGGTAGCTTTGTAGCGGAAGCGCTCGATGAACTCTTCCGTATCCTGTATCTGTTTTTGCTGGTTTTCATAAGCGCGGAGCTGCTGTTCACGGCGTTCCTTGCGAAGCGTCACAAACTCATCGTATTTCACTTTATAATCATAAATACGCCCGCAGGTTATTTCAATAGTACGGGTAGTGACATTATTCAGGAAAGCACGGTCGTGGCTGACAAGTACCACTGCATTGGCACGGGTGGAGAGAAAGTTCTCCAACCACTGGATGCTCTCTATATCGAGGTGGTTCGTAGGTTCATCGAGCAACAACACGTCGGGACGGCGCAACAACAACTTGGCAAGTTCGATACGCATACGCCAGCCGCCGGAGAACTCACTCGTAGGGCGGTCGAAGTCTTCCCGGCAAAAGCCCAACCCCTGAAGAGTACGCTCTACCTCGGCACGATAATTAGTGCCGCCCATCATCAGAAAGCGTTCGTTCTCGTGGGTAAAGCGGTCTATCAGTTTCTGATAATCCTCGCTGTCATAATCGGTACGTTCGGCAAGTTGCTGGTTCATACGTTCGATGTCGGCCTGCATCTCAAAGATATGCTCAAAGGCAAGTTCAGCCTCCTGCATCACAGTACGTTCATCGCTGAGAACCATTACCTGCGGCAAGTAACCGATAGTACATTCGCGGGGGACGGCAACAACACCGGAAGTGGGTTGCTGAATACCTGCCAGTATTTTGAGCATGGTGGACTTGCCCGCCCCATTCTTGCCGACAAGGGCTATACGGTCTTTCTTATTAATAACGTAAGAAACGTCTTCAAACAGAGGAGTAGCATTAAATTCCACCTTCAGTCCTTCTACAGATATCATAGTGTCAATGAATTAATCGTTCAAGACTGCAAAGGTAACGATATTATTTTTTATTCTCATGCAATCATGCATTCAAAGCATACAACTGCATTCATTTAAATTTCAAGAAATCCCCTCTTTCCCTTTCTGTCCAACCGATTTGGAAAACAGAAAGAAAAAGAGGGGATATTTTTATAAAGGGAATCGCCTGGGCGCTCCTTTAGAATAGATTGGCGTTCTTTTAGAACAGCTTAGCCGGATATTCTCCCGCATCCACCAATGCCTTAATCTTATCGACCACGCTCTGACGGTCTTCCGGATAAGTCACCCCGAACCACTTGCTGTTCGTATCAAGCACTTCAACCGTAGCAGTACCGTCATTAATCAGTTTATCCACCATCAAAGGAATAAAGAATTCACTCTTCAGGTTCTCCATATTCTTCGAATCGCTGAGGAACGTCTTGAAGAATTCCTGACTGTAAGCGAAGTAATCGGGAGTAAAGCCCCAGAAATTCATACTGACCGGAGTTGTATCGGGAGTAGCAGTCCACTCACCGTTATCATCAATATATTTCACTTCACCGTCCATACGCTGAATTTTGGTACGTTCAACGACAGAAGTCAGCAGATTATTTGCATCAGTACTGCAGAGACCGCGAGACACCGTACCGCTTTCACTCAATGTATTGCCGATACGGAATCCTACCATCGAATATACATTCTTGGAGCCTTCGGGAAGCTCAGACAGGAACTTGCCCATTACCTGGAAAGAATCACGACCGTAGAAGTCATCGCAATTGATAACGGCAAACGGTTCCTTTATCACATCGGCACCCATCATTACGGCGTGGTTGGTTCCCCAAGGTTTGGTACGGTCGGCCGGACACGTGAATCCTTCGGGAAGTGCATCCAGTTCCTGGAACACCAATTCGCACGGGATATGACCTTCGTATTTGGATATGATTTTATCGCGGAAGTCTTGTTCAAAATCTTTACGGATAACAAAAACGAGCTTACCGAATCCGGCCTTGATAGCATCGTAAATAGAATAATCCATAATAGTTTCGCCATTAGGCCCCAGTCCGTCCAATTGCTTCAGGCCACCATAGCGGCTGCCCATGCCGGCTGCCAATAAGAATAAAGTTGGTTTCATATTAGTTATTATTTAAAAAGGTTAGTGTATCATGGTTGATAACAGGCACAAAAGTAGTAAAATTTATATCAGAAAAAGGAAGATTTCAGTCCATTCTTTTCCATAATCGTACAAAACTCCGCCTCAATGGCAGATACTTCTACTTTTAGTTTGCTTATTAGCCACAATTCTTCACTATTGTCAGCCCCAAACCCACAGTTTGCCTTAGAACGGATAACCGATAGCGAAATGCAAGGCAAGACTGTCCTTGAACTTGGGAATATTATAGTATCCCGACTTACCGGTATCATACGGATCGTGCAACCCCACTCCACAATCCAGACGGAAAACCAGAAAGTCCATATCATAACGCAAACCAGCTCCCGTACCCAAAGCTATCTGTCTGGCAAAGTTCTTTAAAGTGAACTCGCCGCCTGGACGGGACTCATCCTTACGCATCAGCCACACATTACCGGCATCCAAGAATACAGCTCCATGCAAATCTCCGATAATGCGGAAGCGGTATTCAACATTAGCTTCCATACGTATATCACCCACATGATTGATGAAAGAATACTTATTTTCCTTATCCGGAGCATAACTGCCCGGACCTATGCTACGTGCAGAAAAAGCACGCACACTGTTGGCGCCGCCGATATAGAACTGTTCGGTATAAGGAGCCGCCAGCGCATTTCCGTACGACCATATCACACCGCCGGCAATGCGCGAGGCAATCATCTGGTTCTTGTCTATCTTATAATGATAGCGGAATTCGCTGTTTACCTTCAGGAACTGTGCAAAAGGAACACCCAGCAGCTTTTTGTCCTTCTCCTTGAACGACTTTCCGAAAATACGATAAATGCACGAAGTAAGGTTACCAGCCGAGCTCACTGTCGTCTGCCACCAGATAGGATTGCGCACACCCGGCAAAGATGCGTTGTCGTAGGTGTACATATACTCAAAGACCGGAATAAACTGGTCGCGCAGGCTGACGTAGAGTGCAGGATTCTCCGCCTGCAACTCCTTGAAGGCTTCCGTAGGGTCGCGAAGTACGTTGAACGTGAGTTTGAACGGTGTAAAACTATGCTTGCTCGTACGCTTCGGCTGGAAATCGTATGTAGCGTTTCCGCCAAACGCCAGCAGTTTATAATACTTGGCACGGTTCAATTGGTCGATGTACAGTTTGAAAGTCGTAGTGGCCGGAAAGTCATACTCCTTGTCGCCAAAGCGAGGGAAGACCACGCGCGGAAACATAAGCGAGGTAGACAACCCCACTTCATAACTGTTCATCAGCGAAGAACGGTCTTTACCCGTCTGCCACTCATACGAACCGTCCAACTTTACATTCCATGCCTCACCGCCGCCAAACACATTGTTCTTCGTTACGGTGAACGAAGCTCCCGGTCCGGTTTGGTTATTGCTTTTCATCTTTACGTTGAAGTCCAGTTCGGCATCATAAGGCTTGTCGAGTGCCGCATGAATATTCACATCCAGCGTATCGCACACGAATGTCGTATCACGCGGGGTATACTGCATCTCAAGATAACGGAAGATGCCTACATTGTTCAAGCGCTCCTGCACGCGGGTCTGGCGATAAAGGCTGTAAAGGCGCTGCATGGAGCGTCTGCGGGAAATCCCCGTACTGTCCTGCACCTGACGTTTCTGACGATACGCCTGATAGTTCAGCCATCTGTAAATCATATTGGGATGTACCCGCAGCTTGTCGTGATAATAGATGCGCAGGCCTTTGTAGTCGATACTGTCATTAGGGGTCTGTCCCTGCTTGCCATACAGATAAAAAGCTTTCTTGCCTACATAAAACGGTTTCTCGGCAACGGAAGGCATGCCGGGAGCAGGAACCATGCGCATGGCAACATGTCCGCCGGGCACTAAGGTCGTATCCGCCTGATAAGTCAGATAATCGGGACGGAAATAATAGCACCCTACATTGCGCAGCAAAGTACTGATACGGGTACGTTCTCCGTCGAGGTCGGTCACGTTGAACTGTTCTCCCGGACTGATAAGCGAACGGCGCCGGCTCATATTCATAATGCGCAAGGTACGCTCACTGAAACCGTGATAATAGACCGTATCGATAAAATAAGGGTTGCGCATATCCACCGTATATTGCAGCTTTGCTTTCAAAGAATCCTTCGGATCGATGAACGTTTTATAACTGACCGTTCCGTTAAAGTAGCCGTAATCGCGCAATAAATTGGCGGCCGCCTTCTGCCGGATATCGGGATTGACAGTAGACATCAGTACGGGCTTTGCCGCAAAGCGGTTGAATATCCACCTGCCAAAGCCTTTCTCATATTTCACAAAGCCATTGTAAATCCATAACCCCATAGGAAAAGGTATGCGAATAGTGGAACTACCCAGCAAAGAATTGTTCGGAGCAGTGGCAAGCGCCGCTTCAACCTCTTCCATGGCAGTCTCGCCTACCGGAGTGGTACTGCGGTTCTCGACAATCATCTTTTTTTGTCCCGTATACAGAATTTCACCTTCCGGCAAATGCTTGGTTGTGGAACATCCTGCCAGCAACAGTATGCCCGCCATATATACTATCAGTCGTTTCATATCATTCTACAGTTTGCTTCTTCTTTTTCCTGAAGATAAAAAGTTCGCCCAGGCGGTCCATTTTGCGACGAAGCACAAGACCGACTCCGGTTTCCGTTATTTCCCCGTCGAGCACACTCTCGTAGTTCTTGTCATAGAACACACGGACATAGCGCGTACCGGACGTATCAAGGCGGTACTCAAGCGAAATATTGTCGATAAACGATTCCGCATCATTCGTGGCATTGGCGCCGGTTGTCACCTTACCGCCGATGACAATCTGCACACGGTCGTTGAAAAGACGCTGCGAATAGCGGAAGCTATAATCCGTCTGCTTGTCACCCGTTTCGGCTGACGTACGGTCTTCCATACCCATAGTGAAACTTGCGTTGATGCTTTGGAAAGCCGAGCCTGCCAATGAGTTGATCTGACTTTGGATAACACTGTTCAAAGCACTGCCCATAGACAATCCGCCGCCTTTGACACCGCTGTTCATATAAACACCGGTCGCCAGCATGGCAATGGCCTGTTTGCTGCGCTCCTCGGCTCCCATAGCCTGCAACTCATTCTCAATGGTGGCATCATCCGGCGCCGTTATATCGAAAATAAGTTCGGGAGCGTCAAGGCGATTCTTTATAGCTATGGACACATCGAAATTCACCACGCGCGAACCACCGTCATCACCATCGGCTACCGAAGCGCGCATACGCTCCGTCGCTTTCAGGTTCAGCGTCGGGTTCATCGGGTCGCCTCGCCAGTCCACATAACTGCCGTTGTTAATCTGGAATTCCTTCAACGGAATGATAGGAAGCGAATACTTCATAATTCCGCCCGAAAGCGTATAACGTCCGGTAAGGCTTATATCGCCTTGCGGAGTATACTGCATGTTCAAATCTCCGCCGCCTTCCAATTCAATGAATTTACTGCGGTCGGGACTTAAATCGGCGCGCAGGCGCACGGCATTGTCGATATGTACGGACATAATCATATCCATACCGCCCAAAGACATGGCGGGAGCCTCATCAGTGCCCACCGAAGCCGTATCGGCAAAAGAAGTAAAGGTTACTAAACCCTCAAGACGGTCTTCCACCGTCAACGGTGAGTCCGTCAGTACATAGGTAACATCCGTATTGCCCAGCAGGTTCATGTTACCGCGCATGGTCAGGGCATCCAAAGGCCCTCGTACCGTAGCGTTCAAATCGACAAATATCTTGCCGTAGATAAGACTTTCGCGGGTGCGCGGCGCATCCAGCAGCGTATAGTTCTCCGCCAGCAACTTCAAGTCCGCCGTAGGACGTTCCAAATTGCGGAAGTCCACCTTGCCGTTAATGGTAAACGGATTCTTGCTGGTGGTATAAATGGCAAACTTGTCAAATATCAGTTGGTTATCCCTAATCTGTACGGGACGGTCGTCAAACCAGTAGCGGGCCCCTGCCTGACGGGCATATACCGATACGCTGTCCAGCGTGATATCTCCGTGCATCCTGGGTTTCTCCAACGGTCCGTAGATGTACATCCCGCCATCGAGGTCGCCGGTAAAGGACATCATTTGGTCGGGCACAAAAGCATTGGCAATCTTCATCGGGAAGTGTTCAAAAGAGGTAGTCACTTCCAGCGTGTCCTTTCCGTTCTTCTTTGTCAGTATGCCGTCGGCAGTCATCACTTCCCGGTTGTCATAACTGAAATATGTATTCAGATAATGCGTAGCGCCCTTATCGCCCGGCAGCCATGTGGCTCCCATACCGATGTCTCCTACATGCTGCCGCTCATAGGTCAGTTCATCGATATTGGCTTCGGCTGAAACCTGCAAGGAAGTAGGGGTCTGTATATACTGCGCCTCGGCAGAGAACAAGCCGGTGAGACGGGGCATATAAGGAAGCACCTCGCTCAGTTCGCCCAGTTGGAAACGGCTCAACTCCACGTTCATATTCTGCAATGAAATGCTGTCGTTCTTGTCCGACTGCATACGGAAGCCCAAACCGTTGTCACTATCCATATCGATATTGGCATAGACGCGCATGTTGTTATGCAGATATATCCAATTGCTGTTGTCTACGAAATGGAACTTACGGTATGCGATAACCGGTTCGGCAGGCGTCAGATTAAGCAATACTCCGTTGCCTTTGCCATGTCCCTCCGTCAGCGGGCGGGCATTGACGCCGAACAGCACTCCCGTCTGTCCTTTTCCGTCCACATAATTCACGGTCAGTTCGGCATCTTCACTGCGAATCTCACCGGTCAGCGTACTGCGGAATACGAACTGCGGATTCTTCGGTCCGTTAATCACCCCGCTTTGCAGCATCATCCGGGAAGTATCCTGCTTCACGGCAAAGAAAACCGTATCGAGCTGCAACGAGTCCACACGCAATCCGTGAACGGCGGTCCGTCCGTTGATGCCCCGTGCCGGCGTACTTCCGAAACGAAGGGTGAAGTCATTGAAACTTATGTTTTTTGTTTTCAGGAAATAGCTGACCGGATTGGCCTGCCCAGCCGTCAACTTCATGCCCGCCGAGGGCAATACCTGCCGCAAGGCGGCATGGTCAAGGCGTCTTTCCTCTATCTGTTTCGTCAGAATGGCTACGAACTTGTCCGACTGCCCCAACAACTCCTCCAACGTGCTGCGGGCACGGAACTGCAAATCCATATCGCCGGCATCCATCCGCAACTTAATGGAATCGCGACGCGCTTCCGCTCCCAGATTGAACGCAACGGGATGTTCCAAAGGTTCGGATGCGATTCCCAGATTATACAAGTCCAGTTCCTCTACTTTCATGTTCAGTCTGCCGTCCATATATTTACGGTCGAGACGAAGGTCAGCTTCAGACTGCATCTTCAACAGTTCATTATCGCTCGTCAACCGTACAGAAGCTACCGCAGATTTCAACCCCGCATTCAGGTTCACACCCGACAGATTCCAGCGAGCATATTGCAGTTCGTCCAGTTTGGCTTCCACAAGAGCCGTCGTCTGACGGGAAGTCATATCCACTCCCCTGCCTTTGGCGGCAACATGCGCAGTAAGTGCATAAACAGAATCTTTGGGCAGGAAATGATGAAGCTGCAAGGCATCTATGGCGAGGTCTGCATGATAGACCTCGGTAGACAGGTTGTAAGCGGCATCCAGATTCAGACTGCCTTTGCCCTCCTGCACTTTGAGCAGGGCATTGCATTGAGGCCCGTCGAGCCCGAGACGCGCTACGAGGTTCATACTGTCGGGCACAACGATAGAGCCGTCGGGAGTGACCCCGGTAAGCCCGGTGAGGAAATTAAGGTCTTGCGTCTGCATCTCAAAATCAAGCCCTCCGCTACGCTTCAGGCTATCCGTAAGGTTCCACAACTCACCGCCGCCGCTCAATGAGAAAGCGCCGGGAAGTTCGGCCGTGAAACGGGAAATCTGCATCTGTTTCAGATTGCCTTCCGTACCGGCATGGATTACCAACGGGCGGAAAGGATAAGCCTCTTTAAAAGTTTCGGGCAGTCCGCCGGCAAAGAGCAATACATCCTGCTTGCCGATATTGGCGTTAAAGCGGGCGGACAACTGTCCGGTAGTGGGTATATCGACAAGTTTCCAATAGGTCTGCGCCGTCAGGTTCATCTCGCTGTGCGGGGTCTTGAGCTGCAAATAGGGAACACGGATAACGGCTGAGTCGGCAAAGAGGCGTCCGGTCAGGGAAGTCACCGTCAGCCCAGAACGGTCGTACATGGAGAACTCTCGGATAACGGCATTCATGTCGCGGCCGCAGGTCATCACCGAATCTATGCCGATACGGATATCGCGCAATGCGATGTGCGAAGCGTCAAAGCCCTCGGCAGGAACGGCTGTGCCCGTATCATAATTCACGGAAGTCCCCGTAAGGGCAAACTTACGCCAGCCATAGAACTGCCGCTTGAGGTCGGCTTCGGCATCCTCTATGCTTGCATCCCCGATAGTGGCTGCCAGCGACATGGAGTCGAGCGGCATCTGCAAATCCACCGACACATTCTTCAGTTTCAGGCTATGCAATGCTACGCGCCAGTTCAAGGCGGTTTCGGTGGTATCCTCCGGAGTTTCGGTAGTGTCGGCAAGCATCACCTGCACGTGGGTATCGCTCAGTTCCACCCGGTTCAGTACGGCATCCTCTTTATTCAGGTCTATGCCGTGACTGGCAAGAAAGAACCGTCCGAGCGTACCTTTTATGCGCATGCCTTCCAGCAGGCCGGAAGAGTTTACGGCCACCCGTTGCAAAGTGATGTCATCCACCTCTACCCTTCCTTTCAATAAGGGCCATGCCTGTACGCGGATGTTCAGGCTTCCGAGGTTCAGCAAGGTATCGGGGTGTTGGATATCAATAGTATCGCTTCCCGGCTGCACTACCTGAACACCGCGCACAAGCAGGTTCAACGGAAAACGAAGGTCTATCCGCTCTACGGAGATATTCATGCCCGTAGCATCCGATGCTATTGCCGTGGCCTGCTTCCGTATAAAATTCTGTACGGGCGGCACGTAAAGCAATATCATCAATATTACAAATAGGATAATAGGAGTAAGAAGCACCCAAAGTGCCCCTCTTAACCATTTTCTTCTCATTGGAACGTCAAGCTGTCATCGATTAATTCGTACAAAGTAAACAATTAATTTTGAGATAAAGTTCCTAATAAAAGAAAAATACTATGTTGCGCCGGTGTTTACGACCACTTATACCGTAATTGCTTATTCTAATCCGCCCGTGCCTGCAAGCGGATAATGTCCTCGATAAGAGCAAGCGAACGCAGTGCCCGCTGCCTCTGCCCGGCTGTAAAAGGAGTACCGCGCAAGCCTTCCAGTATTTTAAGCTCCGCCACCAGTTCCGTAGCGCCAATCAGCGTAAAGAGAGGAATCATCTTGTGCGAAACGGCCGCCACCTCGTCCATATCCGCCGCATCCGCCGCCTTTTGCAAACGTTCGGCATTGAGGCGGGTTTCGGTAACGAAGCTCTCCATAATGGACTTTGCCGCCTCCGGGTCGTCACCGGAGAAAGCGGTGAGTGCCGAGAAGTCATAAGGAGCATCCGGCGATGAAGCCTCAACCGTCTCCGCTGCTGCTACTTCGCTCCGCATGGCAGATGTTTGTCCGATACCTTCCGCATTCAGTTCCCGGAACAGTTCCGCCACCGTAAACGGTTTGTGCAGGCAGCCGGCAAAGCCATATTCCTTGAACTCTTCCGGCTTCATATCACTACGGGCGGTAACGGCTATCACGGGAATGGCCTGCGCTTGGGGCAGGTTCGACACACGCAACAGTTTCAACAGGTCGAAACCGTTGATGGCAGGCATCTGTACATCGGTGAGCAACACATCAAAGGTATCGGAACGCAGGGCATCCAGCAATTCGTCCAATTGCATGCACGATACCGAAGCGATGCCGCTATGCTGGAGCATGGCTGCGGTAAGCGTAAGCTGAATGCGGTCGTCGTCAATCAGCAGCACACGGAGCGAAGGTTGTGAAGAAGCGGGCATGCTCTCTGAAAGAGCGGAAGAAGTTCCGGTTTCCGTCTCCTGATATTTCTCGCCGGTATCCTCCGATACCTGTACGGGGAACAAGGGAACACGCAGCGTAAATGTACTTCCCTTGCCCGGCACACTGTCCACGTCAATCGTTCCTTCCAGCAACTGCACAAGCATGCGCACAATAGACAAACCGAGTCCGAAGCCCTCTTTGCCCTGCGCACCGGGAAGGCGGGTAAACTCCTGGAAAATCCGCTCCCTGTCCGCCGGTTCCATACCTTTGCCCGTATCGGCAATGGCCACCACCAGCCGGCGTTCCTCGTAACGCGCCGTCATCGTTATGCTCCCCTCGTCCGTAAACTTCACTGCATTGGACAGCAGGTTGTTGATAATCTGGCGGAGACGGAGCGGGTCGCAGATGTAAGTACTCTCCAGTTCGGGAGCAATATCGCAATGCAACTCCAGGCTTTTGGCAGAAGTCAGCGGTTCAAAACTGACATGAATCTCTTCCAGCAAGCGGGCGGGATGGAAGGTGACCCGGTTTATCTCCGCCTTATGAAGGTCGAGCCTGTGGAAATCGAGCAAATCGACCACCAGCTTCAGCAGATGTTCCGATGAGGTTTTCATATTATCCAGGTAGAAGCGTTGCCGTTCGTCCACCGTCAGACGGGAGAGCAGATCGGCATAGCCCATGATGGAACCGAGCGGCGCCTTAAAGTCGTGGGTGATGGCAAGCATCATCTTCTCGCGCGTGGCCAGCAGGTCCTCGGCACGGCGGCGGGCTTCTTCCAGTTCGCGGCGATAGCGGTTGCTGCGCGTAATGTCGCGCCCTATGATTATCAGGAAAAAGACGGAAAGCAGCACCGCACCGACGGCAATGCCGCTGATTGTCTTAATGGAGTGATGGCGTACGGACTGCTGGTACTCCGCCTCTTTGCGGGCACGCTGCAGGGTTTCCTGTTCGTAGCCTTTCAGCAGACTGTCGATACGGGCGGTCAGCATTCGGTCCATGCGTTGCAAGGTACGCCTGCGGCGCTGTACAATCGCAATGTGTTCTTTCTGCTGTTGTGCCACGGCACGCAGCTTTTCCTGCAGGGAATCCACCGGATTATACACGTTAATCACCGTATCCGTGGCATATTCGAGGGAAGTCTTTACCTGAATGGCGGTATCTTTCTTAGGCGGCACGAACACCTCTCCCAAACGGCGGAAGAATCCTTTCTTCCTGGGCTTGGTAACCACCGTGTCGCGATGCGTAATGATGCGCTGCTGTACGCGCTGGTTTGTCACAAACGAATCCTGCCGGGTAGCGATAATATTTTCTATCTCCCGGGTAGAGACCATGCTGTCGTTCGTCTCGCTCAACACGCGCAGCATGTAAATGGTGTTCGCATCCTTCTTCCGAAGAAGCGTGATGAGACTGTCCGTCCACTGCACGTCCCGGTTATCGGAAAGCATAAGATGCTCCATCTCCCGGTGCACAAAGAACAGGGAAAAGAACAACACTCCCAGCAGCAGAGTGTATCCGACAGCTATCTTTACTTTCGATACGCTATTCATAAACAGGTAATAAAAGAGTTATGGAGCGACAGGGTGACAAAGCATCGCCCCGTGCATCATCTTGTCCTCGTTTTATAGCGGAAGCGCAGCCACAGCATCACCCCGGCACTGGTCAGACCGAACGGGAAAGCCATCCACACGCCGACCAGTCCCCAGCCCAGTACAAAACCGCAAAAATATCCTACGGGCAAAGATATAATAAAATAAGAAATAAATGCAATAACCATCATCGGCTTTACATCCGATATGCCCCGCAGCGCATTGGCAAAGTTGATTTGCAGTCCGTCGCCAAACTGATAAATCAAGAAAGGGAAGAACAAAGAGGCTACCAGCGCCGAAGCCTCTGCGCTATCCGTAAACCAGCCGCCCACCTGTCCGCGCATCACAAAAACGATGCTCATAAGCACTACTTCCATAGCCATTATCAAGTGGAAACCCGCAAATGTGGAGCGGCGTACATTCTCCATATCGTCTTGCCCCTTGAAATTGCTGACACGCACCGCCACCGCTGCACCCATACCGTAGTACATCATAAACGTGAATTGCGAAATGGTCAGCATTATCTGATGGGATGCCAAAGCGATAGTGCCCAGCCAGCCCACCATGATGGCGCTAAGGCTGAAAGAGGCCGTCTCCATTCCCATCTGCAAACCGACAGGCCAGCCCAGTGCATTGAGCTTCTTGAACACCGGAAACGACCATCCCATGCGGGAGAACCCGATCCGGTAACGGATAAAGCGGCGGCCGCGCAGCACAATCAACGCAAACACCACCACCATCATAATACGCGAGAACAACGTACTGATGCCTGCTCCCAGCAACCCCAGCTCCGGGAAGCCCAGTTTGCCGTTGATAAGGATATAGTTGCCTATGATGTTCAGCGTATTTCCGCCCAGCAATATCCACATGGCGGTCTTCGTATCTGTAATTCCGTCCGTAAACTGCTTGAAGCCGTTGAACAGCATCACGAAAACCAGCGAAGCAAGCAATACCAGGTAATAAGGTTTTATCAAAGGCATCAGTTCCTCGGGCTGCCCCAGGCGCTCCACGTTGAAGTAGACCACCGTCATGATAAACGTAAGGAGCAATGCCACCAGGACATTCGCCACCAAACTGCAACGCAACGCCTGCCCCGCTTCCGCAAAGCGGCGGTTGCCGTAAAGACTGCCCACGATAGGCGTCAGCCCGTAACTGAAACCGGTACTGAAAATGATGCAAAGCGTAAATACATTGTTTACGAAAGAAGCTGCACCCAACTCCTCGGTACTGTGATGCCCGATCATCAGAGTATCGGCAAAACCGAGAATAATTACTCCCACCTGTCCGATAACAATGGGAAGTCCCAAAAATATCAACGCTTTATAATGCTGCTTATAGCCGGCTATCCAATTCATCATCTTATTGTCTAAAATTTGTTTCAAAGGGAGAAACCATTGTTCCCCTGACGGGAAACCAGAATTTCCTTAGTAAGAAACCAAAGTTTCCCTAATGGGAAACGGGAGTTCCCCCGACGGGAAACGGGAGTTTCCTCAATGGGAAACTGAAGCTTCCTCAACGGGAAACCGAAGCTTCCTCAACAAGGAAACCGAAGTTTCCTTAACAGGGAACTTTCGTTTCGTCAAACGGCGCCCTTCCCTTCCTGCAAAGAGACGAAAAACGCTCCCTTTGACTGTCATTTATCACTCTTATAATATAATACTACGGCATTGCTTTCGCAGAAAGTACGCTGCGCCACAGTATGCAACTGCTCCGTCGTAACGGAGCGATAACGCTCTACTTCAAGGTCAATATCTTCCGCCTTTCCCGTCAGCTCGAACCAGGCAAGGTTTGTGGCTACGTTCAGATAGTTGATATTGCCGAATATCTGGGTAGATTCAAACTTGTTCTTAACCTTCTCCAGCTCCTGCCCGTCTACCGGAGACCGCTGCAACTCTTCCAGTTCTTTACGGACGGCAGCTTCCGCTTGCTCCAACGACACACCTGCCGCAGGCTTACCGCTGATTTGCAGCAGACCCGCATCACGCGTACCGCTGATGTACGCGTCGATACCGGAAAAGATATTCTGTTCCTGTACCAAGCGGCGGTTCAAACGGCTGGAACGTCCGTTGCTGAGAATATCGGACAGAATATCGAATGCGTAATAATCCGCACCCTCGCGACTGCACATGTGATAGCCCATGAACAAGGCGTCCAGCGGCACGTTTCTTTCTACCGTCAGCCGGCGTTCCTGCGTTTGCTCCGGCTCCTGCGGCAATTGCCTCACCGGAACGTCCCGCCGGGGTATGGGAGCAAACCACTTCTCGGTAAGCTTAACGGTTTCATCCCATGAAATGTTTCCCGTCACTGCCAGCACGGCATTGTTCGGAGCATAGAAACGGTAGAAGAAACTCTTCACCTCGTCCAGCGTGGCTTGCTCTATGTGCGAGAGTTCCTTGCCGATAGTAGGCCAGCGGTACGGATGCACCCGGAACGCCAGCGGCCGGAACAGATGCCCCACATCGCCATACGGCTGGTTAAGGCAGCGTTGCTTGAACTCTTCCATCACTACACCGCGTTGCACTTCGAGGCTTTGCTCGCTGAAAGCCAGCTCCAGCATACGGTCGGACTCCAGCCAAAAGGCTGTCTCTACGTTCGGCTTCGGAACGGTGAGGTAGTAATTGGTTATGTCATTATTGGTCCAGGCATTGTTTTCTCCCCCCGCCAACTGCAAAGGCGTATCGTAATCGGGAATATGCGCCGAACCGCCGAACATCAGATGCTCGAACAAATGGGCAAAGCCGGTATGCTCGGGATGCTCGTCGCGCGCACCGACATCGTAAACGATGTTCAGCGCCACCATCTGCGTGCTGGTATCCTCGTAGTGTACCAGCCGCAGGCCGTTGGGGAAACAATGCTTATTTATCTTCATACTTGTGTGACAGGGCGAGACTCTCTTCCCAAAGGTTTGACGCAATTCTGTTTATCAGTCAATCACAGTCACCTTCTCAATCTTCACATCCTCTTCCGGACGGTCGCTGCGGTCTATCTTTACCTGTTGTATCTTATCTACCACATCCATGCCTTCAACGACTTCGCCGAACACGGTATATTCGCCGTCCAGATGCGGTGTGCCGCCTACAGTGGTATATGCCTTTACCTGTTCCGGCGTGAAACGGAACTCCGGTTCGCCGGCCACCTGAGCCTCAGCCTGCGCGATAAGCGTGTCCTGCAGATTCATCAGCCCTTCCTGGTCACCGTCCTTACGCATCTTGTAGATTTCCTTCATGTGCTTCTGCGCCAAAGCATTGAAAGCATTGTTCAGGCGTGCCTGGTTCATCTGATGTTCCATGCCGAGAAGCGTAGAATCGTTATACACCTTTCCGGTCACGATATAGAACTGACAACCGGACGATTCCTTCTTCGGGTTTACGTTATCTCCCTGACGGGCGGCAGACAGCGCACCTTTCTTATGGAAGTATTTCGGGTAGACAAACTCCGCAGGAACAGTGTATCCCACATCGCCCGCTCCCAGCATCTTGCCTTTCGGGGCATTCTTCGATTCGGGGTCGCCCGCCTGTATCATGAAGTCCTTGATGACACGGTGAAACAGCGTACCTTCATAAGTACCTTCCTCGGCCAGCTTGATAAAGTTATCGCGATGCTTCGGCGTTTCGTTATACAGTTTCACGATGATGTCACCCGCACTTGTCTCAATCTTCAACTTCGTTTCTTTTTCCATATTTCCGTCTTTCTTTTGTCCCGGTTTGCAGGCCGTCAGGCCGCATACCAGTATGGTTAATAATACAATGAGATTTCTTTTCATCTGTCTTTTTGTTTAATTTAAGCCTGCAAATATACTAAAATCGGACAAAACGATTTACCTTTGTGCCATAAAAGAGATAAAAAGCAGAAGGGATGAAATCCATATTAATCGTAGAAGATGATAT
This sequence comes from Bacteroides stercoris ATCC 43183, assembly GCF_025147325.1. NCBI lineage: Bacteria > Pseudomonadati > Bacteroidota > Bacteroidia > Bacteroidales > Bacteroidaceae > Bacteroides > Bacteroides stercoris. The sequence continues at coordinate 373,459 of NZ_CP102262.1, forward strand.
CACTTACAGCATGATATTGAAAACATGGCTTGGCAAAAAAGGATTCCAAGTCAGTTCGGCAAGCAGTATAGCCCGTGCCCAGAAGCATATCGAAGCCGAGACGGTGGACCTGATACTGTCCGACTTGCGCCTGCCCGACCGCGACGGCATAGATTTGCTGAAGTGGCTGGGAGAACATTCCCTGCACATCCCTCTTATCATCATGACGGGCTATGCCGACATACAGTCTGCCGTGCAAGCCATGAAACTGGGCGCATGCGACTACATTGCAAAACCCGTAAACCCCGACGAGTTATTGAAGAAAATGGATGAAGCCCTGAAGTCCTCATCCGTTGCTTCGGAACAGACCATGCGTTCGACCCAAACAGACCATGCGTTCGACCCAAACAGACCGTCTGTTTCGTCCAAACAGACCATGCGTTCCGAAAGCAATGGGAATCCCTACCGGAAAGGTGCAGAGAACGCTTCATCCGACTACCTGGAAGGCGAAAGCGATGCCGCCAGGCAACTTTATAATTATGTGAACCTGGTTTCTCCCACCAACATGTCCGTCCTCATCAACGGGGCCAGCGGAACAGGCAAGGAGTACGTGGCGCAACGCATCCATAAGTTGAGCCGCCGCGCCAAACAGCCGTTCATAGCCATTGACTGCGGAGCTATCCCCAAAGAGCTGGCGGCTTCCGAATTCTTCGGCCATGTAAAAGGTTCCTTTACCGGTGCGCTGACCGACAAGACGGGCGCGTTCGTTGCTGCCAACGGCGGCACTATCTTTTTGGATGAAATAGGCAATCTCAGCTACGAGGTGCAGATACAATTGCTCCGCGCCCTGCAGGAACGTAAAATACGTCCTGTCGGCTCCAACAAGGAGATACAGGTAGATGTGCGCTTAGTGTCCGCCACCAATGAGAATCTGGAACAGGCCATCGAGAAAGGGACTTTCCGCGAGGATCTCTACCACCGCATCAATGAGTTTACCCTGCGTATGCCGCAACTGAAAGACCGCCGCGAGGATATCCTGCTCTTTGCAAACTTCTTCCTGGACCAGGCAAACCGTGAACTGGACAAGCACCTCATCGGCTTTGACGAAAAGGCATCCAAAGCTTTATTGGAATATCAATGGCCGGGCAACCTGCGCCAGATGAAGAACATCGTCCGGCGTGCCACCCTTTTGGCGCAAGACAAACTCATCACCCTGAACGAGCTTAGCGAACTGAAGAGTCCGGTAGCCCCATCCGCAGCAGGTATGCCTCTCCGTAACGAAGAGACCGAGAAGCAGCAGATAATCGAAGCCCTGAAGCAGACAGGATATAACAAAAGCCGCGCCGCCCAACTGCTGGGGATAGACAGAAAGACACTTTACAACAAACTTAAATTATATGGAATAGAGTTATAACTGTGGAAAAACTCCACACTCTATTCCACACTTTCCACACCGCTTCCACACATCTTCACACCCCTGCGCACCTTCACAGTAAAAATAGCGTGCTAATCTGCAATGACTTACCGTTTCCACCCTCACTCTGGCACGTCATTTGATATATATATTGTGTGAAGTTTAACTCCACAACATCAAAGTAGAATCTACCTAAACCAAAACCGAATAAATATATTAACCTAATTAAAAACAAGTAAAAAACAAAAAACTAGTATTAGTAGCAGCCCTGTTTATGTTTGTTTGTGACGGATCGTTCTTGGCCTGAGCACAGATGCAAACGGCCAAGAGCATCCATTTCACAACTTCATGTGCCGAATAACAGTAAGCACACTGACAACAAAAAAGCCGTTTCCTCCTTGTCTATTCCGGGAAACGGCTTTTTGTCGTAATAAAGCAGTGAGGAACTTTTTCCGGGTCAGCGGATTTCCCCGGTTGGCAAGCTTTCTTTTAAGCGTATAGCCTAGCCAGTCTGAACATGAAGAATTTCAGATCAGCCACCCCTCTTAACTGGCTTCGAAAAGCTTTGATTTTAGCATTGAACGACTCCGCTGAAGCATTTGTCAATCGTTCTTCAAAATAATTTATGATGGTCGTACTATGGTTTGAAAACGTATCAAGTACCTTGTTGAACTCCATATAGTCAAACTTTTCCACTTCATTGTACCATCTTGCGAGATTTAGCCTTGCTTCATCGAGACCTGACTTCTTGTTGAAGATGTCTGTCAGTTTCATGCTAAGGCTGTATCCTTCCAGAAGCTTGGGGAATTTATCAAAGAGAATGGCAGCCCTGGTCTTTTGCTGTTCATTCCATTTGCTCCAGTGTTTCAGTATAATGTGCTTGCTTCTGCTTACTATCTGTGACAGGGTTTCTCCGTTCTCCATTCTTTCAGGTTCCCATTTCCCTATTCTTTCCCTTTCCGCCTTACTCTTTGTTTCTTTCTTCTTTTGGCGATGCTCCCTGATAGCCTGATTTTCCGCATCAAGTACTTTCCACCGATAGCGTATTCTTAACTGGTCAACAGCTTCAGACATGAGCTGCTGTACATGAAAACGGTCATTGATCAGCTTTGCGGCAGGAAACACCTTTCTGACTGTCAGCATCATGGCTGAAGATAAATCTGTAGTGACAGTCTTGACAGACAGCCGTTTCCGGTGCGGAAGCCTGCGCAAGATTCCGCTTACCGCATCTGTGGCCACTCCACGAACTATTGCAACTAAAGCACCCTTACGACCTTTAGCTGCTTTATTGGTCAGAATCGTATAAACATCTCCATTGCTCAGGCAAGTTTCATCCAAAGAAAGCTTTTCTCCAATATTTTCAGGATAAAGGAGATAGTCATGCGCATGTTCGAGCTGATCCCAGTTCCGGTAATCACTGATTTTCTCCTTGTATTGTTTACGAAGAGTCTGCCCTTTTACGCCATAACGTTCCGCAAGCACACTGATGCTCACAGGAGTAGATTCAATCTCCTTCTTTTAAAAAAGAGACGAACTCAGAATTGAGCCGTGTACCGTCAAATTCGGATAAATCCCAGTCATAACTGAAGATTTCATTGGAAGATTTGTCAAGCCATTTACGTTTACGAACATGGAGATAAGTGGCGCGACCACGAATAGGATAGTCTTGGATTGTACGATACTCACCAAAACCATAGGATATGATATCCGGATTGATCTTATCTTCTTTTAGTTGAACTTTTTTTTCATCAAGATAAATATCAAAACGGTCAGCACTCTTGTCGAAATTGACAATATCAAAGTTGTCTATAAGCACATCCGGAAGGATGGCACGAAAGAGTTGTGCGGGTTTCATAAAACAAAGGTAAGCAAAGATAGCTAATTTTAAAACTTACCAACCAGATATTTCCGCTGAGCCCTTTTTCCTCTTATCTTAATATCTTACCAATGTCTTTCCGGGTAAAGGTCGTTCCACCATGCCGGACTATCTTGCAGCCAACGTGCAAACCATGCCATAATAGAGTTGTGCCACAACTCGCGCTTGGGATAATCACTGATGAAATGATTCTCACCGTCCACCGTTATGAACTCAACCGGCTTACCCAATATCTTCAAGGCATTGTACAACTGAATACTTTCGCCGATAGGCACATTCGTGTCCACCGTACCATGCAACAGCAACAACGGGGTCTTGATTTTATCCGCATTGAACAATGCTCCGTGTTTGGTAAACAAATCGGAATTATTCCACGGATAGCTCCCGGCAGCGGCAACGGAGTTGTAGGAATAGCCCCAATAGCCCTCGCCCCAGTAACTGGTCACGTTACTGATGCCCGCATGCGAAACGGCAGCGGCAAACAAATCCGTCTTGGTCTGCAAGTACATCGTCATAAAACCGCCATAGGATGCTCCGATACAGCCGATACGCTTGTCGTTGACAAACGGATGCGCGGCGCAGAACTTCTTCGTGCCCTCGATGATTTCATCGGCAGTGCGTTCTCCCCACGCATTGACATGACGGGCGGAAAACTCCTGACCGTAACCGATAGCCCCGCTGGGCTGGATAACATAAACCACATAATCGCGTGATGCAAACAATTGCGCACAATAAGGCGAAGTGATGCCGCGTGTGGTAGGTGTAGTCCCGCCGTAGTAATAAACGATAAGCGGATATTTCCTGTTCGGGTCGAAAGCCGGCGGCAGGCATATCATACCCTTAATCTCCGTACCGTCTTCCGCCGTGAAGTTCCACTCCTTCATTGTGCCCATATCTATCTTGTCCAAAACAGACTTCATCGGATTGGCAAGCAAAACGGATGTTTTCTTCTTCACATCATACGTATAGGCAACTCCCACACTGGCATTGCCACCACCGACATAGGCGGCAACCGCAGGATTGTACTCCGCCAGGTCGAAGGAAGAAATCACATCTTCCTGAAGCGGCAGCATTTCAAAACTCTCCGTCTTCGGCACATAGCGATAGATATGTCTGCAATCTTCGTCCGTTGTATTGAAGTAGATACAGCCGTCTACACGGTTCCACTGCAGGAAGTCGACGGCAGGATTGAAATCGCGCGTGATGGGATTAACCTTTTTCGTGGCCTTGTCCACAATGAATGCCTGAGTATCGAAATCATTGGCGATGGGATGCTCGCCGCAGTTTTTCCCTATTCCGTCAAAAGCCATCGGACTGCCGATTACCAAAAGCTGTCCGCCGTTGGGAGAGTAAGCCGCCCTGTTTACATAAGGGTCCCACGCCACCAGCGTATCTGCCTGCAACGTAGCCAAATCCAGCTCGAAGATGGAAGTAAGCGAGAAAGGACATTGAGTGATATTCGATTTAGAGGTGGAACACAAGAGTTTCTTGCCGTCAGAGGATATATCATTCAGATAAACGGCATGGCTGCCGTAAGTGAGACGTTCGGAAAGTCCGGTGACAGGGTCGTACCTAACGAGATAGTTGCGGGAACGCGCATCGGGAATCCGGTCGTCGGGATGCAGCAGCCGCTTCAAAGGACCGCCTACCGCTTCTCCCTTATCATCCGGAGAGTAGATAAGATAGTCTTCTGCAGGCGACCATGCAAAATATCCCTCGGGAACATCTTTCAGCAACACTTCCTCGCGCATGGTAGCAGGGTCGAACACAACCAAATCATTCCGTTGCCTGCCTGTTACGGTATAATAAAGCTTATTGCTGCGGGGCATCCAACGCATTTTCTCATCGGCAGCGGGCAGTATCACCCTGCCTGTCTTCAGTTCGGTCAGTTCACAACGTGTCCTTGAGCGCTTCAACGAGTAGTTATCCGCATAGCAGGCAAGCAGATATTTGCCGTTCGGAGAGAGACTGACCGAGCGCACGCGACTTCCGAAAGCCGTATTGTGCAATGCGAAACGTCTTTTCAAATCGGGTGCGAGCCGATAACCTACATCGGCAAACTCCTTATCTTTCTCAAACTCGCACTTCAATACGGGAACAGCCTTATCGGCAGCCGTCGACAACAATTTAACGACTATCTCATAATCCGTTTCCGGCTCCAGACGCAGACTGAGTACCGAAGGAGCAACCTGCGACAAGCTATCTTCCGCAGTTGTTTTAGACTGTTTGGAAACGCCATTCACAAACACCTCGAAACGCACGGGAGAGTAAATATTCAACTTTCCTTTCATAAAGCGTTCCGCACGCAGATGGGTGGCAAACAGATAGAACAGATTATCCTTATCGGCTTTCTCCACCCGTACATATCCTGCGGTATCCGCCGTGATACGTTCATAAGGACGCCCGTCGAAGTCAAGACTGATATCGGTTTTCAACAAAGCGTCGGCCGTGAACTTCTCCCCAGTAAAATTGATACTGTCACCCTGGAGCGGAGTACGCACCGCAACGGCAGGACGTACATTGTATTCGGTCACTTTATCCTGTGCCCGAACTGCAAGCGCAACAAGCAGGGACAGTCCCGAAAGAATCAGAATCTTTTTCATTGAATTTGTTATTAACAGATTATCAAACCATTTCAAAGCCATTCCATAGATTACCGGCAGGGACAGGGGCTTCCACCTCTATCAGCTTCTTGGATACCGGATGTACAAAGCGCACAAAGCGCGCATGCAGACAAATGCTTCCGTCGGGATTGGAACGGGGAGAACCGTACTTCAAATCTCCCTTAATGGGACATCCCATTTTTGCCAACTGACAGCGTATCTGATGATGCCGCCCCGTTTTCAGGTCTATTTCCAGCAGATAATAGTTCTGCGACCGGGCTATGAGCCGATAATGCAAAATCGCTTTCTTGCTGTTCGGCACTTCCTTATCGTAGGCATAGCTCTTGTTTTGCTTCTCATTACGTACCAAATAGTTCACCAACTCACCCTCTGACTCCCGAGGGCGGTTCTTCACCACTGCCCAATAGGTTTTCTTCACCTCACTGTTCCTGAACATCTCGTTCAGACGGGCAAGTGCCTTACTCGTTTTGGCAAAAACAACAAGACCGCTTACGGGGCGGTCCAAACGGTGTGTAACACCTATAAAGACATTGCCGGGCTTTTGGTATTTCTCCTTAAGATACAGCTTTACGGTTTCCGAAAGCGGCGTATCACCCGTCTTGTCTCCCTGAACTATCTCGGAAGCGGTCTTGTTGACTATAATGATATGATTGTCTTCGTATACGACAGTCATTTATTTAGCGATTAGTGATTAGCGATTAGTGATTAAAAAACTGAGGTTAGCGGCTGGCAATTCTCACTAACCGCTAACCGTCAATCACTATTTTACATGTTCATACCACCGTCTACCTGAATTACCTGTCCTGATACATAAGAAGACATATCAGAAGCCAGGAAGGTAGCAATATTGGCAACGTCTTCGGGAGTACCGCCACGACGCAAAGGTATCTTCTTGCACCATTCGGCTTTTACTTCTTCGGACAGCGCATCCGTCATAGCCGTCATAATGAAGCCCGGAGCAATAGCGTTGGCACGGATGCCGCGAGAACCCAGTTCTTGTGCGATAGACTTTGCCAATGCAATCATACCGGCCTTAGAAGCAGAGTAGTTTGCCTGGCCTGCATTACCGTGAACACCTACTACAGAAGCCATATTGATAATGCTGCCGGCTTTCTGGCGCATCATAATCGGAGTACAAGCGTGAATGAAGTTGAAAGCCGATTTCAAGTTCACGTTGATAACCATATCCCATTGCTGTTCGGTCATGCGCATCATCAGACCGTCACGGGTGATACCGGCGTTGTTTACCAAAATATCAATGCGACCGAAGTCTGCATGGATAGCCTCCACCACTTTGGCAGTATCTTCAAAGCTGGCAGCATTGGAAGCATACGCTTTGGCCTTTACGCCCAACGTTTCGATTTCTTTAGCTGTAGCTTCAGCATTTTCGTCAATCACCAGGTCGGTGAATGCTATATTAGCTCCTTCTTGAGCGAACTTTAAAGCAATAGCCTTACCAATGCCGCGAGCGGCGCCGGTTACAATGGCTGTTTTTCCGTCTAATAATCCCATACTGTTTTTAATTATTGATTAAATGTTTTTATGTTCTATGCAATGCGCCAAACACGAGGTTGACAACGTATTTGTCGCGGGTTTCATCATCCAACTTTGCACCGATATGGCCACGGATATAGGGCACTTCAATCCCTTTTACGCAATAATGCACCAACTCGGCAGTCATGTCAATATCGTCTATTCTGAACACGCCTTTCTCCACTCCTTCGCGCAATACATCTTTGAACAGCAGTATCTCCTTGGCATCAAAACGCTTACGTACCTTCTCTACCCGCCAAATGTCGCGAAAGAAATTAGCCCGGAGCGTCCCATTACGGAATACCACCTCTTTCACTGCATCCAGACGCGTGTATATCATTTCAATCATCTTCTCGTCCGGCGATATATTCTTCTCCGCCACACGCTTCATCATGTCCGAAAGCATATCCAGTTCCGATTCGACAACAGCCATATAAATATCTTCCTTGCTCTTAAAATAGGTATAAAGCGTTCTCCTACCTTTTTTAGAAGCGAGGGCAATATCATTCATCGTGGTATTCTCAACACCCATTTTAGCAAACAACTGACGGGCTACATCCACTAATTTAGCTTTTGTCTTCGATACGGCCATAGACTAATTGCACATTGCTTAATAATTTGTGCAAAAGTAAGACATTTCCGCATATATCACAAACAAAAGCACATTTTATTAACAATCAAGCCAATTAGCAAATAAAAATATTTGTATTTTATCAGCCTATTTATCAACCGATTATGTATATTAGTGCATTTCTTATGAAAAATAAGCCGGCTTTTATTTGCAAATTCAAATAAAAGCCGTACCTTTGCACTCACAAAACATCGCGGAGTGGAGCAGTTGGTAGCTCGTTGGGCTCATAACCCAAAGGTCGTCTGTTCGAGTCAGGCCTCCGCAACTAAAATGAGGATAAAAGGTTGTATTTCAATCATTTATCCTCATTTCCTTTTAAAAGGTCGGACAAAATTCGGACAAAAAAAAGGGCTCAGCGGAAATATCTGGTTGGTAAGTTTTAAAATTAGCTATCTTTCCTCTATGAAAAGATAAAGATTACCCCTGTCTTTATGGCTCCTTTACTTAGTTTATGGTGTTAATGAGCATGAATGTATTGACCGTTCTATCAAGAGCAGTCAGATATACAATATAAAAAGTATCATTTTCCTCTTCAGGCTTTATTTCCTAACACTGGCATTCTAAGCCGCTTAAAGCATCAGTCAATTTGCAAAACGGAGTCTATGCTACCACAAAGATACTGGCCTTACAATAAGCGGTATATTATGAGTTGCCTTCTGCAATAGCTTCAGGCTTCTTATAATCATTGTATGGAACACCATCACTCAACACGTGCCAAATGACAACAAGCATTTTCCGCGCTATGGCCACTTTCACTTTCATGGCATTCTTCCTTCTGACGACAGTTTGTGTGTAACTGAAATTCGAGTAAAAACAGTTTTGTGTCCGGCTGGCTCCCCATGCGCATTCAATCATAGTCTTTCTGATGTACTTGTTACCATGTGTGATTCTTCGTGATTTGATTTTTCCTGCGCTTTCTTCATTCCGTGGTTTGAGCCCGCACCACGACACCAATGCAGCCGCTGTAATAAACATCTTCATGTCGGCCCCTAATTCAGAGAGTATGGAGGTTGCCGAGCGTTCCTTTACACCGGGTATCGTCTGAAGATTATCGAACTCCCTGGGGAACTCTTTCCTGCAGATTTCCGTCAGTTTTTCCTGGCACTCTTTCAGATGCTTGTCATCCATAAGGATTTCCTCCCGGTACTGGCGTATCAGGTCTATGTCCACTTCATTGACAACTCCTGTCAGAGCGGCTGTAATTACTTCTTTTCCGACACGGTTCACCGTCCGTCCATGGATGGCCTCCGTCAGCTTTTCCGCATTGACAATTCCTTCGGAAAGCAATTTCACCACATCTTTGTAGCTCTTACTGTCTGTAGAAGATACGTAGTTGCTGATACGGATATTGCAACGTTGAAGCAAGGCATCCAGTTTGGTCAGTTTATAGACCTTCTCCTTGTTCAAGTCAAAAATGCGTCGGTTATACTGACGCATGCGCTGCACTATCTCATCCGGCACGAAACTGCCACGGATGAGATCCTTCATGGTACATTCGGCTATCCAGGCAGCGTCACGGACATCACTTTTTCTGCCGGGAAGCTGCTTGATGAAGTAGGGGTTGACCAACTTCAGACATTCTATGTCACTGAGAATGCGCCAGATGGGATACCAGTAAATACTGGTGCTTTCCATAGTAACTTCCTTAACTTCATGAGTAAGGAGAAGTTGATGCAGCTCTTCCAGTTCAGGTGTCAAAACACCGTACTTGGCTTCAAATTTCTCACCTTTTTCGTTGAGAATACAAACAAATACACTATCTTTGTGTACGTCAAGACCACATACTATCCGCATAGGCTATTACATTTTGAGACTAAGAGCTCGTGAAACATTTATTTTGAGGCTCACACACTGAGACCTCCACGCCATAAAGATAGGGGTGGTCTTGATTTTTTCATATCCCACTGGCATATAAATCGTGATTTATATCTAAATTTGCTTACCTTTGTCCTCTATGAAAAGATAAAGATTACCCCTGTCTTTATGGCTCCTTTACTTAGTTTATGGTGTTAATGAGCATGAATGTATTGACCGTTCTATCAAGAGCAGTCAGATATACAATATAAAAAGTATCATTTTCCTCTTCAGGCTTTATTTCCTAACACTGGCATTCTAAGCCGCTTAAAGCATCAGTCAATTTGCAAAACGGAGTCTATGCTACCACAAAGATACTGGCCTTACAATAAGCGGTATATTATGAGTTGCCTTCTGCAATAGCTTCAGGCTTCTTATAATCATTGTATGGAACACCATCACTCAACACGTGCCAAATGACAACAAGCATTTTCCGCGCTATGGCCACTTTCACTTTCATGGCATTCTTCCTTCTGACGACAGTTTGTGTGTAACTGAAATTCGAGTAAAAACAGTTTTGTGTCCGGCTGGCTCCCCATGCGCATTCAATCATAGTCTTTCTGATGTACTTGTTACCATGTGTGATTCTTCGTGATTTGATTTTTCCTGCGCTTTCTTCATTCCGTGGTTTGAGCCCGCACCACGACACCAATGCAGCCGCTGTAATAAACATCTTCATGTCGGCCCCTAATTCAGAGAGTATGGAGGTTGCCGAGCGTTCCTTTACACCGGGTATCGTCTGAAGATTATCGAACTCCCTGGGGAACTCTTTCCTGCAGATTTCCGTCAGTTTTTCCTGGCACTCTTTCAGATGCTTGTCATCCATAAGGATTTCCTCCCGGTACTGGCGTATCAGGTCTATGTCCACTTCATTGACAACTCCTGTCAGAGCGGCTGTAATTACTTCTTTTCCGACACGGTTCACCGTCCGTCCATGGATGGCCTCCGTCAGCTTTTCCGCATTGACAATTCCTTCGGAAAGCAATTTCACCACATCTTTGTAGCTCTTACTGTCTGTAGAAGATACGTAGTTGCTGATACGGATATTGCAACGTTGAAGCAAGGCATCCAGTTTGGTCAGTTTATAGACCTTCTCCTTGTTCAAGTCAAAAATGCGTCGGTTATACTGACGCATGCGCTGCACTATCTCATCCGGCACGAAACTGCCACGGATGAGATCCTTCATGGTACATTCGGCTATCCAGGCAGCGTCACGGACATCACTTTTTCTGCCGGGAAGCTGCTTGATGAAGTAGGGGTTGACCAACTTCAGACATTCTATGTCACTGAGAATGCGCCAGATGGGATACCAGTAAATACTGGTGCTTTCCATAGTAACTTCCTTAACTTCATGAGTAAGGAGAAGTTGATGCAGCTCTTCCAGTTCAGGTGTCAAAACACCGTACTTGGCTTCAAATTTCTCACCTTTTTCGTTGAGAATACAAACAAATACACTATCTTTGTGTACGTCAAGACCACATACTATCCGCATAGGCTATTACATTTTGAGACTAAGAGCTCGTGAAACATTTATTTTGAGGCTCACACACTGAGACCTCCACGCCATAAAGATAGGGGTGGTCTTGATTTTTTCATATCCCACTGGCATATAAATCGTGATTTATATCTAAATTTGCTTACCTTTGTTTTATGAAACCCGCACAACTCCTTCGTGCCATCCTTCCGGATGTGCTTATAGACAACTTTGATATTGTCAATTTCGACAAGAGTGCTGACCGTTTTGATATTTATCTTGATGAAAAAAAAGTTCAACTAAAAGAAGATAAGATCAATCCGGATATCATATCCTATGGTTTTGGTGAGTATCGTACAATCCAAGACTATCCTATTCGTGGTCGCGCCACTTATCTCCATGTTCGTAAACGTAAATGGCTTGACAAATCTTCCAATGAAATCTTCAGTTATGACTGGGATTTATCCGAATTTGACGGTACACGGCTCAATTCTGAGTTCGTCTCTTTTTTAAAAGAAGGAGATTGAATCTACTCCTGTGAGCATCAGTGTGCTTGCGGAACGTTATGGCGTAAAAGGGCAGACTCTTCGTAAACAATACAAGGAGAAAATCAGTGATTACCGGAACTGGGATCAGCTCGAACATGCGCATGACTATCTCCTTTATCCTGAAAATATTGGAGAAAAGCTTTCTTTGGATGAAACTTGCCTGAGCAATGGAGATGTTTATACGATTCTGACCAATAAAGCAGCTAAAGGTCGTAAGGGTGCTTTAGTTGCAATAGTTCGTGGAGTGGCCACAGATGCGGTAAGCGGAATCTTGCGCAGGCTTCCGCACCGGAAACGGCTGTCTGTCAAGACTGTCACTACAGATTTATCTTCAGCCATGATGCTGACAGTCAGAAAGGTGTTTCCTGCCGCAAAGCTGATCAATGACCGTTTTCATGTACAGCAGCTCATGTCTGAAGCTGTTGACCAGTTAAGAATACGCTATCGGTGGAAAGTACTTGATGCGGAAAATCAGGCTATCAGGGAGCATCGCCAAAAGAAGAAAGAAACAAAGAGTAAGGCGGAAAGGGAAAGAATAGGGAAATGGGAACCTGAAAGAATGGAGAACGGAGAAACCCTGTCACAGATAGTAAGCAGAAGCAAGCACATTATACTGAAACACTGGAGCAAATGGAATGAACAGCAAAAGACCAGGGCTGCCATTCTCTTTGATAAATTCCCCAAGCTTCTGGAAGGATACAGCCTTAGCATGAAACTGACAGACATCTTCAACAAGAAGTCAGGTCTCGATGAAGCAAGGCTAAATCTCGCAAGATGGTACAATGAAGTGGAAAAGTTTGACTATATGGAGTTCAACAAGGTACTTGATACGTTTTCAAACCATAGTACGACCATCATAAATTATTTTGAAGAACGATTGACAAATGCTTCAGCGGAGTCGTTCAATGCTAAAATCAAAGCTTTTCGAAGCCAGTTAAGAGGGGTGGCTGATCTGAAATTCTTCATGTTCAGACTGGCTAGGCTATACGCTTAAAAGAAAGCTTGCCAACCGGGGAAATCCGCTGACCCGCAAAAACAATGTGTGGGAAAGGCAGCCGCCAATATCTTAAAATCGGGCATAAAAAAAGCCCGCAAACTTGTGAGCATTATACGATGCACATCGACAACCAATCAGGGCTGCTCTGTTTCGCACTGCAAATATAGGAGTTGTTTTTGAAATAATAAAATAAAAGCGGAGTTTTTTGCTCCGCTTTATAAATCATCAAATACCTTTATAATTAAAGAGAACCTTTAACATCTCTTTTTTCGCTTCTTCATAAGGTTTCTTTATTAATTTTACATATTGGGACTCAACATACAAATTAACGCCAGCATCTCCTATATTGGTGACAAGTTTATCCCTACAATCATCTCCTATTTGTAGAATTTTTCCATACAAACCATTATCAACAGCAGATAAAAGATTTATAAATTTTTCATTTAACTTTTTAAAATCTGCTTGTATATCAGATTCTATATTCCTTTTATTCGCCTCTTTTGTTTTCAATTCATTTAAATGCAACTCAAGACTATCAAAAAAATCATATACAAATTTCAAATTATAATCTAGTATCAAAGTCTTAAGTAATGCAATTTTTCTATCAGCCTCTTTAAAATTATCTTCTTTCTTATTTTTCAATTTATGTATCGTAATAGCAAACCAAATATTGAAGAGAGCTATCAAAATCATCGCTATCTTATAGACAATATCTAACCAGTCTGTCCAATGTACTTCTTGTAAAACAGGTGAAGGAGTAGCTATAGAACATAAGGAATCTTTTACTACTGATATACTATTGATAAACACCATATTCATTTCTATTATTTATCTAAACCTGTTTTATTTTGAAGAATTCTTTCAACAGCTTCATCTAAAGGGCCTTGCAAATCATAGCCATTCGTTTCCAATTCTAATTTTTGTTCAATAATGGAACGACCATACTTTTGCACAACATTTCTAAATAATTCCTCCAAAAAAGACGGAGTTATGGAATATATATCTTTAGGAATGATTAGTTTTACCTTATCAAAATGTTCAAACAAGTCATTTAATTGACTCTTGTTACGAACATCTTCTCCACGATCCCTTCCTGTAAAAACTTTAGATTTTACGCTCCCAATTTGGCTTCTATAGTCCTCTAAATCAATTATGTTATTAATTTTGTTCATTATTCAAATCATCATCGTTAATTAACAACTTTGCAAAGATAGCTGTTCCAGGGAAATAGTTAGGTACTGTATAGACATATTTTTTATCCGGTACATCCGTTAATTTACCCGACTTATTAAAAGAAATAATTCCTCTTGAAGTGCCATTTTCATCTTTTATATCTACCAGCTTATAAGTACCATCAAATTCAATTCTTGTATTGCCAGATAAAAGATACATCCGCGAAATATTATCAGCTTTATCATTTCCTTTCAATTTAAAAAAGCTATCCATTAGTGTCCCGTTAAAATGGGACGAGTTAAACAATTAATCAAAAAGCCCCGGAATCAGGGGATCATTTAGATCTTTGACATCATTGAAATTAGTCTTGTCGAACAGGTCACGCAAGTGGGTTTTGTCAGTCAATGATATGCTGAGAATTTGTAAAACTTCATAGGTTGAACGTTTCAACTTCATATCATGTTGGACAATAGCCACAAGACAGTACGTGATAATAGCCACACTGATTTGTATGCGAACAGCGTTCTCTGTTGTGCCCCAGAATTTCTTTATCTTGAGATGCTGCTTGAGCCATTTGAAGAACAGCTCGATTAACCATCTTTTCTTATAAAGATCGGCGACATCCAGTGCAGAAAGTTGTTTTGCATTCGTCAAAAAAGTGAACTCACGGTCATCCTCTTCGTCGTAATATCGGACGAGTCTGAATGACTCAGGATATTTTTTCTCGGAGAGATATCCGGTCAGTTTCACTTCCGCATCTGTCATTATGTTCTTTGGCATTCTTCGCTTCCATCTGACTGTCTTATACTTTAAGTTCGTCTTGGCTCTGACAACAAAGAAAGAGTCTGTAAGATGTATCCTATAGAGTTCTTTAAAGGAGTCATAAGCCCTGTCGAATATATAATAAGCATTTGGTTCATAATGGATTGAAGACATTGCTGTGGAATCATGCTTTGATGCAGTAGTTACAGTATAGAAGGCAGGAACTTGTGCTTCAATGTCGTATAAGACATGAGCTTTCACCCCTCCTTTCTTGCTTCGGAACTTTGCCCATGGGAATGTTGCAAGACACAACGGAATCGTTGTTGAATCAAACGCATATTTCTTTCCGGAAATGTCAAGGATGTTGGTCGTCCGCTTCTCGCAGGCTTCCTTCATCATATAGAATGCAAAGTCTTCGAAGATTCTGTAATCACGGTTCTGGTTCGCTGTCGCAAGAGTTGTCTTGGCTATCGGTTCACGACCTAAACCAAGATGATATTGCTTGGCCCTATGCGCCTCGAAAGCAACGACTAAGTCTCGCAGGCTCTCACGGTTACTCAGTTGTCCAAACATCATCGCGAGCATCTGATTCCAGCAAGTGAAATGTTTCACATATCTGTTGCCATCATACTTGCGAACATAGTTGTTGAACTGAGTCCTGTTCAGAAAAGCGGTTAATTGAGAGAATACGTATTTGTCTTGGAACATAGCAGCCATTTGTATTAGACTGCAAAGTTGCAAAATCAAGTCCGTTTCATTTCAAAAAACCGTGTAATTGACTATATTTCAATAATTTCAAAGAACTATTTATCCACTTTTACGGGACAGTAGTGAAAGCTATCAATAAATTGAATTGTACCATTTCCTCTTTTACATATTTCTTTTGGAATGCAACTTACTCCCTCTTGCAAGGAATATAGCGTCCACAATGTTTCTTCTGTAAAGGCATCTTTTTTAAAAATATTACGAGATTTAAAACTGTCTGATAACTCTTTCATTTTTTCCAAACAGTCAAAATTTATAGACGAATCTTCATTGGGATATTTAAATTTCTCATAAATTGTTTGTCCAAAATTCAAAATCACCAAATTCAGCATACCAAAATGTCTTTTACCATCCATACACTCCTCAAAATACCCTATTAAATATCTATATTTTAATGAAGAATGTTCTTCTGCATTTATTAATGTTTCGCCTATGACGCAACCTAAATCTCTCATAGCTTCTCGACTAAGTTTTTTTTTCACTCTTTTCAGACAGCTATTTACATAATCCAGTAACGTTGTGGTATCAATTTCTTTTTGGGCCAGCATACTTTCATGTCCGAGTCCCTCTCCATCAAAACACCTTAATCTATATGGAATAATGTCTTTATATAAAATTCGCCGTTTTATTAACTCTGTAGGCGAGCCCACAGAATTAAGCAACCTATTTACACTTTTATCGTCTATATTCTTACCTCCTACAGAAGCTAGTCTAACATACTTATTATATATATTTCCCTTTTTGCATTTCTTTATGAAATTATCTATTTCCAATAGAATGGCATCCAAAAAAACTTGTGTTACCAAATCTACCTTCTTACACTTTTTATAATCAAGCCATATTTCATCACAAGTTTGATATATAAATGCAGAAATAATCTGTCTTAAAAGAAGATAGCTTTCTGTTTCATTTTCTATTATAGAGAAACATTCTGGAACTTCAAAGTTCCGTACCTTCTTAGATTTTTCTTTTTCTAATTTTTTTATATAAAAAGGGCTTTTGGTATCATAAACCAAATATGATAAATTTCTAGGCAGAAAAACGACTAAAGCATCCTCATATGACTTTATTTTTTTTGCTGCTAACAAATATAACCTATTTTTGTCAAACTCAAGAATTCCCTTTTTCCTGCGTTTCTTTCTTTTAGCTATACTTTTTAGCCTTCTCCTAAAACGTTTTTCGGCAAGATATACACTTATATTATAATCTATCATTAAAAAAATGGTGAATCCCTTATCAAAACATGCCCAAAGGTATTAGTGCAACCTTAACCCGATTTCACGGATTATGTCTTGAAAAGGGATTCATGTTATATTTCTCAGTATATTGAAACCAAGTCACTAATTTTTAGGAGCATTACAAAAATGTAGGTTTATTTTGACATGACAAAATAAAAAAGATTTTTTTTGCGAAACATCCATAAAAAAATCCCCATCTTTGAAAAACTATGCTCGCCATCAGTTTACAAAAAGAACAAATCTCATCGGTAAAGCTGCAATATCTACACAAAAGAAGCTTCCAACCCGTAAAAGTCTCTTTGCCGTCAAACAATATAGTATATCATTATCATGTACCAATTATCTAAAATGATACAGCCTGTAACGAACTGCCAATGTCATGGATAGTATCCAATATCAGCTTCTTACGTTCCGGTGAGGGCGTTTTCGTTCCCTTTATATAGCTTGCCAACAAACTCTGCTGAATGCCCATCCTCCGGGCAACCGCCGAGATATTCAATTCCGGATGTGAAAGGAAAGCATCCTGAATGCCAGGGGCCGGTTCTTTGGTATCATCATAATAGAAACTTTCATAGCTCATATCTTCGTCTATGTCATCCCAATGGATACCAAACGGTTCAAATTCATACTTTGCACGTTGCTCATCGGTAGCCACTAACAAGCGAGGATAGAATTTCAAAGATTGGTACAAAGTCTCCTCCTTGTCATTGGTTACATAAATCCTACCATTCTCAAACCATAATTTAATAATCTTCATATCAACCTCCTTCTTTATATTGAGAAGCATGGGGGATTAAAAATCCCCATGCAATTTTTTCCATTCTTCCTGGATAACTTCCAGATTTTCCTCTAAAATCGCTCTTGCCAAACTCAAGTCTTTAGGTTTCATACCTTTGTTCTCTATCAATTTGACTTCGTCTCTGATTTCAAACTTGGCTTGCCCGTCTTGGCTGGTGACATGGCAATGCGGTGGCTGGTGTTCCGCTGTGTAGATTTTAAATTTCAATCCGAATAAAATTAAAACTGTTGGCATATCATATTGTTTTTTGATTACACTACAAAGATAGGATATAATTTTATATCCTACAAATATTCATCCGATAAAAGATATAAAATTATATCCTTTTAACTTTAAACAAATCCCCCGCCGTGGTTGAAGGAACGGAAAAATAAAAAAATACCTCTCTGCCCGGTACATCCTTTGAATAGACAATACCGGGCGTACCTGCATAGGTGCAAAAAAACAGACAGAAAGCACTGCTTTCTACCGCTAAAACGCGAAAATTCCGTGTGGTTAAGTTTGGTTATGCCTGTACCCTATACAGTATCTATAACCAAGCGTACCACACGGAATTTTCGCGCGCCCCCACTCCTACGGGCGACTTCTCACCATATTCGGACGTTTTTCAACCGAGAAAAGCCCTTTAAAGAACTATATTCCATTGAAAGACAAAACAAAAACCCCATTCCTGTGATAAAATCGCAGGAATGAAGCAGCTCGCTGCCCGAGCCGCGCCGTCGTCCGTTTGCAATCGCAGCCGCCCGCCCGCATTCGGAAATATGACAAAATATTTACAGTCCCGTAGTTTCGTGCCCGTAGTGCGCCCTATCCCACCCATACCGGCACACCATACAAAAAAGCCCTGCTATCCTCACGGACAACAAGGCCAGGCTAAACGAAATCAACAAAAAAAAGTGTTATACAGAGGCAGCACCCGATACACTCCTGCCTATCCTCCACACACGAATATATTCCTTTCTCAATATGAAATATTTCAGTGCATCCGTCAAGTTGGTAGACTCCTTAGGCAGTCTGTGCGTAGGCAATTTATCCCCAGTCTTCTGCTTGACTATCAGACTGGCACTGTTAGGACCGCTCGCTATTTTGGTTTCCGTCACTTCCATTTCCGACTTAAGGTTCGGACAATTATATTGGTCTATTAACAACAAAAACAGATTGCGCTCCAGGTTCCCGCTCAGCAAGTCCATAAAGAAACGATATTCCAGGTTACTGCCGATATTCCCCTGTCCCAAAGACATTAGCTGCACTTGCCATCCGGTACGATTACCGTCAGCATCCGTTTCTATGTTCTTCTTTATCTGCGTAGCCATATCCGCACCTACCCCTTTGTAGTTGTTCATGGCACGGTCATAATACAGCTTCAGTATTTTACGTCTGTGCGGTTTGAAGTAGTACAGAAACCTATCCGCCAACACACGCACACTGTTCGGTGGAAGCGTGTACAGTTCTTTCATCACGCGCATGATATGCCCGCTCCTCTGCCCAAAAACCATGGAAAGCATATTGCCCGCATCCATGCCTGCTTCCAGCGGCTTGCTCACATCCAGGTAACGAAGGACTGTGCAGTCCTGTTCCCACCCGAACGGATGCCGTTCTATCACTTCATTCAGATAGCCGTCCGAATAAAAATGCTTCATCGCCAGATTACAATAAAACATCTGGCCAGCCTCCAATTTCGGAATGATGGAAAGCACATTGCATTCCAAACCCTCAAGCCCTTCCGCAAACTCATCCGTGAACCAGTCCTCACCCAATACATCCGCATTCACATAGGAAGAAGATATGAAAAAAAACGATACACCACGACGCGTCTTTATCCAGCGGGCTTCCCAGCGTTTCATGTTCTTTCCTGCAAGTTCCAGGGAACGCCCGGCGGCCGTCAGCTTTGCCTCCAAAGACCTGTCGGTCCGGAAACTATTCTTCAGCTCATTATAATGCTGCAAGCAGGCCAGGTATTCTCTTTTCGTCTCATTGTAGACAAAACCGGTACGCAGCATCAGCAGTATCTTTTTCTTATCATTCTGCTTCGCCAGCTTCAAAATCCAGTCATATTCGCCCAAATGGTTCGGGTTCGGCATATCGGTCGTAAGGGTACGACTGCGATACCAGACACTGTCCCCATACTTCACCCGAAAGCCACGCACCGCCTTCAGCAAGTTCGTGAACTTTTCTTCCGGGAAATACTTCACCTCATCCCCGAATACGCCTACATAAGAGCGTCCCGCACCGATTGCCGGGCGGTCCAATGAGATAAAAGTGAAGTTAAAGCCGGTGTAGAACACCATTGTATTTCTCCAATCGGAGCACACGTTGTACATCCGTTCCTTCCACTCCTGAGGCGGTTCTTTGTTTATCACATAATGTCTGTCAAGTTCCCACCCCAGCATAGACAACCCGTCAATAAGAGAGGGGATGATATTCTTGTGCAAATCCGAATAGGTATCCGACACCCATGCAAACGGCGCACCCGGACAATCGTGCGCAACTTCCTGCACCCGTTCCGCAAGCACCTGCACTGTTTTGGCAGAAGCACGCCCGGCAACCCAATAGAGCGACCATGGCATCATAACCGATATGAGCTGAGCCATCCAATTGGAATAGCGCAGCTCCACATCATCCAATATCTTTAGTTTTTTCTTCCTGGTCATCGAGCATTTCTTCAAAATCAATATCAACCACATTGGCATCACGTTTCAGCCGTACCTTCTCCCTGGATGGTATATCCGGCATCGAGTCAATCTGAGCAGCCAACAGATTCCGGTTGGCAGAAGGAAGCCTCACCTTTTCCGGGTCAAGGTCATACACCTTGAAAGGCTTCTCATCCAGTTCTTTCGGCTTCACCGGGTCCGGTCTGTCAAGCTGCTTAATCCTGGCAGCCTGTACGGTCAGATTGCCGTACACTTCCATGTCTTTGGAGTTAACTGCGTTCTGAAGAACCACATGGGCAGCTTTCATCAGATTGTCAAACACCATGTTCCGGTGCGCATTGTTCTCTATGGTATCATTCAGGTAGAACAGATTAATGGCTTCACTGTACATCTGCCTGGCACGCATCCGTTCCACATTAAACGGCTCGTGCATCAGGAAAGCGATTGCATTGTCCTTACCATATTTACGATTTATCCCCACCAGGGCATACAGCGCATTATAGTAATCCAATTCATCACCGGTCAGTTCTATCGTACATCCTGAAGCAATGTAGTCCTGCAAGGTCTCAAAATAAGATTTTTCAAACATCAGCCTATATCGTCATAAAATATCTTACTAATCGAATTACGATACCCGGTCGCCTGGCGGAACTTATCAAACCGCTGCGCCTGAGTCACGTTATCCCCCGTCTCCGCACTGGCAGCCATAGCCAAACCCTCTTTGGCCCGTTGCAACAACTGCCCACGTTCATAATGGTATTTCAACGGAGACCCTACAAGGTTGAAATACCAGATAAAATCCGTTTCCGGAACATTGTAATACATTGCAATCTGTTTCGGCTCATAACCGATACCGGCCAGCCGTCCCAGTTCATCCATGTCTATCCGGTCAAACCATGGCGGATCTTCACGCCATTTTACCACTTCGTCCGCTACGAAACTCATACACTTCCTTGTTTTTTAAGAATACATACTGCTCTTCCATTGCATTTTCCCCGTAATTTCCCGACCCCTCAACAACAAAATAACCTGCCGTTGTGTCAAGACAGGTTATCTTCTTATCTCCAGGAGAAAGACAACTCAATCGTTCCTTCCCGGTAGAGCTGCATCAGCCGTTCAAATACCTTCGGCATCCGGAACTTAATCGTTTCCGAAATATGGAGATGAATGACGCCGATAAATCCTTTTTCCTTCCAGCGGAGCAGCGCATTAATGATACGCTCATTCGTCGAATAGGTCGCTACATACAAATGATTCACCTGCCCTGCATGCTTTATCAGATACACAATAAAGGTAAATGCCGTAAAACTCTTCTTTGTCTCGATAAAAAACGCCTCGTTTTCCTTAGGCAAACGTCCGCATAATTCTTTCAAGCTATTCAGCTTGAACGTCAACATTGTTTCAAAACGTCTGGTGAAAATACGGGAATCGGACATTTCTTTCCGGAGTTCCTCCAAATTAAAATAATAACTCATTCCAACAGACGATTTATATCTGCCAGCTCCTTCTCATAGCCGGCCAACCTTTCACGGCGAATCGCATCCAAATGCGGTTTATCCCCTTTCGCCAGTTCCGACTTAACCCGCCAAATATTATTCTCCACCTGTCTCAGCCTACGTACCAGTTCCTTGACCGGAAGTTTCAGAAGCTCACTCCTGCGGCGGAACTCGGCAAAAGCCGGATGTTTTCCCAACAGCGAGTGGTTTTCCTTGTAATAGTTCAACTCTTCCCATATCATCCGATTACCGATATAGCTATCAATCAGTTCACGACTGACAGTAGCGCATTCTTCCAAAGAGGTGCAATCGCGCAATTTCCGGTGTAACCGCACATAAGCATGATACTTGCTGAACTTACGCGAAACAAGCGCTTCCAGCTCCATGGGGCAGTCCGGTTCATTCAGGAACGGAAATTCTTCACGGAAAGAGAGCGGCTCTCTCCGTGAAGCACTTCCCGTAAGCTCCCTTCAATTCTCAAAATCGGAAGAAACCGGGAAACATTTATCAAGGAATTTTTCCAACCAAGAAGAATACCCCGAAACAGCATTGTTCATAAACACCTTACGGGATAAGATATCAACCACCTTATTCTCATCCGGACTCTGCGATACTACAGGCAGCAACACCTGGTCGGTTTTCCAATCAAGATACACCGGCTGTGTCGGATATGGATGGGAATTATAATAAACAGAAGTAAACAGGTAACCTCCCTTTTCCAGTTCCGGGAACCGTTCAAACATCGCAGTCAACTTCTCTTTATCAAACAATACCGGAGTATGGGTCTCATAATTCAGGCATGGCAAACCGTTCTTTTCCAACAACATTGCGGTCTGTTTCATATTCTCCGCATAAAGTCCCTTGAATCTCATCGGAACAAGCTTGCCCGATACTTTAGGAAGTGCGATGTGTGGCAATGCAACCGGATTCATAACATAGATATCATCATTACTCCAGATGAAATATCCGGTCACTTCAGGAGAAGCTACAGCAATTCTCAATTTAGCGAGTGTATCAACCTGCACATTATCGGATACACGCTGATGCTCGATAAAGGTAATTTCTTCGCTGAACCAAGCCTCACGGTCACCGATGACCACCACATTGATTCCGAAACGTACATTCTCCTGCCAGGAGCGTAAAGCATACAGCAGCTCTCTGCCCTGAGCAAATTCCCTGCAATAAGGAATAACAACCGTTATATGGTCCTGAGCCGTAGCATTCACTTTTTCCATTTCAGACAAAGCCTCCTGTTCCGGCGCTGCCATACCATCATTCACATCTGCATGGGTGATATCCACCTTTGTTAACTCATCTTTTTCAGTTTCCTTTTTCGTTGCCATAATTTATTTTTTTTATTCGATACAAAAATATCCCCTATCAATATCCTATAAAAGGACAGAGAGGCGCATGCCAAGCAAACGCCTCTCCTATAACCAACCTTTAAACAAAACTACATTCCATCTCCGTCAGACGACAATTCCGAAGCAGGCGGCAATCCTAAAACAGCGTTGATTTCCTCGCTGTCCGTTGCCGGAATAAGGCTCTTGGCTATATGGCCGATAGTGCCACCGCGTAAAGAACTGGCCAGATTAATGGTATTCTTATCCCCTTCCTTGTTATCCTGAGAATCCGCCTTGGTCATCTTGAGCGGAGTACACGGTGTTCCGGCAATCTTCGCATCATCCCCCGAACACCCGAAAACAATCGCCCCCAGGTTCTCGTTGATGTTGTTGTTAACAAACTCATCATGTTCCAGCTCCGTACCCGGATGCTCATAATCCACGTGGTGAATGAATCCGCGCGCATCATCTTCCCCCTCACTGGTATGATAGATGTTTATTGTAGAATCCGTAGTATACACCGCTATCGGTTTTTTGCCTTCCGCCATTTCAAAAGCGGTCACCTTCACGCCCTTTTCATCACGGGTGCAGGTCTTAACGTCCTCCCAACGGAAAAGCATGACATAGGACTTCTTCCCTTTCGGACGTCCGGCGTTCGATGTCTTTTTCGGTACTGATACCATTGTATAGTTTTCACTCATATATACCTCCTTTCATTTCAAATGCCATCATCAGAAGCCGAAGAAACAGAAGCCTCTTCTGCCGGCGGCAGATAAGCGAAAATAGCTTCAGCCAGCCAAAATCCGGTAGCCTCCCACCATTCCGCAAAAATCTTCACATCGTAATTCTCTCCCTGCATCCAAACTTTTGCACTCTGAGGGTCCTTACTGCGCAGATGTTTGAAGTTCTCTTTCGGTGTGATGAAGAACACACCCGTACCTCGCATGCCTTCAAGCGGCACAAACGAGAACTTGGAAAAATCGACCTTGATTTTCTCACCGTCCTCATTCTTCAGCCAAGGATATTTTTTACGATATGCCTTACCATAACGTGTTACCAAGTCCGGGTCCGCATGGATAAACATGGATTTTTTCTTGTACAGAGGTTTCACTTCCTCAACCGCTTTCTCTATCTGGTCAACCAGTGTCGCATCCTCGAGCTTCTCACCATCGAGCAGCCAGGTTATCGCTTCATTATTCGCTTTCTTGAGTTTCTTCAATTGGGTGACATAACCGTCCATGACGTCATTAGCATCCGTAGCGGCATCACCGTCCTTTGTAGCCGAAGTTTCCTTAAACTCACCAACCGCCAATGCGATTTCGCGTTCCTCGTCCAGTTTTGGGAATATAAGCTGATACAAGATGTATTTCACTACCGGCATATCTTCCGGTTTCAAGTTCTCATCATACAGATAGCCGAGAATATCCTCCATGATGTCCGACGGCGTAATGGGAACGTTGATTTTACACTTGTAGTTCTTTATTGTCAGCGGAGTGAACTTAGACTTGCCTTTAGGCGTCCACTTCGGAACGAACTGCTGAAGCACTGAATCAATGGCAGCCTGCTGCGCACGTACTTCCGTCTTATCCGTTACCAATGTTGACATGTACTTCGTGGACTCCGTAGTACCCATCAGTCCTTTGAGTATCTCAATCCGTTCCGAAGATACATACTTCCCAAACTCCTTCTGGAGTTCAGTTGTTTCAATGGTCGAGTTACCACTGTATGCCGCACCTTTGAAAGCTGCGTCCAAATAACGGTTATGTGCCAGACTCATGTCCGGTTTAAACTTATTACCCATCTCTGATTTACCCCCATCAACCTGCTGACCGGCATCCGGAACCGGTTCTTTTGTCATTTTTTCTATTTGCGCATCTTTTTGGGCAATCTCATCCTTCAGAGCTTTCACTTTATCATCCAGTTCTTTCAAGGATTTACGTGCCTGGGCAAGCGCTGTCTCGTTACTGTCGCGCTCCCGTTCCAATTCCGCTTTCACGTCATCGGTAACCGCTTCCTCTGCATTCCTACCCTCTTTCTCAAATTCGGCGAGATCCTTTTTAAAGGCTTCGACGAATACCGCCCCGTACTTCTGCTTCAACTGCTCTTCCTGCGTAGAAAGAAGGATTGATTTTCCTTTCTCGTCTTTCGCAAAGGCCGAGATGCCCAAAAAGCCAAGTACCACGCTCATTACTTTTCCAAACATACTTTCAGGATTTTGAGTTGATATAATTGTTAATTGTCATTTCCGCATTGATTTCCCGGCTACGCCGTACAGCATAATCCTGGTTACCGATACTATCTATAAGTCCAACTTTCAGCGCATCTTCCGCATAGAACATGCGTCCGCGAAGCAGTCCTTCAGTCTCCTGCTTCAAACATTCACCCCGGTTCTTCCTGACATTTGCCTGAAAATCCCTTGCCAACGGGTCCAGTTCTTCGTCACGGATGGAAGCGTAATCACCTTTCTTGGCCGCTTCAAACGGAGCATTCTTGTAATCGGAAAGATTGGAGTAAATAGTATGCACCTTAACGCCGGCATTTTCATAATACTTAGCATAATCCGGAAAGCTCATCATCACACCGATACTGCCGAACTCGGCAGATATGGTATTCGAGGCAATAATCTCATCACAGTAGGAAGCAGCATAATAAGCAGCCGATGCACAAAGGTCACAATGTGCAACAACCGCTTTTCCTTTACTTTTTGCATAAAGAATGGCATCGACCAGCGGTGCAATGGCATCCACTGCACCGCCACCGGAATCGATGTCACACAAAACAGAAGAGATATTAGCCGAGTCAGCCGCGTCACGAATAAGGGCCGCATATTCCGTTGTCCCGTAACTGCAATACGTACCATACTTCAGCATAGTACCATGAACCGGAATGATAGCCGTACTACCTTGCGGAGCATCGCTGAAGCTATTGCCGAGTCTTGCGCTACGCCCATCTTTTGTCGCAATCATCAGCGGTATAGCTTCACGCTCAGACAACCGACCGGTATCCTGACTATCAAAGTCGCGTTCCAACAGTTTATCGACAACAAGCAGGTTGGATTCAACCTCCCGGAACGAAACGAACCATTTGCCCCGACAGACCGCACTATATAAATTTGAAAACGCCATTATATTTGTATCTACTAATAAACGATACAAAGGTACAACAGCGCTACCCGCTTAAAAGGACTTTAAATTTTTGGCAAACTCCGCACTATCACGTTTAAAAGAGAGGGTTAATTTCAAAGGAGAACCTGCATATTCCGTTGAGAACGACACCGGGAACTGGTCCGTGCCTACCACCTTGCAGTCACCATTCGATAAATCGAGCAGCACCAACCCTTCCTGCCGTACCAGCTCCTGTATTCTCCCCATATTGGCTTTTCCCGTATCCGTAACAACAGCCTTAAGCTCTTGTTTCACTACGCCTCCGGACGTATCGCAGCTCTCTTTAAACTCTCCGGAAGATATTCCGATAACTTCCCAGTCACCGCGGACCCTAATAAAATCCGCACCTGGACAATTTCCAACCGAAGCATCCGCTATCGGAAGAAAACACATGCCGCATACCTGCGACCGTCTGTCATCCTGATTCATTTTAGTTAAAAGTTTAAGTGATATTCAATTGAAAATCCGTTTTTTACTTAAAGTTTAACAGATTAAATAATGTTAATCAAAAAGGGTCAGTTGTATGTCATGGTTCACTTCCTTGACAATCCGCCGGCGATTACGATAATCATACTTCTTCACCGCATCATAATTCAATGCGTTGGCCTTGATATTATAGGCAGCCAGAAAGGCTTTGATAATCCTATCCTGCTTATACCCTTTCTCATAGCCTGAAACAAAGTACTCACGAATACGGATGCGGAACGATGCCTCGATATAGTCGCGAAGCATCTGCTGTTTCCACTCCGGAATATAAATAAAATTCTCTTTCAGGATAAAATGATTCCATTCACGGATAGGAAGGCACAGCTTTATCGGATGGTCCTTAAGGGACTGCTGGGGCGGACGGTCACTGACTGTCACCATAGCCTGAATAAATTTGCCCAGGTCATTGGCCGATGTGACCTGTATATATTCGTCAGTTCCCCTTGTACACCCAAATTCATGGTAAAGGAAATCATGCAGATAAGGTTGCAGTTCAATCGTTACATAAGGTTTCATATCATAAATAGTTGGTTTCTATGCAAATATAGTCACTATATATAACATTGCCCGCTATTTTTCCGGCAAAATTCAACGCATAAAGTAATACATTTTTGCTCTCTACACCTTCTACAATTTCTACAATCTGCATAAACAAGTATATATCAACAATATAACGGTTTTATTATTGGGTAATAAGTGTAGAAAATCTGTCTATAAAGTGCCATTTTGTAGAAGAAATCATTAGTGTCCCGTTAAAATGGGACGAGTTAAACAATTAATCAAAAAGCCCCGGAATCAGGGGATCATTTAGATCTTTGACATCATTGAAATTAGTCTTGTCGAACAGGTCACGCAAGTGGGTTTTGTCAGTCAATGATATGCTGAGAATTTGTAAAACTTCATAGGTTGAACGTTTCAACTTCATATCATGTTGGACAATAGCCACAAGACAGTACGTGATAATAGCCACACTGATTTGTATGCGAACAGCGTTCTCTGTTGTGCCCCAGAATTTCTTTATCTTGAGATGCTGCTTGAGCCATTTGAAGAACAGCTCGATTAACCATCTTTTCTTATAAAGATCGGCGACATCCAGTGCAGAAAGTTGTTTTGCATTCGTCAAAAAAGTGAACTCACGGTCATCCTCTTCGTCGTAATATCGGACGAGTCTGAATGACTCAGGATATTTTTTCTCGGAGAGATATCCGGTCAGTTTCACTTCCGCATCTGTCATTATGTTCTTTGGCATTCTTCGCTTCCATCTGACTGTCTTATACTTTAAGTTCGTCTTGGCTCTGACAACAAAGAAAGAGTCTGTAAGATGTATCCTATAGAGTTCTTTAAAGGAGTCATAAGCCCTGTCGAATATATAATAAGCATTTGGTTCATAATGGATTGAAGACATTGCTGTGGAATCATGCTTTGATGCAGTAGTTACAGTATAGAAGGCAGGAACTTGTGCTTCAATGTCGTATAAGACATGAGCTTTCACCCCTCCTTTCTTGCTTCGGAACTTTGCCCATGGGAATGTTGCAAGACACAACGGAATCGTTGTTGAATCAAACGCATATTTCTTTCCGGAAATGTCAAGGATGTTGGTCGTCCGCTTCTCGCAGGCTTCCTTCATCATATAGAATGCAAAGTCTTCGAAGATTCTGTAATCACGGTTCTGGTTCGCTGTCGCAAGAGTTGTCTTGGCTATCGGTTCACGACCTAAACCAAGATGATATTGCTTGGCCCTATGCGCCTCGAAAGCAACGACTAAGTCTCGCAGGCTCTCACGGTTACTCAGTTGTCCAAACATCATCGCGAGCATCTGATTCCAGCAAGTGAAATGTTTCACATATCTGTTGCCATCATACTTGCGAACATAGTTGTTGAACTGAGTCCTGTTCAGAAAAGCGGTTAATTGAGAGAATACGTATTTGTCTTGGAACATAGCAGCCATTTGTATTAGACTGCAAAGTTGCAAAATCAAGTCCGTTTCATTTCAAAAAACCGTGTAATTGACTATATTTCAATAATTTCAAAGAACTATTTATCCACTTTTACGGGACAGTAGTGAGAAGAAATATAGAAAAACTGCATTTTGTAGAAAGTTGTAGAAATGTATAGAAGTCGTTTTTATATACTAATACATTGATTTATAACATTGTAGAAAGTGTAGAATGTAGATACTAATTGAAAAGTGCGCCAATATTCCAGTTGAAAATTGCGCCACCATAGGATAAGTATAATGACCTTTGTATAATCCAAATGCAAAGGTAAAATGAAGACTATGGTAGAAAGACAATCAATAATACACATGTATAGAGTATGCGGTTATAGCAAACGGCGTATCTCTCGTGAACTTCATGTCAGCCGTCATACCGTTGACAATATTCTTTCAAAGTACGAGTCAGCCATCCGCACGGACAATCCAGAAGAGGCTTTGAGTGATTTGCTTACCATCCAGCCCAGGTATGACAGTTCCAGACGCCGTCCTCGCCGGCTCACACAAGAGATTAAGGATAAGATAGGATTTTGCCTGAAGAAGAATGCCGTTAAGATAGCTACCGGACTTCGCAAACAGCGCATGTTGAAAAAGGATATCCACCAGTTTCTGTTATCTCAAGGATACACCATCAGTTACGCCACAGTATGCAGTTATATAAAAAATATAGAGTCATACAAAGAGAAGAAAAAGAGCGAAGCCTTTATCCGGTTGTTCTATGAGCCTGGATGCATTGCCGAGTTTGACTGGGGTGAAGTTCTTCTTTTTATTGACGGCGTCAAAACCAAGTTTTATCTGGCCGTATTCACTTTCGGGCATAGCAATGGCAGATACGCCTATCTTTTCAGGCATCAGAATACGCTTGCCTTCATGGAATCCCACCGTAACTTTTTCAGGGATATACATGGTGTCCCCGCCATGATGGCCTATGACAATATGCGTGTAGCCGTCAAGAGCTTTGTCGGTGGTGATAAGAAACCTACAGAAGCTTTGATGAAGATGTCCGGTTTCTATTGTTTTGAGTACCGTTTCTGTAATGTACGGGCCGGATGGGAGAAAGGACATGTGGAGCGCAGCGTGGAATATGTCAGAAGGAAAGCTTTCTGCCTGACAGACCATTTTGGTGATATACATTCTGCCCAGGAGCATTTAAACCGGGTATGTATGCAGGTCAACAACGAGCAAGGCAGTCTTTCAACAGCGGAGAAAACATCACGTCTGGAAGCTGACCTGTCATCGCTGAAGCCTTTTCCCGGTAATCTGGGCTGTTTTGAGGTCTATGAGTACATTGTGGATAAATGGTCAACTATCAGCATGAAAAATGTTCATTATTCCGTACCTGATTCTCTTGTGGGAGAAAAAGTACATGTCAAGGTTTATAGTGAAAAAATCGTCATCCTGTACGGGAAGGAGAAAGTGGCCTCTCATCAACGCAGTTATTGCGGTGGAGACTGGTGCATCAAGCTGGAGCACTATTTGCGTACACTTTCCCGTAAACCGGGGGCATTGCCCCACTCTGTGGTTTGGCAAAGAGCACCGGAAGAACTGAGAAGGCTGTATGACATCCATTTCAAGGAGGACAACAGGACGTTTGTTCTGTTGCTGGACTATGCCCGAAAAAATGGATTTTCCGGAACGGACATTGTCACGGCATGCAAGGAGCTGACCGGACGTGGTGTCAGAAAGATATCTCCGGACCAGGTAAAGGCCATGCTGCATGGTAGCGTACAGGGAGAAACAGAAGAAACCATGGAACCGCCTGTTCTCCCGGCACAACAGGAGAATATAGAAAGAGAAGCTGTGGATATGCTTGAAGGCATCACGGCGCTCATGACAGGATACAATGAAGTGCATGATATAATACCAACCATTTAAGTTTATAATATATGAAATCAGAAAAAGAAACCATTTATGACTATGCTGCAGAACTGAAGCTTCTGTCCTTTAAAGAGGAACTGGAATGCACCCTTTCATTGGCAGCTGAAGAAAACTGGAACCATCTGCAGTTCTTGACGGAATTGCTTGGAAAGGAAAGCGCCAGGAGAAGGGAGTGTAGAAGAAGATCAAGGACAAGATCTGCGGGATTTCCACAAATGAAGTATCTGCATGAGCTTGTTATGGAAGACATGCCCAAAGAGGCACAGGTAATATTACCTGAATTGGAGACACTGGACTTCATCAGACAGGGAAGAAACCTGGTCCTGTATGGAAATCCGGGAACGGGAAAGACGCATATTGCTACGGCTTTAGGAATAAAGGCCTGCCAACAGGACTTTACCGTATTGTTTACTTCAGTGCCGGTCCTGCTTACCCAGATAAGGGAGGCTAAATCAGCAAAGACACTGAGGACGCTACAATTAAGGTTTGAAAAATACGATCTGGTCATCTGTGATGAGTTCGGATATGTCAGTTGTGACAAGGAAGGAGGAGAACTGCTTTTTAACCACCTGTCGTTAAGAGCCGGGAAAAAGGCTACAATCATTACTACTAATTTGGCTTTTAACAGATGGAATGAAATCATAAAGGACAAGGTGCTTGTGGCGGCAATGGTTGACAGGCTTACACATAAAGCTTATCTGGTTAATATGACCGGACTGTCTTATAGGCTTAAGGAAACACAAAAAATGAGACAAGATAAATGAATATTTTAAACTTATAGTAATTTTGTAACAAGTTATGGATGGAGCTCTTTTCAATTAGAATACAGCGCACTTTTCAATTAGTATCTACAATATCCATTTCCTATCGAATCAAAGTTCGGCTTTTGTACAAGGTATCGTTATCACCTCTGCACACATGGCAAAGGGTTTGGAATTTGATGAGGTAATTATCCCACAAGTAGATGATAAAAATTATCATTCTGAGATCGACCGGAGTATGTTATATGTGGCGGTAACAAGAGCAATGCACCGTTTAACGCTGACATATAGCGGAACAAAACACACGCCATTCATCTGAGTTTTTGACTTACTCTATTGGCGTACGGGGATTAACCTCTATATTTACCGTCACGCGCACAGCAGAGTAACTTTCAGAGATAAGAACAGAAGGATATAAGAGGAGATGCTTGCCAGATATGTGATGTGATATGGGTATGATGTGATACGATATAATATCCTAAAAGCAAAGAAAGAGAAATACTTCACAAGTATAAGAATAATCCCCACTAAAAATCTGCTGACCCCAAGAAAGCAAGCAAAACAAAGAAAAGAAAAGCAAGCAAAACAAGGCAAGTATAAGGCAAGGCAGACAAAATAGCCCAAAAACAAGAAAGCCCCTGCATCTTCCGATACAGGGGCTTCTCTCTCTAAAAAAATGGCGACTACCTACTCTCCCACTGTTACGCAGTACCATCGGCGTGACTGAGCTTAACTTCTCTGTTCGGAATGGGAAGAGGTGGAACCTCAGTGCTATAGTCACCTGAATAAGGCAGACATGATGTAAAAAGTAAAGAACAACCGGTAATGAAACCGGTAAACTGAACGTATATACCACCCATACACGGAAAAACCAAAAGTGAACGGGCAATTAGTAATGCTCGGCTATGACATCGCTGCCTGTACACCTGCATCCTATCAACGTCATCGTCTGTGACGACCCTAAGAAATCTAATCTTGTGGCTGGCTTCGTACTTAGATGCTTTCAGCACTTATCCAATCCCGACTTAGATACCCGGCAATGCACCTGGCGGCACAACCGGTAAACCAGAGGTCAGTCCAACACGGTCCTCTCGTACTAGTGTCAGAGCCACGCAAATTTCATACGCCCACGATAGATAGAGACCGAACTGTCTCACGACGTTCTGAACCCAGCTCGCGTGCCACTTTAATGGGCGAACAGCCCAACCCTTGGGACCTTCTCCAGCCCCAGGATGTGACGAGCCGACATCGAGGTGCCAAACCCCTCCGTCGATATGAGCTCTTGGGAGGGATCAGCCTGTTATCCCCGGAGTACCTTTTATCCTTTGAGCGATGTCCTTTCCATACAGAAACACCGGATCACTATGCTCTAGTTTCCTACCTGATCGACTTGTTAGTCTCCCAGTCAAGCGCCCTTATGCCATTACACTCTGCCGACGGTTACCAATCGTCGTGAGGGCACCTTTAGAAGCCTCCGTTACGCTTTTGGAGGCGACCACCCCAGTCAAACTACCCACCAAACAGTGTCCCCGCAACCGCGGGTTAGAACTCAAATAATCAAAGGGCCGTATTTCAACAGCGGCTCCACAAATACTGGCGTACCTGCTTCGAAGCCTCCGGCCTATCCTACACATCAATTACCCAAATTCAATGTTAAGCTATAGTAAAGGTTCACGGGGTCTTTTCGTCCCATCGCGGGTAATCGGCATCTTCACCGATACTACAATTTCACTGAGCTCACGGTTGAGACAGCGTCCAGATCATTACACCATTCGTGCAGGTCGGAACTTACCCGACAAGGAATTTCGCTACCTTAGGACCGTTATAGTTACGGCCGCCGTTTACTGGGGCTTCAATTCAATGCTTCTCTTGCGATGACATCTCCTCTTAACCTTCCAGCACCGGGCAGGTGTCAGGCTGTATACTTCATATTTCTATTTTGCACAGCCCTGTGTTTTTGTTAAACAGTTGCCTGGACCGATTCTCTGCGCCTCAAGTCACCCTGAGGACCCTTTATCCCGAAGTTACAGGGTCAGTTTGCCTAGTTCCTTAACCGTGAATCACTCAAGCGCCTTAGTATATTCAACCCGACTACGTGTGTCCGTTTGCGGTACGGGTACCACAAGGATTAAGTTTAGCGGATTTTCTCGGGAGTATGCTTACATGCACTATTGGATTGTCCCGAAGGACGCTCCATACTATCAGGTTCGACTCTTCCTGCGGATTTGCCTGCAGGAATCAACATCTACACCCTTTAACGGACTATTCCGTCAGTCCGCGGCACTGTCACTGCTCCGTCTCCACGTCACTCCTTGAGGTAGTACCGGAATATTAACCGGTTCTGCCATCGGCCTCGCCGTTCGGCTGAGCCTTAGGACCCGACTAACCCTGATCCGATTAGCGTTGATCAGGAAACCTTAGTCTTTCGGCGAGGGGGTTTCTCACCCCCTTTATCGTTACTTATACCTACATTTGCTTTTCCACACGCTCCAGCAAGGCTCACGCCTCACCTTCAACGCTGAGTGGAATGCTCCCCTACCGATGTTTACACATCCCAAAGCTTCGGTAGAATACTTGATGCCCGATTATTATCCACGCCAAACTCCTCGACTAGTGAGCTGTTACGCACTCTTTAAATGAATGGCTGCTTCCAAGCCAACATCCTAGCTGTCTTAGCAATCTGACTTCGTTAGTTCAACTTAGTATTCATTTAGGGACCTTAGCTGTTGGTCCGGATTGTTCTCCTTTAGGACATGGACCTTAGCACCCATGCCCTCACTCCTGACATAGAACTGACACGCATTCGGAGTTTGTCAAGACTTGATAGGCGGTGAAGCCCTCGCATCTTATCAGTCGCTCTACCTCATGCCAGTATAAGTCAAGGCTGCACCTAAATGCATTTCGGGGAGTACGAGCTATCTCCAAGTTTGATTAGCCTTTCACCCCCACCCTCAGGTCATCCAGAAGCTTTTCAACGCTTATTGGTTCGGTCCTCCAGATGGTGTTACCCATCCTTCAACCTGCCCAAGGGTAGATCACTTGGTTTCGCGTCTACTCCTTCCGACTGAACGCCCTGTTAAGACTCGCTTTCGCTTCGGCTGCAGGTCTCAAGACCCTTAACCTTGCCGGAAAAAGTAACTCGTAGGTTCATTATGCAAAAGGCACGCCGTCACTCGTAAGAGCTCCGACCGCTTGTAGGCGCATGGTTTCAGGAACTATTTCACTCTTCTGTTCGAAGTGCTTTTCACCTTTCCTTCACAGTACTGGTTCACTATCGGTCTCTCGGGAGTATTTAGCCTTACCGGATGGTCCCGGCTGATTCACGCAGAATTCCTCGTGCTCCGCGCTACTCAGGATACCACTAGGCTTCGACTGGCTTCGTATACGCAACTATCATGCTCTATGGTTGAACTTTCCAGAACATTCTACTCACCAGTTTTCTTGCCACAACGTGGTCCTACAACCCCACATATGCCGTAACATAGGTGGTTTGGGCTGGTCCCCGTTCGCTCGCCACTACTAGGGGAATCATTATTTATTTTCTTTTCCTGCAGGTACTAAGATGTTTCAGTTCCCTGCGTTAGCCTCCAACTTGGTTGGATGATTGGTCTTCAACCAATCGGGTTGTCCCATTCGGAAATCTCCGGATCAAAGGTTATTTGCACCTACCCGAAGCTTATCGCAGCTTATCACGTCCTTCATCGCCTCCGAGAGCCAAGGCATCCGCCATGCGCCCTTGCTTACTTTTAGTCTTACCGACAACGTATGGTCGATATATACTTTCAGCTTTAACTTTACTTTTTTCTGTTACATCATGTCAAAGATCGTTTGAGAATATTCCGATTTAACGGAATCTCAAGAGTGGAGAATAACGGATTCGAACCGTTGACCCCCTGCGTGCAAAGCAGGTGCTCTAGCCAGCTGAGCTAATCCCCCGAGATAGTGGTTAGTAATAGACGGTCAGTGATTGGTAATTAGTAATTAGAATTAGTAATTAAAATCGTCCGTGTCTCTCACCAAGACTATGTCGTAGTCCCAGGCAGAGTTGAACTGCCGACCTCTACATTATCAGTGTAGCGCTCTAACCAACTGAGCTATAGGACTGTCAGTCAAACCCTAGCCCGAAGGCTCGGCTTCTACTTTCTCTTTATATTATTAATAAACAATCTTCGCAGTACAAGAGGTTCTTATGGAGGTAATCTCTTTAGAACCAACTTTTCGTCTTTTTCTGAGCGTCGCTCCAGAAAGGAGGTGTTCCAGCCGCACCTTCCGGTACGGCTACCTTGTTACGACTTAGCCCCAATCACCAGTTTTACCCTAGGACGCTCCTCGCGGTTACGTACTTCAGGTACCCCCGGCTTTCATGGCTTGACGGGCGGTGTGTACAAGGCCCGGGAACGTATTCACCGCGCCGTGGCTGATGCGCGATTACTAGCGAATCCAGCTTCATGGAGTCGGGTTGCAGACTCCAATCCGAACTGAGAGAGGCTTTCGGGATTAGCACCACGTCGCCGTGTAGCTGCCTTCTGTACCCCCCATTGTAACACGTGTGTAGCCCCGGACGTAAGGGCCGTGCTGATTTGACGTCATCCCCACCTTCCTCACATCTTACGACGGCAGTCCGGGTAGAGTCCCCAGCATAACCTGATGGTAACTACCCGTAAGGGTTGCGCTCGTTATGGCACTTAAGCCGACACCTCACGGCACGAGCTGACGACAACCATGCAGCACCTTCACAACTGTCCGAAGAAAGAACCGTTTCCGATTCAGTCAGTTGCAATTTAAGCCCGGGTAAGGTTCCTCGCGTATCATCGAATTAAACCACATGTTCCTCCGCTTGTGCGGGCCCCCGTCAATTCCTTTGAGTTTCACCGTTGCCGGCGTACTCCCCAGGTGGAATACTTAATGCTTTCGCTTGGCCGCTGACTGTATATCGCCAACAGCGAGTATTCATCGTTTACTGTGTGGACTACCAGGGTATCTAATCCTGTTTGATACCCACACTTTCGAGCATCAGCGTCAGTTACAATCCAGTAAGCTGCCTTCGCAATCGGAGTTCTTCGTGATATCTAAGCATTTCACCGCTACACCACGAATTCCGCCTACCTCTGTTGCACTCAAGGTCGCCAGTATCAACTGCAATTTTACGGTTGAGCCGCAAACTTTCACAACTGACTTAACAACCCGCCTACGCTCCCTTTAAACCCAATAAATCCGGATAACGCTCGGATCCTCCGTATTACCGCGGCTGCTGGCACGGAGTTAGCCGATCCTTATTCATACGGTACATACAAAAAGCCACACGTGGCTCACTTTATTCCCGTATAAAAGAAGTTTACAACCCATAGGGCAGTCATCCTTCACGCTACTTGGCTGGTTCAGACTCTCGTCCATTGACCAATATTCCTCACTGCTGCCTCCCGTAGGAGTTTGGACCGTGTCTCAGTTCCAATGTGGGGGACCTTCCTCTCAGAACCCCTATCCATCGTAGGTTTGGTGGGCCGTTACCCCGCCAACTGCCTAATGGAACGCATCCCCATCGACAACCGAAATTCTTTAATAGTCAACCCATGCGGGAAAACTATGCCATCCGGTATTAATCTTTCTTTCGAAAGGCTATCCCAGTGTTGTCGGCAGGTTGGATACGTGTTACTCACCCGTGCGCCGGTCGCCATCCATCAAAGCAAGCTTTGATGATGCTGCCCCTCGACTTGCATGTGTTAAGCCTGTAGCTAGCGTTCATCCTGAGCCAGGATCAAACTCTTCATTGTAAAAGTATTGTTAATCATTCCATATAGGAATGGTTGTTGCTCTGTTCAGGACGCTCGAATTTAAAAAGTATCTATTACCTATTTAATAAGTAATGACGGTTCTTTTTATTTTACCCAAGACC
Source organism: Bacteroides stercoris ATCC 43183 (assembly GCF_025147325.1). NCBI lineage: Bacteria > Pseudomonadati > Bacteroidota > Bacteroidia > Bacteroidales > Bacteroidaceae > Bacteroides > Bacteroides stercoris. The sequence goes on from NZ_CP102262.1 coordinate 410,791, forward strand.
GTTTCTTTTTCAGAAACAAGTCTTGCTCTTGTACTACTTGTATTGTTTATGTAAATCTCTTCAAAGATCGCTTCTTTTATGTCGGCTTTCTTTTCAGGAAAGCGGATGCAAAGGTAAAAACTTTTAAGTATATCTTCCAAATATTTTCGGAAGTTTTTTTCATCTTTCCTTTTTCCCGTCATCTCTCTTGCGAAAGGGAGAACAAAAGAAAGATTGTTTTACCGACCCGGATTCAAGAAAAAGTGTGTCAACCAACGCTGCTTACTTTTTGAAAGCGGGTGCAAAGGTAAGAACTTTATTTCATATCTTCCAAATGTTTTCGGAAGTTTTTTTTCATTCTGCTTTTTCAAAGGGGGAATTCCAGAAAGAAACAAGCCCCAAGCAAAAGAAATATGTAAGAGTTCCTACGCCGTTCCTGTCAGAATGTCAAAACATCGCTGCTTCCGTTCTCGAAAGCGGGTGCAAAAGTAGGACTTTATAGCATACAAGCCAAATATATAAGGGGATTTTTTCGAGTTTCTCTTGAACATTTTTATAAAACGCTGATTGACAAATGTGTTGAAGAACATATTTTTTAAGGAGGATGGAAAGCCTGGCAAAAGGGACACATTATAATATATGCGCATGCGCGCGAAAAGGAAACAGCGGAAGGGGGAAAGAAAACACGGAGATACGGAAGGGCATTGCATGACACCCGGGTCTTGACATGTTCGACATCCGGGTCTCGGCATGTTCGACATCCGGGTCTCGGTATGCACGACACCCGGGTGTCGGACACAAGATAAAGGCTAACGGGAGAAATGACACAGGAAGGAAACAATACAGAAACATGCAACGAAAAGAAAGACAGAAAGAAAGACGGCAGAGAAAAAGATACAAAAAAACAACGACACAGTAAAAGAACAGAAGACACAGAAAAAAGGAGAAAGGCGGCTGACAGCCCGGAAAACACGAAGCAAGCCACAACCCAACAAACCTGTTAAAGGAAGACGCACGTTGTATTAAATGTTAACAGAAGCAACTGTCTCATAAACCGTGTTACCAAACAATAGATTTCCAGAAAAAATATTGGATAATACCAGGAATAGAATAACTTTGCAATGTGTTTTTCATAGTATTAGATTTAAGGTTAACAAAAAGATTGGCTGTCTGGGAGAGATAGCCTTTTTTTATGGAATATGATAAAGAAATATGCAGCGCTCCTCTGTACATAATTTTTTTTCGTATATTTGCGAGAAACTTATTAAAAACCAATCAAATCTATGCTTACGAAACTTAACCACGTACTCCTTGCAGGTGTTGTAGCTTTGGCATGTTCTTCGTGCCAAACAGAAAAAAAGGCCGATTACCAAATAATACCTCTCCCCCAAGAGGTTGTTCTGACACAAGAAAAGCCGTTTCTATTAAACAAAAATGTTTCCATTACCTATCCAGAAGGCAACCTCCTGCTAAAGCGCAACGCTGAATTCTTATCCGGATACATCCGGCAAGCCATAGGGTATACTCCTCCTGTAAAAGGCTTGAAGGACGGAGAAGCGGCAAAGCATGCAATCAATTTAGGTTTAGATGCGGATATAGCCAATAAAGAAGGTTATGTGCTGACGACAACTTCGGAAGGTATTCAAATCAACGGGCAGACAGAGAACGGTGTGTTCTACGGTTGCCAGACATTACGGAAATCAATCCCCGCCGAGGCTCAGGGAGCTGATATTCTGCTACCGGCAGGCAGTATCAAAGACGAACCCCGCTTTACATATCGCGGTATGCATCTTGATGTATGCCGACATTTCTTTCCGCTGGAGTTCATAAAAGAATATATCGACTTACTGGCGCTACACAATATGAATACTTTCCATTGGCATCTGACAGATGACCAGGGATGGCGCATCGAAATAAAGAAATATCCGAAGCTGACGGAAGTCGGTTCAAAACGCAACTGCACCGTTGTCGGCAAGGCAAGAAGCGGAAAATATGACAACATTCCGTATGGCGGCTTCTACACGCAGGAACAAGCCAAAGAGATCGTGAAGTATGCACAAGAACGTTACATCACCGTAATTCCCGAAGTAGACCTGCCGGGACACATGCTTGCCGCTTTGGCCGCCTATCCTGATATGGGATGCACCGGAGGACCGTACAAAGTATCTCCCGACTGGGGTATCTTTGAAGATGTATTGTGCATCGGCAACGAACAGAGCATGCAGTTTCTTGAAGATGTAATGGCAGAAATCACCGAGATATTCCCTTCTAAGTTTGTACACATCGGTGGAGACGAAGCTCCCCGTACCCGCTGGGCCAAGTGCCCCAAATGTCAGGCACGCATCAAAGCGGAAGGCTTGAAAACAGACAAACAACATACAGCCGAGGACCGTCTGCAAAGCTATTGCATGACACGCATCGAAAAGTTCCTCAACAGCAAAGGAAGGCAGATTATCGGTTGGGACGAAATACTGGAAGGCGACGTGGCACCAAATGCCACCGTTATGTCCTGGCGTGGCACATCCGGCGGTATCAAGGCTGCACAAATGGGACATGACGTAATTATGACACCCAATCTTTACTGCTATTTTGACTATCTCCAAACTGCGGACAGTAAAGACGAACCTCTCGGCATAGGCGGATACGTACCGGTAGAGAAAGTATACAGTCTCGACCCTACCGCTGCGCTTACCGAAGAACAGGCCAAACATATCCTCGGTGCACAAGCCAACTTATGGACAGAGTATATCGCCACTACCGAACATGCAGAGTATATGATACTCCCACGCATGGCTGCCCTTGCCGAAGTGCAATGGACACAGCCTGAAAAGAAAGATTACGCGGACTTCACCCAACGCCTGCCGCGCCTCATCAAGTTCTACCAACGGGATAGCATGAATTATGCCAAACACATATTCGATATCCAAGCGGAATATACCACTACCCAAGAAGAGGACGGAAGCGGTAGCGGAGCTATAGTAGCCACGCTTCGCACCATTGACAATGCTCCCATTTACTATACCTTAGACGGTACTGAACCCACTACAGCCTCCGAACAGTATAACGGAACCGGCATCGTTATCCGCCAGTCCGCCGACTTGCGTGCTGTTGCTATCCGCCCTGAAGGAAAAAGCAAGGTAACAGAAAAAAGCTTCTACATCAACAAAGCCACTTTCTGCCCGATTGAGCTGACAGGTACACAGCCCACTCCGAAATACGCCTTTAAAGGCGCTACCGCTTTAGTAGACGGAATGAGCGGAATTGACAATTATGCAACCGGCGAGTGGATTGGCTTTTTGGATGGAGACGTAACGGCTGTTATCGACCTCGGTGCGTCAAACGGCAATGCCGCAGGCGAGACAGTTGCCGAATTACCGGAGATAAAGCATGTCTCTACTCATGCCGTAATAGACATGGGCGCCTGGGTTGCTGGATGTACAGGCCTGACAGTATCAGTGTCTAACGATAACAAAAGCTTCCGTGAGGTGGCAGCCAAAGAATTTCCCGTTGAAATGGACAGCCGTAAAAAAGCTGTGGCAAACTATGAAGTTACTTTCGAACCGGTGAAAGCACGCTATGTTAAAGTATTAATCAAGCGTACCCCCGCCCTGCCCAAAGGACATCCGGGAGAAGGAGGAACACCTTTCCTGTTTATCGATGAGATTGAAGTGGAATAAGGCAACTTATCAAAAACGGTAACATATACAACAACTATCATCCTGTCATTCTTGGATATTAGATTCCTCCGAATGACAGGATGATATTTTCTGCGAAAGTGCATCTAAAACATTTATTCAATCACGAAACTCCTACGTTGCAAATCCCGATCCTGCGAGCTTTTCCCCACCATCACATCGTACCTGCCTGCACAAACCCGCATCGTATTACTTTGAGCATCCCACCATTCCAATTCCTTGCCGTTCAAATCGAACACTACCTCAACACTCTTTCCGGCAGGAATGCGGACACGTTTAAAAGCACGCAAAGTCTTGCCCGGTCCTTCTGCGTCATCTTGCTTCTTGAGGTAAACCTGCACCACCTCTTCACCGTCACGCTGACCGTTATTCGTAACGTTAACGGTCAACTTCAAAGGTTCTCCCACCTTAATCTGTTCCTTGGCCAAGGATAAGTTGCCATATTCAAAGGTAGTGTAGCTCAAGCCGTAACCAAACGGGAACAATGGTTGTTGAGTCATATAACGATAGGTACGTCCTGTCATATTATAGTCCTCAAAATCGGGAAGCTGAGACATATTGCGATAAAAAGTTACAGGCAAGCGTCCACCCGGATTATAGTCACCGAACAGTACATCTGCCACGGCAGTGCCGCCCGCCTGTCCCGGATACCAAGCCTGTAGGATAGCTTCACAATTCTTCGTTTCAGGCTCCAAAGCGATGGGTGAACCGGAACAATTCACCAAAATTATCTTCTTTCCGGCACGATGCAATGCGTGAATCAATTCACGCTGAACAGCCGGCAATTCAATGTCCGTACGGTCTCCGCCCCTGAAACCGGGAAGGTTCACTCCCATCTCCTCTCCTTCCAAAAGAGGAGATATACCACCGGCAAAAACTACAACATCGGCATCTTTCACACAAGCTACAGATGCATCGATATTTACCTTTTGCTTGAAGCCGATATCGAAATTCAGTTGCGCATCGCTTCTGAAATATTCAAAGTCAAGCTCGATGTCGTAAGGAACACCCGCTTTTACCTGTAGCGTATAGTCCAGTGACCTGCCACCATGCGTATTGTGGAAACGCTTTACTTCTTCGCCATTGATACGCAGGCAACCGGAACCGTATGTATAAATTTCGAATACCACTTCGCCCGATTGTAGAGGGGTGAGCACGCTGTTGTAAGTTGCAGAGAAGTCTGTCAGGTTTACGCCCGGTGCAAAAACCGTAGCTCCCGAGGTACAGAAGCGGAAAGGGGTGGTTACTTGTGTAGTAGTCACCGGGGTGCCCTCATGCTTTACATTGTTCCAATAACGTGCCGTAAACCCCTGTCCGTCTGCCGACTTACACTGGTTGAACACACTTTGAATCAGTGTTCTTTCCACCCAACTGCAACCCTGTTCATAAATCAGCTTATCGTCCGCTCCCAACGCGTTCCGTATTCCATCCAGAATGGTGACTGTATGTGACGGCATACCGTTATAATTGCCCCATTGCATTACGGAGTCATTAGCATTAGGTCCCATGACAGCTACAGTCAGACCGCCACGTTTCAAGGGAAGGATATTGTCCTTGTTTTGCAGTAATGTCATGGACTTGCGGGCCATATCCAACACCAATGAGTCGTGTGCAGCCGAAGCTACTACGGAGAAAGGAATCTTCGTCCAAGACACATCTTCCGGAGCGTCCATTTCTCCCAAAGCAAAACGGGCTTCCAACAGGCGGAGCACAGCCTTGTCTATGTCTTTCTCATCAATCTTGCCTTCCTGAGCTGCCTTTACCAATGCCTTATAACTGGAGCCACACTCCAAGTCCGTTCCGTTCAGCACTGCGGCTGCTGAAGCAGACTTTGCATCGGAATATGCCTTATGCCCGTATTCATTATAAAAATCGGCAATAGCACCACAATCGGAAAGGACAATACCATCGAACCCCCAATCGTTACGGAGAATTTGCATCAGCAAACGGTTGCTGCCGCAACAAGGCTCTCCCTCGAAACTGTTATAGGCACACATCACCTCCTTTACACCGGCTTCCTTCACTAACGCCTCAAAAGGAGGTAGATAGGTTTCATACAAATCACGTGTGCTAAGGTTCTCCACGTTGAAAGAATGACGGTTCCATTCCGGACCGGAATGTACGGCAAAGTGTTTGGCACAAGCATGCAACTTATCGTATCTTCCGTCATTGGTTCCTTGCAGACCTTTCACTACCATGACACCCATGCGACTGGTGAGATAAGGGTCTTCACCGTAGGTCTCAATACCCCGTCCCCAACGCGGATCACGGTAAATATTCACCGTAGGCGTCCACATGGTAAGTCCCTGATAACGCTCGTAACTGCCCTGCGATGCGTAATATGTATTTTTTGCACGCGCCTCATCCGATACGGCATTGAATACTTCATATACTGTTTGAGGCGAAAAAGAGGCCGCCATACCTATCGGTTGCGGAAAAACCGTAGCCAATCCGGCACGTGCCACACCGTGCAGCGCCTCGTTCCACCAGTTATAGGGTTTGATACCCAAGCGCTCCACCGGTTGGGAAGTGTCCATCATCAATGCTACTTTTTCTTCCAAAGTAAGTTCTTTCAATAAAAGTTCCGCCCGCTTATCCGGAGTCAAAGAGGTTGTTCTGTACGTAGGTTGGCTGCACCCTATCAGCAATAGAAGAGGCAACCAACAGATAAGTTTCCGTTTCATGGTTGTTGCTGTTTTAATGATAGTAATCAGATTTATTTACCGTACAAAGATACAGGGTTACCCGATATACCATTGTGCCAAATGTTTCATAAAGTTTACTGTATGTATCATGACACATACTATTTACACATATTAATCCGGTAGGAAAGAATAATACCGGCAGCATGCTAATAATGAAAGGGATACGTGTACCAAGATATTTCACGCCGTGGTACACGCCGTACCACACTGTGGTACGAGCAGTACCTTACTAAGGTACGAGACCTACCACCCTTTGGTACATGAGCTACCAAAGAGCGGTACAGGGAATACCAGCAGCCGGTACCGGCAGTACCACCCTTAGAACTGGAAGTAAATGAACGGTTGTATCTCCGAACTCTTCATCTGAATAACCAGATAGACTATGGCAACCAGCAGCAATGCCTTCCCTATCAACGGAAGGCGAACGACCGCCTTGCTGCAAGCGTGCTCCCAACTGTCAGGCACGAAATGCAGGAAAAAGCCGAGCGCCATCAAGGCAAACACTTCCCAATAGCCCACTATCAGTTGCGGGAAAAGCCCGGGACGGAAAGTCGTGAATATCTGCCTCAACATATCCAGCGAAGCGGAGAAATCGGCATTACGGAAGAATATCCAGCAGAAGCAGACGAAGTGGAACGTAATGACGATACCGAAGAAGCGGCGGATGCCACGACTGCGTTCGCCCTTCTTCCGTCCGGTAACGCCCATCCAGAACTTATGGACAGCCAAAGCAACGCCATGCAACATGCCCCAAAACACAAAATTCCAGGAAGCCCCATGCCACAAACCGCCCAGGAACATGGTAATGATAAGGTTGGCATACTGGCGTATCTTGCCCTTACGGTTGCCGCCCAGGGATATATAGAGATAATCGCGCAGCCAACTGGAAAGCGAGATATGCCAACGACGCCAGAACTCCGTAATGGATGCCGACTTATAAGGCGAGTCGAAGTTTATGTTGAAGTGAAAGCCCAATAACAAGGCAATGCCGATAGCCATATCGCTATATCCGGAGAAGTCGCAATAGATTTGCAGTGCATAGCCGTAAACACCCATAAGGTTTTCCACACCCGAATACAAGGTAGGATTATCGAAGATGCGCTCCACAAAGTTGATACTGATATAGTCCGAGATAACCGCCTTCTTGAACAGTCCGCTCACAATAAGGAAAATCCCCCTGCCGAACATCTCTCTGGAAACAAACAACGGACGGCGGATTTGCGGAATAAAGTCGCGTGCACGCACAATGGGACCCGCCACCAACTGCGGGAAGAATGATACATAGAATGCATAGTCCAACAAGTTGGTGAGAGGCGTTATCTCCTTGCGGTACACATCGATTGTATAGCTCAGCGACTGGAACGTAAAGAAGGATATACCCACAGGCAGGAAGATGTCCATTGCGGTAAACGTGCCGCCCGTGAGCGAAGCAAAGAAATCGCAGAGAAAGTTCGTATATTTAAAATAGCACAGCAGTCCCAGGTTTATCGCCAGACTGGCTGCAACCCACATTTTGCGTTGCCACTGCACGGTGGCACGCGCCATAAGGCGGGCTATGAAAAAATCGCTCACCGTAACGATAGCCAGCAGAAAGAAATAAGCACCGCTGCTTTTATAATAGAAGTAGTAAGAAAACAGGGTGACGAACATCAGGCGGGCGGTGGTGCGGCGCTGCAAGAGCAGGTAGAACAGGATAAAGGCTGCAAACAGCCACAGGAAAATGCCGCTGCTGAATATCATCGGTGCATGCGGATTGTACACCAGCAGGTCGTGCAGGCGGGTAAGGTCTATATTCAGTTGGTTCAAAAGTTCGCTAATATTCCACATCGGTCGGTTTACGGCTAAATGAGTTAACTACATTCACTGACTACAATAGTCATTATACGCTTTCAGCAGAGCGCGATAGAACATCTCGCCCTGCAATGCATATCCTTCCGGAAGATAGTGCACATGGTCGGGACGCATCAGACGCGCTTCCTGCCAGTTGAGACAAGCCCGGCGAACACCGCCGAAAGTCTCGTACATATCCCACACCGCCAGTCCGTTGGCATCGGCAAAACGACGGATGGTCTGTGCGGCAACAGCAGTACGGGGATTAATCTTATAGGTACGCCGGCGACGGCGCTGACGGAAACTATCGTATGAACCGGGCGGAGTAGTCATCAGCATCGGAACATCGGGCAGACTCTTGCGAAGCATGCACACCAGTTCTTCCATCTGCCGGTAGTGCAGTATGGAGTTATAACGCCGGTTGTGGCTCTCGTTCGTTCCGAAAGAGAGAATGACAAGATCGGGATGCAACGCAGCAATATCCGCCACACGGTCCGGACGGGTAAAGGTTGTACAAAACGCACCGTTTATCCCCATGTCCGTATAAGACAGTGCTCCGAATGTTCTTTGAAGCAACCCGCCCGTGGTTTCGGGAAAGATATGGCCACGGATATGGCTGTCGCCCACATGCACGATGCGTACCGTATCGACAGCGATGCCCAGGCGGAGCATGCGCAGTTTCTCCCAAAAGGGCTTCAGGATGCCGACGCTGTCTATCAGCTCGTTCCCGCCCAATTGCCGAAAGGCTGCGGACAGGGTGATGAGAGGAATGGGCAGCGTATCCGTACGCTGTCCGTAGATTTTAAGCGTGTCGCAATCAAATGCCGTTTTCTGAAGCCGGGGACAACCCGGAAGCACATCTTGGGCATAGTTCCGTTGCACCGGCAGGAAGAGCAACGCCAATACCGCGCAGCAAACGGCAAACCGTAAATCGGCCAAGTACCGGCTCCTTTTATGGCTCCGCTTCATAGGCACGCCTCCTGTCGTATTGTTCTTTGCCATAAACCAGAGCCTCATAAAGCAGTTCCGCCAGATGCTTGCCGCCACGGAAGTTGATATGCGTATAATCGTAATTGGCTAAAGAAGGCTTGGCATGCACCATATCCGCCATACTGCCTTCACCGCCCATGGCTTCGAACATATTCCAGAAAGCCACCCCGCTGTCGGCCGCCAGATTCTGCTGGTAACGGATAAGGTTTTTAATGCCGGGCATGGTCTGCAGGCTGCCCTCTTCGGTTTTATACTCACGGTCGCCCACACCGACAATGAGAATTCCGGCTTGGGGGAAGGCTTGCTTCAAATGGGCAATGGTCGTCAGCATACCGTCGCGATAGCGGTCGTAATTACGCCCGCGTTCCGTAGCTACGTTCAGTCCGTACTGAAGGACTATCAAATCGTACGGACGCAGTTCGTTAAATTCGCGCATAGTCCGGACAGGTATGGAACGCAAAGACAGACCAGAACTGCCCCGAAGCGAAAAATTATCGACGGCAATCCCTTGCGTGCCGTCCATAGCCACTCCGTAGAATAAGGTAGAATCGGCGCTCTCCACTTTCCAACACACAGAGCCGATACGTCCTGTTACATCCATTTCACGAAGTCCGTCGGCAGGCGGGAATGTTCCGGTCTGCGGTTCGCCCTTGTTTACGGATGCCGAAAGGCGGGCTTCGCCTTTATTATAAAAGAAGATAGAAGCACGTTCGCAAGTATCGAGCCGGGAAGCATACTTCCTCTGTCCGCCAAGTTCTACGTACGCTCCGGGAGTCGGAATAAAATAATGGCCCGAAACACCTTGTTTGCCACGGTCGAAGAATACGGAGTCCGTAACGGAATGGCTCTGCCAGCCGCCAAAGCTGTGCCGCACCGTAGGCCGATAGCCGTTGACCGGAGAAGTAATCGTCACGAAGCCTACCCCGCAGCCGCCATAACGTTCCTGCAACATCGCACGCAGGTCGGCCGTCAGGATATCCGCCTCAATGAAAGAATCTCCGAAATAGGCGATACGCACCGGACGGGGCTTTGCCGCCAGCTCATCCAGCGCGCGATAGAAAGGTGTCATGCCGCGCAGGGTGGAGTCGCTGTAATCCTCAATGCAGGTCATGCCGCTGCGACAGGTATCCACAAAGGCGGGCTTCACTTTCGGGGGCGGCGGCAACAGACTGTCCGGTTCGCTCACGACTTCCGGCACGGGACGCACATCGCCAAGTATGTCTACCCGCCTCAACACATGGCCCCCTATCGTGCCCCCCGGCAGCAAGTTCAGCAGCAGAAGTACCGCCAGCACAATAAGCATCAGCCAACCTGTATGTTTTAAAACGTTCTTTTCCATAACTAATCCGGACGCAAAGATAAAGAATCGGATGAAAATAAATATCGTCCTTCCTAAAAAGAAATCGTCAGGTTCATTTTAACACAGTCTTGACTGCTGTTTGTATGGCAGAAACTTTAAACAGTCCGCTCTATGTTCCAGACAAATGCCCGGAGCCCCAATTGCTCGGTCTGCTTGTCCATGTTGTGAAGGACCTCCAGCAGGGGCTCTACCCGCTCGTCCTCCACCATTGTAAGAATGGCGGAGCACATGGAAGGCCAGGCGTGACTGCCGTAATGAGGCTCACCGGTCTTGGAACCGCGTCCGCGAACCTGCTCCCAATAAGTGAAGCCCCGGCAATTGAGCCGGTCGAGTGTAGCAATGATACGCTCGTAATATGCCTGATCGAATGTGATTAATACTGATTTCATTATTCAATTATTAAATATCAACTATTAATTATTAGCCTGTTCCTCAAAGTAAGCATCCAATTGCTTGCGCATCTTGCGACGCTGGCGTTTGATGCCGACACCACCGAAGATACAATACATCGTAGGAACGTAAATCAAAGTCAGAATGGTGGAAACCGCCAGACCGCCGATTACGGCAATCGCCATAGGACTCCACATCTCAGAACCCTGACCGCTGCTGATGGCCATCGGAATCATACCGAGAATGGTAGTCATGGTCGTCATCAACACCGGACGGAGACGACTCTTGCCTGCCGTAACCACGGCATTCAGCACCGACTGCCCGCGTTCGCGGCAGAGAATGGTGTAGTCGATGAGTACGATACCGTTCTTCACCACGATACCGATCAGCATGATACTGCCCAGCAGACTCATCACACTCAGCGTCGTATTGGTTATGAACAGCGCCATCAGCACGCCGCTCATGGCAAACGGCACGGAGAGAATCAGAATAAACGGATAGGTAAGCGACTCGAACTGGGCTGCCATTACGATAAACACGAGGATGATAATCAATACGCCGAGTGTTCCCAAATCGCGGAACGAATCCTGCTGGTCTTCAAAGGAACCCGCCACCTGAATGGTTATGTCGGACGGTTTCTCCATTCTATCGATAATGGCATTGCCCGCAGCCACCACGTCACCCAACGGAGCGCCGGAGATGACGGCAGACACCGTTACGATACGTTCACGGTCCTTACGCTCGATAGTAGGCGGAGCAAAACGTTCCACCACTTTTCCCAAATCCTTGATACGGACGCCCTCGCCTTTGGCATTGTATACCAATATGTTCTCGATACTTTCAAGACTGGTACGGTATTCGGGGGCGTAGCGCACCTTGATATCATACTCATCGCCGTCTTCACGATACTTGGAAGCCGTAGCGCCATTGATACGGTTGCGCAGATAGGTGGCGGCAGTAGAGAGGTTCAGTCCGTGAAGCGCCAGCTTCTCACGGTCGAAGTCCACCTGGTATTCGGGCTGGTAATCGCTGCGGCTGACGTTGACTTCGGACACGCCTTTTACGTTCAGCAGTTCGCGCTTCAGGCGGGCGGCAACGCTGTCGGTTTCTTCCATACTGTAGCCATATACCTCGAAATCGGCGGATGCCTGGGCCGACATACCCGTATTACTACCGCCGAAAATAACCTGTGCCTTACTGAATTCGGGATAAGCCTTCAGGTCTTCGCGCATTTCCTCGCAGACAGTCTCCAGCGTAACATCACGGTCTGCCGGATCTACCAAACTGATATTGAAGGAAATGATGTGCGAACCGTTGTCCTGCATGGAAGCCCAGGTATTATCCGAATCGGCCTGCCCTACGGTATAGTTGCATATCTTCATGACGCCCTTATACTTCTGCAGCCACTGATTGGTAAGTTTCTGCGAAACCTCCTGCGCCACTTCTTTACGCGTACCGATAGGCAACTCCAACTGTACGGCAATACGGGCATTGTCCTGCGCCGGGAAGAACTCCGTACCAATGGTCTTTGCACAGAACAGGCTCAGAATAAAGAATATCACACAACCGACAAGCACGACCATACGATGACGCACCGCCCAGTTGAGCATACGTGCATACCAGTTGTCCAAACCGTCCAATGTGTGCTCTATCGGCCCGAAGAATATTCGGAACATCTTGGACTGTTTACGCTGCAAGCGGAGCAGTTGCGAACAGAGCATCGGCGTCAGCGTCAAAGCCGAAACGGTGGATACAAACATAATGGCGCACATCATCCAGCCCAACTGCTTGAACAGCACGCCGGACATACCGGTTACCATGGTCAGTGGGAAGAATACGGCAATCATCGTCAGCGTAGAAGCCACTACGGAAATAGCCACCTCGTTCGTTCCGTGAACCGCTGCCTGCTTCGGGTCGGAACCGCGCTCGATGTGTGTCGTGACATTCTCCAACACCACAATAGCATCGTCCACCACCATACCGATGGCTATGGAGAGTGACGAAAGCGAAATGATATTAATCGTATTCCCCGATATTGCCAGGTATATGAACGAAGCAATCAGAGAAAGCGGAATCGTAATACAGATAATCAATGTAGCCCGCCAGCGTCCCAGAAACAGGAATACCACAATCACGACGAACAGCAGGGCGTACATCACCGTCTCCGTCAAACTGTCGATAGTGTTCAGGATGTTTTCGGACGTATCCACAATGACGCCCAACTTCACATCGCTCGGCAGGTTCTTCTGCAGACGGGGCAACGCCTCCTGTACTTTCCTGGAAATCTCCACCGAATTGGCGCCCGACTGTTTCTGAACCACAATCATCGCACCCTGCACACCGTTGTTATAGGTTTCCTGCGCACGTTCCTCCACGGTATCCACAATCCGGGCTACGTCGCGCAGGTAAACGGTAGCACCGTTATAGGTGCCCACCACCACATCCGCCAGTTCACGGGAGTCGTCAAACTCACCCTCCACACGCAAGGAATAAGTCTCATTGCCGATGTCGAAATTACCGCCCGGTATGTTCTTGTTCTCCGCACCGATAATGGAACTGATTGTTTCGATACTCAAGTTGTACGCCTCCAGCTTATAGGGGTCGCAGTACACCTGGATTTCACGCTGCGGCGCACCGCTGATAGACACCGTACCCACACCGGGAATACGCGCCAGAGGGTTTACCACACGGTCGTCCAGTATTTTGTAAAGTGCCGACTGGCTTTCGTTTGCCTGTACGGACAGCAGCACGATAGGAATCATATCCGTACTGAACTTGAAGATGATAGGATTCTCCACATCATCGGGCAGTTCGGAACTAACCATATCCAACTTGTCGCGTACATCGTTTGTCAGCACGTCAATATCATTACCGAACTCAAACTCCAGCGTAATCAGCGACATATTCTCCGAAGAACGGGAAGTGATGTGCTTCAAATCGCTGACTGAGTTCAAAACATTCTCCAACGGACGGGTCACGTTGTTCTCGATATCCGAAGCACTTGCTCCCGGATAGGCTGTCATCACCATAATCGTATTCGTATCAATGTCCGGATACAAATCAATAGGCAACTTGGACAACGAGAACAGACCAAATATCACCACTGCCAGGAAGCAGAGCGAAGTCATAATCGGTTTCTTAACCGCACCTTCATATAAACTCATATTATTAGGGATTAGGGATTAGCGTTTAATGATTAGGGATTAGTGATTAACGTTTAGTGTTTAGAGATTAGCAACTTATTTACCGGCAAACCACTAATCACTAATCACTAATCGCTAACCGCTATTTCTACTTCCATTCCGTTCACCAGTTTGGTTTGTCCGGCTATAACCACCCGGGAGTTGTCGGGCACACCGGAAATCAGCTCGTATTCGGCCCCCATGCGACGTCCGAGCTCTACCTTATTATAGGTAACCTTGCCGTCCTTGTACACATATACATAACGGTCGCCGGAACCGGATTGCTTCACGATGGCCAAATCGGGTACAACCACATTGTTTTTGGTTCCGAAGTTAAGCGTGGCGCGGGCAAACATTCCGGGACGTACCCTCCGGTCTTTATTGGCGAGTTTAATCTCTACCGGAAAAGTACGGGTGTTCGGGTCTACTGTAGGATACACCAGACTGATATAGCCTTCAAAGGGTTCGTCTCCGTAAACATCCAGCTTCACGGCTACCGGAGCGCCTTTCTTCACTTGGGTGAAGTAAGTTTCGGAAACATTGATAAGCAGCTTCACCGGCATAATCTGCTCTACCACCAGCACGGGTTCGCCGCCGCTGTACATATCGCCGCTGTCATAGTTTCGGGCAGTTACAACCCCGTTTATCGGGCTGAGCAACGCAGTATTCTCCAGCAGATTGCGGTAGGCCGTTTCTTTTATATCCAGCGCCATCTTGGCTGCATCCCACTCCGATTTGGATGCACCGCCCACTTTATACAGTTCGTCCATACGCTTGAACTCAATCTCCTGATTGTCCAACTGGAACTTTGTCTGTTTCAGGTTCGCCTCATCCATGCTGACCAGCTTCTGACCTTTGGACACGCGGTCGCCCACTTCCACCAATATCCTGTCGATGCGTACCGGAGAGGAAGGAGCTATGTTGTTCTTTACCTCTGCTTCTACGGTAGCTGTGTACTCATGAATCTGCTCTACCGGACGTGCTTTTACATCCGCCAGCTTCACTCTCGGCTTCTCGTCCACCTGCTCAACGGCAACTTTATCTTTTCCACCGCTGCAAGCGCCCAACAGTGCTACTGCAAGCAGGGCAATCAATTGAAAACGTTTCTTCATATCGTTGTTCTTGTTTTATTTCTGATTACTGATGATATAGTCTCTTCCCAATACCTGGTCAAGGTCGGCCTTAGCCACCAGGTAGTCATATATGGATTGGTTGTAAGTAAGCTCCGCCTCGGTGAGCTGAACCTGCGAAGTATTCAGTTCGAGTACCGTACCCTTGCCCACTTCATAACGCTTGCCGGCAATCTGCACCGCCTTTTCGGCCTGCATCACATTCTCCTTGTTACTGGATACCTGCTCCGAGCTGGCTGCCATATTATCCTGGTAGCTTGTAATCTGCATGTTCAGCTTACGTTCCGTATCGATACGGTTCTGGTCCAACTGGCGCATCTGGATGCGGTTGGATTTCAGTTTCGTAAAGTTGCTTGCCTTATATAAAGGAATAGTCAGATTGAATACCAGCGAAGAGCTGCCGCTGTAATGGTAATCGAAGATGTTCCAACTGTCGTTGTTCATGGACTGGTACTGATAAGAATACCCCAATCCTATCGTCGGCATAAAGTTGGTGCGCAAGGACTTGATATTCTTCTGAAGCATCAGACGATTTAACTCCAATTGCTTCATGGTAGTATTGTTCACCAAACCTTCGTGAGCGTCATTCTCCAACTGATTGGCAAACACGATGCTTTCATAGGCCGCCAAACTGTCGTCAATCTTAATCTCCACATCGGCGGTAACGCCCATCAGCACCTTAAGTTGCAGTTTGGAAAGCGTAACGGCATTTCCGGCGGAAATGACACTCGGCTTCACGCTACGCATCTGCACCTCGGCGGTGATTTTATCGAATTCGCTTACCGCTCCCTGCTGATATTTGGCATTGACAATATTATAGTTCTCTTCCGCCAGTTCATAGCTTTTCAGCAAAACTTCGTATGAGTCCTGCGACAGCATCAGCTGATAGTAGGCTTTGGTCACCTGGTTCACCAAATCCAGTTTGGAAGCCCGCGACTTCTCCACTGCCAGCTCTATATCCGTCTTTGTCATCGACATGGCACGATAGACGGAAGGGGCAAACAATGGCAAACTGATATTCAATGTTCCCGCAGCGGTATTCGCCTTGTCCTGCCCCATTTTCACGATTTGGTCGCCGATACTGAACTGCGGAGCCGTGATGGTATGGCTCATACTTCCCGTAATACTTGCCTCGGGCAACAAGTTCTGCCAAGTTTCCTTACGACTCACTTTCTTGAGGGCAATCTCCTCTTCCGCCACTTTAATGGTGGGATTGTCGCTCAAAGCAATCTCCAAGGCTTTGTCAAGGTTCAAGATCAGGGTATCCCTCGTCCCTTGCGCCCGTGCATGGCTGCCTGCCAAGACTATGGCAATAAGCAACAGCCATTTTTTACCCTCAAAAAATCTCTGCATCTTCATAAACTATTAATTGTTATTCTATTTGGTTTCCGTGTCATTGTCTGCAGGCACAACCTTTTTACGGTATTCCCGGATAAACGCTTCCAGCTCGTGCGCCCCCTGTTCCGTAGAGATTCCGCGCAGAAAAGTGAACATTATAGACTCATAGACTTCAAGGAAGGAATACTCTTTGCAGATGTCCGTATTCATCAACACGTCTATCTGCTCCCTTACCAACAGATTGATAATGGCAAAGTTTACATCATCACGGAAAATGCCCTGCTTCACACCTTCCTTAAAGAAGTTTACCGTTTCTTCCGAATCCTGGTTATGACGGTTCGTCATCAGCGCATAGGCTTTGGGATACTTCTTGATGTCTTCAAAGAATTTCTTATTGGTGGCATGGAACTGTTCGATGCTGCGCTGATAGCATTTCAGCAGGACTTCCAATACATTTCCGGAGGTGGCAAGTACATTCTTCAAAAATTCATCCCCTTCCTTCTGACCTTTCAGTATGCACTCTTCCAACAAAGTTTCCTTATCCGAAAAGACTTCATAAAGGGTACGTTTGGAAATGCCCAGTGAAGTGGCAATATCATCCATTGTAATACTCTTGATACCGTGCGCAGAAAAAGCTTCCACCGCAGTATCAATTATTCGCTCTCTCAGTTCCGGACGGGGGACAAGATGCTTGGTATATTCGCTCATTTCTCTTTCTTTTAAAATTCAAAAACTCTTTTTATCCATTTTTCAAAATAAAAACAAGCAAATATAGAAAGAAAACTTAATTAAGCAATTAAGTTTTCTTTCTTTTCTCAAACGGTTAATAAAAATTAGGGATATAACAGATATACAAGGAGAAATATCCTAATAATCAAATTTGGTGCGGCTGAGGAATGCCACTGTCTTATGAATTTCCTTGTACATTACAATATCGTCCTTCACAAAGGGAACTTCCTTGCGGTATTCGCACAGGAAACGTTCCAGAATGGGCGAAGTCTTTTGCGGACGGCGGAAGTCGATACCTTGCGCGGCATTCATCAATTCAATGGCAAGGATATGTTCCAGATTGTCCATGATGCGGAACAGTTTTGTTGCGGCATTGGCGCCCATACTCACATGGTCTTCCTGTCCGTTGCTGGATACGATGGAATCGCTGCTGGCGGCATAACAGTACATCTTGTTCTGGCTCACCATGGAAGCGGCGGCATATTGGGGAATCATGAAACCCGAATTCAGACCGGGATTGGCAACCAGGAACTCCGGCAGTCCGCGCAACCCCATGATGAGCTGGGCAATGCGGCGCTCGGAGATATTACCCAACTCGGCAAGGGCGATGCCCAGAAAGTCGTACGAAATAGCCAACGGCTGCCCGTGAAAGTTTCCACCCGAAATGATGCGGTCTTCATCGGGGAAGATAGTAGGATTGTCCGTTACGGAATTGATTTCGGTCAGCAGTACCGAAGACACATACCTGATGGCATCTTTCGTGGCGCCGTGCACCTGCGGAACACAACGGAAAGAGTACGGATCCTGCACATGCTTGCCGGGACGGGCGATGAGTTCGCTGCCTTCCAACAGCTTGCGGACGTTCTCGCCTGTCTCGATTTGTCCTTTGTGGGGACGGATTTGCTGGATACAATCCATGAAGGGGTCGATACGGCCGTCAAAGGCTTCCAACGAAAGGGCTGCTATCAAATCGGCTTTCTTGGAGAGGCGGAAGGCTTTGAGGATGGCAAAGACACCGTTGGCGCTCATAAACTGCGTACCGTTCAACAAAGCAAGTCCTTCCTTGCTCATCAGCTTGACGGGCTCCCAGCCGAACTCGTCGAGTACGCTGATTGCCTCGCGCTTCTTACCTTTATAATATACATCGCCCACACCGATAAGCGGCAGGAAAAGATTGGCAAGCGGCGCAAGGTCGCCCGATGCTCCGAGCGAACCGCGGTCGTAGACGATAGGCATCACATCGTTATTGAAAAAGTCGAGGATGCGCTGTACGGTAATCACCTGCACACCGCTATGCCCCAAAGAAAGCGCATGTGCCTTGAGTAGCATCATCAGCTTGATGATGACCGGACGTATCTCCTCGCCCACGCTGCAAGCATGGCTCTTGATAAGGTTCTCCTGCAAGATGCCCACTTCGTCTTGCGATATATTCTTACTACACAACGAGCCGAACCCGGTAGTTATTCCATACAAAGGCTCTGCCGATTCAACGGTTTTCTTATCCAGATAGTCGCGGCATTTCTGTATGCGTTCCTTAGCTTCGGGAGCCAGCTCAAGTTTCAGGTTCTCGTTAATGATGCGTTCGATAAGTTCGAAAGTCAGCTCGCCCGAACCGACATAATAGACATTCTTCATACTTTGAGCTCCTCATTGATTTCGTCCAACAATTCTTTTTCTTTGGCGCAGGCAAGGCGTTCCAGTTCATCGGCTTCGGCTTGCAGTTTGGCAACGAACTCCTTATCTTTCAGCGAACCGAGGTTAATGCGCACATTCATCAAGGCTCCCAACACGGCAGAGCGGGCCGACATCATTGCCACGCAGGCATCGGTTACGGCATTGCGGTTGCCCAGGCGGGCTACGTCCATAATGACGGTCATCAGTTCGAAGGCATTGCGCGCCACCTGCATAGGCACAAGTGCGGCAAACTTCGTAGCTTCCTGAATGGCTGCGCTGCGGGCAGCCTTTTCCTCATCGGTGGCCTTCGGCATCTTGAAGCAGGCAAATACGCTGTCGTAGGCCTCGGAGTCGCGGTCTATGTCGCCGATGAAGGTATCTTTCACTTGCAAAGCCACTTCGGAGATATGTTTCATCAGTTCTTCATGCTCCTCATAGCCTTTCTTGCCGATAGTGAGGTTGGCAACCATTGCCGCCAAAGCCGAAGCGACGGCTCCATTCAATGCGGCGATGCTTCCGCCGCCGGGGACGGGATCGCTGCCCGCCACTTTATTCAAAAACTCTTTGACTGTTAAATCGACTAACATGGGATTTAAGTATTAAATATAAAGTATAAAGTATTAGTTTTCTGTTTCAAAGCACCGGATAAAGCACACCTTCCTTCACCGTGGTGTGTACACAGTTCATCCCCACGTAATAGGGCAGGAAATGGTAATTGTCCGTGTTCAGCACCACAAAGTCTCCTTTCTTTCCCACCTCGATACTGCCGATGCTGTCGGCCCGGTTCAAGGCGGCGGCTCCGTTCAGTGTGAGGGCGGTTATGGCTTCTTCGATACTCATCTTCATATAGATACATGCCAGCGCAAAGGTCAGCGGGATAGAACCGGAGAAACAACTGCCGGGGTTGAGGTCGGTGGCCAATGCTACGGCACAGCCCGCATCAATCATCTCGCGCCCGCGGGCATACGGCTCTTTCAGGGCAAAGGCGGTAAGAGGGAGCAATGTGGCAACCACGCCTTTATCCGCCATGGCACGGATGTCGGCATCGGAAGCATGCAGCAAGTGGTCGGCGGAGACGGCGGAGAGTTCCGCAGCCAGCCCCGCACCGCCCAGCGGTACGATTTCATCGGCGTGGAGTTTCAGTGCCAGTCCCATTTCACGGGCGGCGGTCAGCAAGCGGCGGGACTGTCCGATAGAGAACACGCCTTGCTCGCAAAAGACATCGCAAAACTCTGCCAGCCGGTTTTGAACAACGGCGGGCATGACTTCACGGATAATGAAATCCACGTAATCGTCCGTGCGTCCATTGTATTCCTGAGGCACTGCATGCGCGCCCAGAAACGTAGGAACGATATCCACACGCTTGTGCTCGTCATTGTTCAGACTGCGCATCACGCGGAGTTGCAGCAACTCGGTTTCCTTGTCCAGCCCGTAGCCGCTCTTGCCCTCGACGGTGGTAACTCCCATAGTGCTCATTTGCTTCAAGAAGCCCTCTGCCTTGGCGCGCAGTTGGATAAAGTTGCACTCACGCGTAGCTTTCACCGTACTGACAATGCCGCCGCCACGCTCCATAATGGACATATAGCTCTCGCCTTTCAGCCGCCAGGAGAATTCCTCGGCACGTTCCCCGCCAAACACGAAGTGCGTATGCGAATCGACAAAGCCGGGCAAAAGGCACTTGCCGCGGGCGTTGTAATGCCAGTAGCGCTGATAATAGCCGTCGCGCTCCTCGCCACGGTTAGGGCCTACGTAGGTGATGACGCCTCCGGTAACTTCCACCGTAGCGTCATCGATAATGCAAAGTTCTTCCATTTCCCTGCCGCGGCGGGCGGAAAAGCCGACGGGAGTTACGACACGGGCATTGAAGATTATCAGATTTTCTGTCATAGCTGTTTCTGTTTCATTTTCTTCCGGTTACTCGCGCAGTCTGCGTATTCCTGCACTTATTCCATTATCCGGGCTTCCAGCACCTGCTGCATCGAGAAGTTCTCCAGTCCGAGGTAATAGGAAGCTGTATCAATCAGCGCTTCCATAGGTACGAGGCCTATAATCTCACTGCCCACGATGCTGACACCGTAGCGGCGCGCTTCGATACGTACCAGTTCGAAGGCACGGTAAAGCGCCGTGCGGGTATAGTCGGTCATGTTGATGGATACTTGGGTAATCCCCCGGTCTTTCAGTTCCACGCCCATAGCCTTGCAGTAGCGCAGCCCGCCGCCGATAAAACGTATCTTTTTGGCAATGTCGTGCGCAATCTCCAGACTCGGCGTATTGAGGTTGATGTTATAGGCTACCAACGGCATGCGTGCTCCTACTGCCACCGTACCTGCGGTAGGATGACGTTCGGCGGGACCGAAATCGGGTTGCCATTCGGGAAGCTTTATCTTCTCCGCCATGCCCTCGAACTCTCCTTTACGGACAGCCGCAAGGTTCTCGCGGTGAGGTGCCGAAGCGGATTTCTCGTAGAGGAATACAGGCAGGTTATAACGTTTTGCCACTTCCGCACCCACTTCCTTAGAGAGCGCAATGGCCTCTTCCATGGTCACATTCTTGATTGGGATAAAAGGAACAACGTCCACAGCGCCCATACGGGGATGCTGCCCCTGGTGTTTGTTCAGGTCGATGAGCTGTACGGCCACGCCGATGGCTTCGAGCACGGCATCGCGGAGCGGTTCGGGCTCGCCCACTACGGTAACCACCAGCCGGTTGTGGTCTTCATCGTTACTGTAATCCAGCAACTTCACACCTTGCTTGCCACGGAAAGGGGCTACAATACAGTCTATTTTCTGCAAGTCACGTCCCTCGCTGAAATTGGGGACACATTCTACGATTCGGTTCATAACGGTTATGTTTTTGGAGCTCACTACAGAGGAGACGGTATTTTTCTTTGATATTATCTCCGGACAGACCTATTATTTTTTCAGACAGAAGAACCAAAGGACATAAACTATGCAGGCGGATACCTGCCGGACATCACAGTTGAGTTTATCCTCTTAACCTTATATCTTTTTGCGCATTTGTTCTTTGGTTCTCTTATATTCTGAATATCCTTTATGTTCTTTGGTTCGTCTGTCTGAAAAAAGAATACTCTTATATCCTTATCTCCTCTATAAATAAGCCTGTTACTATTATTTTATATATTTATCAATCAGTTCTTCATCCGCCACGTAAGGCATCGTGATGTGATAGCCTTCCGCATGGGTGCGGTTAAACTCTTCGCTGGTTTCCATGGCATGTGCATTTCGTGCCCACGAACGGCGTGCCACACCGCCCATCACATCCCAAAGCATGGCAGAGCGCAAGATTTCGTCCACCCGTTCGGAACCGTCGCACACCATGCCGAAGCCGCCGTTAACGGCCTTGCCGATACCTACTCCGCCACCGTTGTGCAACGCCACAAGGCTCATGCCCCGCGCGCAGTTACCGGCAAAGCATTGCACCGCCATGTCCGCCATTACGTTGCTGCCGTCCTTGATGTTGGATGTCTCGCGGAAAGGAGAGTCCGTACCGCTGACATCGTGATGGTCGCGTCCCAGCATAATGGGACCTACTTCGCCGCGGCGCACCATTTCGTTGAAGCGCAAGGCAATCTTCATGCGTCCCTCGGCATCCTGATAAAGGATGCGCGCCTGCGTGCCTACCACCAGGTTGTTCTTCTCGGCATCGCGTATCCAGTTATAATTATCCAAATCCTGTCCGCGGCGGGTAGGGTCGATGCACTCCATGGCGGCACGGTCGGTCTTTACCAGGTCCTCATGCTTGCCGCTAAGACATACCCAACGGAAAGGCCCGTAGCCGTAATCGAAGAGTTCCGGCCCCATAATGTCTTCCACGTAGCTGGGGAAGATGAAACCGTTCTTGTCGCTGCCGTTGCGCGCTATTTCGGGAACGCCGGCATCATAAACGGCTTTCATGAAAGAGTTGCCGTAATCGAAGAAGTACGTGCCCCGGCCGACAAGCTCTTTTATGGCAAGGAAGTGGCGCTTCAACGTGGCATCCACCTTACGGCGGAATT
Organism: Bacteroides stercoris ATCC 43183; assembly: GCF_025147325.1. Classification (NCBI taxonomy): domain Bacteria; kingdom Pseudomonadati; phylum Bacteroidota; class Bacteroidia; order Bacteroidales; family Bacteroidaceae; genus Bacteroides; species Bacteroides stercoris. Next base: position 433,808 of record NZ_CP102262.1, read on the forward strand.
CGGCAGGATTCTCATGCAGCATCCGGGTACGCTCCTCGAAAGTCAGTCCCACGGGGCAGTAGCCGCCGTCGTATGCCGCATGGCAGGATGTCTGGTCGGAAAGCAGGTCTATATGTATCTGTTCCTTTACGGCATATTCCAAAAGGTCTACCACATTGCCGTGATAGGCGATGGAAATCGGAGTGTGACTGTCCATGGCCTCTTTAGCCAGCGCAAAGGCTTGCGGCAGCGAATCCGTTACGTGTCCCACCCAGCCTTGACGGTGGCGGGTTTCGATACGCGAGGCATCCACTTCGGCTATGACAGCCGCCGCACCGGACATCTCGGCAGCTTTGGGCTGGGCGCCGCTCATACCGCCCAGGCCGGAAGAGACGAAAAGCCGTCCGCGCAGGTCACCGTCCTGAGGGATGCCGAGCTTCAGCCGTCCGGCATTCAAAAAGGTGTTGAAAGTGCCGTGCACAATGCCCTGCGGCCCGATATACATCCACCCGCCGGCAGTCATCTGACCGTAATTGGCTACACCCATCTGCATGGCTGTATGCCAGTCCTGCTGATTATCATACAGCCCTACCATCATTGCATTCGTAATAATGACGCGCGGCGCTTCGGGTTTCGACTTGAAGAGTCCCAGCGGATGCCCGCTTTCGATAACGAGCGTCTGGTCATCGGTAAGGACTTCGAGGTATTGTTTTATCAGGCGATACTGCATCCAGTTCTGGCACACCTGCCCCGTCTCGCCGTAAGTGACAAGTTCGTAAGGGTAAAGGGCTATGTCGAAACAAAGATTATTGTCTATCATCACCTGAAAGGCCTTGCCCTCGATGCAGCGTCCTTTGTATTCGTCGATGGGCTTTGCCTTGAGGTCGCCTTGCGGACGGTAGCGGTAGCCGTAAATGCGTCCGCGCGTACGGAGTTCTTCCATAAACTCCGGAGCGAGTGTTTCGTGCAGTTCTGTAGGGATGTAGCGCAGGGCATTCTTCAATGCCGTAGCGGTTTGTGCCGCGTCAAGAGTGTAGCCGCGGTCGGGCGCCCGCCGGATACCTTCTACGAAGGTGGGATAAGGGGGCAGTGTTTTGCTTAAAGTTATCTCCATAGTATATAAGGTGAATAGTTACAAATTGTCAGAATACACTGGCTCGTATCTGCCGCAATATAAAAATAATTCCCGATATTCGCAATAGAATACCGGGAATTTTATCATTTAGTCAATAGAGACTCCTTATCGTATTACTTGAAATACTGTCTGGTCCACTCATCTGCTATTCAAAAATAAACAAAGGCAATGAATCCACTTTTTTTGCATAATAAGAAAAGTAACTTAATATAGCTCAGAGAAATACAAACAGACCATTTTAATAAAGTTGATATTGAACGGTGAGGGCAGCTACAGTGCCGTTATGATCCAAAGTATAATCTGTAATCAGAATACGAAGATACTTCACTTCATCATTCTCTGTCTTGAAAGCTACAGCATAACCATGATTAGGCTGAGCCACCGGAAAATCTTTGACATAATATCTATTGTCATCTGGTAGAATCAACTTTTTTATTACTTCCGGTAAGCTATTTACTTTCCCTACATCTTCTATCATTACATATAAACCATTATAGGATTGCACCTCAAAGGCATTATAAGAAGAAAACGTACTATTCCATACCCCACTTTGACGTATAAAAGAAAGTACACCAAGACACCCACGCGAGAGATACAGTCCATACTTTCGATTAAAATCTTCATAGTAAACAGGTATTTCGGCACTGCTCCATTTTAAGTTGTATTTCAACACCGCCGTCTTCACTGCCGTTGTTGCCGTATAGTCCCCTTTCACTTCCGTTCCCCCAGCTCCCGGCTCATCAGTAGGTTCATTATCATCGCTTCCGCAACTTGCACAAAACGTCCCGAACAAGAACATCAAACAGGGTAACCAAAATAATCTCATTTTCATATCTATAAATGTTTATTTAAGATATACCCGGTTCCAAAGTATAACAATGTGTTTTTCAATCTCTTTTGAGACAGGGATACAAAAGCGACGTGGAACCAAACTTTATTGTACTTCAAGGTTCTGGAATACCTATACACTGAATAAAGTTAAGCCCACGTCGTAGAGAGACGCGGGCGTTACAACTTTATATTCTCAGTGTATTTGAATTTTCCAGATTCTGAAGTACAGGAATAAAAGCTAACGCTCTCTTATATATGTCTATTTCCTAATTTGTCTTTATACCATAGGCATTCTTTTTTACATTTATAATAAATATAATAACCGCAAATATATAAATAAAATAATTATCCGCAACACAAGCAGACACTCTTTATGCAAATCCACCCAACCGATAGCTACTCCACATTTGCCCTACTCTATTCAACACCCGGCTTACCCGCCAACTGACGCAGGTATTTTCCGACAACCTCTGCCGATTCGTTCGTTTCTTTCTCAAAAGCCTCTTTCAGCTCCGGATAATCCGCCAGCAGTTCCAGCATCTTCTCCCTGCCCACAAACTCCGAGCGTCCCGTTTCCGGATTCAACTCATAATACACGCGCGCAAAGACCAGCCCCGAGGCATTGATGGCATCTCCCACTTCACCGCCCAGCTTGGTTGCATCGGGCGGAGTTGCCGTACTTGCGGCAGCCTGCCCCACAGGTTGCGCACAGAAATAAATCCTGCCTTTCACCCACATGGCAGGTGCATACCAGCCGCCAAAGCGGTAGCGTTTATAACGCATTTTCTTACAATTTACATATAGCGACGTATCCATCCGCACCGCATAACAGCGAGACTTCAAATATCTGCAAAGACCGGAATTGTCCTTCGCTTCTATACGGTAATCCGCTCCCCCCATCAGATAAATCTGATTCTTGGAACGCTTCTCCACTTTCAGTATGGTGACCGTATCTCCACGCCCTTCCACCAACTCTTTCAAATTGGAATACATTATCTGCTGTGCCGAACATGGCAAGACCAATAATGCCAATAGCCCTAACACCCAACCTCTTTTCATATCGCTATCCTTTCTTTTTGAAACTTTGCATACTCAGGCGAAAGGTACATTTTTTATTGATATTCAGCAAATATAGAAGAGAAAAAACATCATATTTCCCGCAAAATCATTTGCATATACCTATCATCGGCCTTGCATGCCGCCATCGCCGCGAACGGAAACCTATGGTACGGAAGCCCGAAGCCACCTTGCCGCAACAAGCAAGATACGCTGCTGATTACAAGCAAGATGCAAGTACCAACAATGTACCTCCTGCTGGTATACGCCGTACCAACCGTTGGTAGCTCCCGTACCAAGCAGTGGTAGCTCTCCTACCAAACCGTGGTAGGCCTCGTACCAACCCGCGGTACTTCGAATACCGCCAGCCGATATTCCGCATATCCTTAGGGGAAAAAACATATATTTCGTTATCTTTGTCGTTCTCTAAAGCATGGAAACAAAATGGAAAGCATTGAAAATATAAAATCGGTCTACCAGCGTATTGAGGATGAAGCCCGATGCGAATTGAATAAAGTACAGCAACAGATTTATCGCATCAGCACACTGCGGCTGCTGCTGTTCGTGGCAGGAATTGCGGGGATTATCTATTTCTGGACAGAAAGTTGGGCAGTGCTGACGGGCATTGCACTTGTCACCCTGCTGCCGTTCATTCTCCTGATAAAATACCACAACCGCCTGTTTCACCGCAAAGATTATCTGGAAAAGAAGGCAGAGGTCAACCGGCAGGAGCTGGCTGCGCTGGACTATGACACATCCTGCTTCGACGGCGGCGAGGAATTTGCAGACCCTGCACATCTGTATGCTTACGACCTGGACGTATTCGGCACGCATTCGCTGTTCCAATACATCAACCGTACCTGTACCGAACCGGGGAGACGCCTGCTGGCCGACTGGCTGGGGCAGCATCTTACAAAGAAGGAGGATATACTGGAGCGCCAGGCTGCCGTACGCGAACTTGCTCCCGAACTGGAATTCCGCCAGCGGTTCCGTATCCTCGGCCTGCTGCATAAAGGCAAGACAGCCGATGAAACCGAGTTGAAAGCATGGGCGGCAAGTCCCGGGATATTTCGCAAGAGCAGACTCTTGCGTGTGCTGCCGGCAACCGTTACGGGTATCAACGGTGCATGTTTGCTTTTGGTCGTTGCCGGTTACCTGCCGGCAAGTATGTGGGGAGTAATCTGGACCCTCTTTGTCGTTGCCGGGTTTGCCTTTACCGGAAAGATTACCAAGATACAAGCCGTGTACGGCAAGAAACTGCAGATTCTCGGAACGTATGCCGGGCTGCTCAGGCTTATGGAAGCCCGCCCCATGCAATGCCGCCTGCTGAAAAGCATTAAAGAGGAAATCGGCGGCGAACAGCGGAAAGCATCCCTCTCCATCAGCCGTTTGAGCAAGCTGATGAACGAGTTGGACCAACGCAACAATATGTTCATGTACGTCATCCTCAACGGACTGTTCTTCTGGGAACTGCGGCAGATTATGCGCATCGAGGCATGGAAAGAGCAATATGCCGGCGAACTGCCTCAGTGGCTCGACGCCCTCGGGCAGATGGATGCTCTTAACTCACTGGCAACCTTTGCCTATAATCATCCTGCATATGCTTATCCTACTCTGCTTGACAAGGCTGATATGGCTGCCGCCAAAGCCGGCATCTCTTCCGATGCAAGGAAAGCCGGTGCGGCAAATACCGGCAGCAATGCCCGTTTCATACTCCGTGCAAAGGCTTTGGGACATCCCCTGATGCATCGCGACCGTTGTGTGCGCAACGACATCGACATGGAGAAACGCCCTTTCTTCATCATCATCACCGGCGCCAACATGGCAGGAAAAAGCACGTACCTGCGTACGATAGGCGTCAATTATCTGCTCGCCTGTACCGGCATGCCTGTGTGTGCGGAGGAAATGGAAGTGTATCCCGCGCGCCTTGTCACCAGCCTGCGCACCAGCGACTCCCTGACCGACAACGAGTCTTACTTCTTTGCCGAACTCAAGCGCCTGAAACTCATTATCGACAAACTGCAAGCGGGCGAAGAGCTGTTTATCATTCTGGACGAAATACTCAAAGGAACAAACTCGATGGATAAGCAGAAAGGTTCATTCGCACTTATCAAGCAGTTCATGGCTTTAGAGGCAGACGGCATCATCGCCACCCACGACCTGCTGCTGGGTACGCTCATCGACCTTTTCCCGGAGAATATCCGCAACTTCCGCTTCGAGGCGGATATCACCGACAATGAGCTGACCTTCTCCTACCGTCTCCGTCCGGGCGTGGCGCAGAACATGAACGCCTGCTTCCTAATGAAAAAAATGGGGATTGCCGTCACCGACTAATCCCCGTTTTATACCGATAAGCTAAAGCGCTCGCTTTTATCTGCACAAACTTACACTGTCCTGCACTTAGACAGGAAAGCCGAGACCGCCGCTGCCTCGCTACCCGTGAAGTAACGTACGGAAGTCACCGGAGTATAGGTGTAAGGCACAAACTGAAACAGTTGCAATGCGGCAAATTTATTGTCCTGCGAAATCATAATGTCCATACGTACATTACCGCTCGATTCGCTCTTTATACCCGCCTCGCAGTCCGGATTGCCGCGCTCAATCATTTCGGTCAGCTCACCTATATGCTTCAAATCGAAAAACATGCTGCGCTCCTTCGTCACGCTTCCTGTAGGCAGGTACACCATTTCCTTCGACTTCCAGAACAAACGGAATACCCCCAGCAGAATCAATGCCGTGCCCACTACCATCAGCGCCATGCTTATGGTGGAAGATTTATCGTGCATTTCAAAAATAGAAACAAAGATAAGAAGACCCGCCACCATCATCGCCAATGAGATGAGCAGTCCGGAAACACTTGTACGTTTTGCAATATCGGGATGTGAAGACGCAAAAAGAGTTGCGTCGATAGTTTTAGTTGCCATATTATAAACAGTTTTATAAATTAATGAATTATTGTAATAGAGAATAAGGGAGTACAATCTCTTCTCTATACGGACATTTATCCGATGCCCATACACAGAAAAAAGACCTAAATACAATAAGACATTAAATCAGAATCCGCCTCAGTGTGAAAATATAGTATTCACACACAGGCTTGCAACCATAGTAAGCGGTGGAATCATAAAGCTTCTCTTTATGCAAAGACAGAACCGCTTCGCGCCGGGCAAGCTTATCCACCCAGTCCTTTAGTGAAAAGATGTATTCGGCGGTATAGGAACGCTGAATGCGGGACATGGCAAGCGAGTGCAGATGACCGCTGTTACTCGCCAGCTCCGCTACCGGCAGATAGGGCAACTGAGGTGAAGTAAAGCATGTGCCATCCTGAGAATGAGCGGCAGTCACCGCCTGAATATCCGTAGAATCTCCTGTACTCACCCCGCCATCGGAAGTAAATACAGCGCCCGACGTCTGCCACAAAGCCAACGCAAGCACCAGGAGTCCTATGATTTTCAAATATCTGCCCATAACTGTGTGCAAATATAACGGTTTATTTCACAGGTTTGTTTTATACACACATCTTTTAAGGTTTGTTCATGTAAAAAGAGGATTGCCCAAATACGTCTGATTGAATCTCTAAAAAATCTTGCTTCGTCATAAATAGAAAGGTTATAGCTGTTGTAATATTGCAGTGGCAAAATTACACCACAACCATAACCTTTGAAGCAGGTACTTCTGTTAGTGCTTACCGTAAAAATGATAAAAGCGTAAACAAAAAAGCCGCCCCAATCGCTGGGACGGCTTTCTATATATAAAAAGAATAGTTGAATTATTCTGCTTTTGCTTCTTCAGCAGCAGGAGCTTCGGCAACCGGTGCAGTTTCAGCAGCGGGAGCAGCTTCGGCAGCAGCGCTCTTCTTTGAACGACGGGTACGGGTAGCTTTCTTAGCCACTTTTTCCTTAGCCATGTTTTCGTTGTAGTCAACGAGTTCAATGAAGCACATTTCTGCGTTGTCACCCAAACGGTTACCAGTCTTGATGATACGAGTGTAACCACCCGGACGGTCAGCAATCTTCACAGAGATTTCCTTGAACAGTTCAGTTACAGCATACTTGTCTTGCAAATTGCTAAATACAACACGACGAGAGTTTGTCGTATCGTCCTTGGCTTTTGTAATCAAAGGCTCAACGAACTTCTTCAGAGCTTTAGCCTTTGCAACGGTCGTAGTGATTCTTTTGTGCTTTATCAAAGAACACGCCATATTAGCCAACATAGCGTTTCTATGAGAGGCAGTACGACCCAAATGGTTGAATTTCTTATTATGTCTCATTTTTTATTCTTTATCTAATTTATATTTAGAAATATCAGTTCCAAACGACAGATTCAGACTTTCCAGCAAATCATCAAGCTCGGTAAGCGATTTCTTTCCGAAATTTCTGAACTTCAGCAAATCGGTCTTGTTGAACTGTACCAAGTCGCCCAAAGTCTCTACATCGGCAGCCTTCAAACAGTTGAGGGCGCGAACCGAGAGATCCATATCGACAAGCTTGGTCTTCAGCAACTGACGCATGTGCAATACTTCCTCATCAAACTCTTCATTGCCGTCAGCATCGTTGCTTTCCAGCGTAATCTTCTCATCGGAGAAGAGCATGAAGTGATAAATCAGAATCTTTGCTGCCTCTTTCAGAGCTTCTTTCGGGTGAATGGAACCATCCGTAGTAATCTCAAGCACCAGCTTTTCGTAGTCGGTCTTCTGCTCAACACGGAAGTTCTCTACCTGATACTTAACATTACGTATCGGAGTATAAATAGAATCGATAGGAATTACGTTCACATCGGTGCAATATTCGCGGTTTTCGTCAGCAGGAACATAACCACGGCCCTTGTTGATCGTAATATCTATCTGCATAGTTGATTTTGAATCTAAATGACAAATAACTAATTCAGGATTTAACACTTCAAATCCAGTCAAATACTTACCTATGTCACCTGCTTTAAATTCACTTGAATTCTCGATTGTAATACTTACCTTTTCGCTCTCGAATTCTTCAACTACTTGCTTGAATCTCACTTGTTTCAGATTCAAGATAATGTTAGTAACATCCTCTTTTACTCCCGGAACACTGGAAAACTCGTGCTCAACACCTTCTATCTTGATAGTAGTGATAGCAAAACCTTCCAATGAAGAAAGCAGGATGCGGCGCAGTGCATTACCCACGGTAATACCGAAACCGGGCTCCAACGGACGAAATTCGAACTTTCCGAATTTAGAGTCCGCTTCCAACATTAATACTTTATCAGGTTTTTGAAATGCTAATATCGCCATGAAATTAATTATTATTTAGAATACAATTCTACAATCAAATGCTCTTTAATGTTTTCAGGAATGTCTGCTCTTTCAGGTACGTGCAACAGCTTACCTACTTTAGCATTGTCATCCCATTCCAACCAAGGATATTTGCTGTGATTAAAGCCGGCCAATGAGTTGGCGATAACTTCCAAAGATTTGGATCTTTCACGAACGCCAATAACCTGACCCGGTTTTACTGCATATGAAGGAATGTTTACCACTTCGCCATCTACAGTAATGTGCTTGTGGCTCACCAACTGACGGGCAGCGGCACGAGTCGGAGCAATACCCAAACGGAATACTACATTGTCAAGACGACCTTCCAACAATTGAAGGAGCACCTCACCGGTAATACCTTTAGCGGTAGCTGCCTTCTCAAACAAGTTGCGGAATTGTTTTTCCAAAACTCCATAGGTGTATTTGGCTTTCTGTTTCTCACGAAGTTGAACACCATATTCAGAAGTTTTTCTCTTTCTTGAATTACCGTGCTGTCCGGGAGGATAGTTCTTCTTTGACAATACTTTATCTGCTCCAAAGATACCTTCACCGAATTTACGGGCTATTCTTGATTTTGGTCCAGTATATCTAGCCATTTCTTTTAAATATTTAATTGTTATTCATGAACTTAATTTGTTGCAGCCGCGATTGTAGAGAAGAAATTACAATCCAATAACAATATCAAGTTTCATTTTTTATTAAAGGTAAATCTTAAACTCTACGTCTTTTCGGAGGACGACAACCATTATGTGGAAGCGGAGTTACATCAATGATTTCAGTAACTTCGATACCTGCACCGTGGATAGTTCTAATAGCAGACTCACGTCCGTTACCTGGACCCTTCACATATGCCTTTACCTTTCTCAAGCCAAGATCGTATGCTACTTTAGCACAATCTTGAGCAGCCATTTGTGCTGCATAAGGAGTGTTCTTCTTAGAACCTCTGAATCCCATCTTTCCGGCAGAAGACCAAGAAATAATCTGACCTTCACTATTAGCCAGAGAAACAATAATGTTGTTGAAAGATGAATGAACATGCAACTGTCCATTAGCATCTACCTTTACATTTCTCTTTTTTGCTGCAACTGTTTTTTTTGCCATATCAACAATTATTATTTAGTAGCTTTTTTCTTATTAGCAACGGTTTTCTTTCTTCCCTTACGAGTACGGGCGTTGTTCTTCGTACTCTGGCCTCTTACAGGGAGACCGATACGGTGACGTACACCACGGTAGCAACCGATATCCATTAAACGTTTGATGTTCAATTGAACTTCAGAGCGAAGATCACCTTCTACTTTATACTCTGCACCAATGATCTCACGAATCTTGGCAGCCTGATCATCCGTCCAGTCTTTTACTTTCAGGTCTCTGTCAACACCTGCTTTGTCCAAAATCTTTGCTGAACTACTACGACCTATTCCATATACATAGGTCAACGCAACTTCACCTCTCTTGTTTTGAGGCAAATCGACACCAACTATTCTTATAGCCATATACTAAATTATTTTTTTTGCAAAAATAATAATATTATCCTTGACGTTGTTTATACTTAGGATTTTTCTTGTTAATAACATACAAACGGCCATTACGTCTAACGATCTTACACTCTGGCGTACGTTTCTTTAAGGATGCTCTTACTTTCATATCTTAATTTTATTTATATCTAAATACAATTCTTCCTTTCGATAAATCGTAAGGAGACATTTCGACTCTTACCTTATCACCCGGCAGGATCTTGATGTAGTGCATCCGCATCTTACCGGAAATATGGGCAGTAATCTCATGTCCGTTTTCTAATTCAACACGAAACATTGCATTAGACAATGCTTCAACTATAACTCCATCTTGTTCTATTGCAGATTGCTTTGCCATATTAACTTCTTAAATTGCTTTATCTCCTAATACTTCTTCAATGAATTTGAACGATGACAGAATATCGGCTTCACCGCTTCTCACTGCTATGGTATGCTCAAAATGAGCGGCGTACTTGCAATCTCTGGTTCTCACCGTCCAGCCATCACGTTCCATTACTATCTGCCGGTTACCTAAAGTTATCATCGGCTCGATTGCGATGCACAACCCCTTTTTCAACATTGTACCGTAACCGCGCTTACCGTAGTTGGGCACCTGGGGATCTTCGTGCATGTCCTTACCGATACCATGACCGACAAACTCGCGCACCACACCATAAGAATTGGACTCGCAATGTTGTTGTATAGCATATCCTATATCACCCAACCGCTTGCCTTGAACAGCATTCTGTATTCCTATATATAATGCTTCCTTAGTAACCTTCAGTAATTTGCGAACTTCTTCGTCAACCTCACCTACACAAAACGTATAGGCCGAGTCGCCACAAAAGCCATTCATATAAGTACCGCAATCAACAGAAACTACATCACCCTCTTTCAGTACTACATTATCACTCGGAATACCATGTACCACCTGCTCGTTTACAGAAGTACAAATCGAAGCCGGAAACGGATCGCCATATTGGTTCGGAAATCCCTTGAAAGTAGGAACAGCCCCATTATCTCTAATGAACTCTTCCGCTACTCTATCCAACTCCTTTGTAGTAACTCCGGGCTTTATAACCTTAGCTATCTCAGCCAACGTTTTTCCTACAAGCAAATTACTCGCACGGAGCAGTTCTATCTCATCTTCAGTTTTAAGAAATATCATTCTTCAAATAAGATTAATACGCAGCCACTGTACCGCTACGGCCTTTAATACGTCCAGATTTCAGCAAACCGTCATAGTGTCTCATCAACAAATGACTTTCAACCTGCTGGAGAGTATCAAGAACCACACCTACAAGAATTAACAAAGACGTACCACCGAAGAATTGAGCAAACTCGGCTTTCACACCGAAGATACCGGCAAATGCAGGCATAATGGCAACCAAAGCCAAGAAGAAAGAACCCGGCAAAGTGATACGTGACATAATCACGTCAATGTACTCTGCTGTTTGCTTTCCCGGTTTGATGCCCGGAATGAAACCGTTGTTTCTCTTCATATCCTCAGCCATCTGAGTCGGGTTAATGGTAATCGCAGTATAGAAATACGTAAACAGTATAATCAATACCGCAAAAATCAAATTATACCAAAAGCTTGTATGATCAGTTAATGCATGTATGAAACCGCTCGCATTATTTACATTTGAAAATCCAACGAGAGTAATAGGAATGAACATGATTGCCTGAGCAAAAATAATAGGCATCACGTTTGCTGCATTTACTTTCAAAGGAATGTATTGTCTTGCACCACCGTATTGCTTGTTACCAACAATCTTCTTTGCGTATTGTACAGGAATCTTTCTTGTACCTTGCACCAGAAGAATGGCAAATGCAATGACAAGCAACAGGACTACAAGTTCAATCAGGAACATAACCAAACCACCGGTCTTATCGGTCATACGGGAAATCAATTCCTGAAATAAAGACTGCGGTAAACGTGCAATAATACCCACCATAATAATCAAGGAGATACCATTACCTATTCCTTTGTCTGTAATTCTCTCACCAAGCCACAAAATAAACATACTTCCAGCCGCCAATATAATGGTAGAAGTAAGCATAAATAGAGTCCAATCTAATGAAGCATTTAAGGAAGGACCAGCCTGCATTTTAAGATTGAGCAAATAAGAAGGAGCCTGAACCAGCAAAATGATAATCGTCAGATAACGGGTGTACTGATTCATTTTTCTTCTACCACTCTCACCTTCACGTTGCAATTTCTGGAAATACGGTACCGCAATACCCAGCAACTGAATCACAATGGAAGCGGAGATATAAGGCATGATACCTAATGCAAAGATAGACGCATTAGAGAACGCTCCTCCAGAAAACATGTTTAACAAGGCTAAAAGACCCTCGCTTGTTTGTTGATGCAACTGTGTCAACATTGACGGATTAATACCCGGCAATACAACATACGAACCGAAACGGTAAATTGCCACAAACAATATGGTAATGAGGATCCGTTGTCTCAGATCCTCAATTTTCCATATATTCTTTAATGTTTCAATAGCTTTTCTCATCGAATTAGAGTTTTACTACTTGTCCACCAGCAGCTTCGATGGCAGCAACCGCAGTCTTAGAGAATGCGTGTGCTTGTACATCCAACTTAGCAGTCAAAGTTCCGTTACCTAATACTTTTACCAACTGGCTTGAAGAAATGAAACCGGCAGCGATGAAGTCATTGATACCTACAGTCTGCAGATTTTTAGCTTCGGCCAATTTCTGAATTGTATCCAAGTTGATAGCCTTATACTCTACACGGTTGATATTTTTAAAGCCAAACTTAGGAACACGACGTTGAAGAGGCATCTGACCACCTTCAAAACCGATTTTCTTAGAGTATCCAGATCTTGATTTAGCTCCTTTATGACCTCTGGTAGAAGTACCTCCCAAACCAGAACCTGGACCGCGTCCGATTCTTTTTCTTGTTTTAGTAGATCCCTCTGCAGGTTTTAAATTACTTAAGTTCATATTGTAATTCGTTTTATATTCAACAAATAATTACTTAACAATGGTAACCAAGTGTTTAACCTTATCCACCATTCCAAGAATTGAAGGAGTGCATTCGTGTTCAACCACACGATTCAACTTATGAAGTCCCAGTGCATCGAGAGTTCTCTTCTGATCAGCAGGAGCACCAATTCTACTTTTAACTTGTTTAATCTTTATAGTCGACATATTCTTCCTCCTTATCCTCTAAATACTTTTTCCATACTAACTCCTCTGTTCTGAGCAACCATACGGGCATCACGCATTTCACTTAATGCCAAGATAGTAGCTTTCACCAAGTTATGTGGGTTGGAAGAACCTTTTGACTTAGCCAAAACATCCGTTACACCAACACTTTCAAGCACTGCACGCATTGCACCACCTGCCACTACACCAGTACCGTGAGAAGCCGGTTTAATGAATACCTCAGCACCGCCAAACTTAGCAGACTGTTCGTGAGGAACCGTACCTTTCAGTACAGGTACTTTAGTCAGGTTCTTTTTTGCTGATTCAACACCCTTAGCAATAGCAGCGGTTACTTCGCCTGCTTTGCCAAGACCCCAACCGATGATACCTTCTTCATTTCCTACTACCACAATAGCAGAAAAACTAAAAGTTCTACCACCTTTGGTTACTTTGGTTACACGATTAATAGCAACCAATCTGTCTTTCAGTTCTATATCGTTTGTAATCTTAACTCTATTATTAAGTCCTGCCATAATGATTAAAATTTAAGTCCACCGTTACGAGCAGCATCAGCCACTTCTTTTACTCTCCCATGATACAAGTAACCATTACGGTCGAAAACAACAGTAGTTATACCTGCTTCCTGAGCCTTCTTTGCAATCAGTTCACCTACTTTGGCAGCCTGTTCCTTCTTAGGCATCTTTTCAGTCATACCCAAAGAAGATGCAGCAGCCAGAGTCTTACCGGACAAATCGTCGATAATCTGAACGTAGATTTGCTTATTGCTTCTAAACACACTCATACGCGGACATTCAGTTGTACCTGAAATCTTATTGCGTACTCTATATTTAATCTTAATACGTCTTTCTATTTTTGTTGTCATAATACTATCAATTTAAATGATTATTTAGCACCGGCTGATTTACCAGACTTTCTACGAATTTCTTCGCCAACAAACTTAATACCTTTACCTTTATACGGTTCAGGCTTACGGAAAGAACGTATTTTAGAGCAAACTTGACCAAGCAATTGTTTGTCGCAAGATTCCAAAAGGATAAGAGGATTCTTGTTTCTCTCAGACTTAGTTTCTACTTTGATCTCAGCAGGCAACTGTATAAAGATACTGTGCGTATAACCTAAGTTCAATTCAATAATATTGCCTTGATTAGAAGCACGGTAACCTACACCGACAAGTTCCAACTCTTTCTTATATCCTTCAGATACACCAACAACCATGTTGTGAACCAATGAACGGTACAGACCGTGGAATGCATGCTTCTGCTTCGGATTATCCAGCATTGCATTTTCATTCTCTGTCAAAACGACATGGCCTTCTTCGATGGCAACATTGATAGCAGGATTTACATATTGGCTCATTTCGCCTTTGGGTCCCTTTACGGTAACCACATCATCCTTCAGAGTAACTGTTACTCCAGCGGGAATACTAATGGGTAATTTTCCTATTCTTGACATTGCTGATTCCTCCTATTAATATACATAACACAAAACTTCACCGCCAATCTTCAGTTCAGCGGCTTCTTTGTTGGTCATTACACCTTTGGAAGTAGATATTATAGCAATACCCAAACCATTAATAACTCGCGGCATCTCTTTGTAACCGGTATATTGACGCAAACCCGGAGAAGAAATTCTTTCCAGCTTCTTGATAGCGTTAACTTTGTTAACCGGATCATACTTCAAGGCAACCTTTATAGTACCTTGAGGACCATCTTCTACAAACTTGTAATTAAGAATGTAGCCTTTTTCAAAAAGAATCTTAGTGATTTCTTTTTTCAAATTTGAAGCGGGAACTTCAACAACTCTGTGCTTTGCTTGAATAGCGTTCCGCAACCTCGTCAAATAATCTGCTATTGGATCAGTCATATAAAAATAAATTAAATTAATCAGGACTGCCCTGACAATATTTAAAAAACAAAAATTACCAGCTTGCTTTCTTTACACCTGGAATAAGACCATTGGATGCCATCTCACGGAACTGAATTCTGGAGATTCCGAACTGACGGATATATCCTTTAGGACGACCTGTCAATTTGCAACGGTTGTGCATACGAATCGGATTAGAATTCTTGGGCAGGTCCTGCAATTTCTGTGCAGCTTCAAAAGCTTCCGCAGGATCACCTGTTCTAACGATTTGCTTCAATGCAGCTCTCTTCTCGGCATATTTGGCTACTAATTTGGCACGCTTTACTTCACGTGCTTTCATTGATTCCTTTGCCATATTATCAATCTTTTTTAGCGTTCTTAAACGGTAAACCGAATTCTTTCAACAAGGCATAACCTTCTTCATCTGTTTGCGCAGAGGTTACAAAGGTAATATTCATTCCGAGAATTCTGGTAATACTATCGATATTAATTTCAGGGAAAATAATTTGTTCCTGAATACCAAGGGTATAGTTACCCTTTCCATCGAACTTACTTTCAATACCCTTGAAGTCACGGATACGCGGCAGAGCTACACGAACCAATTTTTCAAGGAATTCGTACATTCTCTCGCGACGTAAAGTTACCATAACACCAATCGGCATTTTCTTACGCAACTTAAAGTTAGCGATATCTTTACGAGAAATGGTTGCAACGGCCTTCTGACCTGTAATAGCAGTCATTTCATTAATTGCCACTTCGATAATCTTCTTATCAGCAACGGCCATACCCAAACCCTGATTGATAACAATCTTCTTAAGTACGGGTACCTGCATTGAAGAAGAATACTGGAACTGTGATTTCAATGCAGGCGCAATACGCTCTGCATATTCTTTCTTAAGGCTAGCAGTATTACTCATTACTTAATCTCCTCTCCTGATTTTTTAGAATAACGCACTAAAGTGCCGTCAGCACTTAATTTTCTACCAACACGCGTTGCTTTGCCAGTCTTTGGATCAACCGGGTTCAAGTTTGAAATGTGGATAGAAGCTTCTTGCTTCACGATACCACCTTGCGGGTTCTTTGCATTCGGTTTTGTGCTCTTAGACACCATGTTGATACCCTCAACGATTGCACGTTTTTTATCAACAAGAACCTTCAATACACGACCAGTCTTACCTTTGTCTTCACCAGAATTTACGTAAACTGTATCGCCTTTTTTAATATGTAATTTACTCATTACTTAAATCTTTTACAAAATTAAAGTACTTCAGGAGCGAGTGACACAACTTTCATGTTAGCAGCACGAAGTTCACGAGCTACCGGACCGAAAATACGACTACCTCTAATTTCACCTGCATTGTTCAGCAACACGCAAGCATTATCATCAAAACGTATGTAAGAACCATCAGCACGACGGATTTCTTTCTTAGTACGTACGATCAAAGCTTTAGACACTGCACCTTTTTTAATATCACTTGAAGGGATAACGCTTTTTACAGAAACAACAATCACGTCCCCTACTGAAGCATAGCGACGACCTGTACCGCCCAAAACGCGGATACAGAGAGCCTCTTTTGCTCCACTGTTGTCACATACTGTAAGTCTGGATTCTACTTGTATCATAATTACTTAGCTCTTTCAATTATTTCAACCAATCTCCATCTCTTAGTCTTGCTCAAAGGACGAGTTTCCATGATGCGTACAGTATCGCCGATATTGCACTCATTCTTTTCATCATGAGCATGGTACTTCTTCGTCTTACTAACGAACTTACCATATATGGGGTGTTTTTCCTTAAACTTAGCTGCAACAGTAATGGTCTTATCCATCTTATCGCTCAGCACAACCCCTGTTCTTTCTTTTCTTAAATTTCTTGCTTCCATCAAGCTCATCATTTATTGTTAAGTTCTCTCTGGCGTAATTCAGTTTTCATACGCGCAATAGTCCTGCGTAATTGTTTGATCTGAGCAGGATTATCCAAAGGAGAAATAGAATGATTTAAAACCATTTGGCTATAGTTAGCCACTTCTGCTTCTACTCTTTCTACCAAGTCATTGGTAGTCATTTCTTTAATTTCTGCAATTTTCATACTTCTTACGCATTTTGATTTTGGATATCATAATCACGTCTTACCACAAACTTGGTTGTGATAGGAAGCTTCTGTGCAGCTAAGCGCAAAGCTTCTTTTGCGATTTCATAAGATACTCCTTCAGCTTCGATAATAATTCTACCCGGTGTAACAGGAGCAACGAATCCCTCGGGGCTACCTTTACCTTTACCCATACGTACGTCAGCAGGCTTTCTTGTAATAGGCTTATCCGGGAAAATACGAATCCAAATCTGTCCTTGACGTTGCATATATCTTGTTACTGCAATACGCGCAGCTTCAATCTGACGGCCTGTAATCCACTTCGTCTCCAAGGCCTTAATACCAAAAGAACCGAAAGCCAGTTGGTTTCCTCTTTGGGCATTACCTTTTTGACGGCCTTTTTGTTGTCTTCTGAATTTTGTCTTTTTCGGTTGTAACATAATTCCTAAAAATCAAATTCGTTAGCGATTATTTTTCTTTCTTTTGAAGTTCTTTCCGCCATTGTTTCCGCTATTGCTTCCACGACCGCTTTCTTTGCTTTGCGTAAAGTTCGGAGCCAACTCTCTTTTACCATAAACTTCACCTCTACAAATCCAAACTTTAATACCGAGAAGACCTACTTTAGTCAATGCTTCTGCATGACAATAGTCGATGTCTGCTCTGAAAGTGTGCAGCGGAGTTCTTCCTTCTTTATACATTTCAGAACGGGCCATTTCTGCACCATTCAAACGTCCTGAAATCTGAATTTTGATACCTTCCGCACCCATACGCATTGTGTTGGCAATAGCCATTTTGATAGCGCGACGGTAGGCAATTTTACCTTCTACCTGACGGGCGATGTTGTTAGCCACGATAACAGCGTCCAACTCAGGTCTTTTCACTTCGAAGATATTGATCTGGATATCTTTATCAGTGACCTTCTTCAACTCTTCTTTCAACTTATCAACTTCTTGGCCACCCTTACCGATAATGATACCCGGACGTGCTGTACAAACGGTAATAGTCACGAGTTTCAGTGTACGTTCGATTACAATTCTTGAAACACTTGCTTTAGCAAGACGAGCGTTCAAATATTTACGAATCTTGCTATCTTCCAGCAAAGAGTCGCCGTAATTCTTTCCACCATACCAATTGGAATCCCAGCCTCTGATAATTCCTAAACGGTTGCTTATTGGATTAACTTTTTGTCCCATTTACCTTAATTTTGATCTTCGTTATTACTTTTAGAACCAACGAACAACGTTACGTGGTTTGAACGCTTGCGGATTCTGTAACCTCTACCCTGCGGAGCCGGTCTCATTCTTTTGAGTGTAGCGCCACCATCAACAAAAATCTTGGTTACGAACAGCTCGCCGCTTTCAGCTTTACGTTCGTTTTTCTGCTCCCAGTTAGCAATTGCAGAGCGCAGCAATTTTTCCACTCTGGCGGCAGCCTCTTTTGAGGAGAACTTCAAAACGCCGAGTGCTCTGTTCACTTCCATCCCACGAATCATGTCAGCCACGAGACGCATTTTACGGGGGGAAGTAGGAACATTTTGCAATTTCGCAAAATACATGGTCTTAAGGGCTTCTTTTCTTTTTTCAGCCGATATTTTTTTTCTTGCTCCCATTATATTATTACTTTATTATTTCAGATAAATCCTGTCTTATTTTTTCTTGTTACCAGCGTGTCCTCTGAATGTACGAGTTGGAGCAAATTCGCCCAACTTGTGTCCTACCATGTTTTCGGTAACATAAACAGGAATAAATTTATTTCCATTGTGAACTGCAACAGTATGGCCTACAAAATCAGGCGAAATCATTGAAGCTCTGGCCCAAGTCTTAACTACCACTTTCTTGCCCGATTCATTCATGGCAAGCACTTTCTTCTCAAGCTTAACGTTAATATACGGACCTTTTTTTAATGAACGACTCATAATTTACTCAATTAATCAGATTACTTCTTTCTTCTCTCAATAATATACTTAGACGATTGTTTCTTCGGAGCTCTTGTCTTAAGGCCCTTAGCATACAATCCCTTACGAGATCTCGGGTGTCCTCCTGAAGCACGTCCTTCACCACCACCCATCGGGTGATCAACCGGGTTCATAACAACACCACGGTTACGCGGACGACGTCCTAACCAACGAGAACGTCCAGCTTTACCTGAACTTTCCAATCCATGATCTGAGTTACCAACGCTACCGATAGTAGCCTTACATGTGCTGAGGATCTGACGAACCTCGCCTGAAGGCAACTTGATAACGCAGTATCTACCTTCTCTTGAAGTCAATTGAGCGAAGTTACCGGCTGAACGAACCAAAGCAGCGCCTTGACCCGGACGTAATTCGATGTTGTGAATTACAGTACCGACCGGAATATTCTGAAGCGGAAGAGCATTTCCGATTTCCGGAGCAGCAGTTTCACCTGACATCAAAGTCGCACCAACTTGCAATCCATTGGGAGCAATAATATATCTTTTTTCACCATCTGCATAAAACAACAGAGCGATACGAGCCGAACGGTTCGGATCGTATTCAATTGTTTTAACCACTGCAGGTACACCGTCTTTATTTCTCTTGAAGTCTACGATACGGATAATCTTCTTACTACCGCCACCGATGTAGCGCATGGTCATTTTACCTGTATTGTTACGACCGCCGGAAGATTTCTTACCAAATACAAGAGACTTTTCTGGTACTCGTGCAGTAATTTCTTCGAAAGTACCAATAATTTTATGTCTTTGCCCCGGTGTTGTGGGCTTAAATTTACGTACTGCCATTTCTTTTAAATATTGCTATAAAAATCAATAGTATCTCCTTCTTTCAACGTAACAACAGCTTTTTTGTAAGCGTTTGTACGTCCGTTGATGATACCTGCGCGTGTATAACGGCTCTTGTTCTTGCCGGCATAACGAATTGTATTCACATCAACCACGGTAACGTTGTAAAGGGCTTCAACTTCGTTCTTAATTTCCAGTTTATTAGCTTCAGGACGCACGATAAAGCCGAAACGATTGTTCGACTTATCAGTAATTGCAGTCATCTTCTCTGTCACTAACGGTTTAATAATAATTCCCATTATTTAAGCCTCCTTTTTACATTAAGATATTGTCGATAGCAGAAAGTGCACTTTCAGCAAACACAACAACTCCAGCGTCCAATACTCTGTAAGTATTTAACCCTGAGATAGTCTGCACATTAGCGCCCTTTACGTTACGAGCCGACAAATATACGTTTTTATTTGCTTCCGGTAAAACAACAAGCAGCTTTTTGTCAGAAACTTTAAGATTTTTTGTCATAGCAACAAAATCTTTTGTCTTAGGAGCTTCAAAGTTGAAGTCTTCTACTACAATGATGGCATTGTTCTGAGCCTTATATGCCAAAGCTGACTTACGTGCCAGAGCTTTTACTTTCTTATTCAGTTTGAAGTAGTAATCTCTCGGTTTCGGACCAAATACACGTCCACCACCAACGAGTACCGGTGAGTTCATGTCACCACGACGTGCACCACCGCCACCTTTCTGGCGACCGATTTTACGAGTAGAACCGCTGATTTCGCTTCTTTCCTTTGACTTGTGTGTACCCTGACGCTGGTTAGCCATAAACTGTTTAACGTCCAAGTAGATAGCGTGGTCGTTGGGCTCAATTCCGAAGATAGACTCGTTTAACGTAATCTTTCTCCCAGTGTCTTCACCTTTAATGTTATATACGTTAACTTCCATTATTTCTCAATTATTACGATTGAACCTTTGCAACCAGGAACAGAACCCTTAATCAAAAGGAGATTGTGCTCCGCGATTACTTTTAATACTTGCAGATTTTGAACAGTTACTCTGTCACCACCAAGTTGTCCGCCCATGCGCATTCCCTTGAATACTTTTGCAGGGTAAGAACAAGCACCGATAGAACCCGGTTTACGGGCACGGTTGTGCTGACCGTGAGTAGTCTGACCTACACCACCGAAACCATGACGTTTCACAACACCCTGGAAGCCTTTACCTTTGGAAGTACCTACAACGTCTACATAATCAGCGCCTTCGAACAATTCTACGGTAACAGTATCACCCAGATTCAATTCTGTCTCAAATTCTTTGAACTCAGCCAAGTGTTTCTTGGGAGTTACTCCAGCTTTCTTAAAGTGGCCCATAAGAGGCTTTGTAGTGTGCTTTTCCTTCTTGTCCTGGAAACCCAACTGAACAGCTTGATAGCCGTCCTTTTCTACAGTTTTCACTTGAGTAACAACACAAGGACCTGCTTCGATAACAGTGCATGGTACATTCTTACCCTCGGCACTGAAAACGGATGTCATTCCGATTTTTTTTCCTAATAATCCTGGCATTTCACTTAATTTTTAATACTTACACTTTGATTTCTACTTCCACACCACTCGGTAACTCCAACTTCATCAGAGCATCTACTGTCTTAGCTGTTGAGCTATAGATGTCGATTAATCTCTTGTAAGAAGAGAGTTCGAATTGTTCACGCGACTTCTTGTTAACGAAAGTCGAACGGTTTACGGTAAAGATACGCTTATGCGTAGGGAGAGGAATTGGACCGCTAACGATAGCGCCTGTTGTCTTCACCGTTCTTACAATCTTCTCAGCTGACTTGTCAACCAAGTTGTGGTCGTAAGATTTCAGTTTGATTCTAATTTTTTGACTCATTACTGTCTTAGTTATTAATAGTGTTATTATATAAGATAAAGTCCCGTAGGTTAAGAGTCATTCGCTAACCTACGGACTTTAGTTATTATTTTAGATTAAGTCTGTACGACCTTTTACTTCTTCCAATACTGCCTTGGCAATAGAGTTGGAAACCTGAGCGTGGTGAGAATATGCCATTGAAGAAGTTGCACGACCAGAAGTGATAGTACGCAACGCAGTTACGTAACCGAACATTTCTGCCAGCGGAACCATTGCCTTCACGATACGAGCACCTGAACGGCTTGATTCCATACCTTCTACCTGACCGCGACGCTTGTTCAAGTCACCGATAACGTCACCCATGTTTTCTTCCGGAGTAACAACTTCCAGCTTCATGATAGGCTCCATCAATACCGGACCTGCCTTAGCGCAAGCGTTCTTGTATGCCTGGATAGCACAGATTTCAAATGACAACTGGTCAGAGTCAACCGGGTGGAAAGAACCGTCGATCAAAGTTACCTTCAGTGAATCCAACGGATAACCGGCCAATACACCGTTCTTCATTGCAGTTGTGAAACCTTTCTGTACAGACGGGATAAATTCCTTAGGAATATTACCGCCCTTCACTTCGTCAACAAACTGCAAGCCGCCTTGAGTAAAGTCCTCATCAACCGGACCGATGTTCACGATGATATCGGCAAACTTACCACGACCACCAGACTGTTTCTTATAAACTTCGCGCAAGTTAACAGTCTTCGTGATAGCCTCCTTATAGTTAACCTGAGGTTTACCCTGGTTACACTCAACCTTGAATTCACGCTTCAGACGGTCGATGATAATATCCAAGTGAAGCTCACCCATACCGGAAATAACTGTCTGACCTGTCTGTTCGTCAGTCTTAACCGTAAACGTCGGGTCTTCTTCAGCCAATTTAGCCAAACCGTTAGACAGTTTATCCATATCCTTCTGAGTCTTAGGCTCAACTGCGATACCGATTACCGGTTCGGGGAAGTCCATAGATTCCAATACGATCGGTGCGGTTTCGTCGCACAGCGTATCACCGGTATGGATATCCTTGAAGCCTACACCGGCACCAATATCACCGGCGCCAATCACCTCAACAGGATTCTGTTTATTTGAGTGCATCTGGAACAGACGTGAAACACGTTCTTTCTTACCAGAGCGAGAGTTATAAATATAAGAACCGGCTTCAATCTTACCTGAATAAACACGGAAGAAAGTCAGACGGCCTACATACGGGTCGGTTGCAATCTTGAACGCCAAAGCAGAAGTCTTTTCATCCTCGCTCGGCTTACGGTCTTCTTCAGCACCGGTTTCAGGGTTTGTACCAACCACATTCTCTGTATCCAGCGGAGAAGGCAAGAATGCACAAACATAGTCAAGCAAAGTCTGTACACCCTTATTCTTGAATGAAGAACCACACAACATAGGAACAACAGCCATCTGTACTGTAGCGTTGCGAAGAGCTCTCAATATTTCTTCTTCCGTAATAGTAGAAGGATCATCGAAATATTTCTCCATCAAAGCATCGTCGAACTCAGCTACTTTTTCGAGCATCTTATCTCTCCATTCGTTAGCTTCGTCTACCAAATTAGCAGGGATTTCCTCTACTGTATAGTCGGCACCCATAGTTTCGTCATGCCAGTAGATAGCTTTCATCTTGATAAGGTCTACCAAACCTTTGAAAGATTCCTCAGCACCGATAGGCACAACGATAGGACAAGGATTAGCACCCAAAACGTCCTTCATCTGACGAACAACCTCAAAGAAGTCGGCACCCGAACGGTCCATTTTGTTAACGTATGCGATACGCGGTACGTTATATTTATCAGCCTGACGCCAAACAGTTTCAGATTGCGGTTCAACGCCACCAACTGCACAATAAGCAGCAACAGCGCCGTCAAGAATACGCAAAGAACGCTCTACCTCAGCGGTAAAGTCAACGTGTCCCGGAGTATCAATCAAGTTGATTTTATAAGTATTACCGGCATATTTCCAACGAGTGGTAGTAGCAGCGGAAGTAATAGTGATACCACGTTCCTGTTCTTGCTCCATCCAGTCCATTGTAGCGGCACCATCGTGCACCTCACCGATTTTGTGAGTCAAACCCGTATAAAACAAAATACGTTCAGAGGTTGTTGTCTTTCCGGCATCGATGTGGGCCATGATACCGATATTACGTGTCAAATGTAAATCATTCTTTGCCATTTTCTAATTCCTTTTACTTTAAGTTTTTAATCTTTGATTGGTTATCTCTTATAGTATTAGAATCTGAAATGAGCAAACGCACGGTTAGCCTCAGCCATTCTGTGCATATCTTCTTTACGTTTGAAAGCACCGCCTTGTTCATTGAAAGCATCCATGATTTCAGCAGCCAGCTTGTCAGCCATTGATTTACCGCCACGCTTGCGGGCAAAGATAATCAAATTCTTCATAGAAATTGACTCCTTGCGGTCAGGACGAATTTCAGTAGGAACTTGGAAAGTAGCACCACCTACACGGCGAGACTTCACTTCCACTTGAGGAGTTACGTTGTCCAAAGCTTTTTTCCAGATTTCAAGAGCTGATTTCTCTTCATTCTGCATTTTGTTCTTCACTGTTTCCAAAGCGGCGTAGAAGATTTCATAAGAAGTATTCTTCTTTCCGTCGTACATCAGGTGGTTAACGAACTTGGAAACTTTCACATCATTAAAAACGGGATCCGGAAGGATGATACGTTTTTTAGGTTTTGCTTTTCTCATTTGTCTGAAAGAATAATGTTTTTCGTTCTTGGTTGTTTACTTCTGTCTTCTTCAACTCTCCCTCCGGAGTGTTTACTCAACCTTTAGCATTTCCAACAAACTAAAACGTAAGTTATTACTTTTAATTTTACTGTTTATCAGTTTGGCCGCCTAATTATTTCTTCTTAGCGGGAGCAGCCTGTCCCGGTTTCGGACGTTTAGCACCGTATTTAGAACGTCTTTGGGTACGGTTAGCAACACCTGCGGTATCCAAAGTACCACGAACGATGTGATAACGTACACCCGGAAGGTCTTTTACACGACCGCCGCGAACCAATACGATTGAGTGTTCCTGCAAGTTGTGACCTTCTCCCGGAATGTAAGAGTTCACCTCTTTACCGTTAGTCAAACGTACACGAGCTACTTTACGCATAGCTGAATTCGGTTTCTTCGGAGTGGTTGTATACACTCTCACGCAAACGCCACGTCTTTGAGGACAAGAATCCAAGGCTGGAGACTTACTTTTCTCTACCAAAACCTCGCGTCCTTTTCTTACTAATTGCTGAATTGTAGGCATTTTAATTGTTTTTAGTTATATATTATGTTTATATTAATTCAAAACTATATACTTTTGGGCTGCAAAGATACTAATAAGTTTTGAATAATCAATGCACTACAAGTTTTTTTTTGATTTTATGCTTCACCCTTAATGTTAGGCAATGGCGGAATAGGTTGCTCATCCGGCATGCGGATAGGGCCGAAAGCACGTTCATATTTACCAACATTTTCTTCAAGCGCACGCAGCAGACGCTTGGCGTGTTCGGGTGCCAATACAATACGCGATTGAACTCCGGCTTTGGGCATTCCCGGCATTACCCGAATAAAATCCATGATAAACTCCGAACTGGAATGAGTGATAATGGCAAGATTGGCATACGTGCCTTGGGCCACTTCTTCTTTCAGCTCTATCTGTAACTGTCCGTTATTATTTTCCTGATTTTCCATATTATCGTATATCATTATAATTGAATGACAAATATACTTCTTTCATTCCGACACACAAAATACTCCAAGATAAAAGTAACAGTACGACCTGAACAAAAAAGGCACTTGATATGTCCTGAAATTGCATGGTCTGTTCGTATAGAACACATCGTCTGATTTACCTGAACAGACCATGCGTTTACCCCAAACCGATGGTCTGTTTTATTTGAGGCAATAGCATGCTTCCCCCTCCTCCCCTTCACCCTCAAACATCCATGAATAAAAGGTTGTGAAGGGGGCATGCAAATCTTTATTTTGCTATTACATTACACTCTTCTTACATCAGACCGAAAAGAGAGCCGGTTTGCAACAAATATAAAAAAAGAAGAGAATCCCGGGAGATCCTCTTCTTTCACTATAAAAATTACTGATTGTATTAACGTAGTAATTACTCTTCTACCTTATCATCAACTGCATAATCGAGCACCGTTTTCTTGTTGGCAAGCATACGATCGTACTCTTCTTTCGAACCGACAATAATCTTCTCGAATTCGCGCTGACCTGTACCGGCAGGAATCAAGTGACCGCAGATAACATTCTCTTTCATACCTTCCAGACGGTCTACCTTTCCGTTGATAGCAGCTTCGTTGAGTACCTTCGTCGTTTCCTGGAAAGAAGCGGCAGACATAAAGCTTGAAGTCTGCAAAGCCGCACGGGTAATACCTTGAAGAATCTGTGTAGAGGTAGCAGGCACAGCATCACGTACTGAAACGGGTTTCAAGTCACGGCGCTTCAGCATGGAGTTTTCGTCGCGCAACTTGCGGGCAGTAACAATCTGTCCCGGTTGCAGGTTCTGAGAATCTCCGGCATCTACTACAACTTTCTTGCCCCAGATACGGTCGTTCTCTTCCATGAATTCGAGCTTATCCACTACCTGTTGTTCCAAGAAGCGGGTATCGCCCGGTTCATCGATTTCAACCTTACGCATCATCTGACGAACGATAATTTCAAAGTGCTTATCGTTAATCTTCACACCTTGCAGACGATAAACGTCCTGTACTTCGTTTACGATATATTCCTGTACTGCCGTAGGACCTTTAATGGCAAGGATATCGGCAGGGGTAATGGCACCGTCAGACAACGGAGTACCGGCACGCACGTAGTCGTTCTCCTGTACCAGTATCTGTTTGGACAGTGGTACGAGATATTTCTTAACTTCTCCGGTCTTAGAGGTAACGATAATTTCGCGGTTACCACGTTTCACCTTACCCATTGTGACCTCACCGTCAATTTCGGAAACCACAGCAGGATTGGACGGGTTACGTGCCTCGAACAATTCGGTAACACGAGGAAGACCACCCGTGATATCACCCGCCTTACCAACGGCACGCGGAATCTTCACGATTACTTCACCGGCTTTTACCTTCTGTCCGTTTTCCACTACTACGTGACCACCCACAGGAAGGTTATAGGTACGGATAAGTTCGCCATCTTCAGTCATGATGTGCGCTGTAGGCACTTTCGTCTTGTCCTTAGACTCAATGATGATGATTTCGCGCAAACCGGTAGATTCATCGGACTCTACCTTATAGGTAACGTTTTCAATAACGCCTTCAAACTCAATCTTACCGGTAGCTTCGGTAATGATAACTGCGTTGAACGGGTCCCAACGGGCTATAAGTTTGCCTTTCTCTACTACTTCACCATCCGCTGCATAGAGTGTAGAACCATAAGGCACGTTATGCGTAGAAAGTATGATACCTGTATTGACATCTACGAAACGTACTTCTGCCAGACGGCCTACTACCACCTTAGCCGGTTCGCCTGCTTCGTCAATAATATCTACTGTACGGAGTTCTTCAAATTCCAGACGGGAAGGATTCTTGGCAACAATACTTGCATTGGCAGCGATATTGGCTGCCGTACCACCGGCATGGAACGTACGCAACGTCAACTGTGTACCCGGCTCACCGATAGACTGCGCAGCGATTACACCGACAGCTTCACCTTTCTGAACCATACGGCTTGTAGCCAGATTACGGCCGTAGCACTTGGCACAAACACCCTTCTTGGATTCACAAGTCAATACAGAACGGATTTCAACGCTCTCAATCGGAGAGTCTTCAATCTTCTGTGCAATGGCTTCAGTGATTTCTTCACCACCTGCAACAAGCAATTCACCGGTTGTGGGGTGAACGATATCATGTACGGATACACGTCCCAGAATACGTTCGTACAATGTAGCGATTGTCTCATCGTTATTCTTCAAAGCTGTACAAACCAGTCCGCGAAGCGTACCGCAGTCTTCTTCGTTGATAATCACATCGTGAGATACGTCAACCAGACGACGGGTCAAGTATCCGGCGTCGGCCGTCTTCAAAGCGGTATCGGCAAGACCCTTACGAGCACCGTGAGTAGAGATAAAGTACTCCAACACGGAAAGACCTTCCTTAAAGTTAGAAAGAATCGGGTTCTCGATAATCTGACCGCCTTCGGCACCTGCCTTCTGGGGTTTCGCCATCAAACCACGCATACCGGAAAGCTGACGAATCTGCTCCTTAGAACCACGGGCTCCGGAATCCAACATCATGTATACGGAATTGAATCCCTGATCGTCGCTCGAAATAGTTTTCATCAAAATGTTTGACAACTCGGAGTTTACATGTGTCCAGATATCAATTACCTGGTTGTAACGCTCGTTGTTGGTGATGAAACCCATGTTATAGTTGTTGATTACCTGCTCTACTTCTTCGTAACCTTTCTGCACCAGCGCTTCTTTCTCTTCGGGAATAATAATATCTCCCAAGTTGAACGAAAGACCGCCTTTGAATGCCATCTGATAACCGAGGTTCTTGATTCCATCCAGGAATTCGGCTGCTTCTGCCACACCACAAACCTTGATTACGTGACTGATAATGTCACGAAGTGACTTCTTAGAGATAATCGTATTGATATAACCCGCTTTGGCAGGTACAATTTCGTTTACAATAACACGACCTACCGACGTGTCGTGCATCATCTTGTCTACCACATTGCCGTTTTCGTCAATGTCCTTAACGATAACGCTGATAGGTGCGTGAATGTCGCACTTACCTTCGTTGTAGGCAATAAGCGCTTCTTCCGGACCGTAGAAAGTGAGGCCTTCACCTTTAGCTCCTTTACGCAGTTTGGTGATATAGTACAAACCGAGTACCATATCCTGTGCGGGCACTGTGATAGGCGCACCGTTGGCAGGGTTCAAGATATTATGTGACTGGAGCATCAGCATCTGTGCTTCCAGAATAGCTTCGTTGCTCAAAGGCAAGTGAACGGCCATCTGGTCACCGTCGAAGTCGGCGTTGAATGCCGTACATGCCAACGGGTGCAACTGGATTGCCTTGCCTTCAATCATCTTCGGCTGGAACGCCTGGATACCCAGACGGTGCAGTGTCGGAGCACGGTTCAACAATACCGGATGTCCTTTCATTACATGTTCCAGAATGTCCCAGATAACAGGTTCCTTACGGTCTACAATCTTCTTGGCACTCTTCACCGTCTTCACAATACCACGCTCGATGAGCTTACGGATAATGAACGGCTTGTAGAGCTCGGCCGCCATGAGTTTAGGAATACCGCACTCACCCATTTTCAGTTCCGGACCTACAACGATTACGGAACGTGCAGAGTAATCGACACGCTTACCCAACAAGTTCTGACGGAAACGTCCCTGCTTACCTTTCAAACTGTCGGAAAGTGACTTCAAAGGACGGTTGGCATCAGTCTTCACTGCGCTTGACTTACGAGAGTTATCGAACAATGAATCGACAGCTTCCTGCAACATACGTTTCTCATTACGTAAAATCACCTCAGGAGCCTTGATTTCAATCAATCTCTTCAAGCGGTTGTTACGGATGATAACGCGACGGTAAAGGTCGTTCAAGTCGGAAGTGGCGAAACGCCCGCCATCCAACGGAACCAACGGACGAAGTTCGGGCGGGATAACCGGTACGATACGTACAATCATCCATTCGGGCTTGTTGCGTCCGCGTGATGCACGGAAAGACTCAACTACCTGCAAACGCTTCAAAGCTTCGCTCTTACGCTGTTGTGAAGCATCGCTGCCTGCACGGTTACGCAGTTCGTAAGACAATGAATCAAGATCAATGCGCGACAGCAAGTCATAAATGGCTTCTGCACCCATCTTGGCAACAAACTTATTGGGGTCTGAATCTTCAAGGTACTGATTATCGCTTGGTAACTTTTCCAACAGATCCAGATATTCTCCTTCTTCAAGCAAATCATACTGTGCCACTTCGCCTTCCAATATACCCGGCTGGATTACTACATAACGTTCGTAGTAAATAATAGCATCGAGTTTCTTGGTCGGTAAACCCAGCAAGTAACCGATTTTATTAGGAAGCGAACGGAAATACCAAATGTGAGCCACCGGCACAACCAGCTGGATGTGTCCCATACGCTCACGACGTACTTTCTTTTCTGTCACTTCCACACCGCAACGGTCACACACAATGCCTTTGTAACGGATACGTTTGTACTTACCGCAATGGCACTCATAATCCTTAATAGGACCGAAGATACGCTCGCAGAACAAACCGTCGCGTTCCGGCTTATACGTCCGATAGTTAATGGTTTCAGGCTTTAAAACTTCACCACTCGAATTCTCAAGGATTTCTTCGGGAGAAGCCAAACCGATAGAGATTTTCGAGAAATTACTCTTTATCTTGTTATCTTTTCTAAAAGCCATACTTTTATATATAATTGATAATTGAGAATTAAAAATTGAAAAACAATGTTGATAAGTCGGGAATTGAGAATCAAGAGACATTAGCTCTCAACCCTCAATTTCCAAATTTCAATTTATTCTAAGTTGATGCTCAAGCCCAAACCTCTCAACTCGTGCAACAATACATTCAGTGATTCAGGAATACCCGGAGCTGGCATCGGCTCACCCTTAACGATTGCTTCATAAGCCTTGGAGCGTCCGACAACATCATCAGACTTGATAGTCAGGATTTCCTGCAGGATATGCGCAGCACCGAATGCTTCGAGCGCCCAAACCTCCATTTCTCCGAAACGCTGACCACCGAACTGTGCCTTACCGCCCAACGGCTGTTGCGTAATAAGCGAATAAGGACCTATAGAACGTGCGTGCATCTTATCTTCAACCATGTGACCGAGTTTCAACATGTATGTCACACCCACTGTAGCCTGCTGTTCGAAAGCCTCACCTGTACCACCATCATACAAAGTGGTTTTACCATAACGGGGCAGACCGGCCTTGTCGGTCCATTCGTTCAGGTCATCCAGCGTAGCACCATCAAAGATAGGCGTAGCAAACTTAACTCCCAAGTTCTTTCCGGCACGTCCCAAAACAGCCTCGAATATCTGACCGATGTTCATACGTGAAGGCACACCCAGCGGATTCAATACAATATCTACCGGAGTACCGTCTGCCAAGAACGGCATGTCTTCCTGACGTACCACGCGTGAAACGATACCTTTGTTACCGTGACGACCGGCCATCTTATCACCAACACCGATCTTACGCTTCTTGGCAATATAAACCTTAGCCATCTGGATAATACCTGCAGGCAACTCGTCACCGATAGTAATAGCAAATTTCTTACGTTTCAACTCTGCATCGAGTTCCTTATATTTCTTGATAAAGTTCGTTACCAGTGCACGGATCAATTCATTGGTATGCTCGTCTTTTGTCCAATTGCTCAACTGAATAGCAGTAAAGTCTATATCACTGAAATCAGAAGCATAGAATTTAGCGCCTTTACTGATTACTTCAGCTCCCATATAGTCTTTCACACCTTCTGAAGTATGATTTTCTGTGAGCTTCAAAAGCTTATTTACCAATATTTTCTCCAAATCAGCCACCTTGCTATCGAACTCATCATCAATCTTCGGCAACAATGCCTTGTCGGCCAATTTAGAACTACGAGTCTTGATAACGCGGGAGAACAGACGTTTACCGATAATCACACCTTTCAAAGAAGGAGATGCCTTCAAAGACGCATCTTTCACATCACCAGCCTTATCACCGAATATGGCACGAAGCAACTTTTCTTCCGGAGAAGGGTCAGACTCGCCTTTCGGAGTAATCTTACCAATCAAAATATCACCCGGCTCGATACGGGCACCTACACGCACAATACCATTCTCGTCAAGGTCTTTGGTAGCCTCTTCACTTACATTAGGAATATCGGAAGTCAACTCTTCCATACCGCGCTTCGTTTCACGAACTTCCAAAGAGTATTCCTCTACGTGTACGGAAGTCAAAAGGTCTTCGCGAACCACACGTTCGTTCAATACGATAGCGTCCTCATAGTTGTATCCCTTCCAAGGCATGTAGGCAACCAACAGGTTCTTACCCAAAGCGAGCTCGCCCTGTTCGGTCGAGTAACCCTCGGTAAGGATTTGTCCCTTCGTCACACGCTGACCTTTCTCGCAAATAGGACGAAGGTCAATCGTCATGTTCTGGTTGGTACGACGCCATTTGGGAATAGTATATTCTTTCAGTGCAGATTCGAAGCTTACAAACTCTTCCTCTTCCGTACGATCGTACAGAATGCGGATAGTCGTAGCATCTACAAAGTCAACCACACCTTCGCCCTCAGCAGTAATCTGCGTACGAGAGTCACGTGCAAGCTGACGTTCGATACCTGTACCTACAATCGGAGCTTCACTCTTCAACAAAGGAACTGCCTGGCGCATCATGTTCGATCCCATCAACGCACGGTTAGCATCGTCATGTTCCAAGAACGGAATCAGAGATGCTGCAATAGAGGCAATCTGCTGTGGCGATACGTCCATCAGCTCTACCTCATCAGGAGCTACAACCGGATAATCGGCATCCTGACGGGATTTTACTTTGTCGCGGACGAAAGTTCCGTCTTCATTCAAAGGTGCATTACCCTGAGCGATAATCTTCTCTTCTTCTTCTTCGGCTGTAAGGTAAACCAAACCTTCATCTGAAAGGTCTACCTTTCCGTTAGCCACCTTGCGGTACGGTGTCTCAATAAAACCAAGCTGATTGATTTTAGCAAACACACAAAGTGAAGATATCAAACCAATGTTCGGACCTTCAGGCGTTTCAATCGGACAAAGACGACCGTAGTGAGTATAGTGTACGTCACGCACCTCAAAACCGGCACGTTCACGTGACAAACCACCGGGACCCAAAGCTGACATACGGCGCTTGTGAGTGATTTCGGCAAGCGGGTTGGTCTGGTCCATGAATTGTGACAAGGCATTTGTTCCGAAGAAAGAATTGATAACGGAAGAAATAGTCTTGGCGTTAATCAAATCGATCGGAGTAAAGACTTCATTGTCACGAACATTCATACGCTCGCGGATAGTACGGGACATACGTGCCAAACCGATAGCAAACTGGTTTGACAACTGTTCGCCTACCGTACGTACACGACGGTTGCTCAAGTGGTCAATATCATCAACATCTGCTTTTGAGTTTATCAACTCAATCAGATACTTGATAATCTCAATGATATCTTCCTTGGTGAGTACACGGACATCCATGTCAGTCGTCAAATTCAACTTTCTGTTGATACGATAACGACCTACATCACCCAAGTCGTATCTCTTTTCTGAGAAGAACAGGTTATTAATAACCTCACGCGCGCTGGCATCATCGGCAGGATCTGCATTACGCAACTGACGATAGATATAAAGCACTGCTTCTTTTTCCGAATTACTGGGGTCCTTCTGCAGAGTGTTATATATGATAGAGTAGTCAGACTGGTTCGGTTCTTCCTTATGTACAAGGATATTCTGAACGCCTGACTCTAATATAATGTCAATATGTTCCGGCTCGATTATAGTTTCACGGTCGATAACCACTTCGTTACGCTCAATAGAAACAACTTCACCGGTATCTTCGTCTACAAAATCCTCAATCCATGTTTTCAATACACGTGCTGCCAACTTACGACCTACAATCTTCTTGAGGTTCGTCTTATTCACTTTCACGTCTTCCGCCAGATTGAAGATTTCAAGAATGTCCTTATCATTCTCAAAACCGATAGCTCTCAGCAAGGTGGTTACCGGTAACTTCTTCTTACGGTCGATATAGGCATACATGACATTGTTGATGTCAGTAGCAAACTCAATCCAAGATCCTTTGAACGGGATGATACGGGCTGAGTACAACTTAGTACCGTTGGCATGCACGCTTTGACCGAAGAATACGCCCGGTGAACGATGAAGCTGCGACACAACAACACGTTCCGCACCATTGATAACGAATGTAGCCTTATCCGTCATATAAGGAATCGGGCCCAGGAATACATCCTGAATAACCGTATCAAAATCTTCGTGGTCAGGGTCGGTACAATATAATTTCAATTTTGCCTTTAAGGGTACGCTATAAGTAAGCCCTCGCTCTATACATTCGTCTATGGTATAGCGCGGCGGATCAATATAGTAGTCCAAAAACTCAAGAACAAAATTATTTCTTGTATCGGCAATGGGGAAGTTTTCAGCAAATACTTTATACAGTCCCTCGTTCTTACGTTTCTCGGGTGGGGTATCCAGTTGTAAAAAGTCTTTGAATGACTTCAATTGTACTTCCAGGAAATCCGGATATTCCAGCGGATTCTTAGTCGAAGCAAAATTAACTCTTTGATTTACAGTATTTGAAGACATCTGTTAATGGATTTGTAGAACTTAATTTTAAATATATACACAAAAAGGTAAAGAACCCTTTTCACGAAGGGTTCCTTACCGAATTACCTGATTTACAGGCTAATGTTATTTAAGTTCAACTTCAGCTCCAGCTTCTTCCAATGTTTTCTTCAATGATTCTGCTTCGTCTTTAGCCAAACCTTCTTTTACTACGCTAGGAGCACCGTCTACCATGTCTTTAGCTTCCTTCAAACCAAGACCGCAAGCTTCCTTAACGGCTTTAACTACTTGAAGTTTAGCTGAGCCAGCGCTCTTCAATACTACATCGAAAGAAGTTTTTTCTTCAGCGGCAGCAGCACCACCAGCTGCAGGGCCAGCAGCAACAGCAACAGCTGCAGCAGCAGGTTCAATACCGTATTCTTCTTTCAGGATAGTTGCAAGTTCATTAACTTCTTTTACTGTCAAGTTAACTAATTGTTCTGCAAAAGCTTTCAAATCTGCCATTTTTGTATGATTTTAATTGTTTAATTACTAAAATAAATTGATGTTTTTTTGTTTCCGAAGTTACGCTTCGGGACGTTCACCGAGAGTCTTGAGAACTCCGTGAATGGTGTTACCACCTGATTGCAGAGCAGAAATAACATTCTTGGCCGGTGATTGCAGCAAGGCAACGATTTCGGCAATAACTTCATTCTTACTCTTGATACTTACGAGAGCATCCAACTGGTCAGCACCAACATAGAAGCTTTCTTCTGCATATGCAGCTTTCAGTCCGGGAATACCGTTCTTTGCTTTATCTTTCAGCAGTTTCGCAGGTGCATTCGCTGTATTGCAAAACATTACAGCAGTCGTACCTTTCATGCAACCGTAAAGCGGAGAATAATCCTCTTCCAAGCTTTCCAATGCTTTATGAAGCAATGTATTCTTAACTACCATCAATTTGATGTCAGCCTTGAAACACAAAGCTCTCAACGCGCTTGTATCAGCAGCGTTCATAGCAGTGGTATCTATCAAATAGAAGTGACCGTATTCCTTAACTGTAGCAGCAATCTGCTCAATAATCGTACTTTTATCTTCCTTTCTCATTATTACTCCGTTTTATTAGATTTCTTCTACAGATTTCGGGTCAATCTTGATACCCGCACTCATCGTGCTAGAAAGATAAATACTCTTGATATATGTACCCTTGGCTGCGGTCGGTTTCAATTTATTCAAAGTAGAGATGAATTCTTTCGCATTGTCGCGAATTTGATCAGCACTAAATGAAACTTTACCGATAGAAGTATGAACGATACCGCTCTTGTCAACTTTAAAGTCGATTTTACCTTGTTTTACTTCTTTTACAGCTTTAGCAACATCCATAGTCACAGTGCCACTCTTCGGATTCGGCATCAATCCACGAGGACCGAGTACACGACCGAGCGCACCAATCTTACCCATGATAGACGGCATAGTGATGATTACATCAATATCAGTCCATCCACCTTTGATCTTTTCAATATATTCGTCAAGACCAACATAGTCAGCTCCGGCTTCTTTTGCAGCAGCTTCAGCATCCGGTGTACAAAGCACCAAAACGCGTGTAACTTTACCAGTACCGTGAGGAAGTGATACAACACCTCTCACCATCTGGTTAGCCTTACGCGGGTCAACGCCCAAACGTACGTCGATATCCAGAGAAGCGTCGAACTTAGTAAAAGTAATTTCCTTTACCAATTGAGCAGCTTCTTTGAGAGAGTATGCTTTCCCTGCTTCAATTTTTTCTGCAGCCAACTTTTGATTTTTTGTCAGTTTACTCATTCTAATTGAAGTTTATTAGTTATTAACCGGGAACTCCCCTTTTACAGCGATACCCATACTACGAGCTGTACCAGCAACCATCTTCATGGCAGCTTCTACAGTGAAACAGTTTAAGTCAACCATCTTGTCCTGAGCAATCGTACGAACCTGTTCCCAAGTAATCTCGGCAACTTTCTTACGGTTAGGCTCAGCAGAACCACTCTTTACCTTAGCTACTTCAAGTAATTGAATAGCAACGGGAGGAGTCTTGATTACAAAATCGAAAGACTTGTCTGCGTAGTAAGTGATAATCACAGGAAGAATTTTTCCTGCTTTGTCTTGGGTTCTGGCGTTGAATTGCTTGCAAAACTCCATGATGTTGATTCCCTTAGAACCCAGAGCAGGTCCAACGGGAGGTGATGGATTTGCCGCGCCTCCTTTAATCTGTAATTTGATTAGTCCAGCAACTTCTTTAGCCATTTTTTAATTGATTTATATATAAACATTAATGAAGAATATTACAGCGTAACACCTGTCCTATTCTTTTTCTACTTGCATAAAGCCCAATTCGAGCGGAGTCTTCCGTCCGAATATCTTTACCATGACCTTCAGTTTCTTCTTCTCGGTATTCACTTCTTCAATGATTCCGCTAAAGCCACTGAACGGACCGTAATTCACTTTTACAGTCTCGCCGACTACATACGGGATATTCAGTTCTTCACCGGCATCCTGCAATTCGTCAACTGTACCAAGTATACGATTCACTTCCGACTGTCTCAGAGGAACGGGTTTTTCCGATCCACCCAAGAATCCTATCACATTAGGAGTATTTCTCAGATGGTGAGCGACCTCACCAACCAGAGCAGCCTCCACCAAAACGTAACCAGGGAGATAACTTCTCTCTTTCACAATTTTCTTACCATTGCGAACCTGATATACCTTTTCGGTAGGAATCAATACCTGAGACACATAATCACCAAGGTCGCTGTTTTTGATATCAGCTTCAAGATATTCCTTTACCTTAGTTTCTTTACCGCTAATAGCACGCAAAACGTACCATTTCTTTTCAATCTCAGACATTTCTCCTTCTTTTTTAATGTGGATAAACAAATTCCATTAAATGCTGGAAACAGAAGTCCATCGCAAATACCACCAGTGCAATAAGCAGGGAAGCATATAAAACAACTACTGCACTGTTAGTAAGTTCAGAATACGTAGGCCACGACACTTTATGAACAAGCTCGTCGTAAGTTTCTTTAAAATAAGCTACTATCTTCTTCATTTCAAAAATATTAGCACGGGAGGAGAGGCTCGAACTCCCGACACCCGGTTTTGGAGACCGGTGCTCTACCAACTGAGCTACTCCCGTGTGAACATAATCAGTTCCCAGTAAATACCGGGAACTGATTAAGATATTTGGTTATTAGTCGAGAATTTCAGTAATCTGACCAGAACCTACTGTACGACCACCCTCACGGATAGCGAAACGCAAACCTACGTTCAATGCTACCGGATAGATCAGTTCTACAGTAATTTCTACGTTATCGCCAGGCATTACCATTTCAGTTCCTTCCGGAAGAGAAATTTCACCTGTACAGTCCATAGTACGCAGATAGAACTGAGGACGGTATTTGTTGTGGAACGGAGTGTGACGACCACCTTCTTCTTTCTTCAAAACATAGATAGAAGCTTTGAACTTAGAGTGAGGTTTAATCTGACCCGGCTTACAAAGAACCATACCACGTTTGATTTCGTTCTTATCGATACCACGGAGCAACAAACCTACGTTATCACCGGCTTCACCCTGATCCAGCAATTTGCGGAACATTTCAACACCAGTTACAACAGACTTTTTGTCTTCACCCAAACCGAGGATTTCAACTTCGTCACCTACATGGATAACACCAGCTTCGATACGACCTGTAGCTACAGTACCACGACCAGTAATTGAGAATACGTCTTCAACCGGCATCAGGAACGGTTTATCAATATCACGCGGAGGCAATGGAATCCAATTGTCGCAAGCATCCATCAATTCCATTACTTTTTCTTCCCACTTTTCAACACCGTTCAATGCACCAAGAGCAGAACCCTGGATGAAAGGAGTGTTGTCACCATCGAATTCGTAAGCTGAAAGCAGTTCACGCATTTCCATTTCAACAAGTTCCAGCATTTCAGGATCATCTACCATATCGCACTTGTTCATAAACACAACCAGTCTAGGAACGTTTACCTGACGAGCCAACAGGATGTGTTCACGAGTTTGAGGCATCGGACCATCGGTTGCAGCAACCACGATGATAGCACCATCCATCTGAGCAGCACCTGTTACCATGTTCTTAACGTAGTCGGCGTGACCCGGACAGTCTACGTGAGCATAGTGACGATTAGCTGTTTCATACTCAACGTGTGAAGTATTGATAGTAATACCTCTTTCCTTTTCTTCAGGAGCGTTGTCAATCTGGTCGAATGATTTTACTTCAGAAAAACCTTTCTTGCCTAATACTGTAGTGATAGCAGCAGTCAACGTGGTTTTACCGTGGTCTACGTGACCAATTGTACCAATGTTTACGTGCGGTTTGGTACGTTCGAATTTCTCTTTAGCCATAGCTTTACTTGTTATTTATTTGATTAATAATCAGCTTTTACATTTTATGAGCTGTTACCGGGACTTGAACCCGGGACCTCTTCCTTACCAAGGAAGTGCTCTACCGCTGAGCTATAACAGCAAGAAAACCGGAGTTGTGGGCAAAGATGGATTCGAACCACCGAAGGCGTAAGCCAGCAGATTTACAGTCTGCCCCATTTGGCCACTCTGGTATTTGCCCAATCATAGAACTCTTTTTCTTTTTCTGAATTCTCTCGGGCGTTCCCACCCTTTAGTGATAATTCATTTTGAGCCTCTTGTCGGATTCGAACCAACGACCCCGAGATTACAAATCACGTGCTCTGGCCAACTGAGCTAAAGAGGCAATCTTTTTAAAAATGCAACCGCAACGTTCTACCGCGAGCGAAACGGCTGCAAATTTAGACATTTATTTTTTACCCGCAAAATTTTAAGCGGATTTTTATTTACTTCGTTGTTTTTCCTTGTATTTAACCAGCTGTTTTTCCAAAGCTTCCAGACAAAGATCCACTGCTTCTTCAAACGTATCACAAACCTTATTCGCATAAAGCTCACCGTTGGGCACCAATACTTTCACCCCGGCTTCTTTATTTTCGGCTGTTTCCGGTTTAACTACCTTTAATGACACCTCTACTTTCTCTATATCATCGTAAAATTTCTCCAATTTAGCAGCTTTCTTCTGAATAAAAGCCTGCAACTGCTCTGACGCATCAAAGTGAATCGATTGAATTCTAACTATCATACTTACCTCCTTTTTTTAGGCTCGAGGATGAGCCTGATTATACACTTTTTTAAGCTCTTCAAAAGTAGTATGCGTATAAACTTCCGTAGTCGCCAAACTTTCATGCCCCAACAGCTCTTTTATCGAGCTCAAATCAGCACCATTGTTCAGCATAGCCGTTGCAAAGGTATGCCTCAGCACATGCGGACTTCTTTTTTTTACAGTTACTACCTTTGACAGGTTTCGTCTCACAATATATGCTACGATACCGCGGCCAAGCCTTTCTCCATTCTTTCGGACAAAAAAAGCATCCGAACGAACCGGCAATGCTTGATTCCGCACATTGACATACTCCTGCATGGAACGCCCCAGTTCCTTATCAAAAGGTATCAGACGTTGCTTATTCCGTTTTCCGGTCACTTTAATAAGAGAAGCAGAAAAATCAACATCTTTATCATCCAACCCTATCAATTCCGAAAGCCTCATACCTGTCGTATAAAACATTTCGATAATCAAACGGTCGCGATACCCTTCAAACCTTTCTCCAAAGTCGACATCATCCAACAACCTATCCACTTCACCTTCTCTCAGAAAGACAGGAAGCGGTTTCTTTTTTTTCGGCCCTGTTACTCTCCGTAACGGATCTGCCGCCACCAATCCTTTCTTTAAAAGATACTTGTAATATGTCCGGACAGAACTCAACTTTCGATTCACCGTATTAGGCGCATAACCTTTATCCATCAGGGAAACAATCCATTCACGAATAAGATCCACACCTACATCCGACGGGGCTAAATCTCCCAACAGCTTCTCACCAAACTTCTGCAACTCAAGAATGTCCGTCCGGTAATACCTTACAGTACCTTCAGAATAATTCCGTTCATACAGAAGATAGTCGAGAAAAGAATCTGTCAACAGCATATCGTTACATCTAAATCATGCAACGAATGTATGAAAAAGAATTCAATAATTCAAAGGAAATTACGAATTATTAATCTTCTACTTGTTGAAGTTGCTGAACGTAAACTGCACGCTCTTTCTTAAGTCTTTTAGTCACAGACGGTTTATCAAACTGTTGTCTGCTTCTCAACTCTTTAACGATACCAGTCTTTTCAAATTTTCTTTTAAATTTCTTCAGCGCTTTTTCAATGTTTTCGCCTTCTTTTACAGGTACTACAATCATTTTTTTGTTTTTAAAATTTAAATGGTTTATAAAATCTCACGATTAAATTGAGCGGCAAAATTACACATACTTTCTTTATTCACAAAACTTTCGACAAAAAAATCGACAATCCTAACATAAAATACCTGCCTTTCTTACTGACAGTTATCAAAACTGCCCGCAGATAAGATTTCACTTACAGAAGCAACAATAGATAAAATAACAGAATTTACTCCATGTAATACAAGTAAAGTGAGTATCTTTGAAAACGCTTATCAACACCTTATACAGTATGAATTTAACAATTAATGAACGTATTGCCGCCTTGCGGACACACATTGTCCAAGAAAACATACAGGCATTCATCATTCCAAGCACAGACCCTCACCTCAGCGAGTACGTAGCTCCCCACTGGCAGTCGCGGGAATGGATTTCCGGATTTACAGGTTCAGCCGGCACGGTAGTTATAACAGCAGAAGAAGCCGGTTTATGGACCGACTCCCGTTATTTCCTGCAAGCCGCCCGGCAGATAGAAGGAACAGAAATCACATTATACAAAGAGATGTTGCCTGAAACGCCAAGTATTCCGGCATTCTTGAACTCACGCCTGCAAGAGGGAGACACCGTAGGAATAGACGGAAAAATGTTCTCGGCCAAAGAAGTGGAGCATCTGCAAGAAGCATTGAGAAAGAGCGGTATTCATGTAAAAAGTGTTGCCGATCCCCTGCAACTGTTATGGAAAGACCGCCCGGCAATGCCGTTGTCTCCCGCGTTTATTCACGACACACAATATGCCGGCAGGAGCTTTACGGAGAAACTTGCAGCCGTCCGAAAAGAGATGGACGCAAACGGTGCTGAGTCTTTGCTACTGTCGGCACTGGATGAAATAGCCTGGCTGCTCAACATTCGAGGGAATGACGTACACTGCAACCCGGTTGTTGTCAGCTACCTGCTGATAGAGAAAAACGCAGTGCATTATTTCATCCAACCGCAAAAAGTCACAGCAGAGCTAACTTCCTATTTTAACGTTAATGGCATCTCCGTACATACATATGAAGAAATAGAAGATTACCTTAACCACTTCCCTGCAAGAAGCATACTGGCAGATTCCGCCAAAACAAATTACGCCATCTACTCGGCAATCAATCCGCAATGCCGGATAATCGACGGCACATCCCCCGTAACTCTACTGAAAGCCATCCGCAACAAACAGGAGATAGCCGGCATCCATACGGCTATGCAAAGAGACGGCGTGGCATTGGTTAAATTTCTGAAGTGGCTGGAAGATGCCGTCCCTACAGGCCGGGAAACAGAAATCAGTATAGATAAAAAGCTACATGCTTTTCGGGCTGCACAACCACTTTACATGGGCGAAAGCTTTGATACGATTGCCGGCTATAAAGAACATGGAGCCATAGTTCACTATGAAGCCACTCCCGAAACGGATGTAACACTGAAAGCGGAAGGCTTTCTTTTACTGGACTCCGGAGCCCAATATCTGGACGGAACGACAGATATAACCCGTACCATCGCACTTGGCAACTTGACGGAGGAAGAGAAAACCGATTACACCTTAATATTGAAAGGCCATATCGCACTGGCAACGGCGGTATTCCCTGAAGGCACCCGCGGAGCGCAACTGGACGTATTGGCACGCCTCCCGATATGGAAGCAGCACATGAATTATCTGCATGGAACCGGCCACGGAGTGGGACATTTCCTCAATGTACACGAAGGACCGCAGAGCATCCGAATGAACGAGAATCCCATTCCCTTGCAACCGGGTATGGTCACTTCCAACGAACCAGGCGTATACAAGGCCGGAAGCCACGGCATCCGCACCGAAAACCTGTTACTGACAGTTCCTGCCGGCGAAGGTATGTTCGGCAATTATCTGAAGTTCGAGACCATCACGCTCTGTCCTATCTGCCGGAAAGGAATCATCAAGGAATTGCTGACTGCCGAAGAAATCGAATGGCTGAACGAATACCATCGAGTTGTATACGAAAAGCTATCTCCTGACTTAGACAATGATGAAAAAGAGTGGCTGAAAGAAGCATGTAAACCATTAATTATTAACCGATAACCAACAACAAAAAAAATGGCACTAATAAAATCAGTAAGAGGTTTCACTCCGGAAATCGGAGAGAATTGTTTTTTAGCAGATAACGCTACTATCATCGGAGATGTAAAAATGGGACGGGATTGCAGCATCTGGTTCAGTACCGTGTTGCGCGGAGATGTCAACTCCATCCGCATCGGAAACGGTGTAAACATCCAAGACGGAAGCGTACTGCACACCTTATACGAGAAATCCACCATTGAAATAGGCGACCATGTATCCGTAGGCCACAATGTAACCATCCACGGAGCTGCAATCAGGGATTATGCACTTATAGGCATGGGGTCTACCATTCTGGACCATGTCGTAGTAGGCGAAGGCGCCATTGTAGCCGCCGGCTCATTGGTAC
Organism: Bacteroides stercoris ATCC 43183; assembly: GCF_025147325.1. Classification (NCBI taxonomy): domain Bacteria; kingdom Pseudomonadati; phylum Bacteroidota; class Bacteroidia; order Bacteroidales; family Bacteroidaceae; genus Bacteroides; species Bacteroides stercoris. The sequence continues at coordinate 476,519 of NZ_CP102262.1, forward strand.
TTAGCAACACCGTAATAGAACCGGGAAGCATCTGGGGTGGCGTACCTGCCAAATTCATCAAAAAGGTAGACCCCGAACAGGCAAAAGAACTAAACCAGAAGATTGCACACAACTACCTGATGTACTCAAGCTGGTACAAGGAGTAAAGGTATCGGCTCCTCTAAAAAGGAGACTGCCTACATATAGGAAAATGAAGGCGTCACAACTCATTCTTTGAGAAGACAAACTTTTAACTTGAAATTAGAACATCCTAAAAGACTAAAGAAAAGGGTCGTATCATTACTCTCAAAACGGAGTTTGATACGACCCTTTTAGAGGTTATAATTACAGTCTGTAACTTTTCAGAGTCTCGTTTTAGTTTTGACAACCCCTCATATTTTTTATGGAAAGAGGTCTTTGGCAACCTCTTCAACAGTCTAAAAGTTTATCATGCCCAAAACTTTGTCCGTTGCTCCGGCATTACCGGTTACATAAGTCCCCGCATTCGTACCGGTCTCGCGCAAGAAGCTTTCATCTTCCAGCATACGGTCGAGCAACGCTTTCAGTTCTTCATAACTCTTGACAGAGAACCCGCCTTTTGCCTCCAGGAGCTGAACGGCTTCCTGGAATTTCTGGTACTTCGGTCCAAAGATTACCGGAATGCCATATACGGCAGCTTCCAACGTATTATGGATACCCACTCCGAACCCGCCGCCGATATAGGCAATCTCTCCATAGCGATAGATGGAGGAAAGCAGGCCGAAGCAGTCTATTATCAGGCAATCCGCCTTACGGACATTCTTTTCGTCGGCACGGGTATAACGCACATACGGCCGCTTCAGCTTACGGATTATCTCTACCAAATGATTTTCGTCGATTACATGCGGAGCGATAATCAGCTTTACTTCCGGATGCTGATTAAAGTATTCGATAAACAAATCCTCGTCGGGCTGCCAGGAACTTCCGGCAACAAAAGTCATCGTATTGTTCTTGAACAACTCAACCAAAGGCAAGTCTTTAGCCTCTTCCCGAATTTGAAGCACGCGGTCAAAACGGGTATCCCCCACCACAGTCACCCGGTTGATGCCAATCTTCGCCAGATAACGCTTGGAGCGCTCGTTCTGCACGAAGATGTGGTCGAAGTTGCGCAGCACGTTCCTATACGTACCGCCGTACCATTTAAAGAAAATCTGCCCGCGGCGAAAGATGGAAGACACGCTATAAACGGGGATGCGGCGCTTATGCAACTCATCCAGGTAGTTCTTCCAAAACTCATACTTGATAAAAAACGCCATGCAGGGATTCACCAAGTCAAGAAACTTCCTCACATTGCGCGGTTTGTCGAAAGGCAGATAACACACGATATCCGCCCCCCGGTAGTTCTTGCGCACTTCATAGCCCGACGGCGAAAAGAATGTCAGCAAAATACGATAATCCGGATATTTGGCACGTATCTTCTCAATCAGCGGGCGTCCCTGTTCAAACTCTCCCAAAGAGGCAGCGTGAAACCAGATATAACGCGCATCCTTCTCCAGCTGCTGCCGAAGAAGTTCGTACACGACCCAGTGCCCCTTCATCATCTTCCGCGGTTTACGGCTGAAAGGAGCCACCAGGTGCACCGCAATATCATAGAGTATTATTGCTAAATTATAAAACATACTTTTCTCCGCTTCAACTTATTTCAGAACGTCGATGGCACGCTGTATGCGGGCAAGCGTCTCTTCTTTGCCCAACAATGCGGTAATATCGAACATATGCGGCCCTTTACACTCTCCTACCACAGCCAGCCGGAAAGCATTCATCACATTACCCATGTGATATCCTTTCTCCGTAATCCAGCCGATAACTACATCTTCCGACGGTTTAGAGGAAAAATCTCCAATGCCCCGAAGCACTTCCATCAATTCCGTCATGATGCGCGGAGTATCTTCCGACCAACGTTTCTTCACATCCTTCTCGGCATACTGCTTAGGAGCAACAAAGAAGAAACGTGCCTGATCCCACAGTTCCTTCACGAAGTTGACGCGACCCTTTACCAGGGAGACTACCGTAGTAAGGAACGCATCGCTGTATGCACCAAGGTCTACACCGTGCTCTTTCAGTACCGGCTTGAAAAGTTCCGCAAGCTCCTCGTCCGATTTCTGAAGAATATATTCATGGTTAAACCAGATACCTTTCTTATAGTCGAACTTAGCGCCCGATTTGCTGCAATGACTCAGATTGAACAGTTTTACAAGTTCATCCATCGACATCAGTTCCTGGTCGTTACCCGGGTTCCAGCCCAGCAAGGCAAGGAAATTGATAACAGCTTCCGGCAGATAGCCCGATTCGCGATAGCCCGAAGACACTTCGCCCGACTTGGGGTCGTGCCATTCCAGCGGAAATACCGGGAAGCCCAGACGGTCGCCGTCGCGCTTGCTGAGCTTACCGTTACCTTCGGGCTTCAGCAACAGCGGCAGGTGTGCGAACGCCGGCATCGTATCTTCCCAACCGAAAGCACGGTACAGCAGCACATGCAGCGGAGCGGAAGGCAGCCACTCTTCACCGCGGATAACGTGGGAAACTTCCATCAAATGGTCATCCACAATATTTGCCAGGTGATAGGTAGGCAATTCGTCCGCCGATTTGTAAAGCACCTTATCGTCAAGGATAGACGAGTTTATCACGACCTCGCCACGTATCAAGTCGTTCACATGCACATCTTCGTCCGGCTCTATCTTGAAACGGACCACATACTGCCTGCCTTCGGCAATCAGCGCGTCCACTTCCTCTTTGGGCATCGTCAGCGAATTACGCATCTGCATGCGTGTAGAAGCGTCGTACTGGAAATTGGCAATCTCCGCACGCTTGGCTTCCAGCTCCTGCGGAGTATCGAAAGCGATATATGCCTTGCCGGCATCCAGCAACACCTGTACATACTTCTTGTATATGTCGCGGCGTTCGGACTGACGGTACGGACCATGTTCTCCACCAAAGCTGACACCCTCGTCAAAAGGAATGCCCAACCACTTGAAAGACTCCAATATATATTTTTCCGCCCCCGGCACAAACCGGTTGGAATCGGTATCCTCAATGCGGAAAATCAAATCTCCTCCATGCTGACGGGCAAAGAGATAATTATACAACGCAGTGCGCACACCACCGATGTGCAACGCCCCCGTAGGACTCGGGGCAAAACGGACTCTGACTTTTCTTTCTGTCATAATCTATCTTACTTATAACTAAATTAGACGGCAAAATTAAACCTTTTTTTCCATACTATTGTTTTTTTTTGTACTTTTCGCAAAAATTTCAACCGATATGAACTATTTCAAAGGTAAAAACAAAGAGTTCTCGTTCAGAGATTTGATATACAAGGCACTTATTTTTATAGGTACGGTGGGAGTTATTGTCTATTTCCTGCCGAGAGACGGTAAGTTTAATTACCAGTTTGACATTGACAAACCCTGGAAGTACGGGCAACTGATGGCAACCTTCGACTTCCCCATCTACAAAGACGACCAAGTCGTAAAAAAAGAACAAGACAGCATCCTGGCCTCTTTCCAACCCTATTTCCAATTGGACAAGAGCACCGGGAAAGAGGCGCTCAAGAAACTGAAGAACGACTATCAGACTCATCTGCGCGACATTCTGCCCTCTTCCGATTACATCCGCCATATCGAAAAAATACTATCCGAAGTGTACCGGGCGGGCATCCTTTCCACTGAAGAACTTGCCCGGCTGCACAAAGACAGCACATCTGCCGTCATGGTGATAGACGACAAGCTTGCCAACCAACGGAGCATCGACAAACTCTACTCCGTAAAGCAGGCATATGCCTACCTGCTTACGGCCGACACCATACACTATCGTCCGAACATACTCCGGCAGTGTTCCCTCAACGAATATCTCTCTCCCAACCTCACCTACGATGCCCGGCGGACAGAGACCGCCAAGGAAGAAATCCTCGACAACTATTCATGGGCAAACGGCATTGTACTGAGCGGGCAGAAAATCATCGACCGCGGCGAGATAGTGAGCCGGGAGACCTACAATATCCTCGAAAGCCTGCGCAAAGAGTCCATCCAGCGCAGCGAGTCCATCGGCCAGAAACAACTGATGCTGGCAGGGCAGATTCTGTATGTCGGCATCTTCATATTGTGCTTCATGCTTTATCTCGACCTCTTCCGCAAAGATTATTACAACCGCAAAGGCAACCTCGCGCTGCTTTTCACCCTTATCATGTTCTATTGTGTGGTAACGGCCGTTATGGTAACAAACAATATATTCAACGTATACATCATTCCCTATGCCATGCTGCCCGTCATTATCCGCGTGTTTCTTGACTCACGGACAGCCTTTCTCACACAGGTCGTCACAATACTGATTTGTTCCATCTGCCTGCGCTATCCGCACGAGTTCATCCTGCTGCAACTAACGGCAGGTTTGGTTGCGATTTTCAGTTTGAGAGAATTATCGCAACGCTCGCAGTTGTTCCGCACGGCTATCCTGGTGATTCTGACTTATGCAGCCGTTTATTTCGCTTTTGAACTGATAACGGAAAACGACCTTTCCAAACTGAACGGCAGTATGTACACCTACTTCGTGATAAACGGCGTATTGCTGCTTTTCACGTATCCGTTGCTTTTCCTGGTGGAAAAGACCTTCGGCTTCACTTCGAATGTTACTCTGGTGGAATTGTCCAACATCAACAACAGTTTGCTGCGGCGCATGTCGGAAACCGTACCCGGCACATTCCAGCATTCCATGCAGGTAGCCAACCTCGCAGCCGAAGCAGCCAACCGCATCGGCGCAAACAGCCAGCTGGTGCGTACAGGCGCTTTATACCATGACATCGGCAAAATGGAGAATCCGGCATTCTTTACCGAAAACCAGTCGGGCGGTGTCAATCCGCACAAGAATCTCGGTTACGAGCAGAGTGCGCAGGTCGTCATCGGACATGTAACGGACGGATTGAAACTGGCCGAGAAGAACAACCTGCCTAAAGTCATCAAGGATTTCATTACTACTCACCACGGTAGGGGAAAGACTAAATACTTCTACATATCCTGGAAAAACGAGCATCCCGGCGAGGAACCCGACAACGAGTCATTCACCTATCCCGGTCCCAACCCTTTCAGCAAGGAGCAAGCCATCCTGATGATGGCGGATTCCGTAGAGGCAGCCTCGCGCAGCCTGCCCGAATATACGGAAGAGAGCATCAGCAACCTGGTAGACAAGATTATCGATTCGCAGGTGGAGGAAGGTTATTTCAGGGAGTGCCCCGTCACGTTCAAGGACATAGCAACGGTAAAAGCCGTTTTCAAAGAAAAATTGAAAACCATCTACCACACCCGCATCAGTTACCCGGAACTTAAAAAGCAAGACCTATGAAAATCAGTACCAAAGAACAGCAAAGAGCGGAATTTCTGTTGCAAAGCCAACGGATTCAACTGCATCAGATTGAAAGTTTCAGTTTCATGGAACGCTACCCCCGGCAGGCGCATAAGGATATCCCGGCAGGAAAAGCCAAATACGGTCCCGGAATATTCGTTTTCCACCTAAAGGAAAAGCAGGATAAGGTAATATACATGCCTCCCTTCAGGCATCCTTCATCACTCGTCCGCTTTCTGGTGTCGCAAGGAGTGCCTTTTGCCAATTATGTTCCGCGCGGACGGAGCATGGAAACTCTCCCGGAGGAAACTTACCGGCGTCCCTCGCTGTATATGTTTTGGTTCTTCATATTATTCCTTATGTTCCTGATATTGGGCTACTATTCCGTCGGCATCGATGCATGGTGGGGATTCATTCCGGCCATCCTGTCCTTCGGACTGAGCCTTTTCTTCATTTGCATGCTGATGACCCGGTTCTGCTACCTGACGCTGGACAACGAGAACCTCACCGTACACAGTGCAGGCAGGACAATCCGCTATCCGTATGCAGACCTGCGCAAGGTCAACTTCGATTTTGCCCGGGAACAGACTTTCACCCACATCATGGAATTGCTCGACAAGGACTACCGTTACCGTCTTTTCTACATCGGCCGGGTTTCAAGGAAAAAGCTGAATGAGATTGCCGAACGGTTGCAACAGGCCGGAGTGGATGCAACGTGCAGCCTCAACGACAACAAGCGTTTTTATCATGACAACAGGCATTGAGCGGTGATTATTCGCCAACCGCTCCGAGCAATCCTGCACAGGCGTCTTCCAATATATCGAGTACGTATTCAAACCCCTCGGCTCCGCCATAATAAGGGTCGGGCACGTAATCGGCATGGGCAAACTTAGTACAGTATTCCGTCATGCGATGTATCTTTCCGCATGCTTCCACAGAAGGGGCACGCTCTTTCAAATCATCAATATTACGGTCATCCATTCCGATAATCAAATCGAACTCATAGAAATCATCCGTACGTACCGGACGGGAACGGTGCGTCAGGTTGTAACCCCGACGGGCGGCATGGGCACGCATCCTGCTGTCGGGCAGCTCTCCCTGATGATAGGAAAGAATACCTGCCGAGTCGATAACGAACTCATCTTCACGCCCAGCCTCTTCTATCAAATGCCTCATCACCCCTTCCGCCGAAGAAGAGCGGCAAATGTTGCCCAGGCAAACAAACAATATCTTTTTCTTCTCTTTCATACTCAAACACATATTAAACATTCCGCAACCCGCACTACGGCTATCTACATCGGGTCTACATCATAATATACAATCAGCGACTTGAAACGGTCTTCCATTATCATCTCCTTCTGTACCTGCAGCAACAATTCGCGGACACGCGCCATAGGAGCTTTGGTTTCAATCTTCACTACAATTTTGCGGATAAACAGCGTCTGCACACGTGCCACCGGCGGTTTATCCGGCCCTAACACCCGATTGCCGAAGATGGCACGCAGCTTGCCCGCCATAGTCTGCGCCATCAAATCGAGCAGGGACTCATTGCGGTTCTTCAGATACACATATATGAGGCGATAATAAGGGGGATAATGAAACATCTGCCGCTCGGCAAGCTGTCCGTCGACCATGCCTTCGTAGTCGTTGGCAATTACCTGAGGGATGATAGGATGCTCAATGCTCTTGGTCTGCAACACTACCCTGCCCCTTTTATTCTTCCGTCCGGCACGCCCTGCCACCTGCGCCATCAACTGGAAAGCACGCTCATAGGCACGAAAATCCGGATAGTTCAGCATCGTATCCGCATTCAGAATGCCTACCACGCTTACGTGGTCGAAGTCCAGCCCTTTGGAAACCATTTGCGTACCGATAAGAATATCCGTCTTTCCCTGTTCAAAATCGGCGATGATACGCTCGTAGGCCGCGCGTGTGCGGGTGGTATCCAGGTCCATACGGGCAACGGTCGCTTCGGGAAACAGGAGTTTGACGTCGTCCTCTATCTTTTCCGTACCGAAACCGCGGTTGCGCAAGTCCGTTCCTTCGCAAGCGGGACAGATGCGGGGCAGTTGATAGGTATATCCGCAATAGTGGCAGGTCAGTTGGTTCAGTCCTTTATGATAGGTCAGGCTGACATCACAGTTCTTACATTTGGGAACCCACCCGCACGTATGGCATTCTATCATCGGGGCAAACCCCCTGCGGTTCTGAAACAGAATGACCTGTTCTTTCCGTTCCAGTGCCTCGCGGACATATTGCAGCAACAAAGGGGAAAAGGGCCCGTTCATCCGCTTCTTGCGCTGCAACTCCTTGATGTCGACCGGAATAATCTCCGGCAACTGTATCTCCTTGTACCTCTCCTTCAGCTCCACCAGCCCGTACTTTCCGGACATGGCGTTGTGCCAGGTTTCTATGGAAGGCGTCGCCGTGCCCAGCAGGGTCTTGGCGCCATACAGCGCAGCCAGCACAGTGGCGGCATTACGTGCATGGTAGCGGGGGGCGGGGTCCTGTTGCTTATATGTGTTCTCGTGCTCCTCGTCCACGATAACCAGGCCCAGCTTGCGGAAGGGCAGGAACACGGAAGAACGCACTCCCAGAATGATGTCATATCCACTGTCCGAAAGCTGTTTCTGCCAGATTTCCACCCGTTCGGCATCCGGAAACTTGGAGTGATAAATGCCCAGACGCGAACCGAACACCCGTTGCAGCCTTTCTGTAATCTGTGTAGTCAGCGCTATTTCCGGCAACAGATACAGCACCTGCTTCCCTTGCCGGATAACTTTTTCTATCAGATGGATGTAAATCTCCGTCTTTCCGCTGGACGTGACTCCATGCAGCAAACAGACATTCTTTGTCCGGAAACTTTCCACAATGCTGTCGTATGCCCGCTGCTGATGCCCGTTCAAAGGATTTAAAGGGAGGGTTGTCCGGGCAGCGGCTGCATTCAGCCTGCCTATTTCCTGCTGGTATACCTCAAAGACCCCGCGTTCCACCAACCCGTTGAACACGGCAGGCGTAGCAGAAGTCCGCTGCAAAAGTTCCTTCTTGGTGACTTCTTTCGGCGTTTTACCCAAACAGGCGGAAAGTTCGATGTACTTCATCAGCAAGTCCAACTGTTTGGGAGCGCGGCGCTGCAGTTCGTCAAAGAAGAAGTGCAGACGGTGTTCATTGCCTGCCGCTTCCGTCAGGCGTACGCGGGTCTCGGTCTTGGGCTTGTAGGTGCGCTTCAGTTCTTCTTTCACAAAGACCGCCTCTTTATCCAGCAAGGATTTAATTACGGACAGGATATTCCTGATGCCGCTCTCCTTCTCCAGTTTCGTAATGCACTGCTCCGGCTCCGCGGCAAGCAGGTTCAGTATCTTCTGTTCCTTTTCGGGCAGTTGCACATCCGATTCGAAATCGGGGTTATACTCCACGATGGTCTCGCTCTCCAGCTTCAGGCCTGAAGGAAGCGCCGCTTTATAGACATCGCCCCGGGTACAGAGATAATAATCCGCCAGCCAGTCCCAAAACCTGAACTGCTCGGGCAGCAGGATGGGATGCGCATCCAGCAGGGCACTCACTTCCTTTACCTCGTACCCGGCCGGTGCGGAATAGTGTATGTTCTGCACAATAGCCGTATAGTATTTCTTCCGTCCGAAAGGAACAACCACCCGGCAGCCAATCTGTACAATCCCCGCCATATCCTCCGGCAGCGAGTATGTAAAGCAGGCATGCAGGGGAAGGGGCAATATGACATCTACGAACTTTTCCATTGCAACGGCAAAGATAACGTAAAAAAACGGCGTTGCCAATCAAAATCGGCAACGCCATACAGAGATAATCCCGTTATATCTTTAGAACAGGTAAGCAGCGGAAATCTGCCAGGTCTTATTCTTTGTTCCGATAGCCTCACTGGCACTCTTCCAGGTGAACGAGTCGCCGCAAGGAATCGTATAGTTGAAACCTATCTGCAAATGCTGAACCAGTTTCACACCGGCTCCCACATTGATACCCACCTGCGCTTTCTTGCTTTCCAGCTTTCTTCCATCTTCAAAATTCTTATCACCCTTGAAGTTGAAGAAGAAGTCCGGACCGGCCGCTACATAAATACCCAGCATACTGCCCAGACCGATGGAATATTTCAGATTGACAGGTATGTCCAGCCCCGATTGCTTCATATCAAGGCCTTCCATCTTATCGCCTTTCTGAGAATACAGCAACGCACCGTCCACTCCCAGTCCTATAACGGGAATCGTTATTTCCGCCATAGGTCCGAAAAAGAATCCGGTAGAGTTGTCTTTCATTCCTTCTAACTTGAGTTTCGACAAGTTCACACCGCCTTTCACACCAAACTTAATCAACTGAGCTTGGGCAGGCATAGCCAATGCCATGCAGCATACAGCTATCATAAAAACACTAAAGAACTTTTTCATAATTCAATACGTTTAAATTTCGTGGACAAATATATGCAAATTATCCCTTAAAAAAACAACAGGCATTCCGAATTGTTCAAAATTAAAACAAGAGTTCCGGTGCGTCACCGGTGGAAAACCGTCCCAATCTCCAGCCCGGAACATTCCGTATGCCGGTGTTTTTCCACGACATCCCTTATGTATAAAGGAGAAATACCCTATGCAAAAACCTGCTATGCCACATCGTTTTCCTCGTCCTGCAACTGCGGGCTGTATGGCCCGCATATGGAAACCGTACGGCCCGCAACCGGCAACCGGAGAGCCCGCAATTGGAAAACGAGGTTTTACATCCGGCTTTCCTACATTATACATGCTGTAAAACGACAAAACCAACGGGCAACGGTGCCATTAAGCCGCAGAGTTTGGAACGCTCCGCCCTTGAAAAACAGAGGCTTTTAACCGCAGTTAACAAATTTCGCTTCACATAGGTTTTACATCTGTGTATAAGCCTGTTACAACAAACAAGAAGGATAAAAGTGACGACCGGAAGTGACGACAAACAATTGGTCAACACTCTCGTCACCATTGTCAACACCCTCTCTATCCCCCTTCTGCAAAGGGATAGAACACTACCGGTGACGAGTGACGAGAAAAAACGTATTTTCTTTTTTAGGAGATTAAAAATGCAAGATAGGCATCGGAAAGCATAGATTGACTACCTTTGCAAAACATTATTCAAAAAAATACATTTCTTTATTACGGAATATGATAGAAATCAGGAAAACAGAGATTGCAGAACTCGGCATCCTTATGGAGCTTTTTGAACAGGGAAAGCGCATCATGCGCAAAAGCGGAAACATGAAACAGTGGACCGGCGGCTATCCCGATGAAGAACTTGTAAAGAAGGACATCGAGAACGGAAACAGCTACGTATGCCTCGATGAAGAACAGAACATAGTAGGGACTTTCACCTTCATACAAGGGAACGACCCTACTTACGCCCGAATTTACGAAGGAGCATGGAGTGACGACACGCGTCCCTACGGCGTCATCCACCGCCTGGCAAGCACAGAACAAAGCAAAGGAGTGGCATCCGCCTGCCTGCAATGGTGCTACCGCCAGATTCCCAACCTACGGGCAGACACGCACCGCGACAACCATATCCTGCAACACATCCTCAAAAAACACGGCTTCCAATATTGCGGCATCATATACCTGCAGAATGGAGACGAACGGCTGGCCTTTCAGAAGCTGTAGCGACAGCACACGCACCAAACTCATACGGGCCGGCTGCCGCCATACTTCTTCTTCAGCTCCTCCACGGTTGTTCCGGTGAAATACTCTTCCACGAAATCCCAACGCTGGCCGTCGGTCAGAGTATCCGTACCGAAGAAAAAGGAGAACAGCTCAATCTGCTCCTCGAAGATACGTTCGTTCGTGTCCAGTATAAGATTATGATATTCGTCGGAATCCGCCAACTGTTGCAGAAGTTCCGGGTTATCGAACCGTACATGCACGCAAGGCGTACCGCCTCCCTCAACGCTGAACGACAGGCAGTCGAGCATGGAAAGAAGGTTGAGCAACATATTCAAATCGGAGAACGGAGTGCAATAGAACTGCAAGCGGTCGCCCCTGTTGCCTGCGATACGCTGGGCGAACAGCTTCTGATAACGGGACAGAAGCAGGTCGAAACCTTTGGTGACGGTAAACGAGAGCTCGTTCGAGTCTTTCTTCTTGACGCTGCTGATGTAACTTACGCTGCGCCCCTCCTCGGTGCGGCTTTCCAGCAACGAACCGATGAAACGTTTGGCCGACGGCACATCCATGCCGTGCTCGGCAAACACCGCACGCAACTCCTCCTCGTCGAAACGGCCTTTCGACTTCAGCAAAGCTGTTTTCAGCATCAATACCAGGCTCTTGAACAAAGCATCCATGCGCTGGCGGATAACCGTTGCATCCTCTTTCAGCAACACCTCGTGCTTGCCCACCGAAACAGCACGTGAACCTTCCCACAACATGCCGCTGTTCAGTTTCTGCTTGAACTCCCTGTATCCCAACTCCGGAAAACGCTCTTCCCAAAGAGTGTCCAAACGGGCACGGTAGACTCCCTCTTCACCGTCCACCCCGGTAAGATAGGCCTGAAATTCGCGTGCAAAGGCATCGCCCGTCTTGTCCTGGATGTAACCCTCCGTCAACAGATTTTGCGGACTTACCTCCAGCAGACGTGTGCCGTAGCGTTGCTCCAAATCATCCTCCAGCCACAGCAGGGCCGTTTTGATAAGCTGCCCCAACTCGGCCTCGTACTCCAGCTTATTCTTGGTACGCGGCAACTTCACCACGAACTCAAAGTCGGACAGGGAAACAAGTATCTCTTCCTTCTTCCCTTTCATCCGATATACCTCCATGAGTTTCTTCAGGATAAGTTCCAGTTGGTCCTGCCCGATGTTGCCGGTCTGGTGCAGACGCTTCATGTAATAAAAGTCGCGTTCGTGATAATCGGTGGCGGCAATACCCTGCACATCCGCATCACGGGCGGCACGGCCTATTTCCTGAATGTAATCGACAAACGTGCTGGAAGGCGCCACGTGGTAAACACGGTCGATGTCGCTGATGTCCACTCCCATGCCGAAAGCTTTTGTAGCAACAATCATCCGCTTCGTGCCCTCTTTAAAGTCCCTGACGATGGCAGCCTTCTGCGCCTTGTCCTTCTTGCCGTAGTAAGAGGCCACCAGACGCCAGTCGGCAGGAGCCACCCAGGTCTTGATACGCATATCTATGCCACCGGCAAAAGGATAGTAAAGCAGCGCCTTATGCCCGTCGAGAAACTCCTCCACACGCCCGGATATGACGCGTTGCTTGCCTTTGTCATAAGTCTCTCCCTCTTCCAATGTGAGCCGGCGGATGTCAAAACCGATGTTCTTGCGCCTGACCGTACCTACATAAAGTATGCAAGGTTCCATTTGCAGGGAGCGGATGGTATCGAATACCATATCGTTGCCGCCTTTGGGATTCCACACGGCAGTGGCGGTAAGGGCAAACAGGGGGAACGAATAACCGAGGTTCTGTTTCAATGCGTCCAAATAACGCCCCAGAAACCAATAGTCCACGCGGAACTCTTTGCCCCAGGTGGTTACCGTATGCGCCTCATCGACAACAACCATACCGATGCGGCGGTTGCCGATAAAATGTTTGATGTCGTAGGAGAGCAACAGCTCCGGTGAAAGATAGAACAAGTCGATTTCCCCCTCACGCACCGCCCGGTACACTTCCATCTTCTGCTCCGGTGAAAGGTCGGAAGACGCATATGCCACACGTTCATACCCTACGTCCTGCAAGCCTTCCACCTGGTCCACAATCAGCGCTTTCAAAGGAGAGACAACGATAGTCAGCAGGTTATATTCTTTTCCCAGATAGATGGCGGGGAGCTGGAACAAGAGAGACTTTCCCGCACCAGTCGGAGCAGTCAGCAGGATATTGTCGGGCTGTTCCCCGCCTTTGTACGCCTTTTCCGCTTCCCGGATTACATTTTCAACCAGTTGTCCCTGAGAAATACAGAGAGTATCCCTGTTTTTAAACAAATCATCGTAAATCTCAAGATTGCGGAACCCGTCGTAACCATAGGTCTCTTTCAGCAGTTCCGTTACACTTTGCCGGCACTCCCCGGGCAAGTGGCGTTCTTTCAATACGGGCAAGCGGTGTGCCTCTCCTGTTTGTGTCATCATTAATATAATGGGGGATTAAAAAGAAAAAAAGATAGTATTCCGGCCATAGTAAAGGCCTTCGTACTACCTCTTTCTATAATTTGTATATCCGTAAGCCGACGGATGAAATTCAATCAAAGCGCATCAATACTCCTCTTCGTTGAAGAAGAAATCTTCTTTGCTGGGATAATCAGGCCAAATATCTTCAATACTTTCATAAATCTCGCCTTCATCTTCCATTTCCTGCAGGTTCTCAATAACCTCAAGCGGAGCACCCGAACGCATGGCATAATCAATCAATTCGTCCTTAGTTGCCGGCCAAGGGGCATCTTCCAGTTTAGATGCCAATTCCAATGTCCAATACATAGTTTCTAAGTATTAAAATTGTGAGTAGTAATTCCTTTCTTTATTTTTCGGCAAAAGTATAACAAAATATTTCACTTGCAACTATTATTCCAAAATATTTCTTCTTTTTTCTCGTCTTGGTTCATTTTACGCGAAAGAACGAACAAATAGTCAGATAGACGGTTTACATAGGCCAACAGCTCGGAAGAGATGTCCGTCTGTTCCGCCAAAGCAAGAATGCGACGTTCGGTACGGCGGCAAACGGTACGGCAGATATGACAAACGGAGGCTCCGCGACTCCCGCCCGGAAGAATAAAAGCAGAGAGAGGGGGAAGCTTGTCGTCCAGCCGGTCTATCTCGCGCTCTATCGCCTCCACCTGTTCCGGGGTGATGATACTCGCCTCCTTCAGCCGTGTCTTTTCACGATCCGTAGCAAGGTAAGAACCTATTGCAAACAATCTGTCCTGGACTTGCTGCAGGAACTGCCTGTCGGGCTCGTCGGAAAGGAAAGTAATCAGAAACCCCAGATTGGAATTCAGTTCGTCCACCGTACCGTAGGCTTCGAGGCGGATGTGGGTTTTAGGAACACGCGTGCCTCCTACAAGGGAAGTGGTTCCTTTATCTCCGGTCTTTGTGTATACAAGGCTTTTCTTCATAATGGTCTTTTTTCCTTTGAAACGCCTAAAGGTAATCAAAAGTTGACAATATAGTCTTGTTTTATCCTGGTTTTATCAAAGAAAATAATACCGAGATCGTAAAGGTCGAAAGTGATGCCTGCCTTTTCGTGCCGGCTGATACGCCTCCAAACGGCACGCATCCGGGAAGTATAACGGATACCTTCGATTACAAAGACGGACGTTTGCGCAGTGCGGTCGGCACAGATACGGAACACCTCTTCCACAAACTCCGGACGGCGGTAATCGTGCAGGTATAAAAAGTCGACAGACGCGCCACTCTCCAGAAACAGTTCGGACAGGTCGGCGGCAGCAGTGTAGTCCGCCCCTTCCTTCGCAGCTTTCAAATATAAGGAAGAGGCAGCCTGCATGCCTGCATCCACAATCGTAGCCGGCTGTGCATAATTTACCAGCCGGAACAGAAGCCGTTTCACCTTTAAGGACTCGTACCCCCATGCCCGGTCTTTCTGCGGCATAAGCCTCTTCTGCTCGGAAGCCAGCTCCTTATACTTATAATAAGGAGTAGTTTCATAGATAACGTGCGTTATCAGGTTGAAGGCGAAAGGCGAGTGCACCCCGTAACCGCAGCGGTGGCGGAATCGGTACAGCCAGATAAAAGGGCGCTTTAGCGCAAGTAACATACGGTTCATCACAAGTTAATTCTTTATTGTGTTGCAAAAATACGGAAAAACCTGAAACGGAAGCTAACCGCACAGCTTTCCTTTGATAACTGTCCCCCCGCCGGACGAATAATTTTCCCGAAATGTACCGTATCCGGGAACCATTCCCACTGCAGAATGTTCTCTATGGAAATAACCCAAAACCCAACGGATAATGAAAAAATCGATACTGTTAATGGGCCTTGCAGCTCTCATAGCAAGCTGTTCGGACGATGACCGGAACAACGATACTGATAATCAGCATCTTGTCAGTCCCTCAATGGCTGTGAGCATCAGCAACACCGACGGCCGCCAAAGCCCGTTTACCGGCATTCTTACAATTATGCCATGCGATGCAAACAGTTCCATATACTATGGAAATTATGTAAAAGGGAAACTGTCTCCTTTCTACGGCTATTACCGGGTAAAGGACGGAAGTTTCCATGACAATTCCATCAATAGGGAGATTTCTCTGCCGATAGGCACTTACAATATGATTTATTGGGGAACACCCCAATACCAAACTCCCATTTATGCCCACCCTGCCATAAAAGAGGCGGCTCACAGCATAGGTGCCGATATGTCCAAACAGTCTCTCGGCTTGTTCAGAATATCAGCCGATACCATTTACTATCCCGTATTCGACCTGGTGTACGCCACACAGCCGGTAAACATCGGAAGCGAAAGCCTCAGTGGCTCTTTAAAACGAGTGGTAGCCGGAATAAAGGTTGTCCTGAAGGACAAAGACAATGCCGTACTAAGTTCCAGTATAGACAGTGTGTCCGTACGCATCACCAACATTTACAGCGAACTCAACTATTATACGGGAAAACCGCAAGGTACACCACGTACAATCGCGTTCCCTCTGATTCGTTCGAACGATGGTACTCAGATGAGCAACAGCACCGTTATGCTGTTCCCGTCCGCCGGAAAACCGGAATTCCAACTAGCAATCATTCTTAAAAACGGTAATGTGAAAAGCTTCAGACAAGCATTGAGCAGCCCGCTCGATGCCAATGCCAAACTGACATTAACGTTAAGTCTGGGTGATATTTTCTCTGAAGAATCCTCCGGTGACTTTACCATCGATGACTGGAACGAGAAAAACGAGAATATTGATATACCGATAATAGAGTAGCCGAATATTATAAAGGGGCTTTCCGCACGGAACAGAGCTGCCGGTGTTACCATGAAATAACCCTTTGCCGTTCCGATTCTTAATCACAATGCTATTCTATATATTCATTCTATGACAAGCTCTCGAACTTTTTTCTGTGCTCCATTATTGATTGCATATTATTTTGCGCCCATTCGGTTAACGATATAATGATAGGGACAAGGCTTTTGCCTGTTGCTGTCAACTCATACTCCACTCTTATCGGAACTTCCGGAAAAACGGTTCGTTTTACCAGTCCGTCAGCTTCCAATATCTGTAGCGTATTAGACAATACTTTGGTTGATATATCAGGAATTTGCCTCGCTAATTGGTTGAAACGGGTTGAACCATTCTCATTCAGAATGAAAACAACTAACAATGCCCACTTATTACCAAAACGTGCAACGACATTCCGAATAGGGCAAATCTCAATGATAGATTTTTTTTCTTCTTTTTTCGTCATGACAATCTATTGTTTTTCTGCATAAGTAACCTCCGGGTAACTTTGATACATATTTGTAACTTCTTGTATTGCAAATAATTGATTCATATATTTGCAGTATCAAAAAGAAAGCAATTATCCAATGCAAAGTTAGTTAATTTGCGATACGTAATCAATAGAAGTATAAACATCAAAATTAAAAGCTATGAAACAGATTGAAAAAACAGCATCAGCGACAAACTTCACCGCTATCAACTTAGGCAAGTTAAATGAATTAGGAGATTACTTGTTGGAACTTGCTCCTGAAATAAAAATTCCGGGAAAAGTGTTTGGCGGGGCTGCACTTCAAGCCACAGGAAGCGAATTTTCATTCCAGTTATTCCAACCGGGAACAGAAACCGGTTTTCTTCATACTCACAAAACGCATGAAGAACTTTATTTCTTCCTTAGTGGAAACGGAGAATTTCAAGTAGACGGCCAAGTATTCCCTGTTTCGGAAGGAAGTGTGGTACGTGTAGCCCCTAAAGGTAAAAGGTCTGTCCGGAACAACGGCATAATTCCCCTTATTATGCTTTGCATTCAATATAAGGCTGCAACATTCGCACAAGAAGATACAACAGACGGAAATATATTAAACGAACCGGTAAGATGGTAACATTATGAAACAGGACTAGACCCGAATATTTTTGTGCAAAAGTATAAAATCCAGTTGCCCAGTGAGGAAGAAATCACAAGATTTCTTTCAAAGGAGACAGGCTAACAACTTTCAATAAAAACAAAGGTTTAGTTCATTTTAGATATACAAGAGAAATGGACTAAACTTAATCATTGACAAATAGCGAGAAGGCTTGCACCTAACCGATGCAAGCCTTCTCGCTATTTGTCATTTTCCGATAAGTCACCAAGTAAATGTGTACTTCTTCTCATCCCCCTCGTCTTTTATAAGCAGTTGCGTAGGATAACCGTCGGAATTCAGTGTCCACTTATAATTCGATAATTCAACAGAAGTATCATCAGCATCACGCATCGCAAGCGGCAGATGCTTGGTAGCCTTGCCAAGCATACCTCCGTAGTAGGCATATATCATCTCATCCATATCCACATCCAGCAGTTCGTCGAACATCATCAGGCAACCCTTGTTATCAATGGGAGTTGCAATCTCGCCCGTCGTATAGTCTATGATAGCACCGTCCTCCCACTCGTCATTGCCGTCAAGAACTCCGTCGCCATTCATATCTCCACCACCCATATAGCTTGTGGAAGTCTTCACAGCATCACCATCTTTATAAGTGATTTTCGTCAACTCACCGCTACCTTCAGAACGTCTCATTTCTATGAGATGACCGTCGGCATCGTACTTCATCTCCCAAGTGAACTCACTGGCATCGGAAGTGCCGGCGTGGTCTATGGAGTTGCAATATTCCACATAGCCATTGCTGTTGAGCTGCAAGTTCAGTTCGGTAACATCGCCCTCGTCATCTGTCACGGTGATTTTTGCGCGGTCTTTCGTCGCATCTGCCTTCGTTTCGGCAAAGAAATACTCGAAGACGGCTTTTTCCCCATCCTCACCTATGATACTTATCACCAGTCCTTCTTTGTTTTGGGAGATAGACATCCCGGCAGCCGACTTCGGTAGTCCCCCCTTGAATACCTCCGACGGCTTGACCACAGTGACAGTGCTTCCGCCACCCTCACCATTTTCATTTTCGTCATCGTCACTACAAGCAGTAAATCCCAGACACAACGCTGCACTCAGCATGGAAGCAGCAAGCATTCTAAACATTTTCATAAGTCGCAAATCTTCTTATAGACTTCCCGGATTCAATAAAATTAATACATCAAAAGGCATAGAAGTCTGTACTTTCCGCTTATCCTGTCGCTCAAACTTCTACACAGCCCCCTAAACAACAGGAAACGGCGTTTCATAAATGGGGTCAATGTAAAAACCTGAGGGGTAAATTTATAAATTGTTATCTTTGTCTCCAAATTCATAGCTTATGGAATTAAACGGTTATCGCTTTCTTCTTCCTGAAGGCACTTTAGACTACTTTGATCTTGTTGATGTGAAGGAAAGCGTAAATGAAGTTGTGTTCTACCTTGAGGAGAAAAATATCGTTCCTGAGAAGTATACAGATCAGGATACTGAGAGTAAAGGCTTTTATGACCCTGTTATTGTTCAGGATTTTCCTCTCCGTGGCAAGAAGGTCTTCCTTAATATTCGTCGTCGTCGCTGGCTCTTAAAGAAGCATAATGAGTATATCTCTCGTAACTGGCGTATGGTGGCTGAAGGTACTCGTATGACGCAAGATTTTGCGTCTTTTTTAAAAGAACTATATTGATAGTTATCCGATCAGTTGCAAGCTCTTAGGTGTTTTATATGGAGTTGACGGGGATTTATTGGAGCGTCAATACCGTAACCATCTAAGTGGTTATCTCCATTGGGACCAACTTGTTCATGCAGAGGATTGGCTACTATTCGAAAAGAATATCGGTGCTTATATCTGTATTGATGAGGTAGCCCTCTCGCGTGGGGAACTCTATACTGTACTGACCAATAAAGAAGCTCACGGTGGTAAAGGTAGTATGATTGCCATCATTAAAGGTACGGACGTTCATACGGTCACTTCTGTCCTGCTTAAGCTCTCCCGTCGCCGCCGTTACCAAGTGCGCGAGATAACCTTGGATATGGCTCCTAACATGGAGCAGATTGCACGCATCTGCTTTCCTGCGGCCAAACGTGTTACCGATCGCTTTCACGTACAGAAGTTAGCTTATGAAGCTGTGCAGGAGATGCGTGTAAAAGCTCGCTGGGAGGCTTTGGATGAAGAGTCCACTCAGATTGCTTATGCAAAGGCCTGTGGAAAGATGTATCATGCACCTGTTTTCGCTAATGGAGATACAAGAAAGCAGTTGTTAGCGAGAAGTATTTATCTGCTTTACAAGAAGGAATCCTTATGGACTCAGTCTCAAAGAATACGGGCTGAAATTCTTTTCAAGGAATATCCCGATATAAAGAAAGGATATTATCTGTCTATGCGGTTAGGCTTAATCTATCATCAGTGTAAGTTTAAGGATATTGCTTTGACAAGGCTGGCAAGGTGGTATGATGAAGTAGATAAATCAGGGTTCCTCACCTTTGGAAGGGTCGCACGTTCTATACAAACACATTATCTGGATATAATCAATTTCTTTGAAAGGAGGGCAACCAATGCCGCAGCAGAGTCATTCAATGCTAAAATCAAAGCATTTAGAGCACAGTTCAGAGGAGTAAGAGATAGAGCTTTTTTCTTATATAGACTTGCTAAATTATATGCTTAAATATAAAATCCCTCAGATTGTTACGTTGATCCGGGAAAATTCCATAAAAAGAAAAAACTAAGTAACTGATTTCTCAATACTTAGCTTTTATCTTAGTACCCAGACCCGGGGTCGAACCGGGATGGAAGTGAATCCACTGGTGTTTGAGACCAGCGCGTCTACCGATTCCGCCATCTGGGCATGTTGATTTCTCAAATGCGGTGCAAAGATACAGCTTTTTTTGAAAACTACAATACTTTCCTTAAAAAAAGGCGAAAAAAACGAGAAAATATTCTCCAAGCATTCCGCGTTTATAAAATATACAGTACTTTAGCAGAAACTTTTAAAACATTTAATATGATAACCAATAAGGATAATTTCTGTGTAATCATGGGTGGCGGTATCGGTAGCCGTTTCTGGCCTTTCAGCCGCAAAACTCTTCCGAAACAATTTCTGGATTTTTTCGGCACAGGGCGTTCATTATTGCAACAAACATTCGATCGGTTCAAGCAAGTAATCCCTACAGAAAACATACTGGTTGTAACCAATGACCTATATGCCGACTTGGTGAAAGAACAGCTTCCCGAATTAAACTCCGAACAGATTTTATTAGAACCTACACGCAGAAACACTGCCCCGTGCATTGCATGGGCTGCTTACCATATCCGTGCATTAAACCCAAATGCCAATATCGTAGTAGCTCCTTCGGATCATCTTATCCTAAAAGAAAGCGAATTTCTTTCAGCCATAGAGAAAGGGCTGGCATTCGTTGCAAAATCTGATAAGCTTCTAACTCTTGGCATTAAGCCTAACCGCCCGGAAACAGGATATGGTTATATACAGGTAGCCGAACATATAGACAGCAGCTTCTATAAAGTAAAAACCTTTACAGAAAAGCCCGAATTGGAATTAGCCAAAGTCTTTATAGAAAGCGGAGAATTTTATTGGAATGCCGGTCTCTTCATGTGGAATGTAAACAGTATCATCAAAGCCGGTGAATTACTTTTACCGGAATTGGCCACTAAATTGGCAGCCGGAAAAGATGTGTACGGAACACCGGAAGAAAAGAAATTCATAGATGAGAACTTTCCTGCATGCCCTAACGTATCCATCGACTTCGGCATTATGGAAAAAGCAGACAATGTATATGTATCATTGGGCGACTTCGGATGGTCTGATTTAGGTACATGGGGCTCCCTGTACGATCTTTCTCAAAAAGACGAATCGGAGAATGTCACTCTGAAATGCAGGTCGTTATTATACAATAGTAAAAACAATATTGTCGTACTTCCGCAAAACAAACTTGCTGTCATCGACGGGCTGGAAGGATACCTCATTGCCGAATCCGACAATGTCCTGCTGATTTGTAAAAAAGATGAAGAGCATTCCATACGTAAGTATGTGAATGATGCTCAAATTAAATTGGGAGAGGACTATATATAAATAGTTTTTTCAACGACAAAAAAGTAAAAAAAATCGGCAGTTGCTATTTCCAACTGCCGATTTTTTTTTATAATGGGAGGAAATAAAATCTTTTAGAACGCCATGGTGATAGCTTTGGCTATCGCCTTAAATTCTTCATCTGTCAATTTCAGCTTTGGGTTGGAAAAAAGCATATCCTTTTCATTCTGCATAGGAATCAAATGAATATGTGCATGAGGAACTTCCAAACCTAAAACTGCTTCACCCACTTTCCTACAAGGAAAAGCCTTGCCAATAGCCAATGCCACTTTCTTTGCAAAAACATGCATTGCAGCCAAATCCTCATCACTTAAATCGAAGATATAGTCCACTTCCTGTTTAGGAATGACCAGCGTATGCCCTTTCGCCAATGGATTAATATCAAGAAAAGCAAAGAACTTATCATTCTCCGCCACTTTGTAGCAAGGTATTTCACCCGCAATAATTTTGCTGAATATTGTTGCCATAATTTTACTTATATAAAATGAGGCAAGCCCGCATGCAGACCTGCCCCTCCTCTAAAATGATATGTTCACTACTTCCAGATTGATGATACCCTGCGGTACTTTAATCTCAGCAACATCACCCACTTTCTTGCCAAGCAAACCTTGTGCAATCGGAGTATTTACAGAAATCTTTCCCTCTTTCAGGTTAGCTTCACTTTCAGAAACAATAGTATAAGTCATCTTCATACCGTTTTTCACATTTTTCAGTTCCACTTTATTCAATATCTGTACACTGTCGGTTTTCAATTTAGATTCATCAATAATCTTTGCATCCGCAATAACCTGTTTCAGTTTATTGATTTTCATTTCAAGAAGACCTTGAGCTTCTTTTGCAGCATCATATTCTGCATTTTCCGACAAGTCACCTTTATCGCGTGCCTCAGCAATAGCTGCCACAATCTTCGGGCGTTCTATCGTTTCCAACTGTTTCAAATCGGCCAACAACTTATTGTAGCCTTCTTCTGACATATAAGCCATAGTTTTTCCTCCTTATTATTTATAATGTTTTTTAATGGTACTATAAACAAAAAAGAATTCCAACATGGTCAGCATGCTGGAACCCTCTTCCTATTTTTTCCTTTGCAAAGATAGACTTTTAAATAATGCGTGTCAAGCAAAAAGCAGTGCTTTGTAACATATTTAAATGAAATCTTCTAATTTATAACATGTTACAGCAAAGTTTTCACCGCCGCATCCAAATCTTTAATTGTTTCGCCACGGGCACTCAACTCGCTCTTTTTATTGATTAGGAAGACAGCAGGAAGCGACTGTACATTATAAGCGGCAGCTATGCTGGAATATACCCCATTGGCGTCACGTACACATATCCACGGCAGATTATCGGCTGTTGTTTTCCAATAGTGCTCATCAGCATCCAAAGAAACCTGGTAAATCTCCAAGCCCTGACCGGCATACTTGTCGTATAAATCACGCAGCATATAATTATGTGTAGGAGAAACCGCACTCTGATAGATTGTGAAATCCAAAATAACAGCTTTCCCCTTCAAATCACTCAACTTGTGCATATTGCCTTTCATGTCGCGCAAGTTAATATCAATGATACCTGTTTCCGACACAGCCTCCGTAGGAAGTTCCACGACCTTCTGCTGCGGGGCACGGGTATTCTTCATTCCCTTTATTACTATATTATAAAGATTCTTCGAACGGTCAGCATGCGGATAATAATTGTTCAGGCTGGTTGCCACTGCAGCAAAGCACTTCACATCATCTTTATTATTCAACGGATCGAATATGAGATAATTATTTAATTTCTGAAATAAAGCAAAATAAGCAGCTGCCGTATTAGGAGCGGCAAAAATATAATTAATCTTCACTTCATCCTTATAGTCCTTCATCAGTGTAGCCAAACTATCCTCAAACACATCCGTACCGATTTTATGGGCTTGCATACTTTGAATCAACGCATTTACATTGGTTTGAAGTTGCATTTGCTTCAATGTAAGTTCTTTTATCTTCACACTGTTTGCCGAACCTTCTACTGTATAAGCCGTAGAAAAATCCGTATACGGTGCATTAAACCGAACCGTTTCCGCAGAATCTATGGAAAAGTTGATAACCTTATCATCTACACGCAAACGATAAAATTCAGGTGATACAGGGCATGCCTGCTTAAAAGCAAACGTACCGTCACTCTTCAACTTAACGGAGTCCAAAGGAACAATACCCTCTAAAGCCGAAGCTTCCAGGTAAAGCATTTTACCGTCAGCACCGGATATTTCACCTTCCACTTTAAATTCCGGTCCGGAATTACATGCGCTTAACCCCAAAACAGCCAATGCTACAAAAAGAATCTTTTTCATATTTCATGTATTTTTCTAAAAAGAACGTGCAAATATACTCCTTTTCACGGTTAGTCAAAGCATTTTCCCACTTCTTACACTTATAAAAGTGCAAAAAACAACTAAATACAAACTTTTTATCTCATTCCCACCGTATTACACGAATAAAATATGTATCTTTGCAAGCATTTTGAAAGAAAAATAGATATAAAACATTTTTTATGATTAACCCAATTGTTAAGACGATCGAGCTTCCTGATGGCAGAACCATCACGCTCGAAACGGGAAAGCTGGCAAAACAGGCAGACGGTTCTGTAATGCTTCGTATGGGTAACACCATGCTGTTAGCTACTGTTTGTGCCGCCAAGGACGCAGTTCCCGGAACAGATTTCATGCCGTTACAGGTAGAGTACAAAGAAAAATTCTCCGCATTCGGACGTTTCCCCGGAGGTTTTACAAAACGCGAAGGCCGTGCTTCTGATTATGAAATTCTTACCTGCCGCCTCGTAGACCGTGCTCTCCGCCCTTTATTCCCCGACAATTTCCACGCAGAGGTATATGTAAACATCATCCTCTTCTCAGCAGACGGCGTTGACATGCCGGACGCACTGGCAGGACTTGCAGCTTCTGCCGCCCTCGCTGTTTCAGATATTCCTTTCAACGGACCGATTTCCGAAGTACGCGTAGCACGTATCAACGGCGAATTTGTTATCAATCCTACTTTTGAGCAATTGGAAAAGGCTGACATGGATCTGATGGTAGGCGCCACTTATGAAAACATCATGATGGTGGAAGGTGAAATGGATGAAGTTTCCGAAAGAGACTTGCTGGAAGCCATGAAAGCTGCTCACGAAGCAATCAAGATACAATGTAAGGCCCAGATGGAACTGGCAGAAGAAGTCGGTTCTACCGTAAAACGCGAATACTGCCACGAAGTAAACGATGAAGAACTCCGCAAGGCTGTTCACGACGCCTGCTATGACAAGGCTTATGCAATTGCAGCTTCCGGTAACAAGAATAAGCATGAGCGTATGGATGCTTTCGATGCCATCCGCGAAGAATTCAAGGCACAATTCAGCGAAGAAGAACTGGAAGAAAAAGCTCCGCTTATCGACCGCTACTACCACGATGTTGAAAAAGAAGCCATGCGTCGTTCCATCCTGGATGAAGGCAAGCGTCTCGACGGACGTAAGACTACCGAAATCCGTCCTATCTGGTGCGAAATCGGTTATCTGCCCGGTCCTCACGGCTCCGCTATCTTCACACGTGGTGAAACCCAGTCTCTGTCTACCGTTACTTTAGGTACAAAACTGGACGAAAAAATTATCGACGACGTTCTGGAACATGGAAAAGAACGTTTCTTACTGCACTACAACTTCCCGCCGTTCTCTACGGGTGAAGCCAAAGCACAACGTGGTGTAGGTCGTCGCGAAATCGGTCACGGACACCTTGCATGGCGTGCTTTGAAAGGACAAATCCCTGCCGATTATCCGTATGTAGTACGTGTAGTATCCGATATTCTCGAATCAAACGGTTCATCTTCCATGGCTACCGTATGTGCCGGTACGCTGGCGCTGATGGATGCCGGTGTAAAAATCAAGAAGCCCGTATCCGGTATTGCAATGGGATTGATTAAGAATGCAGGCGAAGAAAAATACGCAGTATTGTCCGACATCCTCGGTGATGAGGACCACCTCGGCGATATGGACTTCAAGGTAACCGGTACAAAGGACGGTATCACTGCTACCCAGATGGATATCAAAGTAGACGGTCTGTCTTATGAAATCCTTGAAAAAGCATTGTTACAGGCTAAAGAAGGCCGCGAATACATTCTGAGTAAAATCACCGAATGTATCGCTGAACCGCATGCCGACCTGAAACCGCATGCTCCACGCATCGAAACCATGACTATTCCTAAAGAATTCATCGGTGCAGTAATCGGCCCGGGCGGAAAGATTATCCAGGGTATGCAGGAAGAAACCGGTGCAACAATCACTATCGAGGAAATAGACAATATCGGTAGAATTGAAATTGCCGGAACCAACAAGAAGTCCATCGACGATGCAATGCGTATCATCAAAGGTATCGTGGCAGTACCGGAAGTAGGTGAAGTCTACAAAGGTAAAGTACGTTCTATCATGCCTTACGGTGCATTCGTTGAATTCTTACCGGGCAAAGACGGTTTGCTCCATATTTCTGAAATCGACTGGAAGCGTCTGGAAACAGTAGAAGAAGCCGGAATCAAGGAAGGTGACGAGATTGATGTGAAGTTGCTTGACATTGATCCTAAGACCGGTAAGTTCAAACTGTCTCGCAAAGTATTGCTTCCGAAACCGGAAAGACAGGAAAGACCGGAAAAGAAAGACAAATAATCCCTATCAATAAATAGGATATATGAGAAGGTGTGTCGTAATGCACGATGCACCTCTTTTTTGTTCATCACTATACAAATCTGTTCATTTTCTTTAAGCTGCGATAATTCGAAGATTTCTTTGATTTATGTGTCTCCAGCATCTAAATAAAGCGACAGTAAGTTCATAAAACCATCCAATCAGCCATTTCGTATCTTCTTTTGTCAGTTTTGCACACATTTTTTTTATATTGAAGGCAATGGCTAGGAAGGCAAAGTCCATGAAGACCTTGTCCTTTCCAAAATGTCGGAAACGTTTGTAGTTCATATTGTTTTTAATTTGTCCGAACACGGCCTCCGGTTCTATGCATCTCTGCCCTCTGTGTTTCAGTCCTTTCTCAGAGCAGAGCAGTTCTTTGGCTCTCCGCTTGTATTGTCTAAGCCTATGATTCAGTTCTATCGTCCTGTTTCCTTTTGCTTTAAAACAGCGGCATCGCAGGGGACAACCTTCACACCTGACAGCTCTGTACCGTGCATTTTCGCTGACATATCCGGATGCGGTTTTCACATTCCTGGTGCCTATCCTCCGCATCCTTTGCCCCATAGGGCAGATGCAGAAGTCATGTTCTTCATTGTAGTAGAAGTTTTCGGCCTTGAACGGGGCCGGTTTGAATCTCGGCCGCTGCTCCATGTGGAAATAGTTGTACTTTACGTAGGCTTCCATGCCGTTTTCGGACATGAAGCGGTAATTCTCTTCGGAGCCATAGCCGGAATCAGCAACCACCGTATGGGCCATCCGTTCATACCTGTTTGAAAAAGATTGCAGGAAAGGAATCAGGGTCAGTGTATCCGTAGGGTTCGGGAAGAGTGCAAAATCGGTGATGAACTGATTTTCGGTGCCGATTTGAAGGTTGTAACCGGGCTTCGTCTGTCCGTTGCGCATGGCATCCTCCTTCATTCTCATAAAAGTAGCGTCCTTGTCCGTCTTGGAATAGGAATTCCTCTCTTGCAGTGTTTCCAGATGGCAGTCGTATTCCTGCAGTTTGTCCCTGTGTTCTTCCAGTTCCTTCAGCTGTTTGCGTTTCTTTTTCAGTTCAGTCTTTTCCTCTTTCGCGGATGGCTCGGAAACCTGTTCCAGTGCATGACGCAATTCTCCTGCCATTTCAGTCAGCATGGCCGGAGTGAACTCAACTTCCTCATTGTTCTCTGATGACTTCTCCTGAGCAATGACATCGTCTATCTGCCCTAACAGGACATGTATCTTCTTCATCAGGCGTTCACGGTTCCGCTCAACCGTTTTTCGCCAGACGAAAGTGTACTTGTTGGCTTTGGATTCGAGCTTTGTCCCGTCAATATATTCCACATTCAGGCTGATGAAGCCTTTGGAAGAGAGAAGAAGTACGGTTTGCGTAAACACTTCGTTAATTTCCTTCTTCACCCGGTTGCGGAAACGGTTGATGGTAATGAAATCCGGTTTCTCATATCCGGCCAGCCAGATATAATGGATGTCACGGTGAAGGAGTTTTTCAATTTTCCGGCAGGAGTAGATGTTGTTCATATAGGCATACAGAATGACCTTGAGCATCATCT
Source organism: Bacteroides stercoris ATCC 43183 (assembly GCF_025147325.1). Taxonomy (NCBI): domain Bacteria; kingdom Pseudomonadati; phylum Bacteroidota; class Bacteroidia; order Bacteroidales; family Bacteroidaceae; genus Bacteroides; species Bacteroides stercoris. The sequence continues at coordinate 504,245 of NZ_CP102262.1, forward strand.
TGGGGTGGTAAGGGCTGCGACCGCATTCCTTATACAGTTTTCTGAAACTTTCAAGATTCAAGCCCTCAACCAGGGCGTCAACCATGCGCACCGGATCGTTTTCTGCAATATCCTCATCAATTCTTTGAGGAAAAAGAACGGTTTGGTTGGGATTGTAAGGACGAAAATGTATCTTTGTCATAGTAAAGAACTTATGCTTAAAGATACAAAATCTTTAGGTAATAACAAAGCCCCAGCTTGTGAAAGTCGGGGCTTTGTGCGTAAAAAACAGAAGGTGTGCATTTTGACACACCTTCTTTTTTTCACTCCCCACCCATGGAAATCAAAAAAACAACAGGTATTGTTTGCATATTACAAAAAGATTATATTGCTTTGTGATACGAAACCTTAAATCGTACGAAAAAACTCCAATTTGAATGTCCGACTCCATTAAATTACATACGATGGACCTTTTCTCGCGTTTTTTCCAGGAGAACCAAGAAAAGTTCCTGACTTTTGCTTATTCCTACCTCAGAGATAAAGCGGAAGCGGAAGACGTGCTAATGGAATCCATGATTGCCCTATGGGAAAACCGGAACCGTTGGGAAGAAGGAAGCAATCTGCATGCCTTGCTGTTGACCATAATCAAAAACAAATCACTCAATCTGTTAGAGCACAAAAAAATACGCCTGCAAGCAGAAGAAAATATAAACAGCCATAACCAGCGGGAGCTCAACTTGCGTATATCCACCTTAAAAGCCTGCGAACCCGAGCAGATATTCGACAACGAAATACAGCACATCGTTCACAAGGCCTTAGAGCAAATGCCACAACAAAGCCGGACTATTTTCATGCTGAGCCGTTACCAGAATCTCCCCAACAAACAAATTGCCGAGCAACTGCATGTTTCACTGAAAACCGTAGAAGCGCATATCACCAAAGCCCTCCGCATACTGCGATTGGAGTTGAAAGATTACCTGGCTTCCATACTTCTCTGAGCAATAAAAGTATTTTTTCAGAAAAAAGTTTCCTTTTTTGATAGGGTTGTCCACACTTCGCCGGTTATATATACAGAAAGGCGGTAAAGTCCCTCTCTTTAACCAAGCAACTCTATTTATGATGAACCAGGAATTACTATACAAATATTTTAAAGGAACAGCATCCATTGAAGAAGAGAAACAGATTCTGGACTGGGTTGAAGCTTCTGAAGAAAACCGGGAAGCCTACCTGAAAGAGCGTATGCTGTTCGACGTATCCCTGTTTTCCACAAAACAAGACAATAAGAAGAAAACAATACGACTCATGCCAATGCTCTGCTGGGCGGCGCGTATTGCAGCGGCAGTCATCATTGCCGTATCAGGTTACTACATGACCACAAATTATATATATAATAAGGATGCACAGCCTCAAACCATTACTGTTCCTGCCGGGCAACGCGCCCAAATTACTCTTGCCGACGGTACACGCGTATGGCTCAATGCCCAATCCACGCTTACATATGCTTCCGACTTCGGTCGCAATGACCGCAACGTCGAGTTAGACGGCGAAGCATATTTTGAAGTTGCCAAAAACAAAAAATTACCGTTCTATGTACATACGGAAATGCACAAGGTAAGAGTGGTCGGAACCAGCTTTAACGTCTGCGCATACAAAGGCAGCAAAGAGTTCGAAACAACATTGGTGGAGGGTATCGTAGACATCTACCCAAGCTGTAACAACCAAGTGATTACCCGCCTTCAAAAGGATGAGTTTTTTGCCAATTATGACGGACGCTGCAAGAAAACCATCCTCCCCTCGTACGAATATCTCCGCTGGAAAGAGGGATTATACTGTTTTGATGATGTACCCTTCAGCGGCATCCTGGACAAGCTTGAAAAATACTACAACGTAAAGATAACCGTCACCAGCCCCAGACTACTGACCCACGAAGGCCTGACCGGCAAATTCAGGGAACAGGATGGCATAGAGCACATCTTGAGAGCCATCTCCAAAGAGCATCCGTTCAAGTTCCGCATCAATGAAAACAAAGACTCGATAATCATATATGAATAAACAAAACCTTTAAATTTAGTACTAACCCCTTAAAACCGAACAGCATGAAACCATAAAGCAACAGTCCTAAGAATTACTTCCCTTTTTTGATAAAAAAAGATCGGAAAGTACCCCCATACTTTCCGATCCGAAACAGTCAAAAATCGACCTTAATCAATTTATTAACTTAACACAGTGACAAAGATATGAGAAAAATTTCTTTGAATGGACTTTTTTGTCCAAAAAGTTTTGAAAACAAGCAATTATTGCGTACTATGAAGACCACACTATTCCTTCTTCTGTTTGTAACATTCCAAGCATACTGCGGGAATAGCTACTCTCAGAACGCCAAAGTAAGTATCCCCGATTCTCAGCTGAGAGTAGGGCAAATACTTTCCCAAATTGAATCCCAGACAGACTATCTGTTTGTATACAACAAAAAGAGTGTCGATGTACGGCGCACTGTTAATGTAGATGCGAAAAACAAAGCCGTAGCCGAACTTCTGGATGAAATATTTGCCGGAACAAACATCAGATATGTAATGGAAGGCAAAAATATAGTTCTGACCAAAAGAGGTGAAAGCATCGAAAACGTAGCCGGAACACAACAGGAAAGAGTCACTGTAAAGGGTGTCGTTACCGATTCCAAGGGCGAACCGATTATCGGTGCAAATGTATTGGAAAAGGGTACGACCAACGGCATCATCACCAACCTGGACGGAGAGTTCACCCTCAACGCACCTGCCAATGCCACTTTAGTCATTTCCTACATAGGCTATGAACCTATAAACGTTACGCTCAACGGCCGTACATCGCTAAAAATCCAAATGAAAGAAGAAGCGCTGGCATTGGAAACCGTTGTCGTAACAGCTATGGGCATCAAGAAAAAAGAGGCCTCTCTCACCTACTCTACCCAACAGGTGGGCGGCGATGAACTGACCCGCGCCAAAGACCCTAATATGATTAACGCCCTTGCCGGTAAGACAGCAGGCGTATCCATCACCCGTAACTCCTCCGGTCTGGGCGGCTCAGCCAAAGTATCCATCCGCGGTATCCGTTCTGCCAATGCTGATGGAAACAACCAACCGTTATATGTTATCGACGGTGTGCCTATGCTGAACAACGTAGCCGAGCAGGCATTCTCCGCCATGGGCGGTAACAACGATGCCGGCAACCGTGACTCGGGTGACGGTATCTCCAACTTGAATCCGGACGACATTGAAAGCATGAGCATACTGAAAGGTGCTTCCGCAGCAGCCCTCTACGGCTCACAAGCTGCCAACGGCGTAATCCTGATTACCACCAAGAAGGGTAAAGCCGGCATGCAACGTATCGTATTCAACTCCAACCTGACCATAGACCATGCCATTTGCCTGCCCGAATTCCAAGACAAATACGGCGCAAGCGGAGCTACAAGCTGGGGTACGGTTCCGGAAAATGCAAACTCCACACCCATCAAAGCTTACGATAACGTGGGCGACTATTTCAGCAACGGAGTTACTGCAACCAATTCACTATCCATCATGACGGGTAAAGAGAAAATGCAGACCTACTTCTCTTATGCCAACACCACCGCCAAAGGTATTGTCGATGTAAACAAACTGCAAAAGCATAATATCACCTTCCGTGAAACAGCCTCTTTGTTCAACGACCGCCTCACATTGGATGCCAATGTAAACCTGATGACCCAGAAAATCAAGAACCGCCCTACTTCCGGCGGCTACTACATGAACCCGCTGGTAGGTTTGTACATCTTCCCGCGCGGTGAAGACCTCAGTATCTATCGCGATAATAACGGATTCGAAAAATACGATGAAAACAGATCTATGCCATTGCAGAACTGGTATACGGACATCAGCGGATTCAACCAGAACCCCTATTGGCTGACGAACAGAGTTACCAGCAACGACAAGCGTTTCCGTACCTTAGCTTCCTTAAGCGCGAACTTGAAGATAAGCGACTGGTTCAGCGTTCAGGCACGCGGTAATGTAGACTATATCAATGACAATTACGAGCAGAAAATGTATGCCGGGACAACGGCCGATGTAGCTCACCAGAACGGCCGCTATATCAAAATGAACCGTCAGGACTTCATGGTTTACGGTGATTTTATGGCCATGTTCAACAAAACATGGAACGACTGGAGTTTGAATGCAGCCATAGGCAGCAGTATCAATACCACCAAAGTCAACTCCTTAAGTCTCGACTCCGGTAAATCCGGCTTGTACAAGGCTAATGTGTTCACAGTTCCCAATATGAATCTCAGCGGTGCAGGCACTTCATACATTGATGAAACAGCCAACCAAAGACGTACCATCCAGTCTGTGTTCGCAACCGCACAGCTCGGTTGGAAAGAGAGTATCTATCTGGATGTAACCGCACGCAACGACTGGTCTTCCACACTTGCCAACACCAAAAGCGAAGACTCCGGCTTTTTCTATCCGTCGGTAGGTCTCTCATGGATTCTCAACAAAACTCTCAACCTGCCCGAATGGATAAGCTTCGGCAAGGTTCGTGCTTCCTGGGCACAAGTCGGCAACGACCTTCCCATCGGCATCACCAGCCCGGCGCAGACCATCACGGCAGGCGGCGTAGTGAAACCCATCGACTACTACTTTGCAGAAGATTTGAAACCGGAAATCAGCAACTCCATCGAAGTAGGTACTGAGTGGAAGTTCTTCAACAGCCGTCTGGATTTCGACTTCACATTCTACCGCACGGATACCAAAAACCAACTGATCCGCGTAAACACTACCGCCGAACAACGTCCTTACCGTTGGATAAACGCAGGTAAGATACGCAATACGGGTGTTGAAATCACCTTAGGCGCTACGCCGCTGATGAACGATAATTTCCGCTGGAAAACCCAGTTCAACTTTGCTACCAACAAGAACAAGATTGTATCCTTGGGCGGCACACCCAACTTCCAATACGCTTCGGGCAATGTAAGCATGCCCTATAAAATGATGGTTGTAGAAGGCGGTTCGCTGGGCGACATCTACGGCAACGTATTTGTACGCGATGCAAACGGTAAAATCCTGCTGGAACCGGCAACAGACAAAGACGGTAACCCCAACGCCAAAGCCGGCCTGCCTCAGGTTACAACCGACAAAGCCGCCAAGATAGGCAACTTCAATCCCGACTGGACACTGGGCTGGAGCAATACCGTGACATACAAAGGTTTCTCGCTTTACTTCCTGATTGACGCACGCGTAGGCGGCGACGTAATTTCGCTGACACAAGCCGGACTGGACTATGCCGGTGTGAGCAAGGCAACCGGTGATGCCCGCGACGCAGGCTACTATATGCTGGAAGGACAAAAGATTAATGATGTACAGAAATTCTATCAAATGGTAGGCGACCGCGGCAACGGAACAACGGAATTCTACCGCTATGACGGAACAAACATCCGCTTGCGCGAAGTATCCTTGGGTTACTCCTTCCCGCAGCAAATGCTTGAAAAGACCGGATTCATCAAAGGAATAGACTTGTCACTGGTGGCACGCAACCTGTTCTTCATCTACAAAGATGCACCGTTCGATCCGGATGCCACAATGTCGGTAGGCAATGACAACCAGGGATTGGACACCTTCGGCATGCCTTCAACAAGAAACATAGGATTCAACATTAAATTTACTTTCTAAATACCCGAACGATATGAATAAGATAAAATATACAACCGCATTGCTCCTCGGCGGTCTCCTGAGTTTTTCATCCTGTACCGACAACTTTGCCGACTTCAACAGTACCGACGGAGCTTATACAGAAGAATTGCAGAAATACGATAACCAGACCAACCTCGTACCTTTCGCCACCATTCAAAAGGGTATCATCTACCAGACCGGAGTGGACGGTACGGACTGGCAATACCAGGTTATACAGAACTTAGTGGCGGACATGTTCTGCGGATACTTCCACGACATGAACGGTTCGTTCAATGCCAACAACTCCACCTATAATCTGAACAACGGCTGGACAAGCGCCATGTGGGTATACACCTACGGATACGTCATGCCTTCCATCGCCGATGCGGAAGCGCTGAATACAGAAAAGGAATGGCCTCTTTACCACGCCATTACTAAGATTCTGAAAGTAGCTACCCTCCATCGTGTGAGCGACTATTACGGCCCTATCCTTTACGACGGATTCGGAACAGCCGACCAGAAGCCACAGTCACAGGAAGAAGTCTACAAACGTTTCTTTGAAGACCTGGAAACAGCCGTGAACATACTGAAAGATTATAAAGGCGGCGTATCCTTTGAAAGCGCCGACTTCATGATGCCGGAAGGCAAACGCACTCCCGCACAATGGCTGAAATTCGCCAACTCTCTCCGCTTGCGTCTGGCCATGCGCGTATCTAACGTAGCTCCCGAACTTGCCGAGAAACAGGCCAAAGCAGCTTTGGATGCTGCCAACGGCGGTGTACTGGAAACAGCCAACGAAACGGTAGGCGAATACGGCATCCGCAATCCGCTGGGTGGTGTTGCCGGCTGGAGCGAAGTGTATATGAACGCAAGCTTGGAGTCTTTCCTGAAAGGCTACAACGATCCTCGCCTTAAATCCTACTTCAACCCGGCACAAGACGGCAGAGACAAAGACGGCAACATTAACAGAGAAGTTGCCGGAGTAAAACAACTCAGCAGCATTGAAGATGAATACAAAGGTGTCCGTCAAGGCACAGGCGTAGCCGACAACCGCTACTCCACACACTCGCAGACCACCGTTACAACCGCCAGTAAAATCATTGTCATGAGCGCGGCCGAAGTATGGTTCCTGCGCGCAGAAGCAGCCTTACGATATAACACCGGCGATGATGTGGAAAACTGTTATAAACAAGGTGTTACCGTATCCTTTGCACAATGGGATGCCAATGGCGTCAGCGATTATCTGGAAAGTGACGATAGACCGGCTGCCTACGTAGATGTATTCGATGCTAAGTTCAATGCGGATGCACCTTCAACGATCACTCCGAAATGGGACAATACAGCCGATAAGGAAGAAAAACTGGAGAGAATCATCACTCAGAAGTGGCTGGCCCTCTATCCGGAAGGTTGTGAAGCATGGGCGGAACAACGCCGTACCGGTTATCCGCGGCTCATCAAGGTTGCGGTGAACAACAGCGGCAATACCATCAGTACCGACGATATGATTCGCCGTGTATTCTTCAACCAAGATTACAAGACGGACAACAAGGCATTGTATGACGCTTTAGTCAGCAAGCTGGGCGGTGCAGACAACGGCGGCACACGTCTTTGGTGGGATACCGGACGGAATAACTTCTAAAAAATACAAAGGCATATTTTTTGATTAGTGATGTTTTCTCCGTATTAGTTATTACGGGAAAAGGTTGCAAGGAGCAAAGTCGGGGGGCTTTGCTCCTTCTTTTCATATATAAGAGACCGAAGCGGTTCCCCTTTTTCCATAAGGCATAAACAAACTGTCTTATAACAGCACCCGGACAGCTGCAAGAGCTTGTCTGCCTAAAGGCCGGGAGTTATTCGGATAAGTCCGCAGGTTTTGGGGTGTACCAGCAGCTGGTACGGCGTGTACCAACAAGTGGTACGGCAGCTACCAAAGGTTGGTACTCCATGTACCTTAGGTTGGTACGGCAAGTACCACTGCTTGGTACAAGACATACCAAAGGGCAGTACCAACCTGGTACATATATCTTATTGATTATAAGTGCTATGATACTTATTTATATTCCTGTATCGGAAGCTCCCCCCTCAATGCTCCAAGCGCATTCAGCGCCAATGCTTCCATTTCATCCTCACCCGGATAAACATGAACCGGTGCAAGGAACGAAATGCGCTCCTTCAGACGGGAAATGATATAATCGGAATGTGCCATGCCGCCCGTCAGCAGAATGGCATCTATCTTACCGTACAACACAACGGAAGCCGCACCGATGCTTTTGGCTATCTGGTAAATCATGGCATCCAATACCAACCCGGCATGCTTGTCCCCTTCCTCTATCCGGCGGATAATGGCAGGCACATCGGTCGTGCCCAAATGGGCTGTCAGCCCGGCACGGCCGGAGATACGCTTTTTAAGTTCGTCTTTTGTGTAGCGACCGGAACAGCAAAGGTCTATCAACTGCCCGGCAGGAAGCGTACCGGCACGTTCCGGCGAGAACGGGCCTTCACCGTCGAGCGCATTATTTACGTCGACAGCCTTGCCATGATGATGGACGCCGACGGAGATGCCGCCACCCAAGTGGCAGACAATCAAATCCAGCTCTTCGTAGCGCGTATGATGCTCGGCGGCATAGCGACGGGCAATGGCGCGCTGGTTCAGCGCATGCCAGATAGTGATGCGAGGCATAAGGGGAGAACCGGTGATGCGGGCTATCTCGTCCAGCTCATCCACAACACCGGGGTCGGCAATGAATGCACGGCAGCCCGGAAGCAGCGCGGCCAGTTCGGAAGCTATGAGGCATCCCAAATTGCAGGCATGGGTGCGCATGGCATGAAGAATATCATCCAGCATGGCGTCATTCACCTCATATACGCCGCCCGGTATGGGCTTTAGCAGTCCGCCGCGCCCCACTATGGCGTCAAACTCAAAAGGTATATTATTGGCTTCCAATTCTTTCAGTACCAGATTCTTGCGGAATTCAAACTGGTCGATGATATGAGAAAAGGAAGACAGTTCGTCTACCGTGTGACGGATGCTTCGTACCAAGCAGGGTACTTCGTTCTCGTATACGGCAATTTTTGTCGAAGTGGAACCGGGGTTGATGACGAGTAACTTCATCGATGTATTTATTATTTACGATTTACAATTTGATAGTTGCGAAATATCATTCGCAGTTTCCGAACCGCAACTGGTGAGGCATGCCATAGCAATGCTGTAATACTTGGACAAGCCGGAATCGCTGCGCGAAGGTAGCACAACAGGGCATATAGGTCCTTGAAGCAACCCCGCCATATCGGCATGAGAGAAAAGGGAGACAGCCTTATAGAAAGCATTGCCCGATTCGATATTCGGGAAAATCAAGACATCGGCCTCGCCGTTGATGGGAGATACAATGCCTTTGATGTCGCCGCTCGTCTTTTCGCAGGAAGTCTTTACATCCAATGGGCCGTCGATGATGACATTTCCGAACTCGCCTGCCTCGGCAAGTTCCACAATATTGACATAATCCAACGAATGAGGGAACTTGGCGCTCACCTTTTCCGTACAATGGATAAGTGCGATACGCGGCTGTTCGATACCAAAATGGCGGCAGGTATGGATGGCATACCAAATCATCTCTATGCGCTGCTGCAAGGTGGGCCGGGGAATGACTGCGGCATCCGAAAAGAACAGCAGTTTATCATAGGTGGGAATCTGCATGACAGCCAGATGTGTCAGAATCTTTCCTTTCGGCAGCAGTCCCTTTTCCTTGTCGAGAATGGCATGAAGCAGATTATCCGTATTGATAATACCCTTCATCAGAATATCCGCACCGCCCTCACGCACGATGCGCACCGCTTCGCGCGCCGCTTCATCCTTGTCTTCAATATGCAACGTCTGCACATATTCGGGATATTTCTTTAAAGTAGGATATTTCTCCAAAATGGCCGAATCGCCGATCATCAGAAATTCGGCAATGCCTTCGTCCAAAGCACGGGCTATGGCATATTCAGTATTGGGGTCATTGGCACAGACTACGGCAATGCGTTTCCTTTTATTTAAGGTCTTGAGATGAGAAGTTAATTGATCAAAGTTCCGAATAGGTTCCATAACGTTAGATTTTTAGCAAATATCTAAAAAAATGTCGAGAAAAAGAACGGTATACTTCATTTTATTTCTATGTTTTATATCATTTTGACAGGTTTAATACGGAGAGCACAGAGTTTCACGGAGTTTTCGGGACAAAAAACATATTTCTTTATCACATTTTTAAGACAAAAGAACAAAAGAACATATTCCGCTTTGTCTTTTTGTTCTTTGGATAAAAAAAACATGCCATGTCGCAAGACTGAACATGCCGTGATTTGCCGCAATACCCCTTAAAGAAATAAAAAAAACTCCATGAAACACTGTGCCCTCTGTGGTGAATTATGTACTTTTGTCACAAATACAGAGAGATATACAATATGAACAGCCTTATTTTTCCGCCATACGTGCACGAGGGCGACCGGGCGATAATCCTCTCCCCCTCCAGCAAGATTGACAAGTCCTTCCTGAAAGGAGCCAAAAAACGGCTGAAGTCATGGGGACTGGAGGTTATCATTGCCAAGCATGCAGGCAGTGCGCACGGCACTTACGCCGGAAGCATACAGCAGCGGTTGAAAGACCTGCAGGAAGCCATGGACGACGAGAAAGCCAAAGTTATCTTTTGCAGTCGCGGCGGATACGGTGCTGTGCATCTGGTGGGGCAGCTCGACTTCACCCGGTTTCGCCAGCATCCCAAATGGCTTATCGGCTTCAGCGACATCACCGCCCTGCACAACGTGTTTCAGCAAAACGGCTTCGCTTCGCTGCACGCTCCCATGGCACGGCATCTCACCGTGGAGCCGGAAGATGATCTTTGCTGCCAGGCATTGAAAGACATCCTGTTCGGCAATAAACTGCAGGAAGAAACCTCGTTCAGCTATACCTGCCCGGCACACAAGCTCAACCGCAAAGGCGAGGGAACGGGCATCCTTCGGGGCGGAAACCTGGCGGTGCTTTACGGGCTGCGCGGCACGCCTTATGACATTCCGGCAGAAGGTACGGTACTCTTCATCGAAGACATAGGCGAGCGTCCCCATGCCGTGGAGCGTATGATGTACAATCTGAAACTGGGCGGCGTACTCGAAAAGCTGTCCGGACTGATTATCGGACAGTTTACCGAATACGAAGAGAACATGTCTTTAGGCAAAGAGCTGTACGGCGCATTGGCCGATTTGGTAAAAGAATACGATTATCCTATATGCTTCGGATTTCCGGTGGGACACGTTACGATGAACGTACCGATGATTAACGGTGCGCAGGTCACGCTGGAAGTTGGAAAAAAAGAAGTGAAACTAACATTTAACACCCACAAAGAATGAAACGGAATTATACAATTATCCCACTGTCACTGCTGTTGCTCATAGCGATGGTAGCGTGCAGCAATAAAAGCAAAGGCAATACCGACAGTGAGGGAAAACAACCTAAGAGCACGGTCAGCGTACCCCAATTCGATGCAGACAGCGCTTACCGGTATGTCAAGGAGCAAGTAGACTTCGGTCCCCGCGTGCCCAATACTGCGGCACACAAAGCCTGTGGAGAATATCTTGCAAAGAAGCTGGAACAATTCGGCGCCACGGTATACAACCAGCAAGTGGATTTAACCGCCTATGACGGCACCCTCCTAAAAGCCCGCAACATCATCGGCAGCTACAAGCCCGAAACGAAGAAACGCATCGTGCTGCTCTCGCATTGGGACAGCCGTCCATGGGCAGATGCTGACTCTGACGAGAAAAACCGTCACACACCCATTCTCGGCGCCAACGACGGTGCGAGCGGGGTAGGCGTATTGCTCGAAATAGCCCGCCAACTGCACAAACAGCTACCCGAACTGGGCATCGACATCGTACTGGTAGATGCCGAAGACTACGGCCCTCACCAATCCTATACAGGCAACCATAAGGAAGAGTATTGGGCGCTCGGTTCGCAGTACTGGGCACAGAATCCCCATGTCCAGGGATATAATGCGCGTTTTGGCATCCTTCTTGATATGGTAGGCGCCAAAGACGCCACTTTCTTCTACGAAGGATACTCCGAAGAGTTTGCCAAAGGCATCAACCGGAAAGTATGGAATGCGGCCAATAACCTGGGCTACGGACGTTATTTCGTAAAAGAAAAAGGGAATATCGTAACCGACGACCACCTTTTTGTGTTCCGGAACGCACGCATCCCTACCATCGATATCATTCAATACAGCGAGGAAACCGGATTCTACGAAAACTGGCATACCCTGAAAGATGATATGGACGGCATCGACCGCAACACTCTGAAGGCGGTAGGCCAGACGGTCATGGAAGTTATCTACAATGAAAAATAAATACTAAAGATAAAATTATTATGAGTATCAACGAAGTACAAGATGAAGTAATCGCCGAGTTCAATGATTTCGACGACTGGATGGACCGCTATCAGCTCCTCATCGATTTAGGAAATGAACAGGAACCGCTTGATGACAAATACAAAACGGAACAGAATCTGATTGAAGGCTGTCAAAGCCGTGTATGGCTGCAGGCGGACGAGGAAAACGGCCGAATCGTTTTCCAAGCCGAAAGCGATGCTTTAATTGTAAAAGGCATTATCTCGCTGCTTATCAAAGTGCTGTCCGGACATACCCCGGACGAGATTCTGAATGCGGACCTCTACTTTATAGACAAGATAGGATTAAAGGAGCATCTTTCTCCCACACGCAGTAACGGATTGCTCTCGATGGTGAAACAGATGCGGATGTATGCACTGGCATTCAAGGCAAAAAGCGCTAATGATTAAGCAGACTGTTGCTATTTCGAGGGTGTGTCAAAACTAACATTCGCTTGCTATTTGTTTCTTTTTAGGCACGGATTACACGGAAAACACAGATTTTCTTTGTTTTTTTCCGTGAAATCCGCGAAATCCGTGCCTAAAAGAAATCATCAAATGTATTTTGACACACTCTCATATATATACCATCGGTTTACTTTTCTTCTCCCTCCACATACTCCAGTATATCTCCCGGCTGGCAATCCAATACCTTGCAAATAGCTTCCAATGTGGAGAAACGGACAGCCTTTGCCTTACCGGTCTTCAGAATAGAAAGATTCGCCGGCGTAATGTCAATCTTCTCCGCCAACTCCCCCAAAGATATTTTTCTTCGGGCCATCATAATGTCAAGGTTTACTATAATCATTTTCTTTTTCCCAATATTCGGTTAAATAGTCAAGTCCTGTTCTTCTTTCATCTTCAATCCTATTGCGAATACCTCGGCCACAATCAATGTGGAAATTCCTAATACCAAAGTAGTTGTATTCACCGTATCCGAAAGATGCAACTCGTAACCATGAACGGAAAAAACATTGCCTACACTCCTAAAAGTAAGATATGCCGGAAGAAGCGCCGTACAGAAACTGATAATCAATGCCGCCCCTAACAGGCGCAAGCGGTGGACGTTCTTCCAGTTGAAGATATCGGACTTGTTGATAGAAATGACCAAGCGGACAAACAGCACAATACTCCAGACACATATAACTATATGGAGAAAATTCAACAAAGTAAAAGCAGCCTGCTCCAAAGTTGTGGATTCCGTATCGACACTGACCATCATCGAGTTGAAAGAGACCGGTACATATTCACCGCTCCTTTCATTATAAACGGAATCTTGGAAAAGACCGTTATCGCCCAAACCGGAAAGGTGCTCCGGCAACAGGCTGATGTACTTCATGTTCATCAGTTTTTTCTGGCTTGCCTCGGAAGCATTGCCGTCAATCCCGGCTTCCACACCGGCTTTCACCCCTACGATAAAATAGTAGCCGGTCTCAAAAACCGAATAGCTCAACACGAGCACTACAATCACACAAAGAATATTCAGTCGTCTTTTCATATTTTAAAAGTTGTATCAGTTGCCGGTAACCGATAAGAATTCATTACTTTACAAGAGACGGCAAACAACACTGCCGCTACCGCCAGACAGCTCCAATAGGCCGGTTCTCCAAGCAAATCGGATGTATATTTCACATCGGGATAATGCAAACTGAGGAATACCGACAGGCTGTTGTTCAGAATATGTATTAAAATTCCAGGAATCAGACTGCCCGTTCTATAATAGAGCCAGGCAAACAAGCCTCCCGATAATATAGCACCTGCCACCTGTGCCGGATTAATATGGAAAATTCCGAAAATAAGGGCGGAAAGGATAATAGCCTTCACCGGACTGTACCTTTGCAGCAATACTTTTGTAATCGCCCCCCGAAACAACATCTCTTCCAAGACAGGCCCTAACACCGAGATACAGATAATGCCCAGCCAACCCGATTGCAACACATCGAATGTAGCTCCCATCCAATCAGGCAGGAAAGACAATCTGGACATCACAAAGTCTATCAGGAAAATAGTAGAAAGGCCTATAATGATACTCCATCCCAAATAAGCAACCGACACCGGAGACCATATCCGCCCGTCATCTTTCAAATAGCCTTTCTTCCACAAATAGCCACCCATACCGACAAATCCCAGCAACATACTCGGAGCCAAAGCTATAACGCTTGCAGCATCTATCGTACCACTGACTGCATACGAATAAAGCATGGCAAAAGGCATCACCAACAATGCAGCCAAAATCTGCATTACAAAATAAATCAAAACCAGTTTTATTGCTGTTTTCATCGTTCCTTCTTTTTTAAGAGCGTGTAAAGATACACATTTTCCTGCAAACCCGTCAAGCCGCAGCAGCAACTCCCATTAACAACATCATCACCATAGAAAGTGACAGTACCAACAATGTAATACTCATAAATGCTCTCTTCATAACCGTAGACTTTTTATAATCAGCACTTATTCTTATCTACCTATTCTGTTTCTCAATAAGAATTTATCGTTTTTCGATATGCAAATAAAAGAGCTTTTTCTGAAAAGACAAAGAGAAACAGCATGTTTTTATCGAAAAACAATAAAAAAGATATGTTTTTCAATAAATATACAAGAAAGAGCTCAATAATGAAAACCTGAAAAGCAGTGTTATGAAAGAATCGCAGTGATTTCAGCCTCGTCCTTATGGAGCTGCGCTATCAGTTCGTCTATGGAATCGAACTTCAGTTCCGGACGAGTGCGACAAACGAAGGACAACCGCATGGGTTGATTGTAAATATCAGCATCAAAATTAAAGATATGCACCTCAATGCTACGGTCTATGCCATTATTCAATGTCGGGCGGTAGCCGATACTCAACATCCCCGCATGCTTTTCCCCGCCAAGAAAAACATAAACGGCATATACCCCGTCAGCCGGAACCAGTTTTTCACAATCGCCAATGCGCAGATTAGCAGTTGGAAAACCTATCTTACGCCCAACGCGGTAACCGTTCACAACCGTACCGTCCAAAAAAAATTGATAACCCAAACAGTTTGCCGCCTCCGAAACGTTTCCTTGCAGCAAAAGGCGGCGGATAGCTGAAGAACTGACCGTCATTGCATCGGTGTAATAAGCCTGCGCCAATAGCACTTCTATTCCCAACTCCTGTCCATAACGCACATAATCCTCAAATCCTTCACTCCGATTATGTCCGAAACGGTGGTCGTAACCTATCATTAAAACCTGCACCCGGTAATCTTGCTTTAATATAGCCATAAATTGTTTGGCCGACAGGCACGCCAAATCAAGTGTAAAATCGAGCATGATGCAATAATCTATCCCGGTACCGGCAAGCAGAGACACTTTCTCATCGCAAGTGGTAAGCAGCTCAGGACGAAAATCGGGTTGCATCACTTTGCGGGGATGAACCGGAAAAGTAATTACCGATGAAGCAAGCCCACGTTCAGCCGCAACTTTACACACCTGTTCTATCAGGAACCGATGTCCCCGATGCACTCCGTCAAAAAAGCCGATAGTGGCTACATTGGGCAGGAGTTCATTACCAGATGTTCCGGTACATAATTGCATACTCACCTCATGCGGTTTGGTTCATTTAAATAAATGGCTCCAGTCTTCACCGGCTTTCGGAACATAAGTGGAAATACCTAATGACCGGGCAGTCATACAATTGGCTTCCGAATCGTCGATAAAGAAAGTTTCTTTCGGATCCAGACCCGCATCATCCAGCACTTTGCGGAAGATTTCTTCATCGGGCTTCGCCATCTTCATTTCATAAGAAAGAAAAATATGTTCGAAATAATCTTCTACGCGGAATGTCTTATAGGGAAAAGCATGTTCGCAGGACCATTTCCAATGGATTTCGTTGGTATTGCTCAACAGATATACCACATAGTCCTTACGCAGGGCCAGCAATAAATCCAGTTTATAGGTCGGTATGCTCACCAAAAAACTGTTCCATGCAGCATCAATCCGGGCATCGTCAACGTCTTTTCCTATCTTTTCCCGTATCACATTCCGAAAATCGGCACTGGAAATAAGGCCTTTCTCATATTGCTGGAAAAAATCCTGCTGGTGATATAGGTCGAGGGTGTGTTCTACATCCGGCAACCCCAATTCTCTAAAGTTCTCCAAACAACGTTGGCGGTCTAAATCAATCAGCACACCGCCAAAGTCTACTATAAGGTTTTTAATTCCTTTTCTTTTCATTATCTCATTTTTGCATTAGACGTCGGACAAGGCGAATACCTTCGCCCACCCATAATACCAAAGAAGTAGAAGCAATGATTATCATCCATGTCGTAAAATCAAGCGGCTCCGTACGGAATACAGCCCCACCGAACTGTACGATGACAAACTGACCGCCCAGAATGGCAAGTACCACCAACTCCATGCCGTAGGATTTGGATATTCCCTTAAAAGCGGAGTCCGATGTTCCAAACACTCTCGCATTGAACAGGTTCCAGAATTGCAGCATAACGAAGAAAGTGAAGAAGATTGTAAGGCGTTGTACCGTCATACCGCCTTCTTCATTGTTAAACCGGAACAACATGCCCATAAGCAATACCAGGAAAACCACTCCCATGCCAAGTATATAATTCCGCATGGATTTGGTTATAATGAAATCCGTACTTTTGCGGGGTTTCTCTTTCATAACACTCTCACTGGGCGGGATAGACGCCAAGGCCAAAGCGGCAAAGGTATCCATAATCAGATTCACCCACAGCATCTGCGTTACGGTCAACGGCAATTCAGTACCCACCAGCGAACCCAACAGCACAATGAACAGTGCCACGAAGTTAATCGTCAACTGGAATACGATGAAGCGCTGGATATTCTTATACAATGAACGCCCCCACATCACGGCCGTACCGATACTGTTGAAAGAGTCGTCCAACAGCGTGATGTCGCTTGCTTCTTTCGCCACAGATGTTCCCGTTCCCATAGACAACCCCACCTGTGCATGGTTCAAGGCCGGAGCATCATTGGTTCCGTCACCCGTCACGGCTACTACCGCGCCTTTCTGTTGCAGTAGCTGAACAAGACGTTGCTTATCGGTAGGACGGGCACGCGACATAATCTTCAAGTCAAGCACCCGGTCGAGCGCCTCTTCGTCCGTCAGTTCGGCAAAGGCAGCACCCGTGATACGGTTACGTTCCGTATCTTCCGGTTGCCATAAACCTATCTGCCGCGCAATTTCGGTTGCCGTACCCGGCGTATCTCCCGTTACTATCTTTACGCCAATGCCTGCCGACTGACATTTTGCAACTGCCGCAGGCACATCCGGACGTATAGGGTCACTGATGGCCACAACACCGAGGAAAGACAAATCGTTTTCTGCAACCAATGCCACACAGTCGGCCGGTTCCGTATCGTCTACTATCTTATAGGCAAAACCAAGCGTACGCATCGCCATGTTCTGATAGTTCAGCAACTGAGCCTCTACCGTAGAACGATATTCTACCGCATCCACCCGCTTGCCATCCAGAAGCACATCCTTACATTTGCCCAATACAATTTCGGGAGCACCCTTTACATAAAGTATTTTCTTCCCAATCAGAGGAGAGTGTACCAATGTTGCCATAAACTTCCGTTCGGTAGAGAAAGTCAACTGGTCAAGCACCTTCACGCCCTCTCTCAACTCCAGATAATTACGCTGCTGGCTATTGAGCCACAACAATAAAGCTACCTCCGTAGGATTACCCACGCCTTTGGGCTTCTCTTCCGGAGTCGTTTCCTCCAGAAAAGCTGTAGAATTGGCACTGATCCCTTCCATTACCAATTTACTCAAATCATCTTCTCCTATTTCCTTTCCGCCCTTCAATCCGTAGAAATTCGGTTCATACACCTGCATCAGGTTTTGTGTCAGCGTACCCGTCTTGTCCGTACAGATAACGGTAATTGCCCCCATTGTTTCGCAGGCATGCATCTTCCGCACCAGATTATTGGTGGAAAGCATGCGGCGCATATTCAGTGCCAGACTGAGCGTCACACTCATAGGCAGGCCTTCGGGAACGGCAACGACAATCAAGGTTACTGCCATCATAAAGTACTGCAAAGTAGCTTTCAAAGCAGGCAGCCATTGCTCAAAAGTATGGAATGAGGCAAAATCATAAACCAGAACAACATCCTTTATAAAGAAGATAGCGAATGCAAGACCGGCTACCGAAAAGCCGATTTTCCCTATGAGGTTGGCAAGTTTTGTAAGCTGGATATTCAACGGAGTAGGCTCGGTAGTTTGTTCGGTACTTTGGCGGGCAACTTTTCCGATCTCCGTGGCGTCACCCACAAACTCTACACGCATAACTCCGTGTCCGTCGACCACTGTTGTACCGCGCATCACACGATTGGAAGCATAAGTGGCTTCTTCATCAAAATCCGCCTCTACAGTAGTTTTGGTTACAACAGGCTCACCCGTAAGATTAGATTCATTTATCTGTAAAGAAACGGCTTCCAGCAATTCACCGTCTGCGGGAATTTCCTCACCGGTTTCCAATATAACAATATCTCCTACTACCACATCCTTACGGGGAACCTCCTGTACATGTCCGTTACGAATCACCTTTACCAAAGTTTCCTCGTTCACTGCGTTCAGTAAATCAAACTTTTTATTGGCGTCGTATTCAAAAAAGAAGCCAATGCCCGTAGCCAGTAAAATAGCAGCTATGATACCGATTGTTTCGGCATATTCGTTCTCCACTATGGAAATAATCAAAGAGAAGAAAGCGGCCACCAGCAATACTCTTACTACGGGGTCTTCAAACTTTTCCAGATAAAGTTTCCACAAAGACGGGCGCTTCGGAGGCGTCAACAGGTTTACACCATGCTCGGTACGGCTCTTCCGTACTTCATCGTCAGTAAGTCCGACGTGATACAAATCATCCTTTGTTGCAGTCATGCAATTCGTTAGGTTTAAATTGAATTGCAAAAATACAACAATAATTTGTATAGAGAATGTTATTAAATCTTTTTATAGGTTTTACAAATCCGGCCTTTTTCCTTTCTATGAACATCTGCCAGCCACTTCCATAGAAACTTACTTCAAGAGCCTACTAACAAAAACATCTTTTTCTGCCCGAACGGAAAACAAAAAGGGAAATCCAATTGTTCTTAAAGAAGAAATTTAAATACAAGACAATTATGGAAAAGTACATCTGCACAATTTGCGAATATGTTTATGACCCGGAATTAGGAGATCCGGAAAACGGAATAGAACCGGGAACATCCTTTGAGGACCTCCCTGCCGATTGGGTTTGCCCCCTGTGCGGAGTAGGCAAAGATGAATTTGAGAAAGCGTCCTAAGACGCTTTCTTTTCTTTTATATCGCTGCTGGCTTCTACTACATTAACAACGTAATCGCCCAACTTTTCACATTCGGCAATGATATCCATATAGTAGACTCCCATCTGGTAATCATACTCCTTGTTATTGACATCAAGGATATTCTGATTCTTCAACTGGTTGCGATAATTGTTGATTTCATTCTCGATATTAAACGACTTGTTCACATCAATGCCTTGATGATCCGAACGTTCCACCACCACAATCATCTGCCCGAGAGCATCATCGGTCAGCTTCATCATGAAATGGATATGCTCATATTGCTTTTCTGTGAACTCCTGATTGGTCTGACGCTTGCGATTGATGGTACGTGCCAGATTATAACAACTGTCACCGATACTTTCTATCTCCGTCACCTCGCGCAACATGGCCCGGATTTGCAGCTTACTTTCAGAACTTAACCGTCCTTCCGACACCTGATTCAGATAATTGGCAATCTCCAGTTCCATGCTGTCGCTAATATTTTCGTACTTTTCTATCCGACTGAACAGCTTATTGAAATCGTCATCCTTCTCGGTATGCAACAGATCGCGTACCATACCAAACATACGATGCGTACGTTCGGCAAACAGATGAATCTCCTTGCTTGCCTGCAGAATGGAAAGCTCCGCCGTAGAAAGCATACCGCCCGTAATAAAGCGCAGACGGTATTCCTCGTCCTGTTCCTTCTGCGGAATAATGGCGCAGACCGTACGCTCTATAAACTTCACGAACCATATCAATATCAACACATTGCAGATATTGAAACAAGTATGGAAAGCCGACAGCTTAAAGGAAACGGCAACGGCAGGGTCTTTGGTTCCCATTATATTTTCCACAAACCATGATACTCCCTGCGTAAAAGGAACAAACAGGCATAACACCCATATAACGCCGAACACATTGAATACCAGATGCGCCAATGCAGCCCTCCTGGCCTGCGTATTACCGGTAAGCGCCGCAAGATTGGCAGTTATGGTTGTTCCTATATTCTCACCCAGAACAAGTGCCGCTCCCAGTTCGAAGCTAATCCAGCCATTCGCACACATGATAAGCGTAATCGCCATCGTTGCAGCAGAGGCCTGCACAATCATGGTCAGTACCGTTCCTATAAGCACAAAAAGCAGTACGGATATATACCCCATATCGGTATAATCCTGCACAAAAGCCAGCATTTCCGGATTCTGGCTCAAATCGGGTGCATTGTTCTTCAAATAAGAAAGCCCCATAAACAGGAAAGAGAAACCGAAAATAAATTCACCGATGGATTTGCGATTACTTTTTTGAGAGAAGAGGAGAGGAATGCCAAAGGCTAAGAGAGGAAGGGCAAAAGCAGCTATGTCGACTTTAAAACCTAATGCTGAAATAATCCAGGCAGTAACAGTAGTACCTATATTGGCCCCCATAATAACACCTATAGATTGTGACAGGGTCAGCAACCCGGCGTTGACAAAACTCACTACCATAACCGTAGTTGCAGAAGAGGACTGGATAAGCGCTGTTATAAGCACACCTGTCAGAACGCCGGTCACCCGGTTGGTCGTCATAGCGGTTAAAATCTTCCGCAAGCGGTCGCCGGCGAATTTTTGAAGTCCCTCACTCATAATTTTCATTCCGTAGAGGAACAATGCCAATGAGCCAAGCAGCTTTAAAAAATCATAAAAAGAATATTCCATCTTTAATTAGTTAAAGTGTTTCATTGTACCATTTGTTATAATGTCCTATATTTAGCGTATTAATAATCTCAAAAAAAGACACCATGAAACATATGTTACAAATTTGTTGCAAAAATAATAATATTTATAAAGAATTCCCTATAGGGAGCTCACTTTTGGATATTTATTACGGTTTTAATCTTAATTTCCCCTATCAAGTGGTCAGCGCCAAAGTAAATAACCGTTCCGAAGGGCTGAATTTCCGGGTATATAATAATAAAGATGTGGAATTTCTGGATGTACGGGATTCCTCCGGCATGCGTACGTATGTCCGCTCACTTTGTTTTATCCTATATAAGGCTGTCAGCGAATTGTTCCCGGAAGGGAAGCTGTTTGTAGAGCATCCCGTATCCAAGGGCTATTTCTGCAATCTCCGCATCGGACGTCCTATTGAGCTGGAAGACGTGTCGGCAATCAAGAAGCGGATGCAGGAAATCATAGCCGAGGACATCCCTTTCCGTCGTACCGAATGCCATACCACCGAAGCCGTACGGGTATTCAGCGAACGGGGAATGAACGATAAGGTAAAGCTGTTGGAAACCTCCGGCTCTATATACACCTATTATTATACATTGGGAGATACGGTAGATTACTATTATGGTAACCTGTTGCCCAGCACAGGTTTTATCAAGCTGTTCGACATCGTAAAATATTATGACGGTCTGCTGCTGCGTATCCCCAACAAAGAAAACCCGACCGTACTGGAAGAAGTGGTAAAACAGGAAAAGATGCTTGATGTATTCAAGGAACATCTGCATTGGAACTACATCATGGGGTTAAGCAATGTAGGCGACTTCAATCTGGCATGCGAAGCCGGACATGCAACCGACCTCATTAACGTAGCAGAAGCCCTTCAGGAGAAAAAGATTGCTCAGATTGCCGATGAAATCTATCACCGGGGAGAAAACGGCGACCGCGTAAAGCTCGTATTGATCTCCGGCCCTTCTTCGTCCGGAAAAACAACTTTCAGCAAACGGCTTTCGGTGCAACTGATGACCAACGGCCTGCGCCCCTACCCCATTTCTCTGGACAATTATTTTGTAGACAGGGAAGACACCCCGCTGGACGAAAACGGCAATTATGACTACGAATCTCTCTACGCCCTCGACCTTGAGCTGTTCAACAATCAATTGCAAGCTTTGCTACGGGGAGAAGAAGTGGAACTTCCCCGATTCAACTTCACATTGGGCAAAAAAGAATACAAGGGAGACAAACTGCGCATTGACGAGCACACCATTCTTATATTGGAAGGAATCCATGCCCTGAATCCGGAGCTCACTCCGCAGATTCCTGCCGAAAACAAATACAAAATTTATGTATCTGCACTGACCACCATCTCACTGGACGATCACAACTGGATTCCTACTACGGACAACCGCCTGTTGCGCCGCATCATCCGCGACTTCAACTATCGGGGATATTCAGCACAAGAAACCATTTCGCGCTGGCCCAGCGTACGTGCCGGTGAAGACAAATGGATATTCCCCTATCAGGAAAATGCCGATGTCATGTTCAATTCCGCCCTCTTGTTTGAATTTGCCGTACTGCGTTGCCATGCAGAACCTATCCTTACCAGCGTACCGCGCAACTGTCCGGAATACGCCGAAGCCTACCGGCTTATGAAGTTCATCAAATACTTCACTCCGGTACAAGATAAGGAAATTCCGCCGACATCCCTACTCAGGGAGTTCTTAGGCGGCAGTAGTTTCAAATACTAACCCGACACCCAAACAATCTCTTTGTCCGGAACCGGCAAACAGCTTCGGTCCGGACAAAAATTCCTGCCATACCAAACATTCTGTTAATTCTGACAGGGAATTACAAACATCCGCATACAACAGACAAAGAAAACTTTAACTTTGTAGGCAAACAAAACAAATCCGGTTATAATGAAAAAAAGCATTCCCATACTTCTTGCGGTTCTCCTTTGCCTGTGTACCCAAACATTTGCACAAAACCGCGCTGATGAACTGATGAAACAGGCACAGGAAAATCTGGCAAAGAAAGAATACATCAAGGCACGCTATCTCTTTTTACAGGCTTACAATGCCTTCGCCACGCAAGAAAACTATGCCCAGGCTGTAAAATGCGGTGTAAATGCCAGCGCCCTCTATCACCGGGAGAATTATTATAAAGAAGCATTCGAACTGCTGCGCAATGCCGAACTGTTGGTGAGAACCGGCGAACAAAAACTCAAAAAGGACTTTCCTGATTTACGTTTCCGCATCAACAAAGAACGTCTGCAAATGTACATCAGCCTCAGAAACCCCACCCGTGCCAAAGAACAGTTAAACAGACTGGAAGAAACAGCCAAAGCTGCCCAAAATGACTCTCTAAGCAATGACTTTCTGTATACCCAAGCCAGCTATTACTACACTTTCGGCATGAATTCGCAGGGAGATACAGCTTTCAAGAAACTGATAGAACAGTATAAGCAACAAAAGAACTACGCCAAAGCGGATGAATGCTATCAAAATCTCATAAACATTGCCCTTCGGGCAAACGATACAGAATTAATGGCGCGTACTTACGACAAATACATTACCTGGACAGATTCTGTTAAAGCACTCACTGCACAGAAAGAATTGAATGCATTGAAAAAGAAATATAATGAAAGTCTGACTATCATTCAGGAAAAAGACGACTCTCTTTCCTCCAAACAGCATATCATCACCGGTCTTTGCGTCCTGGCAGCCATTTTAGCGGCAGCATTAGTGGCAGGAGCCATCATATTACTACGCTTCATCCTACTGACACGCAAACAAAAGAAAGCAATTGGCATTGCCAACGAACACAATGAACTGAAGACCGAATTCATCCAAAATATCTCCGCCCAGATGGAGCCTACATTGGGCACTCTCGACCCGAAGCTGCCCGGCGTACAGGCATTGCGTACTTTCTCCGCTCACATACAAGAGCTGTCCGAACTGGAAAACAGCCTATCAGAACCGTATGAAATGCAAGAAGAGAATATTTCGGCTTTCTGTGAAAACGTTATGAACAAAATACGCGGCAAAGTACAGGAAGATGTATCCCTCATTGTCAATGCTCCCAAACTGAACATAAAGATTAATCCGGAACACCTGGAACGCATCTTACTACATTTGCTTGAAAACGCGGCCGAATACACCCCCGCCGGCGGAAAAATAGGGCTGGACTTCAAAAAACGCGGCGCCCATACACATCAGTTCATCATAAGCGATACAGGCTGCGGCATCGCCGAAGAACAGCGCGAAAACATATTCAAGCCTTTTACCGAAGTAAAAGACCTGACACAGGGCGATGGTCTGGGATTACCCATCTGCGCACTGATTGCCGCCAAAATGGATGGCAGCCTTACATTGGACAGTAGCTATGCGAAAGGCACACGGTTTGTATTGGAGCTACACACTTAAAAAAATGAGAATTAAAAAATTGAGAGTTGAAAATGAGTGCCGCCATTGTGCTACACGGTAATTTTCAACTCTCAGTTATCTTTAACTATCTCAACGCTTCCACTTCTTCCGGTGTCAGCGGAATCTTTTTGCCTAAACGGCGTGCGCCGGTTTCCGTTATCAGATAGTCTTCTTCATTGCGGATACCTCCGAAGTTACGGTATTCTTCCACTTTATCATAATTAATGAAGTCTTTAAACTTCTTCTCTCCTTTCCAAAGGTCTATCAGTTCGGGGATAAAATAAATGCCCGGCTCAACGGTATGTACAAAACCCGGTTCCAGAGGAATGGCAAGACGCTGGCTCTTACGACCGAACTGCGTACTCTTAGGCTGACCGTTGTAACCAACCCAAATCTCGCCGAGGTTTTCCATATCATGCACATCCAGCCCCATCATATGCCCCAATCCATGAGGATAGAACAAGGCATGTGCGCCTTCGCGTACAGCATCTTCGGCATTGCCTTTCATCAAACCGAGTTCTTTCATGCCCTCTACCATTACGCGGGCGGAAAGGTCGTAAACATCCATATAAGGAATACCCGGACGAAGCGCTTTGACAGCCTCCAGATGCATTGCATTCTGAATTTCATAAACAGCCCGCTGACGAGGGGTAAACGTTTTATCGGCAGGAACGGTAGAGGACATATCGCCCGCATAACCCGACTCCACTTCCGCACCGGCATCAATCAGGAATAAATCTCCCGGCTTCACCTTATTGCCATGATAATGATTGTGCAAAGTCTGTCCGTTGACAGTGGCAATCGTTGCAAAAGAAAGCTCGCAATTATTGGATTCGGCCACCCGGTTCATTTCTGCTACGACTTCGTATTCGTACATACCCGGACGAAGTACTTTCATAGCCGTAATGTGCATATCAGCCGTCACATTACATGCCTTTTCTATCTCTTCTACTTCTTCGGCAGACTTATAACTGCGTTGTGCCACAATTGCACGGATAAATGGAACAGAACCTTCCTGGCGTGCAGGCGGAATGCCCAACCACTCCATCAGTTTCAATTTATGCTCCGCCCTGTAGGGAGGCAGGTAATGCACTGTCTGTCCCTTGCGCACTGCTTTATGCAGATAGTTCATGATTTCGGCAGAAGGCATTACTTCCGTTATGCCCACACGCCCGCTTTTCTCTTTCAGGGTAGGCTGCGTTCCCATCCATACGATATGGTCAATCGTAAGTTCATCGCCAAATATAATCTCCTTGTCCTCATCAATATCGATAATCGCCGACAAACCGGCAAACGACAAACCGAAATAATACAAGAAGGTAGAATCCTGACGATAACGGAAAGTATTGTCCTCATAATGCAGTCCTTGTTCGTCATTACCCAAAAACAGCAACACTCCTGAGCCTATATTTTTCTTCAACAGGGCCCGACGCTGTATATACGTTTCTTTAGCAAACATAATGTTCATAGTTTTAGTTGTTATACCACAAAGATAAAGAGAATATTTGAAAGGATAAGGAAAATCAGGAAATACAGACTTACAACCCAACAAGAAAAAACAACCGAACCGCAGCTTTCTTGTTAAATATAACAGAAGAAGATTTTTCGTTCCCGAACTATTCACTATTTTTGCAAAAAGTGCGAAGATAAAACTTATCTTTGCAGCGGATAAATAATGTAACTTATGGCACAAGGCTCCCGACAGATACAAACCCAAGCGCAGCAGCAGATACAGACGCTGTCACCACAACAGATTCTGGTAGTAAAGCTGTTGGAACTTCCGGCAATAGAGCTGGAAGACCGCGTACGTGCCGAACTTCTGGAAAATCCGGCACTGGAAGAGGGAAAAGATGATACATCCGGCGATGAATATTCCAATACCCCCGATGCAGACTCCAATGCAGAAGATGGTGGAGATACCGATTACGATTCTCTGAGCGACTATCTCAACGAGGATGACATACCCGACTATAAATTACAGGAAAACAACCACAGCAAGGGAGAACAAGCCGAAGAGATACCTTTCTCCGATACGACTTCCTTCTATGAAACCCTGAAAGAACAGCTGGGTGAGCGCAACCTTACCGAACACCAGCGTGAATTGGCCGAATATCTCATCGGCTCATTGGACGACGACGGGCTGCTGCGCAAATCACTGGACAGCATCAGCGATGAGCTTGCCATTTATGCCGGCATCGAAGCCACTACCGGAGAACTGGAAGAAGCATTGAGAATCATTCAGGATTTCGACCCTGCCGGATTGGGAGCCCGCAACTTGCAGGAATGCCTTCTCATCCAGATACGGCGCAAGATAGAACAGCAGCACTTCACTCCCAATCCGATTCTTTATATTGAAGAAGCAATCATTTCCGAATGCTACGAGGATTTCACCCGTAAGCATTGGGACAAAATACAACAGAAACTCGGGCTGGAAGAAGATGCTTTCCAGCAAGCCATAAAAGAAATCTGCAAACTGAATCCGCGTCCGGGAGCGTCTTTGGGTGAAGCTATCGGCAAGAACCTGCAACAAATCGTACCCGATTTTATTGTGGATACCTATGACGACGGCACTATCAACCTGTCGCTCAACAACCGGAATGTTCCCGAACTGCGCATGAGCCGCGATTTCACCGAAATGGTAGAGGAACACACCAAGAACAAGGCAAACCAGTCCAAGGAATCCAAAGAGGCCATGATGTTCCTGAAACAGAAAATGGATGCAGCTCAGGGATTTATCGATGCCGTCAAGCAACGGCAGAATACCCTGATGACTACCATGCAGGCCATCATCGACCTGCAACGCCCTTTCTTTCTCGACGGTGACGAGTCATTGCTTCGCCCTATGATATTGAAAGACGTTGCCGAGCGCACAGGACTCGACATCTCAACCATCTCCCGCGTCAGCAACAGCAAATATGTACAAACCAACTACGGCATCTACCCGCTGAAGTTCTTCTTTAACGATGGATATGTTACGGAAGACGGCGAAGAAATGTCAGTCCGGGAGATACGGAAAATACTCAAGGAATGCATCGACAACGAGGACAGGAAGAAACCCTATACCGATGACGAACTGACCGAGATATTGAAAAAGAAAGGATACCCCATTGCCCGCCGCACCGTAGCCAAATACCGCCAGCAATTAAACATTCCGGTAGCAAGGCTGAGAAAATAGAAACGGCACAAGGCAATCCAAACGGTAGAGTGATAATGCAAAAATAAAAAAATGGCAATAGAACAACATATTATAGCAGATAAAAACCTTATCAGGACAGCCAGGGTAATTTCGATGATATTTACACCATTCTCCATACCTTTCATGGCATTTCTGATTCTGTTCGTATTCTCATACCTGCGAATCATGCCCCTGCAATACAAGTTGATTGTATTGGGCGTGGTATATTGTTTTACAATCCTTATGCCCACACTGACCATTTTCCTCTTTCGCAAAATCAACGGATTCACTCCTGAGGATTTAACGGAACGGAAACGGAGATATGTGCCTTTCATCCTGACTATCACTTCCTATGTGTTCTGCCTGCTCATGATGCACCGGCTGAACATTCCCTGGTATATGACAGGAATTATCTTTGCCTCTCTTATCGTGATGATTATCTGTGTCATTGTCAACCTGAAATGGAAACTCAGCGAACACATGGCGGGAGCCGGTGCCATAATAGGTGGGCTGGTTGCTTTCAGTGCCCTGTTCGGATACAATCCGGTGGGCTGGCTGTGTATATTCATTCTCGTAGCAGGCGTATTGGGCACGGCACGGATTATCCTGCAACACCATACGCTCGGTGAGGTAATGGGCGGATTTGCCGTAGGACTGATTTGTACCTTGCTGGTACTTCATCCGCTCAGCAAACTGTTATTCCGTCTATTCAGCATATTCTTATTTTAAATATCAAATATTAACTCTTAAAACTAACGATTATGAATTTTCCTAATGATGTAAAGTACACGAAAGAACATGAATGGATTCGTCTCGAAGGAGATGTAGCTTATGTAGGAATTACCGATTACGCCCAAGAACAATTGGGAGATATCGTATTTGTCGACATCCAAACCGTAGGCGAAACATTGGCAGCCGATGAAGTATTCGGCACCATCGAAGTAGTAAAAACCATTTCCGACCTTTTCCTGCCCGTTGCCGGAGAAGTGCTGGAACAAAACGAAGCATTGGAAGAGCAGCCCGAACTGGTTAACAAAGACCCGTATGGCGAAGGCTGGCTCATCAAAATCAAACCCGCTGCCGATGCAGATTTCGGCAGACTGCTGGATGCAGAAGCATACAAAGCACTGATTAATAATTAGCGTTTAGTGATTAGTGTTTAGTAATTAGGAGTAATGATTAGCAGTAATAATTAGCAGTAATAATTTGTTTTAAAATCTTTTCTCATCAATCCCCTAATCACTAAACACTAATCACTAAACGCTAATCACTAACCACTAATTTAAATAATATGTCTCCAATTGTTAGTATCATCATGGGCAGTACTTCCGACCTTCCTGTCATGGAAAAGGCCGCACAGTTGCTCAACGATTTGCATGTACCGTTCGAAATGAACGCCCTCTCCGCCCACCGTACTCCGGAAGCAGTAGAAGAATTTGCCAAAGGGGCACGTAAACGCGGAATTAAAGTTATTATCGCGGCAGCCGGCATGGCAGCAGCCCTGCCCGGCGTTATTGCAGCCAATACCACACTGCCTGTAATCGGCGTGCCCATAAAAGGCTCCGTACTCGATGGAGTGGATGCGCTTTATTCCATCATTCAGATGCCTCCGGGCATCCCTGTGGCCACCGTAGCCATCAACGGAGCAATGAACGCAGCTATTCTTGCCGTACAAATGCTTGCATTGAGCGACAAGGAACTGGCAGAAGCCTTTACTGCTTATAAAGAAGGTCTGAAAAAGAAAATCGTGAAAGCAAACGAAGACCTGAAAGAAGTTAAATACGAGTATAAAACAAACTGAAAGAAGTGATTGATAATCACTGACCATTAATCACTAATAACGTGGATATATTCAATTATTCCCGACGGGAAACATCAGAAGTGAATATCGGAGCCACCCCTATGGGCGGCTCCAATCCTATCCGCATACAAAGTATGACCAACACTTCCACGCAAGATACCGATGCGTGTGTAGCACAGGCCAAACGTATTGTGGATGCCGGTGGAGAATACGTACGTCTTACCACTCAAGGTGTCAAAGAAGCAGAAAACCTGATGAATATCAACGCAGCCTTACGTCAGGACGGCTACATGACCCCATTGGTGGCCGATGTGCATTTCAACCCGAAAGTAGCAGATGTGGCAGCGCAGTATGCGGAAAAAGTCCGTATCAACCCGGGCAACTACGTAGACTCCGCACGTACTTTCAAGCATCTGGAGTATACCGATGAAGAATATGCACAGGAACTCCGGAAGATACGCGACCGTTTCGTCCCGTTTCTGAATATCTGCAAGGCCAATCACACGGCTATCCGTATCGGTGTGAACCACGGCTCGTTATCCGACCGTATCATGTCGCGCTACGGAGACACTCCCGAAGGCATGGTAGAATCGTGCATGGAGTTTCTGAGAATCTGCGTTGCGGAGCAATTCATGGACGTAGTCATTTCCATCAAAGCATCCAATACGGTAATCATGGTGAAAACCGTACGTTTGCTTGCCCACATCATGGAGAAAGAAGGGATACACTTCCCCTTGCACCTCGGTGTGACGGAAGCCGGTGACGGTGAGGACGGACGCATCAAATCGGCCTTAGGCATAGGTGCTTTGCTGGCAGACGGGTTGGGTGATACCATCCGCGTATCTTTAAGTGAAGCTCCCGAAGCAGAAATTCCTGTTGCCCGGAAATTGACGGACTATATTGTACAACGCCGTAACCACCCTTACATACCGGGTGCTGTAGCTCCCGAATTCCAGTACTTGTCTCCTGAACGCAGAGCCACGACAGCCGTGCGCAATATAGGCGGAGAAAACCTTCCCGTTGTCGTTGCCGCACGCTTGGACGGCAATATGGATTTCAATCCGCAGTTTATGCCCGACTATGTATACGTGGGCCGTCAACTGCCCGAATCTCCCACCGAAGGCATACAATACATTATCGATGCCGACCTTTGGGAAGGACAAGCCAACACATGGCCTGCATTTAAAGGCGAACAGCTGCCGTTTATCAGCGGATGCAGCGCATCACTGAAATTTCTGTTTATCACCTATATGGGATTGAACGACGAAGTAATTGCCGGACTGAAATACCACCCGGAAGTGGTACTTGTCGCACAAAGCAACCATCCCAACAGACTGGGTGAATACCGTGCATTGGCGCACCAACTGATGAATGAAGGATTAAAGAATCCACTTGTCTTCTTCCAGCATTACGCTGAGACTGAAACTGAAAATCTGCAAATCAAATCGGCTGCTGATATGGGAGCACTCATCATCGACGGGCTCTGCGACGGTATTTTCCTTTTCAACCAAACCGGCAAGGAAGGCGATAAGGCGATAGACGACAAGGTTGTAGACACCACGGCTTTCGGTATCCTGCAGGCAGGACGCATCCGTACCAGCAAAACCGAATACATATCCTGTCCGGGGTGCGGCCGTACGCTCTACGACCTCGAAAGCACCATTGCCCGCATCAAGCAAGCTACATCACACCTGAAAGGACTCAAAATCGGAATCATGGGTTGCATAGTCAACGGTCCCGGTGAAATGGCCGATGCCGATTACGGATATGTAGGTGCAGGACGGGGCAAAATCAGCCTGTATAAGAAAAAGGAGTGTATCGAAAAGAATATCCCCGAAGAGGAAGCCGTAGAAAAGCTGATTGAACTTATCAGAAAGAACGGAGATTATACCGAGCGGTAGGTTTCTTATTCTTCACCACAAAAAAAGCGCAGAGTCTCACAGAGTTTTCTTTTGTTCCGGATGCGGGTAATGCTTACCGGATTCCCCAAAGCTGTGAGACCCTGTGCTTTTTTTTGTGATGAATCCTAATATCTGAAACTCAAAAATACACGGAAGGATTTTGACTTCATCTTCCACTTGTCACTTTCAATTACATCCTCAAAGTCCGGAGCATCATAATCCATACCTTCCTCATCAAAAGAAAGTCCGTTATAAGTAGCTTTCTTCGCCCAACGATGCTCTATACCGACCGAAATTGCTTTATAGGCAACAGAAGCACCAAACGCAAAATTGGAAACATATCCGTGTCCGAAGCTGTCATCGATGACCACCATAGAATAAGTAGGCACATAATGGAAATAGGCAGCCACTTTCAAATCGCCTACCGGATTGACTGTGACGGAGGGACCTACGTGCATAGACGCATCTATCTGATGAATACCCAAATCAAAATCTTCCTCGTAATAGTCTTCATAACCACTGCTATAATCATTATAAGCACGTGTGTACGAACCTCCTTCCGCAAAGACGTCCGGTTCGGAATACTTGGCATACGAAAGTTCAAACCATGTTGCGTCAATACCGAACTTAATCATATTCAGCAACGGCTTCTTATGCAGGTAATACGTTTTTCCGAAAGTCAGAGAAACACCGAAATCACTTTTCCATTCCGCTTCGGCATCTACTTTATCCGTCAACGTTTGGTTTGTAATATAACCGATATTAAAATACTTGGCTCTTTTTTTCCATATTCTCTCATTTCGTGCCGCATCTTCGGTTTTCTGTACTCTGTCGGAGAGTTCATTTACCACTTGCAGTAAAGAATCCTCTCTTTGAGAAGATTGGACTTCGGAATCAGCTTCTTGAGCAAAAATACTTTGTCCTGTCAAAATCACGGTTGACAGCACCAACCAAAACAGTTTTTTCATCATAATTTGTCTGTGTTTTGCTTATGGCTCCTTCGTTCAGCATACCAGTAATTTTAGGAAAGCGCAGGAGCACTAAAGGGAACTCCCCTTAACGCTTATTTCGTTCTATTTTTACAAAAATAGAGGATTACACACATACGCACAACGGGACAAAAACGAGATAGAAACTAAAAAACCGAAATAGCGGACTATTTCGGTTTAAATAAAGATTATGATGATGTTTTTTTATTTTTTATTTTTCCTTTTTGCCTTCATCCGGCTTAACCGGCGGGACACTGAGCATTTCTTTATATTTTTCCGGAGCAGTCAATATCCCGACAGCCTCTTTCAGGTCCTTATCATCTTTCAACTGTTGGATGATACTTCCACGCTGATAGTAATAACGTTTGATAATTTCCACTGCAATCATCTCCTTTATATCCTTTGAGAAGTGGTCGAGGTCACGCTCCAGGTTATGAGATAGCTTTTTCTCCAAAGCCTTGAATTCGTCGGACGCATCCGTCAGGTATCCTTCAAACTCCGCCATTTCTTTCAAGTTCTTCAAAATCTTCTCAGTCTGCTGGTCGTACTTGAAATCTGCTTTCTGTACCATCGCCTTAAAGTCGGCATAGTCGGCATCCGTTATCTTAAAATCTTTAGGAGCCGGAATCGTGGGGTGCTTCAAACAATACTCCGTAGCGTAATTAAATATCAAGTTGTCATTCACCAAGTAGAACAGGATATTAGGCAACTTATCCTGCTTGACGGTAATATCGGGAGTAACTCCGCCACCGTCACGTACCTCACGTCCGGCAGCAGTATGGAATACGGTAGTCAAGCTATCCGGAATACGTCCTACGCTGCCGTCCTCATTGCGGTGTTTGTAGTCGATAGCCTGCACGCAACGGCCGCTCGGAATATAGTATTTGGAAGTTGTCAGTTTCATTGTGCCTCCATAAGGCAGCGGACGGGTGGTCTGCACAAGCCCTTTTCCAAATGTACGGTTACCCACCACTACTGCACGGTCATAATCCTGCAATGCACCTGCCAGGATTTCCGATGCAGAAGCTGTTGCACTATTCACCAGCACAGCCAGCGGAATTTCCAAATCCAGCGGCTCACGCAACGTCTTGTACGTATTGCTTGCCTGTTTGGTCTTTCCTTTCGTTGTCACCAGTGTTTTGCCGCGCGGCAGGAAGAAGTTGGCTATTTCCACGGCTTCGTCCAGCAAACCGCCGCCGTTATTACGCAGGTCGATAACCAAAGAAGTTATTCCCTGCTTTTTCAAATCAAGAAATGCCTGCTTGAACTCTTTGGAAGGATTACCGGAGAAAGTGCTCAGGTTGATATAACCGATGTTGTTATCCAACATTGCATAATAAGGAATAAAAGGCAACTGGATAGAACGACGAACGATATCGAATTCCAACGGCTGTTCCGTTCCGGGACGTTGCACCTTCAGTTTGAAGCTCGTGCCTACCTGCCCGCGAAGCATCTCGCTAACTTCCTGATTATTTTTTCCTGCAAGGTCCTTGCCGTCGATTTCCATAAGAATATCGCCTGCCTTCAGGCCTACGGTAGCCGCCGGCATATGTTCGTAAGGTTCGGCTATCATGGAACGCTTCAGTTTGGTATTCCAGGTTATGATAGAGCCGATACCGCCATACGTATTCTTCAACATCTGTTCCAGTTCGCTTTGGTCGTCTTCCGGAAAATATTGCGTATAGGGGTCAAGTGAATACAGCATGGATTCGATGCCGGTACGGATAGTCTTGTTCGGGTCTATCGTATCCACATAAAACATATCCAATTCCTTTACTATAGAATTGAATATATCCAAATTCTTTGCTACCTGAAAACTACGGTTGTCTCCACTCTTAAACCCAAAAAAGAAACTTGTACCTACTGCTACCAATAGGACAGCTATCCAACGTATCTTTAAATATTTCATATATTCTAATTTATCATTATTATATCTTCCTTTATCTTCTCCCACTTTGAATCCGGCAGTTCCGTTCCAATCACCTGTATTACCTCACCCGACAGGATAGCACCTATTTTTCCGCACTTTTCCAAAGAATATCCGCAAGTCAGCCCATATAGAAAACCTGCCGCAAAAAAATCTCCGGCACCGGTAGTATCAACCACTTTCGCCACCGGCACAGCCTCAACACGTACTTCTTCCGTTCCCTTACGAATCAGCGAGCCGCGCGCTCCCACCTTTACAATGGCAATGCTACACATTTTAGCGATAATATCCAACGCTTCCTCAGGTTCTTTACCGGTAAACGCCTTCGCCTCTTCCTCATTGGCAAAAACAATATCCACATATTTATTTACCAGCAAAGAGAAGAACTCATGGTCGCCTGCCACGATGTTATAACTTGCCATATCCAGACAAACCTGCAAACCGGCTTCTTTGGCCAACTCAATAGCCCGGAGAATCATATCGTGTTCCTGTACCAGATAACCCTCTATAAACAGATAAGTATATCCCTTGAACATCTCCAGCGACAGTTCTTCCGCTTTCAACGTAGACGCTGCTCCCAAATATGTGCCGAACGTGCGCTCTCCGTCCGGAGATATAAAAGTAGACGCCACTCCCGAAGGCAATGTATCTGAAACTAATAAATCAGCTTCCGTTCCATGCTTCAGCAAACTTTCCCGAAAAAAGTTACCATAAGAATCATTATTTATCTTTCCGATGAACCCGGTTCCCGCTCCAAGCTGCGCCATGCCACGGATTGCATTTCCGGCAGAGCCACCGGTAGCCAAATGAGTTTTCATACGGCTAAATTCTTCATTGATTTTCAGTAACTTATCTTCATCTATAAGCGTCATACTGCCCTTGGGCAAGTCCATTTTAGTTAAGATTTCATCACTGTCAAGGGTTGCTAACACATCGACCAATGCGTTTCCCAATCCAATTATTTTATCCATTTCTGATATTTTTTTTGCAAAGATATTGCATATTTCAAAATATCCTATTACTTTTGCAGCGCATTTGAGAAAAAACAACATTCTTCCTTAGCTCAGTCGGTTAGAGCATCTGACTGTTAATCAGAGGGTCCTTGGTTCAAGTCCAAGAGGAAGAGCGAAAGAAAAACTTAAATGCAACATTCTTCCTTAGCTCAGTCGGTTAGAGCATCTGACTGTTAATCAGAGGGTCCTTGGTTCAAGTCCAAGAGGAAGAGCAAAAAGGTTCGTCATTACGGCGGACCTTTTTTTGTTGGATATCCCATTTCCTCCAGAGGAGGGGTCAACGTAAAAACCTGAGGGATTCATAGCTTATGCATAAATTTTCGCCAGTCTGAACAGGAAGAAAGCTCTGTCCTTTACTCCTCTGAATTGTGTGCGGAACTCCTTTATTTTTGCATTGAACGATTCGGAAGCAGCGTTTGTTGAACGTCTGTCAAAGAAGTTGATTATTTCCCGGTAATGCATCTGTACGGAACGTGCCACTCTTCCGAAAGCAAGAAACCCTGATTTTTCCACCTCGTCATACCAGCGGGCAAGATGCGTCAATGCCGCATCCTTGTACCTGCATTGGTGGTATATCAGTCCGAGCCTCATGGAGAGGTAGTATGCTTTCTTAATATCGGGATACTCCCGGAACAGGATGCCGGCGCGTACGCGCTGTGATTCCGTCCACAAGGATTCCTTCTTATATAACAGGTAAATGCTTCTCGAAAGAAGCTGTTTGCGTGAATCACCGTTTTCAAAGACCGGCGCATGATATATCTTCCCGCAGGCTTTGGCATGGGCGATCTGAACAGATTCTTCGTCCAAAGCCTCCCAACGTGCTTTAACGCGCATATCCTGAACCGCCTCATAAGCGAGTTTCTGCACATGGAAACGGTCTGTGACGCGGCGTGCGGCGGGAAAACAGAGGCGGGCGATCTGCTCCATGTTCGGAGCCATATCCATGGTTATCTCCCTGACCTGAAAGCGTCTGCGGCGGGAAAGACGGAGCAGTACGGAGGTCACGGTCTTTACATCTGTTCCTTTCACAACGGCGATAAGACTGCCCGAACGGCCTTTTCTCTCCTTGTTTATCAACACGGTATATAATTCTCCGCGGGAAAGGCAGACTTCATCCAGTCCCACATAAACACCGATGTTCTTCTCGAAAAGAAGCCATTCTTCGGCATGAGGAAGCTGCTCCCAACAGAGATAACCGCTCAGGTGATTCCGGTATTGCCGCTCGAGCAGTTCCCCGTCGACCCCGAACAGCGTTCCCAACAGCCTGCAGCCCACCGGCAGCTTATCAATATAATTCTTTTAAAAAAGACGCAAATTCATGCGTCATACGGCTACCACCGGCAACCAGTTTCCAGTCACGGCTCACGTAACGGTTCTCATCCTTGACAACCCACCTGCGCCGGCGCACGTTCAGAAAAAGCTTCTTGCCGCGTATGGGGAAATCCTGAACCACAACAGGTTCGTAAAAACCCTTGCTCTCAACTTTCATTCCTGCGTATTCTTTAGGAACTTCATTCTTTTCTTCTAAATAAATCACTATTTCCGATGCGCTTTCCTTTACGTCCGAGATGATGAAATAATCCAATGTCCCTTCAGGAAGAAGGAGACGGTAGCCGTTGTTGTCCATAAGATTTCTGAGTTAGTTTTATGCAAAGATAGGATTTTTACAAATATTACCCCTCAGGTTTTTACATTGACCCGTTTTATTCATATAGTTTCTACTTTAAAAGTGAGCCATATAAATGCCTAAAGAACAAATTAGTTCAAACGACTATTCTGTTAAAAAAGTACACAGATTACAAACTTTAATACATATCCGGAAGCTTCCCGTTCTTCCGAAATACCGGAATTTATCAAAAATTCGCAACAGCAAGCGTCAGCACGCTGATACGTACACCTTCTACGTCCCGAAACACATCGGCACACGTAGTAATGGTAGCTCCGGTAGTCAGTACGTCGTCCACCAACAAGATATGCTTTCCGACAAAACGTTCGGGATAGCGAAGATGAAAGATGCCGTTCACATTCTTCCACCGTTCATAGGCAGATTTCCTTACCTGCGCTTCCGTATGTTTCTTGCGCACTACGGAAGCAGCATCCAAAGGAATACCCGTAACCGCCGCAACCCCTTTGGCCACACATTCGCTCTGGTTATATCCGCGCATCCGCTGCTTGCGGGGATGCAAAGGAACGGGAACTATGACATCCACATCGCAAAAGAACTCCGAAACAGTCAATTCCGCTGCCATAAAACGCCCCATTGTCTCTCCCAAGTCCTTACGGCCGCCATATTTCAATTGATGCAGTATCCGGCGGAAATCACTGCCCTTATGATAAAAGAAGTAAGAGGTAGCGCGTTCCAAAGGAATTTTTCCCCAGAACATACGTTCCACCGGATTATCCGCACAAAGATGATAATCCGTACGGGGCAAATCCATATTGCATTTCAGACAAATAGCCTCCTCCCCTTCCTGCAGAGGTGTGCCGCACACAACACACTGCCGGGGAAAGAATAAATGAAGAAAAGATAAAAGCCAGGCTTTAAGCGTATTTTCCATAAATTTGGTTTTCATGCCCAAAGGTAGGGACAAATCACCTATAAAAAAGTCTCTCTCCCGATATCAAGGTTTCAAATAGACCACCGTTTTGCCGCTACCATACTTACGTATCATCCCCTCCGCAAGGTATCGGTTCAGGTCGGACACCGCCCGATGCTTCACCAAACCCGTTATCGATTCATAATCCGCCCGTGTGATGCATCCGTATTTATCCAAATGCAGCAATAGTTTTTCTTTCCTCTCCTCCTCGCCCATCACGGAACGGGATACGTATGGTGACGCTTTGCGTTCCAGCTCCATCGTATTGAAACGGTTACGGAATTTGCTCCCGAGACGCAGGTTCACATTCTGAAAATGTACCGACGGCGAACGGATTTCTTTCTTGTCGGTAACCTGACGGTCGCATTTCAGCGATACGGAGAAATAGCCCAACTCGCCCACTTCCACCGTCCAACCCTCGGACAGCCAACTGTATAGTTCGTCCGTAACAGCCTGCAAAGTTCCGTCGAGAATGGCGGGACTGAAACCGGTGGCCTTAGCCACCAACTCACGGAATTTATCGGCGGAGATTGTTCCCCGTGGCAGGATACGGGCATGCAGACGGGGCTCGTTGCGGTTCTCGCCCAAAGGGTCGGGAGTCTGATACAAATCATAGTAAGCACTCATATGTAATAAGGTATTAGATTGGCACTATCAGCCAATACGTTCATAAATAGCAAGATACCGCACCGCCAACCGTAATCCGTCAGACAGATGTCACCCTTGCGTTAAACAGATGTTGCCCTTTCGTTACACAGTTGTCTGACGAAAGGGCAACGGCTGTTTAACGCATTAGCATTCGCAGTCAAAGATAATGATAAATCCACAAGAAACGAATAAATCCTGCAATTCTTCTGCCTGATACCTAAAAATCACCTGTTGCCGTTTATCTTACTTTTACTGTACGCAAAGTAAAAAACCTGAGGCAAAACAGTAAACGAAAGCACAAAACATATCAGGATGCCGCCTACAATCATCACTGCCAACGGCTTTTGCACTTCCGAACCCATTCCTGTGGAGAGAGCGGCAGGAAGCAATCCGGCAGAACCCATTAATGAAATCATCAGCACAGCACGAAGACGGATGCGTACGGCCTCATCTATTGCAAAACCTATATTGCGGCTTTGCTGCAAAAGCGATTTCATCAGTGCCGTGAGCAAAATAGAATTGATAGACACTATTCCAAACAAGATGATAAACCCAATACCCGCCGAAATACCGAACGGAATGCCTGCCACCCAAAGCGAAATAAATCCCCCGATAAAAGCATAGGGCATAGTGCTTGCGGCAATCAGCGTATCTTTGACTGTGCCGAAGTTCATATACAATAAAAAGAGAATCAAAAGCAAAACGGCCGGAACAACTACTGCAAGACGTTTGGTGGCTCGCTGCTGGCTTTCAAATTCACCTGCCCATTGTATCTTGCTGCCTTCAGGCAAATGCACCAACCTTTCAACTTTGGCTTGCGCCTCATCTATGGTCGACCCGAGGTCCCTGTCCCGAATGGAAAAACCTATCCCCACATACCGCCTGCTTCCTTCACGATAAATAAACGCAGGTCCCGTCACAAACTTAATGTCCGCAATTTCCTTGAGGGGAACCTGCTTGCCATCCATTGTCGGAATAAGAATATCACCTATTTTCTGCTCATCGTTGCGGAACTGCTGTTCAAAACGGAGCATCACGTCAAAGGTACGCTCATTTTCGTAAAACACAGTTGCAGCTTTCCCACCGATAGCCATTTCGATAACCGCCTGGGCATCTGCCATAGACACGGCATATTGGGCCATTTTCGACTCAAGGGGTTTAATCTGCAATTCCGGCAGACCGATTGAGCGGAATACATTTACATCCTCCACCCCTCGGACACCTTTAATGACTCCGGCAACACTATCGGCAGCAGCCTCCAATGTATACAGATCATTACCGAAGATTTTAATGACCAACGCACTTTTTACTCCGGCAACATACTCTTCTACATTGTCCTGAATAGGCTGCGAAAAAGCAAAAATAATTCCCGGATAAACAGCCAAAGAATCTTGCATCTGCTCAATCAGATTCTCTTTGGACATCTTGCGCTTCCATTCGGATTCGGGTTTGAGCTCGGCGTGAAACTCAATGTTGAAAAAGCCCGTTGCATCTGTTCCATCATTGGGACGCCCTGTCTGTGTAAGAATAAAATCCACTTCCTCAAAACTTTGCAGTTTGGCTTTCATCTCTTTGGTTAGCCGCACGCTCTCTTCGAGATTGACACTGTTAGGCAAAGTGGCGCGAACATAAACCGCTCCCTCGTTCATACTCGGAATAAATTCCGTGCCCCAAAACATAAACCGAAACAGGGAGATACCGAATAAAAGTACGAATGCGACAACGGTTGCTTTCCTATGACGCTTAGTGAAGTAATAAAACGAAATGAGCCATCCCTCCAATGCCTTTGCAGCCTTGTTGTTCCTCTCTCTTATCGGTCTTGAAAACAACACCTTGCACATAACAGGGACATAAGTAAGCGACAATAGCAAAGAGCCGAGAAGAGCATACCCAAGCGTAAAAGCCAGCGGAGAAAACATCTTTCCTTCCACTTTCTGAAACGAGAAAATAGGAAACAGCGCCACCACCAGAATAATCTGGGCAAAGAAAATATGAGAAGCAACCGAACCGGCACTCTTCTTTATAAGCCCGCTTTTGGCATAACGGCCGAAATACTTTCCCCTCTCCTGCGATTTTTGCAGGAGCGCAACGAAAACCACCTCTGTTATCACCAACGTACCCTCCAGCAACAGCCCGAAATCCAAAGCCCCCATCGAAATCAGATTGGCGGGCAGCCCTTGTATCCGAAGCATCGTAATTGCAAAAAGAAACGACAGAGGGATGACCG
The DNA here is from genome assembly GCF_025147325.1 of Bacteroides stercoris ATCC 43183. Lineage (NCBI taxonomy): Bacteria > Pseudomonadati > Bacteroidota > Bacteroidia > Bacteroidales > Bacteroidaceae > Bacteroides > Bacteroides stercoris. The sequence goes on from NZ_CP102262.1 coordinate 545,001, forward strand.
AAGCCACAATAACCGTGGTACGCCAGTTGAATAGAAACAAGAACACGATAAATGACACAAGTAGAACTCCCTCCAGCATATTTCCGATTACAGTGTGCACAGTAGCATCGACAAGCCGAGTTCTGTCCATAAAGGGCACTATCTTTATATCCTCAGGCAAAATTCTGTCGTTAAGTTCTGTGATTTTATCCTTAAGACGCGTGATGACTTCGCTCGGATTCTCACCACGGAGCATTATCACGATGCCTTGTACCACATCGTCATCGTAATTGAGCCCAACCTGCCCTTGACGCGGTTTTGCAGATACGGATACCGTGGCAACTTCTTTAACCCGAATCGGCGAACTGCCTTTGGTGGTAATCAATAGGTTTTCAATATCCTCAACGCTTTCCAATAGTCCCAAACCACGGACCACATAGGCTTGCGCCCCCTTCTGTATTACATCGCCGCCCACATTGATATTACTTCTCCCTACAGCCTCATAAACATCAAGAGGAGAAATATCGTAATTGGCAAGTTCCACCGGATTTACACGAATTTCGTACATTTTCTCCTCTCCGCCGAAAGTAGCAATCGTTGCAATGCCCGGCACAGCCAAAAGCTCCCGTTGCACTACCCAGTCGTTAACGGCCGAAACCTCGCGGATGGGCAGGTCACTCTTAAGTATGTACCTGAAGATTTCCCCGGTGGCTCCACTCGGCGGTTCAATCGAAAGTTCCACGCCATCCGGCAGGCTCAACTCCTGTATACGGTTCGAAGCATACTGCTGAGCATAAAAATCATCTACACCGTCCTCAAATAGTACATTGACAACCGCCAGCCCGAATAAGGATGTGGAGCGCACATCCGTTTTCCGAGGAATGGTATTAAGCTGTTGCATTATGGGAAGCGTAACGAACTTCTCTACCTCTTCGGCACTGCGTCCGGGCCATTGGGCAATGATTTTCGCCCGCGTATTGGTCACATCGGGATAAGCCTCAATGGGAGTATTCTGGTAGCAGGCAATTCCCGCCACAAACAGAACTCCCGTCATAAAAAGGATAAACACATGATTCTTAAGGGAAAATCCTATGATGTTTTCTATGAACTTATGCATCGTTACTTCCCTTTTATTTCGTTATACATCAGCAGTTGGTTCTTTATAACGACCTCTTCACCCGCCTTAATTCCTTCGGTAATATAGGTAAAGTCATTATGCCGGGCGAAAGGGGTGATCTTCCGAATCCCGAAAGTCTTATCGCCAACAACTACATAGTAACCGTTATTGTCGAAAATCACCGCACTGCTCGGAACCGCTACCAGTTCCAAATTCGAATCATTGAACAATTTTACCACCACAGGCATTTCCGGTTTAAGCTTCAATGCCGGGTTAGGCAATGTGATTCGCACCTTCAATGCTTTGTCCTCGGAGTCGAAAACCTGTGAGAGGAAATCTATCTTACCCTTGAAAACCTCTGCTGGATAGGCCACGGATGTAATTTCAACGCATTGCCCCTCGTGTACAAATTGCAAATTTCCGGCATAGACATTCGCTACAACCCACACTGTCGATAAATCGGCCATCGAAAACAGCGGTCCGCCACTTTCCGGGAAAGAGGTTCCCGGATTGCAGTATTTCCCGATTACATAGCCGCTCATCGGGGCTTTTACGGAAAAGACGCCGTTATCCTGATTTTCGCCATAAAGAACAAAATCTGACTGCAACTTCCCGACTGTCGAACGAGCTTCGACAAGCTCTTTATCGGTTGCCATCCCGCTCCCGTGCAAGGACTCCACACCTTTAAGATTCTGTCGAGCCACGGCAAGTTCCGATTGCAAAGAACTCAATTCGACCGAACGTATATCTACCATCCTTTTACCTTTTTCTGCATAATCGCCAAGTGAAAAGTAGCTTTTCACGACTACACCGCTCACTAAAGGTGAATAGCTTATCGTACGGTCGGAATCAACAACTACTTTTCCGGCAAGGGTAAACTCCTTCTGCAACCGCTTCAACTCGGCTTTTGCTGTCAGCACTTCCTGCAAAAAAACGTCCGAAACGGTTTCCCGGGTCGGCAGACTGCTCCGGCTGTTCTCTCCGCAGCTTGCCAGCAACGGTAGTAAAAGATAAATTATTCTCTTCATCATTCGTTATTTTATAGTTTGTCCTATTGCAAATTGTAAGCGTTCAAATTGAAGCCTCAGCTCTTTCCGGCTCCGCAACAACACCTCTTTCGAAGCATGATAGCTATCCATGAAATCCATATACTCAACCATCGATATATTTTTCATCAACAGATTCTTCGTATACACATCCGGCATCTTGTCCATCTCGCTTTGTATGGAACGATTCACACCGTTCTCCTCAAGAAAAGAGTAAACGGCTTTGTAATTTTCCAGGCATTCAATAATTTCATTCCGTATATTATTCTGTTCCTGCAACACCAAAATTTCATTCTGCCTAAGTCTGAACCGTGCCCTCCTTATAGCTCCTTTATTACGATTGAAAACCGGTAATTGCACTCCTATTCCCACACCGAAGAAGTTATCCCACACGCCTCCGGCACGGTCATACTTTATTCCCAAGCTAATGTCGGGTATCGCCAATGCCTTTTGATAAACGATATCTTTACGGTGATATTCAGCCCGCAGTACTGCCGTAGCCAAATCGGGACGGGATGCCAAAGCCGTTTCCATAAGCATGGCAGGATCCAATGTAAGAGGAGATGGAAAGTCAACCTGCTCCTCGGCAACGATCACCACGACCGAAGGTTCCAAAGCAAGCAAATTCTTTATGTTCTTTTGATGTGCATTATACTCGGTCCGTACCTCGTTCATTTCTCCGTTTACTGCAAACAGCGCCGTTTGCAGCCTCAACAGTTCATTTCCGGTTACATTCCCCGTTTGATACTGCGCCCGATATCCGGCAACAACCTTTTCGAGAAGAGTCTGCCGACTCTCGATAACCTTAAGCAGATTTTGTAGATATACAAGCTCGGCTATCGAGATATGAAGTTCCATTTTCAGACTTCGCAACAGCTCTTCAAACTGCCTTACGGTTATCTCCTTATCTATTTTTTCAACTTCCGCCAACTTTATCCTGCGCGCCGAAAGCGAAACCATCTGAGAGAGTTCGAGCGAAAACTGCTTGGGACTGGCAACCGCGCCTCCGTACTCATCAGTCCCCCGCCTCTTCCAAAAGTTGATATCACCGACGGATAATTCCGGATTGTCCCAAACAGTTGCTTCGGCAATGGCAGCATCGGCTATCGAAACATTCATCCGTTCGGCAATAAGTGCCAAGTTCTGTTTCAGAAACATAGCCTCTATCTGGTCGGAAGACAATCTAATTTGCCGAGCCGGTACAGATACACCAATAAAAGAGAAAAAAACTATGAGCAGCAAACGTATCATAAACATTGTTTTTTGCGGGCAAAAATAGCCATAAGCATAGTCTTACATCATTAGAAAACACTTATAAATCAATTAGAAAATCATTAGAAACCCATCTCTTACAAAAAAATCATCTACCTTTGCAACATATGGCTAAAATACTTGTTATAGAAGATGAAAACCGTATGGCCGAATTGCTCAAACGCGGTTTGGAAGAGTCCGGACACACGGTTGGCACGGCAACCAATGTATCGGAAGGGTTGAGAATGTTTGCCTACGAAAAACAGGATATCATCATTTCAGACATAATGCTGCCCGATGGCAGTGGGTTTGATTTATGCCGCGATATCCGACGGCAAAACGAAACTGTGCCTATACTGATACTTACCGCACTCGGTACGACAGACGACAAACTCGAAGGATTCGATTCGGGAGCGGATGACTATATGGTCAAGCCTTTTGACTTCCGAGAACTGAATGCACGCATATCAATCCTACTGAAGCGCTGCCAAATACCCACAGTAGAGTGCATAGAGTATGCAGACCTCAAGGTATATCTCAGGACAAAGTCCGTTTCGCGAAACGGACAGTCCATTATACTTACACCGAAAGAATACAACTTACTCCTCTTTTTTGTCCAAAACCCGGAAAGAATTCTAACCCGTACCGAAATAGCCGAAAAGGTATGGGACACCCATTTTGATACCGGAACAAACTTCATCGATGTTTATATAAACTATTTGCGAAAAAAGATAGACAAAAATTTCAATACCAAACTAATCCATACCAAACCGGGAATGGGATTCATATTCAGCTATGAAAATCCGTACTAAACTAACGCTCCGATATCTGTTTGTTACGGCATTACTTGTAATCGCCGTCTTCTTTGTGCTCGAAGAATTGCTCTTTCCACAAGCAGGCTACGATATGCTCCATATTCTAAATACACGCCTGCTTGCGGTATGGGCGGTTTCATTCGGGTTGTTGTTTGTCATCGGCTATTTCATGGCACGCAGCGTACTAAAACCAGTATCGGAAATTGTAAAACAAGTTGAAGCCATCACCGCTTCCAATCTCAGCAAGCGTGTGGAAGTAGAAGACCACAAAGACGAAATAGGAGAACTTGCCCGAACGTTCAACAAAACGCTGGACCGCCTTGAAGAATCATTTGAAGCCCAAAAGATGTTTATCAGTAATGTTTCGCACGAACTGCGGACTCCAATGGCTGCACTGATTGCCGAACTCGAACTTTCTCTTTACAAAGAGCGCTCAAGCGAAGATTATAAAAAAGTGGTTGAAAATGCGCTTTCCGATGCCCGTAATATTGAGAAACTATCCAACGGACTAATGGATTTGGCAAAGGCAAGCTACAATACAGAACAAATAAGCATGTCGGCAATACGTCTTGACGAAGTGCTATTGGATGCCAGTGCCATGGTGATGAAAGCCCACAGCGGCTATAATGTTGACTTAAGGTTTGAAGACGATACCGAAGATGACGGAATGGTCACTATTCGTGGTAACGACTATCTGCTTCGGACAGCATTTGTAAACCTTATCGAAAATAATTGCAAGTTCTCATCTGACCAAAGTTCAACGGTACAGATTTCGTTTTCCAAACATAAGGTACTTATCCGTTTCTCCGATACCGGCATCGGCATTCCCGAAGAAGATATGGAGCATCTGTTCGAACCTTTTTACAGAGGCAGGAACCGGGATTTCTCACAAGGAAACGGTATTGGAATGGCATTGGTAGAGAGAATAATCAAACTTCACAAAGGTGCAATTTCCGTTTATTCACACCATGACAAAGGTACGGTATTCACCCTTATTTTCGATTATCTTCAGTCTGACTGAATCTGTATTTGCACTGCATGATATTAATAATGTCCCAGCATATATCATTTATGTTCAAAAATGCAGGAATAGGTATATTTTGTCCGTCAAAAGGCAAGACAGATAATAATTTTTGCCTTACATTTACAATGGGTTAAACACGGTTATCCCCACCGGAACGGATGGAAGAACAACTACTTATTAATATACCAAACAAAAAAACATGAAAAAAAGTATCCTATTTATCACGAGTTTTTTCCTCTGTGTTTTCTGTCTGAAAAGTAATGCGCAACAAAGCAGGCCAGAGGTTACCTGGGAGAATATGGAAGGCGTCACAGTACCCATTCCGCCGCAAGTACACCCCCGGCTTTATGTACGCTCCGCCGATTTGCCCGATTTAAAGAAACGCATGGAACACCCGCATGTAAAGGAAGTTCTGGCTACCCTGAACAAATTGGGCAAAGACCGTACTCCCGAAGAAGAGGCAAAAGTCAAGGACAGAGGGTTCCGCTACTACTTTGAAATGCGTGGCGTGACCAGCCGCGTACAAGTGCAGGCACTCGACTATCTGGTGTATGGCGACAAGAAACAGGCCAGAAGCGCCATTACCGCCATGCTGGACACGCTTCAGAACGTCAATTACGGAACAAAAGGTGATTTGTCGCGTGCCAGCGGTGTAATGCTCACCTGCGGTGCAATGGTATATGACTGGTGCTACGACCAGATGAAAGAATCCGAAAAGAAAGCTTACATAGAATCTTTCATCCGCATAGCCAAAACAATGGAATGCGGCTATCCCCCACGCAACAACGAACCGATTGCCGGGCACTCCAGCGAATGGATGATACTACGGGACATGCTTTCTGCCGGCATAGCCATCTACGATGAATATCCGGACATGTACAACCATGTAATAAAGATGATGTTCAAGGATTATCTGCCTGTGCGAAACTACATCTACTCCGGGCATAACTACCATCAGGGAACGAGCTACGTAAATGTACGTTTCAGCAACGACCTCTTCTCGCTCTGGATTCTGCAACGCATGGGCGCAGGAGCCATATACAACCCGGCGCAGCAGTTTGTCCTGTACGACTTCCTCTACCGCCGCCGTCCCGACGGGCAGGTGATGCCGGCCGGCGATACGAATCCTATCAGAAAAAACATGCCGTCCTACTCACTGCCTGCCATGCTGGCTTCCAGCTTCTACAAAGACAGCTATCTGGCATACGAGTACGAACGCAAACCCAACATCGAACGCCACTGCCTCATCTTCGACATTCTGTGGAGAGACTTGGATTTGAAGGCCAAAGCTCCCGATGACCTGCCGCTGACACGCTATTCGGGAAGTCCTTTCGGCTGGATGATAGCCCGCACGGCATGGGACGAAAACAGCGTGATTGCCGAAATGAAGATAAACGAACAGTTTGTCGGCAACCACCAGCACTTGGACGGCGGCTCTTTCCAGCTCTATTACAAAGGCCCCCTTGCCATCGACGCGGGAGCCTATCAGGGAAGTTCCGGCGGATACAACAGCCCGCACAACAAGAATTTCTTCAAACGTACCATTGCGCATAATTCGCTGCTGGTATATAATCCCGATGAAAAATTCGCCTGCTGGAACTATGGCGGAGGCGGCAAGACCGAATTTGCAACCAATGACGGCGGACAACGCATGCCTGGCGACCGCTGGGAAACCTGCCGCTCGTTCGAGCAATTGCTAAGTAAAGACTACACAACCGGCAAAGCCCTGGCGCACGGATTCGGGCCTGATGCCTGCAAGCCCGACTACTCCTATCTGAAAGGCGACATCACGCAAGCCTACACGGATAAAGTAAAAGAGGCGAAACGCTCCTTCGTCTTCCTGAACCTGCACACTGCCGAAGTGCCCGCCGCACTTATCGTATTTGACAAAGTTGTGTCTTCCGACCCCACACTCAAGAAATTCTGGCTGCTGCACAGCATTGAAGAACCTACGATAGAAGGCAACCGTTTCATTGTCCGGCGCACCAAAAACGGCGATACCGGAATGTTGCAGAACCATGTATTATTGCCCGAAGCCGGAAATGCACAGATAGAGAAGGTGGGCGGCAAAGGAAAAGAATTCTGGGTATTCGGAACCAACTACCCGAACGACGCACTGCCCAACCGCCCCGATGATGCCAACGAACGGGGAGCATGGCGTGTGGAAGTGTCGCCTGCCGCACCTGCCACCGAAGACTGCTTCCTGAACGTAATGCAGGTTGCAGACAACACCTGCAAACGGATGCACGACGTAAAACGCATTGATGCGGAGAAAGTGGTAGGCGTACAGATAGCCGACCGGGTCGTTACCTTCAGCAGAGACAGCCGGCCTCTGTCCGGCAAAGTCGATATGAAAGTAGACGGAAACGCTGCCATGAAATTTGTTATCACCGACCTCATTCCGGGAACATGGCAAATAAAGAAAGACGGGAAGGTATATATCCCTGCCATGGAAGTACGTTCGGACGACGGCATCCTTTCTTTTGAAGGCACTGCCGGTCATTACGAATTTCTGCGCTAAACGGATATTCTAAATAATCTGCCTGGCTATCCAGGCACAGGCTTCTGCATCGGCCAGCGCATGGTGATGTTGCTCTAACCGGTAACCGCACCATGCCGCTACCGTATGCAGCTGATAATCGGGCAGTCCCTTAATGGCACGGCGTGATGCCTGCAAAGTACAACGGAAATCATAATCGGGATAATCCATGCCGTACATGCGGAATACCGCTTTCAGGCAACTCTCATCGAACGCTTTATTATGCGCCACTAACGTCAGTCCCTCAATGCGTGGTGCTATTTCCTGCCATACGGCCGGGAAGACAGGCGACCGGGACGTATCCGCCAGGGTCAGACCGTGCACACGGGTATTCCAATAAGTATAATACTCCGGTTCGGGACGAATCAGACTGTAATAGCTGTCTGCAATTTCTCCATTCCGCACAATGACTACACCGACACTGCATACACTGGTGCGCTGTTCATTGGCCGTTTCAAAATCTATAGCGGCAAAATTCTCCATGAAGCGATTCTTTTACGATATTTCCAAAATATTTTTAAAAAAGTTTCAATCAGCTGTAAACCAAAATATTAAACAGCCGTCTATAGGGTTTTCCGAACACAGGGAAAGTACCGAAAGCGCTTTTAAAGCACCCGTCCGTTCCGGCATGTTGTAACTTCGCACTGTGATCACAAAGATATATGATTTTGAAGTAACAACCATCTAAAACAAAAAAGATTATGGCATTCCGTTATGTAGTTAAAAAGAGAGTTTTCGGTTTCGATGAAAGTAAGTCGGAAAAGTATGTAGCCGCTTCGTTCTCCATTGGAGAAATCAGCTACGACAGACTGTGCGACCAGGTTACGAAGGAGGGTATGGCTCCGCGCGGCGTTGTAAAAATGGTTATGGACGGACTGATTGATGCGCTCAGCACTTACGTCAGTCTCGGAGCGACCGTGAAATTAGGAGATTTCGGCACTATCCGCCCGGGACTGAACTGCAAAAGCCAGAGCGAGGCAAAAGATGTAACCGCCGACAGCATCTACCGGCAGAAACTGATCCTCACTCCGGGAAAAAGGCTGAAAGATATGGTAAAGAGCTCCGGAATAACGCGTATCTCGACCAACGGCGAGGAGATTGCTACAAGTGGCGGCAGTAACGGCGGCAGTGGCAATGGCGGAGAGGAAGAAAATCCGCTGGGATAAAACCTGCAGGCTGACTTAAAAAACAACCTGTCTATAACTGAGGCTGCATCGTATGAACAGAGTATCATACGGTGCAGCCTTTTTATATGAATAGATTTTACTATCTTTGCCTACTGCAACCAGTAAAGCTTTAAAATATGGAACATCCTCTTTCTCAATTCAGATATTGTCCGAAATGCGGTTCGGAGCATTTCGAAATTCATAATGAAAAATCAAAACAATGCAAGGATTGCGGTTTTGTCTACTATTTCAACTCCTCCGCCGCTACCGTCGCCCTGATATTGAACGGACGGAACGAATTACTGGTGTGCCGCCGCGCCAAAGAACCGGCCAAAGGGACACTCGATTTACCGGGCGGCTTCATAGACATGGCGGAAACCGGTGAAGAAGGCGTTGCGCGCGAAGTGAAAGAAGAAACGGGAATGACAGTGACACAAGCCGAATATCTGTTTTCATTACCGAACATCTATATCTATTCGGGATTTCCCGTGCATACGCTGGACCTGTTTTTCCGCTGTACGGTAGCCGATACCCTGCATTTCGAAGCAATGGACGATGCGGCGGAAGTCTTCTTCCTTCCGCTGAAAGACATCCACCCGGAAGATTTCGGGCTGGGTTCCATCCGTAAAGGCCTGCAAATGTTCCTGGCGGATATATCCTAAAAAAGCCAAACAAGTGGAACATATTCAAACCAAAACCCGTATTTTTGTAAAAAAGCCCTATTCTATAACCACCGAAGATGAAACATAAAATTTATCGCATAGTATGCACCGCGCTTTGCTGCGCACCTTTGCTCGCCACGGCACAGACGGGCGGGAAAATCACTTCGCCGCAACGGCTGTATGAGGAAGGAGAAAGTCTGTTCCGGCAAAAGGCATTTGCCGCAGCCATGCCTCCCCTACAGGCTTTTATAAAACAAACCGATGCGGAAGGCGCCCCGGTATCCGCTGCCGGCAACAAAGAAGAAGCCGAATACATGCTGGTATGCGCCGAATATGAACTGAGAAACCCCAATAGCATAGAGTTGTTGCGGGAGTATCTCGATGCGTATCCCGACACTCCCCACGCCAACCGTATCTGCGCCCTCATAGCGTCCGCCTATTTCTTCGAGGGAAAATATGACGATGCACTCGCCATGTTCAACTCCTCCCGGCTCGACCTCCTGAGCAATGAAGAACGGGATGACATGACCTACCGCCTGGCAACCTGCTACCTGAAAACCGGAAATGTGAAAGAAGCCGCCATCTGGTTCGAGACATTGCGCAGCACCGGTTCCAGATATACAGCAGACTGTACGTACTACCTTGCATATATCCGCTACTCACAGCAACGGTACGACGATGCCCTCAACGGCTTCCTCAGCCTGCAAGACAATGCAAAATACGAGGCGCTCGTACCTTATTACATCGCGGAAATATATCTGATTAAAAAGAATTATGACAAAGCGGAAATTGTTGCGCAAAACTATCTCTCCGCTTACCCCAACCAGAAATATACGGGAGAGATGTACCGCATACAAGGTACAGCCGATTATCATTTCGGCAAGTACCATGAAGCAATAAAAGCTTTCGGCAGCTATCTGAAAGACAACGCGGAGCCTGCCCCAAGAAGAGATGCGCTTTATATGCTGGGAATGTCCTACTACCGGACGGGTGTCTACTCGCAAGTTCCGGTTACCCTGGGCGAGGTGACTGCAAACAAAGATGCGCTTACACAAAACGCATATCTGCACATGGGATTGGCTTACTTGCAGCTTGCCGACAAGAACAAGGCACGTATGGCATTTGAACAGGCCGCCGCATCCGATGCCGATTTGAAAATAAAGGAACAGGCATCCTACAATAACGCTCTCTGCATTCACGAAACATCCTACTCTGCTTTCGGCGAGTCGGTTACGGTATTCGAGAACTTCCTGAATGAGTTTCCCAACTCCGCATACGCCGATAAAGTAAGCAGCTACCTGGTAGAGGTGTATATGAACACGCGCAGCTACGATGCCGCACTCAAGTCCATTGAACGCATTACGCATCCCGTCAGGGCCATTTTGGAAGCCAAGCAGAAGATTCTGTTCCAGTTGGGTACCCAATCCTTTGCCAATACACAGTTTGAGCAGGCAATCGGCTGCTTCAACCAAAGCATTGCCTTAGGCGGGTACAACCTGCAAACAAAGGCCGATGCCCTTTACTGGCGGGGTGAATCCTATTACCGGCTGAACCGCATGCAGGAAGCCGCCCGTAATTTTAACGATTATCTGTCCCTTACCCCGCAGAAGAATACGGAAATGTATGCCCTTGCCTACTACAACCTGGCATACATAGCTTTCCATAAGAAAGATTATGCAACGGCGCAAGACCGTTTCCTGAAATTCATCCAACTGAGAAAGGCCGGAGACGCAACCGTTCTTGCCGATGCGTACAACCGTGTCGGCGACTGCTACATGCAGGTCCGCCGCTTCGACGAAGCCAAACAGTACTATACCCGGGCAGAGAATCTGGGTACGCCTGCTGGTGACTACTCCTACTATCAACTGGCTCTGGTGTCGGGTCTGCAAAAAGACTACGATGGAAAGATTACGCTGCTGAACCGGCTGGCCGACAAATATCCGAATTCGCCCTATGCCGTCAGTGCACTTTACGAAAAAGGCCGTTCGTATGTGCAGGGCCGCAATAACAGTCAGGCCATCGCAACCTTCCGGGAACTGCTGAACAAATATCCCGAAAGCCCCGTCAGTCGTAAGGCTGCCACCGAAATCGGACTGCTGTACTATCAGAATGATGATTACAACCGCGCCATCGAAGCCTATAAATACGTTATCACCCAATATCCGGGCAGCGAAGAAGCACGTCTTGCCATGCGCGATTTGAAATCCATTTATGTGGAAGCCAACCGCGTGGATGAGTTTGCTGCGCTTGCCGCCCAAATGCCGGGGGTTATCCGCTTTGAACCCAATGAGCAGGATTCGCTGACCTATATTGCCGCGGAAAAGGTGTATATGAAAGGGGAAATCATCCCTGCAAGGGAAAGCTTCACCCGTTACCTGCAAAGCTATCCGAACGGAGCTTTCAGCCTGAACGCGCATTACTATCTGAGCCTCATCGGAAAAGAACAGAAAGATGAAACCGGTGTATTGGAGCATACCGGCAAACTGTTGGAGTATCCGGACAGCCCGTATTCGGAAGAGGCCCTGCTGATGCACGGAGAAATCCTGTTCAACCGCAAGGAGTACAAACAGGCTCTGGCAGACTACAAGCAACTGCAAGCCCGCGCCACAACCGCCGAACGCCGGCAACTGGGCGTCACCGGCGTATTGCGATGCGGTGTGCTCTTGAAGGATGACATAGAAGTGATTCAGGCCGCAACCGCTTTACTGGCCGAAGCCAAACTGACTCCCGAACTGCAAAATGAAGCCTTATACTACCGCGCCAAAGCCTATCTGAACCAGAAAGCGGTGAAAAAGGCGGCAGACGACCTGAAGCTTCTGGCAAAAGATACCCGTACATTATACGGTGCGGAAGCCAAATATCTGTCGGCACAGTTGATGTACAATGCCGGTGAGTATGCCGCAGCCGAAAAGGAAATACTGAACTTCATCGACCAGAGCACCCCGCATGCCTACTGGCTGGCACGCAGCTTCATCCTTCTGTCCGATGTATATGTCGCTATGGATAAGAAACTGGATGCACGCCAATATCTGCTGAGCTTGCAACAAAACTATCATGCCGATGATGATATCGAGCGTATGATTCAAGAAAGACTGGAAAAGCTGAAATAAAAGAATGCAATGAATATGAGAAAAATACAATATATCCTCAGCGGAATAACGCTGATAACCCTACCTTTGGGCATCCATGCCCAGCAACAGGCCAAAGACTCCACCGTAAACCGTACAGTTGTTGTGGAACAGGAATATACCCCCGATATTCCGGATGCGTCCAAAATAAACGTGCTCCCCCAAGTGGAAGCGCCGACTGCCAATAAAAAGGCTGTGGAATACGATGTAACTCTCGTGCCTGCCAACACCATACCTGCAACTGTCATGCAGGCATATACCGGCAAGGAGACGCAAGCCAAAACACATCCCGGATATATCCGTTTGGGTTATGGCAACTATGGCAATCTGGACGCACGCGCCGGCTATCTGTTCACATTGTCCGACCGCGACCGCCTCAACCTGAATTTCCGGATGAACGGCATGGACGGCAAACTCGATTTACCCGACAACGACGGCAAATGGAATTCCTACTACTATCGCACTCATGCCAATATGGATTATGTGCACCGCTTCAGGAAAGCAGACCTGAACGTTGCGGGCAACTTCGGATTGAGCAACTTCAATTTCCTGCCCGATGCAGCCGTCAGAAAACAGAAGTTCATTTCCGGTGACATTCATTTCGGAGTGAAATCCACGGATACGGAACTGCCCCTCCGGTTCAGTGCCGAAACAAACCTGATGCTTTACGAACGTCAATACGATTCCGGTTTCTTGAACAGCCGGGAATACATCGTCCGCACCAAAGCACTGGTCACAGGCGGCATATCAGACGAACAGACCGTAGGCATAGGCTTTGCAATGGACAATGTGCTGTACAAGAACAATCATTTTGAGAACTACACATCCCTTAGTCTGAACCCGCATTACCGCCTGGAAAACGATGATTGGAAAATACGTATCGGCGCCCTGGTGGACATGGGCTTCGGTTTCGGAAAGAAATTCCGGGCAGCCCCCGATGTAGCAGTGGAATACAACTTCTCGGACAGTTATATCCTCTATGCACAGGCCAAAGGCGGGAGACTGCAAAATGACTTCCGCCGTTTAGAGGCATTCTGCCCGTATGGACAGGTTTCTTCACAACCGGATGCCACTTACGAACAAATAAATGCCGCCATCGGCTTCAAAGCCAGTCCGGCAATCGGCTTATGGCTAAATCTGTACGGCGGATATCAGAACTTAAAGGATGATTTGCTTTTCCAACCGGCAGATTTCGAATCCACTGCCAATAAGTACAGTCCGATGCTTTCCATCGGTCAATGGAACACAAGCAACATCTACGCCGGCGCCGAGATACGCTACGGCTATAAGAACATATTTTCATTCTCCGCTACCGGAATTTACCGCAATTGGGATGCAAAGGACGACAGCCAGTCCAATGCCGGCGCCTATGCCCTCGTTTACAAACCGGCCTTTGAAGCTGATTTGCACATGGATGTACATCCCGTATCCGCTTTACTGCTTAACCTCGGCTACAGGCATATTTCGCGCGAGAAGGTGGAGGGAAACAAAGTCGATGCGGTCAACAACCTCTATGCCGGCGGCAGCTACGAATTCTTTAAAGGCATATCCGTTTACGCCCGCATAGACAATTTATTAAACCAGGATTATCAATATTATTGGGGATACCCCACCGAAGGCATCAACTTTACCGGAGGTGTAAGTTTTAAATTCTAATAGCCAAAATCAAAGACATAACCAACAAAATAGGTCATTTTTGCTAAATTCTCCTTATATTATAAGGTGGAAAGTTTGTTTTTTCCTACTTTTGCGGGCAAATTAGTGGCTGGAGTCACTATAAAACAGAAATTTATGCAGAAAAACCTTGTCATTGTCGAGTCTCCGGCAAAAGCTAAGACTATCGAGAAATTCCTCGGGAAAGACTATAAAGTCCTTTCCAGTTACGGTCATATACGCGATTTGAAGAAAAAAGAGTTCAGTATTGATATTGATAAAGATTTCAAACCGCATTATGAAATTCCTGGAGATAAGAAAAAGGTTGTAGAAGAGTTGAAAGCCGAAGCCAAGGAAGCGGAAACCGTATGGTTGGCATCCGATGAGGACCGCGAGGGAGAAGCGATTGCATGGCATTTATACGAAGTGCTAAAACTGCAACCGGAGCATACCAAGCGTATCGTTTTCCACGAAATCACCCAAAGCGCCATTCTGAAAGCCATCGAGCAACCGCGCAATATCGACATCAATCTGGTAGATGCCCAACAGGCGCGCCGTATTCTGGACCGTATCGTAGGTTTTGAACTTTCACCCGTATTGTGGAAAAAAGTGAAACCCGCACTCTCTGCCGGACGTGTGCAATCGGTAGCAGTCCGTCTTATCGTAGAACGCGAGCGCGAGATACAGGCTTTCCAATCGGAAGCATCGTACCGGGTGACCGCCGTATTCCTCGTGCCCGATGCCGACGGCAAACCGGTGGAAATGAAAGCCGAGCTGTCGCGCCGTATCAAGACCAAAGCCGAAGCTCAAAAATTTCTGGAAAGCTGCCGGTCAGCCTCTTTCACCATCCATGACATTTCTACCCGGCCGCTGAAAAAAAGCCCTGCCGCTCCTTTCACTACATCTACCTTGCAGCAGGAAGCTGCCCGCAAATTAGGATTTACAGTAGCACAGACCATGATGGTAGCCCAGCGGTTGTACGAATCGGGAAAGATAACCTATATGCGTACCGACTCCGTCAACCTGTCCGAACTGGCGGTTGACAGCAGCAAAGCGGTCATTGCCGACATGATGGGAGAGCGCTATGTATATCCGCGTCATTTCGCCACCAAAACCAAAGGCGCTCAAGAGGCTCACGAAGCCATTCGCCCTACGTATATGGAAAATGCCAAGATAGAAGGTACTCCGCAGGAAAGAAAACTGTACGACCTGATATGGAAGCGCACGATAGCCTCTCAAATGGCAGATGCGGAAGTTGAGAAAACGACCGTAAGCATCGGCATCAGCAACGAAGCGGATACGTTCAATGCAACCGGAGAGATTGTAAAATTCGACGGTTTCCTCCACGTGTATCGCGAGTCCATCGACGAAGACACGGAGCAGGAGGATGAAACCCGTCTGCTGCCCCCTTTGAAGAAAGGACAAGTCTTACACCACCAAAGCATTATTGCTACGGAACGCTTCACGCAACATCCGCCCCGTTACACCGAAGCCAGCCTTGTACGCAAATTGGAAGAACTGGGTATCGGCCGTCCTTCCACATACGCCCCTACCATTTCAACCATACAGCAACGCGGCTATGTGGAGAAAGGCGAAAAGAGCGGGGAAGAGCGCTCTTACAACATACTTTCATTGCAGGACAGCAAGATTACGGACGTTACGCAAACAGAAATTACAGGAGCCGAAAAAGCCAAATTGATGCCTACCGATACAGGTACGGTAGTCAATGATTTCCTGATGGAATATTTCCCCAACATCCTCGACTATAACTTTACTGCCAGCGTTGAAAAGCAGTTCGATGAGATAGCCGAAGGAGAAAAGAAGTGGACCGCCATCCTGAAGGATTTCTATAAAGATTTCCACCCGTCCGTGGAAAACACGCTTGCCACCAAGAATGCCCACAAGGCCGGCGAACGTATCTTAGGCGAAGAACCGGGCAGCGGCAAACAGGTATCCGTAAAAATCGGCCGTTTCGGTCCCGTTGTACAAATCGGTACTGCCGGAGACAACGAAAAGCCACGCTTTGCCCAACTCAAGAAAGATATGTCCATTGAGACAATAACACTGGAAGAAGCTTTGGAACTGTTCAAGCTTCCCCGCACCTTGGGCGAATATGAAGGCAAGACAGTAACCATAGGAACCGGACGCTACGGACCTTATGTACACAACAACGGAATGTATACCTCGCTTCCGAAGACAATAGATCCGCTGGAAATAACATTGGCAGAAGCTATTCAGCTCATCCGGGAAAAGAAAGATGCCGAAGCCCAGAAACATATCAAGAAATTTGAAGAAGAACCGGAGCTGGAAATATTGAACGGCCGTTACGGACCTTATATTTCTTATAAAGGCAACAACTACAAAATTCCGAAGGACATTATCCCGCAGGATTTAAACCTGGATGCATGCAGGGAAATCATCAAACTGCAGAGCGACCCCGATGCACCGAAAGCCAAACGCGGCAAATACGCCAAGAAGAAAAAGTAAAGAAGCCATAAAAAAAGAAAGCCCTCTCCGCAAATTGCAAAGAGGGCTTTTTCATATGATAAAATATCTCGATTACATTCTGTCGGGAACCTCAATGCCAAGCAATCCCATTCCCAAACGTACCACCTTGGCTACATTCTCGGACAAGGCAAGACGGAATATCTTCACAGCCTCATTCTCCTCACGCAATATGCTGAAGTCATGATAGAACTGGTTGTATTCCTTCACGAGGTCGTAAGTATAGTTAGCAATCAAAGAAGGGCTATAATCCTCACCCGCCTGCTTCACAATAGCGGCAAAGTCTGCAACCATCTGTATCAGGCCTTCCTCTTTCTCGCTCAATTCAATACCGGCCGGAAGTTGTGCAGGAACGGAAATACCGGCTTCTTTCGCTTTACGGAGAACCGACTGGATACGGGCATACGTATACTGGATGAAAGGTCCTGTATTACCATTGAAATCAATGGATTCCTTCGGATTGAACGTCATATTCTTGCGGGCATCCACCTTCAATATGAAATATTTCAATGCGCCTAAACCGACAATACGTGCAATATTATCAGCCTCCTCTTGGGTCAGACCATCCAGCTTGCCCAATTCTCCGGAAGTTTCCTTAGCGGTATTAATCATTTCAGCCATTAAGTCATCGGCATCCACAACCGTACCCTCACGGCTCTTCATCTTACCTTCGGGCAGTTCCACCATACCGTAGGAGAAGTGAACCAACCCTTTGCCCCATTCGAAGCCCAGCTTATCAAGCAGAATGGAAAGCACCTGGAAATGGTAGTTCTGCTCGTTGCCTACCACATAAACCATCTTGTCAATGGGGAAATCGGCAAAGCGCAATTTGGCCGTACCTATATCCTGGGTCATATAAACAGAAGTGCCGTCGGCACGGAGAAGCAATTTGTGGTCGAGCCCCTCTCCGGTCAGGTCGGCCCATACGGAACCGTCTTCTTTGCGGTAGAAGAAGCCTTTCTCCAAACCTTCCATAACCTTCTCCTTGCCCTCCAGATAAGTTTCCGACTCGTAGTAAATCTTGTCGAACGTAACGCCCATCATACGGTAGGTCTCATCGAAGCCTGCATATACCCAATCATTCATCTTCTTCCACAGAGTACGGACCTCAGGGTCGCCGGCTTCCCACTTCACCAGCATCTCACGCGCTTCTTTCATCAAGGGAGATTCCGCTTCGGCTTTTGCCTTGGCCTCTTCTTCGCTCATGCCTTCACTCTGGAACTTCGCCATCAGCTCTTTTACCTCAGCCTTATAATGCTTGTCGAAAGCCACATAATAGTCACCTATCAAATGGTCGCCTTTCTTGCCGGACGATTCGGGAGTTTCACCGTTACCGTACTTCTGCCAAGCCAACATTGACTTACAGATATGAATACCGCGGTCGTTCACTATATTTGTCTTAACCACCCTGTTGCCATTGGCCGAGATGATATTCGCCAACGCATTGCCCAACAGATTATTACGGACATGTCCCAAATGGAGCGGCTTATTCGTATTGGGCGAAGAATACTCGATCATCACCAGCGGAGCGTTATCGGTTGCAGCAACAATGCCGTACTTTGCATCCGCATGAATTCCATTCAGCAACTCAATCCATGCCGAAGAAGCGATTGTCAGGTTCAAAAAGCCCTTGATAACATTGAATGCCGATACCGACGGCTCGTTTGCCTGCAGATATTCGCCAATCTCCTGTGCGGTCTGCTCCGGTCCTTTTTTAGACATACGGAGAAAAGGGAAAACGACCAGGGTAAGGTGTCCCTCAAATTCTTTCTTGGTTTTCTGCAACTGTATCTGTGCAGCCGGAACATCCTGACCGTACAGCGCTTTCAGTCCGCTCATTACGGACGCTACCAATTTCTGTTCTATATTCATGATTCAAATGTATTTTCTGCGTACAAAGATACGAACTATTTTTAATTCCATAAAAAAGGAGACGTTGTATGCGCCTCCTTTTCTCAAGTTTTATTTATGATTGATTTTATTCGATAGTCAATTCCGAACCCGGTTTGAACTTAGCGACTTTTTTCGCCTCAATCTGAATAGGTTTCTTTGTTGCCGGATTGATGCCAATGCGTCCGGCTCTCTCCATTACAGAAAAAGTGCCAAAGCCAACCAATGCGACTTTATCACCTGCCTTTAATGCTTTTGTTACCGATGCAATAAATGCATCCAATGCTCTTTTTGAATCGGCCTTTGACAAACCGCCTTCCGCTGCCATTGCGCTAATAAGTTCTGACTTATTCATAATACGAATGCATTAGTGTCCCGTTAAAATGGGACGAGTTAAACAATTAATCAAAAAGCCCCGGAATCAGGGGATCATTTAGATCTTTGACATCATTGAAATTAGTCTTGTCGAACAGGTCACGCAAGTGGGTTTTGTCAGTCAATGATATGCTGAGAATTTGTAAAACTTCATAGGTTGAACGTTTCAACTTCATATCATGTTGGACAATAGCCACAAGACAGTACGTGATAATAGCCACACTGATTTGTATGCGAACAGCGTTCTCTGTTGTGCCCCAGAATTTCTTTATCTTGAGATGCTGCTTGAGCCATTTGAAGAACAGCTCGATTAACCATCTTTTCTTATAAAGATCGGCGACATCCAGTGCAGAAAGTTGTTTTGCATTCGTCAAAAAAGTGAACTCACGGTCATCCTCTTCGTCGTAATATCGGACGAGTCTGAATGACTCAGGATATTTTTTCTCGGAGAGATATCCGGTCAGTTTCACTTCCGCATCTGTCATTATGTTCTTTGGCATTCTTCGCTTCCATCTGACTGTCTTATACTTTAAGTTCGTCTTGGCTCTGACAACAAAGAAAGAGTCTGTAAGATGTATCCTATAGAGTTCTTTAAAGGAGTCATAAGCCCTGTCGAATATATAATAAGCATTTGGTTCATAATGGATTGAAGACATTGCTGTGGAATCATGCTTTGATGCAGTAGTTACAGTATAGAAGGCAGGAACTTGTGCTTCAATGTCGTATAAGACATGAGCTTTCACCCCTCCTTTCTTGCTTCGGAACTTTGCCCATGGGAATGTTGCAAGACACAACGGAATCGTTGTTGAATCAAACGCATATTTCTTTCCGGAAATGTCAAGGATGTTGGTCGTCCGCTTCTCGCAGGCTTCCTTCATCATATAGAATGCAAAGTCTTCGAAGATTCTGTAATCACGGTTCTGGTTCGCTGTCGCAAGAGTTGTCTTGGCTATCGGTTCACGACCTAAACCAAGATGATATTGCTTGGCCCTATGCGCCTCGAAAGCAACGACTAAGTCTCGCAGGCTCTCACGGTTACTCAGTTGTCCAAACATCATCGCGAGCATCTGATTCCAGCAAGTGAAATGTTTCACATATCTGTTGCCATCATACTTGCGAACATAGTTGTTGAACTGAGTCCTGTTCAGAAAAGCGGTTAATTGAGAGAATACGTATTTGTCTTGGAACATAGCAGCCATTTGTATTAGACTGCAAAGTTGCAAAATCAAGTCCGTTTCATTTCAAAAAACCGTGTAATTGACTATATTTCAATAATTTCAAAGAACTATTTATCCACTTTTACGGGACAGTAGTGATACGAATGATTAATTAATTGTTACACAAAAGAAAAATTCCAATGCTACTTCCTACAAAAATAGAGCAAAAATTCTGAATATCAAATAAAAACATTAAAAAAAGGGCGGAAAACAGAGAAAAAGAAAGAATAGGAGTTCCTTTTTCTGTTATAGAACAGAATTTATTCGTATTTTTGCCAAATAAAGCGAAAAAAACAGATTATGAATACTATACCGACAGTAACCAAAAACCTTTTAATCATCAATGTACTGATGTTTCTCGGCACAATTGTGGCACAGAGTTACGGCATTGATTTAAACAACTACCTGGGACTGCACTTTTTCCTTGCCGGAGATTTCAATGCAGCACAGTTGATTACTTATATGTTCATGCACGGCGGATTTACCCATCTGTTCTTCAACATGTTTGCCGTTTGGATGTTCGGCCGTATACTCGAGCAGGTCTGGGGGCCGAAACGCTTCCTGTTCTACTACCTCGCATGCGGCATCGGTGCAGGGCTTATCCAGGAGCTTGTACAATACATCCATTACGAAACGGTGCTTTCCGCATACGACAGTGTCAATACCGGGTATTCCATCATCCCCATGGAAGAATATCTCAACATGATGACTACCGTCGGAGCGTCCGGAGCCGTATATGCCATCTTGCTGGGATTCGGCATGCTGTTTCCCAACCAACCGATGTTCGTCTTTCCGCTACCGTTTCCTATCAAAGCCAAGTATTTCGTTATCGGATATGCCTTGATAGAATTATTCTCGGGACTTGCCAACAATCCGGGCGACAATGTGGCGCACTTTGCACATTTGGGCGGTATGATATTCGGATTCATTCTAATAATGTACTGGAGAAAAAAGGACAGAGGAAATGGCTACTATTATAACTGATTTAAAGGAATCGTTCCGTAGAGGAAACATCTACATCCAACTGATTTATATCAATGTAGGAGTATTTATCTTCACTACACTGACAGGAGTCATATTGCAGCTCTTCAACCGGAGCCTCGGCGGAGTGTTCGAATGGCTGGAACTGCCCGCTTCACTGCCCCGCTTCATCATCCAGCCCTGGTCTGTCCTGACGTATATGTTTATGCACGCAGGAGTCCTGCATATTCTTTTCAATATGCTTTGGCTGTATTGGTTCGGTGCCTTATTCCTGAACTTTTTCTCTGCCAGACACTTACGGGGAGTATACATCTTAGGCGGAATCTGCGGCGGACTGCTTTATATGACCGCCTACAACATCTTCCCTTATTTCCGTCCGATGACGGAGTACTCTTTCATGCTGGGAGCATCGGCATCCGTACTCGCTATCGTGGCGGCTACCGCCTATCGGGAACCTGACTACCCGATACGTCTTTTCCTTTTTGGAACCGTACGCCTGAAATATCTGGCATTGATTGTTATCGTAACAGACCTGTTGTTTATCACCTCCAGCAATGCCGGCGGACATATCGCCCATTTAGGCGGAGCGTTGGCAGGTCTGTGGTTTGCAGCCAGCCTTAGCAAAGGCGCGGATATCACTGCATGGATTAACAAGTCTCTGGACGCTGTCACTGCCTTGTTCAGCTTCAAGCCCCGCAAGCCCAAGATGAAGGTCCATTATGGAACCGAAAGACAGAAAGATTATAACTATAACGCCCGAAAAAAAGCTCAATCCGATGAAATAGACCGTATCCTCGACAAATTGAAGAAGTCCGGATATGAAAGTCTCACAACGGAAGAAAAGAAGAGCTTGTTCGATGCAAGTAAACGATAATGTATGTATGAAGCATTTCGGTAATTTTGTCGCCCTGCTGATTGTAGCGGTCAATGCTTTATTCACGGGTCTTTTGCTGTTGGTGGCATACAGTCCTTACATCCAACCGGCAACGCATCCGGTACAATCCTGTCTCGGACTGACCTTTCCGGTCTTTGCACTTATCAACGGCGGCTTTCTGATTTTCTGGCTGGTTATACAACGATACAAGACAGCTTTGCTACCTTTAACCGGCCTTCTGTTATGCTACTCGCAGCTACGGACCTATCTGCCCCTTAATTTTCACACCACCGAGCTTCCCGAAGGCAGCATAAAGCTCCTGTCTTACAACATTATGGGTTTTGACGGTGCTTACAAAAAAGACGGGAAGAATCCGATACTCACCTATCTGAAAGAGAGCAATGCCGACATCCTATGCCTGCAGGAATATGCATCCGACGAATCTCCCCGCCACCTCACGCAGAAAGACATTGAACGGGAGTTGAAAGATTATCCCTACCGCCGTATCAACGTCGTAGGCAGCGGCAACGGCTATACCAACAGGATAGCATGTTACTCCAAATTTCCCATTCTATCCGCACGTGTCCTGGACTATGCAAGCAGCTACAACGGTTCCGTACTGTATGAACTCAAACTGAATGAAGATACGATTACCCTTATCAACAACCATTTGGAGTCCAACAAACTGACAAAGGCCGATAAAGACATTTACGAAGAAATATTGAAAGCTCCCGAAACGGAAAAAGTGAAAAGCGGCGCACGGCTGTTGCTGCATAAACTGGCGGAAGCATCCGCCATCCGCGCCCCGCAGGCAGACACCATTGCACGGGAGATAGCATCTTCCCGGCATCCGTCCGTCATCGTCTGCGGAGATTTCAACGACACTCCCATTTCATACGCCCACCGCGTCATAGCGCAAAATCTGGATGATGCTTTCACCCAGTCGGGACGCGGACTGGGAATCTCCTACAACCAGAACAAATTCTATTTTAGGATAGACAACATATTAATCAGCAAGAACCTGCGGTCGTACAACTGTACGGTAGACCGTTCCATAAGAGAGTCCGATCACTATCCGATATGGTGCTACATAGCCAAACGGCAATGACGTTCCCTGCCAAGATGAAATTATCAATAAACTACTCATTATCTAATACTCTGACTTTATGTTTAAAAGAAGTATTCTAATTTTAGCTGCAAGTTGTATGATGTACTCCTGTGCCAACCAAACGGAAAGCAATCCGTTCCTCACCGAGTTTCAAACCCCGAACGGTGTTCCGCCTTTCGACAAAATCAGGCTGGAACACTACGAACCGGCATTCCTTCAGGGAATAGAAGAGCAAAATGCCAATATCCGGGCTATTGTCGACAATACCGAAGCGCCGGATTTTGAAAATGTAATCGTTGCTTTTGACAACAGTTCACCCATACTCAACCGGGTAAGCGCCATCTTCTTCAACATGACGGATGCCGAGACCAGTGACGCCCTGAACGAACTTTCCATAAAGCTCGCTCCGGTACTGTCCGAACATGGAGACAATATATCGCTTAACCAGGCGCTATTCAATAAAGTACAGGCCGTTTACCAGAAAAAGGATTCGTTAAACCTGACCACCGAGCAACAAAGACTTCTGGACAAAACATACAAAGATTTCGTACGTTCCGGCGCCAATCTTTCTGCCGAAAAGCAAGCCCGCCTGCGCGAGATAAACAAGCAGCTCTCCACGCTGGGCATCACTTTCAGCAACAATATCCTGAACGAAAACAATGAGTTCATGCTCTTTGTAGACAAGCAGGAAGACCTTGCCGGACTTCCCGAATGGTTCCGCCAAAGCGCTGCCGAAGAAGCAAAAGCTGCCGGACAGGAAGGCAAATGGCTGTTTACGCTGCACAACGCCAGCCGTCTCCCGTTCCTGCAATATTCAGCCAACCGTCCGTTGCGCGAGAAAATATACAAAGCTTACATCAACCGCGGCAACAACAACGACAAGAACGATAACAAGAAAATCATTACCGACATCGTCAGTCTGCGTCTCGAAAAAGCCCGCCTGTTAGGCTTCGACTGCTATTCCAACTTCGTACTGGACAATACGATGGCAAAGAATTCGGCCACAGTAATGGAGTTCCTGAACAACCTGTGGAATTATGCCCTGCCTAAAGCCAAGGCCGAAGCTGCCGAACTCCAGAAGCTGATGGACAAAGAAGGCAAAGGCGAGAAGCTGGAAGCCTGGGACTGGTGGTATTATACCGAGAAGCTCCGCAAAGAAAAATATGACCTCGAAGAGGACCAGATCAAACCCTACTTCAAATTGGAGAACGTACGCGAAGGCGCTTTTGCCGTTGCCAACAAACTCTATGGCATTACGCTGACAAAACTCAACAATATCCCTGTCTATCATCCCGATGTAGAAGTCTTCGAGGTAAAAGATGCAGACGGCTCGCAATTAGGCATCTTCTACGTAGACTACTTCCCGCGTCCCGGCAAGAGCGGCGGAGCATGGATGAGCAACTACCGCGAACAGAAAGGCGACATCCGTCCGTTGGTGTGCAACGTAGCCAGCTTCACCAAACCCGTTGGCGATACCCCCTCCCTGCTCACAATGGATGAAGTGGAAACCCTTTTCCATGAATTCGGCCACGGACTGCACGGACTGCTGACCAAATGCAACTACCAGGGCGTCTCCGGCACGAATGTAGTGCGCGATTTCGTAGAACTTCCGTCACAAATCAACGAACATTGGGCCACTGAACCCGAGGTATTGAAGATGTACGCCAGACATTACCAGACCGGCGAAGTCATCCCCGACAGCCTCATCGAAAAGATACTGAAACAAAAGACTTTCAACCAGGGTTTCATGACCACCGAGCTGCTGGCAGCCGCCATTCTCGACATGAACCTGCACAACCTGACGGATACGAAAGGTATCGATGTCGTAGCCTATGAAAAAGAAGCTATGGACCAACTCGGTTTAATCCCCGAAATAGCTCCCCGCTACCGCACCACCTATTTCAATCACATCATAGGCGGCTATGCCGCAGGCTATTACAGCTATCTGTGGGCAAACGTGCTGGACAACGATGCTTTTGAGGCATTCAAGGAACACGGCATTTTCGACAAGGCAACTGCCGATCTTTTCCGCCGCAATGTGCTGGAAAAAGGAGACAGCGAAGACCCGATGACACTCTACAAGAATTTCAGAGGGTCAGAACCGCAATTAGAGCCGATGTTAAAAAATCGCGGTATGAAGTAAGAATTGTGAAAAAAAAGCTATATTTGCAGCCTTATATACAATAGAAATCAATTAAAAAGTAATCATAATAAACTAAAAGTAACATGCAAAACAAAGGATTTGTAAGGGTTTTTGCGATATTGCTCACACTGGTGTGTGTGTTCTATCTCTCCTTCTCTTTTGTGACCCGCCATTACGCCCATAAGGCTAAAGAGTTCGCAAAAGGCGATGTGAAAGTAGAACAGGACTACCTCGATTCTCTGTCAAACGAGAAAGTGTGGTTCGGCAATTGGACGCTGAAACAATGTCGTGAAATGGAGATCAGTTTAGGTTTGGACTTGAAGGGTGGTATGAACGTCATCCTGGAAGTGTCGGTACCCGATGTCATCAAGGCATTGGCGGACAACAAGTCTGACGAAGCATTCAACCAGGCACTGGCCACTGCGGCAAAACAGGCTACTACCAGCCAGGACGACGTTATCACGTTGTTCATCAGAGAGTATCACAGAATCGCTCCGGATGCTTCACTCTCACAACTGTTCGCTACCCAACAGCTAAAGGACAAGGTAAACCAGAAATCTTCCGATGCAGAAGTTGAAAAAGTATTGCGCGAAGAAGTAAAGGCAGCCGTTGACAACTCATTCAACGTGCTCCGTACCCGTATCGACCGCTTCGGTGTGGTTCAGCCCAACATCCAGAGTCTGGAAGACAAAATGGGACGTATCATGGTGGAACTTCCGGGTATCAAAGAGCCTGAACGTGTAAGAAAATTGCTACAAGGTTCTGCCAACCTGGAATTCTGGGAAACATACAACGCAAAAGACGTTGCTTCGTACCTGCAATCGGCTGATGCCAAATTGCGTGCAATCCTGGCTACCACAGAAGACGCAGCAGAAGCAACAGACAGCGTAGCTGCCGAAGCTCCCGCTGTAGCGCAAGCTACCAGCACTACCGACAGCCTTGCCGCAGCACTGAAAGGTGAAAGCAAAACACAGGCTGCCGACCTTGAGCAAATCAAGAAAGAACATCCGCTGCTGGCAGTTCTTCAGGTAAATCCCAGCGGTCAAGGCCCTGTTGTAGGTTATGCAAACTACAAGGATACCGCTGATATCAACAAATACCTCTCCATGCCGGAAATTCAGGCTGAAATGCCGAAAGACCTGCGCCTGAAGTGGGGTGTTTCTCCTTTTGAATACGACCCGAAAGCACAGACTTTCGAATTGTACGCCATCAAGTCTACCGAACGTAACGGACGCGCTCCGCTGGAAGGTGACGTAGTTGTAAACGCCAAAGACGAATTCGACCACTATGGCAAACCTGCCGTAAGTATGTCTATGAATACGGACGGTGCACGCCGTTGGGCACAACTCACCAAACAGAATGTAGGTAAAGCCATCGCCATTGTACTGGACGGCTATGTATACTCCGCACCGAACGTAAATCAGGAAATCACCGGCGGTAACTCACAAATCACCGGTCACTTCACTCCCGAACAGGCAAAAGACTTGGCAAACGTATTGAAATCAGGTAAGATGCCGGCTCCTGCCCACATCGTACAGGAAGACATCGTAGGTCCGTCTTTGGGACAGGCATCCATCAACGCCGGTATCATGTCATTCGTTGTGGCATTGATTCTGTTGATGATTTACATGTGCTCCATGTACGGCTTCATCCCGGGTATGGTTGCCAACGGCGCTCTGATATTGAACTTGTTCTTCACGCTGGGTATCCTCTCATCCTTCCAGGCAGCTCTGACAATGTCCGGTATTGCCGGTATGGTACTGTCGCTCGGTATGGCTGTGGATGCCAACGTATTGATTTACGAACGTACCAAAGAAGAGTTGCGTGCAGGTAAAGGTGTCAAGAAAGCACTTGCCGACGGTTACTCCAATGCTTTCTCCGCAATCTTCGACTCTAACCTGACATCTATCATCACAGGTATCATCCTGTTCAACTTCGGTACCGGTCCTATCCGCGGTTTCGCCACGACACTGATTATCGGTATCCTGATTTCATTCTTTACTGCTGTGTTCATGACACGTTTGTTCTACGAGCACTTCATGAACAAAGACAAGTTGCTGAACCTGACATTCTCTACGGGAATCTCCAAGAACCTGATGGCGAATGTACACTTCGACTTCATGGGCAGAAATAAACTCTGGATGACGCTGGCAGGTGTAGCGGTTGTAGTTTGCATCGGCTTCCTCAGCATCCGCGGTTTGAGCCAGAGCATCGACTTCACCGGTGGACGTAACTTCAAGGTACAGTTTGAGAACAAGGTAGAACCCGAACAGGTACGCGAATTGATTTCCAGCAAGTTCGGTGATGCCAATGTCAGTGTCATCGCTATCGGTGCTGACGGCAAGACCGTACGTATCAGTACCAACTACCGTATCGAAGAAGAAGGTAACAACATCGACTCCGAAATCGAAGCATACCTGTACGAGACCCTGAAGCCGTTGCTGACCCAGAATATCACGCTGGAAACCTTCATCGACCGTGAGAACCATACGGGCGGCAGTATCATCAGCTCACAGAAAGTAGGTCCGAGTATCGCAGACGACATCAAGGTATCCGCTATCTGGTCTGTTGTATTGGCACTGATTGCTATCGGTCTGTACATCCTGCTCCGTTTCCGCAACATTGCCTACTCTATCGGTTCCGTATGTGCACTGGCCTGCGACACGATTATCATTTTGGGCGCCTACTCCATGTTCTGGGGCATCCTGCCGTTCTCTTTGGAAATCGACCAGACGTTTATCGGTGCTATCCTGACGGCTATCGGTTACTCAATCAACGATAAGGTGGTAATCTTCGACCGTGTACGCGAGTTCTTCGGTCTCTATCCGAAACGCAACAAGAAAGTATTGTTCAACGATTCACTGAACACGACTCTGGCACGTACTATCAATACCTCACTGAGTACGTTGATTGTATTGCTGTGTATCTTCATCCTCGGTGGTGATTCCATCCGCAGCTTCGCATTCGCCATGATTCTGGGTGTTGTATTCGGTACACTGTCTTCTCTGTTCGTTGCATCTCCTATCGCTTACATGCTGATGAAGAACAAAAAAGATACAGAACAGGCAGTAGCTGTTGAAGAAGCAAAATAATTCCTATTATATAAATAGGATAAAAATAAGAGAAAGAGGAAATCCCGGTGTAACGGGGTTTCCTCTTTCTCTTTTCTACAGAATTTTACGGATACTCCTCTACAGCAGCAGGAAGTTCCGCACACAAAAAAAGGACGTCCGTATCATAACAGACATCCTTTCGTAGCTCCGAGGGGAATCGAACCCCTATCTAAAGTTTAGGAAACTTCTAACCTAACTTTGAGTATCAATTACTTGCGAGGTTATTTCAATTTTTCGTAGAACTATAGTAGAACTTTTGTATTTTTGTTGAATACCCCTGCCTCTCCAAAAGAAGAATACAGGGGTACAATGCAACACCGATTTTCAGAATCGGTACTGCAAAGATATGACTTTTATTCCAAAGGGCAAAGAAAAACCGGGCGCACTTCACAGCGAACCCGGCTCAGAACAAAAGTTCTACTCTGTTACTAACACCTAATCATTTCTTTTCTTCAATTCTATATATTCCGAATACACTATTTTTGTATGCGGATTGCTACTTACAACTTCTTGCCTAATAGCCTTTGTTCCCCATCGGAAAAACAACCATTGCTTAGGTACTCTATGCACTACTTGGAATAGAGTATCTACAGATTGTATGCGTAAATCCAGTTTCTTATCAGGCATGATTAAGCCATCAACATTTATCCACGGGTCTTTCCATCGTATTTCTTGGACCTTAAGATAGGATGTATCACGGTATATAATGCTATCCTTAACTATGGTTTGTACCTCTACCTCCGTTTTTGTTGCAGTCGTGGAAGCTGCTTGCAACCTCTTCACTTTCAAGTCAAGTTCCTTAACGGTATTCGTCAAGTCGGCACAATGCTTTTCCACCTCAGACTTGGATAAAGTCAATGCCTGTACAGAGGCAGCGGATTTCCCGGATTCTGTTTGGTAAAATTCGACTTTCTCCAACAAGGCGGTTTGGTTGCCATCCAACCTTTCCTTTTCTGATTTCAACTTGGAACAATAAGCCCATAGCCCAAAGGTAGCCGCCATCAAAAGCCCACAGAGGGCGATTAATATCAAAAACGCTTTATTTCTCATATTCCTTGATGTATTGGATTATACCCTCTACGTGGGTGTTCACAATGTTTTGTTTCCCCTCCATAGATGTAAGGTAAGCAATATCTTCCTTGTTATCCATGAAGAAATTCTCCGTCAATACAGCCGGGCATTTCGTCTTGGAAAGGATGTAGAAATTTTCCTCCCAATCCGGGTCGCCATCCGAATAGTCACGCCTAATCTTTTGCCCGGTAATAAAGCAAGCGGCAGCATCATACATTCGGTTTGCCAGTTCGTCAGCTTTCGTTTTGCCCTTAGTGGTATAGGCAGACCATCCACGGGCATTCATCCATTCGCCATTCCCGGCAGCATTGCAGTGGATGGAAACAAGCAACACGTTATTAGCCCCGTATCGGGCGCAAACCTCGTTCACACGCCTTGCACGTTCAGCCAAAGGCACGTCCAAGTTCTCCTTAACAATGCGTTCCGCTACATAGCCACGTTTAGCCAGTTCACGCACGACTTCATCCGCAATTTCTCTCGTATAGGCATACTCTCTGAAAGTTCCATCCGGGCTGCGTTTACCCGGTGTATTTTCTCCATGCCCATTGTCTATAAGTATCTTCATTCTTGATTCAATTTATGGTAAAAATCTATTTTTATACGGTCATAAACCGTCTGTACATTGGTATAAGTCCTGCCGTTATTCACGCTTTCTGCATATACCTCACTCCATACGCATTGCTCCACCCACTCAATCCATTCGGGGGACGTGTAGCTGGATAAGCGTTTGCCCCGATAGGTATAGTAGTCAAACCTGCTATTCCTATCTTCGTGCAAGTTCATTATCAAGGTGTGTATCTTAACCTTTGTAGCCTCATGGTCGGCTATGTGGTTTTCCTCTCTCACTTTCCGAATAATCCGGCACACCCTTTCTATAGCAAGGTCAAAGTATATACCCGAAGTATTCTTTATCCTTAGCTGTGTTTCCGGGCGCAACCCCTCCGCAATATCCGTAAGCATATCATTCTGATTCTTGGTTTCCGTCAGAAGTTCGGCTACCATAGACTGATTGCCTTTAATCATGCCGTTAATGATAGACTTGAACCATTTGAAACAAGCTATCATAAGTGCAGCCGCCAAACAGAGGAACACAGCGCACACTATCACCATAAAGCCAAAATCGCTTATGCCTTGTGCCACTTTCAAACTTTCTTCCATCATCGGTTTTTCTTATACTTGTTTCGCTTGTAATACTCAAAGTTATCTCTATCCTCCTGCGTGATTGGAGTATTCGGTGGAAAGAACTTAAACCCGTACATCGTTCCATAGCGTACCACTTTGATAACGGCACGAAACGGATATTTGCGCTTCGGGTCTAAAACAACATCTTTCAACTTCTTGCTGTCAGTATAGAAAGCGGATGCACCGATACCCTCGCCATAGGCGATAAGTGTTCTCGTTCCGTTCTCTGTCTATCTTTCCTTACACCCCGTAAACACCGTGACCTCATTAATCACGGCATCTACTGAGGTGTATTCACAATCGAAAATATCTTCATTCAAGGATTCGGTTTCCTCAAAGTCCATTACTTCGTTCATAAGTCCATCGGTATGTTATAGGTTTCACAATCGGCATCCACCATTTTACGGATAGCCAAACGGTCTTTCAAAAAGTCCTCATAGGGGGCTTTCGCACTTTCGGCAAGTAAGCCCAGCATGGCAGACTGATATTCGTTTACCAGCTTACTTTCTGTCTTAGCCGGGTATCTTGCAGTAAGCAACGTGCTGAAAATATTATCAGCCGTTTTTGGATATTCCACCCTCACGCTGTCATATTGGAACATCGTGCCTGTGGCACGTTCCGCATCAGTCGTAATCTCAATGCCACCCTCTTTGTCTGCAATAACCTTAACCTCTTTGATGTTATGGTTATAAAGGAACGTTCCCTGCCCGTTATTAAGAGAATCTATCACCTCCGGCTTAGTCTTAGCCAGCAGCCCTGTAGTCAAAACATTTGCTTCCATCGTTCAAACAATTATTAAAAATGAATTTACTGTGTTCCTCCGAGCACCTGATTATCCAGCCATATTCAGATGGGAAGAAGTGTTTAATATCCGTTTCATCTTTGATTTCGTATTTATTGATGGTGCGATGGAATTTCTTATAAAACCTTTTCAGAATACCGCTTCTTAGCAATATGCCGTAATGGTTTTGTTTGAATCCCACATAATCAATGCTACGAGCATCAACCGGGAATATCTGCCAGTTACTTTTAATCTCTACTTTCAATTCGCCACCCAAGTAAAGCCCCATCATGTCGAGTACGAAATGCAGTGCCTCTTTGTCAGCGCATAGTATCACCATATCATCCATATAGCGATAGTAGTAGATTTTCACCCCAAAACGCTTCATCACTATCTTAGCCAGTTCTTCTTTAACCCAATGGTCGAAATATGCTAAATAGAGATTAGCCAAATATTGACTTGTGAAATTGCCTATTGGCAGCCCCTTGTCTTTACCGTTACTATCTATTATCTTATCCAACAGCCTTAACAGTTGTTCATCCACTATAGTGTAGCGGATTATCCTTTTCAATGCTGCGTGGTCTATGTTATCATAGAACTTCTTGATGTCAATCTTCAAACAGAACCTTGTACCTTTTCTGTCTATGATTAAAGCCGTATGCACATCCTCCATACATTTATGAATATCACGCCCTTTGATACAAGCGTATGTATTCGCAATGAAGAAGTTAGTCCAGTAACGCCCCAACACATTGATAATGCAATGGTGTACTATCCTGTCCGGGAAGAACGGGGCAATCATAATCACCCTTTCTTTCGGCTCATATATAACCTTAATCCGATATTCACCGGGGGTATAAGTTTCATTGCGCAAGTCCCAGTACAAGCTATCCAAATTTTCCAAAATGTTCTCATTGAACTTGGATATTTCGGTACGCTCTCCTTTGCCTTGCTGTGCCTTATATTGCGCCCGTATGAGGTTGGAGCATTCATATATCAGGTGATAAACATTCTTAATCTTCTTAGCTTGGGAAATGAATATCTTTCCTGTATCACCGACATATAAACCGCAATCCTCAAAATCCGAGTATTGATAAAAGCAGGTATCAGCCGTATAACATAACCCGTATTCAGTCTTTACTACACCCATTTGTGCCGTTGTTCTAAAACAGAGCTTTCAATTACTTACTTGCACCGTCCTAATCCATATTATTTTACCAACTATCAGACGTGCCGATAGTCCCTGTGAGGTAAGGGCGTGGCAGCAACAGTTATAAGTTGAAACCACGGTAAAAGCGGAACCCATTGTTCGCATTCGCATACGAGGAACGATTATTCGCATTCAGATAACCGAAACCCGCATTCGCACCATTATTCGCATTAGCAGACAAAAGGGCACCAGCCGCCACAACCCTGTTATGTTTTTATTTTTTTCAATCCAACGCCATTTTCGTTGCTCCGTTCACCGAGTTTTGCAGTCCGTCAAAAACGGCACAAGCGGAACCCACCGTACGCATTCGCATACGAGGAACGATGACCCGCAAACAGACAACCGAAACCCGCATTCGCACCATATATCGCATTAGCAGACAAAAGGGCACCATACCAGCCTACAGCAGACCACGTACTACCACCTGTGGGAGTCCAATAGTAATCGCAATACCCTTTATTACTTGAACCTCCTACTTTTTCGGCAAAGGAATAACCTTTAGTGGAATGAGCCATAGAAAGCACATAGCCCTCAGTTCGTGGAAGCTCCGTAATGGCTTCATATCCGATAGGTACGGTAGTAGCACTATCTGAATGAGAGGTGAATTTTGTCGGGTCTTCGCATACATAGGCAATAGATACATCCGCTTTATGCCAAATTAGTACATCATCAGCAAGCATCCACAAGTATTCATAAGGAGTTTCCAAGCCACGGTAAGAGGTTACTTGTACCACCTTATCGCCACCAGTCCATCCCTTGATGGTGTAGGACACCTTACCCGTGTTGTTTCCCAGCGTTGCAGTAACACCGCAAGGCACAAAGGGTTTGTAACCTCCCCATGTATTCCACTCCGTACCATTAACAACCGGACCACTCCCTAAGCCTCCTTGATGGAATCCGTCAGCAGTCAGCGTTTCGGTGTAAGCATCTTGGCAGTGCAATGAGGCATATTCCACACGTTGCAACCAAGCAATTTCATTGTACACCCTGTACGCCCCGTGGTGTGTTCCGTTCTTGCAAAGAGGACGAACACCAGCCTTTGAAATGGAAGTACGAGGCATACCCAACATGGAGTTGTAAGTACCATCCTTAGCGGCATCACCAGCACCCGAACCGCCTCTGAATTGTGCGGCATTCGCTTTGAGTATAACAAATCCGTCTGAATCCCTTGCAATTTCATCGCCATTCCAAGTGAGCCAACATCCCGAAACGGCTACAGAGTTGGTAATATCCACCGTTGCATACCACGGGCTTACCGTCTTTCGTTCCATCTTGATAAAGCCGGGCAACGGATATTCGGAATAGGCACGAATCCATTTCGTTCCCTCTATTTCCAACTTGAAGTAATATTCCGGCTTTTCAAGCATTACATTACCGTCCGTGCTGTCAATCAAAGCCGTTGCACCCGAATCCTTTTTACGGCTGTCATTTTGGTTAAGGTAATACTTAACCGAGCCGTCAGGGTTTTCCACAAAGCGTTTCAGCTTCGCTTGAATGGGTAATGTACGGTGCAAATCCAAATTACCCACACGCTTTAGTTTGTAGTCCTGTGAGTTGAAATCACCTTGCACCCCATACCATTGGTCGTAAGGATATTGCGGTTTCGTGTTTCCGCTTCCCAATAATAATCCCATAGCTATAAGTTATTTAATAGTTTCACCAGCACCCCAATACACATCATATACCGAAAGGTCGATACCGTTTGGGGATATTACGGCTATCGCTCCGGGCGTCCAATCCCCGATAGGTACGGGGAACATACTAAATTCCTTATCACAAATGAGCTTGCATTTAAGCAGCGTACTTGTTTCCATCGTAACCTCTTTAGGTCGTACAAAGACGGTAAACGGAACACCACCCAAAGCAAAACCATTGGAAAGGTCTGTAACCTTACCTTTGGAAAGAATCCGTAGGCTGTACATCGTTGTTTCCATAATTCACTGAGTAAATCAAGTTTATTTAACTGCAAATATAATCATAAATGTGTTTGTTGAATACATTTATGATTATAATTAAAGTATATCATCAGATAATGAGGTATAACGTGCTTCAAGTTCATTGATTTTATCTCTTAGCAACTGCCTTTCATTATGCAATGCCTTTATCTCATACGGCATTGCATACCCCATTAGGGCGGCTTCGTAGCATTTGATTATCTTATAATCGCTACTTGCCAACACCTCCTTTGAGCGTTCAATCTCATGTGCCACCTTTTGAAAGTCGGGGACTTCTATGTATCTGAATGAAATCCTGTCCCCGGCATCGTATGGCACAATGCGCACAACATAGCCCTCCTTATCTGTGTTTTGTTTACTTTCATCTATTGCATCCACTGGCTTATATATGGTTGGCAGTTCAGCCACCTGTTCAATAACCGATACCATGCGTGTTGTTATTTCCCCCGTTTTCTCATTTCTGATTTTTTGAGGAATAGGGGCTATTTCTATACATTGTAGATAGTCGCCATCCATATATCCGTATAATACTCTTTCTTCCATATTTTTAGTATTTCCATCTACTTACTAACCATGCTTGTTTTTTAACTCCATCTACATATCCTACGGTATATACAAACATACCACCTTGACCCTCTCCAAAATCGTAGTAGTCATTTACCGAAGTATCATCATAGATTAGGTAGCCGCTTCTTGGTCTGAATCTCATATAGCCTCTCCACCACTGCTTTACAAATATAACCTGTCCTTCTTTAGGAGAAGCCGGAAGATACACTACTGATGCGGCAGACGTGTACCCTATTACCACGGTATCTTCTCTATTCAAATACCATGTGTTATTCGACGTTCCTGTAATACACTTTCGACCAAAAATCAAGCCTCCGGCAAATAAATCATAGAAGAAACCGCCAAAGGCTGGTGCAGTCCCCGAATTAGAAGCCCGACCATAAACACCTGCCACGATTGTATCTACCGCATTTATAGCCCATGTTCTTGCCGGAACATTTGCAAAACCAAGCCCAACAATAGCCCCACGGTGCGTATATCCGCTACTTGCTGGCATACCGTCCGTACCTGCCATATTTGAGAATATTCCCGTTGGTGACATATAGGAAACCGCATTAGAATAGTTAGGAGCATTTTTAGCCCTTGTTTCAAAAATTCCACGGTTGGCATCTATTGTCATTTTTGCGCCAA
Source organism: Bacteroides stercoris ATCC 43183 (assembly GCF_025147325.1). Classification (NCBI taxonomy): domain Bacteria; kingdom Pseudomonadati; phylum Bacteroidota; class Bacteroidia; order Bacteroidales; family Bacteroidaceae; genus Bacteroides; species Bacteroides stercoris. The sequence goes on from NZ_CP102262.1 coordinate 580,983, forward strand.
AATCAACGAGCGCATAATCACCACCACCACTTGAAGATTCAATATAAATACGAGCCATTGAAGCATCCAGCTCTACCCTGTTACCATTACCCATAGTGGAAACAATCTTACCGCCCTTAATAAACCAATCTCCAATGTTTGCCCCCTCAGCCAATAACAAGTTTGTGGCAATAGTTTCAAATTGCGCTCCAAACGTATTCCATTTGCTTGTTGTCGTGGGAGTGACATTTGAGAATGTTCCTGCATCAATACGGACTATATAGTATTGATTGTTGTATTTTACAGCATCCAACCGTTTGCTATTTCCGTAATAAGTCTTGGATGAATCATAAATACCCCTATAAACAAGTACGGGGCTATCGCCTTTCTCCCCCTTATCACCCGGCTTTCCATCTTCACCTTTATCACCTTTCGACCCCGTTACACATATTGCAGCCGTAGTGTCGCTCGTTCCATTCGTATAAGTGATAACCGAGCGTGTCCATATATACCATTTGTCTTTCCAAGTTGGGCGTGTTGTACTCCATGAGCCATTAAGTAATGAGGTTGCCGAACTGGATAGGTAGTATTGTTCAATAATAGAACTTACGCCAACACCGCTATCACCCGTAGAGCCTTTGCCGCCTGTAATACAAACCGCCTTAGTGTAGGTAGTCGTGTTGTCTGAATAAGATACTTTCGTTCTACTCCATATATACCTCCCATTTATCCATGTCGGGGCGGTTGTCTGCCACCCCGTAGTAGGCGCAACTGAATTTGACGTGCTTTGTGCATATTCCACATCTGCCAATGTCACACTAACACCAGGCTTTCCATCTTCACCATCATAAGGATTTACACGAATAGGGGTACTCCATTTCTGTATCATCAGGTCTGCTTTGCCATTCATTACGGAAGCAATGTCATTCACAGGTAAAGCCCCCATCAACAAACGTATATCATCGAAATACACGGCAGAACCGAATACATCATCATCGTAAATAGCAAAGCCTACAGCCATGATATTAACGCTACCACTATGTAATTGCTCTCCGTTTTTGAATACCGTAACGGTACGGTCATTAAAACGGAATGCAAGGTGAAACCACATATTAGGCGTGATTGCAATACTCTTTTCCACATAGTGCCTACCGTTATATCCGTTCAACATCCACTTGACTTGATTTTGGTCTGACTTCATCCAAAAACAGAGTGTAAAACTTTCCCCAAAGGGTAAATCATAAGGAATACGGCTCTCCATTCCACCACTCAGATTGAGGGCATATCTCGTTCCGTCTTTTACTACCGTCCCACCGCCCAGCACACCATTATAACCGTTACCCGAAATATCGGCAATGCTTGAAGTGTCGTTAGCTTCAATGGGCAAATGAAATTTGGTACGGTCTGCAAGCCCGGACTTCTTAGCCATTGTACACCAAATATATTCCAACGCTCCTACTTTCGGCATTTCCGTACTCCACCCGGTAGGGTTGGAAGAATTAACATCCAAATCGGGCGGTACTAAAGTCGAGCCATTTTTAGCGTAACGATACTCGTAATATTCACCAGCTCCGGCATCCGTTCCACCCGTACCCGATTCTCCTTTAATTAAAGCCCACGTGTAATCCATCGGATTATCACTGTCTTTCTGCACGTAGTCGGTGTATTGCCCTATGTAGTCGCCCGGCTCTTCACCATTGTTTGCAGTGAACGACATTCCCCCGTTGTCCGAATACTTGATATGGAAGTATGGAGTACGCCCATCTTCACCGGGTAAACCGGGCGTTCCGTCTTGTCCTTTCGTGTCGCTCCACTTGTAGGCACTTGGTTTGTCGCTATCGGTGGGTATCATATCCACATACAAACCCAACCATCTTCCGGGTGTTTCACCGTTTCCGGCTGTGAACGTTTTGCCGCCATCATCGGAATACTTCTTATGAAGATAGCTACTCTTTCCATCTTCCCCCTTAATAGCTCCAACATCTTTCCAGTTCGTGCCATCCCAAATATAGAGGTTGCCCCCGATTAGATAAGCATCGCCCTCTGAATTTCCAACGGTAGGCAGTTGTGAAACATTGTCCTTAGAACCTTTGATATTGATTGAAGTACCATCAGCACCACGCACACGAAAAGGAATACCCCACGCACCCTCCGTATCGGTCTTGGCGTTCTTTATACTCATCCAAACCACGTTTTCGGACGAAGTTCTGTGCCAACCTCCCGTAGAGCCATCCCCCGTAGGGGTGGCAGGCTTGGTTTCACTGTCATTATAGGTATAGAATACGGATAAACCGCTTTCTCCCTTATCCCCGGTAGAACCTTTCGCCACAACCGACCAATATACGGAATTGGTAGGCAGGTTGCCCATGCTTGGCGTGGGGTTGGTGTATCGGTAAGTACACGTTTCACCATTCACCGTATAAGTCACCTCATCCCCAGCATAGTACACGTACTTCGGATTATATGTGCCACGGAACACCCCGATATGTGAGGTGTCCCCACTATCAGAAAGCAAACGGACGTTGTGCAATGTTAATTGGCGTTTTGCCGTTACGTTCCAATCAATAGAACTTGAAGAATCACCGATACGGAACTTGTTGCCGTCCAAATCCAAATAGCACTCCTTATCGCTTGTTATAATCTTACCCGTAGTGATAGTGTTTCCGTTGATACGGGTAAATCCGTAGGTAGTGGTAAAGTCCCTGAAATCATCATCCGAATGCACCGACCCCAATATACCCACTTGGAAATAATAGTTGTTCGGGTCTTCGGTTGGTTCAACCTTTAGTTGTTCCTGTGTCACATACCAAATGCCATCCGTGCTTTTCTTGGAGCACTTGGCAAACACATAGTACCCCTTTGGGCTTGATAGAGTGAATGAGCCAGCCGCCATGTTCCAATGCTTGATTATCTCATCATCAATAGTCAAGTGAGCCAATACCCCGGCAGAAGCATCAAAACGATTGGATATTCCGTTTACGTTGGCTTGCAGTATCACATCTATCAAAACAAATTGTTGGCTCTTAGACCCCACCGTAAGCATATTGGTGTCAATGGAATTGGGCTTGATGTTTTCGGGGTCAAAATAACCGTCCGTATCATACACCATTGTACGCAGTTCCTCTGTTGTACGCCATCCCCTCCGTGCCTTAGTCAAGTCCCGAAGCCGATTGTTTTCTATGATTGTTTCGTGCCGTCCCACATCCACAACCGTTTGAGTGATTGGGGAAATGGCTGTAATGTCCGAAAGGGTCAGTGTATAGTCATGCTCCACAAGCAGGTTCTTTGTCACCTTTTGGATGCGGATATTCTTCTCAATACCGAAACGCTCATCTTTCACGGGTACATAGTTACCCACATGAAAGACGGTTGTTTCGCTATCGCTTGGCAAAGCGTTCAGAAAGTAGGAGCGTTCAAAGGTAAGCTGATATTGCGCCCGTGCCTGTGTGCGTGGCTTGAACTCGTTATATCCGGCATACCATAAATCTTCCTCTGCATCATCTTCATAAGATTTAGGCAGGTGAATATCCGTAATCTTATACGTGTCACCCTCCGTTATTCGGTAAGCCTCGCTTTCAGTGGTAGGAATAGTTAGCCCCCTGTTGTCCGTAAATGGAATGAGCGTAAACCTTTTTGTTGCATGGTCGTATCCTCCCTTTTGCGCCAATTCAAATTGTTGTCCGGCTAATTTACCCGAAATGAAAGTAATCTTTGCCGATACCTCGTTAATCAGATACTTTGTACCTTTATCGTCTTTCTCGTTCAGGTCAAAGTCCATTGTATCATCAATGAAGCTGTTTATATCATCAGCCACCAAAGCAGTAACCGTACCCGTCCGTTTCGGGAAAATATTATCATACGTCACAGCATCCTCATCACTACCCAGTGCATCCCTCAAATCGCCATCCTCCAAATAACGCTTGTTATCATCGGATATGCCTATATATTCGCTCTGAGGCGGTACTATTGTACCGTCCCATAGTTTGTGTTCCTTTTTGTTCAAACGCACTGGAAACGGAAGCTGTAGGCGTTCTGAATAGTCCCTGTAATCACTCCGAATGTTGGTCGTGCCACCCTCCACCCAAAGTCTTGTGATAATGGTCTTATCATCTACCTTTTGCTCTTTGAGCTTGTACAAGCCGTTGCCTTTGCCCCACTCAAAGAAAGCGTTGCCACCCGGGGGCGCAACTTTTGCACCGAACTTTCCTATGTGGATGGTACGCACTCCGTCCTTTTGGGTAATGAGAAACTCCAAATCAAATTCACGGTCACTGCAAAGCATTTGCAAAACCTGTAGGCAATTGTTACGGGCAAAGGAAATGGTACGGGGTTCTGTGTCCGGGCAATTAGCTTCATCGAAAGCCCATAAGCCCGGATAGTCACGGCTCACGTTGTAGATAAGCACCTTTACAAAGTCCCGGATATTATAAGTGAGGTCAAACGTGCTTTTGCTGGATTTCCCGTTTGCATCGGTGTTTCGGTACAGGCTTTTCATCAGCTCGTACATCACTCCGTAGAAAGTGGCATCATGCACATAATGGTTGTCCGAAAGCATTTCACGGTTCACCTTAGTACGGATGGTGTATTCTTCACCCTCCACTATGATTTTATCTCCCTTGCCTAAATTAAGCAACTCAGAGGAAACAATGGAAAGCTGTACGTTATCATCCCCCATTAAGGAACTGTTTTGAGCGGCTGATTTCAGCGTACAAAACGGCTCTTTGGAAAACAAGCGTACCTTTTCACCGTTGCGCCTGATTATTTCAAGAGTTCCCATATCACAATAGCATTGGTTTCAAATTTTTCAATGTCTTCAATCACGCCCGAAACGATTATCTCGTATTCACCGGGTGTAACGTAAGTGTGTTCTATCGTTTGTTCGCTGCCGGACACATCGTAAGTGTGCGTGCCGTCCCCCCAATAGATATTAAGCAGCTTGGACGAAGTGACGGTAATCGTAGCCTTGCCGTTTGCAGTTCCACCTATATATCTAAGCACCTTTTTCACAGGTTCATCTTCCACCAGCTTTAAACGGAATGTACCCACCATCAAATCGTTGCTATATTGTCCCCAGCTCTTTTCCGGGTCTGCCTCATCCAGCAATTCCACTTCATATACCAAAGGCTTTGTCTTTCCGTCATAGTCCACACGCAAACGGTGGTTCCCCTCCGCATCGAATTGGGAAAAGAAAAGGTTTACCCATTCCACATAGGCGGCACGTCCCGAAGCCTCAATAAAGCAATCCAGTGTAATGTTGCGTTCCTTGTAGCGTGGTCGCTTCTTATCCCTTACAATACCGTGGTAATTGTCCCAGTTCACTTGCAAGGCTTCTTTGCGCTCCAACCGTCCAACCAATCCGGCACTTTTGGAAACGAATACCCCAAACTCCTTGAAGTTCTTTCCGTCTATGAAATATTCCACATCCGTATCTTTCTGCAACTCGAATATTTCACGGGGTTCTTTCGCCACGTCAAACAGTTTCACTTCGTCCAGCAAGGCTTTCGTCCCAAAAAGTGATTGGTCGTTGATGGAAAGCCCCGTTGGTGTCTTTGGTAATATTTCACTGAATATCCGGGTCGTGTTCTCATAGACGGTAAACATATTGCCGGACTTAACGAAAGCAAAGAAAATCCAGCCATCGGGCATTACATCAAGCCATTGCTCTTTATAATTGTCTATACCGGGCATATTCAGCACCCAGCCTAACTTTTGAGAAACAGGCAGCACCCAAAAACAAAGTGTAAAATTACCGCTAAAGGGTATGGAACGAGCTGTTTCGCATTCGCCCGTACCATTCAAAGCAAGTGATTTACCCACTTTAGATTTCTTAGAAAAATCCGCACCATCCGATAAGGTGGCATCGTTGCGGTACTGTGAAAAGTCGTAAGCTATACTACCGTCCGGGTCATCGAAAGGCAGGTGTAAAATCATGTTCTTATCCATATCAGTAAGTATTTTTATTCATTTGTCTAACTTCTATCCCCACGCCCTCTATATCCGCTTTGGCATTGCCATACAGATTCACAAGCACCTTTGCATCCGTTCCGGCTACCGCCACATACAGATACGAGTTATCGAAAGCGTCTATGGTAACAATCGCATTGTCCGACACGTTTACGGCACTATGGGAATCATGCCGTGCATATACCCGTGAAACAGAATAGCCGTCATACTCCAACATAGCTTTGCAGTCACCATTCAGCACCACATCGGGTAAATTCACCTTATCCGTAACCTCATCATCCACAAACACCCCGTAAACCTCGCATTTGCCTTTGAAGTGTTCCCGTATAAAGTCAAGCGTGGGGTAATTCTCCGATATACAGAAATCTATGCCCTTAATGTAAAGCTGTATCAGTTGCTCATAGTCAAGCCCCGTTCTTAGCTTCATTTGCCACATCCGGCAAAGCCCCTTTGCCTTGCCATCCTCTTTAAGTTGTTGTACCAGTTCCATAACTATGCTATTCCTTGTGATAAAAGTGAACTATCTTTATTTTCAATGCGCTTCAAAGTAGTTTTAATCTCCGTCAGCTCTGATGCACTCAACTTCGTGTTGGCGGCTATTTCGGCTTGGTAAACAAGTGCCTGCCTCATAATAGAGGTTTGGTCGCTTTGGTTTATGACAAAGGCATTCAACCGCCCGGCTATCACACCGCCCGTTTCCTCATTCATGGAAGTAACCGCACCCGTAAGGGGGTCTTGCTGTACGGTTTCTTCCTCCACATCCTTAATCCAATCACCAATACCCTCCAATGCGGAATTGAACAAATCCCCGGCAGCGTTCACCATCCTTTCAAATTCTCGCTTCTCTACATCGGTCAGTTTCCCGTCTTTCATGGATTCTCCCAAATAGAGAACGGCATCATTGATTCCCTTTGCCAAAAACTCACGTTTCAACGCTTCCACAACCGCTTTTTTAAGGACTTCTTTTGTCTTTTCGCCCAATGCTTCCGCTGCATCCTCACCTTTGCAATAAGCATCTACCAACGCATCGGCAAATTCATCAATGGCGGTTTTTACATCCGTTCCGGCAAGCGTTTCCATCATTGACCTATCCAAATCCTCTATCTGTTGGGTAATGGATTCTATTTGCTCGTTCCACTGTTGGATTTTTCCGTTATCGGTTTTCTTCTTATCCTTTTCAGCTTGAATTTGCTTTCTTAAATCCTCTTGTTGCTGTTTGAGGTTCTTTTTCTGAGCCTCATAGATAGAAAACATATCTCCGTTTTCTTCCGCATTCTTCAACTGTTTGTTGAGTTCCTTAATCTCCTTGTTGAGTTGAGCGTAACGGGCAAAATCCCAATTCTTCTTTGCTACGTTGGCTTCTTGTTCCAAAGCCCGTATTTGGTCGTTAATCAGTTGGATATTCTTTTCGTAGGCTTCACGTTGGCTATCATTGAACACCCAATAAGTATTATTGTAGGCTCGTTCCAAACGGCTGTAGGATTGTTCCAGCGCATCTATTTCCTTTTGCAGATTTTGAATTTTCTTCTCATACTTGGAATCATGCAATTTGGCAAATATGCCCACTACAGAAGTAACGGCACTTACCATACCCGTAACGCCTCCCAATATGTCACCGCTCATCATTTTACCTACAGAGGCGGCGGCATTGCCCAACTGCCCGAACAACTCCATTGCAGTGCCTAAGCCGTTTGCCAAATCATCCTGTCCCAAATCAGAAAACATGGATGCAATGGCATTGCCGCACGTGGTAGCCGTATCGGTAATCGTTTCAATGGACTTGGTTACGCCTTTGGCGGCTTTCTTCATGTCAGCCTCTGCCTTTTTCACATCCTCATCCGTACCCTTTCCGGCAGCAACATTCGCTTTGGCTTCTGCCAGCTTCTTTTTGGCTTCAATGTAATCATCATAGAACGTGCCTAAAGCCTTAAAGGGATTCTTTGAAATAAGCGTTTCCTTTGCTTGATTCAAACTATCAATCAAAGCACGGTAATCTACGGGATTCAGTTTCAAATCCGCATCTTTTAGCTTTGTTTCAATATCAGCCACCAACTTATCTATTTCAGCTACAGAAAGGCTATCCAAATCGCCAAATAACTTCTTCCAACTATCCGATTGCTTTAACATATTGGCGGTAAGGGTGCTTAACGCTTCTGCCTCCGACTTGTTTACTTGGTTAATCCGTTCTTGGTCGCCCGTCTTTTGAGCGGCAGCACGCAGCAAGGCGTATTCCTTTTGGATGTCATTTCTTTGTTCCTCAAAGGTTCTGTAAGAGGAAAGTATCTTTTGCTGTACTTCTTCCTGTAACTTTTCATCTTCTTCTGAAACAAACAAAGTGGCTTCCGCTTTTTCGTCAGCACCCACAAGCCCGGAACTTCCATTAGCCAGCTTCTCTTTTGCATCGGCTATGGCTTCCAACTTCTCGGCAAGTGTTTGGGCTTGCTGAATGGTCTTAGATACAGATTCCTTGAAAGAATCCATAGCGGACTTTGCCCCCGTGATTTCATTGTATTGCATATTAAGGGAAATAAGTTGGTTACTTTCTCCCTCTGTGAGTGTTCCGGCTTGTTGTTTATCCTTTAGAGCCTTGATTTCATTTTCCACATATTCCTTGTATGATTTACCGCCTTTTAAAAGCGTGGCAAATTGGGTATTGGCTACATCTTCGCCCATGTTACGCACCCAACGGAAATACAAGGCATATTGCTGTTTCTTGTACTCTATTTCACCGTCAAAGAGTTTGTTTTGGGCTTTGTCATATTTCTTGTTTTCAAGTGTTCGCCTTTCATCGAAGCCGTCCTTTTCAGACTTAGATAAGCCACCTTTTCCGGCATCCTTACGAGCTTTAGCCAAAGCCTTTTCCTCTTTGTCTATATTATCCAATGCCTCCTTGTGTTGGAGCGAAAGGGTGCGCTTGCGTTTTTCGTAGCCCTCTTCCAAGACTGCAATACGGTCAGCCTCCAATTTGCGGTCAGCTTCAAGTTGCCTTTCACGTAGTTGCTTGGCGGCACTATCCGCTTTATCCCCCGTGGTATGCTTGGGTAAACGGGCTTCCAACTTCTTTATTTGCGTATCATAACTCTTATAGTCAGAACTACCGATAATGGCAGCTTCACGCAATTCTTTAAGCTGCTTGATACGGTCTGATATTCCCTTTTCCGTGTTAAGGTTTGTAGTCTTGGTGTTTACGGCACCATTCAATTTATCCAACAAGTCTTTCAACTCTTTCAGTTGGGTATTATCGGCTTCCACCTTTACCTTTTTGGCATTGAGGGTATCAATACTTTTCTGAGTTTCACCTATTTTCTTATCCAGCTCGTTAAACGACATAGCCACATAGTCGGTACTCTCTGTTACAGAAGTCGTATCTTTCGGAGCAATGAACGCTTCTAATTCCTTATTTACCTTGCCTATGGTTTCATCTGCCCTTTTTGCTGATTGTACAATACTTTCAAGATATGTTTTTATGTTACCTTTGAAAGCATCCATTTCTTTATCAGTCGCACTTGTGCTTTGCTTGACTTGTGAAACAATGCTGTTTAATGAGTTATTGAACGCATCGGTATAGGCTTGACCTGTTAGCCCTTTCAATTGGTTTGCGGATTCTACCGCCATAGATTCTACCGCATCCCATACAGCCCCCGAAGCTCCACGAATAGAACTTGAAGCCACATCAACAACCTTATTCATAATAACGGTTACACCCTCCGGGGTGGTTTCCATAACTTTTTGAATTTCTTTGTAGGTTGCATCTTCGGCATTCTCTTTCAGCTTATCAAGTGCATCCGTTTGGCTTTGTACCAGTTCTTGCATAGCTTGTTCGGTATATTTAGCCTTGATTTTTTCGGCTGTAGTTTGCTGAATGGCTGTAGTCAATTCCTCATATTTAAGACGCTGTAAATCAAGTGTAGCGTTTTCATCAAGCAATGTCTTATTATATTGTTTACATACGGCATTGATTTTTTCAATCGTATTTTTATGTGTTTGAGTTCCTTTCTCCGTATTTTGCAATACGGCAAAAAGTAAATTCAAATCGTCAATCTCTTTTTTCGTGGTATCTTGAAATTCACCCGTTGCCGTGGTCGCTTCTTTTTGTTTGCCCGTAAAAAGAGTAATTACACTGACTAATGCACCTATCAATCCCATTACCCAGCCGATAGGATTGCTCATCATGGAAGCCCAAAGAGCTTTCACCGCTACCGTTGCTTTTGTCGTGATTGCAGTCAGTACGGAAGTTACAGCCCCTTGTGTTGTCTTTGCCGTAGTATCTGCCACGGAAGCGGCTGTGGATTGCTTGGTGGCTGTAGCTTCAAGTAGTTTTTTCTTTGCGTAAAAATCGGATTGGGTGGCTAAAGCCGTCTTTCGTGCGATAGCTGCGTTATCCTCCGCTGCCTCCATCTTCTTAGTGGCAATGGCTATCTTTTCAGCGTTCCCAGTCTGTTGTGCCCTGTACACTTCCAAATAGGCACGTTCTACAGCCGCCTTTGCCGCCAGTGCATCAGCCCGTGCCGATTCCATCTTTACGGCTGCTGCCTTGACATCGGTACGCATGGCATTTAAGGTAGCCGCACTGTTTTGTGTCTTAACGGCAACCTCATTTTCCAAAGCGGCACGATACACGGCACTTTTAGCCGACAAGTCTAACTTGCTTAGAGCTTGCTTTTGTTCAACGGTAAGAACACTCAGAGCCACCGCCTCATAATTGGCAGAAGAAGCCGTTAGATTCAAATTGGAAAGGTATTCTGCTTGTTGGATGGTAAGCATTTGTTGAATGGTGGCAATGCGTAACTGCTTTACCATGTTGGCGTGTTCCTCTACCGTCAGTTGCGCTTGCAATGCTGCGACATGGCTGTTTTGGGCTGCAACCATCGCTTTTGTCTGAGCTACCATCTGCCCAGTAGCAACGGCTTCCAACTTCATTAAGGAAATCTTAGCCTGCCTTGCCGTGTTATCCAAAAGAGCAACGCCCGTATATCCCTTTGTGGCTAATGTATTCAGTACAATAGCGGCTTTCACGCTTCCATAGCCTATAGCAACGGCTTTCAAAATACGCAAAATATCATCCAAATGCTCTGCCATATAGGTAGCACTTTCAATAGCTCCGGCAAAAACATCTTGGTTATCCGCACCCAACTTGTTTAACGATTGTTCCCACGCATCACCCATGTTGGAAATCATACCCGTTAGGGACTTGCTTTGTTCTTGCATGAGGTTGTAGTAAGTCCCGGCTTTACCCGTCATGTTTTGGAAAGCCTTTTCTACTTCCGCAAAGCCAACCTTACCCTCCGTTACAAGGTTGGAAACTTCATCTTTGGTTACGCCAAGCACTTTAGCCAGTTCCTCATAGATGGGAATACCACGCCCGGCAAACTGCCTAATATCCACGGTAAATGCCCTGCCTTGTGTCCGTAGCGTTCCATAGAGGTAGGCAATATCCTGTAGTGGCGCACCCACGCCCGAAGCCACGTTACCAAGCATTACCAGCTCATCCACCACATTATCCACGGTTGAGCCGTAAGCAAGCATCTGTTTGGCACTACTCGCAATGCCCGAAAGGTCAAACGGAGTTTTGGCGGCTGTATCAATAAGCCTATCCATCAAGCCCTTTGCTTGCGTACCACTTTTGAGCATGGTTGTAAAGGCAATTTCCAACTGTTGAAACTGCCCACGTGTTTGCACGATACTTTGAAGCAAAGTCCCCATACCCTGCCCAACGAGGTAGGAAACAATGTATTTCGCCCCATTTTGCGCAAAGCTCTGAATGGAGTTATCCATCACAGACGATTCCGATACGGCTGTGGATGAAACCTGTTTGATACTCCTTTCCATCGCTTGTGCCGACACGTTGAAATCATTTATATCAAGGGTGGCTTTGAACGCCAACGCTCCGTTTATATTATCCATTACATTATTCCTTTCAGATAATTCTTAATATCATCCTTTGTCTTTAGCTGTACAGGCGGCTTCCCACCATCTTTGTTTCCGTCCGTTTGCTCCGGCTCTTGTTCCACACGTGCCGCATCTGCCAGCATGATTTGTACGTTTAGCCAACTGATACCCCAAAGCAGATAATCGTAAGTCCAGCCAAAGGACTTGATAATTTCCCCACGATTACCCCACGGGCTATTTAGCCCGATTACTCTACTCGGTTTGCTTTGAGTTTCTTCGGATTGGTCGTTCCTATCTCCCGTATTGACCGAATAGAGGACGTAAAACCCCCGGGATTCATCATTTGGCTTATCACGTCTGCCAGCTTTTCAAGCCGGGTAGATGTAAGGTGTTCCATGAAAAACGCTTTCAAGGCTTTCACCTCTTTGTCTTTAGAGGGGTCAGCTACCACGGGATTGTTAAGCACGGCTACGGCTGCAATCTCAGCCATCAGAGGAATATACTTGAAAAGGCGTTTGCTTTCCTGTATGGGTTCGGCTTGTATCTTTTCCTCATCGTATTCTATATTCAGATACAACCGCCTCAAACAATCCATCGTACCCAAATAAAGAGGCTTCAAATGGAAGTGGCGCATATATACACGCTCCATAGTTTGCAAAGCGGCATTGGGTACTTCTGTTTCGGACACATCCCAGCCTTTGGGAATACGTTTGTCACGCCACATCTTTACATGGTTCGGAAAATGCTTATTCCACCAACGGATGAAGCGTGGCGGTTTTACCGGGTTAATTTTAAGCGGTACATTGAATTTCACTCCCATGTTCACAAGTGCCTGTATCGCCTTTTCTTCGATTTCCAAGCGTTCTTCACGGGTCAATTCACGTTCATTATTCAGTTGTTCCATTTGTCTTAAAAGTTAAAAAGCCCCCCATCCGGGGATAGGAGGCTATCGGTTCTCAGACTTTTTCAGTGTCATGCTACTGTTGGGTCGCTCATTTCCTCGCTTGCTTGCAAGTTTGATTGGAACTTGATAGTCATAGGCACAAGGCAGATACCCTTTGAAGAATAGGTAATCTCGAATGTCGGGATGATACGCACATTGGCACACCCGATAAACAAGCCCTCTTCCGGTTGAATCCATAACGCCCACTCCTTGTATTCCAATTTTCGTGGACGAATCCAAGTGCGCTTGCCCTTTTCTCCAGCAATAGTACCACCGAAATAACGTGCAAGCAATTCCAAATCCGGGTCCATCAAAGAAAGCTCCACATTTGTAGGTGTTTCACCCACCAACGTAATAACCTTGCTTGACGTTTCCGACTTATGTTCCGTGATTTCGGGAGAATCATCTTTCAAGTTGCAAGTGTCTTGATACACATCGCCCAAATCAAGCCATTGGTTGCCTTTTGCGGGCATACTTCCATCGGTCATGGCAGGGGCGATATAAATCTTTTTCAACCCCATTGTTGCTAAAATCGGCATAATCTTAATTTTTTATTAGTTGATACTCTTTTCTCTTACTGTAAGCTCCAAAGCAAGGGAAACAAAATGTTCGTTTTGGTCTTTCTCCTTAATCGGTGGGTTAAACCGCCCTATGTTCCAGTTATAGCCTTTCCCACTTTCATAATGGTTTTTCAACACCTCAACCACCTTTGCCCTTATCTCTATGAGCCTCTTAAAATGTGTCCTGTAAACGGCTTGCCCCTTGCCTTTGGCTATCACCTTATCCGGCACATGAATATTCACGTTTATCTGACCGTAGCGCACGGATGCTTCACCGTCTATCGTATGAGGGACAATTATCACATCCTCTTTGGTGTAGTCGTTACGCTCGTAATCAATCACACCCGAAATGAAGTTTTTCACCTCGCTTGCTTGAAGCATGGCGTAAACCTTTGTTGCTATTTCCTCAGTCGTTATCATGCTGCGTTCCCGAATAATTCGATTGCTTTCTTATTAGCTTTCATCACCAACTTGTTAATCTCGGCAGGAAGTTCGCTTTTGGCTTTCAGTTCGGCAGGTAGAATCACGTTGTACCCTTTGGCTTCCACGTAGGCGGCATAATTCATTCCGGCTACTATAATGAGGGAAAAAGTGTTTGGCAGCGTGGCGGCATACTTCATTGCAGCCTCCAACATGGCTTTCGCACCCTCTCCGGGCTGGTCTGACCCACCATAGTAAACGATTTCCTTATTCTGTACCACGGCATAGCCTATAGAGTTGGTTAAATTGCCCGTTTGGTCTTGGTAGTTGTGGCTATCCTTAGCATACTTAGCCAGCTTTTCGCCCATGTATTTTAACAAGGTTACGAAAGCCAATTCAAGTTGCTTTTGGAAAGCAGCCACGGGGTTTAAGATAGCCCCTTTGTCAAACATCGGCATTATCCCCATATCTCTATGTATTTAGGGTTTGTATCATCTATTCCCGAAATGGTGAACTCATCCACACCTCCACGCTCCAAAGTCACTTCCACACGTGCGCCTATACTCAAATCACCCTCAAAGTAGGATGGTAAAAACACATCAAAGGTGTATGAATACATTTGCCCGTCCGTTCCCAATCGTTGCTTGGCAGGTATGAATTTCTCCACTTGACACTCACAGCCTTTCACCCACACGGGCGCATCATCGTCCGTGTAAAATCCCGTTGCTTCATCCCTCGTTGCTTCAAGGGGCAAAGCGGTGTATCTGAAAGTTCCGTTATTCCGTGCCATATCACCACAAATTAGAGCCGTCCGTAATGGAAGAAACTTCGACAAAATCCGAAACGTCCAAACCGTTCTCGTTGCAAAGGTCTTTAATGCGCTTCTCCAACTTCTCCACGCTGTAGCCTTGTGAGGACTTACCTAACGTGTCATTGGTAAGCACAATCATCCGCTTTAGCACCTTTATAGCGGCTATGGCTATCGTGCGTTGGTCTGTGTCGGCATTGTACTCACTATCCCAGTCGCTTATCTTCACATCAGCAAGTGCCTTTTGCAAAGCAAGGCGGCTTGGGGTATAGGGTTCAAGCTCACCCACCAACGCATTGTATTTTGTCAAAGTTCCCATCACTACTATTTTTCAAGGGCTTCTTTCAAAGCCGTTACACTCTCATCTGAAAGGGCTTCAATCGCTTTGGTTACACCTTTAACCCCGGCATTTTTGGCAACGGGGGCATTGATGGATTCCAAAGCATCCTTTACCACATTCAAATCATATTCATTGTCTTGGAAAGTGACCTTTTCAGCCTGTTTGCTTTCCAAAGACTTAATCACACAAATGCCCCTTGCAACCAAATCATTAACTCGGTTAAGCTCATCGGTATGCAAGGTTTCACCTACCTTGTAGATTTTGCCTTTGTCGTTTTTGTCTATAAACGCTTTCTTTACTGCCAGTTCCATAAGCAAAAGATTTAGCCTACTTCAAGAGCTGTTGCACTCTCAAATTCGGATTTAGTCCAATAGGTACGTGCCACACCATTTGCATCGGCTGGTACTTCCTTTTCCTCAAAGCCACGCACCTGTAAACAGATGATAGCACCAATTTCAGTGATAAGAGGCAACAAACGTCCAGAGCCTTGTGTATATTCGGCTGCAACTTGACCAGTGGATTCCCCGGTACGCCACTTGGCGATACGAATACCACCGCCAGCGTTCATGTAGTCCACGTTTTCTTCCTCTATCAACTCGCTATCTTCAATGGCGGGCTGAATTTCACCGATAACCCCGGCAGGCTTGATACAGATAAAGTTGTGATTCCACGGTTCAAGCGATTTACGCTTACCGTCCATATCCATACCCATTTTACGGGTAATCACCGTTACAGGGGGGATTTCATTACCAGCAAGCAAATCTGCCATCTGAGCCGTTGTTACGGTCTGAGCCTTTTTATCGTTACCATGTACCAACAAACGGGTCGTTTCGTCCATACGCAACCAAAAATAGAGGTCTTGGCTCATAAGGATTTCGCCCGGCTCAATGCCACGGTTACGCAGGTCACTACAGATAGCCGACAACATCAAAACGGGGGACAACTTGCCAGCTTTGGTATTGGCAGAGTTCCACAAGAAAGCTGATACCAGCTTGTTTGTTTCCGGCATTTGATAATCCACCTCGTACTTACGTCCACCCGGATTGTTGATTTCCGGCACGAACTGAGCCACACCCCAATTAGAGAATGCCATCAGAGCGATAAAGTCCATCACGTCCTTACAGCCCAAATAAGCATCTTTCATGTCGTGGGTAAGGAGCTTTTCAATTTGCTTCACCTTAGCGGATTCACTCAAACGGGGATTTTCGTAAACCTCCATCAGTTTACGGTAATCACGTGCGTACATGGGGAACTTGTGACCCACACGGGGGATTTCCTTAGTCCACACATCGAAGCCGTCAGAACGCCTCATAGGTGTAGGTGATTCATCACCAATCAATGTAGCCATGATACGCAAGTTGTACTTACCTACAAGTGCCTCGGCAGTCAATGACATTTGGGGCGTGTTGGTAGTAAACCAGCTATCACAGTACATCTTCTGAAAAAGGGTTGTTTCACGTTCGGAAGCCTTATCAAAAGTCTTTTTCCACGTTGCCAAAAAGTCAAGCGGTTTGCCGTCCTTGTGAAGCCCTTTGAATGTTGAAAAAATAGATTTCATGTCGTTACGCTAATTTTAGTTAGTGTGATTTCGTTAATTTCACGTGGGGATTCCCTTTCAAGTAATCGCCCGTAGTGTCCTTTTGCCCGGCAGGGATAGGCGGCACACGTCTTTCGTACATTGCGTATTGCATGGTGTCGGCAGAAACATCTACAGAGGTTTCAAACTCGCCTACTTCCACATCGGCAATCAGTACGGAGTTGGAAGTGCCACGCTCCTTTGGTTTTGCGGCAGTTTGTCCGTCCGAAACAACCTCTACCAATACATCATCCTTTACAAGCCCGGCAATGGCTTTGGAGAGAGTGACAATGTAATTGTTTCCGTTTCGCTCAATCTTTTCGATTGTGGGAACATCGGCAATGGCTGTAGCGGCTGTGCCGTCTTTCAGCACCAAATCACCAACGGCAAAGCAAGGCTCGTAGAACTCATCCACGTACAGGCTTACTTTCTTGGTGTTTTCTGCATCCACTTCCACCACTTTTGCAGTCTTGATGACTTGCACCGTCCTTTTCACCTCATCCTTGATAGCAAGCGTTCCGGCAGGCACGGTATCGCCAACAGCGAAATGTTGGTTTTCCACGTCCAGATTGAAGCCGCCTTGCACGATAGAGGGCGAACCCGTGAAAATGGGTCGCATCCCGGTAAATGAAGCAGTCTTTCTTTTCATTTCATCTTTTATTTTACGGTTATTGATTCCAGCAAGCTATCAGCAGCTTCATCAATTTGCTTTTCACTTGCCGCCTTAGAACCCCCTGAGTGTTCATCATCAAGCCCATTTGTAATAAGCTCCTGTTTGTAAGCGGAAACGGCATCCTCAATATCTTCATCATCGGAGATTGATTTTGCCAAACGGTCACGGAGATAAGCCGGGATTTTGTGCTTTTCCATAGCCTTAACTACTTCCTTCGCACGGGCTTCTTTGCTTTCTTTGGCTTCGTAGTTAGCAATCTTTTCCTCCATTTCCTTTAACCTCTTTTCAGTCGCTTCGTCCAAAGCCACCTTGCCCTTACGTTTAGATTCTTCTTCCTTACGCTTTCTTTCTTCCTCTTCCTCATCCTCGGTTTGGGTTGGTTTCTTTTTGTTTGCCCATCGGGTTGCTTCACCTTGACTTTCCTTAGCCACTTCCGCAATCAGATTTGCCGTACTTTCTATTGCCTCATCATCGGTAGAATCATCCTCAATGCTGCCACCCATTTTTTCGGTTATCGCTTTAAGGTACTTCTCCGAAAGACCAGTGTCTTTACACAAGCCTTTGACTTTCTCAAAGAGTTTCTTATTCATTGTTGCTTTTGTTATTTAGTAAGTTGAACTTCTACAGAGCAAAGATATGAAATAAAATCATATATGCGTTCTATAAACACACATATTTTACTCGGTAAATTACTTGCCTATTAGCATCTTACGCTTAAAAACAAGACGTAAAAGCGATTTTTCATTTACTATATTCAATATAACAAATATGTGTTTGATTAACACAATAGGAATAATATTTTTCACTCAACAAAAATATATCCTCAAAAAGCACAAAATATATCCTGTTTTGCAGTAAATATATCCATTCGAGCATTTTCACCCATCTTAAATAAAGGAAATTACCACTAAAAGACTATCAAAACCAACTATCACATAGGTATTTTGAAAATATATCCAAAAATATATCCAAATACTTTGTTATATTAAATATATAGCCTATATTTGCATCGTAATAAGATTGATAACGTTTAAAATATATGTGATATGGATGTGAATTATATTCTAATAAAAGGAAACAAGCATTTTAAGTGCCACAGTTTAGCAGAAATGGCTATCTATTTTAGCTTGTCCGTAACCAGCAATGGAAGCGTAATCTGTGATGGCTACCATGATACAATGTCTTATTCTAAAGAGTGGAGCCACGAAGATATTATTACCGATTTCATACGCAACAGAGTAGAGAAAGTAGTACCTGATGTTGAAATATACAAAGTACAAAAATAATAATGCAACACTAAATTTTCAGATTATGGCAACTAAGAGTATTGATAAAAAGAAAACATTGGAATATGCGGTAGCATTTTACTTCTATGATTCGGGATGTGTAAACTTTATGATGGGTAATATCATGTACCAGCATATCAAAACCATTTATGACGAAAGGGCAGACGGCAGAGGGCAAAACACATTAGAGGTAGTTTACAACTACAAAAAAATGAAATATGAAGTGCTGTGCCTCACAGACAGCAAATTAGCTCAAAAAGAAATATCAATACTATAATACATATTGCCATGACACAGAAAGAATTTGAAGAAAGAACCGGGTTGAAGCTAACAGCGGACAACTATATAGAGGTTGAAACTTGCTACATGAATACAGACCTTGATAAAGATGCGTTTTGTAAGTTGTGGATGAAAAACCCGGCAGCTCTGAAAGAAATAGAGCAAAAAACGGTGTTAGTTCGTGAACTTTACGAAGAACGCAAATGTCTTGCAAACTTTCTTATAGAACAAGCCGAAAAGTGGAGTGCATCAGATTTAAGAGAAAAAGCAATAGCTATGATTGGAGAAAGAGAGTATCTCAGAAGAAAAATAGCCAAAGGGTACAACCTTTGGAAATTAGACAAAGAACTATTAGACGAAATTTTAAGAAAGTAATAACCAGTAGGGTAGCAATCCCCTACACAATGCAACACCGTATGAAAAAATATTATTTGCAAGGCAAAGAGATTAGCGAAAAACAAGCTAAAGCCATTGAAGCCAAAAATCAGAAGTACATAAGCAGCAATGATTTTACACTTTGGGCAAAGTGCCAATTTGTAACAGTAGTAACCAAGTAAATTTCAAAATTATGAATGAATACACTTATATCATTTTCGACCATAACGGCAGACGTTTGGGAAAGATTGAGTTTGGAGTGCGCAACAGCGTTCCATCCGCAAAAGAAATAAAAGAAGCCATTAAAGATGGTTTCCCAAATGGTGCGACTTATAAATTAATCGTTCCAACAAGCGTGTGTATCAACCAATAAAATTTTAGGATATGGGAATATTGAAAGATGCAATTTTAGCGGCAATACAGCAGGAACACCCGGATGCTCATTGGGTGGGAAACGAAAAACCCCACATGATAGAATCTACAGCGCAAGCAAAATACAATGACGTTAGACGTGTTGAACGCAATTATACTAAAGGCGTTCACAAGGCAAGAAAGGAGGCTCACAATGGCAATAGTAACAGTACAAGACATTTATAGATGTGATTCATGCAAGGCAGCATCAGACGAATTAGGAAGAGGATGTAAGCATGGTATGCTCTTCCCTCTAATGCTTATAATGGGAAACTTTACTGAGTGTATGAACTATGAGTTTGATGCCGAAAAGGTAAAACTTCAACTAAAACGAAAGGAGGCAAAATAAGATGGCAACACTGATAAAGACAGACGGAAGTAAATTGGAAATCCAACCTCAAAACGGGCTGGGCTTCCAACTGGATGAACTGCAAAAGTTCGTAGATGGTTACATTGATATTATAAACCTACACAATGGGGATATTCTCGTAATCAATGATAATGGGAAAGACGTTTTAGATTCCAACGAAACAGCCACGGAAATAGCGCATAAACACAATGCTATTTTTGGTTGGGATTATATTTGTGGCGATGTCGTTATGTGTAAAGATGAGGAGGTGCAATAATGGAAATTCATAAATTCCCTTATAACTGGAAGCTGGCAGAAGCCAATTTCACTAAAGACAAAGGCAAAGTGTTTTCTTGCTTTGCGTGTGGTGGTGGCTCTACAATGGGGTACAAGTTAGCCGGATTTGATGTAATTGGCTGCAATGAAATAGATCCCAAAATGATGAAATGCTACATTGAAAACCATAATCCTCAATATACTTTCTTAGAAGATATTCGTGATTTAGTGAGAAGGAATAATCTTCCCGAAGAATTGTACAATTTAGATATATTGGACGGATCACCACCTTGCAGTACATTTAGCATGTCGGGATTACGTGAAGATGCGTGGGGTAAAGAAAAGAAATTCAAGGAAGGTCAAAAGACACAAGTTTTAGATACGCTCTTTTTTGATTTTATTGCACTTGCCAAACGCTTAAAACCTAAAGTTGTTATTGCTGAAAATGTGAAAGGACTTCTTTTAGGGAATGCGATTGATTATGTCAGACGTATATACAAAGGCTTTGAGGAAGCTGGTTATTATTGTCAGCATTTTCTTCTTGATGCTTCTAAAATGGGAGTACCTCAAAAAAGAGAACGTGTATTCTTTATATGTATCAGGCATGATTTGGGAGTCCATTTTCTAAAAGTTTCAGACCTCTTCAATGTTGAGCCACATATTTGTATGAAGTTTAATGAAATACCCATTTTGATGAAAGAAATAACAGACTTTAAGGGGAAAGAAATTAAAAATGGTACAAAAATTCGATATGTTTGGGAACATAGAGAAATTGCTGATAAAGACATGTCTGATACATGTATGCGACTATACGGTAAAGAGTTATTCTTCTCAAAGAAATATATACTTGAAGATCGCATCTGCAATACGATAACTTCCAAGCATGATGATTTGGTACACTTTACACAACCTTTATATCTAAGTACATCTGAAATCTGTAAAGTATCTACTTTCCCCATCGACTATAACTTTTACAACCAATCCCCACATTATATCTGTGGAATGAGTGTACCACCCGTTATGATGGCGCAAGTGGCTACACGAGTTTACGAACAATGGCTATCAAAGTTATAAATAATTAGAGAAAGGAGCTAATATGACAAAAAGAGAAAAGCATCTTTTATGGATGATACTAAATAAAACAATCGGTAGATATATTCTTGTCAATATGCCCGGTTATGGAAGTGGAGAGAGGGCTGATTTGCATTTATATATAAGCAAAATATTGTGTCATTACATACTTATGGATGGCGGCTTGTGGACTATCAGAGGCTTAGAGGATGAATACCCGAAAGGTACATTTGATGTACATGACTGGATAGCAAATAATATAACTGACCGCATGGATGAAACAATAGGTTTTGTTGTTGATAGACAAATGACGCATGAAGAACAGGGTATATGTACAAGAAAATTCTTTGAACTTTTATGTGCTAATATTGATGAGATAGCTAAAGTTGTGATAAGAAGTAAACGTGATAGTGTTGGGCTGTATAATGGATAACATTCAAAAAAAATATAGATATGAGTAAAGAAGAAGCTATACAAGCAATGAAAGAGGGTAAGAAGGTTACGCACCGTTTCTTTTCCTCTGACGAATGGATGACTATTGAAAATGGATTTCTTCTTTTAGAAGATGGCGTACGTATCTCTTTGGAAGATTTTTTTAATTTTCGCAGTGATAGTCTTTGGGATGATGGATATGAATTGTATACCCCCTCATAATAAATCAGAAAGGAATTGAAGAATGAGGTACGCACTTAGGAAGCAAGCTAAAATAGCCTCTGTGTATAGTGAGGATTATTTAAACAAGCATATCATCAAAAGTCTTGATTCATATTTTGGTAATACCAGCGATGAGCACATAACAGATGATATTTCACAAGAGGGATATGTAACCAGTACCGGAGAAGATTATCCAATTCTAAAGGTTAATGACCTTTCTGATGATAATGCTATGTTGGAGTTTGCCGTTATAGGTTTGGAATGCGATATATTAAAATTGTCTTTTTTAGGACGAATAAAAGGATAAACACAATGGAGATAGACCGCATTAACCTTGTATAATAAAATAAACTCGGTAAACATTTGTTTTATTAAATATAATATAGTAATTTTGCGTTTATAGAACACATATAGCAATGAAACAGCAAAGAAAAGTTATTCATGTAGAATTGAAAGAGCCATACAAGGGTAAACGTCACTACTACTTTGGAAGCATTACGGCTATATATGAGCTATTGCCAACCGAAGTAGTAGGGGTGTCTAAAGAATCTCTTTGGAATGTTTTAAGGAATGGTGAACACATGGGAAGAAAGGCGATTGTTAGGTATGGCACACTTCATACTAAGCAATCAAACAGAGGCAAAAGAAAGGAGGCTAACAATGGATGAATGTATTACGAAAGAAATGACAAAATCCCTTTTGAAAGCATTTGAGGGCATGAATGAATCTTTAGAAGATTTTCAAAAGGCTTGTGCATCTACAATAGAATCTACAGAAAAGCATATTGTATCGGCTCTTTTTTTAAGAGAATCTGCAATGCTCATTAAACTGGCAGAATCTTCATTTGTTACACGATGGTACTACAAACATAAGTACCGTGAAGCTAAATATCATAGAATTAAAGCAGAGCGTTTTTTCAATCAAAATTTCAAGTAATATGTTAGGAGCAATTATAGGCGATATTGTAGGCTCACGCTTTGAGTTCAACAATACAGATAACTACAACTTTGAACTATTCACAAAGGATAGCACGTTTACAGACGATACAATTTGTACTATAGCGGTAGCGGATGCAATCAATACGGGCGTAAGCTACAAAGAAAAGTTTCTCCAATGGTGTAGGGCATACCCCAATCCGAAAGGGGCATACGGTGGCAGCTTTGCCCGCTGGATAGCCTCAGACAACCCACAACCATATAACAGCTTCGGCAATGGCTCTGCAATGCGTGTTTCCCCGGTTGCATGGGCTTATGACAACTTAGATAAGGTTTTGATGGAGGCAGAGAAAACGGCTATAGTAACCCATAATCACCCGGAGGGAGTTAAAGGAGCTGTAGCAGTCGCACACGCCATTTATTATTTGAGGACAACCCACAATCAGAAAGTATATGAGAATATAATGCAATCGTACTATCCTCAATTCATGGTAAACGATTATTATGCTGGAATATTTGATGAAACGTGTCAAGGCACTGTGCCGCTTTGTTTGAAAATTATTCGTGTAAGCACCTCTTTTGAGGATGCAATCAGACGGGCAATTTCATGGGGTGGTGATAGCGACACGATAGGGGCAATAGTAGGCTCAATGGCAGAAGCACTTTGGGGCATACCAGATAGTTTCATTTGGAATGCTCTAAGAATACTTCCTGATGATATGCGTAATGTTATTGGATGCTTCTATAACACTAAAATCGAAGTAATTTAAACAAGTTGTTATGACAAAAACAAAAAACAACTCATTAACTCACCTTTGCATCTATTACAAAGGAGAGAAAGAATGCCCTTTCAGAGAAGCCGACAAACAAATGTTTTGGCTTGGTGAAAAATGGTGGACTGAGCAAACCGAACTTGCAAGCGATGCCGGGTGTGAACGTATTGCCCCCATCCTAAAAGAGTACACAAATGCCGGGCTATCCAACTTTGAAATGTACGATGGTGTGCCTATCACACTGAAAGCGGTACTTTTCAATAGATACTGCAAGTATGCCGAAAGGACGGATATAGAGGGCTTCAAAGACCTGTATCAATCCACCTATATCAAAGGCTAAACAAAAAGCAAAGGCGCATCAGTAACGGTGCGCCTTTATTGTGTCAATACTTGCAATAGAATCCCATCGAAGTAGTAACCATTTCCTTTATCTCTTTTGGGCTTTGTTCCAAAACTTCCATATCTATATACCATTTACCATTTGTATATTCAGCTTTGGTTATTCTGAATTTAGTGCCACGCTGTAGGATGATTTCATTTTCCCCCGTTGTTGTAGGCTTAGAAGTTCCGTTCCACTTCTTACCCGGACAATAGTCCCCATTGTCATGGCTTGAACCAAATGCAGAAAAAGGCTCTGCGTAGGTCATTTGTGTACCTTTCGGACAATAGATATTCAGACAAACGGGCTTACTTCCAAAGTTCGTATTCCGGCAATTACCACACGACATAAAGGAATCATCCGTACCAACCTTGCCAACAAGCTTAGACGGGTCAGATATATAAGCATCCAAATCAGACAGCCCAAACCGATAGTTTACAAAAGCACTGATTTCGTCACGCTTTACCCAAACATCATCTTTAAGTGTGCTTCGGGCTATATATTGGGTCATATCGGCAATATGCTTTTCAGCTTCGGACAATCTACTACCATAGTAGTGATAATATCCCTTAATAGCACGCAAAGGCTCTGTTATATAACTACTACCAGCCGTATATTGATACATAGCCGCCTTTTCATTGGTGCTTGCAAGTTTCCACATATCCACGGCATTATCAAAGAAATAATCGTTTGCATCTGAACTATGAATAAACCATTTCGCCTCATCCTTTCTTTCCTGCGTAAAATCGGAATCCTTAAACTTAACCTCCTTTACTTTTGATTTACGCTTGGCAGCGGCTTTTTCAATGCTTTCTTTCCTTACATTGAGTTCCGTAATGGTTTGTTGTGCCATTGCTTTATCATTGCCGTTGATTGCATTTTCAAGCTGTGCAATGAGCGATTGGTAAGGCTTGGACTTGGTAGAGAACTTAGATAGGTCGGCATAGTTATCCTTGATGGCTTTCCAATCTATCTTATCTTGAACAATGCCAATCTGTTTAACATAGGCTTGTTGTGACACCTGCCACGTTGGGTACTTCTGTTGTACATTGTGATAGTTACCACCTAAGAAGTCGTATGCTTCAAAATTCAGTTTCTTTAATTGTTGTTCCAAAGAAAGGCTATCCCATTGTGCCAGCTTATCAGCAACCGCCTTGTTTACGGCTTTTGCATCGGCTAAAGAGAACTTTTTAGCCACCTCCATAGGGCTATCTATGTAACCCAGTGAATAAATATCCTTGCCTATAACTTTCAGTTTACGGGCTTCCAACATGATAGCGGACAAATCAGGGTGTTTTAGAGCCTCAGCTAAAGCCGTAGTATCAACGTCAGAAATACCACCCATAACACGGAGCATATTATTACCATAGTGATAGGTCGCTTTTCTCACATTCCACCGTTGCCGGATGGCATTTGCTTCCGCTTCCGTCCGGGCTTCGTGCCGGGCTTTCGCTATCTCTTTTGCAGTCGGTGGATAGATAACCTTTTCATTGTCCCGTAGGAAGTAGGGCAAAGTCCCTTTCTCCGTTGCATCCTTGATGCGTTGCTCATTGTCTTGCATCCACCCGGTAAATTGGGATGGCAGCTCTTTTACCTTTTCCTCACATTCCACCGTTGCCGGATTATCCCCGTCCAAAATCTTATCCAGCATTTCGTCCAATTCTTCTTGCTTTGCCAGTACGGGTACTTGATAGCAACGGCAATTCGGGTGCCACCCTTTCCAACGGAATGTTTTAGGGTACACACCTTTCAAATCATCGCAAATGTCAGATACGGGATGATTGTTGGATAGCTTGATTTCAATGCCTACCACAAAGTCGAGTTGCGCCCAACGCTCAAAATCGGCTGTACGATACGCAATGTTGGTTTCAGTCCGTGCAAGCCTTTGGGCGTTACGTGCGGATGAACGGTACACGCCCCGCCCCGGATGAAAATGTTTCGGGCTATCATCCACCCATTTGTAGGAGTTGGCTTCTTTGTCCCAAACCCTGCGTTTCCACTTTCTACCATAGATAGGTTGCCCGTTCTCATCTTCCCCTACCTTGATACGGAAACGCCTGTAAAACTTATCGGGGTCTTGTAGATACTTCTTTATCTGAGCCGCCAAACGATTAGCCGGAACACCCTCACCAATCGCCAAATCCAAAGTATTTTCCAGCTCATCACGGAACATACCCGTATATCGCCAAACCTTTTGAGAGAGATTCAAACCACCGTCACCACTCTTACGGGCAAAGAAAGCATCCATAGCCTCTTTGTTGCGCTTGAAGAAACGGGCAAAGTGATTATCCTTTATTGATTGTTCACCGAACACACTTTTAACCAAAGCATCGTTATTCTCGTTAGATGCAAGCCATTCCTTTTCTACACCGCCCCGGATAATTTGGTAAACACGGCTGTACATATCCCTAAGAATGGGCGTAACTTCCTCACTATACCCATAGTCGGCAAAAGAGAAAGGCTTCCCATCCTCCAACTCCGTACCCTTTACCAAGTTAATTATTCGCTCAAATGCTTGTTGGTAGATGATACGGACATTGGCAGCGTAACCCTCCGTTCTCTTGAAAAGCTCCGCTTGCATCTTCTTATAGTCTATGTACTTCTTCTTTGCCATGCCACTACTTTAGTTTAAAGTTGGTGCAATAGTCCTTATCTAAAAACTTGCTGTATTTATGGAAAGGGCATTTGCATAAGAACGGCTCACCTTTCCAGTTCAATTCGTGGAAGTCGAAAGCGTGTTTGCAGTCCCTACAATGGTAGTTCTGCGTTGATGTCTGTTTCTTCTTTGCCATAGTCGCTATCATCTAAGAAACTGTATAACAAATCTTTTTTAGTATTGAAGCAATTACATTCATTATGCTTACAAATTGGGTCTTTATCACCAAAACTTCTATATTCACTTCTTTGCACCTCTACATATATAATTTTGGTATAATACTCCCCCGAAAGGGAACAAGTACCTACAGGTACATCACCTATTACCTCCACTTCAATATTGCTAATTTGGATTTTCTCCGGCTTATTATTGCGCATAATCCAAACCTTATCGCCAACATTGTATTTTGTCTTTATTTCCATTATTCAGCCCCTCCGAAAACGTCCATTTTGTTTAACTCCATTTGTTGCTCCATCCGTTCCGCTTCTTCTTGTTTTAGCCGCTCTATTTCTTGTTTCGCATCTTTTACAAGGTAGGACAATTCTACATAGGTTTCACGGCTCAATGCCCCATCATTGTATTGCTTAGATAGGTCGGCAAGCAATTCGCTCACATCTTCCCCGAAAGGCTCTTGGAACTCATGCCTTAACAGCAAGGCATCATATTCAGCCTTATGCCGATAGTCAAGCACATTACCTAAAATAGCTATCATAAGATTAGCGTGGCGTTTCATATAATCATCGTGCTTTTCCTTGTGGCGTTCTGCCTTGATAACGGCAAGCAACATCACTTTGCGTATAGCCTTTGCCGAAAGGTTGCCTAATGATTTCATATTGTCAAAATCAATGTTGGGCGTGAAAGACTTTGAAAGAATGTGTTTATCCAATCTTTCAAACTCATTCTTTTTGCTTTCGCTCGCCTCATTCCATGTAAGGTAGCGTACATCACCGCCATTTTTGAGAATAAACAGTTTGGCTTCTTCTTCCGACTTTGGCAAGCTATTGAGGATTTCAGAAGTAGCCACCATTGCCGGGTTAGAAAAGCGGTCATTAGTATCTGCATCGGTGCTTTCCATTATTTCAGAGCGTTCAATCATGGGTTGCACCTCCTTATGTTCGGGCGTTTGCTCAAATATCAGCACGGGAATTTTCCCTATTGGATTATCCTTTATCTCAACCTCCCAACCCATTTTGCCACGTTTGGCACGATATACAGTCTCTTTAGTGTATATATCCACATGGTAAACGGTATTGTTGCCTGCCTCTGTCAGATAGTAACCCCACGCAAAAGCGGTAATCCGTTTGTATTGGTCACGAATGGTATAAATATCATCGTTGTTTTCCCGGCTCAACACATTCAGCAAAAGGGATGGTTTATTATCACTATCCCGGTACACATGGTAAAGAATGGCAGAAATGCCCTCCGCACCAGCCAAACGTTTAGCCTCTCTAACTTTGGCATTGAAATGTATTTCATTCAGCCAATCTTTGTAGTTCTGAAAAGCATAATCCGTACCCGTTGAAAGCTGTTGCCATTTTACGGGTCTGCCATAGAGAAACACCAAAGAAATTTCATTGATGAATTGAGGGTAAGGAATGGGGATTTTCCACCGTTTACTCCAACGTAGAAAGTTGCCTTTTTTATCGTAAACGGCTCTATCCTTACGCTCCATCACTTTGTGAGTGTCAATCTTATACTCACGTAAATTATTGGCGGCTTCTTCCGCATGGGCTTTCATCATGGAAAGAGCACGGGTCACATCCTTAGCCGTCAAAAGGTCGGCAAAGTTTTGTTGGTAGCCAATAGCCGCCTTTACCTCGTTAGAAATAATGTTTAATAATCCCATTTTGCTTTATTGTTTTTAAGCGGTTATACCTAATCTGCGTTCTATATCATCGGGTATATCATACTCGTTATAGTCAAACCATGCTCGCATCAGAAACATATCCCTCCAGTCCGGGGAACAACCAATATCCATCTTGATTTCTTCTTTGGGTTTCAATTTTAGTTTCCCGTCCGAATCAGCTTCCCATGTTTGCAGTTGTTCCAGTTCCCTTATGATTTCTTCCTTATCGGCAGTGCTTATCAAATCCTCATCTATCCCCACTTCCGTAGCGTTTATGTGGTCTGCCAGCTTGTAGCCGCATTGGGTCTGTAGGTTTTGGTAGTTTTCACCATTGAAAGGGGTAGAGTTGTTCACGAATCCCTGAATGTCGCAATTATCCACCACTCCACCGCCTACACCGTCCTCATCAACGATACATTTATGGTTGGGTATTCTATACTTCTTTTGCTTGTTGATTATCCACGTCTGAATGTCGGTAGTCTTAGACACGGGAAAACATTGTAGCTCTATGATATGCCAACCGTCCCAAACGGCAAGACGGGCATAGTCAGCTCCGAAGCGTGCAATATCGCCTGTAATATAGTTTGTACCTGTCTTGATTGAAATCTTATTCCCGAATATCTCACAGATTGCATCATGTGAACAAAGGGCGTTGGGGTTATCGTCATATTCCCAATTACCTTTCAAAAGACGTTCACGCTTTACTTTATCCTTTGTGGTTTTCAAGCCCTCTATATAATCGGGGTCTATGAATGGATTTTCTTGTACAAGGCAAGCAAGGTAGTACATATATTCGGGCAATTCCCCTTTCTTATCCGGCTTGTAGAATGTATCATACATCCAATTCTTTTTAGGGTTGCACGTAATGAATAACTTTCGCCTCAACCCCAGTTCATTGTTAAGGTGTCGCCCGATACGTGTTTTCAATGTATCATAAGCTCCAAAATTCACCTCGCCACCCTCTTCAATCCAGCCGCCTGTATATTCGATTGAGCCGTAACGCTCATACAGAGGGTCTCCCGGCTTATATTGCAAGTCCAGTAAGTCAATACGTGAACCGTTGAAAAATTCGATATAATTGTATTGCCCGTTATACTTGTACAAGGTATCATCAACCCCGTACTGATTGCAAACCTTGTAAAATGTGATAAGTGTAGATTGTGTGATACGCTTTAACTCGGCACGTCCGATAAACCACTTTGAACCGGGATAACAGAGGCACATAAACAGAAGCCACACCGCACCCGTCCATGATTTTGCACCCCCGGCAGCACCTCCGTACAAAAGTTCAACGTGTTCATTGTCGGTAAGTATCTTCAAAGCGTGTTCTTGCTTCTCATGCTTCAAACCATCCTTTACGGTGATGAAGTCGAAACAACCACGCTTGAAAAGCTCAATCTTCACTGCAAGTGCCATCGGCACGTCTGTAACCTTACTTCGTGCCATTGCCTGCCTTTATTTTTTCCAGCAAGGAATTGTATTGTAGCAACTCATCCGTAGTAAGAGCCGACAAATCCATGCTGTTGTTGGTTACTTGTGCGTTTACTTCGCTCTCTATCTGTTGGGTGGGTTTACCGAAAACCCTATCAAACAGACTATCTACCGTATAAGTCCTACCATAGCGAATATCTGCGTTAATGGCAGACACCACATTTAGCACCCACACGGGCGTTTTCTTGTTGGGCGTTCCGTCTTTGTTCTTAACCAACCCCTCCAAAGTTTCGGGCGTACTTTCCATCAAGAAACGGATAACCTTATAGTAGTCCTCTTTGCTCATTTCCGGAGCTACCTTTTTGCCCGTAATATCTTTGATGTATTTATACACGGACGGCTTCCTACCCGAATTTTTGGGTTGGTTATCAGATGAAAATCTATTCCCTATTTTATTTCCTTTCTCAAAAAGTGCCATCCGTTGATTTATCGTTGGTTTATGTGTTCTATAAACACACTTACGAAGTAAAGAAAATCGGATAGCGTGATACCGTCCGATTCCCTTTACCCGGTTAATTATTCTATGATACTCTCTTGTGCCTTGTACTTATCCCAAAACCAAAGGATGGTATCACCGCCCTTTTCGTCTATCATTTCATCGTAGGCATCCAATTCCTCCAAAAGGGCGTTTGCCTTGTCAATTACCGAAGTGAGATGCTTTTGCTGATAATCATCAGCATTCCAAACCTCGATTTCACCATTTAATTGCTGCTTGATTACCTTAATCTCATCAGCGGTTAATTCTATCTTCTCCATGTTGCATTGAATTAATTTAAGCAAAAATACCTCTATAGTTTGTATTTCTTGCAGATTTCCTTTACTTTCTTGGTATATTTATCACTTTTACCATGTATCGCTTTAGTAACGGTTTCAGCCCAGAACTCCGACACATTGGTTTCCGCATACTTTCCATACCCGGATTTCTTATTGTCTTTCTTCCAAGACTTAAATAATTTATTCACTTCCTTTCCAGCCGCTTTTTGGTTTGCCCCTGTCATATTTGCATTCCATGTAGCGTGCGCCAGCTCATGCGTTACGGTATGGGCTACCGCTTTGTTGGTTTTCGTACTCCACCCACTCGCATAGCCTCTCTTGTGTGAGGCTTCCACAGCTTTTTTCGTTTGCATGAAATGCTTTTTGTTAAGGTAAACACCCTCTGACTTCCCATTAGCCGTAACGTGTACGCCATAAGTGCCAGCCGATAGTTCTGCCAACTTTACATTCTTTTGCCTTACACCAAGTACGGAATGATAGCGTGAAATAGCTTCTTTGGTTGCCTTATACAGAGCCGGGTCTTTCATGTTTACCAAAGGCTCAGGCTTACCAACAGAGCCTTTATATGTTGCATCACCCGGTTGCAGTCCTCCACGTGTTCCACTTGAATTTCGTCCCATAATACTTTACTTCTTTTTTGCGTTAATAAAATCTGTGACGTACAACAGCCCATGTTCACGGCAGAACTTCTGAATTTCCGTACCCCCACCATAAACGATAAGGTTTGGTTTTTCAAGCCCGCTTATTTCTTGGGCTACTTGCAAATCAGATTTAAGGCTTTCCATCCAACCGTCCAGCCCACGGGTAAAGAAAGCATTATATCCTTTGGGAATACCCATTTTGTTGTACTCAATAAACTTGTGAGAAACATTCAAGTCAGCATAAACCTTGATTCCGCATTCCTGGAAGTAACGAGAAAGCCAACGTTTCTTGTAAATAAGCTGAATGCCCCACGCTACAGGCGTTTGGTCGTGGCAACTACAATTCGGCTCTACCACCGCCTTGCATCCGCTTGTGAGTAAATTTATCGGGTCTTTGAAAAGAGCCTCAAAGCGATAATCGTCCACATAGAAATGATATGTCGCCACATCTTTACGCAAACGGCTGTTAGCACCCCACGGAGATAAAGGCAATTCTACCTTTCCAGCTTGCATATCCAATAAGAGATTGGGAATTTCAAAGACGTTATCGCTTTCATAAAGAACGTCCTTAAACATGGAACGGTAGAAAGATTCCTTTTCGGCTTCTTCCTCGCTTTGTTCCTCATCGTCCATTTCTTCCTCTGTGCTTTGGTCGGCTTCCGTTTCCTCTGCCTCTTTAGCCGCTTTCTTCTTACCCTTTCCGGGCTTCTCATCATCGGATGGAAAATCAAGCCCAATAAAGCCGAAATCTACATCTTTCCAAAACTCATCCATTTGTAAGGCATTGTAAGCCCAATCGCCATTGTTGATATTATCCCTCAGAATAATATCCTTTTCCTCATCCGGGGTCAGTTCCGAATAAAGAATAACGGGCACATCGGCAAGTTTCAGCTTTCTTGCAGCCTTCAAGCGTTGGTTTCCTGCCAATACCACCAGTTTACCGTCACGCTCCATAACCGCCAAAGGTCGGTGTTTCCAAAAGCCGTTTATCTTTATGGAATCCACCAGCCTTTCAAAGTCATTCTTCGTAATGGTACGTGGATTTTCAGGCAACAAAACCAGCTCCGAAACTTTCTTGTATGTAATCTCACTACATTTCATTCTCAACCTCCGTTTCGTCTTTGGTTTCGTCATTCTCCGAAGAATGGGAATCCGGCATTAATTGTTCCTCATCATCTTCTACACAGAAGCCCTTTCTAAAAAGTTCACAGAACTTCACAAAGCGGTAACGCCTGCGGTACTTCACATATACCAGCTTTGCACCTACGGAATCTTTGCCAATGGCATAGAAAGAACCCCGGTAATCAACGGGCAATGACACCGCACCATAGATACTAACCGAATCATCGGACACGCTCGTAATGGTTGCGTGCCTATCGTATTTGCCATTGATATAAACGTGTATCTTTTCCCCTTGCTTCAAATGCTCTTTTGGGGCAAACCTCCAAAAGTTCCTACCTATATACTCGGTCATGAGCAACAAGGCTAAAAAAAACAGCGTTAATCCGATAAGAATATACATACCCATAGCTTATTTGTTTACTTGGTGAATCATATTGCAAATATACTAAATATGCGTTTACTAAACACATATTTAACCGTAAAAAGAATACTAAAAGCCATAAACCAACATTGCACCATCACGTCCATGCTCATTTGTCTGTTTTTGCCATCCAGTCAAAGCCTTAAACCGTTCTTGTGTCAGCTTGGTTACATTGCGTTTCGGGGCAACCATTTCATACTCCACGCCCAACTCTTTTAGATAATCATCCCATATAGAGGCATCCCGTTTCACAGAGCCTACACCTTGCAACTTCTTACGTTCCATTTCACGGCTCATACGCTCCGTTCCGAACCACGTTCTTTGCCGGGGGTCTTCCACCCTTACAATCACTTTGTCACCTATACCAGCCTTATACTCATCATACAAGGAACGTACACGCTCCATCGCTTTATGTATAGGCAAAGAGCATACTTGAAGTAGGGAACGCTGCTTGCTATCCCAAACAGCGAACCCGGTATTTACACCCGTATCAATCCCTACATAAATCATTATTCAGCCTCCATTTCTCCGTTGGGAATCTGATACAGAATAACGCCCTTAATCTCGTTTGCTTCGGCTCTATCTCCGAAAATCTGAGCCATCATAAGGTTATTAGGCAGATACTTGTACCTCACCTCTTTAATGAGCGGCAAACCTATCGGGGCTTCACTTATCACGTGCAACGTCCATAGCCCATCCTCTTTAGATATGGTTACAAAGGCATTCCTATAGAGGAAAGAACCAACTTTATACACTCCGTAATCATCCACATCGGTAAAATCCGCTTTTGCAGTTTCTTCCAGCTTCTTTATGAAGTCGGGGCGCATACGCTTCTTTTTCTTCTTGAAGTATTCAGGGTAAACCACCATACCTTTGTTCTCTGCGTTGGCTTTCGCCAATTTTGCTTGCAATTCTTCTTTGCTCATAGGTCAAATAAATTTTTATAAAACTCAAAATTTTTGTTTTCTATCTTTATATCTTCCGGGTAATGAGTGGCGCATCCGTACCATTCATTGTAGCATTTAGGACAAAACCAGCAATTTAGCACGGCTACATAATAGCCAGTATTAGAAGTACCGTTACATCTATCGCAAATACCAATACCGCCAATTTTAGCCAACTCGTTTCGGCTCAACTCAATCACCTTAAACCTTTTGGGGTTATCTACTATTTTAGCCATATCAGTATATTGTTTCTTGGTAACTTGAAGTAGGAACTTTCCCGGATAGGATAGCGTTTCCACACGTGATAAGCCCGTTATCTTCATCATAAGAGGGGACAAACACAATAACATCGAATCCGTTGCCTTTCAAATCTTCCTCCACGGCTTTATATGGGGTAAACAGCTCATAGCCTCCACTTGTGTGCAAATCGTTCTCATCACAGCTATTTGTTCGGTGCAATGGGGTAATCTTACACATAAATTTATCGGGGTTGAAAAGCTCTCTCAAACGCTTACCGTCTATATGTGTATCATCTGCCAAAGCAAAGTTTAAGGCATATTTCCTGCCAACAGGCATAGGCAGCGATTTTCCAATTTCTGATATTTCACCAAGTGAAAGCGAACTACCCGAAAACAGATAATTTCTTTCTTCATCATTCGTTGTATTGATGGAGAATTGAAGTCCGGCATCACCCTTATAAAGCTCGTTCTTTATGTAGTAACACCACTTATGTAAGAACTCAACCAGCTTCTTATTTCTCTTTGGCAGCATTGTACTTATAACCGGGTGTACCAAAGAATCTCCTATAAACGGCTCTATGTCCTTCTTTACACTGATTGCATGAAGTAACACATTTGCGTTCCATGTAGGCTCTCCCATACGTGCATAATGTATGTTTAGACGTTTCGTGTGCTTCACTTCCGGGTGTTGCTTGATAGCCGTTAGCACTTCTCCTTTCAAATCATTAAAAGTGGCATTTCTCCCAATACCCACTTTTGGAACATCGCAGAACTTGCAGCCCATAGAGCAACCGTACTGTGTGGAAATGGTAATCACCCATTTTTCAGTAAGAGGCATCGGCTCGCCATTGGGTACACCGTTCAAATCACGGGTAATCCCCAAAAAGTCCGCTTTGATATTAGCGTTCTTACCATAATCTCCAACCGTAAGGAACTCCAACATTCCCTTTTCACCTATAGCGGTATATATTTCGCCCGTAGGCACTACTATCTTCTTTTTAATTTCCATATCTTCAAATCATTAAAATGCAAATACTACTTTTTCGCCATTCATAGCCCTTTTTCGCAGGGTGGGGTATCGCTCATAAACCTTGTTAGTCATATCCTCAATGTCGAATTTGAAAGCTGGGCAATACTTATATCTGAAAGCCGCATAAAAGCGGTCATTCAGCATTATATCAATCATCAGCGTTTTCATGCCATCTATTTACCACAACAAGGTAATTTAGTGTTAAACACGTCTTTCAGCCATTGCTTGTACGGGAGAATTGGTTTACCGTATAAAGTCATATTGGCTTTGTAGTTCTCATACATTTGTTTGCGGAAATCCGCAGGTATTTGTTCCTTTTCTTTTCTCAGTTTCATTTTATGCCCCCTTTCTTGTATTCTCTCATCGCTTGGCTAAGGCTTTCCGTCTTATCCAATAGCCTTGCCAGCTTATCCACGTCCACGATAACCTCACCATCCAAATAAGCCCAAACCTTTCTCAGAGCTTCCGCAATGGCTTTTGCTTCTTTAGAATCTTTCAGAGAATTAAGAACCTCCTTATTGGTAGCTGTAACCCTACCGTTTTCTTTGGCGTTATCCACAGCCGACTTTGCAGCCTTTACTTGTTCTTTCTCACTTCCATAATTGGCGGCAATCTCCTTAGCCGCCTTAACCGACAATTCCCCTTTCATAATCCTTTCTTGAATGTACGGGGGCAAATCCAACAAGGAAAGGCATTTGCTTATGAAAGCCGGGCTTTTCTTGAACTTATCCGCTATCTCAACTTGGCTATATCCAAATTCTTCTTTGAAACGTCTGAACATGATAGCGCACTCGTATTCGGTAAATTTCTTACCCTCGTTACGCATCATCTGTTGAATATACAATTCTTCAGTAGAAGCGTCCTTTCGGGCTTTCATGGCACGAACATAAGGAATATCCGCACCCTCGGATATAGCCAACATGGTAGCCCTATACCTGCGTTCACCATCCACCAATTTATATTTCTCGTTGCCCTCATCATCCTTAAAGGCTATAACCGTCAGAGGATTTAAGACACCCTTTGCCTTTATTTGCTCTTTCAGTTCGTCAAGGTCAAAATCACGTCTTACATTGAAACCGTCCACAACCACGATATTACGGGGGTCAATCAAAAATAGGTCTGTATTCTTCGTTTTATTCGTTTCCATACTACTGTCATTTATTTAGTTCATAGTGCTTACAAAACTTCTTTCTTGCCGTTATCCGCTTCGCCAGTTTATAGCAATACATCTGCATTGACTTAGGCTCGCACCAGTAATATTTGCACTCACTACAATGCTTTATATCATCTTTTCCCATATCAGTACCTAAATGAAGTGAAGTGTAACACAACGCCCTCAAACACGTTACTTTTTGATTCACCAAAGAACCATTCCACAAATTGCTCAACTGTCAGACCATCATTCTTTGCCACTATTTCAATGGGAATTTGTTTACCATCAATCCATATCTGAGGAACGGCATCATCAACACCATAGGTCATAGTAATGTGCTGTAGACCTATTTTATCATACTGGGCAAACTCTCTCTGCTCAGAGTTGTACGGTCTGCCCGTCCATTCACGCACTGAAAGATATTTTTTGCCGGATGCAATATCTTTATATCTCTTATCCCACACGCCATTCTTATTGTAGCGTATAGTATGTATCTTCTTATGCTCTTTTAGTTTGCCCTCAAACTCTGTAGGCTTTCCAGCCAAAGAATGTGTAACTGGGAATACACGGCATAAGGTCACAACCACTTTTTTCTTTTCTGATTTTTGGTGTTGCATAGCTTTATTATTTACTTGGTGTATTACTTTCTGAATAATAAGCAAGCGTTATCACATCCCACATTTCGCTCACAATGGCAAACGAAAATGTCTTATCCGGGTGGGTACTACTTGGCATATCCAGCATTTCTTTTTGTATCGCCTCGTTCCAATAATGGCAATCGGGCGTGTAGTTAGATTGAAAGCTATTAATGCTTGCAATAAGTTCGTTGTAATACGCTTCACCGAAAGCATTAATGAGCTTTGTTTTGTTTCTGAGCGCAAATCTCATTTTCGATAGCTTTTTTGGCTGTAGTGCAGCCGTTCAAACATTTCTTCCATTCTATCAGCAATACGCTCTCCGTACCTGTCGCCAAATTCCTCATCTGCCAAATTGGAAGTGGCTATAGTGAATAGCTGCCTGTCATATCGGGCATAGATTAATTCAGTAACCGGGGAAAACTCGTTGCCCCAACTTTTCACGCTTGCTGGTTCAGTGCCCACATCATCAATAAACAAAAGTTCTTGATTCTTTAGCTTGTTGAAATAAGTCGGGTCATCGGCTATTGACTTGGCAAGGTTCAAAGCTGATATGCGGTACACTCCCTTTCTTTCGGAAGATAAATCACTATTGTACAAGATACCTATAATGTTGCATATCGCCTTTGCAAGCGTGGTTTTACCACTTCCTACCGTACCATACAGAAGCAAGCCGAACTTTCCGTTTCCGCAAAGGAACTTAGCCGCTTTGCCTATCTTTTCCAACGTGGCTTCATCCGAAACATACTTCATGTTTCTGCGCTCAACTTCTGACTGATAACACATCCTTAGCATTTCCGCTATGTCCTGTTCGGGAAACTTCTCAATCTTAAAGCGTGTCCCTAAAAGTCCTCTTTGCGCTTGGTTTGCCAATATCTGTTGCAGCCGTTGTACCAGTTTGTTGTCCATATCTATTCATATTTTCGTAATACTTATCTTTTACCCAGCCCCTAATAGTCAGGTAATCGGATTTATACTTCTTACCCTTAGAACCTTTGTAATTGTTGAGAATATCAATCATCGCTTTAGCGGCTTCTTCGCCATATTCGGTACATAATTTTGCGTATTCATCACGTGTCAAAGTAACGTAATCAGCATAATTGTACTTCTTGGCTTTTGCAATCTTCCGCTGTTGTTCATCAGTCAGTGGCGGTGGATTCTCCGGCAAATCATCGGGAAATAGGTCTGCTTGCGCCCCGTGTTGCGTTTCAGCCGTTGGGGAAGGTGTATGTGGCATTTCTGTCGGTGGCGTTTCCACAAGCGCATCAACTTTGGCTAATATCCGTTTACCCATAGTTACACCACCTTTTTTCCCAGCCTCAGACCGTTTTACCCGTATTGATTCCATCTTAACCATATCAGCGTTGTACAAAGCCCCATCATTCCTTACAGACAATAATTCAGCGTTAATCAATGATTCTATCAGCTCCTTTGTTCCACTTCCGTAGAGGGCTTCTAATTCATCAACCGTGTACGCACCGCCAATAGGTTTCATCATAACCCCACGCTCTATACTCACCCACATACAGCAAAGCATATCCAGCCACAAGCCCTTACAAGCAAATGACAACCTCATAGCCGCATTGTTGGATAACCAAGCGGTGGCATCGAAAGGCATAGGCGGTATGATTTTTTTATTAGCCATATTATGAGCTGTTATAAGTGGGGGATTTCTCCCCCACGATATAGTATTTAGATTTCAAGAATAGCAATGTCCGGGGCAATGGCACGAATGCCGTCTAACACCTCGTCAATACACTTATCTCTATAGTCCTCTGCCAGTTCGTTAGCACCGGGCGAAACAAGTTGCAACAACACATCACCATTAGAAAGATAGTGGTCGAACTCAACTTCAATAGGTGTTTTTGCAGTTCCCTTGAAAATGGCGATGTTAATCGTGAAACTCTTGGGCAAATTACTTTCTACTTGTGAACGGTACACCTCAGCCATAGAGCCGGACGGGTCACGCTGTTTCTGAATTTCTGTCTTGGCGTTAGCCGTGAAGTTCTTTAATACCGAAACGAGCTTCATACAATCCTCTTTTTGCATGAATACGCCACGATTCAAACGCAGGAACTGCCCCAGTTTAGCCGGAATCCAGCCACATTCTCCGTCATTGATACCGAACTTTGAAAAGACTTCCGATAATTCCACCGTACCTACAAAGGTGTTTTTGGTGTAATAATCATCCTCATTCACGGTAAGCGTGATACTCATTTTCTCACGGTTTACCTTAATATTCGCACGCTTTTGGTCGATGGTGTCAATACGCTTTTCCAACCAATCTAACGGAGTTCTGATAACACCTGATACAGAAATACTTTCCGGTTGCTTAATGGGCAATTCGTCCAATGCTTTAGGAGCATTACCAATTCTGTACACTACTTCGATAGGTTTTTCACCCTTGTACTCACCGATGTTCACGGTTAATCCTTTTTCTTGATTTTCCATTTTGAAATGTTTTAATTATTAATACTTAATCGTCTGTACCCGTTTTATCCGCACGGATAGCACGGAACACGTTACGCTGCCTTTCGTCTTGTGTCATGGGGCGTTGTTCCAGCAAATAACCCTCCGGGCTGTAGAAGCCAACCATTTTTTCTTCCTCATCTACAAACTTGAAACAGTCGCCCTTAATCCAATCGCCCCCGGCTTTCAGTTCGTCACGGAGTTTAACTATGCGTTCCTCCAAAGGCTTGATTTTGCCTTTGTAATCGGCTCTGATTTCCGCTAATGATTGTTCCAAATCTGCTTTTTGAATCGCCACGTTAGCGAGGTCTGCCCTCCTTTCGTTGATTTCTTCTTGGTCGAATTTGCGTGTATAGCTACGCTCTACAATTTGGTCGCAGCTATCACGTAGAATCTGTGCCCTTTGTTCCACCGGGGTATCGGCTAACATGATGTCTTTCATTTCACCTTGTTTTTAGTTAATAATATGTTTAATAAACACACTTTTATTTCAAACGATTTCCAACGGTAAAGTTGAATTTCAAATATTCAGCCCAAAGTTCAATGAATTGCTGCCCGAAATACTTAGCCTTTTCTTCCGTTTCTTGGCACAAGCGGAACCCACTGCCCGCATGCGCATACGAGGACCGATTACGCGCACTCAGATAACCGAAACCCGCAGACGCACCATTATGCGCATGAGCAGACAAAAGGGCACCTCTTTGTTCGGGATACATATCATTAATTTCTTTCTTAGTATACAAAGCAAACCACGGATACCAATACACTTTGCTTCCCTCTCCATCCGGCTTTGGTTGGAAATTTCTACCCCACAAAGCCCGACTAATAGTTTCTAATTTCATAAGAGCAACAATATGGGATGGCATATTTACCCTATCACCTCCATTGGTTAAAACTATGGTAGTATCTCCATTCACACTATCCACTCTTATTGCATCTTGTTTTAACGCCACACAAGCATCCTCATACGTGCGGATAGTCTTGTAATCGTCCAACGTGGGCTTTGCAGCCTCAAACACTTTCTTTCCAAACAGGCTTTCCATAAAATCCTTAATTCCATCACAAGCATTTGCATAAGCTGTTTGCAACTTGCTTTCTTCAATTTCTACTTTCATCTTTCAATGTTTTTAATTTGTTAATAATCTTTTTTGTTAATCTTATTGCGTTATCCACTCTCGTACTTTGTCCGGGTGGAATATTTGCTATCAAAATGGGCACTAAGCGTATCAGCTCAGATACCACGCTGTTAGGTATTCTTTTCATGGCTTCTCCAATATTTATCCGGGTCGGGAATATCCACATTCAGAAACTCTTTGGCGTACTCCCTCAGTTTTTCGCAATAGGTGGAAAATGTCACCGTATCCATAGTGGCTGTAGAACATGGGAACTCTACAATCTCCCCCGTGTGCTTGTTTACCACTTTGTCAGCCGTCATTTGAGCCTTAAAAAACTCATGCACTTGTTCCACTGAAACGAACTCCCAACCAGCTTCTAAAAGAGCATCTAAAAGGATAGGGTAAATACACCCGAACAACCACCCGTTTTGGTCTAAAGAACGTGGTTTTCTGACTTTCTTAACCTCTATCCTATAGATACCATCCAAAGCGTTACGCATCCATTCGTACAGAGGCTTCAAATCAAATAACCCGTTTCTCTTTTCTACTTGGAGTTTAGCCATATCCTTATGTTCTATCTAAATCAATCGTTAAACCCGGCTTTGCCGCATAAACCACTTTCCCCGTATGCCTTTCCACTTCCGATATGAAATAAGGCTCATCGCTATTATTCTCGGAAAGGTGTAAAAGCACGATTTCCGAAACATGGGATAAGTCGTTTGCTTCCAAAAAACCCTTGCACGTAGTAAGCTCCATGTGTGAGGTAAGCAGACGTTCACGCTGTGAGGGCAACGTGCGCCCGGCTGTAATCGCCTCAATGAGCTTCTTATCAGAGTAATTGCACTCTATCAGCACATGGTTAAGCCCCTTGAACTGATATTCGCACATACAGCTATCGGTAAGAAATACCATCTTTCCCATATCGGGGTGGTCTATCAGATAGCCGACACATGGCACATCATGGCAAGCAGGAAAAGGAAGTACCTTAAAATTACCCATCTTATAGCCTTTGCCCTCTTTAACCACCAAAGAACGGGAATCCCAAACGCCCTTTGCAGTCCATACCTCCCGTAATGCCAACGTGTGAAATCCACTATCCACCATTGCCTTAATATATTTGGCGTGGTCGTTGTGGGCGTGTGTTACCACACACCCTACAACTTTTCTCAGATTGAAATCCAACGCTTTCTTGACTTCTTGGAAACGGATGCCTGCCTCTATAATCAAAGCCTCCTTACCGTTATCCAAAATGTAACAGTTTCCGCTACTACTTGAACCAAGAACAATCAGTTTCATACGCTATCAATATCCGGGGTCAATAGTTTCCATTTGTTGCTCGCTTGACACGCTTTCAAAGCTAACATCTTCCGCATCAATCAACTGTTTGTTTGCGTAATTGTCGGTCAATATTTCACGCTGTGAAGTTTCGTCACCCTCGTAGTCATTGGTGATGGCATTTTGCATTTCTACG
Organism: Bacteroides stercoris ATCC 43183; assembly: GCF_025147325.1. Taxonomy (NCBI): domain Bacteria; kingdom Pseudomonadati; phylum Bacteroidota; class Bacteroidia; order Bacteroidales; family Bacteroidaceae; genus Bacteroides; species Bacteroides stercoris. Next base: position 622,930 of record NZ_CP102262.1, read on the forward strand.
GACAAATAGCCATATTTACTCAGTAAATTACGGATAACGGTTTTTTGTGCCATTCCGTGAAAGTTACCCATCCAACCAACCTTGTTGCTATCGGGAGAAACGGGCAAATTAGCCAAATTCAGCAACTTTTCAACCGTTACATCCTTATCGCTTGTGATGGCTTTACTGTATCGCTTTGCATGGTTTGCCATTTGCTCCACTGTCATGTACAAAGTCTTGCTAAAGCCGTTCATAAGTTCAAAGTAACAGAAATAGCCTATCACCTTATCGCTTTTCCTTTCACCGTCAAAGGCTATTTCCCCAGTCAGTTTGTTTACCTTGCGCAACTCACCATCATACACCACATCCGCATTGATGGTACGGTATTGTCCCGTGCGCATGGCAAGCTGAATATAACCCTTATAGCCCATTTGAAAAGTCGGCTCATACACTTTAATCCAGTTGCCCTTTTCATCCTTTTTGGAGTTTTTGAACGGGATAATGAAAGCATAGCCCAAAGCCTTGTTTATTGGCAAATGTAACGTGGCAGCTTTGAGTGCTTCCATTACCACCTGTTTAGGATTACAGAGTTGCAGATTGCTATCTCCGTTGTATAGGTCAATTACAGAGGCTACGAATGTTGCCGAATTTTTACCAAGCGCATTTTTGAATTGTTCTTGTACGCTTTCGGCATTCATCATGCTTTTAAGAATATCTACAGGCTTTCTTTGAGTAGCTACCTGCCCACCATTTGCAGCCTGTTGTATGGTTGTAGTCGCTTGCTGTGTCATAATCGCAATTATTTAATGGTTAGTTCTTTGTCCGTAGTTACCACCAGCCGGATAATCTGACTGAGTGATGGGATTATTTGATTCACGCTTTCCGCATTATCAACGAAAATCGGTGCAGATACCCCCTTTGCCGTGCAAATGGCATTGATTATATCTATTCCGGCATTGATTTGTCCGGCATTGTTCACGTCAAGGAAAGGTGTACCGTTCACAGTGCATACACACGTAAGTTTTTCGCCTCCGTTCAGTTGTTCGTTCACAAAGGAGAATGATACATATCTGAACATTCCGTTAATGCGTTTCAACAGCTCCGCATCCTTATCCTTTTGGAATTGGAGTGCCGTAAACTCCCATTTTTCAAGGTCTGCCAACTTTTGATTGTTGGCAATGCGCTTTTCTTCCAAAGAAGCGATTTCCTTTTCAGCCCTGCCGATTTGTTCACGGTTTGCCAAACGCTTGTATAAACCTTGCACGGCTTCATTCAAAGTTCTTTTCTCCGATTGCAGTTCCGACACGTCCACAATCTTTGCATCCACTTTGAGCTGATTTTCAAGTTCTACAATCTCGTTCTTGATGTCAATGCAAGTTTGGTCGGATGCTATCATTGCTTCCACGTTTTGCGCCTCGGGGATAGAAGCCTTTGCTTGTTGAATATCGGCATTGATACGCTCTATCTTTTGTTCCAGCTCCTCGATTTCGGCATTGGTACTGTCTTTAAGCCCTTGCATTTCTTCAAGCCGTTGCTTTTTAGCCATGCCAGCCTCTTTATTCGCTTTCAGACGTGCCGCCTTATTAGCGTTAAAGTTGGCTTGCATTTCACGCTGCTTGGCTTCTATATCCTCAATTTCCAAAGGACGTTTGCAAGTGGGGCAAATAAATTCACCCTCATTATAGGTAAGTTCCTCCTTGCTGATAAATGAAAATTCACCACGCAATGCGGACAATTTGGTATTAAGCTTTTCTATCTCAATATCCATAGCCGCAACCGATTGCCTTTTTCTGTCTAAAGAGGCTTTTTCAGTACGCAACGAATATTCCAATTCGTTCAGCTTCAAAGATGCCTCATTGCGCCCTCTGTTAGCTTCTGTAGCGATTTCATTCATTCTACTATTGAGTTGTAGGCGTTTTTCACCTATTTGCTTTTGGATAGAAGCCTTACGTTGATATTCCTGCTCATTCAGCTTTGATTTGTCGGCAATTTGTTCCTCTATCTGCTGAATACGGGCATTTTTATCCTCAATCTCACTATCAATGGCTACCCAATCCTCTTCCTCCGGCATAAGTTTACGAGCCGTTTCTATCTGAGAGGGAATAACTGACAATTCATCTTTGCAAGCCTTTTTCTTGGCGGCTACCTCTTTGGCGTATTGGGCGATGCTCCTGCCGGACAACTGAGCCAGCAACTCCAAATATTCGGGCTTGGTCTGCGCTACGTCTTGGTCGGTAAGCGTTCCTACCATATCCAAAAGGATTTCTTTTTGCGCTTCCGGCTTCATTGATGTAAAGTAGAAAGGGTTGGTTATCATTCGGAAAACATCTTCCGGGATGATGGCAGCTACTTCACTATCATACTCCTTTTTGGTAGCCAACTTAACACCGTTCAAATAGAACTCTGTTGCATGATTCTTTAGGCTTTCTTCCGTAGTTCCACGTGGCTTGACCCAGTTTTCCACATAGCAGCGTTGCAGTGTTACCGTCTTGCCATCCACTGATAGTACACCAGTAACGGAGTGTTCAAGGTGCAAAATAGGCTTGCCGTCCGAATCCAACGTTTTAATGTTGAAATTACTATCCGACCGTCCCGTACTGTCTTTTCCAAAAAGAAGCCAAAGGAATGAATCGAACACAGTTGTTTTGCCCGTACCATTTTCTCCAGCAACCAGCGTTTCCGCATCGGAGAAACCGATATTTAGGCTTCTGATTCCCTTAAAATTCACAAGGGATAATGATTTTAATTTGATTGTTCGCATATCACTTATTAATTATAGAGTTGATTTTCTCTGATTTATCCACTGCCATAAGTTCGGCACGTGAATACAATACTTTGGAATGTATAGAGCTACCGCCACGGATAGTAGAAACTCTGCCGTCTTTTTGCCAGCGTTTCACCCGGCACTCTTGAAACAATCTGTATGCTTCACGTTGTGAAATGAGGTCTTTTGCCGGGATAGTCTGTTTTACATAGTTGGCAGCACCCAAAGAAGCCATTTCCATACAGAGATTCTTTAACTCGTATAGTTCCATCTGAATTGCCATAAGTCAGTCCTTTTTGTAGCGGTTCTTAAAATATTCTCTAACACTTACTATCCCATACTCATTGTCGGTATAGAAAACCCATGCCAGCCAAAAACAAGCCATAGTGGTAAAGAAGTGAAATGAGGCATTACAGAACAATGCCCCAGCAAGGGCAATAATGCCAAGAAGTAGCGTAACGCCACATTGGATAAGGTTTGCTAAAGTTTCTCCTTTCATCGGTGTTGCATTTGTTATTTGAAAAGATTGTTAGTCATAGCATACCGCATAAATTCAGCCATTGAATGTACTCCAACCTTTCGGAAACTGTTTTTTCTATGGTTGTTCACGGTATTTAAAGAGATAAACAGCTTTTCGGCTATTTCTGAATCGTTTTTCCCATCATAGAGCATTCGCATAACTTCTATTTGCCTATCGGACAACTTAGAGTTGAATTTAGGAGCGCAAATAACTTTATCATGTTTGCATTCTCCACGTAATGGACAACCTACAAACTCAAAATTAAAGTTCCAATTCTCATCTACATCAATCATGTTGTCATACAGACCGAAGTTGCATTTAATGAATCTACGCACCGCTATGAAATCCCGATACCTCTTGTTGTTTGAATTTTTAGAGTATATATCCATAAGCGCATCGTATGCTTCGGGATAAAACTCCCTCAGTATAGCCAAGAAAGCTTGGATAAAGTCGGTATCAGTTTCTTTCAACTGCCTTTCGGCTTCTCCGATAGGGCGCATAGTAACTTCACCCTCCGGGGTTGTGTAGAACTCTATAGCTTTCATTCTGTAACAGGAAATAAAATATCGGCTGGAACGCCCAGTTTATCACTAATCATCTTTTGTTTGAGGGCATCCGGCTTTTGTACGCCATGAATCCACATTCGTACCGTCTTGGTACTACACATACACAGAGCCGCTATTTCCTCCACGAACTCAGTTTTTGGAGCTTTTACAGCACTCCTTTCAGGCAATCCTTTGTAAATCTGAATAAAAGACTGATAGTCTTTTTGGGTTACTTTTTTCATTTTCTCTAATTTATATGTTCTACAAACACGCTTTTTGGCTATATTTGTAATGTCATTTATTTAATTACGCAACAAATATAGGCTATATATCCGAATATAACAAAACTTTTTGGATATATTTTCTATTAAAAATATTCCATTTATATGCAACGATTTGATTTAAAGAGTTTTAGAATTGATAGAAAACTTACTCAAAAGGAGTTAGCAGAGCTATTAATGTGCAAACAGAACTATATTTCAAATATAGAAAACGGAATTAAACCAATCTCAAAAGAGAAATTGGATATATTGCAGTCTAAATTCGGTGATATTTCAAAGTATTATTCGGATATATCACCAAAGCAAAATACGATATTAAAAGAAGTCACTCCCGAAGATTTCATGTTTGCTGGTGCTGACGCTTTTTCAAGACAAGTCGTAAAGATGATGAATGACAAGCTGATTGCACCTTATGGAATGTTAGTAGAAAAAGATAAGGAAATAGAACGGTTGAATAGATTGATAGGCAGATTGCAAAACGAAATAGAGGAACTTAAAAAGGGAAGTGCCCAAATGGAGAATCCTGCCGGATGTGCCAATGCCGTATAGTGTTTGGTTTAAAGCAAAGAAAGTATTGATATGGAAAAGTATTACAGAATGGTTATAAACCTCTACAAAGAAGTTCTTTTAATTAACCGGGTAAACCCCGATAGGGTATTAGATGCGCAAAGGGAAATATCCAACGCTATTACTACGGCTATAATAACCAATGAGCCTACAGGTGAATTGGAGTTGCTAAAATCCGATATAGAGAACTTGAAGAGCCATATATCGCAATGAATACCGTTATAAGCAAGCAAATAATGGAAAGGTTCTATAGTGCGCTGGATGCCATTATAGCCATGAAGAAAATAAGAGGAGTAAATACATACTGTAGGCTCAACAACATAGATAGAAGAAATTTTATTGCGCAAAGAAAAGACTTGGAGCGTGGATGGTTTCAATTATCTTGGTTGTATCCTATGGTTAAGGAGTATGGAGTAAGTGCCAAATGGCTGCTTACTGGATTTGGAAGAATGTTTGAAGAACAAAAATAGCCCCACGCAAACATTATTAGTCTGCATGGGGCTATTTCTTACAAATATTCCATATCACAAATTAGCAAGCCATTTCTTGCCAGATTTTGTTCTTAGCCAAATCATAAATGCACCCGTCACAACTATTCCAACGGTAAAGATAGCTCCTAACATTTCCATATCTATTATTTTAAAATTGTATTTCCTACTTTAGCAAGCATTATAGTCCAAACACTCCCTGCTGTCAAAACATACCAGTTTATACCAGCTTCCACATTGGCATATATCGGAGTTATTCCACCAAGAACCAAACCCGCAAATGTGAGCTGCGCCAAGTTAAAAAAGAATCCAGCAAGTTTTTCACGCCTCACTTTATCTTTCTCCTTGACTTCTTTCTTAGCTTCTTGTTGTACGCTCCAATTACCCATATAAACTACTATTTTCTACAAAGGTACAAAATCCCCGCTTATTTGGAAACAAAAACCTATATATTTTTGATACGTCATTATAAATATAACACTGCAAGACTATTTTTATAACAAATAAAAGATTATATTTGCTGCTGAATTAAAATATCACTAAATAGCATTGGCTATTGTTGTAGGGATTAAGAAAACGACCAAATTTTAGAAACAGCCCTCAGACAATTTGCTAATGCCTGCGCTTTGCGTGGGCATTACTCTTGTATGGGCTGTTAGGTGCTTGGTCGTACCTCTTAATCCTCGGAGTAATCCCACGCTTTCGTGTGTATTACAGTAGCTTGCTAAGTACAACCGTTAAATACACACTTATGAAAACTTTGCTAATGCTTTGCCTGATAGCTTTGATAACAGGAAATTCCTTTGCTCAAAACACGTATAGTGAAATTGGGGCTAAAACTGAATACATAACAGAGGTTAAGGGTTCAAAAGATTATTTGTTTTTAAATGCCCAACAGTGGGCGAGTACTAACACCACAGAGTGGGATTCGTCTATTGACACAAGCGATAAAGAAAGCGGGACAACCATTCTAAAAGTATCTTCATACCTATCTAAAAAAAATGGAGTAAACAGCTACTCTAAAATCAGAGTTAACATGAATGTGAAAATTGATTGTCGGGAAAACAAATACCGCATTATATTCTCAAACTTCACATCAAGTGTACAGCCTGATAGAAATGTCGAAACTGAATATCTTCCCACAAGTTCTTTAGAAAGTATGATTGAAGAGTTAGAGATGATTACCAAATTATCTGAATATGATTTTAAAAAAGAAACTTCATGGGGTTATGATAACATCATAAGCGTACGAGAAAAATACATTAGCCAAAATAAAGAGTACAAAGAAAAGATACTGACATTTGACAGTAATTCAAAAAAGGGGAAAAAAGAAATTAAATACCGGGAGAAGTGGATAAAAGAAAATGAGATTATTATTTCTTATTTAGATTACATCCTAAAAGGATTTGGTGATAAAGTCACTGAAATAAATAGTTCCATCAACAAGGTAATGAATGTAAGTGATGATTTTTGATACATAGAGGCGGTGCAATCAGCATCGCCTTTTTTTGTTCTTCCCCCACACCCCTATTTCATATATTTACTCTTAATTAACTATATAATATTATATATAGTATATATATTATCCCTTATAACTTGCGTAAAATTTTGCCTAAGCAAAAATAGGCTTGTAAATCACTGAACTATAACAGCTTACAAATTTTGCTTAGGCAAACGCAAAAAGGCTGTATTTTTGCTTAGGCAAAATAACGCTTATAACACTCTGTATTTCAATTATTTGCAAATTTTGCTTAGGCAAAACGCTATTTTTAGGCTTAAAAACAACTATTTTACTGACTATCAGTGTATTATAATTTTTGCTTAGGCAAAATCATTTTGCTTAGGCAATTTGCTTAGGCAAAATTTGTAACTATCTGATTATCAGAGACAATACAGATTTAGAGGATAGATAAACACCTATTAAAATTTTGCCTAAGCAAAAATAGGCTTGTAAATCACTGAACTATAACAGCTTACAAATTTTGCTTAGGCAAAACACGCTTATTTTTGGGTATATACTTCTTTTCTGTTACATCATCCAAAGATAGCTTGACATAATCCAATACCTTACGGTTGGCAGCATCTATGCTGTCCCACGATTTCGCAATATAAATATCCGTCACTCTCATATTTTCGTCCACGTGGTTAAGAGCTGTGTGAACGGTGTATTTATCTACTCCGGCTTCATTGCTTGCAATGGTTGCCCATGTATGCCGGGCTGCGTAAAACTCCAAATCATCTATTCCCAAATCATCACCAATCTTTTTCAAACCCTTGTTAATTGCAGCCGTAAAGCTATCCACGCTTGAATACAGCTTGTAGAAATTAAAGACCCTTTGCCCGGTATGGTCTTTATATTTTTTCATAAGGGCTTTTAGTTCCGGCTCTATCCTCACAGATATTTCCGCTTTGTCGGCTCTCCGATTCTTGGTTTTTGTCCGTTGGTATGTAATTCGTCCTTTCTTCAAATCCGTACAAGTGTACAAATCTACCGCATTCATTCCGATTAGGCAGAAACTCAAAAGAAAGACATCCTTTGCGAGATTGTACCTGTTTGTCCCCGGTTGCATAATCAAAGAATAAGGCAGCTCCGAAAATTTACGAAGTAAATCCGTAGAAATAGCCCTTTTTCTTGTAACTGGAACTTTGGGAATTTCCACCCTCTTAAAAGGAGAATAGGGAATGCGTATCAGCCCGGCATCCTCATCGTTAAACTCTTTCTTTGCTCGGTTGTGTATGGCTCTTAGCTGGGATATATATAGGCTCTGTGCCCTTTCTCCGTGATTGGCTTCGGGTTTGGAACGTGCCGGATTCTCCTTTATCCACTTTATCCAATCATTGATAAACTTAACCGTGATTTCTTTTATGCTCACGCTATCCCTGCCAACAAAGCGTACAAGGTTGTTAATAGCTACTTGGTAAGAAAGCGCATTGCCTGTATGCCCGGTTTCCTTTAAGTGCAATATGTATTGACGGGCATAAGCCACTATATCCAAATCGAAGTGTTCCCCATTGTCGTTAGTGATTGCATCTACCACCTGCTCAACGGTCATGGATTTAAGCCGTTCCCCCATGCGGTCACAAATGGAACGGTATTTCTTTATCATATCATCGGTGGCATCTATGTACTTTTGGTTTTTCAATTTGAAAGTCGTGCGTGTCAAATCATCCTTTGTCACGTAGTAAGTGGTCGGGATGTACTTTTTCCTCTTTTGGTGTATAACCCTTATCTTTATATTATATGTGCCGTCAGCCCTTTTTTGGTGAGCGTACACCTCTGCTTTGAATGTAGCCATAATCTTTGTAGAACTATAGTAGAACTTTTATCCGCAAATATACCTATTTTTTGCTGTAAATGCTGTAAAAAAAGAAGTCCACCCCGTAATGGAATGGACTTGAAAAGTAGCTCCGAGGGGAATCGAACCCCTATCTAAAATTTAGGAAATTCTTGTTCTATCCGTTGAACTACAGAGCCTTATGTAATAATTATCGTTATAACTTCCTTTTCTTATTTACTATAAATCTAAATTTTACTACCTTTGCATTGTTTGGAAGAACATACGTTTAGGAAACTTCTATTCTATCCGTTGAACTACAGAGCCTTTTTGCATACATTCTGCATATAGCAATGGAATGCGGGTACAAAGATAATGTATTCTGCTGATTTTCCGAAAAAAGTTTTGTTAATCCGATTAACTTTACGAAATTTGTCTTTGAACAAAATAAGTATAAGTTTCCTTATATAATACATATAATAATTCGTAAGTTATGGCAAACGACATGATGGTCAAAGAACTGGAGCAAGTGGTAGTCCGCTTCTCCGGAGACTCCGGCGACGGTATGCAGCTCGCCGGCAACATCTTTTCAACAGTTTCGGCTACGGTAGGTAATGACATCAGTACATTCCCCGATTATCCGGCAGACATCCGCGCCCCGCAAGGCTCACTGACGGGCGTATCCGGTTTCCAGGTACATATCGGTGCAAACAAAGTCTATACCCCCGGTGATAAATGCGATGTACTGGTAGCGATGAATGCCGCTGCGTTAAAAACACAGTATAAGTTTGCCAAATCTACCGCATGTATTATCATCGATACGGACGCATTCCAGAAATCGGATTTGGAAAAGGCCGCTTTCAAGACGGACAACCCCATTGAAGAAATGGGCATCAAACAGGATGTCATTGCCGCTCCTATCTCCCAAATGGTGAAAGACTGCCTTGCCGACACGGGTATGGACAACAAATCCATGCTGAAGTGCCGCAACATGTTTGCAGTGGGACTGGTATGTTGGCTGTTCAGCCGCGACCTGACGATAGCCGAAGAGTTTATCCGCGAGAAATTCGCCAAGAAACCTGAAATTGCAGAAGCCAATATCAAGGTTATCCGCGCCGGATACGACTACGGGCACAACACCCACGCATCCGCCTCTCACACTTACAAGATTGAAAGCAAAGTAAAGACTCCCGGACGCTATATGGACATTACGGGCAACAAGGCCACGGCCTACGGCTTCATAGCCGCTGCCGAGAAAGCAGGCCTGAAGCTTTACCTGGGTTCTTACCCCATCACCCCCGCAACCGATGTGCTGCACGAACTTTCCAAGCACAAGTCACTGGGCGTAATGACCGTACAGTGCGAAGACGAGATTTCCGGTTGCGCCTCCGCTGTCGGAGCATCCTTTGCCGGAGCATTGGCGGTTACCTCCACCTCCGGACCGGGTATCTGCCTGAAATCGGAAGCCATGAACCTGGCTGTCATCATGGAACTGCCGCTGGTGGTGCTCGATGTACAGCGCGGCGGCCCTGCAACAGGTCTGCCCACCAAGTCCGAGCAGACCGACTTGCTGCAAGTACTCTTCGGCCGTAACGGCGAAAGCCCCATGCCTGTACTTGCCGCCACCTCACCGACAGACTGCTTTGAATGCGCCTACATGGCATCCAAGATAGCACTGGAGCACATGACCCCCGTCGTACTGCTTACCGATGCTTTCGTTGCCAACGGCTCGGCAGCGTGGAAACTGCCCAAGCTTGCCGATTATCCCGCTATCGTTCCGCCTTATGTACGCCCCGAAATGCAGGGTTCATGGACACCCTACCAGCGCGATGAAAAGACCGGCAGCCGCTATTGGGCCATCCCCGGAACAGAGGGCTTCACCCACATCCTCGGCGGATTGGAGAAAGACAACAAGACAGGCGCCATCTCTACCGACCCTGAGAACCACGACCTGATGACCCGCCTGCGTGCCGAAAAGATTGCCAAAATCGAAGTGCCCGATGTAGAAGTGGAAGGCGACAAGGACGATGCCGAACTGCTGATTGTCGGCTTCGGCGGCACTTACGGCCATCTGCACGCCGCTATGGACGAACTCCGCGCCACAGGCAAGAAAGCGGCCCTCGCCCACTTCAAGTTCATCAATCCGCTGCCCAAGAATACGGCAGAGGTGATGAAGCGCTACAAGAAAGTAGTGGTGGCCGAGCAGAACATGGGACAGTTTGCCGGATACCTGCGTATGAAAGTAGACGGTTTCGTTCCCTACCAGTTCAATCAGGTGAAAGGCCAGCCCTTCCTGGTGAACGAGTTAGTACAAGCATTTGAGGAGATTATCAAGAACTAAAAAAGAAAAGAACTATGTGCGAATATACAGCAAAAGACTTCAAGAAAGGGCAACCCCGCTGGTGTCCGGGTTGCGGTGACCATTTTTTCCTCGCGTCCCTGCATAAGGCTATGGCCGAAATCGGCGTTCCGCCTTACAAAACAGCAGTAATCTCAGGTATCGGCTGTTCCAGCCGTCTGCCCCACTATATGAATACCTACGGCATGAACACCATTCACGGACGTGCCGCTGCCATTGCCACCGGTTGCAAGGTTGCCAATCCGGAACTCACCGTATGGCAGGTGAGCGGCGACGGCGACGGACTCGCCATCGGCGGCAACCACTTTATCCATGCCAACCGCCGCAACATCAACCTGAACATGATTCTGCTGAACAACCGTATCTACGGCCTGACGAAAGGACAATACTCTCCGACGTCTCCCCGCGGTTTCGTCAGCAAATCATCTCCTTACGGTACGGTAGAAGACCCGTTCCATCCGGCAGAACTCTGCTTCGGTGCACGCGGCCACTTCTTTGCACGCGCCGTTGCCACGGATGCAGCCGGAACGGTGGAAATCCTGAAAGCCGCCTACAACCACAAAGGAGCCAGCGTCTGCGAGATTCTCCAGAACTGCGTCATCTTCAATAACGGCACGCACGATGCCGTTGCCAAGAAAGAAGACCGCGCCAAACACGCCATCTATCTGGAACATGGCAAGCCCATGCTCTTCGGCGAGAACAACGAATACGGACTGATGCAGGAAGGCTTCGGGCTGAAAGTGGTGAAGCTCGGCGAGAACGGCATTACGGAAAAGGATATTCTTATCCACGATGCCCATTGCGAGGACAACACCCTGCAACTGAAACTTGCCCTGATGGAAGGCCCTGACTTCCCGATTGCCCTCGGCGTAATCCGCGATGTGGAAGCTCCCACCTACGATGATGCCGTACATGCACAAATCGAAGAGGTATCCGCCAAGAAAAAGTATCACAACTTTGAGGAACTGCTGATGACCAATGATACCTGGGAAGTGAAATAACCTCCACGGAACAGGAATTCAGTTTACACACATTCCCCCTTCACCCTCCACATCCCTTTATCCATAAGGGACAGCGGGTGAAGGGGGCTTTTTATATCCCGATTGGCCATAAAGAAACAAGCGGCATCAGCTCTCCAAAGGCAGAGGCAAAATACCGATATGCCTCAGCATAAAGGTGACAATACACTGTATAAAACCCCGTTGCGCATCTACTAAAACCCCGTTTTCCAACTGCGGGCCGTGCGGTTGCCAATTGCGGGCTGTACGGTTGCCAGCTGCGGGCCGGACAGCCCGCAACCGGAAAACGAAGAAATACATAAGGGACAAGCACATTTTACAAGGTGCATCGGGAAGTTTTCCACCAGGCATTGGCACATTATACCCGGGAGATTGCCCCGCTCACACGCGGTATAATCCTATTTTCCACACGGTCTTCCGGATGCAGGCACAAAGTATAATCCGCCGGAAAACCGCCGGAATAAGATGCAAACGCCACAAGTGTGGAATGGCAACCTGCAAGTGTGGATTTTTTCCACAACATTCCACAACCTGCATACACATATTATAAGTATTTATAAAAAAACAATGAACTGAATATCATAGGCATAAATACTTTGCATAGTCTACGTATCTTTTTTGGCATACTGCTTGCTTATAACAAATACAAATAAAATCCAACAGATTTAATTGTACAAGGAAATAATCATTGTGGAAATATGAAGTCTATCAAGAAAAAACGGAGTATGGCTTCGCACAGGAAGCTGCATTTTCAAAAGGTATTAGGTAGTATGATTGTGGCATTGGCGCTTCTGTTTGCAGGAAGTGCCGGTGCGCAGGAAACCAAAACAATCAAAGGTATGGTAAGGGATGTGACGGGAGAGCCGCTTATCGGCGCCAGCGTCATAGAGAAAGGAACCAACAACGGTGTCATTACCGATGTGGACGGAAACTTTACACTGACCGTGCCTGCCGATGCAACGCTGTCCATAGCCTATATGGGCTATGCCACCCGCGAAATACATCTGGCAAAACGCAAGAAGCAGGGCGACCTGAGGGTAACGCTGAGAGAGGACTCGCAACAGTTGAAAGAGGTGGTTGTCACGGCCATGGGTATCAAGAAGGATACCAAACGGCTGGGTTACGCGGTGAGCACTATCGAATCGGACGAGATAGTGAAGGCGGGAGCAACCAACTTTGCATCCGCCATGTACGGTAAGGCGCCGGGCATCCGCATCACGCAGACGCAGGGCGGTTCCGCCGGAGCCGTGTCTATCAATGTACGCGGACTCACGTCCATCACCGGAAACAACCAGCCGCTCATCATCCTGGACGGCGTGCCCATCCGTAACGGCGGAACGGGCAAGAGTACCGACTTTGCCGAGTTCGGCAACGACGGACAGATACGTTCCAACGGTCTGGTGGACATCAACCCCGAAGATATTGAAAGCGTAAGTGTGCTGAAAGGCGCTTCGGCCACGGCACTTTACGGTTCGGAAGCGGCAAACGGCGCGGTGGTTATCACCAGCAAACGCGCCAAAAGCGGCAAACTGACGGTGGACTTCACCGCACAGGTCACCGCCAACCTGCCCGCCTATCTGCCGAAAGTACAGACCGTATACGGCCCGGGACGTTACAACACGGAATACAGCGATTACGAAAAACAAACGGGCGGTTTCTACCAGCGCACCATGAACGGCGAAAGCTACAGAAGTCTGTATAATACGACCATGTCTTTCGGTCCGAAGTACGACGGCAGCGACGTGCTGTACTGGGACGGCAAGATGCGCCCCTACCTGCCGGCTACGGACAATCCGTGGAAAGAGCTGTTCCGCACGGGCTGGAACCAGACCTACAACCTCGCCATCTCGCAGGGTACGGAGACCAGCAGCAACCGCTTCTCCTACACCTTCATGGGTGAAACGCCCAACTCGCTGACGGGCAGCTTCACCAAACATAACTTCAAGCTGACGGGTTCTTACAAACCGGCAAGGACGCTGAACATAGAATACTCGCTGAACTACATCGTGCAGGATGTAAAGGACCGCCCGCAAACATCGCTGAACCTGTACGGCAGTTTCAGCAATATGTTCTCCTCCTTCATGGATATCCCCTATCTGAAGCAGAGCTACGTCACCAGCCTGGGCTACCGCAACACGTACGCAGGCGGCGATGCCACACTGACACCGGACGAAGCCTGGGCATACGACCCGGGATACCTGAACGGCGTATCGAATATGCTCTGGAACATGTATCACCACCACAGCAAGGAGACAGAGAACCGCCTCATCGGTATGATACGCCCCACCTGGCAGATAACCAATTGGCTGAGTCTGCGCGCCCAGCTCTCTACCGACATCACGGACACCAAGCAGACGCTGGAGTACGAGACGGAACGCCCCAACTCCCTGTACGACCCCAGCGGCAGTTTCCAGAACATCAACCGACGCTATGACATCGTGTACGGCGATGTGATGCTGAACTTCAACTACAACATCCGCCGTTTCGACATTGCCGCCACACTGGGCTGGACGGGACGTTACGAAAACATGAACAACATGCGCGTCTCCACCAACGGCGGTCTGGTTACGGAAAACTGGTTCGACCTCAACGCCAGCCGCTACACCGCCAGCAGCACGCTGCAACGTATGGAACTGCTGAAAACGGGATACATGGGTACGCTGAGCCTGGGTTGGGACAACTACCTGTTCCTCGAACTCACCGGGCGTCAGGAACGTTCGTCCACACTGAAGGACCAAAGTTTCTTCTACCCCTCCGCCAACCTCAGTTTCCTGTTCTCGAACGCCTTCCGCATGCCTGCATGGTGGAATCACGGCAAACTCCGCCTCTCCTACGGCGTCGTAGGTAACGCACCGGAAACGTATGCCGCCAACATCATCTACGAGCAGGGTTCGGACAACGGCTTCACATGGAACTACGTTCCTTCTTCGTGGGGAAATGCCAATATCCGCCCCGAAAAGAAGTACGAATACGAAATAGGTTTTGAAAGCAAGTTCCTCAACAACCGGCTGGGCTTCGACGTATCCTACTACAACAACCGCGTGAAAGACCAGATACTCTCCACGCCGCAACCCTCCACATCGGGTGTGAAGTACGTGCTGATGAACGTGGGAGAGGTGGCCAACGAAGGCTGGGACATCTCCGTAAGCGCCACTCCGGTACTGACCAAGAATTTCCGCTGGGACCTGACGGCCAACTACGGCATCTACCGCAACAAGGTCGTGAAGCTCGCCGACGGCGTACCGTACCTCGAAATATCCAACATAGGCGGTGGCGGAGCCAAGATACAGGCCGTAGAGGGACGCCCGATGGGTGACATCTACGTGCAAGTGCCCCAGATGAACGAAAACGGAGAGTATCTCGTATCGGACAAGGGACTTTACATGAACCAGACCGAACTGCAAAAAGTAGGAAACATCAACCCCGACGGCGTAGGCGGTCTGTTCAGCTCGTTCTCCTACAAGAACATCTTCCTGGATTTCAGTATCGACTTCCGCATAGGCGGCGACGTCATCAACGAGATGTACCAGTATTCCACCGCATCGGGTCTGACACCGGAGTCGCTGCAATTCCGCGATACGGAACACGGCGGCCTGTCCTACTACTATCCGGGCAACAACAACGCCAGCGGCGTGCCCGTGCAGGTAGACCCGTCACTGGGTGCAGGGCCTAACGGAGAAACCGTTTATCACGACGGCGTTATCCTGCCGGGCGTAGTGGCCTCCACCGGCGAGAAGAACACGCGCATCATCCCTGCCGGCTACTATTACAACCAGACCTACAACTGGGGTACCCAGCCCGAACAGCTTACGTACCGCCACTCGGTATTCGACAACAGCTATGTGAAGCTGCGCGAGCTGACCATCGGCTACCAGTTTCCGGAAAAGCTGATTTCCAAACTGGGCATGACGCGGCTGAGCGTTTCAGTGTTCGGACGCAACTTGTTTTACTTCTACAAGGCACTGAAGAATTACGATGCGGAATCTTCCGTAGGAACATCCTGGGCAAGCCAGGCGGTAGTGGGCGGCTCCACTACGGCAACACGTAATTTCGGTGTGTCGCTGCGGGCAAGCTTTTAGGAAATAGAGAATTGAAAAATAAGACTTTAGAGTGAATGACAATGGATATGAAAAAGATAAATATAGGAGCGTTCGTTGTAGCGGGAGCCATGCTGATGACAGCTTCCGGCTGTACGGACTCCGACTTCGACAGCAAATACGAAGACCCCTCAAAGGTCAACCAGGTTACCATCAGCAACCTCATGGTGGGAGTTTTCCAGAAAGTGAAAGATTATGACATATATGAGTACGGACGTTTCTTCGGCTTCGACTCACAGTTTGTGGGCAAGTACGCGCAGACCTTCGGCTACAGCTATTCGGGTGGTATGTACAGCCCCGGATATGCGCCTGCCATAGACGGGCAATGGGACAACCTGTATTCGGCACTGATGCAATACCGCAAGATGGAATCGCTGTACAATGAAGAGAACGATACGCAGAAGGCACAGGACGAAGCCTTTATGCTGGCAGCCAAAGTGCAACTGTACGACTTCTTTGCCGCAACGGTGGATATTTTCGGCGACATGCCTTTCTTCAAAGCATGCACCCTGCCGCTGACCAACGACGTAAACGGTTCTTACGCTCCCTACGACAAGGCGGAAGATATTTATAAGACAATCCTTGACGAACTGAAAGACATCGCCCCGCGTTTCCGTTCGGCAACCGTACCGAAAAACTTCAGTACCCAGGACTTCATCAACCTGGGAGATATGGAGAAATGGGAACGCTATGCAAACTCCCTGCGCCTGCGCCTTGCCATGCGTGTAGCCACGCAGGGAGCTTTGCAGGCGGAAGGACGTTCGGTTATCAAGGAGATATTGGAAAACCCCGCCGACTATCCGCTCGTAGAGGAGCAGGGAAACAACATCTTCATCGTCAACCAGAAGTCCGGGCAGCTGAACTTCACCGCCGGCCACGGATTGGGCGACTGGATTACGAACCGTCTTGCTTCGGGCCCTATCATAGACCGTATGCTGAGCCACGGCAACTATGACATGACCAGCAACGATCCGCTAAGCGGCGTCTACGTTAAAGGCGAAGACGACCCCCGCATCCTGCTGAACTACAATCCCGTGAGCATCACCAACCGCGAAACCGGACAAGTGGACGAACACCGTTACCTGGGTACGGACCTCACGGTAGCAGACGAGCTGACGGAGTATTACAGCGCTCAGGCACAAGACGAAGTGAACACCGCCAACAAAGGTTTCTCGCAGATTACCCAAAGAGGCTTTTTCTGGGAAAACGATAAATTCGATATGCTGATAATGGCTTCGCCAGAGATACATTTCCTGAAAGCGGAAGCCTATGCCATGGGGTATGGTGTGGCGCAGGATATGGCGAAGGCGGGAGAGGAATTCAAGACGGCTGTCAGCCAATCCATCGCCCTGTATTACTATTACGATTCGATAGGTTCGGGAGAGAATTGCCGCCGTTACGACGCTCCTACCGATGAAGAGATTGCAGACTTTGCCAATGACAGATGGAACAGTACGGCATACGTGGACAAACTGGACGCCATCATCACGCAGAAATGGCTGCACTTCGGTTTCCTTGTCAGCCGCGAGGCATGGAGTGACATCCGCCGCACAGGCTATCCTTCGGGACTGGTGTTCCCGGAAGTGTCGGGTACTATCCCCAATGTGCCGAACCGCTGGAGATACCCCAGCACGGAAGTGAACTACAATCCGTACTATAAGGATGTAGCCGGCACAGACACGTATACGGAAAAGCTGTTCTGGGCCAAGTGAACAATGAGAGCGAAGCGGGAATGGATATCCTGATGCAGTAACTTGCAAACATAAAAGAGCCGTATCATTACTCACAAACGGAGTTGATACGGCTCTCTTTATGGTTCAATGAACAGTGCCGGGGTTCGGATTGGACGGTCGCAACCGCCCTGCGGATTACAGCTTGTCGCCGAATGCCAAGTCTCCGGCATCGCCCAGCCCCGGTACTATATACGAATGCTCATTCATATCCGGGTCGATAGCGCCGCACCACAAGGAAACCTCGTCGCCGGGGAAGAGTTTCTGCAAGTGCTCTACTCCCTGCCGGCTGGCAATGACGCAGGCAATCTGCAGTTTGGCAGGCGTACCCTTGGTAAGGAAAGCCTTCCAGGCAAGTTCCATGCTTTCGCCCGTAGCAAGCATCGGGTCAACCAGTAACAGAGTCTTGCCGGAAAGGTCGGGAGTGGCGATATACTCGATGTGCACATCCACCGTACGGCACTCTTTATCCTTATAATAACGGTAAGCGGAAACGAAAGCATTGCCCGCACGGTCGAACACATTCAGGAAACCGGCATGCAAGGGAAGCCCGGCACGGAAGACGGTGGCAATCACCACATCATCATCGAAAGTGCTGACAGGGGCTATTCCCAGCGGCGTTTGTACCTGCTTTTCGGAATAGGTGAGTTCCTTACTCATTTCGTACGCCATGATTTCGCCGATGCGTTCGATGTTCCGGCGGAAACGCATACGGTCGGACTGTACTTGCACATCACGTATCTCCGCCATGTATTGGTTCAAGACTGAGTTAGTCTCGGCAAAGTTGATAACTTTCATTATATTATCTGATTAAAATATGTATTGGTTATTCCGTATATTGATAGAACAGAAGTGCAAAGTAAACGAATTCCACTCAATTTGCAACATTCAGTTTGCAGATATTGTTACGGTTCTATAAAAGATTTCCTATTACAGAAAAATTTCTCTAATAGGATGTTTCTTTAAAAATAAAGTATTACTTTTGTAGTCGCAAAAACAAGGGCCTTACTGAACAACGCGGTTTTCCACAAACTCGCCCCCTTGCAATGAAGCATACGAATGCGAAGAGAGATTATAAACCAAATACCAATTTTAAAATCTTAAAAAGAAATGGCAAATTTAGATTTAAGCAAGTACGGTATCAAAGACGTGAAGGAAATCATCCACAACCCGTCTTATGATGTATTGTTCGCTGAAGAGACCAAACCGGGTCTGGAAGGCTTCGAAAAAGGTCAAGTAACTGAACTTGGTGCTGTGAACGTAATGACTGGTATCTATACCGGACGTTCTCCTAAAGATAAATTCTTTGTAATGAACGAAGCCAGCAAGGATTCTGTATGGTGGACTTCAGAAGAATACAAAAACGACAACAAACCCTGCTCTGAAGAAGCATGGGCCGACCTGAAAGCTAAAGCTGTAAACCAGCTGAGCGGCAAGCGTCTGTTCGTTGTCGATACTTTCTGCGGTGCTAACGAAGCTACCCGCATGAAAGTACGTTTCATCATGGAAGTAGCTTGGCAGGCTCACTTCGTAACTAACATGTTCATCCGCCCGACTGCTGAGGAACTTGCTAACTACGGCGAACCTGATTTCGTATCATTCAACGCTTCCAAAGCAAAAGTTGACAACTACAAGGAACTGGGTCTGAACTCTGAAACAGCTACTGTATTCAACTTGAAGACCAACGAACAGGTTATCCTGAACACTTGGTACGGCGGTGAAATGAAGAAGGGTATGTTCTCTATCATGAACTACAAGAACCCGCTTCGCGGTATCGCTTCCATGCACTGTTCTGCCAACACCAACATGGAAGGTACGGACTCTGCTATCTTCTTCGGTCTGTCAGGTACAGGTAAGACTACTTTGTCTACCGACCCGAAACGTCTGCTGATCGGTGACGACGAACACGGATGGGATGACGAAGGTGTATTCAACTACGAAGGCGGTTGCTACGCTAAGGTTATCAACCTCGACAAAGAAAGCGAACCCGATATCTACAACGCCATCAAACGTGACGCTCTGCTGGAGAACGTAACTGTTGACGCTGACGGCAAGATTGACTTCGCCGATAAGAGCACAACTGAAAATACTCGTGTTTCTTATCCTATCTATCACATCAACAACATCGTTAAGCCGGTATCTAAAGGTCCTCACGCTCATCAGGTAATCTTCCTGTCGGCTGATGCCTTCGGTGTATTGCCTCCGGTATCTATCCTGAACCCCGAACAGGCTCAGTACTACTTCCTGTCCGGTTTCACCGCTAAGCTGGCCGGTACGGAACGCGGTATCACAGAACCGACTCCGACATTCTCTGCTTGCTTCGGTGCTGCTTTCCTGAGCTTGCATCCTACTAAATATGCAGAAGAACTGGTTAAGAAGATGAACAAGGTCGGCGCTAAGGCATACTTGGTTAACACCGGCTGGAACGGTAGCGGCAAGCGTATCTCTATCAAAGATACACGTGGTATCATCGACGCTATCCTCGACGGTTCTATCGACAAGGCTCCGACAAAGGTTATTCCTTACTTCGACTTTGTTGTTCCGACAGAATTGCCGGGTGTTGATCCGAAGATTCTTGATCCTCGCGACACTTATGAATGTGCTTGCCAATGGGAAGAAAAAGCAAAAGACCTGGCAGGACGTTTCATCAAGAACTTCGCTAAGTTCACAGGTAACGAAGCCGGTAAGGCTTTGGTTGCTGCTGGTCCGAAACTCTAATAGAACCAGATTATATATTTTAAGGCGGCTTTCGTTCTCGGAAGCCGCTTTTTTTGTTAGATTTGCGAAGAAACAATTTAATAGACAACAGAGAATGAAGAGTGTAAAGGTTATGCTGTTAGGCGCAAGCCTATTGATGCTGTCCGCTTGCGGGCCGCAGGTACAGAAAGAGAGTGAAGCCACAGTTACGGAGAAAAGCAATTCGGAAGCGATAATCGAGACAATCCTATCGCGCCGCAGCGTCCGCAAGTACAAACCGGAAGCTGTGAACCGGGACACGATGAAGGTAATCTTGGAGTGCGGCATCAACGCCCCCAACGGTCAGAACAAACAGTCCTGGGCGGTACGCGTAGTAGACAACCCGGAATTCCTGAACGGGGTAAGTGAAATCTTCAAGCAGAAGAACCCGAAAGCAGCGGAAGACCCCAATTTCAAGAATATGTTCCGCAATGCGCCCACGGTAGTGTTCATCGGAAATGATACTTCGTACGACTGCTCGCAGATAGACTGCGGACTGCTGGGTGAGAATATGGTACTTGCCGCCTGGTCTATGGGCATAGGCTCCTGCTGTCTGGCAAGCCCCACACGCTTTATGACCGATACGCCCGAAGCTGCCGAATACCTCAAAAGACTGGAACTTCCCGAAGGATACCGGCTGCTTTACTGCATTGCTTTCGGATATCCGGATGAAACGCCTGCCGCCAAGCCGAGAGATGCCGCCAAAGCGAAATACGTAGACTGACCGATAAAATAAAAACTTCAGGATACCCCATTGCAATAAAAGAAGGAGTGCTCCACCTTTACAGCGAAGCACTCCTTCTTATATATAACAACTAAAAAGTAAAATCAGTTCTTATTGGCACGCTTGCGCTCTGTCTCATCCAAGATAACCTTACGCATACGCATGGATTTGGGAGTAACCTCTACATACTCGTCTCCCTTGATATATTCCAACGCTTCCTCCAGAGAGAACTGCACCGGCGGAATCAGACGCGCTTTCTCGTCGGAACCGGAAGCACGCATGTTGGTCAGTTTCTTTGATTTGGTAACGTTCACCACAAGGTCGTTATCGTGAGAGTGCTCGCCTACAACCTGTCCGGCATACACTTCTTCCTGCGGGAAGATGAAGAACTTACCGCGATCCTGCAATTTATCGATGGCATAGGCAAAGGCTGTACCCGACTCCATGGCAATGATGGAACCGTTGGTACGGCGTTCGATTTCACCCTTATAGGGTTGGTATTCCTTAAAGCGGTGCGCCATGATAGCTTCACCGGCAGAGGCAGTCAGCACATTGGTACGCAAACCGATAATACCGCGCGACGGCATATTGAACTCAAGGTTCACACGCTCGCCGGCGCTTTCCATTTTCACCATTTCACCTTTACGACGGGTTACCATATCGATAATCTTGCTGGCATACTCTTCGGGAACGTTGACCGTGAGCTCCTCGATAGGCTCGTTCTTCACGCCGTCTATCTCCTTGAAGATAACCTGCGGCTGGCCTACCTGCAACTCATATCCCTCGCGGCGCATCGTCTCAATCAACACGGAAAGGTGAAGCACGCCACGGCCGGACACCACCCACTTTCCGTCTTCCTCGCTCTTGCGTACGCGAAGCGCAAGGTTCTTGTCCAACTCCTTCATCAGACGGTCATGTATATGGCGGGAAGTTACAAACTTACCTTCTTTGCCGAAGAACGGAGAATCGTTGATAGTAAACAGCATACTCATGGTAGGCTCGTCAATGGCGATGGGCGGCAATGCTTCGGGGTTCTCGTAGTCGCAAATCGTATCTCCGATTTCAAACCCTTCGATACCCACTAAGGCGCAGATATCACCGGAAGATACCTCCGATACCTTCACACGGCCCATACCTTCAAACGTATGCAGTTCTTTAATCTTCGACTTGACGATTGTACCATCGCGCTTTGCCAAAGACACGTTCATGCCTTCCCGCAAAGTACCGCGATGTACACGGCCTACGGCGATACGGCCGGTATAAGAGGAGTAGTCCAATGAGGTCACCAGCATCTGCGGCGTACCTTCCAACTGTGTAGGAGCGGGAATGTTCTCCAGAATGCAGTCCAGCAGCGGATAGATATTGTCCGTCGGCTTCTGCCAGTCCGTGCTCATCCAGTTGTTCTTTGCCGAACCGTAGATAACGGGGAAGTCCAACTGCTCTTCCGTAGCTTCCAGACTGAACATCAGGTCGAACACCATTTCATAGACTTCTTCGGGGCGACAGTTGGGCTTGTCCACCTTGTTGACTACAACAATAGGTTTCAAACCGATCTGCAAAGCTTTCTGCAATACAAAACGGGTCTGCGGCATCGGGCCTTCAAAAGCATCCACCAACAGGATACATCCGTCGGCCATATTCAATACACGTTCCACTTCGCCACCGAAGTCGCTGTGTCCCGGAGTATCGATAATATTAATTTTCGTGTCTTTATAGCTGATAGAAACGTTTTTGGAAAGGATTGTTATCCCTCGCTCACGCTCCAAATCATTGTTATCCAACATTAATTCACCTGTGCTCTGGTTGCTGCGGAAAAGGTTTCCTGCCAGAAGCATCTTATCTACAAGCGTCGTTTTCCCATGATCGACATGGGCAATAATTGCAATGTTTCTAATATTTTGCATATAATACCTATTATTTGACCGCAAAGGTACGAATTTTACAGTATATACATCACAGAGAAAAGATTTTTTTGCTGAATATCATTGCAATATAAAAGATAATATCTATCTTTGCACGCTCGAAAGAGAAAAGAATTATCAACTTTTTAATTAAACACTATGTATTTAGACGCTGCTAAAAAGCAAGAAATCTTCGGCAAATACGGGAAGTCTAACACTGATACTGGCTCAGCAGAGGCCCAGATAGCTTTGTTTTCATACCGTATTGCTCATCTGACTGAGCATATGAAGCTCAACAGAAAGGATTATAGTACAGAAAGAGCCTTGACAATGTTGGTAGGTAAGCGCCGCGCGCTGTTGAACTACCTGAAAGACCGCGACATCAACAGATATCGTGCCATTGTTCAGGAACTCGGCTTGCGTAAGTAATTTACTTGCGGTAAACTTATTAAAGCGGCGGTATTTTCCAATGAGAATACCGCCGTTTTACTTTTATCACAGTCTTCCCTGTACAGGGGTTTTAAAAGCCTATTACAATTGTACCTTATAGAGTACGTGCTCTTTCAGCAGATGCCCGTCGGGCACTGCAGGGTGCATAAAATTCTTTTCAAATTCCATCCCTATCTTCTGCATCACCCGTTGCGAACGTTTATTGGTCAGCGAAGTAAAAGCCCGGACCATAGAAAACGGAAGATTCTCCTTAGCATAAGCCAGACATGACTTCGCTGCTTCGGTAGCATACCCCCGACCCCAATATTCCTGCTTCAATCGCCACAGTATCTCAATACCCGGAGCAAAGTCCACATCAAACATAAAGTTATGAAAGCCCGTAAACCCCACAAAGGCTCCATCGGACTTCTGCTCGATGGCATATCCGCCATATCCGTACTGAAGAAACTCATTCCTGACAGTATCAAAAAGATTGCGCGACTCTTCCCCGGACAAAGGATGCAGAAAGAACTCCATGACAGACGGATTCCCGTTCATCTCTGCGAAAGGAACGAAGTCTTCTTCTTTCCAATCGCGCAATATCAAACGGGGAGTTTCAATATATACCATACTTAATAATCTTTATTCTCATACAAAAATACTGAATCCGTTTTACTTCTCAAAAACATTATCTTTATCTTTGTTGATACCTAAAACCAAACAACGATGAAAACAGCTAAATTAATTCTATTATGTTTGTCGGGAATGCTTGCCATGCAGTCCGCAACAGCACAAAGCCGGAGTGAAAAGAAAGCACAGACCGAACGTAACGTCAGGGAAGCGATAAATGCCGATCACTACAAAATCAACGTAGACTATATGCAACCCATGAAAGGTCGCAGCCGCGCCCTGACATCCGACTACTCCATCGAAATCAGGAATGACTCCGTCTTTTCTTACCTGCCCTACTTCGGAGTGGCATACAATGTACCTTACGGCGGCGGGAAGGGATTGATATTTAATGCCCCGATAACCGGATACAGGAAAGAAAGCCTCAAAAAAGGAAAAACCCGGATTGATTTCAAAACCGGCAACGAAGAAGATAAATATGAATACAGCCTTACTATCTATTCCGACGGTTCGGCCAACATACATATCCAGCCGATGAACAGACAGGCCATTTCATACTCCGGAGAGTTGGATATAAAAGAGTAAGGAACCTCTATCAGGCTTCATGCAATCATAAACCATACGTCTGCGAATATCACTCTTGCTCTGAGAAAGCCGGAATAGCGATGGCATACAGACAAAATCTCCTGTACACCTGCAAAGACCATAAGCAAACTTTTCGTCATAGAATGTTGCACCAAGTAAAAGAATATCTTATTTTTGCAATTTACAGCTATTAATCATAACCTTTTAGACTGAAAATACTATCAAATTATGGATACAAGTAAGATTGTAGGAGAAAAAATCAAATCACTCCGCGAAAGCCAGTCCATCAGCATGGAAGAGCTGGCGCAACGTTCGGGGCTCGCCATCGAACAAATCGAACGCATCGAAAACAATATCGACCTGCCTTCATTGGCTCCGCTCATCAAAATAGCCCGCGTACTGGGCGTGCGTCTCGGCACATTCCTTGACGACCAGGACGAGAACGGTCCTGTGGTATGCCGCAAGTCGGAAGCAAAGGACAGCATCAGCTTCTCCAACAACGCTATCCACTCGCGCAAACACATGGAGTACCACTCTCTTTCCAAATCAAAAGCAGACCGCCACATGGAGCCGTTCATCATTGACGTAGCTCCCACGGACGACAGCGATTTCGTTCTTTCCTCACACGAAGGCGAAGAATTCATCATGGTTATGGAAGGAACCATGGAAATCAGCTACGGCAAGCACACCTACCTGCTCGAAGAAGGGGACAGCATCTACTACGATTCCATCGTACCGCACCATGTACACGCCTATGAAGGACAGGCAGCCAAAATACTGGCAGTAATTTATACACCAATCTGATAAGTATAAGGCATAAGGGAGTGTGTCAAAATACACTTGATGATTTCTTTTAGGCACGGATTACACGGATTCTACGGAAACACAGATTTTCTTTGTTCTTTTTCCGTGAAATCCGTGTAATCCGTGCCTAAAAAGAAACAAACGGCAAGCGAATTTTAGTTTTGACATACCCTCTTATATTTCATACTTCATACGTTAATTAGCATCGTTATGTTATACGAAAGAACGCTTGGCCAATGGCTGGAGCATTGGGCCACAACTACACCTGACAAAGAATACATTGTTTACTCCGACCGTAATCTGCGCTTCACCTGGAGCCAGTTCAACCGCAGAGTGGACGACATGGCAAAAGGACTTATCGCTATCGGCGTGGAACGGGGAACACACGTCGGCATCTGGGCGGCAAACGTACCGGACTGGCTGACATTGCTGTATGCCTGCGCCAAAATAGGCGCCGTTTATGTAACGGTAAACACCAACTATAAACAAGCCGAACTGGAGTACCTGTGCGAGAATTCGGATATGCACACGCTCTGTATCGTCAACGGCGAGAAAGACAGCGACTTCGTGCAGATGACCTACACCATGCTGCCTGAACTGAAAACCTGCCAGCGCGGACATCTGAAAAGCGAGCGCTTCCCTTATATGAAGAATGTAATCTACGTAGGGCAGGAAAAGCACAGAGGAATGTACAACACTTCCGAAATTCTGCTTTTAGGCGACAACGTGGAAGACACCCGTCTGAATGAGCTCAAAAGTCGGGTAAGTTGCCACGACGTAGTAAACATGCAGTACACTTCGGGCACTACCGGATTCCCGAAAGGGGTAATGCTTACCCACTACAACATCACTAACAACGGTTTCCTCACCGGCGAGCATATGAAATTCACCGCCGCTGACAAACTCTGCTGTTGCGTCCCCCTGTTCCACTGCTTCGGCGTGGTGCTTGCCACAATGAACTGCCTTACCCACGGCTGTACACAAGTCATGGTGGAACGCTTCAACCCGTTGGTGGTGCTTGCATCCATCCACAAAGAACGATGCACCGCACTCTACGGCGTACCCACAATGTTCATAGCCGAGTTGCACCATCCGATGTTCGACCTGTTCGATATGTCCAGCCTGCGCACGGGTATCATGGCCGGCTCTCTCTGCCCCGTCGAGCTGATGAAGCAGGTAGAGGAAAAGATGTACATGAAAGTAACCAGCGTTTACGGCCTAACGGAAGCCGCTCCCGGCATGACCGCCACGCGAATAGACGACTCGTTCGATGTACGTTGCAACACCGTAGGACGCGACTTTGAGCATACCGAAGTGAAAGTCATCGACCCGGAAACCGGCGAAGAGTGCCCGGTAGGCGTGCAGGGTGAAATGTGCAACCGCGGTTACAACACCATGAAAGGATATTATAAGAATCCGCAGGCCACAGCCGAGGTCATCGACAAGAACGGTTTTCTGCACTCCGGAGACTTGGGCGTAAAAGACGAGGACGGCAACTACCGCATCACCGGACGTATCAAAGACATGATTATCCGCGGCGGTGAAAATATCTATCCGCGCGAAATCGAAGAGTTTCTCTATCAACTGGAAGGCGTCAAGGATGTGCAGGTAGCCGGCATCCCTTCCAAGAAGTACGGCGAAGCGGTCGGCGCATTCATTATCCGGCACGAGGGGGCAGACCTGCACGAATCGGATGTACGCGACTTCTGCATCGGCAAGATTTCCCGTTACAAGATTCCCAAATATATTTTCTTTGTAAAAGAGTTCCCCATGACAGGAAGCGGCAAGATACAGAAATTCAAGCTGAAAGACATAGGGCTGCAACTTTGCAAGGAGCAAGGAATAGAAATTATTTAAGCAGTTAGGAGTAAACCAAGTAAATATGGGGAATTAGCTTATACTATCTGTCATTCAGAGCATCGCAAAGAAGCTCTGAATGACAGATACTCTTAACATAAATGTATTTTTCAACATTCATTCAACCACTCACTCCGCTTTCTCGGGGTAGTTCATATTCTCTTCCGTCATCTGTTCCAGCACTTCATGCAAATACTTGGCAGACTCCCATTTTGCCATGGGCAGGTCGTGGAGCAGGTAATTGCCGCAATCCTGCGGAGCAGCACCGGGAACTTCGCCCTCATATCCGGCAACAAAGCGGAACGTATCCTGCATCAGCGGTACGATGTCCTGCGGCTGCAAATCGCCTTTCATCAGCAGATAATTGCCGGTAAGGCAGCCCATGGGGCCCCAATAGATAATCTTGTCCTGCCATTGCGGTTCATTGCGCAGGTAAGTGGCAGCCAGATGCTCGATAGTGTGCAGGGCGCCTTGTCCCAATGCCGGTTCGCGGTTGGGCTCTTTCATACGAATATCAAAAGTCGTGATGACTTCTCCGTTCACTTCATCCTTGCGCGATACGTAAATACCGCGCAGCAAACGGATGTGATCGATGGTAAAGCTGGGTATTTTCTTCATAAGTTATAAGTTGTGAGTTATGAGTTATAAGTTGTCGGGCAGGGTGGAAAGGAAAGTCCATGTCGTAAGGAAAGAACGTTCCGCCATCGTACCCCAAAAATCGGCATATTGCGAAGAGTGGTCTTCCACGCCCGGCGTATCGCTGATGATACGGAAGCTGAGGAAAGGAATGCCGTACAGATAGCAGGTCTGCGCAATGGCAGCGGACTCCATATCGACAGCCAGTCCAGCCGGGAAGCGGCGTTTGATGGCATCCAGCTCTGTGCGGTTGGTGATAAACCGGTCGCCGGTACATATCAGTCCGCTATGAATACGGCTTTCCAATCCGGTCTTGTTCAGAGACAAAGCATGTTCCAAAAGCGGGGCGCACCCCTTGTACACTGCAGGCAATCCCTGCACCTGACCGTACTCGTTACCGTCACCGCACCATACATCGTGGTACGCCAGAGAGTCGCTCGCCACTACATCCGTCACCTTGAGACAAGCGTCGATGCCGCCCGCCACACCGGT
This sequence comes from Bacteroides stercoris ATCC 43183, assembly GCF_025147325.1. Taxonomy (NCBI): domain Bacteria; kingdom Pseudomonadati; phylum Bacteroidota; class Bacteroidia; order Bacteroidales; family Bacteroidaceae; genus Bacteroides; species Bacteroides stercoris. The sequence goes on from NZ_CP102262.1 coordinate 651,348, forward strand.
ACTCACAATGCAGTCCGGGGCAAAACGGCGTATCAGCTCCGTAGCTCCAACCGCCGCATTCACCTTACCGATGCCGCATTGCGTAAGTATCACGCGGTTGCTGCCAAGCATACCTTCCACATAGTGCAGATTACCGTAATCCGCTACCTTCTTCTCCTGTAAACGTTCCGCCAGTTGGCGGTGTTCGCTATCCATTGCACTGATAACACCTATCGTCATGCTTACCGATTTCCAAATTTCAGATTTATGAATTATATGATTTAGGGAAGGCAAAGGTACGATATTTCAGCAGATTTATCTATCCAACTGGTGCATAAATCAATATTTATGTATAAGTTTGCCGCTGAAATTCAGATTAGGAGTCAAGGGAGTCGACTCCTCACCCTTTCGGCTCCCCCACATAAACCATAACCCAGCAAAGATGATAAAGAAGATTCTTCCCGACTTAATTGCCATCCTGGCATTCGTCCTGATTTCTTTCGCCTACTTTTTTCCGGCGGATATAGAAGGACGTATTCTGTTCCAGCACGACACCGCCGCCGGAGCCGGCGCCGGACAAGAAGCCAAAGAGTATTACGAACAGACAGGCGAACGCACCCGCTGGACCAATTCCCTTTTCGGCGGAATGCCTACCTACCAGATATCCCCGTCCTACGACTCTACCGTACCGCTGCAATGGACACAGAAAATATACCAGCTCTTCCTGCCCACCTACGTCAACCTGACGTTTATCCTGATGCTGGGCTTCTACATCCTGCTGCGGGCATTCGGCATACCGGCATGGCTGGCAGGCTTGGGCGGCATCATGTGGGCCTTCTCGTCCTACTTCTTCATTCTGATTTCGGCGGGACACATCTGGAAGTTCATCACCCTTGCCTACATCCCGCCCACAATAGCGGGCATCGTGCTCGCCTACCGGGGCAAGCTGCTGGCAGGCGGCATACTCACAGCCTTCTTCATCGCCCTGCAAATCATGTCCAACCATGTGCAGATGTCCTACTACTTCCTGTTCGTCATCCTGTTCATCGCAGGAGCATACTTTGAAGATGCGTGGCGCAACAAGACGCTTCCCCGGTTCTTCAAGGCAAGCGCCGTACTGCTGGTTGCCGCCCTTATCGGTGTGGCCGCCAACCTTTCCAACCTCTACCACACCTATACGTACAGCAAGGAAACCATGCGCGGCAAGAGCGAGCTGGTACAGACCGGTGATGCTGCCAAGCAAACCAGCAGCGGACTGGACCGCGACTACATCACCAACTGGAGCTATGGCATCGACGAAACCTGGACGCTCCTCGTTCCCAACTTCAAAGGCGGTTCCTCCTCCGCCCCCCTCAGCCAGAGCGAAACCGCCATGGAAAAGGCCAACCCGATGTACGGGAGTCTGTACAACTCATTCCCGCAGTACTTCGGCAGCCAGCCCTGGACCGCCGGCCCCGTCTATGTGGGCGCATTCGTACTGTTCCTCTTCGTGCTGGGCTGCTTTATCGTAAAAGGCCCGCTGAAATGGGCGTTGCTGGGAGCAACCTTCTTCTCCATCGTCCTGGCATGGGGCAAGAACTTCATGCCGCTGACGGACTTCTTCATCGATTACGTCCCGATGTACAATAAGTTCCGCGCCGTATCATCCATCCTCGTCATAGCGGAATTCACCATTCCCCTGCTGGCAATCTTTGCCTTGAAGCGCGTGTTGGAAGAACCCGGAATATGGAAAGCGAACAAGAAAGCGTTCGGCATCAGCCTTGCGCTGACCGCCGGTGTAGCCCTGCTGCTTACCGTAGCGCCGGGTAGCCTCGGCTCCGGCTTCGTGCCCGCACAAGAAGCGCAGATGCTGCAAAATGCCGTCGACCAGCAGATGATACCCGCCAACGAGCTGTCCGGCATCCTCGCCAATCTCTCAGAAATGCGGGGTGCGCTTGTCAGCGCCGACGCATTGCGGAGCTTCATCATCATCTGCATCGGATGCGCACTGCTTTGGCTCCACGCGGCAGGCAAGCTGCGCCGGTCACTGACCGTTGCAGGCATCACGGTTCTCTGCCTTGTAGATATGTGGAGTGTAAACAAACGCTACCTGCACGACGAGCAGTTCGTGCCCCGTTCCATCCAAACGGAAACGTTCAGCAAAACCAAGACCGACGAACTCATCCTGCAGGACAAAAGCCCGGACTACCGCGTACTGAACTTTGCAACCGATGCCTTCAACGAGAACAACACTTCCTACTGGCATAAGAACATAGGCGGATACCATGCCGCCAAACTGCGTCGCTACCAGGAACTGATAGAACGCCACATCTCTCCCGAAATGCAGGCTGCCTATCAAGCGATAGCCGCCGCAGGCGGAGAAATGGACAGTGTGGACGCCTCCAAGTTCCGCGTACTGAACATGCTGAACACGAAGTACTTCATCCTCCCCTCCGGACAGCAGGGACAGACCGTTCCCGTCCTCAACCCTTATGCCAACGGCAACGCCTGGTTTGTGAAGAACGTGCAATACGTAAACAATGCCAATGAGGAGATTGATGCGCTCAAAACCATCCTTCCCACCGAAACCGCTGTTGTCGATGCCCGCTTCAAGAATATGCTGAAAGGGATTTCAGAGGCTCATAAAGACAGCCTTTCCTCCATTCGCCTGACAAGTTACGAACCCAACCGCCTGGTTTACGAAACGGAAAACGCGGGAGACGGCATCGCCGTATTCTCCGAGATATACTACCCGAACGGCTGGCAAGTAACCATTGACGGGAAACCTGCCGGACTGGGACGTGCGGATTATGTACTGCGCGCCTTGTATATTCCTGCCGGCAAGCATACCGTCGAGATGCGCTTCGACCCCAAAAGCCTGCATGTAACGGAAGGCATCGCCTACGGAGCATTGGCGCTGCTGGTTATCGGAGTGGCAGCCGTTGCGCTGATTGCACGCAAAAAAGCGCAAGAATAGGTAGAATCTACGGGGCAACCGGATTCATCCACATTCAATATAACAGAGTAATACGTCTTTCTCTCTATAGCGGTACGCTTTTCCTCACAGCCTTATAACAAAGATATACAGAGGAAAATCAGGTATTGCTATAGAGAGAATTCTTTTTTCTCAGGAAGAACATCGGATGTTGACTACTGTCAACAGCCCGGTTGACAATAGCCCGCCGATCCGTTGACAGCAGTAAACAGCTCTGTTGACAGTAGTCAACACCTGATGTTCCCAGTGGCCGAAACGAATGCCCTACGGATGAAAATACAATCCTGCAACGTCATAAATCAGATTCTCCTACAAGGAAAAGAATGAAAAAAATGGTATAAATCACCGGCAGAACGATATATTTCAGTAACTTTGCTTTTCAAATCAAAAAAACGATAGAGTATGGAAACTACCAGACAGAACAAAATAGCCCGTTTGCTCCAAAAGGAATTAAGCGACATCTTCCTGTTGCAAACCAAATCGATGCCCGGTATACTGATTTCGGTCAGCGCCGTACGCATCAGTCCCGATATGAGCGTGGCACGCGCCTACCTCAGCGTTTTCCCCTCTGAACGGAGCGAAGAAATCATCAAGAACGTCAATGCCAACATGAAGTCCATCCGCTTTGAACTGGGAACCCGCGTACGCCACCAACTGCGCATCATTCCCGAACTGAAGTTCTTCGTGGACGACTCGCTGGATTATCTGGAAAGAATCGATGAACTACTGAAATAGTGGTTAATCCCCAACCATGAATCTTCCTTTTTTTATAGCCCGCCGTTATCTCTTCTCTAAGAAGAAGCATAATGCCATTAATATTATATCCGGCATCTCGGTGTGCGGGGTGGCGTTGGCTACATTGGCGTTGGTGTGCACATTGTCCGTATTCAACGGATTTCAGGATATGGTAGCGGGGTTCTTCACGGCTTTCGACCCGGAGTTGAAAATCACCGTTCGGGAAGGAAAGGTGTTCGACCCGCTCGAATCGCGCGTGCAGCAAGTACGCGCCCTGCCCGAAATAGATGTATGGACGGAGACGCTGGAAGAAAACGCAATGGTGCAGTACAAGGATCGCCAGGCAATGGCGGTTATCAAAGGCGTGGAGGATAACTTCGAGCAACTGACATCCATAGACAGCCTGCTGTACGGTACGGGGAAGTTCATTTTGAACGATTCCGTTGTGGACTACGGCTTTATGGGTGTGGAGCTGGTGTCCGAACTGGGCACGGGACTTCAGTTTGTCGACCCGTTGCGAGTGTATGCACCTAAAAGGAATGTACGTGTCAACATCGCCAATCCGTCGGCGGCTTTCAACCAGGATTATCTGTTCTCGCCGGGAGCGGTGTTTGTTGTCAACCAGCAGAAATACGACTCACGCTATATCCTCACATCGTTGGGCTTTGCCCGGCGGCTGTTCAATTATGACACGGAAGTTTCCGCCATCGAACTGAAACTGAAACCGGGCAGCAACACCGATGCCGTGCAGAAGAAAATGGAACGCATCCTGGGCGACCGCTTCATCGTGCAAAACCGCTACGAGCAGCAAGCGGATGTATTCCGTATCATGGAGATTGAGAAACTCATCTCCTACCTGTTCCTTACCTTTATACTTACAATTGCCTGCTTCAATGTTATCGGTTCGCTGTCCATGCTGATACTGGATAAGCGCGAGGATACGGAGACGCTGCGCAATCTGGGCGCCGACGACCGGCTGATAGCCCGCATCTTCCTTTTTGAAGGGCGGCTGATTTCGGTGTTCGGAGCAATTGCCGGGATTGTATTGGGGCTGCTGCTGTGTTTCCTGCAACAACGCTTCGGACTTATATCGCTGGGCGGCGGCAACGGAAGTTTTGTAGTGGACGCCTATCCGGTGAGCGTGCATGCAACGGACATCATACTGGTATTCGTAACGGTTATCACCGTAGGGTTCCTCTCGGTGTGGTATCCTGTGCGGTACTTGAGCAAGCGGTTGCTTAAAAAATAAAAGCATCCTCCCCCTTCACCCGCAGAATCCCATGAACAGTATGATGCAAAGGAATTGTGAAGGGTGAAGGGGGAGGATGCAAACTTTTTATTTCTTACGTATAATCGTCAGTCCGTCGCGCAACGGCAGTATAACTTTCTCCACCCGATTATCTGCGGCAACCAGATCATTGAAAGCCTTTATCCCGATGGTCTGCAAGTCCGTGCGATGCGGTTGCTCTTCAAGAACGTGCCCGTCCCACAAGGTATTGTCGGCAATGATATAACCGCCGTCCGAAAGGCGTGCCAATACCATCTCGTAATAATCGATGTAACGGCGCTTATCACCGTCGATGAAAGCAAGGTCGAAAGTGATGTCCAGCCGGGGAACAAGTTCCAAAGCATTACCTATATAGAACTTTATCTTATTGGCATAGGGTGAGTTCTCCAGCCACGGACGGGTAAAGTCTTCCTGCTCGTCATTGATTTCAAACGTATGCAGCATTCCGTTGTCCGGCAACCCCTCTGCCATGCAAAGTGCGGAGTATCCGCTATATGTCCCGATCTCCAACACCTGACGGGGACGTATCATCCTGACAAACATCTTGAGCATACGCCCCTGCAAATGTCCCGAAGCCATGCGGGGATAAAGCAACTTGAGGTGCGTATCGCGATAAAGAGCCTTCAGATAGTCGCCCTCTTCATCGATGTGTTGCAGGATATATTCGTCTAAAGTCATATAAATTGAGAATTGAGAACTAAAAAACAAATGTCTGCCAGCGGACTGTCATTTTTTAATTCTCAATTTATAATTTTACAAGTATCTGTTACTGTTCGGAAGTACACTGTCTTCAGCATGTTTCAGGGCATCTTCCACTACGTTGATTTCGAGGAAGGATGTTTGCGTACCGGCCTTACCGCTACTCAGATAGCCCACCATGTCGGTAGGTTGCAGACGGCCTTCCTGAAGCAGGCGGCGGAGAGCGGCGAAGTAGTATTCCTGTCCGTTGGCAAGTTCGGGCATGTAGATGGCTTCTACACCGTATGAAAGCGCCAGGTGACGCATGGTCTTTTCCTTATAGCAGATGGCGAGCACCGGGTATTTGCCGCGGAATGCAGCAAGGTTGCGGGCAGTGCGGCCGCTGTAACTGTCGGTGATGATGGCGCGAATCTTCAACTTCGTAGTGGCCTTTACCGCTTGCTTGGCGAGGAAAGCCGTTACATCGTTGCTGTTTTCGTCCAAAGGAATACGGATGTCGTTATCCGCCAGTTTGTCTTTTTCCGCCTGGGCGGCAACTTTCGTCATTGTCTTGACGGCTTCAACCGGATATTTGCCGTAAGCCGTCTCACCGCTCAGCATCAAAGCATCCGTACGGTAATAGATGGCGTTGGCGATGTCGGTAACTTCCGCACGGGTAGGACGCGGGTTGGAAATCATGGTATGGAGCATCTGCGTGGCAACGATAACCGGCTTCTTGGCAAGGATACATTTGCGAATCAGCAAACGCTGGATACCCGGAATACGTTCTTGCGGAACTTCGATACCCAGGTCGCCACGGGCTATCATAACGCCGTCGGCCACTTCGAGAATCTCGTCGATATTGTCCACACCTTCCTGGTTCTCAATCTTGGCAATGATTCTGATGTCGCTGTTGTGGGCATCGAGAATAGCCTTTATATCCAGAATATCCTGTCTGTTGCGCACGAAAGAGTGAGCGATGAAGTCGATGTCTTTCTCGATGGCGTAGAGGATATTGTTGCGGTCTTTTTCCGTCAGTGAAGGCAGGTTGATGCGTACACCCGGCACATTGACACTCTTGCGGCTGCTCAAGGTAGCTTCATTCTGTACCTCGCACAGCAGGTGGTCGGCATTCTTTTCCACAACAACCAGTTCCAGGTCACCGTCGTCGATAAGGATATGACCGCCCACATTGAGGTCGTGTACAAAGTTGGGATAAGAAACGGAGATACATTCGCGGGTAGTCTGCCGGTCGGGATTGCCTACCACTTTTACACGATCGCCTGCCTTGAAGGGAATAGGCTCGTCAAGGACAGTCGTACGCACTTCGGGACCCTTCGTATCCATAAGGATAGCGATGCGGTTGGAAACCGTACGCACATTAGCTATCAGCTTCTCGAAACCTTCGCGGCCTGCATGAGCCGTATTCATACGTACTACGTTCAAACCTGCGTCGAACAACTGTTTTATAAAATCAACATCGCAACGCTGATCGGAAATCGTTGCAACGATTTTTGTCTGTTTCAATAGCATAATCTTGTACCTATTTTATATTAATAATTCCTTTAACGCTTCCAATGCCAGACGGTAGGAGTTCAGCCCAAAGCCGCAAATAACACCCCGGCAGGCACAAGCTATCATGGATACGTGGCGAAACGACTCCCGGGCATGCACATTGGAGATATGAACCTCAATCACCGGAGCAGTGACCGACCGGATCGCATCTTGCAGGGCAATGGACGTATGGGTATAGGCCCCCGCATTCAGGATGATGCCGTCCGCATCAAAACCCACCTGCTGTATCTTGTCTATCAACTCTCCTTCGATGTTGGATTGGAAATAGTCTATCTGTACATCCGCATACTTCTCGCGGAGTCCGGCAAGGTAGTCTTCAAAAGTAACACTGCCATAAATGGAAGGTTCGCGTTTACCCAACAGATTTATATTGGGGCCGTTAATAATCTGTATTCTCATAACACATTTTTTTATACCTTTGTCCACAGAGAACATTCTTTCAAGGTGCAAAGATAGGAAAAAGTAATGAAAGTAGAAGAGAATTTGACGAATAAGGAAAAACGAGCGGTGATAATCAGAAAGTATCAGCAATATCTCAAGCTGGAGAAAGCGCTTTCGCCCAATACGCTCGATGCCTATATGACGGACCTACAGAAACTTCTGCACTTTCTGGAAGGAGAGAATATAGAAATTCCGGACGTAACACCGGATGATTTGCAACGCTTTGCCGCAGGACTCCACGACATCGGTATCCATCCCCGTTCCCAAGCCCGGATACTCTCCGGAATCAAATCGTTCTTCCACTTTCTGGTGATTGCCGACTATCAGGAAGCCGACCCGAGCGAGCTGCTGGAAGGTCCCAAAATCGGGTTCAGGCTACCGGAAGTGCTCACCGTTGAAGAAATCGACAGAATCATTTCCACCGTAGACATGGAGAAGAAAGAGGGACAACGCAACCGGGCTATTCTAGAGACACTGTACAGTTGCGGGTTACGCGTGTCGGAACTGTGTAACCTGAAAATCTCCGACCTCTATTTTGAGGAAGGGTTTATTAAGGTAGAAGGCAAAGGCGGCAAACAGCGTTTAGTACCTATCTCGCCTCGTGCAATCAAGGAGATAAAGTATTGGTTTGCAGACCGCAACCTGGGAAAAATAAAGAAAGGATACGAGGATTACGTATTTCTGGCACGATGGGGTAATAATATCTCCCGCATCATGGTGTTTCACATGATAAAAGAGCTGGCAGAAAAAGCCGGCATCACCAAGAATATCAGTCCGCATACGTTCCGCCACTCCTTCGCCACCCATCTGCTGGAAGGCGGCGCCAATCTGCGGGCCATCCAGTGCATGTTGGGACATGAATCCATCGCCACCACTGAAATCTATACACATATCGACCGGAACAGACTCCGAAGTGAAATTATCGAGCATCATCCCCGCAATATTAAATACAGGAAAGAGCATGGCGTTTATTAAATTATAATAAATGTGATAGTATTATTAACAAATTGCCAAGAGAATTAATATCTTTGCAAAGCTATATATATAGGAATATAGCAACTAATTGTGAATGGACAAATTTCAATTACAAACAATTAATTTATATCTAAAATGACTAAAAAATTGTATCTGCCTTTGTTAGTGGCACTTGTTGCTGTTTTGACATCATGCAGCAGCAAAATGGGTGAACTGTCTTCTGACTATTTCACAGTGACTCCGCAAGTATTGGAAGCCGTAGGCGGTAAGGTACCTGCTACAATTAACGGTAAATTCCCTGAAAAGTATTTCAAGAAAAAAGCTGTAGTGGAAGTTACTCCGGTTTTGAGATGGGAAGGCGGCGAAGCTAAAGGTCAGCCTGCCGTATTCCAGGGTGAAAAAGTAGAAGGCAACGACCAGACTATCTCTTACAAGGCTGGTGGTAGCTACACAATGAAGACTTCTTTCGACTATGTTCCCGAAATGGCTAAGTCTGAATTGTACTTGGAATTCAAAGCTAAAGTTGGAAAGAAAGAAGTTACTATCCCTGCTGTAAAAGTAGCCGACGGTGTTATCTCTACTTCCGAACTGGTTGGCCAGACTTTGGGCAGCGCTAATCCTGCTAACGGTGACGACGCTTTCCAACGCGTAATCAAAGAAAAATATGATGCAAACATCATGTTCTTGATCCAACAGGCTAACATCCGTTCAAGCGAGTTGAAAACTGCCAAAGCATTCAACGAAGAAGTTAAGAACATCAACGAAGCTGCCAACAAGAAGATCAGCAACATCGAAATCTCTGCATACGCTTCTCCCGATGGTGGCGTTGAGCTGAATACTGGTCTGGCTGAAAACCGTCAGAACAATACAGCCAAAGTTATCAACAAGGATTTGAAGAAGAGCAAAATCGAAGCAGCTGTAGATACTAAATATACTGCACAGGACTGGGAAGGTTTCCAGGAACTGGTCAGCAAATCCAACATCCAGGACAAAGAGTTGATTCTCCGCGTTTTGTCAATGTACTCTGATCCTGAACAAAGAGAACAGGAAATCAAGAATATCTCTTCTGTATACAGCACTTTGGCAGAAGAAATCCTTCCGCAACTGCGTCGTTCTCGTCTGACTTTGAACTATGACGTAATCGGTAAGTCTGACGAAGAAATCGCATCTTTGGCTGACAGCGATGCTAAGCAACTGAACATCGAAGAACTGCTGTATGCAGCTACTCTGACTAACGATCCTGCTAAGCAAGAAGCTATCTTCACCAAAGCTACTCAAATCTACCCGAACGACTACCGTGCATACAACAACCTCGGTAAGTTAGCTTACCAAGCCGGTGATTTGGACAAGGCTGAAGGCTACCTGAAGAAATCTCTTTCTATCAAGGATTCTGCTGAAGCTAACATGAACATGGGTCTCGTAGCTTTGAGAAAAGGCGACAAGGCAGCAGCTGAAACTTACCTGGGCAAAGCTTCCGGTACTAAGGAACTGAACGAAGCTCTGGGTAACCTGTACATCGCTCAAGGTCAATATGACAGAGCCGTTAACGCATTTGGCGACACTAAGACCAACAGTGCAGCTTTGGCACAAATCCTGGCTAAGGACTACAACAAGGCTAAGAGCACATTGTCAAGCATCGCTAAACCGGACGCTTACACTGACTACCTGATGGCTGTTGTAGGTGCAAGAACCAACAACTCTTCTATGGTTATGGACAACCTGAAGAAAGCTGTTGCCAAAGATTCTTCACTGGCTAAGAAAGCTGCTTCTGACTTGGAATTCTCCAAATACTTCACGAATGCAGACTTCATGAATATCATCAAATAATAAAGGTTATAAGATGAAAAGAAGTGCCCGGCATAGAAATATGTCGGGCATTTTTTTTTATTCACACCAAAAAGAACTACTTTCGCAGCAACGTATCAGAAGAAGAAAGCCGTATGAAGAATATTTATCTTGCATATTTCCTGATTATCATGCTATCCGCTTGCGGTGGCAAAAGCTCCGACACAGTCAGTCTGAGCGGAGAAATCAAAGGTTTGGGAAATGACACCTTATATATATACGGTGCAGACGAAATGTACGACCGCATGGATACCCTGCCCGTTGAGAACGGCAAATTCTCGAAAACACTCTCTCCGGATACCTTGGTAGCTGCATGGCTGTTGTTCAGCGACGGCAGCCGATACCCTTTCTTCATGGATAAAGGTGACAAAATACACATAAAAGGCTCTGCTGCCGAACTAAACAGTATGGAAATAACCGGCAACCCACACAATGAAGAGTTGACCGCCTTCCGGAAAGAGCTGAAAGGATTGGGCAAACCGTCTGAAAAAGTCCTGGAAGAGAAAGCCGGCAAATTTATCAATGAGCATCATTCCTCTTTAGCGAGTATCTACCTGCTTGACAAGTACTTCGCACAAAAAGAAAAGCCGGATTATACCCTAATCAAACAACTGACCGAGCACATGACGGGAGAACTGAAAGACCGTCCCTATATCGACGGGCTGCTCGACCGCATCCAGGAAGAAGAAAAGGCTGCGACCGGAAAGACTGCCGCCTACTTCCGCCTGCCCAACGCCGAAGGGAAGCAGATAACCCGTTCGAACTTCAAAGACCAATACCTGCTAATACACTTCTGGGCTTCCTGGAATACCGTGAGCCGCGACAGCAATGCTGTTTACCGCAGAATCTACAGGAAAGGACAAAAGAACAAGAAATTCGCGCTTTTAGGAATTTCTTTAGACCTCAACAAAGACAATTGGAAAAAGGCTATCGAAACAGATACCCTGAAATGGGAGCAAGCATGCGACCTTTCCGGCTGGGAGACCGGAGTTGTAAAGCAACTTGCCATAAGAACCCTGCCTGCCAATGTACTGCTCAGCCCTTCCGGAAGGATTGAAGGAAAGAACCTGAGTGAAGCGGCTATCGAAAAGAAGCTGAAAGACATAGAAGAACAAGAGAAGAAAGAAAAAGAAAAGAAGAGGGAAATAGAGAACGAAAGGAAAAAGAAACGATAACTTTTCTATCGGTAATCACTAAACCCTAATCACTAAACACTCAAATTACATGCTCATCAAAGTTTTTGGAGCGGCTGTTCAAGGTATTGATGCAACCCTCATCACTATCGAAGTCAACAGCTCCAGAGGCTGTATGTTCTATCTCGTCGGCTTGCCGGACTCTGCTGTCAAGGAAAGCCACCAACGCATCATTTCCGCACTGCAAGTAAACGGTTACCGGATGCCTACCAGCAATATCGTCATCAACATGGCACCGGCTGATATCCGCAAAGAAGGCGCCGCCTACGACCTGCCGTTGGCTATCGGCATGTTAGGTGCCAGCGAAGTAATCAAACCGGACAAGTTGAGCCGCTATCTGTTAATGGGAGAACTAAGTCTCGACGGCAGCCTGCAACCCATTAAAGGCGCACTGCCCATTGCCATAAAAGCCAGAGAACTCGGTTTTGAAGGAATCATCATACCCAGACAGAATACACGGGAAGCCGCTGTTGTAAATAACCTGAAAGTTTACGGAGCAAAGAACCTGAAAGAGGTCATCGAGTTCTTCAACGACAAACAGGAACTGGAGCTGGTACATGTCGACACCCGTAAAGAGTTCTATACCCGGCAGAATGACTTTGATCTGGATTTCTCCGACGTGAAAGGACAGGAAAACGTAAAACGCGCGTTAGAGGTAGCGGCTGCAGGCGGACATAATATTCTACTGATAGGTGCTCCCGGCAGCGGAAAATCCATGCTTGCCAAGCGCCTTCCCTCTATCCTCCCCCCGTTAACATTGGGCGAAAGCCTTGAAACCACCAAGATACACTCTGTTGCAGGGAAGCTGGAACAGGAAAGCGGACTTATCTCCAAACGACCGTTCCGCGCTCCTCACCACACAATTTCTACTGTAGCCATGACAGGAGGCGGCAGTTTCCCACAACCGGGAGAAATCAGCCTGGCACACAACGGAGTCTTATTCCTCGATGAGTTGCCGGAGTTCAATCGAAATGTACTTGAAGTACTGCGCCAGCCGCTGGAAGACCGGGAAATCAGCATTTCCCGAATTAAATGCAATGTCAAATATCCGGCCAGCCTGATTCTCGCAGCATCCATGAACCCCTGCCCTTGCGGATACTACAACCATCCTACCAAAGCCTGCGTATGCAGCCCGGGGCAAGTACAGAAATACCTGAACCGCATTTCGGGACCTTTGCTCGACCGTATCGACCTGCAAATCGAAGTCATCCCCGTTCCCTTTGAGAAGATGTCGGATGCACGTCCCGGTGAATCGAGCACCCTCATTCGGGAACGCGTAGTACGCGCACGTCAGACCCAATCCGAAAGATATGCCGAAATTCCCGGTGTATATTGCAATGCACAGATGAACAGCAAATTACTTGCCCGTTATGCCCGTCCCGATGATAAAGGGCTGGCACTGCTGAAAACGGCCATGAACCGCTTCAACCTCTCGGCACGCGCCTACGACCGCATCTTAAAAGTCTCACGTACCATCGCCGATCTTGAGGGCTGCGAACTGATACAGCCCTCGCATTTGGCAGAAGCAATCGGATACAGAAACCTGGACAGGGAAGATTGGGCCGGATAGCCCTGTATCAGTCTTATATAGCCCTCTTTTTCAGTTTAAAGACTACCTCTCTGTCATCTTTACCTTCATACCTGCCGTTTCCACCTTTCGGATTCATCTTTATATCCACAGAATCGGTCTGGTAAACCCCGGTAAGGTCCTCACAGATAATACGGAAGTCCTGATAACCGGTTATGGTATTCTGATAAAGATACTCTCCGTTTTCTTTGGTATAAACCGTATCGGATAAAACAGCATAGCCATATGAACCGTCGGCAGGAGAAGCTATATGCTTTACCAGAATTCTGGCATCGGGCACAACCTGCCGGCTCTCTCCCAGTACTTTACCTCTGAATTCATATTTGGCATAAGAAGTACAATTCTCACTTCCTGCCCCCATACTGTTTTCATCGCAATATGCGAACCCCAATAAAATCAATGCACCGAACATCACGCCGTTGAAAATTCTAAGCCATTGTTCTTTTTCTCTCTTCATAGTGTGTTTATAGTCTAAGTTATATCCTATAAACGCCTATCCCAACAAAATACTGCACAACAACCCGACTTTTAACGTATAATCAGTTCTTTTCTATTCTGATGCGGGCATCCACTGCTATTACGTACTTTTCCGTGGCCAACAACGGATTGATATCCATTTCCTTAATTTCCGTAGCAAAGCGCAGCAAAGTGGACAAGCGGACAATAATTTCGGCAAACCTGTCCTCATTCACCCCTTTCTGCCCGCGCGTGCCTTTTATTATCTTATAGGCGCGCAACGAATGAATCATCGAATAAGCCTCCTCATAAGACAAAGGAGCCAGACCGGAGGATACGTCTTTCAGCACCTCCACAAAGATACCGCCCAAGCCGCAAAGCACTACATGCCCGAATTTCTCCTCATACTTGGCTCCGATAAACAGTTCCGTTCCTTTCAACATAGGCTGCACCATGATACCCGTTACTTCCGGAATCTGCATCATCCGTTCAAACTCCAACGCCAGATGCTGTTCACTCTTTATATTCAGTACCACACCGCCTACATCGGATTTATGCACAGGCCCCACCACCTTTGCCACTACCGGGAATCCGGCACGACGGGCAAATGCAAGCACCTCTTCCTTGTTTGCAGACACAAACTCCTCCACTACAGGAATACCGGCAGAATGCAGCAAAGCCTGCACGTAATGCGGTTCTATATAACCGTTTTCGGGGATGGAATCAATGATGCGGCGGATGCGCGGAACATCCACGCCAAACAGCTCTATTTCATTATTTGCCGGTTTCGAGGCATTCATAATGCGCGATAAAGCCGTACCCAACGTCACTTCATCGGCAAAGTTCACGTGACCTTTGGCAAGAAAAGCGGCCACTTCGGCTCCTGCCGTATTAATGGACGGGAGAATAGGGAATATCGGTTTCCTGCAAGCCTGCATCTTCTCATGCAGCACATCGTACATTTCGAACATGGTGACCAATCCCGGTGTACCGAAAATAGCCATTACCGCATCCACATTATCAAACTTCTCTTCGCAATATTCCAAACAAAGCCGCAGATGCTCAGGCGTACCCGTAGCTAAAATATCTATTGGATTACCAACAGCAGCTCCCGGAAAAAGCTTGCTTTTCAGCTCTTCGGCAAGCTCACCTTCCAGCTTCGGCACATTCAGTCCGCCCTTGCTCAAGGCATCGGTCAACATCACCCCCGGTCCGCCGGCATGGGTGATAATGGCAAAATTCTTTCCTTTCAGTTCCGGCAAAGTGAAGATACATCCTACCGTAGTCAGCTCTTCACGGGAGTAGCAACGTACGATACCTGCTTTACGGAACAAAGCCTCCACCGCCGAATCGGAACTGGCGATAGCTCCCGTATGCGAGGATGCCGCACGGCTGCCACTCTCACTGCTTCCCGACTTGATAGCCGCAATCTTACATCCTTTTCTTATCAGAGAAGAAGCATGGAACAGCAATCTGTCAGGGTCGCCTATACTTTCTATATAAAGCAGTTTTATCCTGGAATCGTTTTCAGCATCGAAATGCTCGTCCATATATTGCAGCACATCTTCCACTCCAATCTGTTTGGCATTGCCCACAGACCATACGGAATTGAACTGCAAGCCTTTAGTTACCGCGCTCTCCAGAATAAACACCGCAGTGGCCCCGGAACTGGAAATCAAATCAACACCCTGCGGGTTCAAATTGGGAATAGGCTGGCTGAACACGCTATGATGCCACGTATTCATCAGCCCGATACAATTGGGACCTATCAACGAAGCGCCGTACTTATTCACTGTTTCCAGAATACGGTCTTCCAACAACGCCCCTTCATGCGTTTCCTCTCCGAAACCTGCAGAGAGAATGATGAACGCACGTACCTGCTTTTCCGCAGCAAGCAATTCTACCGCATCCGGACAAAAAGATGCCGGTATGGCAAGTATTGCCAAGTCCGTATCCGGAATATCCTTTACATCAGCATACGCTGTAACGCCCTGTACTTCTGCTTCTTTCGGATTGACGGCACGCAGTTCTCCGGTATAACCGCCATTAATCAGATTTCTCAAAATAGCTCCACCGGGTTTATGTACATTGTTGGAAGCTCCCACCACCACAATACTGGCAGGACGCAGCAATTGGTTTGTTATCATAGTCTGTTCATATTAGTAAAGTACGACAATCGCACAAATATACAATTTATATACATAATGACAAGAAGATAACCTTTTAATATTACCGTATCCTTGTTCTTCCAAAGACGAAATATTCCGGACACGAAGTATATAGGGCTCTTTTTGTAGGTTTAAGAGAAAACCGTTATCTTTGCACTGCTTAAAAGTGTTCATAACAAAAGAGATACATAGATACAATGGAAAAGAAATTCAAGCGTACCACCGTGACATCGGCGTTGCCCTATGCCAACGGCCCCGTTCATATCGGACACTTGGCAGGGGTGTATGTACCTGCCGACATCTACGTCCGCTACCTGAGACTGAAAAAAGAAGACGTAGTCTTTATCGGCGGCTCCGACGAACACGGAGTGCCCATCACCATCCGTGCCAAAAAAGAAGGGATTACACCGCAAGATGTAGTAGACCGCTATCATACGCTTATCAAGAAGTCTTTTGAGGAATTCGGCATTTCGTTTGACGTATACAGCCGTACTACTTCAAAAACGCATCACGATACAGCTTCCGAATTCTTCCGCAAACTGTACGATAAGGGCGAATTCATCGAAAAGACCAGCATGCAATACTACGACGAGGAAGCCAAGACTTTCCTTGCCGACCGCTACATCACCGGCGAGTGTCCGCATTGCCACGCAGAGGGCGCTTACGGCGACCAATGCGAGAAATGCGGTACAAGCCTCAGCCCTACCGACCTGATTAATCCGAAAAGCGCCATCAGCGGCAGCCAGCCCGTAATGCGCGAAACCAAGCACTGGTATCTGCCCCTCGACAAACATGAAGCATGGTTGCGCCAGTGGATATTGGAAGACCATAAAGAATGGCGTCCCAACGTGTATGGCCAATGCAAGAGCTGGCTCGACATGGGCTTGCAGCCGCGTGCCGTGAGCCGCGACCTGGATTGGGGTATTCCCGTTCCGGTAGAAGGCGCCGAAGGTAAGGTGCTTTATGTATGGTTCGATGCTCCCATCGGTTATATCAGCAATACCAAAGAACTGCTGCCCGACTCTTGGGAGAAATGGTGGAAAGACCCTGAAACACGTCTGGTTCACTTCATCGGAAAAGACAACATCGTATTCCACTGCATCGTATTCCCCGCCATGCTGAAGGCGGAAGGCAGTTATATCCTGCCCGACAACGTGCCCAGCAACGAGTTCCTGAATCTGGAAGGAGACA
The DNA here is from genome assembly GCF_025147325.1 of Bacteroides stercoris ATCC 43183. Classification (NCBI taxonomy): domain Bacteria; kingdom Pseudomonadati; phylum Bacteroidota; class Bacteroidia; order Bacteroidales; family Bacteroidaceae; genus Bacteroides; species Bacteroides stercoris. The sequence goes on from NZ_CP102262.1 coordinate 668,434, forward strand.
AGATTTCCACTTCACGCAACTGGGCCGTATGGTTGCACGAGTATCTGGAAGACTTCCCCGGCAAGCAGGACGTGCTGCGCTATGTGCTCACTGCTAACGCTCCGGAAACAAAAGACAACGACTTCACTTGGAAAGACTTCCAGGCACGTAACAACAACGAGCTGGTAGCGGTATACGGCAACTTCGTAAACCGTGCCCTGCAACTCACCAAGAAATACTTCGACGGTGTAGTGCCCGCTGCCGGCGAACTGAACGACTACGACCGCGAAACACTGAAAGAGTTTGCCGACGTAAAAGAAGAAGTGGAGAAGCTGCTCGACGTATTCAAATTCCGCGATGCGCAGAAGGAAGCCATGAACCTGGCACGTATCGGTAATAAATATCTGGCAGACACCGAACCCTGGAAGCTTGCCAAGACGGACATGCCGCGTGTAGCCACCATCCTGAATATCTCCCTGCAGCTGGTTGCCAACCTCGCCATCGCTTTCGAACCGTTCCTGCCGTTCAGCAGCGAAAAGCTCCGCAAGATGCTGAACATGGACAGCTTCGACTGGGCAGAGCTCGGCCATACAGACCTGCTCCCCGCCGGACACCAACTGGCAACTCCCGAACTGCTGTTCGAGAAGATTGAGGATGATGTTATCCAGGCACAGGTAGACAAACTGCTCGCCACCAAGAAAGCAAACGAGGCAGCCGGCTACAAAGCCAATCCTGTCAAGCCCGTTATCTCATTCGAGGACTTCGAGAAACTGGATATCCGCGTAGGAACCGTATTGGAATGCGAAGCCGTACCCAAGATGAAGAAGCTATTGAAGTTCAAGATAGCCGACGGACTGGAAAACCGTACTATCGTCAGCGGCATCGCCCAGCACTACCAACCGGAAGAGCTGGTAGGCAAGCAGGTACTGTTCATCGCCAACCTGGCTCCCCGCCAATTCAAGAACGGACTGGTGAGCGAAGGCATGATACTTTCTGCCGAAAACTATGACGGCTCACTGGCAGTAACCTCACTGTTGCGTGAAGTAAAGCCCGGCAGTGAAGTGAAATAATCCGTATGAGCGAGTCTTCACTGAAACAAAAAACAATAGGAGCATTGCTCTGGAACTTGCTGGACCGTATGGGCCAGCAAGTTCTGTTGTTTATTGTCGGTATCCTCGTAGCCAATATACTCTCCGTCAAAGACTATGCGCTGGTAGGGATGCTTGCCATTTTCAGCGCAATTGCCAATATCGTACTGGACAGCGGATTCAGTGCCGCACTCATTCAGAAGAAAGAGACGACTGCAGAAGAGTTCAGTTCCGTCTTCTGGTTCAATCTGGGAATGAGTATCCTGCTGTATGGAGTGCTGATGGGCTGTTCCCCGCTGATAGCCCGCTTCTTTAACCAGCCCAAACTGGTGGAACTGTCGGCTGTCATTTTTCTGGCACTTCCCATCAATGCGCTCACTATCATACAAAGCACCATACTGAACAAGCAAATCCGCTTCAAGCCGTTGACGCAAATAAACCTATACTCCATGACGGTTTCGGGCATAGCTTCGCTTGCCATGGCACTGACCGGCTGTGGAGTATGGACATTGGCCCTGCAACCGGTAATACTGGCAGCAGCGCGCGCCACCCTGCTATGGAGCCGCGAGAACTGGCGTCCGCAACGGACTTTCCGCTTCGCAGTCATACGGTCACTGTTCGGATTCGCTTCAAGCCTGTTATTGGCAAGCCTTATCAATACCTGCTTCCTGAATATCTATTCCGTTATCATCGGCAAACTGTTTCCGCAAAAACAATTGGGATATTATACGCAAGGAAACAAAATGTGCGATATGGGTGTCAGCCTGATTTACGGAAGTATACAGAATGCCACCTTCCCCATATTCAGTACCATCCAGAACGAACGGGAAAGGCTGATAAGGGCTTATCGCAAGACCATCCGTTTTACGGCATTCATCACACTCCCCATCATGGCAGGTCTGTTCGTTACGGCAGGTCCCGTTATCCGTTTGCTGCTGAAAGAGGAATGGTGGCCTTCCATTCCTTTCTTCCAACTGCTCTGTCTTGGCGGTTGCTTCACCATACTGACTGCCATCAACAATAATTTCATTAAAGTAAGCGGACGTTCGGACGGCATACTTAAAATAGAATATTACAAGATAGCCTTCACCGTGGCAGTAGTGCTGCTTACCTATCGGGAAGATGTGCTGACGATGGTAGCAGGTCTTGTAGTCACCCGCCTGCTGGTATACATTATCAATATGATTTACACCGCCCATTACACGGGATACCGCTTTTCCATGCAACTTATGGATTTACTGCCATATGCCGGACTCAGCACTCTGATGACCTTATTGCTACTGCCCATTGGCGGATGGATAGAGAACCAGTTGCTACTGCTCGTCACACAAGCGGCAGCCGGCACGGTCATTTATATAGGTACGGCCTATATCACCGGTTCGAAGATACTGAAAGACTCGCTGGAATTAATACGAAAGAAAAAAGGACATGAACAATAATACCAGACTTAAAGTCAGCGTCCTGATGCTCACCTACAATCAGGAACGTTACATCAACGAGGCCATCCGCAGCGTAATGCTGCAAGAGACAAACTTCCCCTTTGAACTGGTCATAGGGAACGATGCTAGTACGGACTGTACGGGAACGATTTGCGCGGACTGGCAAAAAAAGTACCCGGAACAAATCGTCCTATTCAACCGGAAGAAAAATCTGGGACTGCAACAGAACTTCATACAAACCTACGCCCAATGTCGGGGACAATATATCGCCATCTGCGAGGGCGATGACTTCTGGACAGACAAACGGAAACTGCAAATCCAAGCAGATTTTCTGGATACGCATCCCGACTATTCCACCTGTTTTCACCGGGTTATCAACTACTACGAAGACCGCGGAACCAAGAGCCTCAGCAATGGCGGGCAGAAGCAGGATACAGACATATCAGACCTTGCACGCAGCAATTACATCTCCAACGTATCCGCTTTGTTCCGCCGGGGCTTGTTTGGCGAACTGCCCGAATGGTTTGCCCGTGCCAGCACCTACGACTATGCCATACATTTGCTGAATGCACAATTCGGGAAGATACATTATATAAAGCGTCCGATGGCCGTCTACCGCCAACACGGAAAAGCAATCTGGAGTGAAGCCGGAACAGACCGGAAACTGGACATCGCACTCGTTGTCCGGGAGTTGCTAATGGATTATTTTAAAGAAAGGAGGACTGACGTATACGACAATCTCCGGCAATCCCATGCGCAGATATGCCTGAACCTCATCCGCCATTACACCGGAAAAGGACAGCAAGAACAAATAGAGCATACGGAAAAACGGCTTCTGCAATATCAACCGCAGTGGACTATGGAAGATGTGAAACGTATGGAATTGCCCCGCCCGCAATCAGCCACACAAAGGCTGACAGGATTTGTCAAAGGCATGATGAAACGGGGAAGAGCCGCCGTTTCCAGAGTGATACCGTTACCGCACATCTGACACGTCCGACGAAAACGCCCCATCCACACGCAAAGAGGACATTACAGGAATTTCCCAACCGTCTTTTCCAGCACACCGTTATCGCTCAGCAGCTTCTCCACAAACTCGCGAAAAGCTCCATAACCGCCATGTGCGGCCGTTACATACTTTACCTCCCGCTTCACATATTCGGGCGTATTGCTGGGAGAGGCGCTGTAACCCACCAGACGCAACAGTGGCAAATCATTCAGGTCGTCACCGATAAAGGCAACCTCGCCCAACGAAATGCCCAATTCGCGGCATAACTCCTCAGCCTGCGCCACTTTATCCTTGACCCCTAAATAACAATAGTCGATTTTCAGCTTATCGGCGCGCTTCTGCACGATTTGCGTATTCTCGCCGGTCATAATGGCAACGGGTATATCTAATTCGCGCAGAAAAATCACTCCCCAGCCGTCTTTCACGGAAAAGCGTTTCATAACGTCCCCTTCGGCAGTATAATACATTCCGCCGTCGGTCCATACACCGTCAATATCGGTAATAACTAATTTCGGTAACATGCCTGTTATTTCTTTTAAGATTAAGAATGTAAGAATATCTATTGCCCACGCTCTCCCAATTTACCGCGTTTTCCGTCACGATAGCCGTCCCACAGAGCTTTCCATTTGGCTATCTTCTGCTTTTCATACAACAGCACAAAGACAATCCGTTTATATAGATGGTAGCGTAAATGGGCTTTCAGGTTCAGGCTCTCAGGATAGAGTCTGTGAAGTACCATGCCATTGCGCACATTGTAATAAGTACGTGCCGGCGGATACTCGTTCGGAAAAACCTCCTTACCCAGCAAGCGGTGTTTCTTCTTCTGATACCCCAAATCGTGTTGCAGCAGGATATTTTTGAAACAAACCGTCCGTACTCCTTTACGCGCTGCACGCCAGCAGTACTCGCAGTCGATGCCCCATACAAACAACTCTTCCATAAAAACGCCCAGTTCTTCGAACAAGCCGACCGGATAAACAGTACCGGAAGTCATGGCGGAAGAGACCTCATCCACCCTGTCGGCAACGGGATAAAGCGAAGCCTGCTGAGACTTTATAAAATAATTGACGGAGAAAATAACCCGCTTTTCTTCCCCGTAACTCCGGATGGCAGCCGTATAATCCCGGAAAACTCCTGGCAGGAAGTAACTGTCCTGGTCCAATGTCAGAAGATGCGTATATCCATGCTCGCGGGCGTAAGCCACGGCATCATTCAGCGCAGTGCCGATGCCTACATTCCGCCCGCACCCCCTATATTCCAGACGCTCCGGATGAGTGACGCCCGACAAAGGCAACTGTTCCCTTCCGCCTCCGGGCGTATTATCCCACAACAGCAATCTGTCTGCCTGCGACAGATAACTGTTGATATTCCCGGCCAAATCCTTACCGGGATGATAAAGCACAACAACGGCAAGCAGTCTCATTCCTCAATCAATGACGGATAAATAATCTCGTTACGCGGTATCTCCTTCCGTACCCGACGGCCTACCACCTTATCTCGTTCCGCCCACTTAAAGCCGTCGCCCGGACTAAGCAGGTGAATATCCTCTTCCGTGATAATATCGCCGGGATGCAGCGCCTTGTTCGTAGCAATGGAACGCTCCAGTTTCACTTTGGCGGCAGAGACGGCAGGGTCGATATACAGTTCCTCCCTGCCCAGCCAATGCTCGGCAATGCGGATATCACGAATCATGCGGTTCACACCGTCCGGTCCCAGAGAACCTTGCTGGTCCGTTCCTTTCATGCGGCGGTCAATGGTGACGTGCTTCTCTATAATCTCCGCACCCATTCCTACGGCAACCACCGGAGCGGCAATGCCAATGGTGTGGTCGGAAAAGCCGATATGGTATTGTCCGTAATGCTGTTTCAGATAAGTTATCGTTCTCAGGTTCAGGTTATCGGGCTGAGTGGGATACTGCGATACGCAATGCAGTATGGATATATCGTTGTGATAACGGGTGATAACCTCCAAGGCATCGTCCAGTTCCTTCTTGCCTGCCATACCGGTGGAAAGGATGATAGGAATCCTGGTTTCCGCCATCACTTCCAGCAACGGCAGGTTGGTAAGGTCGCGGCTTGCCACCTTGAGGCGGTCGGGCGTAAAGAGCTTCAATAAAGACATGCAGCCTTTTGAGCACAGTGTTTCCACGAAGTCCAGGCCCAATGACTTGGCATGCTTGTAAACTTCAAAATGCTCCTCATCCGTCAGTTCCAGATAAGCGCGATGCTCGCCATAGGTGCGTCCGAAAGAGTGGGGAGAGTCGTACGGACGGTTCATCTGCGAATCGGTCAGTTCTTCATTCAAATCCCGCTTGGTCATCTTTACCGCGTCCATAGGACGGAGTTCCAGATTAAAGACTTCTTCGCGTACGGGACGTGACACCAGGTCGACAATCAACTTGGCGATATCGACGGAACCGTTATGGTTCTGTCCTATTTCTCCGATAATGTATGTACTCTTCATTCGGCAACTGTTATTTTTGTTTACTATCATCAAATCTATCTTCCTTCCCTGCCACAATACACTGTAGAAAGGGGGACAATGAGTCAGGGAGTGAAAGGCACTCAGTCAGGGAGTCATCCCCCTTTCAGTCAGTGGCTGAATGGAGTCCGGTCAGCGACTGTTTCCGGCCTCTTCCCGGCAGCATAATCTTTTCCTTTTCCAAGAAGTCTCCCTGCGATAAAGCCGGAGCTTATTTCTTATTTTTCGTTTTTCGCTATATTTTCCAGCATTTTGACCCTATACTCCGGATGTGCCTCCACCAACCGGAGCAGTGCATGGATGCTGTGGTCGGTCTGCTCGCAGAAAGCGGCGTAAAGCTCTTGCAGCAAGGTGAAATCCTCCATTGTATCGAGCGTAAAGCGAAGATCCAACCGCCCTTCCAGCTCATCGGGCAACGGAAGCAGGCGAACGCTGAACGCTTCGGGATGTGTATAGAGATAAATCGTAACGTGCTCTATGTACAGTTTTTCCTGTGTAGCGGCGGCTGCACGGCGCAGGGCATCGGCAGTCGTCAGCTCGGCAAACAAGCCCAAATGAGATTTGATAGTGGGGCGGCCGTCTGCAAAACCGTAAGCGATATAATCTGCCGGGCGGGCATCGTGCTCCTCGAAGAAAGCCCGGAAGCTGTCGGGACGCAGGAAAGGATTGTCCGAACAGACACGGATAAAGCGGTCAAGGTTGAATGTTGCGGCAGCCCGGATAAAGCGGTCGAGTACATTGTCCTCGTCTCCCCGGTAGCAACAGATACCTGCTTCGCGGGCAACCTCTGCCAGTATATCATCCTGCGGACGGTCGGTAGTGGCAAGCACAATAGTCTTACCGGCGCAGGCCTGCTTGATATTTCCGATTAAAATGTCGATAATGCGCTGCCCGCTATAGAAAGGGAGCAGTATTTTATTATGCAACCGGGTAGAACCGGTACGTGCCTGAATGATGATTCCGTCTTTCATACTTTCATTCGTTTAAAAGCGTCTATATAACTGCCCGGCGTAACGTTGATCACTTCCTTGCCCAACCGGCGCGCATAGGCTTCGAGCACGAAGTAGGACTTAAAGGCCACATACATGTGGTAGAGTATCGTATAAAGCCGTGCGCTATGCAGATTCTCCTGCGTCACCGTTGCCGCCTGCGACTTATTCTGGTCATAGAAATGTTTTTGGTGCATCAGTACCACGTTGTCGTCCGTCACCGTGATTTCCGGCAACCAGGAGTGATCGGCGCCTGCCAGATAAATTTTCTTGAAAGGCAGACGCAACCCGATGGCAATAGAAGGAATCAGTACGTTGTGCGGACGGGGCACACCCCAACCCTTAGCGAATACCCAGTTGCAGAATCCCTGCACACCTTCTATCGGGGTGGTATTGTAAATGCAGAGGCGGATATTCCTGTTACCCGCCAACATAGGCTGCCACTCTTTGTTCTTCAAAGCACGGGCGGGAATAAACAGACTCATCGGCCAAGCAGTTTTTTCGGCAAGCGTCCGGAACAATTGTACCCGCTTCTCGGGAACAATCCAGAACAGAGGGTCGGCTATCAGATATATCTCTGGGCGGAGCTGCTCGAACATCGGGGAAGTAACGCAAAAATTCACCGCCAGCAGCGTCTTGCCCTGTACAAAGTCCGGAGCTTCCCGAACCGTACGGTTCAATGAAGGACCGTTGGCAAGTATCAACAGCTCTTCCGGATTACTGAACGACGACGGTAGGTGCGTACGCCATTTGGATTGTAGCAGAATCTTCACCACGCTCAGGAAAGTCTGCCACAGTTGCTCCAGCTTTTTCATTCCTTTATCTCCCATATTCACATTTATTTTCTACCGATGAACCATAGGTTTCTTCCGGCGAAAAACTCGTTTTCCACGACGTTCAATCCGTTGCTCAGCGCAACATCTCCACTGCTCCCGGCATTACGAGCTTTTAACCACGGCAAAGATAGGGAGTTTAGCGGTTACAGACTAAAAAAATAAAAGATTTATAGAGCAGAAAGCGGCAAAAGCAGTACTTTTGTCCAAACATTCCGCAAAAATGAGAGTACTATTAATCAATACATCCGAACGCATCGGCGGGGCAGCCGTAGCGGCCAGCAGACTGATGGAGTCGCTCAAGAACAACGGCATCAAGGCCAAACTTCTGGTACGCGACAAGCAGACCGACCAAATCACCGTGGTTTCATTAAACTACAACTGGCGCATGATATGGAAATTCGTATGGGAGCGTATCGTCATATGGAAAGCCAACCGCTTCAAAAAGGAGAATATCTTTGCCGTGGACATTGCCAATACAGGTACGGACATTACCTCTCTTCCGGAATTCCAGCAGGCGGATGTCATTCATCTCCACTGGATAAACCAGGGAATGTTGTCTCTGAAGAATATCGAGAAAATCCTTGCCTCAGGCAAACCCGTGGTATGGACCATGCACGACATGTGGCCGTGTACCGGCATCTGCCACCATGCCCGCGAGTGCACCCACTATCAGCAGGAGTGTGGCAACTGTCCTTTCATCCACGGCAACGGCAGCAGAAAAGACCTCTCCTACCGGACTTTCCGCAAGAAGCAGGAGTTGTATCAGGGACGGCACATTAATTTCGTAACGTGCAGCCACTGGCTGGAAGGACTGGCCAAGAAAAGCGCCCTGCTCGCCGGACACACGATTACCTGCATCCCCAACCCTATCAATACCAACCTGTTTAAGCCGCACAACAAGCAAGAAGCACGCAACAGATGCCAACTGCCGCAGGACGCCAGACTCGTACTGTTCGGCTCGGTAAAGATAACGGACAAACGGAAAGGCATCGACTATCTGGTAGAATCGTGCGCACTACTGGCGGAAAAGCACCCCGAACTGAAAACGAAGCTCGGTGTCGTCGTTTTCGGCAAAGAGTCGCAGCAACTGGCCAACTTGCTGCCTTTCAAGGTCTACCCGCTGGACTTTGTGAGCAACGAACACCAGTTAGTAAACATATACAATGCGGTAGACCTCTTCGTCACCCCTTCGCTGGAAGAGAACCTGCCCAACATGATTATGGAAGCCATGGCATGCGGCATTCCCTGCGTCGGCTTCAACGTGGGCGGCATTCCCGAAATGATAGACCACCTGCACAACGGATACGTGGCGCAATACAAGTCGTCCGAGGATTTTGCCAACGGCATCTACTGGACACTTACCGACCCGGATTATCCCAGCCTCGCCGAGCAGGCCTGCCGGAAGACCGTCACCCACTATTCGGAAAGCGCCATCGCTAAGAAATATATTGACCTGTACAACAAAGTCACCGGAAGAAATGCATAACCATCCCACCCCCAAGTTCAGCGTCATTACCGTGACCTACAATGCCGAGGCTGTATTGGAAGATACCATCCAGAGCGTTATCTCGCAAACCTACCGCCACGTGGAGTATATCATTGTGGATGGAGCGTCGAAAGATAAGACACTCTCCATCATAGACCGTTATAAGGATCACATCGCAAAGGTGACAAGCGAACCCGATAAAGGCCTGTACGATGCCATGAACAAAGGCATCCGACTGGCTACGGGCGATTACCTCTGCTTCCTTAATGCCGGCGACAGCTTCCACGAAGACGATACACTGCAGCAAATGGTACATACGCTGCCGGGAAGCGAGCTGCCCGATGTGATGTACGGTGAAACGGCCCTGGTGGACAAAGAAGGGCATTTCGTACGTATGCGCCGTCTTTCCGCCCCGGAAACGCTGACGTGGAAAAGCTTCAGACAAGGGATGCTTGTCTGCCATCAGGCCTTCTTTGCCAAACGCACTTTAGTAGAACCGTATAACCTGAAGTACCGCTTCTCCGCCGACTTTGACTGGTGCATCCGCATCATGAAAAAGGCACACACGCTGCACAATACCCGCCTCACGATAATAGACTATTTGGACGAGGGCATGACTACCCAAAACAGGAAAGCCTCGCTTAAAGAACGTTTCCGCATTATGGCGCAATATTACGGTCTGATAAGTACGGCAGCCTATCATGCCTGGTTCGTACTGAGGGCGGTACTGAAAAAATAATCCGTACAGCTTGAAAATTGTATGTGCCACTTCATTGGCAATCTTGTGCCAGCATATAGGCATAAGCGTGCCATTAAAGTGGCACATACATAGACTGTGAACGGCACGCCTAAGGTTTAAGCAACGAGCGCAACTCCTGCACACCTTCCGATGCTCCTTTTTGAATTACATGTATCTGCCGCATGGAATGTACATCCACCGGCTTAGGGTCTATCAGGTACACTTCGGCATCGCGAGGCACATAGTTGAGCAATCCGGCAGCCGGATATACATTCATCGAAGTACCGATAATGACGAATATATCCGCTTTCTCCACATAATCCACAGCCGTTTCAATCTCAGGAACCGACTCGCCGAACCAAACGATAAACGGACGAAGCTGAGTACCATCGCCGGCTTTATCTCCCAACTTCACTTCGTATTCATCCGGTTTCAGTTCCTTTATGTAGTGCGGATTATAAGGGTCGCGGCTGGAACAGACCTTTGTCAGCTCGCCATGTAGATGAATCACGCGTTTGCTTCCGGCACGCTCGTGCAGATTATCGACATTCTGCGTAACGACCGTTACATTGAAGTCCTTTTCCAGCTCTGCAAGCCCGATGTGTCCGGCATTCGGCTTTACATCCAGCAATTGCTTGCGACGCTCGTTATAAAAGTTGATAACCAACTCCGGATTACGGGCATAGCCTTCGGGAGTCGCCACCTGTTCCACCGGATATTTATCCCACAGTCCGCCCGCATCGCGAAAAGTACTGATACCACTCTCGGCACTCATACCTGCACCTGACAAAACAACCAAGTTCTTCATCTTTATATCTCCTTAAAGTTCATATAGTCATACAAATGTATGAATAATACCCCAAAAGAGGGAAGTTATTTTCACTTACTAAGATTTTTTAATCTGAAAAAAACAAAATCATTCAAATAAAAGACGTATTTTTGCCATTCATTAATTTGCAATAGGCTGGAAAAGAAATGATTTCAGCCGCCAACAAAAACATTTTATGGATAAATTCAGTTATGCTATCGGCCTTGGAATAGGTCAGAATCTTTTAAGTATGGGTGCTAAAGGCATCGCAGTAGATGACTTTGCACAAGCAATCAAAGATGTCTTGGAAGGCAACCAGACGGCTATCAGCCATACGGAAGCCCGCGAAATAGTAAATAAGTACTTCGAAGAACTGGAACAGAAAATGAATGCCGCCAATATCGAGGCCGGCAAGAAGTTCCTTGAAGAAAACAAAAAACGCCCGGGAGTGGTTACGCTGCCCAGCGGGCTCCAGTACGAAGTTATCAACGAAGGCAACACAGGCACTTATGCCAAAGCTACCGACCAGGTACAATGCCACTACGAAGGTACGCTGATTGACGGAACGCTGTTCGACAGCTCCATCAAGCGCGGCCAGCCTGCCACATTCGGCGTCAGCCAGGTAATCCCGGGTTGGGTGGAAGCCCTGCAACTGATGCCCGAAGGCGCCAAATGGAAACTCTACATCCCCAGCGAGCTGGCTTACGGCGCCCAGGGAGCAGGTGAGATGATTCCACCGCACAGCACACTCATTTTTGAAGTGGAACTACTTAAAGTATTAAACAAATAATTTTAAAAGCAAAATGAAAAAAGTAACATTTATCATGGCTCTTGCAGCAGCTGCCGGTTTGGCATCCTGTACTGCACAAAGCCCGAAAACGAACCTCAAAACAGACGTTGACTCATTATCTTACGCCATCGGTATGGCACGTACCGAAGGCCTGGATCAATATCTCGCACAGCAGGGTATCGATTCTACTCAAATGACAGACTTCCTGAAAGGTTTCAACGAAGGTGCAAGCAAAATCGACAAGAAAGACGTTGCTTACATGGCAGGTCTGCAAATCGGACAGATGGTAAGCAAGCAATGGGTAGAAGGCTTCAACCAACAGATTTTCGGTGGAGACTCTACACAAACCATCAGCCGTGAAAACCTGTTGGCAGGTTTCGTTGCCGGAGTTGTAGGCAAAGGCATCATGACCAAAGAAGAAGCTCAGACTTTCATGCAGACCCAGATGGATGCAGTAAAGGCTAAAGCCATGGAAAAGAAATACGCCGACAACAAAGCTGCCGGTGAAAAATTCCTTGCTGAAAACAAGACCAAAGAAGGTGTTGTAACCACTCCGAGCGGTCTGCAATATAAAATTATCACCAAAGGAACCGGTGAAATCCCCGCTGATAGCAGCAAAGTAAAAGTAAACTACAAAGGTACGCTGATTGACGGAACCGAATTCGACAGCTCTTACAAGCGTAAAGAACCTGCTACGTTCCGTGCCAACCAAGTTATCAAAGGCTGGACAGAAGCCCTCACTATGATGCCTGTAGGTTCTAAGTGGGAACTTTACATCCCGCAAGAACTGGCTTACGGCGCAAGAGAAACCGGCGGCCCAATCAAACCGTTCTCTACTCTGATTTTTGAAGTGGAACTGGTAGGTATCGAAAAATAAAACGATCATGCCATAAAAGCGATAGGGCGGTGAAGCGACGATACTTCACCGCCCTATTCCATTATCCCCCTACCACTTTATCACCTTGTCATCCATTATCACTTTATCACCTTATTACCCTATCACTTTATCGTATTATCACTTTTATTCTTTTTTTCGCTCCATTCTATAGATAAATTAAAATAAAGTCCTATATTTGCTTACTATTTGATAAGAACAAGAACTTTACTTATTTACTATTATGGAAAAAATAGACAATCTTGACCGGCAGATTCTGGAAATCATTTCCCAAAATGCCCGTATTCCTTTTAAGGATGTAGCTGCTGAATGTGGTGTATCACGTGCCGCCATTCACCAACGCGTACAGCGCTTGATTGATTTGGGCGTTATTGTCGGCTCCGGCTACCATGTAAACCCTAAGTCTTTGGGCTACAGGACTTGTACTTATGTAGGAATCAAACTGGAAAAAGGCTCCATGTACAAGGCTGTTGTTACCGAGATGCAAAAGATTCCCGAAATCGTGGAATGTCATTTTACCACCGGTCCGTACACCATGCTGACCAAAGTGTATGCGCGTGACAACGAACACCTAATGGACTTGCTGAATAACAAGATGCAGGAAATCCCCGGCGTCACTGCAACAGAAACATTAATTTCACTGGAACAAAGCATCAAGAAAGAAATTCCTATTTGCCCGGAAAAGTAAGATAAATAAAACAATGGGGTTGTGCCGAAACAAAAAACACTTATTATTTGTTTTGACATAACCCCATGATTTCATCACCTTATCACTTTATATAAATATGGATTTCTTAAACGAATATCACCTGTCAGGACTTGTAATCGGTATCTGTACTTTCCTTATCATAGGCATCTTCCACCCCATAGTAGTAAAAGCCGAATATTATTGGGGAACTAAATGCTGGTGGATTTTCCTATTGTTGGGAATCGGCGGTGCCATTGCTTCACTGTATACCGACAATATTTTGGTAGCCTCACTGCTAGGCGTATTCGCTTTCTCTTCATTTTGGACCATTAAAGAAGTATTTGAACAAGAAGAGCGGGTAAAAAAAGGGTGGTTTCCCAAGAATCCTAAACGAACATATAAATTCTAAACAAAAAGCATTCGCATTTTTATCTGAAACGCTTGCATATTTCAAGAGAAAATACTACTTTTGTCCCCGCTATCCGATATAAGGATACACCGGACTTGTAGCTCAGTTGGTTAGAGCAACAGACTCATAATCTGGAGGTCCCTGGTTCAAGCCCAGGCTGGTCCACAAACTAAAAGGCTGATTCCTAACGGAATACAGCCTTTTTTGTTTGCAGACCCTCCAGATATGATAGTATGCCCAATTCTATAAAGCTACTACAATTCTAAGAAATACTTCTATATATAACCTCATTCGCAAGAATGTTGCAGCAGTTTATAATAAACAAAACCTTATATAATCTTCTATTTCTTGAGCAGCTACAGCATAAATCGGTGCAAGTTGCTCAAAATGGGAATCTCTTGTAAAACGAGAGCCGTTGATGGTCATAGCTAATTGGCTCATATTCCTTTCTCCGCAAATCTTAATGTAACATAATAATACCTTCTTGCCAATAGCAGTTTATTGGCTGCATCGCAGTTAGTTACAACTCCACATGTATGAATTTGTACTTTTTATGGACAATTACAGATTTCACATTTCTTATACAATCCATACATTTGCACATCCTAATTTTTTAATTTTATTTTTATGAGACCAAAAGTTATCTTAAATCTTTTATTCTTCCTTTTCTGCTGTACAGCAGTACAGGCACAGACAGGAAGACAGATTACAGGTAAAGTGATTGATGCCATGGGAGAGTTGCCCGGGGTAAGTGTTGTAATTAAAGGAACAACCAATGGGACAACCACAGATTTAAACGGAGAGTTTAAATTGGACAATGTAAAAAATGGTGATGTTTTACAATTCTCATTTATCGGCTACAAAACGGAAAATGTCAAAGTAGGCAATCAAAGTAAATTTGATATTACAATGACAGAAAATACCCAAACCTTGGAAGAAGTGACCGTTGTTGCTGTAGGATATGGTGATGTCAGAAGACGTGACCTGACCGGTTCTATCGGTTCCGCCAATATGGGCGATTTGACCAAGACTCCTGTCAGCAATATTACCGAAAGCCTCGGAGGACGTATTGCCGGCGTACAGGTTTCATCCGGTGACGGTGGACCGGGAGATAACTTTAATATAGTAATCCGCGGTGCCGGTTCATTGACCGGAAGTACAGCTCCGCTTTACGTTATCGACGGATTCCCTTCCGAAAGTTCCGGCTTAGGATCAATAAATCCTAATGATATTGAATCCATAGACATTTTGAAAGATGCTTCCGCCACAGCTATCTATGGAGCACGCGGTGCCAACGGTGTAGTTATCGTAACCACCAAAAAAGGCGGAGCCGGAAAGCCTACCATTACATACAACGGTAGCGTAAAAGTAGGTCTTGTAAAAAACACACCGGAAGTGATGAATGCCTATGACTTTGTCATGCTGCAACAAGAAATCATGGGCAGCGGAGAAGAATTCCAGAAAAACTATATAACCGAACTTTATCCTACACTGGATGCCTATCACAATGCTAAATCTTACGATTGGCAAGACTATATCTACCGTACCGCTCTCAGCCATAACCATCATATATCTATGACCGGTTCGCAAGGCGATTTGAAATACACCACATCTTTGTCTTACGATGACACACAGGGAGTTATCATCAACTCCGGCGTAAAACGCTATCAAGGACGTGTGAACCTGAGCCAGAAAGTAAACAACAAACTGAAGATTGACTTTACAGGGAACTATGCCAGCACTGTTCAGGACGGTCCTACCGTATCGAGCGCCACAAGTTCCATGTCTACCGCCTACATGTACAGTGTATGGTCTTTCCGTCCGGTATCCCCTACTGGAAGCGATCTTCTCAATCAGATGTACGATGAGGGTGTCAATATGAGTGAGGACTACCGCTTTAACCCCGTGAAGTCTGCTCAAAACGAATACCGTCATAAGACAACCAATAATCTCCAGTTTAATGTAGGTGCCGAATATGAGATAATTAAGAAACTCAAACTGAAAGTTACAGCCGGATATACATCAACCGACTACAAAAACGAAGAATTCAACGGTTCTCAGACACGCACCGGTAACAGCCACCCTTCCAACACTCAAAGTAAGGGAATAAACGCTTATCTATACCAAAGTGAAGCAAGAAGTTACCTGAACGAAAATACACTCAGCTACCAACTGAACAAGAACTCTCATAATTTCAATGCGATGCTCGGTATGTCTGTTCAGAAAAATACCAGCTATATACATTCTATACGGACGGAAAAAATCAGCAATGAATCTTTCGGCATGGCAGGACTCGATAAGGGAAGCACACCAGCCGTAAATTCTTCCAAAGGCGAAAACAAACTGATGTCTTATTTCGGACGTATCAATTATAACTACGACTCCCGTTACTATATAACAGCTACCATGCGTGCCGACGGTTCTTCCAAATTTGCCCGCGGCAACCGTTGGGGTTACTTCCCTTCCGGCTCTTTGGCATGGGCTTTTGCGCGTGAATCTTTCATTGCCGAAAATGCCAGCTGGCTGTCAAACGGTAAACTGCGTTTCAGCTATGGCCAGACCGGTAACAACCGCATAGGCAATTATGACTATATGGCACACCTCATTACTGATGACGATCTTTACAAATATCCGTGGAACGGTCAGTTTGTACCGGGTTATGTATTGAGCAGCATGCAGAATGAAAAGCTGAAATGGGAAACAACCGAACAATTGGACCTCGGTCTGGACCTCGGCTTCCTCGATGGACGAATTAACCTGAATATGGACTATTACATCAAAACCACCAAGGACTTGTTGCTTGATGCCGATATATCTGCCAGCTCAGGCTTCTCTTCTGCTACCTTAAATGTTGGAAAATTGCGTAACAGCGGTTTGGAAATCACCTTGGAAACAACCAATATCAAAACTAAAGATTTCAGTTGGAATTCCAGCTTCAACATCGCTTTCAACAAGAATGAAATCATAGCCTTGAACTCAGGACAACCTTATATGACCAGCTATATCAGTTGGGATAACAAATATAAAACCACTCCGGCATATATCAGCAAAGTAGGTGAATCTGCCGGTAAAATGTACGGCTTCATCTATGACGGAACTTACAAATATGAGGACTTCAACAAGACAATAGATGAAAACGGCAAAGAGGTATATACCTTAAAAGAAGGCATCCCGTATTACGTAGCCGGTACTCAACCGGGAGACCCCAAATACCGTGACCTGACAGGTGAAGGCGAAATCAACGACAAGGACAAGACCACTATCGGTAACGGTCAGCCCAAACACATAGGTGGTTTTACCAATAATCTGGTTTGGAAAAACTTCGACTTGAACATCTTCTTCCAATGGAGCTATGGCAATGATATCCTCAATGCCAACCGCATGGTGTTCGAAAACCCTTCCGCCAAACAAAATACCAATATGTTTGCCGCCTATACTAACCGCTGGACTCCGGAAAACCCCACCAGCAACATACCGAGAGCCCGGGCGCAAGGTTCCAATGAATACAGTTCACTCTATGTGGAAGACGGCTCTTTCCTGAAACTCAAGAACATCTCATTGGGATATAATTTTGAGGCAAAAACACTGAAGCCCTTGCATATAAGCAGCGCACGTGTTTACCTTTCTGCCGAAAACATTGCCACTATCAGCGGTTATTCCGGAAGCGACCCGGAAGTTTCTACCCGTAATTCTCCATTGACACCGGGCTTTGACTGGTCTCCATACCCTCGCGCCTTCAGTATGTCATTGGGATTAAACGTAACATTCTAACCAAATATTAAAAATGAGACTGATATGAAAACAGTATATAAATTATTCCATGCAACAGTTTTAACATTATGCTCTGCCATAATGCTGAGCTCCTGCGACAGTTTTTTGGATACAAAGCCTTATGATTTCACCGCTCCGGAAACTTTTTATTCCAATGAAAGTGAATGCACGGCTGCTTTGGCCGGAGTCTATTATACTTTGGTCTACGAGAAGGTATACGGAAACAATTACTCATGCATGATATCCAACGTAGACGACCTGAGTTACTACCAGCGCCAAAGCGGACAATTGGCAAGTCAAGTCTATGGTAACGACCATAATCCGGGAAACCAACATGTATGGGGTACATGGGAGACTCTTTACAAAGGAATCAACAATGCCAACGTTTTTCTTGAGAATGTTGATAAAGCCGACATGGATGAAAGTGTGAAAACACGAATGAAAGGTGAAGCTAAATTTCTCCGTGCATATTTTCACTTCCTGTTAGTACAAGGTTGGTACGAAGTACCCATCCGCAAGACCTCATTCAAAGATGTGAATAATTCATCCATAGAAGCAACTCCCCATGCCGATGCTTTGGATTGGATTATCGGAGAAATGGAAGAATGCGTAAACTTGGTTGATGACCAGACCTATGATAAGTCTCCCTCTTATATCAAAAAGAATACAGTAATGGGTATCCTTGCCCGCGTATACTTGTGGCGTGCCGGATATCCCGCCAACGGCGGACAGCCTTACTATGCCAAAGCTGCATATTGGGCCAATGAGGTAAAAAAATCGAATAAGCATAAGATGAATCCGGATATCTATGCTATCTGGAAGAACATGGCAGCCGACAAATATGATACCGAATACAATGAAAGCATCTGGGAAGCCGAATTTATCGGTAACCGTACTGCCGACGGCATAGGAAACTATACAGACGGGCGTATAGGAAATGTTATAGGCAATCTTCAAAAATGCACCAAAGCTACCGGTAAGGGATACGCCTATGGCTTTTATGCAGCCACTCTGATACTTTGGGATTTATTCGAAGAAAACGATAAGCGCCGCGACTTGTCCATCGCTCCTTATTGGTATGATGTAAACGACAACAAGAAAACATGGACAAACAAACAGATTGTCCAACGTTCATGTGGAAAGTTCCGCCGCGAATGGGAAACCTCTTCTATGAAAGAGAAGAGTTATACTCCTGAAAACTATCCTATTTTACGTTATGGTGATGTCCTTTTAATGCTGGCTGAAGCAGAAAATGAAGCCCATCAAGGACCTACGGATTTAGCATACGAATGCATTAATGAGATACGCCAACGTGCAGGCATATCCAAATTGGAGGGTTTGTCCTATACAGACTTCCAACAAGCCGTCCGTGACGAACGTGCCCGTGAGCTCTGTTTTGAGTCTCTGCGAAAATATGATCTGGTACGCTGGGGTATTTATGTAGAAGCCGTACACGACAAATTAGGAGCTGCGACTCAAGATAAACGCTGGGCTACAGGAAACCAGTTTATCGGTGCACGCGATTATGCAGCACGTACACAAGAAAAACACCAGTTCCTCCCCATTCCGACAAAAGAACTGGATGTAAACGGCAAATTGGAACAGAATAAATATTGGCAATAACCTAAATAAAAGAACTACAATTCTTCTAACCTTCAACTTTTTTTATTAACTTAACCGAAAGAGGTTGTTTCATGGCATGAAGCAGTCTGCCGTTCCGTCCGGAAAGAGATGGCGGCAGAATGCCTCTACATCGGAGACAACCTCTTTTTTTGCATACCTGCTAAAATTTCGCAATATGTACCGATTCTATTTGTTATATTGTCTGTTTTTATGCTTTGGCAACATACTCTTTGCACAGACAACCGGATTTGAAAAAGGAGTGCCACAATCCTTCTGCACAGTACAACCAAACGAACTCTCTTCCTCAGAAGAGTTCTACAAAGAAGGGAAAAGAAGCCTTGCATGGCAATTCTCTCCCCGTTCCGTGCTCACCGTCAAACTAGATACTCCCCTACATCTGGACTCCATATCAAAAGAAAAGCGCGGGATTACACTATGGATTTACAACGAACAAGCCAGAAAAGATTCGCTGCGCTTTGAATTCTTCTCTCCAACGGGTCATGTATCTTATAGGTTCGGTTTCCGGCTAAACGCTCAGGGTTGGCGTGCCTGTTGGATAGGCTTTGCCCACATGAAAGGAGATAAGCAAGAGAATACAATCGCCGGTTACCGTATTGTTGCTCCGGACAACAACGGACGCGTATTCTTCGACCGTCTCGTTTTCCCCGTAAAAGAAATGAATCAACGCACTACTCCCGACATGCAGATGCCCTACAATAATTCACTTACATTTAGAGACTTATGGCATTGGTGTCGTGTATGGCAATGGGAACAGTTGGAATATGACCTGCCTCTTCCTGCTACGCTGACTCCGACAGAGAAACAGGAATTACAAACCATAGAAGAACGGCTGACAAAAGTCCTGACAGCGGATAAAGTTTCACAAGGCAAAATCGACAAAGCCTATGCTACATTCCAAAAAGCACAGATACAACGCTCCGGAAACGGCTTTACAGGAGCTCCTCTTGTAGTTCCCGATGACAAGTTGAACCGCAAAAAGGGAGAAATATCCCTCAACGATCTGGAAACAATGCTCTCCGGATTTGCCTATGATGCCTATTACAATCAATCCAAAGATGCAGAACACAAATATTTTTTAGTCTGGGACTATGCCATGAACCAAGGATTTGCTTTCGGAAGCGGCATGGGAACCAATCACCATTACGGCTATCAGATAAGAAAAATATACACCACAGCCTGGCTGATGCGCGACAAAATACGGCAAGCTCCCACATGCGATAATATCCTTTCAACACTATCGTTCTGGGCAGCCTTACAGGAAACCCGTAAGGCATGCGGCAAAAACCGCGACGAGTTACTGGATACATGGCATACATTGCTGATGCCTAAAATTGTTTCAGCCATGATGACAAAGGATGAGAGAGAAAGGGTTCGCGCACTGAAAGGACTTTCACGTTGGGTATCCACATCGTTGAGATATACTCCCGGTACGATTGGAGGTATTAAAGTAGACGGTACCACTTTTCACCATGGCGGCTTTTATCCGGCCTATACCACGGGAGCACTTGCTATGCTGGGACAATTCACCAATCTGACTAACAAGACTTCTTATCAATTGACCTTATCTGCCAGAAAGGTACTGAAATCCGCTCTTATCGCCATGCGCAACTATTGCAACAAATACGAATGGGGCGTAGGTATCAGTGGCAGACATCCTTTCGGCGGTTCCATGAAAGATGACGACATAGACGCTTTTGCCTACCTTGCCCTATCCGGAGACTTCTCGGATAAAGGAGAACCGTTTGATCATCAACTGGCCGCAGACTATTTGCGCCTTTGCAAACGTAATACCCCTGAAGCCGCTTACTTCAAACAACAAGGGATACTTCCGGCAACAGCGCCGCAAGGCTTTTTTGTATACAATTACGGTTCTGCCGGCATTTTCCGCCGCAATAACTGGATGGTTACGCTCAAAGGATATAACACAGATGTATGGGGAGCGGAAATTTACACAAAAGACAACCGGTACGGTCGGTATCAAAGTTACGGTTCGGTACAAATAATGGGGGCTCCTTCCCGCAAAGCCAGCGGTTACAATGAAAATGGCTGGGATTGGAATCGACTGCCCGGCACCACCACCATACACCTGCCCTTCGAACTGTTGAACAGTCCTCTGCCTGGTACTACCATGGCACGCTCCAAGGAAAAATTCGCCGGTGCAAGTTCTCTGAAAAACCAAAACGGAATGTTTGCCATGAAATTAATGGAACGAGACCTTAAAAACTTTACCGGCGATTTCGTAGCACGAAAGTCGGTATTTTGTTTCGATAACCGCTTAATCTGCCTTGGCACAGACATCAAAAACAGCAACAGCGACTATCCTACGGAAACAACACTTTTCCAACACGTCTTCCGACCGGGAAAAGATTTCATCAGGATTACCGGAGAAAAAGAACAGCAAATAGGGCTGCAACAGGAACTACCTGCCTCGGATACACAACCGGTCTGCCTTGAAGACGGCTGCGGTAACCTGTATTTTGTGAAAGACGGAAAGGTAAAGGTACAAATCACAGAACAGGAATCGCGCCACGAAAAGTTACGCACCCCCACTACCGGAACATTTGCGTCGGCATGGATAGCTCACGGAACAGCTCCCAAAGATGGAAGCTACGAATACATGGTATGGATACAGCCTTCTGGAAAAGAACTGAAGACCCATGTGCCGGCAGCCACCTACAAAGTGATACAACGCGACCGCAAGATGCATGCCGTAAACGATATTCTGACAGGCACCATGGCATACGCTGTCTTTGAAGATACCAAACCGGCTGCCGATAATGTTTTCTCTTTCTTGCCCGCAGAAACAATGGTGATGTATCAAAAAGAGAATAATGCCTTGGTAATGAGTGTGTGTACTCCCAACCTCAACATTGCGGAAAAGACATTCACAACCAAAGAACCCAGCCGTATCATAATAAAAGAGTTGGAACTGAAAGGTAAATGGCATGTGTCTGCTTACGACAAAAGAGTGAAAACGACATACCGGACCGGCACAACCCAACTGAGTGTGGAATGCCAGCATGGGCAACCTGTAGAGTTTACCCTGATTCAATAAAGCCTCAGCAGACAACCGGTCTACCTCCTGCCGATTGTCTGCTGGCAAAACTCCTCAATCATATCACAATTATCCGTATCTTTGCACCGTTACTCAAACAATGCCCATGACACTGACTGAAGAAACACTCCAATTTATCCGGGAGCATCGCAAAGACAACGTACGCAACCTTGCTTTACAAGCACACAAGTATCCGACAGTAGACGTACCTGCCGCTATCATCCAAATTGTGGGACGTCAAATTGCAGAAGAAAAAATACCCGCTTGGGCAGCACGGGAAGGTATTCTTTACCCGACACATCTTTCCATGGAACAATGCTCCTCGGAAGTAACGGCAAACTATAAGGTCAAAATAGTTTCAGACACGGGATACGGCAGCCGCAAAACCTTTACCGACCTCACCGGCGGTTTTGGCATCGACTGTGCCTTCCTATCTGCCTGCTTCCAACAGTCCGCCTATGTGGAGCGGCAGGAAACACTCTGTACAATAGCAGCTCATAACTTTTCGCTTTTAAACTTAAAACAGGTCATGGTCTGCCATGAAGACAGCATCCGTTATCTGCAAATGATGGAACCCGTAGATTGGATATTCATAGACCCCGCCCGGCGTGATGGACACGGAGGCAAAACAATAGCTATCAGCGAATGTGAGCCTGATGTTTCCGCTTTGGAAAATTTACTGCTTGAGAAAGCGTCACACGTTCTGGTTAAGTTATCTCCCATGCTGGACCTTACCCTTGCACTGCATGACTTGAAACATGTACAAGCCGCCCACGTCGTTTCCGTCAACAACGAATGCAAGGAACTTCTCCTTGTATTAGAGCGCGGGAAGGAATTAGTACCTGAAGAAATCCCTATCCACTGCATCAACCTCACTGCATCGCAGAAGGTTCAAAAGCTCCTGTTCACCCGCCAACAGGAGAAAGAACATACATGCCCGTATACTCCCACATTGAAAACATACTTGTACGAACCCAATGCATCCATCCTAAAAGCCGGAGCCTTCCGCAGCGTTTCATCTATATATAATGTAGAGAAACTGCACCCCAACAGTCATCTTTATACTTCCGACGAGTATATACCGGACTTTCCCGGACGCAAGTTCCGCATTACCGATAGCAGCAGTCTCAACAAGAAAGAACTTAAAAAGCTGATAGGAACGGAAAAGAAGGCCAACCTCACAGTACGTAATTTTCCTGCCAGCGTAGCCGAGTTGCGAAAACGCCTGAAGCTGGCGGAAGGTGGAGACATGTACCTGTTTGCAACGACTCTTGCCGATGAGAAAAAGCTGTTGATTGCCTGTAAACAGCCTTAATATACAGTTAAAGCAAATAAAAGTAAAGTACATTCCAATCTTATAATCTGTCATTCAGTACATACAAGATAAATTATATCGTCCCCTGATGCATCATTTGCAATTGGTTTGTAATATTATCGTTACCGTTTCTTCAAAATTCCGTAAGACAGACGTAATCCCATACCTATACTTTTGCCGCAGATTATTAACAGATAATAACAGGTATGAAACAAATTGTAAGAGCATTCTTATTCCTTCTACTATTCGCAGCGGCCAGCAACACGACAATGGCCGACGAAAAAGCAAATATCGTTAAGCAAGGTACGGTACGCGGCCGTATCATCGACGTAACCAAGCAAACTCTCCCGGGTGCTTCAATCTACATCGAGAAACTACACACAGGCGTGACGAGCGACGTCAACGGCTTCTACACTTTCCCCAACCTCGACCCGGGAACCTATACAGTGAAGGTGAGCTATGTAGGCTACTCACCCGTAGAACTGAAAATTACAATTCCCGCCGGACGCACTTTAGAGAAAGATGTGGTACTGAACGAAGGAGTCGAACTTCAGGAAGTAGTTGTAGGCGGCGCATTTCAGGGACAGCGCCGCGCCATCAACGCCCAAAAGAGCAACTTGGGAATTACCAATGTAGTATCTGCCGACCAGGTAGGCAAATTCCCCGACTCCAACATCGGCGATGCCTTAAAGCGTATCTCCGGTATCAACGTGCAGTACGACCAGGGAGAAGCCCGCTTCGGACAAGTACGCGGAACAAGCGCCGACCTGAGCTCCGTAACTGTCAACGGCAACCGTGTACCCTCTGCCGAAGGTGATACCCGTAACGTACAGCTCGACCTGATTCCGGCCGACATGATTCAGACTATCGAAGTAAACAAGGTAGTAACCCCGGATATGGACGCCGATGCCATTGGCGGCTCTATCAATCTGGTAACGAAGAACTCACCCTATAAGCGCAGCATTGCTGCCACCGCAGGAACAGGCTACAACTGGATTAGCGAAAAAGCCCAGCTGAACCTGGGATTTACCTACGGCGACCGTTTCTTCAATAATAAATTAGGGTTGATGGTATCTGCCTCCTATCAAAATGCCCCCTCCGGTTCTTACGACACCGAGTTTACCTGGGAGCAGGATAAAGACGGCAAAGCATACGTCAACGACTATCAAATGCGCCAGTATTACGTAACCCGCGAACGTCAAAGCTACTCCGCCGCTTTGGACTGGGACATCAGCACCAACCACAAACTCACTTTCAAAGGTATCTTCAATAACCGCAACGACTGGGAAAACCGTTACCGCACTAACCTGAAAGACCTTGAACCGGACGGCAGCGCCACCGTACGCATACAAACCAAAGCCGGAACGCCCGACAACCGTAATGCCCGTCTGGAACGCCAGCGCACGATGGATTTTTCACTTGGCGGTGAACATCTCTTCGGACTTCTTTCCATGGACTGGCATGCAAGTTATGCCAAAGCCAGCGAAGAGCGTCCCA
Organism: Bacteroides stercoris ATCC 43183; assembly: GCF_025147325.1. Taxonomy (NCBI): domain Bacteria; kingdom Pseudomonadati; phylum Bacteroidota; class Bacteroidia; order Bacteroidales; family Bacteroidaceae; genus Bacteroides; species Bacteroides stercoris. Next base: position 693,352 of record NZ_CP102262.1, read on the forward strand.
ACGAGCGCTACATCGACTTCCAACTCAAGAAACAGAAATTCGATATAGACCTGAGCAACGAACGCCAGCCTTTTGCATCTCCCAAAGACGGTTCTACAATGACCTTGAATGACGAATTCAGCCTGAAAGAACTGACCGAGCAACAGGAAGACATCAAAGAGCAGGACTTGAAATTCTCCGCCAACTTCAAACTCCCGTTCAAGAATGGCAACAAACTGAAATTCGGCGCAAAGGTAGTTCGTAAAACCAAAGATAAAACTGTGGACTTCTACGAATATTCTCCGCTGGACGAAGATGCTTTTATGGAAAACAGCCTTAAAAATACTGTTGACCAATCCAACAAGCACTTTATGCCCAACAGCAAATACCAGACAGGAATCTATGCCAGCAAGGAATACACCGGAGCATTAGACCTTAACAACCCTGCATTGTTCGAGAAAGAACAAGTACAGGAAGAACTGGCAGGTAACTTTGAGGCACGCGAAACGGTCAGCTCCGGCTATGTCCGCTTTGACTCAAAAATCACAGACCGCATAGAGCTGATGTCCGGCTTGCGTATCGAGAACACCAATCTGGCTTATACCGGACGTACATACGATGCAGACGAAGACATCACCGGCAAGACCGAACGTCAGCGCAACAGCTACATCAATTTCCTGCCTTCGCTGCTGGTAAAGTGGAATGTAAACGATGACTTCAAGGTACGCGGTTCATTTACCCAAACACTGTCACGTCCCAAGTACTCGGCTCTTGTACCGAGCGTAAACATCAAGCGTTCCGACAACGAAATCACTATCGGTAATCCGGAATTGAAACCGACCACATCCTACAACTTCGACTTGAGCGCCGACTATTATTTCCGCAGCATCGGTCTGGTCAGTGCTGGTATCTTCTACAAGAAAATCGATGATTTCATCGTAGACCAAGTCAGCACCAACTACGAATATCAGGGTAATGTATATACTCGATTCACACAGCCCAAGAATGCGGGCAACGCCAACCTGCTCGGAGTAGAACTCTCTTACCAACGCGACTTCGGATTCATCGCCCCTGCCTTGAAGTGCATCGGCTTTTACGGAACTTACACCTATACGCACTCCCGCGTAGAAGACTTCAACTTCGAAGGGCGCGAAAACGAAGAAGGCCTCAGTATGCCGGGTTCACCGGCACACACCGCCAATGCTTCGCTCTATTTCGAGAAAGCCGGACTGAACATCCGCGTAAGCTATAATTTCGCTTCCGACTTTATCGATGAAATGGGTGAAAGCACTTTCTACGACCGTTACTACGACAAAGTGAACTACATGGACGCCAATGCAAGCTATACGTTCGGAAAGAAAATAAAGACTACATTCTATGCCGAAGCCAATAACCTGCTGAACCAGCCTCTCCGCTACTATCAGGGAACGAAAGACCGTACCATGCAAGCCGAATACTACGGTGTAAAGGTGAATGCCGGAGTGAAGATTAATTTTTAAACACATCACCACAGAGAGACAGAGCATTTTCTTTTGTAACACACTAAATGAAAAAACAATGCAACTGTATACCCTCTGCAGTGAATAAATAACATCCAAACAATGAAGAAAATATTCTTTTTACTATTCGTCGCCCTGCTGGGCAACTGGGCAAGTGCCCAAATTACCGATTATTCCGTATTCGACAAAAAGTTCAACTTCTATGTAGCCAATGACCTGGGACGCAACGGCTATTATGACCAGAAGCCCATTGCCGAACTGATGGGAGTAATGGCGGAAAACGGCACAGATCCGGAGTTTGTACTCGCTACGGGTGATGTGCACCACTTTGAAGGCGTACGTTCCGTCAACGACCCGTTGTGGATGACTAATTACGAACTGATTTACAGCCATCCCGAACTGATGATAGACTGGTTTCCTTTGCTGGGTAATCATGAATACCGCGGCAACACGCAAGCCGTACTGGATTATTCGAATATCAGCCGCCGCTGGACAATGCCCGCACGTTACTATACCAAAGTTTTTGAAGACAAAGGCATGACTATCCGGGTAGTTTGGGTAGATACCGCTCCGATGATAGACAAATACCGTAATGAGAAAGAGACTTATCCCGATGCTTGCCAACAAGATTACAAACAACAACTCGCATGGATTGATTCTGTCCTGACCGCCGCTAAAGAAGACTGGGTAATCGTGGCCGGACACCACCCCATTTATGCCGAAACACCGAAAGACGGAAGCGAACGCCGGGATATGCAGTCGCGGCTCGACCCTATACTCCGCAGGCACAACGTAGACATGTATATCTGCGGACATATCCATAACTTCCAGCATGTGCGCGTACCGGGCAGTAATATAGATTATATCACCAACACCTCAGGTTCGCTCAGCCGCAAAGTCAACCCTATTGAAGGTACCGTTTTTTGCAGTCCCGAACCGGGCTTTTCCATAGTATCTGCCGATAAAAAAACACTGGAACTGCGCATGATTGACAAACAAGGCAATGTACTGCACACTGTTACACGCAGCAAATAACCCGTTTTTTAAGTCAATAGGAAAATCCTGATTATACGAAGTTGTATCGGAAAGAACCAAACCATCATTCCGATACGACTTCTTTCAATTATTTCTTTTTCCGTAGCACCATCCTTCGGAGCCGTACTTACATTTACGTCACGCGTAACCATATAATGTGGAGATATAATTTCCGCCCCGGTTTCGGAACAATTCTCCGCATTTACAAGCGCAAACGGACTTCCTCTTGGCTCGTTTAATCAGAATTTTGCATTATCTTTGCGCGCAAAATAATATACTTCATGAACATTCTATTACTTATAGGAGGACTTCTCCTCATCCTGTTAGGTGCAAACGGACTGACAGACGGAGCAGCATCCGTTGCCAAACGCTTCCGCATACCCAATATCGTTATCGGACTGACAATCGTTGCTTTCGGAACATCAGCTCCGGAGTTGACGGTCAGCGTATCTTCCGCCCTGAAAGGAAGCGCCGATATTGCCATCGGCAACGTGGTGGGCAGCAATATCTTCAACACACTGATGATTGTGGGCTGCACCGCACTGTTCGCCCCAATTGCCGTAACCCGGAACACATTACAAAAGGAAATACCTCTGTGCATCCTGTCTTCCATTGCTTTACTGGTTTGTGCCAACGACATATTCCTGAACGGAGACAAGGCTAATACTCTCAGTATCACAGACGGCTTGCTTTTGCTCTGCTTCTTCGCTATCTTCCTGAGTTATACTTTTGCCATCGCCTCACACAGTCCCGAAGAAACAGCCGGCAGTGAGGAAACTATCAGGCAACTGCCACTTTGGAAGTCTGTCCTCTACATTCTGGGCGGGCTTGGAGCACTTATTGCCGGCGGCAGTTTCTTTGTTGACGGTGCAAGCGGCATTGCACGCAGCCTGGGAGTAAGCGAATCTGTTATCGGACTGACGCTGGTGGCAGGCGGAACATCCCTGCCCGAACTTGCCACATCCATTGTAGCCGCCTTGAAGAAAAATCCGGAAATAGCCATTGGCAACGTAGTAGGCAGCAATCTGTTCAACGTGTTCTTTGTACTGGGATGCAGTGCATCCATCACTCCGTTACACCTGACCGGAATCACTAATCTGGACTTGTGGGTACTGGCAGGTTCCGGAATCCTGCTTTGGTTCTTCGGGCTGTTCTTTGCCAAGCGTACCATCACCCGCATTGAGGGAAGCATCATGGTGCTTTGCTACGTTGCATATACGACATTCCTCATTTATAACCTGTAAGACACCCGTTTTTAAAGATTTTCATGTATCTTTGCCGGCTCATAACAACATACAACTATGGCAATTACAATTAAAAAGGTCTCTACGAAAAAGGAATTGAAGCAGTTTATCCGCTTCAACTACAAACTATACAAAAACAATCCGTATTCGGTACCCGATCTCTACGATGATATGCTCAATACCTTCAACAAGAAGAAAAATGCCGCTTTCGAATTTTGCGAAGCCGATTATTTTCTTGCTTACAAGGATGATAAAATCGTAGGACGCGTAGCCGCCATCATCAACCATAAAGCCAACCAAACCTGGAACAAGAAAGAGGTGCGCTTCGGCTGGATTGACTTTATCGACGACCCCGAAGTATCGGAGGCCCTTATACATACCGTTGAAGAATGGGGCAAGGAACGGGGCATGACCCATATACAAGGCCCGTTAGGCTTCACCGATTTCGATGCGGAAGGTATGCTTATCGAAGGCTACGACCAGCTTAGCACAATGGCAACCACCTATAACTACCCTTACTACCCGCAACACATGGAACGCATGGGCTTTGAGAAAGATGCCGACTGGGTAGAATACAAGATTTATATCCCGGATGCCATACCCGACAAGCATAAGCGTATTTCGGACCTAATCCAACGTAAATACAATCTCAAAATCAAGAAATATTCATCTGCCAAGAAGATTGCCCGCGACTACGGACAAGCCATTTTCGAGCTGATGAACGAAGCATACAGCCCGTTGTACGGTTACTCTGCCCTGTCACAGCGCCAGATTAACCAATACGTAAAGATGTATCTGCCCATTCTGGACCTGCGCATGGTGACGCTGGTTACAGATGCCGAAGACAAACTGGTAGCCGTAGGCATCTCCATGCCTTCCTTGTCAGAGGCTTTGCAAAAATCTCATGGCCGTTTGCTGCCTTTCGGTTGGTATCACCTGCTGAAAGCCTTGTTTATGAAACGCCGTGCCAAGATGCTGGATCTGTTACTGGTAGCCGTGAAACCCGAATATCAGAACAAGGGCGTAAACGCCTTGCTATTCTCCGACCTAATCCCCGTTTATCAGAAACTGGGGTTTGTCTTTGCGGAAAGCAACCCCGAATTGGAACAAAACGGCAAGGTACAGGCACAATGGGAATATTTCAAGACCGAACAGCATAAGCGTAGAAGAGCATTTACCAAGGCAATCTAAAAACACGTAGTTCATCAGCATACAAAAGACCCGCATTTTGCCGGCACACATCACCTTACCTCCCTTTCCGTCTAAGAGTTTGCAATTGTGCCGGCAAATATAATGGTCTTACACACCATTTCCCCATTGATAAACATCCGTTTTCCCCATTATAAATATACCAATCTATCAAGGATAACTTGCTTTTGCCTATACCTTTTCTTCGTTTTCCAACTGCGGGATGTCCGGTTTGCATATGCGGGATGAAGAGCCCGCAATTGGCAACCGTGGAGCCCGCAGTTGGAAAACGAGGTTTTTCCTATAGCCTAACAACCTTTTCAACCATACTTTTTCCTATTAAATACCCAGTAAACTGAAAAAAGTTTCAGGGCATATATTTGTTTACATAGGGTGTTTTATATTGATTTTCTTATTAACTTTGCGAAATATCAGTGCTTACAATACAAGATGTTTTCTATGGAAGATAATAATATGATGTTGCCGTTGGAAGGTTCTGCCGGTTATGAGGAAAAGACAACCGGTACAAATACCGGCAGCAGTGAGGTTGAATACAATGAAGATAACATTCGCCATTTGGACGACATGGAGCATATCCGTGTCCGTTCGGGCATGTACATAGGCCGTCTTGGCGACGGTTCGCAAAATGATGACGGTATCTATGTATTGCTGAAAGAGGTAATGGACAACAGTATCGATGAATTCAAGATGGGTGCCGGCAAACGAATCGAAGTCAACATAGAAGAAAATCTCCGCGTAAGCGTACGCGACTACGGACGAGGCATTCCGCAAGGAAAGCTGGTAGAGGCAGTCAGCAAACTGAATACCGGCGGTAAATACGACAGCAAGGCATTCAAAAAGAGCGTTGGTCTGAACGGTGTCGGCATCAAGGCAGTCAATGCACTCAGCAGCCGTTTCGAGGTACGCAGTTACCGCGACGGCAAAGTACGCACGGCTATTTTCGAGAAAGGCGTACTGCAAAGCGACCTGACAGAGGACAGTACGGAAGAAAACGGTACGTATATCTTCTTTGAACCCGATAACACCCTCTTTACCAATTACTCCTTCCAGAACCAGTTTGTAGAGACACTGCTACGCAACTATACTTATCTCAATACGGGGCTGACTTTCATCTACAACGGGCAACGGATTATCTCCCGCCACGGTTTGGAAGACCTTCTGAAAGACAACATGACCAGCGAGGGGCTTTATGACATCGTCCACCTGAAAGGGGAAGACATCGAAATAGCCTTTACGCATACCAACCAGTATGGAGAGGAATATTATTCTTTCGTAAACGGACAGCACACCACACAGGGCGGTACGCACCAGACTGCCTTAAAGGAACATATAGCCCGCACCATCAAGGAGTTCTATAACAAGAACCAGGATTATGCCGACATCCGCAACGGACTGGTAGCCGCCATTGCCATTGATGTGGAAGAACCGATGTTCGAAAGTCAGACCAAGACCAAGTTAGGCTCTAACAATATGTGGCCCGAAGGCCCTACCGTAAACAAATATGTAGGCGACTTCATCAAGACGGAAGTGGACAACTACCTGCACAAGAATCCGTTAGTGTCCGAAGTCATGCTGCAAAAGATACAGGACTCCGAGAAAGAGCGCAAGGCTATTGCCGGGGTTACCAAGCTGGCCCGCGAACGGGCTAAAAAGGCTAATTTGCATAACCGCAAGTTACGCGATTGCCGCTTCCACCTGAGCGACGGTAAAGGCAAAGACCAGGAAGCGGAATCGTGTATCTTCATTACCGAGGGTGATTCCGCCAGCGGCTCCATCACCAAGAGCCGCGATGTAAACACGCAAGCAGTATTCAGCCTACGCGGTAAGCCCCTCAATTCCTACGGCCTGACAAAGAAAGTAGTCTATGAAAATGAAGAGTTTAATTTACTTCAGGCGGCGCTGAACATCGAAGACGGTATCGAAGGGCTTCGCTATAACAAAGTGATTGTTGCCACCGATGCCGATGTGGACGGCATGCACATCCGTCTGCTTATCATCACATTCTTCCTGCAGTTCTTCCCCGATCTGATAAAGAAAGGGCATGTATACATCTTGCAGACTCCCTTGTTCCGTGTGCGCAACAAGAAGAAAACAAGCTATTGCTACACAGAGGACGAACGGGTGAAAGCAATTGAGGAATTAGGTCCGAATCCGGAAATCACCCGGTTCAAGGGTCTGGGAGAGATTTCACCGGATGAATTCAGACATTTCATCGGCAAAGACATGCGTCTGGAACAGGTATCCTTACGCAAAACAGACTTAGTAAAAGAGTTATTGGAGTTCTACATGGGTAAAAACACTATGGAACGGCAAAACTTTATCATCGATAATCTGGTTATAGAAGAAGATTTAGCATCATGAGAAGAGCAATCTTTCCGGGCACATTCGACCCGTTCACTATCGGCCATGCTTCGGTAGTGCGCCGTGCGCTGACTTTCATTGACGAAATCGTCATAGGAATAGGTATCAACGAGAATAAGAATACGCATTTCCCTATTGAAAAGCGCGAAAAGATGATACGGGATTACTACCGGGACGAGCCGCGCATCAAGGTACAGTCATACGACTGTCTGACCATTGACTTCGCCAAAGAAGTGGATGCCAGTCTGATTATACGCGGCATACGCACGGTAAAGGATTTCGAGTACGAGGAAACGATTGCCGATATAAACCGCAAGCTGACAGGAATTGAAACCATTCTGCTCTTTACGGAACCGGAACTGACCTGCGTAAGTTCCACTACCGTACGCGAACTGCTGCAATTCGGAAAGGATATAAGCATGTTCCTTCCGGAAGGAATGGAAATGAGTGATGAGATGAAATGATTGGTAGTTAGTGACAAGAATAATGAAGAAGATTTTTGCTATTATAGTATGTATATGTGCCGTAACGGCGCAGGCTCAGAAAATGGGCAATGAAGCTCTCCGCAAGTTGCAAATGGCAGAGTTTGCCATAGCCAACCTCTACGTGGACTCCGTGGATGAGAACAGACTGGTGGAAGAGGCCATTATCAAGATGCTGGCGCAGCTTGATCCGCACTCTACCTACAACAATGCCGAAGAAGTAAAGAAAATGAACGAACCCCTGCAAGGCAACTTCGAAGGTATCGGCGTACAGTTCCAAATGATAGAAGATACGCTGCTTGTAGTACAGCCCGTCAGCAACGGTCCCTCGGAGAAAGTAGGCATTCTTGCCGGCGACCGCATCATAGCCGTTAACGACTCCGCCATTGCCGGAGTTAAAATGAGCACGGAAGACATCATGAGCCGGTTACGCGGAGAGAAAGGCTCGGAAGTCAAACTGACAATCGTGCGCCGCGGAGTAAATGAACCCTTATTCTTCACTGTAAAACGGGATAAAATACCTATTCTCAGTCTGGATGCCGCATATATGATACAGCCCCGGACAGGTTATATCCGCATCAATCGCTTTGGGGCAACCACTGCCGAAGAGTTTCTTAAAGCATTAAAGGAGTTGCAGAAAAAAGGAATGAAAGACCTGATACTCGACCTGCAAGGAAATGGCGGTGGCTATCTGAACGCCGCTATCGACCTCGCCAATGAATTCCTGCAACAAAAGGACCTCATTGTTTATACGGAAGGCAGAGCCGCACGCCGCAGTAATTTCCATGCCAAAGGAAACGGAAAGTTTAAAGACGGCCGTCTCGTCGTTCTGGTGGATGAATATTCCGCATCCGCCAGTGAAATCGTAACCGGAGCCATTCAGGATTGGGATAGAGGTGTAGTCGTAGGCCGGCGCACTTTCGGCAAAGGATTGGTGCAACGCCCTATCGACCTGCCGGACGGCTCTATGATACGCCTGACCATTGCCCGCTACTATACTCCTTCCGGCCGTTGCATACAGAAGCCTTATGACAAGACCGCCAACCCGGACGGCACGCTTAGCGGGGAAAATAATCTGGAAAAATACAACCAGGAATTGATAGACCGCTTTAATCATGGCGAATTAATGCATGCCGACAGCATACATTTCCCCGATTCCCTGAAGTACCAGACAAAAAAATTAGCGCGCACCGTTTATGGCGGTGGCGGTATCATGCCCGACTTCTTCGTGCCGATAGATACCACCCAATACACAGATTATCATCGGAATATCGTTGCTAAAGGTGTCGTTATCAAGACAACTATGAAATTTATAGAAAGCCATCGGAAAGAGTTGCAAAGCAAATATAAGAAATTCGAAACGTTCAACGATAAGTTCGAAATCAGCGATGAGATATTAGCAAACATGCAGACTCTTGCGGAACAAGAAAAGATTAAGTTCGACGAGAAGCAATACCGGAAGTCCCTGCCGCTCATCAAGACGCAACTAAAAGCGTTGATAGCCCGCGACCTGTGGGATATGAATGAATACTTCCAGATAATGAATACTACGGACAGCAGCGTACTACAAGCCCTGAAAGTTCTAAATGAAGGAGCGTATGAAAAAGTGGTTATGAAAAAGTGGTAAGGTTATAACCTTATCACTTTCCAAACAACCAGCGGTTCAGCCAGCGGTTTACATAGATATTCACAATCGCACAGCCTGCACCGATAGCCGCACCTGCCAGTACATCCGAGGGATAATGTACACCCTCATTCATACGGGACACTCCGACGGAACAAGCCCACAAGGCAGAAGGGGCTATTACGTACCACTTAGGATATTTTATGCACAGAGAAGTGGCAAGTGCGAAAGCCGATGCGGTATGCCCGGAGGGAAATGAAGGACTGCTCTCATGGCTATACGGATGTACCCTATCCGGATAGCGTTCATACGGACGTTCGCGGTCGACAAGATATTTCATACCATACGCCACCACAAAAGCACCCGCCACACTTGTTCCGACGTATACGGCATCCTTCAACAAGCCCTTGTCCTTTTTAGCCCATGCCGTCAAAGCCATAGCTACCGGGACACCAATGGCCACATAAGGCTCCGAACGGGAAATAAATTTATTGTAATTACGGACAAATTTATTATCCCAGCCATTAACCCGATGTAAGGTATTAATATCCCAATTCTGTGCAAAGAGATTTGATACAACAAAGGAAATAAAAAATACAAAAAAAATGGTTCTTCTCATAAAACCTATCTATTAGTTTGGCGCAAAGATAGCCGAAATCCTTAGAGTATTCGCAAAATTATCTTATCTTTGTTGCCACAATTTACATATTAATACAATTCACATATCTATTCATGGCATTAAATAGTTGTTGCTCTCGGCAAATTGATTGTGCACTATGTCCTAAAACATCCCAAGGAGTATTGATATATAGCCAATATCCTAAAGGACAGCATTTCCCTGCCGAAAAGTGTACACAAAATTGTATAATATTTATATTGAAAGGCGAGTTGCTTGTCAATAGCGAGGAATATCCCGGCACTACTCTGCAGGCCCGCCAATGTATCTTGCAAGCTATCGGCTCCAAAGTAGAATTGCTGGCGCTAACCGATGTTGAATATTTTACCTACCGATTCACCGAACTTCCTCTCCTCTGTGAAGAACGCTACAAAGACATACTTGAAAGGGCTTATGCCCCTCTGACCTATACTCCTTTGCCCATCATTCCTAAACTGGAAAGATTATTCGGAGATTTAACGGAATATTTCAGGGAGCAGCCGAACACGTGCAGCAGGTATCTTGACGTTAAATGCCAGGAGATAATTTATATCCTGACTTGCTACTACCCAATCCAGCAAGTCTCCACTTTCTTCTATCCAATCAGTACATATACAGAAAGTTTCCACTATTTCGTCATGCAGAACTACGATAAAGTGAAAAACGTAGAAGAGTTTGCCCACCTTGGCGGATATACCACAACCACTTTCCGCCGATTATTCAAGAACATGTATGGCGTACCTGTATACGAATGGATTCTGGACAAAAAACGCGAGGGCATTTTAAACGACCTGCAACACACCAAGCAACGCATCTCCACAATCAGCACCCGATACGGATTCGATTCATTATCACACTTTGCCCATTTCTGCAAAGACTCTTTCGGCGACACCCCGCGCGCTCTGCGCAAACGTACTGCCAACGGCGAAAACATAACTATTATCTGTAAAGAACATAACAAGGAACAAGAGGACGAATGACACCGCTGATTCGCCCGGCAATCTTGCTACCCGCTCATTACGGAATAATTTCTTTAATTCCTTGTTTAATCAAGGTATTTCCTCTATTTTTGCAGGATATTAGTCTGACGAGCTTTTAAGAATATATTTTCTAACTATTAAATAATTTAAATTCAATCATTTATGTGGTTAAGTAATTCATCTGTAGGAAGGAAAGTGGTGATGAGTGTTACCGGTATCGCCCTTATCCTGTTTCTGACATTTCACATGGCGATGAACCTTGTTGCATTGGTTTCGGCCAATGGCTATAACATGGTTTGTGAGTTCTTGGGAGCAAACTGGTACGCGCTGGTAGCTACCGTAGGTCTGGCTGCCCTGTTCATCATCCACATCATCTACGCTTTCTGGCTGACGATGCAAAACCGCAAAGCGCGCGGTAACGAGCGTTATGCAGTAGTAGACAAGCCTAAAACCGTGGAATGGGCCTCTCAAAACATGCTCGTACTGGGTATCGTGGTAATCGTAGGTCTCGGTCTGCACCTGGTTAACTTCTGGGCAAAGATGCAGCTCCCCGAACTGATGCACAACATGGGCGCACATGCCGACATGCTCACGCTGGCTTACGCTGCCAACGGTGTCTATCACATTCAGAACACCTTCTCCAACCCGGTATTCGTAGTGCTTTACCTCATTTGGCTGGGTGCATTGTGGTTCCACCTGACTCACGGTTTCTGGAGCTCCATGCAGTCTTTGGGCTGGAACAACAAAGTATGGATCAACCGTTGGAAATGTATCTCCAACATCTACTCCACTATCGTTGTTGTATGCTTCGCTCTGGTAGTTGTCGTATTCTTCATCAAATCACTGATGTGCAGCGGCGCTTGCTGATAAATTATTGTAAATGATTAAATTGTAATAGCATTATGACTAAGATAGATTCTAAAATACCGGAAGGACCGGTGGCTGAGAAATGGACCAACTATAAAGCTCACCAAAAATTAGTAAACCCTGCCAACAAACGCCGTTTGGACATCATCGTAGTAGGAACCGGACTTGCCGGCGCTTCCGCTGCCGCTTCTCTCGGTGAAATGGGTTTCAGAGTGTTCAACTTCTGCATTCAGGACTCTCCGCGCCGCGCACACTCTATCGCTGCGCAAGGTGGTATCAATGCTGCAAAGAATTACCAGAACGACGGCGACTCCGTTTACCGTCTGTTCTACGATACGGTAAAAGGTGGTGATTATCGTGCCCGCGAAGCAAACGTTTACCGTCTGGCCGAGGTTTCCAACAACATCATCGACCAGTGTGTTGCACAAGGTGTTCCTTTTGCACGCGAATACGGCGGCTTGCTCGACAACCGTTCATTCGGTGGTGCACAGGTATCACGTACATTCTACGCCAAAGGACAGACAGGACAGCAATTGCTGCTGGGAGCTTACTCCGCACTGAGCCGTCAGGTAAACGTGGGTACGGTGAAACTGTACACGCGTTATGAAATGGAAGACGTTGTCATCATCGACGGACGTGCCCGCGGTATCATCGCCAAGAATCTCGTAACAGGTAAGCTGGAACGTTTTGCCGCTCACGCTGTGGTTATCGCTACCGGCGGTTACGGCAACGCATACTTCCTCTCTACCAATGCAATGGCTTGCAACTGTTCCGCTGCCATGGCCTGCTACCGTAAAGGAGCCTGGTTTGCCAACCCCGCTTACGTACAGATTCACCCGACTTGTATCCCCGTTCACGGCGACAAGCAGTCCAAACTGACTTTGATGTCCGAATCTTTGCGTAACGACGGACGTATCTGGGTTCCGAAGAAACTGGAAGATGCCAAGAAGTTGCAGGAAGGTACACTGCAAGGAAAAGATATTCCCGAAGAAGACCGCGACTACTACCTGGAGCGCCGTTATCCGGCATTCGGTAACCTCGTTCCGCGTGACGTTGCCAGCCGTGCTGCCAAAGAACGTTGCGACAAGGGTTATGGCGTGAACAATACAGGTCTTGCCGTATTCCTCGACTTCTCCGAAGCTATCAACCGTTTGGGCAAAGATGTGGTTGCACAGCGTTACGGCAACCTCTTCGACATGTACGAAGAAATCACAGATGTCAGCCCGTACGAAAACCCGATGATGATTTATCCGGCTATCCACTATACAATGGGTGGTATCTGGGTAGACTACGAACTAATGACTTCTATCAAGGGCTTGTTCGCCATCGGTGAATGTAACTTCTCGGACCACGGCGCCAACCGCCTCGGTGCTTCCGCATTGATGCAGGGTCTGGCAGACGGTTACTTCGTATTGCCTTATACTATCCAGAACTACCTGGCCGACCAGATTACCGTTCCCCGCTTCTCTACCGACCTGCCTGAGTTCGCAGCGGCAGAAAAAGCCATTCAGGACAAAATCGACTGGATGATGAACATCAAGGGTAAGAAGTCTGTAGACTCTATCCATAAGGAACTGGGCCACGTAATGTGGGAATATGTAGGTATGGGACGTACTGCAGAGGGCTTGAAAGAAGGCTTGAAGAGACTGAAGGAAATCCGCAACGAATTCGAGAAAGAGTTGTTCATCCCCGGCGAGAAAGAAGGCATGAACGTCGAACTCGACAAGGCTATCCGTCTGTACGACTTCATCACAATGGGCGAACTCGTAGCATACGATGCCTTGAACCGTAACGAAAGCTGCGGCGGTCACTTCCGCGAAGAGTACCAGACAGAAGAAGGCGAAGCCAAGCGCGATGACGAAAACTACTTCTACGTTGCCTGCTGGGAATACCAGGGTTCAGACGAAAAAGAACCGGTATTGCTGAAAGAACCTCTGGTATACGAAGCAATCAAGGTACAGACTCGTAACTACAAGAGCTAATCGGGAAGTTGAACATTTAAAGAATTAAAGAAAATGGATAAAAATATATCATTTACGCTCAAGGTATGGCGCCAGAAGGGTCCGAAAGCAAAAGGCGCTTTTGAAACATACCAAATGAAAGATATTCCGGGCGATACCTCATTCCTCGAAATGCTGGATATTCTGAACGAACAGCTCATCAGTGAAGGTAAAGAACCGGTTGTATTCGACCATGACTGCCGCGAAGGTATCTGCGGTATGTGTTCTCTTTACATCAACGGACATCCGCACGGTCCTGCAACAGGAGCCACTACCTGCCAAATCTATATGCGCCGCTTCAACGACGGCGACACCATTACCGTAGAACCCTGGCGTTCTGCCGGCTTCCCGGTAATCAAAGACTTGATGGTAGACCGTACTGCATACGACAAGATTATGCAGGCAGGCGGTTATGTCAGCGTACGTACAGGTGCTCCTCAGGATGCCAACGCTATCCTGATTCCGAAGCCCATCGCCGATGAAGCCATGGATGCCGCTTCCTGTATCGGTTGCGGTGCTTGTGTAGCCGCTTGTAAGAACGGTTCCGCCATGTTGTTCGTTTCCGCTAAGGTAAGCCAGTTGAACCTGCTTCCTCAAGGCAAACCGGAAGCATTGCGCCGTGCCAAAGCCATGTTGAGCAAAATGGACGAACTCGGTTTCGGTAACTGTACAAACACCCGTGCTTGTGAGGCCGAATGTCCGAAGAATGTCTCTATCAGCAACATCGCACGTCTGAACCGCGACTTCATTACCGCAAAATTGAAAGACTAACCGTACTTTCTGCATTTGATTAATATCACAAGAACTCTTCTATCGGGAAAACCGGTAGAGGAGTTTTTTTATGATAAGAAATTATGGAAACAGCTTGATATCCCAAGCAGGTTAAACAGACAAAAACATAGAATCCTGGGGTGCAGATAAAGATGGCTTCTCAACCTCTTTCCTTAAATTACGGGGAGACAACCCAAAATTCTTCTTGCAGAAATTAGAGAAATGAGATAAAGATTCAAAGCCATATTTATAACAAATTTCAGAGATTGTAAAGTTTGTATGCCGAAGTTCATAAAGAATGCCTTCTTTTCTGCGTTCCTGCATCCACTCGTATACAGGCTGATGGAATACAGAAGTAAAGATACGGCGGAAAGTCGTCACTGTATATCCCCCTAATTCGGCAAATTCTTCAACCGTCTTGACCTTATCATGATTCTTAAGTACGAAATACTGAAAACTATCCGTGTATTTCGATAACGTATGCACCAGCATGGAAAGCTCATAATCCGAATAGTAACGCCACAGGATAAACGCAAGTTCTTTCTGCTTAAATTGCAGTAGCTCCCTACAAATCTTCCCCTCAACCAGATAAGACTTCGAAGCTTCCAAGAAAAAATTCAGTTCAGAGCATATTTTCAACGGAAAAAAGATAAGAGGTGGAACCACATCTTTTGCGATATGCTGAAAACGTCCTTCACAAAAAGATTCCGGCTGGGAAAAACGATAGCATACACACTCTACATCGGTCATGGCAAGCACTTCGTATTTTGAACCGACAGCCTGCAGAATAAACTCACCGGCATACAACGTCACGCCTGCATATTCTTCACTGTTGACAAGAGCCTCACCTTTTAAAAGAAACATAATGATATTGTTATCGCACTTGGGCATAATAAAGTGAAACCCTCTACTATGAGAGGCGTATAAGATAAGATTGTCCACAGCCTTGGGGCATTTCAGGCAATCGGCGTTAACCGCTTCACAAGCGGGAGAGTCGTACATGACAGGATAGAATGTTTTGTTTGTTTGCTCTGGCAAAAATAAACATTAGCAGCCAACAAAAAAACATATTCCCCGAAAACTTTAAAAACGTTTTCGGGGAAGAATCAAAATATTATGAAATCAACAGGACTCTTATATCAAACTCTTATAGCCCGGTGAATGTTCCGTCCTCATTGGTCCATATGCCAACATTCGGAGTAAACTTAATAGGAGTAGCATTGTTGGTCAGCGTCAATGTATACCGAATATTCTTGCCCATGCCCCAACTGCCTGTAAGGTTAACGACCTTGGTATCGTTCCAGGTATACTCACTTGATTTATCTTTCGGTGCAGCAGTATAGGTAATCTCCAAAGTAACGCCTGTCAGGTCGTCTTGAGGCATCAGCATAAACAAAGCATTGCCGGAAGTCTCAAAAGCAGTAAAAGCATCAGGTTCTGCAGCAGTCGGAGTAACGGATACGGGAGTGCCGGTGTATTCGTATGTCACGCCCGAAGCAGACTCTGCCAGGTTACTCCAAGCCCCCACAGTGCTGCTTCCGTCAAAAGTAAAAGTAGCCTTATCCTTTGCACCTTTAATCACCAATTTCGATACGGTATAAATAAAATCGGCAACATCACCCTTGATTGTAAAGTTCACCTGCGTCAGAAGATGCTGGAAAGGAAGAGAAATGGCTGACTCAGACTTTACCTGATTTATTACGTTGGCAGCAACCAGATCTTCCTGACTGTCAACCGCCTTCACCGCATACTCGAATTTCGGATAACCGGCAGCAGTAGTAATATCCAAAGTTTGCGCCGGTGAGGTAGCAAAAAATTGCAATTTACCGGAGGCAGGCCAGTAGTAATCGCCCTTATACTTCCATTCCCCGCTTGATTTATCAACTTCTATATCATCCATAAACCCCGTATTCAACTGTACAGTTCCTCCCATGTCATCTGTTGTTTTATAAGCGCTTACAGTAAACTTACTGAAATTCTCAGTAGTGGCAACCAATGTCTTTGTTCCGGTCTTCACCACTGTCCCGAATTTAATCCGGTTCATTGTACTTTCATTCTCAAACCCTTCATTTTCAGAGCAACTTACCATTGCTGCGGCTGTTAAAGCCACCAATAAAATTTTTCTCATAACCATTTGTTTTTAGTTAATATATTAATTGCTTATCTTGTTTCTACACGATTATATCCACATTCGTTTCATCATCCCAATCACCTATATCACCTCCGATACCGCTATTTCCACCTTCTTCCTTATCCACCTCTACCGTAATCTGTCCATCGGGAACAGGCACCTCAATATGTATTTCCCCATCAGGAGCAGGCTGTATTTCTTCTTCCTCACCGGAGGTCGGAGGTGTTATCAGCTCTTTGATATCAACCTGTATCTCCTGTACCTGCTTATCCACCTTGATAATCCTGATGGTCAGCACTACCGGACTATCGCCCCGCGTATCCGCACTTTTCGGAAGCCTGAAATGCGAAAAATGCCCCTGCAACAGTCCGTTTTTACAATCATTCTCCACATAAACGGGCACTTCTGCAAGTGTACACAGCCTTCTACCGAGAAAATAACCGCCATTCAACCCGCTGACGTAGCACACAACAGCCGATATATTTTCTACACCATCCACCTTCACGGCAAACGAATAACTGCTTACTACCCGTTCCGGTTTCAGTTTCATCACCATAGCCGCTTCGCTTTTTGCTATTTCCACATCATCCAACGCCACAACGTAGAAATCGTCCGGCGACCAAATCATATCCTCTCCGGCATCCATTCCAATACACCGTTCCGTATATGCCCTGATAGTACCATAGCACTCATCGCCTTCTATGCAGACACATTCCGTATTATAGTTGTAAACTATCATTGCATAATGGCCGGGCGGTACTTTCATTTCCCCGCCGGCAGCCGGCAAATAGCCGTCTACTTTCCGCCCTTCGGCATCTTTCAGATAAAATATTACCCGCACGGTCTCCGGCAAATTCTCCGCAACTCCCGTCCAGTCCAGCGTTATCTGTACGCCACTGACAGGATAATCGTCCAGCACCTCCCTGAAATTGCACCCTGACAGGATTATCAACAGACAGAACAGAGGCAACGGTACATTATATCTGATATTTTCCACCACATTCATTGTCCTGCCGTTATATGCCATACTAAAGAGACCGCTACCTTTGTAGGACCCACAAAATGAAAGTGTCCTCCATTAGTTCGGACTAATTCCCCTTTATAAGAGGTATATTTACAGTATTCCGTTGTCAAATAACCTATTCCCAAACTGCACTCGATTGCAAGGTGCCCGGTTATTCTGCGTGCATATCCGCAGCTCAGCCCCGAAGTCATATAATACTTACCGCGAATGCCACTCTCTTCTTTCAACTGAAAATCATATACTCCTCCCTCGGTATATAGCCCCAGAAAATACCCTGTCAATCTGTTACACAGATTTCTGTTGCCCAGCCAACAGCGTACTTCCACACCTCCCGAAAGAAGCTGATAACAAAAGCCGTTCCGACAGTTCAACCACCAAGGACATTTATATTCAGTATTCAAAGACCACCTCTTTCCTGTCGAAAACTCAACTTCCACATTCGGAGCCAACGCCAAATCATATATCATATTATTCTTCAGAGCTACCATAACCTTATGTGATGGTCCCAGCCTTTTTCTTTTCTCAGGGAACGCAGTCGGAACCAGTTCTCCGCTACCGGCAGACATTACCGGCAGTGCCTTCTCCGGCATCCGTATTCCGGCAATAGGAAACTCCTTCGAATGTACCGTATAGCTGCCTATCCGCGGAAAAACAAACTGCAACAGATATTTACAGGCCTTGCCTTCGTTCAGATAGAACAACAGTTCCGTCAATTTGCCGAAATTCCCATAATGATACCGGATTAACATCAAAACCTCTTTCCTGTCCGGCACATTCTTATCAGCGAGTACCCACCGATATACTTCTCTCCATTCGTCCGGTTTTATAACCGAGTCCAGCATTACACTGTTTACAACCATCAATATGTCCGCCCGTACAGATGCTCTTCCCACTGATAAAAAAAAGAGTATTATAAGAGTTACTATATAGATACGGTTCACCATAACTTTGCTTTGTACAAAGCCAAAAATAAACCATTAAAATTAAAGAAGATACAGAAAAACCAACTCATTTAGCAACTTGGAAGATTCTGTGAAACGATTGGAAGTTTTTTGCAACTTATGCTACTTCCAATACAGACAAAGAACCGGAATATTCCACGAAAAGCCCCAACAGCAAGCCTCGCTTATCCGATAGTTATCATATAGTCATTATATACACTTTATTTAAGTCAAGATGTCCAAGCGTGCACGAAAACAGTAAATATTCGCAAAAGAAAACTAAAAGAAATTCAGAAAAAGAGTAAATATTTGGGAAATATATGAAGAAGCTATACATTTGTTACGTGATTTTTTTCATAGTATTAGATTTAAGGTTAACAAAGGTTGGAGTACAGCGGTACTCCTTTTTTTATGCCAATAAGCAATATACTCCTCCAACCAATGCCTTTACCACCCCTTTCATCTCCAGTTCGAAAAGCAAGGCGCTCATACGGTTTACGGGTATGTCCGCCTCCACTACCAGCGCATTGATATGCAAGTCTCCCTGATGAGTCAGTATACGCACCACCAGCTCCTCCTCATCCGTCAGTTCCGGAAACAGATTGCGCTGGATACCGGCTGCTTTGGCAGCAGGCTCTGCACTCGCCCACCCCATTGTTTTTACGAACTCTTCGGCACTCTGTACAAGCGCAGCCTTATTATCCCGTATCAACCGGTTGCAGCCGATAGAAGCGGCATCCGTCACCCGCCCGGGCACGGCAAAGCAATCACGGTGATAGCCGTCGGCCAAATCCGCTGTAATCAAAGAACCGCCTTTAGCGGCAGATTCCACAACAATCGTCGCATCGCACATACCTGCCACAATACGGTTACGGCTGACAAAGTTATGCCTGTCCGGAGTAGTTTCGGATAAGAACTCGGTAAGCAAACCGCCGTTGACCAACATATCGACAGCCGTCTTACGATGTACAGAAGGATAGATACGGTCCAAACCGTGAGCCAGAACGGCAACAGTAGACATATTATCGGCCAGGGCGGCACGATGTGCATGAATATCAATGCCGTAGGCGAGACCGCTCACTATCAGGGCATCAGGGAGAAGCACGGATAAATCGTGCACGAAATCCGTACAAAACCGTTTGCCGTACTCCGTTGCACGGCGCGTACCTACCATATTGATAACATGTAAACGGTTAAAATCAGTGTTTCCCTTGAAAAACATGACAATCGGCGCATCCTCACATTCCCGCAGACGGGAAGGATAGGCCTCATCCCGCAAAGTAAGACAAGTCAGGCGGTTCTTTTCCACAAACTCCATTTCACGTTCGGCACGAAGAAAAGCGGCAGGACAGTCAAGAGCCGTAATTATCGAGGAATTCACGCCGGGCAGACGTTCCGGCAATTCCTTACGATACCCGAAAACGTCAACGGCGCTACCTATGGCATCTATTAAACGCTTTGCCCCGATATGTCCTATACCGGGACAGAGCGTAAGAGCTATACTGCAAAGACGTTCGTCCTTATTCATGGTCGAGGTAGGGGGCAAAGACGTTATCGAATAACTCGCTGTCGCTTAAACGTCCGTTTACCACACATACCGTTTCAACCACTGCCTTGATGGCCACTTTATTGTCACTTGCCCTGAAAATATCCTGGTAGAATACATACTTGATGCCTTCTTTCTTCATTGCCAGCTTCGATACGAACTCATCACCGCTTTTCAACGGTGTCTTGAAAGCCATATTGATGCGTGCTACCACTGGATCTACCCCCTGTTCGTGGAGTGCGGCAAAGCTGACACCCGTACTCAACAGGAACTCGTGCCGCGTATGCTCCAGATAATGCTGGTAGTTGGCATTGTTGACAATACCCTGAAGGTCGCATTCATAGTCGCGGACCTTCATTTTCAGTTCATAAATATAGTTCATTATAATACCTGCAATTTAACAATTTACCATTTGATAATTAACCGCGTTTATTCTCGATATCCAAACCTTTGAACCGCTTGAGCTCCTCTACGGAAACCAGTTTGTAGAGTTTGTCGCTGGGACGTATTTTATCCGCTTTCATCGAGAAATGCTGCCCTTTTTTCACCGTCTGCACGGGTTTCAGATCCACGCGCGCTTCTTCCAATGTAGTGAATACGGCTCCCGTTGTCGGTCCCGTTATCAGCAGCTTGTCGCCGACATTGATTTCGGCGGCTTCCACCAAGAACTCCGCCACGCCGATATTCGAGAAGTAACGGATACCCTTGCCGACATAAATCTTACGTTCGGTAGCGGCAGAACCGTAGTTCCGGGTCCATTCGCCCAAGCGCTGCCCCAGATAATAGCCGTCCCAGAAACCACGGTTAAACACGGTTTTCAGGCGCTCGTCCCAGGCAGCTATCTTTTCGTCGGTAAACGTGCCTTCCACATAGGAGCGAATGGCCTCCTTATAACATTCCACCACCGTACGCACATACTCGGGACCGCGGGCGCGTCCTTCAATCTTGAACACACGCACGCCTGCATCTAGCATTTTGTTCATGAAATGAATGGTTTTCAGGTCTTTGGGCGACATAATGTACTGGTTGTCTATATCCAGTTCCACATCCGTTTCCTTGTCGCGCACCGTATACGAGCGGCGGCATACCTGCATACAGGCTCCCCGGTTGGCCGAATGGTTCATCTCGTGCAGCGAAAGATAGCACTTGCCCGATACCGCCATGCACAAAGCGCCGTGGCAGAACATCTCGATACGTATCCGCTCACCGCTCGGTCCGCAGATATTCTCTTCACAGATATGACGGTAGATTTCCGCCACCTGCTCCAGATTCAGTTCGCGCGCCAGCACCACCACATCGGCAAATTGGGCATAGAAACGCAAAGCCTCCACATTCGAAATATTCAGTTGCGTGGACAGATGCACCTCCTGTCCTATCTGCCGGGCGTAGCTCATCACAGCCACATCGGCTGCAATCACCGCCGAGATACCTGCCGCTTTTGCCGCATCCACAATGGTTCGCATCAGGGAGATATCGTTATCGTAGATAATGGTATTTACCGTAAGGTAACTTTTCATACCATGCTCATCACAGGTTTGGGCAATCTCCCGCAAATCGTTAATGGTAAAGGTATTGGCGGAACGGGCACGCATATTCAGGTTTTCGATACCGAAGTAAATAGAGTCCGCACCCGCCTGGATAGCTGCGGCAAGAGACTCGCGCGAGCCTACCGGAGCCATGATTTCAAAATCGTTCAAAGTAGTAGAATTCATCCAATATGAAATTTAATGATGCAATTATTTATTACCGTGCGCATCTAATTCCCGTTGAATCAGTGTCACAAGTTCCATGCCAAGCTGTTGGCCTGCCGTCATCCCTTCCATTGTAATGGCTGGAGTAGCCGCTCCCAGCTTCTTGCCCACCGGAGATTCGTAGAAGGCTACAATCTTCTTCAGGTCGTCCAATGTCAGGTGTTTCTGATAGATGGGCACATACACCTTCACCAGATTATCGCTGAAAAACTGCTTTGCCTTTTCCATTACTGCGTTCCACGTGGCCTCCGATACAGAGGGGGACTGCTGCTTCATCATGCCGATTATCTGCGGAACCATCGTATCCACAGTGGCCAGACCGCCGGAAAGCAACAGCATTTTATGCAACGTTTCCTGATATTCCTTATTCTGCCCTTGTGCAGAAACAGGGGAAATGCCGATGAGCAGTGTCATCACGCACAATGCGACTGAAAGCAAACTCTTTTTCATAATTATTTCTGTTGTTAAGTGAATGAATAGTGCAAATATACAGATTTAAGGAAGAAGCTGTATATTCTTTCAAGGATTTCACTCCTGCATAGCGAATGAAACAGGCTTTTTCCGTACTTTTGCAGGCAAATCCCGTCAGATTATGAAGATTAAAGATATAGACCTCGGCAAGCACCCCATATTGCTTGCCCCCATGGAAGATGTGACCGACCCCGCTTTCCGACTGATGTGCAAAGGTTTCGGAGCGGATATGGTGTACACCGAGTTTGTGTCGAGCGACGCGCTGATACGTTCCGTCAGCAAGACCGAACAGAAGCTGAACATCAGTGACGAAGAGCGCCCCGTAGCCATACAGATATACGGCAAAGATACGGACACTATGGTAGAGGCGGCACGTATCGTGGAGCAGGCGCGCCCGGACATACTGGACATCAATTTCGGCTGCCCCGTAAAACGTGTGGCCGGCAAAGGAGCCGGTGCGGGAATGTTGCAGAATATCCCCAAGATGCTGGAGATAACCCGTGCCGTGGCAGATGCCGTAAAGATACCCGTGACCGTAAAAACCCGTCTCGGCTGGGATGCCGGCAGCAAGATTATCGTAGATTTGGCAGAACAACTGCAGGACTGCGGCATTGCCGCCCTTACCATTCACGGCCGCACCCGCGCCCAAATGTATACGGGTGAAGCAGACTGGACACTGATTGGTGAAGTCAAAAACAATCCGCGCATGCACATCCCCATCATCGGCAACGGTGACGTCACCACCCCTCAAAGGGCCAAAGAGTGCTTCGACCGCTACGGGGTGGACGCCGTTATGATAGGCCGCGCCAGCTTCGGCCGCCCTTGGATATTCAAGGAAGTGAAACATTATCTGGAGACGGGTGAAGAGATACCGCCCCTCAGTTCCGAATGGAAACTGAATGTACTCCGGCAGGAAGTGGAAGACAGCGTAAAACTGCTGGACGAACGGAGAGGTATCCTGCACGTACGTCGCCACTTGGCAGCAAGCCCGCTGTTCAAGGGTATCCCTAACTTCCGGGAAACGCGCATCGCCATGTTGCGGGCAGAGACAAAAGAGGAACTGTACCGTATCTTCAACGAAATAGAAAAACTGATATAGTTTAAATTATCTTACAACCCCAACCAAAAGAGTGCCCTGCTTTTCTATGGGTCGGCAATCATCCGCCGAGCGAACCTCATTCAGTCAGGGAGTGAAAGACAATGAGTCAGGGACTGGCATCATTTGAACATCGGCTGCGCAAACCACCGCTTGAACATCCACGTTGCCACCACATAGAGCACAATGGCAGAGAAAAAGCCCACAATGGCATCAATCAGGTAATGCGCCTGTATGTACACCGTAGCCCCGCACAGCAGCAGATAAAAAGGAAGCAGGCAGGCAAACAAACGCCTGCTGCCCCGCCATGCCATAAT
The DNA here is from genome assembly GCF_025147325.1 of Bacteroides stercoris ATCC 43183. Taxonomy (NCBI): domain Bacteria; kingdom Pseudomonadati; phylum Bacteroidota; class Bacteroidia; order Bacteroidales; family Bacteroidaceae; genus Bacteroides; species Bacteroides stercoris. Next base: position 717,335 of record NZ_CP102262.1, read on the forward strand.
CATCAGGATGGTGGACATGCCGACATGCGAACTGGGGAATGCCGCCGTCGGACGCTCGCCCACTTGCTGCGAGCTTTCCACCAGATTATAAAAGAATCCGTGTTCATATCCCGGACCGGGCAGCAGCTCCTGGTTGTGGTTGAAGTAATCGCCGATAGCCGGGAATATCCCCTGCCCCACGTTATCCCCGCCGATAGCCGGAAAATAGAACTGCGGCCCTGCCACCGGCACGAAGATATATATCAGGTAGTAGATGAAGAAAGCGGTGACTATCACGAACGACACTTTCTCAAAAAGGTCGAAGCGGTAGAGAAAATACCACACCACTACCAGAAGTATCATCGGATAGTAGAAGAAATAACCCATATTGAACGGTTCGCTCACCCACATCTGCGGAAAACGCAGACAGAACCATACGGCAGGCTGTCCGCCGAATATCCATTGCTCGACCGAAGCGAAAACATGGTCCAGGTTGGGGAAGATACGGTTGAACTCGAATGTGTCGGGATACCAGTAGGAGAGCAACGACATCTGGATAACGATGCGGATGAAGGCGGAAAACTTGCAGGGCGCAAGCCGGTAAAGATACATCAGCAAAAACGTCATGCCTGCAATCACAGCGCGGTCTGCAAGCATCTGCACCGGATGATCCATTTCTTGGAAAAGAAACAGTATGAGTATGGAAGTCAGCAGATTATATATCAGCGTAATCTTCTCTACCGCAAAAAGCCCTTTACGGGTTTCTACTCTCTTGAATAAGTCTAAAGCCATCCTTTATCTTTATACCAGGCAATCGTTTCCTTCACTCCCCGTTCCAGGTCATATTCGGGACTGTAGCCCAATTCCTCGACAGTCGGAGTTATATCGCATTGCCAGTTGCGTTGTTTCATTATTCTATACTTGTCCGAATTGAGCGTACTGGTGGTATTCCGGCGTTTCGCCCAATATTCGGCGAGCAAAGATACAACTTTCAATATAATTAACGGACATCTCAGACGAATTACAAACGGATTCCCCAGTTCTTTCCGTATCAGGTCGGAAAAAGCACGGCTCCGGTACACCTTGCCGTCTGCCAGAAAATAGGTGCGGCGGGATATTTGTTTCTCTATCCCCAGGAAAACAGCCTGCACGATATCCTTGACGTAAACAAACGTCAAATCCTGCCGGCGGAAACCCACGGAGAAGTCCGTGTGCCGACGGATAGACTTTGCCATCAGGAAGTAATCCTTCTCGCGCGGTCCGTACACACCCGTAGGACGATAGATGACGTAAGGAAAATCCGACATGCCTTGCAGATACCTCTCCGCTTTCAGTTTGCTAAGGCCATAGGCGGTATTGGGCACAGGGGTATCCTTTTCCGTAATCGGAGTATAGGTCTTTTCACGTATCGGACCGAATACGCTCAAGGTACTGATAAAGACAAACTGCCTGGGAATCATGTCCAACTCCCGCAACGTGTCTACAAAACATTTGGTCTGCCGGTAGTTCACACGTTCGAAGTCGTTCTTATCTACACATTTTGTAGCTCCGGCACAGTGGATAATGTAATCGAACTTACCATACAGTTCCTTATGACCGGAAAGTTGCGCACAAAGCTCACCGGGATGCGCAAAGTCGAGTTCAAGAAAATGTATCTTCTTGTCCTGCAAATACTCCCGGCTGCTGGACGAACGGATGCCTGCCCATACGCCGAATCCCCGCCTCAACGCCTCTTCCACGATGAAACTCCCGATAAACCCGCTTGCTCCTGTTACTAAAACCGATTCCACGTTATGAATTATGAATTTTATAAATTATGAATTATTTTCTCCCGGTATCCCGTTACTTCACCATTTCGCCCCTACTGTACGGCCTCATCATTTCACCGGCTCTACATGAATACCTACATGAGTGCCTTTACCGAACTGTTCCTTCAAGGTATTCTCAATGGCCGTTGCCGTACGGTGTGCTTCTTCCAGTGTTATTTTTCCATCCATGCGCACATGCACCTCTATCGCGTAATAATTCCCGATACGGCGGGTACGCAAATGGTGAGGCGAACTTACTCCGGGAAAAGAAAGGATAATCTTCTGAATTTCATTTTCCACATCGGCGGGCAGCGATTTCTCCAGCAACTCATCTACGCAAGGAATCAATAACTTTACGGCCACCTTCATGATGAAGAAACTGACAACAACCGCGGCTATCGGGTCGAGCACCCGCCAATGATTTCCCAAAAGAATAGCCCCGCCGATACCTATGGCAGTTCCTATGGAAGAAAGAGCATCACTGCGATGATGCCACGCATTGGCCACCACTGCCTGAGAATTCAACCTCTTCCCCTTAAACACCGTATAGCGATAAAGCGCTTCCTTAAAGGCAACGGACACCAATGCCGCTATCAGTGCCAGCATTCCCGGTTCCTGCAAAGAACCACCGTGAAGAAACCGATAGATAGATGAAGCGCCATTCCAGAAAATCCCAAAACCGACGCCGAGCAATATTATGCCGATAATGGCAGTTGCCAAAGTCTCGTATTTGCCATGTCCGTAGTCGTGTCCCTCATCTTCCGGCTTGGAAGAGATACGCACAAAAACAATGACAATGATGTCTGTAACAAAGTCCGATAACGAATGTACGGCATCCGCCAGCATGGCGGCACTATGCCCCATGATGCCCGCAAAGAACTTGAACAGAAGCAGCAGGAAGTTCACTACGCTCCCCACAATCGTTACGCGGTAAATGCCTTTTTCCCTCGCAACCTCTTCCTTATCCATAGATTGTACTTCCATGACGTTTTTCTAAGTTGTTGCAAATATAGTACATAAATCCGTTATGACCGGTCGTTCCCTTATAATTTTCAGTAAGACAGAAAGATTTTGAAGCCGGAGTGAACGAGTGAATACATTTATTTGTTTACTTTGCAAGAAAGATAAAAAGACACCAGATTATGGCTAAGACAAAAAAGGAAAAGAAAGAGAAAAAAGCCGGCAAGCGAATGAAGAAGAAAGAGCTCGTCAAAGCACTATTGGACTTCTTCCACGTAAAACAAGACGAAGTACTGTCCCTGAAATACATTTTCGAACAACTGCATCTCACTACACACCCGCTGAAAATGCTGTGTATGGATATTCTGTCCGAACTGTCGGATGACGATTACATCACCGAAGTGGACAAGCATAAATACAAACTGAACAATCATGGTGTGGAGATGACCGGCACTTTCCAACGGAAGAGCAACGGAAAGAACTCATTCATACCCGAAGGCGGCGGCGACCCCATCTTCATTGCCGAACGGAACTCGGCACACGCCATGGCGGGCGATAAAGTACGTATCGCCTTTTATGCCAAACGCCGCGGACGCGAAGCCGAAGGCGAAGTCATCGAGATACTGGAACGCGCCAACGATACCTTCGTAGGAACATTGGAAGTTGCCAAATCATATGCTTTCCTTGTTACGGAAAACCGCACGCTGGCCAATGATATCTTTATCCCCAAAGAGAAACTGAAAGGTGGAAAGACAGGCGACAAGGCCATCGTCAAAGTGGTGGAATGGCCTGACAAGGCAAAGAATCCTATCGGTCAGGTTATCGACATTCTGGGGAAAGCCGGAGATAACACCACCGAGATGCACGCCATCCTGGCCGAATTCGGATTGCCGTATGTTTACCCCGCATCCGTGGAAAAAGCCGCAGACAGGATACCTGCCGAAATTCCCGCAGAAGAATATGCCAAACGTGAGGATTTCCGCAATGTAACCACCTTTACCATAGACCCCAAAGACGCTAAGGACTTTGACGATGCCTTGTCCATCCGCAAACTGAAGGACAATCTTTGGGAAGTGGGTGTACACATTGCCGACGTGACGCACTACGTAACGGAAGGCAGCATCATCGACAAAGAAGCCGAGAAACGCGCCACATCCGTTTACCTCGTAGACCGCACCATCCCGATGCTGCCCGAACGGTTGTGTAACTTCATCTGTTCCCTGCGCCCCGATGAAGAGAAACTGGCTTACTCTGCCATCTTCGAGATGACGGACAAGGGAGAAGTAAAGAACTCGCGCATTGTGCATACGGTTATCAAGTCCGACCGCCGCTTCACCTACGAAGAGGCGCAGCAGATTATCGAAACCAAAGAGGGAGACTTTAAGGAAGAAATCCTCAAACTGGACTCGCTTGCCAAGATATTGCGTGAAAAACGGTTTACCGCCGGCGCCATCAACTTCGACCGCTATGAGGTGAAATTTGAGATTGACGAGCAGGGCAAGCCTGTCAGCGTATATTTCAAGGAATCCAAAGACGCCAACAAACTGGTAGAAGAGTTCATGCTACTCGCCAACCGCACTGTGGCGGAAAAAATAGGACGTGTACCCAAAAACAAAAAGCCGAAAGTATTCCCCTATCGTATTCACGACCTTCCGGACCCTGAAAAGTTGGATAACCTGGCACAGTTCATCGCCCGCTTCGGCTACAAACTGCGCACCGGCGGAACCAAAACGGATGTATCCAAATCCATCAACCATCTGCTGGATGATATTCAGGGAAAGAAAGAGGAGAACCTTATTGAAACCGTATCCATCCGTGCCATGCAGAAAGCACGCTATTCCGTGCACAACATCGGTCACTACGGATTGGCATTCGATTATTACACCCATTTCACTTCTCCCATCCGACGCTATCCGGACATGCTGGTGCACCGGTTGCTGACCAAATACCTGGATTTAGGCGGACGAAGCGTTTCCGAACAGAAATACGAAGCCCTCTGCGAGCATTCCAGCAGCATGGAACAGATAGCTGCCAATGCGGAACGCGCCTCTATCAAGTACAAACAGGTGGAATACATGACGGAACGCCTGGGACAGACTTACGACGGCGTTATTTCCGGTGTTACCGAATGGGGACTGTACGTTGAGCTGAACGAGAATAAATGTGAAGGAATGATACCTATCCGCGACCTCGATGATGATTACTACGAGTTCGACGAAAAGAATTATTGCCTGCGCGGACGACGGAAGAAACGCACATACAGCCTCGGCGACGCTATCACCATCAAGGTGGCACGCGCCAACCTGGAGAAAAAGCAGTTGGACTTTGCACTGGTTGAATAGGCGGAATTATCATTGTCAGTTACAAAAGCTTACCTACACATACATGAAGACAATTACTATTACAAACCGCTCGCAAATAGAAGATATCATCCGTAAATGCCCTTATTGTACGGTCGGGATTATCGACGGAGAGGGTAATCCGTATGTAATACCTATGAACTTTGCCTGGGAAAATGATACTATTTATCTGCATTCGGGCCCCGAAGGAAGTAAAGTAGAAATGGTGGCACGGCATCCGCAGGTCTGCATCACCTTCTGTGAAGGGCACGAACTGGTGTATATGCATAAACAGATAGCTTGCAGTTACAGCATGAAATCCCGCAGCGTTATCTGTAAAGGCAAAGTGCGTTTCATAGAAGATATGGATGAAAAGCGACGGATACTCGACCTGCTTATGAAGCAATATACGGACAATGCATGTAGCTACGCCGAACCGGCTGTACGCAATGTGAAAATATGGGAAGTGAAAGTAGATGAAATAAGCTGCAAATCGTTCGGGCTGAGGCCGAGTGAATTGAAATAATCTCTACAAAAAACTTTGCCCGAAGTTTGATTGCCACTAACCTGCATATTCAAGGTATCCCAGTCCTATACTCAGAATACTTCAGTCACATAGGTAGTCTCTGTATAGGACTGAGCACATAACTCATCATAAGGGATATTCCTCAAAGGCATACAACAGCGTCGACAAATAGCGTTCTCCCGTATCAGGGAGCAACACTACTATGTTTTTACCCTCATTCTCCGGCAACTGCGCCAACCGGGTTGCAGCACTGACAGCCGCTCCCGAAGAAATCCCCACCAACAGGCCTTCGTATTTCGCCAGTTCCCGCCCGGTACGGATAGCGTCATCATTGGATACCTGCATAATTCCGTCTACCACGGCACTATTATAGTTTTTCGGAACAAAACCTGCACCGATACCCTGAATCTTATGCGGGCCCGGTTTTCCGCCTGACAATACCGGAGAATCTTCCGGTTCTACGGCTACCACTTGTATCCGGGAGTTATGTTTCTTCAAAGCCGCACCCACGCCGCTCACCGTTCCGCCAGTCCCTACACCGGCCACGAATATATCGACCTTCCCGTCCGTATCCTGCCAGATTTCCTGTCCGGTAGTGCGCTCATGAACGGCAGGGTTAGCCCGATTATTAAACTGCTGCAAAATCAGTGAACCGGGAGTGCTTGCCTGCAACTCTTCGGCACGGGCTATAGCACCTTTCATACCGTCTGCACCGGGCGTCAAAACAAGTTCCGCACCAAGGGCTTTCAGCAGATTGCGACGTTCCGTACTCATGGTATCCGGCATAGTCAAAATCAATTTATAGCCTTTGGAAGCTGCCACAAAGGCAAGCCCTACCCCGGTATTCCCACTGGTCGGCTCAATAACCGTTGCACCGGGCTTCAACAGCCCTTTCGTTTCCGCATCTTCTATCATAGCCAGCGCAACACGGTCCTTTACGCTGCCCGCAGGATTAAAGTATTCCAGTTTGACGATGACACGAGCTTTCAAGTTCTTGTTTTTACCATAATTGTTCAACTCCAACAAAGGAGTATTGCCAACTAAATCAGTCAGGCGTTGTGCTATTTTTTTCATATCTTACAGTGAATTATCAATAAGACAAAAGTACGGCGGAGTCCGTTCATTCAAAATACCATAAATGTGGTAAATCCATACTATAAATGAGGGATATGTAGGAAAATTGGTGAGTATTTTATACCTTTGTAGCCACTTTATTAATAAAGGATATCATAATGAGTCCACTTAATTTTACTCACATCCTGACACAGGCAGTCGATGAGCTATCGGAAAGCGAATCCTACAAAGGACTGTTTCACCAGCACACGGACGGCAATCCATTGCCTTCAGCTAAGGCATTGTGCGATATTATCGAACTTGCACGTGCCATTATCTTCCCCGGATATTTTGGAAATTCAACGGTCAACAGCCGTACGGTAACTTACCATATCGGAGTCAATGTAGAAAGACTGTTCGACCTGCTGACCGAGCAAATATTGGCAGGACTCTGTTTCGGCAGTGATGACGAATGCAGTTGCTGTACCGAACTTCAACGTGAGGAGGCCGCATCAATTGCCGCCCGGTTCATCAGCCATTTACCTGAACTGCGTCGCATACTGGCTACGGATGTTGAAGCCGCTTACAACGGCGACCCTGCCGCACATTCGTTTGGCGAGGTTATCAGTTGCTATCCGGCCATACGCGCTATCAGCAATTACCGCATAGCACACGAACTGTTGGTACTCGGCGTGCCTCTCATTCCGCGTATCATCACCGAAATGGCCCATAGCGAAACCGGTATCGATATTCATCCGGGAGCTGCCATAGGCGGTTATTTCACGATAGACCACGGTACAGGTGTGGTAATCGGCGAGACTTGCATCATCGGCAAGAACGTAAAACTATACCAGGGTGTAACCCTCGGAGCCAAAAGTTTCCCGCTGGACCAGGACGGTAAACCCATCAAAGGCATACCCCGCCATCCCATACTGGAAGATAATGTCATTGTCTATTCCAATGCCACCATATTAGGGCGTATCACCATTGGAAAAGACGCTACCGTAGGCGGCAACATCTGGGTAACGGAAGATGTGCCCGCAGGCGCAAGAATAGTACAAACCAAAGCAAAAAAGTAAGAGATTTTATGATTTCAGAATTATAATCCATATCATATGCGTAATAGTAAAAATGAAATCATACCGGAATAAATCATAAATTATAAATCATAAATAAGTAGATGAGCGAACAATCATTCGAAATGATTGCCAAAACTTTCCAGGGACTGGAAGAAACATTGGCACAGGAACTGACCTCTTTGGGTGCAGACGAGATACAGATAGGACGTCGTATGGTATCATTCCGCGGCGACAAGGAAATGATGTACAAGGCGAATTTCTGCCTGCGGACCGCTATCCGCATCCTGAAACCTATCAAACAGTTTGTAGCGAAAAATGCCGATGAGGTGTATGAACAGATCAAGGCAATCCACTGGGAAGATTATCTGGATATAGATAAAACTTTCGCCGTAGACGCAGTTGTGTTCAGCGAGGAATTCCGCCATTCCAAATTTGTTTCCTACAAAGTGAAGGATGCCATTGTGGACTATTTCCGGGATGCATACGACAAACGCCCGTCCGTACGCATCAGCAAGCCGGATGTATTATTGAACATTCACATTGCAGAAACCAAATGCACTCTTTCTCTCGATTCATCCGGCGAGTCTCTGCACCGCCGCGGTTATCGTCAGGAAGCCGTGGAAGCTCCTCTGAATGAGGTTTTGGCAGCCGGCATGATATTAATGAGCGGTTGGCACGGAGAATGTGACCTGATAGACCCGATGTGCGGCTCGGGAACAATCCCCATCGAAGCTGCCTTGATAGCCAGGAATATCGCACCGGGCGTATTCCGTAAGGAGTTTGCTTTTGAAAAATGGATTGATTTCGACCAGGAGCTGTTCGATAAGATTTATAACGATGACAGCCAGGAACGTGAATTCGCTCATAAGATATACGGATACGACAACAACCCGAAAGCCAACGAAATCGCAACCCATAACATCAAGGCAGCAGGCGTATCCAAAGACGTAACGCTGAAGTTGCAACCTTTCCAGCAGTTTGAGCAACCTAAGGAAAAGGCTGTTATCATTACCAACCCGCCTTATGGAGAGCGTATATCTACCAACGACCTGCTGGGCTTATACTCTATGATTGGCGAACGGCTGAAACACGCGTTTACAGGCAACACCGCGTGGATACTTTCTTATCGTGAAGAATGCTTCGATCAAATCGGATTGAAACCTACTGCCAAGATACCTCTGTTCAACGGTGCTCTGGAATGTGAGTTCCGTAAATACGAAATCTTCGACGGAAAATACAAAGAATTCAAAAAGCAGGAAAGCGAAGAGGGTAATAAAGAGTATAGACCTTACGCTGCAAGAGAAAAAAGAGAATTCAAGACCGGAGAAAGAAGAGAGTTTAAATCCGGAGAGAAAAGGGAATTCAAGCCGAGAGAGAGAAGAGAATTCAAATCGGATGATAAACGGGAGTTCAAGCCTCGTGAATACAGAAAACCGGCAGACGGAGAATGGAAACCGAAGCGAGAATTTGACAGAGAGCGAGAATTTAATAAAGAACGTAAACCGGGAGAGTTTCGGAAACGGAACAACGAACGGAATAACGACTGAAACCGTTAAAATTAAAAGCTATGAACATAAAGAGAATCGGTAAGGCAATCATGGTATTGCTACTGGCAACACCTGCTTTATCTTCAATGGAGCTTATGGCACAAGACTTGAAAATGCCCACTCTGGAAGACCTTCTTCCCGGTGGCGCAACCTATCGTATCGCTGAGAACCTGCCGGGTTTGCAGTGGTGGGGTGACGTATGTATAAAACCCGGCATCGACTCTTTGTTTGCCGTCAATCCCAAAAACGGGAAGGAGACATTGCTCACAACCCGGGAAAAGGTAAATAAAGTACTCAACTCACTGATAACTCCTACGGAAACAACCGCAACACCCGGCCATAAGGGAAATAAAGTACAGCATTTCTACAATACCGAGTTTCCATGGCCGGACAAACCGTATATGCTTATCAAATTGCCTGCGAGATACATCGTTTATGATTTCGAGAAAGATGAATTCGTCAAAGGTCTGCCGCAGGCCGGAGAAAGAAACGGTGCAAACATTGACTATACCCCGGAAGGCGGACACATAGCCTATACCGTTAAGAATAACCTCTTCGTGGACAACAAAGCCGTAACCGAAGAACCCGAAGGAATTGTATGCGGGCAGAGCGCACACCGCAATGAATTCGGAATCGGCAAGGGCACCTTCTGGAGTCCTCAAGGAAATCTGCTGGCCTTTTACCGCATGAACGAAAGCATGGTAACTCCCTATCCGCTGGTGGATATTACTCCCAGAATAGCGCTGGTGGACAAGATACGTTATCCGATGGCAGGGATGCTCAGCCATCAGGTTACCGTAGGTATCTATAATCCGGACACTCAAAAAACCGTTTACTTGAATACCGGCGATCCTACCAACCGTTATTTCACCAATATCAGTTGGGCGCCCGACGGAAAGAGTCTTTATCTCATAGAGCTGAACCGTGACCAGAATCATGCAAAACTTTGCCGATACAACAGCGAGACCGGCGAACTGATGTCCACACTTATCGAAGAAACGCATCCCAAATATGTGGAGCCTCAACAACCCATCCTGTTCCTGACTTGGGATCATACTCAATTTATCTACCAGAGCCAGAAAGACGGCTACAACCATCTGTATCTCTATAATACGGACGGCAAGCTCATCAAGCAACTGACAAAAGGGGAGTGGCTGGTACAGAACATTTTAGGATTCAATGCCAGAAAGAAAGAAGTTATCATCGCTTCTACGGAAGTATCTCCTTTGCAAAGCAACCTGTACAAGGTCAATGTCAATACCGGCAAACGTACTCCATTGGACAACAGCAAGGGAGTACACAACGGAATACTTTCCGCTTCGGGCAATTATATTATCGACCGGTATTCAACTCCGGATACTCCCCGCAAAATAGAGATAACCAATACCCAAAACAAGAAAAGTGTCTCTTTGCTCACTGCGAAGAATCCTTATGAAGGCTTTGTCATGCCTGCCATAGAAACCGGTACAATAAAGGCTGCCGACGGCAAGACCGACTTATATTACCGCCTTGTAAAGCCTGCCGACTTCGACCCGAATAAGAAATATCCTGCAATCGTCTATGTATATGGCGGTCCTCATGCCCAGATGATTACCAACGGCTGGATGAATGACGCACGCGGCTGGGACATCTATATGGCCAATAAGGGTTATATCATGTTCACGCTCGACAACCGCGGTAGCAGTAACCGGGGGCTGGAGTTCGAAAACATCACCTTCAGACACTTAGGTATTGAAGAGGGCAAAGACCAGGTAAAAGGAGTGGACTACCTGAAAAGCCTGCCTTACATAGACAGCAGCCGCATCGGCGTTCACGGCTGGAGTTTCGGCGGACACATGACTACCGCACTCATGCTGCGCTATCCGGAGATTTTCAAAGTAGGCGTGGCCGGCGGACCGGTCATCGACTGGAAATATTATGAGATAATGTATGGCGAGCGCTATATGGACACCCCGCAGACAAACCCCGAAGGTTATGAACAGTGCGACTTGAAGAACCTCGCAGGGCAACTGAAAGGACATCTGCTCATTATCCACGATGACCACGACGACACCTGCGTGCCCCAGCATACGCTTTCTTTCATGAAAGCATGTGTAGATGCACGCACCTATCCCGATCTGTTTATCTATCCCGGACATAAACACAACGTTTTGGGACGCGACCGCGTACATCTGCACGAAAAGATAACCCGATATTTCGAGGATTATTTATAAACCGGACACATTTTCAACAGTAAACAATTAAACGTATCCATAAAATGAAAGTATTATTGCTTGGCTCAGGTGGCCGTGAACACGCTTTGGCTTGGAAAATTGCACAAAGCCCCAAAATAGAGAAACTGTATATCGCTCCCGGCAACGCGGGAACAAGTGCAGTGGGCGAAAATGTAGCCATCAAAGCTACGGACTTCCCCGCCCTCAAGGCTTTTGCCCTTGAACATAAGATTGACATGATTGTAGTGGGTCCCGAAGACCCGTTGGTACAGGGCATTTTCGACTTCTTCAAAGAAGATGCCGCTACACAGCACATTGCTGTCATCGGTCCTTCTGCAAAAGGTGCGCAATTGGAAGGCAGCAAAGAATTTGCCAAGGAATTCATGCTGCGCCATCACATCCCTACCGCCCGCTATAAAAGCGTGACTGCTGCAACACTCGAAGAAGGACTTGCTTTTCTCGAAACGCTCACCGCTCCCTACGTTCTGAAAGCCGATGGCCTGTGCGCCGGTAAAGGCGTGCTGATTCTTCCGACTCTGGAAGAAGCCCGGAAAGAGCTGAAAGAGATGCTTAGCGGTATGTTCGGCGATGCCAGCGCAACAGTGGTTATCGAAGAATTCCTCAGCGGGATAGAGTGCTCGGTATTTGTCCTGAGCGATGGTGAGCACTATAAGGTGCTGCCTGTAGCCAAAGACTATAAACGTATCGGAGAAGGTGATAAGGGATTGAACACTGGCGGTATGGGTAGCGTAACACCCGTTCCGTTTGCCGATGAGGTATTTATGGAAAAGGTGCGCAAACGCATCATAGAGCCTACCATCAACGGACTGCGCGAAGAAGGCATTCTGTACAAAGGTTTCATTTTCCTGGGACTTATCAATGTACAGAACGAGCCTATGGTTATCGAATATAATGTACGTATGGGCGACCCGGAAACCGAAAGTGTCATGCTGCGCATCAAGAGCGACATTGTAGAGCTTTTCGAAGGCGTGCACAAGGTAAACCTCGACACCAAGGCAATGGAACTCGACACGCGCACGGCTGCCTGCGTAATGCTGGTCAGTGGCGGGTACCCCGAAACGTATCAGAAAGGCTATCCCATGAGCGGCTTTGACTTGGCAGAAACCACGGACAGCATTCTGTTCCATGCCGGTACCGCCGTAAAAGACGGGCATATCGTCACCAACGGCGGACGCGTCATAGCTGTCTGCTCCTATGGAGAGACAAAAGAAGAGGCTTTGAAAAAGAGTTATAAAGTGGCCGACATGTTAAGTTTTGAAGGCAAATACTTCCGTCGCGATATCGGATTCGACCTTTAACAGTCAATGAGAAGCCAAAGATTCCAAAATCGGGTTACGGCGGGACGATTTACGCTTCCCGCCGCCATCCTTATATCAGTAGCCTGCTGGATACTGAGCGCTATTCTGTTGCCCGATTTGGAGATACGGAAAGGCAATTACCCCCTATGGGACATATTCTATAGCTCATGTATTCCAACGTGGGGCACTCGTCTTTTCAGCTTCATCCTGTACTCCGTCATAGGGTATTTTCTTATCGGGCTGAACAACGCCTTTGCCATCATCCGCATGCGGGCCTCAGTACAGACAGCCATTTATTTCCTGCTGATTTCCGTTTGCCCTACCATGCACATACTGTATGCAGGAGATTTGGTAGCGGTCACTTTTCTCATTGCTCTGTATTTCCTGTTCAAGAGCTATCAGCAATCCAAATCTGCAAGCTATCTGTTTCACGCATTCGTATTTATAGGAATGGGGAGTCTGCTTTTTCCGCAACTGATATTCTTTGTTCCCGTATTTTGGATAGGCGCGTATAGCTTCCAGTCCCTGCACCCCAAGAGTTTTTTCGCTTCGCTTATCGGCTGGAGCGTACCTTATTGGTTTCTATTGGGCTATGCCTATCTATCCGGACACATGGATTTATTCTACCAGCCATTCCTGGAACTGGTGAATTTCCGCTCTATCCTATTTGGTTTCCGGCCTTGGGAATTGGCGACAATCGGGTATATACTCCTTTTATATATGGTCAGTTCAAGCCATTGTTTAATAGCCGGATATGAGGACAAGATACGTACGCGCAGCTATCTGCACTTCCTGATATTCCTGAACTTCTGTATTTTCGTCTATATAGGACTGCAACCCGCTCTGTATCCCCATCTGTTCTCTCTGCTGCTAATCGGCACCAGTATTCTGATAGGACACTTATTCGTACTGACCAACAGCCGGAGTTCCAACCTGTTCTTCATCATTATGCTGGTCGGATTATTTACTTTATTCGGATTCAATCTATGGACGCTTTTATAGATACACTCATACAACTCCTGATAGACTGGGGATATGCAGGGCTCTTTATCTCGGCCTTATTGGCGGGAAGCATCATTCCGTTCAGTTCCGAGCTGGTGATGCTGGCACTCGTCAAGGTAGGCTTGAACCCTGCCATCTGTGTTCTTGCCGCCACACTGGGAAACACAATGGGCGGCATGACCTGCTATTACATGGGACATCTCGGCAAGACGGACTGGATAGAAAAATATTTCAAAGTGAAGCAAGAAAAAATAGACAAAATGCAGCGTTTCCTGCAAGGTAAAGGAGCGCTCATGGCTTTCTTTGCCTTTCTGCCCTTTATAGGAGAAGCCATTGCCATAGCACTGGGATTTATGCGCAGCAACGTAATGCTGACTTCCCTTTCCATGTTTACAGGAAAACTGATACGGTACATCGTTATGTTATCGGCTCTTCAAGGCGCTTTGTCGGTGATGAGTGTTTAGCGGTTGGTAATTAATATTTAGTGATTAGCGGGTATGGAACGGATTATAGAACAGACGGAAGACGGAAGCACCACATTGTTTGTGCCGGAGTTGAATGAGCATTATCACTCGGTAAAAGGAGCGCGCACAGAATCGCAACATATTTTCATCGACATGGGACTAAAAGCCTCCGCCGCTACCTTGCCGCATATCCTTGAAATAGGTTTCGGCACGGGACTGAACGCTCTGCTCACACTGGAAACAGCCGGACTGGAGCAAAGGCCGGTTCACTATACCGGTATCGAACTTTATCCTCTGTCATGGGAAGAGGTGGATGTTTTACATTATAGCGACAATCCCCTGTTTAAGGAATTACACACGGCACCCTGGCACAAAGACGTGAACATTACACCGTACTTCACGTTACACAAGATACAAGGAGACGTAAATAAAGTGATGAGCGACAAGCAGTCAGCGATGAGTGACAGATTACCTGTTCATCACTCATCGCTAACCACTAATCACTATTTCGACCTTGTCTATTTCGATGCCTTTGCTCCCGAAAAACAGCCGGAAATGTGGAGCGAAGAGCTTTTCCGGCACATATATGCCGCCATGAACAACAACGGCATACTGACCACATATTGTGCAAAAGGCGTTATCCGCAGGCTTTTGCAAGCCATCGGATTTAGGGTAGAGCGTCTTCCCGGTCCGCCGGGTGGTAAACGCGAAATACTGCGGGCATCCAAAACAAAGGAATGAGCCATACACAAAAAACAAACAAAGTAACGGCCCCACAGAGCCACATATACAAAAAACCATAGATAGAATAAATGAAAAAGATATACTTTCTACTACTTACAACTATACTGATAGCTTCCTGCAAACCCGGAAGCAAAACCAACAATAGGAGCGAAGGAAAACCGGTTATCACCGTTACCCTCGAGCCTCTGCGGTACCTCACTGAAGCCATTGCCGGCGACCGCTTTACGGTAGTCAGCATGGTTCCCAAGGGCACAAGTCCGGAAACCTATGACCCTACGCCTCAACAGCTCGTAGAGCTTGCACGCAGTAAGGCTTACTTCCGCATCGGCTATATCGGTTTCGAGCAGACTTGGACTGACAAGCTGACAGACAACGCTCCTCACCTGCAATTCTTCGATATGTCGCAAGGTGTGGATCTGATTTATGACAACACGCATGTTCATCATCACGCAGCCAACGAAAAAGAGCACCAACACGCCATCGGTGTGGAGCCCCATATATGGAACTCGGCCGTCAACGCCCAAATCATCGCAGGCAATATCTTAAGTGCCTTACGTAATATCGACAAAGGCAACGAAGATTTTTATCTGGAACGCTATAATACTCTTTGCCGGAAGATAGAACATACCGACAGCCTCATACGGCAAACGCTGGCGACCCCCGGCGCAGACCATGCCTTTATGATTTACCACCCGGCACTCTCTTATTTCGCCCGCGACTACGGATTGCATCAGATTCCCATCGAAGCCGGTGGCAAAGAACCGTCTCCTGCACATCTGAAAGCCTTGATTGATACCTGCAGCAGCGAAAATGTACATGTCATCTTCGTACAGCCGGAATTTGACCGCCGCAATGCCGAACTCATCGCCCAACAAACCGGAACCCGGGTTGTTGACATCAATCCCTTATCTTACGATTGGGAAACGGAAATGCTGAATATAGCCCAAGCGCTGAACCCAATGAAGAACCAAGAATGAAGCAATGAAACCTATTATTGAAATCAAAAACCTCAATGCCGGATACGACGGCCGTACAGTACTTCGCGATGTAAACCTCACCGTTTACGACCGGGATTTTCTGGGTATCATCGGTCCGAACGGAGGTGGCAAGACCACTCTTATCAAATGTATTTTAGGATTGCTCAAACCGCTTTCCGGTGAAATATCTTTCACCTCTTCCCGCACGGCAGGCAACTTACAGCTCACCATGGGCTATCTGCCTCAATACAACAGTATAGACCGCAAGTTTCCTATCACCGTCGAAGAGGTGATTCTGTCAGGGCTCAGCAGCAAGAAGTCACTTATTTCGCGTTTTACAAAAGAACATAAAGAAAAGGCACATCAAGTCATTGTACGCATGGGACTGGAAGGACTGGAAGAACGGGCTATCGGTGCATTGAGCGGCGGACAGCTTCAACGCGCCTTGCTGGGTCGCGCCATTATTTCCGATCCCGAAGTGGTAATCCTCGACGAACCCAGTACCTATATCGACAAGCGATTTGAGGCACGCCTATACCAATTGTTAGCCGAAATCAACAAAGATTGCGCCATCATACTCGTCAGCCACGACATAGGTACAGTATTGCAGCAGGTGAAATCCATTGCCTGTGTCAACGAAACACTGGACTACCACCCCGATACCGGCATTACCGGCGAATGGCTGGAACGCAATTTCAACTGCCCCATAGAACTGCTGGGACATGGAACATTGCCGCACCGGGTACTGGGGGAACATCATCATTAACGGTTACACTCCATAACTGATTTTGCCCTATTTCCTCTCTGACTGTATTTCTCTCATATTGGATACGAAAACCAGTAATGATATTCTCCCTTAACAGTTTAGCTTCCTCAGCGGTCTTGCATAGTTTACACCCGACAAATATTTAGCGGCAGAAAGTCCGGGAGTTCTCAGACAAAAGACGGGGCATTTTCTTCAAAAGACCGGGAGTTTTGCACGAAAAGTCTGGGAGTTTTACCCCGAAAGTCCCGGTCTTTTGCGCGGAAAGCTCAGGAGTTTTGAGCAGCCTCTCCCTTTTTCTATAAAATTCCCCCTATATCTCTAAACCAATCCTAATAATCCGCCTTATTGTCACTTATTTAGAACTGAAATCATTATCTTTGCGCCCATATATGCCGAAATTAAAATAAAACCATAACGAATTTCATCCGAATGAAACAGTACAAAACCGTAAACAACCTGATTGGTTGGATTACCTTTATCATTGCAGCAACGGTTTATTGCATGACTATTGAGCCGACTGCAAGTTTTTGGGACTGCCCGGAGTTCATTACCACCGGCTATAAGCTGGAAGTAGGACACCCGCCCGGTGCACCGTTCTTTATGTTAGTAGCCAATCTGTTTTCTCAGTTTGCTTCCGATGCCTCTACCGTTGCCAAGATGGTGAACTACATGAGTGCACTGATGAGCGGCGCTTGTATCCTGTTCTTATTCTGGAGCATCACTCACCTGGTACGCAAACTGGTTATTACCGATGAAAACAACATCACCAAAGGACAACTGATTACTGTCATGAGCAGCGGTCTGGTGGGTGCATTGGCATACACATTCAGTGATACGTTCTGGTTCAGCGCCGTAGAGGGTGAGGTGTATGCTTTCTCCTCACTGTTCACGGCAGTAGTGTTCTGGCTGATATTGAAATGGGAAGATGTGGCGGACGAGCCGCATTCCGACCGCTGGCTGATTCTTATCGCCTATCTCACCGGATTGAGTATCGGTGTTCACTTGCTGAACCTGCTCTGTCTTCCGGCTATCGTGCTGGTATACTACTATAAGAAAGTACCCAATGCCAACGCAAAAGGTTCGCTGTTAGCACTTCTCGCATCTATGGTGCTGGTAGCGGTTGTGCTGTACGGTATCGTTCCGGGCATCGTAAAAGTGGGCGGCTGGTTCGAGCTGTTCTTTGTCAACACGCTCGGCATGTCTTTCAACAGCGGTGTCATCGTATATATCATCTTGCTGGCGGCTTGCCTCATCTGGGGTGTATACGAAAGCTACAATGAAAAGAGCAAGTCGCGTATGGCACTCTCGTTCATACTGACCATAGCCATGCTGGGTATTCCTTTCTATGGTCATGGCGGCAGTTCTGTCATTATCGGCATTATCGTTATCGCGCTGCTGTGGCTCTATCTCAAACCGGGCACGCAGGAGAAGATTAAGGAGAGATACCGCGTATCGGCACGCACACTGAACACATCACTGCTGTGCACCATGATGATTGTTATCGGATATTCATCCTACGCGCTTATCGTAATCCGCTCCACCGCCAATACGCCGATGGACCAGAATTCTCCGGAAGATATCTTCACATTGGGCGAATACCTGGGACGCGAACAGTACGGTACACGCCCGCTGTTCTACGGTCCGGCTTACTCCTCACAGGTAGCCCTGGATGTAAAAGACGGATATTGCGAACCGCGCATCTCCTACAACGGAACCAAATACATCCGTAAGGAAAAGGCCACTGACGACGAGAAAGACAGCTACATCGAAATCCCCGGACGCATCGAATACGAGTATGCGCAGAATATGCTCTTCCCCCGTATGTACAGCAGCGCTCATGCCAACCAATATAAGGCATGGCAGGACATCAAGGGATATGACGTACCCTACGACAAATGCGGCGAAATGATTATGGTAACTATGCCTACGCAGTGGGAAAACATTAAGTTCTTCTTCTCCTACCAGCTCAACTGGATGTACTGGCGCTATTTCATGTGGAACTTCGCCGGACGCCAGAACGACTTGCAGGGTAGCGGAGAAATCGAACACGGCAACTGGATTACCGGCATCAAGTTTATCGACAATATGCTGGTAGGCAATCAGGACTTGCTGCCGAAAGAACTGAAAGAGAACAAGGGGCATAACGTATTCTACTGCCTGCCGTTGTTGCTCGGCATCATCGGTCTGTTGTGGCAGGCCTACCGCGGGCAGAAGGGTATCCAGCAGTTCTGGGTAGTGTTCTTCCTCTTCTTCATGACCGGTATAGCGATTGTGCTCTACCTGAACCAGACACCGAGCCAGCCGCGCGAACGCGACTACGCATACGCAGGTTCGTTCTATGCTTTCGCCATCTGGATTGGTATGGGCGTGGCAGGCATTATCCGTCTGTTGCAGCATTATGCTAAGATGAAGGAACTTCCCGCCGCCGCTATCGTTTCAGTGGCCTGCCTTTTCGTTCCCATACAGATGGCAAGCCAGACGTGGGACGACCATGACCGCAGCGGCCGTTATGTGGCACGCGATTTCGGGCAGAACTACCTGATGTCATTGCAGGAAACGGGTAATCCGATTATATACACCAACGGCGATAACGATACCTTCCCCCTGTGGTACAACCAAGAAACGGAAGGCTTCCGTACCGACGCCCGTACCTGCAACCTCAGCTACCTGCAGACCGACTGGTACATCGACCAGATGAAGCGTCCCGCCTACGACTCTCCCTCCCTGCCTATCACGTGGGACCGTATGGAGTATGTAGAAGGTACCAACGAATATGTTCCGGTACGTCCCGAATACAAGAAGAGCATCGATGCCCTGTATGCCGAAGCAGAGAAACAAGCCCTGAGCGGCAACACCGAAGCACTGGTAAACGTGAAGAAAGAATTCGGCGAAAATCCTTACGAACTCAAGAACATACTGAAATACTGGATACGCAGCAAGAACGAGGACCTGAAGATAATTCCTACCGACAGCATCGTGATGAAAGTGGATAAGGAAGCCGTACGCCGCAGCGGAATGATGATACCGGGCGATTCCATCCCCGACTACATGCACATCTCGCTGAAAGGCAAACGCGCCCTCTACAAGAGTGAGCTGATGATGCTCGAAATGCTGACGGAAGCCAATTGGGAGCGTCCTATCTACATCGCAGTCAGCGTAGGGCCGGAGAACCAACTGAACATGGGCAACCACTTCATTCAGGAGGGTCTCACCTACCGTTTCACTCCGTTCGATACCGACAAGCTGGGTGTGAAAATAGACAGCGAAAAGATGTACGACAACCTGATGCACAAGTTCAAGTTCGGCGGCATCGACAAACCGGGCATCTACATTGATGAGAATGCCATGCGCATGTGTCACTCGCATCGCCGTATCTTCTCCCAGCTTGCACAGCAGTTGATACGCGAAGGCAAGAAGGATAAGGCTAAAGCCGCACTGGACTATGCCGAGAAGATGATTCCCGCCTTCAACGTGCCATACGACTGGCAGAACGGTGCCGTACAGATGGCCGAAGCATACTACCAGTTGGGCGATTCTACAAAAGCCGACGACATGATGAAAGCCCTTGCCGACAAAGCCGTGGAATACCTCACCTGGTATCTGAGCATGGACGACAACCGCTTCTCCATCTCTACCCGTGAATTTGAATATCACTGGGCAGTGCTCGATGCTGAAGTGAAGATTATGAAGAAATACAATTCCAAACTGGCAGAAATCTACGCTCCGAAGGTAGAAGAGTTGTACAACTTGTATGCGGAAAGATACGAAAGATTACAAAAAATGGAAAAAAAATAATGCCGGTACACGGTAGCGAATGAGCGGATTACCGCAGGTACATCCTGCCGGTAAACCTGCCATTCGCCACCGGATGCCCAGCATCAGTCAATAACCGTTAACCACCGATTAACCGTGTTTATAGAACAGCCACCCGAGTTTGTTCGTAAGTTATATCCCAGCGCCGTATGGCGAATGGACCCGGACGAGAGAGCCGTCTATCTGACTTTCGATGACGGACCTATCCCCGAAGTTACTCCGTGGGTACTCGACTTGCTTGACAAATACGACATAAAAGCCACCTTCTTTATGGTAGGTGACAATATCCGTAAGCACCCTGATGAATTCCAAATGGTTGTGGAGCGGGGACACCGCATCGGTAACCATACCTTCAACCATCTTAGGGGATTTGAATACAACTTCAAAGATTATCTGGCAAATGCCGAGAAAGCCAACGAGGTAATGAAAACAGACCTGTTCCGCCCTCCGCACGGCCACATGGGATGGACGCAGTACATGATACTGAAACGCCGTTATAAGATAATAATGTGGGATTTGGTAACCCGTGACTACAGTAAGAAACTCCGCGGGCCTCAGGTGCTTGCCAACGTTATGAAATATGCGCGCAATGGCTCTATCATTACATTTCACGATTCCTTAAAGTCCTGGAACAACGGCAACCTGCAATATGCACTGCCACGGGCAATAGAATTTCTGAAAGAAGAGGGATACGAGTTCAGACTGTTATAGAATTATAGAGTTATAAAGTTGAGAGTTGAAAGTTTTCATGCAGCACAATTGCGCAGCCTGACTTTCAACTCTCAATGTTTTTAGTTTACTTTTACCGTCAGCGGATTACGCACTTTTTGGGCGAAATCAGCCATATACCGGTTCCAGGCATCGGCAGTCTTGATATCTGCCTTATCCCATGCAAATCCCCAATAATATACATATTCCGAACCCGGTTCGTAGTCGCTTACAGCAAGTACATGGCCATCGGCATTGTTACGTTCTTTCTTTTCCTTCTCGGAGAAAAGTACGGTTTTCGCATCTTTGACAACAGCGGGAACCGCAGCACCCATAAAGATTTTACCGTTATCGGGACCGGTCGTAGGGTCTACATAAGTAATGTAACCGTTAGCAGCATCGGCAACGACAGCTCCATCGGGTTCATGCAATACGATGCCTGCAACGATAGGCAATGTTTCTTTCAAATTGCTGTACGACACGGCAGTCTTGTTCAAATGTGAGCCTGCATCAAGTGTAATCAGACGCGTTTCTACCACGGTCGAATCTCCCTTTACAGTCAGCGGAGTAAACTCCAGCTTCACCGTAAAGCGTAACGGGCCGTTATCCAAAATCTCCTGGTTCTTATAGCACCACGGATAGATAATCGTATCGTTTACCATCAGCGCGGCTACACCGGCTCCCAATGTAGGGCCTACTGCATAACAGTCCATCCCGTAACCGTGGTCGATGTGATAAGAACGCTCGCGGCTTAACTCGGCAGCAGCCTTCGGATCGGTCTTTTTCAGTTCGGCAATCTTGGCAAGCGTTTCCTTGTCCAGTTCTTTGGCGTACATGGCCTCCAGTATCGGTTCGGTAGTGTTGTACTTCGTAAACAGGTCATAACCGAAACCACGCTCTCCTTTAGCCTGCAAAGCAGGACCGTAAGCGCGGAAAGCCACCAAATCATTCTCCCAAGCCATATCATCCATACGTTCGGGATAGCATCTGCCGCAGGCCTTTACATCAAAAGCCTCAGGCGTACCGGTTTGTATGGTGTACGTAGCGGTGCCGCCAGCAGCTATCGCAGCCGGGAATATAACCTTGCCGTCGTACGTAATCTGATAAGGCACTTGCTGCCCGTCGGCATTCAATACTACAATCTGTGCCGTGTCCGCCAAGCCCAGGCGGTCTGTAACAGTTTCCATAGACACCTCTACCATTTCATTGGAGCGCTCCATGGCCAACGGATTGGTTACCGTAACGGTCACCGTCCTGCTGTCGTTGCAAGCGAAGCAAAACAAGGCCGTCATACCTAATAAAAGAAGTTTCTTCATAGTGAATAAATAATGTGATAAAGTGGTAATGTAACAGGATGGTAATGCGATAATGCAGCAGGTGATGAAGCAACCTTATTATAAAAAATAAGGCGGTAAAGCAATATCCTCTATCACTTACCGCCTCACTACCTTATTACCTGTTATTTCGGTTGTTTTCCGATGTAAGCCAAGATACCGCCGTCAACGTACAGAATATGTCCGTTCACTGCGTTGGAAGCCTCAGATGCCAAGAACACAGCAGGACCTGTGAGTTCTTGCGGATCCAACCAACGACCGGCCGGAGTCTTAGCGCAAATGAATGAATCGAACGGGTGACGGCTGCCGTCAGCTTGTTTTTCACGCAACGGAGCAGTCTGCGGAGTAGCGATGTAACCCGGGCCGATACCATTACATTGGATGTTGTATCCACCGTATTCGGAGCAGATGTTACGAGTCAGCATCTTCAAACCACCCTTAGCGGCAGCGTATGCAGATACAGTCTCACGACCCAGTTCGGACATCATGGAGCAGATGTTGATGATCTTACCGTGACCCTTCTTCATCATTGCAGGCAGAACAGCCTTAGAAACGATGAACGGAGCATTCAGGTCGATGTCGATAACGCGACGGAAATCGGCAGCTTCCATTTCGTGCATAGGGATACGGCGGATGATACCTGCGTTGTTAACCAGAATATCAACAGAGCCCACTTCTTTTTCGATAGTAGCCACCATAGCCTGAACAGCCGGTTCATCGGTTACGTCGCATACATAACCATGTGCCTTGATACCCTTTTCGGCATAAGCAGCCATACCTTTGTCTACCAGCTCCTGGTTGATGTCGTTGAAACAGATTTTCGCACCTTGTTCTGCAAAAGCCGAAGCAATGGCAAAACCGATACCGTAAGAAGCACCTGTTACGAGGGCTACTTTACCTTCCAGAGAAAAATTCAAATACTGATTCATGATGTTTATTTATTTTAGGTTGAAAAAATAGTGTTATTTCAAATCGGTAATCAAGGAGAAATCCTGGTCGCCGTAATCCAGATTCTCGCCGCCCATCCCCCATATAAAGGTATAATTGTGCGTAGCTGCGGCAGAGTGGATAGACCATTCGGGAGAAAGGACAGCCTGGTCGCCCTTCATCCACACATGGCGGGTTTCGTCCACCTCGCCCATAAAGTGGCAGATAGCATGGTCTTCCGGAATCTCAAAGTAAAAATAAGCTTCCATACGGCGGCTGTGGACGTGTGCCGGCATTGTATTCCACACACTGCCCGGAGCAAGTTCCGTCATGCCCATTTGCAATTGGCAGGTCGGCAGCACCTGATTTACCAGCATCTTGTTGATATTACGGTGGTTGGAGCCTTCCAAAGAACCCATCTCAGCCACTACCGCATCTCTCTTCGTCACTTTCTTGTCGGGATAGTTGCGATGAGCCGTTACGGAATTAAAATAGAACTTGGCCGGATGAGCCTCGTCCTTGCTCTCAAAAGTAACTTCACGGTCGCCCGAACCCAGGTAGAGGGCTTCTTTATAATCCATTTCAAACACAGCGTCGCCGGCTCTGACCACGCCCGGTCCGCCTACATTGAAAATACCCATCTCGCGGCGGGTCAGGAAATAAGGGGCTTTCAACGGGTCGATAGCCTCCAGTTGCAACACCTCACCCACCGGCATGGCACCACCTACCACCATACGGTCGTACATGGAATATACCATATTCACTTCATTCGGGGAGAATACTTTCTCTATAAGGAAATCACGACGAATTCTTTTCGTATCATAACTTTTCGCATCTTCCGGATGCGCAGCGTAGCGGATCTCATAGTTCGTTCTCATGATTATATTACCTTTCTTTAATTTTCAAAATTAACAGCCAGCGGTACGTCGTTTACGTACACGATTGCAAATGTAGCAAAAGAAAACGGCAAAACATTGCTTTTTTGTCCTAATTATCTATCAATATTGTACAAAGAAAGGAAAAATCATCAGAAATGTCCTAATATTGAATGAATAAATCAAAAGAAAAAATAAAAGAGAATCCTATAGTTGCCAACCGTGCCATCTATATGGCAAACCCGTGCCATATAATAGACAAAGTTGTGCCACTATATTGGCACAACTCATATACTAATGAAAAAAGCTCCGACAATCATCGACTGTCGGAGCTTTTTTCGTTGGACTACCAAGATTCGAACTTGGACAAACAGAACCAAAACCTGTTGTGCTACCATTACACCATAGTCCAAACATATGCGCTTTCTGTTAAAAAGCGGTGCAAAGATAGAAGTATGTCCCGAAATATGCAAATATTTCGGGACATTTTTTCATATCCCTATATTATTTTGCAATAATCAGATAATAGTTCTTCTTGCCGCGTTGCACCAGCAGATACTTGTCATCCAATAAATCAGCAGTTGTAACAACCTGATCGAAAGCAGCCAGTTTTTCTTTGTTCAAAGAGACGCCGCCGCCCTGCACCAGCTTGCGCATTTCGCCTTTCGATGCAAATACAGCCGCATTGTCTACGAACAGATCAACTGCCTTTACACCGGCAGCCAGCGCATCACGGGATACCTCAAACTGAGGAACACCCTCAAACACTGCCAGCAAAGTATCTTCGTCCAGCTTTTTCAACGCCTCCGATGTGGCATTGCCGAAAAGAATGTTGGACGCATCGACAGCCGCGTTGTAGTCCTCTTCGGAGTGTACCATAATGGTGACTTCCTTGGCCAGACGCTTCTGCAGGACACGCAAGTGCGGAGCTGCTTCGTGCTCGGCCGTCAGAGCCTCGATTTCTTCCCTGGACAAAGAAGTGAATATCTTGATGTAGCGGGCTGCATCGGCATCGCTTACGTTCAGCCAGAACTGGTAGAACTTATAAGGAGATGTATAGCGGGGATCGAGCCATATATTGCCGGATTCCGTCTTACCGAATTTACCGCCGTCCGCCTTTGTAATCAGAGGGCTTGTCAGGGCAAATACCTCACCGCCATTGGTACGGCGAATCAGTTCGGCTCCCGTGGTGATGTTACCCCACTGGTCCGAGCCGCCCATTTGCAGCTTGCAACCTTTGGTTTCGTACAGATGCAGGAAATCGTAGCCTTGCAGCAACTGATAAGTGAATTCTGTGAAAGAAAGACCGTCGCGGGCTTCACCGTTCAGACGCTTCTTCACCGAATCCTTAGCCATCATATAGTTTACGGTGATATGCTTGCCTACTTCACGGGCAAAATCAAGGAAACTGAAGTCCTTCATCCAATCGTAGTTGTTCACCAACTCCGCACGGTTAGGGGCATCCGAATCAAAATCCAAAAACTTGCTCAACTGCTTCTTCATGCCTGCCATATTGCGCTGCAATGTTTCTTCAGTGAGCAGATTGCGTTCCGCCGACTTACCGGAAGGGTCGCCAATCATACCCGTAGCACCGCCTATCAGTGCCAACGGCTTATGGCCGCAACGCTGGAAGTGACGCAATATCATCACACTGCAAAGGTGTCCGATGTGCAGGGAGTCTGCCGTAGGGTCGAAACCGATATATGCAGTCACCTGTTCCTTTGCCAGCAGTTCTTCCGTACCCGGCATCATATCGTGGAGCATGCCACGCCATTTTAATTCTTCTACAAAATTCATCGAATGATTAACTATTAATTATTTGATTTATACTTTGTCTGCGACAAAAGTACGACTCTTTATCCGAACAAACAACTCTTATTGTTTAAAAAAGACTTTGGCGATATTTTCCCGTATCGCTTCCGTGAGTTCCGCCAAAGATACGCGACGGACTTCGGCTGCCCGGCTGTATAAATCCGCAACCGGCACGGAGCTTTCGTCAGTTTCCAGGAACAGACGGTCGGCAGGAGTTATCCGCAGCGCCTCTTCCTGATATTTCTCCCCGAAAGAGAGATAAAACCCATGCCTCAGACATTCCTCCGCCAGAGCCGCTTTCCCGCGAAAACCATGAATAATCCAGGGGTTGGCCGGCTTTATCTGCTGTTTCAACTTCAGCAACTCACTCATAGCCTTTACCAAATGAATGACCAAAGGCTTGTCAAGCTCCACAGACAACCGTGCCTGATATTCAAAAACCTTTATCTGCACAACCATCGGAGCATCGGCCAATTTATCCAGTCCGGCTTCCCCTATGGCAAGAACCTGCGGATGCCCGGCTAAAGAAGCCAAAACATTCATTTCATTCCGAACAACCGGAGTAACGGTTGCCGGGATATGCCAGGGATGTATGCCTACCGAATACCACGCCCCCTCTTCCGGAACAAAAGTATCGGGATAACGGTTCGCAATAGCCGTTCCGGGCACAGGCGGCAAGCGATGCGTATGTATATCGACAGGAAATTTCATGGAACAGGATCATATCCGGAACCACCCCAGGGATGGCAACGCAATATACGTTTTACCGCCAGATAAAGGCCTTTGAAAGGGCCATGTTTCTTAATAGCCTCAACTGCATATTGAGAACAGGTAGGAGTAAATCTGCACGAAGGGGAAGTCATGGGCGAAATGCACTTCCGGTAAAAATAAATAGGAAGCAACAGCAGATATGAAAGCAGGCGTTTCATGGCTTCATAGGCGCTACGGCTGCCATATTCGCATCCGATACGGTAACTTTCTCAACAATACGCGCCAAAGCAGTCTTCACCCTCTCTTCTATTACGGAAGATTCCGTCAGCTGGTCGGAAAGGTAAATAAAGGCAATGGCCAACCGGCACTTCTTTTCTGCCAAAGCGTTCAACAGTTCATGTTTGTTTACACGGTAAGCCTCGCGTATCTGACGCTTTACGCGGTTGCGCTTCACCGCACGTTTGAAGCGGCGCTTCGAAACACTGATAAGAATGGAAGCATCCGCCTCCAGCTCCTCTACCGGCAAATACACCACACGCAACGGGAAGACCGAAAACGAACGCGAACCGCCCGCAAACATCTTCTCTATTATCTTTTTTTTATCCAGCCTTTCGACTTTATGTAAGGTATTCGCCATGAAGTATAAGGTATAATGTAAAATATAGAGGGGGATATGAAAAAACGGGCTACAGGTAGTGCTGCTAAGATTCCGCAGTCTGCCCGCCGCCCGTTATTGCTTCGTTACGATTATAAATGTATCCGACAGGCTTATAACTTATAATTCATAACTTATACTTCTTTTCACTTTCCCTTGTTGTTCTCCTTTATGAACATATCAAGCGCTGCCGTCATAGAGGGCGCCTGCACACTGGGAGCTTCCAAATCCAAACGGAGTCCGGCATCACGGACAGCCTGTGCTGTTGTAGAGCCGAATGTTCCGATTTTAATCTCTTTCTGCTCGAAATCCGGGAAATTCTTCTTCAAAGAAGACACACCGGCAGGGCTGAAGAATACCAGCATGTCATAGTCAAACTTTTCATCCGGAGTAAAATCATTACTTACCGTACGATACATGACTACTTCCGTATGCTGGATTTTACTCTTGTCCAACAGATTCTTAATATCGTCTGTATGTACATCCGACATCGGCACCAAATACTTTTCAGTCTTATGCTTTATAATGGAAGACAACAGGTCATCAAACTTTCCGGTATTTCCAAAGAAAATCTTACGCTTGCGGTATTGTACATATTTCTGAATATACAAAGCAATCGCCTCCGTCACACAGAAATATTTCATGGTCTCAGGGATTGTTACGCGCAATTCCGTACAAAGATGAAAAAAGTGATCGATTGCATGACGCGAAGTGAAAATAACGGCGGTATGATCCAATATAGAGACCTTCTGCTGTCTGAACTCTTTTGCTGAAAGGCTCTCTACTTTGATAAACGGGCGAAAATCGATTTTCACACCGTACTTCTCGGCAATGTCGTAGTAAGGAGATTTCTCTGATGCCGGTTTCGGCTGCGACACAAGTACTTTCTTAATTTTCAACGTCCTAAAATTTTATTATCAAATAATCGTTTAGTTGTATCACTCCTTGGTATAGCATAAAACAAGGCATGATTTCAAGGGCACAAAAGTACAAAATTAAAAGGAAACTGCCATGTAAATTGCTACAAAAAAGCTTGAACCACTTATAGAACATCAATATTTTAGTAAAAAAGGCTAAAATCAATCCAATTATTACTGTAAGTTGCAGACTTAAATCGAAATAAACAATAAACAGCACAAACGGGAAAAGAGTGAAACCAAGATAATAAAGCAGGGTAGAATATGACTCAAGCCAAAGAGTCGTAGTACTTTCGTCAAAAAAAATCCAACCTAATACAGAGTATAAAATCCATTTCAGAAATAAATACAAAAGACTTATCCCGATATAAAGCCCCAATAGCGCAAAAGGCGGAACATGATGCACCAATTCAGGCTGAATATCATTGCAGTAATTAAAAATGCAGACCCCGGAGAGTATGCAAGTCTGCAAAATCAACAATAGCAGGTAGCGCATATCACCCGCCGTTGAGGTTGCAAATATGCTGGTACGCTCACGATGCAACAGGAAATCCTTTACCAGCTGCAACAGAAACCTACGGCTACGGGAAAGCACATAGGCCGACAGAAAAAAACAACACAGCAGCACAATGGTGATGCCGTCGTCCATTCTCGGAGAATAGGGAATAGGCACACCTTCCGCTCCACCGGGTATCCATGCCGCCAACCAACTTATCATATCGCTGCAAACTTACGGATAGAGGCATCCCACAAAGGTACGGTATGTACCAGTTCAACCGCTTCCCCGGCTGTCGCGGCTACATGCCAGATGGCACTGTGCTGCGCACGCATGAAGTTTTCGTCTACAGCCTTCTGCAACATAGCCAGCAACGGGTCGAAATACCCCTTGATATTCAATATGACTATCGGATTCAGATACAGTCCCAATTGTTTCCAGGTAATGACTTCGAGCAATTCTTCCAAAGTACCGCAACCGCCGGGCAATGCAATCACGGCATCGCTCAAATCCGCCATCAGTTGCTTGCGTTCATGCATATTTTCCACCTCTACAAGCTTGGTCAGTCCTGTATGATGCCACCCCTGCTCAATCATAAAACGGGGTATCACTCCGGTCACCTCACCGCCTGCCGCAAGTGTGGCATCCGCCACCGCAGCCATAAGTCCCATATTACCGGCACCGTTCACCAAACGGATATGCCGCTGCCCCAGCAACGTTCCCAGTTCACGGGCGGCATCAAAATAAACGGGGTCTATTTTAGTGCTCGAAGCACTGTATACACATACGGAGGTTATTTTATTCATCATCTTTCAGCTATATCAATTATTACCTTGTTGCAAAGGTATATGATTTTAAGGAGATTTGAAAAAAGAAGCTGCTCATTCTACCCCGGAATATTCCGAAGGCAGAAAGGCAGCTTTCTATAATAAATAGCTGTAAAGCTATGCTGATTACTGTTTTCTTTAACGAAGAACGGAGAATTAGAGGCCGAAAGCCGCTTTCACCTTATCAACGTAATCCAGTTTCTCCCAGGTGAACAGTTCTACAGTCACGTCTTTATCGCCTTCATAGCGAGACTTGAAGTGTTTGGTGACAACCTGCGGCTCACGTCCCATATGACCGTAAGCGGCTGTTTCCTGATAGATAGGGTTACGCAGTTTCAAACGGTCTTCAATGGCTTTCGGACGAAGGTCGAAAAGCTCATCGATCTTTCTGGCTATCTCGCCGTCGCTCATATTTACATGGCTGCGCCCGTAGGTATTTACATATATATTGATAGGACGCGCCACACCGATGGCGTAAGATACCTGTACCAGCATTTCATCCGCCACACCGGCAGCTACCAGGTTCTTGGCAATGTGACGTGCAGCGTATGCGGCACTGCGGTCTACCTTGCTGGGGTCCTTACCGGAGAAAGCGCCACCGCCGTGTGCACCTTTACCGCCGTAAGTATCCACAATAATCTTACGTCCGGTCAAACCGGTATCCCCATGAGGACCGCCGATTACGAATTTGCCGGTAGGATTCACATGATACTTGATATTATCGTTAAACAGCGACAATACTTTCTCGTGATGGATAGACGCGATGACACGGGGCATCAGGATATTAACGACGTCGTTGCGGATAATGCCCAACATCTCCTCGTCCGCCTTCAACTGTGCAGCTTCGCCGTCGTCGGCAGGCTGAATGAAATCATCGTGTTGGGTAGAAACTACAATCGTATCGATACGGACAGGATTGCCGTTATCATCATATTCAATGGTTACCTGGCTCTTGGAGTCCGGACGCAGATACGTCATCACCTCTCCTTCGCGACGGATATCCGCCAGCACTTGCAGGATACGGTGGGCAAGATCCAGGGAGAGCGGCATATAATTTTCCGTTTCGTTAGTGGCATAACCGAACATCATGCCCTGGTCGCCCGCACCTTGTTCCATAGGATCCTGGCGCTCCACACCACGGTTGATGTCGGGGCTCTGCTCGTGAATGGCGGAAAGCACGCCACACGAATTGCTCTCGAACATATACTCGCCTTTGGTATAGCCGATTTTCTTGATTACTTCACGCGCGATAAGTTGAAGGTCAACATACGCTTTGGTTTTCACTTCTCCAGCCAGCACTACCTGTCCGGTAGTAACCAGAGTTTCGCAAGCTACTTTCGAACTGGGGTCATACGCCAACAGTTTGTCAAGCACAGCGTCCGATATTTGATCGGCCACTTTGTCGGGGTGTCCTTCCGACACCGATTCGGATGTGAATAAGTATCCCATTTCAATTAGAAATTAAAAATGAATAATTAAAAAGGAGATGAGGAAAGCGTCATTAATGAGTAGGTATGCAAATCCCGGTACACCGGAGTACCGTCAGAAAAGGATGTGTTTTAGCATTTTTTTCCGTGGTTGCAAGCTACCCAAATCTTTCCACATATCGTTTTCGGCTGCAAAGATAAAGGTTTTATGGGAATATGGTACACAACGGGCAAAGTATTAACTAAAAAACACGCTTATTACTGCAAAATATCTATTTTTGCAAAAAAAGTGCGCCGATATCCCATCGCCGCACTCCCATAATCGTTTCTATATTGTTAACTTCAAAAAACTCAATTCAACAAATTTCGATAAAACCTCTCGACATCCTCCCATTTATAATAAGGAAACATATCAGTCTCTACCGGAATATGCACTTCATTCTCATTGTGCATAACCTTTACCAGAATATCCCCGGACTTCTCGTTCCGGAAAAAGATAATCTGTACATTAGCAGCCATAGGAACCACCTTGAAATCACTCCATACCTTATAAACTTCATACGGATCGCTAACTACAACATTACAATTCTCTATCTGCATCAACGCAACCAAAGGAATCACATTACCATCGTGCCCGAAGCGGAGAGTAGCGGCAATTCCCCCTTTCCGGATAGCCTCGTCAGCACTGTCCAGAATATTTCTTAACAGAGATTTGGCATTGGCCACTACAATACCTTTTCCATCGGCATGATTGGCATTCCCCACATAAAAACGGTAATTGACACACTGCCACAAATCAAATAATTCCTGTGCTTCGAACAAATCATAGAAAGAAACTTTTGTTTCAGCATTCTGCATGTCACTGGCTACCCAGTACATTCCCCACATCAATTCCTTAGGATTTACTTTCTTTACGACAAAATGTTTATCCTTGAACAAGGATACGACCAAACGCTCCGGATTGGTATGGGCTTCCTCAAATTTCCTGTATTCCTCGGCCCAAGGACCGTCCTGGGAAGAAGTAAAACGGTTGGATTCGTCGGTGTGATAATTCAGATAATCCATATATTTCTCACTTGCCTCATAAGAAATCCGCAAATCCGGATTCAGCTCTTTCAAACGGTCACCAAAAGCCACCATACTCATAGCACAACGCAATACAACGGTAGAACGGGCAGATATAAAGGGATTGCCTTTGAATACCTCCGGAAACGAAGCATACATTCTTTCAGCAATGCCGCGATGCTGCCTGACTCCCAATGGAGTCAAATCCCCGCCATGTCCTTCCGCCTCTTCCCATACCTTGAGCAAACGCCGGTAGGTATCTTCACCCAAACCGGTAAGCGCATGTGCACGATGCGCCTCTTCAAACAGGTCTACCAGCCATTTATAATCACGGTCGCCAATCAGGTAACGGGAACCATGCCGTCCGTAATGACTGATATAAAAAGGCTTATATCCCTTAGGCGCTTTAGTCTGTGGCGCGAAATCCAACGGATATGCCCAATAGACTCCTCCCGTCTTCTCAGGAGTAGCAAACATCTCTTCTTTGGATGTCTGTGCCCCAAGCGGAGCACAGCACAGCACCATCAAACCACATAACAGAATTTGTTTCAGTTTCATCATATTTTTACTTTATTACTTTATAGCCATCGTTTTGCACCAGAGTAGGATTGTTCGTCAGTTCACTTTCCGGAATCGGGAACAAAT
Source organism: Bacteroides stercoris ATCC 43183 (assembly GCF_025147325.1). Taxonomy (NCBI): domain Bacteria; kingdom Pseudomonadati; phylum Bacteroidota; class Bacteroidia; order Bacteroidales; family Bacteroidaceae; genus Bacteroides; species Bacteroides stercoris. The sequence continues at coordinate 750,323 of NZ_CP102262.1, forward strand.
TGTATTTATCGTCCACATCCGCCCCTAAACGCACACCGTTTTTCCAATCCCAGTTATTCCCTTTCGTATATTTGCCGAACCGAATCAAATCGGTGCGCCTTGTCAATTCAGAAGCCAGTTCTTTCTGACGTTCAACCAACAGAAAGTCCAGATTAAGTTCATTGGCCGTAATTTCACCGGACACATCGGAACGTACGCCGTTTTTCGCATATTTACCGGACATATAAGCCCTTGTTCTGACCTCATTGACATACCCCAACGCTTCACTTTGCGTACCGTTCGCTCCGCGCAAAATGGCCTCAGCAGCCATCAAATAGGCATCTGCTGTGCGGAACAGCGGAAAATCAATGGAAGTATAGGCATCTCCCGAAGGACAAAGTTCATCCTCTTTCGTAACGTTTCTCCACTTGATATAACCGTATCCGCATGTAAACGTACTGGTCATATCCATATTTACATCCCATGTGTCTTTCACCTGATTAGGAAGAGCGGTCATGAACTGTGCTCTCTTATCTTTCTTATTATTTCCCCAAGTATCATTGCCGTCGAACATGACATCATCCGCATCGAACGCATCCACCAATGATACTTTAGCGCGGACATTACCCCAGCCTCTGGAGCCGACACCGGTCTTATAAAGTTCATCCATAGGACCGTTTACAAAAGCTTTCACATAGAAATTCGTTCCGGCAGAACTCTGTGCACGCAAGCCGTCCTGTACCAGCGGCCAGATAATCTCCTTACAGGTATTATTATCCGCTAAAAAGATTTCACGATAATCGGAAGCCAATGGATAATGCCCGTCGGCAATGACTTTTACCGCATAAGCATATGCTTCCTGGTATTTATTCTCATTAATCCAAGTCTGTGCATTCAGATACATTCGGGCCAGCAGGAACCAGCCGGCTACCCGGTCAACACGTCCGTACTCATTGCTTCCCGGAGCTTTCAGTTCGTTTTCGATAGCCAGCAATTCACTTTCTGCAAACTCAAAAATCTGCTTACGCGTATATTGAACCGGAATTTCTTTCACACCCGTATTTTCATCCACATAAGGAACCGCACCAAACAAATCGCAAAGCATCGAATAGCAATAAGCACGTATGAAGCGGGCTTCTGCGCGATAGCTCACATAATCATCTTTCATCTCTTCCCAAAGTCCTCTGCTCTGCAACTTGCCTTCCGTACATTCACGCAAAAGCTCGTTACAATAGGCAATACTCATATAAAGTCTCTGGTAAGTCCATGTAATGACCGAAGCATTGGAAGCATCCCACTGCAAATTCAAACATTTACGCAAACCGTTGGAAGAGGAAGGCATCAAAAAATTATCCGTACTCAACTCCTGCAAATAAAACAACAGGCGCACATAACCGGAATAGCCCTCATTAGCACCTTCGAGGTCGCCGTCACCTCCGTCACCACCTTTCTGCCCTGTCAGAACCAGTGATGCATAACACTTTGCCAAAACACCGGTGTAGCCGTCTTTTGTCTGGTATACCTTTTCACTTACCAGCTGGTTATCATCCAAAGGCATCGTGTCCAGGTCGCCCAAGCAAGAAACCAGACTTATGCCCGCGAAGAACAAAATAAACGAATAAGCAATTATATTTTTCATATTGTATAGTTTTAAGCCGTTAGAAATTTAAATTAGCACTTAATGAGAATACGCGCGGACGGGGATATACCTCTTTATCGATGCCGCTGTAAATCTCCGGGTCGATACCGGAATAGCTTGTAAAGGTAGCAACATTCTGTACACCGAACGTCAGGCGTAAAGAGCTGGAGCTATTCCATAACTTCTGGAACGTATATCCCAAAGAAATATTGTCAATACGGAAGAAGTTGCCCTTTTCCAGGAAATAATCCGAATAAAGCTGCTGGTTCTGGAAACCGGAATCTTTGGTTCTGCGCAATATGTTGGAGAAGTTGCCCTGATCGCTGTACACGGATTGTACATACTGGTCGGCAGCCACATAATTGTATACATAGTTGCCGAATGCCCCGTGTCCGCTGATGGCAAAATCCCAATTCTTATAAGTAAGCTGGGTATTGAATCCCAGATAGGAAGTAGGCAATGCGCTTTTGTCCGTAGCATATTTGGTTTCCGTGGCAGAGATGGAACCATCCGGTTGCACATACTGCCCTTCCATAGGTTTGCCATCATCGTCATAGGCCTGCTTTGCCAGGTAGAAAGTATAAGGACGCTGACCTACCATAAACACCTGAACTGTCTTGCCCGTACCGGAAATGGCTCCTGTCTGCACAAAATTGGCATCCGAATCGATAACATTCAGCTTCGTGATTTCAGAATCATTCCACGTATAATTCATGCCTACTGTCCATTTCCAGTTTTTTGTATGTACAGGCACTGCATTGATAGCAAATTCCACACCTTTATTATCCATCTCGCCGATATTTGTTGTGATGACGGAAGAATAGTTGGTTCCTGAAATTACATTGATAGTATTCAGCAAGTCTTTCGTATGGCGTTGGTAATAATCGACAGAACCGTAAATGCGGTTATTCAGGAAACCGTAATCCAAACCGATATTGTAGGTTTCGGTAGTCTCCCATTTAATATCCGAGTCATAACCGTTCGGACGATAGGTATAATACCATTTGTCTCCGAATTGATAACAAGATTCCGGATAAGATACCGTAAAGGTAGTCATATACGGATAGTCATTCAGAATATCCTGCTGTCCGGTCTGACCGTAGCTCAAACGCAGTTTCAAGTCTGACAACACTTCCGAGTCGCGCAAGAATGCTTCCTGACTGATTTTCCATCCCAACGCTACGGAAGGGAATAATCCCCAACGGTTATCTTTGGCAAAACGCGAAGACGCATCCGAACGTAAAGTGGCGGTAATCATATAGCGGTTGTCATACGAGTAATTCAGACGTCCGTAAAAAGAGAGCAGGTAATATTCAGACTCATAATGATTGGGCGAAAACAGTTCTTTGCCTTCCGGAGAAAGAGTGGTTGCATCGAATTTCTTCCAGAAATGCTGCCAACCGTATCCCGCCATTGCGCTGAAATTATGTTTTTCATTGAATACATGAGCATAGTTGGCATATAAGTCCAGCAAGTAGTTACGCTTGTTCTGTTTAGAATCATACACAAGCCCTGTACCGTCTTTCATGTTAGATGTATACATCATACCGGCCATATCGGGCACATTCTTGGTATATTTGCTTTTCAGCACATCATAACCCAAATTCGCATTCAGCTGCAAATCCTCCAAACGATGTACCTTATAATTGATAGCGGCATTACCGATGGAGCGGGTCACTTTATTATGCAAATCCTGCAATTCAAGCTGTGCCACAGGATTATCGGTTTGGATAGCCATGGGGGAGTTTCCATTCATCCAGATGAAATAACCCAGTCCCGGTTCATCAGCACCCGTTGCACTTCCGGTCATAACAGGACGGGTAGGGTCATATCGCAATGCATTATTAACGACACTCTCATCTACTTTCTGATTGTCTTCATACGAAACCTTAACATTCAAATCAACGGTAAGATGGTTATCAAAGAATTTGGGTGATATACCGCCATTAAAGGTAAAGCGTTCGTAGTTGTTTGTTTTCACCACACCGTTCTGGTTATTATAGCCTACCGACAGACGATAAGGTGCATTTTTCTTCACCTTGCCGGAAACGGAAAAGTTGTGCTCTTGTCCGAATGCCGTACGGTAAATCTCATCCTGCCAATCCGTGGAAGCCGTCCCTAAAGTTACAGAACCCGGGACACCCGATACCGTAGGAACAAATTCACGGAATTCATCGGCAGAAAGCACATCCAATTTTTCCGTAATGGTACTTACAGAAAGGTTAGTGGAATAGTTGAAACGCAGATTGGAATCGGACCCTTTCTTAGTAGTAATCACAATCACGCCATTAGATGCCCGGGAACCGTAGATAGCAGTTGCCGAAGCATCTTTCAATACGGTAAATGTCTCGATATCGTTCGGGTTGATACCGCCGATTACGTTTCCACCACCTTCGATAGTGGAGTTATCCACCGGTACACCGTCAACAACGATTAGCGGATCATTGGATGCGGAAAGCGATGCACCGCTTCTGATGCGGATAGTAGCACCCGCTCCCGGAGCGCCGGAGCTTGCAACAACATTTACGCCCGGCACTTTACCTACCAATGCATCCTGGGCAGTAGTTCGCAGTCCCTTATTGAAATCATCCGGCTTGATAGCGGTTACCGACCCTGTCGCATCAGACTTCTTCACACTTCCATAACCTATAACGACTACGTCTTCGAGCATCTCACTATCTTCCTCCATCACAATTTTCATCATTGGAGAAACCGCCTTTTCCACATCTTTATAGCCGATGTATTTAATGAGTAAAACAGCTTTGGGGCTGCTTACGGCGATTGTGAAGTTACCGTCTACATCACTGATTGTTCCATTTGTCGTCCCTTTTTCCAAAATATTGGCTCCGATAACGGGTAGATTGTCCCTGTCAAGGATATTGCCTTTCACAACTGTCTTTTGTGCAGAACCCCCTACACTGAAAACCAAAGCGAGTATCATAAACAGATACCGCCACTTTCTTCCAAAAGTCTCTGGATTTTTCTTGCCTTTCATAATGTTTTTAAATTAAAGTGTAACAAAGTATACCGAAAATCCGGTATGAATTAGATTGTGAGCGAAAGTAGATATTACAAATTCGCCGAACAAAGACACTGAATGAAAAAGTAAGTGAAAGGAAAGTATTATATAGGATAATACATTTATTTACAACGACATACCAAACACACTATATGTTGTAAAAGTAAGTCCGGAGGAAGTGTTTTTTAAAGCTTTTGTACCTGAACAGCCAGGTCTTTTCCGGGAACAATCGCTTTATTCCGCATTTTCAAACGATAGTTATATACGGTTTGAAGCGAATAGTGAAGGAAGTTGGCAATTTTGGAATTATCGTTGATACCTAAACGGATAAGTGCATAGATACGTAATTCGGGAGTCAGCAACTCGCCTTCTTTCACCTGTATACGTTCATCCTCTTTCAAAAGAGCATTGAACGATTCCACAAAATCCGGAAATATAGATAGGAAGATAGTATCGAACTTACTGATGAACAGTTTGAAATCTTCCGTTGTCGAAGACTGATTATGAAGCATTTTGGAAATATCCGCCATAGAACCGGTATTGACGATTTTCAGTAAACTCTTGCGGTTATTCTCCTGCTTATAAATATATTCGGAACAGATATTGAATAACAAACCGATATACTCTTCCTTAATATGGTTGGATTCTTTAATCTCTTCATTCATCCGGGTCAGATTTCCGGTCACTTCCTGTAAGCGTTGGTTCTGTTCGGCCAACGACTTCTTTACCTTCAGCAGATTATGATTTTTCTTACGAAGGAAAAAGAAAACGATTACCAATGCAATAACAAGTACGGATAAAGCCAAAAGAAAAAACAAGACCCTGTCTCTATCAGCCTTGATGCGGCTGTCATTAGCCGCTTTGATAATAGGAAGATATTCGGCAATATCTATTATGCGGTAACGGGCTTTCCCGAAGCTCACATCTTCCAGTGAACAGGAGATATAATTATAGGCTCTTGCAATGTCTCCTTCCTGAAAAAGCAGGATTGCCAATTGCTGCAAAGACATATATACTTTCTTGGCATTCGCTATGTCGGTAATGGAAGCCCGGATAAGGAAGTGCTTTGCCTGCTGTATGTCACGTTTGCCCAAATATAATTCCGCCAACAGATATTCCACCCTCGCCTTGTCGGGGTTCGTATCCGTACAGTGTTCATAATATCCGGTCAGTATCCGGATAGCCTCATCCCATTTTCCCTGCAAACCCAGGCGACCGCACTGATTGGTCACATAACTGGCCGTATTAGGGTCGCTGATAGCTATCAAAGTATCTTTATAAGCCTTTATCTGCCGCATAAACAACCGCTTCCTGGAAGCCTCCGTTTCATCATTATAGCAGGACAGATAGGTAGTATGATACAGATAATAAAAGTAAGTATCCTTCCGTACCGCCCCGGTTCTTTTCACCCTGTCAAGAACATTCAACGCATTTTCATGTTTTCCTATCTTATTCAAAGCGTCGGCCAGGTTCATTAATCCTTGATTAACATACTCTTCACCCAACCTGTCTGCCAATTGCAGCCTTTGCTCCGCTACAATCAGCGCCGTATCGACTTTAAAGGAGCGGTACATAACAAACAAATCGCCCAGAATATCAAACTTAGCTTTATCGTCTCCCACATAATCCAGCATCTTGCGGAGCTCTGTAATCTCCTTTTCCACCTTCTCCTGATAGACCTCCCGTTGCTCAATCATCTTATCCAGCTGCAACAGCAAGGCATCGTCATCAGTCTTATCCGCGGCCGCCAAACCGGAATAAAAACAAAAAAGGAACAGTATGAAAGCCGAATATCTGAACATGAGCAAACTTATTTATGCACGGAAACAAAGATACTATTTTTCACAACAACTCCCGCATCTTTTTCTTTAATATCGGATGCACCAGGTCCGGTGCAATCTCCGCCAACGGTTCCATCACAAAGCGGCGTTCGTGCATCAGCGGGTGAGGCAGCTTCAATTCGGGAGTATCCAGCACCAGGTCACCGTATAAAAGCAGGTCGATATCAATCACCCGATCGCTATAGACCCCGCCTACAGACTTATGCGTACGCCCTATCTCGCGTTCTATCTCCTGGGTGAGATGAAGCACGGACAAAGGCGGAAGAAGCGTTTCCACGCAGGCCGCCGCATTCAGAAACGTATGTTCCGAAGAAAAGCCCCACGGAGCAGTAGCATAAAAAGCGGACAGGGAAACGACTTTCCCTACCCGCTCTTCTATTTTCCGGACAGCGAGGCGGAGATTGTGCTCCTTGTCGCCGAGATTAGTTCCTAAGCCAAAGTAAACGTACATCATTTAAGTTTAGTGATTAGTGTTCAGTGATTAGCGATTAGTGCCCTGCGGCGTAATAACGCAACCTGCCTGCATAGTGCTAATCACTAATCATTAAACACTAACCGCTAATCCCTAACCGCTATTTTACCTGTCTGTTATCAACATCGCATCTCCATAAGTACCGAAACGGTAATCTTCTTTCAATGCCACGTTATAGGCTTCCATCACCTGCTCGTAACCGCCGAAAGCGGCAACAATCATCAGCAGCGTGGAAAGCGGCATATGGAAATTGGATACCATCGCATTGGCCACCGTAAAGTCATACGGCGGGAAGATGAACTTATTCGTCCAGCCTTCATATTCCTTCAAATGGCCGTCTGTGCTGACGGTACTCTCTATCGCACGCATCACCGTAGTACCTACGGCACACACCTGCCTGTTCAAATCCTTGGCACGGTTTACAACCTTTACGGCTTCTTCCGTAACAATCATCTGCTCGGAATCCGTCTTATGCTTGGTAAGGTCCTCTACATCGATGTCGCGGAAGTTGCCCAAACCGGCATGCAATGTAATATAGGCAAAGTCAATTCCCTTAATCTCCATGCGCTTCATCAGCTCGCGGCTGAAATGCAGGCTTGCCGTAGGAGCCGTTACAGCACCTTCGTTGCGGGCAAAGATAGACTGGAAACGTTCCGAATCCTCCGGTTCCACGGGACGGTTGATGATGCTGTGCGGCAGCGGCGTCTCGCCCAAAGCATACAATGCCTTCTTGAACTCGTCGTGCGGCCCGTCATACAGAAAACGAAGGGTACGTCCGCGCGAAGTGGTATTGTCAATCACCTCGGCTACCATAGAGTCATCTTCACCGAAATAGAGTTTGTTGCCGATACGGATTTTGCGGGCAGGGTCTACCAGCACGTCCCACAAGCGCAACTCCTCATTCAACTCACGCAACAGAAATACCTCGATACGTGCACCGGTTTTTTCCTTGTTGCCGTACAGCCGGGCGGGAAACACCTTCGTATCATTAAAGATAAATACATCCTTATCATCGAAATAATCCAAAATATCCTTGAACATACGGTGTTCGATTTCGCCCGTCTTTCTGTGCAGTACCATCAGGCGCGACTCATCTCTATACCTTGTAGGATGTAAGGCAATCTTCTCTTCAGGAAGTTTAAACTTAAATTGCGACAGTTTCATAATCAGTTATGAGTTATAAGTTATTTATTGTTTATTTCAGTATATTTTTTAGTCATAAATGGCATGAGTTATCCAGCAGTATGCTCCTTCGTAGCAATAACTTATAACCCATCACTCATAACTAAATCCTGCCCGTCTATCCACTCTTTGAAATCAAGCGGATTCAGACAGTCTTCTATGCGGACATCCCCCACACGGGTACGTTCCAGGGCCGTGAGATGAGCACCGCTATGCAGCGCTTCACCGATGTCGCGTGCCAAGGCGCGGATGTAAGTGCCTTTGCTGCACACTACCCGGACTTTTATTTCCGGCAGGTTGCATTCCAGCAGTTCAATCTCGTCAATCACCAGCAACTTGGGCTTCAGCTCTACCTCCTCACCTTTGCGGGCAAGGTCGTAGGCACGCTTGCCGTTCACCATACAAGCCGAAAAAGCAGGCGGCACCTGCTGTATCTCGCCTGTGAACTTCTTCAATGTCTCCTCCACCAGCTCCCGCGTGATATGCTCCGTAGGATAGGTAGCGTCTATCTCGTGCTCCAAATCATAGGAAGGGGTGGTAGCGCCCAACCGAATGGTGGCGATATACTCCTTGGTATGATACTGGAACTCCTCAATCCGCTTTGTCGCCTTGCCCGTACATACTATCATCACGCCCGTGGCAAGCGGGTCGAGTGTACCGGCATGGCCTACTTTCAACTTCTTTACCTTCATCCGCCGGCAAATGTGGTAACGCGCATGCCCTACGACCTTGAACGATGTCCACCCCAGCGGTTTATTGAAATACAGAACTTCTCCCTCTTTAAAATCCATCATCACACCACCTCTAAATTGTGTCCCGTAAGCAACAGCAGAAGGATGATTCCTCCGACGATGATACGATACCATCCGAATGCCTTGAAACCATATTTCGTTACAAAGCTGATGAAGAACTTGATAGCAAGCAAAGCCACCACAAATGCCACCACATTGCCTATTATCAGCGCCGGCAGATTATTCATGATAATCTCCGTTCCTCCGTCCAGAAAGAGTTTCAGCATCTTATATACCGTAGCTGCAAACATCGTGGGAACAGCCAGGAAGAAAGAGAACTCGGCCGCAGCCTTACGCGTCATCTTCTGTGCCATACCGCCGACAATCGTTGCCATGGAACGGGACACACCCGGTATCATCGCAATACACTGGAACAGACCGATATTAAAGGCTTTCTTCTCCGTCAGAACGGTATCCTCACTGTTTTTCGAGAATATCTTGTCACAGAACAGCATGAACACACCGCCAATCACGAGCATCACGGCCACTACGGTCACGCTCTCCAGCATTTCGTCGACCTTGTCGCTGAACAGAAATCCCAGCACAGCCGCCGGAACGAACGCCACCAGCAGTTTCCAGTAAAAATCAAACTTATGCAGGAAGCGTTTCAGCGCGGAAGTATCTGCCGGAACCGGAGTATGGTTCAGACGGAAGAAACGTTTCCAATACAGCCAGACCACCGAAAGGATTGCACCGAACTGTATGATTACCGTAAAGGCTTTCACAAATTCCGTACTCTCTATGCCCAACAGATTTTGTGTAATAATCATGTGTCCCGTAGAAGAAACCGGCAAAAATTCCGTCAGTCCCTCTACAATAGCGATAATAATCACTTCAAGCGTACTCAAATCTCCCATAGTTATTCTTCTGTTTTATCTTCTGTTTTCGGTTTACGTAATACTGCATATATCATAAAGACAAACCCCAGCAGGCATACCAGCGGCGCCACTTTAATGCGTCTTACACTAAAGATATCCGGCTCAAAGTGTGTCGGTGTGGATACGGGACCGGTCATTAAGATAAAACCAAGTATCACTACCGCCATGCCGACAGCAAGCAAAATAAAATTGGTCTTGTCGAAAGCGAACTTCTGTTTACTCATCTGTTTATTTACTATTTAACGATTTACTATTTACTATCTGAAACTTTGCTTTTCGGAAAGCAGTGTTATATGTAATACAGGGTGCTTGCCTTCATTTTCAGATATTTGTTGATGGAAAGCAATGCACACAACCAGGTAATAAGCACTCCGAACACCAGTACGGAAACAGACACCAGCAGCATCACCTCCGGAGTGATAACCCTGATCAGTTCCGGTTCGTAAGAAACCAGCCAATAGGCGGCTCCCCACAAAATGGCATCGGCAATGACAGCCGACAATACGCCTATCCGGAAGTTGCGCCGCAGGAACGGACGCCTGATGAAGCCCCAGCTTGCCCCCACCAGCTTCATCGTATGGATAAGGAACCTTTTGGAGTAAATGGTCAGGCGGATTGTATTGTTTATCAAGGCAAAAGAGATGAAAGTCAGAATGACTGCCAGCCCCAGCAACATCAGACTGATATTGCGGATGTTCTCATTCACCGCATCAATCAGGTCTTTCTGATAAAGCACCTCCTGTATATCCGTATTCTTCCTGATTTTCTTCTCTATCTTGGCGATGCTGTCCGAATTGGCGTAACCGGAATGCAGTTTAATTTCAATGGACGCCGTAAAAGGGTTATAGCCGAGAAACTCCTGCGGGTCTGTTCCCATTGCCTCGGTCTGCTCGCGGAGCGCCTGCTTTTTGGAGATATACTCCGTTTCCTTCACAAACGGTTCTTTATCCAGTTTTTTCTGCAACTTCAGTATATCGCTCTCCTTCATGTCGTCGCTGATGAGAATGGAGAAGTTGATATTCTCCTTTACGTATACGGAAAGGTTGTGAGCGCCCAATACAAAGAACACCACCAGCCCCAGCAGCAGCAACACCAACGTAGTGCTTATGCTGGATGTGATGAACTGCATATCAAAACAGGGCACAGACTTGTTTTTAGCTTTCTTATTCATTTTCAATCCCTTCTCACATTTATCACTCTACCGTTTTTTCGCTCTTTTTCTTACGGAATACGTAAATCATGGAGCTGCTGCGTTCTTTCCTTACCAACGCATGAAACCATGCCAGCGTACCGACAACCATGCCGCGCAGAAACGGGCACGAACGACGCATGTTCTTCTCCGTCAACATAGACACGTAAAACGCGTCAAACGGCATGGGATGCCGCTCTGCCAGAATAAAGCCGTGCCTGGAGCCTAATTTCTGGATAGTAGCGGGAGTGAAATGCCACAAATGACGGGGAACATCGTAGGCAGCCCAATATGCACCGTACTTTCTGGCATCATATGAAGAACAGTTGGGTACGGCCACTATCAGCACACCTTTATCCGTCAGCAACGAGTTCAAGGTTTCCCAAGTCCCGTTCAATACTTCAAGATGCTCCATTACATGCCACAACGTGATGACATCGAAGCTCCCCGGCTCAAAATCCTTCAACGCAGTATCCGGCTTCACTTCCAATCCAAAATGTTCTTTGGCAAACACACGCGCTCCGGCATTCTTTTCAACGGCTTCCACCTGCCAGCCGGCACGGTTCATCGTATCGGCAAAGTAACCGGTACCCGTACCTATATCCAGCAGACGTCCCGTCTTGCGATGCGCCTCATGCGCTACCAGACGCGCTTTCCGCTTCAGCATATAACTGCGTACACGGTGGTATACGGAGTTCATCGCTCCTTTTTTCGTATCCGAGTGGGAAATATAATCGGGAGTTTCGTAATAGCGTCCGATTTCCGCTTCCACAGGAAAATCCTGAGTAAAGATAAAACCGCAATCTCGGCAACGGCACAAATGGAATGCCTCGCCCGAAGCATAATGGTCTATGCAGGTCAAGGTACGCTCCAAATGCGTTCCTCCACATACCGGACAAGCTTTTATAGTGAGTTTATTCATCGAACGTTTACCGATAAGGAAATGCAGCCTGAAACGGACAGACCGCATTAATCCTAAATTTGGTGCAAAATAACAAATAAAAAGTGATTTACAAGGCTTTCATTAAGGAGATTTAATATTAACATGAAATAAAAGTCCGCCCTACTGCAACCCGATATTGAAAAGACAGAGAAATCCCAACTCAGGTTTTCTTCACAAAACGGACCGGTTATCACCTTTGTGTCCGTTCTTAGGCGGACAACTGTCCGATAATGAACAGAGATAAAAACAAGAAATACACTGTTAATCAAACAGTTAATCTATTGGCACGGTTATTGACTTTTATAATGCGAAGACGTTCGAGAAAAAAAGACGGAAAAAGCAACTTTTTATATCGGCAGTCACGTCTAACGGTAAAACAGGAATAGTAACAATAAAAAAATAAAGATTATGAAAACTACAAATTTATTCAAAGCAGTCGCATTCGTAGCAATGATTATCGTAAGTATCATGAACTCAGAAGTCAAAGCCCAGGACAGATTCATTACCAATGAGGAAGTACAGAATGACCTGATAGTGGCAAAAACCATCTTCAGACAAAGCGGAACTTACCTCTACAACCACATGCGTTATGAATTTACATACGATGACGAAAACCGCCTGACAAATAAAACCGCCTCCAAATGGGACAGCGTCAAAGAAAAATGGATGCCTTATTTCAGGATGTCCTATCAGTATGCCGACAATGAAATCACCTTATCCTACGCCCGCTGGAACGAAAAGCATCAGTCTTATGATAAAGATGTGAGAAAGAGCGTGTACGAAATGAATGCGGAGAATATGCCGGTAGCCTACAAAAGCAACCGCATATACCACACGGTAAACCTACTGACAATGGCAGAATAATGAAAAATTAAAGTTAACAATACATTAATAAGGGGAGTACGGTCCGTGAGGTTCGTACTCCCCGTCTTTGTACCTTACTCAGAGTTCTTTTACAAAATAAGTCAAAGTAGGCAAATGGTCACTGTATCCGTTCTGGAAAGTAGTTCCGGAGAAAGTGCGCAACGGATAGCCTTTATACTTTCCTTCCTGCTGGATAAGGAACGGACGGTTAAAGACTTCCGATTTCCAAAACTTCAATGTACTGCGGTCCTTTCCTATCAGATTACCCGAAACAATCTGCTGGTCGAACAAGTTCCACTGATTCTGGTAACAGAGCGAACCGATGCCTTGCTCAAAGAGCTTCCAGGTAGCATTATAATAACCGCCGGGCTTCACTTCCCTGATGCTCTTCACAGCTCCCAGCACTTGGCTGCAACTCTTGTTATCGGGGTCGTCATTCATGTCGCCTACAATTATCACCTTTGCCTGCGGGTTATCGGCATGCAGCGAGTCGGCTATATGGCGAGTGATGCCGGCTGCAAACTCGCGCAAGGGTGATGATTTGGAACCGCCATAGCGTGACGGCCAATGGTTTACAATCATGTGAAAAGGCTCTCCTGCCAGTATACCGCTCACCAAAAGCTGGTCGCGTGTTTTATAGCCCGGCATGTCGGGCTTGGCAAACGGATAAGTACGTGCAGACACAAAAGTAAACAGTCGCGGATTGTAAAGGGCAGCCACATCGATGCCACGGTGGTCGGGACTCTCGAAATGCACTATCCGGTAGCCCAATGAGGCGATAGGCTCTGTCTTTACCAGGTCCTCCAGGACTTTTTTGTTTTCTACTTCGGAGATGCCGATAATGGCAGGTCCGGCAGGACAATAGTCACGCGCCAATTGTGAAATCACCTTGGCAACATTCTGCAATTTCTGTTCGTATTTGACCTGTGTCCATTCGTACTTACCGCCCGGAGTAAAGTCATCATCGCCCGGATTATCCGGATTGTCTTCCGTATCCCACAGATTCTCCAGATTATAAAAGGCGGCAGCATATACACGCAGCTTGCCCTGTGCGAGCAAGCCGGTGGACAGGCATAATACCAAAAAAGCTGACAATATGAGTCGTCTGTTCATAAAGCGCAATTTTTTAATTACCGGTAGGAGTAGGTTCGATAACTGTTCCGCCGTTACCGGTATTGCCACCGGTAACCGCTGTTACTTTTACTTTTTGTATCTGCCACCTCAAAGCATTAGCCGTCGAACTCTTATAATGGAACGCAAATTGAATTTTCTTACCTGTATAAGTATCCAATTTAATATCACCGGAAGCAACGAACTTATTATCTGTTCCTGTAGAATAGGTAGGAATGCCGACTTCTGTCCATACGTCTCCCCCTTCTTCTCTTACTTCCAGTTTCAAATCTTCCAAATGCGTATCGGCAGCAAATGTTTTAAAGGTGTGGTCGAAAGTCAAGATTACACTATTTTTGCCTGTCAAATCAAGTACAGGAGAAACAAGACGGCTTTCAGAGGCTTGATTAGCGCCATTAACATAGGCGCTTGCCATCATATAATAAGTTTCATTATAGTTAGACGCTTTCCACACATAATCACTTCCCTGCGGAAGCTGGACATCCTCTATGGTAAATGCACCTTGCCCGCTCTCCTTGCCAAAAGACTCTTCAAGGATTGTCACCATCTCCTCCGGCTGTTCCGGCGTCTCATCTCCCCCCGGAGTTTCCGTAAAGTCCGCCACATCATCCGCACTTCTTACCGTAAGTTGCCAGCCTCCTTTGAAACGTCCCAGGATACCGGTTACGCTTCCTTTTCCTTTCGGCAGCTGATTGGCTGCAAAGTTGGCATACGAGCTGGTGCGTATCATAATGACATTCCCGTGACTGTCCTCTATGTTCTCTTCCCCATAGTCATCCTCCGGAGCAAAAGTGCCTTTTCCGCCATTTTGGAATGTTACGCCGGTAAATTTCACCAATTTGAACTTATAGCCGTTCACATCGGCATTCACCTTGCTGATATCATCTATTACAAGCGGAGTCACATTCTCCGGATTTGCCCAACTGTCTTTCTTCACGTGTGCCTGAAACTCTTCCCACGGTGTACGGTAAAGATACCCGTCGGGGTGTCCCAGTTGCAACTCATCGCCATACATGGAAAGGCTCAATCCTTTCAGGTCGATATAAACCGTCTGCCCTACGGGATAGTAATTATACACGCTGTTCTGGTCCACTTCCATTTCGATGGCGCCGGTTTCGTCCTGCAAATAAATCTTCTTGAAGATATTTCCCGACTCGTCATTGGCAGTGATAACGGCTTTCATCACTTTTTCCTCGCCAATGGTATAGGGAGCATCCTCCCCTACTGTTGCCCCCATAGCACGCAGTTCCTCTATCGTGGTATTGGCTGCCGGACCATCATACTTGGGCTCGTTCAAAGGCGGCGCATCATAATCGCGCTCGCAGGCTGCGAACACAAGAGAAGAGATAAGCAATAAGCTGATTCTATTGAAAAGTTTCATATTCTTATAATTTTTCTGATTATATAGGATTGGTTAAAAACGATAACTTACGTTGAGGAAACAATTCAGTCCCTGCATATAGTAATACTTGCCACCAAAACGCGTAGGATAGCTCAGGTCGGAACGGCCCTGTTCATAGCCGCCCGTACATATATCTTTCTTGTTCAGCAGGTTGTTTACCGAAAGGTTGAAGTTGACAGACTGGCGTCCGGGCAGATAGAATATCTTACCCACCGAAATGTCCACCGTATAAGCTGCCGGAAAACGTTCCTGCGTAGTCAGTGTACGGTAGGCCTCCATCTGTTCCGGATTGTAGGGATTGACGGAAGCATAGTTGGACGACAGGCGGCGCAACGGTGCAACCTCGATATAATTGCGGGCAAAACCGTTGACATTGGCTCCCAGGAACCAGTAGTTCACAAAGTAACGCACACCGAAAGTGCCGGCAAACTGCGGCATTCCACCCACATAAACATCTTTCATGTACACCTTTTCCTGATCCGTTATCTTACCGTTTTCGGAGTGCTTCACACCGTCAGGGTTATTGCTGTAATAATATTCGGAAATGGTTCCTGCAAGGTCGAAGCTCCAATGGTCGTCCAACTTGTAGGTAGCCCCCAGTTCCAGTCCGCGGTGAATGCGGTTTACACCGTACAACACGTGATTGATGAATGTGCCCTCTATGCCGTCGTAATAACTGTTACGCTCCATCTGGTCGTAGAAATTGGTTTGGAAAACACCGATACGTCCAGCCAGTTGGGGCATGGAGAATACATAGTTGAGGTCGGCGCTGAAGATGCGTCCGCTCTTCATGTTGTCGATTGTGCGGTCGGTGATACGGGGTGAGATATACGCCTCATTGGGCAGCGGCGCTTCGCTGCCGTAACTGATGTTGGCGGTCAGCATATGGCGCCCGTTAAACTTATAAGTGAGACCGCCCTTTACGGTAATATCGGTAAACTGATGACGGATACCCTTGCCATAGGAACTGTCCGGATAGCGTCCGTTGCGCATCTTTCCGTCGCGGCGGAAATTGGTATAAGTCAGCTTGGCTCCATAGTAGTAGTCCCAGTGCCGCGAAGTATAGCGGTTCACCGCCCAGGCATTTGCCGAGTAGATGTTCAGATTGAAATTGTAACCGAAGATACCGTCCTTATACACTTTACGGTCCGGACGGTTCAAGTCGTTCTGCAACTTGTCGTGGTCGCCCGAAAAATCGCGTTCGGCAAACTTGTCGATATCCAGCACATAGTTGCTGCCCAGCAGGTCGTCTACCGTCTTGAACTGGCGCGACTGCGTAAAGCGCGCCCCTACTCCCGCCGTCAAACCCAGATGACGGTTAAACTGCTTGTTCAGTGTGGAGTTGAACGAGGTCTCCAACAGGTCGCTGCGGCGCTCTTCCACCATATATACGGCAGCACCGTTACCGGCACGCAGGTTATTGGCATTGGCCAGATAAAGGTTGTCCCAGTTTATCTGGGTGAAATCGGGACGTCCGCTACGCCATAAGTCACGGTACTGCATCTGCATATCCTCGTCTTCAAAATAAGAGGGCAGGTAGCGATAGTAGTCGGGACGCGGGTCGGGAGCGTTATACCAGTTCAGCGCCGTATTGCCATAGCGTGCATAATGCGCACCCACACCAGTGGTGAGCGTCGTAGTATCGTCTATCTTCCAGATATGCGAGATAACGGCGGTCGGGTCGAATGCGGTCACTACTTTCGCATTGCGTTTCTTGCCATTCTGGTATCCCCAATTAGGATTGTAAAGGTAGTTGTCGGTCAGCTCGTAGACCTCACGGTATGAGTTACCTTGCTGTCCGCGCTGTACGGGCGATACGAAAGCGGTCATCGAAAGGCTGTGCTTGCCGCCCTGCCACTGCTTCTCGGCAGAGAAAGCAAGAGCCAGGTTGTTGTAAAACGTACCGTCTATGTTTCCCTCGTGCGAATAGCGGCCACCTGCCGATGCGGTAAACGCCCATCCTTTTTCGTTGAGTCCGGTGGAATAGGTAAACATGCCCCGCAGGTAGTAGTTACGGTTGGTATAGCTCACGGTAGCCTTGCCGCCGGGAGTATAGGACGATGCACGCATATTTATATTTTCGGCACCGCCCAGTGCTCCGAAAGTAAAGGTAGAGGGTGCGGTGAAGTTGGTTACGTCACCGTTGCGGGTCATGTCATTCAATGCTCCAACAGAGGCATAATTAAACACTCCGCGGTTCTGGTCATTAAACTCCACGCCGTTGATGTATTTCAGTTCCTGCGAACCGGTATAGCCGCGCGGCGAGAAACGGGCGGGCGACAACTGGTAGGCGGCGCGGTTCAGAAAGACATCGTTAGAGAGGATTACGGTGGAGCTCACATCCTGCGAAGCGTTCTCCACATCGTCATCCACCATGCCTGCGTCTATCACGCCAATCATGGAGATGTCTTCGGTGGCATTCAGCTCGGTCACCTTAATGGGCTCAAGTTCTGTAACGCCCAGTTTTTCCACTTCAATGGTTACACTCTTCGGAGTAATCAATACGGAGTTGAGCTGTATGACATGGCTTCCCGGCTGCAAATTACGGAGAATGAAATTACCGTTTGCATCGGTAGTAACCTGTCTGTCCTGCCCGGTCAGAGTGACGATGACTCCGGGTACAGGCTCATTGCTCACTGCTCCGACTACACTGCCTTTCACCGTACCTGCACTTTGAGCAAAGGCGAGACAGGGGAAGAAGAATGTAATGAAGAACAGTAATTTTAGTTTCATACGTTAATTGGGGTATAATAATGAGGGGTTAAAAACTATTCTGATAATAATGCGTCAAAATCTACTATAGGTACACAGATAAACACAAGATTAAGGAATTGATTACCATCCATATCTATATTTACCTGTATAGTCTATGATAAGAAGATTTTGACACACTATGCAAAATACAAAGAAGAAAAAAGTTGGATTAATCAAGCTGGATTAACTCCATATCATCGTAATAGATATAGCCTCCTGCTTCATTTGTAGTCATATTTCTATAAGCTCTTATCTCAAAACGTACTTTAACCACATTTTCAGGCATTGTAATCTCAATTTTTACTTGTTGCCAATCAGGATTGTCGACAGAATATTCCTCTTGCTGTATTTCGGCATTCAAATCATTAACAGTTTTCCCATTAGCATCAACTAAAGCAAACCAATAACGACTGCTGGCTTTGGCATCATTATCTAAGAACCAATAGGACAAGCGATATTTCTTTCCGCCCAAAACCTCAGCTTCCTGCTGTATTTTACTTGTCTTACTACTTGATGTTTGTCTCAAAGAATAATCTCCACTATGTTTTATGGTTGCTTCCTTTACAATTTCACCTATATTATAATTATTATCCCATTTGATAGGAAGTTTTTCTCCCCATTCTTCAAATCCAGGGTTAATTAAAAGATTATTACCCGGCGTTGGCTCCGGTTCCGGCTCCGGTTCAACAGTGCCTCCACCTTCTCCTGAAGATAATTTAACACTAAATAAACGTAAACCACAAGTATTATCAGTTGATGTACAATAGAATTCCAATGTAGTTTTATCACTTACTGCAACATTCTCAATAACTAATTTAAACGGAAGATTAGCTTCGTTATTCTCTTTACTTACCACTTTACTCGGTACGGCAAGGTCTACACCGTTACAACGAACCTTTAAAGTAGCCAAGTCCTGGCTGGCACCCGGATCATAAACATTTGCCCCAACTTCATATTCCAAAGTAGCAGTAGTAGCTCCTTTCATATCAATGTTCTTTATCTTCAATGAATGCTCTACATTTGTGGAGAACCAAACATTAGTTTTTTTATCAGTACCAGTAGTACGCACACTAAGTTTTCCCGTAGCATCCTCAAACATTTCTTTAGGATTATCAAACCCTGTATAATCTTTTACCAATGGCCATTGGTTACCATTTTTTTCCGGTGTACCAAAAGTTTCAATAAATACCACTCCTTCCGGCTGCTCACCGCCACCTTCACCAAAGTCCACATTAATATCGCCACCAGGCTGGTCTGTCCACGATTCAATGCTTGCTCCGCCCATAGTAACGGCAGGTTTACCGTTTTCCGTGGACAAAGTAGCAGTGTACGTGTACTTATATCCGGCCTCAAAACCGGCACCGCCATTTACGGAAACAGGCCATTCGAAAGTCTTACCGTCCAGCACGAATGTCATCTTGACGCCATCCAGTGTAGTGGTAGGCAAGATAATCGCCTCAGCAGTAGTGCCATCGGCACTGACATTCATCTCGATATCGGCTTTACTCTCTTTAGCTGCCAGCGTACCGTCAGCCAGATTAAAATCGGCTTGTGTATTCATTCCGGAAAGAGAGATTTTCAATCCGCTTATATCGGGAAGAGTCTCATCGCTACCGACAGCAATCACAATCTGACTCAGTTTATGTTTGAAAGCCAGGTCTACAGCCTCTCCGGCAGCAATTGCCTTGGCATTATCAGAATAAAGCAAGTCTACTTTGGCAGGGTCTGCCTGATTATCTACAGACACGGCTAAAGTCTTACCGTTTAAAGATGCGGAATAAGGATAATAAGCAATGAAATTTGCCGTTCCTTCTTCCGGATACCTCAATGTCTGTCCCGGAGCAGCCGTAAGCGTACCGCCGTCCGATGCAACATATTTCTTGTTGGCAAATTCAGCAGTTTGCGTCGTCATAAAGATACCTACCTCATCACCATTGCTCCAAACGTCTTTGGAAGCTTTGGTCTGCAGGCCGTCAATGCGGGAATTGAAAGTAACGCTGTTACTGTCCAACCATTCACTATTGTCATCATTGTTAGTACATCCCGTAAAAACAAGGGCTGACAATGCGCCCATAATCAATAAATTACTGACTCTCATAATGATTTGTTTTTGAGATTGGTTTTGTTTTTATGTTGTCTTAATTGAGTACCTTTGTACAGTAGGATTATTGCCATTTGGATAAATCCAATTGGCTCTTTGTGCTCTCATCAAGTCCCGGGAAGAACTCAAATCCGGTATTCTTTTCCAAATCACTGACGGAAACCGCATATTTCATATAGGATTGAGAATCTGTATAGTCCCTATGTTGCATCCAGAAAGCAATCGTATGATACTTGCCGCCTATCTTACGCGCCACAGCCTTAAAATAATAGGACGGAATAGGAATATCCTTGCCATCATTATCCTTTATAGATTTTTCTTTTATCCAAGTAGCATCATCTGAAGGCGGTACTGCACCGGTCACAACATAAACTGTATCCGAAGCCGTAGACCAACTATTAATTCTATGTTCCAAATTCATCCAAATAGCTCCGTTAAATTTGTCTTGTCTTTGCGGAGTCTGATTGGTAAAATAAAATGTCTGATTATTCATCTCCATGGTAGCTACACGGTCATTACTCGGTATTTGATGTCCTCTTCTATAAATCTTCCCACCATAGGATTTTGAAACCACAGTTTGAAATTCATTCTCCCTCACAAGAGGATCAGAAACCCAGTTATCCTTTCGCTCTACATTTTTCTCAGTATAGCACCGATGCAAAGGATAAGCCACCCAATGTGCCATCTTCATCTTTTTATCATACAGCATACTATAATTACGTATCATCTGTCCCTCCATATCCGGTCGGGCAGTACCCTTATATTTTTGCTTCGTATTATGAGTAACATACATCAAATCATGATTTTCCATCTGTGCCTTCGTTATAACCGGCGTCTCAAACCACTTGGCATACTTAGGCGCTTCAGGGTCTACCGTTGTATTTCCCCCTGTATTACTGATTTTCAAATTAAGCGTATACCTTTCTCCTGCCTCAATATTTCCCGCTACATTTGTTTCAATCTCCTTATCTTTCCCGTTGATGGATAATGTAATTTTCAGTTTTCCTTCAAAGGATTGCGGTATCAGCACAGCATCCGCCTGCGTACACTCTTTATTGACGCACATGGAAACAGCTTTTTCTTCATTTCCCAATTCAATGTTATCACTCTCTTTCGAAAGGTCTATGGTAGCCTTGCTTATCAGTGGCTGCACCGTTGCTTTGATGCCCGTTAGCGAACTGCCGTCGGCACTGCTCAGATTCAGCACCAGTTTTGCCAGCAAATGGCGGAATTGAAGATTGCCGGTAGGGGACGTCGCAGTTCTGCCTGTCAGGTTAACAGCTGCCATCAGGTCTATATCCTGCTGACGGCTCTGGTCTGTCACATCAAGGACATACCGGGTATGATCCGTCACTTGCTCATCATACGGATAATAAGCAATGAAATCCACCGCCGTTCCGTCTTCCGGATAATAAACGGCATTGCCCGCTTTGCCCACGAAATTGCCGTCACCTCGTGCGGTGACATACGCCGCATTGGCTTTAAGGACCTTTTTATCGGCATTGTCGAGCATAAAAAGACCGATCACATCATTCGCTTCCCACGAAGCATTGACCGCTCTCGACATCACCCTATCATCTATGACAGATGTAAATGTGGCTTCCGCAGCCTGATTACCCTGCGGCAATTCAGCAAATTTACTTTCACAAGCCTGAAGAACGATAAACAAGGATAGAAATCCGATTGCACTTTTAATTGTCATACTGAAAAATATTAAATATCTTACAATTGTTTTTATTGAACTGTTTTCTGTTTTTTTAAAATAAGTGCATAAAATTATAAAATAAAATACACATAAATAAAGACCCGGAACAAAATCTGCATAGCATACAGTAAAAAAGTCCTTTTTTACCAAAAATATGACAATAATATGAAAATATAATGTCAAATATAAACCCTTCCCATTATAGACCCAATGGGAAATAAACAAGAAAATAAAAAGAATAGGATGAAAACAACAACTATACAGGTTAGAAATATCAAGTAAAAAAACAGAGCATCAATAATAAAAAATCCATTTAACAATAAAGATAGCGTCAATCGAAATATCTAAAAATGAATAACCTGTAGTTTGTTTTTGAAAAGTGAATTATTTAAAAAGAAAATGCCGTGAGTTTGCTCCTGAAATGCCAGGCATTTCAAACACAAATGCCGGGCGTTTTCATGACAAACACACGGCATTTCGGGAGTAAACTCACGGTATTTCGGAAGCAAACCCGCGGCATTCCGGAAACGGACCTTGCAGGATAGTAAAATTGCGTTTTTTACGCTTCAAACCGATCAGTATTTATACTGACTGGTATTATATATATTATATATATCACTTGCGGTAATATTACCGGTAAAATTACCGGCAATATTACCGCAAAATCACACTTCTTCTCCTTTCAGCGTAGCCGAACTGCTTTCCGTGATTTTCACGTTCACAAAATCGCCCACGCGATGCGTACCCCTATCGAAAACCACTACCCGGTTCTGCTCGGTACGTCCGAAGAGCTGGTCGCGCGAACGCTTGGACACTCCCTCCACCAATACTTCGTAGGTTTTACCCATGCAGCGGGCGTTGGCTTCGGCAGAAAGGCGGTTCTGCAAAGCGATAATTTCATTCAGACGGCGGATCTTCACCTCTTCCGGCACATCATCCGGCAAATGCTTGCTGGCATACGTACCCGGACGCTCGGAATACTTGAACATAAAGGCGGCATCATAACCGCATTCTTCCATCAGGGAAAGAGAAAGCCGGTGGTCTTCTTCCGTCTCGGAATGGAAACCGGAAAATATATCCGTAGACAAACCGCAGTCGGAAATGATACGGCGGATAGCATCTACACGCTCCAGATACCATTCACGGGTATACTTACGGTTCATCAGTTTCAGGATACGGCTGCTTCCGCTCTGCACGGGCAGGTGGATATGCTTGCACACATTGGGCACTTCCGCAATAACCTGCAGGGTTTCATCGCTCATATCCTTGGGGTGCGAAGTAGTGAAACGGATGCGTACGCCCGGTGCAGACTCTGCTACGGTGCGCAACAACATAGGGAAAGTGACAACCTCCCCGTCCGCCTTCTCAAAACGGTACGAGTTGACATTCTGCCCCAGCAGGGTCACTTCCTTATAGCCTTTAGCCACCAAATCCGCCACTTCATTCAAGATACTTTCCACATCACGGCTGCGTTCCCGTCCGCGTGTATAGGGAACGATGCAGTAGGTACAGAAGTTATTGCAACCGCGCATGATAGAGACAAAGCCGGAGATGTGGTTACCGCAGATACGCGAAGGTATCACATCGCGGTAAGTCTCCGTTGTGGACAGCTCCACGTTAATGGCTTTCTCACCGGCTTCCACAGCCGCAATCAAATCGGGCAGGCTGAGATAAGCATCCGGCCCCACCACCAAGTCGACATGGTGGTTCGTAATCAGGTCGTCCTTGACACGTTCCGCCATACATCCCAACACACCGACAATCAGATTCTTCTTTTTCTTCTTGAGCGAATGAAAAAACTCCAGCCGGTTTAAAATTTTCTGTTCGGCATTGTCGCGGATAGAACAGGTATTCATGAATACCGCATCCGCCTCTTCCAGTGTATCGGCCACCGAATACCCCGCCATCTGCATCACAGAGGCTATCACTTCACTGTCTGCCACATTCATCTGGCAGCCGTACGTCTCGATGAACAACTTTCTGTTGTCATCAGCAGTTGCAGATTTAAAGTCTGCTCCCGTCATATTTTCCATTGTTTCTTATTTTTTTAGTTTCGCCGCAAAGATACATCTTCACGTTCAATAAAGCAGTGAAACTGTGGAAAAATAACACTTAACTTCCTCTAATTGACAGATTTCTACTAATTAATGTTAAGTGACTAAACATTTTCCGAGTGTTAATTTGGCATTATTAGAATAAATTTCCATTTTTGTGAAATGAAAGAAACATTAGATTTTTTCATAGTTAAGGTTTAGGTTAAAAAAAATAAGGGGAGCTGTGAAGCTGCCCTTTTTTAATGCCAATTTATTGGTTACAATCAGATTAAATAATTACCTTTGGCGATGTAAAAAACAAAGAAAGACTTATGGAAGACATCTTCAAATTTCTGTTCGTGATAGGCATCATTGCTATTGGCTTCGTAAGACAGGCCAGGAAAGAAGCGAAAACCAGTACCGGCAACGGTCCCGCCATGCCTATGCCTGATGCAGAAAGTCCTTTTCCGGAAAATTGGAACGGCGTACCCTATGACGGATATAACCCCGAAAACCCCGGACCGGAAGTAAGCGCGCCGCGAAAGAAAGCCGCAAAGAAACATAAGTCCGCTCCCAAACAACCTCCCGTCTGTCCAAACACCGACAATATGTCTCCCGAACCCACCGAGGCCTCATCCCAATTTGAAATACACTCGGCAGAAGAGGCACGCAAAGCCATCATCTGGGGAGAGATATTACAACGAAAGTATTAATGCGATTGAAAATAAGTTGATTCCTTACACGAAAAAATAACTATAACATTATGGCATTTAATTACATTTCAGCAGCAGAAGCTGCAAGCCTGATTAAACATGGCTACAATATCGGCCTGAGCGGATTTACTCCCGCAGGCACAGCCAAAGCCGTTACGGCTGAACTGGCAAAAATAGCAGAAGCGGAACATGCCAAAGGAAACCCTTTCCAGGTAGGCATTTTTACAGGAGCTTCAACCGGCGACTCCTGTGACGGTGTCCTCTCACGCGTCAAAGCCATCCGCTACCGTGCTCCTTACACAACCAACCCCGATTTCCGCAAAGCGGTGAACAACGGCGAGATTGCCTACAATGATATCCATTTGTCGCAAATGGCGCAAGAAGTACGCTACGGTTTCATGGGAAAAGTAAATGTCGCCATCATCGAAGCCTGCGAGGTGACTCCCGACGGTAAAATCTACCTGACTGCTGCCGGAGGTATCGCTCCCACTATCTGCTGCCTTGCCGACCAGATTATCATAGAGCTGAATGCAGCACACAGCAAAAACGCCATGGGCCTGCACGACGTCTACGAACCGCTCGACCCGCCTTACCGCCGCGAAATACCTATCTTCAAGCCGAGCGACCGTATCGGACAGCCTTACATCCAGGTAGACCCGAAAAAGATTGTGGGCATCGTGGAAACCAACTGGCCGGACGAAGCCCGCTCTTTCGCCGCTGCCGACCCGCTGACCGACAAAATCGGACAGAACGTAGCCGACTTCCTTGCCGCAGATATGAAACGCGGTATCATCCCTTCCACCTTCCTCCCGTTACAGTCGGGCGTAGGCAACATCGCCAACGCAGTATTAGGTGCTTTGGGACGTGACAAGACGATTCCGGCATTCGAGATGTACACAGAGGTTATCCAGAACTCCGTTATCGGACTGATTCGCGAAGGCCGCGTGAAGTTTGGCAGCGCCTGCTCACTGACCGTAACCAACGACTGCCTGAACGGTATATACGAGGATATGGACTTCTTCCGCGACAAGCTGGTTCTCCGTCCGTCGGAAATATCCAACAGTCCCGAAGTGGTGCGCCGTTTAGGTATTATCTCCATCAACACGGCCATCGAAGCCGACCTCTACGGAAACGTAAACTCCACCCATATCGGCGGCACGAAGATGATGAACGGTATCGGCGGTTCGGGCGACTTTACGCGCAACGCCTACATCTCCATCTTCACCTGCCCGTCCGTAGCCAAAGAAGGCAAAATCAGCGCCATCGTACCGATGGTATCCCATGTGGACCACAGCGAGCATGATGTCAACATCATCGTTACCGAACAAGGTGTTGCCGACCTGCGCGGCAAGAGCCCGAAAGAACGTGCACAGGCAATCATCGAGAACTGTGTTCATCCGGACTACAAGAATATCCTGTGGGATTATCTGAAACTGACCGACGGCAAAGCGCAGACTCCTCATTCCATGCGTGCCGCTCTGGCTATGCACGCCGAACTGGCAAAAAGCGGGGATATGAAGAATGTGGACTGGGCACAGTATAAATAAAGACAGTTCCTTCCGTTAAAAAGACCTTTCAGGCACGGGATTACGCGGATTGCACGGATGAAAAGTGCAGCATGGATTAAACTGAAAAAATCCGTGCAACCTGCGTAATTCCGTGCCTGAAAAATAAAGTTCACACCAACCGGCCATTCATCGGATAAGCATGTCACAGACTGCATCCTGGAATTTACGCGCCTCCCTGCCGGAAAGCACATTCTGATTCATAATGGCAAAAGCAATGTGGTGTCCGTTATTCGCCTTCAAATAACCAGCCAGGCAGTTTATAGCCGTAAAAGAACCGGTCTTGGCATGCACATTCTTATAAGAAAGCGTCCCTTTCCTCATACGGTTCTTCAGTGTTCCGTCCACTCCTCCGATAGGCAACGCCTTATACAGTTTCTGAAACACATCCGTGCGTGAATAAGCGAATTTCAAGAAAGCGACTAAAAGTTCAGAGGAGATGTAGTTATAGTTGGAAAGCCCGCAACCGTCTGCCAGATTATAGCGGTCGGGGAGATAACCCAGCTTTCCGATTAACTGACGGACAGCCGAAAGCCCGTCCGCAGCCGAAACATGCCTGCCGCCCGTAAACTGTGCACCCAAACGGCATAACAAAGCTTCTGCATTCAGATTGTCGCTCTCCTTCATTATCCGGTTGACTACCGCCTGTACAGAAGTGCTATAAGATGCCATTCGCACTGAAACACTGTCTTTTTGAAACTCGCGGAAAGAATAATCCGACAGACAATGAATGCCTTTTGCCCGTAAACGCTCCAGGAAGGTGTGCATAAAGAAATCCTGAGAAGAGTAGATATTCACCGTACCGGTACGCCTCCCATCCACATTACCCGATACCGCCAGTTCATTGCCGTTCTCCAGCCAGTTGCGGGATACGCGGAAACGTCCGGCAGAGGGAGTACGGGTTTTCGTTGTATTGGCCAGCGTGTAATAAGACGAAGCGGGCGTACATTCCAAACGTGCCGCATCACCTTGTGCACCGGGAAAAGCGGTCACCGTAACCACTCCTTTATCGAGCATCAGCGGCGACAGGTACGGCTGAAAAGAATGGGGCGTATCGTCCCACAGCCAGCCGCTTCCCCAATACAGGGAGTCTTTCATGGAAACATCGCCATATATCCTGCCTTGAACCACAGAGAAAGGCAGCCGCGCCACGCTGCCTACCAAAGAATCCAGCGCCTCGTCGTCAAACTCAGGGTCGAAGCCGCCGACAACGTATATATCCCCTTTCAGCGTATCACGCTCAATCACTCCCTTATACCAGACTTCCGTACGGAAAGGCTCGTCCGCCTCAGGACGCGCAAGCGCCGTAATCGTAGTCAGCAGCTTCATCGTAGAGGCCGGACGGGAAAGTTTATCCGCCTGATAATCATACAGAACCTTATTGGCGGTCAGGTCGTATGCTGAAACAGATACATTGGAGCCTGCGGGCAATTGATACTTTATCAATGTATCCAGTTGCGAAGACAAAGAGTTTGTTTCAGGTGATATTCCCTGTGCAGGCAATACACAGGGAATCAACGTCAAAATCAATACAATCGGGAATAAGCAATATTTTCTCATCTTCTTACAAGCTATCATTCAGTTTCTCTGTTATCCGGCTGTTTCCGGCAACCGGACAACAAAGAAACGATAACCGCCGCAGAATCGCAAGTCATCAGCTTCACGATTTTCATAACACCCCGTATTTTGTCTATCAAAGCGCTTCCTTAAAGATTTCGCCTACCGTAGGATGCGGGAATACCATCTTTTTCCATTCCGAGGCCGTCAGTTTGAGTTCGACAGCCATACCGGCCAGCGTGATAATCTCCGAAGCCGGATTGCCCAGCACATGTGCTCCCAAAACGGTATTATCTTCCGCCAGCAACAACTTGCACATACCGTTAATGCCCTCATTCTCCGCGACAAAGCGACCGGAATAAGCCATAGGCAGCTTGACGGCACGATAAGGAATACCCTTTCTTTGCAAGGCCTCTTCCGTATCTCCCACACCCGCAATCTCAGGATTGGTATATACTACACCGGGAATAGCCCTGTAACTCATACAGTCTTTCTTCCCCAGTACGGCATGTACCGCCACTTCCGCCTCGCGCACAGCGGTATGGGCCAGCAAAGAAAATCCGGTTAAATCCCCGCAGGCATATACCCCCGGAACGGAAGTCTGCATCTGTCCGTCCACCTGTATATTTCCGCGCGCCGTTTTATCTAAATTCAGGTTCTCCAATCCGAAGCCTTTCGTTACGGGACGGCGGCCGACGCTCATCAATAATCTTTCCGCAATTACACAACCCGCACCTTCGGCATTTTCATAATTTACCTGTATCTGCTGCGTGTCTCCATTTCCGGACGCAACTTCGGACAGTGCCACCACCTTTGTGTCCAGCATGAATTTAATGCCGCGCTTGGCATACTCCGCACGAAGCATGGCCGACAGCTCCTTGTCCATTCCACCCAATATCTCGTCCAGCATCTCGATGACAGTGACCTCTACCCCCAGGCTGTTGAAGAATGAGGCAAACTCCATACCGATTACCCCACCACCGATAATGGCCAGTGACTTTGGAAGCTCCTTATTGTCCAACGCATCGCGATGCGTCCAGTAAGGCACCGTATCCACTCCGGGAATGGGCGGAATAAATGTTTCCGAACCTGTGCAGAGCAATAGATTATCGCATTCATAAGTTTCGTCACCGCACAGAACATGATTCTTATCTATGACGGAAGCCTCGCCGGTCACAATGGTTACATTGCCGGCAGTCAGTTTTCCTTTGACACCCAACACCAGTTTCCGCACAACCTTCTGCTTGCGTGCTATAATCTTGGACAAATCAAACGAAACTTCCGACACGCTGACCGCGTATTTGGATGCGTGGCATGCATTGTCATACGTTTTTGCAGAGTACAATAAAGTCTTGGTAGGAATACACCCCTCGTTCAGACACACTCCGCCAAGATTCCGCTTTTCAAAAAGCACAACACTCAAACCGGCCTTTCCGGCTGTTTCCGCAGCCGTATATCCCGCAGGACCGCCGCCGATAATGGCAACTTGATATTTCATAGTTCTTACATTTATGGATTTCTGCATGCAAGATACGACAAGAAATTCAGAAAAAAAAGCGTAATGCCTTACATAATTATCATCTTATTGCGACATACGCTGCTCAAGCAGGCGGATAAACTCTTCCTCTTTGACGGGAAGAAGCGCTGCACACTTACCCTCGCCATACCTCACCAGGACATAGCGCATAACGGCAAATCCGCCTATCTGCATGGAGGAAGCGCGCTCTACCGACGTAATATCCTTCAGCAGGATTTCCTTCCCCCGTGAAAACCGGCCGAAAAACAGCAACAGTTTATTGTCGGCAGTAACGGTATAGGTAGTATGAATCAACTTCTCGATACTGACAACCAGCAGAAGCATAAAAAGGACAGCGATGAGAATTTGCTTTTCCCAAAGGCCGTAAACGGCTATTACACCTGCCAAAGCAACAAACAAATACTGTCCGGCAGCGATACGCGCATGAAAAATTCGATTCATTTTATCCGGTTTTTGCCGCTAAGGTAGGTATTTTTACGAATTAATGCCCATAAGGGAGACAAGGAACGTACTTATTTTGTAGTTTTGCGGTGTTAAATACACGAAACTATGGTAAGAAAGTTCGATTTCCTCGTTATCGGCTCCGGAATTGCCGGTATGAGTTTTGCGCTGAAAGTGGCGCATAAAGGAACAGTAGCCCTCATCTGCAAGGCCGGCCTGGAAGAGGCAAACACTTATTTCGCACAAGGCGGGATAG
The DNA here is from genome assembly GCF_025147325.1 of Bacteroides stercoris ATCC 43183. Taxonomy (NCBI): domain Bacteria; kingdom Pseudomonadati; phylum Bacteroidota; class Bacteroidia; order Bacteroidales; family Bacteroidaceae; genus Bacteroides; species Bacteroides stercoris. The sequence goes on from NZ_CP102262.1 coordinate 780,315, forward strand.
CCTCCGTCACCAACCTGGCGGTAGACAATTTCGACAAGCATATCGAAGACACCATGATTGCCGGAGACTGGATAAGCGACCGTGCAGCCGTAGAAAAGGTAGTGCGCAATGCTCCAGGACAAATCAGTGAACTCATTAAATGGGGAGTGAATTTCGACAAAAAAGATAACGGAGAATTCGACCTGCACAAGGAAGGCGGACACTCGGAATTCCGCATCCTGCACCACAAGGACAATACGGGTGCGGAGATACAGGAAAGCCTGATTGAAGCCGTGAAGCAGCACCCCAACATCACCGTATTTACCAATTTCTTTGCGGTGGAAATCATTACGCAGCACCACTTGGGCATTATCGTCACCCGCTATACTCCGGGCATCAAATGCTATGGCGCCTATGTGCTGAACGAAAATACCGGAGAGGTGGATACGTTCCTCTCCAAAGTAACCATTATGGCTACGGGCGGTTGCGAAGCTGTATACCGCAACACCACCAACCCGCTGGTGGCCACGGGCGACGGCATCGCCATGGTCTACCGCGCCAAAGGCGCCGTGAAGGACATGGAGTTTATCCAGTTCCACCCCACCGCCCTCTATCATCCGGGCGACCGCCCCTGCTTCCTGATAACGGAAGCCATGCGCGGCTACGGCGGCGTGCTCCGTACCATGGACGGCAAGGAATTCATGCAGAAGTACGACCCGCGTCTTTCACTCGCCCCGCGCGACATCGTGGCACGTGCCATCGACAACGAGATGAAGCAGCGCGGCGACGAGCATGTGTATCTGGATGTCACCCACAAAGACCCCGAAGAAACCAAGAAACACTTCCCGAATATCTATAAGAAATGCCTCAGCATAGGCATCGACATTACGAAAGACTACATTCCGGTAGCCCCTGCGGCACACTATCTCTGCGGCGGTATCAAGGTAGACCTGGACGGACAGTCCAGCATCCGCCGCCTGTATGCCATCGGCGAATGCTCTTGCACCGGTCTTCACGGAGGCAACCGCCTGGCTTCCAACTCATTGATTGAAGCGGTAGTTTATGCCGATGCAGCCGCCAAGCATGCGTTGAGCGTATTGGAACGTTATGATTTCAACGAAGACATCCCCGAATGGAACGACGAGGGCACCATCTCCAACGAAGAGCGTGTGCTCATTACGCAAAGCATGAAGGAAGTGAACCAGATTATGGAATCCTACGTAGGCATCGTCCGCAGCAACACCCGCCTGACCCGCGCATGGAACCGCCTGGATATTCTTTACGAGGAGACGGAAAAACTGTTCAAGAGCAGCAAGGCCACCCGCGAGCTTTGCGAACTGCGCAACATGATTAACGTAGGATACCTGATTACCCGCCAGGCCATGGAGCGCAAGGAAAGCCGCGGACTGCACTATACGATAGACTATCCGCATCCGCAGAAATAAACGGTTATGGCACACTTCAACGAGTATCTGAACTTTTTGGAACTTTCTCCTTTGATTAAACATTTCCTGCAAAACGGGAAAAAACGTCTTTACAAGAAAGGAGAGTTCTTTTGTCAGGCAAGTGAAGTGTGCCATAACATTGCCTATATCTCCCAAGGAGGTTTCCGTTACTTCTACCTTGATACGGAAGAAGACAAACATATCATTGGCTACAGTTTTGAAAAGGATTTTGTGGTAGACTATGAGTCATTCACAAAACAGACACCCGCCATTGTTTATACGGAAGCAATCAAGGCGAGTACCGTCTATCAATTATCTTATAACCAATTGGAAGCATTTTGGGCAGCAAGCCAGCAAAACCAGTTATTAGGCCGTAAGATTGCAGAAAACCTGTTCTGTATGACTTATCACCGGCTATTGAGTCTATATCCGAATTCTCCTAGAATACGCTATCAAGAATTATTGAGAAGATGTCCCGACATCGTTCACCAGATAAGTCTGAAGGAAATCGCTTCTTTCTTGAATATCTCTCCATATACCTTAAGCCGCATCCGACGGGAAATAACTTTCGGATAAAAAGATTAATTTCTTGCTTCAAGGCAAGAAATTGCAATTTTAATATATTTATTTTTGTCAAAATATTACAAACTGCTATCTTTGTAAATACCTATTATCTAATCTTATAGCAGACTGACATGAAAAGCAGTTGTATCTATACATGTATACTTTTGTGCTTGTACGTTTGCAACTTACACGGACAAACACTTGATGACAACATTGTCATTACACAATGCAGCGACTCCTATATCTTTATGGAAGAAGACGGTATTCCTACCGTACGCAACAGAAAAGAAACATCCTATGAAGCCACAAGAATGGGAACTGCATTGCAACCCTACACCTACTACGGAGAATTCATTTCATTGGACGGAGCTTCCGCCAAAGGCGGAGGAAAGGCAGAATATAAAAGCATCACGCCGGAAAATGTCTTCTTCGACGACAGCAAGGTTTGCTTCTTCAACATCAATCTTGACCGTAAAGGAAAAAAGACGGAAGTTACGTTTAAACGTACTTTTCATGACCTGCATTATTTTACACGAATCTATTTGGGTGAGGATTATTTTATAAAAACAAAGCAAATAACATTCATCATTCCGCAATCCCTCTCCCATTTCCGGTTGACAGAAAGGAATTTTACTCCTTCTATTCACTGTGAACGCGGCATCAACAGTGCCGGAGACTCCTTATTCACTTATACCGTGACGGACATGCCGGCCATGAAAGACGAAAAACATATGCCGGCATCGGGTAAAATATACCCGCACATACTGATAACCGGCTCATTTAAAGATGTTCACGATATGTACCGGTGGTCTAACGGACTGGCACAAGTAGACTGCAACATACCCGAACTCGACAGTCTATTAGCAGAAATCACCGAAGGCTGCCGTACGGACATGGAAAAAATACGTAACACATATGCCTGGGTACAACAAAATATCCGTTATATCGCTTTTGAAGCAGGTATATTGGGACACAAACCCGATACTCCCGCAGAAGTGTTGCGTAAACGGTACGGCGACTGCAAAGGAATGGCAATCTTGCTCCGTACATTGCTGAAAGCACAAGGTTTTGATGCCCGCCTTACCGATATAGGCACTGTAGACATCCCCTACCGGATGAGCGAAATAGCTACACTTGCATCCGTCAATCACATGATATGCAGCCTTATCTACCGGGGAAAAACCTATTATCTGGATGCCACCAACGAATATATAAACGCGGAATTCATACCCGAAAGCATACAAGGAAGGGAAGCTGTAATAGAAAATGGAGAAAACTGTATCGTGCACACATTGCCCATGCTGAACAGCAGTGCATCTATAGACAGTTTGTCCTATATCTGTAGCCTATCCGACAAACAAGCGAACAAAGTATTGCAGGGCAATGCAACCCGTAGTTGGAGTGGAGACATGAAAGAATTTTTCCTCACAGCCTACCATGAAAACGATAAAAGCGGTCGGAAAGAGTATCTTTCCCGTATCCTGACCGGAGATAATCACAATTATCAGATTAATTCGGTCAGTTGGATACAGCAGGAACCTCAACAGGAATGGGCTGCTCTGACCGGAGAAGTAATAAACAGCAGTGCTGTACAAATAGCCGATAACGAGTTTTACATAGAGCTGGACCTTCACAATGACCTGTTTGACCAACCGATAGACACCGCCAAACGCATCCATGATTACGAGCTCCCGCTCCGTTGCCGCATCGTACGCCACACAGAACTGGAAATACCCGCAGGCTACGTACTTTCTTATTGCCCCAAAGGCATCTCAATCCATACGCCGCAAGGTATACTCTGTTGCTCTTACAAAACAGAAAGAAACAAAATCATTTTCCGGAAAGTAATGGAGATAACCGAAAAACGTATTCCCCGCAACGAAATTGCAACCTGGAATACACACTTGCGGAAATGGGCTGATGCATCCCACGAACAAATCATCCTCAAAAAACAATAATAATGAAACAGAACATGTTATTCCTGATGGGGGTGTTGGCACTTTTATTAACCACCCCTAATGCCAATGCCGATGACAAAGAGAAATACAAACTCTTTGCAGAGGAAACGAGAAAAGAAGTCTGGGCATTGAAACTGCCCGAATTTACCAACACGGCTGTTCCCGATAAATATAAAGATGAGTCAGCCGTCATTCTGGCAGCACACAGCCGGTTGGAAATCACCAAAAAGACCCGATTCAACGTCGGCGCCTTCCTCGGAGGATTTCATTATATCGACCGTGAAGTAAATTGTCGCGACTTATACCGTATGCTTGTGCAAATTAACGATAAAGCCGCTTTGAAAGAGTTCTCCGAATTTGATTATAAAGCGGAAATACGTAAAAAAGACTGGCGGTACGACGAAAACTACCAGCAAGTACTGGGCGTGCGCATCATCAAACCGGATGGTACCGTAAACGAAATAAGCACCGACGAATACATGACAGCCACCGAAGGCAAGAAAGATCAGGAACAACTTCAGAAACTTGCCGTACCCGGACTGGAAATCGGTGATAAGATAGATATTTTCTTCTTCAACTACACTTCATTGGAAAACCACAATCTCGACCCGTTCGTCTTCCGGTTTCGCCAAAGCCACCCGATGCTTTCCTATACGGTACATTGCGAGATAGATGACAAACTTACTACCCAGTACCGTACTCTGAACGGCGCACCGGACTTTAAACAAAGCAAAGACGAAAACGGAAACATCCTGCTTGATGTGGCTGTAAAGGATATAGAACAAACCGAACCCGACTTATGGTACAACCCTATGCAGCAAACTCCAATGACATTGATGTACATCACCAATAGCAAGATGAAAAAATACACCTATATTCCAAAAAGCACCACAGAAAAAGGACTACAATCCAATCCTGATGCGGCTGCCATACAGGAAGACGACTGGGAATTTATAAAGCAAGCTCAAAAATATAGCGGATATGGCGGTTTAAGTAGCCCCAAGAAAGGTATCCGGCTTCTCCGCAACGTAAAGCAAATAAAGAAAAAAGACTGGACAGACGAAAAAAAAGCAGATTTCATCTACAATTACTATCGTTTTGCATTGTTATCGGACATTAAAAGTGATTGCAACAACGAGCTGTTCATCATCTATTTTCAGGGATTGCTGGATTGGGTGGATGTTCCCAATCTGTTTGGAATGGTTACCAACGAAGACAAAGAACCGCTTGACAAATTGACGAATTACCGCAACACCACCTGGCTTCTTGCACTTCCGGAAAGTCAGAAATACTACCTCCCGCCTACAGCCTACCTTATTCCCCATGAAATTCCTGCCCGTTATCAAGGCAGACAAGCCATCCTGGAACCGGATAAGAAGAAAGCCAAGAAGCTGAAGACAAAGGCCGAGCGGGAACATTTCAATCTGCCAGCAGGTACAGCCGATGATAACCAAAACATCACTACCATACAGGCCGACATCGACAATACGCTGCTCACCGTCAGCCGGAACGAATACCGCACCGGAACACAAAAAGAATACATGCAGTCTGCATTGGTTAAGCTGGAAGATGTGGATGCAGCCTATCGGCGCCTGCTTAGCATTGATAAGGAGTTTGCCGAAGAAGTAGGCAAGAAATACGCGGATGATCTTCGAGAAGCATTCCGAAAGGGCCGCGAACAGGAAAAGGAAGATTATAAATGGGAAATAGACTTCTACCACGGCGAAAATGCCAAAGAGTTGCTCGGCTATCAGATGCAATGTTTGGGTAATCGTCCGGACAGCGCAGCCTTTATTTATAACGTTCGTTATACAATGGATGGCTATATCCGAAAAGCAGGACCTAATTACGTGCTTTCCGCAGGCAGACTCATAGGTGAGCAGACGCAGATTGAAGGTAAGGAACGTAAACGCTCCGCCGACATTTATATGTCCGCTCCCCGCACTTTCCAATGGAATATCACTGTAAATCTTCCGGAAGGGTACAAAGCGGCTCCCGAAGGAGTAGAGAAGTTAAATGTAAAAGTAGAAAACGAATGTGGTGCTTTCATTGCAAAAGCTGTTACAGAAAACGGCAAACTTATATTGAATATCCTCAAACGATATAATCATAAGATAGAACCGGCTGCCAATTGGGAAAAACTGCTTCAGATTCAAGATGCTTCCAAAGCCTATGAAGCGCTTTCCGTAGTACTAAAGAAATAATATTACAGATAAAAAGCGGCCGAAAACCGGTCGCCGAATGAACCGGAATCAAGGCGCGGATTATACGAATATAACAGACAAAATATTCTGTATGCCTTCGTATAATCCGCGCCTGAATCCAGTATTCGGACAGATGTACCGACTATCAATAGTTTTCCTTCTTCACCTCGAAATAAGCCTGCGGATGCAAACAAGCCGGACATACCTGAGGAGCTTCCTTGCCTGTGTAGATGAAACCGCAGTTACGGCACTGCCATACTACTTCGCCTTCCTTAGCGAAAACAGTAGCATTTTCAATGTTCTGTACAAAAGCGCGGTAGCGTTCTTCGTGTCCTTTCTCTGCAATGGAAATATTACGGTACATGGCGGCAATTTCAGGAAAGCCTTCCTGCTCGGCAACATCGGCAAAGTGAGGATAGTCCAACGCCCACTCTTCATGTTCGCCTGCAGCGGCAGCCTGTAAATTCTCCAGTGTAGTGCCGATAACTCCTGCAGGATAAGAGGCGGTGATTTCTACCATACCGCCTTCCAGAAACTTAAACATACGTTTCGCATGTTCTTTCTCCTGATCGGCTGTTTCGGTAAAGATAGCGGAGATTTGCTCGTAACCCTCTTTCTTTGCCACGCTTGCAAAATAAGTGTAGCGCATTCTTGCTTGTGATTCACCGGCGAATGAAGTCAACAGATTTTTTTCTGTCTGAGTTCCTTTGATACTCTTGCTCATAATTCTTTTTTATTAGTTAATGTAATTACGTATAGATAGATTGTTCGTATTTCCTTTATTTACAAGACAAAAATACGAATTTAGTTTTAATAAAACCCCACTTTGCCTCATTGGATTTATCTACCGCCTAATAGGTAAAATCTATTTCGTTCCATAAATCCAATGAAGCTATTTTTTATTTCTGATTAATAACAAGCAGTCTGATGTTAATAACAAGAAACACCTTGTTTATGTTCAAGCACCCACAAAAAACAATCAGTCATCGTGCCCGAAACGGTGCATAAAAACAAAAAGAGCGGAATAATTATAGCTGTTTGCATTATTTTACCTAATTTTGCAATCTCTTTTCAAAAAAAGAGAACGTATCGAAATCGGATCGGTGCATCCTCACAGGTAAAACAAAGTTTCTAAAATAAAATGAAAGCGTTCGAATTCAAGCCAAAGCTATACACGGCTTTAAAAAATTACTCGAAAGAACTCTTCATGGCAGACCTGATGGCCGGTATCATTGTGGGTATCGTTGCCTTGCCGCTTGCCATTGCGTTCGGTATTGCATCAGGCGTATCGCCCGAGAAAGGTATTATCACGGCAATCATCGCCGGTTTTATCATCTCCCTGTTAGGAGGAAGTAAAGTTCAGATCGGCGGCCCTACCGGTGCGTTCATCGTCATTATCTACGGCATTATCCAGCAATACGGAGAGGCCGGGCTGATTGTCGCCACACTGATGGCGGGTGTCATCCTCATTCTTCTGGGAGTATTCAAACTGGGGGCAGTCATTAAGTTTATCCCCTATCCTATTATCGTAGGCTTTACAAGCGGTATCGCCGTTACTATCTTCACCACCCAGATTGCGGATGTATTCGGATTGAATTTCGGCGGAGAGAAAGTTCCGGGAGACTTCATCGGGAAATGGCTGGTTTATTTCCGTCATTTCGATACCGTCAACTGGTGGAATACGGCTGTCAGCATCGTCAGCATCGTTATCATTGCCATCACTCCGAAGTTCTCGAAGAAGATTCCCGGCTCGCTCATCGCCATTATCGTAGTGACCGTAGCCGTGTACCTGATGAAGATGTATGGCGGCATCGACTGCATCGACACTATCGGCGACCGTTTCAGCATCAAAGCCGAACTGCCCGATGCCGTAATGCCCGCGCTGAACTGGGAAGCGATTAAGAATCTGTTTCCCGTTGCCATCACGATTGCCGTACTGGGAGCGATAGAATCCTTGCTGTCCGCCACCGTAGCCGATGGTGTTATCGGCGACAAGCACGACTCCAATACCGAACTGATAGCCCAGGGCGTTGCCAATATGGCTACTCCCCTTTTCGGCGGTATCCCCGCTACGGGCGCCATTGCCCGCACAATGGCGAATATCAACAACGGCGGCAAATCGCCCGTGGCCGGTATAGTACATGCAGTGGTGCTGCTCCTGATTCTTCTGCTGCTGATGCCGCTGGCGCAATACATTCCGATGGGCTGCCTGGCAGGCGTACTGGTGGTTGTGTCCTATAATATGAGTGGCTGGCGCGTGTTCAAGGCATTGTTGAAGAACCCGAAATCGGACGTTACCGTGTTACTGATAACCTTCTTCCTGACGGTTATCTTCGACCTTACAGTTGCCATCGAAGTGGGTCTGGTCATCGCCTGCGTGCTCTTCATGCGCCGTGTAATGGAGACGACCGAAATTTCGGTTATCAAGGATGAAATAGACCCGAACGCCGAAACGGACATCACAACGAACGAAGAGCATCTTATTATTCCGAAAGGCGTAGAGGTGTACGAAATCAACGGCCCTTACTTCTTCGGCATTGCAACGAAGTTCGAGGAAGTGATGGCACAGCTCGGCGACCGCCCCAAAGTACGCATCATCCGTATGCGCAAGGTTCCTTTCATCGACTCCACGGGTATCCATAACCTAGAAAGCCTTTGCAAAATGTCTCAGAAAGAAAAGATAACCGTCGTGCTCTCCGGCGTAAACACAAAGGTACATCAGGTATTGGAAAAGGCGGATTTCTACACGCTTTTAGGCAAAGAGAATATCTGCCCCAACATCAACGTGGCACTGGAACGGGCACACAAACTGGTTGAATGACCCGGCAATTGCAAACCGCCTCTCTTTAATAACAGGAAAAGAAAACCGTATCGTCATGGCAAAAAGAAAAAGCAGCAAGAAGCAATCTCAAGGAGTGATTTACCTGATAGTGCTGGCATGTCTGGCACTCATCTGCCGTGAACCGATAGCCCGTGCGCTGCAAGACAAGCTTCCTGTAATTAAAGAGAGGATAACGCAAAAAGCAACACCCGCCATCACCGGAAGCCCCCTGCTTCCCGCTCCCCTGAAAAACGTACCCGAACAGATATTGCACCGCAAGGGCTATACCACTTCGTACAACCGCGAACATAAGATACCCAACTGGGTGGCATGGGAACTGACACCCGAAAAACTGATAGAGCGGGAAAGCCGTACCGACAAATTCCTGCCCGACCCCGACCTGCCCGAAAGCCAAGCTGTGACTACCGACGATTATAAACGCTCCGGCATGGACCGCGGACACATGTGCCCTGCCGGCGACAACCGCTGGCACTGGAAAGCCATGCAGGAAAGTTTCTACATGACCAACATCTGCCCCCAAAACCACAATCTGAACCGGGGCGACTGGAAAGAACTGGAAGATGCCTGCCGCCTGTGGACAAAAAAAGAAGGAAAGCTATACATCGTATGCGGTCCGATTCTTTACCGGCAAAAACACCGTACCATAGGCAGGAAACACAAAGTTACCGTGCCCGAAGCTTTCTTCAAAGTCATACTCAGTACCCGCAACGGGCATCCTAAAGCCATTGGCTTTATCTTTAAAAATTTATCAGGAAATCATCCGTTAAAAAACTATGTCAACAGCGTGGATGAAGTGGAACGCATCACTGGCATTGACTTTTTTCCTGCTCTGCCGGATGATGTTGAGAAAAAGGTTGAAGCCATGCAAGATTTAAATTTATGGAGCTTTCGCTAACTGTTAACCTTTTTTAAGCTTACAAATTTAAACAACATAATGTCATTGTATGTAGCATATATTATACATACAACTCCCTCTGTATTTATCAAAATGTAATAGTAAAAGCGTTTAAACGATATTTTACTTTATATTTATATAATATATCGTTTCTATATACTTACATTTTATCACCTTATTATTTTCTTTTTTTCAAACCTTATTATTATTAATTTAATATCTTTGCGCCCCGATAATAACAGGCTTAATTTTAACAAAATAAAATGAATTTGTATACAGTGTCAAAAAGAATTTTTGTTTGGAGAAACATAAAAAAGCGTGATGACACTTAATTTTTAGATAATTACTTTCTGAAATTCTACAACATTAGGCATTTATCAATTCAATTTTAATCAATAATAATTTAAAGACAAGGATGAGAAAATCAATTCTTTGGTTTGTACTTTTAACATTATTCGAGATTCCTTATGTGCTTGCACAAAATGGATTTCGGGTGACGGGACAAATCATCTCGGCTGATGACAATCAACCGGTTATTGGTGTGTCCATTATAGAAAAAGGTACAACAAATGGTGTAATTACCGATGTTGACGGTAATTATAGTATTATGGTGACAAAATCACCTACGAGTTTACAGTTTTCTTATATTGGTATGAAAACTGTAGAAAAAGAGTTTACGGCTGCCACCCGCTTTGATTTGAAGATGGAATCCAGTGCGGAAATGGTAGATGAAGTGGTAGTTGTGGCTTACGGTGTGCGTAAGAAAGGAACAACAACAGGTTCAATGTCGGTTGTAAAAGACAAAATCATGGAAGCTGTTCCTACTCCAAGTTTCGACCAGGCACTGCAAGGACAAGCTTCAGGATTACAGGTTTTGTCCAGCAGCGGTGAACCCGGTGCCGTAGCTAATTTCAAAATCCGCGGTATCAACTCTATCAATGCTGGTACAGAACCTTTATTTATCCTGGACGGAGTAGCCGTTTCGTCAGAAGACTTTTCAGCTATCAACCCCAGTGATATAGAAAGCGTATCGGTATTGAAAGATGCCTCCTCCACTTCCATCTATGGAGCACGTGCAGCCAACGGTGTAATTGTGATTACCACCAAACGCGGACGTGTAGGAGATAACGGTAAGATTGCAGTACGTGCACAATACGGTGTATCTTCACTTGCCTATGGCAAATGGGACGTAATGAATACGACCGAACGACTTAACTATGAAGAAGAAATAGGATTGCGTAAGGCGGGTTCATACGACCGTGAACTGCTGGAACGCACAAACATAGACTGGCGTGATGTAGTATATAACGATGCTGCAAGTTTCTACAGCACCGAAATCCAAACAAGCGGAGCTACGCAAGGCGGATTTAACTACTTCATCTCAGGAAATATATTTTCGCAAGACGGTATCGCCGTTGGGTCCAGCTACGACCGTTATACTTTCCGTGCCAACCTGGAAGCTAAAATCAACAATTGGTTCAAAGTAGGAAGCAACGCCACTTTCGCATACGAAAAAATAAGCGAAGCTCAGGAAGGAGAGTACACAACCTCTACTCCTATTTCCGCGTCACGCCTGATGCTTCCCTACTGGAACCCTTATAAAGAAGACGGAAGCTGGGCTTCTGCCGCCGACGGAAGTTGGACTGGTTCCAATGTTAACCCTATGGAGTGGCAGACAACTAACTGGAACGATACGAACAAATGGAAAGTCATTGCCACGGCTTTTGCCGAACTGCGTCCGCTCCCCGGTTTAACGCTCCGTACATTGGGAGGTATAGACTTCCTGGATATGAGAAGCAACAACGAAACTTCTCCCGACTTTGTCGGCAACCAGGGTGAAGGTGCCATTGGCCGCGGTTTCTCCCGTGCAACGAACCTTACCTGGACCAATACCATCTCTTATTTGTTCGACATCAAAGACGATCATCACTTCAATGTGCTATTGGGACAGGAAGCTGTGGATAACCAATCTGACGCTTTCTCCGTAATAGGCCGCGGACAGACAAACTCTTATCTTGTGAACCTGTCTGCTGCAACCCGTGCCGATATTCCTACCGATTCAAGAAGCGGCAGTACTTACCTCTCTTTCTTCGGTCGTGCGGAATATAACTATTTAGGTAAATACTTCGTTGACCTCAGCGCACGCCGGGATGCATCTTCACGTTTCGGTACCAATTCGCGTTGGGCCAACTTCTGGTCGGTAGGTACAATGTGGAATGCAAAAGCCGAAAGCTTCTTGGAAAATGTATCTTGGCTGGACAACGCACAGCTACTTGCCAGCATCGGTACATCCGGTAACTCTTCCATCCCCGACTATGATCATCTGGCATTAGTGGCAGGCGGTCCTATCTACGGACTCGAAGGCCAGGTTCTTCCGGGTCTTGCTCCTTACTCCAAAGGAAACGAAGACTTAACTTGGGAAAAGACCACTATCCTGAACATCACCATGAAATTGGGATTCCTGAACAGATTTAACCTGACTGCGGAATTCTATAACAAATATACCTCGGACATGCTGATGGCTGTTCCCGTTTCCGTAGTAGGCGGATACTCCACCCGCTGGAGCAACATGGGTGCCATGGTTAACCGCGGTGTAGACCTGGACTTGAATGTAAATGTGCTGAAATTCAAAGATTTCCTTTGGACTGTTTCAGCCAACGCATCTTACAACAAAAATGAAATCAAGGAACTCTATGAGGGTCGCGATGAATACGAACTCTCTACCACCGGTCTGTTCCTGAAAAAAGGACACTCTTTCGGTGAGTTCTACACCAACCGTTTCGCTGGAGTCAACCCCGCCAATGGTGATGCTTTGTGGTACGACAAAAACGGTAACCTCACCAACGAATGTCTGGACGAAGACAAAGTGCTGGTAGGTAAAAGCTATATCGCTCCCTGGCAGGGCGGTTTCGGTACATCCCTTTCCTGGAAAGGACTTACCGTATCTACTCAGTTCAGTTGGGTGGCCGACCGTTGGATGATGAACAACGACCGCTATTTCAATGAAAGCAACGGTACGTTCGTCAACTATAACCAGTCGAAGAAAATGCTTTACGACCGCTGGAAGAAACCGGGCGACGTAGCCACAGTTCCTCGTTACGGCATCGCCGCACAGTTGGACAGCCGTTTCTTGGAAGACGCGTCTTTCTTGCGTTGGAAAAACCTGATGGTTTCTTATACATTGCCCGCCAACCTGCTTGCTCCGTTGAAAGTAGTTGAGAATATCCGCGTATATGCACAAGGACAAAATCTACTTACATTCACGAAGTTCCAGGGCATGGACCCGGAATCGAGCATGAACATCTATGCGGCGCAATATCCGATGTCTCGCCAGTTCTCCATAGGACTTGAGATAGGTTTTTAATGTGTAATAAATTATATAACAGCATATATATGAAAAAAATAAAAATAGCATCGCTTTGCTTCCTGTTTGCTTTGGGAGCGACATCGTGCAGTGATTTTCTGGACCGCTATCCGGACTCGGCTATTCCGGAAAAAGACGCCATGAAGACATTGGACGATTGCAGCGAAGTTGTGACCGGTATTTATAGCGCGTTTAAAAACGGTGCGCTTTATAGTGGTCCTTTGACTATCCTGCCCGATATTCAGGCAGATATGGCATATGCTTCTTCCACCAACATGGGACAGTATACGGCTGCCTACCGCTGGGAAATAAAACCCAACGATACTGACGTGGAAAGCATTTATGCAGGACTTTACCAGATTGTAGCCCGCTGCAACTTCTTTCTGGACTACAAAGACCAAGTGTATGAAACACTGACGAAAGAAGAAGATAAAAAGACTTTCGAAAAGCGTTTGGGTGATGTATATTTTGCCCGTGCGCTGGCTTTTGCCGATTTAATCCGTACTTTCTGTGAGGCATATACGGAAGAAAACAAAGATACTCCGGATATGGGTATCTCACTTCCGATGACGTATGCCGAAGCGGTTCCCAAGGTAAAGCGTTCCACACTGTACGAATCTTACAAACAAGTACTGGACGACCTGGAACAAGCCGAGAAATATATACCGGCCGAACGTTCGGTTGCCGACTCTCCCTACTTCAGTATCGGTGCCGTTAATGCGCTCCGTGCACGTGTCTGCCTATATATGCTCGACTATGAAGGTGCCGTGAAAGCAGCTACCAAAGTTATCGGAAGCAAAATCTATACATTGGCCGATGCCACTACTCCCTATGCTACTGTAGGCGATACTCAGATATCCGAATATCAATATATGTGGAGATATGATGAAGCCGATGAAATCATCTGGAAAGTAGCCATGTCATCCGACAGCTATGGAGGAAGCCTGGGCAATGTGTTCCTTAACTATAACGGAGCTACTTACAACCCGCAATATATCTTCTCCGAGCAAATTCTGAATTTATATGAAAGCAACGACTTCCGTACGAGCGTATTCTGTGCGCAACAGGAAAATTCGGCCGGAAACACTGTTTACATGATTGTAAAATATCCGGGCAACCCGAATTTGGATGGTGGTCTGCAGCAGAATTTCATCAACATGCCGAAACCTCTCCGCCTTTCGGAAGTATATCTGATTCGCGCCGAAGCTTATTACAATTTAGGAAAAGCTACGGAAGCTTCCCAAGACCTTACAGCACTGAAACGCAAACGTTATCAGTCGTTCGGCAGCTTTAGTGCTGAAGGTGAAGACCTCATTAAGGAAATCCGCAACGAACGCATACGCGAATTATACATGGAAGGTTTCCGTCTTTCGGACATGAAGCGCTGGGGACTTGACTTGGTACGCAAAAAACAGCTTTATACAATGGACGGACCGAGCAACAATGAACTGAAACGTACGAAAGACCATCCGCTCTTTACATGGCCTATCCCCAAAAATGAGATTGAGGCTACCAACGGAGTGGTAAAAGGCAATAGAAGTAATGGAAGTAATAATTAACAATAAAACCCGATTAGCAAAAATGAAGAAACTTTTAAAAGTTCTATGGGCATTGCCTTTAACGGCACTGCTGGCTGTAGGTTGCCAGTCGGAAGACGTGGTGTACAACGGCGGAGACTACGTAATGTTCTCCGACTCTGTCTATACCATGCCTGTATTGGAAGACGACAAGGTGTTTGAAGTACCCGTATCGGCTACCAATGCCACAGACTATGACCGCAACTATGCTGTAGAAATCATCAATGAGAAATCTACAGCCATACGCGGCTATCATTTCGATTTTGTAGATGGCACCAATAATATCACTATCAAAGCCGGTGAACGTGTGGGTATAGTAAAACTGAAACCGACATACGCCAATGTAGCTCGTGAAGACAGCCTGGTTATTAGCCTGCGATTGTTGGAACCGAAAGACGAAGAACTCGACCTGTACGGTAATGTAACGCGTGTGGATATGCAGAAATGCTATCCTTTCAGTATGGATAATTTCATGTATCCGGGCGCTTACACATATATGCTCGCTTCTTTCCCGTTCGGTGACCAATTGCAGCAGATACGTGTGGATGCCGAAGTGGTGGATGACCATACAATCAAATTAAAGAACGCTTTCAGCGACCTGTATCCCATCCGACTCATTTTCGATGACAGCGACCCGCTGAATTATGTCATTAACGTACCTGAACAGGAAGCGTTTAAAGACAGCAATTACGGTACCATTTATTTACGCTCTGTAGAGATGTATCCTTCGTACTTCAATGTACCCGACCGTTTCTTTATTCTTTATCTGGAAATGTATATCCCGCAAGTAGGTAGTTTTGGCGTATACCAATACATCTTCAAATGCATCACCAAAGAAGAAGCCTGGGAAATGGACAACGGTGAAATCAATACAGGAGGTTCTATTTTGAGCCTCAGAGCACTATCTGAAAACTAAAATAACACAGTATGAAAACTACATTTTTTTATTTAAAAGCAATGTTTGCCGCATGCCTTACACTGGCAATATTTGCAGCTTGTAGTGATGACGACGACAAGAGTTCTTTATCTTCAAAGATAGAACTGTCCTCCAATGAGAGTGAAGCTGTGTTGGCAAAACCTGCCGAAGGCGCTACAGCTATCACCTTCGATATAAAGTTTACCGCTACAGGAGAATGGAAAGCTAAAACATCTCACGGCTGGTTATCTCTTGACAAAAAAAGAGGTACGGCCGGTGAACATACTATTCTCGTCACTGTAAAAGAAAACAAAGAAGTCGCCAACCGTGAGGCAAAAATAACCATTGCCGGCAATAATAACGCAGAACCTGTTGTAGTAACAGTTGTTCAACACGGAATTGATGCCGAACTGGTGTTCAACACGCCCGACGGTGACGGTAACAGTGACAATAGTATGGAACTGAAGATCAATAATGAAGCTGGTAGCATCGCAGGTACTGTAGAAGTAGTCAGCAATTATGACTGGACGGTCGAAATCGCAGAAGAGTGGTTAAGCTACGAAATTACAGAAGCTGGTGACAATGGCGTCAGCAAAAATATAAGCTTCTACGCAGATCCCCAAAAACTCTCTTCTTTTTCGGAAGAAGCATCCGTTTCATTTACTTACAAAAGTGCAACCAAAGCAACTCCCGTAGTTGTGTCTTATAAAGTAAAAGTAAACATTGTGCCCACGGTTACCTTTACTGTTAATGATGAAGAAATAAGCGAGTTTAGTCTTGAAAGAGACATAGATGACAATTTTAAAAAAATAGTAACGGTTACTTCCAATTTTAAAGGAATATTCTCCGACTTGCCCGAATGGCTGGTTATCGAAAATATCACAGGCGAGAGTATAACCGACCAAGAGGGAATTGCTCCATTTGGTGAAGCGGATTTCTTTACATCTGAACAAACTCTTATCTTTTCATTAAAAGACGAGTATCTGGATACAGAAAAATATGAGCCTGCATCGCTAAAAATTACTGGAAACAAAACCGGAGAAATCGAATTTACTCCATTGACTGTTAAATTTAATGGAGCCGGGAATGATTATATTTCGGTTAATGCAGAAGGTTTCGGTCAGCAAAATACTGAAAACGGATATTATACTTTTGAGGCTGAAGGAAATACAGAAATAGATGATTTTGGCAAAGGTATTTCTAAAAGTTTTAGTGTAAAGGCAGGAGACAATACTAACTGTTATTTGGCTAAAATGGTAAATAACCGCCCTACAAATACGTATATAAATGGGAAAGATGATAATGCAGATGAATGGTGGGCAATGGTTAGACCTAAACCTGCTACCCGAAGTAAAATAGAAAGCCAAGAGTATGATTTGATTTTAAAAGATCGCTACATATATGAGAGCCCTATGGATCCTAACGCTGCATCTAAAAAACGTTACTTGGCATTATTTGTTGTTCCGAATACAGTTGAAACGTTTGCAGATCTATTTGACGAGGATGGTGAACTACTTCCCGAATACGAAGACAAATTCATCAAAGTCGAGCAAAAAGGATTGAAGAAAAACTATGAATTTGTTGTTAAAGGACTTTCTTTAGGTGGTACCATCTATGAATTAAAAGATGGTAATATTACAGTTCCCGCAACAGGCGGTGAATTCCAAGTAGTGCTCGAAGCAAATAATATCGATATGGAAACTGACGGTTTAGGATTCTATTATCGAATAACGGGCGAACCTTATCAAGAAGGTTGGGACGGTATAGCTTCTTATGCTCCAGACGCCCCGGATTCATTCGTTACTGCTACAATTAAGGGTAATGAAGATGGTAGTGTTAGTAGCACTTTGACAATTACTGAAAATGAAAGCCCATCACCACGCACAGAGAGATCTTGCGGATTTGTAGCAGATACAGGAAATGAATTATTGTGTAAGTTTACTATTACACAAAAAGGTAAAGAATAATGATTTATAAGAGAAAAACAACGATGAATTTAAGGAAAAATATAACCTACTTATTCTTTTCCTTCCTCTCCTTGTTAGCAGTTACAGCATGTTCCGATGAGGATGATGCTGTAATTGCAGGAGGAAAAGGATACTTGCAGTTACGTCTGTTTGCCGAGGGTACCACACGTGCCTTAAACGATATGGCAGATGCTAAAAAGATAGAACTCGAGTTGGACTGTGATGGTCTGACTGTCGTTCAAACTTTAGGACTTTCTTCCGTACCGGAAGCTGAAGGTGCAGGCTTGATAACAGAAAAAATAGAATTACTGACCGGTGACTATCAATTGATGAGTTACACTATTTACGGTGCAGTAAAACCGGGCAAAGATACACCGGAAGAGTTAGCATACGGCTATCCGGGCGATTTAAACTTCCAAATCGCACAAGGACATCTCACAGAAATAGATGTTAATGTAGAAGCTACCTTACGAGGTAAAATCAGCTTTAATCTGATAAAGGACCTCTCCAATTATCAGGAAGAGATGGATAAGGTGAACAACGCATCTACACGCGCAACTGCAAAAGATGAGACACTGTTCCAGTACGACCAGATAGCCGAGGTAGACGTTACGTACAAAATGGGTAGCCAAGTGGCACGTACCTCACAAGCAAAAGTATACTTGGCAACCGATGCGGATTATTTCCACACTGATACACTTTCACTGGTTGCAGGTGAATATACCGTTACGGAAGTGAAGTATTATGACAAGAAGCGCCAGAATCTGTTGCTCGTTACCAATCCGAACATCGAGATTACCGTAGCTCCTAATGTACTTAACAAACAGGACATTGATGTAACCTATCCTGAAAACATGAAAGCCATTTCCGATTATATGGCTCTTTATGAAATTTGGAAAGCAATGGATGGTCCAAATTGGAGTTATGCGGGCGAAACTTATGTAGCCAAATCCAACTGGAAATTCGATGGTCGTCCCATCGATGAATGGGGTAATCAACCGGGTGTACAAGTAAATGCTGACGGCCGTGTGAAATCATTGGACTTGGGTTCGTTCAATGCCAAAGGAGACATTCCCGAGGCATTGGGTAAACTGACCGAACTGGAAAGCCTGTGGTTGGGAAAACATGATGATGACTTATATGAAACCGAAAGTGTTTCTTACAAATTAAGTAAATACAGTCTTTATCACAAAGGAGTGGATTTACGGAAAAACCGTTTGTCCATTGCCCGCGAAGAACTGGCTCTGCGTCATCCTCGCCGCAAAGCATCTCCCATGTGCAACCAGAAGAAACAGGCTTATACTTATGCCGAGCATGCTACATACGATGTGAACAAGGGCGATATATTCAACGGAATTACAAGCATTCCTACCACTATCAAAAACTTGCAAAAGTTGGAAATTCTGTATATCGCCAATGGCCGGATTACCAATCTTCCTGAGGAATTGGTAGAATTGCCCAACCTGACAGATATGGAACTCTATAACTGTAAGTTGGAAGAATTCCCCGAAGCATTGAAGAAGATGCAGAATATCATTGCATTGAACCTCAGTACGACTTCCATCGAAGGTGATACGGACGGTAAACAGATGATGGAAGGTTTGAATGCACTGTTCAATAGCTCTAAGAACCTACAGATACTCTATGCACAGGAATGCGGACTGACCGAATTCCCAATGGGTATATTAGATGCAGAAAATCTTGTTATGCTCGACATGACGGATAATAAACTGACTAAATTGCCCCAAAAAGAAAATGCTGAATTTGCTCCGAAGTTTGCACCTATACAAGCATTCTTTGATAATAATTTGATTACCAAAGTAGAGCAGTTTTTCTGCGGAACCAATGACATTGAAAAATTCTCAATTGTCAGCAACCACATCGAAGAATTCCCGTTATTGTTTAATCAAGGTGCAATAGACGGCAAATATGCAGCTGAAACCATTGATTTTACAGACAACCGGATTTCCAAGTTCCCGGAAGACTTCAAGGGTATCCGCACTGAAACGCTTTCATTGAGCTGGAATCCGATTGGCGAGGTTAAAAACGGAGTAAGCTACTTCCCTTCTGCTTTTGCCAAAGCTACAGAAAACGGCCAGTCTCCCGAGCGCGTATCCATCCAAAACTTGGAAACAATGAACTGTAATTTGGACTCCATTACTTATACAGACGGTTTCCAGTACTTCAAGAATCTTCAGGCATGGGACCTCTCGGGCAACAATTTGCGCTACATTCCTTACAAATTCAATGTAGAGACTTTCCCGTACCTGACTGGCTTGAATCTGAGTCAAAACTGCTTCTCTAAATTTCCGATAGAGGTATTCAATGTACAAAGACTGTACAAACTTTATATCTCCAGCCAGACCGACAGAGATGGCAACACACGTTGTCTGAAAGAATTCCCAAGCGGTATGGACCAGGTATTCGGTTTGCGTTTTCTGGATGTATCGGGCAATGACATCCGGATAATTTCGGAAGAAGATTTCCCAGGCATACTGATGGAATTTAACGTTGCAGATAATCCAAACCTGGAAATGACGATTCCGTCCAGTGTTTGCGAATCAATTGTTAAAGGAACATACATGTTGGGATTTGATTCAGACCAGTACATATTAGGTTGTCCGGCATTGGATTTGGATATAAATAAATAAGAGAAATTATGAAATTGAATATACTGAATTATAAACATGTTTTAGCAATAGCTTTTATGGGGTTAGCTGTCTGTATCAGCTCTTGCAAAGATGACGAAGAAGGTATCACAGGCTTCCGACTTGATAAAGAAAGCATCGAATTGCCTGATAACGGCGGTGAGGTGGCACTTCAGATTTCAACCAACGAACGATGGACTGCTTCTTCTGATGCCGATTGGTATATGATAACTCCTGCCAACGGTGAAGGCAGCGCTGTCTGCGTGGTTAAAGCCGACTCATCATATATGTATACGCAACGTGAGGGATTGATTACTTTCCGTACCGTATCGGGCGAATATACAGTGAAGATTCAGCAAGGCGGATACGAACGTGCCATCAAATTTGAAAGCCTGCAGGACGACACGTTGCACGTACCTCATTACAAACCGCTGGACGAAGCATATGTAGACATCGAGGCTACAGCCAACGTATCTTATAAGGTAGTAATCCCGGAAACAGCCCGCGAATGGCTATATTTCAAGGACGAAAACAGCCCAAAGTACGAGGAAGAGTTTAATGCGGAAACTACCATTCCACGCAAACAAAAAGTGCGTCTTTACTTCAAGACCCATATCGAATGGGATAGCGAACGTAGAGCCGATTTGCAATATATCGAAACCGGACGTACTGACGGCATTGTATCAGAAGTAGGTGTGATTCAGGAAAAAGCTCCGCGCATCATCCCTTCAAGAACCGGCGACTCATTGGCTCTGCTGACTGTAGCGCGTATGTTGAACGTAGGTGTTCCATGGAATACCAGCCGTCCTATCACACACTGGAACAACGTCAAGACAAGACCTGTTACTTATACATACAATGACGGTACCATTGAAGAAGAACGTACTGAGGAGCGTGTTGTAGGATTTACTCTTTCCATGATTGAGACGAAAGAATCCTTACCCGACCAACTTAAGTATTTGGACCAGTTGGAGACTCTTGCCATAACATCCAATTCAAACTCTTACATCAAAGAAATTGAACTAGGTGACGTGGTCACTACACTGAAAAAATTAAAAAGTTTATCATTGTTCGGCTATGGTATTTCCAAGCTGCCCGCTTCGATAGGCGATATGGAAAATCTGGAAGAATTGAATTTAAGCGCCAACACTTTCCAAAGCTTAGACGACGTTATCAAGCCTTTGAAAAATTTAGGACCGAAACTGAAATATCTAAATCTGGCTTCTTGCCGTATTGTAGACGGTGATGCAACCAAAAACTTGGCTGATACACCTAATGGTATCGATCCCGTATCAGGACGTCATATAGGTTTGACAGGTACACTTCCTAAAGAAATATTTACCTATTTCCCGAATATGGAATATTTGAATCTTTCTTATAACTACCTGCATGGACAAGTTCCCGACCTTGCTAAAACAGACTTCGAAGGAGGAGAAATCCTGCCTAAGTTGAAATATCTCTCTATCAATTTGAACCGTTTTACAGGCAAGCTACCTCAATGGATGATCAACCACGAATATAGAGGATGCTGGGGCGCTGCCATTCTGATTCTCAATCAGGAAGGAAGAGACTACGAAGGAGACCTTTCAGGATTCGACAATGAAAGAGAATTTACCGATAACATGCCGGATTGTCCGACCGATGAGGAAGAAGAGGCACAGTTGCTTAACCTGCCGATTCTTAATGATGCGGAAAAAGCGGTTGCGGCTGAATTCTCAGCAAAATATCCATGGGAAAAGTATGGTAATAACTGCCCTATCTATGGTAACTGGAGATACTATAACAGAATTAAATAAATAGAATGATATACGAACTATGAATATATATATGAAACATATATTTCTTTATTGTCTGATGCTGTGCACAGCACTGTTCACAGCCTGCTCAGACGATGATGATGTCCAAGAAGCATTAGCGGAAGGGCAAGGAGAAGTTATATTCACGTTCGAGCGCAATCAGGTATACAGCATCACCTCCCTCGAGGAGATGGTGCGCCTGAAAGTGACGCTCGAAAAAGACGGTGAAACAATTACATTACCTACATTTGACCTGACCGGTGACGAAAAAGCCATGACTTCCGAACCTATCCGTCTGGATAACGGTGTTTATACGGTAAAAAAATACATCGCTTATAACGATAAAGGAGTACAAGTGATGGAAGCTTATCTGGAAAGCGATAATGAACTGGTAGTAGAGCACGAAAACATAACAACGTTCTACTTCCCTATCTCGATTCGAATTACTTACTCCAACAACATGTTGCGCAGTACTTTATTCGGAATCTGTACCGAGATATTCGGAAACGACTCTACCTTATGGCCTAAAACCTGGCGTGAAGAAAATGAGGACTTCCTGACTTGGGAAAACCTTCATTTTGAAACCGATGACTACGGCAACATCACGTACCTTTCAGAAATCGTATTCGATGAAAAATTCGCAGCCAATACTGAAAAAGGATTTGGCGGAATGAAAAAATTGCCGTCTGCCGTTGCCGAAATGCCTACTATCGAGAGCCTTGTAATCCGGAATATTCCGGAATTTGAAGAGTTGCCCGACAATCTCAATAAATCCGGCATCAGTTCGATTACGGTATTGAATACTTCATTAAAGGAGTTTCCGAAGCATTTCGAGAATATAAAGCATCTCAACACCTTGAGTATCATCAACAGTAAGCTTACCGAAATCCCGGCTTCCTTACAGAAACTGGAGAATCTGTTTGCTGTAAACCTGGATGGCAACGAGATAACTTCATTCCCGGCAGAACTTGCAAAGAGCTGGCAGAAACTAGCCTCATTGAGCATGCGAAACACAAAATTGCAGTCTCTTCCCGCTGAAATATTCAGTATGAAGAAAGTTTCTACTTTCGACTTCAGAAACAATCCGGACCTTTCTTCGCTGCCTGAAACACGCGGTGAAGGGGTAGCATTGGCAGGCTTCCTGCTCGATGGCTGCGGATTTACTTCAATTCCTGCAATTGCAGCAACGGAAGGTATCCGTATGTTGTCATTGGCAGACAACAAAATTACATCTGTCAGCAACAATGAATTGAGCGCTACTTTACAATGTCTGATTCTGGATGGTAACCCGTTAAGCGCTGCTCCGGTAATCAATCACGAGAAATTGATGGAACTGAGCTTGGATAACTGCGGTTTGACCGAGATACCCGATGTAAGCGGATTGCCCAATTTACGTTCTCTGTACGTAGCAAAAAATCATATACAGGAAGTTAAGGCAGATGCTTTCACCAAGTGTAAAATGTTCTCGATACTGGGTCTGGAAGGCAACAATGAGTTACAAAGAATTGACAATAATGCTTTCTATACCACTACTGATTACAAATTGGAAGAATCGACGAATACATCAATTGCAAGACCCATTTATATGGCATGTGTAGACGTAGATAATTGTCCGAATCTGACCTGGGCTATTCCCGATTCCTGGAATCACATCCCAACTATAGATGTCACAAACAAAGTAGGACTGAAATTCGGTGATTCTCATGTAGTTGTTTATCATAAAAACTCCAATGGAGTAACACGTACGCAACATTGTAAAGAACCACTGGAAAATGACAAAGAGTGTGGAAAAAACCATGATGCGCGTCCTGTGAAGGATTTTGAAGAGTGGAAAGAACAGAATCTTAAATAATGAAAGTATTTGCTCTATCCATATGTACACTATTGCTGTTTTCAGTAACAGCCTGTGAAGATGATACATTGCCTGCCGGCAATGACAATCCGGCTGTACCTGAAAACGCATATATCTGGGACAATCCCCATACCTCCTTTTTCGGACTGAAGGGGAATGTCTCCGATGTACATCAACAAATGGTTAATCCGGCCACCGGAGAAGGTACGGAAACAGAAGAGCCGTTTCATGTAACGGACTATTCCTTTGATACCAAAGGAAATCTGACTTATTATAACGGAACCGGTGTGGAACCGTCAACACGTATGTTGGGAGTAGACTTAAACTACTTCCAATATACATATGACGAACAAGGCAAAATGAGAAGCATTGCCGTTTATACACTCGGCACAACTTCTCCCACGGTTTACAATATCTCTTATGATGAACAGGAACGTTATGTTCCGCTGCCATTCCCTTTGGGAGAGATGAGTTTCTTTTGTATAAAAGGAGTGAAACAAATTACAGACCCGTCAGGGAATATCTCTGAATGGAAATCGGACAATACATTCGTACATACACAAATAGCCAACGCAGGGTCTTTGTTTGAAACACGCACCGAAACGGTTTATACCTATAAAGATACAGAAACTTTGTTTCCTGAAAGCGCAACAGTTACAACGTATACAAACGAGGAATTGGAAAGCACGGAAAACATTCATTATCAATGGAACGAAAAAGGTGCTTTACTCTTTTCCAAGCAAGAAAGTTATACCGCTGACGGAACGCTGGAAGTGTCTGTCGCTACTAGTTACAGCGAAACCGTGCCACTTGCACCGGTACTTATCAAAACTGATGCACAAAGTTATGTTACGGAAATCGCCTATAGTTACGACAATAACGGCCGGTTAAAATCAGCAATACGCAACCTACCGGCAACAGATAATCCGGAAGAAACCCCAAAAGAGCTATATGAATACGAAGAAACGGACGCACAAGGCAATTGGACAAAATCCATTCAGAAACAGAGTGAACAAATCGATTGGAGCCATTGGAGCGGAACTTTCTACGTACAACGTACAATCAGTTATCATTCCTGATTATCAAATTTACTGACAAAGCTCATTTTTTACCAACAACTCTAACACATTCTCTCTTGAGCTTAACTCAAACAAGCGGACACACCGTTGTTCCGCTTGTTTTTGTTTTTCCGTACTCCTACGGGTAATGACTATCTCCCCTTTTTCGCCCGGAGCGAGTTTGGCTGGTATCATTACAGCAGAAAAATCCGGATCTTCCGTTTTAAACCTGATTTGAAGAGAATAATTGCCTGAATTGATTACCATGACATTTGATTTCTGCATCTGTGTCCCTAGTTTCATCGGATGAAAACGCACCAGAGTAGTACGTAATTGCAACTTGCCCAATACATACGCATATCCCGCATATTTTCGCGGCTTTCCGGGTCTTACATAGCCTTTAACCTGCAATACGAAAGGATTCTCTTTCCCGGAAAAAAATACGGTAACAGAACGATTGAACACTCCCGGTCTTCCAGCAGGATTATAAACAATATTAATACTGCCCTGCTTTCCCGGCAATATCGGAGCTTTGGAATAATTCGCCGTAGTACATCCGCAGGTTGTCCTGACAGTGGCAACAGCTAAAGGAGCTTTCGTTTTATTTGTAAAAATATAGGTAGCCGTAACCGGATCTGCATCTTCGGAAACAGTACCTAAATCATAAACAGTCTTATTGAAAACTATGTCTTGTGCCACAATTTCACATAAACCCAAAAGATTCGCAACAATCAGAAAAAGAATTCGCATGAGAATATCGGAAATTATGTTTTTCAATAAGAGACACTCACAGCCATCCCTGCTTCTTTCACCAATGCTGCAATACGGTCCAATTCCTCATGAGTAGCCTTTTGCAGGTCATGGTCGGGAGTTTCCCTGTCGATAGTATAAATCATTACCTGGCGGGGAGAAATCTCCTTGACGGCCTCCAACCAGGGCAAAACATACTTATCGGAAGTATTATCCATATCCTTATCTCCAAAACCGCCTTTCAAGAACATGGTTTGGATAATACAGTTACCTTTAAAAGCCTTCATTCCCCCGATTATCCCGCGGACGGAATAATGTCCTGCCGGACGATCGAGCTCACGGATATAAGCTTCGTCTGCCGTATCCAGTTTCAGAATATTGTTATCCACTTTGTTCAAAGCCTCGAATACGGCAGGACGATGAATGAAAGTAGAATTGCTCAATACGCTTACCTTGGTTTTCGGAAAGTATTTATCGCGCAAAGCAAGCGTGTCTTCTATGATTTCAGGAAAATGCGGATGTGCGGTCGGTTCTCCGTTTCCTGCAAAAGTCAGTACATCAGGTACGGGTCCGTTTTTCTGCATATCCTGCAGACGGGCTTCCAATGCGGCACGCACTTCTTCGCGCGTAGGGAGCGGCTTCTTGGGACGATGGTCGGAATTAAACCCGCACTCGCAATAAATGCAGTCGAAAGTGCACACCTTACCGTCTTCCGGCAACAGATTGATTCCCAAAGATACTCCCAAACGGCGGGAATGGACGGGACCGAATATGGGAGACGGATAAATGACAGTCATTTGATTTACTATTTATAAATTATGATTTAACAGCGGCGATTGGCGGTTTTCCGATACTTCAAAGACAAACCGCGTAATCAGCACAGCAAAGATAAGAAATAAACATCCAGATATTTCCAAAAATACGACAGTTATTCTTCAAAACTTAACACGAAACTGCATCTGCAAGTCTGTTTTTGTATTTCCTTCTATCAAATCGTTACCCGAACCGATAGTTTCACGGTCCCGATAAACGGTTTGCCCGAACTTAACGAGAAACATAAAAGTTTTGTTCAAATCACAACGTATATGAGCGGAATAGCGAAAACCTCTGCCGTAGAAAGAAGGAGTATAGAACGTATAAACCAATCCTTTTTCGGAAGCATAAATCCGCGAATCGTAATCATCCGTATGGAAATAAGTACCTTGTACGGATACGGCCAAAGGGAATCTGGAAAAAGTATAAGCGCAGGACTGGGTACATTGCCAGCCTTGTTTTCCTTCAAACTCATGTCCTTCCCCACTCTGCTGGCAAAAATAATTGTAATCGACCGTAGTGCGACATGCAAAAGCTCCCGGCGTATAAGCAAGCCTGCAACGGAGCTTGTGATGAAAGACCGGTAATGTTACTTTCCCGCCTGTTCCCGACACATCCCTCTCCTTGCGCTTATACCGGTAATTGAGATATAGCAATAAGTTTTTCTGCGGAGAATAGGCAGCCTGAAACATTCCGTCTATTCCCTGCGAAGCCTTGCTGATACGATACTTCCACCAGGGGAAAGAGAACATATCCAAAGAAGCGAAAAACTTCCAATGCGCCCAGGGAGCAGCTTCCGTAGCCAGATACCAGCCGTTTTCGTTTTGCGGAGCACTTCCCTCGCCGAACGAACGCCCGAAGAAAGACCAATAATCGTGGGAATAACAACGATGTATTAACAGCAGTTGATAACCTGTTAATAATCTATATTTCAGTTGATTCAGCAAGGCATATCCCTGTTTGCCAACAGCCCCCTCTCCTACCCATACCCACTTTCCCCAACGGTATTTATAATCCACACCCAGATTATAAAAATCATTTCCATGCAAGTTGTATTTCGCATACTTCTTTAAATCCGGTTCATAAGGATGACTGAAACGATAATAAATACCTGTCACCCCCACTTTCAATCTATTTTTTTCGTAAGTGAGGTTACCACCTGCCGATTGCATGACAAACGCATTCATTTTATCCGCCTCCTTCTCCGTACGATGCAAGCCTGTTTTGTAAATGGAAGCGATTTTTCCGCCTTTCACCACCCCATCCATAGAACGGTGCGAATAAAAGGCAGAAAGTTCTAAAAAACGAAGAATTTCCACTGTTACCGCCGTTCCGCGAAAATAGTTATACGAATCCGTAGAGCTGTGTTTCCGGATTCCCCCTCTGCGGAATTCGGATGCGGACATGGAGAAAGTTTTTCCTAATCCAAAGTCTGCGCCAATCACCAGGCCCAGACCGAACCCCAGTTTATAATTGCCCAATGCCAAAGCTTTCAGCCTGCCCCTGTTTTTGAGTAAGCCGTAAAACGAATAATAATCATATCCTTTCTTGTCATGCAAAGCAAAGAACGGTTCACCGGCATCCTTCTCTCCCGTTATTCCCGCCTGAAAGTAATCTCCATAACGAAAACTGTAACGCAGTGAATGGTAAACGGCAGGTCCCAGATAGTTTTTCTCATATCCCTTGCGGGTATATAAAGGGATATCCAGACGTGTCAATACTTCTTGCACGGCATACTTCAATACCGTTTTTAAAGAAGGATAGCGGGAAGGGTCCTTAACGGTCTTTATGCAGACAAAGGGTAACAGCAGTTCGATCGTTTGCCGGTCCATCTCCTTCACCAACTGCAACTCATAAAGAGTCTGCATCTGTCCGTTTATATAAACATACGCCAAAATATTTTCTATTTGAATATCCGTAAGGAAAGGAAATTCCTCCAATTGCCGTTTAGTGGCGGCATTGATATTGACAGGTTCTTGCAGACGAGCGGAAAGCGTTTCCAGTTCATCTTCCCAGTTTCTCTCTTCTTCATCGGCGGAGAGTTGTTCCAGATTCTCTTCCCACAGGGATAATGTCGCATTTTGAGCTACAAGCATAGGAGTTATTAACAGCATACTCATAAAAACTCCTATCTTGATTAGGGTCATCTATAATAGTGTGTTTCCGGATAATAGGCAACGAAGTTACCTTAAATTAGTTAATTGAACAAGGAAAAATGAAAGCAATGTAACAACATTACGCAGAATGGTGTACTTTTGCGCTATGAGCAAACGGTTTAACATAGTAATACTCATAACATTTCTCTCGGCAGGAGTCCTGACTTGTCATGCCCAGCAGCAACCCCAAACCGGTGCATCCAAAAGCATCTATCTCACTCCCATGTGCGTGTACAACGGCGATACGATTCCTTACGTGAAACTTCCTACCGTTTACATCTTCAAACCGCTAAAATTCAAGAACAGGCGCGAAATGGCGAAATACTACAAACTTATCCGCGACGTAAAGAAAGTGCTTCCCATTTCAAAGGAAATCAACCGGGCGATTATCGAGACTTACGAATACCTGCAGACCATTCCCACTCAAAAAGAGCGGCAAAAGCACCTGAAAGCTGTGGAAAAGGGGTTGAAAGAACAATACACTCACCGTATGAAAAAGCTTTCCTTTGCACAAGGAAAACTGTTAATCAAACTGGTAGACCGGCAAACCCATTCCACTTCCTACGAGCTGGTAAAAGCGTTTATGGGACCTTTTAAAGCCGGATTCTACCAGACCTTTGCCGCACTGTTCGGAGCCAGTCTGAAAAAACAATACGACCCTACGGGAGATGATGCGCTTACGGAAAGAGTAATCTTACTGGTAGAGAGCGGGCAGCTCTGATAACTTCAGTACATCATTTAAAATTAATGTCCGCCTTACGTGCCTGCGAATGTTGAAACTGACGTTTTACGGTATATAAAGTGCCTTCTTTAACAAATTTAGAACCTGTCTGTTTAAACCAGAAAGAAACATTGTTTTTCACACAAATATCGTGAAGCTTCATAATCCAGTCGAAATTACAGATACGGGCCTCATATCCGGACTCTCCCCCTGCAACCACTTGTTCAACCCACTCTCCTATATTATAGGCATCCAAACTGATTTCTTCCAACAACGGCTCACAAATAATAATTTTGTGTTTTATGGGAATAGCTTTATAAACAGGCAAACGATTATCCGCACATAACTGATTTTCAACCGTACAACAAACAGTTACATTATCATACCCGTCTTTCCAATCGGCAGGCAGACACTCCATAACCCTGTTTATACGTTTGGTTATCATCAGGAAATGAAGATCACTGCGTTGACGAATCATTTCCCATGCCTCAGTTCGCCACGCATCTGCATCTTCAACAAAAAAATCGGAAGTAAAACAGGTATAAACAAGAGTTCCGGACGGAATTTTAAAACTTCCGTTCTTATTCGTCCGTACAGGCAAATCGAAATTTTTCGTCTTAACCACAACCGAACTGTCAACATTTCTTTTTGCATCTCCCCGGTAGACATAACAATATCTGCATCCTTCACTGAATTTATGGCAACCGTGCCACAAATTCCACATCACCGACCTCTCTGCAATACCATTCATCCGGATAAAACATCAGTTAATATTATGTTGATAAACCTGTTACTAACGTAAACATACAAAGGAAATAAATAACTGTTATATAAGCAAATAAGTTGGTTGATAAATCAAGTATAAAGCTGTTAATTACTAATATTTGTCCACTCACTTCAATTTATTGAATAAATCCCAGATAACAATGCCTGCCGTAACCGATACATTCAGAGAATGCTTCGTACCGTATTGCGGAATTTCAATGCAGCCGTGAGAATGGTCGATAACTTCCTGTTGAACACCTTTCACCTCATTCCCCATTACTATGGCATACTTTCTGTTTTTGTCTAAAGTCAACTCATTCAGCATAATACTACCTTCTGCCTGCTCTACGGAGTAAACCGTATAGCCTTCGTTTTTAAGGTTATCAACAGCTTCAACAGTGTTATTAACATACTTCCAGTCGACGGTAAATTCCGCTCCCAAAGCCGTCTTGTGCATTTCGGCATGGGGTGGAGTAGCCGTAATGCCGCACAGATAGATACATTCAATGCGAAAAGCATCCGAAGTGCGGAATACGGAACCTATATTATGCAAACTGCGGATATTATCCAATACAACTACAAGCGGCAGTTTTTCCGCTTCCTTAAACTCCTCTGTACTAATGCGGTTCAGTTCGGTTATCTTCAGTTTTCTGTTCATAATCGTAAGGCTTTGTACCGGTCTGTACACTATGTACCGGCTCATGTCGTGCAAAGATACTTCTTTCCGTTCACATCCCTGTTAATAACCGTTGAAAAGGTGTCAATAGCGTATGGAAAGATTTTTAAAAATAATATTTGCATTATTCAAAGTAACGCATAATACGCCTGCATAACGAACAAACCAAAAAAGTTAACCTAAACTTTCAAAGGCTGTATAAACACATTTTTAAGTACTATTTCACTGATTAATCCCTTTAAAGTTATTAACTTTGCGGTTATCAACAAGATGTTAATGAAGTGAGACTATGGCAGAGTAGGGAGCTTATTATCAAGAGATATAACTTTAATTGCTTACGTTAATAACCTAAGGATAAAGTTTAGCCTTGTACTAATAACTTCATGGGCAAGAAAATTCGGATTTATTTGTCCACACTATTAACAGCCCATCATCACTATCAAAGGATTTTTAAAAAAAGAAGAGAAATAAAAATTATTATTATGGATAATCTGATAGAAGCTATCAAGCAACTGAAGAAAGAGAAGAATGCAATCATTCTGGGGCACTACTACCAGAAGGGTGAAATACAAGACATAGCCGACTATGTAGGCGACAGTCTGGCTCTGGCACAATGGGCGGCAAAGACGGAGGCTGATATTATCGTGATGTGCGGTGTCCACTTCATGGGTGAGACGGCAAAGGTACTTTGTCCCGACAAGAAGGTATTGGTGCCCGACATGGCGGCGGGTTGTTCGCTTGCCGACAGTTGCCCGGCGGATAAGTTTGCACAGTTCGTTAAAGAGCATCCCGGACATACGGTGATATCCTATGTGAATACAACGGCTGTCGTAAAGGCTGTTACGGATGTAGTGGTAACTTCCACCAATGCCAGACAAATCGTAGAAAGCTTTCCCGAAGATGAGAAAATAATATTCGGTCCTGATAGAAACCTGGGAAATTATATCAACTCCGTTACAGGCAGAAATATGTTGTTATGGGACGGGGCGTGCCATGTACACGAACAGTTCTCGGTTGAAAAGATTGTTGAATTGAAGCAGCAGCATCTCGGTGCAGTGGTATTGGCTCATCCCGAATGCAAGAACACGGTTTTGAAGCTGGCGGATGTGGTAGGTTCTACGGCGGCTTTGCTGAAGTATGCGGTTGCTCATCCCGAAAAGGAATACATCGTTGCTACGGAATCGGGTATCCTGCACGAGATGCAGAAGAAATGTCCGCAGACGAAGTTTATTCCGGCACCGCCCAACGACAGTACCTGTGCCTGCAATGAGTGTAACTTTATGCGGTTAAACACATTGGAAAAGCTTTATAATTGCCTGAAAGACGAATCTCCGGAAATCAAGGTGGATGCGGAAATAGCAGAGAAAGCGGTGAAACCGATCAAGAGGATGCTGGAGATTTCTGCAAAACTGGGATTATAGTGAATTATTCCCTTGTCGCTGGCATTCTTCGATGAGGGTATGAAAATGATTTCAATATTTTTTCAGGCACGGATTACATGGAATTTACGGTTTTCATAAACCGGAACCATGTAATCCGTGCCTGAAAATTTATCATAATGCAAGCATCCGCATACTTTTGCCACTTTCATTACTTGGACAGGAAGTTGCAAAGCTTATCCGTTGCCACTGCCCGGTGGCTGATTTTATTCTTCAATTCGCTTCCCATTTCGGCATATGTCTGCGTATATCCTTCCGGAATAAAGACCGGGTCATATCCGAAACCGGAAGTACCGTGCCTGTGCTTCGTTATTTCGCCTTTTACGATGCCTTCGAACAAGTGTTCCTTTCCATTGACGATAAGTGCGAAAACGGTACGGAATCGGGCTTTTCGGTTCTCCATTCCTTCCATATCCTGCAACAGCTTCTGCATATTGGCTTCCGAATTGTGTGCATCGCCGGCATAGCGTGCCGAATACACTCCGGGAGCTCCGTTCAGGGCTTCCACTTCCAGGCCGGTATCATCGGCAAAACAATCCAGGTGGTAATTTTCAAAGATATACCTTGCCTTCAGCAAAGCGTTTCCTTCAAGCGTATCTGCTGTTTCGGGAATATCCGCATTGCAATGGATGTCTTTCATGCTGAGAAGCTCTATTTTATCTCCTAAAATAGCGGTTACTTCTTCCAGTTTGTGGGCATTGTTGGTTGCAAAAACAAATTTCTTTTTCATTTTCCTTTCAATTTATCGAATCCTTCTCCATACACGCCGATAACGGAGCTTTGAGAGATGAAAGCATTCGGGTCGATGTCCTTGACCAGACGGAATATCTCGACAGACTGGCGTTTGTAGGCCAACACAACCAATACTTTCACGTTGCGTTTGCTGTACCAGCCTATACCATCGAGTACGGTTACACCGCGATGAGTCTCTTTGGTGATGCGGTCGGCAATCTTTTCGTACTCTTTGGAAAAGATAAAGAACTGTACCGACTGACGCGCACCGTTCACGATATAATCCAGTACGATGCCGATGACGAATAGCGTTACAAAACCGAAAATCACCCGTCGCCAATCGTTGAATATGAAGTAGCAGGAACTGATGATGATAACGTCGCAAGCCATAATCATGCGTCCCAAAGTGACGTCGCGGTATTTATGGATGATGGCTGCGATAATGTCCGTACCGCCCGTACTTCCGTTGCAGTTGAACACTACGCCCAGACCCGCACCGCACATGGCGGCGCCTATGAGGCAAGCCATGAAATCCTGTCCCGGTCCCAGTATCTGAGGCGGCACTCCGTCCGCTCCGTTCACCAGCAACTGGAAAAACCATAGGAAGAAAGTCAGTCCGAAGATGGCAAATGTGGTCTTGATACTGAATTTAGGTCCTAAAATCTTGATGGCAAACGTCATCAGGACTGCATTAATGATGAAATACGACCATTGGATAGGAAATCCAGTGGCATAATAGATGATGGCTCCGATACCTGTAGTACCGCCGGTCGTAATCTGATAGGGGATAAGGAACGCAGCCCATCCCATAGCGTAAGAAATTAATCCGAAAGTGATGAAGACATAGTCTTTCAACTCTCTCATCACTTCCGCTTTGGTTGGTTTTGTGATTTGCATATTTGTTATTTGATAACAATGTTTACAATCTTCTTGGGTACTACGATTACTTTGACGATGGTCTTTCCGTCTGTCCATTTCATGGAACGTTCGTCTGCCAATACCGTTTCCTGAATGACATCCGATGCCGTATCGGCAGGGAATTCCATGTTGAAACGTGCTTTTCCGTTGAACGAAATGGTGTAGTTCACCGTATTTTCCACCAGATATTCTTCGTTGTATGCAGGCCATTGCGCGTCGCATACAGAACCTGTGTTACCTAATGTCTCCCACAATTCCTCACATACGTGCGGAGCGAAAGGAGCCAACGTAACGGTAAGCTGATTCAATATCTCTTTCTTGCTGCATTTCAGCGCGGACAGCTCGTTTACGCAAATCATAAAGGCACTGATGCTTGTATTGTAAGAGAATTGTTCAATGTCTCCCGTCACTTTTTTGATGAGCTTGTGCAAGGATTTCAACTCTTCTTTGCCGGCAGCTTCATCAGTTACCAGGTAGTTGCCGGTACGGTCGTAGAACAGCGACCAGAACTTTCTGATGAAGCGGTGTACGCCGTCGATACCGTTCGTATCCCAGGGCTTGGACTGTTCTACAGGGCCGAGGAACATCTCATACATACGCAGCGTATCCGCACCGTATTTCTCTACAATCATATCGGGATTAACCACGTTGAACATGGATTTGCTCATCTTTTCAACAGCCCAGCCGCAGATGTATTTGCCGTCTTCCAGGATAAACTCTGCGGTAGCATACTCAGGACGCCATGCCTTGAACGCTTCCGTGTCGAGAACGTCGTTGGACACGATGTTGACATCCACATGGAGCGGGGTAGTGTCGTACTGGTCTTTCAGGTTCAGCGATACGAATGTATTGGTATCCTTGATGCGATATACAAAGTTGCTTCTTCCCTGGATCATACCCTGGTTCACCAGTTTTTGGAACGGCTCTTCGACGGCGGATACGCCGAGGTCGTGCAGGAATTTGTTCCAGAAACGGGAGTAGATCAGGTGTCCGGTAGCATGTTCCGTACCGCCTACGTAGAGGTCTACGTTGCGCCAGTATTCATCCACTTTTTTGTCGATGAGTGCCGTGTGGTTGCGCGGGTCCATATAGCGCAGGTAGTATGCGCTCGAACCTGCAAATCCCGGCATGGTGTTCAGTTCCAGCGGGAAAACGGTTATATTGTCAATCTTCTCATTATCGACCACGCATTTGTTTGCCGTGTCCCAAGCCCATTTAGAGGCATGTCCCAACGGCGGTTCGCCCGTTTCGGTGGGCAGGAATTTGGCCACTTCAGGAAGTTCCAGCGGCAGGCAGCTTTCATCAATCATATAAGGCATTCCGTCCTTGTAGTAAACCGGGAACGGTTCGCCCCAATAGCGCTGGCGCGAGAAGATGGCGTCGCGCAGGCGGAAGTTTACTTTTACGCGTCCCAGATTATGTTCTTTCACATATTTCTTGGTGGCGGCGATGGCTTCCTTGACAGTCAGTCCGTTCAGGTTGAGGTCGCAATAAGGCTCTGTACCTGCTTTCGGAGAGTTGCATACGATACCCTCTTTGGCATCGAAACTTTCTTCGCTTACATCGCAGCCTTCCACCAGCGGAACGATAGGCAGGTTGAAGTGCTTGGCAAAAGCGTAGTCGCGGCTGTCGTGTGCAGGTACGGCCATGATGGCGCCTGTTCCGTATCCTGCTAATACGTAGTCGCTAATCCAGATGGGCACTGCTTCGCCCGTAAAGGGATTGACGGCATAGCTTCCGGAGAATACGCCGGTGACGCTGCGGTCGGAGATGCGTTCGCGTTCGGTACGTTTCTTGGTACGCTCCAGGTAGGCGTCCACATCGGCTTTCTGTTCCAGAGTGGTTACTTGGGCCACCAATTCGCTTTCGGGAGCCAGTACCATGAAGGTAACTCCGAACATGGTATCTGCACGGGTGGTGAAAATGGTAAATTCCAAATCGCTGTCCTTTACCTTGAATTGGATTTCGGCACCTTCACTGCGGCCTATCCAGTTTTTCTGCGTCTCTTTCAGAGATTCGGTCCAGTCGATGGTGTCAAGTCCGTCCAGCAGGCGTTGTGCGTAGGCAGATACGCGCAGACACCACTGGCGCATCTTTTTCTGGACTACGGGGAAGCCGCCGCGTTCCGATACGCCGTCTACCACCTCGTCATTGGCAAGCACGGTACCCAGTTGCGGACACCAGTTTACCATTGTTTCACCCAGATAGGCGATGCGGTAGTTCATCAGGACTTCCTGCTGCTCTTTTTCGCTCATGGCATTCCACTCATCGGCAGTGAAATGCAGTTCTTCGCTGCATGCGGCATTCAGTCCTTCGTTACCGGATTTGGCGAATGCTTCTGTCAGTTCTTCGATAGGGCGTGCTTTCTTTTCGTCATTGCAGTAGTAGCTGTTGAACATCTTCTGGAACGCCCATTGTGTCCAGTGATAGTATTCCGGGTCGCAGGTACGGATTTCACGGTTCCAATCGAAAGAGAAACCTATCTTATCCAGTTGCTCGCGATAGCGGTTGATATTGTTGACGGTGGTAATGGCCGGATGTTGTCCGGTTTGTATGGCGTATTGCTCTGCGGGCAGGCCGTAAGCATCGTATCCCATAGGATTCAGGACATTGAAACCTTGCAGACGTTTGTAACGGGCATAGATGTCCGAAGCGATGTATCCCAACGGATGACCCACGTGCAGACCTGCGCCGCTGGGGTAGGGAAACATGTTCAGTACATAGTATTTTTGCTTTGTTTCGTCTTCCGTCACCTGGTAGGTTTTGTTCTCCACCCACCGTTTCTGCCATTTCTTTTCAATCTCTCTGAAATTGTATTCCATAATGGTTGTAATTATATTGTTGAAAACTTGTTGATATACTTACTAAAACTTGTTGATAGCCCGTTTAATTTGGTTTATATCCTGTTAATTAAACGGTGCAAAGTTAAGGGTTTATTTTCAGATTTGTAGCGAAGTAGGGTAAAAAAACAGCATGGAATACTTGACAATACGCTTTTTATTCGCTATATTTGTGAAGTGCTTTTAAAACTAATTTTTTGTTTGTAATACAAATAATGGCTGAATTACTTCAATAGGATTTTACAAAAAAGATTTTTTAGGATATTTCAAAGGGTGTAATCTGTGAAGATTGCATCCTTTTTTGTTTGTATTTATTACAAGTGTCGCGATAGGGGGAAAACAGGCTGTTAATAAATTCGGAGAGAATTTTACTATAATTTTTTTCGAATTATAGTAAAATTGCAGAAAGGTTTATTAAGAGCGTTTTTTTGTTGTACTGAAAAAGGAAACCACTTGTTGTGAATACCGGCTTTTCCATATAATATATGGGAGCGAAGAATCATTACATTTCCCGTTCTGTTGTGCCGTCCGGATGGTATGTATCGGGCGGAAAAAAAGGAAAGAAATCCATGTTTTCGGGGTAAATATCCCCTTGTTTTATGCTGTTTACGCCAAATAAATTTTTAATATTCAATATTTTAACGAGATGTTTTCATTCTGTATTTATCCCCCTGCATCTATGTTCTTGTTTGTGTTTTGCTTTCTATATTTGTTTTCCGGCATTCCGCAGGGCGGGATACGGTTATTATTATTTCTTTAAATACAATATCATGATATGAAACAGACATTTGCTTTTATTTCTCCCGTAGTAGATTCTACGCAAAGTGCTATCCGTACCGAAGCCTACGAACAGGGTGTGGACTTGTATAACCGGGGTGAGTATGTACAGGCTTTTCATAGTTTGCTGGATTATTTGAACGCGGACTTTCGTACCAAGTACGGTAATGCCGACGGTACGGAGTTTCACATTCCTCACGGTTCCATTCTTGTACATATCCGTATTGCCGACGGTTTTTTCCATATCAATGCCGATTTCCTGAATCTGCCGGAAAAGGGTAGGGTAGCCATGCTCCGTCAGGTGGCGGACTTGAACCTGAATAAATTGTTATTGCCCCGCTTCGTAAAGAACGGTGATAAGTTGAATATGGAATATGTTTGTCCGCTTTCACAGAGTCATCCGCATAAAATGTATTTCGTGCTTCAGAATATCTGCCACATAGGCGATAAGTATGACGATGAGTTCTGTACGAAATTTGGCGCTACCCGCTGTTACGAGCCGCAGGTGACTCCGTATCCGCAGGAAGAGGTAGACCGCATTTATGAAGGCATACAGACATTGGGACGCGAAACGTTGGAGGCACTCAAAGAGTATGGGGCCGACCGCCGGTACGGTTATTCGTGGAATGTGCTGGATACCGCTTTCTACCAGATTTCCTATTTTGCACATCCTCAGGGACAATTGCTGAACGACCTCGACAAGGCAGTGAATGATATGGATGCCGACCTGCCTACGGAAGAGGTTGTATCAAAAGGAAAAGCGTTCCTTGAAAAGCTGCTTGCCGTTCCGAAGGAAAAACTGGCGGAAGACCTTTACTACACGGATACGTTGGTGTCTGCAAAGCGCCGTTCTTCCCTGAAAAACGTGCAGGAGAATTTTATGAATGTCTATAAAGAAGCCACCGAAGCCATCCAGTCGGAGAATTATGAACGCAGTGCGGTACGCTTGCTTTATGTGTTCTACGAAGCTTATTTCTATAATGATATGCAGGACGATATCAATGCCGTTATATCAAAAGCTTTGAAGAAGGCAGGCAACCGCTCTTTGGAAGAGGCCTCTGAAATTCTTTACAATGCTATGGACAAGATTATGGAAGGCGATTTGGACGATGAGGATGAGACGGACTTTGCTGCCGGCATGGAACAGGTGCAGAAAATTACGGAAACCATGGGAAGTGACGACATGCAGGTGTTGCAACAGAAAATGGCGGAAGCCATGATGAGCGGTAATATGCAGGAATACTCCCGACTGATGCTTGAAATGCAGAAGAAGGTGATGGGAATTATGAATTAACTTAACGGTATCTAAACTATATATTATGGATCAGAACATTTATAAACTCGTATATAAGGTGACACATGCCGGCGGTTCCGGAAGCTGTTTCTATCTGAAATCTTATAATCTTTTTGTAACGAACTACCATGTGGTGAACGGTTTCCATACTGTTGCCATACATGATAACGACCGGAATCCTTACCTTGCCAAAGTGGTGCTCGTAAATCCTTCTTTGGATATTGCCTTATTGGCTGTGGATGCAGACTTTTCAGCTCTTCCCGAACTGAGTCTGGCCGCGGACGATTCATTGGCCATCGGCGGAAAGGTCAGTGTGGCGGGGTATCCTTACGGCATGCCTTTTACGGTAACGGAAGGGTCGGTTTCCTCGCCCAAGCAGCTTATGGAAGGAAAATATTATATACAGACCGATGCTGCCGTAAATCCCGGTAATTCGGGCGGACCTATCTTCAATGAAAACAGTGAAGTGGTGGGAGTAACGGTAAGCAAGTTCACCAATGCGGACAATATGGGGTTCGGTGTGCGTGTAGAGGCATTGCGTAAGCTTTTGGAGTCGGTTGACGAGGTTGACCGCAATACATTCCAGGTACAGTGCGACAGTTGCGATGAGCTGATATCCGAGGAAGAGGAATTTTGTCCTTCCTGCGGCGAAAAGTTGCCGGAAGAAGTTTTTGCGGAGCGTGAACAGTCGCCTTTGAGTGTGTTCTGCGAACAGGCTATTGCCGAAATGGGAGTTAACCCTATCCTTGCGCGGGACGGTTACGATTCGTGGACGTTTCATAAAGGGAGTTCGGAGATTCGTATTTTTGTGTATGAAAACACTTATCTGTTTGCTGTTTCTCCCATTAACCTCTTGCCTAAGAAAGAGGTGGAACGTGTATTGGACTATATCCTGAGTGAGGATTTCGCTCCCTATAAACTGGGCATTGAAGGCCGGCAGATTTACATGGCTTATCGCATCCATCTGTCCGACCTCACGGAAGAGTCGGAAGATGAAATCCGTACGAATCTGGTGAATCTTGCCTTTAAGGCCGATGACATGGATAATATGCTGGTGGAACAGTTCGGATGTGAGTTTTCGGAATATTCCAAGCAGGAAGCATAACGGCTTTAGCCGGAATTACAGGATAGAAGAAGGTGTGTCCGATTGAATTTCACGAATGCGTGTTCATATCACAATAGCACACCTTCTTTTATTTGGATTAGAAAGAAAAAGTATTCTATGAATAGAGAAAAATGGATACAAAACAATAAAGAAACATTAGTTGGATACCTGCTTTTCCATTTTCTTTATTTGCTTTGAAAAATTATAACGTATATTTTTATTGATATATAAATATACCCTTGCATACCTCTTTGTATATCATGATAATGAGTTGTAAAATAAATATTTATCGGGTGTGAAGTATCCCGTAATTATACCCCTTGTCCGTTTTCTTATTCAGTACCTATCTTTTATTTTTGTCCTATAGGCCCGTTGGTGCGTTATACGACTGTTTTCAACTTTTATAAAAAGTAATAATTATGGATAAAAAGAGTAGGATTTTGAAAGAAAAAGCTATGAAGAAATGTGTGGCATTGATTTCTTTTCTGATGTTTCTGCCTGTTATGGTACAGGCACAGAAGGAGTATCCGATTGAACAGGTATCGGCTATCAATGTGGGTGACGGACGTATTCTTTTTCGTGACCTGAAAACAGAAAAACCCTTGAACGGAGACCACCGCATCATAGACGGTTATCACTCTGCTTATATACAGGCTGAATTTAAGGACGGTTTTTACAACGGCAAGTATGGAGAGTATGAATACAACAAGCTGAAATGCGACGGTACATACAAGGACGGCAAGAAAGACGGCGTATTTAAGATGTACGATAGCGAGGGGCGTGTGCAGGAAGAGAAGTCCTATAAGGACGGCAAGCTGCACGGCGCCCATAAAACCTATTTTACTACCGGCAAGGTAGAGCGCGAGGTGAACTACCGCAACGGCAAGCAGGATGGAAAGGATATGGTTTATGAGTGGGACGGTACGTTGCGCAGGGACCATACTTATAAGGACGGTAAGCAGGTAGGCAAACAGTTTACTTTCCTGAAAGGGACGTACGAACTTTATGAGACGGAATATTATAATGAATACGGCATGAAAGACGGTGAATACTCCTCGATGTTCACTTTCGGGCAGCCGCATATTCTGGGGCATTATAAGAACGACCAAAAGGACGGCCGGTGGATTGAAATTGCCGAAAGTGGCGATACATTGTCAGTGAAGACCTACGTCAACGGCAGGGAAGAAGGACTGCATATATCGTATGACCGTAATACGGGCGCCCGCAGCCGTGAATTTTACCTGAAAGCCGACCGTAAGGACGGGCTTTATCGCGAATATAATCCTGGCAATGGAGAGCTTGTTTACGAAGCGACCTACCAACACGGCCGTCTGCATGGTAAGGAGCGCCGGCTGATTGTTACCAACCGTTATGATTATTGGGAAATATCCACTTATGTAAACGGGCGGAAAACCGGACTGTTCGAATCGCGTTACGTGAAGAACGACGCCGTTCGTGAAACGGGCGAATACCTCAACGGCAGACGTGTAGGCCGGTGGAAAATGTATGACATAGACGGTAAGCTGGAAAAAGAGTGGGAAGAAACAAAACAGTACCGGGATGAATGAGATACGCTATCCGAAAGTGCTTGTCGTTTTGTGCTGTCTGGCATTGCATATTGCAACCTTGTCGGCGCAAAATGACAGTGTAAGATTCTTTAATGAAGTAGATACGTCTTTTTGCAAAGTGCATGTGGGGCAGGATGTCCGGGTCGGCTATTACAGTACCGGAGAGATTTACGACATGTCCGTTCCCCGGTGGGACGACTGTGAGGCGGAGCTGGTGTCGGGCCCGCATTCTACGCGGTCGTCAAGGACTTCTTTTGTAAACGGCAAGCAGGAGAATCTTTCACTCCACGGAAACTATTACATAGTCCGTTTCAAGAAAGCCGGTTGGGTTACTCTGCCTTCGGTACGGGCCATGACAGGAGGGAAGATGCGTACCTGCTCTACGATGAAGGTCTGCGTACTTCCTGCAGAGAATATAGAAGAAGTGGTCTGTAGTGTCAGTACCGAGCCTGAAACACTCCGGCCGGGAGAAGTCTTTAAATTCGTCCTGACCTGCAACCGCCATCCCGATGAGAGCAGACCCGAACTGGAGCATCCCGGTATCAGGCAACTGTCGTTTTCCACCCGGTATAGCAAGAAGGACGGGAAAGAGGAGTATGCGTTTGTGTACAGAATGGAAGTGGTACGGTCCGGAAGCAATATCATCAGAGTCAGGAAGTTGACCTTCGGCGGTACGGACTATCCGATAAAACCTTTTTTGCTGAAAATAGACGGTGAGACCTATTTGTAGGAAACCGGCTGATAACCGTACTGCCATATGAGTAGGAAAAAGCAAAGATTGAAGCACACACCCGGACAGCGGTGCCATGAGGAAAGCATACGGGCGGAATCTGCCGGGCGAAAGGGCAGGATTGCTTTGTGGAAGATTGCAGTTCCGGTGATAATCGTACTGTTTTTGCTGCATTGCCGTGCCTGGCATCCGGAAGAAGCATGGTTGCTGCGCACGGCTTTTTCAACGGGCAGCTATCAAAGTCTGAATGCGGTTGTCGCTTCTGTTCTGTTCGTTATCGGCATGGGGGGCCGGATGCTGTATGTGTATCTCTGTTGCGGCCGGGACGAGAAGAAAGGAGCAAGGCGGCTGGGGAGAAACATGCTTTACGGTTTGTTCTGGGGGGTAGGTTTGTCGGCATTGTGTACGAATGTGGTAGTCGTTTCTCTCTTTTGGCTGAATGCGTGCTTTACTTCCGCCGATAAAACCTGCGACTATAGGATTATAGCCGCCAAGGTGCACGACCGTAGGCCTAAATCCGGCTCAGCGGAAATATCTGGTTGGTAAGTTTTAAAATTAGCTATCTTTGCTTACCTTTGTTTTATGAAACCCGCACAACTCCTTCGTGCCATCCTTCCGGATGTGCTTATAGACAACTTTGATATTGTCAATTTCGACAAGAGTGCTGACCGTTTTGATATTTATCTTGATGAAAAAAAAGTTCAACTAAAAGAAGATAAGATCAATCCGGATATCATATCCTATGGTTTTGGTGAGTATCGTACAATCCAAGACTATCCTATTCGTGGTCGCGCCACTTATCTCCATGTTCGTAAACGTAAATGGCTTGACAAATCTTCCAATGAAATCTTCAGTTATGACTGGGATTTATCCGAATTTGACGGTACACGGCTCAATTCTGAGTTCGTCTCTTTTTTAAAAGAAGGAGATTGAATCTACTCCTGTGAGCATCAGTGTGCTTGCGGAACGTTATGGCGTAAAAGGGCAGACTCTTCGTAAACAATACAAGGAGAAAATCAGTGATTACCGGAACTGGGATCAGCTCGAACATGCGCATGACTATCTCCTTTATCCTGAAAATATTGGAGAAAAGCTTTCTTTGGATGAAACTTGCCTGAGCAATGGAGATGTTTATACGATTCTGACCAATAAAGCAGCTAAAGGTCGTAAGGGTGCTTTAGTTGCAATAGTTCGTGGAGTGGCCACAGATGCGGTAAGCGGAATCTTGCGCAGGCTTCCGCACCGGAAACGGCTGTCTGTCAAGACTGTCACTACAGATTTATCTTCAGCCATGATGCTGACAGTCAGAAAGGTGTTTCCTGCCGCAAAGCTGATCAATGACCGTTTTCATGTACAGCAGCTCATGTCTGAAGCTGTTGACCAGTTAAGAATACGCTATCGGTGGAAAGTACTTGATGCGGAAAATCAGGCTATCAGGGAGCATCGCCAAAAGAAGAAAGAAACAAAGAGTAAGGCGGAAAGGGAAAGAATAGGGAAATGGGAACCTGAAAGAATGGAGAACGGAGAAACCCTGTCACAGATAGTAAGCAGAAGCAAGCACATTATACTGAAACACTGGAGCAAATGGAATGAACAGCAAAAGACCAGGGCTGCCATTCTCTTTGATAAATTCCCCAAGCTTCTGGAAGGATACAGCCTTAGCATGAAACTGACAGACATCTTCAACAAGAAGTCAGGTCTCGATGAAGCAAGGCTAAATCTCGCAAGATGGTACAATGAAGTGGAAAAGTTTGACTATATGGAGTTCAACAAGGTACTTGATACGTTTTCAAACCATAGTACGACCATCATAAATTATTTTGAAGAACGATTGACAAATGCTTCAGCGGAGTCGTTCAATGCTAAAATCAAAGCTTTTCGAAGCCAGTTAAGAGGGGTGGCTGATCTGAAATTCTTCATGTTCAGACTGGCTAGGCTATACGCTTAAAAGAAAGCTTGCCAACCGGGGAAATCCGCTGACCCCTAAATCCCGTTCTTCGCGCTATTCCGCTTCCTGGCTGCTGAATACCTTTTCG
The DNA here is from genome assembly GCF_025147325.1 of Bacteroides stercoris ATCC 43183. Classification (NCBI taxonomy): domain Bacteria; kingdom Pseudomonadati; phylum Bacteroidota; class Bacteroidia; order Bacteroidales; family Bacteroidaceae; genus Bacteroides; species Bacteroides stercoris. Next base: position 824,700 of record NZ_CP102262.1, read on the forward strand.
TATGGCGAACTGTTTGTGGAAGGAGACCGGTACACATGTGTCAATGTGTCGCCCCGCATGGCACGGCAGTTTGAAGGTTCGGAACGTGTTTACCTGAAAATAGACCTGGCGGACGGTTGGCTGGGCTGGGGAGTAGTCAAGGGAATACATCCGGTGGCAACCGTGTATCCGCAGCCGCAGGATGAAATCCGTTATTCTGCCGGTGCGCAGGCCGGGGTGGCAGCGGGTTCGTCCGGGCAGGTTAAAAAGAAGCACACTTTTCTGTATACATGGCAGGATATTCATATATTTGCTAAACTGCGTGGCATAAATCTGTCGGACACGGCACATGTCAGTGTAAACCGTTATGTGGATGCAAGCCGGGATATGCCGTTATGGGAGATTGATGTACGCGACTCCGTGCAGCCGGATAAAGTGAGGGTAATACTTGTGCACGGGGAAACCGGTGAAGTGGTAATGGATTCTTATGAATGACAAATTTTGGAACGATGAGGTATAAACATATAATTTCGGTTGTTTTGTGGAGTATGTTTCTGGTAGCGTGCGGTCCCAACCGCCGGGTAGCGCTGGCGGAAAAACTGATGGCGGAGAAAGAGACGGACAGTGCTATCGCCGTGATGCAGGAAATCAAAGAGCCGCAGAACAACCTTACCGACCGCGACTATGCGCTCTACGCTTTATTATTGTCCGAAGCCATGCACCGGAAACAGCAGTTGAATGCGGAAACCGATACATTGCTGCTGCCGGCCATCAAATACTTCAGTGAGTCGGGAGATTCTCTGTATGCCGAACGGGCGTTGTACTGCAAAGCGCATCTGGACAGGCGGCTGTACCGCATGAAGGATGCCATGCAGTCTTTTCTGAAAGCCTTGCTTTTCCTGCAGGGAAGCGGCAATGACGAGCAGCTCTACAGGGTCAATACATGGCTGGGAGTCGTCTGCCTGAACCAGGAAGAGTATGAGGGCAAGATGCGCTATTCCAAAGAGGCGTTGAAGGCGGCGTTGAGGATGGACAATCTGTTTTACAAGAACCTGGCGTTGTGCGATATCGCCACCGGCTATTACTTTCTGAACAGGCTGGACAGCGCCCTTTATTATGCACAGGCCGTCTATGATGCGGCAATAGCGGATTCCCTGCCGTCGCAATTACCTCATGTATATACCGATTTGGGCAGTATCTATGCCAAAATGGGAGAGAACGGAAAGGCACTGGAGTATATAGACAAAGCTATCGGGTTGCGTCCCCGTAAAGATACCCTTGCCATTCTCGGCCTGTATGCCGATAAGGTGGATTTGTTCGGGAAGCTGGGGCAGTATGACTCCGCTTATCATTATTTCCGGAAAGTCGTTGCCAGCCCGAATTTGGCAACACAGGCAGATGCCTATAACCATATGTCCGGAGCGTATTATAAAATGGGACGGTGCAATGAGGCATACTCTCTTCTGCTGCGTTTTACGGAACTGGCGGACAGCGTGAGGAAGCAACGCCATACGGCGGAAGTCATTGCGTTGCAGGAGCTTTACAAGCACGAGCAACTGTCCGTGGAGAACCTTTATTGGCGCACTCAGGCCGCCGAAAGGCAGAGCAATGTATATCTGATGGCTACCTTGTCCCTATTGTCGCTGTGGATAGCAAGTACCATTTATTTCTTTTATTGGCGCAACCGCCGCCGGCTGGTGGAGCAGCAGCACCAGCTTGCCAGTCAGCAGGAAGAATTGCATCATCAGCGGCAAGTGACTACCGAGAACTTGCAGCGTATGGCCGAAATGGAGCAGAAGGAAGCCCGGCTGAAGGAGACTTTCTTCAGAAGGCTGAACCAGCGTATCGTTCAGGAGATAGAGAAGGGGAGCAATATCCTTCTTTCGGACGATGACTGGGAAGACATTGTGCAGAACGCGGACATTATTTTCGATAACTTCACCAGGCGGCTGCAACAACACTATCCTGCTTTGAATAAAGAGGATTTGCGCTACTGCTGTATGGTGAAGATGCAACTGTCACAACTGGAAATGTCGCAAATCATGCATCTGGAGAAAGATTCGGTAAAGAAGCGCCTGAAGCGTATTCGTATGGAGAAGATGAAAGCGGACAGCGGTGTGACGCTCGAGGAACTTTTGCGCCGGTTTTAGCGGTTGAAGCCGGACATGCGCGGGCGTTGCGGATGTATGAACCGGACGTACGGGCATAAAAAAAGGAGTACCGCTGTACTCCAACCTTTGTTAACCTTAAATCTAATACTATGAAAAACACAGTGCAAAGGTACGGACTTTCGGGAAATTTCCAAATAAAGCAAATAAAAAAGTGTGTTTTATAACATGTTTTAGCAAAAATGCCGGCTTTGTTAAGGCTTGCTAAGGATTGAAACCCTTTACATACGTATTTTCTAAAAAAGGATTATCTTTGTGACATTAATCAATGAACACAGAGATACGGTGGCACAGAGTTGCTTGTGCAGAGCGTCTGCTTCATGAAACCGGGAGTTCATACCGTTAAAAACTCTGCGCCACCGTGCTTCTGTGTTCCGCAAAGATATACCTGTATGCACGAAGATATTGTCCTTACCCCGATGATGAAGCAGTTTCTTGAGTTGAAGGCAAAGCACCCCGATGCGGTCATGCTGTTTCGTTGCGGCGACTTCTATGAAACTTATTCCACCGATGCCGTCCTGGCTTCTGAAATATTAGGCATTACCTTGACTAAGCGCGCCAACGGCAAGGGAAAAACGATTGAAATGGCAGGCTTTCCCCACCATGCGCTCGATACGTATCTGCCCAAACTGATACGTGCGGGCAAGCGCGTAGCCATTTGCGACCAGTTGGAAGATCCGAAGCTCACCAAGAAACTGGTGAAACGCGGTATCACCGAATTGGTAACGCCGGGCGTATCCATTAACGACAATATACTGAATTACCGTGAAAACAACTTCCTCGCCGCTGTTCATTTCGGTAAAGGCGCCTGCGGGGTGGCGTTTCTGGATATCTCCACCGGTGAGTTTCTGACCGCCGAAGGCTCCTTTGACCATATAGACAAACTGCTGAACAACTTCGCCCCGAAAGAGGTGCTGTTTGAGCGTGGCCGCCGGGGAATGTTCGAAGGCAATTTCGGCAGCAAGTTCTTTACGTTCGAGCTGGACGACTGGGTGTTTACGGAAACCACCGCCCGCGAAAAACTGCTGAAACACTTTGAAGTGAAAAACCTGAAGGGGTTCGGCGTGGAGCATCTCAAAAACGGTATCATCGCTTCGGGGGCTATCTTGCAGTACCTCATTATGACGCAGCATACGCAGATAGGGCATATCACTTCGCTGGCACGTATAGAGGAAGATAAGTACGTCCGTCTGGATAAGTTTACGGTGCGCAGCCTGGAGCTGATGGGCAGCATGAACGACGGCGGCAGCAGCTTGTTGGATGTGATAGATAAAACAATCAGCCCGATGGGGGCCCGCCTGCTGAAGCGTTGGATGGTATTCCCCCTGAAGGATGTGAAGCCCATTAACGGACGGCTGGACGTGGTGGAGTATTTCTTCCGGAAACCTGAGTTCAAGGGAGTGATTGAAGAGCAGTTGCACTTGATAGGCGACCTGGAACGCATTATCTCCAAAGTAGCCGTAGGACGTGTTTCTCCCCGCGAGGTAGTCGCTCTGAAAGTGGCCCTGCAGGCTATTGAACCGATTAAGGAAGCCTGTATGGATGCCGATAACGCCAGTCTGAACCATATCGGCGGACAACTGGACATCTGCCGTTCCATCCGCGACCGCATCGAAAGGGAAATCAACAACGACCCGCCGTTGCTTGTCAATAAAGGCGGTGTGATAAAATCCGGCGTGAATGCCGAATTGGACGAGCTGCGCCGGATAGCCTATTCCGGCAAGGACTATCTTTTGCAGATACAGCAGCGGGAGAGTGAGCTTACGGGCATTCCCAGCCTGAAAATCGGCTATAACAATGTGTTCGGTTACTATATCGAAGTGCGCAACGTGCACAAGGATAAAGTGCCGCAGGAGTGGATTCGCAAGCAGACACTGGTCAATGCCGAGCGTTACATTACGCAGGAATTGAAAGAATATGAGGAAAAGATACTCGGCGCCGAGGACAAGATACTGGTGCTGGAAACACAGCTTTATGCAGAGCTGGTGCAGTCCTTGAGCGAGTTTATTCCTGCCATTCAGACCGATGCAAACCAGATAGCCCGGCTGGACTGCCTGCTGTCTTTTGCCACCGCAGCCCGCGAAAACAATTATATCCGTCCCGTAATCTCCGACGACGAGGTGCTGGAGATACACCAGGGACGTCATCCGGTCATCGAGAAGCAGCTTCCGATAGGCGAGAAGTATGTAGCCAACGATGTGATGCTGGACAGCAGTACGCAGCAGATAATCATCATTACCGGTCCCAACATGGCGGGTAAGTCGGCATTGCTCCGTCAGACCGCCCTGATTACGCTTATGGCGCAAATCGGCTGTTTCGTTCCGGCGGAAAGCGCGCATATCGGTCTGGTGGACAAGATATTCACCCGTGTGGGAGCCAGCGACAACATCTCCGTGGGCGAGTCTACGTTTATGGTGGAGATGAACGAGGCGGCCGACATCCTGAATAACCTTTCTCCCCGCAGCCTGGTGCTTTTTGACGAGTTGGGGCGCGGTACTTCCACCTACGACGGCATCTCCATTGCCTGGGCCATTGTGGAGTATATCCACGAACATCCGCATGCCAAGGCGCGTACGCTCTTTGCCACGCACTACCATGAACTGAACGAAATGGAGAAATCCTTCAAGCGCATCAAGAACTATAATGTATCGGTGAAGGAAATCGACAATAAGGTCATTTTCCTGCGCAAACTGGAGCGCGGCGGCAGCGAGCATTCCTTCGGTATCCATGTAGCCAAAATGGCGGGTATGCCCAAAAGTATCGTGAAACGCGCCGGTGATATATTGAAACAGCTTGAAAAGGACAACCGCCAGCAAGGCATCGCGGCCAAGCCGATGGTTGAAGTGGGAGAGACGCTCGGCGGCATGCAGCTCAGTTTCTTCCAGCTCGACGACCCGGTGTTGTGCCAGATACGCGACGAGATACTGAACCTGGATGTGAACAACCTGACACCGCTCGAAGCGCTGAACAAGCTGAATGACATCAAGCGGATAGTCAAAGGAAAGTAACCTGCGACGTAAGTCGGGTTTCAAAGAATAAAACAAAAAATTTCTCCTGAGGGAACGGTTTGTTTCCCCGTGAGAAACTCTTTGTTTCACGTAGTGGAACAAGAAGTATCAAGGCATGGAACTTTCAGTTTCCTTAGGTGGAACTGTCGGTTTCATGCCTTGATATTTTTTTATTGTTGCGGAGTTCTTATTTTCCTGCCGTTTTCTTGCCATGGAAACACATGAAGTACACTCCGATAAGTATGAATGGAATGCTGAGCCATTGCCCCATATTCAGCGTCATTGCGCTTTCAAAATCCACCTGATCCTCTTTCAGAAACTCGATGAAGAAGCGGAATACGAATATTTCAGTCAGGCAGAGGCCGAAGAAGAAACCGCGGTGATAGGGTAGGGTAGCGTCGGTTTGCATTGCGGTGGACTTGGCTTTGGTGGTGCTGAAGTCCGTTTTGAGCTTGTTTTCCTGCTGCTTTTGTCCGCGCCTGTACAAGTAGACCATGCCCAGGAAGAAGATGAAGTAGGCGATTGCCTCGTAGAGCTGTGCCGGATGGCGGGGTAGCATATCCACCCGTTCAAAGACGAAAGCCCAGGGCACATCGGCCGGCTTGCCGATAATCTCGGAGTTCATCAGGTTGGCAAGGCGGATGCAACAGGCAGTGACAGGTGTGGCTACGGCTATCATGTCCAGCACATCCATATAGTGCATCTTGGTTTTGCGGCAGTACATCCAGAGGGCGATAATCAGTCCCAGCGTACCGCCGTGACTGGCAAGCCCTTCGTAGCCGGTAAACTTCCAGCCGCCGTCCGGCAGGAACTTCACGGGAAGTATCATTTCCCAGAAGTGATTCAGGTAATAATCCGGCTGGTAGAACAGACAGTGCCCCAGTCTCGCTCCTATCAGGATGCCGAAGAAGCAGTAGAAGAACAGCGGTTCGAATGTCTTTTCGTCGATTTTCCGGTCGTGGTATTGGCGGTGTACTATTACGTAGGCAAGAGCAATACCTACCACCCATAACAGGCCGTAATACCGGATTGGAAGGCTGCCGAAAAGGTTGAACAGTTCCGGGTTGGGATTCCAGTTGATAGAGAGGAGAGTCAGCATATTCATAAGCAATTTAAGTTAGTTTATATCTTTGTTTTCGTCCTTCGGAGCGTAGCGCAGAATCTGCTCTTTTTATGTATTGCACGGAAGAGGTTCTGCGCTACGCTCCGGAAGATGAAACTGTATAAGATGGTGAGGCAAAGGTATAAAATTATTTGAATTTCTCCGCTACCATTCTGTATGTAGGGATGTCGATATTCTGTTCTTCGGCTGCCGCAATCATGTCGAAAAGCAATCCCTGCACTTCGCTTTGGTGGCCGCGCGCCATGTCTTTTTGCATGGAAGCGGTGCTTTCGGGGGCAAGTTTGTCGATTACCTTGAGGTTGTACGCTACGATGTCTTCCTCGAACCCGATGCCCAGTTTCCGTCCCAAGGCCGCGCTTTCTTGCGAAAGCCCGATGAAGGTGTCGCGTACTTTGCCGGGCTTCTGCACTTCGCCCATAGGCACGTCGTAGTAAGCTCCGGTAACGGCCATGGCCGAGATGAAAGACCATTTGACGAAGGTGTCGCGGTTGATGTCGGGAGATATGTCGGCCTTGATGCCGCTTTCCTGCAAATCCCGCTGTATGGCTGCCAATGTTTCACGGGAAACAATGGTGTCTTTGTGTGCCCCGTAAACCAACCGGAATATCTTGCCCATTTGCGTGATTTCGCCTTTGCCGGATACGAATCCTACGATGTAGATGCAGCCGTCCAGTACCGTGACGCCGGGAACCAGCCGCTGGATGCGCGGACCTGTGCCATGGACGTTCAGGATGGGGATTACTACCGTGTCCTTGTGTGCGGCGTGCCTGATTAATTCCGTAATGGAGTCTACGGAATAGCCTTTGACGCATACGAAAATAACGTCTGCCTTGTAAGCGTCCGCCGAAGAGGCGAGGGCGGCATATTCCTCTGCCGTATAAGCCGGAACGTCCAATGTATGCTCGCCTTTTAAATCGGAATGTAACTTCAATCCGTTTTCACGTAAGGCGGCAAGATGTCCGCCACGGGCAATACAGGTGACGTCCTTTCCGGCGAGAGCGAGAAATGCGGCTATTGAACCGCCTACACCGCCGGTTCCTGCAATGAGATACTTCAGGTTGTTATTTTTCATTTGTAGCGTATCTTTAGAAGATTAATTATTTCTGTATTTCTGTCAGCATCCTCTCAATCAGCTCTTGCGGGGAGAAATGCAGTTTTGAAAAAGCAAACCATTTTTTTCCAAGATCTTTCAAGGAAGCCCCTATGTGGAAAACTTCGGAGTCTATGATGAGGAAACGGTCATGAGACTGCTTGTATTCATGGATGGCTATTGCCGGATATTCAGCATTGTGTCGTTGCAGGTCCAATTGCAACTGTTTGGTGAGTTTGGCTGTATATACAGTAGCTTCCACTTTTTCATTTCTCTTACTAAGTATCATAAGGGTATTTTCATCAATATAATTGTCAATGAGAACAATTGTCTTTTGGGCTGATTTTATCAGATTAGAGGCGAAAACATAGGCATCGAAGATTTGTCCTTCAAAAAAGATACCTTCTACGGGTGGAAGGGCGGTACGGACAAAGAAATCTATTTTTTCTTCTATTTGCCCGATACGTTGTTCGTGTTTCGGTAAATCATTGTTTATTCTTTGCTCGATGTTGTTTAGCCGTTTATTAATCGAATATCCTCTCAGCAGGTATTCTTTTAATATTTTGTTTGCCCAACATCTGAAAGAGGTTGCATTTTTACTATTGACACGATATCCTACGGATAAAATCGCATCAAGATTATATATCTTGGTTTTATAGGTTTTGCCGTCCGCAGCAGTTAGTTCCAAAATGGAACATACTGAATTTTCTTCCAATTCATTGCTGTTGAAGATATTTTTCAGATGTTTGGTAATGGCTTGTCTGCCGGTACCGAATAATTCTGCAATTTGTGCTTGCGTGAGCCAAACTGTTTCGTTTTCTAATCGCACTTCGAGCTTGAAGGTTGTTTCTGGCTGATAAAGTACTATTTCTCCTTGCTGTTCCATAAATTTTAGGAGTAAAAAGGATGATTATTGAATTGTCTCGAAATGCCGAATTCAGCTTTATGATTGAGGATGTCGAAATTTTTGATTGCTACATCATTGGCCCTGCCCAAAACATATAGTTTGTCATTCATTTCGACATACCCTCTTCCTGTTATTTTTATACGTTGAAGCGGAAGTGCATGATGTCTCCGTCCTGCACCACGTATTCCTTGCCTTCCACGCCCAGTTTTCCGGCTTCGCGCACGGCGGCTTCACTGCCATACTTAATGTAGTCTTCGTACTTGATGACTTCTGCACGGATAAATCCTTTCTCGAAGTCGGTGTGGATAACACCGGCGCATTGCGGGGCTTTCCAGCCTTTGCGGTAGGTCCATGCCTTTACTTCCATTTCGCCGGCGGTGATGAAGGTTTCGAGGTTCAGCAGGCTGTAGATAGCTTTAATCAACCGGTTGCAACCGCTTTCTTTCAGGCCGAGGTCTTCGAGGAACATCTGCTTTTCTTCGTAAGTTTCCAATTCGGCGATGTCGGCTTCGGTCTGTGCGGAGATGATGATGAGCTGGGCATCTTCGTCTTTGATGGCCTCGCGCACCTGCTCTACGTATTGGTTGCCGGTGGCGGCGCTGGTGTCGTCTACGTTGCAGACGTAGAGTACCGGTTTCGTGGTGAGCAGGAACATCTGTTTGGCGCATTGCTCCTCGTCATCGTTCTGAGGTATTACGGTGCGGGCGCTCTGTCCCTGTTCCAATGCGTCTTTGTAGCGGAGCAGGAGTTCGTACTCTACTTTCGCCATTTTATCTCCGCCAACTTTGGCTATCTTCTCTACACGCTTGATGCGGTTTTCTACCGTATCGAGGTCCTTGAGCTGGAGTTCGGTATCGATGATTTCCTTGTCGCGCACCGGATCTACGCTTCCGTCCACGTGTACGATGTTGCCGTTGTCGAAGCAACGCAGCACATGGATAATGGCGTCGCACTCGCGGATGTTGCCCAGAAACTGGTTGCCCAGTCCTTCACCTTTGCTGGCGCCTTTCACCAGTCCGGCAATATCGACAATGTCGCATACGGCGGGCACGATGCGTCCCGGATGAACGATTTCGGCGAGTTTGGTCAGTCGCTCGTCAGGCACGGATACCTGACCCATTTGGGCGTCGATAGTACAAAAAGGAAAGTTTGCCGCCTGTGCCTTTGCACTGGACAGACAGTTGAAAAGAGTGGATTTCCCTACGTTGGGCAGTCCCACTATACCTGCTTTTAATGCCATAAATATATTTTGTTTTTTAATTATTATTCAGTTAATTGGCTGCAAAGATAGTCTTTTATCTTTTCTCTTCTTCGAACATGCGGTGAAAAATGCTTTTCAGACGCACCTCATCCGCTATGATGCTTTGCAGTTCTTTCAGCCTTTCGGCGTTCTTTGAGTCGGGAAGCCAAAGTTTAAGGTAGCCGCCGGGTGCGTATTTTTCCATCAGATGTTTGTGAAAACGTTGGTAGTGCCATGCTTCGTCCGCCGCAGGATTTTGTTTCAGTCCGTACTGTACGGTACGGCGCAGGGTGGTGTCTGTGTCGATGATACGGTCGGCTTCGGCCACGATTTTGCCGTAGATGCTGCGCGGCTCATGGTCGCTGGATGCCCGATGGTCTTCCACGGCTTCCCGCATGATTGCTATCTCCTCTTTGCCGAACCATTGCAGAAGGTTGCTGTCGGCGGCTATGATTTCTCCCGAAACAAGGTGATGCGTGGCGCGGTCGCGGCAAAGCCCTGTGTCGTGATAGGCTGCTATGGTGTAGACAAGGCGTTCGTCTGCCTGGGGGTAGAGCTTGGCAAGAGCGAGGCTTTCGTCAATGACTGTTTGTACATGCGAACGGTTGTGTGCCTTGTCGAAGTGTTCGTATCGGGGGATAATCTCCGTTTCGATGTAGTGGATAAGGTTTTGAGGTATCATGCTTCTATGTTTTTATTGGAAAGTAAAAATACAAAAAGAAGGTGTGTCGTAATGCACGATGCACCTCTTTTTTGTTCATCACTATACAAATCTGTTCATTTTCTTTAAGCTGCGATAATTCGAAGATTTCTTTGATTTATGTGTCTCCAGCATCTAAATAAAGCGACAGTAAGTTCATAAAACCATCCAATCAGCCATTTCGTATCTTCTTTTGTCAGTTTTGCACACATTTTTTTTATATTGAAGGCAATGGCTAGGAAGGCAAAGTCCATGAAGACCTTGTCCTTTCCAAAATGTCGGAAACGTTTGTAGTTCATATTGTTTTTAATTTGTCCGAACACGGCCTCCGGTTCTATGCATCTCTGCCCTCTGTGTTTCAGTCCTTTCTCAGAGCAGAGCAGTTCTTTGGCTCTCCGCTTGTATTGTCTAAGCCTATGATTCAGTTCTATCGTCCTGTTTCCTTTTGCTTTAAAACAGCGGCATCGCAGGGGACAACCTTCACACCTGACAGCTCTGTACCGTGCATTTTCGCTGACATATCCGGATGCGGTTTTCACATTCCTGGTGCCTATCCTCCGCATCCTTTGCCCCATAGGGCAGATGCAGAAGTCATGTTCTTCATTGTAGTAGAAGTTTTCGGCCTTGAACGGGGCCGGTTTGAATCTCGGCCGCTGCTCCATGTGGAAATAGTTGTACTTTACGTAGGCTTCCATGCCGTTTTCGGACATGAAGCGGTAATTCTCTTCGGAGCCATAGCCGGAATCAGCAACCACCGTATGGGCCATCCGTTCATACCTGTTTGAAAAAGATTGCAGGAAAGGAATCAGGGTCAGTGTATCCGTAGGGTTCGGGAAGAGTGCAAAATCGGTGATGAACTGATTTTCGGTGCCGATTTGAAGGTTGTAACCGGGCTTCGTCTGTCCGTTGCGCATGGCATCCTCCTTCATTCTCATAAAAGTAGCGTCCTTGTCCGTCTTGGAATAGGAATTCCTCTCTTGCAGTGTTTCCAGATGGCAGTCGTATTCCTGCAGTTTGTCCCTGTGTTCTTCCAGTTCCTTCAGCTGTTTGCGTTTCTTTTTCAGTTCAGTCTTTTCCTCTTTCGCGGATGGCTCGGAAACCTGTTCCAGTGCATGACGCAATTCTCCTGCCATTTCAGTCAGCATGGCCGGAGTGAACTCAACTTCCTCATTGTTCTCTGATGACTTCTCCTGAGCAATGACATCGTCTATCTGCCCTAACAGGACATGTATCTTCTTCATCAGGCGTTCACGGTTCCGCTCAACCGTTTTTCGCCAGACGAAAGTGTACTTGTTGGCTTTGGATTCGAGCTTTGTCCCGTCAATATATTCCACATTCAGGCTGATGAAGCCTTTGGAAGAGAGAAGAAGTACGGTTTGCGTAAACACTTCGTTAATTTCCTTCTTCACCCGGTTGCGGAAACGGTTGATGGTAATGAAATCCGGTTTCTCATATCCGGCCAGCCAGATATAATGGATGTCACGGTGAAGGAGTTTTTCAATTTTCCGGCAGGAGTAGATGTTGTTCATATAGGCATACAGAATGACCTTGAGCATCATCTTGGGGTGGTAAGGGCTGCGACCGCATTCCTTATACAGTTTTCTGAAACTTTCAAGATTCAAGCCCTCAACCAGGGCGTCAACCATGCGCACCGGATCGTTTTCTGCAATATCCTCATCAATTCTTTGAGGAAAAAGAACGGTTTGGTTGGGATTGTAAGGACGAAAATGTATCTTTGTCATAGTAAAGAACTTATGCTTAAAGATACAAAATCTTTAGGTAATAACAAAGCCCCAGCTTGTGAAAGTCGGGGCTTTGTGCGTAAAAAACAGAAGGTGTGCATTTTGACACACCTTCTTCAGTTTATGAAAAGGTTTTGGGTTATTATTAGTAGAGTATCTTTATGAGAGAAAATGAATGGATTACATATTGGGATTATCCATTGTTATTGTCATTTCAGGGATAAGAATATAGGTATTCTTCTTATTGCTCCATTTATAATAAGTAGTAGTTATGGATTTACCTTGATAGGCATAGCGGATGCACATGTCATGAGTCCATGCGTTTTTTACGGCATTCCATTTCAACGCTTCGCTTTCTGTTATACGCTTTTGGTCATCGTATTTATAATTGTACTTCATATAGTTGGCAAGCGTACTGCCATCCATCTTGTAAACAGTTTCGGCAACTTTCATTCCATTTACTTCTTCCGAATTGTAAATAAGGTTACTTTTGTTGTCTGCTGACGCATTCATTCCACACACAAAAAGAAAAGAGAATAAAATCAAAGTTTTTAAAGTTTTCATGATTTATGTTTTTTAGAGTATTACTTACTATTTTCTATCATATATTTCTTAAAAGCGGTGCAAAGGTACGAATATAATTGACATAAATAAAATATATGACTAATATTTTATCAAATTGTCAAAAACAACAAGGATGATATGCTTTCTTTTTGGAGCGGTTTGTGAATAAAAAATATCCGGCAGCAAAGGTGCCGGATATTCTGATGAGCAAACTGTATTTTAAAGCGATTGCTTCTGTTGCTTTCTGATTGTAAGTTAAATAAAGTTATCGAGCGGATTAGTGCGCTTCCAGCCAGTTCTTTCCCCACCCGAAATCGGCTTTCAAGGGTACCAGCATGCGATATGCCCGTTCCATCTCTTCGATTACAATTTTTTGTATAATCTCTTTTTCTGCCTCGGGAACGCTGAAATTCAGTTCGTCATGGACCTGTAAAATCATCTTTGCTTTCAGATTGTTACTTTGAAGGCGCTGGTAGATGAGCGACATGGCTACTTTGATAATGTCGGCAGCACTTCCCTGAATGGGAGCGTTAATGGCATTGCGCTCTGCATAACCGCGTACTACGGCATTCCGTGAGTTGATGTCGGGCAGGAAGCGCTTGCGGTGGAAGATGGTTTCTACATATCCGTTTTCGCGCGCTACCTGTATGCTTCTGTCCATGTATTCCTTGACTTGCGGGTAGGTTTCAAAATACCCGTCTATCAGTTCTTTGGCTTCCTGACGGGGAACGTTCATACGCTCCGCCAGCCCGAAGACAGAGATGCCGTAGATGATACCGAAGTTGGCTGTCTTGGCTTTACGGCGCATATCGGCGGTTACGTCATTAATATCCACCTTATATATTTTGGCGGCAGTGGCGGCATGAATGTCATAACCGCTGAGGAAGGCATCAATCATATTCTTGTCCTGGCTCAGATGTGCCATGATGCGCAGTTCGATCTGCGAGTAGTCGGCAGAGAAGAACTCGCATCCGTCATCGGGAATGAAGGCTTTGCGGATTTCCTTGCCGTCCTCGTCACGAATGGGTATGTTTTGCAGGTTCGGATTGCTTGAGCTGAGTCGTCCGGTAGCGGTTACCGCCTGGTTGAACGAGGTATGGATACGTCCCGTACGCGGATTTATCAGCTGGGGCAATGCATCGATGTAGGTACTTAGCAGCTTTTTCAGTCCGCGGTATTCAAGTATCTTACCGATGATTGCGTGTTTGTTCCGAAGGCTCTCGAGTACTTCCTCGGAAGTGACATACTGTCCGGTCTTGGTTTTTTTGGCTTTCTCTACGATTTTGAGTCTGTCAAACAACACTTCGCCTACCTGTTTGGGTGAGCCGATATTGAAGGTTTCGCCACCTGCCAGTGCATAGATTTCTTTTTCAATCTCCTGCAGGCGGAGCGTGAAATGCTCGGACGATTGTTTAAGCGCTTCCGTATCGATACGCACTCCGTTGCTTTCGATGTTGACGAGCACCGGTACGAGCGGCATCTCTATTTCGTAAAAGAGATGTTCGGCAGCGTGCTCTTTCAGTTCTTTTTCGAGTACGTTCTTCAGTTTCAGTGTAACGTCCGCATCTTCGCAAGCGTAGCGGTATACGTCTTCCGGCGGAAGGTCGCGCATGTTCTTTTGGTTCTTGCCTTTGGCTCCTATAAGTTCGTCGATGTGGATGGTCTGGTAGTGCAGATAGATTTCGGCAAGGTAGTCCATGTTGTGCCGGAGCTCCGGTTGCAATACATAATGGGCAAGCATGGTGTCGAAAAGTTTTCCTTTTACCTGTACTCCGTAGTTTTGAAGGACAATCATATCGTACTTGATATTTTGTCCTACTTTCATGGAATTTTCATTTTCGTAAAGAGGGCGGAATTCATTGACGATTTTTAACGCTTCGTCACGATTTGCCGGAACGGGTACATAGTAAGCCTGGTTTTCGGCATCACTGAAGCTCATTCCCACCAGTTCCGCTTCCATCGGTTCGGTTCCGGTGGTTTCCGTATCTATTGAGAGAATTTCTTTTGTAAGTAACTTTTGAATAATTTTCTTTCTTTTCTCTTCTGTATCAATTAGTTGATAGTCTACATCGAACATTTCTAAGCGCGTGAGAATCGAATTTTTTGCATCACCCGTCCCGTTGTCCGCAAAATTTGCAAACAAATCGCCTTGAACCGGAGCGTTGTTTCCGGAAGTTGTGCCGTCGGTGGGTTGGGCAAACAAAGTTCCCGCATAAGGATCGGGCGAAGCGGAATTGGAAGAAGAGGGAAGGGGAGAGCCTGTCTTTTTCAGGACACGGTCGATGAGGGTACGAAATTCCAGCTCTTCAAAAATCTTGCGGAGCTCTTCTTCGTTCGGCTCTTCGCGGACGAGTGTATTCATGTCGAGTTTGATAGGTACGTCCACTTTGATGGTTGCAAGGAATTTGGAGAAAGCAATCATTTCCCGGTTTGCCTCTACTTTGGTTTTAAGCGCACCTTTCAGCCGGTCGGTATGGGCAAGCAGGTTTTCGATGCTGCCGAATTCAGTCACCAGCTTTTGTGCGGTTTTTTCTCCCACGCCCGGACAGCCGGGGATGTTATCGGAAGAGTCGCCCATCAGTCCCAGCATGTCGATGACTTGCTCTGTGGACTGAATATCGAACTTCGCTTTTATCTCCTCGATGCCCATGACTTCGAATCCGCCGCTGTGTTTGGGGCGGTACATGAATACATTCTCCGACACCAGTTGGCCGTAGTCTTTGTCGGGCGTCATCATGTAAGTGACAATACCTTGTCTGCCGGCTTCGGTGGCAAGCGTGCCTATTACGTCGTCGGCTTCATAACCGGGCACTTCCAGGATAGGAATGCGGTAGGCACGGATAATATCCTTTATAATAGGTACGGAAAGGCGGATAGCCTCGGGAGTCTCTTCCCGTTGCGCTTTATATTGTTTGTAAGCCTCGTGGCGGAATGTAGGTCCCGAAGGGTCGAAAGCTACTCCTATATGTGTGGGATTTTCCTTTTTCAGCACCTCTTCCAGGGTGTTCACAAACCCCAGAATGGCGGAAGTGTTGAATCCTTTGGAGTTGATTCGCGGATTTTTGATGAACGCGTAATAAGCACGGTATATCAATGCGTAGGCATCAAGCAAGAAAAGTTTATCGGTTGAATTCATATATTTATCCTTTTTTTCATGGTAAAAGTACAAAAAAATACCGTATTAACCGTTTTATTACTATTTTTGTGCTCAAATAGCGATGTATGGACAGTATATCCCTTATAAAATCCCCGATTTCTGCGGAGTTGGAAGACTTCAAAAAGCATTTTGATAGTTGCCTTTCCAGTTCTAACCTTTTGCTGAACAGCGTGATTGCGCATATACGGCAGAAGAATGGGAAGATGATGCGCCCGATTCTGGTTTTGCTTGCGGCGAAGCTGTACAATGAGATTTGTCCGGCAACGCTTCATGCTGCGGTTGCTTTGGAGCTGCTGCATACGGCAAGCCTGGTGCATGACGATGTGGTGGACGAGAGTACCGAACGCCGGGGGCAGCTCTCTGTGAATGCCGTTTTTAATAATAAGGTGGCGGTGCTTACGGGAGATTATTTACTGGCAACGGCTTTGGTGGAAGTGGGGATGACGCGCAATTACGGCATTATCGATATTGTTTCGAAGCTGGGACAGGATTTGGCGGAAGGGGAGCTGTTGCAGCTTTCCAATGTCAGCAATCCCGAATATTCCGAGGATATTTACTTTGATGTCATCCGCAAGAAGACGGCCGTACTGTTTGCCGCATGCATGAAAGCGGGTGCGCTTTCGGTGGGAGCTGGCGATGAAAAGGCGGAATATGCACGTCTCTTTGGCGAATACATCGGTCTTTGCTTTCAAATCAAGGATGATATATTCGATTACTACGAAAGCAAGGAAATCGGCAAACCTACCGGCAATGATATGCTGGAAGGAAAGCTGACCTTACCTGCACTTTATGCCCTTAATTCAACCCGCGACAAGCAGGCACAGGAGATTGCCGCGAAAGTAAAGAGCGGAACGGCTACAACTGATGAAATAGCCCGATTGATCGAGTTTTCCAAGGCAAACGGCGGCATTGAATACGCTACGAAAGTTATGATTGAGTTTAAGGAAAAGGCGCTTTCGTTATTAGCTTCCATGGAAGATACGGATGTCAAGAAAGCGCTTGTTTGCTATCTTGATTACGTAGTGGAACGCGAAAAATAAGTTTGTTTTTTATACAATAAAGACGGAATATCTATCAAAGTTTCTTTTATATCCCGTCATTCAAAAACGAAGCGAAGAACCTTTTCTCCTTATATAGAGAGCAGGTTCTTCGCTTTGTTTTATATAACGGATATATCAACCGTATTCCTCTTAAAAGAACTTCATTTCTTCGCCTTTGATTTCCGACAGCAGGAGATTTGCCAGACGGCTGGTTCCCAAACGGAACAATCCGTTGTTCAGCCATTCTTCGCCCAGCACTTCTTTTACAATGGTGTAGTAGATGAGCGCATCGTTTACGCAGTTGATGCCGCCTGCCGGTTTGAAACCTATCTTGTTGCCCGTCAAGGCATGGTATTCCTTAATAGCCTGACACATTACATAGGCTGCTTCCGGAGTGGCGGCAGGCTGCTGTTTGCCGGTGGAAGTCTTGATGAAATCGGCTCCGGCATACATGGATAGGATAGAGGCCTTTTTGATATTGGCTGCCGTTTTCAACGCGCCGGTCTCCAGGATTACCTTCAGGTGATGCTCCTTGCAGGTGGCTTTCAGCTCCTGTATCTCATCGCACATGGTTTCATAGTCGCCGCTCAGGAACTTTCCTACGGAGATTACAATGTCTATCTCATCCGCGCCTTCCATGATTGCCATGGCGGTTTCGGCTACTTTTACTTCTATGAAAGTCTGTGAAGAGGGGAAACCTGCCGATACGCAGGCTATCTTTACGTCTTCCACTTCCAGCGTATCCTTTACTACTTCCGCAAAGTTGGGATATACGCAGATGGCCGCTACGTTCTTCAAATCGGGAAATTCTTCGTCAAACTGGTTTACCTTTTGGGTGAATTTCATGACGCTTTCATCGCTGTCCGTACTGTTGAGCGTGGTCAGGTCGATGCAGTTGAACAGGAACTTCTTTACTTCCGGAGTATTGTTTGCAGGGACTTTCTCTGCGATTATTCCGGCTACTTCCGCTGCCACTTCCGCATCATTCAAATTGGTGTTGTACTTCGCCAGAGCGGCATCGTACTTACTCTGTGTAGATTCGTTATTCTCCATGGTCGGATAATTTAGGATTATTGATATGTCTTGCCTGGTCGCGTTTGGTTTTCTTCTCGATGCTGCGTGCAAATGCTTCGGTGATGTCTACACCGGTCTGGTTGGCAATGCAGAGAAGTACCCAAAGGACGTCCGCGATTTCTTCTTCAACGTTGTCTTTCTCTCCTTCCTTAAAAGACTGGTCGCCGTATTTGCGTGCCATAACTCGTGCCAGCTCGCCGACTTCTTCGGTCAATACGGCCATATTGGTGAGCTCGCTGAAGTAACGTACTCCGTATTTTTTTATCCAGGAGTCCACTTCTTGTTGTGCTTCTTTTAACGTCATTATTCCTTGTTTTTTGTATCCATACAGATGGTCACAGGGCCATCGTTCACTAATTCTACCTTCATATCGGCTCCAAATTCGCCGGTACCTATCTCTTTACCTAATGCAAAACTCAATTCCTTGCAGAATTGTTCGTACAGCGGAACGGATATTTCCGGTTTTGCCGCCCGTATGTAAGAGGGGCGATTGCCTTTCCTGGTAGATGCGTGCAGCGTAAACTGGCTGATTACCAATATCTCACCGTCAATGTCGAGTATGGATTTATTCATAACGCCATTCTCGTCGTCAAAAACACGCAGGTTGACAATCTTTTTACACAACCAGTCGATGTCTTCCTTGCCGTCCGTCTCCTCTATGCCTACCAATATCATAAATCCTTTGCGGATGGCGGACTTACAGGTTCCGTTGATTGTGACAGACGCATGCCCGGTACGTTGTATAACTACTCTCATGTTTTAGTCCTAAAAAATTATTTTGCAGGTTGCAAAGTTACGAATAAATTCGTGATTGCCGCGGTGTGGGACAAGAATTTGTATTGAAGGACTATTTGTCTGTGAAATAGTCCTTTATGATTTTCGCTTTCGCCTCTCCAATCACTTTGACAATATCTTCCGCCGATGCCTCCTTGATTCGTTTTACGCTTTTGAACTCCTTTAGCAGAGCGTTCTTTGTCTTTTCTCCAATCCCTTTTATCTCGTCTAAGGCCGAAGCTATCTGCCGCTTGCTGCGCTTGTCGCGGTGGAAGGTAATGGCAAACCTGTGTACCTCGTCCTGTATTTGCGTCAGCAGACGGAAAAGGGGAGAGTTTTGTTTCAGTCCGATGGTCTGCGGCGGGAAACCGTATAGCAGTTCCGATGTGCGGTGTTTCCCGTCTTTGGCAAGTCCGGCAATGGGGATGTCAAGGTTCAGTTCGTCGACAACCTCTTTTACGGCGCTCATTTGCCCTTTTCCGCCGTCGGTGATAAGAAGGTCGGGCAGGGGGGCGTTCTCCTCGATAGCGCGCTGATAACGCCGTTTTACAACCTCTTTCATGGATGTATAGTCATCCGGTCCTTCCACGGTCTTGATGTTATACTTCCGGTAGTCTTTCTTGGACGGCTTTCCTTTGATGAAGACAACGCATCCGGCAACAGGATCCGAGCCTTGGATGTTGGAGTTGTCGAAACACTCTATCCGCATAGGCAGCCTGTCGAGGTGCAATTCTTGCTGGATTTCCTTTAAAAGGCGTACCGTGCGTTGTTCCGGATTCAGCTTTTCCGCTTGTTTCAGACGGTCGGCCTTGTATTGTTTAACGTTAAGGATGGAGAGTTCAAGCAATTTCTTCTTGTCACCGCGTTGCGGGATGGTAAAGATAACGTCTTTAAGCTCCATGTCCAGCTCAAAGGGCACGATGATTTCGCGGGAAAGGCTCTTGTACCGTTCGCGCATCTCGATAATGCCCAGTGACAGGAGCTCTTCTTTCGTTTCGTTCAGCCGTTTCTTGTACTCAAAGGTGAAAGCCTGGTTGATAGCCCCGTTCGTGATATGCAGATAGTTGATGAATGCGGACTTTTCATCGGTGTCTTCCTCGATGGAGAACACGTCGATATTGTGCAATACGTTGCTTACCACTTCCGATTTGGAACGGTAATTTTCCAGCAGCAGATACTTTTCCTTGATTTTCTGCGCCTCTTCAAACTTCATTTCCGCCGCAAGCTCCTGCATCTGCTGATACAGCATCCGCTCTATCTCCTGGGTATTTCCCTTGAGTATTTCCTTTATTTCGGCAATGTTTTTGAGGTATTCTTCCTGATTCTGCTTGCCTATGCAGGGGCCTGCGCAGTTCTTGATGTGGTATTCCAGGCATACATTGAACTTCCCTGCCCGGATGTTTTCGGGCGAGAGATTCAAGTTGCAGGTGCGTAGCGGGTACAAATGCTTGATGAGGTCGAGCACTGCATACATGGATGGTATGTGGCTGTACGGGCCGTAGTAGGAAGAACCGTTGCGTATGATTCTCCGCGTCTTGAATACGCGGGGGAAATATTCGTTCTGCACGCAGATGGACGGGTAGGTCTTGTCGTCTTTCAGCAGTACGTTGTAACGGGGTTTGTATTTCTTGATAAGATTGTTCTCCAGCAGCAAGGCATCCTCTTCCGTGTTGACCACGATATACCGGATATCTGCAATCTTGCTCACCAGTACCCGTGTCTTTCCCGGTTCATGTTCTCTGTTGAAGTAGGAAGAGACCCGGCGCTTCAGGTTTTTTGCTTTCCCTACGTATATAATCGTTCCCTCGGCATTCAGATATTGGTAAATACCGGGACTTTCGGGAAGGTTCAGAACGATACCCTTCAGGTAATCATTTGTTTTTAGTTCGTCCATATCGTAAGAAAAAGGTGGTAAAGCAATACGCTGCCAAGAGCATGCGGCGATACATTCTCATGCAGCGATGTGATTGCTTTACCACCCGGTTGTTTCTTTAGAGTGTCAATACCGATTCTACATCTACATCTTTGCTGAATATATCCTTTCCATGCAACTCTTTCAATTCGATAATGAAGTTTACATATACCTTTTTAGGGTTCAGTTTCTTCACCAGTTTGCAGGCTGCTTCCATTGTTCCGCCCGTAGCCAGAAGGTCGTCGTGCAGCAATACTACATCGTCCGGCTCAATGGCATCCTTGTGGATTTGTACCGTATCTTTGCCGTACTCTTTGTCGTAGCTTTCTTCGATTGTTTCCGCAGGCAACTTTCCGGGCTTGCGCATGGGTACGAATCCTGCACCTAAGCGGGTGGCGAGAATGGGGCCCATGATGAAGCCTCTGGATTCTATACCTACCACTTTGGTTATCCCTTTATCCTTGTACATTTCATACAAGGTGTCTGAAAGTTCTTGCAGCGCCGACGGGTTTTTAAACAGAGTGGTCACATCGTAGAATAAAATCCCGGGGATGGGGAAGTCGGGAATTTCCCGAATGGTCTTGGCAAGTGTTTCTTTGCTCATAATCAGTTTATTTAATACGTTTATTGAATTCTTTGTTTCACGTGGAACGTTGCCCCTTATCGCCCGCAAAGCACCAGCAGCACGTTGATATCGCTGGGAGACACTCCCGGGATTCGGCTTGCCTGGGCTATCGTTTCCGGATCTATCTTCACCAGCTTCTGGCGGGCTTCGGTAGAAAGAGACTGGATGGAATTATAGTCGAACCTTCCTTTAATCTTTATGCTTTCCAGCCGTGCCAGTTTGTCTGCTATGATTCGCTCGCGTCCGATATAGCCTTCGTACTTAATAAGTATTTCCGCAGCTTCGACTATTTCGTCTCTTCTGTCTGCAACTTTATCCTGTTCCGTAATCTTGTCCAGTTCCCGACGGAAAGCGCTGACATGTTCTGCCATGTTTTCCAAGGTTACTTGCGGACGGTTTATTAAGTCTACCAGCTTGCATCCCTGGCGGAGCGGGGTAGTGCCGAGCTGTTCCAGCACCGGGTTGATTAATGCCGGTTTCATCGAATAACTCCGGGTGAACTCTATGATGCTTGTAACGGCTTCGCGCTTGCTCTTTAATAGTTCGTAGCGGTCTTCTTTGGCAAGTCCCAGTTTCCAGGCTCTTTCGGTTAGCCTCATATCGGCATCGTCCATTCGGAGCAGGATGCGGTATTCCGCACGTGAAGTAAACATGCGGTAAGGCTCATCGACGCCTTTGGTAACCAAATCGTCGATTAATACGCCTATATAGGCTTCGTCGCGTGCCAGGGTGAACGGTTCTCCGCCGTGGCAGTTGATATGCGCGTTGATACCTGCAATGATTCCTTGTCCGGCAGCTTCTTCGTAGCCGGTCGTTCCGTTTACTTGTCCGGCAAAGAATAGGTTCTTGATTTTCTTCGTTTCCAACGTATGTTTCAGTTGGGTGGGATCAAAGTAATCGTATTCTATTGCGTAGCCGGGGCGGTAAATCACCAGGTCGCGGAATGCTGGAATCTTTTTCAGCGCTGCAATCTGTATGTCCATCGGCAGGGAAGAAGAGAAGCCGTTCAGGTAAAGTTCCTGCGTCGTTTCACCTTCCGGTTCCAGGAAAAGCTGGTGCTGTTCCTTGTCGGGGAAGGTTACGATTTTGGTTTCTATACTGGGGCAATAGCGGGGCCCTATGCTTTGAATCTGCCCGTTGAAAAGGGGAGAATCAGGCAGCCCTTCACGAAGGATGCGGTGTGTTTCCTCATTGGTGAAGCAAGTCCAGCACGGCAGTTGCTTCAGGTGGCGTACGCCGTTGTTCATAAAGGAGAATTTATGGAAGTCGTTTTCCCCTTCCTGAATCTCCATATCTTCGTAATGCACGCTCCGTCCGTCGATGCGTACGGGGGTTCCCGTTTTCATTCGTCCGTATGTGATGCCGTGCCGGGCGATGGATTCGGTCAGTTGGTAAGATGCGGGTTCTGCCATGCGCCCGCCCGGAAGCATGGTGCGCCCTACGTGCATCAGTCCGTTCAGGAAAGTTCCGGCAGTCAGTACAACGCATTTGGCGCGGAAGGTCACTCCCCAAACGGTGGTGAGTCCGGTTACCTCGCCGTTTTCAACGAGGATTTCCTGTACGGTGTCCTGCCAGATGTGCAGGTTGGGAATATTCTCCAGAATCTCGCGCCATGTCCAGATGAATTTGTTGCGGTCGCACTGCGCGCGCGGACTCCACATGGCGGGGCCTTTGGAGCGGTTCAATATGCGGAACTGGATAGCCGTTTTATCGGTTACCAATCCCATATATCCGCCTAAGGCGTCTATTTCGCGTACAATCTGTCCTTTGGCAATACCTCCTACGGCAGGGTTACAACTCATCTGTCCTATCTTATTCATGTCCATTGTGATAAGACAGGTCTTTGAACCCAGGTTTGCGGCGGCGGCAGCGGCTTCACAGCCGGCATGTCCGGCGCCGATTACGATAACGTCATACTTAAACTCCATTCGTTCAATCTCTTTTAAAACCATGCAAAGTTACTAAAAAGTTATTTTGTAGCCGCGATTTATCTCCTTTCCTTGTGAATTCTTAGGAAATACCTCGCGGGTTTCTTTCTGTTTTGCCTGTATGTAATCTCCTTTCACCTTGTATATAATCTCTTATTCGTTTAAGGGAAATATCCGAAAGGCAGGTTCTTTTCTTCGTCCCGCAGTTGCGGGACGGACGGTTGCCGGCTGCGGGCCCGGCAGCCCGCAATTGGCAACCGCGGAGCCTGCAATTGGAAAACGAAGAAAGTAACGTGGTAAAGCGGTATTATATACGGTGCGAAACAAAGAAAAGAAAGAGGGAATGGAACATTTATCTACGGGATTAGCTTCCCGATTGCCCGTATAAAACCTTTTCAGACCTCGGAAATCGTTGAAAAAGTCGCTTATATGGAATTTCTGATTATTGGGTTAATGCATTGACCCATAGTGCATAGCCTGTTTTTGAGGGTGACGACCGATTGTTTGTCATCACCCTTATCATGTTTGTCGTCACATCCGCAATCCCTCTCTGGTAAAGGGATGCGAGGTGGTTAGTGACGAGTGACGAGAGATTGTGCAAAAAAACAATAGGGGGGAGAGTTGAACTTTGCTTGCCGATGCGCCTTTTGATTTTATCGCATGGCGAGCGCCTTGTTTTCGGCGGCTTCCATGATTTCCCGTTCTCCCGGTCCTTTGTCGTTAATGCCGCAAAGGTGCAGGATGCCGTGGATGATGACGCGGTACAGCTCCCGTTCGTAGTCATTGCCGGCAAACTGTTCGGCGTTGGTGCGTACCGTATCCAGGCTGATGAAGAGGTCGCCGCTCAGGCGGTTGCCTTCGCAGTAGTCGAAAGTGATGATGTCCGTGTAGTAATCGTGCTGAAGGTACTGTCGGTTCACTTCGAGGATTTTCTCGTCCGAACAGAAGATGTAGGCTATTTCGCCGATTCTCTTGTTGTAGGTGGCGGCAACGGCTTTGATCCATTCCGTTGTTTCGCGCTTCTTGATTGCGGGCATTTCGATGCCGTCTGTCTGATAACTTATCATACTATTTCCAGTTTTTTTAAAAGAAGAATATATAGCTGATGATGATAGCGGCGATGATACCGGAAAAGTCGGCTATCAGACCGCAGGTGACGGCGTTGCGGGTTTTCGTGATGCCTACGCTGCCGAAGTAGACGGCAAGGATGTAGAACGTGGTATCCGAGGCGCCGCGTGCCACGCAGCTCATGCGGCCGACAAAAGAGTCGGCGCCGTATTGCTTCATTGTATCAATCATCAGTCCGTTGGCCCCGCTGCCGCTTAACGATTTCATCAATGCAGTGGGCAGCGCACCTACAAACTCGGTGTCCGCTCCGGATAGTCCGACGATGTAACCGATGCCGTTTACGATGATGTCCATCGCTCCCGAAGTGCGGAAAACGGCGATTCCAACGAGGAATGCCACCAGATAGGGAACGATGCGTATGGCGGTTGTAAATCCTTCCTTGGCGCCTTCGATGAAAGCATCGTACACATTAATCTTTTTCCATAATCCCCACAGGATGAAAAGCAGGATGATGGTAAAGAGAATGATGTTGGCAACCAGCGTGGAGTAAACGCCCATTTCTTCGCGGCTTACTTGGGTGAACAGGTAAATAAGCCCGGAGAAGAACAGGCTGATGCAACCGATCAGAATAAGAATGGGTTTGTTCAGCAGGTTTATCCGTTGCGCAATGCTGACGGCGGTGACACCGACAATGGTAGAGATGGCGGTAGTAATCAGCGTAGGGATGAAAATGTCCGTAGGCTGCGCAGCGCCCATTTGCGAGCGGTACATCATGATGCTGACGGGTATCAGTATCAACCCGGATGTGTTCATTACCAGAAACATAATCATCGGGTTGGTAGCGGTATCTTTTTTCGGATTCAGCTCCTGAAGCTCTTTCATGGCTTTCAGCCCCATCGGGGTGGCGGCATTGTCCAACCCCAGCATGTTGGCGGAAAGGTTCATGAAAATGGAACCCATGGCGGGGTGTCCTTTGGGAATTTCCGGGAAGAGGCGGCAGAACACGGGACTCAGCCAGCGCGAAAGCGCGTTTATCATACCGCTGTTTTCGCCGATTTTCATGATGCCCAACCATAAGGACAGAATGCCGGTGAGCCCCAGTGATATTTCGAATGCGGTCTTGGATGAGTCGAATGTGGAGTTGACAAGTTCCGTAAATATCTCCGTATCTCCCATAAACAGGAGTTTGCAGAGCGCCACAATGAAGGCGATTACGAAAAATGCTACCCAGATGTAATTTAAAACCATGTGTCCTTACTCTTCTTCTTAAATATTAATAGTTGCTTTCGTTGGCAAGATTCCATACGTTGAGGAAGGATGCCTTGGTTATCTCCACGACTTTTTCCCAGTTCAGTAATGCGGCGTGGTCTGACGGCTGGTGATAGTCGGGATGGCCGTCGGTGTGATACCAGATGACGGGGATGCCGGAACGGGCGAACGAGGCATTGTCACTTCCGCCCACGGGGTTGTCCCAGGGACGGTAGTCGGGTTGCAGTTGCAGTCCGTAGCGGGTGATGTCCCGTTTCAGCCATTCGCCGAAGGCAGGATGGGCGGCTGTGTAGAAGTAGACTACGTGCTGCGGTTGTTCGGGCTTGTTGTTACGCCCTATCATGTCGAAGTTGAGATAACCCTTTATCTGTTTGAGAAACGGACAGTGCTGTACGAAATGTTTTGAACCGAGCAATCCTTTTTCCTCGCCGTCCCAAAAGGCGAAGATAACATTTCTCAGCGGCTTTTCTCCGCTGAGGGCAAATGCACGTGCTATCTGCAATACGGCGGAGACGCCGGATGCGTTATCATCCGCACCGTTGTATATCTTATCGTCCGCCAGCGTTTCGTCTACGCCCAGGTGGTCGAAATGAGCGCCTACAATGACATATTCATCGCTGCGCTTGCCGGGAATGTATGCCAGCACATTATCCATTTTCAGGGAACGGTGCGTGCCTTGTTTCAGTACGGCAACGGAGTCGGGGTGTACCTGCCAGCGTCCGCGTTGCTGCCTTTCCTTGGCGTATGCCTCGAAAGGCTGGTAATAGCCGTTCTTGTCCAAAGGGCGGATACCGGCTTCTTTCAGGCAGGATACGATGTAGCGGGCTGCTACCCGCGAACCATGCATGCCTGCTTCGCGTCCTTGCAGTTCGTCATCGGCCAGAAACTCCACAATGGCTTCTGCGGAAGTACGGTTGATGCTTTGCAATCCTTTTTCGAGCGGGGACTGTGCATGTAGCGACAGGGCGGAAAACAGGAAACAGGCGGTTCCTAAAAATACTTTATGCATGGTGTTCCGTTTTTAGTGACTAAAGTGTGTATCTGTTGCAAAATTAAAGATAACTTTTCATAGTTTCTATAGATTTGTCGTATTTTTGTCTGCTGGCAAGATAATTCAAGTACATGTAAATCAAACGGTGAGTGATGAGAAAAAGGAAAATTCCATTGGCAGGCACGCTGCAGAATAATCCGATTTCAACGGAAGAAATAGCGGATATTGCCGCAGATATCCAAAGGGAATTGGAGACGTATGCCGATCCGGTAAAAAGGGAATATCTTCCCCGTTTCTTCAAGACGGGAAAGGGAGAATACGGCGAAGGCGATAAATTTCTGGGTGTAGTGGTTCCGAATACCCGCACGGTGGCGAAGCAACACAAGGATGCTCCGTTTGCTGTAATGGCGGAACTGCTGCAAAGCCAGTGGCACGAGTGCCGGCTTTGCGCTTTGCTGATGCTGGTGGAGCGTTTTAAGAAAAGCGGTGAAAAGGAAAGGAAGCTTATTTATGACTTCTACCTTTCGCAGACGGCACGTATCAACAACTGGGATTTGGTAGACTTGTCCGCTCCGGGTATCGTGGGAGAATATCTGAAAGACAAATCCCGCGACGACCTTTATCGCCTGGCAGACGGTGCGTTGCTCTGGGAGCAACGCATTGCGGTGGTTTCTACTTATACGCTTATCAAAAACGGTGATTTCACCGATATTCTGGCGCTTTCGGAACGGTTGCTGCACCATCCGCACGATTTGATGCGGAAAGCGGTGGGCTGGATGCTGCGTGAGATGGGAAAGAGGGATAAGGATTTGCTGGTGCAGTTTCTTGAGAAACACAGCAAGGTGATGCCGCGGACAATGCTGCGCTATGCCATAGAGAAATTCCCGGAAGAAGAAAGGAAGGAGTTTATGAAACGTTGAAAGATTTCTTTATCTTTGTCCGGAAGCGGAGATAAGCGGCATTTCGATATAAAAAATGAATGGATTCATTTTATTCTGCTCTCGGTTTGCACTATCTTTGTCGTTGTATAGATTGAATTTTAATGGAACAAGAAGATTTTAACATACGCGAGCATCAGCTCACCAGCAAGGAGCGTGACTTCGAGAACGCTCTCCGCCCTTTGAACTTCGAGGATTTCAGCGGACAGGATAAGGTGGTTGATAATTTGCGCATTTTCGTGAAGGCTGCCCGTCTCAGGGGCGAGGCCCTGGATCATGTGTTGCTTCACGGTCCTCCCGGATTGGGAAAGACCACACTTTCCAACATTATAGCCAATGAATTGGGAGTAGGTTTCAAGATTACTTCCGGTCCGGTGCTCGACAAGCCGGGCGACCTGGCAGGCGTACTCACCAGCCTGGAGCCGAACGATGTGCTTTTCATCGACGAGATACATCGGCTGAGTCCCGTAGTGGAAGAGTATCTGTATTCGGCAATGGAAGACTACCGCATCGACATCATGATAGACAAAGGCCCGTCGGCGCGAAGCATACAGATTGATTTGAATCCGTTTACGCTGGTGGGGGCCACCACCCGCAGCGGTTTGCTGACGGCTCCGCTACGTGCCCGTTTCGGCATCAATCTCCATCTGGAGTATTATGACGATGATGTGCTGAGCGGTATTATCCGCCGTTCGGCAAGCATACTGGACGTACCCTGCTCCACAAGAGCCGCTTCGGAAATCGCAAGCCGCAGCCGCGGTACGCCGCGTATCGCCAATGCCTTGCTGCGTCGCGTGAGGGACTTTGCACAGGTGAAAGGTTCGGGCAGCATCGATACGGAAATCGCCAATTTCGCACTCGAGGCGCTTAACATTGACAAGTACGGACTGGATGAGATAGACAATAAGATACTTTGTACGATTATCGATAAGTTCAAGGGCGGTCCGGTGGGACTTACAACCATCGCTACGGCCTTGGGAGAAGATGCGGGAACCATCGAAGAAGTTTATGAACCGTTCCTGATAAAGGAAGGCTTCCTGAAACGCACTCCCCGCGGTCGTGAAGTAACGGAACTGGCCTATAAACATTTGGGGCGGAGCCTCTACAATAGCCAGAAGACGTTATTTAATGATTGACGCTTATTGATAAGCGACCGGTTAGAGAGAGTATAATAAAACACTGAATAACGTGGCTGGATTGAAATCATTGGCAAAAGAAACTGCCATTTACGGGTTGAGCAGTATTGTGGGGCGTTTCCTCAACTATCTGTTAGTGCCCGTATACACCATGGCCTTGTCTGCACAGTCGGGGGGCTATGGCGTTGTGACTAATATCTATGCGTGGGTGGCACTGTTGCTGGTGCTGCTGACGTGCGGCATGGAAACGGGCTTTTTCCGCTTTGCCAATAAAGGAGAAGACGACCCGATGCGGGTGTATTCCACAACATTGCTCAGCGTAGGCATCGGTGCGCTGACATTCCTTGCGCTGGGACTGCTGTTTCTTCAACCGGTTGCCGACTGGCTGGAATACGGAGAGCATCCCTGGTACGTGGGAATGATGATGATTGTAGTGGCGATGGATGCCATTCAAAGCATTCCTTTCGCTTATTTGCGCTATAAGAAACGGCCCGTCAAGTTTGCAGCGCTCAAACTGCTGTTCATCTTCCTGAACATAGCCTTGAACCTGATTTATTATGTCTGGATGAAGGGCGATGATGTGGCGTATGCCTTCCTCTTCAATCTTGTGTGCACTTCTACCATCATGCTGTGCATGATACCCGAATTGCGCGGTTTCGCTTATGTACTGGACAGGAAACTGCTGAAGCGGATGCTTGCTTATAGCCTGCCGTTGCTGGTGTTGGGCATTGCGGGCATCCTGAATCAGGTGGCGGACAAGATTATCTTTCCCTTTGTCTATCCCGACCAGGCGGAAGCTACCGTACAACTCGGCATCTATGGAGCCGCCAGCAAGATTGCCATGGTGATGGCGATGCTGACACAGGCTTTCCGTTACGCCTACGAGCCTTTTGTATTCGGCAAGAGCCGCGATAAGGACAACAAGCAGGTGTATGCGCAGGCCATGAAGTTCTTTATCATCTTTACACTGGTGGCTTTTCTGGCAGTGATGTTCTATCTGGATATTCTCCGCTACATCATCGGCCGCGACTATTGGCCGGGGTTGCGTGTTGTGCCCATTGTAATGGCTGCGGAAATCTTCATGGGAATTTATTTCAATCTCTCTTTCTGGTACAAGCTGATTGACGAAACGCGTTGGGGAGCTTATTTCTCACTGATAGGCTGCACGATTCTGGTGGTGATGAATATCTTTTTAATTCCGAAGTTCGGGTATATGGCTTGCGCATGGGCCGGATTTACGGGTTACGGCGTTGCGATGCTGCTCTCTTATTTTGTCGGTCAGAAGAAATACCCGATTCAGTACGATTTAAAGTCGATCGGGTGCTATGTGCTGTTGGCTGCGGTGCTTTATGTGGCTGCGGAATGTGTACCTATTGAAAACATCTGTCTGCGTATGACGTTCCGTACGCTGTTGTTATGCCTGTTTATAGCCTATATTATAAAGCGCGATTTGCCGCTTAGTCAAATACCTGTTATCAATCGTTTTATCCGAAAATAGAATTATTTTTATGGAACAGCCTGTCAATCCCAACCGGAATGTATTTGCCGTCAAGAACTTCCTGAAAGAGTATCTCGATTTGCGCAAAGATAAAGACAATGAACTTGCCACTGTAGACTCCATCCGTAAGGGTGTCGAGTTTAAAGGAGCCAATTTATGGATTCTGATATTTGCCATCTTTATGGCTTCACTCGGTCTGAATGTCAATTCTACCGCTGTAATTATCGGTGCGATGCTTATTTCGCCGTTGATGGGACCTATCATGGGAGTGGGGCTTTCAGTGGGTCTGAACGATTTCGAGCTGATGAAGCGCTCGTTGAAAAGTTTCCTGATAACTACGCTGTTCAGTGTCACCACGGCTACCGTCTTCTTCCTGGTGAGCCCGGTTGCCGAGGGGCAGTCGGAGTTGCTGGCGCGTACCTCACCGACGATTTATGACGTATTCATCGCACTGATGGGCGGTCTTGCGGGAGTAGTGGCACTCTCCACGAAGGAGAAAGGCAATGTGATTCCGGGTGTCGCCATTGCCACGGCATTGATGCCGCCGCTGTGTACGGCAGGTTATGGACTGGCAACGGGAAACCTGATTTATTTCCTCGGTGCATTCTACCTTTATTTCATTAACTCCGTATTCATCAGTCTGGCTACTTTTATCGGCGTACGGGTAATGCACTTCCAGCGCAAGGAGTTTGTGGATAAGAACCGTGAAAAGAAGGTGCGGAAGTATATCGTGCTGATAGCTGTCCTTACGATGTGTCCGGCGGTGTATCTCACAGTGGGAATAATTCAGGATACCTTCTTTGAAAGTGCGGCCAACCGCTTTGTAAACGAGCAGCTTGCCTTTGAGAATACGCAGGTATTGGATAAGAAAATCCACCATGAGGGCAAGCACCATGAGATACGGGTGGTCCTGATAGGTCAGGAAGTGCCGGAAGCCTCTATTGCCATCGCCCGCAGTAAAATGAAAGATTATAAACTGGACAATACCAAGCTGGTTGTGCTCCAGGGAATGAATAACGAGTCATTGGATATGTCGTCTATCCGCGCCATGGTTATGGAAGATTTCTACAAGAACAGCGAACAGCGTCTGGTGGAGCAGAAGCAGCAGATTTCTTCTTTGGAAAAGAACTTGGAACAGTACCGTAAATACGATGAATTGGGCAAAAAGATTATCCCTGAGCTGAAGGTGCTTTATCCCTCCGTCAAGTCGGTTTCCATTTCGCACGCACTTGAGCTGACGGTCGATTCGGTACGGATAGATACCGTTACGCTTGCCGTCCTGAAGTTCGGCAAGCATCCGGATGCCCGTGAAAGGGAGAAAATAACCGAATGGCTGAGAGCGCGTACGGGTTCCGAAAAGCTGAGGCTGATTGCGGAGTGATGTCCGGATGCGGTGAAAGAGAAGCGTCCGGCCGCACAGGCTGTCGGTGTGGGAATACAAAACGGGCAGGCAAACTTATATAAAGTTAAGTAGAGAACGATATGGTTTTGAGATTTGTAGCAGTGGTTGTTTGCTGCCTTTCTGCGTGGGTGGTGCAGGCGGATGAGGGCATGTGGATGCTGGGTAATCTGAATAAACAGACGCGCCGGGCAATGAAAGAGCTCGGTTTGCAAATGCCGGCAGACAAGCTATACAGTGCCAGACATCCCTCATTGAAAGATGCCGTAGTGAGTTTCGGCGGTTTCTGTTCGGGGGTGGTCGTGTCGGAAGACGGACTGGTATTTACGAATCACCATTGCGGTTTCAGCAGCGTCCAGCAGCATTCTTCCGTGGAGCATGACTATCTGAAAGACGGCTTTGTGGCACGTAACCGCAGCGAGGAACTGCCGAATCCGGAGCTTTATGTCCGCTTTCTGCTGCGGACGGAGAATGTAACGAAACGGGTGCTTGGTGCGGTAAAGCCGGAGATGACCGATCCGGAGCGTTCCGGTGCGGTGGATTCGGTGATGTTTGCCATCAGTGAGGAAGTGGCGCGTAAGGACTCTACTTTGGTGGGAATTGTAGATGCGTACTATGGCGGCAATGAGTTTTGGCTGTCTGTTTACCGCGACTATAACGATGTCCGGCTGGTATTTGCACCGCCTTCCTCGGTAGGCAAGTTCGGTTGGGATACGGACAATTGGGTGTGGCCGCGTCATACGGGCGATTTCTGCGTATTTCGCATCTATGCCGGTAAGAACAACCGCCCGGCGGATTATTCGCCGGAAAACGTCCCTTATCGTCCCGAATACGTAGCGCCGATTTCTCTGGACGGGTATAAAGAGGGTTCTTTCTGCATGACATTGGGCTATCCGGGCAGCACGGAGCGTTATCTCTCTTCGTTTGGCATCGAAGAGATGATGAACAACGGCAATCAGGCACAAATAGATGTCCGGGGCATCAAGCAGGCTATCTGGAAGCGCGAAATGGACAGGCGGGACAGTATCCGCATAAAGTATGCTTCCAAATACGATGAAAGCTCCAATTACTGGAAGAACAGCATCGGGGTGAACCGGGCCATCCGGAAATTGCATGTCTTGGAAAAGAAGCGTGCCATGGAGCGGGAGCTTCGCCGCTGGATACAACAGACACCCGGAGAACGTGAGAAGCTGTTGCGGCTGTTTCCCGATTTGGAACTGGACTATAAAAATACCCGTGAAGCCAACCGTGCTTTGGCCTATTTTGCCGAATCTTTCCTGAACGGTCCCGAACTGATACAATTGGCGTTGTCCATTTTGAATTTTGATTTTGAAGGGGAACGGAAAACGGTCGAGGCCAATCTGAAGGCGATTGTAGAAAAGTACGCCAATCTGGATTTGGAAATCGACAAGGAAGTCTTTACCGCCATGGTGAAAGAATATCGTTCCAAGGTCGATTCTACCTATTTACCGGAGTTTTACGGTACGATTGCCACCCGGTACGGCGGTAACGACAAGGCCTATGCGGATAGTTTGTATGCCGCTTCGGAACTGACTACCCCTCGCGGATTAAAACGTTTTCTGGAGCGGGACACTACCTATAACATTTATGACGACCCTGCCATAAACCTGGGCATAGACCTGATTGGCAAGATGTTTGAAATCAATATGCAGACGAGAGAGTCCGCCATGAATATCGCCCGTAATGAGCGCTTGCTGAATGCTGCCGTACGCAGGATGTATTCATCGCGTAATTTCTATCCGGACGCCAATTCCACCATGCGCTTGAGCTTCGGTACGGTATGCGGATACACCCCATTTGACGGTGCTGAATACGATTATTATACCACGACCAAAGGTATTCTTGAAAAGGTAAAGACCCATGCAGGCGATGTGGATTTTGAGGTGCAGCCGGAACTTCTTTCTTTGTTCTCCAACCGCGACTTTGGCAGATATGCCGGTGAAAAGGGAGAAATGAACGTTTGCTTTATCTCCAATAACGATATAACTGGCGGCAATTCGGGAAGCGCCATGTTCAATGCCAGAGGCGAACTTCTGGGACTGGCTTTTGACGGCAATTGGGAAGCGATGAGCAGCGATATACTCTATGAACCGAAGATGCAGCGCTGCATCGGGGTCGATGTGCGCTACATCCTGTTCATGATAGAGAAGTACGGCAAAGCCGGAAATTTGATACGGGAGCTGAAAATCGTTTCCGGAAAATAGCCGGTTATGCGATTCCCCTGATGCGGTCGTCGAAAGCGGACAATGCCGCTTTGGCCCCTTCACCCATAGCTATGACAATCTGTTTGTAGGGTACGTCGGACACGTCTCCGGCTGCATAAACACCCGGAAGCGTGGTGCGGCAGAATGCGTCTGTCTTGATTTCACCGGTCGGTGTCGTTTCCAATGCGTCCCGGAAAGGTGCGCTGTTGGCTGCCAGGCCGATTTGTACGAAGATACCGTCCAAAGGATAGTCGCGCTCCTCGTTGGTGATGCGGTCTTTGATGCGGATACCGGTTACTTTCTCTCCGTCGCCCGTCACTCGGGTGGTTTGTGAAGAAGTGAATATCTCCACGTTGGGAAGGCTTCCGGCTTTTTCCTGCAATACCTGGTCGGCTTTTAGCGTATCGGCAAATTCGAAGACGGTAACTTTCCTGCAGATTCCCGCCAGGTCGATGGCCGCTTCTATGCCGGAGTTCCCGCCGCCGATGACGGCTACATGCTTGCCTTGGTAGAAGGGGCCGTCACAATGCGGGCAGAAGGCTACACCGCGTCCGAGGTATTCGGCTTCTCCCTCTACGTTCAGTTTACGCCAGCTTGCGCCTGTGGCAATGATTACCGCAGGGGCTGTAAACGTTTCTCCGCCACCGGAGAAAACCTTTTTCTCTTTGCCCTGAAGCTCTGCTCTTTCAATCTTCCGGTCTTCAAAAATCTCTATCGGGTAATGTTCTATGTGCGTCCTGAGTGCGTCGGCAAGCTGTGAACCTGTTGTCCGGGGTACGGAGATAAGGTTCTCGATGCCTACGGTTTCTTTTACCTGTCCGCCTATTCGTTCGGCAATAATGGCTACGCGCAATCCTTTGCGGGCGGAATAAACGGCTGCCGAAGCCCCGGCAGGACCCCCGCCCAGGACCAGTACGTCGAACTCCCTTAAGATGGGTGCTGCATTCTCTTGCGGCAGGCTGCCGAAGGTATCTTCCAGTTTTTTCAGGAGTTCCCCTAAAGAACCGCGTCCCACATGAAGTTGCTTCCCATTGGCGTAAACGGACGGTACGGCTTGTATTTTCAGCGCATCCGCTTCTTCCTGAAAGACGGCTCCGTCTATTGTGTCGTGGGTGATATGGGGATGCAGCAGTGCTACGGCATTGAGCGCCTGCACAATGTCCGGGCAGTTGGTACAGGCCAGCGACACATAGGTTTGCAGGTGGATTGGGCCTTGCAATGCCTTGATGCGGCGGCCGATACCCTCGTCCGGGAGATTTTTGCCCTTTCCATCGGCGTTTAGCACGGCAAGAAGCAGCGAACTGAATTCATGTCCGCCCGGAACGGCACGGAATTTTATTCCGGTTTCTTTCCCTTCTTTCAGGAGCGTAAACTCCAGTTTGGGCTCATCGGTTTCGGTCACCTGGCAGGACAGTTTGTCGGAACAGCTCGCTATGTCATTCAGAAAATCAATCATCTCACCGGCCTGTTCATGTTCCGGATTGCAGGTGATGTGAAAGGTATAGCGGGCTTCCAATGGTTGGAATATGCTCCGCACTTGGTCTAATATAGTTGCTTCTAACATGATGATGCAGGTTTTTAAATGTTGGAGTATAAAAAAAGACTATCTCATTTCTTGTACTCTTGCAAGGAAGAAATGGAGATAGTCTTTACATAGTAATGTCTATCGTATGGGGGTACGATTAAATCTTGCCGACTAAATCGATGCTCGGCTTCAACGTTGCACCGCCTTTCTTCCATTTGGCGGGACAGACTTCACCGTCGTGAGTGGCTACGAATTGCGCAGCTTCCACCTTACGGAGCAGTTCGTCCGCATTGCGTCCGATGTTGTTGTCCTGAATCTCGGCAATCTTGATTTTTCCTTCAGGATTTACAAGGAATGTACCGCGATAAGCCATACCTTCTTCTTCGATCATCACACCGAATGCACGGCTCAATGTTCCTGTCGGGTCTGCCAACATCGGGTATTTAATCTTGCGGATGCTTTCGGAAGCATCATGCCATGCTTTATGTACAAGGTGAGAGTCTGTACTTACGGAATAGACCTCTACGCCCATGGCTTGGAACTGGTCGTATTTTTCTGCAATATCCACCAGTTCGGTAGGACATACAAACGTAAAATCTGCCGGATAGAAGAAGAAAATGGCCCATTTGCCTTTTACATCTTCGTTAGTTACTGTTTTGAAACTTCCGTTTTGGAAGGCCTGAACTTTGAATTCAGGGAGTTGAGAGTTGATAATCGGTTCCATAATTATACTTTTTAAAAGGTTTGGTTTTTGTTTTACCGGTGCAAAGATTGTGCAGACCGAATGCAGAAGCAGGCTTGCCTGATTATGCCGAGGTGCAGCCGATCTTTGCTTTTCCTGTTTGCAAAAATATAGCATTTTTCTCCGGTAGAACAAAAAATCCGATTGAAAGGTTTTATGGGCCGATAGACAAAATCTATACGAGTACCTGAGTGGCTTTCAGGGAGAGCATTTCTTTGGGCACTGCCGCTGTTACCTCTTGGACGATTGTATTTAAAAGCGTGTTGCGGATAAAACTCCGGTTGGTCAGCATGATGATTTGCCGGGTAGGACAGGGGATGGCAAAAGGATGTACCAGTTCTTTCTGCGTGCCGTTCAGTTGCAGGACAGCCAGTTCGGGAATGAAAGTAATGCCCTTGCCGCTTTCTACCATGCGCATAAAGGTTTCCATGCTGCCCAGATGATAGGCCAACTGGCTGGCACGGGCTGCCTTCAGTTGGCAGAAACGCTCCAGCTGGTCGCGAAAACAATGCCCTTCATCCAGCAGCCAAAGCTGTTCTCCCGTCAAGTCCGAAGTCCGTATGACTTCATTGCTGAAAAGACGGTTTTCCCGCGCAATATACGTGTAGAACTGTTCGTAGAATAACGGTATTTGCCGGAATTCTTCCATTCCTGCCAGACCGGCTACGATTCCGGCATCTATGTCTCCCGTTTGCAGGGCTTTCTTGATGTCGTTCGTCTTCATCTCTACCACCCGGATATCAAGCTGCGGATATTTCTTCATCAATTGCGGAAAGAAGCGCGGCAGCAGATAGGGGGCTATGGTGGGAAGTATGCCCAGTTTGAAAATTCCGCTGAGCGAATGCTTTTCTTCTTCTATAATGTTTTTTATACGATGGGTCTGAACCAACACATTCCGGGCTTGTTCTATGATGTGAATGCCGATGGGAGTAGGGCACACAGGCTGCTGGCTGCGGTCGAAAATCTTTGTGTCCAACTCTTCTTCCAACTTTTGAATCATGGCGCTCAAGGTGGGTTGTGTGACCCGGCAATATTCAGCGGCTTTGGCGAAATGACGGAACTGATTGACAGCAAGTATGTATTCCAATTGTTGTAAAGTCATAGAAACAGGGCTTTTGAATGTTATATATAGAATCGTTCTATGCAAAGATAGAAATTATCTGTTTGACAAGCACTTATTTGCCGCTTATCTTTGCAACAGGAACAAAGAAAAATAGTATGAACTTTTAAAATAGAAAGATTATGAAAACTTTAGATTACTTACATTTGAATGAAAAGAAAGTTGCTGACGTAGTATCGGCATTGCATCAGCTATTGGCAGACTTTCAGGTACATTATACCAATTTGCGCGGTTTCCATTGGGATATTAAAGGACACGGGTTCTTCGTGCTGCACGGCAAATTTGAAGATATGTACAACGATGCCGCAGAGAAAGTGGATGAAATCGCAGAACGTATCCTGATGTTGGGCGGTACACCCGAAAACAAATTCAGTGAATATCTCAAGGTTGCCAAAGTGAAGGAAATCTCCGGTATTACTTGTGGCGGTGAGGCTGTTGAGCATATCCTCGAAACTTACAGCTATCTTATCGGTGAAGAAAGAAAAGTGATAGAACTGGCCAATGAAGCCGGTGATGATGCAACGGCCGACTTAATGACCGGTTACCTGAAAGAGCAGGAAAAAATGGTTTGGATGCTCGTTGCTTTCAGTACCAAGAGCTGTACGAAATAGGAGATAAAAAGCAATAAGA
This sequence comes from Bacteroides stercoris ATCC 43183, assembly GCF_025147325.1. Classification (NCBI taxonomy): domain Bacteria; kingdom Pseudomonadati; phylum Bacteroidota; class Bacteroidia; order Bacteroidales; family Bacteroidaceae; genus Bacteroides; species Bacteroides stercoris. Next base: position 862,272 of record NZ_CP102262.1, read on the forward strand.
TAATAGGGTGATAAAGTGATGATGCATTGCTTTGTCACCCTATTGCTTTGTTACACTGTTATTTATCACCTTGTCACTCCATCATTTTTTTAGAATAATGACGGTTACGGCTGAAATGATGAGCAGGATGCCCAGTGCTATGCTTCGGGTAAACGGCTCTCCGAAGATGGCAATGCCTACGCATACCGCCGTTACAGGTTCCATAGCTCCCAATACGGATGTCAGTGTGGAGCCTATGTTTTTGATGGCGCGTACCAGTGCAAGGTTGGATATTACGGTAGGTACTAACGCAAGCATCACCAGATTGCCCAATGTGGTGCGGTCCGGAATGGCCTGTAACCCTATCCCGGAGATTTCCGTTCCGGTGAATAACAGGATACCGCCGAACAAAAAGACGTAAAACGTCATTTTAAGCCCTTTCATCTCGAGATTTTTCAGTTGGCTTACCGTTACCAGGTAAAGGGCATATCCCAATGCAGAAAGCAAAACAATGAATATGCCGGACCAGGTGACGCTTCCCGTACCGTCTCCGCTGGACAGGAAAAATACGCCGGTTACTGCCAGTGCAATGGCCGCCATGCGCCACAAAGATTTCTTCTCGTGGAAGAATATCATCATGATAAGCGTAGTCAGCACCGGATACATGAAATGAAGGGTGGTGGCCACACCGCTCGACATGAACTGATACCCCCAAAAGAGGAATACTGCGGAACTGTCGTAAAGGCATGCCAGCAGCAGAAGCGGCAATATCTCCTTACGGCGTATGCGGAAAGACTGCTTGTCGAGCAGCAGTATGCCTGCCAGTGCCAGCATGGCGAAAAGAAAACGATATAATAGAATAGACCAGAAACCCATTCCTTGCTGCATGGCCGGGATTGTAAATAGCGGAATCAATCCGAAGCTGGCAGAAGACAATAGTCCATATAAAAAACCGTTGACTTTGTTCACGTCGTTTGCTTATTTCTTTTTAGGTGTCCGTTTTGCCCAGCCTTCTTCGCTGAAGTCCGGTTCTGAATCTTTAAATTCGTTATTGCCTTGAAAGAACTGTTTCCAATCGTCTTTTTTGCCGCGTGCCTTGGTATAACCGCGTTCTTCGCGACTGGGCTTGTTCTTTTTCTTGTCGGTAGCGGCATATTCGGTCTTATCACTGCGTTTGCCGGCAACCTCGCTGCGACGCTCATCCTTGTAGCTGCGTTTTTTGCCGTCAAATTCCTTTTTGCCGTAGTTGCCGCCTTCGTTCCTGCGTTTTCCTTTGGGAGCGTCTTTCCCTTCTTCTCCCGCAATCTCTACAGAAACCTTACGGCCGTTCCAGTTGGCCCGGTTTAAGGCTTTTATAACGTTGCCCGCTTCTTTGTCTTCCACTTCAAAGAAAGAGAACTTCTGCATCAGGTCGATACGGCCTAATTCAACACGCCCGCGGGTATTGTTGTTCAGGAGGCTGATCAGTTCGTTGGGGAAGAAGTTGTCCATTTTACCGAGATTGATAAACAGACGTTTAAAGCCCGGAGTTGCCTTACGGGCATTGCTGCCGCGTTCGCCGCTTTTGGCGCTGCGTTCGCTGCCGGTGGCAATTTCTATTTCCTCACGGTCGCGATAGTAGTCCAGGAAGCGGTTGAATTCGAGGGAAACCATGCGTTTAATCAGGTCTTCCTTACTCAACCAGTCCAGCTTGCGGTAAATGTCGGACATGAAATCACGGATTTCATCCTCATTTACTTTTACTTTTTCGAGTTCGTCAATAACCTTCAGCAACTGCTTCTCGCAGATTTGCTTGCCGGTAGGCATTTCTCCCTGAATGAATTTCTTGCCGATGATGCGTTCGATTTCACGCATTTTGCCTTTTTCGCGCAGGTTGATGATGGCGATGGATGTGCCTGTTTTTCCGGCACGTCCCGTACGTCCGCTGCGGTGTGTGTAGCTTTCCGTATCATCGGGCAGGCCGTAGTTGATGACGTGGGTGAGGTCGTCAACGTCCAGACCGCGTGCGGCAACGTCGGTAGCCACCAGCAGTTGCAGGTTGCGTATGCGGAATTTCTGCATGACGGCATCGCGCTGCGCCTGGCTCAGTTCACCGTGTAAAGAGTCGGCATTGTAACCTTCCTGCATCAGTTTGTCGGCAATTTCCTGAGTTTCCTTGCGGGTACGGCAGAAGATGATGCCGTATATCTGCGGATAGTAATCTACGATGCGTTTCAGGGCGGCGTACTTATCTTTGGCATGAACGGTGAACACCACGTGTTTCACGTTGCTGGTTCCTTCATTTCTGCGTCCGATGGTGATTTCCTTTGCATTGTGCAGGTATTTTTTGGAAATACGTGCGATTTCGGGACTCATGGTCGCGGAGAACAGCAGTGTGTTACGCTCTTGGGGCACATCTGCGAGAATGGCATTAATGCTGTCCGTAAATCCCATGTTCAGCATTTCGTCCGCCTCGTCCATAACCACGTTCTGGATGGTGGAGAGTGAGACGGTCTTGCGTTCCATAAGGTCGAGCAGACGTCCGGGGGTAGCTACGATGATGTGTACCCCCCGCTTCAGGGCACGTATCTGGCTTTCGATGGACGAACCGCCGTACACGGGCAATACCCGCAGACCGTCGATGTACTTGGAGTAATCATTCAGGTCGCCCGCTATCTGTAAACAGAGTTCGCGGGTAGGGCAAAGAATAAGTGATTGGGGTATTCGGTTGTTAACGTTGATTTGCTGTATAAGCGGCAGACCGAACGCTGCGGTCTTTCCTGTTCCTGTTTGTGCCAGTGCTACTACATCATTATTTTCTCCCAAAAGGTAAGGGATTACTTCCTCTTGTACCGGCATGGGACACGCATATCCCATTTCTTCAATGGCGCGGCGTATCTCCGGCGACACACCGAGCTCTTCAAATGTCTTCATTAAATCTTTGTATATCTTTATATTTCAGGTGCAAAGATAATGCAAGCCGGGAGCATAATAAAATAAACTTGTCTGTTTTTTATGCCGAGGTGCGGTTTATCTTCGCATTTGGCGCAAAGATAAGAGTTTTTTGGCGATTAATCATTAATTACTGAGCAAAATACTCCGTAACCTTTTTATTTCGTTCTTGCTTAGTCCGATACCTTTCCGCAGGTAAGTATCCATGTCACCGTATCGGCGTTCCGCTTCGTCTTTGGCAGCGTTCAGGAAATCCTCGCGTGCGGAGAAAAGGGTAGTGATGGCTTCCTGCGAGCGTGCAGGCAACTGATAAGCGTATTTGGAGGCGCTTGGAATGTTGAAGTAATCATTGCTCAGCCGGTAATCTTCCATGATTATGTCCTCGTTTATTCCCAGTGCGGCAAGCACCAGTGCGGACACGATGCCGGTACGTCCTTTGCCGGAGGAACAGTGTATGACTACCGGATAACTGTTTTTATCCAACAGGATATCGAATATCTGCCGGTATTCTTTGGTATATTGGTCTATTAAAATGCGGTTCATACGCTCTACCATGCGGTAGACGGTGTCACTTTTGATTTTTTCTTCCCGTATGCCTTTCAGTATGCCTTCCATATCTCCTGTGGCAAGCGGAATATGCACGACGTTGAACCCTTTTTGCAGCGGAGACTGCCTGCCTATCTCCGAAGAAGCCCGCAAGTCGATAAGTGTCTTGATGCCGAGGTTTTTGAGCTCCCTGCGTGAGGAACATTCAAGGCTGTCTATCTCTGCCGAGCGGTAAATCATTCCCCAGCGCATCTGTTTCTTGGTGGAATAAGAAGGATAGCCGCCCAAATCACGGAAGTTCTGTACACCGGGAATGTTGATGTTGCGCGTGGCAATCTTAACACGATATTTGTCGTCGAACAAAAGGGTGTAATAATAACGTTTGGTCGGATCGTTCGTGACGATGGTCATTTTCAAGTCCGAGATATCGGCCATGGCCACGGGAACATCTTCCGGAATGAAGTCAGGATCGGTCGAAGCATATACTTTTATGTTCCCTTTGATAAGCGGAGCCATTTCCCATTTGACGATACAGTTCCCTACATTATTTTCTTCGCATACAACGGATATGTGTGGAGCTGTGCCGCTGCAAGAAGGAAGCAACACTGCCAGAACAAGCAAGTTCAACAGATTCTTATACATAATTCGTAAACTCTCTAATGTCGTTTACAGCAAATATATGGTTTTTCGTTGCAGATTATACAGCGTATATGAAGCTTTTATAATTTTTAAATGATAATTTATTTTTAAGTGCTGGTTGGAGAGGAGCCTCAATATTTGCATCTCTCCGCAAACTCGTTTGACACCGAATTGCTGTAGCTTTTGCAGACTTCTGCGGCAAATTCCATGCCGTAACGGATAATCTGGTCCCACTTGGCTTCACCGATTGTATTCAGATCGTCATAGCGGACATCGTATTTCAGCAAGCCGTAAATGATGCCTGCATTGAAGTTGTCGCCCGCTCCGACGGTACTTACGGCTTTCAGTAGCGGTATGTCATATTCTTTGGAGACGGAAGCGGTGCGGAGCGCAATCTTTTCCGCTCCTGCCGTGCATAGGAAATTGGGACAGTAGAATTTAATCTTGTCCTTGTATATCTTGTCTGCTTCGCGCAGGTTGTACATATAGAAGAAATCGTCCTGCGAGCCGCGTACAATGTTCGCGTATTCCAGATTTTCAATAATGGTCGGCGCCAATTTTATGGCCTCTTCCTTATGGGATGAACGAAAATTGGGGTCGTAGTACACGATGGCTTTCCTTTCGCGTGCCTGGTCGAGCAACTCCAACACTTTCTCGCGCAGCACCGGATTCAATGCGTAGTAAGAACCGATGACAACAATGTCGTCCTCTTCCAGTTTGGGGTATATGACATCCAGCCGCTGTTTGGGATAATCCTTGTAGAAGATATATTCGGCATCGCTGTTGTCATCCAGAAAGGCAAGCGAAACGGGCGATTTCCCATCAGGAAATACGTTGACGTAGTCCGTAGAGATATGATTGTCACGCATGAACCTGAGGATGATATTGCCTACATGGTCGTTGCCGGTTTCACTGATGAAACAGACAGGAACGCCGGTGCGGCTCAATGAAACGATTCCATTGAATACGGAACCGCCCGCAACGGCAGCCGAAGGTTGCTCGTTACGGAAAATAATGTCTAATATCGTTTCCCCGATGCCGATTACTTTACGCATAACGCTCTTGATTTTTCTCCGAGGTAACCACCGTGGTGACGTTTGGAGTAGTCTTCAATGGTAAATCCGGTTTTCTTCATGGTCTGTACTACCAGAATATCTCCTATAACGGTCATTACCGTTGTGGAAGTGGTAGGGGTCATGCCCAGTATGCAGACTTCCTTGGGACTTCCTGTGCTGAGACATACATCCGATTCCTGTGCCAGCGGACTGTCCGGATTTCCTGTAATGACGATAAATTTCAGTTTCGGATTCAGGTTATGCGCCAACTGTGTCAGTTCGACGATTTCCCGTGTTTTGCCCGAATTGGAGATGAGCAGCAGCAGGTCATTCTCCTGCAGGATACCCAGGTCTCCATGCTGTGCTTCGCTGGGATGCAGAAATACGGAAGGAATGCCGGTCGAGCAAAAGGTTGTAGCAATATTCATGGCTATTTGCCCTGCTTTACCCATGCCGGAAGTTACCAGTTTGCCTTTTTTACGGTGTACCTGTTCTACGATAAGTTCTACCGCCTTTTCGTATGCGTCCGTTACAGGGATATTCAATACGGCCTGCGCTTCTTTCTGCAAAAGCTCTTGAATGGATGCTATCATTGTCTCAATTTTGATTTATGGATTATAAGTCTACAAATATCCGTAATTTTCCATAAACGGCAATAAGTTTTATTGTATTTTTGTGCCGGTAAACTGTTTGTAGCGTAAGAATGAAGAATTTAACAGAAGAAATACAGCCTCGCCATAATCAGCACACATTGCCGAACGGCTTGCGCATCATCCATGAACCCTCCTTGTCGAAGGTGGCTTATTGTGGTTTTGCGGTGGATGCCGGAACACGCGATGAACTCGAAAACGAGCAGGGGATGGCGCATTTTGTGGAGCATCTTATTTTTAAAGGCACCAGGAAGCGCAGGGCGTGGCATATTCTGAACCGCATGGAGAATGTGGGCGGCGATTTGAACGCTTACACCAATAAGGAAGAAACCGTAATTTATTCCGCATTTCTTACCGAACATTTCGGGCGTGCTTTTGAGTTGCTGACGGATATTGTATTCCATTCCACTTTCCCTCAGCGGGAGGTTGAAAAGGAGACAGAGGTCATTATAGACGAAATCCAGTCGTACGAAGACAACCCGTCCGAACTGATTTTTGATGATTTTGAGGATTTAATCTTTCGCGGGCATCCTCTGGGACGTAATATCCTCGGCAATCCGGAACAGTTGAAGAAGTTCCGCAGCGAAGATGCGGCGGCCTTTACTTCCCGCTTTTACCGTCCGGGCAATATGGTGTTCTTTGTTTTAGGCAATATGGATTTCAGACAAGTGGTGCGTTGGGCGGAAAAACTATTGGCTGATATTCCGGCTGAGGCTGTCGATAACCGTCGTACGCCCCCGCCTTTATATGTTCCGAAAAATCTGGTTTTACACAAAGATACCCATCAGGCGCACATCATGATTGGCAGTAGGGGGTACAATGCGTATGAAGACAAGCGTACGGCGCTCTATCTGCTGAATAACATCCTCGGAGGTCCAGGCATGAACAGCCGGCTGAATGTGGCCTTGCGCGAACGGCGCGGGTTGGTCTATAATGTAGAGTCCAACCTGACTTCTTATACCGATACCGGAACTTTCTGTATTTATTTCGGTTGCGACCCGGAGGATGCGGAGCTTTGTACCCGCCTTGTGTATAAAGAACTGAAACGCCTGCGCGATACCCGGATGACTTCTTCCCAGCTTGCCGCCGCCCAAAAACAGCTTATCGGGCAGATAGGCGTGGCTTCGGACAATAACGAGAACAATGCCCTCGGCATGGCAAAGACTTTCCTGCATTACAATAAATATGAAACAGCCGAAGCCGTGTTCCGGCGTATCGGACAACTGACTCCCGAAATTCTGTTGGAAGTGGCAAACGAGATGTTTGCGGAGGATTATTTATCGACACTTGTTTACGATTGACAGCCTTTTCCGTTGCTGAACTCTGGTGTTGAAGCAGGGATTGTTATGCCGGACTCTTATTGAATTTAATTCGTTAGACGGATGTTGCCCTTTCGTCAGACATCCGTTATCTTTTCGTTAGACAGTTGTTGAACGAAAGGGTAACAACTGTCTGACGAATTAGGATGTGTGGTCCGGCTGCTTGTTTTTGGAATCTCCCTTTACTAAAAATGCCTTATTCCCGCTTATTCTCTTCAGGCTGTTCCAACCGTTTTCTGCTGAATTCACAGCCGCAGTACAGTTGGTTATAGAAGTCATACTCTTTGAGGAGCTGGTTGCGGCGGTCTTGCAATCCGCCTTTCCGCCAGTTCTGTTCCCAAAAGATTGTACCGGGATAAAGGGCGGCTGCCCGTTTTCCCGCTTCGTTTATCTGGTCGAGGCTTTTCCAACGCGAAGATGCGAGGGTAGTGGTAAAGACAGAGAAGCCGTGTTCGGAAGCATAGCGCGCCGTTTCCGTCAGGCGTAATGTAAAGCATTTCAGGCAACGGCTGCCTCGTTCCGGTTCGTTTTCCAGTCCCAGCATTGTGTTCCGCCAGTGGGTATAATCGTAATCCGCATCGATGAAATCGAGGTTTTGGGACGTTACGAAACGAACGGCTTCCTGCTTTCTTATCTCATATTCCTCTTGCGGATAGATGTTGGGATTACAATAAAACACTGTCGGGCGGATGCCGTTTGCCAGCAGGCATTCAATGATGGCAGAGGAACAGGGAGCACAGCAGGAATGGAGCAGAACTCTGTTTTCGCCGTTGGGAGTTTGAATTTTCAACATAGTCATGAAGTATTTTAAACTTTCAGTTTTATTTTGCCTTTCACCAGCAGTCCTGTCAACTGTACGATGATGATGGAGAAGATAAGCGATTTGAGCAGTCCCGGTACACCGCTTCCCAATGCTTCCGGATAAGTCCAGTCGGCTAATTGCTGGACGGAGTACCATATATAGGGAAGAATGTAGCAAGTGAGCGTTGCCGTTCCTGCGGGTTTGATTATATCGAACCGGTTGGTTTTGCCCTTTACATCGGTCAGCCAATAGAAAAAGCCGAATAACGGGAAGAAGGCGGCAAGACAATAAAACAGCCAGGACGGGGTAGCCTGTATCTTGGAGATAATCCAGTATGGATGCGAAACCAGTGCAAGAATCAACATGCCGGCACCAAGGATGCAGAGCATACCGATGAATTTGCCCGGGTGTTCGCGATTGGCATAGCGTTGCATGAGCAAGGAGGTCAGCAGGCCCGACATTCCGAATGCGTGCAGCGTCCAGTCACTGGGAATGAAAGGCAGCAACAGGATACGGCTTCCGTACTCTTCCGGGATAAGGCCGGAATGGCTGATTACAGCGAGCGTTATCACTGCAAACCATGCAACCGCGTTTTTACGCAGGCTTTCGCGGGTGAACAGATAGATGCCGGCACATACGGCATATGTCCAGCCTATAAGACCGAGGATTCCCCACCAACTTGTATGGAACGGTTTCCCGTTGAGGTCTTTATAAATAACCAGCGTTGCAAGCAATACCACGCCTGCCACTTTCATTACGGTGAAAAGGGCTTTTTTTGTACCTTCGGCCTTTGGATATACTCCCCATGTCAGGAAGAAACCGATTACCATAAGGATAGTAAACCAGGAATGGGAAAGACCGCCTTCGATGCCGCCGCTGTTAAGCGAGAACAGCCCCATGGCAATGAGCGCCACCGTACGCCAGAATATATGTGCAATGACCTGTGTGGTTGTATCACCCTTTTTATAACGGTTCTGTATGGCAAAGGATACTGACATGCCCATGCAGAACAGAAAGGCCGGGAAGATGGTATCGGAAAATCCCAGCATATCCTCATCGGCAGCGGCGTGCATCAGCCAGTGAGGAACATTCTTCAAACCGGGAATGTCGTTTACGAAGAGCATAAGGAACATGGTGAGTGCGCGGAATACATCTACCGCAGCCACTCGTTGGAGTGTTAAGTTTTTCATGATAAATCTGTTTTGGGGGTTCAAGGGGCAAATATAGGAAAGAATTTCTCAATATGGGGTATCAGGTTATAAAAAAGCCATTCAATCGCAGTATCATTGCAGTTGAATGGCTTTTAGCACGTTTTTAAAGGAATTCCTTATTCAAACAAGGATTTGGCGATTCCCATTTCCAGCCCTCTCAGCTCTGCCAATCCTCTCAGACGGCCGATGCAGGAGTACCCCGGGTTGGTTTTCTTCTTCAAGTCATCCACCATCTGGTGACCGTGGTCGGGACGCATCGGGATGGAAACCTTACGGCGCTGCTGCAGTTCGAGGAAAGCCTTCATCACATGGTACATATCGACGTTGCCTTCCAGATGGTTGGCTTCGTAGAAGTTGCCTTCCTCATCGCGTTGCGTGCTGCGCAGGTGCACGAAGTTGATGCGGTCGCCGAACTGCTCTATCAGGGCGGCACAGTCATTGGCGCTGCTTACGCCCAAAGAACCGGTGCACAGGCACAGACCGTTGCTCTTGTTGGGAACAGCGTCAATCAGAGCCTGGAAATCGGCGCCACAGCTCATGATACGCGGCAGGCCCAGGATTGAGCAGGGCGGGTCGTCCGGATGGATCACCAGCTCGACGCCGGCCTCGTCGGCAACGGGACAGATTTCGCTGAGGAAATATATCAGGTTGGAGCGCAGCTTTTCGGGGGTGATATCCCTGTAGCGGTCAAGCTCTTTCTGGAACTGCTCCAAGGTAAAGCTCTCTTCCGAACCGGGCAGGCCGGCAATCATGTTGCGTACCAGCAACTGCTTGTCGTCTTCCGTCATCTGCTCGAAGCGGGCTTTGGCCCTGGCCTTTTCCGCGTCGGTGTAATCGGCTTCCGCACCGGGGCGCTTCAGCAGGAAGAGGTCGAAAGCGATGAAGGCCGCGCGTTCGAAGCGCAGGGCGCGGCTGCCGTCGGGAAGCTCGTAGGCAAGGTCGGTACGTGTCCAGTCCAGTACGGGCATGAAGTTGTACGTCACGATGTTCACACCGCATTTGCCGAGGTTGCGCAGGCTTTCCTTGTAGTTGTCGATATACCGTTGGAAATCTCCGGTCTGCGTCTTGATGTGCTCGTGTACGGGTACGCTTTCAACGACCGACCAGCGGAGACCTGCGGCTTCAATCATCTCCTTGCGTTTCATGATTTCTTCCACCGTCCACACCTCACCGTTGGGGATGTGGTGCAGGGCGTTCACGATGCCGGTGGCTCCGGCCTGTCTGATGTCCCATAGGCTGACGGGGTCGTTAGGACCGTACCAGCGCCAGGTTTGTTCACAAAGTATCATATTGTAATGGTATAAGTTTATAAAGTATATGTCTGTCTATTATGAATGAGGATGTGCCAAAATACACTTGATGATTTCTTTTTTAGGCACGGATTACACGGATTCCACGGAAAAAGGGATAAAATAAATCCGTGTCTATCCGTGTAATCCGTGCCTAAAAAAGAAACAGATAGCAAGTGAGTTTTATTTTGGCATACTCTCACGGATTTCATCAGATGGAGAATGCGTCGAAACCGCCGTCCACCACCGAGAGTGCCCCGGTCACGAAGCTGGAAGCATCACTGATGAGGTAGTGGATGGTTCCGAACAGTTCTTCCGGTTCGGCAAAGCGTCCGCACGGAGTGTGGGCGATGATGGTCTTTGCACGGTCTGTGTACGAACCGTCGGGGTTGGTGAGCAGCGCACGGTTCTGGTTGGTGAGCAGGAATCCCGGAACAATGGCGTTCACGCGGAGTTCGGGGCTGAATTTGGTTGCCAGTTCGGTCGCCATATAGCGTGTATAATTGCCGATGGCCGCTTTGGCGGAACCGTAACCTACCACGCGCGTCAGCGGACGAAGGGCGGATTCGGAGCAGAAATTAACGATGGCGCCTTTCTTGTTCTTTGCCATGACGTCTACGAACACCATGGTGGGAAGCACCGTACCGAAGAGGTTCAGGTCTACCACTTTGCGGAATGCGTCCACATCGAGGTCGAGCACGGTCTTGTCCGGAGCGATGGTAGCGCCCGGCATGTTGCCGCCTGCGGCGTTCAGCAGCACATCGATAGTGCCGAAGTGTTCGAGGATGGCTTTCTTGTTTTCTTCCAGCACTTCCTTGTTCAGTACGTCGGTTACGAGAAACAGGGCTTCGGACTTTCGGTTAAGCTCGGCTTCCAGTTCCCTGCCTGCCTCTTCCACACGGTCCAGAATCACGATTTTAGCTCCTTGCTCGGCCAGATAGTTGGCGATGTTTTTTCCTAAAATGCCACAACCGCCTGTTATGACGATTACTTTGTCTTTAATGTCGAATAAGTTTTTCATGATTTATGTATTTAGTTATACAGATGTGTATTCTTTAGGTTTGTATGGCAAAGATATGGAATTAATACTTCTCTTATTGTTAGAAAAGTCTCAGAATTTATATAATTTGTATCAGGTGATGGAATTGGAATGAACAGATGAATTGCTTTGTTGCAATATCAATAAGCTTTCCGGTCCCATATTGAACAGCAAATCGATAATGCTGAGGTTGGGCAGGAAGCCGAGTTTTTCCTGAAACACTTGATAGTAGGGTTGCGGAAAAAAATCCGTATCTTCCAAGCGGAAGTCTTTCTTAGGATGAATGCGTTCACGAAAATCTACTTCGTTGGGTGTAAATATAGCTTTGTACTCTGAGGTACGTTCTATAGTTGGCTGTATGTCTATCAGGGAGCAGACGAGGTGGCAAAGTTCTTCGTTGAAATCGGCTAAAAACTCATATTTCTTTTCATAAAAAGGGCGGAAATCATCTTTGTAATATTCAAAGAAAGGTGTATGGTTGTATGCCGATTCAATGGCATTCCAGTGCAGATGACGCCAGTTGCCGTGGTCGGAGATACGGATATCACGCATCGGACATTTCGGTGTGTCGGGTTTGACTGTAGGAATGGAAAGGGCAAGTTCACCGTCGGGCGCAGCAATAGTGCAACGGTTACGATACGTCTGTTTGGTATAATGGTCGTGCTGTTCGATATATATTTGGTCGTATGCCAACAGTTTGGTATAGTATTCAACCGGAGCCAGATAGGCGGAAGAAAGATAGACGGTCATTTGAATTGAGCATTTAAGAATTAAAAATTAAAAAATAAGAACCGGCAGGAGTTACTGCCTGGTACTTTATCATTTGGCTGTTTGATTATCACTTTATTTTTCTCCATATCCTGTCCCAGCGATACCCGTTGAACAATCCCGTATCCTGCTCCTTTGAGAACCAGATGACGGCGGCCTTTCCGATGACATGGTCTTTGGGGACAAGTCCGAACAAACGGGAGTCTGACAGGTTTATCGAGTTGTTGGCACCCACCCAATAGTAATCTTTCATAAAGTAACAATGCTGTACAGGTTTTCCTTCTATGTATAGTGTATCATTTTTGATGTCTGCCCGTTTCCTTTCATGCAACACCAATGTGTTGCGCAGCAGTGTCATGTTCCAGGGATATACACGTACGGCTTTCCCTTTGCCGGGGATGATGAGAGGTTTCAGTACGTCAACCGAGTCTTCTTTATCGGCAGGCTCTATCCAGTTGTTTGTTCCTAAAGCCTGTTCCAACAGATAATACTCGTACCTGCTGAAGCTGCGTACGTTTTTTGCCGTATCCTGTCCCAATAATACGTTGGGGCGGATAGAAAGGATAGTGAGCAGTGAGTCTAACTGCTTCTCTTTCTTCCGGGGATATGTATAAAGGAACTTCTGGTCGGGAGCGTTTTTTTCCGAAGGAATTACGGAGAAAAGAGAATCTACCCATAAAGTATCTCCCGGTACTCCCAGGCAACGGCCGATGTATACTTCTCTCTGGTCGATTGCTGTTTGTGAGAGGTTGGCAGGGTTATTGAATACAAGAATGTCATCCTTACGTACTGGTTTGTCGCCCCAACGGTGATACCCCCATAAGCTTATGAAAGGCAACCGTAGTCCGTAGCTCCATTTGTTTACCAGGATGCGTTCACCGCGGTACAGTGAGTTTTCCATTCCTGTGGAAGGAATCAGATAGGAAGTTGCAACGCAGCTCCGGAGCAATATCACTGTAAGTATTACTCCGGTCAGGGTAGCTGCAATCTTCCAATTCCTTCTCCGCATAGTGTGTATTGATCGCTAACTTCCGGTCACTGTATTAATGTACCCACTTGAAGATGCGGTTCCAACGGATTTTTCCATCAAACCAACCACGGTCTTTATCTAATGAGAGCCAGACAACGATAGGCTTACCTACTACGTGGTCTTCCGGTACGAAGCCCCAGTAGCGGGAGTCAAGGGAATTATGGCGGTTGTCGCCCATCATCCAATAGTAGTCCAGCTTGAAGGTGTAGGTGTCTGTTTTTTGTCCGTTGATGTAGATACCGTCCGGTTTTTGTTCCAGTGTATTGCCTTCATAAGCTACGATGCAACGTTCGTAAATGGGCAGGTTATCTTTGTTCAGGGTAATGGTCGCACCTTTTTCCGGTATCCAGACTGGACCGTAATTATCCCGTGTCCACTTTGTATAGAGGTTTTGCGGATACATTTGTCCTGAAAGGTTTTCCGGTTCCATGACGATGCGGCTGACCAGTTTTTTATTGCCGGCGAGCGTATCGTACATTTTCTGGGTGAGGGGCAGGTGGTACACCGGAGTCAGTCTGCCTTGAGCATCGCGGCGGTCCAATCCCATCTGCATAAGTCCTTCTTCATAATTGAAGTCATCGGTCATCAGTATCTGGTCGTCGTTACTGATGCCCAATTCGCGAAACATCTCTTCCGGTATGTACGGGCCGGTGGTCTGTACGAAATAGTTGAGCTGCATCTCTTCCGGATTCTCGATGGCTTTTCCGTCGATGTACACTTGTGTATCTTTGATTTGCAGGGTATCTCCCGGCAGGCCGACGCAGCGTTTTACATAGTTCTCGCGGCGGTCGACCGGACGTACCACAATATCACCGTACATTTGCGGATTGGTACGGATCAGATTACGGCCGGCATTGTAATAAAGGTCGTAGACGGTACGCTGCTGGTCGCGCGTCAGACTGTCCATATTGATTTTATTGGGATATACGCGCTGTCCTTCCCTGTAAGCCAGGCTGTAAAAATCTTCTTGCTGTCTGTTAAGCGCTACCGTATCACCCGCAGGAAAGTTGAACACGACAATGTCATTCAGCTTCACTTTTCCGAAACCCGGTACGCGTTTGTATTCCCATTGCGGCCATTCAATGTACGATTTGGTGTTGAATATCGGCAAAGTGTGTTGTGCCAACGGCATGGAAAGCGGTGTGTTCGGTACACGCGGACCGTAGCTCATTTTACTTACATACAGAAAGTCACCCACCAGCAATGATTTTTCCAGTGAAGACGAAGGTATCTGATAGTTCTGGAATATGTAGATATTCACAAAATAAACAGCCACCAAAGCGAATACAATGGCGTCTACCCAACTCATAATGCCACGCACAGCCGGATTCTTGGATTTTTTCCAGAAACTCCAAGGTATTTTCTTGCTGATGTAGATGTCAAATATGAAAGGAAGTACAATCAGTCCCCACCAACTTTTCACCCAGACAAGGAACATCAGGTAGAGCAGGGTAACTATGCCGAATTTGACCCATTGGGCACGTGTTGCTTTTCTCATAATACTTTAGTCTTTTAAAAATGGAAATAAATCGCTCATGCCTAAGAAACCTTGTTTGCCGGCTGTATATTCTGCTGCCAACACAGCTCCCAAAGCAAAGCCGCTGCGGGTCTTGGCATCATGGGTAATGGTGATGCTGTCTGCCTCTGAATCGTAGCGGATGCTGTGAATGCCCGGTACTTCTCCCTCGCGGATAGAGCTGACCGGAAGTTCGTCGGCAGCGCATTCGACAGAGCCTGACACGGTTCCATCCGGTGCTTGCAAGGTACCTTTTACCCAACGGCTTTTGCGGTCGAGATTATCCAGAATACCTTCGGCCAGGGTAATGGCAGTGCCGCTTGGAGCATCCAGCTTGTGTATATGGTGAGTTTCGCTCATTGTTACGTCGTAAGCAGGGAACCGGTTCATGATCTTCGCCAGATATTTGTTGACGGCCGAGAATATGGCTACTCCCAGACTGAAATTAGATGACCAGAACAGGGTTTTTCCACCTTCGGAACAAAGCTTTCTTACCTCTTCACCATGTTCTTCCAGCCAGCCTGTACTGCCCGAAACCAATTTTACGTCTGCCTTGAAAGCTTTCATATAATTGTTGTAGGCTGCCGTCGGATTGGTAAATTCTATGGCGACATCGGCACTTTTGAATGCGGCCGATTCAAAATCCTCCTGGTTATTCACATCGATGATGCTGACAATTTCGTGTCCGCGGCTTAAGGCAATCTTCTCGATTTCCTTACCCATTTTTCCGTAACCGATTAATGCGATTTTCATTGTTTCTTTGGTTTTTATTCAGTTTATCAACGAACTATATGTCGCAAAGGTAATCTTTTTCTTACATTTGCGCACAACATTAACGATAAGTTAACAATGGAACAATTGCTGCATTACGTTTGGAAGCATAAGATATTTCCTTTAATGCCTCTCCAGACAACCTCCGGACAGCCGGTCGAAGTGATAGATCCCGGTTTGCCGAATACTGATGCAGGCCCCGATTTCTTTAACGCAAAACTGAAAATAAACGGTACGCTTTGGGTGGGTAACGTTGAGTTGCATACGCAGGCTTCGGACTGGTTTCGTCACGGACATAACCGGGATACGGTTTACGATAATGTTATTCTGCATGTGGTGGGCGAGTCGGATTGCGAGGTGTACTATGCCAACGGCGGTATTGTTCCCCAGCTACTGTTGCACTGTCCGGACAATGTCCGCCGGCGTTATGACGAATTACGTCAGACGGAAATATACCCTCCTTGTTATTCCATTCTTGCTTCCTTACCGAAACTGACGGTCCATTCCTGGTTATCGGCTTTGCAGGTAGAGCGTTTTGAACAAAAGGCACAGGCCATTGCCGCACGTCTGGAGCGTTGCAACAATCATTGGGAAGATGTATTCTTTATTACCCTTGCCCGTAATCTGGGTTTCGGTCTGAATGGCGATGCTTTTGAAGCGTGGGCCGCTCATCTGCCTTTCCGTGCAGTAGACAAGCATCGGGATAGCCTTTTTCAGGTAGAGGCGTTCTTTTTAGGACAGGCCGGACTTTTGGAAGAAGATTGGCAGGAGGATTGTTACTACCGGGAACTTCAGAAAGAGTTTCATTATTTGCAGCGCAAGTTCGAATTGTCAGCTCCAGTGAGTAGTGACCGGTGGCGTTTTTTACGTTTGCGTCCCGGCAATTTCCCCCATGTGCGCCTGGCACAGCTTGCCTGGCTGTATCATAAGGAACAATCTTTGTTTTCACGAGTTATGGCGGCCGAAACTGCGGAAGATATAAAGAAGATAATATCCGCACGGACTTCGCCCTATTGGGAGACACATTTTATGTTTAAAAAAAGCTCGCCCCATCAAGAAAAGCGTTTGGGAGAGAATGCTTTGAACCTTATTCTTATCAACACCGTTATCCCTTTTCTGTATGCTTACGGAATGCACAGAGCAGATGAACGGCTTTGTGACCGTGCAACTTGTTTTCTTGAAGCATTGAAAGCCGAGAACAATCATGTCACCCGTCTGTGGAGTGGAGCCGGACTTCCCGTTTATACTGCGGCCGACTCACAGGCTTTGCTTCAGCTTCAAAAAGAATATTGCGACAGGAAGGACTGTTTGCGCTGCCGCTTCGGTTATGAGTATTTGAGGGGTAAGAAGTAACAGATGTAAATTCCCGCCGGCTTTTCATTGTAAATTTCCGGCTTGTCGTATATTTGCACTTTAAATCGGAATAACTCGTATCTATTATGAAAGCTATTAATTTTGTTGTTTGTCTGTGCATGGCGTTTATGCTCTCAACTTTCAACAGTCTGGCAGCCGGAGAGGATTTCAAGTCATTTCTCCATAAGTTTACATCCAGTGCTTCATTTCAGTATTCACGTATCAAGTTTCCTTTGAAATCGCCTATCATATTGTTGCAGGATGACGGCGAGACAGAGCAGACTTTTCCTTTTACCCGTGATAAATGGGCGTTGCTGGATAGTGAAACATTGAAAGAAGGACGTATCACAGAAGAGGAAGGAGGAGTTTACATCTCACGTTTTACCCGGGATGAACCTGCCTATAAAGAATTTGAGGCGGGGTATGATGAGTCGGAGCCTTCGCTCCGCGTTGTGTTTGAGCTGGTGGGCGGTAATTGGTATGTGACCGACTGCTATAATGATTGGTATAATCTCGACCTGCCTATCGGGGAGCTGGAAGAGACTGTCCGTACAATGCAGGAGGAGAATAAAAGCTTTGAGGAGCTTCATCCGTAACATCTGCTGTCGTTTTTTGGATTTTTGCACAAGGACATGTGCTTTTTGCATTGGGGCAAACAATAAAAAAAGTCCGTCGGATAATTTCCGATGGACTTTTTTGTATCTGACTCCGGTATTGATTTTTTTCTTTCAGAGTATTATATCATATCCGGTGTATATTACCATCCCGGATTGTTAGGGCGTAAATTGGGATTCTTATCTATTTCGTCCTGCGGAATAGGCCATAGATAGTCTCTTTCGTTGACTACACGGTCATAAAGTTTCTTGTTTACGATATCTTTCACCGGGCCTGCCACTTCCTCCAGTAAGCCCCAACGTCTCATGTCACTGAAGCTCCAGCCTTCTGCTGCCAGTTCTACAGCGCGTTCATGACGGATACGGGCAAATACTTCTTCTTTGGTTCTTGCTTCCATCCAAGAATCACCGTTATTGATTTCAGGCATATTTACACTGGCACGGTTACGGACTTTATTGATATAATATACAGCTTTTTCCTGATCTCCGTTTTCCATCTGGTTATAACATTCGGCGAGCATCAGATACACATCGGCCAGTCGGATGATAGGAAAGTTAATCGGAGTGTCGGCACGGTTATTGATAGCACCGTCCATGTTGCCCTCTGCTACGAATTTTCTCCAGAGATAGAGCTGATAATTCTGATTGACACGGATGAAACCATTGTTTTCATGGGCATCACCCTGTTTTTCCAGGAGAATGAATTCTGTATCTTTCGGCGCATTTTTCACCCAGCCGGCATAGTGTGTGTAGGGAAGAATAATAGATGCTTTCATACGCGGGTCGCGATTTTCGTACATTTCCAATAGCTTCTCGCGGCTTGCAGGATAAGTTACCACTTTTTTGCTGTTGTCCAGCTTGGCATAGAGTACTTCTTTCCTTATATCTATATTCTCGTTATAACCTTCGAAGTAGTCGTTCCAGTTAAAGGGCTTTCCGTCTTTACATTCATAGCTGTCTACAAAATCTATAGAGGCCATGACATTGTTCCAGCAACTTCCATAGGAAGCACGGCTACCCATATAGAAAGTCGTGGGCATACCGAAATCCTGTCCTACACCCCCTATGTTCTGAATGGCGAAAATCATTTCACTGCTTTCATCACCACCCGGTTTGAACAAGCCTGCATAATCCGGGTAGAGTTCTTTTTCGCCATATTTGCCTTCCTTGTTTGTTACAACAGCCTCAAAACATTCTTTGGCGGCTTCATACTCTTTGGCATAGAGTAGCACTTTACCCTTCAGCGACATGGCAGCAGCCTTGGTAGCTCGACCGGCATTGGACGCATCCCATTCTGTAGGCAGGTAAGTATCGGCGTTGTCCAAGTCGTCAATGATAAATTTGCGTACTTCTTCCAGACTTTTTCTTGGCTCCAGCATGTTCATGAAATCTTCGGCTACGATAGTGCTTTCATCATAAACAGGTACAGGACCGAAGAAGTCCATCAGAGTAAAATAATAGAGTGCACGCATAAATCGGGCCTCAGCTTTGTATCTCAGTTTCAGCTCATCGCTCATATCGCACCGGTCTACGTTTTGAAGCAAGATATTGGCACGGGCTATGCCTTCGTACAGATTTTTGAATTTTCCGGTTACTAATCCGGAAGTAGAGTTATAAGTACCGCGACCTATAACTGCGTATGATGCAGGGTCATATCCGCTGCCGATGCCACCCAAACAGTCAAGACCGAACTGACGTCCAAAAATATCATCCGACTGCATTTGGCTGTAGACACCCATCATAATTTGGTCTGCATGGTCTTGAGTCTGGAAAAAGGTTCCCGAACTCAATTGGTCTTCAGGATATACATCCAAATCATAGCAGCTGCTTGTAAGGAATAGAGAAGCAGCCAATGTGATAAAGAGTTTATATTTTTTCATTTTATTCAATGTTATTGGTTAAAAGCTAAGGTTAATGCCGAATACTACATTTTTCATGGCAGGATAGTCAATGCTTCCTCCTATTTCAGGATCGAAGCCTCTGAAAGAGGTGAAAGTGAAGAAGTTCTCCAAACTACCGTAGAAGCGAAGACGTTCTAATGAAATTTTCTTGGTTAATTTGGCTGGAAGCGTATACCCCAGTTGGATATTACGTATTTTCAGATAAGCCAGATTCTCCAGGTAGAAGTCGCTCATTTGTTTGTTTCTTTGGTCTTGGTATTCCAGCAGGCGCGGATAGGTTGCATCTGTTCTGCCTTCGTACCATCTGCCGTCTGCCACTTCCTTGTTCAGTTGATAGCCGTGGCGTACACTGGGGGTATTGGCCAAATCATTTTGCCAGTAAATTTTAGCACCGGCTTGCCCTTGCAGCAGCATGGCAAAATCAATCCCCTTATAAGAAGCATTCAGATTCAGACCAAATTGGAATTTTGGGTTCGGGCCATCGCTTACGATTTCGCGGTCATCCATATCGATAATACCGTCCTGATTGATGTCTTTGTAAAGCAAGTCACCTTTTTGCGGAGTACCGAAAGCTGCGAACGGATCAACTTTTTTGCCGTCTACCACCGGAGCATTGTCTATCATTTGCTGTACCAATGCCAAATCTTCATCGGTTTGGATGATGCGGTCGCAACGCAACAGGTATTGTGAATTGATAGCATGTCCTTCCCAAATGATATTAGCGCCGCTGTAGGTAATGCCACCTTTGTCTTTGCCTTTATATTTGGTCACTTCATTCTTTACATAAGTAAAGTTTCCGTTTACCGAGTAGGAGAAATCTCCTATTTTATCTTGCCAACCCAGTGTAAGTTCCACACCTTGGTTCCACACCTCTGCACTATTTTGTTTGGGAATGGATGCGATACCGTGTACGGCAGGTGCGGGGAGATTGATGAGGATATCTTTGGTTTTCTTGTGGAAGTAATCCATTGTACCGGTCAGACGATTGTTGAATAGCCCGAAATCAATACCTACATTGGTCATATAAGTTGACTCCCAGGTTAAATTAGGATTGGCAATACGGGCTTGTGCCAGACCTAATGCCACTAAATTGTTCAGACTGTAGTTGAAAGCACCGTCATCGTTTTTGTTGGCATATAAAGCCAGGGCATCATAGTTGCCCACTGCATTGTTGCCTAACGAACCGTAAGACAAACGCAGCTTCAGTGTGCTCAATCCTTTGTCTCTTAATCCTTCCATGAATTTTTCCTGTTCTAAACGCCATGCAAAAGATGCGGAAGGAAAGTATCCGGTACGTTTGGATTTGAGGAAGCGGGAAGATTGGTCGGCTCTCAAATTGATTTCCAGCAAATACTTCTGTTGCCAATCCAAGTTGACACGACCGAAGAAAGAACGCATGGCCCATTCTGCACTGCTTCCACTGGCAGATGCATCACCGATAGCACCATTAAGTACTCCAAGGCTGGTATCTATCATATCATATTTAGTAGCTTTAAAATTGTGTGAACGGTATTTTTCCTGGCTGGCACCCAACATTGCATTGATACCTAACGCATCGTTTATCAGGCGAGTTTCATAACGGGCTACTACATCATTGAAGAATCGGTCTATCTTTCCGTCGTAGTTCATGATGCTGCTTTTCTTCTTATTGGTGAAAGTTACTATTTCATTTCTGAAGTCCCAACCTTCAAGGAAGACCGGTTTGCTGCTTCGCTCTTCATCTACAAACTCATAGGAGTAGGAGCCTGTCAGGGTAAAACCCTTGAATGGTTTGAGTGTTGCTATAAAGCGGCTTCGTACATTGGTCTTGTGAATGTTACCGTCCACGGAGTTCAGACGAAGCAATGGATTGTTGTTGGCTGATTGGGAAGAGTCTTCCGAGTTGTTCATAGCACCGTAGCGTCCGTCGGGAGCACGGAATACCATACCCGGAGTGGTGGCTGAGGCAAATTTAAATACATCGCTTACTGTACTTCCTTCACTTTGATACTTGGCTGCAGGATCCATGTTGGAAACGTAGCCACTGACTTGAGCGGCCAGATTCAGCCATTTTTTAACATCGGCAGAGACATTCAGACGGGCATTATATTTCTCAAAACCGGTGTTTTCCATTACACCCGGATTGTTTTGATAGCCGAAAGATGAGTAGAATTTAATTTTTTCACTACCACCGTTCATGGAAATAACATGATTGTGTGCAACGGAGGATTTAAAGGTTTCTTCCAGCCAGTTGGTATTGGGATATTTCAACGGATTTTTTCCTGCATCAGCACGCCATTCTTCAATAAGAGCCTGGTCCTTAAAGGGCTTTGCCATGCCAGACTGCTCATATCCTTCGTTAATCAGTTCCATGTAATCGGCATAGTTGGATACCGGATCCATGTGGTGGGGAATGGTGGTTGAAGTACAAGATATGTAGCCGTTATAGTCTATATGGATACTTCCCGCCTTGCCTTGCTTGGTGGTAATTAAGATAACACCATTGGCCGCCCGTGAACCGTAGATAGCCGCAGAGGCGGCATCTTTCAGGATAGATATAGATTCAATATCCTGAGGATTGACCGTATTGATGCCGGCTTCCGCACCATCAATGATGACCAGGGGAGCCGATTCGTTCAAGGTACCTTGTCCTCGTACTGTTATAGTAGCATTGTCATTACCTGGTTGGTTGCTGCCGCTCATAACGCTCACACCTGCTGCTACACCGGCCAAAGCTTGTGATACATTGGTAATGGGACGGCTTTCTGTCAGTTCTCCTACATTTACAGAAGAAACAGACCCTGACATGTTTACTTTTTTTTGAGTACCATAACCCACTACCACTACTTCTTCCAAGGTCTCGGAGTCTTCTTTCAGATGGATATTCAGATTTTTGGTTGTTCCGGTAATTTGAATTTCCTCGGTAAGAAAACCGATGTACGAAATTTCCAAGACAGAGTTAACCGGAACTTCAATTGAAAATTTACCATCGATGTCTGTGATTGTACCAGTAGTACTCCCTTTTACATGTACATTGGCACCGATAACCGGTCCGTACTGGTCCGTTACGACTCCTGTCACAGTTTTTACTTGAGTAATACTTTCTATTGCATGATGATGAGGCGTTTCGTTCTGGGTATTGCCGGCCCATGCAACAGTGTAGGTAGAAGCTAAAATCAAGGATGTTCCCAATACAATTCTCTTGGGTAGAGAAATCGGGTCTTGCTTTTTTCTCATAAAACAACTAATTAAGGTTAAAAAAACTACGGATATAAATTTCTTATATCTTATATTGACCGCAAATATATGTGTAAAATGCATAATAAACAATACGAGATTTTATTTCTATCGCAGGCCCGTAAAGAGCCGTATCCAATGTATTTCCGCTATTTCTTCCTAATCAATAATATGTAAATTAATATGATACAGACAAATGGGAGTGACAACTCTTTTTCTGTTTCAGCTTGTTGTCTGAGGTATGATATAAGGGCTTATGACATTTTTAGACCTCTTCTGTACGATTTATGTCACTCTTTTTTTTGAAAGAGTTTTTTCTTTGTACAATACTTAATTATAAGATTCACTTACGCGGAGGAGATGTTGGGTATCTAAAATGAAACATATAAATAACCTTAAGTAAATAAATATGATGCAATTTAGTAAATGGACAATGGGAGTAGGGATGCTCCTCGGGACTTTGTTACCGGTAAGTGCAGAAGCCCAGGTAGTGAAGAATGACAAACTGCTTTCTTTTGAAGACCCGCAAATACCGGTATTTATTTCGGGAACGGATTCCCGTTTGGAAATCAGTGATGAACATTATAAAGATGGTTTGCAGAGCTTGAGTTGGACATTTAATCCGGGGGCTGTGCTTTCTATCAAAAAGGATTTGAAGTTCGAGAAAAAAGACCCTACCGGAAAAGATACCTATCTTTCCGCTTTCATTGTATGGGTGTACAATGAGCAAGCACAGGACAAGAAAATAGAGTTTGAATTTTTAAAAGATGGAAAGAAATGCACTTCTTTCCCATTTGGAATCAACTTTACCGGTTGGCGTGCAGCATGGGTGTGCTATGAACGTGATATGGTGGGGACGCCGGAAGAGGGGATGAATGAAATCCGTATTATTGCTCCCGATACAAAAGGGAAGTTATATTTAGATCATATTATACCCGCCAGTAAGGTGGATGCCCGCCAGCAGACGGCTGACGTGCAAGTTCCGTTTGTGAATAAGGGAACTACCAATCATTGGCTTGTTATTTACGAACATTCTTTGTGGAAGCCGGATATACCCTTGACTGCCGTTAGCGAAACGCAGAAACAGGAAATGCGGAAAATAGAAAAACGCTTCAGGGATATGCTCTATACACCCGGAAAGTTGTCAGATAAGGAAATGACGGCTATCCGTAAACAGTATGACTACTATAAGATTACGTACAAAAACGGGAAAGTGAGCGGTCTGCCTATCTTCATGGTGCGTCAGGCGGAAGCTTACGAACGTATGATACCGAATTGGGATAAGGATATGTTTACCAAGCTGGGTATGGAAATGGACAAGTATTTCAAACTGATGAAACGTATTGCCATAGCCTATAACAATGCAGCGGATGTTGCTGCGCAGGATGAATTGAAGCAAAAGTTCCTTGCCATGTACGACCATATTACCGACCAAGGTGTGGCTTACGGCAGTTGTTGGGGAAACATCCATCATTACGGTTACAGTATGCGCGGACTCTATGTAGCCTATTTCCTGATGAAGGAGGTACTGAATGAAGCCGGCAAGCTGAATGAAGCCGAACGCACGCTGCGCTGGTATGCCATCACTAACGAGGTTTATCCTAAACCTACCGTAAACGGTATAGATATAGATTCTTTCAATACGCAGACCCAGGGACGTATGGCCAGTATCCTGATTATGGAGGATACTCCGGAAAAGCTGCAATATCTGCGTTCTTTCTCGCGTTGGTTGGATTATGGATGCCGTCCGGCTCAAGGCTTGTCGGGTTCTTTCAAGAAAGATGGAGCTTGTTTTCATCATCGTAATAACTATCCCGCTTATGCTGTCGGTGGGTTGGATGGAGCCACGAATATGATTTATTTATTGAGCGGAACAGAGTTCAAGGTGTCTGAACTGGCGCATTCCACTGTTAAGAACGTGCTGCTCACGATGCGGTTTTATTGTAATTTGAAGCAATGGTCTCTTTCCATGTCAGGTCGTCATCCTAACGGAAAAGGAGAACTGATTCCCATTCAATATGCTACTATGGCTATTGCAGGAACACCGGACGGTAAGCAGGAATATGATGCCGACATGGCTGCTGCTTATCTGCGTTTGATGGCTTATGTCAATAGGCCCGATGAAGATGCTCCTGATTATCTTCCGAAGGCTTCCACTCGTCAAGAGTTGGAGATGAAGAAACTGCTTGAAGCACAGGGATTCCGCCCCGAACCCGATCCGCAAGGCAACCTTGCATTGGGCTACGGTTGTGTTTCCGTACAGCGTCGGGATAATTGGGCGGCTGTAGTGCGTGGACATTCCCGTTATCTGTGGGCTGCCGAACACTATCTTCCCGCCAATTTCTACGGCCGTTATCTGGCACATGGCAGTATGCAGATATTAACGGGTAAACCCGATGAAATGGTGACTTTTACTACTAGTGGCTGGCAAGAAAACGGCTTCGACTGGAATCGCATTCCGGGAGTGACGAGTATTCATCTGCCTTTTGAGCAATTGCGCGCCAAGGTATTGAATGTGGATGTTTACTCAGGTATGGAAGAAATGCTTTATTCCGATGAGGCCTTTGCCGGTGGGCTGTCCCAGGCCCGCCTGAATGGTAACTTCGGTATGAAGCTGCATGAGCATGACAAATATAACGGCTCTCACCGTGCCCGTAAGTCTTTCCACTTCTTTGACGGTACGATAGTATGTTTAGGTACGGACATTGAGAATGCGAATACAGAGTATCCTACCGAGACGACTGTTTTCCAATTAGCAGCCATTACTCCTGAGAATCATAAATACTGGGATGGTTACAAGAGTGACGGACAGACTTATATCGATCCGAATGGGGTAGGGTACTATCTTTCCAAATCCTCTATGAGAAGTGCGAAATATGAAAAGAATTTCCCGCAGGTTACAGTCGGTGAACGAAGTACAAAGCCGACTTCGGGCGATTGGGTTTCCTTGACGCTGCAACATGGTAAGGCTCCGAGAGGCGCTTCTTATGAATATGCCGTATTGCCCCGTACGGACGCTGTTTCCCTGAAAGCATTTGCGAAGAAGCCTTCCTATAAAGTTCTTCAGCAGGATCGTAATGCCCACATAGTCCGTTCTTTGACGGATAATCTTACCTCTTATGTTTTGTTTGAAACTCCTCAGACGCTTCCTGCAGACGGTCTGTTACAGAAGGCGGATACTTCCTGTCTGGTTATGATTCGTGAAGATAGAGGCAAACTGTTACTGACTGTTTCCCAGCCGGATTTGGCATTGTACCGCGGTCCGAGTGATGAGGCTTTTGATAAGGATGGAAAGCGGATTGAACGGAGTATCTATTCTCGTCCGTGGATTGATAACGAGAGTGGAGAAATTCCCGTGACTGTTACATTGAAAGGTTGGTGGAAAGTAGCGGAAACACCGTATTGCAAACTTGTTTCGGCAGATAAGAAACAAACAGTGTTGCGTTTTACGTGTAAGGATGCTGCAAGCTTTGATGTAGAGTTGTTGCGTAAATAGGTTTTGATTAAATCTTTTTTGTCATGACGGAATTAAAGAATATCATGTTTTGTGCAACTGCCTTTGCCCCCTCTTTATTGGGGGCAAAGGAGCTGCCTAATATTATTTATATTGTAACCGACCAGCAGACAGCTTCTGCCATGAGTTGTATGGGAAATACAGATGTACACACGCCGAATATGGATCGTTTGGCACAGGCAGGTATTTTATTTAAAAATGCTTATTGCTCCGCTCCGTTAAGCGGTCCTTCCAGGGCATCCATGTTTACAGGACATACTTCCCACGAAGTCGGACTCTCCCGAAACAACGTTCCTATGGCCGATTCTTTGCGTACTGCCAGTTTAGGCTGGTTAATGCAACGTGCCGGTTATGAGTGTGCTTATGGTGGAAAATGGCATGTACATACCCCTTCCATGCCCGATGGTGAGTTCGGCTTTTCTACCATTCATCCGCATAATGATAATGGCTTGGCTGAAGCTTCCGTTGCTTTCCTTGAGCAGAAACATTCCAAACCCTTTTTTCTTGTAGTGGGTTTTGATAATCCCCATAATATCTGTGAGTATGCGCGCAGTCAGAACTTGCCATTTGGCAATTTGCCCGAACTTCCTCAAGATGAATGGCCCGGACTTCCTTCAAATTTTGCCCGTAATCCTTATGATGCCGATGTAATAGATTATGAACAGACATTGAACTATTCGGCTTATCCCACCCGTCATTATTCTCCTGATGATTGGCGGCGTTATCGCAGCCTTTACTTCCGGCTGGTGGAAAAGGTGGATGCTGAGATTGGTAAGATTGTCGATGCAATTGATAAACAGGATTTGTGGAAGAATACGGTAGTTATCTTTACAAGCGATCATGGTGATGGTATGGGTGCGCATCATTGGAACCAGAAATCGGCTTTATATGAAGAAGTAGTGAATGTACCTTTGATAGTTACCCTTCCCGGAAAGAAGAATGCCGGCAAAGAAATGCCCCAACTTATTAATGAAGGTGTCGATTTCTTTGCTTCCGTATGTGACTGGGCGGGAATTTCCCTTCCTGGAGGTTTACATGGCGTCTCTTTTAGGCCTTTGGTGGAAAAAGCTGATCCTCAACAGGTACACCAGCCTTATATTGTCAGTGAGACTACATTTGATAAAGGAGTTGCCCGAGGTTGGGCCTTGCGTACTCCGCGTTATAAATATGTATTGTATGATAAAGGGTTGTATCGTGAGCAGCTTTATGACATGGTGAATGACCGCGGAGAAATGAGGAACTTGGCTATAGAGAAAAAGTATCGGCAAATTCTCTTACAACATCGTGCTTATTTGAATGAGTGGATGAAACTGCATCATGTAGTTCAAATACGTCCTGAGGTGCATTTAATTCCGGATATGTAAATCGGAAAGTGTGTTAAATGCTGATAATCTTACATCCTGTCATTAACTTTGCTTAGAATGTTCTTTCATTTCTGGTATTAAATCATCGTTGGAAGACGTTAGGCCGATAATGACCGAAAAGCATTTTGACACACTTTCTTTCTCTGTTTTTATTCTTATTGGTATGAAGATAGCAAATCGTTTACTGCTATCCGGTAATTGGTTAGTTTACTGGTTTTATGTATAGTTTTTTTAGCTTTACGGTTACCGTTGGGTAGCAGATATTCCCAAAAGTTCTTCATTTTCATCAATAACTGTGTTTCACCGCCTTGTAACTGTTCTTCATAGCTGTTGTATATCGCTGTATGTAGCTGTTTTACTTTGGATAGCATTTCATCAGGAGACAGCTTTCTGTTTTGTTGGTATTCCCAAGCTAAAGCCGGATTGGCAAGCAGACCGCGCCCTATTACAACTCCTGCCAATCTCGGAAAACGTTCGGTAACGGTCTGTATATCTTCTATTGTATGCAGGTCTCCATTATACAACAAGGGTTTATCGCATCCATGATAAAAAGCCTCAAATCCGTTTAAATCTACCTCTCCTTTATATTGCTGTTTCCCTAAACGCGGATGCAGGATGATGTGGGATAGGGGAAGTGTGTTCAGTAACGGTAGGAGTGCAAGGCATTCATTGGCGTTTTCCCAGCCTAATCTGAGCTTGACTGAGAAACGGATTTGAGGATATTTTTCTGTGGCAGCAGTCAGTAGTTCTTTTATTTCTTCGGGATACGGCAACATTCCTGCTCCGTTATGCCGTTTGGCCAGCATGGGGAAAGGACACCCCAGATTGATGTCTGCTTCCTGGTAATTATGCTCGATAAAAAGGGATACAATCTGTTCCAACGTGCTTGGTTGGGGGGCAATCAGTTGGGGGATCAGGTGTATATTCCGATTGTTTTCCGGGTTTATATCGCGTATGTCTTTTCGGCGGATTTCACCGTGTTCCACACGTACAAAAGGAGAATAATAGGTGTCGATACCGCCGAAGATACAAGCATGTGCTTGTCGGTAAGCAGCATCTGTATATCCTTGAAGAGGAGAGAAATGGATAGGCAATAAATTCTTGTTCATAACCGCAAAGATACGTTTTTATTCTTTATCTTTTATAGGAATAACCATATTCCAAGAGTGTGATGCATTCTCGAATCCGCCGGGACCATCCATAGTGGCAAAGAAAATGTAAGTAGGTTTGCCGTTTTCAAAGAAAATAAAGGGGCGTTCCAGTTGCCCTTGCATCTCCACTTTTCCGTCTTCCCATTCTATGGTACGGGAATAGGCTTTGGGAGCCTTGTCTACTGTCCACTGGATACCGTTTTCAGAGTGTGCCATAACACCACCGCCCCGTTCTCCTGTAAATTTGGCTACATGGTCTTTGAATAGGATGTGATAGCCTTCGGTGTCTTTCCATAGGAAAGGGTCTTCGGCTTCACCTTGTCCGTTTACTTCAAAGATAGGCTGATTGTTGTTCAATACATGGTAAGGACCTTCTATTGCAGGAGCATAGGCTATTCCGAGACTCATTGCCGAATGTTCGTAATTGTTAGTGTAATGGCGGCCTTTGAAGATCATGAGAACTGAACCGTCTTCCTGTATGATTGGAGAAGGATTTGAGGTAAGGAAACTATAGAATGTACCCGGTTGGGTTTTGAGTATCGGTTCGTCCAGACGTTTCCAGGGACCATATGGAGAATCGGCTACAGCCAGTCCGATGCGCTTATTGGCGCGGGCAACGGTGCACCAGGGGCTGTCTAAGGTGAGCTGCGCGTATGTCGGTTCGGCAAACGGGTGTGTAGATCCCATATAAATGAGATAATATTTACCGTTTTGTTTCAATATGCGCGGATTGTGTGTAGAACGCCCGTCCCAATACTGTGCACCGCGTGCGGGAAGTGCGATATCACTGAAACGATAAGGTCCTTGCGGTATATCGGACACAGCATGTACAATTTCAGACGCGACCATCCATCCCGGATGAAATGGTAATTTTTGGGGAAACCGGGATACGAACATGTGATATTTACCGTCATCTCCCTTTACTATTGAGCTGCCCCATACCCAATAACCTTCGGATGCAAAGGCAGGTGTGCGTGGGGCTTTATCCAGGCGGTGAAACAAACGGTTTTCCGACTGCTGCTTTAACTCAACCAGGTTTTCTATTTTTTGCGCAGATGCTGTTAGAAGAATGAAAATATTAAAGAAAAGTATCAGCTTATATCTTTTCATGAATGTGATAATGTTATAGCGTTAATTGGATGTGAACAAAGATACAGGTTTTTCGTATACCGGGTATATTGTTTATAAGAAAAAGAGAGAAGAATCTCACGATCCTTCCCTCTTTACATGTTAAATTGATTAAGGTCTGTTTATCAGATTATTGATAATAAAAATAAGGTTAGAAGTTTTGTGGTATATTAATATCCTGCATTATTGGTCCAACCGGCAAGGTCTACCTGTTGATAAGGTACCGGGAAATAGTAATGGTGATTTGTGTTGAAAGTGGAAGCATCCCATTCTTCAGCACGTACCTCTTTTACTTTTTCCAAACGTACCAGTTCGAACCAGCGTTTCATTTCTGCAAAGAATTCCCAACCTCGTTCGTTGGATACGGCTGCTAAGAATGCGGCAGGTTCGGTTGTTGTGGTCAGTTCTATTTGCCTGTTTTGATAACCGGCGCGTTTCTGTACCTCCTGGATAGCATTCAGGGCATCTTGGTTCACAGAGTTTGTAGCACGGGTAGAAGCTTCGGCGTACATTAAAAGAACTTCTGCATAGCGGTAAATACAAGTTATACCGTTTGATTGTGCACTTTTACCGGGGGCTCCTTCGTCATAATCATAGTACTTGGAGATGGCGGGAAGTTTGTCTGCACTTTCGGTATATGGGATAATCTCTCCGCTTTTTATTTTCCATTCTGTCATATAGTTCCATTCTTTGCGGTCATCATTGGGATACGCCTTGAAGAAATCTTCATTGCCGTAATAGTCTGCCCATCCTGCATTAGGAGAATAATCGCTCGGATAGTAAGATTTACCGTAGTTACTTGCTATCTTATGTTTGGCACTATGCTGCAGGGCAAACATTACTTCGTTGGTTTCTGTTTTCTTGTCTTCTTTCCATAAATCGGAATATTCGGCTGTCAGTACAAGACCGGCTTGGGCCTTATTGTCCATGATTTCTTTGGCTTGGGCTGCTGCCAGACCGTAATATTCGGTTCCTTTGTTTAACGGCCATCCTGCCATTGTCATATAAGCATCTGCCAAGCATGCTTTTGCGGCCCATTTTGAGGGAGTGCTGTTGCCGCTACGTCCTTTGTTGGGTAACCATTCGGTAGCTGTAGTCAGACTGGGAATAATCGCTTTATCGTATATTTCGGCAACTGATGTTCTCGGCATGGTGATGGTTGCCTCATCGTTTTCCAGTAATAAAGGCACATCGCCATACAGACGGGTCAGATAGAAATAGGAAAGACCGCGCATGAAATAGGCTTCGCCCAATACTTCTTTAAATGCTTTGGCTTCTTTTTCGTTGGTGGGGATAGTAGTTCCCTTGATAATTTTGTTGGAACTGCTGATGACCTTATAGAACAGGGTCCAAGTAGTTGAGAAATCAGCATCATTAGCTGTAAGATTCGGAGTCAGTCTGCTATAATAAGCCAGTTCGTTATTGGCCTTGGCTGCACGGTAGGTAATATCATCCGCACATACATTGATGCGTTGCAGACGGCTGTTGAATCCGTAATTTCCTTGCCATAAATCGCTGTAAAGGGCGTCTGCCGCTTTTTCAAGGCTTGCTTGGTCTACCGTATTCCAGTATTCTTCTTCTGTGATAAAGGATTCGGGTTCTTGTGTGAGGTCTACGCAAGAGGTCGTCAGTAATAAACTTCCGGCAACTGCTGTTAAATATATTAATTTCTTCATGTTGTTCTTATTTAAGTAGGTTATTCATTAGAATGAGAAATTCAGACCGATTAAATAATTGCGGCTGTTAGGATAGGCT
Source organism: Bacteroides stercoris ATCC 43183 (assembly GCF_025147325.1). NCBI lineage: Bacteria > Pseudomonadati > Bacteroidota > Bacteroidia > Bacteroidales > Bacteroidaceae > Bacteroides > Bacteroides stercoris. The sequence goes on from NZ_CP102262.1 coordinate 893,813, forward strand.
CCCCAATCAACACCTTGTACCAAAGGACTACCCATAGTAGCTTCCGGGTCCAGACCGGAGTATTTGGTGATGTGGAACGGATTCTGTACGGAGGCATATACACGCAGGTTGTTGATACCCAATGAACGGCAGGTTGCTTCAGGAAGAGTATAACCTAATGTGATGCTTTTCATCTTGATGAAACTTCCGTTTTCAACGAAACGCGTGCTGAAGAAGTCTTTATTTTCAGTTCCGCCTTTCACGAATCCCGGTATATCTGTATTGGTGTTGGTCGGTGTCCAACGGTTCAGCAACTCGCGCATAGGGGTTACGCCTGCCATTTGTTGGCTCTTAATCAGGTTATATCCCATTTGGTGAGTGGCATTGTAGATGTCAAATCCATGGAAACCTACTACGAAGAACGAGAAGTCAAAGTTTTTGTAATTGAATGTATTGTTCCAGCCCCAGTTGAATGTCGGTTGTCCGCATCCGATAATGCCTTGGTCTGCATCATTGTATACGCCGTCTTTGTTGACATCTACATATTTGGAGTTACCCGGTTTTACTTTGTACACTTCTCCGTTGGTTTTGCCGTTTGTTTGACCATTGGCATCTACGAATGGAGCATTTACATCATCCTCCTGCCATACTCCTGCGAATGTGTATCCCCAGAATGAACCTAACTTCTCTCCTTCAATCATTTGGAATATCTGGTTTTGGAAGTTTCCGGCCTGTTGTTGGCGGTGGTTGGCTGTCGGAATCTTGTTGAACGTACCTTTGTTGTGAGATAACGTCAGGTCTGTGTGCCAGCTGAATTCTTTATCACTGAAAGGATCTGCACTGATTGTAAACTCAACACCTGTGTTCTTGATTTCACCTGCGTTATCAAGGATGGCAGTATATCCCATGTGTGAGGGACGTGCCACTTCCAGCAAAATATCTTTTGACAATTTGCTATACCAGTCTGCTGTTAAGCGTACGCGACCGTTCAGAATACCGAAATCAACTCCGACATTGAACTGGTCGTTGCGTTCCCATTTTAGGAAAGGAGCAGCCGGTCGGTCTATCTTATAGGCGGTAGAAGAACTCCCGTTTGGAGTAGTAACGGTAACAGGCGTCATTTTGGAATAGATACGGTAAGCCTCTACAGCTTGGTTTCCTACGGAGCCGTATCCCAAACGGAGTTTCAGTTGGTCGATGAAACTGTTCTCTTTCAAGAAATTTTCTTGCTTCAAATCCCATGCCAATGCAGCAGAAGGGAAGTAACTCCATTTATCTTTCAGACGTGAGGAACCATCGGCACGGATAGAGGCGGTAAGCATGTAACGGTTCATGAATACATAGTTGACACGTAACATTCCTGACATAAGGGTATTGATGCTGCGGTCGGATGCAATGGCTGCGAGGTTTGAATCGGACCATGCCAGATTATTGACACCGATCATGTCGATATAGTCTAAGTTATATCCTGTACCGGTATGGTTGTAGTTGTTGTCATAAGACTGCTCGAATACGGCAGTTGCATTGATACGGTGATTTTCATTGAATTCCTTTACATAACTCAAAGTGTTGGTATTCAGCCATGAAGTATTCCAATAGCTACGTGCCTGTCCTTGAGTCAGACTGTTTTTGTAGGAATAATAACTGTCTTCGTTTTCTACCGAAGTATTCAGTCTGTTATCAAAAAGCACGCCTAGTTGAGAGCGGAAACTCAAACCGTCCAGAATATCGAACTGGACATAGCCCTGTATGCGGTTATTGATTGTTTTGTTAGAGTTGCTGGATTCCCAGATGTATCCCATAGGATTGTATGCCTTGCCACCATCGAAGAAGCTATTGTTATATTCTCCTTCTTCGTTTTTGGGTTCGATGGTACTTGGAAAGTACATGCTTTGCTGTATCAAGCCATCGTATTCGGTAATACGGGGTTTGCTTGTTTCACGATAGTGACCGTATATATTCAAACCTGCTTTCAGCCATTTCTTGATTTTGGTATCTACCTTTAAACGCCAGCTGTAGATTTGGCTTCCTGATTCTTTAATGATACCTTGGTCGTCCTGATAACGGAGAGAGGCTAAGAACGTTGTTTTTTCACCACCACCGGCAATGGAAAGTTCATAGTTCTGAGTAACTGCCGGGCTGCGGAAAATTTCTCTTGAATAGTCATATCCTGCCTTGCCGGATTTGAATGCTTCGAGTTGTTCCGGGCTGTAAAAATGATTATCGCCATAGCCAAAGTATTCTTTACCGTAATCGTTTACCAAGTTGGCATATTCGTACGGAGAGAGGTTATCGGGGTATTTGGCAACGGTTTTAATATTGGCAAATGCGTTGAAAGAGACAGTTAGCTTATCCTTTTCAGGATTTTTGGTTGTTACCAGGATAACACCATTGGCACCGCGTGAACCGTATACGGCTGTTGCTGAAGCGTCTTTTAATACCTCAATGGAGGCGATATCCGCAGGGTTCAATGACTGGAGAGAACCACCGATGAATCCGTCAATTACAACAAGCGGTCCTGTTTCTGCCGTAATAGAGTTGATACCACGGACGCGGATGGTGTTGTCGCCGCTGGGGTCACCGGAACCTGAGAGTACGGATACACCGGCCATACGTCCTTGCAAGGCATCGGATACATTACCTGTCGGGGTACTTTTTAATGCATCGGCTGTCTTTACGGAAGCCACGGCACCGGTCAAGTCACTTTTACGTTGAACGCCATAGCCCACTACCACCACTTCTTGCAATAATTGACTGTCTTCACTTAGCGTTACGTTAATATGCGTTTTGCCGGCTACTGCTATTTTTTGGGTCTGATAACCGATATACGAGAATACGAGAGTCGCATTGGACGGTACGTTGGGAAGTGTGTAATTTCCGTCAATGTCTGTAATACATCCGTTGCTGGTTCCTTCCACTTGTATGGAAGCACCAATCACAGGACCTAAATTGTCACTTACTGTACCTGTTACTGTAATGTTTTGTGCATTAGCTTGTGTGGCGAATAGCACAAAGAGCAACATAATACCTAATGTTTTGAATAGATTAGATTTCTGTTTCATAAATATTAATTTAATTGGTTATTTAAAAAAAGGCTTTTATCAGTCTTGTTCAAAATCGGAAAATCTCTTCGCAAAAGTATAGGCTAATAAAGGTAGAGATATTCACTAATTGTCCGCAAATAATCTGATATTGTACATTATCTGCGGACAATCGGTGCTCTGCTTAGTCCTTATTTACTTGGTTTTTGCAGCTTTTACTTTTTCCAGCAGAATAGCCAGCTCTTTTACTTTATCAGGGTGAGTTCCAGCCAAATTTTCTTTTTCGGAAGGGTCTACAGATAAGTCATAAAGTTGTGGTTGGGGATTGTTTCCCGTTTCCATTTTAGTCCAATGTTCCAAAGCCGGTTTGTCACTCGGTTCGATGTATTTCCAGTTATTCTGAATGATGGATAGAGTATTATTCAGATTCTGTTGTACCACATAGTCGCACCCGATGGTATCCGTGCCAAGGAAGTTGTTGAGTTGGTCGCGGCTGTCAGGGGCAACACCTGTAGGAAGTTCATGATTCAGCAGGGCTGCAAATGAAGCATATACATCAATCATGGAAAATGGAGCCTGTTGTTTGCCCGGTTTGATACCATTCGGCCAGCGTACGATAAATGGAATACGGGTTCCGGCATCGAATGCGCTATACTTGCCGCCCCGGTAATGTTTCATGGGGGTGTGACCGTTCAGCAATTCAAAGGCCTGGTCTTGATAACCATCATCAATGACGGGACCGTTGTCGCTGCATAATACGAAGATTGTATTATCAGCAATATCCAGACTATCGAGGGTGTGCATGATCTCGCCGACTGTCCAGTCCAGTTGTAAAATAACGTCACCACGCGGTCCTAAACCGCTTTTCCCTGCAAAACGCGGATGGGGGACTCGGGGAACGTGTACATCTTGTGTACCCATATACAGGAAGAAAGGTTCGTTTTTATGTGCAACGATAAAATCTTTGGCTTTTCCGGTAATGATATCTGCAATATCTTCATCCACCCAAAGAGCAGATTTGCCACCGGTCATCCAACCGATACGGGGGATACCGTTGATAATGGTATTATTATGTCCCTGGCTGGGTTTCATCTTTACCAATTCAGGATTTTCAAGTCCTGTAGGCCAGTCGCCCACTTTGTGCTGGTAGCTGACAGTAATGGGATCTTGGGGATCAAGCCCTACAACATGGGCATTTTCTACGAACACACAAGGAACCCTGTCTACTGTGGCAGGAATGATAAATTCATAGTTGAAGCCTATGTCTTGAGTATTCGGCCTGATTTCGCGATTGAAGTCCGTGCCACCTTTAGGACCTAATCCCAAATGCCATTTGCCGACGGCTCCGGTGTAATAGCCTTCCTCCTTGAACATATCGGCCATTGTGACACAAGCTGTATCAATAATCAGTTCGGAGTTACCCGGTGCAATGCCTGTGTTCTCTTGCCGCCAGGGATACATACCTGTAAGCAGTCCGAAGCGGGAAGGGGTACTTGTGGAAGAGGTGGCATATGCATTGGTGAATTGCATACCCTGACCGGCAAGGCGGTCTATATTCGGGGTACTTATTTTAGTGGCACCGTAGCAGCTGAGGTCGCCGATGCCCAAGTCGTCAGCGATCAGGTAGATAACATTAGGCTTTTGCGGTTGGTCACTCTTGGCTTCTTGTTTAGACGGATTGCCACATCCTATCAAAAGGACCGTACTTGGAAGATACGGTAGAAGATTAGATAAATATTTCATAGCCTTTGGACTTTAAAGTTTTATTCCAAGTCCAAAGATATGCGCTATCTTTCGGTCTGTGTGTATAAAAGAGTACACACGGAATCATAAAAAGTACAAAAGTGCAGAATTCTTATTTTTCATTTACTGCTTCTTCCTCGTCTTTATCAGCTTCCTCTCCTTTGCGATAAGCCAGCGGGCTGACATGATAGATGTCCTTAAAGCACTTGCTGAAGTAGCGTGAGGAACTGAATCCTATCTTATCGGAAATTTCCGTAATGTTCAGTTCCGGATTATTGCGCAACATCAAAGCACCTTTCTTCAAACGGATAGTCAGTATAAATTCGTTTGGGGTTTGTCCTGTAATGGCCTTCAGTTTGGTGAACAGGTTGGTGCGCGCCATTGCCATTTCTCTGGCAAAGACATTGACATTGAATTCTGTGTCGTCCAGATGTTGTTCGATGATAGACATGGCACGGTCCAGAATGTCTTTGTCAATCGGATTGGTAGCAAGCATATGTGCAGCCGTTTGCGGTTGCTTGCTGAATTTTTCCTGTAAGAGGATGCGTGAATTCACCAGGTTGTTGCAGCGGGATATCAGTAAGTTTGTATTGAACGGTTTGGTTATGTAATCGTCCGCGCCGATCCGCAATCCTTCGATATTCGATTCAATGGCAGTGCGTGCAGTCAATAACACTACGGGGATATGGCAGGTGTTGAAATCCGTTTTTATGAGTTTGCATAGTTCTGTACCCGACATTTTGGGCATGACCACATCGCTTACCACAATGCAGGGCATTTCACTGCGTACCAGTTCCCAGCCTTCTTCTCCGTTGGCTGCCATCAATATCTGATAGAATGGCTTGAAGATGTTGGCAAGCATTTCGCGGATGGACTCATTATCCTCTACAATCAATAGTTTGGCATCCGGAATACGTTTGATGGGAGCATTTTCTTCCAGTTCGGTTTTCAGGAAAGCATCTGCTTCGGATTTGGAAATTTCAATCTGATGTACGCAATCCGGATTCCGGTTGATTTGTTCTTCTGTAAAGAATTCGTTACCCAAGCGTAGTGTAACGATAAAGCTTGTACCTTTGCCAAGTTCGCTTTCTACACGGATGGAACCATGATGTAATTCTATAATACCTTTGGTCAAAGCCAGTCCTATACCAGTGCCGCTCTTGCCGGCATCAGTAGAACCGGTCGGTTCTATCTGATAAAAGCGGTCGAATATCTTATCTATCTCCTTTGCATCGATACCGCTTCCCGTATCTTTTACACAAATTATAACGTTATTCCGTTCTTCCTTTACACTGAGCGTAATGGTATCTTCTTTTTCCGTATGCTTGATAGCATTGGATAAGAGGTTATTGATAACTTTCTGCATTTGCTTCTGGTCGTACCATACTTCGAGTTCGTCAGTCTCTTTTTCAAAATTGAAGTTGATTTGTTTGGCACTGGCATATTCAAGGAACAGCAGATAGTTTTCATACAGAAAATTCACGATGTTGTGCGGACTGACTTTAATCTTCATATGGCCCTGTTCCTGCTTGCGGAAGTCGAGTAATTCGGTTATTAGCTCGCGTAGCTGGATACTGTTTTTATAAATGCCCAATATCTTGTTGTAGATGGCAGGTGTGAAGTTCTGTAATTGCAGCAAGGTTTCTACCTGAGCCACAATAAGAGTCAGAGGAGTGCGGAACTCATGCGAGATGTTGGTGAAGAAGCGCAATTTGGATTGGTTCAGCGCTTCTACATCCTGAATATGTTTCTGTTCGTATTTCAAAGATTCGCGTAGTTTGATTTTTGATTTGTAGGCGCGTATCAGATACCACAGAACCGCTCCCGTTATGATGATATATATGAAGTAGGCAAGTGTTGTTTTGTAGTACGGCGGCAATACATGAATGGTGAGCTGTGCTTGCGGACAAAGGTTTTCGTCTTTTCCTTCCGGCTTGATGAGCAATGTGTAAGTGCCTGCATTCAAATTGGTGTAAGTAATGGTATGCAGCCCTCGCGTGCTTGTCCATTCATTGGAAAAGCCTTCCAGTCTGTAAATAATATCGTCTTTGTTGGCAGGTATGTAATTGGATGTGGCAAACTCTATACTGAACATGCTTTGGTCTGCATTGAGGGTTATCTCTCCGGTGTGGCATAAAGAGTGCTGCAAGATGCCGGTTTTATCTCCTACAGAGATTTCCCTACCGTTGACGATGAGCCGTGAGAGGATAATCTTATAAGGTTTTGGGGTAAAGTTCAGTTCCATTTCATGGAAAGAAATCATGCCTTGTATGCCTCCCAGAAATATTTCACCGTCGCAGGTGACACAGAGTGCATTTTCGTTGACGGCTGTCAACGGGAAACCGTTTTCAGCACTGTAATTATTAAAAGTCTTATTTTTGTAGTTAAAGATGGAGAATCCTTCGTTGGTGATGAGCAGTAATTTGCCGCTGCTGGGAGATTCTTGTGTTTCATAAATGCAGTCACTGGCCAGACCGTTCCTTTCCTTGTCGAAATTTTCAAAATCATTGGTTGCGGGGCGATATAAGTCCAGACCGCTACCCGAGGTGGAGAACCACAGGTTGCCTTTGCTATCTTGCGTTATATTGTTCACATTGTTATTGCTGAGACTGTTCGGGTTGGTGGCATCATGGCGGTAGTTTGTCAGTCTGCAGGTGTCAAAACGATAACTGAATACTCCTTCTCCAGTGGCAGCAATCCATAGTGTACCCTCCGAATCGAATGTGACATCTGCTACCATTTTAATGGATTTTCCTTCTTTGCTATCTTTGAACAGTTGTTGGCATTGTCCGTTAGCGGGGTCAAAGAGGCATACTCCGTTTTGTGTGGCTATAATCAGCAGGCTTTTGTAGGGAATGATATCGCGGATAATGTCTGATGGAAGAGTGTTAGGATTACCTTCTTCCATGCGGTAATGGGTAAAATGCCCTGAGCGTATATCCAGTTTGTTAAGACCGCCCAAATGAGTGCCTATCCATATAATTTCTTTATCGGCATCATAATAAAGCGCTTTTACATTATTATGCGAAATGCTGTTACGTCCTTCCTGTGGGCGATACCATTTGAATTCGCGTGTGCGGCGGTTGTAATAATTCAGTCCGCCGCCTTCGGTTCCTATCCACAGATTGCCGTCTCTATCCTCAATGGTGCGTCCTACAACCGGATTGCTCAGCCCTTTCTTCTCGTTGGAAGAGTAGGAATAACGGGTGTAGATTTCATATTCCGGATTGAAGTAGTTGACACCGCCGAAATAGGTTCCCAACCAAAGTGTACCTTGGTTATCTTTTACGATACACCAGATGGAAGAGTGGGTGAGCCCGTCGGCTTGTGTGTCATTGGCTGTATGGTTCTGGAATAATCCGGTTATTTTATTGTATCGGTTTAATCCGTTGAAAGTACCTATCCATATATTGCCCAAATTGTCCTCACAGCAGGCCCTGACGAAATTGGAGGAGAGACTGTGTGGGTCTTTGGCATTGTATTTGAAGTTTTCTATTGTTCCGTCTGCTTTTACACGGAACAGTCCTTCTTCCCAACTGCCAATCCACAATTCACTTTCGCTGTCCTGATAAAAACTGGTAATATTTCCTTTCTGAATGGGATGCGTCAGTTCTTTTTTGTCAATATTCAGGCAGTATACGCCGTTGGTTGTTGTTCCCAGCCATAGTACATCCTTATTGATGTGTATACAGACTATTTCCAGATTTCGGTCCGGGAGTTGATAGTAAAGGTCGAAATTTCCAGTTTCCTCGTTATAACGGTATATTTCATTCTTTTTGCCGATAAAAAGTCCGTCATTGTAATAGATGCTGTTGATATTGCCTTGTATTAACGTAGTGAATTTTTGGGTGGCAAGGTTGAATTCCGCCACTCCTTCGGTGCAGAGCAGATATATTTTCCCGTTATGATTGCCCGTAATGCGGGATACGGTATTGCAGAAAAGGCTGTTGGGATTGTTCTTCTGTAGCTTGTAGGTCTGTATATCGTCTCCATTGTAACGGTTCAACCCTTCGCGTGTGCCAATCCATAGGATGCCGTTTTCATCAACATATAAGCTGTTTACGGAAAACTGAGATAATCCGTCGTCGGTGGTAAGGTGGTTAAAGGTTATGTTCTGCCCATACACATTTGCGAAAGCCGCACTCGCTAAAATAAAGAATAATCTGATGATAAGCTTCTGCACGTTGAGTCATTTTTAAGGTTTCAGTCACAAATATAAGGATATTTTGTACAAAGATTCTCATTTATTATTTGGATTTTGCGGTTATGTTTGTTTAAATGTATATTTTTGGATGTTCATCGGACAATAATAAACTTATTATATGTAATAAAGAGCGTATATTTGTATCATAAATTAATTTATTTATTATCATGAAAGACCTTTTATCTATCGTATCTCATTTTCAATTGCAGGGTACAGTTCAAGAAATCAATCCTTTAGGGGCCGGTCTTATTAATGACACCTATAAAGTAAGCACTCTCGAGGCTGATGCCCCCGATTATGTATTGCAGCGTATCAATCATGCCATTTTCCAAAACGTAGAAATGTTGCAGGCCAATATCAATGCCGTAACCACTCATATCCGTAAGAAACTGGAAGAGAAAGGCGAGAAAGACATTGAACGTAAGGTGCTGCATTTCTTTCCTGCCGATACAGGAAAGACTTATTGGCATGATGGTGAGAGTTATTGGCGTGTCATGGCGTTTATTCCCAATGCAAGGACCTACGAAACGGTTAACCCCGAATATTCGTATTATGCAGGCGTAGCTTTCGGTAATTTCCAGGCAATGCTTGCCGATATTCCCGATAAACTGGGCGAGACGATTCCCGACTTCCATAATATGGAATTCCGTTTGAAACAGCTTCGCGATGCCGTGGCGGCCGATGCTGCCGGACGTGTAAAGGAAGTACGGTATTTTCTGGATGAGATAGAGCGCCGTGCAGAAGAAATGTGCAAAGCGGAGCGCCTGCATCGTGAAGGCAAGTTACCTAAGCGGGTTTGCCATTGTGATACGAAAGTCAATAATATGATGTTTGACGAAAGTGGCAATGTACTTTGTGTCATCGACCTCGATACCGTAATGCCCAGTTTCGTCTTTTCCGACTTTGGCGATTTCCTGCGTTCGGGAGCCAATACCGGTTTGGAAGATGATAAAGACCTTGCGAATGTGAATTTCAATATGGAAATATTCAAGGCATTCACAAAAGGCTATCTGGAATCGGCCAAATCTTTCCTGCTGCCGGTAGAGATAGAGAACCTGCCCTATGCGGCTGCTCTGTTCCCTTATATGCAGTGCGTGCGTTTCCTGGCCGACTATATCAATGGCGATACTTATTATAAAATTCAATATCCGGAACATAACCTGGTGCGCACAAAGGCTCAATTCAAACTGCTTCAAAGCGTAGAAGAACATACTCCGGAAATGCAGAAATTCATAGCTTCATGCATTTGAAAAGGTGTATAATGGCGGCGATGATGGGTTGCTGTGTCTTACCCTTATTCGCATTAACTCCTAAAAATAAGATGATGAAAGAACTGGATGTCAAGAAAGTGAGTATGGCAAATATACCGGTAGAAGCGGTGCCTGCTCTTTTGGATGAAGAAAAAGTGGCTTTTCAGCCGGTTAATACAGTGAATTGGGCGGCATATCCATACTGTCCGGACGTAAAGTTCCGTATTGCTTATACGGACAACGCTATCCTGATTCATTATAAAGTGAAAGAAGCCAGCGTACGCGCAGTAGCGGGCAAAGACAACGGGCCGGTTTGGGAAGATGCCTGTGTGGAGTTCTTTTCTATTCCTGCCGGAGACGGAGTATATTATAATATGGAATGTAACTGTGTTGGAAGATTGCTTATCGGTGCGGGAGCAGGACGCTCCAACCGTCAACATGCACCGCAGGAAGTGCTTGATAAAGTGCAGCGTTGGTCTTCTTTGGGGCAGGAAGATTTTGAGGAACGGATAGGAGATTGCAGTTGGGAAGTGGCTTTGGTGATACCTTATTCCGCTTTCTTTATGCATAATATCACCTCATTGGACGGTAAGGCCATTCGTGCCAATTTCTATAAATGCGGTGATAAGTTGCAGACTCCTCATTTCCTGTCATGGAATCCCATTGATTTGGAAAAGCCGAACTTCCATTGTCCGGAATTTTTTGGGATGTTGCGTTTCAAGTAGGTACGAGGGTTATAATACTCTGAATAGTAATAAAACCGGTATATAAAATATAGGCTTGCAGATGTCTTATTCACAGGACTTCTGCAAGCCTTTTTTCTTATATGCCGAGGTTTACTTTACAATACCTTTTGAGTTACGGATAAAGTTGATGATATTATGTATCTCATCACTCATCGGAACCTGATCTTCAATCTTCTGTAAAGCGTCCTGTATGCTGAAATTCCCTTGATATACCAGGCGGTAAGCATTGACTATATGGCGCAGAATACGCTCGGTAACCTGATGCTTATGCTGGAGTACCACCGCATTGATACCGTGATATTCTGCCGGATTGCCGTTCATTATAACATAAGGCGGTACATCTTTTGAGATGCGGCAACCTGCCTGAATCAATACCCAACTGCCTATGTGGCAATTCTGATGTAGGATAACATTACTGCTCAGGATTGTACAGTCGTCTATGTGGCAGTCGCCAGCCACCGTGCTCTTAATTCCCAGTACACAGTGATTGCCTACTTGTACGTCGTGGCAGAGGTGAACACCGTCCATTAGATAGTTACTATCGCCAATGCGCGTACATCCGCTTTCGTGCGTGGCACGGCTGATAACCACATTTTCACGAATGTCGTTGTTGTCACCGATAATCAACCGACTTGCTTCGCCTGTGTAATGAAAATCTTGCGGTTCACTACCCAGTACGGCACCATGGTGTACTTTATTTCCTTTACCTAAACGCGTACCCTTGAGGATACTTGCATTTGACATAATCACACAGTCGTCACCGATTTCCACATCTCCTTCGATGTAAGCGAAAGGCTGAATGGTTACATTCTTACCGATTTTTGCGGTAGAATCTACAGATGCTAATGGACTAATCATAGTAATTAGTTATGAGTTATAAATTATAAGTTATGAGTTATGGGAGATGAGCCGTCAAAAATAACTTATAACCCATAACCCGTAACTGATATTATTCTCTTCCTCCGCCCAATGCTTGATACAGGCTGATTACAGACTGCATGCGGTCGAAGGTGTCGGCCACTTCCGAAAGCTGTGCGCTGAGGTAAGACTGTTCGGCGGACAAGACTTCCAAATAGGTTGACGTGCCTAAGTTAAACAATTCTTTTGTATCTTCCGCAGCTTTACGGGCAGAATTCACTTGAATTTCACGTGAAATGGCTTTGTCCGAGGTCATTTGATATTGATACAAAGCATTGCTTACTTCATTTCCGGCCTTGAGCAGTGTGGTCTGGAACTGGATTTTGGCTTGCTCTTCCTGTGCCTTTGCTTGTTTCAACCGGGCAATGTTGGCACCGCGGTAGAACAGAGGTTGTGTGAGCGAACCGATAGCGGATGCCAGCAGCTTTCCTGGATTGATAATAGCGGAACCTGCACTGTTGGTCCATCCGGCAGAACCGCTTAAGGTGATTTGCGGATAGAAGGCTGCACGTGCGCTGTTGGTGTCGTAGTAGCTTGCTGCCAGTGACATTTCAGCAGCTTTTACATCGGGACGGTTGGACAGCAGTTGCAAAGGAATACCGGTAGAGAATTCGGCAGGTAACTGCTGCTGTTCCAATGTACCACGTGCAATGCTCTGTGCGGGTTGGTTCAGCATCAGGCATAGTGCGTTTTCCGTTTCACGGATGCTTTGGCGGATATCGGGCAGGGAAGCCAGTACTTGTGCATAGGCGGTGCGGCTTTGCTCTACGGCTGCACTGTTAGCCATAGCAGCCTCTTTCATTGCTTCTACGGTTTCAAGGTTGCGTTTCAGGATGTCACAGGTGCTTTCGCTTATTTGCAACTGGCGGTCGAGCATTAGCAGCGTATAGTACATATTGGCTACGTTTGCAATCACTTGTGTCTGTACAGCCTGTTCATAGAACTGTGTCTGTTTCAGTGAGACTTGAGCCTTACGCTTGGGGTTCAGCAACTGACCGAACAGATCTATCTGCCAGCTTGCCGTCACAGGAAGCGAATACGTCTGTGTGGCTTTACCTTTGTCGAAGCTGCTTACCGTTCCTTGCGGAGAGAGAGCCAGCATGGGAGCATAAGCCAGACGTGCGGACATCAGTGCTGCCTGAGCCTGCTTTACGGTGAGTGCAGCACTGCGAAGGTCGGCATTGTTGGTCAATGCCTGTTCGATAAGTGTCTGTAACTGTGCATCCGTAAACACTTCTTTCCAGGGCAGATTACCGAAATTGGCAGTATCTGCGGCAAGTGTATCGCCACCGGCAATGGTGTCCCGATATAGGCCTTCTACTGTAATATCTTCGGGTCTGTCGTATGATTTGTAGATATGGCAACTGCTCAATAAAGCAGTTGCGCACATCAGAATTATTATTTTCTTCATGATAAACTATATTTTAGTGTTTAGCGGTTAGTGTTTAATAATTAGTATTTTGCTTGTGGATGTCCACTATCCATTAATCGTTAAACGCTAATCACTATTTTGTATATTGTTCAATCTCAGGTTCTGCATCCGAGTTATCCACATCTTCCCATTCCATCGGTTTAACCTTCTCCTGGAGATATTGGAAAGCAACGAACAGGGCAGGTACGATGAATATCTGCAGAATCATACCGATTAACATACCGCCGATAGCCGAAGTTCCCAGTGTACGGTTACCGTTGGCTCCTGCACCGGAAGCAAACATCAACGGGAGCAGACCGACAATCATTGCCAGAGAAGTCATCAGGATAGGACGCAGACGGGCGGCGGCACCCAGCACGGCAGCCCATGTAATGCTCATACCCATTTTGCGGCGGTCGAGGGCGAACTCTACGATCAGGATGGCGTTCTTGGCCAACAGACCCATCAGCATGATAAGTGCAATCTGCATGTAGATGTCGTTAGACATGGTTCCCAAAATCATTTTCAATGCAGGAATGTTACCCAATGAACCGATACCGCTGACAAACAGGAAGCTACCCAACAATCCGAATGGTACGGAGAGCAATACGGAGAGCGGAAGAATATAACTTTCATATTGCGCACTCAACAACAGGTAAACGAATACGAAACAGAGCACAAAAATCAAACCGGTTGTGCTACCGCTGGTTTCGGCTTCCTCACGTGCCATACCGCCGAGTTCGTAGGCAAAACCGGCAGGCAGGTTCTCTTTGGCCACTTCTGCAATGGCAGCAAGTGCCTGACCGGATGTATAACCGCTGGCGGGAGCCACCATCACTTTCATGGATGTGTAAAGGTTGAAACGGCTGATGATATCCGGACCGTATACCTTCTTGACGGATACGAACTGGGTGATGGGAGCCATCTCATTGCCGTTACGTACCTTGATGCTGGAGAGTGATTCCAGATTTTTGGTTGCATTCGGTTCTGCCTGAATCATGACACGGTACATTTTACCGAAGCTGTTGAAGTTAGAAGCGTAAAGTCCACCGAAATATCCCTGCATGGTGCTGAGGATGTCGCTTGGGCTGAGACCTGCTTTCTTACAGGCAGCAGCATCAATATCCAACATATATTGCGGGAAGTTAGGGTTGAAACTGGTCTTTGCGGAGTTGATTTCCGGACGTGCTTCCAGTGCGGCAGTATAGTCGTTCACTACATCGAAGAAGTGGTTCAGGTCGCCACCGGTTTTATCCTGCATGTTCAGTTCGATATCGCTGGATGCCGAATAACCCGGAATCATAGGCGGAGCAAAGAACAGTACCTGTGCTTCCTTGATGATTTTTTGCGCACGCATGAAAAGTGTGGCGTAAACTACCGTTGAATTCTGCATAGTGGAACGTTCTTCCCAATTTTTCAGCTTGATAATGAGCGAACCGTAGGAAGGTCCCTGACCACCGATGAAGCTGAAACCGGAAATTACCGTACGCGATTCTACCGCTGGGTCGGCTGCAACGAGACTGTCTACACGGTTCAGCACTTCCATGGCACGTTCTTGTGAAGTACCGGGAGGAAGCGTTACTACACCCATGATGGTACCGGTGTCTTCGTTGGGCACCATACCTGTCGGTGTGATGTTCATAAACACCATCAACAGTACAATGGAACCTACCACAATACCGCCGGAGAGCCATTTCTTCTGGATAAAGCGGAGCACTTGTTTCTTGTATTTACCCAGGATGGAGTCGTAGGATGCGTTGAAAGAGTGTTTGAACTTATCCGTAGTCATACCTGCTAATGCCAATACGCTGATAACGATCATTACCAGACAGAGTACAGGATGGTTCTCAAAGTTGAACAAACCGAAAATCATACCCAAAATGGCGATTGTAGTAAAGAGCAGTGTAAGGCCGGGACGCATCATTCTGCCGATAGAATCCACATAACGGGCTATCATGATTTTACGTGCCTCTTTAGTTGCGACACCGATGCGTTCTTTCATGGTGGCATCACTGTTGTGCGGTTTCAGGAAGATGGCACACAAGGCCGGACTCAGTGTCAAGGCGTTCAATGCGGAGAAACCGATGGCGATGGCCATTGTAAGACCGAACTGGCGGTAGAATGTACCGGCTGTACCACCCATGAAACTTACCGGCACAAACACGGACATCATCACTAATGTAATGGAAATGATAGCGCCGCCCAGCTCGCTCATGGCGTCGATAGATGCAGTCCGTGCCGATTTATATCCCTGGTCGAGCTTGGCATGGACACCTTCGACGACAACTATGGCGTCATCCACTACAATTGCGATGGCAAGCACCATAGCCGAGAGTGTCAGCAGGTTAATACTGAAGCCGATCAGTTGCAGTACGAAGAAAGTAGCAATCAAAGCTACCGGAATGGCAATGGCAGGAATCAGCGTAGAGCGCATGTCTTGCAGGAAGATATACACTACGATGAACACGAGGATGAACGCCTCAATCAATGTTTTGATTACTTCATGGATAGAAGCGAACAGAAAGTCATTGGCACTTTGGGCGATATTGATTTTCAAACCGGAAGGCAGCGTTTCGGATGCTTTTCCAAGTACTTCTTCCAGGTCACTGATAGTCTGCGTAGCATTGGTTCCTGCCATCTGGTATACGATACAGGATACTGCCTTATGGCCGTTTACCGTATTATTGAAGTTGTAGGACAGACGTCCGAGTTCAATATCGGCAATGTCTTTCAAACGGAGAACTTCACCGTTCTCAAGGGCTTTGATTACGATATTCTCAAATTCTTCCGGCTGTTGAAGACGGCCTTTGTAGCGGATGGTGTATTGGAAGCTTTGGTTGCCGCGTTCACCAAACTGTCCGGGAGCCGCTTCGATATTTTGTTCGGCCAGTGCACCGGCTACATCGTTAGGAATCAACTTGTATTGTGCCATTACATCCGGTTTCAGCCAGATACGCATGGAGTAGTCCTGACCGAGCACGGTGGCATCACCCACACCGTTTACACGCTTTACTTCCGGAATAAGGTTGATGTTGGCATAGTTCTCAAGGAATTCGATGTCGTACTGGTCTTTCTCATCGTAAATGGAGAATACCATCAACATGGATGTCTGTCGCTTCTGCGTAGTCACACCGACTTTGGTTACTTCGGCCGGTAGCAAACCCTGAGCCATGGAAACGCGGTTCTGTACGTTAACGGCTGCCATATCAGGGTCTGTACCCTGTTTGAAGTAAATGGAAATTTCGGCGGAACCGTTATTGGATGCACTGGAAGTCATGTACATCATGTTCTCCACACCGTTGATTTGGTCTTCCAGCGGCGCAATGACAGAGTTCAACACCGTTTGGGCGTTGGCACCCTGGTAAGTGGCGCGTACCGATACCGTCGGTGGTGCAATGTCCGGATATTGGGTGATAGGCAGCGTTGCCAGACCAATAAGTCCCAGGATTACTATCAGGATGGAGATTACCGTAGATAGTACCGGACGATTAATAAATCTATCTAATTTCATGTTACTTAATGATTAGGGGCGTTAAATGTTAATTGAACGCAGTTTGGATATTACCTTCTTTTTGGTCTTTGAGGGCTTTCTGATATTCAGCCTCTTTCTCTTCAGGAGTGATAGGAGTGATGCTTTGTCCATCTTTCAGGTTCTGTACGCCTTCTATCACGATTTTATCGCCGGCCTTCAAGCCGTCTGTAACGTAAAAATATTTGCCATCATTCAGGCTGAATACCTGTATTTCGGTATTTTTCAGCGTGTTGTCAGGTTGTGCAACGAATACGAATTTCTTGTCCTGTATTTCTGTGGTGGCCGATTGAGGAATCATGATTACATTCTCCATCGGATTGGGGAATACTACGTTTCCTGTACCGCCGCTACGCAGAATGTTGTGTTTGTTGGGGAAGAGGGCACGCATGTTTACTGCACCTGTAGTCTGGTCGATAACGCCGCTGATGGTTTCTACACGACCACTGTCGGCATACATGGTTCCGTCAATCAGTTGCAGTTGTACCTGAGGCATCTTTGCCAGAATATCCTTGGTACTTCCGCCTTCGCGTATCAGTGACAGGAGCTGTCTTTCGGTCATGGAGAAATAAGCGAACATTTCGGAGATGTCGGCAACTGTGGTCAACGGGGTGGCCATGGAGGGGCTTACCAAACTACCTACACGGTAGGGGATAGTACCTACTATACCGTCGCTGGGGCTTGTTACACTGGTGTATGACAGGTTGTTTTGAGCATTGATCAGTTGCGCTTCCGCTTGTGCCAATTGTGCTTTGGTTTGTGCCAACTGGTTTTCAGCCATTTGCAGGTCGTAATCGCTGATGATGTTCTTTTGGTTCAGCGTGCGTTTGTTGCTCACAGTAAGTTCTTGTGTGTTTACAGCGGCTTTTGCCGTTTCAACCGCAGCCTTGGCCGAATTTACTGCAGCCTGGTATTGTACAGGGTCGATGCTGAACAATACTTGTCCTTTGTGTACGACGGAACCCTCGTCCACATGTAATTTGGTGATGAAACCGCTTACCATCGGACGGATTTCCACATCTTGTTTACCTTTAATAGTAGCCGGATAACTGTTTGTCAGGTTGGCAGTGGTTGTTTCTACTGTAATCACTGCAAATTCGGGTGCTTTTCCCGTGCTTTTGTCACCTTGTCCACAACTGCTGAGCAGTGCCAGGCAACATGCCAATAATACTAATCTACTCTTCATACTCTTTTATTCTCTGTATAATTTTATTCTAGTTAATCCGAAGCTTTTGTGTGTAAATCATAGAAGAAGGATAACGGTGAAAACTAAATTATAATGTTTAGTTTTCGGTCGCAAAATTATTCTTTTCTCCGTATATAAGGTATGAATTTCCCTCATTTTTAACTATGTTTTATATATACTTGAAGGAAATATTTGTTTTTTGATTAAAATACTGTAAAGCATACTGCTAATTGCAGGATAACCTTTATTTTTGCATCATGTTAGATTGCAAGCATCATATTAAGATGAAACCGTTTGTACGTCGGTTGTTAGGGGCAGCTGTAAGTGTGGCTGTTTTATATTCCTGTGCCAGTGTGGGCCGTCTGGAGGGTGGTCCGATTGATGAGGAACCGCCTCGTTTTGTCACCGGTTCTCCCCTGCCGGGTGCACTCCATAACAAAAAGAGTAAAATCTCTATTGAGTTCGATGAGTTTATCAAACTGGAGAAAGCCAATGAAAAAGTGGTTATTTCACCTCCTCAAGTGCAGCAACCGGAAATAAAGGCAAACGGTAAAAGGGTAGTGGTCAACCTGCAAGATACGTTAAAGGCTAATACTACGTATACTATCGATTTTGCCGACGCGATTCAGGATAATAATGAAGGAAACCCGATGCAGGGGTTTACCTATACATTTTCTACCGGAGCAGAGCTTGATTCAATGGCCATTGCCGGTACGTTGCTTGATGCATCGAATTTGGAACCGGTAAAGGGGGTACTGGTAGGATTACATGCCAATTTAGCCGATTCGGCATTTACCACGTTGCCTTTCGACCTTGTAGGCCGTACGGATAGCCGTGGACAGTTTTCCATTCGTGGAGTCTCTCCTGGCAAATATCGTATTTATGCTTTAATGGATGCCGACCAGAATTTTAAATTTTCCCAGCCTACGGAGGTCATAGCTTTTAATGACTCCGTTATTATCCCTTCCATGGAAAGGCGTATGCGCCAGGATACCTTGTGGAGAGACTCTTTGACCGTAGATACGATTGTAGAGAGACAATATACCCATTTCCTGCCGGATGATGTGCTGTTGCGCAGTTTCAAGGAAAAAACTTTCTCGCAGCGTCTTATGAAAACGGAACGTCTTACTCCGGAAAAATTCTCTTTTTATTTTACGGCTCCTGCCGACAGTCTGCCGCTGATGAAAGGGTTGAATTTCGATGAAAAGGATGCTTTTGTCATTGAGCAGACAACCGGGAGGAACGACACGATTCACTATTGGATAAAAGATTCTTTGCTTTATCAGCAAGATACATTGAGGATGAGCTTGAGTTATTTGTATACAGATACTTTGAATCAGTTGGTTCCCCGGACAGATACTTTGAGAATTGTATCGAAGGTAAGCTGGCAGAAACTGCAGGAAAAGAAACTGGAAGAGAAGGAAAAAGCCGAGAAGGAGAAGAAGAAAAGAAGGAAAAAGGGTGAAGAAGAGCCGGAACCGACTCCTTTCCTTGCAATGGATGTGTATGCGCCTTCGGCAATGGATGTATACGACTATATCACATTGAGCTTTACGGAACCGATAGCCGGCTTTAATGATACTGCCTTGCATGTAAGGCAGAAGGTCGATACACTATGGCAGGATGTGCCGTTTGACTTTATGCGGGATTCGTTGGATTTGAAACGTTACAATCTGTATGCAGACTGGAAACCGGGTGAAAGTTACGTTTTTGAAGTGGACTCGACCGCTTTTCACGGGTTGTACGGTTTGTTTACCGATAAAGTGAAGAAGGAGTTTACTGTAAAGAAACTGGAAGAGTACGGACAGATATTTTTCAACATTACCGGAGCTGATTCTACAGCATTTGTAGAATTGCTGGATGCTCAGGACAAGGTGGTACGTACTGTTCCGGTTGTAGAAGGAAAAGCGGATTTTTATTATTTGAATCCGGGTAAATATGGAGCCCGGCTCATTAATGATACAAATGGGAATGGGGTATGGGATACCGGTGATTATGCTGCCAGGCGCCAGCCCGAAATGGTTTATTACTATCCGCAGGTATTGGAATTTAAGGCCAATTTTGATTTGATTCAGGACTGGAACGTAAAAGAAAAACCGTTGGATAAGCAAAAACCGGATGAACTGAAAAAACAAAAGCCAGATGAAGACAAGAAAAAGAAGAAAAGCCAGAATAACCGCAACAACAGCAACCGTAACAGCGGTAGGGGATATAGTTATTAAACGGAAGCGGGCTGCAGGATTGTTTTTGCTGGCCGGACTTCTGTGTCTGTGCAGCATAATGCCTGTGCAGGCTCAATGCGTGGCTAAGAACGAAGCGTTTCAGTCGGGCGAACATGTTATGTACGATTTGTATTTCAACTGGAAATTTATCTGGAAGAAAGTAGGGCTGGCAAGCTTGACTACTAATGCTACTACTTACCGCTTCCAGCCGGCCTACCGTTTCAATCTTCTTTCTGTGGGTAGCAAGAAAACGGATTTTTTCTTTAAAATGCGCGATACGCTGACTTGCTATGTCAGCGATAAACTGGAACCGCTTTATTTTCGTAAAGCAGCCGAGGAGGGAAAACGCTATACGGTCGATGAGGCATGGTTCTCGTATGATGACGGTATAGCTACCGTAAAGCAGAGACGTACCTGGCATAATCCCGTGCGTGAACCGCAGGAGATGGAGTACAGCGACAGCCGCTGTATCTTTGATATGCTGAGTATTTTGGCGCAAGCCCGTTCTTATAACCCTAAAGACTACAAGATAGGCGAGAAGATACTTTTCCCTATGGCAACAGGGCGCAGAGTGGAGGAGCAAACCTTGATTTATCGCGGAAAGGAAGATATAGAAGCGAATAATGATACAATTTACCGCTGCCTTGTATTCTCTTTCGTGGAGTACAAGAAAGGAAAAGAGAAAGAGGTGATTACTTTCTTCGTTTCCGATGATAAGAACCACCTTCCCATACGTTTGGATATGTATTTGAATTTCGGCTCTGCAAAAGCTTTCCTCAAAAGTGTAAGGGGGAATCGTTACCCGATGACTTCCGTTGTTACAAAGTAAACGGCAGTGCGTCTCCTTTTCTGAAGATACTTGACTCGAATGTGGCTACCAGCTCACCGTTCTGGTTGGTGATGTCAATCTGATAATGTCCGGTAGTACGTCCGATGTACCGTTCGCGGGCTTCGGCATATAATATGTCGCCCGGACCGCTGCTACGCAGGAAAGTGATATTGGAAGACAGTGAGAAAGCCAGTGTGCCGTGAGAATTGGCTGCCGCTGCCAAGGCGAGGTCGGCCAGTGTAAAAAGCGCTCCGCCTTGGGTGCGATTTCCGGCATTGAGATGTGTTTCCGTAATCACCAGACGGGCTTTGCTGTATCCTTCTTTTATTTCTATCAGTTCTACACCTGCTTTATCGGCAAAACAGTCTTTCTTGAAAAATTCTTGCGGCGTCATGTCGTTTGGTAATAAATGATTAATATTAAGGAGAAATCTGATGTTTTGGACACAAATGTAATATTTTAGCTTTTAATTGGATAATTTAGGTGGGTTATTTTCGAAAGCATGCACTACTTTTGTCTTCGAAAAAATAGACATAATTAATAAATAAATCCCTTATTATGAAAACGACTCTTACTACATTGGGTATTTTCCTTCTTGTTTTAGCAGGTTGTGCAGGACAAAAAAAGACTGCAAATGATTTCATTCAGGAGAATATTGATAATGCGGTGGCACAGGAAACACTTCAGACAGACATTATCGAAAAATCTGGCAAAATTCTTAATCCGCGTACCATTAATAAGGATGGTAGCATTCACTACGTTCCTATCGACGACTGGTGCTCTGGTTTCTTTCCCGGTAATATTTGGTATACGTACGAACTGACCGGTGATAAAAAGTGGTTACCGCTGGCAGAGAAGTATACTGAAGCATTGGATTCCGTACAATATCTTACTTGGCATCATGATGTAGGCTTTATGATTGGTTCCAGCTATCTGAACGGGTATCGTTTTGCCAATAAGGAAGAGTACAAGCCCGTAATTATCCAGACCGCTAAATCATTGTCTACCCGTTTTCGTCCGGGTGCAGGCGTTATCCAGTCTTGGGATGCCGACAAAGGCTGGCAGGCCGAACGCGGATGGAAATGTCCGGTTATCATTGACAATATGATGAATTTGGAGCTGCTGTTCGAAGCCACTAAACTTTCGGGCGACTCTACTTTCTATAATGTGGCTAAGAAACATGCCGACACGACTATGGCCAACCACTTCCGTGCGGACAACAGTTGTTACCACGTGGTGGATTATGATCCAGAGATTGGTGAGGTGCGCAAAAAACAAACAGCGCAGGGCTACGCCGATGAATCGTCTTGGGCTCGCGGACAGGCATGGGCTTTGTACGGTTATACAATGTGTTATCGGTATACTCATGATGCCAAATATCTGGCACAGGCAGAAAAGGTGTATAACTTTATTTTCGGAAACAAGAACCTTCCCGAAGATTTGGTTCCTTACTGGGACTTCGATGCTCCGAAGATTCCGAACGAGCCTCGTGACGCTTCTGCCGCAGCATGTACAGCTTCTGCCCTCTATGAACTGAGTACCTATGTTACCGATAAGGGGTATAAGGAAACGGCTGACAGAATTATGGAAAGTCTTGCTTCTCCGGCTTATCGTGCAGAGGTAGGGACAAACGGGAACTTTATCCTGATGCACTCGGTCGGCAGTATTCCTCACGGTGCTGAAATCGATGTTCCGCTGAACTATGCCGATTATTATTTCCTGGAAGCTTTGAAGCGTAAAAGAGATTTGGAAAAATGAAAAGTCAATTGAATATATTGTTAGGTGGTTTAGGCTTGTTCGCCTTGCAGGGTTGTAAAACTCCGCAGGCAGAGCAGGCCCAACAGCCGAATGTTATTTATGTTTTTCCCGACCAGTTCCGCAATCAGGCAATGGAGTTCTGGGGGCAGGAGAGTTTTCGGGAGAAAGTGAATTTCCGGAATGATCCGGTGCATACTCCTCGTCTGAATGATTTTGCGAGAGAGTCTTTGGTACTGACCTCTGCCATGAGCAATTGCCCGTTGAGCAGTCCTCACCGGGGTTCGTTACTGACAGGCATGTATCCCAACAAGAGTGGCATTCCTTTGAACTGCAATTCGAACCGTCCTATCAGTTCGTTGCGTGAAGATGTAGACTGTGTGAGCGATGTATTCAGCAATGCGGGATACGACTGTGCTTATTTCGGTAAACTGCATGCAGACTTCCCGACCCCCAATGACCCCCAGCGTCCGGGAAAATATGTGGAAGACCGCATACCAGCATGGGATGCTTATACACCGAAAGACCGTCGTCACGGATTTAACTATTGGTATGCTTACGGAACTTTTGATGAACATAAGAATCCGCATTATTGGGATACGGACGGTAAACGGCATGATCCGCGCGAATGGTCTCCGCTGCATGAGTCAGGTAAAGTTATTTCTTATCTGAAGAATGAGGGAAATGTACGTGACCCGAAGAAACCGTTCTTTATCATGGTCGGCATGAATCCGCCGCATAGTCCCTATCGTTCGTTGGACGACTGTATGGAACAGGACTTCAACTTATACAAGGATCAGCCGTTGGACAGCCTGCTGGTTCGCCCCAATGCCGATTCTAAAATGGCAAAGGCGGAGAGTGTACGTTACTATTTCGCTTCCGTTACAGGTGTTGACCGTGCTTTCGGGCAGATACTCGATGCGTTGAAAGAACTGGGATTGGATAAAAACACAATCGTGGTCTTCTCTTCCGACCATGGTGAGACTATGTGCAGCCAGCACACGGACGATCCGAAGAATTCTCCTTTCTCCGAGTCGATGAATGTGCCTTTCCTGGTTCGCTTCCCCGACAAGATTCAACCCCGTCTGGATGATTTGATGCTTTCTTCTCCGGATATTATGCCTACTTTGTTGGGGTTGGCGGGTCTTTCCGATTCTATTCCGGCAAATGTGCAGGGACACAATTATGCTCCGCTGTTCTTTAATGAAAAAGCTGATATAGTGCGTCCTGCAGGAGCTCTTTATATTCAGAACGTAGACGGTAAGAAAGATGAAGACGGTAAGGTCCGTTCCTATTTTCCATCGTCACGCGGTTTTAAATCGGCCCGTTACACATTGGCTCTTTATGTAGACCGTGATAATCACAAGCTTGTAAAGAGTTTCTTGTTTGACGACGAAAAAGATCCGTATCAGATGAATAATCTTCCGTTAGAGGAGAATAAGGAAATAGTAGATGAGCTGTGTGCAGAGATGGGAAAAGTCTTGAAGGAGATTGACGATCCCTGGTACAGAGAGCGCATCTTGTCCGACATGATACCGTACGATAAATAAAAATTGTTGTTTCTAAACTGAATTACCCCTGCCACAATCATATGTAGCAGGGGTAATTTTTTGGAGGATATGATGCACCTCTTTCTTTCGTTTATAGGAAACGGTTATAACCGTTTTGAGTTTACTTGTTTAATTTCCACTCACATCCGTCCTTGGTGTCCTTGATGGCAAAGCCTAATGCAGTCAGTTCATCACGGATTTTATCGGAAGTAGCCCAGTCCTTGTTGGCTTTGGCTTTTATACGCTCTGCCAGCAACATGTCTACAACTTTACCGAAAGCGGCTTCGCGTTCTTCATTGGAGGTGTTCTCCTCTTTCAGTCCCAATATATCGAAACAGAAGAGATGGAAGGTCTCTTTCAGCTCTTTCAGGTCTTCGGCTGTAATGGTGTCATTGCCTGCAATGATATTGTTTATCATTCTGGCACCATCGAAGAGATGGGCTATTACAATCGGAGAATTCAAATCATCGTTCATGGCTTCATAGCATTCGGCACGTAATGTTTTCACGTTTACCGTAGAAGCTTTGCCTGGAACAATCTTCTCCAGTCCGTGTACAGCATCCATAAGCCTTGCCAGACCTTTTTCTGCAGCTTGCAGAGCTTCATTGCTGAAATCTACCGTACTGCGATAGTGGGCCTGGAGAATGAAGAAACGGATGGTCATCGGGCTGTAAGCCTGTGTCAGCGTTTTGTTGGAGCCGGTGAAGAACTCATCCAATGTGATGAAGTTGCCGAGGCTTTTACCCATTTTCTGTCCGTTGATGGTTATCATGTTGTTATGCATCCAGTAATGCACCATGTCATCGCCTTGTGATGCTACGGATTGTGCAATTTCACATTCGTGGTGCGGGAAGATAAGGTCCATACCGCCACCGTGAATGTCGAAATGTTTACCCAGATATTTCTTTCCCATTGCCGTACATTCGGCGTGCCAGCCGGGGAAGCCGTCACTCCATGGGCTTGGCCAGCGCATGATATGTTCCGGTTGGGCACGTTTCCACAGTGCAAAGTCGGCGGGATTGTGTTTTTCCTCCTGGCCGTCCAGCTCACGCGTAGTGTTTAGTACATCGTCCAGATTACGTCCTGACAGTTTGCCGTAGTGGTGGTCTTTGTTGTATTTGGCTACATCAAAGTAAATGGAGCCTTCACTTTCGTAAGCGTAGCCGTTCTCCAGTATCTCTTTTACGAGCTCTATCTGTTCGATGATATGTCCCGATGCATGCGGTTCGATGCTGGGAGAAAGCACGTTTAATGCTTCCATTGCCTTGTGATAACGGTTTATATAATACTGTGCCACTTCCATGGGCTCCAGTTGTTCCAAACGGGCTTTCTTTGCAATTTTGTCTTCACCGTCGTCCGCGTCATGTTCCAAATGACCTACATCGGTAATATTGCGGACATAGCGCACTTTATAGCCAATGTGTGTAAGATAGCGGAAAAGTAAATCGAAAGTAATGGCAGGACGTGCGTGGCCCAGGTGGGCATCACCGTAAACGGTCGGTCCGCAGACATACATACCTACATGAGGAGCATGCAAAGGTACGAATAACTCCTTTTTTCTATTTAAGGTGTTGTAAATGGTCAGTTGTTGTTCCATAACGTTTGATAATTAGTTCTTTTTGGAAAGGCAAAGGTATAACAAATATTTGTAAATTAGGACTATCTGTTTTTAAAAAGCGTGCAGGAAGTATCGTTCTACGGCGATGGCTACTCCATCTTCGTCGTTACTTGGGGCAATGTAGTCCGCAGCAGCTTTCACGGGTTCCTGTGCATTGTCCATTGCTATGCCAAGTCCGGCGTATTTTATCATGCTGAGATCATTGTAACCGTCGCCCATGGCTGCCACTTCTTCGCGGGTGATACCCAGCTTTTCCGATAATACGGCGATCGAACGTGCTTTGTCTATGCCCAAAGGAACGAGTTCCAGAAAATAAGGTTCCGAACGGTATACGCTGATTTGCCTTTGCAGACGAAGGCTCAGTTCGGCTTCTGTTTTCATAAGTTGTTCAGGTTCACCTACAATGAGGCATTTGGGTAGGGGAAGGGGAATTTCCTGCAGGAAGTTCTCTACGCGGCGTACCTGCATTTTGTTGAGGAATGCTTCTTTTTGTACGTACGGGTCGTTGGGATTTTCGGTAAGTATGCATTCGTTGTCGTATGTGAGGATTGTTTGCCGGTTATCGGTTGCAGTCTGGTACAGGATAGGCAGTACATCGTCGGGAAGCAGGTTTTTATACAGTAGCTCACCGGTGCTCCAGTCTATGATTTCTCCGCCGTTATAAGAAAGAATATAGCCGTTGTTTTCTTTCATTTGCAGTTGTTCCGCCAAAGGAACAATACCGTAGGTAGGACGGCCTGACGCCAGTACCAGGCGTACGCCGCTTTGCTGTAGCCGTAACAGGGTACGGAGATTGCGCGGAGAGATTTCTTTCTTCGAATTGGTCAGGGTTCCGTCCAGGTCAAGGACGAGCAGTCGATAGTCTTGTTTCATGGTTTGAATTTGATTGTTTTTTTGAAAGTGGCAAAGATAGGGTTTTCTCAGGATGAAATACTATTTTTGCAGTATGAAGTCAAAAGAACGTGTATTATTGGGAATGAGCGGCGGTACGGACAGTTCCGTGGCTGCCATGAAGTTACAGGAAGCCGGCTATGAAGTAACGGGAGTCACTTTCCGTTTTTACGAAGTGGGTGGAAAAACGGAATACCTGGAAGATGCGCGGGCACTGGCAGGACGGTTGGGTATTGAGCATATTACATACGATGCAAGGGAACTCTTCCGTGAACGCATTATCCGTTACTTTATAGATGAATATCTGGCGGGGCATACCCCCGTTCCCTGTACCCTCTGCAATAATGAGCTGAAGTGGAAACTTTTGGCGGAAATAGCCGATGAAAAGGGGATTTATTGGATCTCTACCGGACATTACGTACGTAAACTCTTTTTAGAGGACAACTATTACATTGCTCCGGCAGTTGACAGAGACAAGGACCAGACTTTCTTTTTATGGGGCTTGAAACAGGATATCTTGCAACGGATGTTACTCCCGATGGGAGATATGACAAAAGAGGATGCGCGTGCTTATGCCGCTGAACGTGGGTTTATGCGTGTTGCCGCTAAAAAAGACAGTATAGGAGTGTGTTTCTGTCCGTTGGATTACCGTTCTTTCCTGAAGCGTGAGGTTCCTATGGAGCAACTGCCGGGCAGAGGGCATTTTCTCGATGAAAAGGGGAATGTATTAGGATGGCATGAAGGATACCCTTTCTATACGATAGGTCAACGGCGTGGACTGGGCATTCATCTGAATAGGGCTGTATTTGTGAAGGAAGTCAGAATGGAAACCAACGAGGTGGTACTTGCACCACTTGCCTCCTTATATAAAAAGGAAATGTATCTTAAAGATTGGAACCTTATCAGTGCACATCGGGTATTGGGAGCGGAAACGGTTATCGTAAAGATACGCTATCGCAAGCAGGCAAACCGCTGTATGGTTGCTCAGGAGGAGAACGGACATCTGCGGGTTTCGCTGTTGGAGCCGTTGGAGTCTATCGCTCCGGGGCAAGCCGCCGCCTTTTATGATGCGGACGGCTTGTTGTTGGGCGGTGGTATTATTCTTTGAAGTTGAGCTTCAGCATCTCTTCAATGTATTCTCTTGTATTGCTGAGGCGCGGTATCTTATGCTGTCCGCCAAGCTTGCCTTTACTGTCCAGCCAATCGTGGAACAGATTTCTGCGGGCAACGATTATCTCCAGAGGCTGCAAAGCCAGGTCATTCTGCCGTTTGGCTTCATAGTCGGAATTCACTTCTTTAAGGGTGTCATCCAATATTTTGGCAAATTTATCCAGGTCATCTGGCATTTTGGCAAATTCAATCAGCCATTGATGGCGGCATTTGGCATGTTCGTCCATGAAGACGGGAGCGGCGGAATAGTCTACAATCTGTGCTCCCGTGGCAGCACAGGCTTTGCTTAAACCTTTTTCCGCATTGTCCACGATAAGTTCTTCGCCAAAGGCATTGATGAAATGCTTTGTGCGGCCGGTAATGACGAATTTGTACGGGCGGTTATTGGTGAACTTCACGGTATCTCCAATCATATACCGCCACAGTCCGGCAGAAGTGGAGATGACCATTGCGTAGTTCTTGTTGAGTTCTACTTCTTCCAGACAGCAGATACGCGGATTTTCCTTGCCGACATCTTCCAAAGGTATGAATTCATAGAAAACACCGTAATCAATCATCATCAGCATGGCCGGATCGTTCGGGTCGTTCTGTGTGCCGAAATAGCCTTCGGAGGCATTATATGTCTCGACATAGTGCATCTTGGAACTTTTGATGACTTGTCTGTATTGTTCCCGATAAGGAGTAAAAGCCACTCCGCCATGGAAGAATACTTCCAGATTGGGCCATACTTCTTCCAATGACTGTTTCCCGGTTTTTTCAAGTATATGTTTAACAAGTACCAGCATCCAGGATGGCACACCCGAAAGATTGGTGACATTGGCATGGATTGTACTGTTGGCTATGGCCTCCATCTTAGGTTCGAACTCGCTCATCAAGGCTATTTCCTTGCTTGGCACACGGATATAGTTGACCAGCGGGTGTACATTCTGTATCAGAATGGCAGATAAATCACCTACCAAACTATGGTTGGAGTTCAGGTTGGGGCTGTGGCTACCGCCGAGAATCAATCCTTTTCCGGAAAAAAAACGGCTTTCGGGATTGATTCCCAGATAGATGGCAACAGCATCTTTCCCGCCTTGATAATGAGTGTCTTGCAGAGACTCTTTGCTGACCGGAAGGAATTTGCTTTTATCGTTGGTTGTTCCCGAAGACTTGGCAAACCAACATATTTCCGACGGCCAGAGCAAATTTTGTTCACCGGCACGCAAGCGGGCTACATAAGGTTTGATTTCTTCGTAAGTCTGTATGGGAAGGCGTTTTTTGAAATCTTCATAAGTACGAATAGAGGCATAGTCATATTTCTTTCCCCATTCCGTATTGGCGGCCATGCGTACCAAACGTTTCAGGACACCTGCCTGCAACTCACCTGCATGTTCAGTGTACAGTTCGATTTCTTTCAAGCGGGGGGCGAAGTATACTTTATTCAGAAGTTTTGTAATATTCATCGTTCTTATCGAAATCTGTTTAAGTGTGCAAAATTAATCTTATTTATCGGCATCTCTATCTTTTTTCTCTTTTTTTTCTATCTTTACGTCCGTATAGGTGAAAAGAACCGTAATTTAAACTAAAACATCATGAGAATCGGTATTTTGACTTCAGGCGGGGATTGCCCCGGTATCAATGCGACTATCCGCGGCGTTTGCAAAACGGCTATCAATCATTATGGAATGGAAGTAATAGGTATTCATAGCGGTTTTCAAGGATTATTGACAAAAGATGTGGAATCGTTTACGGACAAGTCTCTGTCCGGGTTATTGAATTTGGGCGGTACGATGCTGGGTACTTCCCGTGAAAAGCCGTTCAAGAAAAACGGGGTGGTATCCGATGTAAACAAGCCTGCTTTGATAGAACGGAATGTAAAGGAACTGGGGCTGGACTGTATTGTCTGTATCGGCGGTAACGGTACGCAGAAAACGGCTGCTAAGTTGGCTGCCATGGGCTTGAATATAGTTTCCGTACCTAAAACCATTGATAATGATATTTGGGGGACCGATTTTTCTTTCGGTTTTGATTCTGCCGTCAGTATTGCTACGGATGCCATAGACCGGTTACACTCTACCGCCAGTTCGCACAAGCGGGT
This sequence comes from Bacteroides stercoris ATCC 43183, assembly GCF_025147325.1. Lineage (NCBI taxonomy): Bacteria > Pseudomonadati > Bacteroidota > Bacteroidia > Bacteroidales > Bacteroidaceae > Bacteroides > Bacteroides stercoris. The sequence continues at coordinate 923,935 of NZ_CP102262.1, forward strand.
GATGGTGATAGAAGTGATGGGGCATAAAGCCGGATGGATTGCGTTGTACTCCGGTATGGCTGGTGGCGGTGATGTGATTTTAATTCCCGAACTTTCTTATAATATTCATAATATAGGTGATACGATTCTGAATCGTCTGAAGAAAGGAAAGCCGTATTCCATCGTTGTGGTTGCCGAGGGAATCCAGACGGACGGCAAGAAACGTGCAGCCGAATATATCGCACAGGAGATTGAATACGAAACGGGTATCGAAACCCGTGAAACGGTTTTGGGGTATATCCAGCGGGGTGGTTCGCCTACGCCTTTTGACCGTAATTTGTCGACCCGCATGGGAGGGCATGCTACGGAGTTGATTGCAGGCGGACAGTTTGGACGTATGGTAACGCTGAAAGGGAATGAAATATCTTCCGCTCCTTTGGGGGAGATAGCCGGAAAGCTCAAATTAGTGACCGAAGACCATGATTTAGTCGTCCAGGGTAAGCGTATGGGGATTTGTTTCGGATGATTTGACCGTATCTTGTGCAGCATCCGCAGGTTCCGTATAATCTGTAGCTTCAAGAACTTCTGATGTCTCTACAGCAGAAGCCTCTTCTGCGACAATTTGGGTTTCCTCTGTTGCCATATTTTCCTTTGCCGCGTGGTTCTGTATCTTGGCTGTTTCAATAGCTTCTTTGAAGGCTTCGTCACTCTTGATTTTCTTCAATGCCATTTGTGCGGCATTTTGCTGTGACTCCTTTTTGGAATAGCCTGTGCCAGTACCGGCAGAAAGGCCCTCTATGCGGACTTCGGTGTGGAACATCGGGTTGTAATCCTGGTCGAGGAATTGCTCTATCAACTCAAAGGAAACCTCCATTTTGGTTTTCTGGCTCCATTCGATAAGTTTGGACTTGAAGTTGACTTCCTTGCGCGACATCTTGTCGAGGTCGATGTAGTTCTTGAGGATTTTTTTCTCCATGAACTGCTTGCAGCGTTCATAGCCTTGGTCTAAATAGATAGCTCCGATAAATGCCTCGAAAGCATTGCCGTACATATAGCTGTTGTGCGACGAAGAACGGGTGGAATACTTAACCAGTTTGTCCAGCCCTATTTCTACAGCCAGTTTGTTTAGAGTTTCCCGTTGCACGATTTTAGAACGGGTATTGGTAAGAAAGCCTTCCCTGCGTCCTTCAAAGTGCTTATATACTATATCACCGACAATGGCATCCAAAATGGCGTCGCCTAAAAATTCCAGCCGCTCGTTATTTAACGGACGTCCTTTTTCGGAACGGATGGAAGTGGATTTGTGAAGCAGTGCCTGCTCATAGAACCGGATGTTACGGGGAAAGAATCCGAGTATCTTATAAAAACAAAAATAAGACTCTCTGTCCTTATGGAATAAGAGCCTTATTTTATCTATTTGATTACGTAACACGACCGTATTATTCTGCGTATTTCTTGAAAATAACACATGCGTTATGACCGCCGAATCCAAACGTGTTGGACAAAGCTACATTCACTTCACGCTTCTGAGCCTTGTTGAACGTAAAGTTCAGGTCATAGTCGATGTTTTCGTCGTTATCACCCTCTTCGTGGTTGATAGTCGGAGGAATAATGCCATTCTTGATGGCAAGAATACTTGCGATGGCTTCCACCGCACCGGCAGCACCCAATAAGTGGCCTGTCATGGATTTGGTTGAACTGATGTTCAACTCATAAGCATGCTTGCCGAATACTTCCTGGATAGCTTTCACTTCCGAAATATCACCAACAGGAGTAGATGTACCATGAACGTTGATGTAATCTACTTCTTCGGGTTTCATTTCTGCATCTTCCAACGCATTTGTCATTACCAGTTTGGCTCCCAGACCTTCCGGGTGGGAAGCTGTCAGGTGATGCGCATCGGCAGACATACCTACGCCGGCAACCTCTGCATAAATCTTGGCACCACGTGCTTTAGCGTGTTCCAGTTCTTCAAGAACCAGACAGCCGCCGCCTTCACCCATGATGAAACCGTCGCGGCTTGCGCTGAACGGGCGGGATGCAGTCTCCGGAGAGTCATTGCGGGTAGATAAAGCGTGCATAGCGTTGAAGCCACCTACACCGCAGGCTGCGATAGCTGCTTCCGAACCACCGCTGATGATGGCATTTGCCTTACCCAAGCGGATGAGGTTGAATGCATCGGCAATGGCATTGGTAGAAGTGGCGCATGCAGAACAAGTCGCATAGTTAGGACCATGAAAACCGTACAGGATAGAAATTTGTCCGGCAGCAATATCCGAAATCATCTTGGGGATGAAGAACGGATTGAACTTAGGACCGTTTTCTTTATGGAGGGCATAGTTACCTGCTTCTTCTTCAAATGTACGGATTCCACCAATACCGGCGCCAAAGATGACACCGATCTTGTTCAAATCCTCATTTTCGACATCAAGACCGGAATCTTCTACCGCTTGCTTGGCTACACCAATGGCATATTGGGTATACAAGTCCATCTTGCGTGCCTCTTTGCGGTCGATATATTGATTGGCATCAAAGTTTTTCACCTCGCATGCGAATTGGGTCTTGAAAAGTGATGCGTCGAAATGAGTAATAGGTCCTGCTCCACTAACCCCATTCACGAGATTTTCCCAGAATTCGGGTACTGTGTTGCCAATGGGAGTAATGGCGCCAAGACCTGTTACTACAACTCTTTTTAATTCCATACTAAGATATGAATGGATTAAGATTACTTAGCGTGTTCTTCGATGTAAGATACAGCATCACCTACAGTACCAATCTTCTCAGCTTGGTCATCAGGAATAGAGATACCGAATTCTTTTTCGAATTCCATGATAAGTTCTACAGTGTCAAGAGAATCTGCTCCCAAATCGTTAGTGAAGCTAGCTTCGTTAGTAACTTCTGATTCTTCAACGCCTAATTTGTCGACGATAATCGCTTTCACTCTTGATGCAATTTCAGACATAACTTTAAGTTTTTAATTAATAATTAGTTTTATTTCTTTAAATTTGCGGTGCAAAGGAATGAATATTTATCGTTCCTCGCAAATATTTGATGAATTAAATGCACCTTTTTGCACATTTTTCACGGTTTTGTGCAGGATTTGGAGGGCTTATGAGTAAAAACATTGCTATTTTCGCTTCCGGTAACGGGACAAATGCAGAGAATATCATCCGTTATTTCCAAAATAGCGAATCGGTGAACGTAAAGCTGGTTTTGGCAGATAGGGAGACTGCCTTTGTTTTGGAACGTGCACGTAGACTGAATGTTCCGTTTGCCTGTTTGGACAAGGCCGCATGGGCGGATGGTACGGTTGTATTGTCTTTGTTGGAAGATAAAGGAATAGATTTTATTGTCCTTGCCGGTTTCCTTGCACGTGTGCCGGACTGTATCTTGCATGCTTATCCTAATAAAATTATAAATATTCACCCTTCCTTATTGCCTAAATTTGGCGGTAAGGGAATGTATGGCGGGCATGTGCATGAAGCTGTGGTGGCTGCCGGTGAAACGGAAACCGGTATTACCATACATTATTTGAATGAGCATTTCGATGAGGGCGAAATTATAGTGCAGTACAAATGCCCTGTCCTGCCGCAGGATACGGCAGAAGACGTGGCAAAGAAAGTGCATGCGCTGGAATACGAATATTACCCGAAAGTTATCGGCGGTTTGTTGTCGGAAGTGTGCTGATAACCTTTCGGGATATTGTTTTTGCGGAAAGAAGCGGCATGCTATTCCGGATGATTCACAATTGTGTATGCTTCTTTCTCTCTTCTTAAAGGATAGTCTCCCCGTAACTTCTCAAATAGTTCCGGATGCGTTTTGAGCGCATTGCTGTCTTGTCGGGGATCGTACATTTGTAGATAGGCGGCCGATAGGGTATCTGCTGTAATGCGCGGTTGGCTTGGGGCAGGAGGAATAATCTGATAGTCTGCCTGTACATTGAAATACCGGCATAGGGCATCCAGCGACATGCGGGTTGCATTGGCTTTGCCGTCTGCCGAATAGCCGGCGATGTGCGGTGTGCCGAGGAATACCTTGTCCAATAAGGTGAGGTTTATGGCCGGTTCATTTTCCCAGACGTCAATGATAGCATCCGAAACCAGCCCTGTTTCCAAAGCGTTCAGCAGTGCACCGGTCTCGATTATTTCTCCGCGTGAAGTGTTGATGATAACAGGCTTCCGCTTTAGCGATTGGAAAAAGGCGTCGTCGGCGAGATGGCAGGTCTTGTATCTGCCTTCCCTATATAAAGGTACGTGGAAAGTGAGTATGTCGCATTCTTCGGCGAGTGTTTGCAGGGACGAAAAGCCTTGTTTCCCCTCTCTATCCTCACGGGGAAGGTCGTTCAGTAAAACGCGTATCCCCAATTCCTGTGCCACTTTTGCAACTTTGCTGCCTACATTGCCTACTCCGATAATGCCGATAGTAACTTCCGGTAAATTGATACCTTTCAGCGTTTGCAGCAAAATTAAAGATGATTGCAGGTATTGGGCTACGGAGGCGGAATTGCAGCCGGGAGCATTTGTCCATGTAATACCGGCTTCGCGGCAGTATTCCGCATCGATATGGTCGAAGCCGATGGTTGCCGTAGCGATAAACTTAACCTTGCTACCTTCCAGCAATTCCCGGTTGCAACGAGTGCGTGTACGGATAATTAGTGCATCCGCATCTTTCACCAAAGAAGGGGTGAAGTCTTTTCCCGGTGCGTAGACTACTTCATCGGCTATTTTTTCAATGGCTTCCTTTATAAAAGGTATTTTATCATCGACAATTACTTTCATGATGCTTTTGTTTTATTGCAGGCAAAGTTAGAAATAATTCATGAGAACAGACATTTCTGATATAATAATGCATACCTTTGACAGATTGTTTAAAACATAAATTGATATACTGATGAAAACACTGATTGGCTTTGAGGAAATAGAGGATAAGATAATTACTCTTCGCGGGCAGAAGGTTCTTTTGGACAGGGATGTTGCCACTTTGTGTGGGGTGGAGACGAAACGTGTGAATGAAGCCCTTAGAAATAACCTTGATAAATTTCCCAAGGATTATTGTTTTACGTTGCAAGTATCTGAAAAACAGTATCTGGTCGAAAATTTCGACCGGTTCTCTGTGTTGAAACATTCTACAGTTGAACCTAAAGCCTTTACAGAGAAAGGTCTTTATATGCTTGCTACCATTCTGAAAAGTTCTCGTGCTACAAATGCAACGTTTGCGATTATCGAGACTTTTGCCAAACTGCGCGAACTCTCCCGTACCTTGAACAACCTGCCGGATGCTTCCGAAGAGCAGCAGAAATCCTTGTTGGAGAAAAGCGGTGATTTGTTCACCGATTTATTGGATAATAATCTTCAGGCAACAGACTCGGAAACAACGATTGAACTGAATCTCGCCGTATTGAAAGTAAAGCATACGGTAAAACGGAAAGCAGATAAGGAATAAATGAGGCAAACTGTTTGGCTGTGTGCAAAATATTGTATAGTTTTGTCAACTTGTGGGAATTTTGCAGCTTGTTGAACAAAGACTAATTAATTATATCCAATGAAGTGTATTCATATCATTACTCCTGTAAAGGACTCCATTGAATTGACGTTGCAAACGGTGGAAGCCATTGTTGCATCCGATTTTCAGATGCCGTTTACCTATACCGTATATAATGACTTCAGTACAGAAGAGAACACGGCTAAGTTGCAGGATGCATCCGAAAAACTGGGCTTTGAATTGGTAAATCTTGCGGAAATAACGGATCATCCCTCACCGAACTATCTGCTGGTATTGCAAATGGCACAGCAACGTGCCATCGAGGCGGAGGCAGGTTTGATAATCGTGGAGTCGGATGTTGTGGTAAAGAAGAATACATTGCAGGCTTTGTTCAACGGAGCGGCAGAACGGGCGGACTGCGGTATTGCCGCTGCCGTCACAGTCGATGAGAAAGGAGAAATCAACTATCCCTATCTTTTTGCGAAAGGTAAGGAAAACCAGGTGTTTCCGGAGAAAAAGCATTGCAGTTTCTGTTGTTCCTTGCTGACATTGAATTTCCTGAAAGCATTCGACTTCCATCAGTTGAACCCTGAAAAGAACTGGCATGATGTAACTGTTTCGCATCAATCTTTAAAAGAAGGGTTTAAGAATTACCTGTTTACTACGTTGCCAGTATTGCATCAGCCCCATGGCAGCCGTCCGTGGAAACAATTGAAATATAAGAATCCGTTGAAATATTACTGGTTGAAGTATACAAAGGGGTTAGATAAAATCTGATATATTTATGAAATCTGAAATGAGCCGGAAATCCGATATGTTTCATCCTTATACATTAGTTATTCACCCGGACTTTAAGGAGTTGGGAGATTTTATCTTGTCTTTGCCGGAACGTTTTGAGAAAAACGAAGGTGTCGTTATTCATAAAGGACGTAACGAATTGAGAAAGATGGAATATGGCGGTCGGGAGTATGTTGTTAAATCTTTTCACCGCCCGAATATCATTAATCGCTTTGTGTACGGTATTTTCCGTCCATCCAAAGCGAAGCGTTCTTACGATCATGCCGAACTGTATCTTAAGATAGGGGTAGGGACTCCGCAACCGGTAGGATATTTCAATGTGCGCAGCGGCCTTTTATTCGATAAAAGTTACTATGTGAGCTGTCTGTCAACATGTCCGTATGTCTATAACGACCTGTTCAGGCGGAAGTTTGACTATGAAGAGGAAGTTTTGCGTGAGATAGGGCGGGTAACTGCCGTTCTCCACGAACATGGATATGCCCATAAAGATTACGGACGTGAAAATATCCTGTTTCAGAAAACACCGGAAGGCATTAAGCTGGAGATTGTCGACTTGAACCGTATGTTTGTCGGAACTATCGGCATGAAAGCCGGTTGCAAGAACTTCGAACGGTTGCCGGCTACCCCGCAGATGCATCGCTGGATGGCGGAGGAGTATGCAAAGGCCCGCGGTTTCGATGTGGAAAAGTGTTTTGAGCTGATGGTTGCTTACAGAAGTACTCAGCCGGGAAAGATTGATAATCTTTATTAAAATCGTCATGAATATTATAGCCGTAGTTGTCACTTATAATCGGATAGAACTGTTGAAGAGAACGGTTCGTTGCCTGCAACAGAATAAGCCTGTTTCCTCAATTGTAGTTGTCAATAACGGCAGTACGGATGCTACTGCCGAATGGCTGAAGACCCAATCGGGACTTACCGTTATCAATCAGGCTAATGTGGGGGGCTCCGGTGGTTTTTACACCGGTATGCAGTATGCATATCAGGCAGGTGCGGATTGGATTTGGTGCATGGATGATGATGTTTTTCCGCGTGCCGATTGTCTGGAACGGTTATTGCAGCATGCCGGTCGGGAAGATATAGGTATACTTGCTCCGCGCCGTTTGCAGGAGGGGAAGCTTTTCACGCATGAGTTTCAAGGGTATAACTTGACGAATCCTTTTGCTTCCATGTACACCGGGAAGCTGGCGAAACAGACTGTAACAGGGCCTGTGGAGATACAAGGAGCGGCTTTTGAGGGACCGTTTATCCGGCGTGAGGTTGTTGGGAAGATTGGCTATCCCAATAAGGATCTGTTTATCTTTTGTGATGATACGGACTATTGTCTCCGTACGGTACAGGCGGGATTCAGAATATTGTATGTTCCTGATGCGCTGATGGATAAGGAGAAGTTTTTCTCGAATGACAGTTGGAGCGAACGGAGTAAGAAGAAAAAGTGGAAACGTTTCTATCAGGTACGTAATTCCACTTATTTGAGTCATCATTATGGACGTAATTGGGCAGTAAGGTATCTTCGTGGTTTTAATGGAGTGGCGGGCTATATTTTGACGGCGCTTGTCACTTGTCCGTTTACCGATGCTTACCGATGGAGTGATATCCCTAAACTGTGGAAAGCTTATTGCGACGGGATACACGAAAGGCTGGGGAAAATAGACTGATTGACCGGTTGTCAGAATGCCTTATCGGTCAGGAGATGGGCATAGATTGTCTTTCTCCCGTTGCGGGTTTGCATGGCAAATGCTTTCTTGTAAGTCAGCTTGTGGAAATGGTATTTGGTATAAAACGTTTCCATTGCTTTTTTATCATATTCCTGGTTTAAGCATTTAGAAAGATTACTCATGGGCTGTACCGGAATATTATTCACCATTTTCGATACGGCAGGAATATGTTTGTATGCTAAGGCAAAGAGGTAATCGATAAAAAGATAAGTTACAATCCGGTTGTTGTTTTTCCAATAATTGTAGAAAGCATCCAGGATGAAAGAGGGGAGAATATTGCCTTTACCGCAAGCAAGAAAGAAACCGGTCCATTTACCTTTTACTACGTTGCAGTTATTGGGGATGTGATGATGGCTGTAGTATGGCAGGCTCGTGTTGATTATCGAATCTATATCTTTTGTGAGCAATATTGTGCTATCCAGCCATATGCCACCATGCCGTTTTAATAAATTCATTCTTAGCAAGTCGGAAAAATGCGTGATTGTCATTTCGCGTTTGTACAATCTCTGCATGATAAAGTCGGGCATTGTTGCATATTCCTGAAAATTTTTCTCTGTTATTAGGATTACGGGGTGGTTGTCTGCATGCCGGCATATGGAGGAATAGCATACTTTTACTATGTCGGGCATCTTCTTTTCTCCTTGCCACCAGCACACCCATATTGGAGATGTTGCACCGATAGGTTCTTCCTTTTGGGGTGTTTGTTCCTTATAATGGTCAAGAACCTCATTTGTCTTATATCTGTAAAGTATAATGAGGGTAAGCAGATAATGTTTGCCTTTAGATATAACTTTTTGATCTATTTTTCTCAAGAATAACCTTAATTCTTTCATCGTTTCAGTAGCTTGTTTAGAATATTCCGAATGGCTTTGCTAATAAGTTTCAGGCGGTTCCTTTTTTTTAAGGAACAGATATAGGATGCTCCCAGGATGGTGTTCTTATCCCGGAATATTATTTTGGGAGTTGGGGGAACCGTCCATTCTTGTGGGCGGCCATATTCTGTACTCAGAATTTTAATTTGCTTATCCAGCAGATATTTGTTCAGGTAAGATTCATCATGCCAGCGTGCTGTGATGTTTCTTTTTAAGTCGGTTTCCGTCATAAGGCTGCATTGCTCTAACAGTTCGATATAGGCCTTGCTCTCACCGCCGATTAGTCCGCCTTGATAATAGTGCTCGCCGCTGTTGTATGGTATGTATGCTTGTGAATTTTTTCTTCGCTCATAATGATATTTTTGCAATGGTTTGTTTCTATAGGTGTGCCATTCCAAACCGGTCAATGCCTCTTTCTCGGTCGGTAAAAATTCTTCGGGGGTTATTATTTGCAGAAACTCTGTATTGCCATTGAAAAAGAACAGATAATCAAAATGTTTGAGTTCTTCTTTGTGCCTTAGGAACATTTGGTAGCGGAACAGGACATTTTGGGGCCAGCCCAAATCTTCCTGGAACGAAACTTGTACATTAGTGCTGCTTTTTAACGGATAATCGGTGAATATGAAGTATTTCTTTTCATATTGAGGAAGAAACATCGATTCGCAACTGGAATAGAACTTATCCCAAAGTCGGATATATTTTCCGATACCCACATAAAGAATACCAATTTTCATAATTTATTGTATGCTGTCAGGTTGATTAATCGGTACTTTTATCCATTTGTCGGGACAGATGTCCGGTGTTTCGCAATGCCGGAACCAGCGTTCGGGCATGATGACGGTTTTATTTTCCCGCGGGTTCAGCCATGCTCCCCACCAGCTGAACGTACTGTTACAGATAATGTGGTGGCGGCAGCGGCTCATCAGCATCATATCCTGCCAGCTTTCTGCACCTTTGTTCCAGTCGATAAAGAAGGCTTTTGGCAACGGCAGGTTTTCTTTCACCCAGGCAATGTCGTCCGAGAAAACATAGTAGGAGGGCTGGCTTATCCGTTTGTTCATTTCGGCTATGGCGTTGAGGTAATAAGGCAGTTGGCATACACAGCCGGTTGTTTTCCAATATTTGGGTTCCAGGTAATCTCCCCGGCGTACATGTATGGAAACCGCATTCTCATCATGGTCTATCTGTTCGGACATTTCCTTTGTTTTCCTGTTGGACAGGCGCGGATTGAATGTAAAAGCCTTGCGTATATCGTCTGCCATGTCGGCAAAAAAACGTTCCGACTGATAGAAACCCTTGAAATATAATAGAGGCCAGAAATACTTTTTGTCATATGGAACAAGACTTGACGGGACTTGCTTGCGTTCATAGATTTTCTTGAAAAATAGAAATTCAATAACCTTTTTTAAGGGTTGGTTGATACGGAATTCTATTGGGGGAAGATTGAAAACCCGATGCATCTCATAGCCGTTATGGGCTTTGTAGTGCACCATATCGGATAAATCAATCCGGGTATTGCTGTAATGTTTTTTCATCCGCATATAGAAGGCGTAGATAAACATTTGATTGCCCAGTCCGCCGGTCATTTTAATAAATCTCATATCTCTGTTTTTGAGGAAAATGTTTTTTAAACGTTCGTTTAAAAAACATCTTTTCAAACGATTTTAAATTGTTTCTATTTGTATATATTTATAACTGTATTATATGTGCGTATCCTCAGATTGATACATTTTTATCCGTAAATGCGAAAAAAACGAGTCACAATATTTTTTAGATAGGAAATAACTTTTATCTTTGTGTTTTTTAAACGAACGTTTAAAAAACATTTCTTTTGACCATAAAACGGTATTAGATGAGTGATAGTCTGTTGTATAAGCTTCGTAGCGGCAAGCCCCCGAAGGTATTCTTCTTTTTAAAGGGATATTTGAAGCGGTGCATACCCGATTGCTTTTTCAGAATCCGGAGAAAGAGCTGTTTGGCACAAGTGGAGGCGCGGCCTGATAAGGATTACATTTATGAAAGGGTGAATTATTATAATAAGATGCAGTATCCGGTAGACCTGCCCGATACAATATTGCATGAGCATAAGCATAGCTATTATGTCTATCTGGACAAGATAAAGAATTTCCGTCCGTCTACGTTTCACAAGGCATATTATTTTGATTTGCAGGATGTGGCCCGTTGGTTTGACCGCCAACTGTGCATCAGCTATATTCCCGGTGACGTATATTTTACTCCCGAATACCCTTCGATTGTAAAGAGCCGGCTGCTGAAGGAGGACAATGCGTATTCGGTTGTGCTTAAACTGGACAAACTGCGTCATTTTATATTTCTGAACGATCCTGTGCCTTTTTCACAAAAACGCAATCAGGCTATATTTCGCGGAAAGATTCGCCTTAGCCGCATTCGTGAGAAGTTCCTTCAAAAATATTTTGGCTCATCCATTTGCGATTGCGGCGTGGTGGGCAGGAACGAAGGTTATCCTGAGGAGTGGATGACTCCCAAGAAAACAATCCGTGAGCATCTTGATTATAAATTTATCATGGCGCTCGAGGGTAACGATGTCGCCTCCAACCTGAAATGGGTAATGTCGTCCAACTCCATTGCCGTAATGACGCGTCCTACCTGTGAAACCTGGTTTATGGAGGGAAAGCTGATTCCCGATTATCACTATATAGAGATTAAGGATGACCTTTCCGATTTGGAGGAGAAACTAAACTATTACATCGCTCACCCGGCAGAGGCGGAACAGATTGTCGAGCATGCCCACGAATATGTTTCCCAATTTTTCGATGCCGGACGCGAACGGCTGATTTCATTGCTTGTAATGGATAAATATTTTCAGGTAACCAAACAAACGTCAAATTGTTAACACCATTGTATGATACATATTGCTTGTAATATTGATGCTAATTTTATACAGCACTGTGCTGTTACGCTGGTTTCTCTGTTTGAGAATAATAAGCGTGCCGATATTTGTGTGCATATTGTAGCTCCGTACCTTTCGGAAGCGGATCAGGCTATTCTACGCAACCTGGCTGCTCCTTATGGCAATGAAGTCTGCTTTTACTATCCTCCGAAAGATCTGTTGCAATGCTTTTCCATAAAAAAGTTCGGCAAGCGGATTTCCATGGCAACTTATTACCGTTGCATGTTTTCATCTATTCTGCCCGAGAGTTTGGAGAAAGTACTTTACCTGGACTGCGATATTGTAATATTGGGAGATATTTCAGAATTCTGGAACACGGATTTGTCCGGGTGCGGTGCGGCTTGTGTCGAAGATATCGGCAAGGATGAGGATGAGCGTTACGAACGCTTGCACTATGATAAGTCCTGCTCGTATTTCAATGCGGGGGTGCTGCTGATTAATCTTGATTACTGGCGGAAACATAAGGTCGATGTGCAGTGTGTGCGGTATTTCGAGACTTATCCGGAGCGCATCCAGTTTAATGACCAGGATTTGCTGAATGTCGTCCTATGCAAGGACAAGGTCTTTGTTCCTTTGAAGTGGAACATGCAGGATGGTTTTTATCGCTACGGCATTGACAAACGGGTGGCCGACTGGCAGGCTTTCCGTGAAGAACTGCTGCATCCTGTCATTCTGCATTATACCAACAAGAAACCCTGGAATTATGACAGTATGCATCCGTTGAGGAATGAATACTATAAATACCTGGATATGACGCCCTGGAAAGGGAAACGGCCGCTTTCTTCTGTAAAAGAGCGTTTAAAAAGGTACATTAAGTGCGTGCCTTATTTGTTGGGGCTTAGAAAACCCAAATATGTGAACCTCGGCAAGTAGCAGCCCGCTGCCCGGGACGTATCCTATGAAGCTGTTTGATAACTGATTAAGTGAGATGGTAAAAGTTTCTATTGTAATACCTGTTTATAATCGGAAAAATTTCCTGACTGTATGCATAAAAAGTTTGCTTGCACAGTCTTTTGAAGATTTCGAGATATGTCTGGTCGATGACGGAAGTACGGATGGCACCGGGCTTCTGTGCGACGAACTGGCGGAAAAGGATACTCGCATCAGAGTATTGCATGTGCAAAATGGAGGAGCAGCCTATGCGCGTCAAAAAGGGGTGGAGCTGGCAACAGGAGAATGGGTAGTCTTTGTCGACTCTGATGATACCATGCCTGCCGACGCTTTGCAGCGTTTGTTTCAAGCAACGTCGGAAGATACGGATATTGTAGTCGGTTTTTGCAGGAAAAAGCGCTTGTGGGGGGTAAACAGGCTTTCGCCGGCTTGTTACCGTAAGCTTTTAATCAAGGGCAGATACAACATTTCGGCTACATGCGGAAAGCTGTTCAGGCGCACGTTGTTTGATGAGTACACGCTACGTACACCCCGGGAGATTGTGATGGGAGAAGACATGCTTATGAACCTGCGGTTGGCGTTTGCATCATCCAAGCCGGTACGTCTGGTTGGCGGAAACAGTGTCTATAACTATATACAACATGGCGGGAATATAACGCATGTATTCAAACTTACGGCTGATTACGAGCACATCTTCCATAAGGAGAGGCTGTTGTCCATTCCCGAAGAAGAACATGCCCGCTATATGCCTGTAATGATTTACCGCAGGCTGAGGATGCTGCGCCGCATTCTGCGGTGTGCGCAAAAAGACAATACGGTTGAAGAGCTGCGGACTTCTGCTTTTGTGAAAGAGCTGCTTGCAGATATCCATGCTATCCGTTATACATTCTGGCGTTATCCGCACTGGAGGCTTTGGCAATTTCTCGCAAGTGCGGGTAAGTAAGGCGGAATCATAAGCTCTCTTTTTCCCACAGCCTTAATGCCGCTGCCACCGTATCGTCCATGTCTGCATACGTATATTGCGCCAGTCTGCCGCCGAACAGCACTCGCTCCTGTTGCTGTGCAAGTTCTTGATATTTCCTGAAAATCAGGCTGTTCTTTTCGTCGTTTACCGGATAATAAGGCTCTTTCCCCTGTTCAAAATCATCGGGATATTCATAGGTGATGACAGTAGAACGCTGTTTGCCGAACTCAAAGTGCTTGTGTTCGATGACACGGGTATAAGGAGTTTCGCGGTCGGTATAGTTCACGACTGCATTGCCTTGAAAGTCTTCTATATCCGTGAGGTGTCTGTGTTCGAATCGCAGGCTGCGATATTCCAGATGTCCGCATGCATAATCGAAGTATTCGTCTATGCAGCCGGTGTAGAGCACCTTCTCCGCCAAAGCGTCCAGCTCTTTGCGGTGCGCCATGTAATCGGTTCCGGTGCGCACCTCGATGTTCTCCAGCAAGGCACCGATTAAACGGTTATATCCTCCCATGGGAATGCCCTGATACGGGTCGTTGAAGTAGTTGTTGTCGAAGATAAACCGGAACGGAATGCGCCGGATGATAAATGCCGGAAGCTCTGTTGCCGGGCGTCCCCACTGTTTCTCCGTGTATCCTTTTATCAGTTGCCGGTAGATGTCCTCTCCGCAAAGTTTCAGTGCCTGTTCTTCCAGGTTTTGCGGGTGGGTTATATGCTCGTATTCCCTGCACTGTTCCTGTATCTTTGCCCGGGCCTCTGCCGGAGTACGTACTCCCCACAATTGGTAGAAAGTGTTCATGTTGAAAGGCAGGTTATACAGTTTTCCTTTATAATTGGCAATCGGAGAGTTGGTGTATCTGTTGAACTCAACAAGCCGGTTCACATAATTCCATACTTCCCTGTTGTCTGTATGAAAGATATGCGCACCGTATTTATGCACGTTGATGCCGTCTACTTCTTCGCAGTAGATATTGCCGCCGGTGTGTGGACGTTTCTCTATCACCAGACATCTCTTTCCGGCTTTATGAGCCTCATGGGCAAACACGGCTCCGAACAGGCCGCTGCCTACAATCAGGTAATCGTATGGTTTCATTCTTCTTTAGCGTTGTTTTTATCCAGCTACAAAGCTACACAATTATTATCGGGATTGCAGAAAAAGTACCGGTTATTGTGCCGCGTTTTGATAAAAACAGTTGTTTCACATGCAATCGGCTGGTTTTTATCCGCCCGGCGCGCAAAAAAGAACCTGTTCGTTTTATTCTCCCCCTGCTTTGTGCTATCTTTGCGCCCGATACGAACGTAATGAATTAACTGTTTGACCGAATGAAAGAATTCTTCCGACTCCTGCGGCGTTTTGTTCCGCCTTACAAGAAATATCTGATATGGGCATTGTTCCTGAACCTGCTATCGGCAATTCTGAACATATTCTCTTTCGCCCTGATTATCCCTATCCTTCAGATACTTTTCAAGATGGATACCAAGACCTACGAGTTCATTCCCTGGGATGCGGCAGGAATCAACATGAAAGACATAGCGGTCAACAACTTCTATTATTACGTCACCGAGATGATAGCCTCGCAGGGCGGCTCATTGACATTGCTGATTTTAGGCGTTTTCCTGGCGGTGATGACCCTGCTGAAAGCATTCTCCTATTTCGCCTCTTCCGCCGTGATGATTCCTCTCCGCACGGGCGTGGTGCGCGACATCCGTGCGCAAGTATATAATAAGGTGCTGCACCTGCCGCTGAGTTTCTTTTCCGAGGAACGGAAAGGCGATATCATAGCCCGCATGAGCGGCGACGTTACCGAGGTGGAGACATCCGTAACCAGTTCGCTGGATATGCTGATAAAGAACCCGATACTGATTATAGCCTATTTCGGCACATTGATAGCCATCAGCTGGCAGCTGACGCTGTTCACGCTGCTGGTGCTTCCGGGTATGGGCTGGGTAATGGGTACGGTAGGCAAGAAACTGAAACGGCAGTCGCTGGATGCGCAGGCAAAGTGGAGCGATACTATGTCGCAGTTGGAAGAAACCCTGGGCGGGTTGCGTATCATTAAAGCCTTCATTGCCGAAAACAAGATGATGGAGCGTTTCAATAAGTGCAGCAACGAATACCGCGATGCTATCAACCGGGTAGCCACCCGCCAGGCATTGGCGCATCCCATGAGCGAGTTTCTGGGCACATGCGTCATCGTTATCGTGCTGTGGTTCGGCGGCACGTTGATTCTGAGCAACAGCGCTACTATAGACGCCCCCTCGTTCATTTACTACTTGGTGATACTGTACAGTGTTATCAACCCGTTGAAGGAATTCTCCAAAGCCGGATACAACATTCCCAAAGGACTTGCCTCCATGGAGCGTATCGACAAGATACTCTTTGCGGAGAATCCCATTAAAGAACCTGCCCGGCCGAAGCAGCTCGTCTCGCTGGATGACAAGGTGGAATTCAAGGACATCAGCTTCAGCTACGACGGTTCCCGCCAGGTATTGAAGCATATCAACCTGACCGTACCCAAAGGCAAGACTATCGCACTGGTAGGGCAATCCGGTTCCGGAAAATCCACGTTGGTGGATTTGCTGCCCCGCTACCACGATGTACAATCGGGCAAGATCCTGATAGACGGTCTTGACATCAAGGATGCGCGCATCGCCGATTTGCGCGGCCTGATAGGAAACGTCAATCAGGAAGCCATTCTCTTTAATGACACTTTCTTCAATAACATTGCTTTCGGTGTAGAGAATGCCACCATGGAGCAGGTTGTGGAAGCTGCCAAGATAGCCAATGCCCACGATTTCATTATGGACACCGAGAAAGGTTACGATACCAATATCGGCGACCGTGGCGGCAAACTTTC
Source organism: Bacteroides stercoris ATCC 43183 (assembly GCF_025147325.1). NCBI lineage: Bacteria > Pseudomonadati > Bacteroidota > Bacteroidia > Bacteroidales > Bacteroidaceae > Bacteroides > Bacteroides stercoris. Next base: position 940,428 of record NZ_CP102262.1, read on the forward strand.
CGGCGGACAACGCCAGCGTATCAGCATTGCCCGTGCCATTCTCAAGAATCCTCCCATACTGATTCTGGATGAGGCCACCTCCGCACTCGATACGGAGTCGGAACGTCTGGTGCAGGAAGCTTTGGAGCGGTTGATGAAAACCCGCACCACGATTGCCATTGCGCACCGTCTTTCCACAATCAGGAATGCGGATGAAATCTGCGTGCTCTACGAGGGCGAAATCGTAGAACGCGGCAGGCACGAGGAGCTTCTTGCCAAAGACGGCTACTATAAAAAGCTGAATGATATGCAATCTTTGGGATAATACCCCCTCTGTGTTGTTTTTCGTTTTTTCTCGTCACTCATCACCTATAGCGCTCTATCCCTGTCCCGGAAAGGGATAGAGGAACTGTTGACAACGGTGACGAGCGTGATGACAAATTGTTGGTCGTCACCCTCTGTCGTCATTTTTACCCTTCTTCTCTGTTGTAAAATGCTTATATACAGCTACAAAACGCGCATGATGCAGAACGTGTTAACAGCGGTTAAAATCCTCTGTTTTCAGGGGCGGAGCATCCCAATCTCTGCGTTTTAATGTGACTGTTGCCCGTTGGTTTTGTCGTTTTGGCGCATGTATAATATAGGAAAGCCTGATGCAAAACCTCGTTTTCCAACTGCGGGCTCCCCGGTTGCCGGCTGCGGGCCGTACGGTTGCCGTATGCGGGCTGTCGAGCCCGCAATTGCGGGACGAAGTTTCAGTAGAAGGATAAGGCTGTTTCTGTAGTGGCATAACGACATTATCCCCCGTGTATGCGAGGGTTTTGTCATGGGGATATGGGTGTTCCGCCCTGCTATTTTCTTCCGAAGTCCGCGGGTATTTCTCCCCACTGCCTGGTTTCCCATTTCAGGATAGGGGTGGAGTAGGTGTTTTCACGCAGCCATTTCTCGGCGCGCTCTATCAGCAGGAAAAGTTGTTCGGTTTTGGAGTCGCGGGGTAGCTTGGTCTTGCATTTCTTCTGTTTTACCCAACCGATGGCATTAACGCTGTCGCTGTAAATAGGCATGTCAAAGCCCTTTTGCTTCAGCAGGGCAAGGCCGTGCACGATGGCAAGAAACTCTCCGATGTTGTTGGTGCCGTACACGGGACCGTAGTGGAAAACCTGCTGGCGGCTGGCAACGTGTACCCCCCGGTACTCCATTGCTCCGGGATTTCCGCTGCATGCTGCATCTACGGCAAGGCTGTTTTCAAGGACGGCGGTGGGGTAGGGAGCGTCTGCATTTTGAGGCGGCTTGGATGGCGTGCTGCCTGCGGATGTATTGCGCTTGATGTAATCGTAGGGTGAAGCGGCAAAGGCGTGCTCTGCTTCCTCGCGGGTGTCGAACGATTTGAACTTTGCCCCCTCATAGCCTTTGGTCTGTAGCTGGCATTCGGTCCAGGATGTATAAATGCCCGGAGTGACGCCTGCCCATACAACGTAGAATTTCTCTTTTTTCATAACTGCGGCAAAGGTACGAATATATTTCACAAATGCGAACAATCGGCTCCGTTCGCTTGTTCTTTTAAATTGAGGAGAAGTGGGAAGTAAAAAAAGAGTATCGGTCCAATTCCTTGAGTTTGTAATTTTATATAACTCATTTATTCTTAATAAGAACAGACAATAAAATAAAAAGATATGAAGAGAACATTTGCAGAAGCGTTGGAACACCGGCGCAGTTATTATTCCATAGGTAGCGACTCTCCTGTTTTGGATGAGGAAGTGGTGCATATTATCCGTACGGCGGTGAAGAACGTGCCGTCGGCCTTTAATTCGCAGTCAACAAGAATCGTCCTGCTGCTGGGCGACGAGCATAAGAAACTATGGGATATTGTAAAAAATACGTTGAAGCAGCGCATTTCGCCTGAGGCTTTTGCAAAGACGGAAGCCAAGATTGACGGCTGCTTTGCTGCCGGGCATGGCACTGTGCTTTATTTTGAGGACACAACGGTTGTAAAGAAATTGCAGGATGCGTTTCCCTCTTACAGCGAAAACTTTCCGACTTGGTCGCAGCATACATCGGCCATGCACCAGCTGGCTGTCTGGACCATGCTGGAAGACGCAGGTTTGGGAGCTTCCTTGCAGCATTACAACCCGCTGATTGACGACGAGGTGCGCCGTACCTGGAACTTGCCGGAGAGCTGGATGCTGATAGCCGAAATGCCTTTTGGCACGCCCACTGCCGAACCCGGCGAAAAGGAGTTCGGGGAGTTGAGCGAGCGGATTAAAATTTTCCGCTGATTGTGAGGTAGTCTCACTGTAGAATTGCTTATCTTTGTACACAAACGGTAAGCAACTATGATACGTATCTTTCTGACCGGTTACATGGGAGCCGGTAAAACAACTTTGGGAAAGGCTTTTGCCCGCGAACTGAATGTACCTTTCATTGATTTGGACTGGTACATCGAGGAACGTTTTCACAAATCCATCCGTGAACTGTTCGTCGAGCGGGGAGAGGCCTCTTTTCGTGAATTGGAGCGGAATATGCTGCACGAGGTGTCCGAGTTTGAGGATGTCATTATCTCGACCGGCGGCGGCACGCCCTGTTTCTTCGACAATATGGACTACATGAACGGACACGGGCAAACCGTGTTCCTGGATGTACATCTTGATATACTGTTCAACCGTTTGCGGGTGGCAACCCATCAGCGCCCCATCCTGCAGGGAAAAACGGACGAGGAGCTGCGCGCCTTTATTGCGGACGCATTGGAGAAACGCGCCCCTTTCTACGTGCAAGCCCGCTACCGTTTCGATGCAGGACATCTGGAAAGCAGACGGCAGATTGCCGGGTCCGTGCAGCAGTTGCGTAGCCTGCTGGGCATTTAATCTCTTGTAAATGTGTGTTTTTCGCCCTAAAAGGCAAGATGTTCCAGATTTATATGTATTTTTGTACCCCTTTTTTATAAATAAACTACTAAAACAGCAGAGTAACAAGAAATGAGAAAATGGCGTATTGAAGATTCGGAAGAGCTGTACAACATTACAGGTTGGGGCACTTCGTACTTTGGTATCAATGACAAAGGTCATGTTGTAGTAACACCGCGTAAAGACGGCGTCGGCGTCGATTTGAAAGACCTGGTCGACGAATTGCAACTGCGTGACGTGACGGCGCCCATGCTGGTGCGCTTTCCCGACATTCTTGACAACCGGATTGAGAAGATTTCCTGTTGTTTCAGACAAGCGGCGGAAGAGTACGGCTACAAGGCGGAGAATTTTATTATCTATCCCATTAAGGTGAATCAGATGCGTCCGGTGGTCGAGGAGATTATCAGCCACGGCAAGAAATTCAATCTCGGACTGGAAGCAGGCTCCAAACCCGAACTGCATGCGGTGATTGCCATCAATATGGACTCCGACTCGCTGATTATCTGCAACGGATACAAGGATGAGAGCTACATAGAGCTTGCTTTGCTGGCGCAGAAGATGGGAAAACGCATCTTTCTCGTAGTAGAGAAAATGAATGAGCTGAAGCTGATAGCCAAAATGGCGAAGCAGTTGAATGTAAAGCCCAATATCGGCATACGTATCAAGCTGGCTTCGTCGGGAAGCGGCAAGTGGGAAGATTCGGGCGGCGATGCAAGCAAGTTCGGACTGTCGTCCAGCGAATTGCTCGAAGCGCTCGACTTCATGGCAAGCAAAGGCATGCAGGACTGCCTGAAGCTGATACATTTCCACATCGGAAGCCAGGTAACGAAAATCCGTCGCATCAAAACCGCTCTGCGTGAAGCGTCGCAGTTCTATGTGCAGTTGCACAACATGGGATTCAACGTGGAATTCGTGGACATCGGCGGCGGCCTGGGAGTGGATTATGACGGAACGCGCTCGTCCAACAGCGAGGGCAGCGTAAACTATTCCATCCAGGAGTATGTGAACGACTCCATTTCTACTCTGGTGGATGCCAGCGACAAGAACGGCATTCCCCATCCCAATATCATTACGGAGAGCGGACGCGCTTTGACGGCGCATCATTCCGTACTTATATTCGAGGTGCTGGAAACCACCAATCTGCCCGAATGGGACGACGATGAAGAGGTGACCGAAAACGACCACGAACTCTTGCGGGAGCTTTACGGCATTTGGGATACACTGAACCAGAACAGGATGCTGGAAGCCTGGCACGATGCGCAGCAGATACGCGAAGAGGCGCTTGATTTGTTCAGCCACGGCATCGTGGACCTGCAGACCCGCGCCAAGATTGAGCGGCTGTATTGGTCTATCATGCGCGAAGTGAACCAGATAGCCGGCGGACTGAAACATGCGCCCGATGAATTCCGCGGTCTCCCCAAACTGCTGGCGGATAAGTATTTCTGTAACTTCTCGCTCTTCCAGTCCCTGCCGGACTCCTGGGCGATAGACCAGATATTCCCCATCATGCCTATCCAGCGTCTGGACGAACGGCCGGACCGGACGGCTACCTTGCAGGACATTACTTGCGATTCGGACGGTAAGATTGCCAACTTTATCTCTACCAAGAACGTGTCCCATTACTTGCCGGTACACTCCTTGAAGAGTAAGGAATCCTATTATGTGGGGGTATTCCTGGTGGGCGCCTATCAGGAAATTCTCGGCGATATGCACAATCTGTTCGGCGATACGAATGCGGTGCACGTATCCGTGAGCGATAAGGGGTATACGATAGAGCAGGTTATCGACGGTGAGACGGTGGCGGAAGTACTGGATTACGTGCAGTACAGTCCGAAGAAGCTGGTGCGTACTTTGGAGACCTGGGTGAGCCAGTCGGTAAAGGAAGGACGCATCTCCCTGGAAGAAGGCAAGGAATTTTTGTCTAATTACCGTTCCGGTTTGTACGGATACACATATTTGGAATAATGAGAGAGAAACTGACTGTAATCAAGGTGGGTGGCAAAATCGTGGAAGAGGAAGCCACCCTCTGCAAGTTGTTGGATGACTTTGCCGCCATCGAAGGATATAAAGTTCTGGTGCACGGCGGCGGACGTTCGGCAACGAAAATCGCAGCCCTGTTGGGTATTGAAAGCAAAATGGTGAATGGACGCCGCATCACCGATGCCGAGACTTTGAAGGTGGTGACAATGGTGTATGGCGGACTGGTGAACAAAAATATGGTGGCCGGTTTGCAGGCACGAGGCGTGAATGCGCTCGGCCTGACGGGTGCGGACATGGACGTGATCCGTTCCGCAAAGCGTCCGGTAAAGGAGGTGGACTATGGTTTCGTGGGCGATGTGAAGCAGGTGAACGGAGCGTTTCTGAGCGAACTCATCCATAAAGGCGTTGTTCCGGTAATGGCCCCGCTGACACACGACGGCGAGGGACACATGCTGAATACGAATGCCGATACGATTGCCGGAGAAACGGCCAAAGCCTTGTCCAGACAGTTTGACGTGACGCTGGTATATTGCTTTGAGAAGAAAGGCGTGCTGCGCAACGAGAATGACGACGACAGCGTGATTTCCCGGATTACCCCGGAAGAATTTAAGCAGTATGTTGCCGAAGGGGTTATCCAGGGCGGCATGATTCCCAAGCTGGAGAATTCTTTCGAGGCTTTGAATGCCGGAGTCACGGAAGTTGTAATCACTTTAGCCTCAGCCATAAACAGTGATGGCGGAACCCGTATCAAAAAATAAATCAAAAAAAAGTGGTGGCAGACTGTAACTTTCCGTTTGCTGAACCGTCAATTAATTAGAGATGCAGGAAATCAGTTTTCGTAATGACATTCTCCCTCTGAAAGACAAGCTCTTTCGGTTGGCCCTGAGGATTACATCCGACCGGGCGGAAGCGGAAGATGTTGTGCAGGAAACGCTGATTAGGGTATGGAACAAGCGCGACGAGTGGACGCAGTTCGGTTCTGTCGAAGCCTATTGCCTGACAGTGGCAAGGAATCTGGCGATAGACCGCAGCGAAAGGAAAGACGCCCGAGCGGTGGAACTTACCCCCGATATGGAAGAGGCTTCCGAAGCATCGGGCCCTTACGAAAGGCTGGTGAATAAAGAACGAATGGCTCTGATACACCGCCTGATAAACGAACTTCCCGAAAAGCAGCGGCTGATTATGCAGCTGAGGGATATGGAAGGTAAGAGCTACAAGGAGATTGCGGTTGTCCTGAGTCTGACAGAGGAACAGGTGAAAGTGAACCTCTTCAGGGCAAGGCAAAAGGTTAAACAACGGTTTATTGATATAGAAGGTTATGGACTTTAAATATATAGAACAACTTTTAGAACGTTATTGGCAGTGTGAGACTTCTCTTGAGGAAGAAGCGCAGTTGCGTACTTTCTTTACAGAAGAGGACGTTCCCGAACACTTGTCGCGTTATAAGGATTTGTTTGTATATCAGCAACTTCAGCAGGAAGAGCATCTGGGTGCGGATTTCGATGCACGGGTGCTTGCCGAGATTGAAGCTCCGGTTGTGAAGGCCAGGCGCATGACATTGACGGCGCGCTTCATGCCGTTGTTTAAAGCCGCAGCCGCAGTGGCAGTGGTGCTTTCATTGGGCAATGTGATGCAACATTCGTTCTTTGCCGATGTAAGAGAGGTGGCTGCCGCCGATACTATCGGCAAACAAATTTCCGCTCCGTCGGTCGCCCTTTCGGGGGATAGGGCCGCAACGCACGAGAAGCAGATATTGGATAGTCTGCACCGTGTAAGCAAGGAGAAGGAAAACAGACAGTAGATATTTTCATTTGCTTTTAAAATAACATTTTCATTTGCTTTAAATATAATATAGTTAGTGTGCTTTTATTAAAACAAAAACAGAGGCTGTGAAGTTTCAATTCTCTCAAAATTTTATAGAAACTAACTAAGATAAATGGGACGCCGCGTGATGCAGCGTCCCTTTTATTGTTGTTGGGGGAGCGGAAAGTTGCCCCCTCCCTCTGCAGTGTATGTAGAATCAAAGCTTGTATAATCCCTTCTTGGGGAAGTCCAGTTCCGGGTTGCCCTTATAACCGATGTTTCCGCTGCCGCTGGTACGTGCTTTCAGGAAGTCGGTGGCATGGCATTTGATGTCTCCCGAACCGGATACGCTTGCCGATACGCGTTTTGCCTGCAGACCGGATGCAAACAGGTCGCCCGAACCCGCTACACGGTAATCGGCTTCCTGGGAAGTTCCCGTCAATATTGCCGTGCCCGATCCTGAGACGGAGGCTTCGGTGCCGGCGGCCGATACGTTGTCAAGCTTCAAATCTCCGGAACCGGCTATGGATGCCGTGAGATTGGCGCAAGTGATGTTGCTGCCTTCTATGTCGCCCGACCCTGCCACGGATACGTTAAGATTGCCGGTGCAGGTTATGTTGTCCGCGTCGATGTCTCCCGAACCTGCTACGGATACTTTCAGGTGGTCTGTTTTCAGTCCGTTGGCTAACTCTACATTACCGGAGCCGGCAACGGAGATGTTGTTGAGTGTCTCGGAGGAGACGCGTATCTCCAGCTTGTTGTAAGATACGCTGACACCTTTCTTGAACTTGATATTCAAGGTGTTGTTAACTACATTGATGTCCAGAAGGTCTACGATATTGTCGGAAGTGTACACTTCCACTTCGGGTTTTCCCGCCTTTTGGGTGTAAGTAACATTCGGGCTGCCTGCCAGGTTCAGACCGGTGAAGTTGTCTACTTTGATATTCTTGGTTACATAGTTCCTGCTGGCTTTGACTGTTTTTCCGCCAAACAGACCGGAGTTGCACGTGCAGGCTGTTGCGCTTAATGCGAAGATGCCTGATACGATGATTGCTGTTAATGTTTTCATGTTCAATGTATTTTAAGTGTTCTTGTTTGTTAGACGTAGTCTTTTCTCAAAAAGTTGCAGGGGATTATGACTTTTTACCGGGAACTTCTTGCTGCCGGTTCTTATTCAAATCCTATGCCATAAGCATAAATCTTTGTTTATTAGGATGTAATGGAGGAAATGCGGTGTCCGCTTTTGAACACATTGTTCGTTTTTGGTAGACAAGCGTTTGCTTTTTCGGACGATTCTTCGTTCTTTTGTCCTTATTTCAAGGAGGAAAGAACAGATGGCAACGGAGCATGTTTTAGAGGATAAGGAGTTGGGACGTTTGTTGGTACGGGTGAATGTCCGTGCCCGGCGTCTGACCTTTCGTACGCGTGAGGATGCCATTCATGTAACTGTTCCGCCGGGTACAACCATCGGAGAAGTAAAGAATGCTGTGGAGCAACTGCGTCCCCGGCTGAGGGCCGCCCGACAGCAGCAAAGCCGTCCGCTGATTGATTTGGACTATCAGATTGATACGGAATTCTTCAAGTTGAGTTTGGTCGGCGGAGAACGCGACCGCTTCCTTTCGCGCTCGGAACTGGGGGAAATGCAGATTATCTGTCCGCCGGATGCAGACTTCTCAAATAAGGAGTTGCAGGCTTGGCTGCGTAAAGTGATTGAGGAAGCCTTGCGGCGTAATGCCAAGATTATTCTTCCGCCTCGGCTTTATGCACTCTCGTTGCAGCATAATCTTTCTTATAAGAGTGTGAAAATAAACTCCAGCAGCGGGCGTTGGGGAAGTTGTTCCGCCCGTGGAAACATCAATCTGTCCTATTTCCTTGTTCTATTGCCCAAACACTTGATAGACTATGTGCTGCTGCACGAGTTGGCACATACCCGTGAAATGAATCATGGCGAGCGCTTTTGGGCGTTGCTTGATGGCATGACGGATGGCAAGGCGCAACTGCTGCGCAGCGAGCTGAGAAAGTATAGGACAGACTTCTGAAGCAGGCCGATTATAGTGGGAGAGGCACGGAAACGGACTACTGTGCCAACAGCTTCACTTCATCGCCGTCTTTTTCAAAACGATAGTTACCGCCTTTTTCGCTCAACTCAAACAGAGAAAGTCTGTCGGTTGCCTTGTCCACTATCATCAGTGCGCTTTGCTCGGCAAACCGTTTTACCTCGATATTGAAAGGCTCTTCACCGATGCGCCGGTCTGCCAGCACGCTGTCATTGAGAAGGATGGAGATGGAATCGCCGGCAAAGCCTTTCACCAAAGTGATGTTGTAGGTTTCGGCAAAGTGGCGTTCGCCCTCTTTCTGCCGTTGCAGGCGCATGCTCATGTAGACGAAGATAACGACAACGAATATTACGGCAAAAGCAAGGATGCCGTTGCCTATCATAAACTGTTTGTTGGTATTCAGGTGATGTGCCATGACGATTGAGTTTAAAGAACCCTGCAAATGTAGTGATTAATTTTGAATGGAAGATAAATTCGGGCAGGAGTGCTAAATATTCTTTTTTTCTCCTATTATTTTGTAGTCGAACAGATTATTTATATCTTTGCAACCGAAACGGATGAAAGGTGGAGGGGCGATTGAGCTCCTCTTTTTTGTTCCTAATGGTTAATCTATGATAGAAAAGAAAACAGTTTGTCAGATTGTAGACGAGTGGCTGGAAGATAAGGAGTACTTCCTGGTGGAAGTCATAATCAGCCCGGATGACAAGATTGTGGTGGAGATAGACCACAAAGAAGGTGTTTGGATTGAGGATTGTGTAGAACTGAGCCGCTACATAGAGTCCCGGTTGAATCGTGAGGATGAGGATTACGAACTGGAAGTCGGTTCTGCCGGTATCGGACAACCGTTTAAAGTGCTGCAACAGTACGTCAACCACATCGGCAAGGAAGTGGAAGTATTGGCAAAAGACGGCCGCAAGCATTGCGGAGTGTTGAAAGATGCCGACGAGCGGCAGTTTACCGTCACTGTTCAGAAGAAAGTGAAAGAGGAGGGAGCCAAGCGTCCTAAAATGGTGGATGAGGACCTGACCTTTACATACGAAGAGATAAAATATACTAAATACTTAATTAGTTTTAAATAAGACTATGGCCAAGAAAGAAGAAACTATCAGCTTGATAGATACCTTTTCGGAATTTAAAGAACTGAAGAATATTGATAGAACCACCATGGTGAGCGTACTCGAAGAGTCGTTCCGCAGTGTGATTGCAAAGATGTTCGGAACCGATGAGAATTACGACGTGATTGTGAACCCGGATAAGGGTGACTTCGAAATATGGCGTAATCGTGAAGTTGTGGCGGATGAGGACCTTGAAAACCCGAACCTGCAGATTTCTTTGAGCGAAGCCCGGAAGATTGACGCTTCGTACGAGGTGGGAGAGGAAGTGACGGATGAGGTGAACTTTGCGAAGTTCGGCCGCCGTGCTATTCTGAACTTGCGCCAGACATTGGCTTCCAAGATTTTGGAACTGGAAAAAGACAGTATTTACAATAAATACATTGATAAGGTGGGTACTATTATCAATGCAGAGGTTTACCAGATTTGGAAAAAGGAAATGTTGCTGCTCGATGACGAAGGCAATGAACTGCTGTTGCCCAAGACCGAACAGATTCCGAGCGACTTCTACCGTAAGGGTGAGACTGCCCGCGCCGTGGTAGCCCGCGTCGACAACAAGAACAATAATCCGAAGATTATCCTGAGTCGTACGTCGCCCGTTTTCCTGCAACGTCTGTTCGAGATGGAAGTACCCGAAATCAATGACGGACTGATTACTATCAAGAAGATTGCCCGTATTCCCGGTGAGCGTGCTAAGATTGCCGTTGAGTCATACGATGACCGTATCGACCCGGTAGGTGCCTGCGTCGGTGTGAAGGGTAGCCGTATTCATGGTATTGTCCGCGAGCTTCGCAACGAGAATATCGATGTTATCAACTATACGTCGAATATCCAGTTGTTTATACAGCGCGCCCTCAGCCCCGCCAAGATATCTTCCATCCGTCTGAACGAGGAAGAGCACAAGGCGGAAGTCTTCCTGAAACCGGAAGAGGTGTCGCTGGCTATCGGTAAAGGCGGTTTGAATATCAAGCTGGCCAGTATGTTGACTGAGTACACCATTGACGTATTCCGCGAATTGGATGAAGCGGTAGAGGATGAAGATATCTACTTGGATGAATTCCGCGATGAGATTGACGGTTGGGTAATCGATGCCATTAAGGCTATCGGTATTGATACCGCCAAGGCTGTGTTGAATGCACCGCGCGAGATGTTGATTGAGAAGACTGACCTGGAAGAGGAAACGGTGGACGAAGTATTACGCATTTTGAAATCGGAGTTTGAAGAAGGGGAAAATTAGTGATAAGTGATTAGGGGTTAGTGATAAGTGATTTTTGGTATGTATAATAAAATCATCACTAAACACTAATCGCTAACCCCTAATCGCTAATCACTAACCACCACTTCTTTCTCCATTATTCATTAAATTAAAGTATGACGATAAGGTTAAATAAAGTAACAAGAGATTTAAATGTAGGAATCACGACGGTAGTTGAGTTCTTGCAAAAGAAGGGATATGCCATTGAAGCAAATCCCAATACGAAGATTACCGACGAGCAGTACGACTTGCTTGTGAAAGAGTTTAGTACAGATAAGGATCTTAAATTGAAAACGGAGCGTTTCATTCAGGAACGTCAGAGTAAGGAACGCAACAAGGCATCGGTGGCTATTGACGGTTATGACAAGGAAGCACAGGAAAAGCCGAAAACCGAAGAGGTGGTAAAGGCTGTGGTTCCCGAAGATGTACGTCCGAAGTTTAAGCCTGTCGGGAAGATTGATTTGGATAAACTGAATCGCAAACATACTGTGGAAAAAGAGGAAGAAGCGGTGGAACCGGAGATGCCGGTGGTTGAAGAAGTAAAGGCGGAAGAACCTGCACCTGTTGTTGAGGCTCCGAAACCGGAACCCGTTCCCGAACCTCAGCCCGAGCCGACACCTGCTCCGGTGGTTGAACCTGCTCCGGCGGCAGAAGAAGAAAAAACTGCGCCGGTGGCTGCAGAACCCGTACCGGTTTCTAACGCGGAGCCTGCTCCCGCTGCAACCGAAGAAGCTGTTTCGGAAAATAAAGATGAAAAAGAAGAAATATTCAAAATACATCAGCCTGAGTTTGTATCGAAGATTAACGTCATCGGACAAATAGACCTCGCTGCGCTGAATCAGTCTACACGTCCGAAGAAGAAATCGAAAGAGGAAAAGCGCAAGGAGCGTGAAGAAAAAGAAAAGCAGCGTCAGGATCAGAAGAAGCTGATGAAAGAAGCCATTATCAAGGAGATTCGTCGTGACGATAATAAGACGAAAGATGGCAACGATGCCAACGGCAAGAAAAAACGCGTCCGCATTAACAAGGAAAAGGTGGATATCAACAATGCATCCAACTTCCAGCGTGGCGGAAACGATCGTCTGAAAGGCGGCCAGCAAGGGGGTAATAACCAACAAGCCGGTAAGAACAAGAATAAAGACCGCTTCAAGAAACCTGTAATCAAGCAGGAAGTAAGTGAAGAGGATGTGGCAAAACAGGTAAAGGAAACTTTGGCACGCCTCACTTCCAAAGGCAAGAATAAGGGTGCGAAATACCGTAAGGAGAAACGTGACATGGCATCCAGCCGTATGCAGGAGCTGGAAGACCAGGAAATGGCGGAAAGCAAGATATTGAAGCTGACCGAGTTCGTGACTGCCAATGAGCTGGCGAGCATGATGGATATTTCCGTTACGCAGGTTATCGCTACTTGTATGAGCATCGGCATGATGGTTTCCATTAACCAGCGTCTGGATGCGGAAACAATCAATCTGGTAGCGGAAGAATTCGGTTTCAAGACAGAATATGTAAGTGCGGAAGTGGCCCAGGCTATTGTCGAAGAAGAGGATGCCGAGGAAGATTTAGAGCCTCGCGCTCCGATTGTAACGGTGATGGGTCACGTAGACCACGGTAAGACTTCGTTGCTCGACTATATCCGTAAGGCAAATGTTATTGCCGGTGAGGCGGGTGGTATCACGCAGCATATCGGTGCTTACCACGTGACATTGGAAGACGGACGCAAGATTACGTTCCTCGATACTCCGGGTCACGAAGCGTTTACCGCCATGCGTGCCCGCGGTGCCAAGGCAACGGATATCGCCATCATCATTGTGGCTGCCGATGACAATGTGATGCCGCAGACCAAAGAAGCCATCAACCATGCCATGGCTGCCGGTGTGCCTATCGTATTCGCTATCAATAAGATTGACAAGCCGACCGCTAATCCCGATAAGATTAAGGAAGAACTGGCTGCCATGAACTTCCTCGTTGAGGAATGGGGCGGTAAGTACCAGTCTCAGGATATTTCAGCCAAGAAAGGTATCGGCGTAAGCGATTTGATGGAGAAAGTATTGCTGGAAGCCGAAATGCTGGATTTGAAGGCAAACCCGAATCGCCGTGCTACCGGTTCCATCATCGAGTCCTCATTGGATAAGGGTCGTGGCTATGTGGCTACAGTGCTGGTATCCAACGGTACTTTGAAGATGGGTGATATTGTGCTCGCAGGTACAAGTTACGGTAAGGTGAAAGCCATGTTCAACGAACGTAACCAGCGCATGAAAGAGGCAGGTCCTTCGGAACCGGCTTTGATTCTCGGCCTGAACGGTGCACCGGCTGCAGGCGATACATTCCATGTAATCGAGACTGAACAGGAAGCACGTGAAATTGCCAACAAGCGCGAACAGTTGCAGCGTGAGCAAGGTCTGCGTACACAGAAGATGCTGACGTTGGATGAAGTGGGCCGCCGTTTGGCATTGGGCGACTTCCACGAACTGAATATCATCGTGAAAGGTGACGTGGACGGTTCCGTTGAAGCGTTGAGCGACTCGTTGATTAAGCTGTCTACCGAGCAGGTACAGGTAAACGTTATTCACAAAGGCGTCGGCGCTATCTCCGAATCGGATGTATCTCTGGCTGCCGCTTCGGATGCGATTATTGTTGGATTCCAGGTTCGTCCTTCGGGTGCTGCCGCCAAACTGGCAGAGCAGGAAGGTGTGGACATCCGCAAGTACTCTGTCATCTACGATGCCATTGAAGAGGTGAAGGCTGCCATGGAAGGTATGCTGGCGCCGACTTTGAAGGAACAGGTGACGGCCACTATCGAGGTGCGCGAGGTATTCAACATTACCAAAGTGGGTCTTGTGGCAGGTGCCATGGTGAAGACCGGAAAGGTGAAACGCAGCGACAAGGCCCGTCTGATTCGCGACGGTATTGTTATCTTCACAGGAAATATCAATGCATTGAAGCGCTTCAAGGACGATGTAAAGGAAGTTGGAACAAACTTCGAATGCGGTATCAGCCTGACAAACTGCAACGACATCAAGGTAGGAGACATCATCGAATCTTACGAAGAAGTGGAGGTAAAGCAGACTCTGTAAGCAATATATAAAAAATCTTCAGGCGCGGATTACACGGATTTCACGGATTGGTTAAGAAAAACCGTGTTTGTCCGTGTAATCCGCGCCTTTTTAATATAGTTATGGCTGTTGTAGATAGTATAATCTTGGTAATAATCGGTGCCGGAGCGCTTGTAGGTTTTATAAAAGGTTTTGTAAAGCAGTTGGCTACCTTGTTGGGACTGGTTGCCGGTCTGGTGGCGGCAAAGGCTTTGTATGCTTCCGTTGCCGAGAAAGTGTTTTCCAGGATTACCGATTCAATGACAGTGGCGCAAGTGCTGGCATTCATTGCTATCTGGGTAGCGGTGCCTCTGGCTTTTGCGTTGATAGCTTCGCTGCTGACGAAGGCGATGGAAGCCGTGTCGCTCGGTTGGCTGAACCGTTGGCTGGGTTCCGGGCTGGGAGCGCTGAAAGCACTTCTGCTGGTGAGTTTGCTGGTGGGCGTTATCGAATTTATAGATTCGGACAATACGCTGCTCAGTCAAACAAAAAAGAAAGAATCGGTGTTATATTATCCCATGAAGTCATTTGCCGGAATATTCTTTCCTGCAGCAAAGGCTGTTACGGAACAGATTGTGAATGGAGATGTGGTTTGATTCGTAACTTGTAATTTTATAATTATAGAAACAATGCAACAAGAAGAACCCAATAAATATGTAAAGGAACTCACTCAGGAGAAGTACAAGTACGGTTTTACGACCGACGTGCACACAGACATCATCGAGCGTGGTTTGAATGAAGATGTGGTGCGGCTGATTTCCGAGAAAAAAGGAGAACCCGAGTGGTTGCTGGAGTTCCGCCTGAAAGCGTACCGCCATTGGCTGACGCTGGAGATGCCTGCATGGGCGCATCTCCGTATTCCTGAAATAGACTATCAGGCTATCTCATACTATGCCGACCCTACCAAGAAGAAGGACGGACCCAAGAGCATGGACGAGGTAGACCCGGAGCTGGTCAAGACATTCAATAAACTGGGCATTCCTCTGGAAGAGCAGATGGCACTTAGCGGTATGGCGGTGGATGCCGTAATGGACTCTGTATCCGTAAAGACTACCTTTAAGGAGACGCTTATGGAGAAAGGCATCATCTTCTGTTCGTTCAGCGAAGCAGTGCGCGAACATCCTGATTTGGTACAGAAGTACTTGGGCTCGGTGGTGGGCTATCGCGACAACTTCTTTGCTGCACTGAACTCTGCGGTGTTCTCCGACGGTTCTTTCGTCTATATCCCGAAAGGGGTACGTTGTCCGATGGAGTTGTCCACTTACTTCCGTATCAATGCCCGCAATACCGGACAGTTTGAAAGAACGTTGATTGTGGCGGATGATGATTCGTACGTTTCCTACCTGGAGGGATGTACGGCGCCGATGCGTGACGAAAACCAACTGCATGCCGCCATTGTGGAGATTGTGGTGCACGACCGTGCGGAAGTGAAGTACAGCACTGTCCAGAACTGGTATCCGGGTGATGCCGAAGGCAAAGGCGGCGTGTATAATTTCGTAACGAAACGCGGACACTGCAAAGGGGTAAATAGCAAACTGTCCTGGACGCAGGTGGAAACCGGTTCGGCCATTACCTGGAAATATCCGTCCTGCATCCTTTCGGGCGATAACTCTACGGCAGAGTTTTACAGCGTGGCGGTAACCAATAATTACCAGCAGGCAGATACCGGTACGAAGATGATTCATCTCGGAAAGAATACCCGCAGCACTATCGTCAGCAAGGGTATCTCCGCCGGACGGAGCGAAAACTCTTATCGCGGTCTGGTGCGCGTTGCCCAAAAAGCGGACAATGCCCGCAACTATAGCCAGTGCGACTCCTTGCTGCTGGGCGATAAGTGCGGTGCGCATACGTTCCCTTACATGGATATCCATAACGAGACGGCCATTGTAGAGCACGAGGCAACCACCAGCAAGATTAGCGAAGACCAGATATTCTATTGCAACCAGCGCGGTATCTCTACGGAAGATGCCGTAGGACTGATTGTGAACGGTTATGCAAAGGAGGTACTCAACAAGCTGCCTATGGAGTTTGCCGTAGAGGCTCAGAAATTATTAGCTATTTCACTCGAGGGAAGCGTAGGATAGCTATTGGAATTCAAAATTCAAAATTAAATATCATGTTAGAGATAAAAGACCTGCACGCCAGCATCAATGGCAAAGAGATATTGAAAGGCATCAACCTCACGATCCGCGACGGTGAGGTGCATGCCCTGATGGGACAGAACGGAGCCGGAAAGAGTACACTGAGCAATGTGCTGGTGGGACATCCTGCATACGAGGTGACACGCGGTACGGTAACTTTCAACGGTAAGGACCTTTTGGCTATGAGTCCTGAAGACCGCGCTCATGAAGGTGTTTTCCTTTCGTTCCAGACACCGGTGGAGATACCGGGAGTTTCGATGGTGAACTTTATGCGTGCCGCTGTCAACGAACAGCGTAAATACCGTCATCTGCCCGCCCTGTCTGCCAGCGAATTCTTGAAACTGATGCGCGAGAAACGCGCCATTGTCGAACTGGACAACAAACTTGCCAACCGTAGCGTGAACGAAGGCTTCAGCGGCGGTGAGAAGAAACGTAACGAAATCTTCCAGATGGCTATGCTGGAACCTACTTTCGCCATTCTTGACGAAACGGATTCCGGGCTTGATGTAGATGCTTTGCGCATTGTAGCCGATGGCTTCAACAAACTGAAGACTCCCCAAACCAGCGCAATGGTCATCACCCACTACCAACGCCTGCTGGACTATCTGAAACCGGATACCGTCCATGTACTGCTTGGCGGACGCATCGTGAAGACGGGCGGTCCCGAACTGGCTAAGGAGATTGAAGCACGCGGCTTCGATTGGATTAAGAAAGAAGCGAGTGAATTATAAATTATGGATTATGAATTATGAATTATCCTGCGACATGATGATGCGCAGCCCGTTCATAATTATAATTCAAAACTCATAATCAGATAACATGAGTGTAGAGCAACAATATATAGACCTTTTCTCCCAGACGGAGGCGATGATATGCCGCCATAGCGCCGAAGCGCTGAATGCTCCGCGTGCCGCTGCATTTGCCGACTTCGAGCGGCTTGGATTTCCTACCCGTAAGACGGAGAAATATAAATATACCGATGTCAGCAAGTTCTTTGAACCCGATTACGGACTGAACCTGAATCGGTTGGAGATTCCGGTTAATCCCTACGAAGTATTCAAGTGCGATGTGCCGAATATGAGCACCTCCCTTTACTTTGTTGTGAATGATGCTTTCTATAACAAGGCTTTGCCGAAGTCGCATTTGCCTGAGGGCGTTATCTTCGGTAGCCTCAAGGAAATGGCGGAGCAGCGTCCGGAGCTGGTGAAGAAGTACTACGGTAAGCTGGCAGATACTTCCAAAGATGGAGTGACGGCTTTCAATACAGCCTTTGCGCAGGACGGCGTATTGCTGTATGTTCCCAAGAACGTGGTGGTGGAGAAACCTATCCAGTTGGTGAACATTCTGCGCGGCGATGTCAACTTTATGGTAAACCGCCGTGTGCTTATCATTTTGGAAGAGGGTGCGCAAGCCCGTCTTCTGGCATGCGACCACGCCATGGACAGTGTGAATTTCCTTGCTACGCAAGTGGTAGAGGTATTCGTTGGGGAGAACGCCACTTTCGACTTCTATGAACTGGAAGAGACGCATACCAGTACGGTACGCATCAACAGTTTGTATGTCAGACAAGAAGCTAACAGCAACGTTTTGCTGAACGGAATGACTTTGCATAACGGTACTACCCGTAATACAACCGAAGTTACGCTTGCCGGCGAAGGTGCTGAACTGAACCTTTGCGGGATGGCTGTTGCGGATAAGAACCAGCATGTGGACAACAATACCACCATAGACCATGCAGTGCCCAACTGTACCAGCAACGAACTCTTTAAGTATGTGCTCGACGACCAGTCTGTCGGTGCTTTTGCAGGCCTGGTACTGGTACGTCCGGGTGCGCAGCATACGAGTTCCCAGCAAACGAACCGTAATCTTTGCGCCACTCGCGAAGCGCATATGTATACCCAGCCGCAACTGGAGATTTATGCCGATGATGTGAAGTGCAGTCATGGTGCTACGGTAGGCCAGCTCGATGAAAGCGCCCTGTTCTATATGCAGCAGCGCGGCATCTCCGTGCATGAGGCACGTTTGCTGCTGATGTTCGCTTTTGTAAACGAGGTGATTGACACAATCCGCCTGGATGCCTTGAAAGACCGTCTGCACCTGTTGGTGGAGAAACGTTTCCGCGGTGAACTGAACAAATGCCGCGGGTGTGCAATATGTAAATAATGGAGAATTATGAATGAAGAATTGCCATGCGGGTACTGATGCTGCGCAGCTTATTCTTCATTCATAATTCATAATTTAAAAGATATGGACCTTCAAAAGATAAGAGCTGATTTTCCGATACTTTCCCGTGAGGTATATGGTAAGCCGTTGGTTTACTTTGATAACGGTGCGACTACGCAGAAACCCCGTCAGGTGGTGGATGCCATTACGGATGAGTACTATTCGGTCAATGCCAATGTGCATCGCGGTGTGCATTTCCTTTCGCAGCAGGCTACGGAGTTGCACGAGGCATCTCGCGAGACGGTACGGAAGTTCATCCATGCCGGCAGTACGAATGAAATCATCTTTACCCGCGGCACGACGGAAAGTATCAATCTGTTTGTATCCAGCTTCGGTGAAGAGTTTATGCAGGAGGGGGATGAGGTGATTCTCTCCGTCATGGAACATCACAGCAACATCGTTCCCTGGCAATTGCTGGCTGCCAAAAGAGGGATTGCCATTAAAGTTATCCCGATGAATGACAGAGGCGAACTTTTGTTGGACGAGTACAAACAGTTGTTTTCCGAACGTACGAAGATTGTCAGCGTAGCCCATGTATCCAATGTGCTGGGTACGGTGAATCCCGTAAAGGAGATGATACGCTATGCCCACGGGCAAGGCGTTCCCGTGCTTGTGGACGGAGCCCAGTCCATTCCGCATATGCCGGTGGATGTGCAGGATTTGGATGCGGATTTCTACGTTTTTTCCGGTCACAAGGTGTACGGCCCTACCGGTGTGGGTGTGCTTTACGGTAAAGAAGAATGGCTCGATAAGATGCCCCCCTATCAGGGTGGCGGCGAAATGATACAGCACGTATCGTTCGAACGGACTACCTTCAATGAACTTCCTTTCAAGTTCGAGGCGGGAACACCCGATTATATCGGTACGACAGGGCTTGCCAAAGCGTTGGATTACGTTTCTGCCATCGGCATGGAGAAGATTGCCGCCCATGAACATGAACTGACTACATATGCCATGACACGTTTGAAAGAGATTCCCGGTATGCGCATCTTCGGTGAGGCCGAAGAGAAAGGGAGTGTTATCTCTTTCCTCGTAGACGATATTCACCATTTCGATATGGGCACTTTGCTCGACCGTTTGGGCATTGCCGTACGTACGGGGCATCACTGCGCACAACCGTTGATGCAGCGTCTCGGCATTGAAGGAACGGTGCGTGCTTCATTTGGCCTGTATAACACGAAAGAAGAGATAAATGTATTGGTAGCGGGTATAGAGCGTGTGAGCCGTATGTTTTGATGCTTGCCGGATGAAATTGCGTATTTAATTTTTTTTTTGACTATTGCTGCAACTTTTCTTCCTCTTTGTGCGTCTGATAAGTTGCAGATAACTTAAAAATAAAGATTATGTTAATAACAACGACTTCAGTGATTGAGGGTGCAAAGATAACCCGTTATTATGGCATCGTATCCGGCGAAACAATTATCGGCGCCAATGTATTCCGTGACTTTTTTGCCAGTATCCGCGATGTGGTAGGCGGACGCAGCGGTTCGTACGAGGAAGTGCTTCGTGAGGCTAAAGATACGGCGCTTCGCGAGATGCAGGAACAAGCCCGTTTGTTGGGCGCTAATGCAGTGATTGGCGTTGACCTTGATTACGAAACGGTAGGTGGCAGCGGCAGTATGCTGATGGTGACTGCTTGCGGTACGGCTGTGACGGTAGAATAAAGAGAGTGCGGCAAAATAAAAAACGCTTGCGGTTTATTTCTTTCAGGCACGGAATTATACAGGATTTCACGGATTAACTTTATTCTTTTCCGTGAAATCCTGTGTAATTCCGTGCCTAAAGGAAATCATCAAGTACGTTCTGATATATTCTTTTGTTTTTCCAGTCTTTGGCATAAATTCGGTTAATCGTTTGCTTATTTCATTTCAAATCAATACTTTTAAGCTTTCGTTCAACCTTTTAATACGATTTATGCTATGGACCAATTGCTTTTCTGGCTGGTACCGGCCGCTTCCGTTCTGGCGCTTTGCTTTGCCTGGTATTTCCATCGTCAGATGATGAAAGAGAGTGAGGGAACTCCTCAAATGGTTAAGATTGCCGCTGCTGTGCGCAAAGGCGCCATGTCCTATCTCCGTCAGCAATATAAGATTGTGGGATGGGTGTTTCTGGGACTGGTGATTCTCTTCTCGATTATGGCTTACGGCTTCGGAGTGCAGAACTCCTGGGTTCCGATAGCTTTCCTCACAGGCGGATTCTTCTCCGGCCTTTCCGGATTTCTCGGTATGAAGACGGCCACGTATGCCTCGGCGCGTACGGCAAACGCTGCCCGTAACTCATTGAATGCGGGTTTGTGCATCGCTTTCCGCAGCGGTGCGGTAATGGGGCTGGTTGTAGTGGGGCTTGGCCTGCTCGATATTTCCTTCTGGTATCTGCTGCTCAATGCGGTTATCCCTGTGGATGTGATGACACCCACTCATAAACTTTGTATTATCACCACTACGATGCTGACGTTCGGTATGGGAGCTTCCACACAGGCGTTGTTTGCACGCGTGGGCGGTGGTATCTATACGAAAGCCGCCGATGTAGGCGCCGACCTTGTGGGCAAAGTGGAAGCCGGCATCCCTGAAGACGATCCCCGCAATCCCGCAACCATTGCCGACAATGTAGGCGATAACGTGGGCGACGTTGCCGGTATGGGAGCCGACCTTTACGAGAGTTATTGCGGCTCCATTCTTGCTACGGCGGCTCTTGGCGCAGCCGCTTTTATCCATTCGGGGGATACGCTGATGCAGTTCAAAGCCGTCATTGCCCCGATGCTGATTGCCGCTGTGGGGATTATCCTTTCTATTATAGGCATCTTCTCCGTGCGTACCAAAGAGAATGCCGGGATGAAGGACCTGCTGAACTCCCTTGCTTTCGGTACGAACCTGAGTTCGGTGCTGATAGTCATTGCCACTTTCCTTATCCTTTGGCTGTTGAAGCTGGACAACTGGGTGTGGATATCCTGCTCGGTGGTTGTGGGGCTGGTGGTAGGCATCGTTATCGGTCGTTCCACGGAATACTATACTTCCCAGTCTTACCGCCCCACCCGGAAATTGAGTGAGAGCGGCAAGACGGGGCCAGCTACTGTCATTATCTCGGGTATCGGTCTGGGTATGCTCTCTACTGCCATTCCGGTAATTGCCGTAGTGGTGGGCATCATTGCTTCCTATCTTTTTGCTTCCGGTTTCGACTTTGCCAATGTAGGTCTGGGACTTTACGGCATCGGTATCGCTGCCGTAGGCATGCTTTCCACGTTGGGCATTACACTGGCCACGGACGCTTACGGTCCTATCGCCGACAATGCCGGCGGCAATGCGGAAATGTCCGGTCTGGGCGAGGAGGTGCGTAAGCGTACCGATGCGCTCGATTCTTTGGGCAATACGACAGCCGCTACGGGTAAGGGCTTTGCCATCGGTTCGGCTGCATTGACGGGACTTGCCCTGCTTGCATCCTACATCGAGGAAATCCGTATCGGTCTGACCCGTCTGGGCACTACCGACATCTTTGTGGGCGGTGAAGCGGTGTCCGTACAAGATGCCACTTTCTTTGATTTCATGCACCACTACGATGTAACGTTGATGAATCCCAAAGTTCTTTCGGGCATGTTCCTCGGTTCGATGATGGCTTTCCTGTTCTGCGGACTGACGATGAATGCCGTAGGTCGTGCCGCTGCCCATATGGTGGATGAAGTACGCCGCCAGTTTCGCGAGATAAAGGGTATCCTTACAGGTGAGGCCGAACCCGATTATGAACGTTGTGTAGCCATCTCCACGAAAGGCGCGCAACGCGAAATGGTAGTTCCCTCGCTGATAGCAATCATTGCTCCCATTCTGACCGGACTTGTCTTCGGTGTTCCCGGTGTGTTGGGACTGCTTATCGGCGGACTTAGCAGCGGATTCGTACTTGCTATCTTTATGGCGAATGCCGGCGGTGCGTGGGACAATGCCAAGAAGTATGTCGAGGAAGGCAATTTCGGCGGCAAAGGCAGCGAAGTGCATAAAGCCACGGTTGTAGGCGATACGGTAGGTGATCCGTTTAAGGATACTTCCGGTCCGAGCCTTAATATCCTTATCAAACTGATGAGCATGGTGGCCATTGTTATGGCGGGGCTGACTGTGGCTTGGAGCCTGTTCTAAACATAAGCGATTCGTTCCGTAAGACGAAATCATTCATCCCGTGAGACGGATTTATTCATCTCACGGGATGATTTTTGCCGTTTCGCGAGACGAATATATTTGTCTCATGGGATGGATTTATCACAATAATATCCTAATTTCTACGTTCGAAGCAGCGCTTTGTCTGTAATCACCTATATCGAACAGAACAAGGTCACCAGAAACGGCACGCTGAAATCCACAACAAATCCGTGAAATATGGAGACTACGACAAACTGCTGTCCTGCGGTACGGGTGATTATCGGGAGTGTGGTATCCATCGTTGTGGCGCCGCCGGCAGAGATGGGAGCCAGGTTGCCAAACCAGCGTACCAGTAACGGTGCTGCCAGCAGGGTAAGTATCTCGCGGCTGATATTGGCGAGTAGGGCGATAGTTCCGAGTTCGGCTCCTTTGTATTCGGTAATGAAGATACTGGAGAGTGAATAATATCCGAATCCCGAACCTACGGCCAGGCAATCGGTCAGGGAACGGTGCGTCAGGATGAGGCTGACCGCTGCAGAGCCTGCCAGTGTGCCCAGTATCGTCATAATGGGCAGAAATACCAGCCGGGGATTGAGCGAACGGAAATTCTTCAATGTCTGCGGGTCGTTACCCACACTCAATCCTACACTGAACATCAGGGCGCAAAGTGCATAGAAGCTGACCTTGCTATCCATGACTGCATCAACGGGTATCAGGTGGAAAATTCCGCAAAGCGTACCCAAAACAAAGAAACCGATTATAATAAGGCTGCCTTTCATGCCGTTTTTCCTTTCTTCCTATATAAAGCTTTCCACAGCGCCCAGGCAGCAATGACACTGCCCAACGTACTGCCCAAGGTCAGTATCACGGCTTCGATGCCTATGGTGTGCAATCCTTTGATGATTTGCTCGTTGCCGCCAACTTCAATGCCGAGGATGAACAGCAGCGCCCAGATTAATACCGTGATGACAGTATGAATCTTATGTAAACTTCTTTTCCGTAAGAGATAGCCCAGCAACATTCCGGTGAGCATCAGTCCGATAATCGTAAACATCTCTGTTGTATTTTAATTTGCCGGCAAAGATAGTCATATTTATTCTCTTTAAAAATCCGGTTTACTTATGAAAAGGTTTATCTTTGCGCATTCTAATGTAGTGATGTATGCTGTTACCTTATTTAAATAAAGAACTGATAGAAGCGGGATGTGACGAAGCGGGGCGCGGCTGCCTTGCCGGTGCTGTCTATGCCGCAGCCGTTATTCTTCCCAAAGATTTCAAGAACGAACTGCTGAACGATTCCAAGCAACTGACCGAAAAACAGCGGTATGCCCTGCGCGAAGTCATTGAGAAAGAAGCGTTGGCATGGGCGGTGGGGATTGTTTCTCCCGGGGAAATAGATAAGATAAATATCCTCAATGCTTCTTTTCTTGCCATGCACCGTGCTGTTGACCGGTTGCAGCTACGTCCGCAACATTTGCTTATCGACGGCAATCGTTTCAAGAAATATCGGGACATTCCGCATACCACCGTTGTGAAAGGCGACGGCAAATACCTTTCCATTGCAGCTGCTTCCATTCTTGCCAAGACCTATCGCGACGATTATATGAACCGGCTGCACGAAGAGTTCCCTTATTACGACTGGAATCATAATAAGGGATATCCCACAAAGAAGCACCGTGCGGCTATTGCCGAACGGGGAACCACTCCTTATCACCGCATGACGTTCAATTTGCTGGGTGGCGGGCAGTTGGAGCTTCCTTTCCTATAATCTTTGTTCCAATAAGTCTATCCGTTTGGATAGCAGGTCGATGATTCTGGTGTTGGCCTTGATGAGTTCACGGAGGTCATTCAGGTCATATGCGCTGTCATTGTTGCTGTTGTTTTTGCAACTGTTGTCTGTATTCGGATTCATGCTTTTGTCTATGTAGCTGAATAGACTTAACGCAGAGATACCCAGTACCTTTGCGATTTTGTCTAATCTTGTCAGTGTTAAATCCGTTTCACCATATTCAATTTTACAGTAGGCACTTGTAGAAAGATTTAGTTTTTCGCTCATTTGTTCTTGTGTCAGGTTCTTCTCCAAGCGTAGCAGCTGCAGTTGTTGTCCTGCGATTTTCTTTAGTTTTGTGTTCATTCTGATAGTATTTTGGTTAATAGTAGGTGTTTATTGGGTAAATATAATAAAATTAGTGTACATACGCAATATTAAAATGCGCTTATCTTTGTTAACGAAAAAAAAAGTTATCTGAGACGGATTGATAAGATGTGATATCATGATTAAGCAGATTGGAAACTGACTGTGAAGCGTATTTTCAGATTTAGTAAAAAGCTGTTCACAACTATCAATATTTTTTAGGCGAAAAGGGAGATTTACACATTTATTATAAACCCTGGAGCAGAAGTACTATTTCTGTTTCACATTAAAAATTACAGGTTATGAAGAAATATTTATTGGTTTTATTGGGTCTGCTTGTTTTGACTACCACTACTTACTCTCAGGAATTAACGGAGAAAGAGAAAGCAAGACAAGAAAAAGAAGCACGAAAACAAGCAAAAGAGAATGCCAAGAAAGAAGCTAAATTGAAGAAAGCAGCCAAGAAGGATGCTAAAATAGCTGATTTGCGTGCAGATTATGAAGAATTTTTGGCAGAGTGGGAGCCTATCGAAGCCAATATAGGCATTGCGGAAGTTGATACATTTTTTATACACACGAATGAATTGTTTGCTTTGCTGCAACGGGTAGAAGAGAATACCGCTTTTATAGAGATGGTTCCCGAACCTTATTTTGACGAAGAAATGGGAGTGACGGATACGATTTGGAATGCCAAAAACAAGAATACAAACGAACCCATTGCCAAGAATGATGCGCTGAAAGTATATAGTATCGCTACTCTGAATCTTACAGAGGCTGCTGCCCGTGGAGTCTCCCTTACTGCTGAAAGCGTATCGGCACTGGCATCTCTGACTTCGGACCCATTGAAAGCATTGACAATCGGAAAGAAAGTGAAACAGGCAACAAAAGCTATTAAGATGTCTGTAAATGTAATTCCATTGATTCAGCGTAATATCAAAGAGAACACGGAGAAACTGAAGTATAAGAAAGCCAACGAGGGGCAGGAAGTGAAAGAAGAATAGTTGTAAACAAGGGACAGCACGATGAAAAAGATATATTTATTGTTTGTAATGCTTACTCTTGCTTTGGGTGTTTTTGCCCAAAGTAAGGGTAAGAACGCAATGACCTTACGTCTTGTAGATATAAAGGTTACGGACGGCACTTTGGTGAATATTGCCAAAGAGCAGGAGGCCAAAGGTAATACCAAACCTATGGATATGATTCGTATCTATGAGGGGAATGTACGTGCCAAGCTGGATGAAGTGGCAAAGGCGAGCGGGCGTTTTGAGATATCCGATGAAAACGCATTGGAAGCCCTCACACGGGATGCAGAGGCCAGTCTGTTTATGAAGATGTCCAGAGCGGAAAAGATAGAGTACGTATCTTCCAAGCAGAATGACTATACGCTTTCCTGTGATATAAACAGTTGCCAGTTCACCCGCAGGGCAGGTGGAGCAGGTTATTCCTGTGTACTTCGCCTGAAAGTAAGCATCAGTGATGCGCGCGATTCTACGGCGGCAGCATTGATTTCGCGTGAGTTTATCAGCGATATCAAGAAAACCGCTATCCGTCCCAACCGGGACGCCGCTTGTCAGGAAGCTCTGGCTACTTTAACGGAGCCTTTGACGGACTTCTTTTTGAATAATATCCCGGTATACGGGCTTCTCGGCTACGAAGGAGATGAATATGTCATTACCTGCGGCGAGAGCCTGAATATAAGAAAAGGAGATCAGTTCCAGGTTTCTTTGATAAAATATAGTGGTGGGGAGCGTCAGAGCGAAGTGGTTGGTGCTGTAAAGGTACAAGACTTGCGCGCTTCTACATCTGCGGTTTCTTTCACCGAGGGTAAAGACCGTATAATAGAATTGATACCTACATTGGATGCCAACAGTTTCCTGCAATGTAGACTGTTACTTTTAAAATCCCGTTGATATATGAAGAAGATATTGATTTTTTCTTTTTTCTGTTTACTGTGCTTCACGACTTCTTTTGCCCAAAAGGTAAAACCGGTGAATTATGGTGGATCGGTTAATTTAATGGAAGTAAGGGGACGTGGAGGAGATGCCGTCGTGGTACTCCGTACGTTGGGATATGGCAAGAATGATGCTTTGGCGCAGGAGGATGCGGAAGTGCGTGTAATCCGTGCTTTGCTTTATTCGGGTTTTTCCAAGGATTATCCGGCTGTGATTTCGATGACGGAGTCGGAGGCGGAAGCGAAGAGCCAGGGCAAGTTGCTTGCTTTTTTTGAGAACAAGGAGTATAAGGATTGTATAAGTTCGGTGAAGCCCATGGGAAAACTGGACAAAGTGAAAGGTGAGAAAGTAAAGAAGAAGCCTTTTGATATTGCAGTCAACTATTATGTTTTGAAGAATAAGATAGCGAATATGAACTTCGATTCGTTCGGTTTTTGATTAATATAGATGATTATGAGAATAGTTGTTTCTTTTTTAAGTCTGTTCCTACCTCTTTATCTGTTAGCCCAAAACGGTCAGGCGAGACAGCCGAATGTAATGGTGGTTCCGTTTGTAGAACCCGGAGAAGGAGAGAACGACCGGATAAAAGATGCGGTTCTGAATGATGAAGCTGTGCCGTTGGCTCTTTCCAAGATAAAGGAAGAGTTTAATTTGCGTAATTTCAAGACGATTGACTTTATGACGGAGTTCCAGCGGGTGCAGAACCGTGCTTATGCGGCCTCTGCATTGAATGCCAAATCTACCGGATTGCAGGCGTATGTGGATGGCGCACGGGCGGATATATATGTGACGGTGAAAATTTCCAAAGAAGATTTCGCCGGAGGAGCTTCCAATGTCACTCTTTTGATGGAGGCTAAAGAGCGTGAGACCGGTTTTTCGTTGGCAAACGCCAGTATTGTGAGCGACCGTTTCCGTGCGTCTAAAAAAGAGCTGACCGAATATGCCTTGGAAGGCATCTCTGAGAATTTCTTCAACCAGTTGAAACAGGCATTCCGTGATATGGTAACCAATGGCCGGGAAGTGAACATAACCCTCAATGTCGATGAAAACTGCGACTTTGATATGGAAAACGATGTTGTCGGCACAAGAGATATGACGTTGAGTGATGAACTTGACGAGTGGGTGCTTGAAAATGCTTTCAAAGGCAACGGTGAAGTCCGTTCGGGAGGCAACGGTCTGAATGTCTATATGCGTGTGCCGGTATATGACCCTGATACGGGAAGACCGCGTTCCATAAAGTCGGAAACGGGCAAGCTGAGAAGGTTTGCATCGGGATTGTTGAAAGACAAAGGCTATACGGTTAGCGAGAAGGCCGCTTCCGGACAGTACATACAGCTTTTAATTCAGAATTCCAGGGAATAACATTGGACTGGGTGTCCGGCAGGTGTTTTTATGGATAAGATACACAGCCGGACATCTGTCTTTTAATAATTATGATATGAAGAAATTCTTATTTCTATTGATTGCAGGATTTTGTACCGTTCAGCTTTCGGGACAGACAATCAACTTCTCCGTACAACCGTTGTCCGGGGAAAGCGAGTTGTCCGCAGCATCGCAAGAAATGCTTCAAAACAAGTTGAGACAAATTATCACCCGAAACAGTGCGGGAGCGGCAAACGACTATAATGTCTTTGTCATAGAACCGGTAATAACGGTTTTAGACAAGCAGTCCACTTCGGGATTGATGCGTAATACCACGCTTGTAAAGGGAGAATTGACGCTGGTTGCCAAGAACAGGATAGACGGCAGCATGTATCACAGTGCCGTTGTGTCTGTGTCCGGGCAGGCTGCAGAAGGTGCCGACCCCTATAAAGCCATGATTTCCGCTCTGCGTACAACCGATCCGGTTTACACCCGTTTTATCCGTATTGCCCGGCAGAAGATACAGGATTATTATGCTGCTAATTGCGCCACTATTCTTCAGAAAGCACAAAGCCTTTACAATTTGAAGAAATACCCGGAGGCATTGAGTTATCTTTCTGCCGTGTCGGAGAGTGTGCCTTGTTATGAGCAGGCTTCCGTGCTCCAGACGGAGTTGGCGCAGTATGTGCCCGATGTACAGCCGGATACGGTGATTATACAGAAAGTGATAGAGAAACCTGTTGAAGTGGAGAAAATAGTGGAGGTTGAAAAGATAGTGGAAAAGCCGGTTGTGGTTGAGAAGGTAGTCGAGAAACCTGTGATTGTTGAGAAAGTGGTCGAAAAGCCCGTTGCGCAGGAAACTCCGGCAGCCCGCTGCGAAATTACCCTTTCCACAAACAGGCTGCAGTTCAAGGTTTTGAAGTGCACAGGTAATGCTACCCAGCAGCGTATCACGATTTTGGCGGAAATGACCAATGTGGACACAGGTCGTAATACGGATGAGTTCTTGCGATTTACTTCCGCCTTTACGGACAGTGGTACGGAATGCAAGAACTTCGAGATACAGAACGGGGCATGGATGAAGATGCCGCCCCGTGTAACGGTACGGCGGGAATTTTATGTAACGAACGTATTCGATAGATTCTCCCTTTTTTCTTATATAGAGTTGTTGGTAGCGGATACAAAAGTATACATTCGTAACCTGCCGGTTCAATGGCAATAAAAAGATAAAAAGCGTATGAAACGATTGATATGGATGATTTTCATCACATTGCTGGCTGCGGGTGTCGCAGCCCAGACCAAAGTGGTGGAAAGGAGTGCAAAGAAAGTTCCGGGCTGGCTGAATACGGCGGTGGAAGATTATCTGGTAGTGTCGGTTACGGCCGGTTCGTTGGCAGAGGGGCAGACGAAAGCGTTGACCGAGATAACCGAACGTATCATTCAGTCGGTAGCCAGCAATGTAACGGTGTCCAAGAAGAATACTCTTTCGGAAGTCAATGTGAATGGAAACATAGAATCTTCGGATGCTTTTACGCAGATATCCAGGATAAAGTCTGCCAATCTTCCTTTTCTGAAAGGGATTTCCCTTTCCAATGTCGAAGAAATCTATTGGGAGAAAGTCCAGGACAAAGCCACGAAAAAAGAACATTATAATTATTCGGTAAAGTATCCTTTTTCGCGTTTGGAGCAAAGGAAACTGACTGCGGAATTTGAAGCATTGGATGCCGGGCAGGTGGCCCGGTATGAAGCGTTGGAGCAGAAGATAGGGGCAATCGAATCTGCCGATGAGATAAGCCGTGCCATAACGGAACTGAATACCTTGTCCGAGTACTTCTTCGATGATGTACGTTTGAGCCGGGTAAAGGGGCTGACTGCCCGTTACAGGCAGTTGTACGATGCGCTTACACTGACGGGCACTTTCCTTGAAAGCGGAAAGTATCAGTGCCAGCTTCTGTTGGATGGTAATCCTATAAAAGTGGCGGCCAAACCCAAAGTTACGTCCAACTGCGCCGGTCAAATCAGCGTCCGTCCTGCCGACGGAATGTTCGTCATTACGTACAGTGCGGAAGACTGTCTGCCGGAAGAAGAGAACTTCCTGAACATCTCACTGACAGTCGGCGGCAAACGTTTGCAGCATAAAGCTTTCCTGAACGAGGCAGGAACGGGAAGCATGGCTTTCTCCGTCGTACCGGAAGGGAAACTGGTGCTGACGGCCGATTCCGTGGCGGACAGAAAGATATTCAATATCAATATCCGTCTGACATTGAACAACAGGGGAGGCACTCCTTTCGGGTTGAAGGCGTTGGAACTTCATGTTCCTGAAATATCCGCTCCTATTATATTCGATGATATAGATGGCGTTTATAAAACCAAAGGCATCATACAGATAAAGGCATTGGCAGAGGGTGAATTTACGGTTGGAGAGAAAAAGAAGTCGCTTTTCTCCTTTGTGCAGGGTGCCATAACATTCGTCAATCCGCAAACGGGTGCCGTAGAGCGCTCCCAGTTGTCTTTACCTTATGTCACAAACTGGGAATGAGTATATTATTAACAATAAAAAAGAAATGATTATGAAAAGAAGTTTTGCGTTTTTTGCGCTTGTCTGCGCTATATTGTTCGGTTGTGCGGCAACTGCTGGTGCACAGTCCAAAGCTCTGAAAAAGGATGTCAAGAAAAGGGTGAAAGAGTTGACCAAAGAGGGATGGAAGCCATTGGCAAGTTCTTCTACACTGGAGTATGCTTTTTCCAAGTACCGCACGTATCTGGAGGAAGATCCGGAAAACCGCATCGAGCTGGTAGGTATTGCCATCGGCAAGAATGTAAAAATAGGCAGAGAGAATGCCATAATGAACGGCATTACCAGTTATGCTTCCAGAGCCAAAGCACAGGTTGTAGGCAAGATGAAAGGGTTGATGTCTTCCGAGGCGTCTTCTACTCCGGAAGAGGAGATTGACAAGTTCGGCGCGGCTTATGAATCGGGTGTCAATACAAAGATTGCCGGTCTTGTGAAGCAGCACCTTGTATTGGTGAAAGAAAACAAGGACGGCAGCAAGGAATTCAATGTATATATGTCTATCGATGAGGCCAAAGCAAAGAAAGCCAGGGAAGAGGCTGCGTTGGCGGCTAAAAAACAGGTGGCTTTGGGCGTACTCTCCCAGCAAGTGGAGGAGTTTATCGGCGAACCGGTAGAGGCTGAGTAATCTATATGGATTTATAAAGGTTGTTCCTGTGGCACAGTGCTCCGGGTGCAACCTTTTTCGGTTATTTAAAACGATGCGATCATGAAGAAAACGATATCTTTTATTGCAGGGCTTTTATTGGCTCTTACGGGAATGGCTCAGGAGAACAAGGGCGGCATATCCGGTTTTATGAAAGAGGAGCTGGAAGACTTCGATAAATTTATGGATGATGCCGATAAAGACTTCATCAACTTCATGCGTGAGCCCTGGAAGGAGTTTGAAGCGGAGAAGCCGGTTTTGAAGCGGGTGAAGCCCGAACCGGTGAAGCCGGTTGTATACGATGAAAAGACTGCGCCGAAGAGTGAAAAGCCGGTTTGCCTGACGATTGAGGAAATACTCGATATGACAACTTCGGAAGGGAAACAGAAGCCGGTAGTACAGCTTAATGAGGTGGACAGAATTGTCTTTGACAAGCCCGAAGTGATAGTTCGGAAGAAGAAAGACCCGAAAGTCATCATTATCGAAGAGAAAGCTGCGGACAAGCCGGCGGTGCAGCCGGAAAAGAAACCGGTGGTCGAGGTTGTCGAGGCCGAACCGGAAGCAGAACCTGCTCCTGTTGTTGAAGCAGACCGACGTCCGGAGCTGGCGGCAGAACCCCGGTTACCGGTCTCCTCAACTCCAACGTCCCCATTGTACAGGGGCGAATCGGGACGCAGCAAGATAGCGTATGGCGGTCTGGCTTTTTATTTGAATAACAGCCTGAACCGTAAATGCAGCCTGAACGGACTTAATGAGAATGCCATTGCGGATGCCTACGAGGCTTTATGCAACTCCGATTACAAGCCGTTATTGGCAGATTGTGCGCAGATACGGAAAGATTTGCGGCTGAACGATTGGGGAGTTTTTACATTGGTGAGGCAGGTAGCCGATACTTATTGCGGTACGGCCAATGAAAGCATTGTAATGCAACAGTTCCTGCTCAATGAAATGGGTTACAAGGCACGTATGGCAAGAAAAGCCACGGAAGATAAAATGATGTTGTTCGTTGCTACGGATTGTTCTATCTATGCGCATCCTTATATAACCTTAAACGGTCAGAACTACTATAATCTCAGCGGCAATAATGAACAATGCCAGTTTTACATGTGTCAGAAAGACTCTCCCAAGGCAAAGAACAGTGTAGGAATGCAATTGAAAGAGGCTCCGTTGTTTCCGGGTACAGTCGTCAGCTCCACTCACCAGGCAAAGGGAAGCGCTGCCAGGGTAACGGTGGATGTTCCGAAGGCTTTGATGGATTTCTATAAAGATTATCCCCAGTGCGATTACAGCGTCTACTTCAATGCTCCGGTCAATGTTGCCATGGAAAACCGGATATTATCTTCATTGGCTCCTTTGGTGCAGGGGCGGAATGAGGCGGATGCGGCAAACATTCTGATAAATTTCGTGCAGACCGCTTTCCAATATCAGACAGATAGCCAACAGTTCGGATACGAGAAGCCGTTCTTTGTCGAAGAACTGTTCTACTATCCCTATTCCGATTGCGAGGACCGTGCGATGCTGTTCTCTTATCTGGTGCGGAAACTCTTGGGGCTTGATGTCGTATTGCTGGATTACCCGGAACACATCGCCACTGCTGTCCGCTTCAATGGCAATGTTTCCGGTGATTATCTCATGGTGAACGGTCGGAAATATATAGTTTGCGACCCCACTTATATCGGTGCTTCTATCGGTATGACAATGCCCAGGTATAAAACGGTGTCTGCAAAGGTGTTGAAATACTGATGTCTGTAGCGTACACGTATTTTCAGAACCATTTGATCTTTCTGAACCATATAAAGGTCACGGCCGATAATATTGCGGACAGCAACACAATGAACACAAACGCATGTGGAAATCCTTCCAGATGTATATCCACGTTCATACCATAGAAACTGGCTATCAACGTAGGTATCATCAGGGTAATGGAAAGGCTTGTCATGCGTTTCATGATAGCATTCACGTTGTTGGAAATGATGGAAGCGAAAGCGTCCATTGTCCCTGTAAGGATGTCGCTGTAGATGTTTACCGTGTTGTACGCCTGTTTCAGTTCGATAACAACATCCTCCAGCAGTTCCAAATCAAGATAGTCCGTGTCTTGGAAGATGTTTTTCAACCGTCCTATCATGACTTCGTTGCCGCGGATGGAAGTGTTGAAGTACACCAGTGTTTTTTGCAGTTTCATCAGCTGGAGAAGGTCTTCGTTACGGATGCTCTTTTCCAGTTCCTTTTCGGCGGTGGCCACATCGTTATTGATTTGTTTCAGATATTTCAGGAACCATACGGCGGAGGAGTATATGATTCGTAAAATCAGTGTCAGCTTATTGTTGACAACAATCCCTTTGCGGCGGGTATGCTGTATGAAGTCCGGTATCAGTTCGGTGTGATGATAACATACGGAAACGATGATATCGTTGTTTGTAATGATGCCGATGGGCACAGTGATAAACGGGATGCCGTGCTGGTTGCTCTGCATCGGAATGCGCAGAATGGTCAGCAGCCAGTTGCCTTCGGTCTCCGTACGCGGACGTTCGTCCGTATCGGCTATGTCTTCAAGGAATGATTCGGGAACTTTCAGTTCTTGGGTAAGGAATTGGAAATCGTTGTCGTCCGGGCACTCCACGTTTACCCAGCAGTTAGGTTTCCATTCGGCTTTTTCTACGAAGCCGTTTTCGCTGTAGAGATACTTTCTCATTGTTTTGCCTCCTTTCTTTAGTCCGAACAGAGGCATTGCGACCAACGTCTCCGCTCGCTTTAATTGTAAACACTATTGCACGTTCGTGGGTTTGAATCGTCCATAATTTCAGTTGATTTTATTTAAAAGCCATGCAAAAGTATGAAA
Organism: Bacteroides stercoris ATCC 43183; assembly: GCF_025147325.1. NCBI lineage: Bacteria > Pseudomonadati > Bacteroidota > Bacteroidia > Bacteroidales > Bacteroidaceae > Bacteroides > Bacteroides stercoris. The sequence goes on from NZ_CP102262.1 coordinate 974,595, forward strand.
ATCATATTGGATTTCATGCGTTGGCATGGCTTTTTTAGGATTTCTTGTTGTTTATGGAAAGCGCTCCTTTGTGCAAATGTTATTTTTACTTTCCGAATGACATAGTTTGGCTGCTATTTTGTACCTTTGCAATTGGAAAAACGGATTGTAAATCAATTCCCTTCTTCCATATAAGTAGAGATTGTACAATTAAAAAACTAATAATTATGAGCAAGAAAGCCCTTTTAATGATTCTTGATGGCTGGGGTATCGGCGATCAAGGTAAAGATGATGTGATTTTCAATACGCCTACTCCCTATTGGGACAGCCTGTTGGCCACTTATCCGCACTCGGAGTTGCAGGCAAGCGGCGAGAATGTCGGTTTGCCCGACGGACAGATGGGTAACTCGGAAGTAGGTCACCTCAATATCGGTGCAGGGCGCATCGTATACCAGGACTTGGTAAAGATTAACCGTGCTTGTGCCGACGGCAGCATCCTGAAGAACAAGGAAATCGTTTCCGCTTTCTCTTACGCGAAGGAGCACGGTAAGAACATCCATTTTATGGGACTCACCAGCAATGGCGGTGTACACAGTTCTTTCGACCATCTGTTCAAGCTTTGCGATATTTCAAAGGAATACGGCATCGAGAATACATTTATCCACTGCTTTATGGACGGTCGCGACACCGACCCGAAGAGCGGTAAAGGTTTCATCGAGCAGTTGACGGCACATTGCGAAAAGTCAGCCGGTAAGATTGCTTCCATCGTAGGCCGTTTCTATGCCATGGACCGCGACAAACGTTGGGAACGTGTGAAAGTGGCTTATGACCTGTTGGTAAACGGAGAAGGTAAGGTTGCTTCCGACATGGCCCAGGCCATGCAGGAGTCTTACGATGAGGGCGTAACCGATGAGTTCATCAAACCGATTGTAAACGCGAACTTCGACGGTACTATCAAGGAAGGTGACGTAGTTATCTTCTTCAACTATCGTAACGACCGTGCCAAGGAACTGACTATCGTGCTTACTCAGCAGGATATGCCCGAGCAGGGAATGCACACTATTCCCGGTTTGCAGTATTATTGCATGACTCCGTACGATGCTTCCTTCAAGGGTGTGCACATTCTCTTCGATAAGGAAAACGTACAGAATACCTTGGGCGAATACCTGGCAGCCAACGGCAAGACCCAGCTCCATATTGCCGAAACGGAGAAGTACGCCCACGTGACATTCTTCTTCAACGGCGGTCGCGAAACTCCGTACGATGCGGAAGAACGTATCCTTGTTCCGTCTCCGAAGGTGGCTACGTATGACCTGAAACCGGAAATGAGCGCTTACGAAGTAAAAGATAAACTGGTTGAGGCCATCAATACCAAGAAGTTCGATTTCATCGTAGTGAATTATGCGAACGGCGATATGGTGGGTCACACCGGTATTTACGAAGCCATTGAGAAAGCCGTAAAAGCTATCGACGAATGCGTGAAAGATACGGTGGAAGCTGCCAAAGCCAACGATTACGAGGTAATCATCATTGCCGACCACGGTAATGCCGACCATGCCCTGAACGAGGATGGTACGCCGAATACGGCCCACTCTTTGAATCCCGTTCCGTTTGTTTATGTCACGGCCAATAAGAATGCTAAGGTAGAGAACGGTGTATTGGCGGATGTAGCTCCTTCCATCCTGCATATTCTGGGTATGAAGCAACCTGCTGAAATGACTGGTAAAGACTTGATTATAAGTTGATAATTGAGAATTAAAAATTAAGAAATGATAGCAAGGGATAATGTTATCCATGCTAAGTCGTATGCGTTTGCTATTCGAATAGTAAACGCATACAAGTTTTTAGCGGATTCTCAGAAAGAATTCATATTGTCTTAGAAGAAGCGGATGAAACAATCTTTAAACAGGTGAACATTTATTTTTTAATGCTCAATTTTTAATTTTCAATTTACTAATGTTACAGATAGATGATGTTGTAGTTTCTTTTGATGTACTGCGCGAGAAGTTCCTTTGCAATCTGGATGCTTGCAAAGGAGAATGTTGCATTGAAGGGGATGCCGGTGCTCCGGTGGAATTTGAGGAGGTAGAGAAACTGGAAGAGGTACTGCCTGTGATTTGGGATGAACTTTCTCCGGAAGCGCGTGCCGTGATAGATGCACAAGGAGTGGTGTACACGGATGAAGAGGGCGATTTGGTAACGTCTATCGTTAATAACAAGGACTGTGTATTTACTTGCTATGACGGGAAAGGCTGTTGCTATTGTGCCATAGAAAAAGCGTATAGAGAAGGTAAGACGGACTTTTACAAACCCGTTTCCTGCCATCTTTATCCTATCCGCATAGGCGATTACGGGCCTTATAAGGCGGTGAACTATCACCGTTGGGATGTTTGTAAGGCGGCTGTCCTGTTGGGGCGGAAAGAGGATGTGCCGGTATATAAGTTCTTAAAGGAACCTTTGATACGTAAATTCGGCGAAGATTGGTATGCCGAGCTGGAACTGGCTGCCGAAGAGATGAAGAAGCAGGGAATGATATAAGAAAAGCTCCGGTCAACAGGTATTTCCTGTCCGTCCGGAGCTTCTTCGTTGTAAGATGTGAGGTTGGTAAATAAAAAATTGAGGATTGAGAATTAAGAATTAAAATGATAGCATGTCTATTTTTCAATTCTTAATTCTCAATTTTTAATTTCCTGATTATGCGTCAATATTTGCATAGGTTGCGTTCTTTTCGATGAAATCGCGGCGCGGGCCTACGTCTTCACCCATCAGCATGGAGAAGGTATAGTCAGCTTCGGCAGCATTCTCAAGATGCACTTGCTTCAGCATGCGGTTTTCCGGATTCATGGTTGTCTCCCACAATTGTTCCGGATTCATTTCACCCAAACCTTTGTAGCGCTGGGTGTGGACTGCATTTTCCGAACCGCCGCCGTAAGTATCGATAAACTTCTGGCGCTGTTGGTCTGTCCAGCAGTATTCTTTCACCTTGCCTTTGGTGCAGAGATAGAGCGGGGGAGTGGCAATGTACAGATACCCTTGCTGTATCACCTGCGGGAAATAGCGGAAGAAGAGCGTCATGATCAGCGTGTCGATGTGAGAACCATCGACGTCGGCATCGGTCATGATGATTACTTTCTTGTAACGCAACTTGTCTATATTGGCTTCCTTGCTGTCCTCTCCGTCTACACCGAAGCGGATGCCCAAAGCCTGAATGATATTGTTTACTTCATCGCTTTCGAATGCTTTGTGCCACATGGCCTTCTCTACATTCAGAATCTTACCGCGAAGCGGCAGGATAGCTTGGAAAGTACGGTTACGTCCTTGTTTGGCAGAACCGCCTGCAGAGTCACCCTCGACAAGGAACAATTCGCATTCTTCCGGGTCTTTGCTGGAGCAGTCGGCCAGTTTGCCCGGCATGCCGCCACCGGACATCGGTGACTTGCGTTGTACGGACTCGCGCGCCTTGCGTGCAGCCACGCGTGCCTGTGCTGCCAATATCACCTTGTCTACAATCATTTTGGCCTCTTTGGGATGCTCTTCCAGGTAATAGGAGAGTGCTTCGCCTACAGCCTGGTCCACAGCTCCCATAACCTCGTTGTTACCGAGCTTTGTCTTGGTCTGTCCTTCAAACTGCGGTTCGGCCACCTTGATGGAGATAACTGCGGTCAGACCTTCGCGGAAGTCATCGCCGGAAATCTCTACTTTTGCCTTTTCCAGCATCTTGTTGTCTTCGGCATATTTCTTCAAGGTACGGGTCAGCGCACGGCGGAAGCCGGCCAGGTGCGTACCGCCTTCGATGGTATTGATATTGTTTACATAAGAGTGGATATTCTCGTTGTAGGAAGTATTGTACATGATGGCTACTTCTACCGGAGTACCTTGCTTTTCGGTGTTGATGTAGATGACATCGTTCACCAGATGTTCGCGGGAAGAATCTATATAGCGCACAAACTCCTTCAAGCCCTCTACGGAATAGAAAACTTCTTGCTTGTAGCTTCCGTCTTCTTCTTTTACGCGGAGGTCGGTCAGCGTAATTTTGATGCCGGCGTTCAGGTAGGCCAGCTCGCGCATGCGGGTTGCCAGAATATCGTAACTGTAGACCGTTTCAGTAAAGATTGTAGCATCCGGCCAGAACTGCTGGCGCGTACCGGTGATTGCGGTAGTGCCGACTTCCTTTACCGAATATAGCGGATGGCCGCATTCGTATTCTTGCTGGTAGATTTTTCCGTTGCGGAAAACCTGCGTCGTCATGTGCGTGGACAATGCGTTTACACAAGATACGCCGACGCCGTGCAAACCACCGGAAACTTTGTAGGAACCCTTGTCGAATTTACCGCCGGCATGCAGCACGGTCATGACAACTTCGAGAGCGGATTTCTGTTCTTTTTCGTGAAAGTCTACCGGAATACCGCGTCCGTTGTCTTGTACGGTGATAGAGTTATCTTCGTTGATGGTAACCTCGATGTGGTCGCAATAACCGGCGAGAGCTTCGTCGATGGAGTTGTCTACAACCTCGTAAACCAAGTGATGGAGTCCCTTGGAACTAATGTCGCCGATGTACATGGCAGGACGCTTACGTACAGCCTCTAAACCTTCCAGTACCTGGATGTTACTGGCCGAGTAATTGCTTTCGCCGTTTATCTTTTCTTCTTCAGTCATAATCTAATTTCTCTTATTGTAATAACAAAGCAAAAATAGTGAAAATCCTTGATATATCATGCCGGCGGCTTGATAAATTTGGGCTGTTTACAGCTTTTTAGCACCGTGAGGATTTGTTTGTTTTGAGGGTATTGTCCGGAAATGATACAAACGCAGAAAAGTCCGAACTAAAAAGTCCGGACTCCCATATCTTTTGTGTAACTTATCAGCTTAACCGAGTTTGTTGATATAAACTGCCAACTTTGACTTCAGATTGTTAGCCTTGTTCTTGTGGATTACGTTAGTCTTAGCCAACTTATCCAACATCTTTGTGATACCAGGATACATTGCTGTTGCTTCAGCTTTATCTGTAGTAGCACGAAGCTTACGAACAGCATTTCTCATGGTCTTGCCATAATATCTGTTGTGAAGTCTTCTTGTCTCTTCTTGTCTGATTCTTTTCAGTGATGATTTGTGATTTGCCATCTCGACTAATCTTTTTTAATTCGTTTATCTTTTTAATTGTAGCCCGTGGGGGAATCGAACCCCCCTTTCAAGAATGAAAATCTTGCGTCCTAACCGATAGACGAACGGGCCATCCTTGTTGAGCGTTTCCGCTCTTTGCAATCGTTTTTCCTTTCGTTTGCGGTTGCAAAGGTAGAAACTATTTTTGAATTGGCAAACATTTCTGATAAAAAATTTGCAGAATTTCTTCTGTGTTTCCTCTTGTATATGGTTTTATCTATTGATAATCAGATGTATAATGATGCTTTAAATTTTCTGTATTTGCTTCATTTTTTTTATTCCTCTTCTTTAAGTTCCGTAGTTTCGCGCTTTTTTTGTAGCTTTGTTAGCCGGATTGAAACTTGATTAAAGGACGGAAATGTTACAGAAAACGCAAGGAATCGTATTGCATTCTTTGAAGTATAAGGATACTTCTATTATTGTAGACATCTATACCGAGGTGTCCGGACGGGCTTCTTTCCTGGTTCCGGTGTCCCGTTCGCGCAAGGCTGCGGTGAAGTCGGTACTGTTCCAACCTCTGTCTTTGGTAGAGCTGGAAGCGGATTTCCGTCCGAATACTTCTATATATAAGGTGAAAGAGGCAAAGTCTTTCTATCCTTTTACTTCGATTCCTTACGACCCTTATAAATCTGCCATCGCTTTGTTTCTGTCCGAATTCTTATATCGTGCGCTGCGCGAGGAGGCGGAAAACCGTCCTTTATTCGCTTATTTGCAGCATTCCATTGTCTGGTTGGATGAATGCGGCAGTGGCTTTGCCAATTTTCATCTGGTCTTTTTGATGCGTTTGTCGCGTTTTCTCGGATTGTATCCGAACTTGGAAGATTATCACGGCGGCGATTATTTTGATTTGCAGAATGCCTGCTTTACCCCGTTGCGTCCGCAATTGCATTCCGACTATATAGCGCCGGAAGAGGCGGCACGTCTCACAAGGTTGATGCGCATGAACTACGAAACAATGCATCTCTTTGCCATGAGCCGCATGGAGCGTGCCCGTTGTCTGACGATTATGAACGAGTATTACCGTTTGCATCTGCCGGATTTTCCCGTACTAAAGTCTTTGGAAGTCTTGAAAGAGTTGTTTGATTGAGCTCCGTTTCAAAGGGCATTCCGTTTCCTTACGTGTTTCCTGGAGTTTCCTGTAGAGAAACGCGCGTTTCCCTTAAGGGAAATTTCAGTTTCCTTAAAGGGAAATTCTCGTTTCTATGAAAGGGAACGGGCGTTTCTTCCGGGGGAAACGGGCGTGTCATAGGCATGAAAACAATAAAAAGCCGTACTTCAAACTGCTCTCCAACCGGAGGGGAGCTTGAAGTACGGCTCTGTACGTATTGGGTTGGGCAGAACGCTTATCCCAGCAATTCCTTTACTTTGGCCGAGATGGCACGTCCTTCGGCAAGCCCGGCAAGTTTCTTGCTGGCTACGCCCATTACCTTGCCCATATCCTTACCGCTGGTAGCGCCTGTTTCGGCGATGATTTCCTTCAAGGCAGCTTCCAGTTCTTCGGGAGACATCTGCTTGGGCAGGTATGCTTCCATAACCTTTACTTGCGCCAGTTCTGCATCGGCAAGGTCCTGGCGGCCTTGCTGCACGTAGATTTCGGCGGCGTCCTTGCCTTGCTTTGTCAGCTTCTGAATGATTTTCAGGGCATCGGCATCGGTCAGGGTATCATTGGCTCCCGGAGCGGTCTTGGCTTCGAGGAATACTTTCTTGATGTTTCTCAGGGTTTCCAAAGCTACTTTGTCTTTGGCTCTCATTGCGTTTTTAATGTCTTCGCTGACTCTTTCAAATAAATCCATATTGTTCTTTATTGTTTTACTGTTTACAATGTACTGTTTCCGGCTGAAGTCCGGAACGACAGTCGGTTTAGAAAGTGATTATGCCGTTGCCGCCGCTTTCCGCTTCCTGCGCTTCTTCGGTGGCGAGTATGCCGGCTTCTTCCGCCTTGACCTTGATTGCCGCCAGGGTACTCTTGTCGCGCTGGTAGGTAGGGGAGTTCTCCACCATGCTGATGATGTCGGCGTTGTCCAGGTCTTCGGGGTTGAAGATATAGATATGCCGGCGGCGCAGGCGCTGATACTTGGTGTTGGCATCCTTTCCGTAATAGGTTTCGCGGCGTGAGCGTCTTTGCTCTTCCTCTTCCTCCAATTCGGCAAGGCGCTTCTGCTCTTCTGCGGTACGCTGGGTGATGCGGTCGTCCATCTCTTTCATGTGGATGTCCTGGATGCCGAAGCCGGTGGCAAGCAGGGTAATCTTGACTTTTTGCTCCAGTTCCGGGTCTTCCGCCATACCAAATTTGGTTTCGAAGTCGCGGTTGAAGCGGTTCATAAAGTCTTTTACTTCATCCATTTCGCTCATCATCAGTTCATGGTCGGGACTGTAGGAGATATTAAGCAGTACTTTCTTAGAGTTGAAGATGTCGTTATTGTTCAGCAACGGAGAATGTTGTGCATTCTTGATGGCTTCGCTGACTCGGCTTTCGCCTTCGCCGTAACCGGTACTCATAATAGCTACCCCACCATCTTTCATGACTGTTTTTACATCGTTGAAGTCGAGGTTGATGATGCCTCGCATAGTGATGATTTCAGCAATGCTCTTGGCTGCAATCAGCAAGGTGTCGTTTGCTTTGGCAAATGCGCTGGTTACGGAGAGGTCTGGATAGATTTCACCCAGCTTTTCATTGTTGATGACAAGCAACGCATCTACGTGTTTGCTGATTTCTTCCACACCGTCTAATGCTTGGTCTATCTTCTTGTCTCCTTCCCAACGGAAAGGAATAGTAACGATACCAACAGTCAGTATGTCCATTTCTTTGGCAATCCGGGCAATGGTAGGAGCTGCACCGGTACCTGTACCACCACCCATACCGGCAGTGATGAAGACCATTTTCGTACCATCGTTCAACATCCCTTGCACTTCGTTTATGCTTTCTTCGGTCGCTTCTTTCGCTTTCGCAGGGCGGTTCCCGGCTCCTAATCCTTCGTGCCCCAGTTGCAGTTTAACTGGAACCGGAGATTCTTCCAATGCTTTGCGGTCGGTGTTGCAGACAACGAAAGCGACATCATGTATGCCTTCCCGGTACATGTGGTTTACGGCATTACCGCCACCGCCACCTACACCGATAACTTTGATGATTTTCGGTGAATCGGTCGGAAAATCGAATTGTGCTATATCGTCCATGAGTAATAGTTTATTCTGTTGTTAAAACTTATGTTACATTTTCTCTCCATCTCCTAGAATTTCTTCCTGAATTTTATCGAAGAGCCCCCAAAACCTGTTTGGTTTTGGTCTTGTATTGCCGGGTTTCTTCGTACCTGTACCGGTTTTGGTGCCCGACGTGGGTTTGGAAGGTTCGGGCTTCTTGGGGGCTTCTTTGACCGTATCTTTGCCTGTATCAAATCCGATGACAGTTTGTGTGTCATTCGGGTCGTTGGGCTTTTCAAGGATCGGTTTCACCTCCTGCAGGCAGCAGTTTTCGTTGCCTGCGGCAAGAAGGCCGAGCAAGGTATTCTGCATACCGTCCTTGGTCAGTACGTCACTGAATCCGTGAACGGTGTCATGCACGAAGCGCATCGTCTTTACTTTCTCTATTTTGCTTTGTTTGCGGAAGGCTTCCTCAATATTCTTCAGGTTTGCTCCGCCTCCGGTGAATACGACTCCGGAGAATAGCTTATCCTCATAACCGGAGAGCTGCAACTGGTTCCATACGTTGGCAAGGATTTCTTCGGAGCGTGCTCCGATGATGTTGTTCAGCGTGGCCAGCTCAATGGCGCGTCCGTCTTCCAGTGCACATACGGCGGGTGTCTCGCTCTCTTCCTCTTCCTCGTAGAGGGCGTTGCCGTATTGCAGTTTCAGCTTTTCGGCATCCTGCTCTTCCATCTGCAGGGACGTGATGTCACGAGTAATGGTGTTGCCACCTAGCGGCAATACGCTCAGGTAGCGGAGAATATTGTTCTTGTAGACCGAAATGGTGGTGGTATCGGCGCCGAAGTCTACCAGTGCACAGCCCGAACGCATCTCGTTTTCCGTTAAAACGGCATTTGCCAACGCTATCGGAGCGATAAGCAGGTCGGCTATCTCTACCTTTGCCTGCTCGAAGCTGTGTTCCAGGTTCTTCTTGAGTGAGGCGCGTGCCACGATGTTGAGGAACTGTCCTGTGATGTGCTGGCCTGCCACGCCCACCGGGTCGGCTTGCAGGGTATTGTCTATCTTGTATTCTTGGGGGGCCACATCCAGTACACTCATGTCTGCCAACGGCACTTCAAGGTTCTCGTCACAGATAGAGTCTACCAGCTCTTGCGAGATGATGCCTTCTTCGTCCAGTGTACGACTCACCGCGTTTTTTACTGTGCGCAATGACTGTCCGCCGATGCCTACATATACTTTGGCAATGGAGTTGTTGAGCTGGTTTTCCAGCTTGTTGGTGATGGAAGTCAATGCCTGTGCTGTCTTGTCGATGTTGTAGATGACCCCCTTGTGGATAAACGAGGACGCATCTTCGCGTGCATAGGCCAACACCTGAATGCTTCCGTCACTGTTCTTCTTTCCTGCGATACCGGAAATCTTGGAAGAACTCAACTCAATAGCGGCGATGAAATCTGTTGTTGCCATAACTGTTTTATTTACTATTTTACTATTTACTGTCTACTATTTGCTGCGCGGTAACTATTCTCTTTTCGTGCAGATAATCTGGTTACCAAACTCAACACTGATACGGGAATATTTGTTCCAGCCTACCTTGTTCAATCCTTTTTCGTAGAATACCTTTACCCGTTTCAGTTTCCGTTCGAAGTCGTCCAGCTTACCGAGGTAGATGACATGGTCGCCTACGCGCGGTACCAGCTCTATGTTTTTGTCGGGCAATACATGAATCTGCTCGATTTGCGCGTTCCAGAACGAATTCTTTTGCAAAAATACACCAAACTTATATAAATCCCTCATGGCAAACGACTTTTCTACGTTTCCGGTCACAATGGCACGGTGCGCAACGCACTTTGCATCGGGCGGCATTACCGTGCCCTTATTGTCCAGATAGTAGTTCTCGCCGTTGGCGCTCATTATCCTCAGGATAGGGATGCGCTGGGTTACTTCGATACAGAGTTTGCCGCTCGGCGTCTTGTAACATTCCACTTCGTCGATGAGCGGATGCTTGGAGAGCGCCTGCTCCAACGTTTTGGTGCGGATACGGTCCAAGTGCTTGCCTATGGGACTGACGCCTTTCTTTTCCAGCATGGCGGCTACTTCCTTTTTCGTGATGAAGCCGGCATATACCGTGTCTTTGATAACCAGCTCCACATCACGGCACACTTGACCCGCCGGCTTCCGGTTGAAAGCGGTAACGGCCACTATCAGGTAGGCAAGGACGAGCAACAGGACGATAGAAAGTAGAATCCTTTTAATCATAGGCTTATTTGCTGTTTACTGTTTTACGGTTTACGCTTTGCTGCGCTGTTCGAGCAGCCGGGCTATGGAAGGTACATAGTTGTCCAGGTCTCCGGCTCCCAGCACTATCAGCACTTCAACCGGTTTCTTCGAGAGCAGGTCGGGAATGTCTTCCTTCCTGCATATGCACTTTTCGATGCCCGGGCGCAGGTTGTCGTATATGAGTTGGCTGCTGACACCGGGAATGGGTTGTTCGCGGGCAGGGTATATCTCTGTCAGAATCACTTCGTCCAGTAGCGAGAGGCTGTCTGCAAAGTCTTTGTAGAAGTCTCTGGTACGGGTATAGAGATGGGGTTGGAAGATAGCCGTTATCTTCTTGTCCCGGTAAAGTTCGCGGATAGACTTCACGCTTTGCGCGATTTCGGCGGGATGATGGGCGTAGTCGCTGAGGAATACGAGTCTGTCCGTCTTTATCTTGAAGTCGAAACGGCGGTCTACGCCGCGGAAACTGGCCATTCCCTGTCTGATTTCCTCATCGGTGACCCCGTTCAGGTGTGCAAGCGCCATGGCTGCCACGCCGTTCTCTATGTTGATGCCGATAGGTACACCGAGCCGGATATCGTTGATGCGGGTGTCCGGAGCAATGAAGTCGATGACGATTTCACCGTTTCCGATGCGGATGTTCTCGGCATGGAAGTCTCCTTCGTCGCGGGAGTAGGTATAAGTTCTTACGCCCGGCTGTACATCCGGCTGCAAGGCAAGCCCCTTCCGGATAATCAGTGCCCCTCCCGGTTGGATAAGGGTGGTATAGTGGCGGAAGCTTTCAAGATAAGCCTCGCGCGTACCGTATATGTCCAAATGGTCGGGGTCGGTAGAGGTGATAACGCTCATATAGGGAGAAAGCCAGTGGAACGAACGGTCGAACTCGTCGGCTTCGATTACGGTGTACGGACTGGCCGGAGATAAGAGCAGGTTTGTTCCGTAGTTCTTGGAGATGCCTCCGAGAAAAGCCGTGCAGCCCACATGCGACTGGTGGAAGAGATGCGCCGCCATTGTACTTGTGGTGGTCTTGCCATGCGTACCGGCAACGCAGAGTCCTTTGCTGCTGCGGGTAATCGTGCCCAATACCTGGGAACGTTTATGTATCTCGAAACCATTCTCCCGGAAATAGGCCAGTTCGGCATGCTCCTGAGGAATGGCAGGGGTGTACACCACCAGTGTGCTTTCCTTGTCCTTGCAATTTTCAGGGATGAGACCGGTGTTTTCCTCATAATGTATTTGTGCACCTTCTGCAATGAGATGCCCGGTCAGTTCGCTTGGCGTACGGTCATATCCCGCCACGAACTTGCCTTTGGATAGAAAATAGCGTATCAGTGCGCTCATGCCGATGCCGCCGGCACCGACGAAATAAACGGATTTTATGGTTTCTATATTCATGTACTTGTCATTTAATAAGTTTCAGCACCTCTTTGGCGATGACGGTTGCCGAGTCGGGCAATGCCAATCGGGCGATGTTGTTGCTCAATTCTTTCAGTTTATCACTGTCTTTTACCGTATCCAGTGCTGCGGGCAGGAGTTTCTCTTCGGCTTCCGCGTCCTTTACGTAGATGGCGGCGTCTTTATCGACGAGCGCCAGTGCGTTCTTGGTCTGGTGGTCTTCTGCCACATTGGGCGAGGGGACAAGGATTACAGGCTTGTGAAGCAGGCAGAATTCCGAAATGGAGCCGGCGCCGGCACGGGAGATTACCAAATCGGCAGCCGCATAGGCCTTCGCCATGTCTTTGATGAAATCCGTCACATACAGGTTGGGTATGGCATTGATGTGCGGGTGGTGTACGGCTTCACCGGTTGCCGCGGTGATGGCGTCCCTTACCTGGTCGATGTATATTCTGCCGGTCTGCCAGATGAACTGTATGTCGGGGTTCTGCCGGATGACGTCAAGGCCGGCGGTCAGGGTGCGGTTAATGGTGCGTGCCCCGAGGCTGCCGCCCAGTATCAGGATGGTCTTTTTGGACGGGTTCAGGCTGAAGTAGCTTACGGCTTCTTCGTGCGCAACGGCATGTCCGAGCAAGTTCTGGCGGACGGGGTTGCCGGTCATGATAATCTTCTCTGCAGGGAAGAACTTTTCCATGCCTTCGTAGGCAACGCATATCTTGCAGGCTTTCTTGGCAAGCAGCTTGTTGGTGACACCTGCATAGGAGTTCTGCTCTTGTATCAGGGTAGGCACTCCCATCATTCCCGCCGTTTTCAGGGTAGGGCCGCTGGCATAGCCGCCCACGCCTACTGCCACCTGCGGACGGAATTGCTTGATGATGCTGCGCGCTTTCCATTGGCTGCGTGCCAGTTTCACCAATACGGCAAAGTTCTTCCACAAGTGCCTGCGGTCGAAGCCCGCCACGGGCAGGCCGATAATCTTGTAGCCGGCATCGGGTACACGCTGCATTTCCATGCGTCCTTCTGCACCTACGAACAGGATTTCCGCATCAGGACGCAATTCCTTAATCGCGTTGGCAATGGATACGGCCGGGAAAATGTGTCCGCCCGTGCCGCCACCGCTGATGATAATGCGCGGTTTGTTGTTCTTTGTTTCCATATATGAGTTTATCTACTTGCTACTACTGATAATTAATCTTATTCAAATTCGGCATCGCTGTTCAGCATCTTGGCTGTCGGCTCGGCAGCGCTTTGCGCTTCGCTGTAAGTGCTTTCGTTTCCGTTGCCGGTTTCCACCTGCATGGTGATTTGGGCATCGTGCGCTCTCTGTTCTTCCAGCTTGGCGGTGTACCGGCTCACACTCAGTATCATGCCGATATAGGCACAGTTTATCAACGTCGAAGTACCTCCTTTGCTGATAAGCGGCAGCGGTTGCCCGGTTACGGGAGCCAGTCCCACGGCCACCATCATGTTGAAGATGGCCTGCGACACCAGCAGCAGGGCTATGCCGATGATGAGGAAGGCGGGGAAGGTGCGGTCGCATTTCTTTGCGATACGTCCTACACGTATCAACAGACAGATGTAGAGGAATACGACTATGACTCCTCCTACCAGTCCGAGTTCCTCGATGATAATGGCAAAGATGAAGTCGGAGAATGCCTGGCTCAGGAAGTCACGCTGTACGGAGTTGCCCGGTCCCTTGCCGATGACATTGCTGGTGGCGACGGCGATACGTGCGTGGGCTATCTGGGCGTCTTTGTCTATATCGAATTTTGCGGCAGGCACTACCTCGTCACTCGTAAACTTCTCGATACGGGCACGCCACGTGTCGAACCGGTGCAGGAAAGGTATGTCGCTGTTCTTTGTCATCAGCAGGAAAGTTACGGCAACAATGCCTACCGATGCCAGGCTGCCGGTCAGCATCAACAGTCGTTTTGCAGAGACACGCCCTATGAACATCATCAGAAAGACTACCCCGAACAGCAATGCCGCCGTGGATAAGTTCTCCGGAGCAATGAGCAGGCAGATAACTCCGGTTATTATCATAATCCGCTTGAAAGCCTTCGGGTTGGCGCCGTCCTCATCCTGCCCTTTGGACAGGATGAAAGCCGTGACTATGATAACCGCCATTTTGGCTATCTCCGAGGGCTGGAACTGTATGCCCATGAACGTCATCCAGCGCGCCGCCCCGTTGATACGTTCCATCATCATGACCAGTATCAGCAGTATTGCGGAAGCCGGCAACAGGAAGACAGGGAATACCTGAAACCATTTGTAGGGGATGTTGTGCATGAGGACCACAATCACAGCGCCTACCATCAGGATAATGCTGTGCTGGGTGATGGGCCCCCAATGGTCGCCGCTCTTATAGGTAAGCGTACTGGCAGCACTGAACACCTCTGTAATGGAGATGAGGCAGAGGAAGAGGAAAATAATCCAGATTACTTTGTCTCCTTTGAATATGCTTTTTAATAAATCCATTTATAACTCTCTTACGTATTTCTTGAATTGGTCGCCCCGGTCTTCATAGCTCTTGAAGAGGTCGAAGGAAGCGCAACAGGGACTCAATAATACTGTTTCGCCTTTCCGGGCTAATTTGAAAGCGGCGTCTACCGCGTCTTTCATGCCGGTCTGCACATCGGCCACCGGCAGACCGAGGCGGTCGAAAAAGCCGTGCAGCTTTTCATTGTGCAGTCCCAGGTAGACCAGCGCGGAGCATTTGCTACGTACCAAATCCTCTATTTCGGTATAGTCATTCCCCTTGTCTTTGCCGCCGAGAATAAGCACGGTTTTGGTTGTCATGCTTTGCAGGGCGTACCAGCAGGAATTGACATTGGTTGCCTTGGAATCGTTGATGAATTGGACGCCGCGTACGGTCGCTACCTTTTCCAGACGGTGTTCTACACCTTTGAAGTCGGACAAGGCTTTGCGGATATCTTCTTTGCGGATACCTGCAAGGTTGGCGGAAATGCCGGCAGCCAATGAGTTATACAGGTTGTGGGTTCCTCGCAGGGCAAGTTCTTCCTGCTCCATGTTGAAAGCAATCGGTTCGTTGATTTCCACTTCACCGTCTTCCACATAAGCAATGGCGCCGTCTTCCTTTACGGCGGCGAAAGGATAGGGATGGGCTTTTAAGCCGTGCTTTTCCAGCTCTCTGCGGATGATGGGGTCGTCGTTCCAGTAGATGAAAGCATCTTCCGGAGTCTGGTTTTGCGTGATGCGGAATTTGGCATCCACATACTTCTGCATGCAGTGATCGTATCTGTCCAGATGGTCAGGGGTAATGTTCATCAGAACGGCGATATTGGCGCGGAACTTATACATATTGTCCAGTTGGAAGGAGCTGAGTTCGATAACATAATAGTCGTGCTTCTCCATGGCCACCTGCAAGGCAAGGCTGTTGCCGATGTTGCCTGCCAGCCCTACATTCAGTCCCGCACTCTTGAAGATGTGGTAAATGAGCGAGGTGGTGGTAGTCTTGCCGTTAGAACCGGTGATGCAAATCATTTTGGCGTTTGTATAACGTCCGGCGAACTCTATCTCGGAGATGATGGAGATGCCTTTTTCTTTCAATTTCAGAATCAGCGGAGCGTCGTTGGGGATGCCGGGACTTTTTACCACTTCATCGGCATTCAGTATCAGCTCTTCCGTGTGCTGTCCTTCCTCCCAGGCAATGCCATGCTTGTTCAGCAGTTCCTTGTATTTGTCTTTAATGGCAGACATGTCGGATACGAACGTGTCGAAACCTTTCACCTTGGCAAGTACGGCAGCTCCCGCGCCGCTTTCGCCTGCTCCTAAAACTACAATTCTACTCATATACTATTATAATTAAGAATGGAGAATGATGAATGAAGAATCCGGCTGCATATTGTGATGCGCTGTATCGGTAACTCTTCATTTTTCATTCATAATTCTTCATTGGGTTGTTATCTTATCTTTAACGTTATAATTGTTATTGCTGCCAGTACAATGGTTACGATCCAGAAGCGGACGGTAATTTTCGATTCATGGAACAATTGTGCCGGTTGGGTAAATACCACTTTGCAACCGGGCTCTATCAGGTTCATGCCGGTGCGGAAGTGGTCGTGTATCGGCGTCCGTTTGAAGAGACGCTGTTTAACCCCTTTCCGTTTGCCGGCTTTGTAGTAGACCCGTTGCAGAATTACCGACAGGTTCTCTACAAGGAATATGCCGCATAGGATAGGTATCAGCAGCTCTTTATGGATGATAATGGCGTATACGGCAATGATGCCGCCGATGGTCAGACTGCCTGTATCGCCCATGAATACCTGTGCCGGGTAGGCGTTGTACCAGAGGAAGCCGATAAGTGCACCGATGAAAGCGCAGATAAAGATTACCAGCTCTTCCGAACCCGGTATGTACATGATGTTCAGATAACCGGCATATTCGATATGGCTGGATACGTATGCCAGTATGCCCAGTGTCAGACCGATAATGGCGGAGTTGCCCGCTGCCATGCCGTCCATGCCGTCATTCAGGTTGGCGCCGTTGGAAACGGCGGTTACTACGAATATGGTGACGAGTACGAACAGTATCCAGCCCGCCGTTTGTGCGTGTTCTCCCATGAAAGACACGAGGTCGGCATAGTCAAGGTTGTTGCTCTTGAAGAAAGGGATGGTAGTCTGTGTAGCCTTGATTTCTTTGGCGGCATGCACTACCTCGATGCCTTGTCCCGGTCTCTCTACCTCGATGTTTTCACGGATAACGACCTGCGGACTGAGATACAGGGTAAGCCCTACAATGAGTCCCAAGCCTACCTGGCCGATAATCTTGAACTTACCGTGCAGGCCTTCCTTGTCTTTCTTGAATATCTTGATGTAATCGTCGGCAAATCCTAATGAACCTAACCACACAGTGGTGATAAGCATCAGAATCATATAGATATTATTCAGCTTGCCCAGCAACAGGCAGGGAATCAGAATGGCAAAGATAATGATAACTCCGCCCATGCTCGGTACGCCCACCTTGTTTACGCCGAACGGGTCGATGTTGGCATCCCGTTGCGTTTCGGTAATCTGTTTGCGTTTCAGCAGGTCGATGAACTTGTCACCCCAGATGCTCGAAATGAGCAATGCCAGGATGATAGCCATCAATGCCCTGAAAGATGTATAGCCGAACATACCCGCACCGGGGAAGTCGTATTTATCTAACCATTGGAATAAGTAGTATAACATAATTTCTTACTTTATCACTTTAAAACATTATCGCCTTTAGTTCTTCTTTGTCATCGAAATGATGCTTCACTCCTTTTATCTCCTGATAATTTTCATGTCCTTTGCCGGCTACGAGAATGACATCTCCCGGTTGCGCCAGCATGCAGGCGGTCTTTATGGCTTCTTTTCTATCGGCGATACTGATTGTCTTCTGCAAATCGTCCTTATCCAACCCTGCCAGCATATCGTTGATGATGTCTTGCGGCTCTTCAAAGCGGGGATTGTCGGAAGTGATGATGACACGGTCGCTCAAACGGGCGGACTCTTTAGCCATGATAGGACGTTTCCCTTTATCACGGTTGCCGCCTGCGCCGACTACGGTAATCACTTTGCCTTTGCCTTCCAGTACGCCGTGGATGGCATTCAGCACATTCACCAACGCATCCGGAGTATGGGCATAATCCACAATGGCGGTAATGCCCTTCGGAGAGCGGATAGAGTCGAATCTGCCTGCTACAGGGTGCAAAGTGCTGAGGGCAACGAGCACATCTTCTTCTTTCTTTCCCAACAGTACGGCTGCGCCGAATACGGCAAGAAGGTTGGAAGCATTGAACTTGCCGATAAAGCGTACGGCCAGTTCATGGTTGTTAAAGTCGAGCAGCATGCCTTCAAAATGAGACTCCAATACTTTTCCCTTGAAATCGCTGAGGCTTCTCAATGAATACGTATATACGCGCGAACGTGTGTTCTGGGTCATGACCAGCCCGTTCTTGTCGTCCAGATTGGTCAGGCTGAACGCGTTCTTGGGCATGTCGTCGAAGAACTTCTTTTTTGCTTTGAGGTAGTTTTCGACAGTCTTGTGATAATCCAGGTGGTCGCGCGTAAGATTGGTGAAGATGCCACCGGCAAACTTCAAACCGCTGATACGCTGTTGTGCGATAGAGTGGGAGCTGACTTCCATGAATGCGTATTTGCATCCGGAGTCTGCCATCTCACCCAGCAGGCGGTTAAGGGTAATCGGGTCGGGGGTGGTATGCTCGGTCGGCACGGGCCGGTCGTCAATGTAGTTGCATACCGTGGAAATCAGTCCGACTTTATATCCGAAATAACGGAATGTATTATATAATAAGGTGGCAATGGTTGTTTTGCCATTAGTGCCGGTTACGCCCACCAGCTCCATTTTGGAAGTGGGATCACCGTAGAAAGTGGTGGCAACCTTACCCACCGCATTCTCGCTGTCTTTTACTTGGATATATGTAACATCAGGATTTGTTTCTTCCGGCATGTCTTCGCACAGTACGGCTATAGCGCCTTTTTCAATGGCGGTAGGGATATATGCGTGACCGTCGGTCTGCGTACCGCGCATTGCCATAAACAAATGTCCGGCCGCAACTAAACGGGAGTCGATATTCACTCCTGTTATATCTTTCTCCGTACTGCCGATAATTTGTACCGGTTGTATCGCTTTTAATAGTTCGCTTAATTTCATTCCTTATTATATAATAATGTATATTCTTATATTAACGTAATGTCAAGGCTATTGTCTGTCCTTTTATCAATCGGCTTCCGCCTGCGATGGACTGGTTTCTTACCTTGCCGATGCCGTTGAGGCGTACTCTAAGTCCTTTGCTTTCCAGCAGATAAACAGCATCCTTGGCCCCCATGCCCACTACGCTGGGAACTATGCCGTCGGAAACTTTCTGATTTTGCAGGATAACGGCGGACGGGGCAGCCTGGCTGTGTCCCCACAACTCTCTCTCGTTTTCTACCTCAAACTGTTTCTGCACCGGAACATCCAATGTGTTGAGCACGCATAATGCCTCGTTCATCTCTCCGGCTTTTACCGCAGGAATTACATTGGTGGTGCTGTCTATCGCACTGCGTATATCGAACCGCAGATTCTTGGCATATACCCTTTCTGCAATCTTGTTGAATACGCTACCCGCCATCAAGCCGCCCGATGCCGGAAGTCCCGGCTTCTGTATGGAAACGATGCAACTGTATTTGGGAGCCTCTGCCGGGAAGTATCCGCAGAAACTGACGAGATAATTCACCCGCCCCGCCTTATAACCGGCGGCACCTTGCGAAATCTGCGCCGTACCCGTCTTGCCGGCTACGGCAAACTGTTTGCTTCCGGCGGGTTTGGCCAAACCTTCGGCAACTACTTTGCGCAGAATCTCCCGTATCTGTGTCAGCGTATTGTCCGAGCAAATCTTCGGATTGATAACTTCCGTAGGAAAGTCACGGACAACCTCACCGTCTTTCACTGCCGCTTTTACGAATTTAGGGCGCACCATTGTACCGTTGTTGGCAATGGCATTATAGAAAGTCAGTATGTTCAGTGGCGGTACCTGCGTTTCATATCCTATACTCATCCAGGGTAACGTGGTCTTGGCAAAATACCGTTCTTTCGGACCGCGGATGTTAGGTTTGCCCTCTCCGGCTATTTGCAGGTGGAGCGGGCGGTCTATACCGATACGCTTCAATCCGTCTACGAACTTCTGCGGATTGTCGCTGTAGTGCTTGTCGATAAGATATGAGACGCCGATATTGGATGATACTTCCAGAATACGTGTCACATCAATCTTGCCATATCCGCCCCGATGCCAGTTATGGTCTTTCATCGGGCGGCCGTGCATCATCATGATGCCGTTGCCTGTGTCGACTTCCGTATGAGGAGTAATCTTTCCGTCTTCAAGGGCTACCATGATAGAGGCTGTCTTGAATGTGGAACCCGGCTCCAGCATATCGCTGATGGCGTTATTACGCATTTCGTAATAGTTGCCGTCGCCCGCTTTCATCATGTTGACAATGGCTTTTACTTCTCCGGTCTGTACTTCCATCAATACGGCAACACCCACACTGGCGTTTATCTCTTTCAGCTTGTCTATCAGTGCTTTCTCGCAAATATCCTGCATACCCACGTCGATGGTGGAAATGATGTCGCAACCGTCTACGGGAGCAATGTCCACTATGTTCAGGTATTTGTTCATCACCTTCTGGCGATGGGTGATACCGTCACGTCCTTTCAGCAGCGTATCAAAGGCAAGTTCGATACCGTTTTTGGCTCCTTGCGCTGTATCGGCATAGAGGTCGCCCAATGTACGGGCGGCCAAAGAGCCGAAGGGCTTTTTACGCTGGTTGTAAGTCTGTTCGTGGAAACCGCCTTTGTATTTGTTCAAGTTGAACACCGGCAGTCTTTTGGCTTCCTTATATTGGATATAGGAGATACGTTTCGGGTAAATCAGGTAGTTGCGGCTACCCCTTTTGCGTCCCTTTAACAGATGTCTTTTAAATTCGGCGGCACTTTTATCGGGGAATATCCGGTGCAATCCTTCGCAGATTTCTCCCAGATGATTCATAAGCATGGTGTCTTTCTTCTCTCCACCTGCTTTGAAGTCCATGTAAATACGGTACTCCGGTAGGGAGCTCGCCATTAATTTGCCGTCCGATGAAAGGATATTGCCGCGGTTGGGCTTCACCGTAACATTCTCCTTTACAAAGCGGTCGGCAACATCTTGCCAGTACTGACGTTCGGCAAACATGATGACAGTACCTTTTACGATAATAGCTACTCCTATCAGTCCCATGACGAGGACTACGAAGAAGTAGCGGGTCATTATATTTTTCTTGTTTACTGCCAAGGTTGTTTCGATTTACTATTATACTATATTACAGTTTACTTGTTTATCGGTTTGCTTACCATTATCCGTACTTATTTGATTAAGTATGGCGGATTGGTCGAAGTCTGCAAATCGCTCTCTTTCGTTGCGATGTATTCCTCGATACGCGATTGACGGCTCCGTTCCATCAGTTCGGAACTGCGTGTCAGGGCATCGTATTTTATATCTATCAGTTCTTTCTTGAGCTTGTCTATCTCTATCATCTGCTGCTGGCAGGCGTAACGGTTATGGATATAGAACAGAATAAGAACCATGATGAGGACAAGCAGCTTCGTCTGACGGCGGAAAAAGTCCGTAGCCAGAATATCACCGCCTATAATGTTCTTTAGCGAAGTCCGTCTTTTCACCTTTTCGCCTTTTTGCTCCTCTTGTTTATTATTTGTTTCATTCATCGTTCTATCTCTTTACAGCCTTATCGCTTCCCTCATTCTTACAGTTTTTCCGCAATCCTCAGCTTGGCGCTTCGCGAGCGCGGGTTGCGTTCTATTTCATCGTTATCAGGAACAATCACTTTATTGTTTACCAGACGGAAAGGCGTCTGTACGTTTCCGAAGAAGTCTTTTTCCGCCTTGCCCTCTATGTTGCCGGTCTTCATGATGTTTTTCACCATGCGGTCTTCCAGCGAATGATAGGTGATTACCACCAGCCGTCCACCCGGCTTTAATGCTTCCGTGGCTGCATATAACATCTCTTTCAATGCTTCCATTTCCCGGTTGACTTCGATGCGCAACGCCTGAAACACTTTGGCAAGCTCTTTCTTTTCCCTTTCACGTCCGAAGAGGGGCTTGATAATTTCCAGAAATTCCCCGATGGTGCCAATCTTTTGAACGGCACGTGCCTTGACAATAACGGATGCCAGCTTGCGACTGTTCTTCAATTCTCCATACAAATAGAAAATGTCGGCAAGGCGTTCTTCATCGTATGTATTTACGATGTCGGCGGCTGTGAGTCCGGCACGCTTGTTCATCCGCATATCGAGGGCGCCGTCAAAACGGAACGAGAACCCCCGTTCGCTATCGTCGAAATGATGTGACGACACACCGAGGTCGGCGAGTACGGCATCTACCTGCTCGATGCCATGATAACGCAGGAAGTTATGCAGATACCGGAAGTTGCTGCGTACAAAAGTGAAGTGCGGATCGTTTACGATGTTCCGTTCGGCATCTTCATCCTGGTCGAAACCAAGCAGTCTTCCACCGTCTCCCAGGCGGGAGAGTATCTCGCGGGAATGGCCGCCGCCTCCGAATGTCACGTCTACATACGTTCCGTCCGGACGGATATTCATTCCGTCAACGCTTGGCATCAACAGTACCGGAATATGATATGTTGTTTCTTCTTTCATTTTTCTTTCATTACAATCGTTCTATTACTCTACGCTCTTATCGCTTGTCTCTGCTTCTTCCTCTCCCAGGTTTTCCTCTCCTAAAATATCTTGCAGCGCTTCGCTGAATTCTTCCGGGTCCATGAAAGGCTGTTCAGCCTTTTCTTTCGCCCATATTTCGATGGTGTTGTCCACGCCGATAAAGCGTACCTCACTTTGTATGCCTGCCATTTGCAAGTAGCGTTTAGGCAGCAGGATGCGTCCGTTCCCGTCGGGAATCATGATTTCCGCATCGCTTACAAACTGTCGGAAAATTTGTTGGTGTTTCGCATTCCATTTGTTCAGCCGCTGCCGGAGTTGGTTTTGCGTTTTAAACCAGACGCTTTCGGGGTAGAGTATCAGGCAGTCCTGAAATACATCTTTACGCAATACGAGTCTCTCTTCGGAAGCAGCCTGCAACTGTTTCCGAAAGCCGGCAGGGATAAATACACGTCCCTTTGTATCCGTCTTTGCTTCAATATTGCCTAAAAAGCGTATCATTTTTCACCTTATTATAATAAGCGACGGTAAAAGTACACATTTCCCCACAATTCCCCACAATGTTTTAACTAAAATCTTATTTAGAAGTTTTCAACAGCTTGTTGATTACTTATTCTATTGAAAATGAACAATGTGTTATGTTGTTTGTTTGGTGGGGAACTGGCGCAGTTATCTGCTGTAATTGCATTCTATAACTGCCGTTCCAACGGAGAAAAATAGGGTATTTATGAGTGCTTTTCTTTGTATTGTGTGGGTGAATATCCTGTATATTGTTTGAATACCGTACTGAAATATCTTGATGTGGAGAATCCTGTCTGTTCGGAGATTTCATTAATGCTAAGTTTGCTGTTGGTGAGCAGAAAAATAGCCCGCTCGATGCGTAGTTTAGTGATATAATCATTGGCTCCCATGCCTGTAAGGGCTTTCAACTTGTTATAGAGTGAAGCGCGGCTGACTCCCAGTTCCTGGTAGAGGAACGGTATTCCCATTTGAGCATTGTCCAGGTTGTTTGATATTAACTTATTTAGCTTGTGTAAGAAATCTTCATCCGCAGAGCTGAAAGTGCTTTCTTTCGGCTCAGGCAATGAGCCTGTTTCGGTGTAACGCGCGCGTATCCGTTCACGGTTCTTTAATTGGCTGCGTATCACGCCGTGAAGCATATTCACTTCAAAAGGCTTGGTGAGGTAGGCATCCGCCCCGTTCTTGTATCCGAAGAGTTGGCTCTCATCATCGTTGCGTGCTGTAAGTAATATGACGGGGATATGACTGATTTCAAGTTCTTCTTTGATATGTTTACACAGTTCATACCCGTTCATTCGCGGCATCTGAATGTCGCTCACCACAATGTCGGGCTGGTATTTCCGGCAGGTGTGCAAGGCTTCTTCACCATTGAAAGCCAGCCATATCTTCTTGAATTTGTTTTTTAGAGTGTTGTGCAAATAGTCGGTCAAATCGACATTGTCATCTACAATGAGTAGCGTATGTTCTTTGGTGTTTTCCTGATTGTCACCGGCATCAGGAATACTTTCCACTTCTTGGGTGGGAGCCAATAATTCGTTGAGGTAAGGGTGAGGTTGCAGCGTGATTTCTCCGGACTGGATATTACGGGGTATTTCAAACCAGAAAGTGGCTCCTGGAAATTCTTGGTGGTCATAAGCTCCTATGCTTCCACCGTGCTGCTCGGCAAGAATTTTGGAATAGGACAACCCGATACCGGTTCCGGGACGACTGTTGTTACCTTGATAAAAACGGGTAAACAAGCTGTTTATGTCTACTTCCTTTAAACCGATTCCTTGATCGGAAACAGAGATTCGTACGCACTTCTTATCATCCGATAAGTCGGCAGAAACCATAATCCGGCTATTGTCGGGACTGTATTTAAGAGAATTGATTAAAAGATTGGTTAGTATGGTTGTACATTTTTCTTTGTCAAAACACAAACTGTCAATCGCCGTGTCGGTCCGGTACCGGATGTCGATGTTTCTGTTCCTTGCTTCCGGTTTGAAATCTGCAATAAGTTGTTCTATCCAGTCGTTCAACGCTACTTTTTCAATGTTTAGTGTACTTTGTTTTACTTCCATTTTACGTACGTCCAAGACCATGTTTAATAACTTCTTCATACGGTCGGACTGTTTGCAAATGTTTTGTATGGTTTCATATTTACAATCGTCGGAAGTGAGCGATTCCAATAATTGCTTTAAGGGGGCGTGTATCAGGGTCAAAGGTGTGCGCAGTTCGTGATTGATATTTATAAGAAAGCGGACTTTTTCTTCATACACTTGTTGTTCATGCTCTTTCATTGCCCATTTCAGTTTGTTTGCATTGCGGCGCAACAACGAATAGATAATACCCGTTGCAAGAGAAAGAATCAATGCCAAGCAGCATGCCTTAAACCAGCCCGACTTGTACCAGGGCGGCGATACCGACAGTTCTAATATCTGATAATCGCCGGTCCAGCTTCCGCTTCGGGTGCTGCATGAGGCCGATATTCGATATGTTCCTATAGGTAAGTTGTTCAATGTCAGTTCCGGTTTGTAGGAATAAGATATTTGTCCGTCCGGTCCATGTACGGTAAAACGGAACATCGGCTTTCGAAAGATATCCTTGTTGCCGGCTATGATTTTGATAGATATAGGCTTGTTTGACTCTATGACTTCCAGATGCCTGTGGGTGATATTGTTATTCATTCGTTCTCCACCCACCCATACATCCGCCAAGTTTAAAACGGGATCACTGTTTTCCTCTTGGGGCAGTTGCCTGTTGATGTGAAGTAATCCGTTGATGCCGCCCATATAAATATCTCCTTGCGTGGATAGTAGTCGCGGCTTTTCCAAATATTCGTTAAGTACGATGCCGTCGGACTCTCCGTAAAGGATAAATTCTTTTTTTTCAATAAGATGAGCAAATAATTTGCCTTCGGTTCCAAGCCACACTTTTCCCCGCTTGTCACAAATCAATGCGCTGATTTCGTCGATTAATTCATTGGAGATACAGGTCCGCTTATTGCTTATGGTAGAGTAATAACTTAAACCGTGGTTGCTTCCTATCCAAAAGAGTCCGTTTTCATCGAGGGAAATAGAGTTGAATACAGTGTCTTCGTAGCAGGTGTGGATGGGTAGAAGCCGGTTAAGGCTGTCCAATCGGTATATATGTTTGAGATCGTGCAGGAAACTGCGGGTGCTGTCATTGCACACCGGCTGTATTACACCGTCTATAGCTGTTTTTCCAACGGAGACGATTGGAGTGAATTTCTTCTTTGTCAAATGATAGCTATATGGAGATTCGGAAAGCAATAATACGGTTTCCGGTGTATTTTGGAGTACATTGACATTTTTCCCCCGTTGGCATAGTAATGTGTTGATACTGTCATTGACTATAATCAGCGGTTGATATTCCTCTGTTTCCTTATCGAAAAAGAATATGCCTTTGCTGAATAATGAAATTAACAGTCGCCTTTTGTCTATGCCGGTTATTGAAGATACTTTATCGCCCCATGTCGGTAGTATATGATTGAATTTCCGGGTATCGGGATTAAACTTGTTGATGCCGCCTCCGTCCGTGCCTATCCATATTTTTTGTTCTTCGTCCTGATAGATGCTTAATACGACTTGACCGCTGAGGCCATATTCTATTCCGGGTAAAGCCTCCGAATAGGTTGTCATACCCGTTTCCTTGATGTTTATCAATCCACCCCATACGCTGCCTGCCCATATGTTGTTATTGAAATCCTTGTATAGGCAGAGAATGGAGTTTGTCGGTAACGAGTTACGGTTTCCCGGCACATGTTCCAATGACACCATTTCTCCGTTTTCAGGATTTAATATGAAGATTCCGTAACCGTCGGTTCCTATCCAGATGTGTCCGTCGCATTCCGTAATGGATAGTACAACGTTGGTTTTCATGGACGAATTCATCGTGTGGTAAGCATGTAAAAGCTTTCCGTTGCGATCGTAGCATTTTACGCCTTGGTGGTATGGGGCAGTCCATACATTGCCTTTAGAGTCTATGAAGCAGTCCGTCAGCTCATCACTTTTGAAGGGAGCGGGTTGTGTCTTTCCTGTCCGTATGTCAATCAGTAATGCGTTTTTCCAACGGTTTATGGCAAGCAGTGTGTGTTTGTCCCATTTTCGCAAGGTAGTGATATTATAGTGATTGTCGGGTTGCAGGGAGCAAAGCAGTTCCGTTTGCCGGTCAGCATAGTTGTATTTATAAATCTTTCCGTATCCGCCAAATAAAACTCCGTCTGTCCATGGACAGATAGAGGCGGCAGAAAGTGGATGCTGTTCTTTGTCTTTCGCTTGCAGGAAATTATCATCCGATTCATTGTAGTAATACAGGCCTTTGGCGGTAACAGCCCAGATTTTGTTTTCGTTATCTTCAAACAGATGGGTTATATTGTCGTGGAGGTATTTTTTCAGTTCGTATCCGTCAAAACGTCCTATGCCGGTGCGTGTACCTACCCACACATATCCTTTTTCATGGCTCACGGTCAGGCATCGTACGGAGGAAGATAAGCCGTTTTGGATATTGATGATTTGCTGGAAAGCATACTGCTTCATTTCTGTAGCCTTAAAAGGAAGGGATAACAATAGGCAAATCATTAAGAAGACTGGATTTTTTTTCATAAGGATAGTTCAAGGGGTTGCTGCAAAAGTAGTTTATTGTTTTGGAAATACAAAGTATTGTGCCAAATATCCGGTATGAGAAAGTAACTTATTTCCATAACATTATCTTGTTGTTTCTGAGCGAATTCTTAATTTTTCCTGTTCTCGTCTTCGGAAAGTAACGGGAGAAATAAGGCCGTCAATAGCTTTAAACAGGATATTCTCTTATGCGTTTTGTCTTTGTATATGTACCAAAACCTCGTTTTGTAATTGCGGGCTCTCCGGTTGCCGGTTGCGGGCCGTACGGTTGCCAACTGCGGGCTCTTCGGTTGCCAATTGCAAAACGAGGAAAAGAAACAGGTATAGCGATATTATGTATGAAGCTTTGCGGTATTATATATAAGGCATTGTTGTATTCCGTACCGGAGATAACCGGCATGAAATGTGGTAAAAAACAAAGAAAACAAGGTATAATCAGTTTTCTGTCGATAAGTGTCAAATGCTTGTATTACAGGTGATTGGTGTGGAAAAGTGCAAAAAAAGGGTGATGACCAAGTATTTGTCGTCACTTGTCATAACGCTTCTCATCACCAATCAACTTGTACATTATCAGTTGGTTAAGTGCAAAAGTGACGAGTGATGACTGATTAATCAAAATATCGGTTTCTATACTTGAGTGTGTTTTTCGGTATATCACACATTCCAATGACTGGTTGGTATGTCAGATTTGTATTGCTCTAAAGTCATTGGCGCAATCTTAAAAAAGGCTCTACAGGTATGTACAGATGTATGTTAGTTAAATTTGGAAATAGAAATAGTGATAATTGAACATCTGTTTTTACGGCATGATTTACATTTGTCCGTGGGTTTACAGGACATAAACCTGATAACCGAATTACCTTATAAATTTAATATTATGAAGAATTGCTTATGAAAAAGATTTGTTTCGTTTTTCTATTGCTCCTTACGTTGATTCCTTTAGGAGTATCCGCACAGCAACAGATGATTCAGGGGCGCGTTCTCGACGATAAAGGCGAGAGTATTATTGGCGCATCTGTTTCCGTTAGAGGTACAGTTACCGGTGGCATTACTAATTTGGACGGTGAGTTTTCCGTTGCCGGCAAAGTGGGGGATATGTTGACTATATCTTATATAGGATATACTCCGTTGGAGGTGAAGATTACCAAGCTGACCGGTAATGTCTATACGTTGAAAGAAGACTCCGAACTGTTGGAGGAAGTTGTGGTTGTCGGTATGGATAAGCAGAAGCGTAATACTATTACCGCTGCTGTGGCAACTGTGAAATCGGAAGCCATCACCAGCCGTCCGGTAACCGACCTGACCAGTGCTCTGCAAGGAAATGTTGCCGGTCTGAATTTTGCTTCGGATGCCGCTGCCGATGGAGTAGGTGGTGAGACGGGCGCTGAAATAAAATTCAATATACGCGGTGTCGGTTCCATTAACGGCGGCGAACCCTATGTATTGGTGGACGGCATCGAGCAGAGTATGCAGAATGTGAACCCTGCCGACATTGAAAGTATCAGTGTACTGAAAGATGCCTCGGCTGCTGCTGTTTACGGTGCACGTGCTGCGTATGGCGTAGTGCTGGTGACTACTAAAAGCGGAAAACAGGAGAAAGCGCGCGTTACCTATCGCGGTTCCGTTGGTTTCAGCTCTCCCATTAACATGCCGCAGATGATGAGCTCATTGGAATGGGCGAGGTATTCCAATTTGCGGGACGAGAGTATGGGACGTTCTCATCAGATTTCCGATGCAACTATTCAGAAAATGGAAGGTTTTATGCAGAATCCTTATTCTGCCGAGTTTCCCGGTATAGATGTCAATCAGTCGGGTGACGGTTGGGCGGCAGCCGATAATGCGCAGTATGCCAATACCGACTGGTTCGATTATTATTTCAAGGACCGTGCTATCCGCCATTCTCATAATATCAGTATACAGGGCGGTTCGGAAAAGACTTCTTATTATGTAGGTTTGGGTTATATCTACCAGGAAGGCTTGATGGATAAGGTGCAGGATGATTTGGAGAAGTATAATGTGAACACTAAGTTTTCCATACGTGCTACAGATTGGCTGAAGTTCAATTTCAATAATAATGTGTCGTTGAGTCTTTTGAAACGACCTTTGGCAAACCAGACTATTTTTTATGGAACGATAGCTAATATGTCGCCAAGCCGTGTCACGAAACTCCCTGTCGAGCAGGCGGAGTATTCCACTCCTACGTGGAACGAGCAACTTTATCTGCAAAAGGCGGGCTATAGCCAGAATCGGGTATCGGATGCAATGTCTTTTTCTGCAATTATCACTCCGCTGGAAGGACTGGAGTTTGTGGGCGAGATGAAAGCCCGTTTGGACGTAGAGAACAATAGTTTCGAGTTGCGTAAAGGTAATTATGCGTTGCCTAATGGTTCTGTAATGGAAGTATCGGGCAATAAGCAGGGATACCATTATCCCGGTATGAAGTGGCAGAATACCCAGTTCGGTTCGCTGACGCGCGGCAGTGTGTTCAATTACTATCTTTCGCCCAGTGTGACCGGTGCCTATACCCGTCAGTGGGGCGATCATTTCTTCAAGGGGATGGCAGGCTTTCAGATGGAATTGCAGGAAAACTCCAGTGAGTATATGTATAAGGACGGTATGTTGAGCGAGGATATTTACTCTTTTGATAATGCCAATGGAACTCCCTATGCAGCCGAAGCTCGGTCGCATTGGGCTACAATGGGTATGTTTGCCCGCCTTAACTGGAACTACCGGAATATCTATTTCTTGGAGTTCAGCGGACGTTACGATGGATCATCCCGTTTTGCTCCGGACAATCGTTGGGGATTTTTCCCATCTTTCTCTGCCGGCTACGATATTTCACGTACGCCTTATTTTACCAAACTTAACCTGCCGGTGTCACAGCTTAAAGTACGTGTGTCCTATGGTCGTCTTGGCAACCAAAACGGTGCGGGGCTTTATGATTATCTCGGCGTGATGACACTCGACCCGAACAACGTGAATGCGTGGTTGTTGCCGGGTACAGGCAATAAACCCGCCAAAGGAACCATTTCGCTTACACCGAAAATGATAAGTCCCTACATTACTTGGGAAAAGGTGGATAATGCCAATATCGGTTTGGATTTGATGCTGTTCGATGACCGTCTTTCCGTAACGTTCGATGCTTATCAGCGCATGACGAAAGATATGATTGGCCCGGCCGAAGCTATTCCTGCCGTCAGCGGCATTGTACCGGACGACCGTGCAAAGATAAACAATGCCACTTTGCGTAACCGTGGTTGGGAACTTTCCGTCAACTGGCAGGATAAGTTGAAATGCGGGTTCAGCTATGGGATAGGTTTTAATTTGTTCGATTATAAGGCTGTTGTAACCAAGTATAATAATCCGGAAGGTATCATTTATAATAATCATACCGGTTTGGCGCGTAATAAAGGATATTATGAGGGTATGGATATCGGCGAGATATGGGGATTCGTGGCCGACGACCTTTTCATGACCAACCGGGAAGTGGACGATTACCTTCAGAGTAAGGACCTCTCTTTCTTTAAGGCAGATAATCTGTGGCAGGCAGGTGACTTGAAGTATATCGATGTCAATCGCGACGGGAAAGTGGATCCGGGAAAAGGTACGTTGGACGACCACGGCGACTTACGCATCATAGGTAACACCACTCCTAAATATTCTTTCGGTATCAATCTGAAAGCGGGCTACAAAGGTTTCCAGGTTTCTACTTTGTTCCAAGGTGTGGGTAAACGCGATTTCCCGTTGGCGGGCAGTACTTATCTGTTCGGCGGAAAGAACTACTTCAAGGAACATCTGGATTATTTCAGTCCGCAGAATCCCGATGCCTATCTGCCTCGTCTGGCCGATCCGAAGACAGACGATTACAGAGTAAATGCCGGGTATAATACTACTCGTTATATGGTGAATGCGGCTTATATGCGTATGAAGAACCTTACGGTATCCTACACATTCGACAAGAAGATGCTCAAGGCATTGCGCCTGGAGAATTTACGTCTTTATTTTACTTGTGATAATTTGTTTACCATTACCTCATTGCCCAAGTCGTTCGATCCGGAAACTCTGAATCAGGTGAATACATGGGCGGGCGGTAGCAACGATACGGCTCCGGGACTGACATCCGCTGCCAATGAGAACGGTAACGGTAAGGTATATCCCATGAACAGAAACTTTGTGTTTGGTATTGATTTCACATTTTAACTAAGTATTGGTAACAGAATAAAGAGTATGAAAAAAACTTATTTATATATTGCATTACTAATGGGAGCAAGCACGCTGTTTTCATCGTGCTCCGACTTCCTGGACAGAGAACCGATAACTGCACCGAATAATGAATCGTTCCTTTCGGGCGAATCACAGGTACGCGGCTATATCAACGGCTTGTACACGGCATTACCTTCCTTGCAGAAATTCGGAATGGGAGTGCGCGGTGAAGAGAAAAACAGCGATAACATCCTGTCCGAAATTTACGATAGGCGCCTGAATGGCGAAGAAACGGTATTTTCCAGTAATCAAGCTTGGGAAACCGGTTATAAGAACCTGCGCAATGTCAATTATTTCTTTCATTACTATAAAGTACCCGAGAATCTGGAAACGGAAGAGATTAAATCGCTGATTGGCGAAGCCTACTTTTTGCGGGCCTATTGGCATTTTGTGCAACTGAAGAAGTTCGGAGATATTCCCGTGATGGATGCTTTTTGGGATGAGAACGCTACTATCGCCGGATTGCAGATTCCGCAAAAAGACCGCAGCGAGGTAGCAAAATTCATTCTTGAGGATTTGGATAAAGCGAAGGATTTACTGTTCGACCGTAGCAAATATGCAGGATTGCGTATTTCAAAAGAGGCGGCTATGATGCTTGCCATGCAAGTAGCGCTTTATGAGGGTTCTTGGGAAAAATATCACAAAAACGATGCCTTTGCAGCCGATACGGACCAATCCGAGTACTTCTTCAATGAAGTGCTGCGTTGGGGCGATATGTTGCTTAACAGCGGATTGCAACTGAACACCAGGGATACGGATAAAGATGTGGTGAATCCGGGAGATGCTTACGGACGTCTTTTCAATCAGAAAGACTATTCCAATGTCACTGAAGCCATTTTTTGGAAACAGTACTCTATTACGGAAGGTGTGTTTCATGCCTTGAGCGGATTACTTGCCGGCGGTGTGGTTGACCAGAACGGCCCTGCCGGGGTATCGGGTGAATTGGTAAATACATATCTTAGTGCAGACGGAATACCTGTTGACCCGAATGATGAAAAATTCAAGGATTTCAATGAAACTTTCAAAAATCGCGATTTGCGTCTTACGGAAACTGTGATGAGTAGCGGCTATAAATTCAAATCGACTATCACCGGCTCCAGACCATTGAATGTGCAGGATGTAGCTTCCGATGCCAAAGGTATCAATCCCCCTTTCCTGACGAGTGACGGCAATGCCAAGAACGTGACGGGATATCACATACGACTTGGAGTGGATACTACCTATGTGCAGGGAGATTCGGAAGTTGGGTTGGTTATTATGCGTTATGCCGAAGCGTTGTTGAGTTATGCTGAGGCAGCGGAAGAATTGGGTAAGTGCGATGATGCCGTACTGGAAAAAACACTGAAGCCTTTGCGCGAACGTGCCGGAGTGAAGTATGTGAAGCCTGTGACTGTCGATCCTAATTTCACAGACTATGGGTACGCGTTGACGCCCGTTCTTCAGGAGATTCGTCGCGAGCGCCGTGTGGAGCTGGCGTTACAGGGCTATCGGTTGGACGACCTTATGCGTTGGGGCGGCGCCAAAGTTATTGTCAATAAGCGTGGACGAGGCGCTTATTTGGGAAAGGATGCGGTACTTTATAAATCATTCACCGAAGAGCAGCAATCGAAACTTACTACCATACTGACCGACGGTAGTCAATGGATGGATCCTTTGCAGGAACTGTTGCCCAATGGCTACCAATTTGTTGCCGGTCGTGATTACCTGCTTCCTATTCCGCCCAGCGAACTCAAGTTGAACAGGCAGATGAAGCAGAATCCCGGTTGGGGAGAAGAGTAAGAATATGATGCGGTTATTTAATTTTAGAAAGAACAGACCATGAAAAAGAGTAAGAATATATATTGCATATTGTTGTTTGCCGTGTTGGGCATTACCGGTTGTTCGGAGGAGAAGATGGCGCCGTTACCTGAACCCGTACCTCTGAGGATGAGCATTAATAGTACGGATTTGGTGATGGGTGAAACGCTGGAGATTACTTTTGATGTCACCGGTACGGACGAAGGTATGAAAGCGATGAATGAGGATGTAAGCATTAAACTGAGCGCCACTACGGAAAAAGGAGCGGTAGACCGCCTGTTGTTCGAAGGATTTCCCACCGAAGTCGTTATGAAGCAGGGAGAAACGAGCAAGACTATTCCGGTACTTGTGAAAGAGGGGCTGAATAAAGAATATTCTGTCGAAATATCGGCTTTTGCACGCGGCTATAGAGTAGAGAATGCCTTGCAACTGCTCACCGTGAGCGATTATCATTATTCGCGCGTAATGATAAAAAACAATGCGGATAATACAGTGAAAGAGGGACAGAGTTTTATTTTGACAGCTTCCGTCAATTCTAAATTGAAGGACGACCTTACTATCGTTATTACGCCTGCGGAAGGTGTGGCCCGGCGTCTTGAGAACCTTCCCGAACAATTGGTGATTCCGGCCGGAGAGAGTTCGGTGGAGAGTGAGGCTATTATGATGATAAAAAGTACGGAAACCATTGCCGATGAAGATCTGAAGCTCACGTTCTCCACAATTCCGGTGGCAAGCCGTTATCCGTTGGTGGCAAATGAAATCATTATTCACAGAATAGATATCCATAAGGGTATGGATACGAAGATAAGGGATGAACGGTGGTTGTACGAGGATGCCGACCAACTCTTCGTGTCGCCTCAAAATGAAGATGCCGTGAAGAAATGGGGACAACTGAACTATGTGGTGATGAAAGAGGGTGACCCGCACCCCAACAGCGGCAATGTGCTGCCCGACGGTAAATGGAAGTTTTTCCGCGCTTATGAGTTTCATAAGATTGATGCCTGTCTCACGACGAAGGACAGTCCGATGGGCGATTATGTCAGTAAGGAATATCCGTTTGGCTTTGCCGACCAGAATACTGCTGCGGTAGAAAGTCAAGGTGCGGTGGATAATGCTAAGTATGCTTATGTAATGGATGAAGGCTATTTGCGTATGATGACATTGAAAGAGAGGGCTAAATCCGGTAAC
The DNA here is from genome assembly GCF_025147325.1 of Bacteroides stercoris ATCC 43183. NCBI lineage: Bacteria > Pseudomonadati > Bacteroidota > Bacteroidia > Bacteroidales > Bacteroidaceae > Bacteroides > Bacteroides stercoris. The sequence continues at coordinate 1,008,652 of NZ_CP102262.1, forward strand.
GGGGGTAAGGAATGGGATTATGGAACATCTGCATTCTATTCTTGTAAATTCATGCGCGGCAATGCCAATAGTACGGCATGGGCATCTTCCAATATCCGTATTTATCCGGGTATGCGCATTGAGACCCGCGCCCGTATCCGCGGTATGGAAAATAGCGGTATGCTGCCTGGTATCTGGCTGCAAGGCAATGAGCAGGTGGGTGGAAATGCCGAGTGGAATAACTGGCCTGATTTTGGAGAAATAGATGTTATGGAGAATAATAGCCGACACAATAATTTGGCATACAGGCGCGGGGTGGAACAAACTTTCCATTTTGGTGCTCCCACGCCGGGGACCAGTACCGGTGCCGGTGCTTATAATCCAACCAAAGCTGTCACGGAATTGGCTTCGGGCGGCAAGACCGGAGGTACTATTATAGACGAATTCCAGATTTATTGGGTAGAATGGATAGACGATGAAACCGTTGCCATAGGGACAAACGGTGTAGAAACGCTTCGGGTGACCAAAGCGATGACAGAACAGAATGGCGGTCGCTGGCCGTTCTCCTACAGTATAAACAGTGAAGGGTTGTATTACATCATCACGATGATGTTTTTGCACAAAGCAGAGCCGAATTTCGGTGCAACGGATATGGTGATGAGCTATCAGGCTGCACGGAATATCTTGAAAGTGAATCCGGATATAAAGATTCCCCGTATGGAAATAGACTGGGTGCGTTTTTATATAGACGATACTTATACGGATCATGAGATGCCTTATCGTAAAGACCTCATTTTGTATTAATGTACATAACAATGAAAAAAAGAAAGAACATTAACCTATAAAGAATAATAATATGAAGATTAAGACTATTTTGTGCACGTTGTGTGCAGTAACTGTGTTGGGTAGCTGTAGCTACGATGATGATGGATTGTGGGATGCGGTGAACGGTCAGGAAGAAAGAATTTCCGCATTGGAGAAATGGCAGAAGACGGTTGTAGACCAACTGAATTCTTTGCAGGGGATTCTTACGGCTACCGATTATGTGACCAATGTGGAAAAAGTGGAAAAGGATGGTGTGCAAGGGTATAAAATCTCTTTCCTGCACGCTAATGCTATTACGTTGTACTATAATGAAGACAGCGAGGTCAGTGGCGGAAGCGATGCTTCGGTTGGTGTGGCACAGGACGATAACGGTTATTATTGGACGATGAACGGCGAGCCTTTACAGATAGAAGGCAAGAAGGTATATGTGACAGAAGGAGGCGGAGCTTCATTAACGCCTAATGCCGATAATCCTGAAATATTCGATTTGACAATTGGCGGAACCACGGTGACGGTAGACCAAAATGCAGTAGGTGCACATCCTATTAAGGAGGTGAAGGAAGAAAACGGCAGGGTGATTGTTACGTTGAATGACAATACAACGAAAGAGCTGGTGAAGTGGGTGAACCTGAAAGATGCTTTGTCGGCAACGTATGAAGGCACCAACGGAACCGAGGTGACATATCCGATTGCCCTTGGAGCCGGACATATCATGAGAAAGGTAGACGAGACTCCTGCAGGGTGGACGATAAAGGTTACGGGAATAGGTGCTGATACTAAATTGATTGTTACTTATCCGTCAGGCGATGAAAGTGTAACGGTAGCTTTTCTGATTTCCGACGGAAATACGTTATCGGTTGTTCAGGAAGCGACATTTACATCAACAGCTACTCCCGGAATAGCTTGGACCACTGTTACTTATTCTGCCAATACGCCGATAACGATTCCTCCCGGAACTCAAAATGTTAAGGTTACGGGTGATGCTTCTGCTTTAGCTCCAGCTGCATTTGCTACGAATATAACAAATCCTTTGAAAGGTACTGCCGATGTAGTAAATATTGACTTATCGGAAATTACTTATACTAAAGCATTTCCTTCCAACGCTTTTTATATGAATACCCCTTCCGTACCTGATACAGATAAAAATACTTCAATAGAAACTATAATTCTTCCTGAAGGAATCATTAATATATGGGGCTCTGCCTTTAAGAATTGCAAGGCATTGAAGAGCGTTACGGTTGGCACGGCGACAGATGTACCGGCAGAGCATTCAGGTACATGGTTTACCGGATGCGAGGCATTAGAATCGATATATGTACCGGCCGACAAAGTGGATACATATAAGGACTCATGGGATAGCAGTTTGACTGATTATATCAAGGCGATACCGGCCGACTAAGTTACAATCTGTAAGTATAATCAGAAACCCAAATGCCGGAAGGATGGGTGAATATCCATGCTTCCGGCATTTTACATATAAAAGGAAACAACAAATTAATCACTGATTGAATCATGAATAAACTACAGACCGGATGGTTGTATACTTTGACAGGGGCGGTTTCGGCGGTATCATTGGCCGCATGTATGCCGGCTTCAAAACCTTACAACATCGTCTACATCATGACCGACGACCATACGGCGCAGATGATGAGCTGCTATGACAATCGCTATATAGAAACTCCCAACTTAGATCGCATCGCCAACGGTGGTGTGCGCTTTGTCAATAGTTTTGTTGCCAACTCTTTGAGCGGGCCGAGCCGTGCCTGCATGTTTACCGGCAAACACACATGTGGCAATAAATTCTATGATAATACCACTTGTGTGTTCGACGGTTCGCAACAAACCTTTCCCAAAATACTGCGCGAAAACGGCTATCAGACGGCTGTTATAGGTAAATGGCATTTGGAAAGCCTGCCTACCGGTTTTGATTATTGGGAAGTTGTACCCGGCCAGGGAGATTATTTTAATCCGGACTTTATCACGATGAACAATGATACCGTTGTCCGCAAAGGCTATATCACCAACTTAATTACAGACATGAGTATCGATTGGATGGAAAACAGGCGGAACAAGGAAAAACCTTTCTGTCTTTTTATTCATCATAAAGCCATTCATCGCAACTGGCTGCCTGAAATAAAAAACCTTGCCCTCTACGAAGACAAGACATTTCCTTTGCCCGATAACTTCTATGATGATTATAAAGGCCGCCCTGCCGCCGCTTCTCAGGAAATGAGCATATTCAAGGATATGGACTTGATTTACGACCTGAAGATGTTGAAAGAGGGCAAAGACTCCCCACTGAAAGAGCGCTATCTGAGTTACATAGAACGTATGGACGCTGATGACCGTAAAGCTTTCGACACATTTTATGCGCCTATCATTGAAGATTTTTATAAACGTGACCTGAAAGGTAAAGAACTCGCCGAATGGAAATATCAGCGCTATATGCGTGATTATGCAAAAGTGGTTAAGTCGCTGGACGATAATGTAGGGCGTGTATTGGATTACCTGAAAGAGAAAGATATGCTGGACAATACATTGGTGGTTTATACCTCTGACCAAGGCTTTTATATGGGCGAACACGGTTGGTTCGACAAGCGTTTCATGTACGAAGAGTCCATGCACACACCGCTTATTATGCACCTGCCCAAAGGGCTGGATGCACGCGGCGACATTACGGATTTGGTACAGAACATAGACTATGGTCCGACCATCCTCGATCTTGCAGGTATCAGTCTGCCGGAAGATATGCACGGCATTTCCATGTTGCCGTTACTCAAGGGAGAGCATCCTGTAAACTGGCGTAAGGCATTGTACTATCATTTCTACGAATATCCTGCAGAACACATGGTAAAACGCCACTACGGAGTGCGTACAGAGCGCTATAAACTGATTCATTTCTATAATGACATCGATGTTTGGGAATTGTATGATTTGAAAAACGACCCTGCCGAAATGTATAACATCTATGGCCAACCCGGTACCGAAGAAGTGACAGCCGAACTGAAAACTACTTTACTGGATTTACAGCAACAATATAACGACCCGGTGCGCTTCGGACCGGAAAGAGATAAGGAATGATTTATGTTTTACTTGAAAATAACGATTTTATTTTATGAAATACTTTATAATGCTATTATTATGCTGCTGGTTGCTTCCCCCCTTGGGCTGCCAGGCAGATAACTTGACTCAGCCTTTTTCGTTGGTTCCCTGTCCGGTCGCAATTGTGCCGGGCACGGGTAACTTTCAATTCACGGCTAAGACGGTATTCGCAGTGGAAAATGAAGAACAGGCGGAAGTCGTGAAACAGTTTACCGCGCTTTTTACGAATGCCGCCGGCTTTACTCCCCGTATAAAAACGGAAAGTAAGAAAGGAGATGTTTGCTTGCTAACTGATGCTTCCTTAGATTCGGAAGCCTATCTGTTGGAAATCACCTCAAAGAAAATCCGCATTTACGCATCGGATGTACAAGGCTTTTTTTATGCCTTGCAGAGTATCCGGCAATTATTGCCGGCTGCTATAGAGGGTACACAGGTGGTTAACGCTTTGTGGACCGTACCTGCCATGACTATTACCGACCGCCCCCGTTTCAGCTATCGCGGATTGATGGTAGACGTATCCCGATTTTTCACGCCTAAGGAGAATCTGCTGCGTATCATAGATTGCATGGCTATGTTGAAACTGAACAAGCTGCATTTGCATCTGACGGATGATAATGGTTGGCGTATTGAAATCAAACGTTACCCGCTGCTTACGGAAATTGGATCGCGCCGGGTGGAACGTCCGGGAGCGCCGTTCTTTGCCCGTCGTAATGCCCGTCAGGGAGAACCCACGGTGGAGAAAGGCTTTTATACGCAGGATGATATTCGGGAGATTGTATCTTATGCCATGACACGCCATATCGAAGTGATTCCGGAAATAGAAATGCCGGCTCATAGTAATGCCGCATTGGCATCGTATCCATTGCTTGCCTGTCCGGTAGTGGATAAATATATCGGGGTGTTGCCGGGATTGGGAGGAGCTCATGCCGATATCATCTATTGCGCTGGAAACGATAGTGTATATACTTTCCTTGAAGGAGTGATTGATGAAATCGTAGATTTGTTTCCGTCAAGATATATTCACTTGGGTGGTGATGAGGCATGGAAGGTTAATTGGAAAAAATGTCCGCGTTGTCAGGCACGCATGAAAGCAGAAGGGTTGAAAAACGAAGAAGACTTACAGGGATATTTCATGGCACGTATGGCGCGTTATGTGCAGAGTAAAGGCCGCGAAGTGATGGGATGGGACGAGCTGACCAATACCGATATTCCCGAAGATGCCATTATTTTCGGCTGGCAGGGGCGTGGACAGGCTGCATTGAAAGCCGCCAAACTGGGACATCGGTTTGTGATGACTCCTGCGCTTATATTGTATCTTATCCGTTATCAGGGGCCGCAATGGTTTGAACCATTGACTTATTTCGGCAATAATACTCTGAAAGATGTATATGATTATGAACCCGTACAAAAAGAATGGAGTCCGGCTGTTGAGAAACTTTTAATGGGTGTACAAGCATCCCTTTGGACGGAGTTTTGCAACAAGCCTGAGGATGTGGACTATCTGTTGTTTCCGCGCCTGTCTGCTTTGGCCGAAGGGGCATGGACGCAAACCGACCGTAAGGATTGGCAGACTTATTTAAAAGCGATGGACCGGTTTAATGAACATATTGCGGCGAAGGGAATAGTTTATGCCCGTTCCATGTATAATATACAGCATACGGTAACTCCCGTTGACGGGCAATTACAGGTCAAGTTGGAATGTGTTCGTCCGGATGTACAGATTCATTACACCACTGACGGTAAGGAACCGGATTTGCAATCTGCACTTTATTCGGAGCCTTTACGGCTTACGACATCTAAGACCGTGAAAGCTGCCACTTTTGCCAACGGAGAGCAGATAGGTAAAACATTGGTTCTGCCGGTGGAATGGAATAAAGCAACGGCTAAACCTATTTTGGGAAGCAATACCGAAAAACTGAAGTTGTTGGTGAATGGCGTACGGGGCAGCTTGAAGCAAACCGATTTCGAATGGTGCTCTTGGATGAATAACGATACGATTTCTTTTACTGTTGATTTGCAGAAGAAAGAAGAAATCCATACCGTAACGTTGGGGTGCATCACTGTTTACGGAATGGCAGTACATAAACCTGCTTGTATACGGGTGGCTGTATCTGATAATAACCGCAACTTCCGTCTGGCTGGAGAATTGCACTATTCTCAAAAAGAAATTTTCCGTGAAGGTTCTTATGTTGACAACTGCTCGTTTGCCTTGGATAATGTGCAGGCCCGCTATGTGCGGATAACACTTTGCGGAGCAGGCTTGTGTCCGGAAAATCATGTGCGTCCGGGACAAGAAGCGAGACCTTTCTTGGATGAACTTATTATAGAATGAAAAAACGAATGTGTATGATTGACCGTATGAGCCGACAGATATTTACATTACTTGGAGCTATCCTTGCGTTTTCACCGCTTGCAGCACAAGAACAGCCGGAATGGCAAAGCCAATATGCCATAGGATTGAATAAATTGCAACCTCATACCTATGTATGGCCGTATGCCACGGTAACGGATGTGGAGCAGGGCGATTACGAGCAATCTCCCTATTACCTCAGCCTGAATGGCAAATGGAAATTCCATTGGGTGAAGAATCCCGATAAACGACCGAAGGAGTTTTATAAACCGTCTTTTTATACCGGTGGTTGGGCGGACATTCTTGTTCCCGGTAATTGGGAACGTCAGGGGTACGGTACGGCTATTTATGTGAATGAGTCGTATGAGTTTGACGACAAGATGTTCAAATTCAAGAAGAACCCGCCGCTGGTTCCTTACGAAGACAATGAAGTCGGTTCTTACCGCCGTACATTCAAAGTTCCGGCTTCGTGGAAAGATCGCCGGGTGGTGCTTTGCTGTGAGGGAGTTATCTCTTTCTATTACGTATGGGTAAACGGTAAGTTTATCGGATACAATCAGGGCTCAAAAACTCCTGCGGAGTGGGATATTACGGATAAACTGGAAGACGGAGAGAATATGATAGCACTTGAAGTTTACCGCTGGAGTGCCGGTTCTTATCTGGAGTGTCAGGATATGTGGCGTTTAAGCGGAATCGAACGCGATGTATATCTGTATAGTACTCCCCACCGGTATATTGCTGATTATAAAGTGACGTCTTCTTTGGAAAAAACGAACTATAAAGATGGTCTTTTCGGTCTGGATGTAACGATAGAAGGCGCTTCACAGAATGCTTCTTCCATTGCGTACACGCTGAAAGACGCGGAAGGCCGGACTGTATCGGCGGAAGAGATTCCGGTAAAGTCACGCGGATTAAGCAACTTCATCTCTTTTCCGGGGAAGCGACTCCCGGCAGTGCAGGCATGGAGTGCGGAACATCCTAATCTTTATACATTGTTTCTGGAGTTGAAGGATGCTACGGGCAAGGTGACCGAAGTAACCGGTTGCCGGGTGGGGTTCCGCACTTCGGAAATAAAGGACGGCCGTTTCTGTATCAATGGGGTACCGATATTGGTGAAAGGTGTTAACCGGCACGAACATTCCCAACTGGGACGTACTGTCAGTAAGGAATTGATGGAGCAAGATATCCGCCTGATGAAACAGAACAATATCAATACGGTGCGCAATTCGCATTATCCTACCGACTCTTATTGGTACACTCTTTGCGACCGTTACGGATTGTATATGATAGATGAGGCGAATATCGAATCGCACGGTATGGGCTATGGCCCGGCATCGCTGGCGAAGGATAGCACTTGGTTGCCGGCACACATGGATCGTACGCAGCGTATGTACGAACGTTCCAAGAACCATCCTGCCATCGTTATCTGGTCTTTGGGAAATGAAGCGGGCAATGGTATAAACTTTGAGCGTACATACGATTGGTTGAAGTCGGTAGAAAATAATCGTCCCGTACAATATGAACGGGCGGAACAGAACTATAATACCGATATTTATTGCCGCATGTATCGCAGTGTGGATGAAATCAAAGCTTATCTGGCTACACCGGGTATTTATCGTCCCTTTATTCTGTGTGAATACCTGCATGCTATGGGTAATAGTTGTGGGGGTATGAAGGAGTATTGGGATGTTTTTGAGAGTAATCCGATGGTGCAAGGCGGAGCTATATGGGATTGGGTAGACCAGTCGTTCCGTGAGATTGACGACAACGGCCGCTGGTATTGGAGTTATGGTGGTGACTACGGACCTGAAGATATTCCGAGTTTTGGTAACTTCTGTTGCAACGGTCTGGTAAATGCAGACCGTGAACCGCATCCGCACTTATTGGAAGTGAAGAAAATCTATCAGAATATCAAAACAACCTTGATCAATGAAAAGAATCTGACTGTACGTATTAAGAATTGGTTTGATTTTTCGAACCTGAATCAATATATATTGCATTGGAATGTAACAGCCGATAATGGTATGGTACTGGCGAAAGGAATGCAGGAGGTGGATTGTTTGCCTCATGGAATGGTCAATGTGATGTTTGGAGCAGTCAAACTGCCGGTTAATACGCGTGAAGCCTATCTGAATTTGAGTTGGATGCGGAAAACAGTTTCTCCTATAGTAGATACTTCCTGGGAGGTAGCTTATGACCAATTTGTATTACCCGGTAATGCAACCGGAAAGGCTTATCTGCCGGAAACATCCGGCAAAATGACTTTTACGGTGGACGAAAAGAGCGGTGCTTTACAATTGCTTGCACAGGATGGGACAGAATTGCTGGCAAGTCCGGTTACATTGAGCTTGTTCCGTCCGGCAACGGATAATGACAATCGCGACCGGAAAGCGGCACATTTATGGCGTCAGGCGGGACTTGACAAGACGGTGCAGAAAGTTGTTTCTTTGAAAAAAGGCAAGGCTTCTGCTACTGCGGTAGTGGAGTTGCTGAATGAGGCAGGGAAGAAGGTGGGCGACGCTATTTTGGCATACTCATTGGCGCAGAACGGAGGTGTCAGGATACAAACCGAATTTACGCCCGATACTACGATGGTTAAATCAATGGCCCGCATGGGATTGGCATTCGAGATGAACGATAGGTATGGGAATGTTTCTTATCTGGGGCGCGGAGAGCATGAAACGTATGCCGACCGTAAGCAGTCCGGTAAGATTGACATATACAATACGACTGTTGAACGTATGTTCCATTATTATGTAAAGCCGCAGGCTACAGGTAATCGTACCGATGTACGTTGGATGAAGTTGGCGGATGAAGCCAATAACGGATTGTTTGTCAATTCGAGCCGTCCGTTTCAGTTTAGTATTTCTCCTTTCTCGGATGAGAATATTGAAAAGGCTACCCACATTAACGAACTCGAACGTAATGGCAAGGTAACCGTGCATCTGGATGCCGGACAGTCGGGAGTGGGCACCGCTACTTGCGGACCTGCCACATTACCGCCTTATCTTATTCCTATAGACAGGCAACAGTTTGATTTTACCATCTATCTTGTCAGATGAGTGCAAACTTATTTGAATTTTGCTCATAGCAAGAGGTATTGAGTTAACTATTAATAGAATATATATATGAAACAAATAATGCTCCTGACATCATTACTTTTCGCAGTCTTTTGTGGAGTGCAGGCACAGGAAACCTATTACGAGAAACATTTGATCTTCCCCGAAAAGGCTACTGCTGCACAGAAGCTGGACATGGCTTCACGTTTAATTCCTACTCCGCAACAGTTGGAGTGGCAGCAAATGGAGTTTACCGCTTTCCTGCATTTCGGTATCAATACCTTTACGGGACGTGAATGGGGGGATGGTACGGAAGCCCCTGCTCTCTTTAATCCTACCGAACTGGATTGTGAGCAGTGGGTACGTGCACTCAAAGACGGAGGTTTTAAGATGGCAATCATTACCGCCAAGCATCACGACGGTTTTTGTCTGTGGCCTACGAAGACTACCCGGCACTCTGTTGCATCCAGTCCCTGGCGTGGCGGGAAGGGAGACTTGGTACGCGAATTGCGTAATGCATGCGATAAATACGGTATTAAGTTTGGCATATACCTCTCTCCGTGGGATCGGAATGCCGCTTGTTACGGCGATTCTCCCGTCTATAACCAATTCTTCATTGAACAACTCACGGAGTTGCTGACGCAATATGGTGAAATTCACGAAGTATGGTTTGATGGTGCAAACGGTGAAGGACCCAACGGTAAAAAGCAAGAATATGACTGGGATGCAGTGATAAAGACCATTCGTCGCCTGCAGCCCAAAGCTGTGACTGCTATCATGGGTGATGATGTGCGTTGGGTAGGTAATGAAAAGGGAATCGGACGTGAAACCGAGTGGAGTGCCACAGCATTGCCGCCGGGCATCTATTCCCGTTCGGAAGAACTGAGAAAGGGATTGGGTATTTATGGTAAGGCCAAAGACTTGGGCGGTCGTGACATCGTGGCGCGTGCCAAGGAACTTTTCTGGTGGCCGTCCGAAGTGGATGTGTCTATTCGTCCGGGTTGGTTCTATCATGCTGCACAGGACAAGCAAGTGAAGTCGTTGGCGCATCTGGTGGATATTTATTTCAAATCTGTAGGTTATAATTCGGTATTGTTGCTTAATATTCCGCCTGATAAGCGCGGGTTGATTCATGAGAATGATGTGCAGCGTCTGAAAGAGCTTTCCGGTTATCTGAAGAAGACGTTCGGCAAAGATTTTCTGCAGAAAGGAGATACCCGTTGGCAATCCTTAAGTGGAGATGTCCGCGAATATAAAGTGCAGAAAGGCGCTGTGGTAAATACCTTCCTTATTCAGGAAGATATTGCCAAAGGACAGCGTGTGGAAAATTTTCTTGTGGAGGCTTACTCCAATGGTTCGTGGAGATATGTGGCGGAAGGTACGACGGTTGGGTACAAACGTCTGATCCGTTTCTCGGATACCAAGGCGGAGAAAATACGGGTTACTGTCCGTTCGGCACGTGGAAAGGCAAATATCCTGAAAGTGGGACTTTTCTTCGCCGAACCTTTGAATGACGAGAATACGGAAGTGCAGTTGAGTGATATTCCGGTGGATGAATGGCGTATAGCAGACGGTGAACCGAATGCGCATCAGGCTATTGACGGAGACCGGAGTACGGGGTGGTACACCAACTCATTGAAACCGTTGACGGTGGATATGGGACGCGAAGTGCAGGTTACAGGCTTCAGTTATGCTCCGGTTACGGGTGATGACCTGGCGGGTACTATTTACAAATATGCTTTCTACATCAGTAGTGACGGCGAGGAATGGACAAAATGCGATGCAGCCGGTGAGTTCAGCAATATTATGCACAATCCCGTTCCTTACTTTGTACGCTTCGGAAAGAGTTATCGGGCACGTTACTTCAAGCTTGAACCGCTTGCCGAAATCAACGGGAAAGTATCTACTGCTATTGGCGAGGTGGGTATCCTTGCTGTGAAAGGCATGCCGAAAGATGATGAAACACTGGTATACGACCGTCCCGGTGCACCGTTGAAGCTAAAACCCGGTGATAATCATCCGAAAGTGAAAGGTTGGCGTTTCTACACCGCTCATGAATTTTTGAACCGTGATACGGAAAATAATCTTCCGAAAGGATTCATTGAACATAGGGGGGCACACATGAGCCGTGCCGCACGGGTGGATAATGCACGCTGTTCGGAAGTGAACAATGGTGTGTTACAGATTCGTACAGTTGAGGAAACCGATTCTTTGGACAATCGTTTTGGTGCCAATGTGAAGTTCTCTCACGGCTGTTATCGCACGTCATTGCCCGGAAGCAAGGATTTCTGGTGTAACTTTACCGAGAATATGCGTATTGAGATTCGTTTTAAACGCAATGCTTATCAAGGTTTCAACGATGCACTTTGGTTTATGGGGAACAATAACCGTCCTTGGCCTAAGAATGGGGAAATAGATTTATTGGAAAATCCGAAAAAGACAGTCAATAATCGTGCACATTTCACATTGCACTCGGAGAATTATTATGCCGGAGTAGTAGGAGGCAGCGGAAGTGTTACCTCGACAATTGACCTGGCCGATATGTCCTGGTGGAATATCTACTGGCTGGAATGGTATCCCGACCGCATAGTAGGAGGCGTGAATGGACAGACCTATTTTGAACACCGTAAGGGAGCCAATGGCAATGAAGATTGGCCTTGGAGTGATCCGGAAGGCTTCTTTCTTATTTTCAGTACCGGTATATCAACCAATCCTAAGGCATGGCCCGGGGCGGTTATGCCGTCCGAATGGAAAAAAGATGCTATGCCGGCCATGTTCGTTGACTGGATACGGGTGTATGTGAATAAAGATTATAAAGGTGGGAAAGCTCCTGCCATAAGGTTCTATTGATATAGGTACGTGAAATGAAATATACAGTTGCTTCCTTAACAGTTGTAGCATTGCTGTCGGGTAATGCTATGGCACAGCGTAAACCTAATATCATCCTTTTTTTGGTGGATGATATGGGGTGGCAGGATACCTCTCTGCCTTTTTGGAAAGATACCACGGACTTGAACCGTATTTATGAAACTCCCAATATGGAGCGTTTAGCTGAAAGGGGAGTTATGTTTACTCACGCTTATGCCTGTTCAATCAGTTCTCCGTCACGTGTAAGTTTGTTCACTGGTGCAAATGCTGCGCAGCATAAAGTTACAAACTGGACGTTGAAGAAAGATACGCCGACCGATAGGAAAGATGCTGTCTTGGAATTTGAAGCATGGAATTATAATGGTCTTTGTCCGGAAGCGGGATTGGAACATTCTTTTTATGCGAAGTGTTTGCCTCAACTACTTCGTGAGAATGGATATGCTACTATGATGGTTGGAAAAGCGCATTTTGGTTCGATGGGTACACCTGCGGCCAATCCTTTGACAATAGGTTTCGATTATAATATTGCCGGTCATGCTGCCGGAGCTATGGGGAGCTATCTGGGCGAGGAAGGATATGGCGCCAAGAGCGATCCGGAACGTGCAGCAGTGTGGGCTGTTCCGGATTTAGAGCAATATCATGGTACTGATACTTTCTTGACTGAAGCTTTGACATTGGAGGCGAAAAGCTTATTAGATAAGGTAACCGGACAGTCTAAGCCGTTCTTTCTTTATATGAGCCATTATGCTGTACATGCGCCTTTCGGAACAGACAGACGTTTCTACCAGAAGTACGCAGATAAGGGACTTTCACATAAAGAAGCACAGTATGCGGCACTTTTGGAGGGTATGGATAAAAGTTTAGGCGATTTAATGGATTATGTGGACGAAAAAGGTATAGCCGATAATACGGTTATTATTTTTATGTCGGATAACGGCGGTTATACAATCGGTCGTCATGATAAGAATTATCCGCTGAGTGAAGGTAAAGGTTCTTTAAAGGAAGGTGGAATCCGTGAGCCGATGATTGTTTGTTATCCACATGTTGCCAAACCTTCTACCATAAATGACACCCCCGTTATTATTGAAGATTTTTTTCCTACGTTGTTGGAAATTGCCGGAGTCTGCGATTATCGGACACCTCAACATATTGATGGGATAAGTTTTTTGAAGCAAATAAAAGGACATGCCGGAGATAAAGAGCGTGCTTTGTTTTTTCATTATCCCAATAACTGGGGTGAGAGAAGACAGACGATCGGTGCACCGCAAAGTGCGGTCGTGGCGGGTGATTGGAAACTAATCCATTACTATGAATCGGGTAGTGCCTGCCTTTATAATTTGGAGAATGATATTTCGGAGAATGATGATTTGTCTGCCAGGTATCCGGATAAAGCTAAAGAACTGGCTAAGGTATTGAGCGATTATTTAAAGTCTCAACATGCTACTATGCCTATTCTGAAGCTAACCGGCAGGACAGTTCCGTATCCTGATGGTAGCATAAGATAATAAAAGAGAAAAGGGCAGTCCGTTACCGAAAGCCCTTTTCTCTTTGCTACTATATTTAAAACTTATGTTATCTATTGAAAAAGGAAAGAAGTGTTTTCTTTTTCTTGACTAAACAAAATCTTTCAGTTCTTGTTGTAGTTTTTGGCGGGTAAAGAAGATACGGCTCTTTACAGTTCCCAGCGGGAGTCCCAGCTTCTCGGCTATTTCGCGGTATTTAAAACCGGAAACATGCATGGAGAACGGTACTTTGTATTCGCGTGGCAGTGAATTGACGATACGGTGCATCTCTTTCAGGTCGTATGCGCTTTCTGTGTTCTCAAATGCTGTGTCGCGCGGCAGGTTCAGGTGGTAAAGATTGTCCGTCTGGTCCACAAATGTCTGGTCGCGCACTACTTTACGATAATTGTTAATAAAGATGTTGCGCATGATCGTATATATCCAACCTTTGAAATTAGTATCGGGCATGTATTTATCTTCATTATCCAAAGCCTTGAGTGATGTTTCTTGAAGAAGGTCGTTGGCTTCTTCGCGGTCGGAGGTGAGCTTGTACGCAAAGCGTAATAAATCGTTTTGAACTCCGATCAGATCTTTTTTAAATGTCATACTATTCATAAATGTGCTTTGTTAAATGGTTACTTGTTCGTTTTGCCTTTTAGCATTGCAAGTTTACGAAAGTTCCGGCTTTTCGACAGGCTGTTTTTAAGCAATCTTTGGGGTGAAAACTATCAATTGATAGATTTTAGGTGCTATTTGATAGATTTTGGGTGCAGTTTTCTATCGAATATTTGCATTTAATTAAAAAGATGCGTTAATTTTGCGCAATCATTTCATCACAAAAAGAATGGCTGACGACTCTTTATTTTTGATTGACATTGATAAGATTCTTCGGGAGAAAGCTCCGAAGCATGTGAAGTATATCCCTAAGTTTGTCGTATCTTATTTGAAGCGCATTGTTCATCAGGATGAATTGAATGTTTTTCTGAGAGAGTCGAAAGATAAAGTGGGGGTGGAATTCCTGCAGGCTTGTCTGGACTTTCTGGATGCCAAATTGATAGTGAAGGGCAAGGAGAATCTGCGAAAAGACGGTCTTTATACATTCGTTTCCAATCATCCCTTAGGTGGACAGGATGGAGTGGCGTTGGGTTATGTACTTGGGAGTTTTTACGATGGAAAGGTGAAATATATGGTAAATGACCTGCTTATGAACCTGCATGGACTGGCTCCTCTTTGTATTCCTATCAATAAGACCGGCAAGCAGGCCAAGGACTTTCCGAAAATGGTAGAGGCCGGGTTTGCATCGGACGATCAGCTCATCATGTTTCCTGCCGGGCTTTGCTCGCGTCGCCGGAATGGGGTTATCCGCGATTTGGACTGGAAAAAGACGTTTATAGTAAAGAGCGTTGAAGCGCACCGCGATGTAGTACCCATTCATTTTGACGGCCGTAACTCCGATTTTTTCTATAACCTGGCGAATCTTTGCAAAACGTTGGGTATCAAGTTTAATATAGCCATGTTGTATCTGGCAGATGAAATGTTGAAAAACCGTCATAAAACATTTACCATTACTATAGGTAAGCCTATTCCCTGGCAAACATTCGATAAGACGAAAACACCTGCCCAATGGGCGCAGTATGTGAAAGATATCGTGTATAAATTGTAAGT
Organism: Bacteroides stercoris ATCC 43183; assembly: GCF_025147325.1. Taxonomy (NCBI): domain Bacteria; kingdom Pseudomonadati; phylum Bacteroidota; class Bacteroidia; order Bacteroidales; family Bacteroidaceae; genus Bacteroides; species Bacteroides stercoris. The sequence continues at coordinate 1,024,002 of NZ_CP102262.1, forward strand.
TGAACATTGAATATAAAAAAATAGAAGCTCGGAAGATGGAAGATATTATTGCACCGATAAGCAAAGAACTGCTGAAAGCGGAGTTGACCGAAGACAAACGCTTGCGCATGACGAATAAGAGTAATAATCAGATATATATTATTACTGCCCAGGATTCACCCAATACGATGAAGGAAATCGGACGTCTGCGTGAGATTGCATTTCGTGCTGCCGGTGGCGGAACAGGAATGTCCATGGATATTGATGAGTACGATATTATGGATAATCCTTATAAGCAGTTGATAGTCTGGAATCCGGAAGAGGAAGAGATATTAGGCGGTTACCGCTATATTCTCGGTACGGATGTACGCTTCGACGAGCACGGCGCTCCGATTTTGGCTACTGCGCACATGTTTAATTTTTCCGAGAAATTCTTGAATGAATATCTTCCTACTACCATTGAGCTTGGACGTTCATTCGTGACGCTCGAATACCAGTCTACCCGTCGCGACAGCAAAGGTTTGTTCGCATTGGATAATTTGTGGGACGGCTTGGGTGCGTTGACGGTGGTTATGCCCAACGTGAAGTATTTCTTCGGAAAGGTTACCATGTATCCCAGTTATATCCGTAAAGGACGCGACATGATTCTTTATTTCCTGAGAAAGCATTTTGCCGATAAAGACAGTCTGATTACTCCGATGAAACCGCTGCAATTGGAGTCGGATGAGGAAGAACTGGCTGCATTGTTCTGTAAGGATACATTTAAGGAAGACTATAAAATATTGAATGGCGAAATCCGTAAGCTGGGATACAATATTCCGCCGTTGGTAAATGCCTACATGAGTCTCAGTCCGACAATGCGTATGTTCGGTACGGCCATTAATTACGGTTTCGGTGATGTGGAAGAAACAGGTATCCTGATTGCCGTCGATGAAATCCTGGCGGAAAAGCGCATCCGCCATATCCAGTCATTCATCGAAAGCGAGCCGGAAGCATGCAAACTGACTTCCGGGGCGAATAAGATATTCTATCCGAGCAGATAAATCATACAGCCGGCAGGCTGTTTCCGTTGATTTTCCGGTAGAGGTCGAGGGCGAATACATCCGTCATGCCGGATATGTAGTCCAATACGGCCTGTATCCTTTCATACAGTGCAGTTGCTTTCATATTATATTGTCCGGATACCCGGTTGATGAGCAACTGCGAATATGCTTTTTCCGGTGAGCGTACTGCATCGATCATCAGTTCGAGCAAGGTGCTGATGATACGGAAACCGGCAAGTTCTATGTCCAATACATCGCGCGAACGGTATATCTTCTTGAAAGATACCTCTGCGCAATGTTGGTAGGCCGCGGCAGGCCGTTCGGTGATATGCTTGATGAGACTTCCCTCAAATTCCCCTTCCAGTATCTGTACTTCGTTATCGAGGAATGCCCGGGTGCATTCGCCGATAAGCAGCCCGATGACGGAAGAACGCAGATAGGCTATCTGTTCATTGGTGTCGCTCACAATCTTGAGCGTGTCGAGGATGTGCGCCTTACGTTCGTCGGGAAAGTAGGCCAGCAGCAGGTCCTGCGTTTCCTGCGTAGTGAGAATCTTCAGTTTGTGGGCATCTTCAATATCCATCATCTGGTAGCAGATGTCATCTGCCGCTTCTACCAGGTAGACAAGCGGGTGACGTGCGTACTTCAAAGGTGAACCGTTAAGCTGTTTCATCCCCAGTTCTTCGGCTATTCGCCGGAAACTTTCTTCTTCGGTAGTAAAGAAGCCGAATTTGGATTTCTGTCCTGCCAGGCTCGATGAAAAGGGGTATTTTACGATGCTGGCAAGTGTGGAATAGGTCAGGACGAAACCGCCTTTGCGGCGTCCTTCAAACTGATGGGTAAGCAGACGGAAAGCATTTGCGTTTCCTTCGAAATGAGTCAGGTCTTCCCATTGTGCCGGGGTGAGTTGTTCTCCGTCGGGTTGTTTTTCTTTCAATGCCAGCCCTTTTCCTTCCGAAAAGAAAGTAGAGATGGCGCGTTCGCCGGAATGTCCGAATGGCGGATTGCCCAAATCGTGCGCCAGACATGCTGCGGAAACAATGGAGCCGATTTCGGGCAGATAAGAGTCTTGCGGTTCGGGGCGGCGGGCAAGGATGGCTTTGGCTACGTCATTGCCCAGCGAACGACCTACGCAGGAAACTTCCAGGCTATGTGTCAGCCGGTTGTGTACGAATATGCTGCCGGGCAGAGGGAACACTTGTGTCTTGTTCTGCAATCTCCGGAAAGGTGCGGAGAAGATGAGGCGGTCGTAATCCCGCTGAAATTCAGAACGGTTCTCGTGACGCTCTTTATGAAACTCTTCCAAGCCGAATCGTTTGGCGGATATGAGGGTATTCCAGTCCATCATGTTCTTACTTTCTTATTATTTAACTGCAAATGTATGACTATTTGCTTCAAAATCCGTAATTTTGTCCGTTAAATAGTGAATTAAAGTAATCTCAATCGTAACTTCATTGAAATGGCAAATAATAGTATGACCGTCCGAATTATAAATAAGTCGAAACATCCGTTGCCTGCATATGCCACCGAGTTGTCTGCCGGAATGGACATCCGTGCCAATCTTTCCGAGCCGATAGCTTTGGAACCGTTGCAGCGTTGCCTGGTTCCTACAGGTTTGTACATCGCTTTGCCGGCGGGGTTTGAGGCGCAGATTCGTCCCCGCAGCGGTTTGGCTATCAAGAAAGGTATCTCGGTATTGAACTCTCCGGGTACTATCGATGCAGACTATCGCGGTGAAATCTGTATTATCCTCGTAAATCTTTCTTCGGAAACATTTATGATTGAGGACGGAGAACGAATCGCCCAAATGGTAATTGCCCGCCATGAGCAGGCCGTATGGCAGGAGGTGGATGTGTTGGATGAAACGGAACGCGGTGCCGGTGGCTTCGGACATACGGGCGTGTAGTTGGGATGGGGTATGAGTGATTAGCGATGAGTGATTAGTGATTGACGGAGGGTTGCTTATACCATTTGATTTTATATAGATAATGAGCATATTCAATAATAAGAAAATAGGGCTGTTTTTGTTGGTGGCGGGCTTCTTGCTTGTCTCCTGCGGGACATCCCGTAAGCAGGCAAAGGCATTATCGGCGAAGCCTGTGGCGGAACTTACTCCGGAACAGCAGCGTAAGTACGATTATTTCTTTTTGGAAGCAGCCCGTCTGAAGATTCAGAAAGACTATGATGCGGCTTTTGATTTGCTGCAACATTGCCTGACTATCAATCCGAATGCTTCGTCGGCCTTATACGAACTGGCGCAATATTATTTGTTCCTGAAGCAAGTGCCTCAGGGGCAGGCTGCATTGGAGAAGGCCGTGGAAAACGATCCGGATAATTATTGGTACAGTCAGGGACTGGCGAATCTTTATCAGCAACAGGACGAAAAGGAGAAAGCGATGAAGCTGCTGGAAGATATGTCTATACGTTTCACCGACAAGCTGGATCCGCTTTATGCCTTGTTGGACATTTATAATCGGCAGGAGCAGTATGATAAGGTGATTGCCACTTTGAACCGGATTGAGGAGAAGATGGGCAAAAGCGAGCAGTTGAGTATGGAGAAGTTCCGTATTTATCTGCAAATGAAAGACAATAAGAATGCTTTCCATGAGATAGAGAGCCTGGTTGCGGAGTATCCGATGGATTCCCGTTATCAGGTTGTGTTAGGGGATGTATATATGCAGAACGGAAAGAAAGAGGAAGCATATAACATGTACCGCAAGGTGTTGGATGCCGAGCCGGATAATGCCATGGCGATGTATTCGCTGGCGTCCTATTATGAGGAGACCGGTCAGAAAGACCTTTATCAGCAGCAGTTGGACACTTTATTGCTCAACAAGAAAGTTCCTTCGGAAACGAAACTGAATGTAATGCGCCAGTTTGTCGTGCAGAATGAGCAGAACGGTAAGGACAGTACGCGGGTTATCAGCCTTTTCGACCGTATTCTGGAACAAGAGCCGGATGATGCCGGGATACCGATGCTTTACGCTCAGTATCTTTTATCTAAGGGAATGAACAAGGAAGCCTTTCCGGTACTGCGTCAGGTGTTGACAATCGATCCTACCAATACGGCTGCGCGTATGATGTTGCTGGGTGAAGCGGTACGCAAGGAGGATTACAACGATGTGATTGATTTATGCGAAGCCGGCGTTGAAACCAACCCGGAGATGCTGGAGTTCTATTTCTATCTGGCTATCGCTTATAACCAGGCGGAACGGACGGATGATGTAATTTCCATTTGTCAGAAAGCATTGACGCAAATTACGGCGGACAGTAAGAAAGAGGTTGTTTCAGATTTCTATTCCATTTTGGGAGATGCCTATCATACGAAAGATTTGAATACGGAAGCCTATGCTGCCTATGATTCGGCGCTGGTGTACAATCCTTCCAATATCGGAGCTTTGAACAATTATGCTTATTACCTATCTGTCGAGCGCCGTAATCTGGATAAAGCCGAGGAGATGAGTTATAAGACGGTGAAGGCGGAACCCGATAATGCCACCTATTTGGACACTTATGCCTGGATTCTGTTTGAGAAAGGCAATTATGCCGAGGCCCGTTTGTATATAGACGATGCCATGAAAAGTGACGGAGGCAAAAGCGATGTCATCGTAGAACATTGCGGCGACATCTACTATATGACGGGTGATGTGGACAAGGCTCTGGAGTATTGGAACCAGGCATTGAAGATAGGCAGTAAGTCCAGGACCCTACAGGAGAAGATTCGGAAGAAGAAGTATATCAGTGATAAGTAAGTCGGTAAAACGGTGAAGTGATACATAATAAAAGTAACAAGGTAATGGAACAAACAAAATTCAATGGCAGGACTCTGGTCTTTATGCTCTTTATCCTCTGCTGTCTGGCAGGCTGTAAAACCACCCGGAAGGCGGAGACATCCAAATTTCCCGAAAGTACCCGCTACCTGTCTTCCAAGGTGCGGCTGACCGTTCCTACCAAAGACGCCGTTTTCACCGTAAACGGTACGATGAAGCTGATAAGCGGCGAACGGATGCAGCTTTCTTTCCTCATGCCTATCATACGTACAGAGGTGGCGCGCATGGAGGTGACACCCGAAGAAATATTGCTGGTAGACCGCATGGGCAAGCGTTACGTCCGTGCTACCCGTAAGGAATTGAAAGATGTGCTACCGAAGAAAGCCGACTTTGCCCATTTGGAAAAGATTCTATTCAATGCTTCCAAACCCAACGGAAAGAAAGAGTTGTCGGGAAAGGAATTGGGCATTCCTTCGCTGGAGAAAGGCAGAATCGAGTTGTCCGGCTTTTCCAATAATTCGTTTTCGCTGACGCCTACCGAGCTGTCTTCAAAGTACACACAAGTTGAGTTGAATGAAATATTAGAAATGCTGATGAGCTTATGAGACGTTTGCTTTGTATTTTTATAGGTTGTTTCTGTCTGGCTTTTCCGCTTCTTGCCCAGTCCAACAAACTGATAAAGGAATTGGAAAGCAAGCGCGGTGCTTTGCAAAAGCAGATTACCGAATCGGAAACACTTCTGAAAACTACAAAGAAAACCGTAAGCAGCCAGTTGAACGGACTTGCCGCTTTGACGGGGCAGATAGAGGAACGCAAACGATATATCCTTACCATAAATAACGATGTAGAGTCGATAGACCGTGAGCTATCGTCATTGGAACGCCAGTTAGGAAAATTGCAGCGCGACTTGAAGGACAAGAAGAAGAAATACGAGTCGTCTGTCCAGTACCTTTATAAGAACCGTTCCATTGAGGAGAAGCTGATGTTTATTTTCTCTGCACGGAGTCTGGCGCAGACCTATCGCCGCTTGCGTTATGTGCGTGAGTATGCCACCTACCAACGCCTGCAGGGCGAGGAAGTGCTGAAAAAGCAGGAACAGGTCAATAAGAAGAAAGCGGAACTCAGGCAGGTGCGGGCTGCCAAAGCCAATCTGCTGAAAGAGCGCGAGGCCGAGAAAGTAAAACTGGAAGCGCAGGAGAAAGAAAAGCGTATCCTTGTGGCCGATTTACGGAAGAAGCAACGCGGATTACAGAACGAGATTGCCAAGAAGCGGCGCGAGGCCAGCCAACTTAATGCGCGTATCGACCGCTTGATTGCCGAAGAAATAGAGAAAGCCCGCAAACGTGCCGCAGAGGAAGCACGCCGTGAAGCGGCTGCCCGCAAGAAAGAAGCGGCTAAAGCGGCTAAGTCGGGAACGTCCGCTTCCGGAAAAAAGGTTGCTCCTCTGGAAACTTATACCATGAGTAAGGCCGACCGCGAGCTGTCCGGTGACTTTGCCAATAACCGCGGCAAGCTGCCTATGCCTATCAGCGGAGCCTATATCATAACCAGCCATTACGGGCAATATGCCGTGGAGGGATTGCGCAATGTCAAGTTGGACAATAAAGGTATCGACATCCAGGGAAAACCGGGGGCGCAGGCGCGTGCCGTCTTCAACGGCAAGGTGGCGGCCGTATTCAAACTGAACGGGCTGTTTAATATCCTTATCCGTCATGGAGCCTATATTTCCGTATATTGCAACCTGGCTTCCGCTTCGGTGAAACAAGGTGATACGGTCACTACCAAGCAAGCTATCGGCCAGGTATTCTCGGATGGGGCGGACGGCGGACGTACGGTACTTCACTTCCAGCTACGCCGTGAAAAGGAGAAGCTGAATCCCGAACCCTGGCTGAACAGATAAGTTTTATATTGTTGCTCCGTCCAGCAGGTCCAGATAAAGTGCAATAGCCTCTTCAATCTCTTTGACGAAGATAAACTCATCCGCAGTATGGGAGCGGCTGCTCTTGCCCGGTCCTATTTTCATGGACGGGAAAGACATCAGTGCTTGGTCTGAAAGGGTAGGCGAACCGAAAGGAGTCCGACCCATCGCAACGGCCTTTTTTACCAGCGGGTGTTCGGGAGAAACATGCGAAGAACCCAAGCGGAAAGAACGCGCTTTGGCTTCACAGGCGATGTGTTTCCGTATCTCGTCGAAAAGTTCCTGGTTGGTGTAACATTCGTTGCTGCGGATGTCGACTACGAATGTGCAGCGGTCGGGTATTACATTGTGCTGTGTCCCTGCATTCACCATGGTTACACTCATTTTTACCGGCCCCAATAAAGCCGATTCTTTCGGGAAACGGTAATCGCGGAACCAGGCAATGTCGTTCAGCACCTTGTATATGGCGTTGTCGCCTTCGTTCCGGGCAGCATGCCCCGACCTGCCGTAGGCGGTGACATCCAGTACCATCAGCCCTTTTTCGGCAATGGCGGGTTGCATCTCCGTGGGTTCGCCCACAATGGCGAATTGTATGGGCGGTAGTTCCGGCAGTACGGACTCTACTCCTTCCTTGCCCGACACCTCTTCCTCGCAGGAAGCCAGGTAAATCAGGTTGTAAGCCTGTGTAGTCCGGCACAATTGCAGGAATACCTGCAGCAGGCTGACTACGCTTGCTCCGGCATCATTGCTTCCCAAACCGTAAATCTTGCCGTTCTCTTCCGTAGGGGTGAACGGGGCTTTCTGCCATCCGTTTACGGGCTTCACCGTGTCGATGTGCGAGTTCAGCAGCAGCGTAGGCTTGTTCAGGTCGAACATCGGGCTGAGACACCATATATTGTTGCCTTTCCGTCCGGTTGCCATTCCCTGCATTTCGATGTAATTCTGAAGAAAGTCCGCAGCCTGCTCCTCTTCGCGGCTCAATGATGGTATGGCTATCAATGATTTAAGCAGTCCGATTGCCTCGGAAACCAGTGTTTCTATATCCGTTGTCATCGTTGGGTTCTGTTATATATTCGTTATTACTTTGCAAACTTACGGATAAATCCCGAAAAAGGGAGATAGTTTCAAATAAAACTAATACCTTTGTACCCATATTTACCAATTCATTAAAAATATGACTTATCATCATTTGTCTGTTCTGATACATCGTCAGGCAGAGAAGTATGGAGACAAAGTAGCCCTTAAATACAGGGACTATGAAACATCACAATGGATACCTATCACTTGGAATAAATTCTCTCGTACAGTACGTCAGGCAGCCAATGCGTTGGTGGCTTTAGGTGCAGAGGAACAGAGGAACATCGGTATCTTCTCACAAAACAAGCCGGAATGTTTATTTACCGATTTTGCTGCCTTTGCCAACCGTCTGGTTACCATACCGCTGTATGCTACCAGCTCTTCGGCTCAGGCCCAGTATATTATCAACGATGCTCAGATACGTTTCCTCTTTGTGGGCGAGCAATTCCAGTATGATGCCGCTTTCAGCGCATTTGGCTTTTGCCACTCTCTGGAGAAACTGATTATTTTCGACCGCAGCGTTGTGCGCGATCCCCGCGACAAGACCTCTATCTACTACGACGAGTTTCTGGCATTGGGCGAGGGGCTACCCCACAATGCCGTTGTGGAAGAGCGTACCGCCCGTGCATCGGACAGCGACCTTGCCAATATTCTTTATACATCCGGCACCACCGGCGAGCCGAAAGGAGTGATGCTGCACCACTTCAACTACAGAGAGGCTATCCGCATCCATGATATCCGCCTGACTGCCATGACGGATAAGGATGTGTCCATGAACTTCCTTCCGTTGACGCATGTGTTTGAAAAAGCATGGACTTATTTCTGTCTTCACAGAGGTGTGCAGGTTTGTGTCAATCTTCGTCCGGCAGATATTCAGACCACTATCAAGGAGATACGTCCTACATTGATGTGCAGCGTTCCCCGCTTTTGGGAGAAGGTATATGCCGGTGTGCAGGAGAAGATTGCCCAGGAGAGCGGCCTGCGGAAAGCAATGATGCTGGATGCTCTTAAAGTTGGGAAGATGCACAACATTGATTACCTGCGTGCAGGCAAAACGCCGCCCCTGATGCTTCATCTGAAGTATAAATTCTATGAAAAGACTATCTATGCCCTGCTGAAAAAGACAATCGGTATTGAGAACGGTAATTTCTTCCCGACTGCCGGTGCTGCCGTATCCGATGAAATCTGCGAATTCGTGCACTCGGTGGGCATCAATATGGTGGTGGGTTATGGATTGACGGAATCTACGGCTACCGTGTCCTGCTTCCTCGACAAGGGGTATGAGATAGGTTCGGTAGGTACTGTCATGCCCGACCTTGAAGTGAAGATTGGAGAAAACAATGAAATCCTGCTTCGCGGTAAGACTATTACTACCGGCTATTATAAGAAACCGGAAGCCACCGCTGCGGCTATCGACAAAGACGGTTGGTTCCATACGGGTGATGCCGGCTATCTGAAGGGAAATCATTTGTATCTGACCGAACGTATCAAGGATTTGTTCAAGACCTCGAACGGAAAGTATATCTCTCCGCAGGCTCTGGAAACCAAACTGTCGATAGACCGTTACATTGACCAGATTGCTGTCATTGCCGACCAGCGTAAGTTTGTGTCTGCCTTGATTGTTCCGGTTTATGGCTTGGTGAAGAACTACGCCAAGGAGAAAGGCCTTGAGTACAAGGATATGGCCGATTTATTGCAGCATCCTAAAGTGCAGGCTTTGTTCCGTGCCCGCATTGATACGTTGCAACAGCAGTTTGCGCATTATGAGCAGGTGAAACGTTTCACTTTATTGTCCGAACCGTTCAGCATGGAACGGGGCGAACTGACAAATACATTGAAGCTGAAACGTTCTGTGGTGGCAAAGAATTATAAGGAGCTGATTGATAAGATGTACGAAGAATAAAAGTCCGGATGACTTTAGAGTTTGCTTAAAATAATAAAAAAGGAGGGCGGTATGCCTCCTTTTTTATTGTCGGATATGCCGTCAACGGTTTAGGCTTATATGTTTACAAATGGAACGGTATGATTCTTTCTTCTTTTTCCTTCTTTTCCGCTCCGTTGAATGAGCTCCATCGAGTCAGGGACTGAATGCCTTTGACTTCCTGACTGAATGCCTTTCACTCAGGGACTCATTGTTCCCCTGTTCAGAAGTCTTTGTGAGCGGGGAGGGAGAAAAGGGGAAAAAGTTGGAAGTCGGGATAAAAAATGTGTATTTCTTCTTAGGGTTGTGCCGGTGTGGTCTGTTTATATTCTATGGAAAGATATTTTTAATCTTAAAACTTAGTATGCTATGAGAAAGCTTTTATCGGCGCTGATATTGTCGTTTTCAATATGGAGCGTTTTTTCATGCCGGCAGGAAAATAATGTAACCGTTAAGCAGTATCCCATGTTCTGGACATGGCTGGATTATCGTCCCGGCATGAATTTCGATTCGGTATGCCAGGTGATGAACGACATCGGCATGGATGGAATAATGCTGAATGCACCCACCCCCGACGACTATCGCATTGCCATTCCCATAGCCCGTAAACACGGCATTGAAGTATACGCATGGTTGTGGACCATGAATCTGGAGCACGACCGCGATAAGATTTTGGCAGAACATCCCGACTGGTTCAGCGTAAACCGCAACGGAAAGAGCCTCGCAGATACTACGGCATATGTGGATTATTATAAATTCCTCTGTCCCGCACTGCCTGAGGTGCGCGAATTCATCAGGGAGAAAATTAAGTCGTATTGCGAAGTCGAGGGATTGAACGGAATTGCCATCGACTACAACCGTTTGGTGGATGTAGTGCTTCCTACCACGTTATGGCCGCATTACGGTATTGTGCAAGACCGGGAATATGCCGCATGGGATTACGGTTATCATCCCGCCATGCTCGAAAAGTTCAAGAGCAGGTATGGCTATGACCCGCGTGAGCAGCAGGACCCTTCGACAGACATAAAGTGGCGGCAGTTCCGTTGCGACCAGATAACGGAAGTTGCGAATATGATTGCCGGAGTGGTGCATTCGTATGGCAAGACAATGGCGGCATCTCCGTTTCCTACGCCGAAGATGGCTTCACGCATGGTGCGGCAGGACTGGGGTAAATGGAACCTGGATATCGTTTTTCCGATGGTTTACCATACTTTCTATACGGAAGATGTCAGTTTTATTTCCGATTGTACCGTTGAGAATGTGCGCGACAAGAATGATAAAACCGTATTGTATTGCGGCATGACTGCTACCGATGGTCCGGAAATGTTCGAATGTATGGATGCCGCGCTGAATAGCGGTGCTCAGGGCATTGCCGTATTTACGGTGGCAGGCTTGCGCTCGTCCGAGGTAAAGAACCGGTTCAAAACTTATACCGACAGTGTACGGGCGGTGCGCGCGGCTAATGGCGGTATCATTGAAGCGGTGCATCCTCACGTGGCGGATACCAATCCTTTTACTCATAAAGGCATCATGGCGTCGGTGGAAAAGCGTATGCGACGGATTGTGGCCGAAGCATCCGGTAAAGAGGAGTTACCCCCGTTGGCTTTGGGTGAGTATAAGCAAACGGAATCTTACGATGCCACCCGTTGCTATCGGGTGGCGGATGAGAACAGCAGGACGGTCTTTAAGGTTACTTTCTACTTCTACGGTGATGTACTTTCGGGTTGGGACGTAGTGGCGGAATAGCCCGCCCTCTTTCTTATTCCGTTGATTGCAGCGGATTTATGCGATTTTTTCAGACTTTTGCACTATCTTTGCGGTTTGAAAAGATAGAATTTGAAGAAAGTATATGATTACCATTGAACAACTGAAAGATATCAAGGAACGTACCGAAGCGTTGAACCGCTATCTGGACATCGAAGGAAAAAAAATACAAGTGGAAGAGGAGCAATTGCGCACGCAGGCTCCGGGGTTCTGGGATGACCAGAAAGCCGCCGAAGCTCAGATGAAGAAAGTGAAAGGCTTGCAGCAATGGATTTCCGGCTACAATGAAGTCAAGGTTCTGGCGGATGAGTTGCAGCTTGCATTCGATTTCTACAAGGATGAACTGGTAACGGAAGAGGAAGTGGATGAGGCCTATGCAAAGGCATCCGCTGCCGTAGAGGCCCTTGAACTCAAGAATATGCTTCGTGAGGAAGCCGACCAGATGGATTGTGTACTGAAAATAAATTCGGGAGCCGGCGGCACGGAGAGTCAGGACTGGGCGAGCATGCTGATGCGTATGTATCTGCGATATGCCGAAACACACGGATATAAGGCAACTATTTCCAACTTGCAGGAAGGCGACGAGGCCGGAATCAAGACCTGTACCATTGAAATATCGGGCGATTATGCCTACGGCTATCTGAAAGGCGAGAACGGTGTCCACCGTTTGGTGCGCGTATCTCCCTATAATGCTCAGGGCAAGCGTATGACTTCTTTCGCATCCGTTTTCGTCACTCCGCTGGTGGACGATACGATTGAGGTGAACATCGAACAGGCGCGCATCTCGTGGGATACTTTCCGTTCCAGCGGTGCGGGCGGACAGAACGTAAATAAGGTGGAGTCCGGCGTGCGTTTGCGCTATCAGTTCAAAGACCCTTACACTGGCGAGGAAGAGGAAATCCTGATTGAGAATACCGAAACGCGCGACCAGCCCAAGAACCGGGAGAATGCAATGCGTCAGTTGCGTTCCATTCTGTACGACAAGGAACTTCAACATCGTATGGCGGAACAGGCAAAGGTGGAAGCCGGCAAGAAGAAGATTGAGTGGGGGTCGCAAATCCGCAGTTACGTATTCGACGACCGCCGCGTGAAAGACCACCGTACCAATTTCCAGACTTCGGATGTAAACGGGGTAATGGACGGTAAGATAGATGGTTTCGTCAAGGCCTACCTGATGGAATTTGCAGGCGGAGATAACATTTAGTCCTTTCTGTTTTCCTTTCTATAGGCACAGGATTGCACGGATTTCGCAGATTTGCTTTATTCTTTTTCGGTGAACTCCGTGTAATCCCGTGTCTGATAAAGAAACAAATAACAAACGTTTTTTTGTTTTGACACATTCCTTTCTTTTTTCTTTTATAAATGCTTGCAAACTTCCCGAATTTCCTTTTACTTTGTTTATCGTTGAACTTTAAACTATAGAAACACCATGGGAAAGAGTAAAAAGAAAGTAATGCACAGCCGGAAAGAAGAACAACAAGCCAGGAGAGTATTGCTGATTATCGGAGTTGCCGCTTTGGTATTGGTGGTTGCCATGCTGGTGGGCTATTCCTTCTTAGGCTGATTCAGAAGATAAATATGCCGCAAGAGATAGAACGGAAATTTCTCGTAAAAGGAGAATACAAGTCGCAAGCATACTCGCAGAACCGTATCATTCAGGGATATATCAGCAGTGCGCGCGGACGGACGGTGCGGGTACGCATACGTGGCGGGCAGGGGTATCTCACCATTAAGGGAGCATCCGATGCATCCGGTATCAGCCGTTACGAATGGGAAAAAGAAATTCCTCTGAATGAAGCCGAGGAGCTGATGAAACTGTGTGAGCCGGGTGTTATTGATAAAACCCGTTACCTGATACGCAGCGGAAACCATGTTTTTGAGGTAGATGAGTTCTACGGTGAGAATGAGGGACTGGTAGTTGCCGAAGTGGAGCTTGCCTCGGAGAACGAGCCTTTTGAGAAACCGGACTTTATCGGGCAGGAAGTGACGGGAGATATCCGTTATTACAATTCGCAACTGATGAAACATCCGTTCAAGGAATGGAAGTAAACTAATTACGCCCCGTAATTGTTGATTCGTATATGGAGAAACTGTACCAATACCTGCCGGAAGAACTCGTCACTTTTATCCTGGTGACGGTGTTTTCTTTGCTTATAGGTCTTTCCTTGAGGCGTATCAGTCTGAAGCGCGAAGGAGAGACGACCTTGTTCGGTACGGACCGTACTTTCACCTTTATCGGCATTCTGGGCTATCTCCTCTATATTCTCGACCCGACGGACTATCGCCTGTTTATGGGTGGCGGGGCTGTCCTGGGGTTGCTGCTTGCCTTGAATTATTACGTCAAGCAGGCTCAGTTTCATGTGTTCGGGGTCACTACCATTATCATTGCGCTCATTACGTATTGCATTGCACCTATCGTTGCTACGCAGCCCTCCTGGTTCTATGTAATGGTAATTGTGACCGTATTGCTCTTTACCGAGCTGAAACATACGTTTACCGAACTGGCACAGCGGATGAAGAACGACGAAATGATTACGCTTGCCAAGTTCCTTGCCATCAGCGGTATCATCCTCCCGATGCTGCCCGACGACAATCTGATACCGGGCATCAACCTCACGCCTTACAGTATATGGCTGGCTACGGTGGTGGTTTCGGGCATCTCCTATCTTTCTTATCTGCTGAAAAGATATGTATTCCGTGAGTCCGGTATTTTGGTATCCGGCATTGTAGGCGGGTTGTACAGCAGCACTGCCACCATATCCGTACTGGCGCGCAAAAGTCGGAAAGTATCCGCCCAGGAAGCACCCGAATATGTGGCGGCGATGCTGTTGGCGGTCAGCATGATGTTCTTGCGGTTTCTTATCCTGATAGGAATATTCAGTGTAGGGGCTTTGACAGCCATTTATCCGTATTTGCTGATAATGTCTGCCGTTGCTGCTGGGACGGCGTGGTTCCTGCATTCCCGGTGGAAGCGTCCTGCTATGTCGGAAACGGTCGATGAAGACGAGGACGGCAGCAATCCGCTGGAGTTCAAGGTAGCGCTTATTTTTGCCGTGCTTTTTGTGGTATTTACAATCGCTACCCATTATACGTTGATATACGCCGGCGAGGGCGGGTTGACTCTGCTCTCCTTTGTTTCCGGCTTCAGCGACATCACTCCGTTCATCTTGAATCTTCTGCAGGGTACGGGCAATGTGCCTGTTTCATTGATAACGGCTTGCAGCATGCAGGCGATAGTAAGCAACATTGCCGTAAATATGTGTTATGCATTGTTCTTCTCCGGCAAGAAGAGTCCGTTGCGTTCGTGGGTGTTGAGAGGCTTCGGTTGTGTCATTGCCGCCAATGTGCTCCTGCTGCTGTTTTTCTACTTTCTGTAAATCAATGTGCTTCTGCAAAAGTGAAAGAATGTACGCTTACATTTTTCTAAATGCTTTGTTGTAAGTTATCCGTTTGTTTTTCCAAAAAGAAACTATACTATAGTTTTATGAGAATATAATATACCTTTTTTGTTTTGTATATTATTGATTATCATAATATTAAATAAAACATGTAAGGAGGTATGTGTTCTTTTCTTTGGGAGACTTTTTTTCTACTAAATACACTTCTTTAAAACATGTTTTAGAGCATGTGTACACTTATTTGAGAATATAGTAAACGCTTTCTACTTGTCTGTCGTATACTTTTGCTCACAAATTAATAATTAATCAGAAATACTATGGATATAGCAAAAAGATGTGAGCAGAACCCTTTGCTTGCGCCCAAAAATTTGAAAGCAGGCATAGATGGAATGGAAATAACATGTTTGTTAAACCCTGGAGTTTTCAGGTATCAAGACAAAATATGGCTACTTTTGCGCATTGCAGAACGACCTATACAAAAAGAAGGTATTATTAGTTTTCCTATATATAATAAAGAAGGTAAAATAGAGGTTGTTTCTTTTTCAAAGGATAGTCCTGATTTGAATGCGTCAGATCCTCGGGTAATCAGTTATAAGGGTAAGGATTATTTAACAACAATGTCATATCTAAGATTGGTTTCGAGCACTGATGGCATTCACTTCAAGGATGAACCAGAGTTTCCACCAATTTTTGGAAAAGGTGAATTAGAGACATTTGGTATTGAAGATTGTCGTGTTGCTACAACAGAAGATGGTTTTTACCTTACTTTTACGGAGGTATCACCTGTGGCAGTAGGGGTGGGATTAATTCATACTAAAGATTGGAAGAACTATGTGAGATATGGAATGATATTTCCGCCACATAATAAGGATTGTGCTCTGTTTGAACAAAAAATAGGTGGTCGATACTTTGCTTTTCATCGCCCAAGCAGTCCAGAGCTTGGTGGTAATTATATTTGGTTGGCAGAATCTCCTGATCGTCTGCATTGGGGAAACCACAAATGTGTGGCAGTAACTCGTGAAGGAATGTGGGATTGTGCTCGTATAGGTGCTGGTGCGGCTCCTATCAAGACTGATAGAGGTTGGTTGGAAATTTATCATGGAGCCGATTTCAATCACCGTTATTGTTTAGGAGCTTTGCTCCTTGATTTAGAAGATCCTTCAAAAGTAATTGCAAGAAGTGAAGATCCTATCATGGAACCTATTGCTCCTTATGAACAGACTGGTTTTTTTGGAAATGTTGTTTTTACAAATGGACATTATGTAGATGGTGATAGAATAACAATGTATTACGGAGCAAGTGACGAAGTTATTTGTAAGGCGGAGTTCTCTATTAAAGAAATCTTGAATACGCTAAAATAGAATGATATAGATGATGGATAAATTGAGGAAAGAATATTTATTCTTTAAGCAACAAGAACCTAACATGAAAATATTGCTGTTAACCAATATGCTTTATGCATTGGTGTTACCGGTAGTTGAAATTTTTGTGGGAGCTTATATAATGAGAAATACTAGTGATCCGGTTATGGTTGCCTTTTATCAGTTAGCTATGTATGCGGGTATTGTTGCTACTTCTTTTGTGAATGGTTTTTTACTGAAGAAATACAATGTAAAAATTCTCTATTCGGCAGGAATATTGGTAAGTGGTATTGCAATGTTCGGAATGATGACTATTAAGTCGCTTGGATTTATCGAACTTGGTTTGGCGGGCTTTTTAATGGGGGCGGCTTCAGGCTTTTTTTGGACGAACCGTTATTTATTGGCTCTTTATAATACTAATGATGATAATCGTAACTATTTTTTTGGATTGGAGTCTTTCTTTTTCTCTATTACCTCTATTGGCGTACCTTTGGCTATCGGTGCATTTATTAGTCAGATAGGTGGAAAAGAAATTTTGGGTTTTATGTTTAATATCAGTGATTCCTACCGTATGGTAACGATGGGAGTAGTGGTTATTACTATTATTGCTTGTTTAGTGCTATGGCGAGGGAATTTTAATAATCCGAAAGAAACCAACTTTCTTTATTTCCGATTTAATATCCTTTGGAAAAAGATGCTTTGGTTGGCTGCTTTGAAAGGTATGGTTCAGGGGTTCTTGGTAACGGCTCCGGCTATATTGGTCCTTAAGTTAGTAGGTGATGAAGGGGCTTTAGGTTTGATACAAGGTATCAGTGGGGCGCTGACAGCAATTTTGGTTTATATATTAGGACGCATAGCTCATCCGAAAGACCGTTTGAAGATATTTGTAGGTGGGTTAATACTCTTTTTTATTGGCACCCTGTGGAATGGCATTCTTTTTTCGGTTGTAGGAGTTATTATTTTTGTTCTTTGTAAGGTGGTTTTTCAGCCTTTGTTTGATTTAGCTTATTTCCCTATTATGATGAGAACCATTGATGTTGTTGCAAAGATTGAGCATAGAAATGAATATGCATATATCTTGAGCCATGAATTCGGACTGTTTTTGGGAAGGGCGTTTGGATTACTGTTATTTATATTTCTTTCATATAGCATTTCACAGGATTTTGCTCTGAAGTATGCATTGATTATTGTTGCAGGATTGCAGTTAATAGCATACCCTTTAGCTAAAAATATTATTAACCAAACTAATATTATCGAACATGAAAATGATAAGTAAAAGTTTTTATACCTTTATTATTGTTGGCCTATTGGTCTCTTGCTCTAGTGGAAAAGATAACTTCGGAGAGAAGATTGTGCAGGTTTCTATTAATAGAGTAGACTCTATGCCTGATATTCCGGAAACTTATAAGATGTTAGATTGGCGACAGAAAGCAAAAGATTATGACCGCTTCATTTTCGATTGGAACAATAAGAGTGAAGTCGGTCCATTGATTTGGTTGGATGATGCCCGTCGGAATATTGATCAGACTACTTTTGGTTTATATACAGCTATTAAAGATATCCGACAGGGGAAAGATGCAAATAATGGAGAGTTTCATGAAAGTTTGAATTCATTGGCTGCTATTTTAGGTGCCGGTTTGGTAGGCATTGATAAAACCAATCAGGATGGATACAATTATGTAAAGATGGTTCAAAACTACTTCAATTCGGATAATGGATGGAATATAATGATGAACAACACGAATCCGGCAGTCGCTAACTTGGGTGGTGGCTATGGACGTGACTGGTGGTATGATGTACTTCCTAACGCTTTGTATTATGCTGTATGTGACGTATTTCCAAATGTAGATGGAGCTGAGAGGATACAAAGAAGCATTGCTGAACAGTTTGTAAAAGCAGATTCTGTATTAAATGGAAATTATGACTATTCATACTTTGATTATAAAAATTTAAAAGGCTATGTTAATCATATTCCCATGCAGCAGGATGCAGCAGGTGGACATGCCTATGTGCTTTTATGTGCTTATCATAAATTTGGTGATCCACGCTATTTGGAACATTGTAAGAGTGCCTTGGAAGCACTAATTTCTCAGAAAGAAAGCCGTTTTTATGAAGCTCTTTTGCCTTTAGGTGTATATGTTGCAGCTTATTTAAATGCTACAGAAGGGACAAATTATAATGTATCTAAACTCTTTGATTGGGTGTTTGATGGCTGTCAAAGTTCTTCTGGACGTACTGGCTGGGGAATTATAGTAGGAAAGTGGGGAGATTATGATGTAAGTGGATTACAAGGGAGTATAACAGATGGTGGTGGATATGCGTTCCTTATGAATAGTATCAAACCGGCATGGCCTTTCATTCCATTAGTTAAGTACCAACCCGAATATGCAAAAGCTATCGGTAAGTGGATGCTAAACAACTCAAGTGCATGCCGTCTGTTTTATCCGGGTGATATTGATGAAAAGCATCAATGGGCTCCGGAACTGAAAAATATTACAAATAACAATGTGTCGTATGAAGGCCTGAGAAAGGCGGATGATTATGGTAAGGAATCTTTGAAAGGGGTTAGTCCGGTTGCGATTGGCGATGGTCCTAAATGGATAGAAGGTAACCCTGCTGAAAGTATGTTTAGCGTATATAGCTCTTCTCCGGTTGGTATTTTGGGAGCAATTATAACAAAAACCGATGTAGAAGGTATTCTTCAGTTGGATTGTAATGCTACTGATTTTTATGTGGATAAGCCTTATCCGGTTTACCTTTATTATAATCCCTATAAAGAGGCTAAAACTATTACTTATCGGGCATCACAAGAATGTGACCTGTTTGATATTGTTGCAAAAAAGTATGTTGCTAGAAATGTGAATGAAAGTGGCTTGATTGAGATTCCGGCTAATGATGCAAGAGTTATCGTAGAACTTCCTCAAGGTACGGTATTGGAGCTACAAGATGGTAAGATTATTGCCAATAAAGAGAATATAATTGCATATAAATAAAACCTATTGTAAAACTAATAATTGAAGTATTATGAAATTTAATTTGTTTTCGAGTAAATCTAGGGTACGGCAATTTTGCCTGACTATGCTTTGCTTGTTTTTATTCCAGGGAGTCATTGCCCAAAATAAAATGTTGGTTGGAACCGTTGTAGATGAACTTGGAGAGACTTTGATTGGAGTAAGCGTCTTGAATAAAACTACAGGAGAGGGAACTATTACTGCCATAGATGGCAGCTTTAGCCTTTCGGGTAAGCAAAATGATTTAATTCAATTCTCTTATATAGGCTATGCCTCTGTGGACTATGTAGTTAAACAAGAGGAAAATATCAGAGTTGTGTTGAAAGAAGATACGCAAAATCTAGAGGAAGTGGTTGTTGTGGGGTATTCTGCACAAAAAAAGTCTTCTCTTACAGGAGCTATTGCACCAGTGAATATGGATGATATGGAGAAGCGTCGGGTTGCCACAGTGTCTCAAGCTCTCCAAGGTCAGGTTGCCGGTGTGCAGATAACCCAAAGTACAGGTGCACCGGGTGATGACATCTCCATGTTGATTCGTGGAGAGGGCACTATCGGTAATAATAGCCCTCTGTACATCATTGACGGAGTACCATCAAGAACCATGACTTTTTTGAATCCGTCTGATATTAGCTCAATTACAGTACTAAAGGATGCTTCTGCGGCTGCTGTTTATGGTTCACGTGCTTCTGGCGGTGTAGTTGTGATTACGACTAAAGAAGGTGAAGTGGGAAAAGGACATTTAGAACTGAATTATTATTATGGAATACAGAAGGTTGCGAATCTACCCAGGATGCTGAATACTCAACAATATATGGATGTGCAGGAAATAGCATGGAATAATGCCGGTTATGAAGGCTCAAATCCTTATACTATTGATAAAAAAAGGACAGATCTTGCCGATACTGATTGGTTAGATGAACTATTTACTTTAGGACAGACTCATAATATTCAAGCAACTATGAGTGGAGGTTCGAAAGGTGTAAACTATTTGCTTTCTGCTGGATATATTTCTCAAGATGGTATTGTGGTATATGATAATGATAGGTATCGTCGCTTTAGTTTGCGCTCAAATATAAATGCAAAGTATTATGACAGACTCAATATAGGAGCTAATGTACAATTGACTTATTCAATTCAGGATAAATTAAACTCAAAAGGTGATGCGCCGGGTATTATCAGACATGCTATGTTGCGTCCGTCAGTGTTAAGTGTTTATAAAGATGTGAATGATCCTACTTATAAAGCTAATGATCCTTTTACGGACTTGCCTTTTTATAAGAATAACGATCGAAACGGCGGTTGGGAAAGTAGCAAATATGAATGGACGTCTAATCCTATTGCTTTAGCTTATTATACAGATGATAAACGTTCGCAGTACACAACATTTGGTAATGTTTTTGCAGAATACGAGTTTTTGCAAGATCATTCTTTAAAGTTCAAGACTAATTTGGGTATTGATTTGAATCTTTATCACAATAAGGCTTTCAATCAGAATTTTGGTGACGATGATGGCAGCGGTTCGGATGTGGATAAAGGTTTGGGTAGACAAAACAGACCGAGTAACCTTGATGAATCACGTGGTGAAAGTTTCACATTGACTTGGAATAATACGCTAAGTTATGCAAAACAATTTGAAAGGCATAATATTAATGCTGTAGCGGGTACTGAATTTATTTCCAATTATGAATCATCTATAGGAGCTTCTCGGCAACGTTATGATTATACTAATGATACTTTCAGATATCTTGATTTTGGTGGAACAGAGTCTGATATATGGAATAGTGGCTCAGGCTCAGAGTGGGCATTGATGTCTGTTTTCGCCTCTGCTACTTATGTATATGATAACCGCTATATGATAACTGGAAATTTTCGTGCAGATGCTTCTTCCCGGTTTGCAAGTAATCATGCTTGGGGATTTTTTCCTTCAGTGTCGGCTGGATGGAAAATGTCTGAAGAAAAGTTTCTGAAAAATATATCGTGGTTATCAGATTTGAAGTTGAGAGGTAGTTGGGGACAGTTGGGGAATCAAGAGATTGATAACTATACCTTTATGACTTTATTAAAGAAAGATGGTGATAAATATGTTATTTCCCGTTATGGCAATCCCGATTTGAAATGGGAAACATCAGAACAGTGGAATGTTGGTGTTGATTTAGGAATATTGAGAAACAAGTTATATTTGTCTGCCGACTACTTTATGAAAACAACATCAGATATATTGTTACCAATTTCATTGCCTTCTTATGTAGGTAGTGTATCTCCTACAATAGTGAATGCTGGTACTGTGCGTAATAAAGGTTTTGAACTATCATTGACATATAGGGATAAAGTGGGTGATTTTAATTATAGTATTAATGGCAACATTGCTACTTTAGACAATAAGGTACTAAAATTACATCCTAATTTGCCTAATATTGATGGCAAGGTTACCCGTACAACAGTAGGTCAGCCATTGAATGCTTATTATGGTTTTGTGATGGAAGGTATTTATCAAAATGAGGCAGAAATTAATGAACAACTTTATGCAACAGACAATCCTACGGTGCAGCCTGGAGATATTCGTTTCAAAGATTTAGATAATAATGGAAAGATAGATGACAATGACCGCGATTTTCTAGGTAGCCCGATTCCTAGGTTTACTTACGGATTTACTCTGAATGGAGAGTATAAAGGGTTTAATTTTTCTATGTTGTTTCATGGAGTGCAAGATGTGCAACATTTTAATGATTTGAAGAAAATTTTGAATTATGATACGCGCCCATTCAATCATACAACAGAGATGTTGGGTTACTGGCATGGAGAAGGGACAAGTAATTCGATTCCTCGTCCAAGTTTTACGGACAATGGGGGAAGCAGAATATCAAGCATATTTGTAGAGGATGCTTCTTTCTTTAGATTAAAAAATGTTGAGCTAGGCTATTCTTTTGCAAAATTGCTGAAGAAAATCAATTCACCTATATCCGATTTGAAAATATATGTGTCGGCAGAGAATTTGTTTACCGTAACTTCATACTCAGGTCTGGATCCTGAATCTACGGACCTAATAGATTATGGAACTTATCCCCAAGCAAGATCATTCTTGTTTGGTGTAAATGTTAAATTTTAAACTGTTAAAGATTAGACTAATGAAAAAGATACATATAACTTTGTTTAGTGTGATAAGTCTTTTGTTTGTGACAAGTTGTGATGATTATTTACATAAAGATCCGATAGGATTATTAACACCGGATAATGTAAATACAAATCCTACGCTTACAAGTGTTCAATATTCAGTAAACTCTACTTATCAGATGCTTGCGAGTACTTTGAATTTGCTGGGAGATTGGGCATGGGATGACGGTACTGTGACTCGTAATGATTTTGTTGTTTATGATTTAGCTTCGGATGACGCTTTGAAGAAATGGAATCCAGATGGCGACCAGCCTTGGATGGATGAAATTCAGAACTACTCATATATAGCTTCTAACACTGCATTCAACGGTTTCTGGAGTTATCAATATGAGGGTGTTTCTAGAGCAAATTTAGCTTTAAGCTATCTGATGGATGATAAAATTATAGAGGCTGTTGGGATGGATGCTTCATTAAGAAAGCGTTTGTTGGGTGAAACTTATTTTCTACGTGCCTTCTATTATTTCGATCTCGTTACGAACTTTGGTGATGTTCCTTTTTTGATAGCTCCTATTAAAGATTTTGAGGATGCATATAAGGTATCTGAGAGAACGGACAAAGAAATAGTTTGGGAACAGATTATGAATGATTTGGAAGATGCAAAAGGAAATTTGCCACTTACGAAGTTCTCATCAGAAAGTGAGCCTTGGAGGGTCTCTTTGGGAGCTGTTTTAGCAATGCAGGCTAAGGTGGCATTATATAGAAAGGATTATCTGGGAGTACTAAGTGCTATTAAAGAACTTGAAGATAAAGGCTTTTATCGTTTGAACAGTAATTATTTTGACTCATTTAGCCAGTATCATGAGTTCACCGATAATGAGGTTATTTTTGCTTACGATCATAAGGAGAAGATGACTCCGGCGCAAGGTAACGGGTTGTGTGCTTTGCTGGGTTGGGGCTTCTTTGCACCTTCTAAGAGTTTTATTAAGGAGTTTGAACCGAATGACCCACGTTTGAATTTGACCGTTGATGTTGAAAAGCAATTGGTGTATAAAATTTTGGGTGATTTATCCAATAAGAACCAAGGTTATGATGATGCCCCAAGTAATAAAGTGTATATCCGTTATGCAGATGTGATGTTATGGAAGGCCGAAGCTTTGATTGAAACAGGTAAGGTATCCGATGCTATTGATATTATCAATGAGGTCAGAGAAAGGGCAAGAAATACTGTGGGGGTTGATGGGGAGACGAAAGCTCCTGCTGGAACATTACCCGATAGAGATAGGCTTGGTTCCAAAGAACAAGCATGGGAATGGTTGATACACGAACGTCGCGTGGAACTTGGATTGGAGTCTCATCGCTTTAGAGACCTGAAACGTTGGGGCATTGCAAAGGAAGTGCTTAACGCTAATGGCCAGGCTTTTACGGATCGTAACTATTTGTTCCCGATTCCTCAAAAAGATATAGATAAGTCTGGTGGCAAGTTGATTCAGAATCCTGGTTATTAATTATTCTTGAGGATGTGTTGAATTTTTAGTGTTTTATCACTTGTGAGTTGCTGTTTCCGATGAAGGAAAAATTAACAGGGATTATCCGGATCTGTTTTTATATTTGATTTGTATCATCTGTTTCTGAAGAATGTTCCAATGATAGCTAATTTATTTTTGACACATCCTCTATAATTTAGATATACTATGAGTAAGCATTTTATATGCCTTGTATTTTTGTTGGCTATTTTTTGTGTGCAGGGATTCGCTGACGAGATGAAGTTACATGTGTTGGGAAATAAGAACCAAGGATATTATGTGAATATCTATTATGGTTCCCAATTGATAATGGAGCAAGGTAAAGCCGGAGAGTTGGATTTATATTTTGATAATGAAGATTACTCTGTCAGAGAGACCTTGAAAGGGTGGAAAGCGACTTCGGTGGAACAGTCGGAGCGAAAAGTGGTACTTTCAGGAAATGTGTATTTAAAGAAGTTGGAGGCAGACTTGTCGGTTAATGTGATTTATGAGGTTGTTAGTTCACAATTGGTCAGTAAGCGAATAGAGTTACAACAGAATAATCTTTCTTTATTATATTATTCAGTTGGTACATCCATAACTGCTGCCGACAAGCCTTCTACTTTTTGGAGCTTTGATGATAATGAGAATATGGGCGGGGTAGCCCATGAAACCTATCCGGCAGCAGGATATATGTTGAACGATACATTGGCTGTAGGGCTGCTGACTGATGCTGGTGATAAAAATCTGTGGACACGCAATATCCGCCGCCGTCCGTCTAAACAGGGGGAAATCGGTTTTAGAGCGATACGCGAAATTTGTGATGCTAATCTTATCAGGATTGCCGATGAAAGACAGCGTCAAAAAGGAGATTATTTCGTGAAATTCACTTTCGGTGAAGTATCCGATTTTAATCATCCGGTGAATACTTGCTTTTACCCAGTTCCTGAAATACAGAAATGGAAATCTTATGCAGGTGCCAGTTTGGAAAGGAACGGGAATGTGTTTACTGTGAAAGGAAATTCGGTGCAAAGTGAAATATCTGGTGTACGTATCCCTTATAAATTGTCTGATGGTTTTTATACAATTCGTTTTAAACATCGCTCTGCAAATCCCATCACAGTGAAGTTGTGGAAAGGCGAAGGAACGGGCAGTATAGATGTTGCAGGACTGCATTATCAAACGGATATGCCTTCTTCTGCAGCAGATTGGGTGCAGCAAGAAGAAACAGTTTTTATAGCAAACACAGAGCAGGAGCTTACTTACCTGTTGATTGCAGCTTCTTCCTTACAGAAAGGAAGTGACTTTAATTTGGAAATAACAGATTTGGAAGTCATCCGTTCAGATGCTCATAACTATGCCTATCACTGTTTGAAACAGAATAAGAAAGAGGTTAAGAGAGTCTTCATTTTTGCCACACCGGCTCAGCCTACTTTACATGATCTTCGTTTAACATCTCAAGTCTATTTGGCGGATGGACTGGGCTTTAAGGGTACTACGGAAGAGAAGTGCTTGTATGCTTGTTATCAGATGCTGATGTGGATTACAAGTCGAAACAATTTTACTCCCTTGAATGTTCCAAGTATTAATTATGCTCCTGACATGTATAATAGAGATTCTTTCTGGAGTCTTATGGGAGTATATGATAAAGATGCTTCTGAGGAAATATTTGATGCTTGGGCAGCAACACAAGATGTACGAGGAGCTATCGGTACTATTATTACTCCTTGCATGGGAAGTAGGGAAGTAAAGGGTAATGATGCCACGCTTGAATTCTTATGGTTTGCTTTGGTTAATCATCGGTTATATGGGACACCCATTCCTATGGATAAGATAAAGAAAGCTTTCAATTTTTGTATCAATGAGTACGACCCTGATGGAGACGGTATTTGTGCTGCAGAGTTTGTATTGGGACAGAATGATGTGGTGGAATATCCGGATAAGACATCCGACTTGGCTGTTAATCAGGGGATGTTTGCCGTTACTCTCCAAGTAGCGAAGGAACTAGGACTTCCTGTTTCTCAAAAATATGTGGAGAAAGCTAATCAGGAATATAGGGCTTTCTATGACAAGAAGAGAGGATATCTGATCGATAATCGTAAATATCCTTATTCTATTACATTCAATTCTCTATTGCCGGAGTTTGTATCGTGGTGGCTATTTGATAAACCTATACTGACGTCAGAGATGGTTGTCAAAACCCTGGATAAAGTTCCTGTAAAGAATGGATATTCACCGTTGATTTTCCATGAAAAAGATACTTTTTTCACTATGGAGAACAAACCTTTTTCACCCAATATGTTTTGGGATAATGGTATCTATTATAATGCTGGCAGTTGGATGCGTGAAGAGGTTTGCGGATATGTAGCTGGATTGAAACATGGATGGAAGGATGCTAAAAAACGAATCAAAGACCGACTTGCCGTAGAGATCACGCTTCATCCGGATGAGCCTTTTAGCCATGAGTTTTTGCCTTATGATTTAAGCGTATCCGGCTGTTGGTGGCCTAGCACAAGGGTTTTTTCTTGGAATGTTTTTGTTCTCAGAGCATTGGAAGTTGCCGGTATGCGCTCACCATTACAAGACCCGGGATATTTTAAGTATGTCTTGAAGCAGCATTAACGAATAATTAATACAGTCTGTTGATTCTTGTTTGCTAAAAAGAACAGAAGTGGATTAGTTGTCATTTAGATGCAGATTACATATAGGACGAATCTGTGTAATCTTATTCCTTCTAGGGGTTATTCGTTGTCAAGGATAGATAATCTTTTAAGGGTACAGTACTAGAAGGAATAAATATCTTCATTTAGCCTTTGTAGGATCATAATACTCGTTGTTATTGGAGAAATGTATATATTTGCATTTTATCCTAAATGCTTAAACAGGAATATTATACATGAAAACATCTTTATTTACACAAATAATTCATTTTCTACTTATTTTATTTTTTACCTCTGAGAATCTATATGCTTCTAATGTGGTGAGATATATCTCTAATATAAATGGGCTGACGAATAATTCGGTAAACTGTATTTTGGAAGACTCCGAGAATACAATGTGGATAGGAACATGGGATGGACTGAATGCGTACAATGGGAGAGAAATCACAACGTTTAGGTATAGTAAAAGTGATCCGAACTCTATAAGCAATAATATTATTCGTCAGATAATTGAGAAAGAAAACTGTTTATGGATAGCTACAGATAATGGTATTAATCGTTTGGACAAGCAAACCTATCAGATAACAAGGTATTATTTGAGGAAAGATAACAAGATTCCCTACCAGGAAAAGTCATTTATTCTTGCACAGAGTGCTGGAAGTGAAATTGTTTGTTTTGTAAAGGGAGTGGGCTTCTTTATATATGATGATTCTATTGATGAATTCAATTTTGTCAAAACTGATTTTGTAACTGAGGTGAAAGATTTTTCCATAGATAAATTGGATAATTTGCTTTTTCTTTTGGAAGACGGTACTATTGCTCATATTTCTTATAGGCAATTTATTAAGGAGGGAAAGAAGGATAAATTGCTGTCTATTGGCATGGATGGTCCAGTGAATAGCTTGTTTCAGAGTGGCGGTCGATTTGTTTTGAACGGGAAGAACAGACTTTTCATACTGAATCATGACTTTACAGTTTCTCATTCTATTCGGCTTAGCATAAGTAAGCCTGTATCTCAAGTCCTTTTATCTGGTGATGTGATGTACATCAGTTTTATAGAAGGTGGGTGTATTCTTTACGATCTAAAATCTGATACTCATACTTATCTGGATGAATTGCCTAATCAGTTATCTGTATTTACTCTTTATCTTGGTAGCCAAAATATCTTATGGATAGGTACGGATGGGCAAGGATTGATACAATTTTATCATTATGACTCATTGTTTCAGACAATTCATACTACTCATCCTGTAAGATGTTTTTGTGAAGATACTATCGGTAATATCCTTGTTGGAACAAAAGGAAATGGAATAAAACTGTTAAATCCTGATACTAAGACAATACGTGATTATTTAGATGAATCTCAAGGGCTAATATCTAATTCTGTTTATGCCTTGAGGAAGAATAGAGCCAATGATATTTTTATTGGAACGGAAGGTGTAGGTATTAATATTTTGGATGCGGTTACCGGACGACTTAATAGGCTGGACATACCAGATAAATATCCAATGTTTAAAGCGGTATACAACATCTTTTTTACTAACAACGATTCATTAATGTGGATAGGCACCTCAGGTTATGGGCTGATAAAGATGGAGATTTCTAAGGAGCAGGGTAGATATAGGGTAAAAGGCTTCCGTCAGTACAATTCATCAGATAAAAGTATTTCACTGAGTAACGATGTAGTTTATGCTATTGCGTCCGATCCTGAAAACCAGGCATTATGGTTTGGAACTCGTGGTGGGGGATTGCATTGGATTAACTTAAAAAACAATACTATCAAGACTTTGGAAGATATTGATAGTCGTATTCTACTTACTAATAGTGATATACTTTGTTTGTTTCAAGATCATTCGGACACTTGGATAGGAACCAGCTATGGACTTAATAAGTTACAAGGTTGTAACAACGACTTCACTTTGACTAAGTACGTTGATGGGACTTTGACTAACAAAACTGTTCATGGGATATTAAAAGATTCAAAGAATAATATTTGGATAAGTACTAATCAAGGTCTCTCTTGCTTGAATATCACTAATGGTAAGATCGATAATTACACTCTGAACGATGGCTTGCAGAATGATGAATTTTCTGATGGAGCTTTTTTAAAAGATAGGCGTAATTATCTGTACTTTGGTGGAGTGAGTGGTCTTAATTATTTCAATCCCCAAAATATACATAAAAGGGATTTTAATCCACTTCTTACTTTGAATACTCTAAAGATATATAATACACTGCAAGATATTAACAAACGTATAGAGAAAGGTATCCTAAAATTAGGTTATGAAGAGCGTTTTGTATCGTTTAATTTCATAGCTAAAGATTTTATAAATAACGAGAATTGTGAATACGCTTATCGTTTGAAGAACCATTCTGATGATTGGGTGGAGATGGGAAATAATCCTAGTCTCATTTTTACTCATCTACCCTCCGGTAATTATCATTTGGAAGTAAAATGTACTAATGGTGACAGAGTTTGGGGGAATCATATCTATCGCCTGACGATTAAAGTTGGTTATCCATGGTGGCTTAGCGTGCCGGCTTTAACTATCTATGGAGTATTGATTGTCATCATCTTTTGTATTGTAAAATCGGTAGTGAAGAATCGCATTCGCCTTAGTCGTCAGGTTCTTATTGCTCGCGTAGAAAGGGAACATGAACAGAAAAACTATGAATCAAAGCTTAATTTCTTTACTAATGTTGCTCATGAATTCTTTACTCCCTTAACCTTGATTTACACTCCAGCTCAACATTTGTTGGAACAGTATGGATTCGATGAGAATACAAGGAAATATTTACAGATAATCAAGAATAATGCGGAACGGATGCAGAAGTTAATTAGTGAACTCATGGAATTTCGCAAAGCTTCAGGGAATATGAGTTTGCATCCGAAGTATATAGATGTAAAGACACTCGTGGAGTATGCTTCAGATAATTATATTGATATTCTTCGGGATAATAAGATTGATTTTAAGATAGTGATGCAAAACGTGGCAAAAATATATTCGGATTCTAATGCTTTGGAGAAGATTATATTCAACTTACTGTCCAATGCTTTTAAATATACACCGCGTAATGGCTACATCAAGGTCATGCTTTCGCAGGATGATCCAGACAGTACATTACATCTATTGATTCGTAATTCAGGTAAAGGATTGACGGAGCAGCAAATGGCGGAAGTATTTGACAAGTACAAGATATTTGATGTTGCAAAGTTTGGTAATTCAGTTAGTAATGGTATAGGTTTGAACCTCACTAAACAACTCGTTGAACTACTTGGAGGTGAGATAAGCGTAAATAGCGAATTGGGGAAGTATGTGGAATTCTCCGTAATGATTCCTTCATTGTCATCTGATAGTTTACAGGTCTCTGCGCTGGATGAGGATGATACTGTACCTCAAGAAGAGGTGAAAGCAGAGCTTTCAAAGATTCATAAGGAAATTGTAGTATTGGTTGTTGAAGATGAGAAGAATATTTGTGAACTGTTATGTGATATTCTCTTTGAGTACACTGTGCGCGTGACCCGAGATGGTATTGAAGCCTTAAGTGAAATAGAGCATAATCATCCTGATATTATCATTAGCGATATAATGATGCCTAATATGGATGGACTGACACTGATAAATAAACTTAAGTCAGAACTCAAGACAAGTTATATCCCAATCATTGGAGTCTCGGCAAAGGCTTCTGTAGAAGACCAAATAAATGCTTTCAAGCATGGTGCTGATGCTTATATTACTAAACCTTTTCACCCTAAACAGATAATATCTACTATTGAGAATCTACTGTCTAGGCAGACATTGTTGAAAGATTATTTTAATTCCAGTTTATCGTCCATCAAAGTGAGGAACGGCATTGTACTCCATCCTGAGGATGAAGAGTTGATACATACTGTGACAGACTTTATTCAGAGTAACATTGACGATGAATCACTCAGTCCTTCTACCATTGCCGATTTTGTAGGTGTGAGTAAGGCTACTCTCTATCGTAAGTTTAAAGAGATAATGGATAAGACTCCGAGTGAGTTCATCCGTAGTATTAGATTGGAACATGCGGCTAAATTATTGAGGACTACAAGGCTAACTGTATCAGAGATTATGTTTAAATGTGGTTTCTCCAATAAATCTTATTTTTATCGAGAGTTTTTCAAACAATATGGAGGGTCACCTAAAGAGTATCGAAGTCAGTGATGAGAATGGACGTTAAGTGCTGTTTATGTTAAAAGTCATTCAGTTCTAAGTAAAATTATATCTTGGTATGGAAAGTTAGGGAGAGTGTTTTTATTTAGTTTGGGTTACGTATTTTTGTTTGATAGGTGTGAATTCTGATTTCCGTAACTCCTGCCGTGTTTGGATGGTTCATAATGAGCTTTCATAACAGCCCTCTACAATAATGCTCAATTATTATGGTTATCGGGCTTTGGTTTATGACGAGATAACATTGTAGATATTAGTTGTCCGTTTTGCTGAAAATGGTACGGAACCCATAAAGGGCTGAAATCTTTGTAGTGTTTTTGGGAACGGATGCAGTAGACGCGGTTTACAAGTATCAGATTGTGTATTTTGCCGAAGTAACAGGGGAAATATTCGTCTTTTAGTCTGTTGAGACCGAATTTCAGGAATAAGTATTGTACCCTATACAGAGTGATGCATAACAGCTTGCAGCATGCAGGCGATAGTAAGCAACATTGCCGCCAATGTGTTCCTGCTGTTGTTTTTCTACTTTCTGTAAATCAATGTACTTTTCGCTTTTTTTAACTCCGGTGTTCCGATAAATGCCGAAGAATGCCCTATTTTTGCCTAATTCGTTGTGACAGTAGACACTATCTGCTACGAAAAAACAGACAAGGTATAGATTTAAACAGGGAAACACCATGAAAAACAGATGGGCCATGTTGCTGGCGGTATTGTTAATACCCGTTTGGGCAACTGCACAGAATGCGGCAAACTCTTCCTTTCAGATTAAGGGTATCTTACTCGATTCTCTTACTAAAGAAGGTGAGCCGTACGCTACAATCAAGATAGTCAAGAAAGAAGCGCCGGAACATGCGTTGAAAATGCTGGTGACGGATATGAAGGGACACTTCCAGGAGAAAGTACCCGGTAATAAAGGCAACTTCATTATGACAATTTCTTCGGTGGGACGGAACAGTATTGTGAAGAACTTCTCCGTAAAACCGGGAGAAAAGTCGGTGGACTTCGGTACCATGTATATTACAGATGCTTCCAATGAGTTGGGACAGGTGGAGATTGTAGCCCAGAAGCCGTTGGTAAAGGCAGATATCGACAAGATAGAATATAACGTGCAGGACGACCCCGATTCCAAGTCGAACTCTGTTCTTGAGATGCTGCGCAAAGTACCCCTTGTAACGGTGGACGGCGAAGACAACATCAAGGTGAACGGCAGCAGCAGTTTCAAGGTGTATGTCAACGGCAAGCCCAACAACATGATGAGTAATAATCCTACGGAAGTCCTGAAAAGTATGCCCGCCAACTCCATCAAGCACATAGAGGTAATTACCAATCCCAGTGCAAAGTACGATGCGGAAGGTGTCGGGGGTATCCTGAACATTGTTACCGTAGGCGGCGGACTGGAAGGGTATACGGCTACGTTCAGCGGCAATGTCAGTAACCGTGGCGCCGGTGGGGGTGTATTCGGTACGATAAAAAGCGGCAAACTGACTTTCAGCGCCCGCTATAATTACAACTATAACAACCAGCCCCGCAGCTACTCCGGCGGCAATCGGCGTACCGTCGGCGAAACGGACAGCAGTTCGTCCGACCTGGATTACAGCGGAACCAGCAAGGGAGACGGTTCTTTCCAGTCAGGCAGTATGGAAGCCAGCTATGAAATCGACACATTGCGGCTGGTAACCATGTCCTTCGGGCTTTGGGGCGGCAAGAACAAGAGCGACGGAGCGACCAATACGCTGGCCACCTTCCCCGGTACTGCCAACGAACTGTACAACTATGTCTCCAATAGTCACAGTAAAAGTTCCTGGTATTCCATTGACGGAGGTATCGACTACCAGCGTCTGTTTCCCGTAAAGGAGCGTATGCTCACGTTCTCGTATAAGATTAATACCCGCCCGCAGACCTCGGATTCCTATTCCGGTTACGAGTATGATATGGACAATGTGGCCCCGGACTGGCAGGACTTTATGAAGCGCATGCTCGACCAGCATAATGACGGTTCGCAAAGCACTACGGAGCACACCTTACAGGCCGATTATACGACTCCCATCGGCAAGATGCACACAGTAGAAACCGGAGTTAAATACATCCTTCGCAACAATACTGCCGAGGACGACCGCTTCCAGCGCGCCGCAGGGCAGCAAACCGATTATGAATTCGATGAAGACCATAGTTCCCACTACAAACACCTGAATGATATTCTGGCTGCCTATGCCGGTTATTCCTTGAAAGTGAAGAAGCTCTCTGGCAGGCTGGGCGTGCGCTACGAGCATACCATACAGAATGTGAAGTATCTTTTAGGCAAAGGCGATAACTTCAAGAAGGATTTCGACGATGTAGTTCCTTCCGCCAGCATCGGCTGGAAGCTGACGGATATGTCCAACTTGCGTTTGGGTTATAACATGCGTATCTACCGTCCGGGCATCTGGTATCTGAATCCCTACCTGAATGACAGTAATCCTACCAATATCACGCAAGGCAATCCCAATCTGGATAGTGAGAAAAGCCATGCTTTCAATCTGAGTTACAGTAATTTTACGCAGAAGTTCAATGTCAACCTATCGCTCCGCTATTCGTTTACCAACAACAGCATCGAGCAAATCTCCGAAATTGTTCCCGATACCGAGATTGAGGGTTTGAAAGAGACTACCGGCAAAGAGGTGCTTTACTCCACTTATCAGAACATAGGAAAAACCAAGAATGCGAGTCTTAGCGGTTATATCAACTGGAATGCTACATCCAATACCCGTATCTATGCCAATATCTACGGTAACTATTCATATATGGAAGGAGCCAACGGCCTTAAAAACGACGGTTGGAATCTTTTTGCCTACGGGGGTGCGCAACAAACCCTGCCCCATGATTGGCGCATCAGTCTGAACGTGTTCGGCCAGACTCCCTGGGTAATGTTACAGGGTAAAGGGAGCAGTTACTTCGATTACGGCTTGAGCGTAAACAAGTCTTTCTTCGACAAGCGTCTGACCCTCTCTGCTTTTGCCAGCAACTTCTTTAAGAAGTACATGGACAATACCAATACGCTCGAAGGTGTTGGTTTTACGCAGGAGAGCTGGAGCAAGTATAGCCGCCAGCGCTTCGGCATCAGTGTCAGTTACCGTATCGGCGAGCTGAAAGCCAGCGTTAAGAAAGCCGCCCGTTCCATCAGCAATGATGATGTAAAGGGCGGTGGAGGCGGCAATAGCGTTCAGTAGGGTCGCAATTCCGGTTATGAAGCGGAAATGGGGGTGTCAGAACTCAATTGGAATCCTAACTTCCGCAATCCCTGCTGTACGTCCGGATGGCTCATGAAGAGTTTCCAGAGCAGTCCGCTGCGGTAATTCTCAATCATGACGGCTATCGGCCCCTGGTCGATGGCAAGATAACGTTGCGGATACCAGTTGTCCGTTTCGCTGAAAGCGTCGTAGAATCCGTAAGGGCCGAACACCTTGTCACCCATGTCGTAAAGGTGGCGCATCACTTGCAGCGAATACTCCGGTGTATATACGATGGACGAAAGGGCGGCGGTGGGAGCGATGACTCCCCGGTCGTCGCGCTCGTTGGGCGAGTGGGCGGCATACCCGTCTGTGGAGTAGCTGGCGGTCAGTCCCCAGCAGTCCGGTCCGAAGCCTTTGTAATGTTTGGGGTTACGGATGCAGTAGGCGCGGTTCACAAGCGTGAGGTTACGCATTTCGCCGAAGTAATCGGGGCAATACTCGTCTTTCAGCCCGTTGGGGTCGAGTCCCAGGAACGAGTACTGTGCCCAGAACAGAGGACCGGCTTCCGTGCCCTGATACCGCAGATGCAGTTCGATACCCTCTACCTTATGCGGACTGACGA
Source organism: Bacteroides stercoris ATCC 43183 (assembly GCF_025147325.1). Classification (NCBI taxonomy): domain Bacteria; kingdom Pseudomonadati; phylum Bacteroidota; class Bacteroidia; order Bacteroidales; family Bacteroidaceae; genus Bacteroides; species Bacteroides stercoris. The sequence goes on from NZ_CP102262.1 coordinate 1,058,544, forward strand.
TGGCGCCGTTCTGCGCCCAACCTTCGTGGTATACGGCGGCGGGCACGCCATGCGTAGGCGAGGCGGCGGCAAGGATGTACATGATGAGGCACTCGTTGTAGCCGTGTACGGGGAAGTTCATTTCCCAGCCGTATTCGGGGCTCCAATGCCAGTAGAGTACGTTTTGGTCGCCCTGGCGGTAGAAGTTCCAGTCTACATCCCGCCATAGCTTGTCGATACGGGCGGCGAGGGCTTTCTCTTGCGGATTGCCGCCTGCATAGTATTGGTGTACGGCAAGGAGAGCCTGCATGATGAAAGCGGTTTCTACGAGGTCGCCGCCATTGTCTTTTTGTCCGAAAGGCTTTATCCGTCCCGTATCGCCATACCACCAGTGGGGGTAGGCGCCGTGAAAGCGGTCGGCGGTTTCGAGGAAAGAAACGATGCGTTCCATACGTGCCAGGCCTTCTTCACGGGTGACGTAGCCCCGGTGGATACCGGCAAGCACTGCCATGATGCCGAAACCGCTGCCGCCGGATGTCACTACGTTTTGGTCGTTTTCGGGATATACGCCGTCCATGTGGATGCGTTCGCGTGCCAGTCCGCTGTTGGGTTCGGCTCCGTCCCAGAAGTAATTGAAGGTCCGGTGTTGTACGGTGTCCAGCAGGGCGTCGTCGCTCAATGCTCCGGATGCACCGTCGGATTTCTTTGTACCGCAGGCTCCTGCAAGGAACAACAGCAGGAGAAGCGGGATATATAGGTTTACTGATTTCATTCTGTTTTACGTGCAATGATTTATATACTGTTGGGAGAATTCTGTTTCCCCGTAAGGAAACGCCCGTTCCCTTAGGGAGAAACTCCCGTTTCCTTAGTGGGAAATTTCGGTTTCCCCTGAGGGAACTGCGCGTTTCCTTTGGCGAAACTGTCAGTATCCTCAGGAGAAACCGTGGGTTTACTTCAAGGTAATACGAGCCGTCCTGGCAGCCTGACTGCTTCCACCGATGAAAAGGTCGAAATCTCCAGGTTCGGCTACGTGGTTCAGGTCGTAATCATAGAAGCGTAGCAGCTCCGGAGTAATCTTGAAGGAAACGGTCTTGCTTTCGCCGGCGCGCAGGAAGATTTTTTCGAAGCCCTTCAATTCGCGCACGGGACGGGTGATACTTCCTACAAGGTCGCGGATGTATAGCTGTACGACTTCGGCTCCGTCCCGTTTACCGGTGTTGGTAACGGTGACTGCGGCGGTTATGGAACCGTCCTGTCCCATCGACGGGGTACTCAGAGCAATGTCACTGTACCGGAAAGTGGTGTAGGACAAGCCGTATCCAAAGGGATAAAGCGGCTCGTTGTCCACATCCAGGTAGTTGCTGCGGAACTTCTCGAACCATTTGCCTGCCTGTAGCGGGCGTCCGGTATTCTTGTGGTTGTAGAACAGAGGTATTTGCCCTACATTCTTCGGGAAAGTCATCGTCAGCTTTCCGCTGGGGTTGACATCTCCGAACAATACGTCGCCGATGGCATAGGCGGCTTCGCTTCCGCCAAACCATACGTTCAGTATGGCGGGTACGTTCGCCTGCTCCCAGGTCAGCGTCAGCGGACGTCCGGTGAAGAGGGTGAGCACTACGGGCTTGCCCGTCTTCAGCAGGGCTTCCAGCAGCGAGCGCTGCACATCGGGCAGGTCGAGATTGGTACGACTGGAGCTTTCGCCGCTCATTTCGGAAGATTCGCCGAGTGCGGCTATGATAACGTCTGCACCGGCGGCTGTTTTCAGGGCTTCGTCCAGCAGTTCTTTGTCTGTACGGTTGTCCCGGTTCAGGGAGCGACCGAACATGGTGGCGCGTTCTTCGTAGGCGGCGTCGCCGATGAGGTTGCTGCCTTTGGCGTATGTGACGTTCACTTTGCCGGACATCATCTCTTTCAGTCCCTCATACAAGGAAGGATAGTCGTTGAGGCGGGCGGCTACGCTCCATGTGCCGGGCATATTGCTGCGTGTGTTGCCCAAGGGACCGATAACGGCTACGGTTCCTTCTTTTTTCAGCGGGAGCAGCGGTTGGGGCAGAGAGCCGGGATGTAGCCCGATGCTGTCGTTCTTCAGCAATACGAAGCTCTCGGCGGCAATGCGGCGTGCGGCGGCGCGGTGCTCTTTGGTGAAGATGTCGCGTGCGGGACGCTCCGGGTCGCAGTATTTGTAGGGATTGTCAAAGAGTCCCAGCTTGTACTTGGCTTCGAGGATGCGGCGGCAGGCCGTGTCGAGGGTCTTCATGCTTACCTTGCCCGACATGACGGACTTTTTGAGCGTGCCCACAAATCCTTCGCTCACCATATCCATATCTACCCCGGCATTGAGGGCACGGGCGGAAACTGCTTGCAGGTCGCCGATGCCATGTTCTGTCATCTCGGATATGCCGGTAAAGTCGGTCACTACAAAGCCGTTGAAGCCCCATTGCTTGCGAAGCACATCGGTCATCAGCCATTTGTTGGCTGTGGCAGGTACGCCGTCTATCTCGTTGAAAGACGCCATTACACTGCCCACACCTGCCTCTACGGCGGCCTCATAGGGGTACATATATTCGTTGAACATGCGGTTGCGGCTCATGTCTACCGTGTTGTAGTCGCGGCCCGCTTCGCCTGCCCCGTAGAGGGCGAAGTGCTTGACGCAGGCAAGGATTTCATCGTTGCGCTTGAGCTGGTCGGAGAGGTTGGCTCCCTGATAACCGTATACCATCGCTTTGGCAATTGCTCCGCCAAGGAAAGGGTCTTCGCCACTGCCTTCGCTGACACGTCCCCAACGCGGGTCGCGGCTGATGTCCACCATCGGACTGAATGTCCAGGAGATGCCGTCGGCACTGGCTTCGATGGCGGCAATACGTGCGGATTCCCGAATGGCTGCCATATCCCAGGTGCAGGAAAGCCCCAGAGGGATGGGGAAGATGGTTTCGTAACCGTGTATCACATCCATGCCGAAGAGCAGGGGAATGCCCAGACGGGAGTTTTCCACTGCCAGCTTTTGCACGTCGCGTATCTTGTCCACTCCTTTCAGGTTGAAAAGTCCGCCGACGAGCCCTTGCTCGATTTTCTTGGCTACGTCACTGCTTTTGGCTTGCCCGGTAGTGATTTCACCGGTAACGGGCAGGTTCAATTGCCCTATTTTCTCCTCTACGGTCATTCGCTTCATCAGAGCATCGATAAAGCGGTCCATGTCTTGAGGAGATTTCTGCGCCTGCATGGCGGCGGCGCCTATAAAGGCGGCTGCAAGTAGCAGACCGGTTCTTTTGAAAAACTTCTTCATAATATGTTTCTTTTAATATGTATTTTCTAATACGGTTCTTTACACATGTTTTTGCATATGCTTTTATAGATACTTTTTAAGCATGGATAATGCATATAGGTCTTTCTAAGTGAAAGCCTGAAAGGCTTTTATCTTCAAGAGAAGTGTGTCAAAATACACTTGACGATTTCTTTTAGGCACGGATTACACGGATTTCACGGAAAAAGAATAAAGAAAATCTGTGTTTTCTGTGTAATCTGTACCTAAAAAGAAATCAATAGTAAGCGAATCTTGGTTTTGACACACTTTCATATTACAGATGTATTAATATGCACTCTATAAAGGCGAATTCCTTGTGTATAAATCATTTGTCCTAACAGAGCACAAGTCATAGAGGACTTTTTATACCCGGGGTATATTACCCCGGGCTTGTAGATAAAAAGCTTTCAGCCTTAGGTGCATTATCATGCCGTATGGTATTAATCACTAATCGCTAACCACTAATTATCGTTAATAATCAGGATTCTGTTTCAGCACCCCGTTCGATTTGTCAATTTCTTCTTGCGGCAATGGCAGCAAGGCATTCTTGTCCTGATAGTTCTTTCCGGCAGCTTGAAGCACCTCTTTGGCAATACCCCAGCGCACGAGGTCGTAGAAACGGTCGGGTTCCAATGCCAACTCAACGCGGCGTTCGTGGCGAATGGCATCACGCAGTGTGCTTTGGTCAGTAGACGTGACTTTGGGCAGTATGCTGCTGTCCGCACCGCGTGCATGGGCGCGGACCTGCTCCAGATAATCGATAGCCTCTCCCGGAATACCTTTCTCGTTGGCGGCTTCGGCAGCCATCAGCAATACGTCCGGGTAGCGGATGATGCGGATGTTTACCCAAAAACCGTCTTTGGTATATTTCTTACGCAGTTCGGGTTCGGTATACGCCTTTTTGTTGAAGTAAGCCCCCATAGCGGTGGATACGGGAGATTCACCGTAAGGCTTGTTGGTATTTTCCGGAGTGACAGGGTCGCTGATGCTCCGGCGGAAATAAAGCAGGGTGGCATCTTTGCGAGGGTCACCGGGTTCGAATGCCCCGCCTAACAGCGCAGTACCCATATGCCAGCCCCAACCGAGGTCCCAATCGCCTGCGCCGCGCACGCCTTGTACCTGGCAGAACTGACTTCCGATGACATCACTGTTTTTCAGGGCATCGGTCGATTCGCATTGCAGTTCGAACACGCTTTCGCCGCAGTTCTCGCCCTCAACGGTGAAGACTTTATCTACGGGTGTGTTCAGGTTGTAGAGGCCGGACTTGATGACTTCGGTGGAAGCGTCGTACATATTGTCCCAGTCGTTGCGCATCATGTAGGTGCGGGCGTGCAGTGAGCGGGCGGCTCCCCAGGTGATGCGTCCGGTGTATTCGGAAGTCCATGTCAGCGGCAGGCATTTCTCGGCTTCGGTCAGGTCCTTGTCTATCTGTTCGTATATCTCGTTCACATCACTTTTGGGTCGGTTGGCGTCGGATGCTTCTTTCACTTTGAATGTTACCAGCGGCACCTCTCCCCAGGCACGTACAAGGTTGAAGTAGCAGTAGGCGCGGAAGAACAGGGCTTCGCCTTTGGTACGTACATTCTCCAAATCATCCTTGTTTCCGCTGTTCTCCAGGTCGTCGAGGATTTCGTTGCACTGGTAGATGATTTTATAGTTCTGTCCCCAATAGGCACTGAGCGTACCGTTGGAGGCTGTATACTGGAAGTCGTCCCACATGGCTGCCTGGTCGGCGCCGTCGCCGGCATCGCTGCCTTTTTCGGAGTCCTCGCTGCGTACCATGTGTATCATGAAGGCGGGTATTCCGGCAGTGATGTTATAGCTGCGCATCAGGTAATATACGTTGTACATCTTTCCGCCGATAAGGGCGTTGGGAGCATCGTCTTCGGTGAACTGCCCCAGCGGGTCGCGGTCGAGGAAGTCGTTGCAGGATGTCAGGGCAAAGGTGGTGAGTGTACCTGCTATCAGAGTTAGAATCTTATGTTTCAGTTTCATGATTATTATTTTTTGGTTCATCGCAGCAGACACCGGGTTGTGTGCTCTGCGGTGAATTGTTTTTAGAATGTCAGATTAAAGCCGAATGTATAAATGGCAGGCATCGGATAGCTGCCGTCGTCTACGCCGAAAGCAATGGCCGTACCGCCCAGTTCGGGAGTGTAACCGGTATTGTGTTTCCAGGTTTTCAGGTTCTGGATGTTGACGTAGAGCTTCAGGGCCTGCATACCGATTCTGGATATCAGGGTCTTGTCGAAGTTATACGCCAACTGTACGTTGCGGATGCGGAAGAAGCTGCCGTCTTCGATGTAGTACTCGGAATTCATATTGTTGATGGTATGCTTCGTGTTGAGCAAGGGTTGGGTATTGCTTGTGCCCGGTCCGTGCCAGCGGTCCATGCGTTGTTCCATGAAGTTGAACTGGCTCCAGTTGTAGTTGTCCCAGGTACGGAATATCTGGTTACCGCCTTGTCCCATCATGTCGATGCCGAGCTCCCAGTTCTTATAGCTTACGCCGAGGGCGATGCCGTAAGTGACATTCGGGGTAGGGTCGCCTATCAGGGTACGGTCGGCAGTGGTGATTTCACCGTCATCGTTCACGTCCTTGAATTTCAGGTCGCCCGGAGTCACGGTGGCCAGGGTATTCTTGGGCGACCGGGCTATTTCTTCGTCCGTCTGGTACACGCCCTCTACCTTGTAACCGTAGAAGTAACCGATGGGATAGCCGGCCATTGTGTAACTCTGGCTCTTGTCGCCTGCGATAATCGAGTAACCCTCCTGTACAAGGCTCAATACCTTGTTCTTGATGGTAGTGAGGTTGAAGCCTGCGCTATAGCCCCAGTCGCCAATCCGGTCGCGCCAGTCGATGGCGAGTTCCACGCCTTTGTTCTCTATGGAACCGAGGTTACCGATGCCCGGCACCGTGCCGGAGATGCCCGGAACTTCCGCCAGCAGGTCTTTGGTGGTTTTCTTGTAATATACACCCTCGAAGTGCAGGCGGTTGCGGAAGAAGTTGGCTTCTGCACCCGCTTCCCAGGCTTCCACCTTTTCCCAGCGGAGACGGGGATTGGGCAGGTAGGACAACTGGTAGCCCGGATAGATGGCGGATGGCTTGCCGAATACGGCGGAATAGGCATTGGTGAGCAACGGTTCGGCAGGATAGGCCTTGTCCAGATTCTGATTGCCGAGCGTACCCCACGAGCCTTTCAGCTTCAACATATCCAACCAGGTGATGTCTTTCATGAACTCCTCTTCGGACATCAGCCAGCCTGCGCCGACGGAGTAGAAATTCTGCCACTGATTTCCGGTGTAGGAGAATGCGGAGGAACCGTCGCGGCGGAACGAACCGTTGAACAGGTATCTGCCTTTGTAGTTATAGAGCACACGTCCCAGCATGGATACGGTACTGCGCTCCCATTGCTTGCTCTCGTTGGTGGCTGTTGCCGCATCGCCGATGCTGATGTACCACTTGTCGGGATTATCGGGGATAACCAGACCTACGCCCTGCGTACGTTCTCCGCCCAGCATCTCCAGCTTGTTGTAATAGGTGGTGAAGCCGGCGGTGGCGGTCAGGCTGTGGTCGCCCCAGGTATTGGTGTAGGTCAGCAGGTAGTCGCTTTGTACTTTGGCTTCGGTTTCCTTGGATTGTTTCACGCCGGTCTTACCGTTGCCGAGGGTCACGACGTTGCCTTCCACGCTGCTGTCGAATACGTTGATAACAGGCGTGTAGGTGCGGCTGCTGTTGGAAGCATAGTCCATGGAATACATTACTTTGAACTGGAAGTTTTTCAGGAAGTCCCATTGGCCGTATACATTGCCCGATGCGCGGTAGTTTTCCGCACGGGTGGTATTGGCTTTCAAGTCCACATCCACCATAGGGTTGTTCATCTGCGCTTTCTGGAAGCCGGGCAGGGTGGTGTACAAGCCGTATTCGGCATTGTATACGGGGGCTACCGGGGCTGCGCGGAGAGCTGTTGCCACACTTTTTGTATCGGCGGGCAGTATGCGTGCGCCGTTGAACTGGAAGCCTACTTTGAAGTTATCCGTAACTTTATAGTCGTTGCTTATGTTCAGTGTGACCTTGCTGTACTTCTCGTGCTTGATATTGCCTTGTTCGTAGGCATAACCGGCGCCGAGGTAGAAGCTGTGCCTGGCGGAAGCGCCCGTAATGCTGACATTGTTGTTGGTGATAAATCCGGTCTGGAAGATTTCATCCTGCCAGTCGGTATTGCCCGTCCACGGGGTGAAATCAAATTCGGGATTGCCTTCATTTCTCAACTGTTCGTTGTAGAGTTCCTTGAACCCGGCGGCGTCGACCATTGCAATCTTGTCCGTTACACGCTTGAAGCCGAACGAGCCGTTGATATTGATGCGCGTCTGTCCTTCTTTGGCTTTCTTGGTGGTGATGATGATGACACCGTTGGCGCCGCGCACGCCGAAGATGGCGAGGGACGACGGGTCTTTCAGGATTTCCATGGACTCGATGTCCTGCGGATTGAGGAAGTTGATATTGTCATTGAACAGGCCGTCTACTACATACAGCGGTTTGTAGCCGTTAATGGAGTTTGTACCGCGCACGCGTATTTCAGGGTCTGCTCCTGCCTTGCCGGAATTGATAACCTGTACGCCGGCTATCTTTCCCTGCAGGGCGGCTACGGGGTTGACTACGGGTTTGTTGGCAATCTCATCGCCTTTTATGTTGGTGATAGACCCGGTGAGGTCGCGTTTCTTGGCGCTGCCGTACCCGATGACGACCGTTTCGGCAAGCATCTGTGAATCGTCGTTCATCTGCACGTCGATAACACTCCGGTTGCCTACTTTGACGGCTTGCTTTACCATGCCTACGTAGGAAAACTCCAAAGTGGCTTCGGGCGGCACTTGGATGGAATACTTTCCGTCAATGTCCGTAATGACACCATTGGAAGTGCCTTGTTGCAGCACGGATGCTCCGATGAGCGGTTCGCCCGTAGCGTCGGTCACCGTACCGGTCACTGTCTTGTTTTGAGAGAAACCGGGAGTTGCCGTAAAGAGCAAACATGCTATCAGAAATAGATTTTTCAGCCAGAAGGCTTTCTCCATAGAATGTTTAGGTTTTTTCTTCATTGCATAAATTTTTAGTGGATAACTAACTTGATTGTTTCCTCTGAAACAATCGGAATGCAAAAAAGATTTGGACGTTTTGTATATCTCCGGTTTTTAACATAATCCGGAAGGCTTCTGCGGGCGCTTCGCAGTCCCTTGTATCTAAAAAAAAAAGAAGATGTATCCGATACATCTTCTTTTTTGTCTTTTATAAGGTAATCAGTGCGGGTGATAGGACTCGAACCTACACGCCTCACGGCACCAGATCCTAAGTCTGGCGCGGCTGCCAATTACGCCACACCCGCAAGGGATTTTCCCGTTAAGCGGTGCAAAGATAAGAAGTTTTCTTGGTTTTACAAGTAAAAGTTCAAAGAAAGTTATTCGCTGACTGCCGGAGTCCATTCCCCTTTAAGGAAAGCCCGGGCTTTTTCGATGATAGTGTCTATATGCTTTGCTTCATCCGCTTCGTCCATATTGACTTTGATGTCGGGCTCTATTCCCCATTCTATCTGCTCCATGTCGGCGTTGAAATGCGGGCTGGCGGAGAAGCGTACTGTCCATCCGTTAGGCAGTTCGGAAGTGAAAGGCATGCCGGAGCCGCCACCGGTTTTGTCACCCATGATAGTGACATTGGGCAGACAGCTCATCTGATTGACGAAATCGTTGGTTGCGCTGTAGGAGCGGCGGTTGGTCAGCACTACTGTTTTCTTTTGCCAACGTATGCTGTTGCTGGGTTCCAGTTCTATGGGGTAGGGCTCGGAGAAATCATTATGTCCCTTGCCGGTTTTGTGGCGGATATACCCGGTCAGCACTTTCTCGTTGGTGAAACGGGCGGCGATGCGTTCGGAGTTGGTTACGTTGCCGCCGCCATTGTTGCGTACGTCAATGATAAGTCCGCTGCATGGGGCAAGATAGGAGAGTATCTCATCCAGGTTTCCGTTGCCTATGCCCGAAGAGAAACTCTCGTAACGCATATAGCCGATGTTGTCTTCGAATATCTTGTACTTGATACCTGCGGCAGTGCGGTAGTCGGTACTCGCCTTGCCCAGATAGAAGTCTTCCACAATGTCTTCGCGGAAGTTGCGCGGATAGTCCTGATACCAGGCATCGTAATACGAAACATTGTGGGCGGAAGCTAAGTTTACATGCCCGTCCTGCAGTTCGTTCAGCATATTTCCCAATACTTCAAACAGGCCTTCGCTGCTCATGCTGCCGGTAATCAGCCTGCTGTATTCGTCGTGTATGGCATCCCAGTCTATCTGTTTGTATTCCAGGAAGCAGTACTGCTCGTCGATAATCTTCCAGAGGGCCTCAAAGTTTCCCTGCGGAGAATTGGCAACTTCGTCTTCGCGGATGCAACTGCCCAGCAAAGGAAGCACGGCAATCAGAACCATTATATTTTTCAGAAACCTTACCATCTTGTCATTCTTCATTTATCACTCCGCTTCTTTATTTCTTTCTCTTGTTTTTCAATAAATACAGCTCCTTCACGAATCCCACCATGAATACGTGCGAGTAGGTGTGTGTCTTTATATCGTTCACGTGTGACTGCTGCGCGTCCCATATATAAGCGAAACGCATTTTGGCACGTCCCACCGGAAAGTCTGCCGTAAGCATTTGCCGCAGTGACGGCTGGTTGTGCAATGAGGTGAATTTCACCACTCCGCTGCTGTTGCCCAACGAGAAGATTTCGTAATAGGATTGCCCGTAGTGCGGTGAGAACATAACGCCCATTAACGGCAGATTGACCTGGTAGCGCAGTGTCAGCGGATAGTTCTTTATGCGTAAGTTCCAGATGGCCATGCCCGATACGTCCAGATTGATATAGGCGCGTGCCGATGCCGGATTGTTGGTATTGCGTAGGTTGTAGACAAAACCGCCGTTCAGGTCGGCAAGACCGCCGGCGAGCAACTTGAAATTGTCTGTAATGGGGAAGTTGTAGTGCAGGCCGTAGTTCCAGTTTGCCAGTGCGGAGAATGTATTGTTGTTATCCGCTTTGTTGCGGGTATATCCCAAATCGGCCTGAAAGAAACTCTGTAGGGAGAGCCTGCCATCCATCCATCTGGTCATGCGCATGCTTTCGCGCGAGACGCGGAAATCAATACCGGTGTATTCCTGGGGAGACAGATAAGTGTCGAATACATTCGTAAGACCTACGCCGTACATGGTGGCGCGGGTTACGAGGCGGCTCTGTTCCAAACCTTCCGCTGTGGCGGGAAGCTGTGCCTGCATGGCACTGCTGCATAACAGCAGTACCGTACAGATAACCGGTATTATCGGTTTAGGTAGTTTCATGTTCCTTGCTGTCATCATTATCGGAGAACAATTTCATTTGTCCGGTCAGCTCGTCCAGTATGTCGCTTTCACTCTTTCCGTGGTCCGGGTCCAGAATTTCGGGTTCTTCCTCATTCTTGCTTTCCGGGATTTGCGGAGTTTCCGGTTGGCGGGTAGGTTCTAACTCGTTGATAGTATCCAGCGTATAGGTAGTCAGTCGCTTGCCTTTTGCCTTGAAACCTTTTACGGCGATAAATTCGTCTGCATCGACCACCAGCGGTTCGCGGAATTTGTCATGCCCGCCGAATACGACTTCCAGTCGGGGATAGTATTCATCGGTCAGCAGGATGAGGCGGTTATTCTTGTTTTCGCCCAGGTAGTTCTGCTTGCGGCTGCTTGCTTCAAAGCAGAATCGCTTGATGTACGGATACCCCTGCTGGTCGGCATCATAAAGGACTGCCGTCCACACCTTGTTCGGGTCATATTTCTCCAATACCCGTATATTGTCTTCGTAGTGGTTGTTCACATCGAAATTGCTGGTGTAGAACTCGCCGTTGTTCAGCACTATCAGGATTTGCTCGTCGCTTTGGAACTCACCGAGGTATTCTCCGCGGCTGTCGTAGTTGAGGCGCAGGACATCTTGGTCGAACCATACTTTCCGTCCGCCCAATGTGGAACCGCCGCGCTGCTTCAGGGCTATCTTATGAACCGGGTTACGGGTAAGTATATTACCCATGGCCTGACGTCCTTTGATGTTTATCTGGCTGAAATCTTCTTCGAAGATAATGCGGCGTATGCGCGGATTGGGCTTGAGCGTCACTTTGATGATTTCGGCCTCACCGTTGGGATTGGCTGTGAAATACACGATGCGTGAGTCGGGTGTGCCCTGTGTCACGTCGTATTCGCGGTCGCGCACTACGGAAGTCACGGCGAAACGCTTGATATAATGCGTGCCTTCTTTCCCGTCGCGGTAGACAACGTTGTAGATGGTACGTTTGTCGTTCTTCTTGAAGACATTGGCATAGAGTATGTTCTTGCCTACGAATTTCTTGTCTGCTACCGGAGTGATGATGTAACGTCCGTCGCGGAAGAAGATGATAACATCATCGAGGTCGGAGCAGTTGGCTATGAATTCATCTTTCTTCAGGCCGGTACCGATGAAACCCTCTTCGCGGTTGATGTACAGTTTTTCATTGGCTTCCACCACTTTGGTAGAGTCGATGGTGTCGAAGTTGCGTAATTCGGTACGGCGCGGGAAGGCTTTGCCGTATTTCTCTTTCAGCATGCGGAACCAGTCCACCGTATATTCCACGATATTTGCCAGGTGGCGGTCTATCTCCTCGATGTCCGCTTTCATGCGGGCAATCAGCTCTTCTGCCTTGTCGGAGTTGAACTTGAGGATACGCGCCATTTTTATCTCCATCAGCTTGAGGATATCCTCTTTGGACACCTCACGGATAAACGTGGGATAATAAGGTGTCAGCCGTTCGTCGATGTGTTCGCAGGCGGCATCCATGTTCTTGGCCTGTTCAAATTCCTTATCCTTGTAGATACGTTCTTCGATGAATATTTTCTCCAGCGATGAGAAGTGCAGGCTTTCCAGTATCTCGTTCCTGCGTATTTCCAGTTCCCGGCGCAATAAGGCCAAAGTGTTGTCCACCGACTTCTTCAGTACATCGCTTACGGTGAGGAAGTGCGGTTTCTGCTCGTCGATGACGCAGCAGTTGGGCGAGATGCTGACTTCACAATCCGTAAAGGCGTAAAGTGCATCAATCGTCTTGTCCGATGATACGCCGGGTGCGAGGTGGACTAATATCTCCACGCTTCCGGAAGTAAGGTCTTCTACTTTCTTTATCTTGATTTTTCCCTTTTCGCTTGCTTTAACGATAGAATCACAGACACTGGCTACCGTTTTTCCGTAAGGTATCTCGCGGATGACGAGTGTTTTGTTATCCACCTTTTCAATCTTGGCACGTACCCGTACGGCTCCACCGCGTTCACCGTCATTGTACTTCGATACATCAATATTGCCGCCTGTCTGGAAATCGGGATAGAGCTTGAATTCTTCCTTATGCAGGTATTTTACGGATGCGTCGCAAAGTTCATTGAAGTTATGCGGTAATATTTTGGAAGAAAGCCCCACGGCAATACCTTCCACACCCTGTGCCAGCAGCAAGGGGAATTTGACGGGCAGCGTCACCGGTTCCTTGTTTCGTCCGTCGTACGACAGTTTCCATTCGGTTGTTTTGGGGTTGAACACCACATCGAGTGCAAATTTGGAAAGGCGCGCTTCGATGTAACGGGGGGCGGCTGCGCTGTCTCCCGTAAGAATATTCCCCCAGTTTCCCTGGCAGTCGATGAGCAAATCCTTCTGGCCGAGTTGCACCAGTGCGTCACCGATGCTGGCATCACCGTGCGGGTGAAACTGCATGGTGTGTCCCACGATGTTTGCCACCTTGTTATAGCGTCCGTCTTCCATACGCCGCATGGAGTGCAGGATACGCCGTTGCACGGGTTTCAGTCCGTCCATGATGTGGGGTACGGCACGTTCCAGGATTACGTACGAGGCATAATCCAGGAACCAGTTCTGATACATGCCGCTCAGTTGGTGCTTGACGTTTGCATCATTGGTATCCGCAGGTTTATAATCCGAATGCCCTTCGCTCCCCTTCGGGAGTTCTTTATCCAAATCATCTTTTGTTCCTTCAAAGTCTTCGCTCATATTTGTTCGGGAGTTGTCTATTCATGAATAACCGCCGGTTGGGCAGTTGCAGGCAAAAATACGAAATTTATCGGGAAAACAGGCAAATTGCATTAAAAAAGGAGCAAGGAAGTCGTTTCTGATTTTCTTTATTCGCAATAAAAGTTTATCTTTACAGCCGGTTTGGTATGTACGACACCCGGGTGTTGAACATACCGACACCCGGATGTCGGACATACTGAGACCCGGGTGTCGGATGTGCTGACACCCGGGTGTCGTACATGTTTATAATACTAACGTGAAAAATTAATGGTACTGTCATGACTATACCCTATCTGGTAAGAAAGAAAGCGGACTTATCGTCCGGCAAGAGGAAGGAACAATGGTACGCCGTTCAGAAGAAATTGCAGGAACGCGGCGGAGTGGATTTAACGAAACTGGCGGAACTGCTGTCCAAGCGCAGCCATTTTCCACAGGGGATGATTATGGGTATCCTGTCGGAATTGGGAGATACGATTGAGGATATTCTCAGCATGGGACAGTCGGTGACCATTCCCAACCTGGGGACGTTCCAGACCGCTCTTACCAGCCCCGGGTTTGACCGCCCGGAACAGGTGATGCCCGGCAAGGTGAAGCTCTCACGCGTGTATTTTGTGGCAGACCGCGGGCTGACTGCACGTTTGAAAGAGGTACAACCGTTTAGGATACCTTTCAGTCTGTATGTTCCCGAAAGTCAGTTGACGCCTGCAATGCGGCGGGCGGACAAGAATCAAAAGACGGGCGAAGAATAAGATAAATTAATACCCCCGTTGCCCTACATATAAGATAAATCCCTATCTTTGTGGCGCTTTTTAACTGAACAAAGATTTCAAATTAATTAAGATACAATAAAAAATGGCACAGGAAGACGTTTTTAAGAAACTCGTATCACACTGCAAGGAATACGGATTCGTGTTCCCTTCCAGCGACATCTATGACGGACTGGGAGCCGTATACGATTACGGTCAGATGGGTGTGGAACTGAAAAATAACATCAAACAATACTGGTGGCAGAGCATGGTGCTGCTGCACGAAAACATCGTAGGCATCGACTCGGCTATCTTTATGCACCCTACAATCTGGAAAGCAAGCGGACACGTGGATGCGTTCAACGACCCCTTGATTGATAACCGCGACTCGAAGAAGCGTTATCGTGCCGATGTATTGATTGAAGACCAGCTCGCCAAGTATGACGACAAGATAAACAAGGAAGTGGCGAAGGCCGCCAAGCGTTTCGGTGAGGCTTTCGATGAAGCACAGTTCCGCAGCACGAACGCCCGCGTACTGGAGCATCAGGCCAAGCGAGACGCTTTGCACGAACGTTTTGCCAAAGCGCTGAACGACAACAATCTTGAAGAGCTTCGCCAAATAATCTTGGACGAAGAAATCGTTTGCCCTATCAGCGGTACGAAAAACTGGACGGAAGTCCGCCAGTTCAACCTGATGTTCACTACCGAAATGGGTTCCACTTCGGAAGGTGCGATGAAGGTTTACCTCCGTCCGGAAACGGCTCAGGGTATTTTTGTGAACTATCTGAACGTGCAGAAGACAGGACGTATGAAGATTCCTTTCGGCATCGCACAAATCGGTAAGGCTTTCCGTAACGAAATCGTTGCGCGCCAGTTCATCTTCCGTATGCGCGAGTTCGAGCAGATGGAAATGCAGTTCTTTGTAAAACCGGGCACTGAGCTCGACTGGTTCAAGACTTGGAAGGAAACCCGTTTGAAATGGCATAAGGCGCTGGGATTCGGCGACGACCATTACCGCTATCACGACCACGACAAACTGGCCCACTATGCAAATGCCGCTACCGACATCGAGTTCCTGATGCCGTTCGGCTTTAAGGAAGTAGAGGGTATCCATAGCCGCACCAACTTCGATTTGTCCCAGCACGAGAAATTCTCCGGCAAGAACATCAAGTACTTTGACCCGGAAACCAATGAAAGCTATACTCCGTACGTTATCGAAACCTCTATCGGCGTAGACCGTATGTTCCTTAGCATCATGTCGGCTTCTTATTGTGAGGAGCAGTTGGAGAACGGAGAAACCCGCGTGGTGCTGAAATTGCCTGCTGCGCTGGCTCCGGTGAAACTGGCGGTTATGCCGCTGGTGAAGAAGGACGGTCTGCCCGAAAAGGCTCGTGAGATTATCAACGACCTGAAGTTCCACTTCCATTGCCAGTACGACGAGAAAGACAGCATCGGCAAGCGCTACCGCCGTCAGGACGCTATCGGTACGCCATACTGTGTAACCGTAGACCACCAGACGTTGGAAGATAACTGCGTAACGCTGCGCAACCGCGATACGATGCAGCAGGAGCGTGTGGCTATCTCCGAACTGAACAATATTATTGCAGACCGCGTAAGCATTACGTCTTTGCTGAAAACGCTGCAATAAGATAAAATGTATTTTGTTTGTCACTGCCGTTCAGAGCGTAGCGAAAAAGCTGTGCCCTGAATGTCGGGAGACAAATGCCGAATAATAGTAATCCCGTAATTTATAATCAGATGAAGAGACCGTTCCTTTTGTTTTTACCCTTCTTGCTGTTCATAGCAGGTGCGTTTGTGGCTTGCGAAGAAGTGGAGGAGGCCGGAAAATATGATAACTGGGTACCGCGTAATGAAGCTTTTATTGATTCCATTAAAGGTAAGACCGGCGATAATATCGTGGCTTCGCTTGAAGATGCCGAAAAGATGGAGATTGGCACGTTGTATGCCATATCCGTGCCGACCAGCGGTACCGGGGTCAATGGTACTTTACGTCCTCAGTATGTGTATTGCAAGAAGTTGTGGAAAACAGATAGCGGGGCATACCCGTTGTTCACGGAAAAGGTAAGCGTTTTCTATCGTGGTACTTTCATTACTGGAGAAGAGTTCGATGGCAATTTTGACGGTTTCGGAGCGACAGACCGCGAAATTCCGTTGCCTTTATCAGATCCCTTGTCCGAAAACTCTCCCGAATCCAAATGGCCTACGGCGTTTAATTCTCCTTCCGAATTTGTGGTATCCAAAGTTATTGCAGGCTGGACATGGGCTTTGCAATATATGCGGGTCGGTGAGCGTTGGATGCTGTATATTCCCTGGCAGAGCGGATATGGTGCAAGCGGTAGTTCATCCGGTGATATTCCCGGTTATACGTCATTGACCTTTGATGTATGTTTGGAAGGAATTGCAGACTGATTGATTGGATATAAAAAACAGAAAAGGTGGTAAAGTTTGTTCTTTATCACCTTTTTCCGTTTATATGCGTGTCATGTGTCTTTTCTAAATCTTTTTCCTGAGGGCTTTCGCCCATATTTTATAGCCTTCTTCTTTCAGGTGTAATCCGTCTGTTGTCAAATCGGCACGTAATACATTGCTTCCTTTCTCGGTGAATAAAGGGAAGAGATTAATGTACGTCAGGCCCTTTTCTTTGGCAAGTGCTTCCAGTTGTTTGTTGATTTCGGGTATCATATTTGTCTTGCCTGCCAGTCTTTTATAACGGCCGAAACTTTCGTTGATAGGAAGCAGGCTTTGCAGGTAAAGCCTGGTGTCGGGAGACTCTTTCCGGATGCGCTCTACCGTCATGCGAATCATACCGGCGATGCTGTCGGCTGTCAGGTCGTGCGAAACATCGTTCACACCGATAAGCAGGAATAGTTTGGCAGGTTGTCCTGGCAATATCTGGTGCAGGCGGTCGTACACACCCATTACCTCATCGCCGATGATGCCGCGGTTGCGTACGTGCTTGTTGCCAAGGCGGGCGGCCCAGTCACCACCGTTTTCCGTCAGGCTGTTGCCCAGCATGACTATATCTTTGCTGCCGATGGCTGGTTCGTCCATGAACTGGAGAAAACGTTTGTAATAATGGTCCGTATATGTGCGCGGAGCGGGATACAGAGAGGCTGCCACTGCGTTGGCTACCAGTGAACGCAGGCGTACCACGCTGTGTCCGTCTTCCGGATGCACGGCGTTAGTCAGCAGGATTACGGACGTGTCATTGTCGGGGTCGATTACGACAGATGTACCGGTGTAACCCGTATGCCCGTAGGTATTCGGACCGAAGAAATCGCCGGCATTGGATGCGTAGGGGCTACATACATCCCAACCCGGGGAGCGACCCAGATCTGCTGTAGCACGGGGTACGGTGCGCATGGTCTTTACGCCTTGCGGGCTGAGAATGCGATGTCCGTTCCACTCTCCGCCATTTTGCAGGGCGGCGCAAAGTATGGCAATATCTTCGGCGCAGGAGAATACGCCTGCATTGCCGCTGATGCCGCCGTTGAGAATGCGTGCAAGCGGGTCGTGCACCTGTCCGCAAAGAACCTGTCCGTCGGGTTGTTTCTCTGTCGGAGCAATGTTCTCCGGTAGAGGAACGGTATTTATCCACTTGCCGTTCTTGTCGCGTAGGCAAGGGAGATAATCGGTATGCTTCATACCCAGTACGTCGAAGACGTTTTCACGGGCAAAGTCGCGCAAGGATTGTTCGCTGACGGCCTCTATGATGTGTTGCAGGGTGATGAAGTTTAGGCAACTGTACTGAAAGCCGGTTTGCGGCTTGAAATCGCGTTTGCATCCGGCGATGTACTCCATTAGCCCTGCCGGGTTGGGAGAACCGTATTTCTGTTCCAGCTCCGCAGCCGAGGCATAAGGCGGGAGTCCGGAACTGTGTGTCAGCAAATCGGCTATGCGGATTACCTTTTTGTCTTTTCCGTCTTCGCTCTCCCAGTCCTTGAAGTCGGGGATGTAGCGGCTTACAGGGTCGAGCAGGCGTATTTTTCCGCGTTCTGCCAGAATCATGGTGCATACGGCTGTGGATATGGACTTGCTGCAGGATGCCATATCGAAAACGGTATTTACGGTCATAGGTTCCGTGTCCGGATAAATCCGTTTGTTGCCGTATGCCTTCAGATAGGCCATTTTACCGTTACGTACCACTGCAAGTACGGCGCCGGGAATCTCTTTGCCGGCGATGGCCGTTTCAATGGCTTCATCGGCATACATCAGTTTGCGGGAATCCAGTCCCGCCTGTTCGGGAGCTACCCGCTGCAAAGGCTGTGCGGTGGCTGCCTGCAGACCGAACAGAAGTACAAGGATACTGGTAAGTGTTTTCATATTTTGTTTGCTATAAGTGGATTTTCGGACAGAAGAACCGGGAACATAAACAGTGCGGAAGATGCCGCATGCGGCAAGGCAGAGTCTGTTCTTCCGTTCTTTTGTTCTTCTGTCTGAAAACCGGGTGAGATCTCTGTGTGCTCTGTAGTGAATCTGCCAATTGTCATTCTTTGGCCCGGTAAGCGTCTGCCGCTTTCTTCACCGAGCCGTGCATCAGCAGGAGCGCCTTGGCTTTTCCGTAGTCAAGCCCCAGTTCCTCGACCAGCATACGCGTGCCGCGGTCCACCAGTTTCTTGTTGCTGAGCTGCATATTCACCATCTTGTTGCCTTTCACACGGCCCAACTGTATCATTACGGAAGTGGTAATCATATTCAGAATCATCTTCTGTCCTGTACCCGACTTCATGCGCGAGCTTCCCGTAACGTATTCAGGTCCTACAATCATCTCGATAGGTACATCGGATTCCGCAGCCATTGGCGAATCGGGATTGCTGGTGATGCAAGCCGTCAGGATGCCATGCTCGCGGGCTTCGTGCAGCGCACCGATAACGTAGGGGGTTGTGCCGGATGCCGCTATGCCGATAACCGTATCCTTGTCCGTAATATTGCGTTCTACCAGCTCTTCCCAGCCGCGTTGCATGTCGTCTTCCGCATTTTCCACGGGATTACGTAGGGCGGTGTCTCCGCCGGCTATCAGGCCGATAATCAAGGTAGGCGGCATGCCGAATGTCGGTGGTATTTCGGAGGCGTCGAGTACGCCAAGGCGGCCGCTTGTGCCGGCGCCCATATAGAAAATGCGTCCGCCCTGTTTCATGCGGGGTACGATTTGTGTTACTAATTTTTCTATTTGCGGTATTGCCTTTTGTACGGCAAGCGCCACTTTCTGGTCTTCCCTGTTGATGTCTTCCAGTATTTCACGGACAGACTTCTTTTCCAAGTCGTTGTAGAGCGAAGGTTGCTCTGAGATTTTTACAAACATAAGGCTATTTACGAGTTTACGGTTTACTATTTGCGATTACTTGTGATATTCTATCAGACCTTCCATCGGGCTCTTGATGACCGTACCCAGCCGGATACCCATTTCGCTGGCAGCTTCGGCCAATATCGTCTTGTAATAGAAAGCCACGGAGCCGATAAAGTGTACCTTGCTTTCACGGTAGTTTTCGTACTGCATCACGTTACGTTTGAGGAATGCCTTGAAGCTGTCCGATACCAGTGTGCGTATGCAGGGTTCGTCCAGGTTCTGTGCAAGGAATGGAGAGAGGCTTGCCAGAAAACGGTTGGGGAACGGCTTGCGGTATACACGGTCGATGATATCGGCGGGTGTCAGGTTGAACTGCGTGAGGAACTTCTCCTTCAGTTCGGGGGTCATCTGGTTTTTCAGAATATCGCCCACCAGCAGCTTGCCCAATACGGCGCCGCTGCCTTCATCTCCGAGGATGAATCCCAGTGGAGATACGTTGGATACAATCTGCTTGCCGTCATAGTAGCATGAGTTGGAGCCTGTACCCATGATGCAGGCAATGCCGGCATCGTGCTGGCAAAGTCCGCGGGCTGCCGCCAGCATATCTGTGTTTACTTCCACTTCTCCCTTTACCCGGAGATGCTTGGTGATGGCACGGTGAACCATGGCTATCTTGTCGGGAAATCCGCATCCCGCACCGTAGAAATATACAGCATCCAATGCATCGGTCGTTAACCGGGGCAACAGTGCTGTCGCAATCTCATTACTGATTTCCTCTTCCGATTGAAAGAAAGGGTTGGTTCCTTTCGTAAATATCTGCCGGATGAGTTGTCCGTTCTCTACAACACACCAGTCGGTCTTTGTAGAGCCACTGTCTGCTATTAGAATCATATTATTACTTGTTTTGAGTTTATCCGATTATAGTTTGATATAAATCTTCCGTTTATAGAGTTGGTAGCCGATGCACCAGTTGATGCCGACGAACAGCAACGCATACGCCAGCGAACCGCCGGTTTCGCCGAATACGGGCATTAACAGCACTTTGTACAGAAATCCGTGTATGCTGATGCTACCTTCGCCCCACGGGAAGCAGATGCTGCCGAAGAGAATGCCGAGCACACCGCCCAGCACATACATGAATAAAGGATTGACACCGAACGACTCGAAGAAGAGGCTCCATTTCTTATAGCCTTTCACGTCGATAATCCAGATGAGCAGCGCCAGGAAGCTGGAAGCCAATCCGCAGGTAGCCAGTACGAAGGTAGGCGACCATATTTTCTTGTTGATGGGGCATCCGTAACTCAGCAGGAAGCCGGCGAATGTAAGGATGGTACCGGCTAAAAACAGTTTGATAAGATGCGAGTTCAGCATACTTTCACGGCTTTCATCAGCCTTGCCTCCTTCGAGCATCATACGGCCTACGCAGAAGCCCAACAGTACATGGGCTATGGCAGGGATGGTGCTTAGTAAGCCCTCCGGGTCGATGCCGTTATCCTTGTACATATGTGCGGGGGTAAGGATGGCACGGTCTACAACAGAAAGGATGTTCGTATCGTTGTAGGCAAATCCATTGCCACAAACCAACAGGATGAAGTAGCCTGTCAGTAGGGTAGCAATGAGATAGGGGATGTTGCGGTGCTTCATGGTCAGCGCAATGATAGCGGTAGCACCGTAGCAGAGGGCCAGACGCTGCATGACACCCAGGATACGGATGCGGTCGAATGTCCATGCGGCTTCCCACAATTGGGCGCCGAAGCCGATGCCCTCCGTGGGAGAAGTCCAGTAATAACAGAACCTCGAGAACCAGCCGATACCCATACCAATAAGGAAGATGAGTATGGTACGTTTCAGAATCTTCATGCCGGCGGCACGGCTGAATTCGAAATTATACTTTTTCAGAGAGATGTATGTGGAAATTCCCATGATGAACATGAAGAACGGAAATACAAGGTCGGTGGGGGTAAGACCGTTCCATTCCGCATGACGCAGGGGGGCATAGATATGCGCCCATGTACCGGGGTTGTTAACCATAATCATGCCTGCAATGGTGACACCGCGAAGGATGTCGAGGGCAAGGATGCGCTTGTTTGTTTTTACTGTACTACTCATGATTTTTGTGTGTTAAGTTAGTTGTTGAGTTTAACGGTTGCGGGTTGGGTACATTCATCTACCAGGTAGACTATGGACACATACGGAATACCGGAGTTGGTTGTCAGCCCGATTTCACAGGTACGGCTGTTGGAATATCCGATGCTTACGCCGGCTGCTTCTATCTGGGGGCGGAGTTTGCGCAGGGCGTATGCGTTCAGTTCGGGATATGTGAAGCCGCGGTCGCCGGCAAAGCCGCAGCAGCCTACTTCTTCGGGTATGATGACTTTGGATGAGCAGAGACGTGCCAAGGCTGTAATCGTATCGGCAAGCCCCATCTTGCGCATGGAACAGGTGATGTGAACTGCCACAGGGCGGTCGGTAGGGGTGAATACCAGTCTGTTACGCAGGAATGTATATATGAACTCTGCCGGTTCGTAAAGCTTCATTTTATGGATGGTCTCGCGCATCCGGTGCAGGCACGGGCTTTGGTCGCACAGCACAGGATACCTGCCCTGTTCGCTGGCTTTCCACAAGGCTGCCTCCAGTTCGGCAGATTTGCGGTCGGCAATGTCAAGCATTCCCTTGCTTTCCCAGATTGTGCCGCAGCAAAGCTTTTCCATGTTTTCGGGGAAGATGACTTCGTAACCGCCTTTTTGCAACAGGGCAATCATTTTGCTCGCCAATGCCTGCTCCACAGGCGATTTTTTTGGCAGTCCCATTGTCTGGTTGATGCAACTGGGGAAATAAACCACTTTCAATTGACCATTAGCCGAACTGTCTTTGTCTGCGTTCTTATTCCGCAGGGTATCGTTGTCAATTGTCAATTGTGAACTTTTAATTGAATAGGCTTTGGGCATTGCCGGCGTCCAAAGGGGGATGCCGAGAACGTTGTGCATGCCTTTGGTGATGCAGCTCATCGCTTTGGTTCCCAATACGGAATGACCGAGGTTGGCAAGTCCCAATACGGGACGCAGTGCACTTTTTATGCCGGCGAAGTGATTGGCGGCGAAATTGCCGGCCTTATATCCTATGCTGCCTTGCGGCAATTCTTTCTGGCGGATGATGTGTGTCAGGTCACCCGTATTGATTCCCATAGGACAGGACATGGAACAGAGACCGTCGCCGGCACAGGTCTGGTTGCCAGGATAGCGGTATTGTTTTTCCAGCAGGGCGAGACGTTCGGGGGCTTCGCCGCTCTGTTGAAGGCGGGCTATCTCCCTTTGCAGTACGATGCGCTGTCTTGAGGAGAGGGTGAAGCCGCAGGACAGGCAGTTCACTTCGCAGAAGCCGCATTCGATGCAGCGGTTTACTTTGGCTGCCGGATTTTGGGCATCCAAAGGAATCAGCGGAAGCGGTTTGAAATTTTTGATATGGCATTTCGGGTCGTCATTGAAAATAACGCCCGGATTCAACAGACCTTTCGGGTCGAACAGGTTTTTGACGGCTTTCATCACCTCGTAGGCTGCATCTCCCCATTCGTGGCGTACAAAAGGAGCCATGTTTCTGCCCGTACCGTGTTCTGCCTTCAGCGAGCCGTCGTATTTGTCCGCAACCAGTGTCTTGACATCATTCATCAGGTTTTCGTAGCGTTTCACTTCGGCTTCGCTGCTAAAAGACTGATTGAGGATGAAGTGGTAGTTCCCCTCCAGCGCATGTCCGTATATACAAGCATCCTCGTAGCCGTGACGGGCTATGAGTTGCTGCAATTCGGCGGTTGCTTCGGGTAGGTCCTCGATGTGGAAAGCCACATCTTCGATGAGGCACGTTGTTCCCGGTTTCCGCGTCCCGCCCACGGAAGGGAAGATGCCGGAGCGGATGGCCCAGTACTTTGAATACTCTTCGGGCTTGTCGGTGAAGCATACGGGTGTGTAGGTCTGGAAAGCGGAGAGGCATTGTTCTATTGCACGGATGTTCTGCCGAAGTTCTTCCGTGCTGCGGGCTTTGGTCTCGGTCAGCACGGCGGTCAGTCCGGTTTCGTCTCCCGGTTCTACGCCGGGCAGGGTGGATGAACATATTTCGCCCTTATACTTCAGGAATACGGGGTCGCTTACCGATGCCAGAGATTTCCAGTCCAGCAGCTCTGCTCCTTTTACGGTCCACTCACCATTGGCGCCGGTTAGTTTTTTCATGGCTACCACAGCACGGCAAGCTTCTTTTATGGTCTTGAAGTAGAGCATGGCACTTGCCTTGCAAGGGTAGTCATACTCCGTTTTCATAGTCACTTGCGAGAGGAATGCGAGTGTTCCCTCCGAACCCACCATAAGATGGGCAATGATATCGAACGGGTCGTCGAAGCGGACAAAAGGGAGCAGGTTCAGACCGGTTACATTCTTTATGGAATATTTGTAGCGGATGCGTTCCGCCAGTTTCCCGTCGGCACGCACTTCATCGCGGAGCGTGCAGATGCGCCGGATGAAATCGCGGTGTGTCACTTCGAATGCGGCGCGGCTTACACTGTCGCCGGTGTCGAGTACCGTTCCGTCAGCCAGTACGATGCGGGCGGAGAGAAGCACCTTGTCGCTGTTGGCATGCGTACCGCAGTTCATGCCCGAAGCGTTGTTCATGACGATACCACCCACCATGGCGCTTTTTACGGAGGCAGGGTCGGGAGCGAATTTCCGCCCGAAAGGGGCCAGCAATTCATTGACCCGTTGCCCGATGATACCGGGCTGCAGGGTGATTTCTTCATGGTCGGGAGATATGCTGTAGCCTTCCCAATGTTTGCCGGCTACAATAAGTATGGAGTCGCTGATGGCTTGTCCGGATAAGCTGGTTCCTGCTGCCCGGAAAGTGACGGGCAGGTTGTGGCTGCCGGCAAGTTTCAGCAGCCGGGAGATTTCCTCTTCTCCTTCCGAACGGATTACGATTTGCGGGATGAGGCGGTAGAAACCGGCATCTGTTCCCCAAGCCAGCCGACGGAGTTCGTCGGTGTAAATCCTTTCCTGCGGAATGAATTGTCTCGCTTCCTGCAGGAAAGCCATGTAGTTACTCTTTTCCATAATGTATAGATCTTTTTACTCCTGTGCTTCTTCCCGCAATCCTTGTCGCAATAACTTGTGAAAGAACTTTATAGGGAAGCACATTCAATATACAACCGAATGATATTCAGTATGCGACTTACCGTTTTTTATACTTGTCAAATTATTTATATAAATAATACTGCTTCGACAGTTTACGGAACTCCTCAACGTCTTTGTACCAATAGTCGCGGATGTCTTCCCAACGGTTGCGCTTGCTGAAGCGTTCGCGTATCTGTTTTGAGCCGCTTACCTTGTCGAACATGGCGAAACGGCCTTTATCCGCATGGTCAAATACGGCACGGTCGGGATAGAGCGCGGCTACTTCCTGCATTACGAGGAACTGTATCTCGCTTAGCGGTGCTTTGCCGAAATCCATGATGTGCACTTGCACGCCCTGCAGCAACTCTCCTTTACCTACGGAGTAGAACGGTTTCAGGTACATCGGTCGGAAGACGATACCCGGTACGTTCAGCCCGTTCAGGTTTCTGGCAAGTTTCTCGGCTTCCACCCACGGGGCAGCGAACATCTGGAACGGAATCGTGTAACCTACTCCGATAGACATATAGCCCAACTCTCCCAAAATGCCGCTCACGGGATAGAAAAATGCGGAGTGCGGGTGCGGAATGTGCGGAGAAGAAGGAACCCATTGCAATCCGGTCTGTGTATAGTCCATCTTGCGCTTCCAGCCTTTCATCTTTACAACCTGCAATTTGCATTGCTTGCCGTCTTTCAGCATCTTTTCCCCATTCAGCATGAAAGCCAGCTCACCGCAAGTGAGTCCGTAAAGGTACGGAATTTTAAATTGGCTGACAAAGGAAATGCAGTCATCTTCCGTCAGATTACCCTCTATCTTCAATCCGCCTACGGGATTGGGGCGATCCAGTACGATAAATTCCTTGTTGTTCTCGGCAGCGGCTTCCATGGCAAGTCCCATGGTACTGATGTAGGTGAATGAGCGGCAGCCGATGTCCTGAATGTCGTATACCAGTACATCAATGTCCTTCAGCATCTCCGGAGTCGCTTTGCGTGTCTTGCCGTAGAGGGAATAGACGGGCAGTCCGGTTGAGGCATCCTTGATGTCCGTTACGTGATCGCCGGCATGTACATCACCACGTACGCCATGTTCCGGACCGTAGAGTGCCACGAGATTCACGTTCGGCGCTTCGTGCAGAATATCGATGGTGGATTTCATGTGATTATCTACTCCCGTAGGATTGGTAATCAGTCCCACACGTTTACCTTCCAGGCATTTGAAGTTTTGCTCTTTCAGCACTTCGATGCCGGTCTTTATTTTTATTTTCTGTGCGTATGCCATGCAGCAAAGGGTGCAAAGGATACAGAGAACGAGATGTTTTTTCATAATGGGTATCTTTATGGTTCGTTTATCAATCTTTTATTTCTTGCCGTATTCGGGGTCTATCCGCCTGTCGGCAAAGACGGTGACTATCACGGTGGCAATGCAGCATGCGATTACCATCCAGAAGAAGTTGGTATAGCCGATAGCTTCCTGAATGTAACCGGCAAACATGCCCGGAATCATCATGCTCAGCGCCATGAATGCAGTGCAGATAGCATAGTGTGATGTCTTGAACTCGCCTTCGGAGAAATACATCATATAGAGCATATAGGCTGTGAAACCGAAGCCGTAGCCGAATTGTTCGATAGCAATCGCCGTTGATATGGCAAACAGGTTTTCGGGCTGGCAAATGGCCAGGTAGACAAAAGTCAGGCAGGGAAGTGTCATACATGCCGCCATCCACCAGATGGATTTCTTCAATCCGATGCGCGATGCGAATATGCCACCGAGAATACCGCCCAATGTGAGGAATATCACACCGATAGTGCCGTATACGATGCCTACTTCCGCCGTGGAAAGCCCTAAGCCTCCCGCTTCTTTACCGGCAACGAGGAAAGGCATGCACATCTTGATGAGGAATGCCTCGGGCAGGCGGTAGAGCAGCATGAATACAATGGCAAGCAGTACACCCGGTTTGGTAAAATAGGTGGCGAAAGTGCGTCCGAACTCCTTGAAAATAGCCTTGGCACTGGCTGTTCCCGGAGCCAAGACCGATTTGTCTGAAGACGGTTTGGGTATCATGAAAAGGTGATAAAAACTTACTGCACTGAACATAACGGCCGTAACCAGCATCGTGATAGTCCACGACAGCGGAATGTTGTCGTATTTCAGTTCGATGGCACCGGCAATGGCTACGAGCACTCCTTGTCCGAAGATAGACGCAAGACGGTAGAAAGTGCTTCGGATACCGACAAACTCAGCCTGCTCGCCCGATTTCAATGCCAGCATATAGAACCCGTCTGCGGCAATATCGTGTGTGGCGGAAGCGAATGCCGTGATGATAAACAGTATCAAGGTTACGGTGAACATACTGATAGGAGTCGTGCCCGCTGCCATGGTTGCTTCGTCCGGATGCGGAATGGTCAGGGTCAGCAGGATGAAAGCTATCGACATAAGAATCTGCATGGAAACTACCCACCATCTTTTGGTTCTGATAATGTCTACAAACGGGCTCCAGAAAGGTTTGATAGTCCATGGCAGATACAGCAGGCTGGTAAATAGCGCCATGTCTCCATTGGGTACACCCATTTTGGCAAACATCAGTACGGAGATGTTGTTCACGATAAAGTAGGGGATACCCTGTGCGAAATATAAGGTAGGGACCCATGCCCAGGGGGATATTTTCTTGATATTGTTCATTCTGTCAATTGTTTTTCTGTTATAGGATTAGTCATATAGTTGGTCGATACTGGCGCCGATGTAGTAATGCAGCAATATCTCATCGTATTTGTATCCTTGTTCTCCCATTACGGCAGCACCTATCTGGCAGAGACCTGCGCCATGTCCCCATCCGGCTCCGGTGAGGATGAAACGCCCGGGGATGCCGGCCTCCGACACTTCTGCGCGGTCTACGACAAAGGCGGAGCTGTAAAGGTGTGAAGGAGAAAGCGTCCGGCGGATTTCCAGCTCTTTCCCGATAGTCAGCGTCTTCTTCGTACCTACGATTTTCAGTTTCCAAAGGCGTCCGGAGGTGCCGCGGGCCACGGGAACAAGGTCGATTATCTGTCCGTAGTCTATGCCGGAGCGTTTCAGTATGAGGGCGGAGAGTTCGTCTTGAGTATATTCTACTTTCCAACGGTAGAAATCGGTGGTTTCCTGGTCGTAATTGTTGAGAACCTGTGACAGGATTTTCTTATCCGTAGTATTGCAGAATGCTTCGGGGGAAGTACGTATCCAGCGGTCGGCTTCGGACTCCTGAGTCAGGTCGGGCAGTTCGGGAGCAGTCTTTTCATTTCCTGTCAGATAATCGCGCTGTTTGGCAAGATAGGGATATTTGATATCTTCCCAGCAATACTGGAACTCTTCGAATGCTCCGCCGCAGCATTTGGAGAAGCGGGCATCGCATATTCTGCCTTCTGAGGTAAGTACCTGTCCGTGGGTGGCGGCTATCGCCTGGCGGACTATATCGGTGGAAGCGCGCGTTATCCCCTGATAGCGCTGGCAGTGGTCGTCCGCACATACGTCGAAATGGGTATGGGAGTCGCGCTCATACCATTTCAATTGACAGTAGGCAGTTGACAGTTGGCAATTGGCTGCGTTGTCTTGGTTTGCGTTTTTATTCCGTATGGTATCATTACCGGTTGACAGTTGTGAATTGTTAATTTGCAAACCAGAAAGGTTTGCAAGCAGCCAGCTGCGCGAGATGACTGCATGTGCCTTCAGCAGTTCCAGGGAAGCGGTAGCACTCATCTCGCTGGAGATGACGCTGGTCAGGTAATCCTCCACGCGGATGACATTGATACCAGTCAGCTTGCCGTTTTCTACGATAATCTTTAAAGAACCCTGGAAGCGTTGGTCTTCTTTGCGTTCCCAGTGGAAGTTTATCCCGATAGTCACATCCAGCAACTCGAATGCCGCAATGGATTCTTGCAGGGGTTCAAACATTAGTTCGTCATATTGCCTGCCGTTCCAAAGGATTTTACCTTCGTCGTAGGTAACAGTCTGCTTGCCGTTGACTTCCTTGCCGGATACGTGGTAGGGGGCAAGCAGGATAAATTCTATCTGTGGCTCGAATAGGATGCCGACTTCTACTTTGGGTTCTTTCATACTTGTTTATTTAAAGGGATGACGGATATTACAGTTGTTCCTGGATGCGTTTCCGCACCTTTTGAAAATCTGCGGGAGAAAGGCATACTTCACCCAATATCTGTGCGATGTCTTCTGCCGTTATTTTGATGAAATCTTTCTCGACGGGGGTGATGAATACGCCGCCTAAGTCTACGGAGGCAGGACTGCTCAGCAGGTTGGCGTCGCCTTCGGCCGTATAACATGCCGGACGATGCTTGGCACGAGGAAAGACAAATACAATCCATTTGTTGTCTTCGTACATTACAAGGACATTCATCATCGGTTCGTCTTCACCGGGCTGTATGTCCAGTGAGTGATAAATGGTGTCGAACAGCTTAATAGCCGTCTTGCGGTCGGCAGATTCGATGACGAGCGTAGTGCGCGGGGCATCGTTCAGCCACCATAGGGTGGCCTGACCGTAGTCGGCTACTTTGCCTGCTACCTGTCTACGCCAGTCTTGTTCAATAGGCATGAAGCCTTTGTTGCCGGCCTGGAAGTGGGCGTGGTCGGGAGCGGAAGCGCCGCACTTGGGACCATTGTAAAAAATGGTGTAGTCGGTCAGTTGCCGTGCCAGGTCCAGCATATCCCCGAAGCGGGGAGCTATGCGCTGGGCGACATGTGCGGTTTCCGGTACCGTCAGATGACGGGGGAATATGGGAAACGGATTGACCAATATGTTGTAGTGTCCTTCGAACGGGATGCCTTTTTGCACTGCCGGCAAGTTGGCGGGGCAGAGAAAGCATTTACGTTCCTTAATGGACTTTGCATCTACTTTGGCTCCGGAAGATACGATACGTGCCGGATTGAACTGTACTTTATAAAGGGTGCCGTTTACATTCAGTTCTTTCACCTGCACTCCGGAAAGGGCGGCGTAGTTATTACGCGCCGTTTCCCAGGAAGCAAGCTGTTCGGTTAGAAGATTGTGTATGGTCTGATTCATAGGTCATTTACCGTTTTTCTTGTTCATAGCAATGCGTGCCTGCAACTCCCACGTGCGGATACGGTCTTTGTAAAGGTTGTGCCCGTTCATTTTGACGATGTCCAATGAGGCATCCGAGTTGTCGTCCCAGCGGCGGCAGTTGTAAACAACGTCATAGACACGGCCTATCTGGTATTGGCGGGAGAAATTCAGTCCAAGGGCATAGTCTTCGCCATAGCTCGTATTGGGCACTTTTACTTCGCGCAGTACCGGAGTATAGAATGCGCGCGGTGCACCCAGACCGTTAATACGGAGGGCATTGTTACGCCCGTTGTCCGGTGTCCACTCCTTGTGATCGATGATGCCCGGAGCAATCATGTTCATGTTGAAGTCCGTCATCATGTAAGTACCTACTACCATGGCGCAGTTCTGTTCGTAGAAAGCACGTACCATAGTGACCAATGTATTTTCATCGGCATATACGTCGTCGCTGTCCAATTGTACGGCAAACTTGCCGCATTTGGGGTGGTGTACGCCCATGTTCCAGCAACCGCCGATGCCGAGGTCGTTGCGTTCGGGGATGATATGGATGAGGCGCTCGTCATTCTTAAACTCGTCGATGGCTTCTGTCGTTCCGTCGGTGGAGTGGTTGTCGATGATGATAAGATTGAACTTGAAGTCTGCCTTCTGGTCCAGTACGGAACGGATAGCATCGCGGATGGTGCGTATACGGTTGCGTACGGGGATGATAACGGATGCCTCGTATTCGAAATTTCCGGCAGAGAACTCAATCTGCTTGAACTCCGGTTTCAGGTAGCCACCGATTTCTTTCAGATGTTCCGTGCATGCCGCTTCCATTTCAATCTGACGGTTACGGTTCTTTGGGTCGACGTAATCGAATATCTTTTCACCGCTCTTACGTGTATCGTTTTCCACTTCACTGTACAGATATTCATTGATATGTACGAGGTCTGCCTTTTGGCTCAGCTTCAGTCGTAAGTCGTAAAGGCCGGCAAAGTTATAATCGCACTTCATGCGGCAGGCTGCCTCTTTTAGCTTTGAAGTATTGAAAAGGAGTACCGAGCCGAAATTGAAATCGTCTCTCAGCGAGCCGAACTGATAGTCGATGACAGGAGCATTCGTCTGCTTGCCGTCGGCTATCTGGTAATGGTCGGCATAGACCATTCCTGCATCCGAATCTTCTGCAATGTGCATCATGCGTTCCAAGGCGAACATACCCAGTTCAAGAGTCGTTTCTTTGGTGTATAGCAATGTATATTCAGCATCGGTTTTTTCGGCAATGGTTTTCATGGCAGTGCTGCTGTAGGGCATGTCTACGGATAAAATCTCACAGCCGGGCAATGGTTCGAGCATAGGGTCTGTTGTTACTAAACGGATGTTGCCGATAAGACCTGTAGCCTGTAATCCTTGTACTGTCTTTTCAGCCTGTTCTTTTCCTGCAAAAGGAATAAAGCAATCAATCTTCTTCATATCTGTAAGGTATTATTTTAAAATTCTCATTTTTTTATTTTAAACTTCAGCATTCCGGTTTCTCCACTCGTGGCGGTAAACAGCACCCGGTTGTTGTCGAGCGGTACCACTGTGCTTATGAGCGAATTGCCTGTTTTGTGTTTCCACAGCACTTTGCCAGTCGCGGCTTCCAGCGCGAAGATAAGTCCTTCTTTGGTACTTCCGAATACGACTCCGTTTTTTTCTACCTGCATGGAAGGAGCATGCTCGTAGCCGAAGCCTACATTGGATGCCCACAGTTTGTGCGGTTGGTCGCCTTTGGTGGAGTAGCATACGATACTGTCGTTCATGGTCTTACTGTAAATACGTTCTTTATCTTCGGACAGTCCTATTGTCTCACGTACCATGGATTGGAAGGTACGCCATACAGTATTGCCCGTTTCTATGTCAATGGCGGTCATGGCACGTTGCGGGTCGGTAATGAATACCTTCCCATCGGCTGCCACCGGCCATACGGCGGCAGGGGAGAAGTGCATGCGCGTCAGTCCGCCTGTCCATTTCCATAATTCCTTGCCGTCTGCTTTATTTAAAGCGTATAAGGTATTGTCCCATGCGCCGAAGATAACTTTATTGTCCGTTACCAAAGGTTTGGTTTCGATGTAGCCCTTTACGCCGGCAAAAGCCCATTTCACTTCTCCGGTACGGATGTTTACAGCACGGAAAGTGTGGTCGCTGGCACCGATATAGGCAATGCCGTTCTCTATTGTCACTGCTCCCAATACAGGTTCGGCAGCTTCTACTGTCCATAACAGATTACCGTTTTGGGCATCCAGACCATATATCTTACAATCGGCGGAACCGAATACGACAATTCCTTCGCTTACGGCAGGTGTTCCGACAATTCTTTTTCCGGATTGGAAACTCCATAGTTTCTTGCCGTTTTTAAGGGCATAGGCAGTGAGGCGTCCCAGGTCGTCGCCAACGAATACTTTGTCTTTTTCCACTGCCGGTGAACAGTAGATGCCGGCTCCGGTTTGCACTATCCATTGCTCTTGTACTTGTGCATACTCTTTGTTTACGGAGAAGTCGGGATATTTTTCGGCTTTCCCATTACGGTCATAGTATGAATCCGTCAGCGAGAATGCGGCCCATTGTCTTTTCGGTTCTCCGATGCGTTGTGTATAAACGAGGATGGAATCTTCTGTAATCTCATAAATGCCGTAGCCCGGCTTTTCATCCTTGTCGCGCAGGTTGCTGCGCATCAGGATACCCGGAATGCCGTCATAGCGCAAGTCGCGGTTGCGGTGGTAGTGTCCGCCTATAAACAGGCGTATGTTGTATGGTCGCACGGCATCCGTCACTTCATACCAGTTGTCCACATCGCCTTCCGTCATCGGATAGTGGGTAACAAGTATTACAGGTTTGTCCGGCCGGGAATTGCCGGCATTGTACCGGTCCATCGTTTCCGTCATCCAGCGGATATCCTGAGGGACAACATGGCCGTATGCCATACGCATCAGCGGGCCTGAATTAAAACCGAGGAACAAAAAGCCTTTGTGTTCGAATTCAAACCGTTCGCCACCGAATATCTCTCCGAAGGCAGTACAGCCGGAATCGCTCCATTTGGTTTCATGGTTACCCAGCACTACGTAGTATTTCACTTTCAGCAGGTCGAGACATGATTTTACTTTTTCCATGGTGGTGCGGTCGCCCTCTTCGGCAATGTCGCCTGTCACCAATACGAAATCGATGCTGTCGGTTGCATTAATTTGTGCAATGGAACGCAATAAATCTTCCGTAGGATTGGGGTTGTTCGGACTTAAGTGGATGTCCGTCAGTTGTGCGAAGCGGAACACGGCCTGCTGTGCCTGCACCATAAACGGTAGCAGGCAGGCAAACAGGACGCTGGTGAATAGTCTTCGGTTCATAAATGATGATTGGTTTTATAAATTATTCTTTATTTCTTGGTACTGTTGTTGAAAAATGTCAGAATAGCGTCCATTAGAGATGCTCTTTCTTCTGCCGTGCGAAGCGATTCGAAAGGGAATCCTAAGACGCATGTCTTATATTCGCCCTGATAGGCAATTCCGGCACTCAGGTTATTCTCCGAATAGCGCATTATGGTATATGCTTCTTTTGTAGCAGGCTCGATGGCGTCAGGGGACTCCACTGCGTAAGAATCCGAATTAAGCTCATTATGATAAGTATAGTTTCCCGAAAGAGAAGGGAAAGGGGAAGCTACGCACTTCGCTTTACCCATTGTGGCGGCTTGTCCTGTACGCCACTTATATTTCAGAACTTCCGTAGCAAATTTCTTGTCTTCTTCATTGGCGGGAATCAGGCGGTTATCCCATAAGTCGGTTCCTACATAGGCGCCTGATATAAGGATATTACCGCCTTGGCTACAGTAAGCTGTAATACAGTCTTGCATCGGTTTGCTGAATGTCTTGAACTCCAAAGGCTTTATCCCGCCTCTGCCTATCTTGGTCTGGCACTCTTTGCCGAGAATAAGGTCGGTGTATGTGTAGTCGTTCAGGACAACTTGTCCGCTTTCAACAGCTTCATCACTGCATGAAACGAAGGAGTAACCGGCCTTCAGTATGGCAGCTCCGTGCACTGCCGGGTAGTCGAATGTATTTCCGGCGATAACCTGTGTTTCGTAGTTGCCGTAGCAGTCGCCGAAACCGGATGCGTCATCGTCCATCCAGGGGATGGAACGGCGGAACTCTTTCATCTTTCCGATGTAACTGATGTCTTTGATATAAGGCACTCCATGGTCCAAATCGTCCAGAAAACCTGCAAGTAGCGTGTCGGCAGGTGCAGGGGCGACAAAGTCGGCGGGAGCACTGATGCGGTCGAATCCGTTGATGACCAATACTGCACCTTTGCTGTTGAAAGCCTGTCCTGCCGAAAGAATTTCAGAAGGGAAGCTCTCACCACCCTTGTTGAGGGCGGTTACCTTATAGCTGCATACGATACCGGCGGGAAGAACGGTGCGGTAACTGTTTTTATCCACTACTGTGCCGTTGTCGAAGTCACCGTTGCCGATACGCGTATAAACGATGTACTTCTCGGGAGCGGCTGTCGTTTCCAGCGGGTCGTTTACAGCTTTCCAGCTCAACTCGATTTCATTTTCACCGATCATGCGCAATGTCATGTGGTCTACAGGCAAGGGCTGTACTATATAATCCATACGGTATTGCGAACAGAGAAACTGCAACATTCCTTTGTAGATAGCGCGGCTTACCGTAAATCGGAAGCGCGGGTCGATACCGTAACGCATATCGGCAAAGTTCTGGTGAGAAAGCAACTCAAGTAACATGGTCGGTACGCGTGGAACGCGGGCTTCATAGTATGATTGATTCCATTTGCCGCGGCGGGTCCATCGGGGTTCATACAGTGTGCGGATATCGCGTACGATATTGGATTGAATCAGGTCTGTCAGGTCGTGAGACAAGTAGCGTGATGCCCCATTGGCAAATACTCCGTTGTAGGCATCGGTCTGGTAGATGCCAAGTGTTCCGATGATAGAGTCGTTAAGGGTAGTTCCTGCATCCGAGTGGAAGGCAAACGCCAAGTCTACCGGAATATTCAACCCCTTTTCCGTGGGGTTGGCGGCAGAACCGCCCGCCAGGTAGTTCACCCATATTCCACGGCTTTTATAGTCATCCGTGTAATCATTCTTTCCGTGGCTTTCGGAATATACGCTGTCCGGAATGCCGGCCCATTGCATCCAGTAACGGGCAGCCTCGCAAAAACGGGGATAACCGCTCTTTTGGTATTCGGTGATATAGGACGGTTGATATGCTGCCGGTATATTCTTTGCTGCATTTGATGCGTTGACGGTTTTGTCGGAGCTTTTCAAATTATCGGTTGCCCCTTCCTCAGAGATACGGCGGGCAATGTTTCCCATGCCGCCGCCAATCTTTACGGCATCGGCTGTGACTGTTTGTCCGGCTTTGGCAGAACGGTTGCTCAGAGTCACCTTGCAGGCATTGCTTTTTCCGGCATCAAAACCGAAAGTTCCCAGATAGACCCAAGTGCCGCCCCCCATTTTCTGGTTGACTTTGAATTGGGATACCCCGCCTTTATGATAAACGGTATAAAGGGCGTCGTCACTGCTGTTTGGAACAGTCTGATAAGAGACATAGACTGCATATTGTCCGTTTTGAGGTATTTCGGGAATCCATTCGGCCGTGCTTTCTTTTCCTTTTTTGACGGTTTCTGCGATACGGAATGTACCTTCTTTAAAAGGATTCTCAAAATCTATGTATTGCGGGCGAAGATGTGCGAAACCTTTTCCTGTGCCTTGCTGCCATACCTTGTCAGCGGTACGTTCGGCATAGGTAGAGCCGGTGTTAAGGCAACCGTCATTGTCGATAATGATTTCGGCAGTCTGGCAGTCGCGTTCACGCGGAAGCAGTACATTGGCTCCGGCGTTTTCCAGCATCGGAACAAGGTAGGGCAATACGAAGCTCTGTGTATACAGGTCTTCCACGGTTTGCAGACAGCGGGCACGCTGCCACTCCCAGCGGTTGAGTTTCGGTTCGTAGTAAAAACCGTGGCTTTGCCATAAGGCAATATGACGGTTTTGCAGTCCGTTGGTTGGAGTATAAGGTCTGGAAACTTTGGTTACCAGAGGCTTTTCTACATCCTGGCTGAATGTAAGAGCCTTTTTGTCTTTTTTCGAACGCAACGCTTGGGGAATCAGTTCTTCGATACTATGTCTGTTGGTGCGTAGCTGTAGCCTGTACTTTGCAAATTCGGTGGGCAACAAGGCGCTGATGCCTTTGTAAATTTCGGCTACATTGTCCTCACGGAAAGGAATGTAGGAACAGTTCATGTTGGCAAAGAGTTGCAGGGTGTTGCCGTTTATGGCAACAGAGTCAACGGTGATATGTCCTACGGATATTTCTTTTCGTGCAGTGGCGTCCAGAAACTTGCCTATTTCCCGGCGGGTTTCTGTCGGAAGCTCTTGCGCACCGCCCGTTTGGGGGATAAGGGCGGTGGCAAGCATGCTGAGCAAAAAGTGGAGTCTTACACTCATGATGATGATGTATTAAGTTAAATGTTCTTTTTGTCTTTCTTTATCAGTATGCAGAGTCCGATGAAGGTGAACAGTGCATTGAATATAAGCAATTCATAGCTGAACTGATAACCGTTGAACCATGCTTCCGAATTCTTTTGCAGGATGAAGCAAAGAAGCGGGGATACGATGGCGACTAACGGTATGTATTTGTCCCGCACCTGCTGCTTCATGAAGATGCCGAAAGCAAACAGTCCCAAGATAGGACCATAGGTGTAGCTTGCCAGAATATATACGGCATCGATTACACTGGTATTGTTCAGCAGGTTGAATACAAAAATCGTAATACCCATTATTACGGCCATTCCTATGTGTACCCGTTTCCGGATTTTTACGATTTCCTCTTCCGTCCTTCCTCTTGTGCCGAGAATATCTACGGTGAAGGATGTAGTAAGGGCTGTCAGTGCGGAGCCTGCTGCCGAGTAAGCCGAAGAAATCAGTCCGATAATAAACAGGATGCCTACAACGGTGGGGAAGTAATTTCCTGTAGCAATTAAGGGGAAAAGTTCATCACTTTTCTCCACTTGTATTCCTTGGCTGCCGGCAAATATGTAGAGCAGTACACCCAGCATCAGAAACAACAGAATGACGAAGAATTGCGAAATGACGCTGGTAATCATGTTCTTTTGTGAGTCCTTGAAATTTTTGCAGCTGAGGTTGCGCTGCATCATGTCCTGATCCAATCCGGTCATGGCTATCATGGTAAATGCTCCGGCAAAGAACTGCTTGAAGAAGTATTGCTTGCTGTTGACATCGTCGAAGAAAAATATGCGGGACATATCGCTGTCGGCAATTGTACCGAGCATACCGGTGAAAGACAAATTAAGGTCGGAGGCTATGTAGCAGATGCACAATACAACCGATACCACAAGGCAGAACGTTTTCAAGGAGTCTGTCCAGATGAGCGACTTTACGCCTCCACGGAAAGTGTACAGCCATACCAAAGCTACGGTGATGGCCACATTCAGAATAAAAGGTAATCCGAATGGTTCGAATACCAGCAGTTGTAATGTCAGGCAGACGAGGAACAGGCGTACTGCCGCTCCAAGCATTTTGGAGATGAAGAAAAACCAGGCCCCTGTACGGTATGAGGACATGCCGAACCTGTTCTCCAGATATTCGTAAATGGAAACCAGATTCATCCGGTAGAACAAGGGGGTCAGAACAAAGGCGATGATTAATTGTCCCGCAATAAATCCCAATACCATTTGCAGATAGCCGAAGTTACTTGCGGCAACCATGCCGGGCACGGATACATACGTTACTCCGGATATGCTGGAGCCAATCATTGCAAATGCCACCACATACCAGGACGATTTGCGGTTGCCCACGAAGAAACCTGCATTGTCTGCTTTTCTGCCGGCAATGTAAGATACTGTGAAGAGTATTGCAAAATAGGCTGCAATGGTGATGATAACGGATAACGGGCTCATTGTATTGATTGGGTATTAGTGTTTACTGGTTAATAGGTTCCGGTTTGTATGAATAATCATTCTTGATAAAGCAAATAGGGCTTACGCTGTTCCTTGAACTTTTCCACATCGCCTTTCCAGCGGTTTTTGATTTCTTCGGCGCTCTTTCCTTCTATTATCATCTTGCGGACATAGTCTGTTCCTACCAGCAGTTCGAAGAACGGACGGAAGAAGTGGTCGCCTATGTTCAGGTTCTTATAAGCGTCAATTACGTAGCTCAGATCCACGCCGCGCTTCCAAATTTCTTCATCGCTCATATTACTGAGGTTTACGCCGTGGCATAGCTTGTTCAGTTGGGGCGGATTTTTGGCGCCGGGAACACTTTTGGGAGTAAAACTGTAATCATAGCCTGTCATATTGGGATGTCCGTATACCTGAAACGGGAGTGAAGTTCCTCTGCCTAGACTGACGGGAGTGGCCTCAAAATAGCAGGTAGCCGGATACAGATAGACGGCTTTCATGTTCGGCAGGTTGGGAGAGGGGGGAATGGGCAATGTGTATTTTGTCTGGTGCGTATAATTCTTGCAGGGTATGACGGTAAGGTCGCACACGCGTGAGGCCGGTAACCAGCGTTCTCCGTTTACCATTAATGCCAGTTCGCCCAGTGTCATGCCATGTACAATGGGAATAGGCAACCAACCCACTCCGGATTTGTATTTCATGTCCAGTATCGGTCCGTCTACATAATGTCCGTTCGGATTGGGGCGGTCCAGCAACAATACCTTGCGGTTATACTCGGCGCAGGCGTCCATCAGTCGGCACATTGTTATATAATAGGTATAGAATCGCAAGCCTACATCCTGGATGTCAATAACCAATATATCAAATTTTCTCATGGATGCTTCGCTCGGTTTTTTGTCTTTCCCGTCATAAAGGGAAAGGATAGGGACGCCCGTTTTCTTGTCAACCGAACTGGATACGTGCTCTCCTGCATCCGCATCTCCGCGAAAACCGTGTTCAGGTGAAAAAATAGCTACTACATTGAATTTGTTTTCCAGCAGTATGTCCAGTAAATGCTTGTCTCCCACCATTCCGGTGTGATTGGAGAAGATTGCAATCCGTTTTCCTTTCAGGATTGGAAAATACTCTGAAGTTTGTTCATCGCCTAAGACAATGCGCTCTTTTTGTGCCTGACACAGTAATGAACTACATAGCAGGATGGTTAATAGTAGCAGTTTCTTCATAATAGTATTACTTAAGGAGAATTTGTATGGAACAAAGATACTTTTTATTTTAATATCAAAAACACTTATTTGGGAATATTTAGTATTATAATTATTAATTTACAATTACGACAAAACGCTCTTATCTGGTATTCAGGTATATATAGGAAAGAGGTGTATCGAGAAGAAAAACTTTCGTTCTTGATACACCTCTTGTTGTGAGTTATGCTTTTTTTTCTGTTACCAGAGAACGGTTTGTGTCAATTTATATCCTTTAGCATTGTACTCGTTGATTTGAGCTTCTCCTACCGGAGCCAGATATGAACGATCGCTGAAATCGTCTCTTGCTTCGGCTGCTTCCGGCACATAGAAACCTGTCATCTCATCGGCGTTGGTTCCGTCATAGACTATGTATTTATATCCGTTACCATCGGGAACTGCTACGGTGGTGATGCCTATGTTGTCTTCTTCAAGATAATTGGGCAGTTCTTCCTCAAGGTTCACCCATAAGCCGAGCATTGTGTCCGGATATGTTTTGTTGTTCATATAATGCAGTTTCTTCCAACGTTTCAAATCGAGCAAACGGGAGTGCTCGTATACAAACTCCATGCGGCGTTCGCGGCGGATTTCCCAAATCAGCGGATCTACTTCGTAATCTCCTGCTACCAAATTGCCTTTGTCTCTATCTGGGTCGAAGTCGGCAGTGATGTCACTTAACATCATAGGTGCGGTTTGTTGCAAGCCTTTTTTTATTGCCGTTTCATCGAGAGGACGCTTGCGGATTTGGTTGATTGTTTTTTCGATGTCATCTTGAATGATAGGGTCACCGCCCATCAAAGCCAGTTCGGCTTTGGCCTCCAGCCAGTTTAACATGACCTCTGCCAGTCGCATTACCGGATAATCATTGGTATTAGTTATACTTTTATATTGAGGAGGATAAGTCTTGCCAAAATAGGTCGGGCCTACACGGTCAATGAATTTCCAGCTATAAAGCAAGGTACCTGCCTGGATACGAGGTTCATCCCAGAATGTAGCTTCAAAACGCGGGTCACGAGTTTTGGCCATGTTCTTGACATCAAGTTCGTCTGCTCCGGCAACAGTTGATTTTTTGTACACCTTACCGTCATTGCAGATGAATGATTTGGCTAATGCCAATGTTGCGCCACCTTGGCTTTCCGTACCGTTGGAGTAAGAAGCCACACAGTGAGTTACGTTGACTCCGGCATCATAGTGTCTGTACATCAGTACCTCTTTATTGCTGCTTAGGTCTGTTGAGCCGAACAGACTTTTGAAATCACCGGAAATCTGCCATTGGCTGTTTCCTAATACCTTGTCTCCTGCTTCCTTGGCCATAGTCAGATACTTCTTTGCAAGTTCAGTATCGTTCTTATGATATTTCTGCCAAGTTCCTTCGAATAACATCAGTCTGCTGACGAAACCGGCTGCAATAAATCTGTTCAGATATTGGGCTCCGTCATTTTCACGGATATTATTTAATGCAAAGTCAAAGTCATTGTACACATGTTCCATGACTTCGTTGCGTGGCGTGCGGTCTTTATACATTTCATCGGTATCTGCATCGCTAATGGATTTTCCATAATAGGGTACATCACCAAAGGTTTCTACCAGACGGCAGTATTCAAATCCACGGAAGAATCGGGCTACTCCCATCCAGTGGTTATAGGTTTCTTCTTCCAGCGCACTTTTATACTTCTCCAGTTTGTCAATCATTATATTCCATTTGCGTACCCAGGCAAAGTTCCAGTTACCGGCTGCGTATTGGGAAATCCAGGAGTTGGCGAGGTCGCTGGTGTTGTAACTTCCGCGGCTGGTGGGAACGGTATTCTCAAAAGAGGTCTGTTTTCCGGATGAAGCATTGTCATCAGAAAAATTGTATCCTCTTAAAGGAGCGTATGCGCTGCCCCAGCTATTGTTGTAACCCACAAAATAAACGGGGTATGCTTCGTTGACATAGAGTCGGTATTCGTTATCTGTCTTTCCATACGTTTCGTCCAGTGGCTTTGTCAATTCCGGACGTTCCAGGATAGAGTCGCACCCGCTTGTCATAAAGGTTGCGGCAGAAAGTAAAGCAAATATATATTTTTTCATATAATTCAGTTTATTAGAAGTTCAATTGTACACCTACTGACACACTCTTGAAAGTCGGGGTTCCTACACCGGTACGGCCGCTGTTATAGTTCTCTGCATTGAACATGGAGTAACCGGAGATTGCTTCCGGATCAATAGGAAGTCCGTTCAGGTTGTCAAATGTAAAGAAGTTTTCCAGCGCCAGATAGATGCGTGCCTTTTGCATGCGTACTTTCTTTATGATATTTTCCGGAAGAGAATAACCTAATGTGATATTCTTGATGCGGAAATAAGACATATCCAGCAGATAGCGTGACTGTTTGTAATAGTTGTAAGCATCGTTCGATCCGGATTGGTTCCATGGGCGTGCATAGAAAGCTCCTGTGTTCTCTTCAGTCCAGTAGTCACTTGCGATAGCGTCAGGAATAGCACCGTCGGCAGTATTATAACCGGGAATGGCAAGGAAACCGTTACCCCATATCTGACGTTTGCCTACACCTTGCATAAAGATAGAAAAGTCAAAGCCTTTATAATCTGCGCCCAGACGGATACCGTATTCAAATCTCGGTGTTTCATTACCAATTATTTCCTTATCGCCCGGGTCTTCTACAGTGCCGGCGCCATTACCCAGTTTTCCGTCTCCATTCAAGTCGGCATATTTTACGTCGCCCGGACCAAATTTGAAGTCACCGGATTGCAGGAAGTCCTGATATACTCCGTTCGGGTCTTTTAGTTTGTTCATTTCTTTAGCACCCGGAGTGCCTGCTGCCACTTCTTTTCCGTTCAAAGCCCATACAGTAACCAGTTCGCCGTTATTGTCATATACGAAATCATCTTTCTGATACAAACGTTCTGTTCTATAGCCCCATATTTCGCCATATTTCTTGCCTACATAATAATCGCTGATTAAACGCGTATCACTGTATTCTGTAATTTCAGTTTGGGCATCAGACAACGTGAACATGGCATTAATGCCTAATCCGTTGTTGAAACGGTGGTTGTAATCCAATGAAACTTCCCAACCACGTGTTCTTAAAGAACCGTAGTTGCCTTTGGGAGCGGCTGCACCGAATGTATAGGCAATGCCCGAACCCGGTACAATCATATTACGTGTATCGCGTTGATACCAGTCGAATGTTACACCGAAATCACCGTGGAAGAAACGCGCATCAAATCCCAAGTCGAGTGTGGCTATGTCCTGCCATGTAATAGAAGAAGCAACGGCAGAAGGAGTACCGCGATAGAATAATTTCTGACCATCAGCACCCAGCCAGTTTACTTGTCCTGTGCCGAGAGAGGATACATACAAGCCGTTATCTACGGTTTGGTCGCCAATGATACCCCATGAACCGCGAAGCTTCAATGAGTTCAATGCGGGTTTTGCCCATTCCATAAAAGCTTCTTCACTTAAGCGCCAACCGGCTGAGAATGAAGGGAACCAACGCCATTTCATGCCAGAGGGGAACTTGGATGTACCGTCATAACGTAAATTGGCTTCCAACAGGTACTTTTCTTTGTAATTATAGTTGATACGGCCGAAGTAACCCATTTGACCTTCCCATTTTTGGTTTCCGCTTGCGGTCTGAGTGCCAACTGCGAGGTCGAACTGCGGGTTGGTGATATCTGTCAAATCTGTAATTTGTGACCAGTTGTCTTCATAGTCATAAGTCACCAGGTTCATACCAAGCAGAAACTTGAAGTTGTTATCGTCGTTTATTTGCCAGTTGTAATCGGTTGTTGCATTGAAGGTATGGCGACGTGCTCCCGAAGATTTTCTGTAGATATGGTCGGGATTTGAACCATGGGGAGTATATTCTTCATACGGAAGTTTGTATGCGGGCATTGCACCTTCGGCTGCTGCGTCTACTTGTTGTCCCAGGTTGTTTACATAAATCTGATTGCCGTTGGCATCGGTTCTCGGCACACCGGCACTCCATGCGTTTGCTGCGCTATATCGTGTTCCGGGTTTCTTGATAACTCCTGTTTCGTTGGCATATGTATAGTCAAAATCAAATTTCCAGTCTTTGGTCACATTTACGGTTGTACCCAAGCTTATGTTGAGGTAATTATCTACTTGTGAAGCTGTATTGGCTTGTTTTGTTTCAGACCACGGACTGCGCAAGTCGTTTCCGCCTTCATTGACACCTAACGGCATGTTAGGACCCCAGCGATACAAGTACAGCCACGGGTCGGCAGTAGTGAATGAGGTAGAATAAGGGTATCTCTTGTCACGTGAGGAGAAGATAGACCCCGCACGTATAGTCAGGTATTTGTTGATTTCGGTGCTTAAACGTACGGATGCGTTGTAGCGTGTAAAATCGTCTTTCTTGGCAGGCTTCATCATACCGTTCTGATGCAGATATCCTAAGCCGATGTTGTAAGTTGTCTTGCCACTTTTGCCGTTGATTGAAACGTTGTGTGAGTGAGTCGGTGCCCATTCGCGTATCATATAATCATACGGGTCGAAAGTTCTCAGACCGATATTTCGTCCATTGGCATCCACATACCAGTCTCGCCCATATACATAAGGGTCGTCGGGACCTAACTTGCCGCCATATTTGTTTTGCCATTCGCGGGCACGCTCCAATCCGGATTCTGTCATAAAGAATGAAATACCGCCGGTGGCTGTTTTCCCGGAGCGTTTCATCGCTTCTACGCTGTATTCCAAAGCATTGAACTGTCCCATTTTCATCTCTTTTGCCATGTTTTGGAAAGAGAGATTGCCCTGATAAGAAACATTGACCCTATCACTCTTGGCGCCTTTTTTCGTTGTAATCAATACTAC
Organism: Bacteroides stercoris ATCC 43183; assembly: GCF_025147325.1. NCBI lineage: Bacteria > Pseudomonadati > Bacteroidota > Bacteroidia > Bacteroidales > Bacteroidaceae > Bacteroides > Bacteroides stercoris. The sequence goes on from NZ_CP102262.1 coordinate 1,102,208, forward strand.
GCCGAATGCTGCTTTCGCACCGTAAATAGAAGCAGATGCAGCATCTTTCAGTACAGAAATGCTTTCTATATCATCGGGGTTGACCATTTGGATAGAAGGTATTTCTACGTTGTCGAGCAAAATCAAAGGTGTAGCTTCTCCTTCGATGGAACCGATTTGTCCGCGTATCTTAATAATCGGGTCAGAACCGACTTCGCCGCTTGGTACCTGGATGGATAAGCCCGGGGTGGTACCTTGCAAACCACGACCGATATCGGCAATAGGACGTCCTTCCAATGTCTGATTCACGTTAACGGAAGCGACTGCTCCTGTCAGGTTCTCTTTTTTCTGTGAGCCGTAACCTACGACTACTACTTCATCCAATAATTCAGTGTCGTCTTTCAACACTACCCGTAGATTAGGAGTGGCCTTTATTTCTTGAGTGGTATACCCCACAAAAGAAATCTGTAAAAGTGCTCCTGCTTTAACATTCATTCTGATTTTTCCATTGATGTCCGTAATGCCGCCATTGGTAGTACCTTTTTCTACAACATTGGCGCCAATGATAGGCTCGCCTTGGGCATCTACTACTAAAACATTTACAGCGACAGACTGCATCTGCTCTGTTACGCCATGGTTTTCATGGGAAGTAGATCGGGCAGCAAAAGTGTTACTGCTGCCAAGAAACAGTGCACAGATAGCCACTGTCATGAGGATTTTATGATTTTTAATTCCTCTTTTTTTGCGATCTTCATTCATAAGTGATTGATGATTTTGTTGTTAATAAAAATAGTTTTTCAGTTAGGTAAAAAAAAGGGAGGATTAAGGGGTAAAATGAACTGTATATCCTCTAAGTCTCTTCATTGCTTCATAGGCATTTCTTCAATTTAAGGGTTCATAAATGATATGTTGTATCTCTTTTTTCTCTAAAAATCCAAGTCCACCGGGAACTTGGTATATATTAATTTTAAACTAAATCCAGTTAATTTCTTAACCTTGCCAGTCGTTTTAAGAGATAAATCTTATTATTAACAAAGGTGATAAAGTATTTTGTGTACTTCACACGTAACAAAGATATTATATTATTCAATATCAAGAACATTTCTTTGCATTTTTTTAATCTTATACTTTTAAATTTGCAAAGGCAGTCTTTATATACCTTATATATATTAGAGTTTAAGGTTCTTCTATATTTAAAGAATGAAATTCTATCAGTCCATTCATCGGAGTTTCTTCAATTACGTCGAGCTCAATTCCAAACTCACCGGCAACTTCTCTTAAGATGTCCGCATAGCTATAGGCCAATGAGCCAACAAATCTGATGGGATAATTCTTATAGTCGTACTGGCAGACATTACGAGTGAAAAATCCTTTTAAATTATTAGTTATCAGCTCAAAGACATAGTCATCGTTTGTATAGTCTGCCAAGAAGTAAGAAATTGTTGAGAGGAAACGGTTTGGGAAAGGACGGTTATATACCGATTCCATTACTTCATTAGAGCTGATACGAAATTTTTCAAAAAAATCGGCCATTACATCCTTAGGTGCCAAGCCTTTTAACACATCGGACAGAAACATTTTGCCTAATACAGCTCCACTGCCTTCATCGCCTAGGATATAACCACCAGCCTTGACGTTCTTAACCACTATTTTTCCGTCATAAAAGCATGAATTAGAGCCTGTTCCCAAGATACAGGCAATGCCGGCTTCGCATTTAAAAAGACCGCGTGCCGCTGCAAGCAGGTCACTTTCAACCTGAATAGGGGTCTTGAATTGTGCTACTAAGGATGCACCCAATATATTCTTTTTTTCATAAGAGGTGCATCCGGCTCCATAATAATATACTTGTTCCAATTTCTTTTTGAAAAAAATATCGGGTAATCCTAAACGTACACTCCGGCTAATTTCTCTTCTTGTTTGAAAAAAAGGATTCAATCCCTCGGTAAAAACACGCTGTATCAAGTGGTTGTCTTCAACCAGTGCCCATTCAGTTCTTGTAGAACCACTTTCCGCAATCAGTTTCATAGCTAATTAGTTTTAGAATTGAATACAAATATATAGTTATTTTTAATATTCCTGTGATAATTCTTCGAAAAGTTTACTACATAGATGGTATTCCCCATAACGAACAGTCTTTTTAAATAAAATAGTTGTAAGCTGATAACTATTTGTGCATCTGTTATAAATAAGCAGTTGATTGTCTATTTTTAATTCGTTAGACCTTGGTTGCCCTTTCGTTAGACCTGGGTTTAACGAAAGGATAACCAAGGTCTAACGAAAGGGCAACCAAGGTTTAACGAATTACTACTTGCAATCGTAGAGGTTAACTGATACGAAAGGAAATAAAAGGAACTGCTATTCAAGCATTTAATATTTCCTGATGCCATTATTAGTAATAAAACGTTTTGTCTAAGTTCCCGGTGGACTTGGAATTTTAGAGAGAAAAGAGATACAACATACCATTTATGAACCCTTAAATTGAGAAATGCCTATGGAAAAGTGAAAACACAAGAGTTTGGGTGATTCTATCCTACTCTTATTAATTTCTATCTTACCATTTTTGGAAAAAACTATTTTTAATTAACAAAATCATCAATCACTTATGAATGAAGATTGCAGAAAAAGAGGATTGTCTAATAAAAAGATCCTCACGGTAGTAGCAATCAGCACCTTGCTATTAAGCAGTGGAAATGTGATAGCTACTCAGACTACCATTGACGGTTCTTTGAGAGTGACAGAACAGTTGCAAACTCAAATAGTCAATGGTTTGGTTGTAGATGTAAACGGAGAACCGGTTATCGGAGCTAGTGTGGTAGAGAAAGGTACGACAAATGGTGGAATAACTGATATTAACGGAAAGTTTACATTGAATGTAAAGCCGGGTTCAACCTTACAAATCTCTTTCGTTGGCTATCAAACTCAAGAGGTAAAAGCAACCAAGACGGTAAAGGTTGTTTTAAAAGAGGATAGCGAGTTACTTTCGGAAGTTGTTGTGGTGGGCTATGGAACTCAAAAGAAAGCTAATTTAACAGGTGCAGTTGCAACAGTCGACGTAAATAAAACATTGGACAGTCGTCCTATTGCGGATATCGGTCGTGGACTTCAAGGTTCAGTGCCGGGTGTTAATATTACGATTCCAACGGGAGAAATCGGTTCGGACCCTTTGATTAAAATTCGCGGTCAAATTGGATCCATTTCGGGAAATAATACTCCGCTTATTTTGTTGGATAACGTGGAAATTCCAAGTATTCAGATGGTTAATCCCAACGATGTCCAGTCTATTTCCGTATTGAAAGATGCAGCTTCATCTTCTATTTATGGTTCAAAAGCTGCGTTTGGCGTTATTTTGATAACAACTAAATCGGGAGCGCAAACAGATAAATTTGAAGTTAGCTATTCCAATAACTTTTCTTGGCAAGATCCTGCCAAAAGCATTGAAATTGGTGGAATTGAAGCCTTGCAGTACACATTGGATGCTCAAATAAACAGAGGAGAACCGATGCCGGCGGGTGGTTTTTGGCGTATTAGTCCCGAAAGCCTGGAGAAAGCCATAGAATGGCAGAAACAGTATGGAGGAAAGGTAAAATGGAATGATCCGGTAGTATATGGTCGCGACTGGTATTATGACGGAAAAGATAAATATGGATATAGACTCTATGATGCGGCTAAAGCTATGGTCAGGAACTGGGCTCCGACCATGAGCCATAATTTATCGGTAAATGGTAAAAGCGGCAAGACCAGTTATAATATAGGATTGGGGTATTTGGATCAGAGTGGTATGTCTAAGACTGCCAAGAAGGACGACTTCAAACGATATAATGCATCGGTCAGTGTAACATCGGAATTGAATAAATATCTTACAGTGAGAGCCAGTTCTATCTATTCCGACCGTAATAAACGTTATCCGGGTATTGGTAATACTTCTGCTGACCCTTGGTTGTATATGTATCGTTGGAGCCCATTGTTTCCGATGGGAGTGACAGAACATGGCAATCCTTTGAAAGAGCCGTCGTATGAAATGGCTGCATCAAATACAGATAATCTGCAAAATAAATATTATAACGTTAACCTGGGTTTTACATTGAATATTACGAAGAATTGGGATGTTAAATTTGATTATACTTACGACAGACAAACTTCGGAAACAAATTCGTCTGTAACCCAATACGAGGCCGGTGCTACATGGTATGCGCCTACGGCGTGGATAGAGAACGGCAGTCAGGTCTTTGTCAATGAACAAGGCGAAAGAGTAGACACGGGAGGCATGCCGGCATACCGTTTCCCTGTAGAAAAATATTATAACAGTTCGGGTCCGGGAGCTAGTCAGGTCGGCTATCAGAATAAATCGGTAGATAATAATACGTTTAATATTTATACCACCTATAACCTGCAATTGGGAGCTGAAAAAGAGCATGCCTTTAAGTTTATGGTGGGTATGAACAGGGTTACCAGTAAATGGAGTTTGCATAAAGGGTGGAAAACAAATCTTATTGATTTGACAAACCCGCAATTTCCATTGGCATCCGGTGACCAGTTCATTGAAGGAGACCGCAATTGGGAAGCTCAATTAGGTTTCTTCGGACGTCTGAATTATTCTTTCGAAGACAGATATTTCTTAGAAGCTAATATACGTAGGGATGGTTCATCTAAATTTCCGAAGAATTTGCAGTGGCGTTGGTTCCCTTCTTTTTCTGCCGGTTGGGTGTTTACCAATGAGAGTTTCATGAAACCGGTTGAAAATATTTTGAGCTTTGGTAAGTTTAGGGCTTCATGGGGTAGTATTGGCGATCAGACGGTATCCAATACCTTGTACAAAGCCATATTGGCTGACGGCCAATCGTCATGGTTGGACGGAAGCGGTAATAAGATGCCTTTGTACGGTACTCCTTCGTTAGTGGACAGTGATATCAGTTGGCAAGAGATTGAGACTTTGGATTTTGGAGTAGACCTGCGTTTCTTTAAGAATAAATTCGGAGTAACTTTCGATTGGTATCGTCGGGATACGAAAAACATGATTATTGAAGGAGAAAGCTTGCCGGTGACACTTGGTGCTACAGCTCCTAAAGGTAATTACGGTAGTTTGAGAACCAAAGGTTGGGAGTTGTCGGCTGATTTTACCCATCGTTTTTCCAATGGATTGGGAATTAATGTTATGGCTTCTATTTCCGATGCAACTACCTATATAACCAAAGGCGCGGACTATCTGACTCCATGGGAAGACCGCAAATTAGGGACAACCTATTCTACCGGAAGACGATATGGCGATATTTATGGTTTTGTGACAGATAGATTGTTTCAAAAGGAGGACTTTGTTTACGGAGCAGACGGACAAATAGAAAAAATTACTGTCATTTATAACGGGACAGCGCATACTACCAATAAACAATCTTCCCCATATCCGGTGTATCAGGTACATTATGAAGACAATAACAAATTGATTTTTGCACCGGGTGACGTTAAATTCGTGGATTTGGACGGAGACGGTTATATCACGCCGGGAACAGGTACGAATGGTAATCCCGGTGACCAGACTGTGATTGGCAATTCTACTCCTCGCTATGAGTATAGCTTCCGTTTGGGAGCGGATTATAAGGGGATTGATTTTTCAATCTTCTTCCAAGGCATCGGCAAGCGTCAGATTTGGGGTAGCGGTCAGTTGGCTATTCCCGGATATAATGCCAAAGAGGGTGCTCTTCCCAAAACCTTCACAACCGATTATTGGACAGAAGAGCGTACGGATGCATTTTATCCGAGAGCATGGAATTTGGGTGGAAGCAATACTGGTTTCAGTATGCAGAAACAGTCACGCTATTTGCTGGATATGTCTTACCTGAGAATCAAGAATATAACGTTGGGATATACTTTCCCGGAGAATCTTCTTTCAAAAGTGTATATATCCAAGGCCAGACTCTATATGTCATTAGAGAACTTCTTTACATTTGACAAGCTGAACGGATTGCCTATCGACCCGGAGGCTATCTCAGGCTATTCGATGTTCAGGTCTGACTCAAACTATAACTTGGGACGTACGGGTATGGGCACACCTGTTTTCAAGACTTTATCATGTGGCGTTCAATTAACCTTCTAAAAAAGAGTAATTATGAGATTTAAAATATATATGATTTTAACCGGAATCATCTTCCTGTTTACGAATTGTAATGATGTGCTGGACCGTCCTTCATTGACTACATCGGAAGATGATGCTTACTGGACCAGTGAGGATAGGGTACGTTTGTATGCCAATGCCTTTTATACCAACTTCTTTGTAGGATATGGATTGAAGTATGAAACGACGTATGCTCCTAATGCAAATTATACTTTTAATGATGATGCAGTGAGATTGTCCACCCAAACGCAGTTTGGACGGACTGTCCCTACATCAAAAGGCTCAACGAGTCTGGATATGATGTGGCAGAGCGAATTTACCGGTCCGACATGGAATTTTGCTTGGATAAGGAAGGCGAATGTCATGCTTGATCGTGTGTCTGCCAGAATGAAGGATATTCTGACCGAAGAACAATACAATCATTGGATGGGAATAGGCCGCTTCTTCAGAGGAATGGAGTATGCTCGTCTGGTCAATGTTTTTGGTGATGTCCCTTATTACGATACAGAGGTGTTGAATACGGATAAGGATGCCTTGTATAAGGATCGTACTCCGAGAAATGAAGTGATGGATGCCGTTTATGATGATTTTGATTTTGCCATGAAGAATGTCCGTTTGGATGACGGGGATGCACAATATGTGAACCGTTATGTGGTGGCTGCTTTTGTTTCGAGATGGGCATTGTTTGAAGCAAGTTGGCAAAAATATTATTATAAGAATGATGAACGTGCGAAGAAATTTTTTGAGCAGGCTATTACTGCGGCTGACTTGGTAATGAGCAGTGGAAAATATGATATTGTGACTGATTTCCGCTCTTTATTCGGGTCGACGAAAAGTACGAAAGACTGTATCCTGTATCGTACCTATGATGCGGATAAGGGTGTGACTCATTCCATAGCATCGACTTGTAACATGAATGACCCTACCGATGTCGGCCCGAATTTGGATTTGATTAAGGCGTTTATCTGTACGGATGGTAAGGACTGGCAAACTTCTGCAGTTGCCAACGCAGCCGATTTTACTTTAAGTAACCTGATAAAGACAAGAGATGCCAGATTTGAGGCAAGTTTTTACAATAAGCCGACTCCCAGAGCTAAAAGCTGTTATTTGTATGTAACTAAGTTTATCCCTCGGAGTGCATTGGAGTATATTGAAAAAGGCGGTTCTCCGGCTCCGGAATTCCAGGGTGAAAAGAATGTGACTGGCTATCCGGTAATCCGCTATGCTGAAGTTTTATTGAATTGGATTGAGGCTAAAGCGGAACTTGCTACATTGGGAGGGCCGGCGGTTATCCAGACTGATATAGATGAGTCTATTAACAAGATCCGTAACAGACCGATTGCCGAGGAAGCAAAAGCGTTGGGTGTTGTCAAGACAGCAGACATGAAGTTAGATGCCCTGCCTGATGATCCGGGTAGAGATGTTACGGTATCTCCGTTACTTTGGGAAATCAGACGGGAAAGAAGAATGGAATTTGCTTTTGAATTCTCACGTATCGTCGATTTGAGACGTTGGAAAAAATTGGAGTACATGGATACCGATAGAAATCAGGATTTGCTGGTAGGTACTTGGGTAAATTTCAAGGATGAGGTTCCCGAAGAACTGAAATCAGAGAATAGCGGGAAAATCAGGGTTATGGGCAAGGATGGAAGTCTGACCGTTTATGATGGCACTAATGCTGCTGCTATGAAAGGATTTTTCTATCCGGAACAGAATAAAGGACGACTGCCCTTCTTGAATGTGCCTAATGTAAACCCATATCTCTCACCTATCGGAATTAATCAGATTGAAGATTATAAGAGTAGAGGGTATACACTTACTCAAACGGAGGGATGGCCGGCAAGTTTGAATTGATGGATACATCCGTGAGTTAACAATGGTTTTTAATTAAAACATGAGATTATGTATAAATTAATAAAAAGTTTAGGATTTATGGCTGTATTGCTTGGTATTAGTCTTGTCTCTTGTGAGGAGGATTATCCTAAAAGCCATATAGCACCTTATGATACGGAGCTTTTAGCAATAAAGATAGTTAATGCCGGGGCAGACGGGAAAACAGTGGTGGAAGGAACAATTGATGAAGCCAATAAGACAATTAATTTTCCCCGTTTGGATGTTGAGACTAATTTTTCAGCTTTGAGCTTTGAGGCGGAACTTTCTGAGGGCGCGGAGCTTCAAACTCCGGTCATGGATTTCTCAATGGATGAGGAAACTTCCGACAAGACTTTGATACTTCGGATTGTAAATAATAAGAGGTATAAGGAATATTTTGTTAAAGTCCGGAAAAGAGTTCCTGTGTATGGGGCTGATTTTGAAAAGCCTACTGTATATAATTTTTCAGGAGATAACATTTATAGTGATTATGCCGATGCTGCATCTACCCGTTGTGCTTCTTATGATGGCGAACATGTATTGGTTGTCAGCAGAGCTACACAACCTCATCTTCTTAAAGTGTCGGATTTGAAGAAAGGGGAAATCAATCCTATTCTGCTGGATTTGACTGGAGTTAGCGGTGGTACTTTCTCTTATAACATGGGTGCGTTGAGTAATGGTCATGTATATCTTTCAAGTTTGTCGGGTGCCAAAGCTTCTCCTCTTAAGATTTATCATTGGGAAACACCGGATTCCCAACCGGAAACGATAGCCAATATTAATGTTGGAAGTATCTCCGGAGCAGGAAACAGACATGGTGATAATGCCTCTTATAATATAGATGAGAATGGTAACGGATTTATATTCTTTGGTGATAATGCAGCTACGGATTTTCTAAGAATACCCGTAAGCGGCTATAAAACAGTTGATGCCACTGCCATTAAAGTATTACCGTCAAAATCTGATGCTACGATGGTGACCAATGTATATAGAGTGGGAAATACAGACCAGTATTTATGGTCGGGTGTCAGAATTCCTGTAACATTGGTCAATGAGTCTGTAGGCGAAATATATGCGTCGAGCGTAAAAGGAGAGGCTGTAGCTCCAAGGATAATCAACTTTAATGAGGAGCGTTATCTGTTGGTTTGTACCGCTGGTCAGGGTAGTGCATCTACTGCAACCATTGCTTTGGAAATTTATGATTTGAGCAAAGGAGCTACCATAGAAGAGGCTTTGCGGAAATTTGACGAAGGAGACAATCACAATCCTTTGTACCAATTTAAATTAGGTGGAAGTGGAAATGGAAACGCCCTGGCGCAGACAGATTATTATATAGAGAAAGATGAGAACGGGAAAGATGCCAAGCTTTGTGTGTTTGCATCACGCACAGGATCAGGATTTGTAATATGCGAGTTCCCTATTAAGCAGGAAGAGGAATAATATGCTGATTTTCTACATTTAAATTGAATTTTTATATTGTCAACTTGAAAGCCGTCTATTTTAAAATTATCAGGCGGCTTTCTTATTAGAAATTTAAGGATGAAACATTTGAAATATATATATATAATCATTTTACTTGTGCTGGTCGCAGCATGTGGTAAAGACGATGAAGGCATTTTGGATGATGGTAGCCATTCTCAGGGAGAAGGTCAGACCTCTTCGTCTGTTCTGCCCGGAAAGGAACTGAGAGGAGTATGGATAGCTACGGTATGGGGACTCGATTGGCCTATGGAAAAGTATGATGCCGATGTTCAGAAAAAGTTGTATACAGATTATCTGGATTTATTGGTCGGGTATAACATGAATGCGGTATTTTTCCAAATCAGAGGTATGGCAGATGCATTTTATGAATCGGAATATGAGCCTTGGAGTAAGTATATTACAGGAAGTGCAGGGGTAAGACCCGATTATGATGTTTTAGGATTTCTTGTTGAGGAAGCTCATAAGCGAGGTATCCAGTTTCATGCTTGGTTAAATCCATACCGTATAGCTACGCGTGCAAATAAGAATGCTGCTTTCCCAAAACTGGATGCCAAAATACCCATGGAACTGGTTAAGGATTATGAGAAAATCAGAGTTTATAATCCTGCTTTGCCGGAAGTTCAGGAACGGATTGTAAATATTGTCAAGGAAATTATTACCAAGTATGACGTTGACGGTATTCACATGGATGATTATTTCTATCCGTCATTGGAAGCTTCTGAGACAATGAATGATGGTGCGGAATTTCAAAAATATGGGAAGGATAAATTTAAGAATGTCGAGGATTTCAGGCGTAATAATGTAAATACCGTAGTTAGGAATATCCAGAAAACTATTATTGAGACTCGTCCGGAAGTGATTTTCTCTATTAGTCCGGCAGCTGATATGGAGCGTAATTACAACACATTGTTTGCAGATGTCAATACGTGGGCAAAGGAAGGCTGGGTGGATGTGGTTATTCCGCAGCTGTACTTTGCCACAGGTAATGATGCTACCAGTTTTAATCTGAGGTTGGATTTATGGTCGCAATATACATATGAAAACCACTTATTGATAGGATATGGCATTTATAAATTTGGCGATTCGCAATATGGAAGTAAGTTTCAATCGTCAGATGACTTAATGAAGCAGTTTGAACTGGCAAGTGCAAAGCCGAAGGTAAAGGGAAGTGTATTGTACAGTGCCAAGAACTTGGTAGAAAATAAGGTTGGTATTGCAGATGCGGTCAAGGCTATATATGGAAAGAAAGTATTGCCTCCTTATTTAGGACGAACTGCTGCAGTGCTTCCTCCGGCACCGGACAATATCAGGTTGAATGGGGCTGATTTGTCTTGGGGAGCGGTTTCAAATGTTGCTTATTACGCTATATATAAAGATAATGGGAAAGAGCGGAAAGCCGATTTGGTAGGTATTACCCAAGGAACGTCATTTAAATTATCGGAAAAGGGAGTTTATTTTGTGACTTCGTTATTCAAAAATAATGCAGAAAGTGAGATTTCAGAAACTGTGTCTTATTGATATACTTAAAACGACCTGAAATCGGAAGTCTCAAGCAACATAGTCAAGGGTGTGTTAAAAATGAATGCTGTAATAGTAATGACATTCTATTTTTGACACACCCTTATCGGTTTATGGATTAGGAGAAATTTTAAAGCGCTTTCTCTCTAATCAGATACTCTGCAATCTGTACCGCATTCAATGCAGCACCTTTTTTGATCTGGTCACCCACAATCCAGAAAGTCAATCCATTCTCGTTGGTGAGGTCCTTGCGGATACGTCCTACGTATACGGGGTCCTTTCCTGCGAGGAACAGCGGCATCGGATATTCTTTCTCTGCCGGATTGTCCATTAATACCAGTCCGTCACCTTTGGCAAATGCTTCACGTGCCTCCTCAATAGAGATAGGCCGTTCTGTCTCTACCCAGATACTTTCCGAATGCGAGCGGAGAGCAGGTACACGAACACATGTTGCGCTGACTTTGATGTCGGAGTGCATAATCTTACGTGTTTCGTTGTACATCTTCATCTCTTCCTTGGTATACCCGTTTTCAGTGAATACATCAATCTGGGGAATCAGATTGAATGCCAGTTGATAGGCAAATTTCTCCACGGTCACGGGTTCACCCGCCAATACTTGGCGATATTGTTCGTACAACTCATCCATAGCAGCGGCGCCTGCACCGCTTGCAGCCTGATACGTGGATACGTGTACGGTTTTTATATGAGAAAGCTGTTCGATGGCTTTCAGTGCCACTACCATTTGGATAGTAGTACAGTTAGGATTGGCGATAACGCCGCGCGGACGGTCTTTGGCATCGGCGGCATTGACTTCGGGTACAACCAAAGGAACATCGGCATCCATACGGAAAGCGCTTGAATTGTCAATCATCACAGCGCCGTGCTTGGTGATTGTTTCAAGATACTCTTTAGAGGTGCCTGCGCCTGCGGAAGTGAAAGCAATGTCAACCCCTTTAAAGTCATCGTTGTGTTGCAAGAGTTTAACCTCGATCTGTTTACCGCGGAAGGTATATTTAGTGCCGGCACTGCGTTTAGAACCGAACAATACTAACTCGTCCAACGGGAAATTCCTTTCATCGAGCACTCGCAGGAACTCTTGTCCTACGGCTCCGCTTGCTCCAACAATAGCTACTTTCATTTTTCTTTTGTTTTAATTTAGTTTATAAAATAGTTCTAATCTATCTATAAATGATAGAGTTGGCTGCAAATTTATAACAAATTGCTGTATGACACCGCATAAAGTGAAAACTTTTTCGTTATTTTGCAGTTAAAACCTAAAACTCACTGCGTATGGACTGGCTCAATTTCAGTTTGACACTTCCTGTAACAGACCCTACATGGATATTCCTCCTTGTACTCCTTATTATATTGTTTGCGCCCATATTGCTGAATAAATTGCGTATACCGCACATCATCGGTATGATTCTGGCGGGATTGGTGATTGGCGAGCATGGCTTCAATATCTTGGTGCGCGACAGCAGTTTCGAGTTGTTCGGCAAGGTCGGACTTTATTATATCATGTTCCTGGCAGGGTTGGAAATGAATATGGGCGATTTCAAGAAGAATCGCGGAAAGGCTGTGATGCTGGGATTGCTGGCTTTCGTCATTCCGATAGGCATAGGCTTGGTTACCAATATGATGTTGCTGAAGTATAGTCTCGTGACGTCCATATTGCTGGCAAGTATGTATGCCTCGCACACGCTGGTGGCTTACCCGATTGTAATTCGTTATGGTGTGTCCCGTCATCGCAGTGTAAGTATTGCTGTGGGCGGTACGGCTGTGACGGATACGCTTACATTGCTGGTGCTGGCAGTGGTAGGCGGTCTGTTTAAAGGGGAGTCCGGCGGACTGTTCTGGCTGTGGCTGGTGGTTAAGGTCATATTCCTCGGAGCGCTGATTATGTATTCGTTCCCACGCATCGGACGCTGGTTCTTCCGCCGCTATGATGATAACGTGATGCAATTTATTTTCGTGCTTGCCATGGTTTTTCTGGGAGCGGGTTTAATGGAGTTCGTGGGAATGGAAGGCATCTTGGGAGCATTCTTGGCAGGGCTGGTTTTGAACCGCCTCATACCGCATGTATCACCGTTGATGAATCATCTGGAGTTTGTCGGTAACGCTCTGTTCATACCTTATTTCCTGATAGGGGTGGGCATGCTGATTGATATTCATGTCATCTTCGGGCAGGGAGACGCTTTGAAGGTGGCTGCCGTTATGATTGTTGTGGCGCTGGTGGGCAAGTGGATCGCTTCCTGGCTGACGCAGAAAATTTATAAAATGGCTCCCATAGAGCGTGAGCTGATGTTTGGCTTGAGCAATGCACAAGCAGCAGCTACGCTGGCGGCGGTATTGGTGGGTTATAATATCATCTTGCCGAACGGTGAGCGTTTGTTGAATGAGGATGTGCTGAACGGTACGGTATTGCTGATTCTTGTGACATGTGTGGTGAGCTCCTTTATTACGGAAAGGGCCGCACGCAAGATTGCCATGTGCGAGGCGCATCTGGAAGAGGAGCGTACGGTTGAGGCGGAAAGGATTCTTATTCCGGTGGCGAATCCGGATACGATTGAATATCTGATGAACCTGTCCTTGTTGATACGTGATACCAAACAGAAAGATAATCTGTTGGCTTTGAACGTAATCAATGACAACAATACTTCCGAGGGTTTGGAGCTTCGCGGTAAAAGGTATTTGGAGAAGGCAGCCATGATTACGGCTTCTGCCGATGTGCCGTTGCGCCAGATTACACGGTATGACTTGAATATTGCTTCGGGTATTATCCATACGGCGAAAGAATATGAGGTGACCGATGTGATTATCGGTTTGCACCGTAAGGTCAATATTGTAGACTCTTTCTTCGGTATGCTTGCCGAGAACCTGTTGAAAGGACTGCATCGCGAAGTTATGATTGCCAAATTCCTGATTCCGATTAATACGATACGGCGAATCATCATAGCCGTTCCTCCCAAGGCGGAATACGAAGCAGGCTTTCAGAAGTGGGTGGAGCATTTTTGCCGGATGGGCGGTACGTTGGGCTGCCGGGTACATTTCTTTGCAAACGAGGAAACAACTGTACAGTTGCAGGCATTGGTGAAGAAAAAGTATGGACAGACCTTGACGGATTTCTCTCGTCTGGATGATTGGGGGGACTTGCTGATATTGACCGGACAAGTGAATTACGACCATTTGCTGGTAGTGATAAGCGCGCGTAGGGGTTCTATCTCCTACGACAGTTCTTTCGAGAAACTTCCGGCGCAGTTGAGCAAATATTTTTCCAATAATAGTTTGATTGTACTTTATCCCGACCAGTTGGGCGAACCCCAGGATGCCGTCTCTTTCTCTAATCCGCGAAATGAGGCGCAGCATTACGAGAAGGTAGGAAAGTGGGTTTATAAATGGTTTAAGGAAGATTAGTAAGTGATTAGTGATTAATGATTAGTGGTTGGCGATGATGGAGGATTGGAAACAGAGAACCCGGCTTTTGCTGGGAGAGGAGAAAATGGAAAGGCTGCAACAGGCGCATGTGCTGGTTGTAGGTCTTGGTGGAGTAGGCGCTTATGCAGCCGAAATGATATGCCGTGCAGGTGTGGGGCGGATGACGATTGTGGATGCGGACACGGTGCAACCTACCAATATAAATCGTCAACTGCCTGCTTTGCATTCCACTATGGGGAGGGAGAAGGCGGAGGTTTTGGCGGCACGTTTCAAAGATATCAATCCGGACATACAGTTGACGGTGCTGCCGGTATTTCTGAAAGACGATAATATACCCGAACTGCTTGATGCCGCCCGATATGATTTTATAGTGGATGCCATTGATACACTTGCTCCCAAATGCTATTTGATAGCGGAAGCACTGAAACGGCATATTAAGATTGTATCGAGTATGGGGGCGGGCGCAAAGAGTGATATTACGCAGATACGTTTTGCCGATATATGGGATACCTATCATTGCGGATTGAGTAAGGCGGTGAGGAAACGTTTGCAGAAGCTGGGGGTTAAGCGTAAACTTCCGGTTGTATTCAGTACCGAGCAAGCCGACCCTAAGGCAGTGCTGTTGACGGAAGATGAACAGAATAAAAAGTCCACTTGCGGAACTGTAAGCTATATGCCGGCTGTATTCGGCTGTTACCTTGCGGAATACGTCATTAAAAGGTTGTAATAGGGCTATCAAACAGTTAGAACGTACCTATGTGTTAAAGATAAAATGTGTCATGACCGTAAGGAATAAACAGTAACTAAAACAATGATACGATTAGAAGGAATAACGAAGAGTTTCGGCAGTTTACAGGTGTTGCGGGGCATCGACCTGGAGATAAAAAAAGGGGAGGTTGTCAGCATTGTCGGTCCCAGCGGTGCGGGCAAGACCACTTTGTTGCAGATTATGGGAACTTTGGACATGCCCGATAGCGGTTCGGTAACGATTGACGGTACATTGGTGAATTGCCTGAAGGAGAAAGAACTCTCCGCCTTCCGTAATAAGCATATAGGCTTTGTCTTTCAGTTCCATCAGTTGTTGCCGGAATTTACGGCTTTGGAGAATGTGATGATACCGGCTTTCATTGCCGGAATGGGACAGCAGGAAGCCAGAGCGGCGGCTGCCGAAATATTGGACTTCATGGGATTGGCGGAACGCGCTTCGCACAAGCCCAATGAGTTGTCCGGTGGAGAGAAGCAAAGGGTTGCCGTTGCCCGTGCGCTCATCAATCATCCTGCGGTGGTGTTGGCGGATGAGCCGTCCGGAAGTTTGGATACGCATAATAAGGAAGAACTGCACCAACTGTTCTTTGATTTGCGTAACCGTTTGGGCCAGACATTTGTAATTGTGACGCATGATGAGGGATTGGCACAAATCACCGACCGTACCATTCATCTGAAAGACGGTGAAGTTTGTAAGGAATAGCTGTCTGTCTCTTCATTATTCAAAACAAACATAGTGGCTAAGCCGCTCCAAATCGCTTTCGGTAAATTCTTGGTAGAGGGCAAATGGTTTGAGGTTGTGGAGTATTCCTTTCTTTTTACGGTATTCCACAAGGGCTTTTGCCTGGTAAAAGTTTATATAAGGATGGTTGCGAAGGCGCTCTATGCCGACCCGGTTCAGATTGATGCGTCGGATTTCAGAAGGCGTAACGGTGAACCATGCTTGCAGTTGGCGATAATCCAAATGAATCTCCTGCAATTGCTCTATTCGGTAGAAGCCGCCTAAACGTTGCCGATAGTTCACTATCGACCGGGCTATGCCGCTGCCTACGCCGGGAATTTTCTTCAATTCAGTGGTATCTGCATGGTTTAAGTTAAGCACGGTGCCTGCCGGATATTTATAAATACTGTCTTTGGGTGTCTGCTGAAGAGTGAGTAGAGAGGTCGCCTTTCTTATAGTGTCTTCTGCCGTAAAATAGATGTAGGGAGAGAGCGTTTGGTACTGTTCTTCTGTCAATCCATATACTTTTTTGAAATCTTCGGCCTTACGGAACTTTCCCCCTTTGCTTCGATAACGTAAGATGTTCTTTGCCATCCATGCAGGAAGACCTAAGCGGCAGAAGGTGACGGAGTCCGTACGGTTAGGGTCGAAAGGAGCTAATACAACTGTTCTCTTTTTATATCTCTCCGATTTTTTGAAACGGCTGTTCTCGTTTTTTTCTTGTTCCCGCACAGAACTGATAAAGTTGTCGTATTCTTTCAAGGCGGCAGCCTGTATCCTGGATTCTTCTTCAGAAAGTTGCCTGCTGTTTTGCCGGAAAGAATAGATATATCCGGAGAGAAAGATGAGGACTATCCCAATGATGAGAACAAGGATACCTCGCCTTTCTCCCCGGGAGAAGTATAAGAAGTCTTTAAACGGATTCTTCATTATGGTTTATTTGAAGAAGCCCAACTCGTTGATGAAAATAAGTCCGATTCCTATTGGGGCGATATATTTCAGAATGAAGATAAGCAATCTGTATATATGTATATTTAAAGTTCCGTTATTGCTGACTTCTTCCCACACAATCTTTTTATCCAGGTACCATCCGGTGAAGATAGAGATAAAGAACCCGCCTAAGGGCAACATGATTTTAGCGGTGACGAAGTCGAATAAATCGAACAGGTTAAGGCCAAAAATCGTGTAACTCTTTCCTACGCCCAATGACAGCGAACATAACACTCCCAGCACAATACAGCCGGCGGTAACCAGTTTGGCTGCTTTTCCTCGTGTAAACTTGAACTCCTCATGCAGATATGCTGTTACCACTTCGTGTAAGGAAATGGTTGAAGTCAATGCCGCCAGCGCCAGCAAAACGTAGAACATGATGGATAAGGCGATTGCCAGCCAGGGTATGTTGCCGAATGCCTGTTGAAATACGTTGGGTAAGGTGATGAACAATAAACTCGGTCCTGCATCCGGCTGGATGCCAACGGAAAACGCCGCAGGGAAGATAATGAATCCGGCAAGAATGGCGACTAACGTGTCGATACCTGCCACATTGAGTGCTGTTTTAGGCAGGTTGGTGTCATTTCTGAAATAAGAAGCGTATGTGCAAAGACATCCCATACCGAGGCTGAGTGAAAAGAATGCCTGTCCCATTGCACCTAAGAAAACATTACCGTCCACTTTGCTGAAGTCGGGTTTCAGCAGGAATTCGATACCCGCACTTGCACCGGGTAGTGATACGGAACAAATGGCAAGCACTACCAGCAGGATAAACAGCATGGGCATCATTATCTTGGCTGATTTTTCAATACCCTTTTCCACTCCTTTTATGATGATGAAGTGTGTGGCTAACAAGAATACCACCAACCAGATAACAGGACGCCACGGATTGCTGACAAAGCCGTTGAAGGAAGCGATGAACTCTGCGGCGGACTTGCCGGCAAAACTGTTGGTTGCGGCTTCTCCTATAAATTCCAAGGTCCAACCCGCTACTACCGAGTAGTAGCCCAAAATAAGGAATCCGGCTAATACACCCATTCGTCCCACCCAACGCCAATGGGTTCCCGGAGCCAGCTTTTGATACGCTCCGGCAGTGTTGGCGCGTGAACGGCGTCCGATAAGAAATTCGGCTATCATGATAGGAATACCTAATATAAGTACACATACCAGATAAATCAGTATGAAGGCTGCACCGCCATGATTGCCTGTTTCAAAAGGGAATCTCCAGATATTACCCAGGCCAACTGCAGAACCGGCTGAAGCAAGTATCACTCCCAATTTGCTTCCAAAGTTGGCTCTTTCATTTCTTGTCATAAAACGTGGATTTTTCTTACAATTCGTTATTAATTGCTCTTAAAACGCACAAATATAGAAAATGTTCCATACTTTTGCACACAGATTGTTCATAATTTGAGATATGCTATATTATATTAAGAAATATCCGGTATCGCTGGTGATAATACTTGCTGTAATTTATCTGTCGTTTTTTAAACCGCCCACTACCGATCTGGGCACTATCCCTAACCTTGACAAGGTGGTGCATATCTGTATGTATTTCGGCATGTCCGGTATGTTGTGGCTGGAGTTCTTGCGGGCGCATCGGAGAGACCGTACGCCTATGTGGCACGCATGGGTAGGAGCATTTGTCTGTCCGGTATTGTTCA
Source organism: Bacteroides stercoris ATCC 43183 (assembly GCF_025147325.1). Taxonomy (NCBI): domain Bacteria; kingdom Pseudomonadati; phylum Bacteroidota; class Bacteroidia; order Bacteroidales; family Bacteroidaceae; genus Bacteroides; species Bacteroides stercoris. Next base: position 1,120,740 of record NZ_CP102262.1, read on the forward strand.
GTGGAGCGGTAGAATTGTTACAGGCATTTTGTACTACCTACCGTGGCGGCGATTGGCTGGATTTTGCAGCCAATACCACGGGAGCTGTCCTGGCGTCATTGGTGGCTTGTTTCGTGCTGAAACCAAGAGTGATGCGTAAATCTACAGATTAGAGATAATCGACTACCGTATTCAGTTTTATTCCGTTCGAGCCTTTTATCAGGATTGTCTTTCCGCAGGGTTTGTTCTTTTGGAGCGCGGCTATTAGAGCCGGAGCATCGGGATAAGTGGTATACGTGTGGCGGGTTGCTGCAAATAATTCGCCTACCAATATTACATCCTCAAAGCCATATTCTTCCAGATAGTCCACTATTCTCTGGTGCTCTTCGGCACTGTCTTTTCCCAGTTCGCGCATATCTCCCAATATCAGCATTTTTTTCTCGGCTTGCATGTTGCGGAAATTTCCGATGGCTGCCAGCATGCTTGTGGGATTGGCGTTGTAGGCATCGATAATCAGGGTGTTGTCGGCCGTTTTTTTCAGTTGCGAACGGTTGTTCCGGGGTTCATATTCATTCAGGGCTTTGTCTATCTTCTCTGCTTCTACTCCGAAGAAATGTCCGATAGTGACGGCTGCCAGAGCATTGGGAAAGTTATATTCGCCAATCAGTCGGGTATGCACTTGGTGAAATTCTCCTTCTTTTCCGGCTCTCCACTCAAAAGCGAGGTAGGGGGAATTGCCGGTAACGTGGCCGTTGATATAAAGACTGTTTTCTTCTCCGTAGGTTATCGGATTCAGTCCCCGGGCTATTTCCCTGAGGTAAGGATTGTCCTGATGAAGGAAGATGGTGGAGTTTCCCTGCCGGCGCAGATAGTCGTACAGTTCGCCTTTGGTCCGGATAACGCCTTCGAAAGAACCGAAGCCTTCCAAATGAGCCTTTCCTACATTGGTGATAATCCCATAATCGGGTTCGGCTATTTCCACCAGTTCCTTGATGTCGCCGGGGTGGCTGGCTCCCATTTCTACTACGCCGAGCTCATGCTCTGTTGTCAGGCGCAACAAGGTGAGCGGTACACCGATCGGATTATTCAGATTTCCCAGTGTGTACAGTACATTGTACTTTTGGGACAATACGGCGGATATAAGCTCCTTGGTCGTTGTTTTCCCATTGGTTCCTGTAATGCCGATGATGCGCGTACCCAGTTGGCGGCGGTGATAATTGGCAAGCTGTTGCAAGGTGTGCAGGCAGTTATCCACTAATATATAACGTGTATCTCCGGCAGGAGCATAGGCGGCTTCGTCTACAACGGCGTAGGTGCTGCCTGCTTCCAATGCTTTGGCGGCAAAGGCGTTGCCGTTGAACGTATCGCCTTTCAAGGCGATAAACAGTGAGCCTTCGGGGCAGTTGCGGCTGTCGGTGGTTATGCCGGTGCAGCCGAGAAATATCTGATAAAGAGCGGTTATATCCATATCTTTCTCCTTCGGGGAGTTTTGCAGTTCGTAATAAAATTGATATTTTGCGAACAAAGATACCTTATTTTTCAGACTTGGTGTACCAACAATGGCTTTTTTGTTTACATTTGCAGATATATAAATCAAAAAACGCTGCCATGAAAGTTCTGCAATCCAAATATATAAACGTCAACGGTTCGCTGTTGGACCTTTCTTCTCCCTGCGTCATGGGAATTCTCAATGTCACCCCCGATTCTTTTTATGCCGGCAGCCGCATGCAGACGGAAGCCGACATAACAAGCCGCATAGGGCAGATTGTGGCGGAAGGAGCTGCTATCATCGATGTGGGCGCTTACTCTTCGCGTCCCAATGCGGAGAATGTGTCGCCTGCGGAAGAGATGGAACGCTTGCGCATGGGGTTGGGTATTCTGAGAAAAGTACAGCCCGATGCGATTGTTTCGGTAGATACCTTTAGGGCGGATGTGGCGAGAATGTGTGTCGAGGAATACGGTGTGGCAATTATCAATGATATAGCTGCCGGAGAAATGGATGATGATATGTTCCGTACGGTTGCCGATCTGAATGTTCCTTATATCATGATGCACATGCAGGGTACACCGCAAAATATGCAACAGCATCCCCATTATGATAATTTGCTGAAAGAGGTGTTTATGTACTTTGCCCGTAAGGTGCAGCAATTACGCGATTTAGGTGTAAAGGATATCATATTGGACCCCGGGTTCGGCTTTGGAAAGACCATTGAGCATAATTATGAATTGTTGGCTCATCTGGAGGAATTTCGCGTTTTTGAACTTCCCTTGCTGGTTGGCGTTTCCCGTAAATCTATGATTTATCGTTTGTTGGGAACTACTCCGCAGGAAGCGTTGAACGGTACAACCGTATTGGATACCATCTGTCTGTTGAAAGGGGCTGATATACTTCGTGTGCACGATGTGCGCGAGGCAGTGGAAACGGTGAAAATCGTGGAAGCCATGAATGCGGCCCGTTCTGCGTTAATCGCTAATAATTAACCATTAATCACTTGCGACCGTGTTTTTTGAATTTGGCATAAAAGATTTTATAGATATCCTGCTGGTAGCTTTCCTGCTTTACTATACATATAAGCTGATGAAAGCTTCCGGATCTATCAATGTGTTTACGGGTATACTGGTGTTTATCCTGATTTGGCTGGTGGTTTCTCAGGTGCTGGAGATGAAACTGTTAGGGTCTATTTTTGATAAACTGGTCAGTGTGGGTGTGTTGGCACTTATCGTCTTGTTTCAGGATGAAATACGGCGGTTTCTGCTTACGCTCGGTTCGCATCAGCATGCCAGTGCGTTGGTGCGCTTCTTTACGGGAAACAAGAAAGAAGGCATGGAACACGATGAAATTATGCCCGTTGTAATGGCTTGTATCAGTATGGGCAAGCAGAAAGTCGGTGCATTGATTGTGGTGGAACATAATATGCCGTTGGACGATGTGGTGCGTACAGGGGAGATTATCAACGCCGATATAAACCAGCGCCTGATAGAAAATATCTTTTTCAAGAACAGCCCGTTGCACGACGGAGCTATGGTTATCAGCAAGAAACGCATTAAGGCGGCAGGATGTATCCTGCCCGTGTCGCACAATCTGGACATTCCGAAAGAATTGGGTTTGCGGCATCGTGCGGCGATGGGAATATCTCAGGTGTCGGATGCCCATGCGATCATTGTATCGGAAGAAACAGGCTCTATTTCGGTAGCCTACAAAGGGCAGTTTTATCTGCGCCTGAGTGCCGAGGAATTGGAGAGTCTTTTGACAAAAGAAATTTAGATGCGGCATTAGTAGGCTGAGGCGCATTGGTTGTTCGGTAATCAAAGGTAGCTCTCCTTTCTGTATTCCCCCGTTATATTGAGGATAAGCGACCTGTAATTTATAACTTATAACAAATTTATATGGATAGACGAAACTTCTTGCGAACCGGCGGAATGGCCGTTCTTGGTTCACTGGCTATGCCTTCGCTGGCTATGCCCGGGTCTGTGCGCGGAGCATTGGGCGGTGCGGACTCTAAGTCTGCCGTTGCTGCCGCTGCCAATCATTTTGGTGTGACGGAAGCGGATTTAAAGAAAGTAATGGCTGTTGCTTTGGAAAAGGGCGGCGATTATGCGGACCTTTACTTCGAACACACTTTCAATAATAGTGTGAGTTTAATGGACGGTAAGGTGAATAACTGCGGCTCCAATATCGATTTCGGTATGGGAGTGCGTGTGCTTTCCGGAGACCAAAGTGGCTATGCCTATGTAGAAGGCGTTACCTTGGAAGAAATGTTGCGTGCCGCCCGTACTGCTGCCCGTATTGCATCTTCGGGCAGGGCAGGCAAACCTGTGGGGCTGACGGAGAAAACCATAGCCCGGAGCTGCTATGCCGTGGCTACTCCCTGGGAAGATGTGGGCGTAAAAGAGAAGATTCCCTATTTGGAGAAACTGAATGAGAAAATATTCTCTTTGGACAACCGTGTGCGAAAGGTACAGGCCTATTTGCAGGACAGCACTTCGCATGTACTGTTCTGCAATTCGGAAGGTGTGAGTTATTACGACTACCGTCCAATGGTATCCTTTATGGCAGTCTGCATCATGGAGGAGAACGGTAAGATGGAAAACGGCTATGCAGGCAGGTCTTACCGCAAGGGATTCGAATTTATGACCGACGATGTGGTGGACGTGATTGCCCGTGAAGTGGTAGATCGTACTGCTATTCTATTTAAGGCCATTAAGCCTAAAGGTGGTGAAATGCCCGTTGTAATGGGTTCGGGCGGTTCGGGAATCCTGCTGCACGAGGCTATAGGGCATGCGTTCGAGGCAGACTTCAACCGTAAGGATATATCCATATTTGCCGGTCAGTTGAACAAGAAGGTGTGCAACGAACATATTAACGTGGTGGATGACGGTACGATACCTTTCAATCGGGGTTCCGTGAATTTCGACGATGAAGGCGTAGAGGGGCAGAAAACGTATATTGTCAAGGAAGGTGTGCTCACCAGCTACCTGCACGACCGTATCAGTGCAAAGCATTACGGTGTGAATCCCACCGGAAACGGTCGCCGCGATACATTCCGTAACCTGCCTATTCCCCGTATGCGTGCTACGTATATGGAAGCCGGCAATATGAAAGAAGCGGATATTATTTCTACGGTGAAGAACGGTATTTTCGTAGACACGTTTACGAATGGTCAGGTACAGATTGGAGCCGGTGACTTTACGTTCTTCGTGAAGTCCGGTTATTTGATTGAGGACGGAAAGCTGACGCAACCCATTAAGGACATCAATATCATAGGTAACGGTCCGAAAGCATTGGCAGACATCACAATGGTGGCCGACAATGATAAGATTGACAATGGTACATGGACCTGTGGTAAGGATGGACAGTCTTGTCCGGTGACGTGCGGTATGCCGTCGGCATTAGTCAGCAAACTCACCGTAGGAGGGGAAAATTAAGTACTAACGGAGCATTGATAACTGATAATTTCTAATTGTCAATTATCAATAGCTAACAATCAACTGAAAATATGATTACAGATAATAATAAAAAGCTGGCGCAGTGGGCAATGGACTATGCCTTGAAAAACGGGTGTCAGGCAGCAAAGTTGGTGCTGTACTCCAACTCCAACGCTTCATTTGAATTACGCGATGCCAAGATGGACAGATTGCAACAAGCCTCGGAAAGCGGGTTGAGCATCAGTTTGTATGTGGACGGCAGGTACGGTTCTTATTCAACCAACCGTTTGGATAAGAAAGAACTGGAGACGTTTATAAAGAACGGTATCGAATCTACGCGCTATCTGGCAGTGGATGAGGCACGTGTGTTGCCCGATGCTTCCCGTTACTATAAAGGTGGAAAGCCGGACTTGCAATTGTTTGACAGGCGTTTCGAAACTATTAATCCGGACGACAAAGTTGCCATTGCGCGTGCTGCTGCCGAAGAAGTCTTGGGCAAAGACAGCCGCATTATATCCGTAGGAACTTCGTATGGTGACGGAGAAAGTTCTTCCTACCGTTTGACGAGCAACGGTTTTGAAGGCGAGTCCAAGTCTACCTGGTTTTCGCTTTCTGCCGATGTGGCATTGCGTGGCGAGGGAGAGGCGCGTCCATCTTCTTATTGGTATGAATCGGCTCTGTTTTACGACAAACTGGTAAAATCGGGTGTCGGAACGAAAGCCTTGGAGCGCGTACTGCGGAAACTCGGACAGAAAAAGGTTGCTTCCGGCAAGTATACAATGGTGGTAGACCCGATGAATGCAAGTAATTTGCTCAGTCCGGTACTGAGTGCGCTGTACGGTTCGGCATTACAGCAAAAAAACTCTTTTTTGTTGGATAAGCTGAATGTGAAAGTAGGGACCGGATTGTTGAATCTGATGGATGAACCCCATTTAATCGGTGCAAGCGGTGCGCGCTATTTCGATAGCGAAGGAGTGGCAACCGAACGGCGTTCTATCTTTGAAGAAGGTGTGTTGAAAACATACTTCATTGATACCTACAACTCTAAAAAAATGGGAGTGGAGCCGACTGTCAACTCTCCTTCCTTATTGGTGCTCAAACCGGGAAACAAAGATTTGAACGGTCTGGTGGCCGACGTGCAGAAAGGCATCCTGGTTACCGGATTCAATGGCGGTAATTGTAACAGTAGCTCCGGAGACTTTTCGTACGGTATAGAGGGCTTCCTGATTGAAAATGGTAAATTGACCCAGCCCGTCAGCGAAATGAATGTCACGGGTAATATGATTACGCTTTGGGCTTCTTTATCGGCTGTGGGTAATGATCCCCGTATGTCTTCTTCATGGCGCATCCCGTCGCTGGTATTCGAAGGGGTAGACTTCAGCGGATTGTAAGAACTGTTAATTCAGCATTAAACTCATGTAAGGGTTTGATGGCGATAATATCTTTTCGGTAAGTTCGCCGACAGTGAGTGCCAAGTGGCTGCCCGGCAGCCGCTTGGCACTACTTATACACTTGCCGTTATTCAGATAGTAGTAACCGTTATTGGCGCTGATCTGTGGGTCTGTAAGTGCGATGCTCATTTTCAGTTCCGGATGCTCGGCGGCATATCGTTGCAGTATCGTTTTGGCATTGATGATGCGCGCCATACCCAATACTTGCGGGATCGGCTCTGTTTCAGACGGACTAATAACCCGGATGGACGGGAGGTTCAGTTGTTCGCAAATACGTTGTAGTAATAACAGGTACATACCGGAAGTTTCCGCTACGATTTCTCCTGCCTGCCAAGTACTGCCTGCCGGATATACGATGGCTAAAGCCGTAATCTTATCGCCTTGCTTCAATGTATAGACGCAGCCTTCCCCCAACTGTAAATCGGCAAGGATTACCCGGAAGTCCGTTTCCGTATGCTGGATGCAATAGGGGCGTTCCCGCAGTTTCCGGTTTAAATAGCGATATGATTCTTCCTGATAATCATTTATTTTGTTCAGAACAGCCGTTTCGTCAGCGATGGTAACCTCTGAAGCCGTGAAGGTTGTTGAGGAGTATTTAAAAACCGGTACGTAGCCCATACCGGCATAATACCCGAATAACCAGGGTTCTGCTGGAATCAGCGTGGAAATGGACATGTCATTGTGTAGCATACGGGTAAAGGCTTGCGATAACAGTTCGCGCATAGCCCCGCGATTGCGATAATCGGGATGCGTACAGGCCCCCGACACATATCCTGTCTTGATTTCGCTCTTTCCGAATGTCATGGGATAGGGTAGTATTTGCAGGGCGGCAATCACCTCTTCACCGCTTTGAATGGCGATGTTGACTTCATTGCTGTAACGCAAGCGGAAATACATATCTGTAAATTCATCGCTGTCGTTAAAGCATAGTTTCCATAAACTCTTTATCTTTTCCCGCATTGCTTCACCCCTTATCATAATTGTGCACCCTGTTTTATAGCCCTGTCACTTTACCTTTTTTACCACTTGATAGCCTCTACCGGCTGTTCTTTTAAACAGGCGACGTATTTCTCCAGAATAATGGCAGGCTGATAGGAAAGTTTTGCTTTCCGCAACCCTTCAATACCCAAGTCCTCTTCCCGGTTGATGTAGATATATTGTTCAGGAATATGGTTGGCAAATTCGTAATTAATCATGGCATAAGCGCCGTCTATGCGGGTATCGGCCTTTTCTACATGTACTCCGAACGTGTCTTGGTTGATAGGCATGCCGAAAGTAAAAGCCGCAATCTTGCCCTCTACATGGAGAATACCGCCCGTAAGCCCTAACGCATCGAAATTGTGCAGGGCGTATATCAATGCACGGCGTTCGTTGCCGGTACCTTCATGCTGGTCGCAGTTGTTGACTTTGCACCATTCCGCTTCCAAATCGAGGCACTCCCGGATACGGTCGGCTGTAATCGGAGTGTATTCGTAATTATAAGTCTTTTTGAATTTGTTGATATGATTCCGCTTTGCCTGAAACTTTTTACCGGATAAGGTGGCGAGGTCGGAGCGCAGATATACGTAGTCGGCGTAATCCCTGTCTGCCGTAAACTGAAACCTGCCGGGCATAAAGGTTTCCAGTTCGGAGCACATTCCGGCGCAGATACCCAACAAGCAAAAAGGCTCTCCTTCCCGGTTGGCATCTTCTATCAGCGCATCCAGTACCTTGTTTAAATCGCCGTTGCCGATAGGCATCATATATACAAGCTCTCCGTCTGCCCAGAATTTCAATAATAGGAAACCGTCCATAATGGCAAACTTGGTGTTGTATAAGAAACGCCAACTGCATAGGTTGGAGAATGAAAGGTCGCAGTTGCGTCGCGGACTGTTTAAAGTAAAGGAAGTAATCAGCTCTTTATCTTGTAGTTCGATATCTTTAAATGGAATCATAAATAATTTCTATTGGTTATAAGAATATAATAACAAAGATAAGAAGATTTTGTTAGAGTAACCCTAACAATCGTAAAATAGTAGGGGTTAACAAGGCTGTAAATATTCCGTTAAGCGTCAGGCCGAGGCTGGCAAACGCACCGTATTTGCTGCTGATGTCCATTGCTGTGGATGTGCCGACAGCATGGGCTGCTGCCCCTAAAGAAAGCCCTTGGGCCATGGGGCTTCCGATATGGGTGAGTTTCATTGTCTTGAAACCGAGGATTCCTCCCAACAGGCCTACGCAGACCACTACGGCGGCAGTCAGCGCGGGAATGCCGCCTATTGATTTCGTAACTTCCATGGCTATCGGGGTAGTAACGGATTTTGGAGCCAGCGAGTAGATAATCTCATCGGAGGCTCCCATCAGTTTTGCTATCAGGACTACGGAAATAACCCCTACAATACATCCTGCCAATTGTGAAAGCAGGATAGGCAGCAATTGTTTCTTGATAGTCTCCAATTGCAGATACAAAGGAACCCCCAACGCAACGACGGCAGGTTTTAACCAGAATTCAATCAGATGCCCGCCTTTGTTATAAGTGTCATAACTGATATTTGTCATCTTCAGGAAAATGATAAGCAGGGCGATAGTCAGTAAGATGGGATTCAGCAGCATGATTCCTGTCTTCTTTTGAAGAAGTTTGGCTAAGAAGAATATCCCGAAAGTAATAGCCAGCAGGAAGAATTCGTTTTCTAAAAAGTTCATTTGATTTTACGTGTTAATTGGTGAACCCATCCGGTAACCACGAGTACCAGCAGGGTGCTGACTAATGAAGCGATGGCGATAGGCCAGAATTCGGCGGCGATAATGTCGAAATAGAGCATAAGGGCTACGCCGGGCGGGATAAAGAAGAATCCCAGATTAGCAACCAAGAAGTCGGACATTCCCTGCACCCAGTGCAGTTTTATCCAACCCAATTTTAAGAAAAGGGTGAGCAGCAGCATACCGATGATGCTGGACGGAAGTTTGATACCCGTTAAGAATACAATCAATTCACCCAAAGCCAGACATCCGAAAAGGATGGCGCATTGACGGATCATAATACCTGATTATTAAATAATACCTAACCTATTGAAAATATTGAAAACGTTGCAAAGTTAGCTATTTGAAGTGAGGAACTGTCTCGTAAATCCACTGTTAGTGTTAAATATTACAATAATTCTCATTTGGTGTGGAAAAAGCCCCGAAATTGCAATGTGTATATTGCAAAATTGTGTACTTTTGCTGCGTGAATAACACGAACTACTGATTCTTATACACAATTAAAATATCATGCAAAGATTAATTAATGAAATTTTAGAGCGTGCGAAAGCCGATCGTCAACGCATTGTTCTTCCTGAAGGTACGGAAGAACGCACTTTGAAAGCTGCCAATCAAATTCTGACAGATGGTATTGCAGACCTGATTCTTTTGGGCAATCCTGCTGAAATCAACGCTTGTGCAACGGAGTGGGGACTTGGTAACATTTCCAAGGCAACCATTATCGATCCGGAAAACAATCCCAAGCAGGAAGAGTATGCACAACTGCTGTTCGAGTTGCGTAAGAAAAAAGGCATGACTATTGAAGAAGCCCGTAAGCTGGTAACCAACCCGCTTTATCTGGGCTGTCTGATTATCAAGAACGGCGATGCCGACGGTCAGTTGGCAGGTGCACGCAATACTACCGGCGATGTGCTTCGTCCGGCTTTGCAGATTATCAAGACTGCTCCGGGCATTACCTGCGTTTCCGGTGCTATGTTGTTGCTGACGCATGCTCCCGAATATGGTAAGAATGGTATTCTGGTAATGGGTGATGTTGCCGTTACTCCCGTTCCCGATGCTTCTCAACTGGCGCAAATTGCTGTTTGTACTGCACGTACGGCTCAGGCTGTCGCAGGTATTGATCCGAAAGTGGCGCTGTTGAGTTTCTCTACAAAAGGTTCTGCAAAACACGAAGTGGTAGACAAAGTGGTAGAAGCCTTGAAGATTGCTAAAGAAATGGCTCCTGATATTGCTATCGACGGTGAACTGCAGGCTGATGCAGCATTGGTTCCTGAAGTCGGTGCCAGCAAAGCTCCGGGTTCTGCCATTGCAGGTAATGCAAATGTGCTGGTTGTTCCGAGCCTTGAAGTAGGCAATATCTCCTACAAACTGGTACAGCGTTTGGGACATGCCGATGCGGTAGGTCCGATTCTGCAAGGTATCGCACGTCCGGTGAACGATTTGTCACGCGGTTGCTCCATCGAAGATGTATATCGTATGATTGCCATTACGGCAAATCAGGCTATTGCAGCTAAACACAATAAATAATTATGGATTTTGAATTATGAATTATGATTGGGGATTTCTTCCTGTTCATGGTTCATGGTTCGCGGTTCATAATTCGGAATTCATAATTTATAATTTAACATTAGTATCATGAAAGTTTTAGTATTGAACTGCGGTAGCTCGTCCATCAAATATAAGTTGTTTGATATGGACCATAAAGAGGTTATCGCTCAAGGTGGCATTGAAAAAATCGGTTTGAAAGGCTCTTTCCTGAAATTGACCTTGCCTGATGGCGGGAAGAAAATTCTGGAAAAAGACATACCGGAGCATACTGTGGGTGTGGAGTTCATCCTCAATACATTGATCAGCCCCGAATACGGCGCAATCAAGTCTTTGGACGAAATCAATGCGGTAGGTCACCGTATGGTACACGGCGGCGAGAAGTTCAGCGAATCCGTTTTGCTGACTCAGGAGGTGCTGGACGCCTTTACTGCCTGCAATGATTTGGCTCCGCTTCACAATCCTGCCAACTTGAAGGGTGTAAACGCTATTTCCGCCATTCTGCCCGATGTTCCGCAGATTGGTGTGTTTGATACCGCTTTCCATCAGACGATGCCCGATTATGCCTATCTGTATGCCGTTCCTTACGAACTGTATAAGAAATACGGGGTTCGCCGTTATGGCTTCCACGGAACTTCTCACCGTTATGTATCAAAGCGTGTGTGCGAATTTCTGGGCGTACAGCCGGAGGGAAAGAGAATCATTACCTGTCACATCGGTAATGGTGGTTCCATCTCTGCCATTAAAGACGGCAAGTGTATGGACACCAGCATGGGTCTGACTCCGCTGGAGGGTCTGATGATGGGTACCCGTAGCGGTGACATCGATGCGGGAGCCGTGACTTTCATCATGGAGAAAGAGGGTTTGGATGCAAACGGAGTATCCAATCTTCTGAACAAGAAGAGCGGTGTAATGGGTATCTTCGGTGAGTCGAGCGATATGCGCGATTTGGAGAACGCCGTGGCTGCCGGTAACCCGAGAGCTATTCTGGCAGAAAAGATGTACTTCTACCGCATCAAGAAGTATGTAGGCGCTTATGCTGCCGCTTTGGGCGGTGTGGACATCATCGTGTTTACGGGCGGTGTCGGCGAGAACCAGTGCAACTGCCGTAGCGAAGTATGCGAAGGTCTTGAATTCATGGGTGTCAAGGTCGACCTGGAAAAGAACAAGGTCCGTGGTGAAGAAGCTGTAATCTCTACAGACGATTCCAGGGTGAAGGTAGTGGTTATCCCGACCGATGAAGAGCTGATGATTGCTTCGGATACAATGGCTATCTTGAATAAATAATAATAAAATGGGCAGGCTCTCTCCCTGCTGAATAAAGTGCAGCCATTACCCTGTTTGAAGATTATGCAGAGGTAATGGCTGCTGCTTTTATATTTTTCGTGTGTTTGATATTTCAGTTCAGCCTATTGAACGTTATTCTTGAAGGATGTTCTTTTTGATGAAGAATTTTGATTGTGGATTTAATAAAGTCGCTATTGCTGCATTGATATATGTCAATATATTGCTGTGGATTTCGGTCTACTAAGGGAAACCAACTGCTTTGTATCTGAACAACAATTTTGTGTCCCTTTTTAAATGTATGTGCAATGTCATTCATGGAAAAGCATATATGAGTGGGTTGATTGGGAGTAAAGGCTTCAGGATGTTCAAAGCTGTTCCTATATCTTCCTCTCATTACTTCTCCCCGTATCAACATTTGATATCCATTCATTAAATAGGTGTGCTTTTGAGGTGGATTTTGATAATCATTAGGATATTCATCTATAATTTTAACTACGAAATCTGCATCTGTTGTAGTTATAGCAACTTCTAGTTCGGCTTTAATGGTACCGCCTAGGGTAATGCTTTCTTTTAGTGGTTCAGTCTTAAAAGACAATACATCTGGGCGGCGTTCGGAAAAACGCTGGTCGCCTGTCATATATTCTTTAGGGCGGGTATATGTAGTCTTGTCTGTATATGGTACGGGTTTATCGGGGTCTGATATATACTCTGAATGAGATTCCTTTTTTTCTGGAGGACACATGTTTAGTGTTCCGTTTTCACCCAAATAGAATGAAAGGGGGCGTGTGTCTGTTGGTGGCCATGCATGGAATTGCTTCCACTCGTTTTTTCCGGAGAAGAAAACGGTTGCCTTTTGTGATGCGGGAGTGGGACTTCCTATATTGTTCAAATGGTATTGTAGGAAAGGATATTCTATATTATTACGGTAATATAGAACTGTTTGAGAGCCGAAATCTATATTGCCGAGGTTGCTTTGCCCTTTACCGTTCCAAGCGCCATGATGCCATGGCCCCATAATAATTTCCAAATCGGTTTGAGGGCTTTGCTTGCGAATAGCCTTGTATAACTCCCAGGCTCCATAACAATCTTCTGCGTCAAATAGACCTCCCACTATTAATACAGCGGGATCAATATTGTAACAGGAACGACGGCTGTCCCGTTCTTGCCACCATTGGTCATAATTTGGATGTTCCATTAATTCTTTCCAATAGGCGATGCTGTCACCTGCAATGCGGGTTAAGTCTTTCAGGCTACCGACATTCAGAAAAAAAGAATATTCATCTGTTAGGTAATAGGGCTTGGCTGGTGGCAGGTTGTCGGTTGGGGTGGGGCGTGGGCGATTGACTGAAGTGGCAAATCTGAAACCGTCGCAAAGCATAAATGCGCCGTTGTGGTGATAGTCATCCCCCATGAACCAGTCGGTGACAGGGGCTTGGGGAACTACGGCTTTGATTGCCGGATGCTTACTTAATGCCCCCATGAGTGCATAAAATCCTGAATACGAGGAGCCGATAATACCAATATTTCCGTTGTTGTGTGTATGGGCTAACAACCATTCGGCTGTATCATATACATCACTGGCTTCATCTGTGTCATCCTGTTTTGTTTTATTGCGGATGAACGGGCGTACATTGATGAACTCACCTTCGCTCTTCCAACGTCCTCGCACGTCCTGTATTACAAAAATATATTTTTCGTGAAGGTGTGTCGTAATGCACGATGCACCTCTTTTTTGTTCATCACTATACAAATCTGTTCATTTTCTTTAAGCTGCGATAATTCGAAGATTTCTTTGATTTATGTGTCTCCAGCATCTAAATAAAGCGACAGTAAGTTCATAAAACCATCCAATCAGCCATTTCGTATCTTCTTTTGTCAGTTTTGCACACATTTTTTTTATATTGAAGGCAATGGCTAGGAAGGCAAAGTCCATGAAGACCTTGTCCTTTCCAAAATGTCGGAAACGTTTGTAGTTCATATTGTTTTTAATTTGTCCGAACACGGCCTCCGGTTCTATGCATCTCTGCCCTCTGTGTTTCAGTCCTTTCTCAGAGCAGAGCAGTTCTTTGGCTCTCCGCTTGTATTGTCTAAGCCTATGATTCAGTTCTATCGTCCTGTTTCCTTTTGCTTTAAAACAGCGGCATCGCAGGGGACAACCTTCACACCTGACAGCTCTGTACCGTGCATTTTCGCTGACATATCCGGATGCGGTTTTCACATTCCTGGTGCCTATCCTCCGCATCCTTTGCCCCATAGGGCAGATGCAGAAGTCATGTTCTTCATTGTAGTAGAAGTTTTCGGCCTTGAACGGGGCCGGTTTGAATCTCGGCCGCTGCTCCATGTGGAAATAGTTGTACTTTACGTAGGCTTCCATGCCGTTTTCGGACATGAAGCGGTAATTCTCTTCGGAGCCATAGCCGGAATCAGCAACCACCGTATGGGCCATCCGTTCATACCTGTTTGAAAAAGATTGCAGGAAAGGAATCAGGGTCAGTGTATCCGTAGGGTTCGGGAAGAGTGCAAAATCGGTGATGAACTGATTTTCGGTGCCGATTTGAAGGTTGTAACCGGGCTTCGTCTGTCCGTTGCGCATGGCATCCTCCTTCATTCTCATAAAAGTAGCGTCCTTGTCCGTCTTGGAATAGGAATTCCTCTCTTGCAGTGTTTCCAGATGGCAGTCGTATTCCTGCAGTTTGTCCCTGTGTTCTTCCAGTTCCTTCAGCTGTTTGCGTTTCTTTTTCAGTTCAGTCTTTTCCTCTTTCGCGGATGGCTCGGAAACCTGTTCCAGTGCATGACGCAATTCTCCTGCCATTTCAGTCAGCATGGCCGGAGTGAACTCAACTTCCTCATTGTTCTCTGATGACTTCTCCTGAGCAATGACATCGTCTATCTGCCCTAACAGGACATGTATCTTCTTCATCAGGCGTTCACGGTTCCGCTCAACCGTTTTTCGCCAGACGAAAGTGTACTTGTTGGCTTTGGATTCGAGCTTTGTCCCGTCAATATATTCCACATTCAGGCTGATGAAGCCTTTGGAAGAGAGAAGAAGTACGGTTTGCGTAAACACTTCGTTAATTTCCTTCTTCACCCGGTTGCGGAAACGGTTGATGGTAATGAAATCCGGTTTCTCATATCCGGCCAGCCAGATATAATGGATGTCACGGTGAAGGAGTTTTTCAATTTTCCGGCAGGAGTAGATGTTGTTCATATAGGCATACAGAATGACCTTGAGCATCATCTTGGGGTGGTAAGGGCTGCGACCGCATTCCTTATACAGTTTTCTGAAACTTTCAAGATTCAAGCCCTCAACCAGGGCGTCAACCATGCGCACCGGATCGTTTTCTGCAATATCCTCATCAATTCTTTGAGGAAAAAGAACGGTTTGGTTGGGATTGTAAGGACGAAAATGTATCTTTGTCATAGTAAAGAACTTATGCTTAAAGATACAAAATCTTTAGGTAATAACAAAGCCCCAGCTTGTGAAAGTCGGGGCTTTGTGCGTAAAAAACAGAAGGTGTGCATTTTGACACACCTTCCATAGTCTGTTGTTAAACTTCTTTCCGTAGGGTGATGCCTTGTAAGGCGTCCGGGTCATTAATATAGGTGCTTTTTGGGTTCGCTGGAGTGGTTCGTATATTGCGGTGTATAAGCATATACCGTCCCGCATGGGAATCATAACTTCTTTTTTATGGTAGTTCTCGGTTATCCAAGTTTCAGTTATCTCTTGTGCCGACAAATTAAGTGATAGCCAAATATAAAATAGGGTAAAGCATAAGGCCTTACCCTGTTGATTTATTGAATGGATCATGATATTAGATGTATTAGATGTAATATATACTATATACCATATTAAACAATGATAAGCTCTATTCCGATTTCTTCGATAGACTGTGCCATTGCTTTGGATATTCCGGAATCTGTGATGATGACGTCTACCCGATTGAGGTCACAAATCTTGCCGAAGCCTCTCCGTCCGAATTTTGAGGAATCAGCCAATATGATTGTACGCAGGGAAGCTTCTATCATTTTCTTATTTAGATTAGCTTCTGCAATATTTGAGTTGGTGATTCCATGTTCCAAATCAATTCCGTCTACTCCCAAAAAAAGTTTGGAGCAGGTGATTTGTTCAAAAAGTTGTGAAGTATAATCGCCAATTACAGAACAGGAGTTTTTTCGGACAGTGCCTCCTAATTGGATAACTTCTATGTTATTGACCGCATTTAGCAATATGGCTGTTTTTAAAGAAGCAGTCACTACGATTAAATGTTCTATTGGAGTCAGTTGTTCAGCAAGCATGTGGACGGTTGATCCTGAAGCTATAATAATAGAGTCGTTTTTCTCTATTAGTTTGGCAGCGGCTATTGCGATTCTTTTCTTTTCGTTTGTTTGCAGCTTTTCTTTCTCTTGAACATTGATTTCTGGAGTTACGGGGTTAATGGGACTTGCGCTTCCATGAGTGCGGTAAAGCAGTTTCTTCTCTTCTAAATATTTTAGATCTTTCCGAATGGTAACGGGAGTGACCTCTAGATCTTTAGCGATATCATTTACTTTGATAAAGCCATTCCTGTTTAAACATTCAAGAATGTACTTATGTCTTTCTGCTATACTTATCATTTGGAATTCTATTTTTTACAAAGGTAAACTAAATCTTAATAAGTAGCAAATGAAAGTTGTAAAAGTTTCATTATATGATATAAATTTCTACTTATCTCTTTTTTATTTCTAAAAACGAAAAAATATTTGCTTTTTTGTTGTGTTGTATTTCTTTTTATGTATTTTTGCAGTGTTTCTTCTTTCTCTTTATTTCGTATTTATGAAAAAATGAATAGAAATAAAAGAAAACGAAATAATCCGCACGCCTATGGCAGCATGTTAAAAGCAGAGAAATAGGAAAGTTGGATGTGATATTTATCATTAAACATTTTATTATGTTATCCGACCTGTGTGGTGAGTAAGATTTGAATAATGAGTGGTTTGTTTAATGTAAAATTAAAAAATAGTACCATGAAAAACTATGCAAAGCTATTTAAAATGTCAATGGCTCTCCTTATGTTGGAAGGTCTGTTGGGAGTATCGGATTTGTCTGCACAGAATAAACTGAACACACTGAAATTTGATAAAACATCTCAGCTGAGAGACTTTTTTAGTTATAAAGGAGACGGAACGATACTGGTTAGCGGTCATCGTGGAGGATACGAGGTGGGCTATGCGGAGAACTGTATAGAAGGTCTGGAGAATGTTCTTACCCAAATGCCCGCTTTCTTTGAAATAGATCCTCGCCTGACTAAAGACAGTGTGATTGTACTAATGCACGATGCAACTTTGGATCGTACTACCACAGGGAGAGGTAAGGTAAAGGACTATACATGGAAGGAACTTCAGTCGCTTCGTTTGAAAGATCATTCCGGCAAAGTGACAGACTGCCGCATTCCAACTTTAGAAGAAGTTATTGTTTGGAGTAAAGGCAAAACAATAATCAATTTAGATAAAAAGGATGTTCCGATGTCTATGATCGCAGCTTTGATAAAAAAGCATAAAGCGGAAAAACATGTAATGCTGACAGTGCATACAGGTGCACAGGCGAGGTATTATTACGACCGTTTTCCTGATATTATGATGTCTGTCTTTGCTCGCAACATGAAAGAGTTTGAAGATATATCAATTTCGGGTGTGCCTTGGGAAAACATGATTGCTTATGTTGGCCGCACTTTAACTCCGGAGAATAGTAAAATATGCGAAATGCTTCATGCGCATGGAGTGCGTTGTATGATTAGTGTAGCACCTACGCATGACAAACTGCCTACTGTTGAAGAACGTGCGGCAAAATATAAGGAGGAGATTGACAAGAGGCCGGATATTATAGAATCGGATATACCGACGGAAGTGTGGAAGGTCTTGCACTCTCGGTAATTGATTTGTCTTCCGGAAATAAATATCCCGGAGTTTGTGATAAAAATAACCTAATGGATAATTTAATAATAAGGAAATTATAAATATGTCAAGAGTTGAAGATGCCTTGAAGGCTGCGAATGAGACTTGTGCTCTTCGTATAGGTAGTGAAGTGTTAAATGAGGTCGCTGTTATGTTTAAAGAGCAGTTTCCCGGGAAAAGGGCGGTAGTCGTTGCTGATGAAACAACTTGGGATGTTGTTGGTAAAAAAGTGGAAGAAGAATTGAAAAAGGCAGGGGTGAGGTTGCAACCGGCATTCATTTTTACACAGCCGGACCTGTATGCTGAATATTCTTATATCGATCTTTTGGTCGAATCATTGAAAGAGCATGACGCAATACCGGTAGCGGTAGGTTCCGGAACAATCAATGATTTGACAAAACTTTCCTCTCATCTGACAGGCAGGAGATATATGTGTGTAGCCACTGCGGCTTCTATGGATGGTTATACGGCATTTGGAGCGTCGATTACGGCGGAGGGTGCTAAACAAACGTTTAGTTGTCCGGCTCCTTTGGCTGTTTTGGCCGATACGAACATCATTAGAAAAGCTCCCGGCATTATGACTGCTTCCGGGTATGCGGATTTATTTGCAAAAGTTACAGCAGGAGCTGACTGGATACTGGCTGATTGGATGGGTGTTGAGAAAATAGATGAGACTGCTTGGAGTATTGTTCAGGATGGTCTGCATGATGCTTTGGCAAATCCGGAGGGCGCTGCTGCAGGTGATGATGAGGCTATATCGCAACTGGTTGAGGGGCTTATGCTGGGAGGTTTTGCTATGCAGTGGTCTAAATCAAGTCGGCCTGCTTCCGGTGCAGAGCACCAGTTTAGCCATCTTTGGAATATGGAGCACCATTTGAATAATGGCGAACATATATCTCATGGATTTCAAGTCAGTATAGGAATGTTGGCTGTTACGGCATTCTATGAACAGGTTCTGAGGACCCCTTTGGAAAACTTGGATGTCGAAGCCTGTTGTGCAGCATGGCCGACTCCGGAGGAATTGAAGAAAGCTGCGCTCGAAATGTTTGTAGGAACTGATTTCCCGAATATCGGAGTACAGGAAACGAAAGCTAAGTACGTGACACGTGAAGAATTGGCCGTTCAGTTGCAGCAGTTGAAAGAATATTGGCCGAAAATTCGGGAACGCCTACTTGCACAGTTGCTTCCTTATAAAGAAGTAAAACGGCGCTTGGAGTTGGTTGGGGCTCCTACGGAACCGGAACAAATCGGTATTACGAGGAAGCGTTTACGTGATACGTTTATTCGTGCGCAATTTATCCGTCGCCGTTTTACTGTGCTTGATCTTGCTGTGCGTAGCGGTTATATGAATCAATGGTTGGACGGTTTGTTCGGCAAAGGAAAGATTTGGGAGATAACGGAATAAAATACGAAAGAACATGAAACAGGAGGGAATGACGCCTGAGGTGGCAAAGAAGTTTAAGTACTGGCAAACACGAACTATTATAGCAAGCATGATAGGCTATGCTTTGTTTTATTTTGTTCGTAAGAACCTAAGTATAGCAATGCCTGCCATGCAGGAAGATTTAGGTATCACAAAAGGAGATTTGGGATTGTTCCTGACACTGCATGGGTTGCTGTATGGGGTTTCAAAGTTCGCTAACGGTTTTATTGGCGATCGTGTGAATGCACGCTATTTTATGGTGACAGGATTGGTGCTTTCCGCCGTTTGTAATATTTTGTTTGGATTTAGTTCCGCAGTGCTTGTATTTGGTGTTGTTTGGATGCTGAACGGCTGGTTTCAAGGGATGGGTTTTCCGCCTTGTGCTCGTTTGCTGACTCACTGGATTCCTCCTACGCAACTTGCAACCAAAATGTCCATATGGAATACTTCACATTCTATTGGTGCCGGCTTGGTGGTGATAGTATGCGGATATATTGTTAGCCTTGGGTGGCGTTGGTGCTTTTGGTTTCCTTCCATTATTGCTTTGGTAGGTGCGGTGGGACTTTGGTTTGCTCTGCGCGACACCCCTCATTCTGTGGGTTTGCCAGAACTTAATCAAAAGGGAGCCGGCGAAGCTAAGGAAGAATCTTCCAAGGAGTTTAAGGCTTTTGTACGGAAACATGTTTTTGGAAACCCCACTATTTGGGTATTAGCCTTTGCTAATTTCTTTGTGTATATTGTCCGTTACGCTGTGCTCGATTGGGGACCTACCCTTTTAGGAGAATGGAAAGGCATCTCCATTCAACATGCCGGCTGGATGGTCGCTGCTTTTGAAATCTCCGGTATTTTGGGGATGTTGACGGCAGGTTGGGCGACAGACCGCTTCTTTGGCGGACGCGGACCACGAGTTTGCGTGCTTTGTATGGCTTTGGCTACGGTGTTTATAGCTTTATTTTGGGGATTACAAGAACCTTCGATGTGGTTGGCTACATGTTTGCTCGGAGCTGCCGGATTCTGCATTTATGGTCCTCAGGCACTCGTTGGTATTGCTGCAGCCAATATAGCTACCAAAAAGGCGGCGGCTACGGCCGTTGGCTTTACAGGGTTGTTTGGTTATGCCAGTACGTTGGTTTCAGGTTGGGGATTAGGACTTTTGGCTCAACATTATGGTTGGGATGTAGCGGTCGGTGCGTTGATCTTAATAGCAGTTGTTGGTACTCTTATTTTTATGGCTGCATGGACGGCTAAAGCGAATGGATATGATGAAGGTAATTGAAGGGATTGAAAAATGGATATAAATGAAATAATATTGGAAAAGGTTCGCCGAGTGAAGCATGTAGCTTTAGATATGGATGGAACTATTTATAATGGAGGGACGCTTTTCCCTTTTACGATTGGTTTTTTAGATAAAATGAAGGAGCTGGGTATTGGCTATTCGTTTTTGACTAATAATCCTTCGAGAAGTACTAACGATTATTTGAAGCATTTGAATGACATGGGAATTAAGGCTTCAAAAGATGAGTTCTATACGTCAGCTCAGGCTACAATCGATTATCTCCGTTTGTATCGTCCTGATTGTAATCGGCTTTTCATTTTGGGGACTCCAAGCATGATAAAAGAGTTTGAGGAGGCTGGGTTTGAGTCTACAATGGACGATGCAAATGATGAGCCGGATGCTGTTGTTGTAGGATTTGATATGTCCTTGGTATATTCGCGCTTGTGTCGTGCTGCGTGGTGGATTAATCAGAAGAAGTTTTATCTTGCGACTAACCCGGACCGGATATGTCCGACTGATAAATCTTTGGTGCTGGTTGATTGCGGGTCTATTTGTTCAAGTTTGGAGCATGCTACCGGGCGAAAACCGGATATGGTTATCGGCAAGCCTGATCCTCGAATGTTGAACGGTATCATGGAGCGTCATAATCTGCAAGCTGAACAAATAGCTATGGTTGGTGATCGGATTTATACGGATATTCTTATGGCACAGCGGGCAAACGCTCTGTCGGTGTTGGTTCTTTCAGGAGAGACAACGTATAAGGAGGCTGTGGCTCTTCAGCCTAATCCGGATTTGATTATGCGCGATTTGGCGGAATTTCAGGAAATGATTTTATTAGCACATAGTACGTTTTAATATATGAGGGTAGAAGTTTTTTTGCGTATTATTTTTCTCGATAACAGGTAAATACGGTTTGTTACAGGCGGTTCAACCGCCTGTAACTTTTTTATTTAAGGCTTTGCAGATGAATATCTGGATGGGTGGTTCTAAGGTGGATGGGGCGGTTGGTATGATTGTCGATGAAATCATTCATTCGGATGCGGACATCATCTTTCTTAATGAACTGCGGGATTATCGGGGAGAAAATTTTATTTCTTATATGGTAAAGGAGCTGAACCGGCGTGGTTATACTTTTTATGGGAAGAACAGTCCTTTGTCAGTAGGAGTGCTGTCGCGCTTTCCGATTGATGAGCAGGAAACAGTCTATCCGCGTGTAAAAGGAGAAAAAGGTGCAATTTTGCGTGTATTGCTTACTGTTGTCGGTAGAAAAGTAACGGTGTATGCCGCTCATCTGGATTATCGGCATTATGCTTGTTATCTACCCAGAGGATATAGCGGGAGTGATTGGAAAAAGATAGCTAAGCCTGTGTTGAATGAGGAGGATATCCTTGCAATGAATGGAAAGAGTGACCGGAAGAAAGCGGTTGAAGTTTTTTTGCAGCGAGTACGGTTGGACATTGAACAGAAACACACCATTCTACTGGCAGGTGACTTCAATGAACCGTCTCATTTGGATTGGAAAGAAGATACGAAAAAGTTGTGGGGACATAATGGGGCAATAGTGAATTGGGACTGTTCCCGTATGCTCTATGAGGCAGGTTTCAGGGATGCTTATCGTTCGGTTTATCCTAATCCCGTCACTCATCCGGGCTTTACGTATCCTGCCGGAAACAAATGTGCACCTGTGGCTAAACTGACGTGGGCGCCTGAGGCTGATGAACGAGAACGAATTGATTTTATTTATTATTACCCTTCCCCGTTTTTGGTTCCGGAAGAAGCTTGGATTGTAGGGCCTGTACATTCTGTTGTGAAAGGAAAAATGAAAAAGGAGAGGAGTTCGGATTGTTTTATTCGCCCTAAGAGAGGGTGGCCTACAGATCATAAAGCTGTGATGCTCTCTTTTCGCGTTTCTGGGCTACATTCGGAAAATCCTTGCAATATGAATTGAAAAAAACATGGAGGTGTGTTAAAATAGAATTCGGCTATCATTCTAAACAACAGAATGATAGCCGAATTCTATTTTGATATAATCCTGAGTAAGATCTTTTTCTCCATTAATGTTATTTGGTCCTTATTTTACATAAGATGGCTGAAGTAGCGGGCATTTGAAGGCGTGTTTCTCCTTTTTTTGTTTTAATCCAATAGCTGGAAGTTGTTCCTGCTAACCATTCAATCTTTGAGTTGTCCGGCAGGTTGACGGCTGTCTCCGCTTTTTGCCCGCTGGGGTTTAACGCGATGAAATATTGTTCATCGCCTATCCATCTCATGTATGCAAAAGGGTATGGCTGTTCTATGTCGCTAATAGCTTTCCAGTCGCCTCTTGTGCCAATCGCTGGTATGTTCTTTCTGACTTCCAGTAGAGTGCGTACATAATTCAAGATGGAAGTACGGTCGTTTTCTTGCGAGGCTACATTGGGGTAATTGTCGGCAGGGTCTATCGGCAAATAGATTTGGTTGGATGGTGCGGATGAAAATCCGGCGTTCAATCCTGTTTCCCATTGCATGGGAGTGCGACAACTGCTTCTGTTGCGTGCGCTCTTACTCCCTTCTTTGTAAGGGGCTTCTTCCAGGTTTCTCATACCTATTTCTTCACCATAGTATATGATGGGTGGCCAAGGCATAGTGAGAAAGAGGGTTAATGCTACTTTGAGTTCTTCCGGTGTGTTGCGTTGCAGGCGGTTCAGTCGCCATATGTCATGGCTGCACGTAGGCATGGTGGCATATCCCAGGTTTCTGGTTGCTTGATATTCTTTGCCATAATTAGTTACAAACTCTTTGATTTGTCCATTGCCGGATTTGTCGAAGTAGCAGTTGTTTGGTTTTCCTTTGTCGTCTGTGTTGCAGACAAGGTTTCGGTATATTTTCACTCCGTTGTGAATAATAAGGTCGATGTTGAATCCAGCTTTGATAGCTTCATGCGGCATACTCCATTCCGACATCATGATTCCTTCCGGATATTTCTTGTTGAACCAGCTTAGGAGCTCGTCCCACAACTGCATGGTGGCTGTGTGGTTGCGGTCATCGCGTTTGATGAGGCTTTGTGCCATGTCTACGCGGAATCCGTCTACTCCTTTGTCCATCCAGAAAGCAATGATATTTTTCAGTTCGCGGCGAACAGCTTGTGGTCCGGGAGCATTGACGGACTGTTCCCAGGGATGGTTGGGATTGGGTTGGGCAAATCCGTAATTCAGTGCAGGTTGGCAGTCAAAGAAGTTTTTCATATAGTATCCGTTGCGTGCTGCGTCTGGTGCGTCTACGTACTTTTTGGGTTTTTGTTTTTTGTCGGTTGTCCAAATGTAGTAATCACTATGTTGCAGGTTGGTATCAGTCTGCTTGGACTGTAAAAACCATGGATGCTTATCCGAGGTATGTCCAGCCACAAGGTCCAAACAGACTCGGATACCTTTGGAGTGTGCTGTCTGAATAAGTGCTGTCAATGTTTCGTTTTGACCAAACCGGGGATCAATACGGTAAAAGTCAGTGATGTCGTATCCGCCGTCCTTGAATTCGGAAGAGAAAATAGGGCTGAGCCAAATGGTGTTTACTCCGATTGAACGGATATAATCCAGTCTGGAGTGAATTCCTTTCAGATCTCCGATGCCATTTCCGTCACTGTCTTGAAAGCTGCTGGGATATATATGGTATATGACTGCGTCTTTTAGCCATTCGGGACCTTTCTGCGAGAAAGCTTCGGTAGATAAAATGAAGCATAATAGTAAAAATAATGTTTCTTTTGTTTTCATATTATTTCGATTATTGATGATTTATATATCGCAAATATAATAATTTGTGGAAGATGGGGCAGATAAATACTCTTTGAAATTGCGACTTTTAACTTTTATTGGACGTCTCTCTTGTTGCGTTTAGCTTTGCTTTTAATGGTTTTGTATTGTGTTTATGTTTCATTTATGTTTCTTTTTCTTTAATATTTATCCTTATTCCGTGTTTTTCTTTTCGTTTTCTTGCTGTTATTTTCGTTTTTTTATTTGCTGTATTGTTTTTTATATTTATATTTGTCGCGGAAAGTTATCTAAATGAATATGACGACAGATTAAATTTCGTTTATAAATATCTGATATTAATTATTATAATATATAAGACTATGAAAACATTATGCAGTATGGCACTAAAGACAGTGCTACTTTGTGCTTGCTTCTCTTCTGTGTTATTTGCTTGTGAAGATGGTGAGACGGTTGAACCTACTGAAAAAAAGCCTTTGGTTTTTAATGAGCCGTATTTTGAGAAACTTTCGAAACCTCTTTCCGAAGATTTGATTTACAGTAAAGGTGTATCTTTGAAAAGAAATGCTGTTATTCAGAGCATGGATATTGCCAAGAACGGTGATATTTATTATGTGCAGATAGCGGGAAGCAGCCAGCATCAGTTGAATGTGTTGCATGGAGCGCCTAATGCTACCAATCCTTCGGAATGTATGGTATTTGAATTCTTTGGACATGGAACGAACATGGCTGTTGAAGAAGCTGCCGACGGAACTTATATTTGGTTAGGGAGTCATGGCAATAAGGGGAGTGACAAAAGTTATGGCGGTTCGCAGACGATATGCCGCGTGAAGTATGAACCGGGAACAAGTGTACAGCTTGCCGGAGGTGATGTATTCCATCTGAAAGGTACCCGTAATATACATCCTGCAATTAATGCGGAGAAAGATTTGCTGGGTGTACAATATTCCAAGAAGGTGTCGGGGGTTAATACGCGTGTTTTTGTAGCTTATCGTTTGAGTGAAGCAATGAAGCTGGCTCCGGTGGATGTCGTGCTGGAACCTCTGAAGTATGGCGGTGAAGATGAGGCTACACCGGAGAAAACAGTGACGTTGACTATCAAGGCGAGAGAGCTTTCTCAGCTTCAGCCTCTTTATCAATTTGCAGTTTCCGACGGACATGGAGGAAGTGTAGGCGAGTTGGCTTTTCAGGGTTATGACATTGATGAGCAATTCGTCTACTATTATGAGGGTATGGGATATCTTGAAGCCGATCCTTCAAAGGCTTATGTAAGCGTATTGGACAAAAACGGCCTTCTTTCTGCACGAAAGGAAGTGGCTGCTGTTGCAGATGCCGAGAAACTGAATGAATTCGGAATGACCGATCGTGGGTATATGGAAGCGGAAGGTATCAAAGTGAAGAATGGCACACTGTACTTGGGTTTTGCATCGAGAAAAATGGAAGGAAAGGATGATAAGCGTCTGGCAAATATTTTGATTTATCGCAATAAATGATTCTGGTTTTAACAGTAAAGATAATTTTCAAAAGATAAAATACTATGAAACAATTCTTTTTTATGTTGCTTTTGTTGGGAGTCGTCTTTGCAGGATGTAATGATGATGTGACTCCTCCGATTCCTGTGATTAAGGAATTTGAGCTTACAGTGTTGGATAAGGCGGATGTACCCATATCCAAAGCGGTGGTAAATATTTTTATGAGCCATAAACCGGATGTATTGGTTATGAGTAAAAATACGGATATTTTTGGTAAGGTGCACTTCTTGAACCTCAAGCCGGGAAACTATATTTTTACGGCGATGATGGGTGAGACGGAAATATTGAAGACTGATATGGTAGTGGACGACGATAATGCTCTAAATGTCGCTACGATGAAAGCTGACAATTATGAAATGACGGTGGCCGACTATACGGTCATTGTGAAGTCGGATAGAGGTGCTGCTATCTCTGGACGTAAGGTAGATTTGCTGACCAAAGAGGAGCAGGTTGTCTATAAGTCGGGGTTGACGGATGAGAAAGGTGAAATACTGTTTACTAAAATACCTTTGGATGATTATTTGATTAAAGTGTATGACGAAACGAATGAGGTGGCAGTACAGACAGAGGCTGTCTCTGTTGTTGAAGACGTTGCTAAAAATATATCCAATGTGGAGATCGTGAAGCTGATACATCATTCGGATATTGTTATTACGGGATTCCTTGTGGATCCGAATGGATCTGATTCTCCGAAACCGGGGACTGTGTCAGGCGGTGGTTTCGCTCATAAAGGCGGTTATGAGTATGTTCAACTGCTGGCATTGAAAGATATTAATTTTGATGAGACTCCGTATTGTGTCATTACGGGTATGAATGCTACGAATCCGGCTGATAAAACTTATCCTGCCGCCTTGGATGGCTGGGTAGAATCGAAAGGACAAAATACAAAAACTACTTATCAGATAGACATAAACTCCGGTAGTATAAAGAAAGGACAATTCTTCTATGTAGGTGGAGCAAGTTATATGATTGCAAGCTATTACAATGATTGGGGAAGTCCTATGATAGAGAAAGATAGATGGTGGGCATACGATTTCTATAATAAAAGAGGTAGTAACGATAATGGAGCGGTAAAAGGCAGTTCAGGTATATTCAATAATTTGAATTCCGATAAAAAGACGAATGTGCCCGACGGAATAGCAGTGTTTAAAGGAGTGAATATCGATAAGAACACAGTGCCTCAAGATGTTGTATTCTATGGTGGTGAGTCTCCCATCAGAAAAGAAGACCGTTATCTGATTACCGACAATGACCTGTATCGCACTGTAAACTCCAAAGGTGAACCGCAACCTTATTTTGGCGATGGAACGAATACTTGGTTTGCCAAGCAAGGACATAATGATGACGGATGTTACATAATGATGGGCGGAGAAGTTACGACAACCGAATGGCTGAAACCTCGTGTTGGTAAATTATACAAACTGAATGTGAAAGATGGTCCTGAAAGTGTAAGTGTAAGTGATATTGAAGCTGCTGAAGGAGTAACTGTATTTGTTGATAAATAAATCTGATAATATGAAAACAATAAATGTGAATAAAACTTGCCGTATAGCGGTGTTCTCATTGGCGTGCTGCCTGGCTGCGCCTTCATGGGCCGATGATTTGAATCGGGGTGAATGGGGTGTCCGTTATGAATCACAAGCTGTGATGCAGAAGGAATTGGTAAAGGGGTGTGTGCGCGACCAGAATGGCGAACCGTTGATCGGCGTAACTGTAAGAGTGCAGGGAACCTCACAAGGTACCATTACCGATATTGACGGAAATTATAGTTTGGCATTGCCAAGCAAACAGACCAAACTGGAATTCTCTTTTATAGGTTATAATACAGTAGTACTTACACCGGGCAGCCGGAATTCTTTGGATGTTACCCTTGAAGAGGATGTCAAGGCTTTGGATGAAGTGGTGGTTGTGGGATACGGTACTATGAAGAAACGAGATTTGGTAGGTGCAGTAGACCATATTAATTCCGAAGCATTGGAAGGACGTTCAACTCCGTCGTTGACACGTAGTTTGCAAGGGCAAATTCCGAACTTGAATATATCCATGCGTGACGGTAAGCCCGATCGCGGAGCGTCTTATAATATTCGCGGTACAACCTCTATTGGTGCAGGTGGAGAAGCACTGATTTTAATAGACGGTGTGGAAGGTGACCCGAATTCGGTGAATCCGCAAGATATAGAGAGTGTTTCTGTTCTGAAAGATGCTTCTTCGGCTGCCGTATATGGTGCTCGCGGTACTTTCGGTGTGGTATTGATTACTACTAAGAATGCGCAGAAAGGTGGCGTGAAAGTGAATTATAATGGTAGCTTCTCTTTCAGCCAGCGCACAGTAGAACCTGATTTGGTGACAAACGGATTGCAGTGGACAGATGACTTTGTAGAAGCTTTTGTGAACAATAAAGGAACCATGCCTACTTCTATCAATAATATATTCCCTTATACACCGGAGTGGCACGAAGAATTGCGTCGTCACGATGCGAATCCTGACCTGCCCAAAGTGCAGATAAACGAGAATACCGGACAGTATGAGTACTTTGGGAATACGGATTGGGACAAACTTCTCTATAAAGACGTGACAGCCGGGACAGACCACTCAATAAGTATTACAGGTGGCAATGATATAGCCAACTTCTATGTGTCGGGCCGTTTTTTCTCACAGGATGGTATCTACCGCGCCAATACAGATGATTACCAGCGTGGAAACTTTCGTGCAAAAGGCTCTATAAAAATCAAGCCTTGGCTGAGTATTGACAATAACTTTGATATGATGCACAAGACGTATCATTACCCTTTGATTTCGTATGATCAGACTTTAAATATCCAACGTAATATGGAACAGCAGGGCTTTCCGATGGCTGTAATGTACAATCCAGATGGAAGTCTGACGTATAGTGCTGTCTATTGTGCTGTGGGAGATTTCTATAATGAAAGCTCTTATCAGGACCAGACAACACTGCAATATAAGAATACTTTTGGAGTAAATATTACTCCTATCAAAGATGTGTTAAAATTTCGTGGTGATTTTACTTATGTCAATACGGCTTATAAGCGTAATCGCGTTTTGAATTATGTTCCTTACAGCACCGGTCCCGAACAGTTTGCGGAAAAGGGCAAGAGCCTTATGATGGATAATAAGGATGAAACCCGCTATATGGCAGCCAACCTTAATGGTACTTGGACTCCGAAACTGGGAGAAAATCATGCTTTGTCCGTAATGGGAGGCTGGAATCTGGAGACTTCCAATAAAGATACCTTTTATTCGGAAAGAGACGGTTTCCTTTTCCCCGACAGACCGAATTATGATTTAATGGATGGTTTGAACTATAAACTAGAACAAGGTGACAAGAACTGGTCTTATGTAGGTGTGTTCTATCGTTTGAACTATGGATATAAGGGACGTTATCTCATTGAAACAAGCGGACGTTATGACGGTTCGTCTAAATTCCCTGTTAATGAGATGTGGGGCTTCTTCCCTTCTGCTTCAGCAGCATGGCGCATCTCGGAAGAAAAGTTTATGGAGGGTACTCGTTCCTGGCTCGATAACCTGAAGTTGAGATTCTCAGTCGGTGCATTGGGCAATGGTAATGTAGATCCTTATAAGTTCTTGCCCACCATGAGTATTGATAAAACCGGTGTGATTGTAGGTGACGGACAAGTGAATTATACAAGTTATCCGGGGTTGATTCCTAATAATCTGACTTGGGAAAAGGTTACCACATATGATGTGGGTGTAGATGTGGATATGTTTAAAAACCGCCTGACGATAGGATTCGATTGGTACCGCCGTAATACGACTGATATGTATACCGTAGGGCCTACGCTTCCGGAAGTACTGGGTACTACTCAACCCAAAGGCAACTATGCCAATTTAAAAACAAAAGGATGGGAATTGACTCTTTCATGGAGAGATAATTTCAAGTTGGCAGGCAGCGATTTCCATTATGGAGTGAAGTTCATGTTATGGGATAGCCAAAGTTGGATTACCAAATATAACAATGCTACCGGTAAGTTGAGTGATTACTATGAAGGTTATCGCATTGGTGATATTTGGGGGTACAACATCGAAGGCTTGTTCACCAGTTATGATGAAATAGCTAATCATGCAGATCAGGATTATATAAAGATTTCAGACTCTAAGATATGGCAACCCGGTGACTTGAAATTTGCTGATTTGAATGGAGACGGTAAAATTGATAAGGGTGCACAAACGCTGAGCGATCATGGTGACTTGGTTATTGTCGGCAATGAGGAGGAACGTTATCACTACGGTTTCAATTTGAATGTAGGTTGGAAAGGCATCGGAATTTCCGCTTTCTTTCAAGGTGTAGGAAAAAGAGATTGGTATCCGGGACAGGAAACAGGATTTTTCTGGGGCAAGTACAATCGTCCTTACGGCTATTCGCTGAAGATGCATGAGAACCGTTGGACGGAGGAGAATCCTAACCCCAACGCTTATTGGCCCCGTTTGGTGGGATATTCTTCTGAAAATGGCGGACGTCCGATGGGAACGCCAAACAACCGCTATATGCAGGATGCTTCTTACTTGCGTCTGAAAGCGCTGACTGTTGATTATTCATTGCCGCAAGCATGGGTGTCTAAGTTAGGACTGACCGGATTGAAGATTTATTTTACAGGCGAAAATCTCTTTACTTTCTCCAATATATGTGAGAATTTTGACCCTGAAGTTATCAAGGGCGGTGATGTCGATTTGAAAGACCGTAAAGGTGAAGAACAAGGATATAGTTATCCGATGCTGAAAACGTATACGGTAGGATTGAATGTTTCATTCTAAAAAAGAGGGAAGATTATGAAAAAAATATATTTATATGCAATGGCATTGGGACTGATGTTCGCGTCGTGCGAAGATTTTTTGACTGAATATCCAAAAAATAAGATAACGCCTGACGATTTTTTTAAGACAGAGCGCGAGATAAGTCTTTATGCAAATTCTTTTTATGAAAAAGATATGCCAGGAGTTGGTGTAGCTACCGGAGACGGTGTAGCCGATATTATGGAGGTGGTTTCGGTAAGTTCGTATTTGACCTCGGGGTATGGGCCCGACAATCAAGGCGGATGGAGCTGGAGTGACTTACGGAATATCAACTATTTCATTGACCGCTTGAAACAGTCGCCTGTAAGTGATGATATTAAGAATAAATATATGGGATTAGCTAAGTTCTGGCGTGGCAAATTCTATTTTGAGAAAGTGAAAACTTTCGGTGGAGTTCCTTATTATGATTACTGTTTAGAGCCTGATGATGAAGCATTGTATAAACCTCGTGATTCAAGGGAGTTTGTAATGGATAAGGTGTTGGAGGATTTGAATGAGGCTGTAAAATACCTTACTGACAAGAAAGATGAAACTTGTACAACAGTAACCCGGTATGTGGCGTTGGCCATGAAAGCACGTGTATGTTTGCATGAAGGTACATTCCGCAAATATCATCCGGAAATGAATCTGCCGGATGCTGATAAATGGATCAGAGAGGCTGCTTTGGCGGCAGAAGAGTTGATAAATTCTAAGCAATATAAACTGTTGAATACCGGTGAAGCTGAAAAGGACTATCGTAAATTGTTTACAGCAGAGAACCGGGTAGGTGTGCGTTCTATTTTGGATGAGACTATTTGGGCACAGGTGTATGATGCAGAATTCCGTCGTTGGCACGATGTGACATGGAAGTATAACTCTGCAACGTCAGGCTCTCGTTGGTCATTGACTCGTTCCTTTGTTAATACTTATTTGATGAGAGATGGCAGTCGTTTTACGGATAAGGCAGGTTATGAAACGATGACTTTTCCGCAGGAAGTAAAAGATCGTGACTGTCGCCTGAAGCAGACAATTCGTACTCCGGGTTACAAACGTATAGATAAAGACAAGGAAATAACTGTTTTACCGGATTTTACTATCACATTGAGCGGTTATCACATGATGAAATGGTCTTTGGATAATACATTTTACGATGGCCAAGCAGAGGCTACAAATGCAATGCCTATATTCCGATATGCCGAGATATTATTGATTTATGCGGAGGCTAAAGCCGAGCTCGGTGAATTCACTTCGGATATATGGAATAAGACGATTAAATTGCTGCGCGAGCGTGCCGGTGTCAATGGTAAGGAACCGGAAACGGCGGATACTTATATGCAGGAAACTTATTATCCAAATATATCGGACAAGTATTTATTGGAAATTAGACGTGAACGTGCCATTGAGCTGATTGCCGAAGACCGTCGCTATGATGACTTGATGCGCTGGAAAGCTGCTGATTTATTGGCTGCAAATAGGACAAAATGGGAAGGTATTTACATCCCGAAAGTGAATGAAGGGTACGATTTGGACGGTGACGGAAAGAATGATGTATGCTTCTACAAAGGTACTAAACCCAGTATTGCAGGAGTTAAGTTTGTGCAGCTTGGCGGTAACCTTACTCTTTCGGGTGATAAAAGTGGTTATTTGGTTTGGGGAGAAGCATTCCAACGGGAATGGGATGATAAGAAATATCTTCGTCCTATACCGAGAAATGTTAGAGTGATAAATCCGGCTTTGGCACAGAATCCGGGCTGGGAAGAAAATTAAGTATAATATATAAATTGCTGTAATTTATATAAATGATGGTTGAGGCCGGGAGTGATGCGACATTGGGGTACATCTCCCGGTCTCTATTCTTTTTTTTATTGATTGATGTTTGAATTATTATAGAAAAACAATGAAAAGAGTAGAAATTATGAAATGGATTATATTTGTTAGTCTGTTCCTCGTTAGCGGAATAGTAAAGGCACAACATCTTCCGCAGTGGTTGGAAAAGGCGGTGGTTTATCAAATCTATCCGGCCTCTTTCAAAGATAGTGATGGTGACGGTATCGGCGACTTGAAAGGAATAGAATCGCAATTAGATTATATCAAGTCCATTGGAGTGAACACGATTTGGATTAGTCCGGTATTTTCTTCTGAGTTTTTTGATGGTGGATACGATGTGACAGATTTCTATTCTGTGGATGAGCGTTATGGAACAAATTCTCAGTTGGTGAGTCTTGTACAGAAAGTACATGAAAAAGGAATGAAGATTTTTATGGATCTTGTAGCAGGGCATACTTCTGACAAACACCCTTGGTTTTTACAATCCAAGCAGTCTGATGCGAATTTACAGTATAGCGATTATTTCATTTGGACACCTTCAAAAACGGAAAAACCGAAACAGTTTGTCTCTACAGATTGTGAGCGCGACGGTAATTATATGAAGAATTTTTTCGATTGCCAGCCGGCACTGAACTATGGGTATGCCAATCCCAATCCGGAGCATCCTTGGGAACAATCGGTAGATGCCCCTGGTCCGCAAGCAGTTCGACGTGAATTGAAGAATATTATTTCTTTTTGGATGGACAAAGGTATGGATGGCTTTCGGGTGGATATGGCATACAGTCTGATAAAGAATGATCCGAAGCATATCGAGACAAGCCGTTTATGGACAGGTATTAGCACTTGGTTCAAAGAAAAATATCCAGAGGGAGCTTTTATTGCCGAATGGGGAGAGCCAACCAATTCTATTGGTGGCGGATTCCATATCGATTTTCTGTTCCATATCGGACGAAAGGGGTATACTTCCCTTTTCTTCAATAAGAAAAAAACGGAAGATATCAATTGTTATTTCGGGTTGGAAGGAGCAGGACAAGTTAAGCAGTTTATAGAAATGTACCAAAAAGAATATGGAAAGACGAAAGGAAAAGGATATATCTCTCTACCGACTTCCAATCATGATATATGGCGTCTGGCTTGTGGAAAACGTACAGATTTGAAACAGTTGAAAGTAGCAATGACTTTCTTATTGACTATGCCAGGAGTTCCTTGCATCTATTATGGTGATGAAATAGGTATGAAGTACATTGAAGGACTGCCAGATGTTGAAGGTAGTGTACTTGCTTCGCGAAATCGTGCCGGAAGTCGCACGCCGATGCAGTGGAACGGGTCTGTTAATTTTGGCTTTTCTACTGCTCCCGCAGAAAAGTTGTATATTCCGGTTGACCCGGAAGAGGATGCCCCCACTGTGGAACAACAGCAGGCAGATGAGAACTCTTTGCTGAATTATGTACGTGATGTATTGAAATTGCGTGGTTCTTCCAAGGCCTTGGGAAATACGGGAGACTGGAAGATGATCAGTAATGTGGAGCAGCCTTATCCTTTGATCTATTTGCGTGAAGCGGATGGAGAACGTTATTGTGTAGCTGTGAATCCAAGTGCTAAGAAAGTGGCAGCTAAATTTCCGGCATTCAAGTCTGGAAAATGGGAAATAGTGATAGGTGATAAGAAACAGGTAAAGTATAAAGCAGGCACAATAGAAGACCGCATAAACATGTCACCTGTATCTGCTGTGATTTTCAAGATTAATAAATAATAGTATCATGAAAAAACAACTGCTTATTTCTTTTTTTGCATTATTATCTTTAGTGTGTATAAATGCGGAGAATAATAGAACAATTCGTATCTCTACCGATAATATAGATTTGATACTTCAAGTTGGAGAAAATGGGCGTTTGTATCAGACTTATTTAGGTAAGAAATTGTTGTATGAACGAGATGTACGGGATTTTCCATGGAATGTATATGCTGCCTCGGACGGTAGTGTCAGTAAACGTGGTTGGGAGGTGTATAGTGGCTCTGGCAATGAAGATTTTTTTGAACCTGCCCTTGGTATCAGTCACAGTGATGGAAATCTTTCTACTATATTATATTATGTTACTTCATACAATCAACCGGTGGAAGGAGGTGTGGAAACAGTCATACAGTTGCGCGATGATCAATATCCGGTAGATGTAATCTTACATTATGTAGCTTATCCGAAAGAGAATATCATCAAAACTTGGAGCGAAATCAAGCACCAAGAACGGAAACCGATTATTTTATCTACTTATGCTTCCACAATGCTTTACTTTAATAATTCCAGTTATTATCTGACTGAATTCAGCGGTGACTGGGCTAAGGAAGCGCATATGAGCAGTCAGCAATTGCAATTTGGTAAGAAAGTGATCGATACCAAACTTGGAAGTCGTGCTGCCATGCATGCTTATCCTTTTTTTGAAGTAGGATTAGACCAGCCGGTCAATGAACATCAGGGGACGGTTCTGATGGGTACTTTAGGGTGGACCGGTAACTTTCGTTTCACCTTTGAAGTAGACAACGTGGGCAATTTGCGCGTTATTCCTGCTATTAATCCTTATGCCTCCAACTATGAGCTGAAGGCTGGTGAAGTTTTTTCTACGCCTGAGTTTATTTTTACTTTAAGTTACAATGGCACAGGAGAAGGTAGCCGAAACTTTCACGAATGGGCTATTAATTATAGTCTTAAAGATGGGCAAAACGACCGCATGACATTATTGAATAATTGGGAGAATACAAAGTTCAATTTCAATGAGGAAATACTTGTTAAATTGATGAAAGAGGCTAAATATTTGGGAGTAGATATGTTTTTGCTGGATGATGGATGGTTTGGCAATAAATATCCTCGTAAGAATGATCGTGCCGGTTTGGGAGATTGGGAAGTAACTCAAGATAAGCTTCCCGGTGGAATATCTGCTTTAGTGAAATCGGCTGAAAAAGCAGGAGTAAAATTTGGAATTTGGATTGAACCGGAAATGGTAAATCCAAAAAGTGCATTGTTCGAAAAGCATCCTGACTGGGCTATTAAATTGCCTAATCGAGAAACCTATTATTATCGTAATCAGTTGGTATTGGATTTAAGTAATCCCAAAGTACAGGACTATGTTTATAATGTTGTGGCAGGTATTTTAGAGGAGAATCCAGGTGTAGCTTTCTTTAAATGGGATTGCAATAGCCCGATTACCAATATCTATTCTCCTTATTGGAAGGAGAAACAAGGACAGTTGTATATTGAGCATGTGCGTGGTATTTATAATGTCTTGAAACGTATTAAGAAAAACTATCCTGATGTACCGATGATGCTTTGTTCTGGTGGGGGTGCAAGGTGTGATTATGAAGCATTAAAATATTTTACGGAATTTTGGTGTAGTGACAATACCAATCCTGTGGAACGTATTTATATTCAATGGGGTTTTTCTCAGTTTTTTCCGGCTAAAGCCATGTGTGCACATGTAACCGGTTGGAACAAGGCAGCCTCTGTCAAATTTCGTACGGATGTGGCTTCCATGTGTAAACTCGGTTTTGATATAGGATTGAAAGAGCTTACTACCGGTGAAATTGCTTATTGTCAAATGGCTGTAGCCAATTGGAAACGCTTACAAAATGCCATAATGGATGGTATGCAATACCGTTTAGTTTCTCCGTATGAAAGTAATCATATGGCCATTAACTATGTAAGTAAAGATAGGGATAAAGCTGTTTTGTTTGCCTATGATATTTATCCTCGTTTTAAGGAAAAACTAATGCCGGTGAAGCTACAAGGATTAGATTCGAATAAACAATATAGAGTAGACGAAATCAACCTGATGCCTGCTACACACTCTAAATTGAAAGCGAATGGGAAAATTTATTCCGGAGACTTTTTAATGAAAGTTGGCACTACTGTCCCGTAAAAGTGGATAAATAGTTCTTTGAAATTATTGAAATATAGTCAATTACACGGTTTTTTGAAATGAAACGGACTTGATTTTGCAACTTTGCAGTCTAATACAAATGGCTGCTATGTTCCAAGACAAATACGTATTCTCTCAATTAACCGCTTTTCTGAACAGGACTCAGTTCAACAACTATGTTCGCAAGTATGATGGCAACAGATATGTGAAACATTTCACTTGCTGGAATCAGATGCTCGCGATGATGTTTGGACAACTGAGTAACCGTGAGAGCCTGCGAGACTTAGTCGTTGCTTTCGAGGCGCATAGGGCCAAGCAATATCATCTTGGTTTAGGTCGTGAACCGATAGCCAAGACAACTCTTGCGACAGCGAACCAGAACCGTGATTACAGAATCTTCGAAGACTTTGCATTCTATATGATGAAGGAAGCCTGCGAGAAGCGGACGACCAACATCCTTGACATTTCCGGAAAGAAATATGCGTTTGATTCAACAACGATTCCGTTGTGTCTTGCAACATTCCCATGGGCAAAGTTCCGAAGCAAGAAAGGAGGGGTGAAAGCTCATGTCTTATACGACATTGAAGCACAAGTTCCTGCCTTCTATACTGTAACTACTGCATCAAAGCATGATTCCACAGCAATGT
The DNA here is from genome assembly GCF_025147325.1 of Bacteroides stercoris ATCC 43183. NCBI lineage: Bacteria > Pseudomonadati > Bacteroidota > Bacteroidia > Bacteroidales > Bacteroidaceae > Bacteroides > Bacteroides stercoris. The sequence continues at coordinate 1,157,760 of NZ_CP102262.1, forward strand.
CTTCAATCCATTATGAACCAAATGCTTATTATATATTCGACAGGGCTTATGACTCCTTTAAAGAACTCTATAGGATACATCTTACAGACTCTTTCTTTGTTGTCAGAGCCAAGACGAACTTAAAGTATAAGACAGTCAGATGGAAGCGAAGAATGCCAAAGAACATAATGACAGATGCGGAAGTGAAACTGACCGGATATCTCTCCGAGAAAAAATATCCTGAGTCATTCAGACTCGTCCGATATTACGACGAAGAGGATGACCGTGAGTTCACTTTTTTGACGAATGCAAAACAACTTTCTGCACTGGATGTCGCCGATCTTTATAAGAAAAGATGGTTAATCGAGCTGTTCTTCAAATGGCTCAAGCAGCATCTCAAGATAAAGAAATTCTGGGGCACAACAGAGAACGCTGTTCGCATACAAATCAGTGTGGCTATTATCACGTACTGTCTTGTGGCTATTGTCCAACATGATATGAAGTTGAAACGTTCAACCTATGAAGTTTTACAAATTCTCAGCATATCATTGACTGACAAAACCCACTTGCGTGACCTGTTCGACAAGACTAATTTCAATGATGTCAAAGATCTAAATGATCCCCTGATTCCGGGGCTTTTTGATTAATTGTTTAACTCGTCCCATTTTAACGGGACACTAATGAAAAATAAAAATAAAAAAAACAGGTCTTCTTTCATGGTGCTTTTTTTAAATATTTTTTTATATATTAGGCAAATATAATTAAAAATAATCAATTATGAAAAACTTGTTAGTGAAAATCCTGTTTGTTGTTGTAGGACTTGTAATCGGTTCTTGTTCGCAAAGTGAAATAGAGGAGCAAGTCTTAAAGCCAAGTGTTGAACAAGTTCAAATGGAAGAACTAATTCAATATGTGGAAGATATAAAACCTTATGTGCCTGCTCCGCTTGATGTGCACACTCGTGGCTTTTGGAGTTCTTTTAGAAGCTGGTTTAAAAATCTAGGAAAAGCTGATGCCGGTGGCTATAGATGGGGACGTGATAATGGAATGAATTTTTGGAGAGGACTTCGTGTTTCTTTAACAACATCTTTGGTAACGGCAATAAATGGGGGGATGCTCGAACTGCCTGGAAGATAAATGATGAATGGAAAGTGTATTCTAACTCTTCAAGGCAACATAAAGAGTTGGGTAATAGTCATAATAGGGCTATCTATGAACTTTGTCGGGAGAATCCAACCCTTAGATATGGCAGTAATATCAGTGATTCTGCTTTGTCATCGATGATTGAAACGAAACTTAAGCAGATGGGGTATAGTGATGTTGGTATATCTTCTTTAGAATGGGGAAATATAATAATTCTTATAAGAAATTTGAAAAATGCACTTAACACGTCTTCAGATTTGAATAATGTTTTTATTGCAGGAATTTCAAGCTCACCAACTTTGGACTATCAGTTTTTGGATGAATATTTAGATTCTGTTCTTTTGTTGGAAGATAGAGAAGAAATGATTACTTTTACGAAAAAATATATACAAAAATAGACTCTTTACCAGGGGTGAAAAAAGAGTTGTTAAAGGGAATGGTTTCGATTGCATTGTGCAGTATAAACCTTTGGGTTCCTGTTTAATAAACATCTCTTTTGAGAAAAAAGCCGTCTGAATGAGTGCTCAGTCAGGCGGCTTTTAATATTCTTAAGAGAAATGATTCCTCTTATGCTTTTACGCGGCTTACGTAAGAACCGTCGCGAGTGTCGATTTCGATAGTCTCGCCTTCGTTGATGAACAACGGTACACGTACGGTTGCGCCGGATTCTACGGTTGCAGGTTTCAGCGTGTTGGTAGCCGTATCGCCTTTCAGACCCGGTTCGGTGTAAGTAATCTTCATCTGAACCTTCACGGGTACGTCAGCATACAGAACGGTTTCGGTAGAAGCATCGGACACAACGTCTACAACCATTCCTTCGAGCAGGAAGTCCACACCGTTAATCAGGTCGTGGGCGATGGGAATCTGGTCGAAAGTTTCCTGGTTCATAAACTGGTAGTTGTCACCGTCGTGATAGAGATATTGGTGCGGACGGCGTTCTACGCGTACGTCTTCCAGCTTTTCACCGATGTTGAAGCGGCGTTCCAGCACATAGCCGTTGACTACATCTTTCAGCTTGGTACGCATGAAAGTATTACCTTTTCCCGGCTTCACATGCAGGAAGTCGATGCAGAAATAAAGCTTGCCGTCCATGCGGATGCAAGTTCCGATTTTAATGTCTTGGGCATTAATCATACTTTATAGTCTTTATTATTGTTATTTATTAAGATGTTTCGCTCAATTTGCGAGTGCAAAAGTAATGGAAATCGGTAAAAAACACAAAAAGTTTTGAGATAAAAAGAGTTATCTCTTGGTTATTTTAGAAAAAGTCTCTATTTTTGCAGCCCGATTACGTAGAATAATAACATAAAACAAGATACAGTAATGAAAAGAACATTTCAACCTTCTAACAGAAAGAGAAAAAACAAACACGGATTCCGTGAGAGAATGGCTACAGCTAATGGTCGTAGAGTATTAGCCGCACGTCGTGCCAAAGGCAGAAAGAAACTGACTGTTTCTGACGAATACAACGGAGTGAAGGCATAATCATTCCTTTTAATAGAGATAAGAGAGCCGCAAAGGACTGGTAACAGTGTTTTGCGGCTTTTCTTTTGTGAAACTTTCAAGAAAACATCATTGCAATGCGCCTAAATTGCATTATCTTTGCATCAAAAGCGAAGATAAACTGCACCCCGGCATAAAAAATGAACGGGTTCATTTTATTCTGCTCTCGGTTTGCATTATCTTTGCATCAAATTGTAGTGATTATGACTATAAAGGAATTTTTTTCTTTCCGGCAGAACAAATACTTCTGGATAAACATCCTGGCAATGATTGCCGTGGTAGTGTTGTTGATGTTCGGAACATTAAAAGGAATCGATATATATACCCATCACGGCGAGGCTGTGGTAGTGCCCGATGTGAAAGGCATGACGGTGGCGGAAGCCGGAGCGGTGTTTGACAGCCGGGGACTGGCTTGTATCGTTTCCGACTCCACGTATGTCAAGGATAAAACTGCCGGCTGCATCCTGGACTATAATCCGGCTGCCGGGCAGAAGGTGAAAGAGGGGCGTATCATTTATCTGACAATCAATGCTATCAATATACCTTTGCAAGTCGTTCCCGATGTGGCGGACAACAGTTCCCTGCGTCAGGCGGAAGCGCGTATCCTGGCTTCGGGCTTCAAGTTGAATGACATCCAATATGTGCCCGGCGAAAAGGATTGGGTGTACGGCGTGAAGTACCGTGAGCGTATGCTCGCTATCGGTGATAAAGTGCCTATGGGTGCAACGCTGACTTTAATGGTAGGCGATGGCAACAGGGAAGTGATGGAAGGCGATTCTTTGTCTGCGGACGAAAGCATGGGGAACCCGGACGAAGCCGTTTCCGAAGGTTCTGCTGCCGACGAATCCTGGTTTTGATGTTAAAGGTGTGCGAGAGTGAAAGTGTCTTTAATCCGTAAAAAGGACAAACGATGATCGAAGAGTTACCGGACGACATAGAGAATGATGTACTGGACGATATAGAACCTGTAGGTGACGAGTCGCAGCTTTACGAGCACTTCCGCGTAGTAGTGGATAAGGGGCAGGAGATGGTGCGTGTGGACAAGTATCTGTTCGACCGCCTGACCAATGCCTCGCGCAACCGTATACAGAAAGCTGCCGATGCCGGATTTGTGATGGCGAACGGCAAACCGGTGAAGAGCAGTTACAAGGTGAAGCCTCTGGATGTGATAACGGTGATGATGGACCGTCCCCGCTATGAGAACGAGGTTATTCCCGAAGATATTCCCCTGGATATAGTGTATGAGGACAAGTACCTGATGGTAGTCAACAAACCGGCAGGGCTGGTGGTGCACCCCGGACATGGGAACTACCGTGGCACGCTTGTCAATGCCATTGCCTGGCACATGAAAGATATTCCCGATTATGATGCCAACGACCCGCATGTGGGGCTTGTGCACCGTATCGACAAAGATACATCCGGTTTGCTGGTAATTGCCAAGACGCCGGATGCCAAGACCAATCTCGGTCTTCAGTTTTTCAACAAGACCACCAAACGCCGTTACCGCGCCCTTGTCTGGGGAAATGTGGGACAGGACGAAGGCACAATCGTCGGTAACGTAGGCCGTAATCCCAAAGACCGTATGCAGATGACCGTCCTTCCGGACGACCAGGGCAAGCATGCCGTTACCCACTACCGTGTGTTGGAGCGCTTGGGGTATGTGACGCTCGTGGAGTGTGTGCTCGAAACGGGCCGTACCCACCAGATCCGTGTACACATGAAACACATCGGGCATATTCTCTTTAACGATGAACGCTACGGCGGTCATGAGATTCTGAAAGGAACTCATTTTGCCAAATACAAACAGTTTGTAAACAATTGCTTCGATATTTGTCCGCGGCAGGCGTTGCACGCCATGACGCTGGGGTTTGTGCATCCCGTTACCGGAGAAGAAATGTACTTTACCTCGGAGCTGCCGGACGACATGAACCGGCTGCTCGATAAGTGGAGAGGCTATATTAGTAATAGAGAATTAGAATGAAACGCACAATCGCTATTGTATGCGGAGGAGACACTTCCGAATTTGAGGTCTCCTTACGCAGTGCACAAGGAATCTACTCCTTCATCGACAAGGAGAGATACACATTATATATTGTGGAGATGCGCGGGACCGACTGGCACGTGCAGCTCCCCGACGGAACGAAGACTCCGGTAGACCGCAACGACTTCAGCTTCCGGCTGGACGGTGCGAAGGTAGTGTTCGACTTCGCCTATATCACTATCCACGGCACTCCGGGAGAAGACGGACGCCTGCAGGGGTATTTCGATATGCTTCACATCCCTTATTCCTGTTGTGGGGTACTTGCCGCCGCACTGACGTATGACAAGTTTGCCTGCAACCAGTATCTGAAGGCGTTCGGCGTGCGCATTGCCGATTCCTTGCTGCTTCGTCAGGGACAGTCGGTTTCCGATGAAGATGTAATCGGGAAGATAGGCTTGCCTTGTTTTATCAAACCCAGCCTGGGCGGTTCCAGCTTCGGTGTGACGAAGGTGAATGTGAAGGAACAGATACAACCCGCCATTGCAAAGGCTTTTGCTGAAGCCAAAGAAGTTTTGGTAGAGGCTTTTATGGACGGTATGGAGATTACCTGCGGCTGCTACAAAACCAAAGAGAAGTCGGTGGTATTTCCTATTACGGAGGTGGTGTCGCATAACGAGTATTTTGACTATAAAGCCAAATATAACGGTGAGTCGGACGAGATAACTCCGGCGCGCATCCCCGATGAACTGCGCGACCGCGTACAGAAACTCACTTCCGCCATTTACGACATTCTCGGCGCTTCCGGAATTATCCGCGTCGACTATATCATTACCGAAGGAGAAAAGATAAATCTGCTGGAAGTGAACACCACTCCGGGTATGACTGCCACCAGTTTTATCCCGCAGCAGGTGCGCGCGGCGAACCTGGATATTAAAGATGTGATGACAGATATAATAGAAAACCAATTTTAGATATTAACTATTAGGTATCAACCGGCTATCAGATGCCCGCTTGTTAGTCTTGAAACCAAATACTTATTGTTTAAAATTTAAAATTGCATATCATGGAATTTGAAGAAATCCGCCCTTATCATGACGAAGAATTACCTCAGGTTTTTGAGGAATTGATTGCTGACCCGGCGTTCCAACAAGTGGCTTGCGCCGTTATGCCGGGTGTCCCTTTTGAAGCTATCGCGCAAAAGATGCGTGCAAGCAAGACCAAGCAGGAGTTTCAGGAAAATCTTTGCTACGGCATCTTGCATAAATTGGCCAAAGATACTACAGACGGACTGATATTGGAGAGCATGGCTGTGCTGAACAAACAGTCGGCCTATACCTATGTCTCCAATCATCGGGACATTATTCTCGACTCCGGTTTTTTGTCTGTTCTCCTGGTGGAGCAGGGATTGGACACCGTGGAAATCGCTATCGGTGACAATCTGCTGATTTATCCCTGGATCAAGAAACTGGTGCGTATCAACAAATGTTTCACCGTACAGCGCGCGCTGACCATGCGCCAGATGCTGGAATCGTCCATACGGATGTCTCGCTATATGCACTACACCATTGCGGAGAAAAAACAGTCTATCTGGATTGCCCAGCGCGAAGGGCGTGCAAAAGATTCCAATGACGTTACGCAGGACAGCGTTCTGAAGATGCTGGCAATGGGGGGCGATGGAGACATTATCACCAATCTTCAGGAATTGAATATCGTTCCGCTCTCCATTTCGTACGAATACGACCCTTGCGACTATCTGAAAGCGCAGGAGTTCCAACTGAAACGCGACATACCCGACTATAAGAAAACCACGGATGATGACCTGCTGAACATGCAGACCGGACTTTTGGGATATAAGGGCCGCGTCTGTTTCCGTATGGCATCCTGTATCAATGAGGATTTGGGCGAACTGGAGCGGACATTGCCGAAACCGGAGCTGTTCGTAGCCATATCTGCTTTGATTGACAAGCGTATCCATGCCAACTACCGTATTTTTGCCACCAATTACGTGGCTCACGATTTGCTGTATAAGGAAGAACGCTTTGTAGAGCATTATACCGCAGAGGATAAGAAGCGTTTTATAAGTTATATCGACGGACAGTTGGAACGTATCACCCTTCCCAATAAGGATGTGGACTTCCTGCGTGAGAAGCTGCTGCTGATGTATGCCAATCCGCTGACGAATTATCTGGCTGCAACCAAATGATGTTTTTGCCGTGCGCCGGAGTGGAATTGTAACAGTTTGCGTGGTAAGTATGAAAAAACATTGCTGTAGTCTGCTTGTCGTCCTGCTGTCGTGTCTGCTGGCATCGTGCGGAGACGATGATTACCGCTATCCTTCCGTGAAGCAGGATTTCCTGACTGCATTTTCCGGAATGGACGGGCGGCTGGAATCGGTGCTGACCGATGAAGGTGAGCGGCTTCGGATTGTTGAAGGCGCATCGGGGCTGCGTGTAAGTGCGGACACGGCCATTCGCATCGTTGCCAATTACGAGACATTGGCAATTGGGGACGGCGATGTTGCGGGCGCAAAGCTGTATGCTTTGCTGCAAACGGTTTCTCCCGTGCCACTGGCTGCCGCGGAGTTTGAGGAGGGCGTGAAAACAGAACCTTCGGAGATACAGAGTATCTGGCGGGGGTATGATTATCTGAATATTATAGTAAAGGTAAAACAGCAGGGCAAGCATCTTTTCCATTTTGTGGAGGATGAGGCTGTTGTGGATGAAAACAGCGGACGTGTCAAGGTGCGGTTGACCTTGTATCACGAGGTAAGCAGCAGTGTGCAGGATTATGGCAAGCGTGCTTATCTGTCCGTCCCTTTAAAGCAATATATGACCGAAGGCGTGCGGGGGGTGGATGTCCGGTTTAGGATTTATACTTATTCCGGCTGTTTTAAGACTTATGTTTTGGACGAAGCGGGGCTTCGTGTAGAGGAAGGCTGATTTTATACATTATATATATAGATAAGAAAGTGTATCAAAGTGGGGCGGGATTTATATGCCGGTGCTTTGATACACTTTCTTGTCTATATTCAGATGCTGTTGTGATGAACGCTGTCGGCAATTGTCACTTCAATGCCCATTTCTTCCAGGCGTAAAGCGGTGGAAGGCGGGATGCGTGAGTCGGTAATAATGTGGTCTACATCTTCCATATCGGCAATCTTGCTGAAACCTCTCCGTCCGAACTTGGAGGAATCCGCAAGCACTATCGTTTTCTGGGCAGTCTGCATCATTACGCGGTTGAGGCTCGCTTCCATCATATTGGTAGTGGTGATGCCGAAGTCGAGGTCGATGCCGTCTACGCCGATAAACAGCTTGCTGCACGAAAAGTCTGCCAATATGTTTTCTGCATATTTCCCTACCACGGACAGACTGCTGTGCCGCAATATGCCGCCGAGTTGAATAATATAGATGTTCTTTTCGCTTGCCAGGATATTCGATACTTCCATGGAAGCGGTAATAACGGTCAGTTCATCTGCCGGAACGATGCTGCGGGCAAGTGCGTGCATGGTTGTTCCCGATGCTATCAATATGGAATCTTTGGGAGTGATGAGGCTGGCGGCTTTCATTCCAATCAGTCTCTTTTCTTCGACATACAGCTTTTCTTTCTCACTGACGTTCCGGTTGTCGATGTAAGGGTCTATCAAAATAGCCTTTCCGTGGTTTCGGTATAGTTTCTTTTCTCTTTCGAGGTCTGTTAAATCCTTACGTATCGTAACTGACGAAACATTGAGGTGTGTGGCTAAATCTGTTACCAAAATAGAATTATGCTGTATCAACAACTCCAGTATGATAGATTGTCTCTCTTCTTTTGTCATAATAGGCCTTAAATAGTATTCAATGCGCTAATATAGCTGAAAAAAACAGTATAAAGAAACTCAGAATGCTAAGAAATGATAAAATGTTTGTCCGATAATATTCCCTTTTGAAACGTAAGTATAATCTGTGCTTACAGGTATTAAACTTCTTGCCTGAAGATTTTTTTTCTGTTATTCAGTGAAAAAACAGCGAAAAAGTTTCGTAGTTATAAAAATAGCTTTTATATTTGTTGCGAAATGAAACCTTGTTTGTTTTGATAAGAAAGCAGCGGTGCTGTTATACTAATCTTGAAAATCAAACTGCGTTAACTAATATTATAAGAGACATGATACTTAATAGCGAGATTAACGAATTTGACGTCATCATTGTTGGCGGAGGCGCAACCGGAGCAGGTACGGCAAGAGATTGCGCTTTGCGCGGAATGCGCGTTTTGCTTGTTGAACGCTTTGATTTTGCTGCCGGCGCCACCGGACGAAACCACGGTTTGCTTCACAGCGGCGCCCGTTATGCAGTGACCGATAGAGAATCGGCAGCCGAATGTATTAAAGAGAATATGATTCTCCGGAAGATAGCACGCCATTGCGTAGAGGAAAACGGAGGTCTGTTTATCTCTCTTCCGGAAGACGACCTTTCATATCAAAACTTATTTGTAGAATCGTGCCGGGCAGCGGGTATCGATGCACAGGTAATCGACCCTGCAGAGGCGAGGTTGATAGAACCTTCGGTGAATCCTGCGATAATAGGTGCAGTGAAAGTGCCCGACGGTTCGATAGACCCTTTCAGACTGACGCTGGCAAATGTCATCGACGCCAAGGCTCACGGTGCGAAAGTGCTGGTGTATCACGAAGTGACCGCATTGATTCAAGAGCAGGGAAGAGTTGTAGGAGTCACGGTACTTAATCATAAAACAAAAACCGAACATAATTATTACGCACCTCTGACTATAAACGCGGGTGGCATTTGGGGACATGGCATTGCTGCAAAAGCAGGCATAAGGGTGGACATGTTCCCGGCAAAAGGCTCGTTATTGATTTTTGGGCATCGAATCAATAATGTAGTGCTTAACCGTTGTCGTAAACCGGCTAATGCAGATATTCTTGTTCCTGGAGATACAATCTGCTTGATTGGAACGACTTCCAGCCGCGTGGGTTTTGATGAGGTGGATGATGTGCGGGTTACACCGGAAGAGGTGGATTTGCTGTTGTCGGAGGGCGAGAAATTGGCTCCTGCTCTGGCTACAACCCGTATTTTGCGTGCATACGCCGGCGTTCGCCCGCTGGTGGCTGCCGATAATGACCCTTCCGGCCGTAACATCAGCCGCGGCATCGTGTTGTTGGATCACGAAGTGCGCGACGGTGTTCCGGGTTTCGTAACTATCACCGGCGGAAAACTGATGACATACCGGCTGATGGCGGAATGGGCCACAGACCTGGCTTGCAAGAAGCTTGGCATCGACAAGCCTTGCATTACAATGAACGACCCCCTTCCCGGTTCGCGCATGGAAGAGGATCGTTCGGGGGGCAAGCAGGTGGTGGCGGAACAACCAAAACGTTCTTCGGTAGGCCGTCACGGTGAAATGGCTGCCAGGATTGCATCGGAAAGCAAGTACGATAACAGCCTGGTTTGCGAATGTGAGGATGTGACCGTAGGTGAAGTGAACTATGCCGTGAACGAACTTGATGTGCACAACCTGATAGACTTGCGCCGCCGCACACGTGTCGGCATGGGTACGTGTCAGGGGGAACTCTGTGCCTGTCGTGCGGCAGGATTGCTGGGCGAGGCGCATAATTGCTCCCAAAAGGCGAAAGAGGATTTGGCTTCGTTCCTGAACGAACGCTGGAAAGGATTGTATCCTGTGGCATGGGGCGAGGCGCTGCGCGAAAGCGAATATACCCAGTGGATATATGGTGGAGTTTGTGGAATGGAATAAAATGAATAAAGATGAAATTTGATACTTTAATAGTAGGTGGGGGGCTTGCCGGTCTGACGTGTGGCATCCGTTTGCAGAAGAATGGCGTGAAGTGTGCTATCATTTCCACCGGACAAAGTGCATTGCATTTTTCTTCCGGTTCATTCGATTTGCTCAACGAACTGGCCGACGGGACAAAGGTGGATAATCCGCTTGCGGCTGCCGGCAGGGTTGGCGCAAATCACCCCTACGCCAAGCTGGACGGTAAGTTTGCATATTATGTCCGTGAGGCGAAACAGTTGTTCCTTGATTGCGGTATTGAAGTGAACGGTGATGCGGAACGTAATCATTTGCGTATAACTCCGATGGGCACGTTGAAGCCGACGTGGCTGACGTTCTCCGACTTCACGCAACTTTCATCGCCCCATGATATAGCAGGCAAGAAAGTGCTGGTGGTCAATATAGCCGGATTTCTTGACTTCAATACGAAGTTTGTAGCCGACAGTTTTGAGAAGTGCGGTGCTGAATGCCGTATATCTTCTATCAATCTTCCCGAACTGGAAAGATTGCGGATTAGTCCGACGGAAATGCGTTCCACCAATATTGCCAGGGTTCTGGAGAATGACAAAACGCTTGAGACTTTAATCAGGGAGTTGGCCGGAAAGGTATCCGGCTTCGACAGCGTTGCTTTGCCGGCTGTATTCGGACTGTCGTCTGCCGCACCGGTAAGAAAGCTGAAAGAAGCGTTGGACATTCCGGTATGGCTGATTCCGACAATGCCGCCCTCTGTGCCGGGCATCCGTGCACAGCAACAGCTACGCCGTTCTTTTGAAGCGCTGGGCGGAGTCTATATGCTGGGCGATACGGTAGTGAAAGCCGACTTCAAAGGCAATAGAGTGCAGGCGGTGTATTCCGTCAATCATGGAGATATCTCGTTTGTGGCGGAAAACTTCGTGCTTGCTTCCGGCAGCTATTTCAGCAATGGACTGGTGGCGCGGCCGGACAGTGTTATCGAACCGGTTTTTGGCAGTGATGTGGATTTTACGGCGGGCCGCGACAGTTGGTATGACAAATCGTTCTTCAACAAGCAGAATTATATGACGTTCGGTGTGGCCACCGACGCCAAGTTGCGGATAAAGATTAAGGGTGAAGTGCAGCAGAACCTGTTTGCAGCAGGTTCGGTACTGAGCGGCTCTAATACGATACATGAAGGTTGCGGTGCCGGTGTTTCCATGCTTACGGCATTGTTTGTAGCGGATAACTTAATAAAAGGATGACGTCATGAATATGCAGCAGAATAATATAAGCGAAAACAATTTTGAGCAATGTATCAAGTGTACGGTCTGTACGGTATATTGTCCGGTTATTCCGGTGAATCCCGAGTATCCCGGTCCGAAGCAGGCCGGTCCGGATGAGGAGCGTCTTCGCTTGAAGAGAGGCGAATACTTTGATGAGGCGTTGAAATATTGTCTGAACTGTAAACGCTGTGAAGTGGCTTGCCCGTCGAATGTGAAGATTGGCGACATTATCCAGTTGGCGCGTATCAAATACAGCAAGAAGAAACCGGCATTGCGCGATATTATGCTGGCAAATACGGATTTCGTAGGAACCATGGCATCTGCCTTTGCTCCCATTGTGAATACCACATTGTCTCTGAAGCCGGTGAAAATGGTAATGGACGGAGTCCTGAAGATAGACCATCATCGTGTGTTCCCGAAGTATTCTTCCCAGACATTCGAGAGCTGGTTCAAAAAGAATGCGATGGCTTCGCAGGATAATTACAAGAAGCATGTAAGTTTTTTCCACGGCTGTTATATCAACTATAATTTCCCTCAGTTGGGCAAAGATATGGTAAGCGTGCTTAATGCAATAGGCTATGGAGTGCATTTGCTTGAAAAGGAGAAGTGCTGCGGAGTGGCTTTGATTTCCAACGGCTTGATCAATCAGGCACGTAAGCAGGCTGAGGCAAATCTCCGTTCAGTCCGTAAGTCGGTCTTTGAGGATAAGCGTCCGGTCATCGGAGCTTCATCGACTTGTATTTTCACGATGCGCGACGAATACCCGCATCTGCTTGGCATTGACAATGCGGACGTACGCGACAGCATAGAACTGGCTACCCGGTTCATATTCCGTCTGCTCGAAGAGGGAAACGTAAAACTGAAATTCCGTGATGACGTGAAGATGAAGATTGCCTATCATACTCCTTGCCACATGGAAAAGCTTGGTTGGGCGTACTATTCCATCGCTTTGTTGCGCAGTATTCCCAATATAAACCTTACCGTGCTCAATTCCCAATGTTGCGGAATTGCGGGTACATACGGCTTTAAAAAGGAGAATTACGAAACATCGCAGGGAATTGGCGCTTCGCTGTTCCGGCAGATAGAAGAAGTGGCTGCCGACTTTGTCGCTACCGATTGCGAAACTTGCAAATGGCAGATTGAAATGTCCACTTCGGCAAAGGTGAAGCATCCCATTTCGATACTGGCAGAAGCGCTCGACCTGGAAGCAACCCGTAAATTAAACAGTGATAAATAATATTATTCTTAAAATCGTAGTACTATGTGGAATTTTTTAGCACCACCTGCTCATAAGCAGGAATTACCGGCAGAGAAGATTGATTCGGCGTATAAGAGTTACCGTTGGCAAGTCTTCCTGGGTATATTTATCGGTTACGCAGGTTTTTATATCGTGCGTAAGAACTTCTCGATGGCCATTCCGGAACTTGCCCAGTTTGGTTTTGAAAAGGGCGAGCTGAGTATCGTTCTCTCTATGAATGCCGTAGCTTATGCTTTGTCCAAGTTTCTGATGGGAAGCGTGTCCGACCGCAGTAACGCACGTGTATTTCTTCCGTTAGGATTGGTTTTGGCTGCCGTGTCCATGATGTTTATGATTGTGCCGGTGCAGTTCTTCGGCCCGGAACAGAAATCACTGGCCATTATCGTAATGGCTGTTTTAAATTTCCTGGTAGGTTGGTTCAACGGTATGGGATGGCCTCCTTGCGGACGTGTCATGACCCACTGGTTTTCGGTGACCGAACGCGGAACGATGATGTCCATCTGGAATTGTGCCCATAATGTGGGCGGTGCATTGGTCGGCCCGATGGCAGTTTACGGTGCGTTGTGGTTCGGTTCCTGGTTCTATGGTGCCGACGCATCCCGTTACTTCCTCATCGGTACGTATGTATTCCCGGCAGCGGTGGCTATTCTTGTAGCGTTGGTGGCATATTGCCTGATTCGCGATACCCCTCAGTCTTGCGGGCTTCCCACTATTGAGAAATACCGTAACGACTATCCTAAAAACTATAGCGAGAAGCAGGAAGAAGTGCTTACTGCAAAGGAGATTTTCTTCAAGCACGTATTCAACAACAAGATGCTTTGGTACATTGCTATTGCCAATGCTTTTGTCTACATGGTACGTTACGGATGTCTCGACTGGGCTCCTACTTTCCTGAAAGAAGCTCAGGGATATGATATCAAGCAAGCCGGCTGGGCATACTTTGCCTATGAATTTGCTGCAATCCCCGGAACATTGGTTTGCGGCTGGTTGAGTGACAAAGTATTTAAAGGCGGACGCGCAATGACTACTATCATCTTTATGGCTATCGTTGCCTTGTTCATCTTCCTTTATTGGCAGTTCTCCGATAACTATATAGTCGTAACCTTGTCTCTGATTGCTATCGGTTTCTTTATCTACGGACCGGTAATGCTGATCGGTGTTCAGGCGCTCGATCTTGCTCCCAAGAATGCCGCAGGTACGGCTGCCGGACTTACCGGGTTCTTCGGGTACTTCTTCGGAACCGCCATTCTTGCCAACGTCGTTCTCGGTTACGTAGCCGAAATGGCAGGCTGGGATTGGACGTTCATACTGCTGCTTATAGCTTGCGCCCTGTCAATTATTCTGATGTCCTTTACCTATAAGGACGAAAAGGCATTGCTTGCAGAAAGAAATAAAAAATAATCTTTTTAAGATAATATAGAATGACATTAAACCAGTATTTACCTTAAAAATTGAACTATGTCGAAGAATCCAATCAAATTAAGTGCAACCTTGTTAGGTATGGCCTTAGTAGCTTTCACTTCCTGTGAAGATCAAGATTTTACAGATGTGAATAACGATGCAACACGTGTTGAAGTAAACACAATCTCTGCCGAAATGGCAAAAGTGCGCGACTATGTACCCCCTTATGCTGTAATGGCTCACCGCGGTTCTACTTTCTGGGCTCCGGAAGAAACGGAATCGGCCTGGCGCTGGGCACGCGAAATGGGTGCGGACTACCTCGAATCCGACCTTCAGTGTACGAAAGACGGTGTTATCCTTGCCAATCACGATGACAACCTGAAGCGTACCACTAATATTGAAAATGTATATAGCGAACTGGTTCCGGCAACCCGTAAGGCGTTCTATATGCGTCATGGAATGAGTGAGGCGGAAGCCGAAAAACTTGTAGAAGCCGATAAAGCAAGTTTCCGTCCTTACTATGCAATGTCTTACATGTATGAGGAGTTGCTTGCACTCGATGCCGGCAGTTGGTTTAATGAAACAAGCATTGAGCAGGCTCGTGAGTCGTTTTCCGAACAACACCAGTATATCTCGGCTCTTGAAGACCAAATCCGTTACGCCGAAGGAAAAATGCTGAAGCGTGATGTTAACGGTGAACGCATATACACTGTTACCGGTACTTGGAATCCGGATAAACCCCGCGACTGTCTGACATATAAATTTGAATATGTGGATGATCCGCAGGATACAGGCAACCGTCCGGGTGTCTATATTGAATTCAAAGAGTCTTGGCTGAACCCTTCGGACTTTGAAAAGCGCGTTTACAATAAACTTGACGAACTTGGTTGGAACATCATTACCAAACCTTGCGACGGCGAACCGTTCTATAAGAATAATAAAGTAAATGTCGGTAATACCAACGGTAAGGTCATTCTCCAGACATTCTCTCTCGAAAGCCTTCGCCGTACGGCAGAAGAATTCAAAGGCAAAATTCCTATGTGCTTCCTGTTGTGGGAAGGTAACGGCGCTACCGACCTGAAACACGATACTCCTCAGGGTTATGCTTCTTTCATTAATCTCGGTTTGGAATACAAGGCTCATATCATCGGTCCTTGCATCGCAGGCGCTCCCAACGACTATCCGGAAATGAATGCTCCGTGGCAGGCCTATCTTATCAAGAAATCCGGTATGCTCAACCATCCGTACTCATTCGATTCTTATGCGCAAATGGGAAAATATTTCGGTCAGTACAACTGGGGAAATACAGTACAATATGATGAGCTCCTGCATGGCATCTATGGCGACGGTCTGTTTACCAACCGTTCTGAAATGAGCTTGAAATACTTAATTGACAACGGTCTGCGTAAGGCTCCGGCTCCTCAGACAGTGCCGGATGCTGTTGAAACACTTAAGAGACTTGGTTACTAATTAATTTATTAACACTAATACAGATTATATTATATGAAAAAGTATATTTTAATGCCGGTATTGGCTGCATTGTCACTGTCAGGATCGGTTGCCCAAGCCCAGGACTTTGATAATAAGCCGGTTGTTAATGTAAGCAACTCCAAGGAGAATCTGAACTTTACGATTGGCGCACGTTTTATGATGGACGGTGCATACTATCATTCGGATTTCACTCCGGTGAAATCGGGAGCTGCTATTACCGATGCGCGCATCCGTACCTCTATGAGCTATGAAGACTGGTACTTCTATGCCGATTTCGACTTTTCCAAAGGCAAGTTCTCACAGAAGAATATCTTCCTGCAATACTCGCTGGAAGGTGTAAAAGGTACTCATCGCTTTAAAGCCGGTTATTACAACAATCCGGCATCCATGGCAAACAATACCAGCCGCGGAAGCCTGCACTTCATTTCCCGCTCGGCGGCAGCCAACGCTTTCTCACCGTCACGTGAGCTGGGTTTGAGTTATATTTTCTACAACAACCACTTCTTCGCCAATCAGGGTGTATTTGCCGAGAACAAGTACAACGACCAGCCGTCGGGATATCAGGGCATGTCATTCGGCGGCCGTTGGGTATGGCGTCCCATTAATAACGAAGACAGAACATTCCACGTAGGAGCAGCTTTCCGTTATGCCAATATCGCTACGGGTGTGGTGGAGAACAACGTATTGAAAACAGAACTGGATCTCGGTTCTTCATTGGAAACTTACGTAGATGCTACTCAGGACTTCCTGTCTGCCAAACTGCCGTGGGCGAAGAATGTATTTGATGTAGGTGCTGAATTCTTATACAAGACAGATAACTTCTTTACCCGTGGTGAATATATGTACAAACATGTTACCAAAGAACGTGACGACCAGGCATTGTTCGAAGCTAATCTGGGTTCTATCGACTCTTGGGGTTCACTCGAAGCATGGCAGAAAGGTAATCCGCTTGGTGAGAACTCTTTCCACGGAGCTTATATCGAAGCCGGTTACAAAATCTTCGGTGATCCGTATCAATACAGCAATTCCGATGCTTTGTTGAAAGGCTTGAACGGAAGAGCGCTTGAAGTGGTTGCCCGTTATAGTTATACCGGTCTGAATGACCTCGTTGAAGGCGAGAAATATATTCCCGGACGCGACCAATACTATCCCAACGGTATATTGGCAGACTATCCGGCTACATCATTAAGTGTCGGTGGCGGTAACATGCACTCCGCTACTTTGGGTGTAAACTACTCTTTCAACAAGTTTGCCCAAGTAATGTTGAGCTACACTTACAATCGTCTTGACCGTGACAAGTTCCAATATGACAAGAACTTCCACGTGCTCCAGGCCCGTCTGATGTTCCAATTCTGATTGTGTGCATTTGTTTATAATAATGGTTAGTGAGCCTCTGTAATGAGGTAAAAACAAGAAAGGGGATGCAGTGAAAAGCATCCTCTTTTTTGTTGTACAGAGGTGTAGGTGCAGATATTTCCCGGTATGGGCGGCATAATAAACGAAAAAGTTATAACTTTGATTGCATTTTTAATTCAGACTAAAATAAGTAGACTTATGAAAGTATTCTTTGCGGGCATTTGCCTGTTCTTCTCCACTCTCTTCTCATGTCAGCAGAAAGGAGAGGATTTCGAATCCGTCTCGGCGGACGAGTTTGCCACATTGATAGCAGATTCCGACATTCAGCGATTGGATGTACGTACGGTTGCCGAATATTCGGAAGAGCATATTCCGGGCAGTATCAATATCAATGTGCTGGACGAACAGTTTGCTGCCATTGCGGATTCTACACTTCAAAAAGATAAACCGATAGCTCTTTATTGCCGCAGCGGAAAGCGTAGTAAGAAAGCCGCCGCTATTTTGAGCCGGAAAGGGTATAAGGTTTATGAGCTCGACAAGGGCTTTATCGGGTGGAAAGAGGCCGGAAAGGAAACGGAGAAATAGTTTCTTTTAATTCTGATTCTGTCCCCCTTACCGACACATAGCACTGACCGAGCTGCCGTTTTGCAGAAAGGAGCTTGTGTGAGTGCTGGCAAATATAAAGAACAGTGCTGGCAAATCCTTGGCCGGTATGCTGTGTTTTATTCTTCGGGCACATGTAAAATGTCGTTATGCTTATAGTAAAACTTCGTTTTGCAGTTGCGGGCTGCCCGGTTGCCAATTGCGGGCCCGACAGCCCGCAGCTGGAAACTATTCGTCCCGCAATTGCGGGACGAAAAAAAACATAAGGCATACTAAGGTTTTGTATCGTATATAAGCGTATTATCTATGAGAGATACGGAGATTACGATAAAATGGTATTTATAACCCTTCTATCAGGCGTTTCAACACGACTGTCGCAGAAATCTCTCGGTTGGCAGCTTCCGGTATTACGATGGATTGCGGGCTTTCAATCACGTCGTCCGTTACAATCATGTTGCGTCGTACCGGCAGACAGTGCATGAAATAGGCATTGTTGGTTACGGCCATTTGGCGGTCGCTCACGGTCCAGTCACGGTCTTTGCTCAGTATTTGTCCGTAGTTGTCGCCGGTATAGGCAGCCCAGTTCTTGGCATATACGAAGTCCGCACCTTCAAAGGCTTTCATCTGGTCGTATTCCACACGGGCATTGCCCACGAATTTCGGGTCGAGCTCATAACCTTCAGGGTGGGTAATGACAAAGTCATAATCCGTGGCGTTCATCCATTCCGCGAAGGAGTTGGGAACAGCCTGCGGCAACGGACGGGGATGCGGAGCCCATGTCATGACGACTTTGGGACGTGCCGTTTTCTTATATTCCTCAATAGTAATGAGGTCTGCAAAACTTTGCAGCGGATGGCGCGTGGCGGCTTCCATAGAGAATACCGGCCGGCCGGAGTATTTGATAAACTGGTTCAGTATTACTTCGTTGTAATCGTATTCGCGGTCTTCGAAGCGGGCGAAGGAACGCACACCGATTACGTCGCAGTAGCAACCCATTACGGGGATAGCTTCCAGCAGATGTTCAGGCTTGTCGCCATCCATGATGACGCCGCGTTCGGTTTCCAGCTTCCATGCTCCCTGGTTGATGTCCAATACAATGACATTCATGCCCAGGTTCAGAGCGGCTTTTTGAGTGCTGAGGCGGGTACGCAGACTTGAGTTGAAGAATATCATCATCAGTGTCTTATTACGTCCCAGCTCTACATATTTGAAACGGTCTTTTTTGATTTCGAATGCTTCGTCCAGTGCAGTTTTCAGATTGCCGATATCCTGCACACAAGTAAAGTTCTTCATATTTTTTTTAGCGATTAGTGATTAGCGATTAAGCGTTAATTTACTTTCTTATCTGTCCTTCTCCTTCAATAATCCACTTGTACGTGGTGATTTCCTCTAAAGCCATAGGACCGCGGGCATGCAGCTTCTGTGTGCTGATGCCGATTTCCGCACCCAGTCCGAACTGTGCGCCGTCTGTAAAGGAAGTCGGGGCGTTGACGTAGACGCAGGCGGCATCTACTTCGCGGCAGAACCAGTCGGCATGTCCTTTGTCTTCGGTTACGATACATTCGCTGTGTTTGGAACCATACTGCTGTATGTGTGCTATGGCACTGTCCATGCCTTCAACGACTTTTACAGCCAGTTTGTAGTCCAGAAATTCCGTACCGAAATCCTCTTCCGTGGCTTCTTTCAGCAGTTCCGCCGGATAGTGGCCTTGCAAAGAGGCGTATGCAAGTGTATCTGCGTAGATAATCACATTGCTTTCCTGCAGCGGTGCACAGAGGGCGGGCAGGTCTTTCATGCGGTCGCCGTCTACGAGCAGGCAGTCCAAAGCATTGCATACGCTGACGCGGCGCGTCTTGGCGTTGTTGACGATGGCGGCTCCTTTCTTTACATCTCCGTAACGGTCGAAGAAGGTGTGGCATATGCCTGCACCGGTTTCTATCACCGGGATGGTGGCATTCTGACGGACAAAGTTAATGAGGTTGCTGCTGCCGCGCGGGATAATCAAATCGACATAACCGTTGGCATGCAGTAATGCTGCGGTGGCTTCACGGTCGGAAGGAAGCAGCTCCACAACGTGCAGGTCTACTTCAAACTGTTTCAGTACGTCGTGTATCACGCTGATAATGGCGCGGTTGGAAGCGTCTGCATCACTTCCGCCTTTTAGTATGCAGGCATTGCCGCTCTTTAGGCAGAGCGAGAATACATCGAAACTGACGTTGGGGCGTGCTTCGTAGATGATGCCGATTACTCCGAAAGGAACGCTTACACGTTTTATCTTCAGTCCGTTGGGCATTACTGCCTGCTTTTGTACGCGCCCTACCGGTGAGGGTAGCTTGGCTACCTTGCGGATATCGTCTGCAATTCCCTTCAGGCGGTCTGCCGTCAGCTTCAAGCGGTCGTACTTCGGATTAGAGATGTCCATGCGGTCCAGGTCTTTCCGGTTCTCGGCAAGGATAAAGTCTTTCCGGTTCTCGGCTGCATCTGCAACGGCCAGTAATATCTGGTTAATCTTTTCGTCGTTCAGCGCCAAAAGCTTGCGACTGGCATACTGTACGGCGGAAAAGGTCTTGTTTAAATCCATTTTCAGTGATTTATTAATTGATACTTCTGCAAATGTAGTGATTATAATCGGTATTAACCGGACTTATTCTATATAAAGATAGTCATAGTGCACTACAGGTTTCTTGCCGTGCTTTCCCATAGCCTCGCGAGCCTGCTCCGAACTGCAATTGGCTTTGCCTACGCCTATCGGATTTCCTTCAAAGTCTATGATGCGCACAATGTCGTCCTTCTCGAACTCACCCCGCACATCGGTAATGCCTATGGGAAGGATGCTGACTGCCTTGTCGGATGCAAGTACTTTTGTAGCGCAATCGTCGATGTGCAGTTCGCCTTTGGCAAACCCTTCACTGTGGGCTATCCACTTCTTTACGCTGGATACAGGCTGGGGAGCGGGAATGAAGCGGGTGTAAGTTAGTTGAGAATCGAGAGCAGAGGATTGAACATCGGGGAATAGGGAGGGGAGTTCCTGATGCAGCAGGTCTACAAGGATATTGTCGCGCTTGCCATTGGCGATGATAACGGTAATTCCCTCATCGGCCACTTTACGGGCAATATTGGTTTTGGTGAGCATGCCTCCGCGTCCGAAACTGGATTTGGAAGTCTGTATGTAAGAGGATAGGTCTTTGCCGTGCTCTATCTTACGGATGACTTCCGATGCAGGGTCGGCAGGCGAGCCGTTGTAGATGCCGTCGATATTGCTGAGGATAATCAGGACTTGCGCATCCATCATGGAAGCTATCAGTCCGGAGAGCTCGTCATTATCGGTGAACATCAGTTCGCTGACGGAAATGGTATCGTTCTCGTTGACAATGGGAATTACTCCGTTTTCCAGCATTACGGTCATGCAGTTTTTCTGGTTGAGATAGTGGCGGCGGGTAGCGAAGTTCTCTTTCATGGTGAGCACCTGCCCCACAGGGATGCCGTGTTCACGGAATAGTTCGTAATAACGGTTGATGAGTTTGGCTTGCCCCACGGCAGAGAACAGTTGGCGCTGGTCTACGCTATCCAGCTTTTTGGCGGGGTGTATCTCGCTTCGTCCCGAAGCAACGGCTCCGGAAGAAACGAGAATGATTTCCACGCCTGCTTTATGCAGCTCCGCCACTTGGTCTACAAGGGCGGACATGCGGGTTACGTCCAATGTGCCGTCACGGCGTGTCAATACATTACTGCCTATTTTGACAGCAATTCTCGTTAGTTGTTGTTCCATATTTGTGTGTTTCCCGATGCGGGAAGATTTAATCTCCGTCTTCTTTCTTTTCGTATGAGCGAACCACTTCCATGGCTGCTTCATAATTCGCTTCATTGACGAGTACTGCTACATCGACTGCTGTCTCGGGCAGGACAATGTTTACTATCATCCCGTCTTTCAAGGTTGATTCGATGCCATTGTTTTCCAGCAAACTTTTTACAAGTTCGGCTTCCCAAAGCGATCCGTTGAATACTTCGACGAGCTTGCTTTTATCTTCTTCTTTCATAGCGGTATGAATTTAGAGTTCTTGTCCTACAAATATAACAAGTTTTTTCGATTTAATGTTTAATACCGGACAATTTATGCCTATAGCTCGATGCGCTGCACCGTTACCGCTTCATTCAGGAAGATAGAGGCGGATTCGGTGAATTTGTCTTCCGCTTCGGTGGTATAGTAACTGCATTTGCCGTTCTGGGTACATTGGGCGTCTATTTCGGGATGGCGGTGGAGATAGTCTTTCAAACTGTCGGCCACTAATTTGCCTTGTGATACTATCGTGATACTCTCCGGCATATATTTCCGGATTTTGGGTAGCAGTATCGGATAGTGCGTACAACCCAAGATGGCGGTGTCTATTTCCCGGTCTTTGGCAAGGAGTTCATTTATGTATTTGCGGACGAAGTAATCCGTTCCGTCGCCTTGTGCTTCATTGTTCTCTACAAGTGACACCCATAGCGGACAGGCTTCTCCGCTGACTTTGATGTCGGGGAACAGTTTATGTATCTCCAACGGATAGGATTCGGACTTGATGGTTCCGCCTGTAGCAAGGACTCCGACGTGGCGGCTGCGGGTTATATTGCCGATGCATTCCACGGTAGGGCGGATAACGCCTAATACACGGCGTGCCGGGTCAAGGTGCGGCAGGTCGTTTATCTGTATGCTGCGCAGAGCTTTGGCGGATGCTGTATTGCAGGCAAGGATTACAAGGTGGCAACCCATCTCGAACAGTTTGGTAACTGCCTGCAATGTAAACTCGTAGACGACTTCAAAAGAACGCGTTCCGTAAGGGGCACGGGCATTATCGCCCAAATAGATATAGTCGTATTCCGGTAAGGCTTCCCGTATTTTACTTAAAATAGTAAGCCCGCCGTATCCAGAATCGAATACACCGATAGGGCCGGGAGTGGAAGGTAGTTTTTGTTTCATACAATCTTTCTGACGCTAAGAGTATAGTGTGCAGCAAAGATAGTGTAAATTGTGAGGATAGGGCACGGATTATACGGGATTTTACGAACAGAAGAATTGATTTTGTAAGTCATTCAGTATAATTCGTGCCCTTAGGATATTTATTTAATCTTTTCGTAGATGTAGAGTTCGTGAATTTCTCCCTTATAGCCTTCTTCGGTGAATGGACCTTGAGACATACCCAAAATAATTTGAGTGCCGCGGTTGTTCAATACAACGAGGTCGTCGTTCACAGGGTCAATGGAGAGACCTTCTATTTCACCGGCACGACGGAAGTCGCTCATTTCCCGGAACAGTTCAACCTTTCCGGCTTTAGCACCGGCTGCAATACTACCCTTGCGTGTCACTACTTTTCCGCTTTTGTCCAGTTTTACGCTGAAAGGAGTGTCTCGTACAGGTTCTACTCCTTCTTTCAGTCCAGTATAGGGTACTTCGGTGATGTCAGCGATATAAATATTATCGGGTATCTGATAAAGTGATTCACCGTCATCTGATGTGAAAAGCATTTTACCGTCGGCAATGAAGATGCCCTGACACCAATAAGGAGTGGGACGACATTGCATTTTGGTGTAGTACTTGCCGGTTTCAAGGCTGTAGCAATATACATAGCGGCTGTCTACCCAGTCGGACATCCATACCATGTTCTTGTCACGGTCTACTGCCAGACCGGAAACTTCTACCTGACCTGATTCAGGACACCAAGGTAGGTCTCTTTTCCATTTCAATGTTTCAGCATCGTATACCGATACTGCAATATTGTAGCCGCGGCCATATTCGAATTTTTCTACACCGCAGTAGATTTCACCATTATAGACGTCAATATCACCGAAGTGATTGGCTATTTCCGGGTGCTGAAACGGCTGGTCATTCTTCATCAACATATTACCTTCTTTATCGTACTTGTAAAGGACTTTAGTATCCGATACGTAATAGTAGTCCTTGTCTACGGCAATTCCTTGGCGTCCGGCTACAGGAATCACTTTCTTCAAACGGTATTCACTGCCTAAATGCTGTGCATTTACAGACATTGCACCCATAACGAGTGCCAATAAAACAAATAACTTTTTCATGATAGTATGATTTTTATATGTTTAAAAATAGAAAACGCCCATTAGTTGAATTTGATCAGAGCCTCGCTTACCGTTGTTGCTTATTTCTTTTGCTTTGTCGGTATAGAAAGAGTGACAATAGTTAGCTTGTATCTTCACATGATTGCAAGGATTGTAAGTGAGCCCCAAAAGAATACGGTCATAATTGTTCAGGCTGCTGTCGTTTACCTTATCACGATAGAAATCATAACGTACTACCGGCAGGAACTTACCTGCATGCCAACCTGCCAAAGCGTAGAAACCATCTTCTTTGATTATGTCGCGTCCGTCTTTGCTACTTCCTATGTGCCCGTATTCCGCACGCAGGTCGAGCCCTTTGGGGTCGTTGTACCAAGCACCTACGATGACACGATTCATAGGTTGGTAATTAAATGATTCATCATTGACTGTTCCTTTGTATTCTCCCCAATTGTAGGAAGCTTTTATATTGAAGAATTTTGTAGGACGGAAAGTCAGAGCAGCTACAATGTCTTTAGACTTATTGTTATCGTCTTTCATAGGCAGATGTCCGTTGGATAATGACAGGTTATAACTTAAACGGCTGAATCCTCTTGCTTCGTCTGTAAACAAGTCGCCGAATGCCATTATACCAAGGTCACGTCCATAATCTACAAAGTCATAACCTATAGCATTGCGGCAAACCATGCGATAGCAGATGTTTGAGAAGTCGACAGTTTCCAATGTTGAAGGGGAGAGATCGTAATTCTCATAACCGAGTGGCAGATAGTACTGGCCGACACGTACTTGGAATGCTTTTGAAATTTTAGCAGTGACAAAAGCATCCATTACTTGTAAGTTCTTCTGTCCATTTCCATTGGTAGAACCCGCAATGCCGTTAAAAGCCTCAATTTGTAAACGGAAAGACACGTTTTTAACTACATTTCCATCCATAATCAAACGGAGACGTTTTGCTTGGAATGATGATGAACCGTCACCTACTGAGTTGTAGTTCCAGCCGGTTTGAAGATAGCCGGAGAGCTTAGGCAGTTTTTCCAAAACTTTTTCCCATTTTGTAGGTTCAGACTCTTCGGTAGCTGCGGCTACTGATTCAGTCACTGTTGTTGTCGTTGCAGTTTCCGGAACTGACTCTGCAAATGCGAAATTTGATACCAGCATGGTACCGCTCAAAAAGAGCGCACTGATGATTTTCTGTTTCATGTCGTAATAGATTTAATGTGAATAATGTCCCTCTTATTGAGGATTTGATTTGTTTGTTCTGATTTTCCAACTTTCTGTATGAAATTTTATTTCAGGATTTGGAACGTCGTTACATTTCACGATGACCGCTCCCTCTTTTTCCCAATATTGCTTGACTGTGTATCCGTTCATCGGGCCATCTTCTTTCCCTCGTATGGTCGTGTCATCCGGATTTACAACAATTTTCAATCCGCACGATTGGTTCAGCATGTCCATGTCTCCACGGCTATTCCCGCCGACTATAAGCGGCCGTGCCTTAATAAATGTGGGAATTACATTCGCTTTGCCGTCATCTTGTGGAATAGGCATAATTATCTCATCTGTCAATCTTCCGTTAGCTACAACGGATTTGACTCCGAGAATTTGTGTATCGGGCAACCCTAACTCTTCAGCAAGGAATTTCTGATAGAGGAATTCCGGAGATGCAGTAAGTATCCATACTTCAAAACCGTATTCTTTCAGATTAGCAATCAGTTGTTTCATTTCGGGATAGAATTTTCCTTGGTATGAATCAAGGTAGCATTCATAACCCATATCCATGATTTCAGCAGGAGTCATACCTGCCAAAAAATGAACGCGGTCTTCTACATAGGCTTTGCCTACGTTATTACCGTCTTTTACCATACGGTTCAGTATAGCAATTTTGCTTTTTGCTTGCGGATCGTTTCTATCCTTGTAGTTTTTATCGGCATAACGATACAAGGCTTCATCTGCAAGATAATAGGGAACCTGTCCGATAACTGTTCCGTCACCATCGAATACGGCTACTTTACGGTTATTCATTGTAAGTGTTGTATTCAAAAAACTTTCAATTCTATTGTTGACCTCATCCGACCAACCTGCTATTTTACGATAAGTTTGTGAAAAAACAGATGTAGGGTAACTGGTCGCTAACAGAATTATAAATAGAAATTGATGAATAAGAAATGTTTTCTTATCTCTTTTACTTGGGGTGGAATTCAATTCTTTCATTTTTATTTTCTTATTTTGTAGTACTGTATTGTTACTTTCTTGCAGCTTTTTCTTCTTTGTATGTGAATGATGTGAAAACAATGGATAGGGCGCAGGCTATTATCAGCAGTATGAACGTCCAATCCCAGCCTGCCATTTCGGCTACGTAACCGAGAACGACGTTGGCAAGAATGGCGGTTCCGAAGAAGTACCCGAAGAACTTGGTACAAATTAAGAGGAGCAGAGGGGATATAAAAAAAAGGTTAAGCCGTTGATGGCTTAACCTTTTCGATGAATTCCTCGTTTAGAGGTATGCGGTTTGTTTGATACCGGTGTTATTTAATGCCGAGTTGCGTTTTAACTTTGGCAGTTACATCTACACTCTGTGCACCTACATAAGGTATCGGAGTACGGGCCAGGTCGAAGATATATACTACACCCTCAGCCTTACCTACAGCCTGGATAGCTTCGTCCAGCTTTTTGTAGATAGGAGTCATGGCATCCTGCTGTGCCTTTTGCATAGACTGATATGCTTCCTGCTGGAACTGTTCCTGGCGTTGTGCCATGTCCTGCAGTTCTTTCTGACGTCTTTCTGCAATGTTTTTCGGAAGTGAGTCGGCTTGTGCCAAGAATTCCTGATATTTCTTATTGAACTCTTCCTGGGTACGTTGCATTTCTGTTTGGTACTCTTTAGACATAGCATCCAGGTCGGCTTGTGCTTTTGTGTATTCCGGCATGGTGACAATTACTTCTTGAGAGTTCATGTGAGCGAATTTAGTTTGCGCCATAGCTCCCAGGGGGAGGGCAAACATAACTACGAGCAGTGCGATTTTTTTAAGCATAATATTTACTATTTATTTTGAATGATAATTCTTTGTATAGGCTGCAAATGTATGAAATTAATTTGAATATCCTAATTTTGCAAGCACTTCATTACTTATGTCAATACTCGGAGAGGCAAAGATGATGCTTGATGCGGATGCGCGATCCACTACTACCGCATAACCTTTCTGTGTGGAGATTTCCTTTACAGCTTCATAGATTTCATCTTGGATGGGCTGCATCAGCGCTTCACGCTTTTTGAAAAGTTCGCCTTCCGGACCGAAGTATTTGCGGCGCAGTTCGGCTGCGGATTTCTCTTTGGCAACAATCTCTTCTTCTTTCTTTGTCTTTTGTGCATCGGAAAGAGTTTTGACGGATGCCTGGTAGCTGTCGTACAAGCTCTTGGCTTCTTTACCCAGCTTCTCGACTTCGTTTTGCCACTGTTTGGACACTTGGTTCAATTCATTGCTCGCACTTTGATAGGCAGGGATATTCTTTAGGATATATTCCATGTCGATCAGGGCGAATTTCTGTGCATTGGCTGTAATGCCTGCGGCAAACAGCAGAAACATGATTAATAAACTCTTTCTCATAATGTTCTGGTTTTAGTTAAACAAATTAGAACTCTTGTCCCAGGATGAAGTGGAACTGGCTGCCGCCGTATTGCTTGGAACCGAGTACCTTGTCGAAACCGTAGGCCCAGTCGATACCCATCATACCAATCATAGGCAGGAAGATGCGGACACCGACACCGGCAGAACGTTTCAAATCAAACGGGTTGAACTTGTTTACGTCGTGCCAGGCGTTACCGGCTTCAACGAAAGTTAACGCATAAATACTGGTACTTGTTTCCAGCATCAGCGGATATCTTAATTCCAAACCGAGACGTGCGTATGCATAACCTTCGTAGCCATAAGGAGTAAGAGAGCTGTTCTCATATCCACGCAAGGCGACACTTTCGGTTGCATAGCTGGAATATCCTGTCATACCGTCGCCACCTACGTCAAAGGTTTCAAACGGAGATTTCTTGTATTTGTTGTAGTGTCCCAGCAGACCGAATTCTACGCGTCCCATCAGCACCGGAGTGCGTTTTACGGCGATAGGGTCCATCAACGGGATGTATACTTTGGATTTGAATTTCCACTTGTGGTATTCTATCCATTTGTGCATCTTGTTCATATCATCCTGATTGCTGGTACTGTACTTGCTGTAATCTGTACCGTCGAACAGGGAGTAGGGCGGTGTCAGTTGTGCCGACAGCGAGAATTCGGAACCCTGGCGCGGATAGATAGGATTGTCGATAGAACTGCGCGACAAGGTGAGGTTTATACTCAGGTTGTTACACTTACCGTTGGTAACGGGGAAGTATTGCCAGTCGCTCAGAATATAACGCTGGTAGGACAATTCTGCCGTAAATTGGAAGTAGTCATCCGGCCATTTCAAACGCTTACCGAACATTACAGCCAATCCCCACATCTGGATGGACTTGTCGGGGTCGTAATAGTTTTCATAATTGTTATAGTTGCCATAGTTGTACATACCATAACCGTACATGCCGCTATAGTAGCTGTTGTAATAACTGTTCATGTACGCATCGTTATAGTAACGGCTGCTGATATCCGTCTGGCGGGAGTAGAATGCAGATACGGAGAACGCATTCGGACGTTTGCCGCCGAACCACGGATCGTAGAACGATACGCTGTATGACTGATAGTATTTGGCATTGGTCTGGCCGCTGATAGTCAGTGTCTGGCCGTCACCCTGCGGCAGGATACCGCGGTAGTTCTCACCCGGATGCAACAGGTTGGCAACGGAGAAGTTGGTGAACTTCAGACTCAGTTTACCGATAATACCAGTCTGTCCCCAACCGGCAGAGAACTCTACCTGGTCGTTCGCTTTGGAGACGAGGTCATAACCTATATCCACCGTACCGTCTTCCGGTTTGGGCTGGATATCCGGTTGGATTTGTTCGGGGTCAAAGTGTCCCATTTGCTGGATTTCACGCATGGAACGCATCAGGTCTTCACGGCTGAAAAGCTGTCCCGGACGGGTACGGAGCTCACGGCGGACTACGTTTTCATACAAACGGTCGTTACCGTTGATGCTGACTTTATTGATAGTAGCCTGACGGCCTTCGAAGATACGCATTTCCAGGTCGATGGAGTCACCTACGATATTTACTTCCACGGGGTCGAGCGAGTAGAAGAGGTAACCGTTGTTGTAGTAGAGGTTGCCGATAGCGTCTTCATCTGTACTGGTACGCTCTTCCAGCAGCTTCTGATTGTAGACGTCGCCCTTCTTCATACGGAGCAGGAAATTCAGTTGTTCGGAAGGATAGAGGGTATTACCTACCCACGTTACATTGCGCAAGTAGTATTTCTGTCCTTCTTCGATTTCCATGAAAATATCCACCGTACGGTCGTCATAAGACTTGATGCTGTCTTTTACAATCATGGCATCACGATAACCCAATTCGTTGTATTTGTCTATAATCAGTTGCTTGTCGGCTTCAAAATTTTCTTCAACAAACTTTTTGGTACGGAAAAGGTTGAGCAGTTTACCTTTTTCATTCGTTTTCTTCATCACACGTTTCAGCTTCTTGGTTGTGATGGCCTGATTACCGGTGATTGTAATCTGATGTACCTTTACTTTCTCCTTTTTGTCGATATTGATATCTACCAGGACTTGGTTCTCGTTGTTGGGATCATCCTTTTGCGTGATGATGATGTCGGCATTCTTGAAACCCTTATCGTCAAAGTAGCGCTTAATCAACGTCTTGGCGCGGTCTATCAGGTTGGGGGTAATCTGGTTTCCTTTAATCAGACCTACCCGGGCTTCCAAATCTTCACGTTCCGACTTCTTTACACCGTGATAGCGAATATCGGAAACGCGGGGGCGCATCGTCAGGTGGATTGTAAGCCAAATCCGGTCACCCTCGATTTTATCCGCAGTAACTTGTACGTCGGAGAACAATCCGTGACGCCAGTAGCGTTTGCAGGCTTGCGTTATTTCATCGCCGGGCACGGTAATTGTCTGGCCTTTTGATAATCCGGATAAACCGATGATTACATAGTCTTCATAATTCTTGGCTCCAACTACCTTAATATCCGCTATTTCATATTTCTTGGGTGTTCCCGAATAAAGAATAACCGGTTTTTCGGTTTCATCGGTATTGCTGGTGTCCTGTGCCGAGCTGGTCAGTACACAGCTAAAGAGGCAGATAAACGTTACGAGTATGGAGGAAATACGATAGTACATTTTTTTATTTACTATATTTACGATTTACTATTTACAATTTGTGTTTGTCCGGTCAGCGGATTTGTTCGCTGGTTTTTCCGAACCTGCGTTCACGCTTCTGATAGTCGTGGATGGCTTTGTGAAGTTCCGCTTCACGGAAGTCAGGCCAGTAGGTGTCGCAGAAATAAAGTTCCGAGTAAGCACATTGCCAGAGCAGGTAGTTGCTCAAGCGGATTTCTCCGCCCGTACGTATCAATAAATCCGGATCGGGCATGAAGTCGGTGGCAAGATATTGGGACAACAGGGTGCTGTCAATCTGTTCGGGAGTCAGTTCGCCTTTTTGCACTAAGACTGCAAGGCGGCGGGCGGCTTCCGTTATTTCCCAGCGGGACGAGTAGCTGATTGCCAGTACCAGAGACATCCCAGTATTATTTGCGGTATGTGCTATACAGGTTTCCAAACGTTCCCGCACATTGTCGGGCAGCTTGGTCAGATCTCCGATAACCCGGAAACTGATGTTGTTTTTCATGAATGTTTCCTCTTCGATAGAGTCGAACAGAAGCGCCATCAATGCAGCGACTTCATTAGAGGGGCGATTCCAGTTTTCGGTGGAGAACGTATATAAAGTCAGATATTTGATGCCTAATTTAGACGCTTCTTCTGCAATGACATGCACTGTCTCGGCGCCGGCCTGGTGTCCATAGCTGCGCTCTTGTCCGCGCAACTTTGCCCAACGTCCGTTGCCGTCCATGATAATTGCCACGTGTTGTGGAATCCGGCTTAAATCAAGTTCTTCTTTATTTAGCATCTTTTTATACTTACATCTCTTGTCTTGGTTACTATTCTCGTTTTATACTTTTATATATATAAAGGAAACAGAAATAATGAATTTATTGCACCCTGACTGGCATCAGCTTGTTGAGATGTCCGCGCCAAACGGCAGCATCTGTTCCGTTTCCGCCGAAGATAACCCATATATAAGGGCTGTCTGCAACAATGGAATAGGGAGCAGTTATATCTGTCATATCTTTATGTAACAAGAATTTTCTTTGAGGCTCACGCCAGGAAATACCGTCAACGGAAGAATAAATGGCATCAAGCTTGTTTTCATCTTTGCTGCCGAAGATATAAAAGTTCTCACCATAGTACATTACGGCAGGATTGGCAAATTTCGGACAATACACATCATAGGAACTGGTGTTTGCCAATGAATACCAGTCTTTGCCGTTGGAAGAAACCCAGGGAATGGTTTGCTGAACGTCATTAACGGTACGACCCACTACCATTGCCTGTGACTGATTGTTGCTGTCAAAGTTGGTGGAGTAGATATGTGATGTAGGAAAGTCAGCCTCTGCCTTACCCATATTTCCCTCTGTCTTGTTGCCTTGATTGTCAACTGTGTAAACTTCACCGTTTGAGGTAACGACAGTCAGCACATCGGTAAAACCGGCAATCAGTGTCCGGATATTGCTGTTTCCTTCCCAATTGGCTGGTGTCCAATTTATTCCGTCATCGGAAGAATGTGCCGTACCGTCTTCTGTCACGATGTAAAGTCTTTGTTTCTCATTTTCTCCGTCTTTGTATTTCAGGCAGACGAGGGATTCCAGTTTTGCATTGTCGGGAAGTTTAGCTCCGGACACTGCATCCCAGCCGTATGTTTCTTCTGTGTCCAGCCAATATGCACCTGCTCTTGTCTGTGTTTTCTGTGCCGCAGATTGTGTAAATACCCACAGCTCGTTGTTGAATAGGATGGCCTTTTGCTCACCTGAAAGTGTCGGTGCACTTCCCATCTCATCCCACACTAAGGAGTCCGGATCCTGCTTGTGTACTCTGATTTCAAGGGAATATTCATTTACGGTAAAGCCGTCCGGGGCATGTATTTTGAATTTCATCCCGTTTTCGGTGTTTATGGCTTTCGTAAGATTTACCGAGTCGGCTCTGTTGAATATCGTATCACCGCTGATACTATTCATTTCATCTCTTGAAGTAATCCAGCCGCTTACGGTGAACGTGTCAATCAATATGCGGTCGATAATCGTATCTGCTCCTATAGGCAATGAATCCTGGTTGTAGATTTTTCTTCTTAACTGGTCTATCGTGAATTTATAATGTTTGCCGTATACCGTGTCAATGCCAAAAGCATGTACCGTTGCATCGGAACTTAGTTCTACCGTGTCGTCAGAGTCCAGGCACGAGCTTATTGCGATTGATACAAAAAGAAAACTTGCGATTATAGCTAAAAACTTTATTCTCATTTGAAAGATAGTGTTTATTTACAAGTTGCAAAAATAGGAACATTTTTTTCTATAAACAGCTTTATCGGCAAGTTTTATATAAAATTATAGATAATATGGCTGTTTTTCTCGATAAAAATGCCCTTGAATAAGGCTGTTAGCCTAATCTTGTGGCGCTGTAATGCCGGAAATTCCTGCCGAAATAAACTTCGTTGGTACAGGGCGCTTTATTGCCAATTTCTGGTGCCTTGATACCGGATAATAGCGTTAAAGGACTTTCTTCGACAAAGGCTTCATCCCATAATTCCGCATCGATAAAGGACTGTAACAGGATGTTTCCGCCTTCGACTAACAGAGATTGTAGTCCCTGCATGTACAGGTGTTCCATGATTTGCGGCAGTATATTCCGTTGGAAGTCAATGGGGATGTATTCAACGTTGGGCTGTGGCTGGCACGGTTTTTCGGTGAACACAAGTGTGCGGACATTTCCATCGAATACACGCAGCTTGGGAGACAGCCGCAACTGTCTGTCTGTTACGATTCGTACTGGCGACCGGCCTTGCCAGTTCCGTACGGTCAGGCTGGGGTTGTCCAGCTCTGCCGTACGTGTACCTACCATGATGGCATTGTGCTCTGCCCGTTTCTTATGCACAAGCATGGATGTCAGGGGGGTGGATAGAATGACCGGTTGCCCGTCCTCACGGTTCTTATCGATGTATTTGTCGGCAGACTCCGCCCATTTCAGGGTAATGTAGGGGCGATGAAGGGTATGAAACGTGATAAAACGCCGGATTAGACTTCTGCATTCATCTTCCAGCACCCCGGTGATGACTTCCCGTCCTGCATCTTTCAGCTTCCGGATTCCCCGTCCTGCTACTTTGGCAAACGGGTCCTGGCAGCCGATTACGATGCGCGGAATCTCTTTCTCTATGATAAGGTCGGCGCAGGGCGGTGTTTTTCCGTAGTGGGCACAAGGCTCCAGACTGACGTAGATTGTAGAACGCTTCAGCAACGAGGGGTCTTTTACGGAGCGGATTGCATTGACTTCGGCGTGCGCTTCGCCGCAACGCACATGGTATCCCTCGCCGATAATTTTTCCGTCGCATACGATTACTGCGCCCACCATCGGGTTGGGGGCTGCATTGCATAACCCGTTTTGGGCTAACTGAATGCAGCGGCGCATGTATTTTTCTTCTTCCATACTTTGTATTACTCTTAAACTTCCACTATTTTTGCAGCCCGAAATGCCGAATGTTATGACTGTTTCCGTTTCTCATATCCGCCATGCTTTGCAGGAGAGTTACTCTGCGCAAGAAGCTGCCAATCTGTCCCGCATTGTCTGTTGCGAAATGCTGGGGCAGACTGCGGTCGATTATTACCTGGGCAAAGATATGATTTTATCCCCAAAAGAGATGCAGGATTTAGACACCATTCTTGCCCGCTTGCGTAATTTCGAGCCGATACAGTATGTGCAGGGCACCGCCCGTTTTCTGGAACGCTCCTACTATGTGGCCCCCGGCGTGCTGATTCCCCGTCCGGAAACGGAGGAGCTGGTGGAGGTGATGCTGAAGGAAGTTCCGTCCGGAGCCCGTATTCTTGACATTGGGACGGGGAGCGGCTGCATTGCCATTTCTCTCTCCAAGATGCTGCCGGATGCCAAAGTGACGGCATGGGACATTTCGGACACTGCCCTCCGCATAGCCCGCCGCAATAATGAGGCATTGCAGGCATCCGTGTGTTTTGTACAGCGGGATGTGCTGGCGTATGTTCCCGGCAGCGGGGAACGGTATGATGTGATTGTCAGCAATCCGCCATACGTCACTGAATCGGAAAAGCAGGAAATGGAGCGCAATGTCTTGGACTGGGAACCTTTTTCGGCATTGTTTGTTCCGGATAATGATCCGCTGCTTTTTTACCGGCGCATTGCAGAGCTGGGCAAGGGTATGCTGGCGTCCGGCGGCAGACTTTATTTTGAGATAAACCGTGCGTTCGGGGAAGCTACGGCAACGATGCTTCGCGCACAGGGGTACACCAATCTACGGGTGTTGAAAGATATTTCCGGAAATGACCGAATAGTAATCGCAGAACGATGATAGAAATTACAGAAACAGATGCTTTAAGCCGCGTGGCTGCTTATTGCTCCACTGCGGAGCATTGCCGTGCGGAAGTTACGGAGAAGTTGCAGCGTTGGGGTATTCCCTATGATGCCATAGACCGCATAATCAACCGTTTGGAACAGGAGAAATATATTGATGAGGAACGTTTTTGCCGTGCCTTCATTCATGATAAGTACCGCTTTGCCAAGTGGGGGAAGATAAAGATAGGGCAGGCGCTTCAACTGAAGAAAATTCCCCAAAGTGTATTTTACCGTTACCTGAACGAAATCGACGAGGATGAATATCTTGCCGTGCTGGATAATTTGCTGGCGGTAAAGCGCAAGAGCGTGCATGCGGAGAATGAGTACGAACTGAACAATAAACTGGTGCGTTTTGCTTTGAGCCGGGGGTTCGAAATGAAAGATATCCGCCACTGTATTACGCTTTCTGATGAAAATGACGAATTGGAATAAAATTTATCCGTATTCTTTTTTATTCTCGTCAGCTTTCTGTATTTTTGCGGCATATTTATCATAATAGTTAGTTTGGCTATGAAAACTTTAGAAAGATTGTTTGCAGAGAAGTTGCTGAAGATTAAGGCGATTAAACTACAACCCGCTAACCCGTTTATCTGGGCGTCAGGATGGAAATCCCCGTTTTACTGTGATAACCGTAAGACTCTTTCATATCCTTCTCTCCGTAATTTCGTGAAAGTGGAAATTACACGTCTGATTCTGGAACGTTTCGGTCAGGTTGATGCCATTGCCGGTGTTGCTACGGGAGCTATTCCCCAGGGTGCATTGGTGGCGGATGCGTTGAACCTGCCGTTTGTATATGTACGCTCTACCCCGAAAGACCACGGTTTGGAGAACCTGATAGAAGGTGAACTTCGTCCGGGTATGAAAGTGGTGGTGGTAGAAGATTTGATTTCTACCGGCGGAAGCAGTTTGAAAGCTGTTGAAGCCATCCGTCGCGACGGATGCGAAGTAATCGGTATGGTTGCCGCTTACACATATGGATTCCCCATTGCAGAAAAAGCATTCAAGGATGCAAAAGTTCCTTTGGTGACATTGACCAATTACGAAGCAGTGATGGAAGTTGCCCTTCGCACCGGTTACATCGAAGAGGAAGATGTGCCTACGCTGAACGAATGGCGTAAAGACCCCGCGCATTGGGAAGCCGGAAAATAAGACTTATTTTACATAATGATAGATTATGACAAAAGAGCCATTCGGATAGTTGCTGTCCGGATAGTTCTTTTTGTCTTTTAAAGACCATTGTATTATGACTAAATTTGAAAGTGCGGTAAAGGTGATACCTGCTTCGCAAAAAGCTGTTTATGAGAAGCTTTCAGACCTTAGCAATTTGGAAAAAGTGAAAGACCGCCTGCCGCAGGACAAAGTGAAGAATTTGAGTTTCGATGCGGAAACATTGTCGATAGAAGTACCGCCGGTTGGGAAAATAGTATTACAGATTGTAGAGAAAGAGCCTTGCAAGTGCATCAAGTTTGCAACAACAACCTCGCCTCTGCCCTTTAACCTGTGGATACAGATAGTGCCCGTTACGGAGACGGAATGTAAAATGAAGCTTACCATCGGAATGGAGCTGAATCCGTTTATGAAAACCATGGTGCAGAAACCTTTGCAGGAAGGATTGGAGAAAATGGCGGAAACTTTGTCGCTGATTAATTATTAATTACTAAATCTTATGGCTCAGAAACTTTGGGAAAAGTCCGTTCAGGTAAATAAGGATATAGAGCGTTTTACGGTGGGACGTGACCGTGAGATGGATCTTTATCTGGCAAAGCATGATGTGTTGGGTTCCATGGCACATATCACGATGCTGGAAAGTATCGGTTTGCTGACAAAAGAAGAATTGTCCCTGCTGCTTGCGGAGTTGAAGAATATCTACGCAACTGCTGAGAGCGGGGAGTTTGTGATAGAAGAGGGGGTAGAGGATGTTCACTCTCAGGTGGAATTGATGCTGACCCGTAAATTGGGTGATGTAGGAAAGAAAATTCATAGCGGACGTTCCCGTAATGACCAGGTGCTGCTCGACTTAAAGCTCTTTACCCGTGCGGAGATAAGGGACATAGCCGAGGCTGTAGAACAGCTTTTCCATGTGCTCGTCATGCAGAGCGAACGTTATAAAGATGTATTGATGCCGGGTTATACCCACTTGCAGATAGCGATGCCGTCGTCGTTCGGACTGTGGTTTGGCGCTTATGCCGAGAGTCTGGTGGATGATATGCTGTTTTTGCAAGCCGCCTTTAAAATGTGCAACCGCAATCCGTTGGGTTCTGCTGCCGGATATGGCTCGTCTTTCCCTTTGAACCGTACAATGACTACCCGGCTGTTGGGCTTCGATTCATTGAATTATAATGTGGTGTATGCCCAGATGGGACGCGGTAAGATGGAGCGTAACGTGGCTTTTGCGCTGGCAAGCATTGCGGGCACCGTTTCCAAGCTTGCGTTCGATGCCTGTATGTTCAACAGCCAGAACTTCGGATTTGTGAAACTGCCCGATGACTGTACTACCGGTTCGAGCATAATGCCGCATAAGAAGAATCCGGATGTGTTTGAGCTGACACGTGCTAAATGCAACAAACTGCAATCATTGCCCCAGCAGATAATGATGATAGCCAATAACCTGCCTTCCGGGTATTTCCGCGATTTGCAGATTATTAAGGAAGTATTCCTGCCTGCTTTCCGGGAGTTGAAGGATTGTTTGCAGATGACGACCTATATTATGAATGAAATCAAAGTGAACGAACATATTCTGGATGACGATAAGTACCTGCTTATTTTCAGCGTGGAAGAGGTAAACCGTCTGGTGCGCGAAGGCATGCCGTTCCGAGATGCTTATAAGAAGGTCGGTCTGGACATTGAGGCTGGCAATTTCTCTCATGACAAGACAGTGCATCATACGCACGAAGGCAGTATCGGCAACCTCTGCAATGATGAAATATCCGGTTTGATGCAGAAAGTTGTGGACGGCTTTAATTTTGAGGTAATGGAACAGGCCGAAAAAACGTTGCTCGGCCGGTAATCATAATTGATTAACTGCTTGTGGTGTACGATGTTGGCTTTCTCTGTTTAGGATATAAACTTATTAATGACAGTCTGGTTAATATCGTACATCCCTATTTATTTAACTTTTTTCCGGTGAAAAGTTTGGCTGTAACGTAGAAACTGTTTATCTTTGCACCCGTTCTCCAGAAACCTGCGGAAATAGCTCAGTTGGTAGAGCATAACCTTGCCAAGGTTAGGGTCGCGAGTTCGAGTCTCGTTTTCCGCTCTCCTTTTTTGAGGATGCTCGAATGGTGGAATGGTAGACACGAAGGACTTAAAATCCTTTGGCCAGTAATGGCTGTGCGGGTTCAAGTCCCGCTTCGAGTACTCATCTAAGGCTTTGTAAATCTTTGATTTATGAAGCTTTTTTTATGCTCTTTATCTAAATCGGAAATCTTATTTTTCAGCAAAAATAGAGTTGCATTTTACCTTGAATTATGCCGCTCATGTAAACCAAGATGTAAACCGAAAAAGTATATACGTTAGCTGTTTCAGTTGGAATCCCCTGTAAGAAATATCGTTGTCCATAGTGTATTATGTCGTAAAGGAGCATTGTAAATGCAGCTGTATATCAGCAAAAACCTCGTTTTGCAATTGCGGGCTCTACGGTTGCCAATTGCGGGCCGTACAGCCCGCAGATGGAAACCGTATGGTTCGCAGCTGCAAAACGGAATTTATCAAGAGTTATGACGGCATAATATAAGGTGCAACGCAAGAAAAAGA
Organism: Bacteroides stercoris ATCC 43183; assembly: GCF_025147325.1. Classification (NCBI taxonomy): domain Bacteria; kingdom Pseudomonadati; phylum Bacteroidota; class Bacteroidia; order Bacteroidales; family Bacteroidaceae; genus Bacteroides; species Bacteroides stercoris. The sequence continues at coordinate 1,195,933 of NZ_CP102262.1, forward strand.
ACAAGGAGAAAGTGTATTTTCCTTGTGCATTTTGGGACAAAATGTAAGGGGTTGGGGTACTTTTTCCCCTTAATATGGGCAGAATGCCTCAAAATATGATGAGATGTGTATTATTGGGTAAAGTAACAGATAATTAAGTAGTTATAGAAGATGAAATGCTGAAAAAGCGGACATTTTAGTGATGACCGATAGTTTCTCGTCACCGGTCGTCACACTTCTCGTCACCTCTGTATCGCCCTCTGGTAAAGGGATACGGGCAATAGGTGACGAGTGACGACCAAAAAACAGTTTTCTTTATTTCAATATCAGTTCATAATCTGCTACATCCAGCCATTCTCCGAACTTCATGCCTACTTCCTTGAAGTGGGAAACTTGTGTAAAGCCAAGTTTGCTGTGTAAGGAACAACTGGCCGTATTACAAGCGGTAATACAAGCTATCAGTGTGTGATAATTATGTTGCCGGCATTCTTCGATGAGAACCTGCATCAGCAGTTTGCCGAGTCCTTTTCCTCTATGTCGGGCAGACAGGTATACTGTCGTTTCGAGGGTATATCGGTAAGCCGTCCGTTGTTTCCAGGGATGTGCATAGCAGTATCCCACAACTTTATGGTCTGTTTCGCATACGAAAAAGGGAAAGTGGGGAAAAATTTCTGCTATACGCAGGCGCATCTCATCTTCAGATATCGGCTCTGTTTCGAATGTATAGGTACTGTTGAGGATGTACTCATTATAAATATCGGTGATGTACTTGACATCTTGAGGTTGTACAGGTCTAATCATACCGAAAAATCATTGTTTGGATAATTTAAGCAGGTAAGTGCTTGCTAATTAACGATACAGCCGGGGACGCCTGTTATTAAACCGATACCCTATACCCAGCATCAGATAGTTGGGCTCGTGAAAATCCTTCAGGTTGTAGCCGACATGCAGGAATGTGTCGCGGGTCATATCTATTTTGAGGGCCAGGATTTGGTAGAATGATTGCAAGTCGCCCCCGCCATGCAGGATATTGGCTCCGAAACCTATGCCGACGGTAAAGTAGGGCATTACCCATTCTCCGCGTGCCGAGACACCCAGAGAGAGTTGTTTGCGAAGCGGGGGAGTGCCGAATGCCTCTTCCTCGCTGGCATCGTCGAGCTGGGTAGCGTAATCCTTTGTATAAATGTTGGCACTGGCATCATAGACACCGTCCAGAGATACTCCTGCACGGAATTTATATCCGAAGTTATACATCGGAGCGAAACAGAACCCGGCTACGCCGTATTTGCCGGGAGCGGGGACTTGTCCTCCGGGAACGTCTACGGCTTTCCGTCTCCACGAACCGAACAGCATAAGGTCATAGCTGACATGCCGGGGGAATGCCGGAACCGGAATTTGCTGCAACGGTTGCAAGGTTTTGTCGATGTCCCGGTTGAAATTATATGCCACTCCGATTTTAAAATCTATCGTGTTCAGTCCGGTGTTGGGGTACCGGGTATTGCCGTTGGAGAAATGTACTGCCGTTGCGCCGATATTGAGGTCGAACCGCGGGGAAAGTATCCAGTTCAGGTGAATGCCTGCGCTGAGATAGGCGTTTACTTTGCTTCCCATTACAGTATTGTTGGGATTGCTGAGATAGTCATACGGCTTCCAGCCAAAAGATGCGCCGAACCCCCATTCGTAGTTAAGCGACAAGCGGGGAGTGATTCCGGCGATGCGGGCGCCTTGGAAGGCGTAGAGGGCAACGGGAGTTCCCATTTCCCTGCGGTTGCCGAAATCGAAATAGCCCAATCCTATTCCCTGATAGGAACTTCCGTATACCCGGTCGGCGGCAGTACCCGGTGGCAGCCGGAATGAGTACTTCAAGTGGGCGGAGCAAGCAGACCTCATTATTTTGCGCATATCGTTTTCACCCCGCAGAAAGGAGCTGGTGAGGAAAATATATCCCGCCCGGCCTTCAATGCCGAGACGGTGGATATAAGCATCTTGTGCGCATATATTATTGGACAGAAACAGTATAATCATTAAGAGAATCATATCTCTTCCGGTCCGCATTTTACTATTCATGATGTCGTGGCGTTCTCTGAATCTTGTGCAAATATAATCCTTTTATCTTTTTATTTGCATGAAAATCTTATATTTGCAAGGTTAATAATTCGTCATCTATGTTATTCAAGAAATATGCTGGTCAATCGGAATAACAGTGGAATTTCCGGTGGCTTCCTTATTCGTTGACTATTCGACGGACTGAACTTATCCGGGGTGCTTATGGACAGGGTATATTCCTGTTACATGGAAACGGAGTTCTCGCTCTTTCCTCGTATGGCGGCATTGGCCGAGAATGTGTGGTTGCCGGCAGAGAAGAGTTTGCAGGATATAGTACGGAAGCGGTAGTCTTTATTCCAAAGAACAGGACAGCGGTTGTATCAATTACAGAATGACAGATAATACGTCAGTCATCATTTTGATACAACCGCTGTCTCTTTTACAAGCCATCTACGCTTCTGCTTATTCCGAAGCGGTTATTTCTCGTCATTCTTCCGGATTTCCACACGGCGTATCTTACCGCTGATGGTCTTGGGAAGTTCGTCAACGAACTCTATGACACGGGGGTATTTGTAAGGAGCGGTCACTTTCTTTACGTGGTTCTGCAACTCCTTGACCAGTTCCTCGCCGGCGCGGTTCTTATAGTCTTTGGACAGTACGATGGTGGCTTTCACCACTTGTCCCCGTATTTCATCGGGAACTCCGGTGATGGCACATTCTATAACTGCGGGATGCGTCATCAGGGCGCTTTCCACTTCGAACGGGCCGATGCGGTAACCGCTGCTCTTGATAACGTCGTCGGCGCGGCCTACAAACCATAGGTAGCCGTCCTCGTCCTTCCAGGCAACATCGCCGGTGTAATAGATGTTGTCGTGCCATGCTTCGCGGGTGCGGTTGGCATCGCGGTAATATTCCTTGAACAGACCGAGCGGCTTGCCTTTGTCGGTACGGATTACAATCTGTCCTTGTTCACCGGCCTCTACCGAACGGCCGTCATGGTCTATCAGGTCTACGTCGTATTGGGGATTGGGCAATCCCATGCTGCCCGGTTTGGGCTGCATCCACGGCATGGTAGCTACGGTAAGGGTGGTTTCGGTCTGTCCGAAACCTTCCATGAGGCTGATGCCTGTCAGTTTCTTGAATGTATCGAATACGGCGGGGTTCAACGCTTCTCCGGCAATGGTGCAATACTGCAATGAAGAGAGGTCGTACTTCGTCAGGTCTTCGTGAATCAGGAACCGGAAGATGGTAGGGGGTGCACAAAGCGAGGTGACGTGATAGTCCTGTATCTTTGTCAGAATATCGGCAGGAGTGAATTTCTCGTGGTCGTATACAAAGATGTTGGCTCCGGCTATCCATTGTCCGTACAGTTTGCCCCATACGGCTTTACCCCAGCCCGTATCGGCAATGGTGAGGTGCAGGCTGTTTTCGTGCAGGTTGTGCCAGAAACTTCCGGTAACGATGTGCCCCAACGGATACGTGAAGTCGTGCGCCACCATTTTGGGTTCGCCGGTAGTGCCGCTGGTGAAGTACATCAAAGAAATATCGTCGTTGCTGTTGGGATGCTCCGGTCGTGCGAAAGGGGCGGCATCGGCAATGCCTTTGTGGAAGTCCTCAAAACCTTCGGCTATCTCCGGGCCTACGCTGACCAGCTTCTTCACACTCGGAGAGTCGGGCATGGCAGCTGTGATGTGGTCGGTAATGACGCTTTCGCCGGCACAGACAATCATCTTGATGTCTGCGGCATTGCAGCGGTATACAATATCTTTCTTGGTAAGCAGGTGTGTGGCGGGGATAACGACGGCTCCCAGCTTATGCAGTGCGATGATGCTGAACCAGAACTCATAGCGGCGTTTCAGAATGAGCATTACCATATCGCCGTGGCCGATGCCGAGACTCTGGAAATAGGAAGCCGTCATGTCCGTATAGCGTTTCATGTCGGCAAATGAGAACTGGATGTGCTCGCCCTTGTCATTGGTCCAGAGCAGTGCGGGCTTGTCGGGATGTTCGGCCGCCCAGACATCCACTACGTCATAACCGAAATTGAAATTCTCCGGTACGTTAATCTTTAAATTCTTGATGAAGTCCTCTTGAGATGTAAAGGACGTTTGCGATAAAAATCTTTCTACCATAACTTTTGGAATTTCTTCATTCACCGTTCTTCATTTATGTGTTGTTACATGATTACGGCAAGGAAACGTACTTTCTTTCCGTCCAGCGCTTTCATGCCGTGAGGCAGTTTGGAGTTGAAATACAAACTGTCTCCTTCGTTTAAAATCAAGTCTTTGCCGTCGATACTCAGCATCATGCGGCCTTCCAGTACAAGGTTGAATTCCTGTCCGGAGTGACTGTTGTAGTGTATCGGCTCGTTATCCGGCTTGGGTTCGACGGTGACGATGAACGGGTCGGCGTTGCGGTTCATGAAGCCGGCAGCCAGTGACTGGTATTTATAGGCTTTTGTACGCTCGATGCTGGTTCCCTTGCCGGCACGGGTAAGGAAGTAGCTGCTCATCTTCGGCTCTTCGCCGAACATCAGGGCATCCAGTGCGATGCCGTAACGGCGAGCTATCTTTTGCAGCATGCTTACGGAGATGTCGAATTCTCCCGTTTCGGCAAGACGGTACTCTTCTGCCGGGATGTCGCAATCTCGGGCGATGTCTTCGGCATTCAATTCCAATACGTCGCGCAGTCCGCGCAGGCGTTCGGCTATTTGTTTAATCTGTTCGTCCATGTGGTTTTTATTAAGTGGATTAGTACGGTTATTTACTTGCTTTGATGGCATTGATAATGGCGGAAGAGAATCCTTGATGTTCCAGTTCGTTGATACCCTTGATTGTAATTCCGCCGGGAGTGCATACCTTGTCAATCTCTATGCCGGGATGCGTGTCGTTGTTCAGAATCAGTTCGGCGGCGCCTTTTACCGACTGGGCTATCATGCGCATGCCGTCCTTGGGGTAAACGCCCAGTTCTATTCCGGCCTGCATGGCTGCCTGGATATACTTCAGTACATAAGCGATGCCGCAGGAAGTCATGGCGGTGGTTGCCGCTATCTTATCTTCGGGAATCAGCATGGCAAGTCCCATCTGGTTGAAGATGTCGAGCAAAAGCTGTTCCTGTTCCTTGCTGGCGTTACGGCTTGCAATGAGCGTCATGCTTTCCATCTCGCTGATGGCGGTGTTGGGGATGAGGCGGAACATGGTCATCTCCTTGTCTGCCACGTAGTGTGCCAGTTCTTCGAAAGGGATGCCGGCAGCTACGGAGATAAGTATCTGCTTGCTTTTCAGCTTGAGTTCGCTTACCACCGGTTTTATCAGCCACGGTTTGACGGCGAGTATGATGAGCTCGGCGCCGGTAACGGCTTCCTGATTGTCGCGTGTGGTTTGCAAAGCGGGGAACTCAGCCTTTAACGCATCCAGTTTGCCTTGCGTGGGATTAGAAACAATGATGTCGCTGGCGGGGATGATGGTTCCTTTTGCCAGACCGCGGGCGATGGAGCCGCCCATATTTCCTGCACCGATAATTGCTGTTTTCATATCATCTTGTCATTTAAAAAGTTGTCTTCGGGCAAAGGTAAAGATTTTAATGAAAAAACGACCGAAACAGGAAGGTATTCTTCTTTCGGTCGTATCTTTTGCCGGCTGATTATCCGTAAATTGTCAAAGTGCTTTCTTAAAACGTTCCAGGAAGAGGTTCGCTTCGTCCATGCCGAGACACAGGGGCGGCAACAGGCGGAGTACGTTCGTGCCGCTGACACCGGTAAATACATGCTGTTCTTTCAGTAACCTCAAACGCAGTTCTTTGACAGGCTCTTCAAATTCGAGACCAATCATCAGTCCGCGTCCGCGCACTTCCTTGATTTGCGGGAATTTCTTCAGCTCTTCCATCAGGTATGCGCCTACTTGGGCGGCATTCTCTACAAGAGCTTCCTGCTCTATGACATCCAGTACGGCAAGCGCAGCGCTGCAAGCCAGATGATTTCCGCCGAAAGTGGTTCCGAGCTGGCCGTAAACAGGAGTAAACATCGGACTGATAAGTACGCCCGCCATCGGGAATCCGTTGCCTATGCCTTTGGCTACGGTGATGATGTCGGCCTTGATACCGTTGTACTGATGGGCGAAGAACTTGCCGCTACGTCCGTAACCGCTTTGGATTTCGTCCAGAATCAGTACCGTATTGTGCTCTGTACAGGCCTTGCGCAAGGCTTGCATAAACTCGTCGGTGGGCAACTGTATGCCGCCCACTCCCTGAATGCCTTCGATGATTACAGCGCATACATCGCCTTTCGCCAGTTCGGCTTTCATCGCCTCTGTATCATTCAGCGGGAGATAGGTAACGTGTCCGCAGTTGTTGATGGGAGCAATGATTTTGGGATTGTCGGTTGCCTCTACCGCCAATGAAGTACGTCCGTGGAAAGCTTTCGAGAAGGATACCACGCGAGTTCGTCCGTTATGGAACGAAGCGAGCTTCAACGCGTTTTCGTTGGCTTCGGCTCCGCTGTTGATAAGGAAAAGGGAATAATCATTGTATCCGCAGACCTTTCCCAACCGTTCTGCCAGTTGCTGTTGCAGTTCGTTGATAACGGAGTTGGAATAGAATCCAAGCGTGGCTACTTGCTTGCCGAGCATCTCTACATAGTGCGGATGTGCATGTCCGATAGAGATTACTGCATGACCGCCATAGAGGTCGAGGTACTCCGTACCTTTATCGTCCCATACATGGCAGCCTTTTCCTTTGACAATATTGATGTCAAAAAGGGGATATACATCGAATAGTTTCATTCTTTCAGTAACTGATTACAAATTAAAGATACTTTAGAAAGCACTGGGTTTCAGTCTCAAACCGACAGTCTCTTCCAGATTGAACATCAGGTTCATGTTGTGTACGGCCTGTCCGCTGGCTCCTTTCAGCAGGTTGTCTATGCAGGAGATGATAAGGAGCTTGTCGCCATGCTTTTCCAAATGGATAAGGCATTTGTTGGTGTTGACAACCTGCTTCAAATCGATGTTCTTGCCGACGATATGCGTGAAGGAGTCTTTGGCATAATACTCTTCATACATGCGGACAATCTCTTCCAATGCCACTTTGGTCTTTATCACGATAGTGGTAAAGATGCCGCGGGGAAAATCACCACGATAGGGGATGAAATCGATGTCCGAATCGAAACTGTTCTGGAGCTGTTTGAGCGATTGCTTGATTTCGGGCACGTGCTGGTGCTCGAAAGCCTTGTACACACTCAGGTTGTTGTTGCGCCAGCTGAAGTGGCTCGTAGCTCCCGGCTTGACGCCTGCACCGGTACTGCCGGTGATGGCATTCACCATAATATCGCCGTTCAGCATCAGATGCTTGGCAAGCGGAAGCAGGCCCAACTGGATACAGGTGGCGAAGCAGCCGGGGTTGGCAACATGCTTTGCCGTGCAGGTGGCACGGCGGTTCAGCTCGGGAAGGCCGTAGATGAAGTCATGGTCGTCGCTCTTGATGCGATAGTCCATGGAGAGGTCGATTATCTTCAGGTCTTCCGGTACGTTGTGGCTTTCCATGAATTTTCTGGTGTCGCCATGCGCCGTGCAGAAGAAAAGTACATCGATTTCGTCCAACGGAAGTGCGTCGGTAAACGTTAAATCCGTCTCTCCGTACAACCCTTCGTGTACGTCGGTTATTTTGTTGCCGGCATTGCTCGAGCTGTTTACGAATACGATTTCCGCTTCGGGATGGTTCAGTAACAGGCGTATCAGTTCGCCTGCCGTGTATCCGGCTCCGCCGATGATTCCTACTTTAATCATGTTGGTAATATCTATTGGGTTCTTCTGGTATTATAACTAATAGTATGATATATATAAGCGTACCTGCAAACGCAGTGAAGATCGTAGCAAAAACGTAGATGATGCGTACCAGTGACACGTCGAGTCCGAAAAAGTTTGCCAGTCCTGCACATACGCCGGAAAGCATTCTTCCGTTTCGGGGGCGCGTTAATTTTTGCTTTCGGTTCATCATTTAGATTTCTTCGTCTTTGTGGTTTGAGTAATAGGCACGCAGTGCGGTAGAAGTTACCTTGATGAAACCTTTGGCGTCTTCCGCTGTCCAGCCTTTCTGCATTTCACCGTATTCGCCGAATTTGTTCTTTACAAGGTCGTCGTCGCTTTCCACGCCTACGGTAGAGAAACAGAGCGGATGAAGTTCGAGAATCGCAGTACCGTTTACATTGCGTTGCGAAGACTCCAGCATGGCTTCGATGTCGCGCATTACCGGTTCCAGATACTGGCTTTCGTGCAGGAACATACCGTACCAGTTGGCTACCTGGTCTTTCCAGTATTGCTGCCATTTGCTTAATGTGTATTTCTCAAGGAACTTGTGTGCGCCGATAATCAGCATGGGAGCGGCTGCCTCGAAACCTACACGCCCCTTGATGCCGATAATCGTATCGCCTACGTGCATATCACGGCCGATGCCGTAAGCCGCACCGATTTCCTCTACCTTCTGGATAGCCTTGATGGGGTCGTCGAATTTTTCATCGTTGACCGCTTTAAGCTCACCCTTCTCGAAGGTCAGGCGCAACTGTTCGCTGCCTTCTTTGGTGCAATGTTTCAGATAGGCGCTTTCGGGAAGTCCCTGTGCGGAGTCCAGAATCTCACCGCCGCAAATGGAAGTACCCCACAGACCTACGTTATAGGAATATTTCAGTTTGGCGAAGTCGGCTGCAAAGCCGTGTTTGTTCAGATAATCTATCTCTTCCTGACGGCTCAAAGCCATGTCGCGTGTCAGCGTGATGATTTCCACGCCCGGAGCCATGACAAGGAAAGTCATGTCGAAACGAATCTGGTCGTTACCCGCACCGGTCGAACCATGTGCAATGGCGTCTGCGCCGATTTCGTTGGCGTAGCGTGCAATGGCCAGCGCCTGGAATATACGTTCGGAGCTTACGGAAATAGGATAAGTACCGTTACGCAATACGTTGCCGAATACCATGTATTTCAAGCTCTTTTCGTAATATTCCTGCGTTACGTCCAAAGTAATATATTTTACAGCACCCAGTTTGTAGGCGTTCTCTTCGTTTGTCTTCAGCTGTTCGGGGCTGAAACCGCCGGTATTGGCACAAGCCGCATATACCTCGTATCCTTTCTCTTTGGCCAGATACATAACTGTGAATGAGGTGTCCAGACCACCGCTGAATGCAACTACTACTTTTTTCTTCTTTTCCATAATACTTATGAATTTTGAATGTTGAATTATAAATTAGGAATCAGGCTGGTTATAACGAGTCCGTGTGTTCCCATTCATAATTCAAAATCTATAATTAATTATATTTTATCTTCCTCGTGTAACTTCGGGTCGTAAAGCATTGCCGTGCAAATGCAGAACTTCCGGTTTTTGGCTACCAGTATGTCATGGTTGATACAGCCCTCGCAGCCTTTCCAGAAAGCCTCGTCGTCTGTTAGTTCATTGAAAGTAACCGGTACGTAGCCCAGTTCGGTATTCATTTTCATAACGGCCGCTCCGCTGGTCAGACTGAATATCTTGGCTTTGGGCCACCGCAGGCGTGCCAGGCGGAAAGAAGCCGTCTTGATACGTTTGGCCAGTCCCAAGCCGCGGTAATCGGGATGTACGATGAGGCCCGATGTTGCCACGTACTGCTTGTTTCCCCAGCTTTCTATGTAGGTGAAACCTGCAAATTCGTCTCCACATAAAGCTATGATAGCTTTTCCTTCTTTCATTTTAGTCGCCACATATTCGTGTGTGCGTTCTGCGATGCCCGTTCCGCGCACCTTGGCAGCTTCTCGGATGGTATCCAAAATCTTATCCACGTAAACTTCATGTGAGGCGTCGGCCACCATCACATCAATCTGTTTCGAATCCATTTCTTTTATTTCGTTATATATTCGTTGTAATATAGTTGTACAGGTTTACTTTATGTTAGGAATGATTTGTGACAGAAACATACGCACCTCTTCGTGGGATGCAGCCTCGTGCAGAACCATCATGATCGTGTCGTCGCCGGCAATGGTGCCCAGTACGGCGGGACATTCGCGGTTGTCGATGTCATAAGCCATGCTGCTGGCATAGCCGGGCCGGGTGCGGATGACGGCAATGTTCTTGGAGAAATGGAGGGAAATGAAGCCGCTGGTCATCAGCATTTCGCTTGCGCTCTGGTCGTTGCTGCGCTTGTACATGATGTTGTTGGGAAGAACATATACATATTTCCCGTTCATGTTGGCCGCTTTGGCTACTTTCAACTGTTTCAAGTCGCGTGACAAGGTGGCTTGTGTCAGCTCAAAGCCCTCTTTGTCCAAAGCCTGCAACAGCTCTTCCTGAGAACTGATGTCTTTGCTTGAGATAATCATCTTGATGGCATCTAACCGATTGGCTTTCTTTTTCATGTTTCTGTATAATTATTCTTAAGTTGGTGCAAAAGTAGGGAATATTTTGGAAAGAATATACAGAAATGGGATTTTTTTATTCTTTAATATGCAAAAAACGTAAAAAAGACGGTATATGTATGCAGGTTTGGAATATAATTAAAAGCCTTTTATCGGAAATCTTTTAATTATATCTTTGCGACAACTTCAGACAGGTAGCCTGAAAAACTCAGTGTGGGGTAAGTGCAAGCTGTCTGCGTGCGGTTTATCTCTGGCTGCCGTAAGAGAAACGGCAAGTATAACCGTGTCTTGGGCGGGGTGGAGTTGGTGATAAACGACAAAAACAATAAGAGAACTGCCAAAAGGCTCAGAGTCCGTTTGCCGTGAAGCTCTTATTTTTGCAATACAGAATAAAGTTCATTTCTTAATTCTATTAAAACTATCAAAGGCACATGAAAAAACTACTTGGATTAATTTCCTTTCTTTTAGTATTGGCAGGTTCCGTTTCTGCCAAAGTGGTACTTCCGGCTATCTTTTCCGACAATATGGTATTGCAGCAAAACGCGCAAGTCAATTTGTGGGGAAAGGCAACGCCCGGTGAACGGGTTTCGGTAAAAGCGTCATGGACGGATAAAACCGTGACAACCAAGGCTGCGGCTGACGGCAAATGGACTGTGAAGCTGAAAACGCCTGCGGCTGCAAAAGGGCAGTCTGTTACGGTGAGCGGTGAGAATACGATTACTATTAATAATGTACTGGTAGGTGAAGTATGGCTCTGTACCGGACAATCCAATATGGAATATCCGGTTTCCAGGCATCCCGATAAAAAATGGATGACCGGTATGATAACGGAAGCCGAGGAGATGAAGGACGCGGATTATCCGGAACTTCGTCTGTTCCGGGTGGAACATCAGTTGGCTCCCGACGGTGAAATGGATGACTGTCAAGGCCGGTGGCTGGTGTGCACGCCGAAAAACCTGTATGACTTCTCGGCTGTGGGATTCGTTTTCGGACGCCGGTTGCATAAGGAATTGAATGTGCCGGTAGGTATGATACAGTCTACATGGGGAGGTACGCATGCGGAATCGTGGACGAAAATGAGTGTTATGAAGAACAATCCGCTCTATGCAGATGTACTTGAAGATTTTGCTTTGAAGAATGTGAAGCAGGAGAAGGGATATTGCAAGGTCCCCGCTACGCTTTGGAACGGTATGATTCATCCTATTCTGGGATATACGGTGAAAGGAAATATCTGGTATCAGGGAGAATCGAATGCCATTCGTCATGAAAAATATCAGCAGGTATTCACCAATATGATTAACAGCTGGCGGAAAGAATGGAAGCAACCCGACATGCCGTTCTATTTCATGCAGATTGCTCCGCATAAAGGACAGCCGGCCGGTATTCGTGAAGCACAGCTCAAAACATGGCAAAGCGGGCTGAAGAATGTAGGCATGGCGGTTGTTACGGATGCGGCGGATTCTACGGATATTCATCCGCGTAATAAGCGCGTGGCGGGTGAACGCATGGCTTTGTGGGCGCTTGCCAAACAATATGGGAAGGATGTGGCATACTCCGGCCCGCTTTTCAAAACGATGAAAGTCAGCGGCAATAAGGCTGTATTGAGTTTTGAATATGCCGAAGACGGTTTGATGACACCTGAGAATGCTCCGGTCAAGGGCTTTCTGGTTGCGGGAGCCGACCGGCGTTTCTATCCGGCGGTGGCTGTGATAAAAGGCAGCCGGCTGGAAGTTTCCGCTCCGCAGGTGGCGGAGCCGGTTGCCGTACGTTACGGCTTTTGTAACTTCTTCCGTGTAAATCTTTATAATAAGTCGGGTTTGCCCGCAGTGCCTTTCCGTACGGATACATGGGAACAAGGCTCGTATGCGCGTTGGTTTGCCGACTCCGAGATGATGCGTTTCCCGCAGGCTTACCGGTTGGATCACGGCAAGCGTCTGTTCTTCGGTTATGCCCAGGGAGTGGGTTGCTGCGCCATGTTGCAGATGTGGAAGATAACGGGCGAACGTCGTTATTATGATTATGTGAAGCAATGGGCCGACTCTCTGATTAATGAAAAGGGGGAAATCCATCTGTATGATAAGTCCACTTATAACCTGGATTTCATTAACTCCGGAAAGGTGCTGTTTGACCTTTACCGTGAAACCGGCGACCAACGATATAAAGCGGCAATGGATATCCTTATCAAACAGTTGAAGAACCAGCCCCGTACTTTGGAAGGCGGATTCTGGCATAAACTGATTTATCAGCATCAGATGTGGCTGGACGGACTGTATATGGCTTCTCCGTTTATGGCGCAGTATGGTGCGGAATTCAATAAACCGGAATGGATTGATGAGGCGGTGAAACAGTTCCGTCTCTGCCATAAACATACCTATGATGCCAAGACAGGACTGTATCATCATGCGTGGGACGAAAGCAAGAGCCAGCGTTGGGCGAACCCGGAAACCGGACATTCTCCCAACTTCTGGGGGCGCAGTATAGGCTGGTGGTTTATGGCGCTGGTAGATGCTTTGGACTATATACCCGAAAATCATCCGGGACGTGCCGACATGATTGGCTATATCCGCGGATTGGCGGAGACATTGCCGAAATATCAGGATAAAGCGGGACTTTGGTATCAGGTTATCGACCAGCCTAAACGCAAGGGTAATTTCCCTGAGGCATCCGTGACCACCCAATGTATGTATGCTTATGCAAAAGCAGTGAATAAAGGATATATCGATGCCGGATACCGCGCTGTAGCGGAAAAGGCTCTGAAGGGCTTGAAAGATAAATTGCTGGTGGAGAAACAGGACGGAACGCTGACTCTGACCCGTTGTTGCCAGGTTGGCGGTTTGGGAGGTCATCCGTATCGCGACGGAAGTTTTGAATATTATATAGGTGAAAAGATGAGAGATAATGACGCCAAAGCAACGGGACCGTTCATTATGGGATGTCTGGAACTGGAGAAAATAAAATAGGTATGAATCGATTGTTTTGTATTGCCATGTTTGCATTTTGTGCAGTTTTTTTGTCTGCACAAGATGTTTCGTGGCCGGAGATTGGTTTGGATGCCAAACCGGCTGCACGCTGGTGGTGGATGGGAAGTGCGGTGGATAAGGAAAACCTGACCCGTAATCTGGAAGCATATGCTGCGGCGGGAATGGGTACGATGGAGATTACTCCGATTTATGGCGTACAGGGAAATGATGCGAAGGATATTCCGTTTCTCTCCCCCCGATGGATGCAGATGCTGCAATATACGGAAAGTGAAGCGTCCCGTCTGGGCATGCAGATTGATATGAACACCGGTACCGGCTGGCCTTTCGGAGGCCCTGAAGTGGGGATAGAGGATGCCGCCTGCAAACTGTTTGTTACGGAATATCGGTTAGAAGGCGGGAATACGCTTGATCAGAGAATAGAGGTTGCCGATAAAAAACAAAAGCCTTATGCCAAACTGGAGCGTCTGATGGCCTTTTCCGATACGGGGAAGTGTCTGGATTTGACGGATAAGGTAAAAGACGGAATGTTATGCTGGAAAGCTCCGAAAGGGAACTGGCGTTTGATTGCCGCCTTTTGCGGCAAGACTTTGCAGAAGGTGAAGCGTGCGGCACCCGGCGGTGAGGGGTATGTGATGAATCATTTCTCGGCCCGTGCCGTGAAAAACTATCTCGGACGCTTTGAACGCGCTTTTGACGGAAAGTTCAAGGATACGGCAGGTGGTGCTACAGCTTATCCCCATAATTTCTTTAACGACTCCTATGAGGTTTACGGGGCGGACTGGTCGGAAGGACTTTTTGATGAGTTTCTGGCGCGTCGCGGTTATAAACTGGAAGAACACCTGCCGGAGTTTCTGGCGGCAGGGGAGCGTTCGGACAAGACCCGGCGCATCATCTCCGATTATCGTGAAACTCTCGGTGAACTGTTGCAGGAGAATTTCACCCGTCAGTGGACGGAGTGGGCACATCGGCACGGGGCTAAAACCAGAAATCAGGCTCATGGCTCGCCGGGAAATCTGATAGACCTTTATGCCACGGTGGATATTCCGGAGTGCGAAGGTTTCGGTTTGTCTGATTTCGGTATACGGGGATTGCGTAAGGATTCGCTGACGCGTCCCAATGATTCCGACCTCTCCATGTTGAAATACGCATCTTCGGGCGCTCATATTGCCGGTAAACCTTATACTTCTTCAGAAACTTTTACTTGGCTGACGGAACATTTCCGCACTTCTCTGTCACAGTGCAAGCCGGATATCGACCTCATGTTCGTTTCCGGCGTCAATCATACTTTCTTCCATGGTACGACTTATTCTCCTGCTGAGGCTGCCTGGCCCGGCTGGAAGTTTTATGCTACGGTGGATATGAGTCCGACGAACAGCATCTGGCGTGATGCGCCTGCTTTCTTTCAATACATATCCCGTTGCCAGAGTTTTTTGCAGATGGGACAGCCGGATAATGACTTCCTTGTGTATTTGCCGGTATATGATATGTGGCAGGAGCAGGACGGACGTCTGCTGATGTTTGATATTCATAAAATGGCACGGCGTGCTCCGGGCTTTATAAAAGCGGTGCACCGCATTAACGATGCCGGTTATGATATGGATTATATTTCCGATAACTTCATTCGTACGGCCACCTGCCGTGATAAGAAAATTGTGACGTCAGGCGGAACAGTTTATAAAGCATTGGTTGTTCCCGGTGCACGTTTAATGCCTGCGGACGTACTTGCCCGCCTGCTCGAATTGGCAAAAGAGGGAGCGACCGTTGTGTTTCTGGACCGGTATCCGGAGGATGTTCCGGGGTATGCCAGGTTGGAGCAGCGCCGTACGGACTTTAAGGGTACTCTGGAGCAGGTAAAGAAATTAGGAAATAAACAAGGTAAAGGTAAGACGGTGTTCTTCGGTACGGATTATGTCCGTACACTGGCGCAGACTGCTGCTATACCGGAAGCGATGAAAACTTCTTTTGATTTGAGTTGTATCCGTCGGAAGAACCCGGAAGGTTATCATTATTTCATTTCCGCACTGACCGGAAAAGATACGGAAAGTTGGATACCGTTGGCTGTGCCTGCACGTTCGGCCATGCTTTATAATCCGATGAACGGCGTTTCCGGCAAGGCTCGCTTGCGTCAGAAGGATGGAAAGACGGAAGTTTATTTGCAATTGGTTTCCGGAGAATCTGCCATATTGAAAACTTTTACGGAAGTTGACGTACAAGCTCCGGAATGGAAGTATCAGACTGCTGCACGGGGAGCTGTCGAACTGTCCGGCTTATGGAACCTGCGGTTTGTGGAAAGCGTTCCTGCGGTACATAGTGTGCCGGATTCCGTTGCTTTGGGCTCATGGACGGATTTATCCTTTGAAGGTGCTAAAACGACGATGGGAACAGGCTGTTATACAACCACTTTTGTGATTGAAAATCCGGCATCGGCCCAGGACTGGTTACTCTCACTTGGCGATGTCCGTGAAAGTGCCCGTGTACGTATCAATGGCCGGAATGTTGCCACTTTATGGGCTGTGCCCTATTGTTGCTCCGTCGGGCAATACCTGTGTCCGGGAAAGAATACTCTGGAAATAGAAGTAACCAATCTTCCTGCCAATCGCATAGCCGATATGGATCGCCGTGGAGTGAAGTGGCGCATCTTCAAAGATATAAATATTGCAGCGCTTGGTTATAAAAAAGGGACTTATGCCGGTTGGGAACCTGTGCCAAGCGGATTATTAGGCCCTGTACGTATTATACCACTGAAGATAACTAAAAACGAAATGCAATGAAAAAAATCAGTCTGGGCGGAGTAGCGCTTGTTTGCGCTTTCTGCTCCTTATATGCTCAAGACCCGCGTGAACGAAACTATTTCTATGAAATCCTTGATCCTAAGCATGAACCGAAACCGTTGGTAGAGGGATTTGCCCAAGAGCGGATTACTGAAAATTTAAATCGCGGACTGGCGGTTGCCCCTTCCCGGGACGGCAAATCCGTGTATCTCAGCTGGCGTTTGCTGGCATCGGATGCTCCCGCTACGGCTTTCCATGTATATCGTGAGGTGGGCGGAAAGGCTTGCCGCCTGACGAAAAAGGCCGTTTCCCGTACTTGTGACTTTGTGGACACCGCTCCTCATGCACAAGCCGTCTATTGGGTGGAAGCTGTTGTCAAAGGACAGAAGCCGGTTGTATCGGAAAAACGGAAGGTCGTGTTATCCGATTTGAAGCCTTATACATCTATCCGCTTGAAAGATAATGCAAAAGCAGGAAAGATAGCATTGGCCGACCTGAACGGGGACGGAACTTATGATTATATCGTCCGTACTCCCGAAACGAACGTAGATCCGGGCATGCCGGGTGATACTACCGGAAAAACGTATAAAATATCCGCTTATTTGAGTGACGGTACTTACCTATGGACATACGATATGGGACCGGGGATTGAACCGGGTATCTGGTACTCGCCTTTCATCGTATACGATTTCAATGGTGACGGTAAGGCTGAGGTGGCGATTAAAACAGCAGGCACTGACTATGTGAAAAACGAGAAAGGACGTGTTTGCGGCGGGAGTGAATATCTTTCCGTATTGGACGGCATGACCGGACAGGAGATAGACCGGGTGGATTGGCCTGAGCGCAATGACCGTTACGGAAATCTGATTCGTCAGAATCGTAACCAGATGGGAGTTGCCTATTTAGACGGAAAGACCCCGTTTATATTGGCGGCACGCGGCACTTACAAGCTGATGGTTGTGGATGCCTGGATGTTGAAAAACGGTAAATTGGAACGTGCATGGCGTTGGGACGGTGATGAGGAGAATCCTGTTGTCCGTAGTATGGGTGCGCACAGCATGGTTACTGCCGATGTGGACGGTGACGGCCGTGATGAGGTTATGTTAGGTTCCTGTATGCTTGATGATAACGGAACACTTTTGTGGTCTTCGGGCTTGGGACATAGCGACAAGGCATATCTTTGCAAGTTGCATCCCGATAGGGAAGGCATGCAGGTGTTTATGGTAAGTGAACCCAAAAAGGAAGATGGCCGTGGCGTTTCAGTAGTGGATGCGGCTACGGGTAAATTGATATGGAGCATCGGTCATACTACTTATCATGTAGGTGACGGTATGGTAACGGATTTTGATCCTGTTCATCCCGGTTTGGAGTGTTTTGCCAGCGAAGACCGTAAGGGGGGAAGTACCGACAGATATTTGCTTACTGCCGACGGAAAGAAACTGCAAGTAGCTCAAGATGAGATTCCCGGCTGCCGTAACTGGATATGGTGGGATGCTGATTTGTTGCGTGAGACATTTAAGGGAGACGATAACCGTTGGGGAGCAGGCTCCTCTTCCGGTGGACGTAGTCAGAGCATCTGGAAATGGAAAGGTGAGATATTAACGGAAAATATCAAGGGGGATATATTACTGATGGCTGATGTGGAAGGTGACTGGCGCGAGGAACTGATAACGGCTTTGCCCGGCGAACTGCGTATTTACCGCACCGATATTCCTGCGACAGACCGTAGGGTAACGTTGATGCAGGACGCTTTGTACCGTAGTTATGTGGCCCATCGTAGCATGGGGTATCCTCAAGCACCCGTACCGTCTTATTATTTAGGAGATAATTAATACATGTATCGGAATAAGATGTTTCGGTATGTTTGCTAACTTTAAAACGCTATTAAGAATGACAAAACCATTGTATGTAATTGCTGCTGTTTGTTTATGGATATTCAGTTCTTGCCAGTCTACGGACTATAAATATGAAGCTGTCTATCGTAACCTGCCTTTTGACATGCCTCGTGTGGAAGCGCCGAGATTTCCTGACCGTACGGTCAATCTGAAAGAGTTTAATGCCGTCGGTAATGGGGAAACTCTATGTACATCGGCCTTTGCCGATGCAATCAATGCTCTTTCCGAACAAGGGGGAGGACATCTTGTTGTTCCTGCCGGTGTTTGGCTTACAGGGCCGATCGTATTGAAAAGTAATATCGACTTGCATTTGGAAAAAGGGGCTGTTATCCTTTTCTCTCCTGATGTGGACCTCTATCCTTTGGTGGAAACAGTGTTTGAGGGGTTGGATACCCGCCGTTGCCAGTCTCCGATTTCCGGCCGTAACCTGGAAAATGTAGCTATAACCGGCGAAGGGGCAATTGACGGAAACGGCCATTACTGGCGTCCGTTGAAGCGTGAGAAGGTTACGGAGAGCGTCTGGAAGCAGACAACAGCCCGTGGCGGTGTATATAAACGTCCTACCTACTGGTTTCCTTATCCTGAAACTTTGAAAGGGGATACTATCAGCAATATGAATGTCCCCCAGAATCTGAAAACGGAAGAAGAGTGGCAAAGTGTCCGTCATTTCCTTCGTCCGGTGATGGTGAGTCTGATAGAGTGTAAGAATGTGTGGTTGCAAGGGGTGATTTTCCAGAACTCTCCGGCGTGGAACCTGCATCCGCTGATGTGTGAGAATGTGCTGGTTGAAGATGTGCAGGTGCGTAATCCGAGCTATGCGCAGAACGGTGACGGACTGGATTTGGAATCTTGTAAAAACGCGCTGATTGTGAATTCTACCTTTGATGTGGGAGATGACGGAATCTGTCTGAAAAGCGGTAAGGATGAAGATGGCCGCCGTCGTGCACGTCCTTGCGAAAATGTAGTGGTAGATGGCTGCACGGTATTTAAAGGCCATGGCGGTTTCGTTGTCGGCAGTGAGATGAGTGGCGGGGTACGTAATGTATCCGTCAGCAATTGCCAGTTCCTGGGAACGGATGTGGGACTGCGTTTTAAGAGCAAGCGTGGTCGTGGCGGTATTGTTGAAAATATATGGATTACCAATGTGTCTATGATGGATATTCCGACCGAACCGATTACTTTCAATCTTTATTATGGTGGAAAATCTGCCGTTGAAGTGTTGGAGAGCGGTGAAAAAGTTCCGGCTAAAGTAGATCCTCTTCCTGTGGATGAAACAACTCCTTGTTTCCGGAATATTCATGTGAAGAATTTGGTATGCGCAGGCGCCCGTCGTGCATTGTTCTTCAACGGTATCCCGGAAATGCCGATTGAAAATGTGGTTTTGGAAGATGTTGATATAACTTCCCGATTGGGAGCCGAATTTGTTTATAGCAAGGCCGTTACGATGAAGAACGTAACCATCCGGAATACGGAAGGCGAGCAAATTGTCACCCGTTTTTGTGAGGATGTGAAATAGAAGACCGGATGTGGTAATAGCGGATGAAACGGATTGTCAAATCTGACACCCTTTCAGTCAAAATAAGTACAAGGAATAGGGGATGATTCCCCTATTTTTGTATCATGAAATAGCGACTAAAACTAATTACCATGAAACAATGTTTTTTTGCGGTCGATTTGGGAGCTACCAGCGGCCGTACCATCTTGGGAACTTTCACACCGGAAGGATTGGAAATGGAAGATGTGAATCGGTTCCCGAATCATCTGATTGAAACCGGCGGACATTTTTATTGGGATATATATGAGCTTTACCGGCATATTATCGAAGGACTGAAAATAGTCGCTCAGAAGAATGTGGAAATTACTTCCATCGGTATTGATACATGGGGAGTGGATTTTGTCTGTGTAGGTAAAGACGGCGGATTTCTTCGTCAGCCTTATTCGTACCGTGATCCTCATACGGCCGGAGCGCCTGAGGCTTTCTTTAAAAAGGTTGCCCGCAAGCAGGTCTATGAGTGGACGGGTATTCAAGTGATGAATTTCAACTCTTTGTTCCAGCTTGATACATTGAGACGTAATAATGACAGTGCATTGGCTGCTGCCGATAAATTGCTTTTTATACCGGATGCTTTGAGTTATATGCTGACCGGTGAAATGGTAACGGAATATACCATTGCCAGTACGGCGCAGTTGGTCAATGCAAACACCCGTAAACCGGAAGATGCTTTATTGCGCGAACTCGGACTGACGGAAAATAATTTCGGCCGTTTTGTTTATCCCGGTGAGAAAATAGGAACATTGACAAAGGAAGTACAGCGCATGACCGGATTGGGAGATATACCTGTAATCGCAGTTGCCGGGCATGATACGGCTTCTGCTGTGGCTTCGGTTCCTGCAATGAATCCTGATTTTGCCTATCTGAGCAGCGGAACCTGGTCTTTAATGGGAGTGGAAACGAAGGGGCCGGTTATTACAGAGGAAACCGAATCTTTGAATTTTACGAATGAAGGAGGTGTGGATGGCACTATCCGTCTATTGAAAAATATTTGTGGGATGTGGCTGTTGGAACGCTGCCGTGCGGCGTGGGGACAGACATCTTATCCGGAACTGATAGCCGAAGCGAATGCCAGTGAGCCGTTCCGCAGTCTGATTAATCCTGATGATGTCCTGTTTGCTAATCCTGCCGATATGGAACAGGCTATACAGACGTACTGTTCGGATTCTCATCAGCCTGTTCCGCATACACGGGGGCAAATTGTACGTTGTATCTTTGAGAGCCTTGCTCTGCGCTATCGTCAGGTTTTGGATAATCTTCGCACTCTTTCTCCTCACCCGATAGAGACACTTCACGTTATTGGCGGAGGAAGCCGTAATGAATTATTGAACCGTTGGACAGCCAATGCTGTCGGTATTCCTGTTGTGGCAGGCCCGTCTGAGGCTACGGCAATCGGTAATATCATGATTCAGGCATTGGCGGCGGGAACGGCAAAGGATATTGCTTCCATGCGCCAGTTGATCAATCGCTCTATTTCTTTGGAAACTTTCTATCCGGAAGATACGGACGTGTGGGATGCCGCATATTTACACTTCAAACAGGTGACAATGAATCATTAATGTTTAAAATCATATTAAATAAATCAGTATCATGAAAGAAGAATTAATAACAAAGGCTTATGAAGTGGCAAAGGAACGTTATGCTGCTCTTGGGATAGATGTGGAAAAGGTAATGGAACAGCTCCAGAAGGTTGCAATCTCCATGCACTGCTGGCAGGCCGATGATGTTATCGGCTTTGAGTCGGGCAGCTCGCTGACCGGCGGTATCCAGACTACAGGTAATTATCCCGGTAAGGCCCGTAATATGGAAGAATTGCGTAGCGACATCTTAAAGGCCGCTTCTTATATACCGGGCAAACATCGCTTGAATCTGCATGAAATTTACGGTGATTTCGGCGGTACGTTTGTTGACCGTGACCAGGTGGAAGTGAAACATTTTGAAAGCTGGATGCAATGGGCGGCTGAAAACGGGATGAAACTGGATTTCAACTCGACTTCTTTCTCACATCCTAAAAGCGGTAACTTGTCTTTAGCCAATCCGGATAAAGGCATCCGTGATTTCTGGATTGAACATACCAAGCGCTGCCGTGCCATTGCGGAAGAGATGGGACGCCGTCAGGGCGATCCTTGCATCATGAATCTTTGGGTACACGACGGTAGCAAGGATGTTACGGTAAACCGTATGAAATACCGTGAACTGTTTAAAGACTCTCTCGACCGGATTTTTGCTACGGAATATAAAAATATGAAGGACTGTCTGGAATCTAAAGTATTCGGTATCGGTCTGGAAAGCTATACAGTGGGCTCTAATGAATTCTGTGTAGGTTATAGCGTGCAACACCAGAAACTGATAACAATCGATACGGGTCACTTCCATCCTACGGAGAGTGCTGCTGATAAAGTTTCGTCCATGTTGCTGTTCGTACCCGAACTGATGCTTCATGTAAGTCGTCCGATACGTTGGGATTCCGACCATGTGACTATTATGGATGACCCGACTCTCGAACTCTTCCAGGAGATTGTCCGTTGCAATGCCTTGGACCGTGTACACATCGGTCTTGATTATTTCGATGCTTCCATCAACCGTATAGGCGCTTATGTCATCGGCACCCGTGCCGCACAGAAATGTATGTTGCGGGCATTGCTGGAACCGTTGGCTAAACTTCGCGAGTATGAGGCTGCCGGTCAGGGCTTCCAGCGTCTTGCCCTGTTGGAAGAAGCTAAAGCTTTGCCTTGGAATGCCGTTTGGGATATGTTCTGTTTGAAGAATAATGTTCCGGTAGGTGAAGAATTCATTGCTGAAATAGAAAAATACGAAGCTGAGGTTACATCCAGACGTAACTAAGTTTATCAGAGTTAGTGATAGTGTTTAGCGGGGAAAGCATATCTTTGCCCGCTACTTTCATTACTCATAGAACATTAACCGTTGATTATCATGAATACACTAATAGGATTATTAATTATCGCTGTGGGAAGCTTTGGGCAGAGCAGCTCGTATGTACCTATCAATAAAGTCAAAGGTTGGTCCTGGGAAAACTTCTGGTTGGTACAGGGCATTTTTGCCTGGCTTGTTTTTCCGCTGCTCGGCGCTTTACTTGCCATTCCTGCCGATGGCAGCCTGATAGAACTTTGGGGAGCCGGTGGTGCATTGCCGGCTATTATTTACGGTGTCCTTTGGGGTGTCGGCGGTCTGACATTCGGATTGAGTATGCGCTATTTGGGCGTTGCTTTAGGACAAAGTATAGCTTTGGGTACCTGTGCCGGTTTCGGAACCCTGTTCCCGGCTCTGTTTGCAGGGAAAGATTTGCTGCACGGTGACGGTCTGATGCTCCTTATTGGTGTTTGCATCACTTTGGCGGGAATTGCCATTATCGGTTATGCGGGCAGCCTACGCTCCAGAAATATGAGTGAGGAGGAAAAAAAGGCTGCCGTGAAAGATTTTGCGTTGACAAAAGGGTTGCTGGTTGCTTTGCTGGCAGGTGTGATGAGTGCCTGTTTTGCCCTCGGCCTGGATGCCGGAACGCCTATTAAGGAGGCGGCGCTGGCAGGTGGGGTGGCTCCGTTGTATGCCGGACTTCCTGTTATCTTTCTGGTAACTTTGGGCGGGTTCTGTACGAATGCGGCTTATTGTATCCAGCAAAATATAAAGAATAGGACGGGTAAGGAGTATTTGTCGGTCAGCGGTGATGTCCTTGTGAATAATGTTTTGTTCTGTGCTCTTGCCGGAGTATTATGGTATTCGCAATTCTTCGGTCTGGAAATGGGTAAGAGTTTTTTAGGCGGCAGTCCGATATTGCTTGCATTTTCCTGGAGTATACTGATGTCGCTGAATGTTACATTCAGTAATGTCTGGGGAATCCTGCTGAAAGAATGGAAGGGGTGCGGTTCCCGTACAATAGGCGTATTAATATTGGGATTGGCCGTTCTCATTGCTTCTATCATTGTAGTGGCGATGGCGCAAGCATGAAAATAATATCTAATAAACTGTAATTAAATAGACACATGAAATCAATTCTTGAAAATCGTCCCGAATTGGCTTATGAAGTCAATCAAGCGGCAGAAGTGGCCGGTTATCTTTGGCAAAAAGGTTGGGCGGAACGTAATGGTGGTAATATAACTTTAAACATCACTGAATATGTAGATGATGAAATCCGGGCTTTGCCGGCTATCAGCGAAGTAAAACAGATAGGAAAGGTACTCCCTTATCTGAAAGGTTGTTATTTTTATTGTAAAGGTACTCAGATGCGTATGCGTGATTTGGCACGTTGGCCTATGGCAAACGGTTCAATCATCCGTATTCTGGATGACTGTGCCAGCTACGTAATTATAGCAGACCAGCCTGTAATGCCTACATCGGAATTGCCTTCTCATCTTGCCGTGCATAATTATCTGCTTGAAAAAGGCTCTCCTTACAGAGCATCCTTGCATACACATCCTATCGAATTGATTGCTATGACCCATAACAAGAAGTTCCTGGAGAAGGATGTGGCTACCAATCTGCTTTGGAGTATGATTCCGGAAACAAAGGCGTTCTGTCCTCGTGGATTGGGTATAATCCCTTATGAATTGCCAAGTTCGGTAAAATTGGCTGACGCTACTATTGAGGCTTTGAACGATTATGATGTAGCTATGTGGGAAAAGCATGGAGTCTTTGCTGTAGATGTGGATATTATGTCTGCTTTTGACCAGGTAGATGTGTTGAATAAATCTGCACTGATTTACATTGCAGCTAAAAACATGGGCTTTGAACCGGACGGAATGAGTCAGGAACAAATGAAAGAGATGACCGTGGCTTTTAATTTACCCAAATAAAAATGAAGTATATGTACAGAATGATATTGAACGAAACCTCTTACTTCGGAGCAGGCTGTCGGAAAACAATTGCGGTGGAAGCCATGCGTAGAGGTTTTAAGAAAGCGTTCTTTGTGACAGATAAAGACCTGATCCGTTTTAAAGTCGCAGACAAAATAATTGAAGTTTTTGAAAAGAATCGTATTCCTTATGAGCTTTTCAGTGATGTAAAGGCAAATCCGACGATTGCGAACGTACAGAATGGCGTATCCGCTTTTAAAGCATCCGGTGCTGATTTTATTGTAGCGCTGGGCGGTGGCTCTTCCATTGATACGGCAAAAGGTATCGGCATTGTTGTGAATAATCCGGATTTTGCAGATGTGAAGTCATTGGAGGGTGTAGCTGCAACCCGTCATAAGGCTGTCCCGACTTTTGCATTGCCTACAACGGCTGGAACAGCCGCTGAAGTCACTATCAATTATGTGATAATTGATGAGGATGCAAAGAAGAAGATGGTCTGCGTAGACCCTAATGATATTCCGGTTGTGGCGATTGTAGACCCGGAACTGATGTATTCCATGCCGAAAGGGCTGACTGCTGCAACAGGAATGGACGCTTTGACGCATGCCATTGAAAGCTATATAACACCGGGCGCCTGGGCGATGTCCGATATGTTTGAGTTGAAAGCCATCGAAATGATTGCCGCTAATCTGAAAGCTGCGGTAGACGATGGCAATGATGTCGCTGCTCGCGAAGCGATGTCACAGGCTCAGTACATTGCCGGTATGGGATTCAGTAATGTAGGTTTGGGTATTGTTCATTCCATGGCGCATCCGTTGGGCGCTCATTATGATACTCCGCATGGAGTTGCCAATGCATTGCTGTTGCCCTATGTGATGGAATATAATGCAGAGTCTCCGGCTGCCCCCAAATATCTTCATATAGCTAAAGCTATGGGAGTAGATACGGTGGGTATGACCGAGGCAGAAGGAGTGCGTGCGGCTGTGGATGCAGTCCGGAAGCTGTCATTGAGCATTGGCATTCCTCAAAAACTACATGAGATAAATGTAAAAGAGGAAGACTTGCATCAATTGGCTGTTGATGCCTTCAATGACGTTTGCACGGGCGGTAATCCTCGTCCTACTTCTGTCGAAGATATTGAGACTTTGTATCGTAAAGCTTTTTAATTATAATTTGAATTACCATGAAGAAAACTATTATTTCATGTGTGCTGTTTTTAACAGCCGTCACTGCTTTTTCGCAAACACCAATGAAGACGGCAGCAGAAGCTAAGCTTTCGGCTTCTGACCTTGCTGTGAAAATAGCAGACCGTATCCTTGCAACTACTACTTATGAGTTTAAGAATACCAAGACCGGTAAAACCTATAAGTCTGTCAAGAACTTGCCTTTGGATATGAATGTCAAGGTTGCATGTAAATACAATAATTGGCATTATACCAATGGAGTAACCCATATCGCTTTAATGGAATTGGCCGATAAAACGGGAGCGAAGAAGTATGATGATTATGTTCTTAAAAATATGAATTTCGTATTTAACGAGGGTAATCTTGATTTCTTTAAGAAGCAGTATGAGCAGGCAATGAAAAATGAAGGATGGTATGGCGTTCGTAAGTTGAGTTGGCACATGATATTCCGTGGAAAGCGTTTGGATGATAACGGTCCTATGGGAGCCAGCCTGATTGACCTGCAGATGAAGCATCCGAATAATTCTTTCTTGAATTATATTAATGAAACAGCCGAGCACTTGAACTATGGCGAGCCTCGTTTGGCTGACGGTACTATTGCCCGTATCTGGCCTCATGAAAATACCATCTGGGCTGATGATGCTTTCATGGCTATCTCTTTCCTTGCACGTATGGCTAAGATGACCGGTGACATGAGTTATATCAATGATGCTGCCAATCAGGTAATCAAATATCACAAATATTTGTGGTGTCCCGAAAAACGGATTCTCTATCATTGCTATCATACGGATACGGACGAGCACGGTGTTGCTCATTGGAGCCGTGCCAACGGTTGGGTTTTCATGGCAACTGCCGATTTGCTTGCAGTGATGCCGCAGAATCATCCTATGCGTCCTGAGGTTTTGGAGTGCTTCCGCCGTCAATGTAGCGGTGTAGTGCGTTATCAGGGTAAGAACGGTCTTTGGCATCAGCTTCTTGATAAGGAAGATTCCTATGAGGAAATTACGGGTACGGCCATGTTTGTTTTTGGTATCGCACGTGGTGTAAAGCACGGTTGGCTGCATCCTGATTTCATTTATGCTGCCGAGCAGGGGCTGAAAGGAATGATGACACTGATGTCCGACAAAGGCGATGTGACCAAAATCTGTGTCGGAACGGGTATCATGCCGTCGCCTGCATACTACTACAACCGTCCTACCCAAGAGAATGATCCGATGGGTGAAGGACCTGTTCTCCGCGCATTGATTGAAATGATGGATGCGCCGAAGTATACAGAGATTAAGGCTGAACAGCAATACGATAAAATTGTAGTCAAAAAGTAATAATCCTTTTAGATAGTATGTTAATCCCGTCTGGAAACACAAAGATACTTCCAGACGGGACTTTTTTTATTAAATCTTCCATAGGTATCTCTTATTTCACAAATATTTCCTATTTTTGTCCCGAATCCATCATGAAGGACACGTGGTATGACTAAGAATTACAATGATTTAGGAGTGGAATTTAAGTACCTTATCGTAAATGACATGGACCAAAAGTTTGGTCTGTGGGTAAATACTGTCGGCTTTCAATCCATTCAGCCGGACTCTCCGTATCCATTGAAGGATCATCCTTCCGGTTATTTCTTTAATGCCCAGAAAGGACGTGTCTTGCGTGAGTATCAATTGGTTTATATCACGAAAGGACGGGGATTGTTTTCTTCGGAAACAACGCCGGAAAAGCAGGTATGCAAAGGACGTCTGATGGTATTGTTTCCCGGTCAATGGCATACTTATCACCCTTATCGCCAAACCGGATGGAACGAATATTATATCGGTTTTGAAGGTCCTGTCATTGATAATCTGGTGAAAGGCGGTTTCTTGTCTAAAGACAATCAAGTGCTTGAGGTGGGTTTGAATGAGGAGTTGGTGTCTCTTTTTTCCCGTGCTTTGGAAATAGCGGAAGCGGATAAAATATCTTCCCAACAGTATCTTGGCGGTATAGTGCTGCACATAGTAGGTATGATACTGTCCATTTCTAAAAATAAAATTTTTGAGGTGGGCGATGTTGATCAGAAGATTGAGCAGGCCAAGATTATAATGAATGAGAATGTCTTTAAGGATATTGATCCTGAAGAGTTGGCTATGAAATTGAATATCAGCTATTCCTGGTTCCGGAAAGTATTCAAGGACTATACAGGTTATGCACCGGCTAAATATTTCCAGGAGTTGAAGTTGCGTAAAGCCAAACAATTATTGGTTGGTACTTCTCATTCCGTTAAAGAGATTTCTTTTATGCTCGATTATAAGTCTACCGAACATTTCTTTTCATTATTTAAAAAACGCACAGGGTTTACCCCATTGGAATATCGCTCTTTTGGTCGGGAGACTGAGGTGGAGAACGAGGATTTTGATTAATGTCAAAATGAATAGTCTACTATCAAAATTGTTATAAAAACTTTGATTGTCAGATTTTTATTGGGTGAAAAGCTTCTTTTTTCTTAGGAGAAAGTCAAAAAGGATAGTATTTGTATCAGTAGGTGTATTTTGTTAAGTTTGTCTATATTTAACTTTGCATTCATAAGCTCTGTGTCCGATAACAGTTGCATCGGACGGTTAATCTTGAATTAATTAATCAACCAATTTATATTAATAGTCTATGAGAATTTTACACAAAAAGTTATGCTTGTTAATGCTTCTTTTAATAAGCTGTCATCTAAACATTCTTGCACAAGGCAAAATTATTACGGGTGTCATATTAGACAAAACGGGTGAAACAGTTATCGGTGCGAGTGTTTTAGTGAAAGGAACTACTAATGGTACTATCACAGATGTTGATGGTAACTTTACTCTTAACAATGTTCAGGAAAATGCTGTCCTACAAGTTAGTTTCGTTGGTTATAAAACTCAGGATATTGCTTTGAAAGGACAAAGCAATGTAAAAGTGACTTTGGAAGAAGATACGGAAGTTCTTGATGAAGTTGTTGTTATTGGTTACGGTTCTGTGAAGAAAAGTACTTTGACGGGGGCTGTGGCAAAAATGGATACTAAAGGAATTCAAGATCGTCCTTTGGCGCGTCCAGAAACAGCTTTGCAAGGGCAATTGGCTGGAGTAACGGTACGTACTACTACCGGTGAACCTGGTGCTGATATGCAAATTCGTGTACGTGGTGCTGCTTCGGTAAATGCTAACTCCGATCCTCTTTATGTAGTTGATGGTGTTCCTATGACTACTTTAAGTGGAATAAATCCGGCAGATATTGCTTCTATTGAAGTTTTGAAAGATGCGGCTTCTGCAGCTATTTATGGTTCTCGTGGCTCAAATGGTGTAGTTATTGTGACAACGCAGAAAGGAAAAACAGGTAAACCAAAAGTTTCTTTTAATGCTAGCGTTGGTTTTCAAACTTTGGAAAAGAAAATAGATTTACTGAGTGCTACAGAATGGATGGAGTTCAGAACAAGATGGAATGATGCTTATTATTTATCTGAAGCTCAAAAGAAAGGAATCACTAATGCTAGTATCCGCGATGATAATGCCACGCGTTTGGCAAATGTAGGAGTTAAGGTTGGTACAGATAACGCTTATTTGTATATTCTTGATGACCGTTGGTTTAATTATTTAAGTCAAGATATGAGAGATTCCCATACCTATACTCCAACTTCGGAAAGCCTTAGTCTGTTGGATTGGCAAGATGAAGTTTATCGTACCGCTATTGTACAGGATTATAGTTTGAATGTGTCCGGTGCTACTGATAATGTCAGCTATTTATTTTCTGGTGGTTATATGAACCAAGAGGGATTAGCTACAGGAACTGGCTATAAGCGTTTTTCTTTCCGTGCAAATGTAGAGTCAAAAATAAATAAATATCTTTCTATTGGAATGAATTTAGCTCCAACTTATATTGTAACAGACGGCTCGGGACGTGCTAATGGTAAGGATTCGCAAGCTCATAAAACGCTTTCTTCTGCTCCGGTTTCAGAACCGGGTGTCGGATATATGACTTACGTACAACCTAACGGCCGTTACGGATGGGCAGATACAACTTCAAGTCCAAGTTATATTTTGAATACGGATATTAGCCAAAATCGTACATTACGTATGGTCGGTAATGCTTTCTTACGTATCACTCCATTTCAGGATTTTCGAGTTGAATTGTCTGCTGCAGCAAATTATTATGATTTGGATGGAAACAAATATTCTTTTTCAAGTTCAGGCAAAGGTTGGGCAAAGGGTGAAGGCCAATCTTCTTCGGGTAGCCACTCTACAAGTCGTATTTGGAATACTTTATTACAAGCTGTAGCTAATTATGATCATACATTCAATAAGCATGGAGTAAGCGCTATGCTCGGTTTTTCGTCAGAACAATCTTCTTTAGGATATAAAACAGAACAAGGTTTCAAAGCTCCTTTTCCCAATGATGCCATTACAGGTTCGTTTGATGGTTCAAAGGTTGCCGCTGGAACTAATACAGTAACAGAACAGACACCTAATAAATTATTATCTACATTTGGTCGTTTGCAGTATAATTATGATGAACGTTATATGCTTTCGGGTAGTTTGCGTTTTGATGGAGGTTCTGTTTTCGGAGTTAATAATAAATGGGGTGTATTCCCTGCAATATCCGGTGGTTGGATTATATCTAATGAGAAATTCTTTAAGAATTGGGATCAAAAATGGTGGAATACATTGAAAATTAGAGCTAGTTATGGTGTGACAGGTAATAATTCTATCAGTAATACAGCTGCTTATGCAACTTTGACTTCTTCCGTCTATGGGGGAGCTGCAGGTTATTATACTAGTAGTTTGGGTAATGCTGATTTAGGTTGGGAGAAAACTCATAGTACGGATATTGCAGTGGACTTGGGCTTTTTGAATAACCGTATTCAATTGTCATTGGATTGGTATACAAAAAATACGACCGACTTATTATATCAAGTTCCCGTAGAAGGTGCTTCTGGTTTCAGCACTATTTGGGATAATTTAGGTGATATTCATAATGAAGGTTTTGAAATAGAGTTGAATACGCATAATTTGACAGGGAATTTTAAATGGGATACTTCATTTAATATGTCGTATAATAAGAATGAAGTAAAGAAGTTGGGTACGGATAATACTCCTATTTATTCTGGATTCTCCGGAAGCAATTACTCAAATATATTGACTGTGGGTAAAGCTGTCAATACGTACTATATGTACGATGCTATTGGAGTATGGAAAAATCAAGCTGAGATTGATGCTTATAGTGCAGCTCATAATGGACAACCCGTTACATTTGAAGGTAAACAGATTCAACCGGGTGATATCCGTTATAGAGATGTCAATAATGATGGTAAATATGATAAGGATAATGATAGAGACTATTTGGGAAGTCCAACACCTAAATTTGTATTTGGTATGACTAATAGATTCTCTTATAAGAATTTTGATTTATCAATCTTATTAACAGCACAAACTGGAGGTAAAATTTATGGTATCTTGGGACGTGCTATAGACCGTCCAAGTATGGGAGCTAAATCTAATATAATGGGGCATTGGAGAGATGCATGGTGGTCTGAAGATGAACCAGGCAACGGATCGGTTCCTTATATTTTGAGTCAAA
Source organism: Bacteroides stercoris ATCC 43183 (assembly GCF_025147325.1). Taxonomy (NCBI): domain Bacteria; kingdom Pseudomonadati; phylum Bacteroidota; class Bacteroidia; order Bacteroidales; family Bacteroidaceae; genus Bacteroides; species Bacteroides stercoris. The sequence continues at coordinate 1,227,102 of NZ_CP102262.1, forward strand.
CAACTGGCACTACGCTGGATTCCAGATGGTTATATTCTTCTAATTATTTGCGTATTAAGAATCTTACTCTGGGATATAAGTTACCGATTAATCCTAAATTTATATCATATGCACGTGTATATTTGTCTATTGAGAATCTAGCCAAATGGGATAGTTATTATGGTGGGTATTCTCCAGAAGCTGCCAATGTGGGCTCAGGTCCTGGAGGAGCAAGTGCACTTGGACTGGATTATGGTGGTTATCCTAATGCTCGTACATTTACTTTTGGTATAAATGTTAATTTTTAATCCTTAATACAAAGAACTATGCTTAAACTTAAAAATATAATATGGCTGGCTGCGCTGGTCGTGACTATCTCCTCGTGTGATGATTATTTGGATACTCCACCTGTAGATAAAATAACTTCAGATGGATTTTATCAAACTCAAGCTCAATCGGAGCAAGGTATTTTAGGCATTTATGCGGATTTGCGCCAAGCATCTAATTGCATGTATTGGTTTATGTCTGAATGTCGTTCAGATGTTGCGTGGGTAGAACCTAATCCGGACGCTTTTCGTGAATACTCTGAAATAGGAACATTTAGAGCAACAGATGATATGGCGATGTTTAATGATACTTGGAATATGTGGTATAAGGTCATTTATGATGCCAATGTCGCTATTTCTAAGATTCCGAGTGCATCTTTTGATTCCGAGTCTATCAGAAATCAATTTTTAAATGAAGCTTATTTCCTGAGAGGTTGGGCTTATTTTGAGTTAGTTCGTCTTTTTGGAAATGTTCCTATGGTAGATAGACCGATGTCTCCGTCAGAGATTAAATCGGTAAAGCAATCTACTGCAGTGGATATTCTCAATAATCGTGTTATTCCTGATTTGAAAAAGTCAGAAGATTTGCCTTATAAAGCAGATATGCAAGATGCCAATGGTGCTAAAATAGATAAAAAAGGCCGTGCAGATAAAATGGCCGCGAAGGCTATGTTGGCACGTGTGTATATGACATTGGCTGGTTATCCATATAATGATACTAATGCGAAGAGTTTGGCTAAAACGCAATTGGAAAACGTTTTAGATGATTCTCATGCAGCCGCTTATTGGGCACCATCATTGGAAGAATGGCAAAAACAGTGGATGCCGACTGATGCATATTACAATAAATATTCTATTTTCGCCATTCAGTATCGTACGGGTGGTACGGGAAACCCAGCCATATTCAATATGCTTCCAGTTAAAATCGTTCCGGAAGATTGGTCTAAAAACTATAATTTTTCGCAAAATTCTATTTATGTGGAAAAGACATTGATGCATGAATTTGATCGTGAATACTCTAATGGAAAAAAAGACGGACGTGGCTATAATTTTGGTGTGATGGCTGGCTTTGCTGGTGATGCGGTAGCTCCTGAATATCAGAGCCCTTCTGAGTTGATGACTTTTGAAGATGGAACTACGGGTAATGTGTATACTAAAGCTATGTTTTATAAAATGATTCCTACTAAAACTAAAATAGCCTCTTTGGGGATGTCTTTTGATGCAGAGAGTGGCATGAAAAAGTATGATGACTGGGGAGTAAATCTACCTATTATTCGTATTGAAGATATGAAGCTTCTTTATGCAGAGATTTTGGCGAGTGAAGGTAACACTGCGGATGCCATGAAAATTGTAAATGAAATACGTGAAAGGGCAAACTGCGATCCGAGAACCGAGACTGGAGTTAGTGTAGAGGATGCCATGAAATACATTAAACTTGAACGTAAAATTGAGTTTATGGGAGAAGGTATTCGTTGGTTCGATCAAGTACGTTATGGCACTTGGAAGGAAGATACAGAAGCAAAATTTGAGCGTTATAACTTTACTGAATTGAAAGCAAATTTAAAAGAAGGTCGTTACCTCTATCCAATTCCGATGAATCAGATGAATGTTACTCCAGGACTTTATGTCCAAAACGAGGGATATGAAAATTGATGCTATTTGTTTGATTATCAAGGCTAAATATCATATCTTAGCCTTGGCTACATTAAATTTAAGTTATTAAAAAGGGGAGGTGGGTGCTTTTAAAAGGTATGCCACCTTTTCCTTTATTTAAATCAGATTATGTTTAGAAAAGATATAGTATTAGGTGGAGTTTGTGCGGGTATGTTTGTTATGCCTCAGTTGATGACTGCCCGGCAACTTGTAACAGACGGTGGAGACAAGCCGAACATTATTTTTATCTTGGCCGACGATATGGGATATTGCGACTTGTCATGTTATGGAAATAAATATATAGAAACTCCTAATATAGACCGTTTGGCAGCTACTGGAACGGCCTTTACGCAATGCTATGCCGGTTCCGGTATCAGTTCACCTTCCCGTTGTGCCTTGATGACGGGAAAGAATACGGGAAATACAACTATACGCGATAACTTTTGTATTGCAGGTGGTATTGAAGGATTAAAAGGCACCAAGACCATACGCCGCATGCATTTACAACCGAATGATACAACCATTGCCACTGTGCTTGGGGCTGCCGGATATAGAACCTGTTTGGTAAACAAATGGCATTTGGACGGATTTAATCCGGAAGCAACTCCTTTGAACCGAGGGTTTGATGAGTTTTACGGATGGCTTATCAGTACTGCATATTCTAATGATCCGTACTACTATCCTTATTGGCGCTTCAACAACGAGAAACTGGAGAATGTAAAAGAGAATGAAGGTGATAAACACATCAAGCATAATACAGACCTTTCTACGGAAGATGCAATAAAGTTTATTAACCGTAATAAAAACAATCCGTTTTTTCTGTATTTAGCTTATGATGCGCCGCACGAACCCTATAATATAGATGAAACAACCTGGTATGATGATGAGGCTTGGGATATGAACACCAAGCGTTATGCCTCGCTGATTACCCATATGGATCGGGCGATAGGACGTTTGTTGGCAGAACTGGATAGGTTGGGGCTGCGCGAAAATACTTTAGTCATCTTTGCATCGGATAACGGTGCTGCCAAGCAGGCACCGTTGGAGGAATTGGGATGTAAAGGTTCTCTTAAAGGAATGAAAGGACAGCTTTATGAAGGTGGCATTCGCGTACCGTTTATTGTAAATCAGCCCGGAAAGGTTCCGGTGCAGAAATTGAATAATATTATTTATTTCCCGGATGTAATGCCTACTTTGGCTGCTTTGGCTGGTGCTACAGATAAATTGCCACAAAAACTTAACGGTATCAATATTCTTCCCTTGTTTTATGGGCAACAGCTTGATACGGATAATCGTTTGTTGTATTGGGAGTTCCCTGGAAAGCAACGTGCGGCAAGATGTGGAGATTGGAAAGTAGTGACTGTAAAGAAAGATGCTCCGTTAGAGTTGTATAACATAAAAGAGGATATGACGGAGTCTGTCAATCTGGCAAATAAATATCCGGAAAAAGTAGCACAGTTCGAAAAAGAGATGAAAGCGATGCGTATTCCTACTCCTAATTGGCCATTGCCGGGTGAGTAAGGAATCGTATTGCACCTTCGTTATTGATGAGTGATTGATTATTATAATTTGGGTTAGTGAAAAATGGGCGGTTAACTTGTGAAAGTCAGACTGCCTTTTTCTTTGATTATTTTATTATTTTCGAAAATTAAAATCCATATAAAAGAAGTATGAATATAAGAATCTTTTTTACTGTTTTAGGACTATTGTCCGCTCTTTGCATATGGTCTCAGCAGACAGAGCGCCGTTATCTTTCCGGTACCGGACTGGGCGATGGTGTAACCTGGCAGTTTTATTGTTCCGAGGGTAGGAACAGCGGGAAGTGGAGTAAGATAGAAGTGCCTTCTCAATGGGAGCTGCAAGGTTTTGGTGAATATACCTACGGGCGTTGGTATAAGAAGAAAGGGGTTAAGAATCCCAGTATGGAAGAGGGGATTTATCGTCATACATTTCGTGTACCGGAAGATTGGAGAGGTAAGAACATACGTTTGTGGTTTGATGGGGTTATGACAGATACGGATGTGATTGTAAACGGAGTTTCGGCCGGAGAAACACATCTACAAGATAGTCAATGACGAATTGAAGAACATTGCGCAGATTGAACATTCCAGACACCGTTCATTCAGTAACTTTATAGCCAATTCTTTGTCGGCTATCGCAGCATACTGCTTTTTTGAAAAGAAGCCCGCCATTGATGTCAAGTTGTTCAATGACGGGCAACTGTCTATTTTCTAATTTTATTTCGAACTCACGTTACTTAGTAAACCATACATATTTATGTTGAAGAACAAAAAACTCGATATTAACTTTTGACAGAAGCTAATATCGAGTTTTCTAGTTTCTGAAAAACACTATGAGTACTTTATCGGATGCTTTCCACATCAGATGTGAAGAATATTAGTTATGACAGGTTGGATTTCTTTTACCATTCTTTTAAATCCTAAGTCGTTGGGATGGACTCCATCCACAGTACCTTCATGGTCGGTTCCAAGAAAATGATTCTCTTTGATTAAATATAAATTCTTATAACCGAGCTTATGAAGTTTTTCTATCTGCTCTTCTATCGCTTTATTTTGTTCATTTACTCTATGGCGTACCGTTTTATTTACGTTTCCTTTTTCACGGAAAACGGACTGAATAAATATGACGGGTATGTCAGGGTATTTTTCACGGATCGTTTTTACGAAAGGAATTGTCCTGTCGCGAATTTCATCTGCAGTAGGATTGGGTATGCAATCTAAAATAAATGCATCCACGTTTTTTATTTCAGCTAACATTTTGGCTACAGAACTTTCCATTTTTCCATTGCCGCTCAATCCCATATTTATAAATTGATATCCACTGCTGCGGGATAGTTGTGACGGATAAGCAAGACCAGGTCTGCTTGCTGATGCTCCCTGGGTTATGCTTGAGCCATAGACAATTATTTTTCCTTTAAAGGGATTCTTTGTTTTTTTTAGATAGGCGTCTGATGATACACCTATTTCTAAATGCGTTATTTCATCGTATAAAGGTAAATATAGTATACAGTCTTTTTCTGACGTATCCATGTTTTCAGCTAATGTAGAAGTTGAATGAATTCCCTGGGGAATGCCGACTCCTGCATATTGCCATTCCCCTTCTTTTTTAATGTATAAATCAAGCCCTTTTTGCATAATAGGAGTCATGTTGGTATTCTGTCGTTTATTGGGTATGGTCCACCTTGCTTTTATGACTGTGCTGTTTGTTTTGAATGCAATGGCAAGTCCTGAGGAATGGGCATATAATTTCTTCACAGACTTTGGCAAGTCTTTGTAGCGGACTGTGTCAATGCGATGAAAAAAACTCCCTTCCATAGTGGCTTTTCCCAATAATTGTAATTGGTTGGCGTTTGTATAGATTATATTTGCTTCACTTGCTTCTGACTGCAAATGGGAATTGGTGATGCTTATTGTGACGCTTTGTTTCTTGCCTACAAAAAGTTTGGCTTTAATTTCATTTGAGTTGCACTTTACAGGTTTGTTCCATAACTTGGAATGTAAAGTAGGCTCTGTTCCATCAGTAGTATATCGGATTTGTCCGCCTTTAATAGAACTATTGGCAAACAATATTCCATCATTGTCTATATATAAACCAGGAAAAGGAAGTCTGTAGTTTACTTCCATTTTTTCCCAATAAGGAATTTCTTTCTGAGATATGCGTTGATAATAAAATGATAAATCTTTTTCATAGGTGTACTGTTCGTGAATGCCAGTTATGTTTTCCCATTGGGGTGAAGCATGCCAGCCTCGTTCTGAAAGACCCATAATTTTGGGAAATAAGTAATATTCAACTTGTTCAAAATTTCGAATTGTTTCGCTCCATAAGGCAGACTCCACTCCTTTGATATTTTTACGTCCTTGTTCAGTAAGTCTTGTTTTCTCCTTCTCTACTTGTCGATTACGTATGGAACGGTAGATGCTGTAGGGAAGTAGTGAAAAAGATTTTGATTCGTCAACATATCCATTCCAATTGTGTCCCGGTTCGTTCGGATGCTTATCATATGCCAAGTCAAAATAAAAATTGCTGGCATTACACAAAATGACAGGGTACCCTTTATTAGCAAATTGATAGACCAATTCATCCGAATGACTGTGTGGCGAAGCTTTCCAGCAGGAGATTCCCAGAGCATTTTCTGACAAATATCTGTCAAAATCTTTATCGTGTCCAGCAGCTATTTCCTGCCATCCAGAAAAGGGTATATTTTGTTCCTTTAGAAAATCAACAATTCGCATTATAAAGTAATCTGACAATTCTTGAACATCGGTCATGTTATGTTCTAACATGAAATTTTTGCATATAGGCGAACCTTTCCAAGCTCCTTCTGCTACTTCATCACCACCGATGTGGATGGATCGAAGCGGGACACCGGCTTCTTTATACATCAGTTGGATCTCTTGGATTACTTTTTTCATAAAACGATATGTAGAAGGCATAGCTACGTTCATCACGTTGTCTGAGTACCCCTGGGCTGAAACATACTGAGATGTGTCATGTATGTCATGTAACAGATATTCATGTGCTTTTATGGGATCTGTGTCTTGATACTTTTTATAACGAGCTTTCATGGCTACAATTGCAGCACGTGCATGACCAGGTGATTCTATTTCAGGTATAATAGCTACATGACGGTCGGCTGCATACCGGAGTAAGTCGATGAATTCGTCTCTAGAATAGAAACCATTGCCGGAAGTTTTTGACTGGTAATCAAAATCTCCATTATATGCAGGATACAGGCATTCGGATTCATTATAGGTGTGTCCTCTGTGAGAGGCGATTTCTGTCAACTCCTCCAGGCCGGGTATTTGCAAACGCCATCCTTCGTCATCTGAAAAGTGGAAACGAAAGACGTTTAGTTTATATGAAGACAAAATATCTATTAATTTCTTTAAATCAGATAATTCAATAAAGTTACGGGCTACATCCTGCATATGTCCTCTATAGGAAAAGTCCGGATAGTCTTGAATAAATACAGATTGTATGGTATAGGGTGATTCTTGGCCTTTCAAGAGAGATAAAAAGGTTTGCATGCCATTGAAAATGCCATGTGGGGTGGTTGCTAAGAGCTGGATTTTATTGTTTGCAACATCCAGTTCGTAGTATTCTTCATTGACAGCATTTTTTTTTTGATGTAAATAGTCTATCCTTAACTGAACAGTTGAAAGCGAATCGTCTGTAATTCCATATAGGGTGGAAAGTTTGTTTTTCAAGATGCTTGTTTCTATGTGAAAGTCTGGATGAGCAATGATATGTATCGAATTCGCTAAATTCAATACGGATGGAGCATATGTTGCGTGTTTGACTGCAGGAATTACTTCTATCATGCTCGTGTCAAGTATGGCCTTCTCAATCCGTTGATTCTCTTTGTATATCTGATTTGCTCTTTCATTTTGTGAAAAAAGAAATGGTATCGGATGATTGTGGAACTTGATGGGCAATGGCGTGCTCCCTTTACTACCATTTATCCAATATACTCCTTCGGGTTGCATGGAATATCCAGGAACTTCACCTCGTCCATTTATAATAAGTACGATGGAATCACCGGGATTTAGCAGGGTGTAGTTTTTATTTGGAGAGATACGGTGAAAGGTTCCTTTTACTTGTTCTACCTTTGCCATACTGGATTGCTGTAGGTAGGATTTCATTGGGAATTGGGAATAAAAAATACTCCAATCGCCGTCAATAATGGTATTCGATATGTTTTTTATGACAAATTTCTGTTCAATATTATTGCTTTTGTTTATGTCTGGCACATTAATGTGCCAAGTTACAGATACGGGGGCTTCATGATCGGATAGTGTGCATCCTACTACTGTCATGAATGTATATAATATCAATGATAGTGTTATTGTCTTACTCATAATTTCCTTTTATTTACGTCTCATCTATTTCAATGGATTCAATTTGAATTCATTAATGATGTAAATTCCGTTTTCGCAGATAATCTAACAAATAGGCCGGACGATCGGTCTGAATGAGGCGTGCTCCTAATTGATTTATCAAATGTCCATAGCCTGCATCTGGATTGGATAGTGAAAGGTCGTCATCATGCCCGCCGGCCATTGTGTCCCAAAGTGTATTATACCAAATCAGGGATTTTCCTTTGAGGTAGGAGGAGATTTCCTGTGGCAAGGTATTGCCGTCTGTTGCAAACAAAAGTTCGAAGGCTACCGGGTTGATTTCGTTGCAAAACTGTTCTATTTGCTGCTTTGCATCAGGTTTGTCAAGGTTTACAATTGGCATGTAAATGATATCGTGAAGGTACTTTCCATACTGTTTTTTTACTTCATCTACTGATTTTCCCCCTTTCATGATAATTTGCGCTGTGGTACCTGTCTTTTTTAGTAAAGAATACACTTCTCCGAAGTAACGATCTGCCTTGTCTAAATTGATCATAATTTTTCCTTTGGCTAACAACAGAGCTTTTTCCAAAGTTGGAATTTTATGTTTCGTTCGGATGGCACAGCCGTTTCGGAGATGTAAGTTTGACAGATAATCCATTGTTGCTTCCGATACTTTTCCTTTGCCGGTTGTTGTCCGATTGAGTGTTTCGTCATGCATAAGTATAAGCACGCCATCTTTGGTTCGCTGTACATCTAACTCTACGATGTCGACTCCCATTTGTATGGCATTTTCAATGCCTTCTAAAGAGTTTTCTGGAAAATTGCGCCAATCTCCTCTGTGGGCTATTACTAACACGTTGTCTGTAGAACGTGATAATAGCTGGCTGCGTATTTTTTCTGCATGATTTTGCGCAAAGAAATGAGAAGATAGAAGTGATATGATAAATAATAAAATGAATCTTTTCATAATTGAACTATTTGGATGTAAAGGGGCGTATGTGTTAATATACACCCCTGATTGGATTTAATTATAGACCGGCATCGTATGCCCCTGCTTGCATTTTCTCTTTATTGCGAATTTGACCGCGTCCATCTTTACCGAAAGCAGCTTCTCCACACCATTCAAGAAACTGCATACCTATCGGATTGTCTTCTACTTTAAACTCTTTTACAACTTTAATTACTTCTTGTTCTGTGGCAAAATGTTTGATCTTTCCATCTGATACGTTCCATTGGTAAACACCATCTGTAAGGGTAGGATCGGGCATGTTGATATCGCTATAGTCGGTGTCTTTTTCTGTGGCTCCCCAATTCTTATCGGCAGCTTGATATACATTGTATCCTTTGGATAGATAGGGAGACTTGTCAAGATAGATGGTGCGAGTCCCCTTTCCTTTACAGAATAGTGAATTGACAAGAACTGCGGGGTAGCTGGGACTTCTAAGTACACCATAATTGTTGTTTTCGTTTCCTATAATCGTGGAGTTGGCTAATAGAAAATATCCGTCACCATTTACAACAATGTTTCTGTCATTATTGCCGGCTGCTCCCCAAATGGTAGTGTTGTTCATACACATGATTGCTTTTCCACCAGTATGAATTGCTGTACTCCATTGGGTCTTGACTGAATTCTCATGCAAAGTACATGCGTTCATAAATAGTTGACAACTTCCGTTAGCCAGTATTATGGCTCCTCCACGGTCTCCAGCGATGTTGTTATGTATTTCTACATTATCGATGTAGACATTGCCTTTATTGATAAAGAGAGCTCCACCACGTGTCGTTGCTGCTTTTTTCACATTGAAATTTTTAATGGTGCAGTCTGTCAGGTATAATGAGGTATTGGTTCCATTGGGGTAGAATGCTCTCACTGTTCCGTTTTCCTCTTTATTGTATTTTCCGTCAAACACGCAACCATTGAAGTGCAGGCTTGTCTGATTTCCCAATTGGAAAACGGAGTTGATGGTCTTGTTAGCATGACTGTCAGTCTTTCGAATCAGTGATGTAACAAAGCGTTTTGTGTCTCGTTTACTCAGATCGGTTCCGGCACTTTGGGGATCATAACCGCCTTCGATATAAATCTCTACAGGGTTTTTACAACCGGTGTAATCGACGTTTATTCCTGCATCATTTTTTACCAACTCATATTCACCGGCAGCCAAATAGATATACTTCCCGTCTAGTCTTTCGGCATTTTGGATGGTAATATCTGTATTGCTGCTTGCATTGAGTAGATTGCGCAAGAGTTCTGTACTCATGGCATTGTCCCATGAACTTCCGTCTAACAATCCCTTTCCGCTCGGAGTAACATAATAGCATTCCAAATCTTCGGGCATTAAGATTTCTTCATCTAAATCATCGGTTCCTGTTACTAGAGGGGGATCTACCATTTCATAATCTTCTTGGCAAGCTTGATTCATGATCAAAGCACATGTTAGTATGGCCAAATGTGATAGGATATATATCATTCGTTTCATTGTTTCTTAATTTAAACGTTAAACTGTTGTCTTGATTGTTATCAGCGAGTTATATCAGGATAGCCTGGGTTTTGTTTTAAATATTTGTTTTGCTCCAATACTTTTTGGGGAATCGGAAAGATTTCATAATGGTTATCTTTGTCACGAGGCTTATCCCACCATTCTTCCTGGAAACGACCAAAGCGTATGAGGTCTGTACGGCGACGAGTCTCATTGAGAAATTCTCGTCCCCATTCATCCAGCATCTCTTTTAAATCTAGTTTTACATTTCCTTCTGGCTCATAGGCTATGTTTGCATCGAAGTTTTTATAGTTGCGTTTGCGGACGCTATTGAGCAATTTACCGGCTTCAGCTACTCTGTTTAAGCGAAGTAAACATTCTGCCTTGGAATATATGATTTCTGGGAATCGCATGATGGTATAATCTGACTCTGCGAAATATCCTCCAGAAAAGGAGTAGAATGGATATTTTACACAATAGAACCCTGAGTTGAAATCTCCGTTTTCATATTTAGATTCTGCATAGTTGGGATTGGAAATGACTCCATCTGCTGCTTTTGATTCAAATCGTCCTACTTGGTCTCTAAGGTATATCACATATTGATTAAATGGATCGTAAGCATATCCTCCGTTCATGCGCGCGTTGGGTATTTTACCTTCTAGGAAAAACATTCCTTCACGTGATTTGCTGCTTGTGTTTTTGTATTGTTTGTAACGCACGTCTCCCGGATATTTGAGGAACTTTTGAGTTACCATACCCAATTCATATGTAAATAACTGGGGAGGATTTTGATTATCATAACTTGGAGAAATAGCAAACTGTGGATTTCGTTCTCCATCTCCTTCTATATCTAAATAGTTGGCAGATCCATAAGGCATGCTACGTCCATATACAGTGCGGTGGTTTTGTAGCATATGCCAGTGGTTCATTCCGTAGGAAGAAGGAAAGGCAAAGATTACTTCATTGGATGTATCATTGTTCCAATCAAATGCTTCGTACCAGTTTGGTCCAACTTCATAGTATCCAAATTCTCCTTTTATGATGCGGGTGCACATTTCTTCACATGAATTCCATCTGGCTTCACCTATCCATTTCTCTGCATTTAAGTATAAGCGTACTAATAGTCCTGCAGCAAAAGCTTTCGTGCACTGTCCTTGTTGTATACCATTACCTGACTGTCCGTTTTTGGCCGGCAGAATGTTTAGGCAATCTGTCAATTCTTTTTCTATGAAATTGAACAGGGTTTTCGGTTCTACCTGCTTTTGATTTTCGGGCAGCTTATTGATAGCCTGGTCAGAAGTCGTACATAACACAACATTACGGTAGGCGTTGAGTAAGCGCAAGTACTGATAGGAGCGGATGCATCGCAGTTGACCTTTAAACTCGTTCCATTCTTTACTGCTGATTCCAAAGTAATCGGGTGACAGCCGATTTAAGTCGTCGAGAATAACGTTGGCTTGGGCTATTGTTAAATAAATGCTGTTCCATTCTTGATTCCAACGTTCTTCTACTAAGTCGTCGTATTGGTGGCGATGAAATTTAGCCCATGCTCCTCCGTCAACCCACCATGTACCGCGACTGGGCGTGATTAACTGGTCTGCACAGCATTCTTCGCTCCAGTTTGCTTGGTTGACAGTGGAATAAATCCCTTCGAAGGGTCTAAAAACGGCATTAATGATGTCTTGTTTACTTCTGTAATAGTTGTCGGACATTACAGAACTATATACGGATTCTCCCAAATCTGTACACGATGAAAAACTGCAGGCTGTAATTGTGATGAGCCCTACTTTTATTATGTCTTTTAATTTTTTCATACTGTTCTTATTTTAAAAATTAACTTGTAAACCCAAGATGAATTGGAAAGCGGAAGGGTAATAATTCGCATTGCCTCCAAATGTTCCAGGGGTCAACCCATTAATCTGGTAGGTTGAAGGATCAACGCCAGAAAACTTAGTAAATGTATATAGATTGTTGGCTGTGCCAAAAACACGAATTTTATCGATGTATTTCTTCTTTAAGTTGAGCGTATATCCTAATGTGATGTTGTCGATTTTTATGTAATCTCCGGGTTCAATGAAGTAATCGCTCAGAATATTGATTCCCTTTTTTATATGTGCATTCTTTGAGAAGGCAGAGGTCAGCAAGTTGGTTGTTCCACTCTGAAGACCATAGTAGAAATCGTGTACATTAAAAATGTCGAATCCGCATGCTCCTCGCAATGCAAGGGTCAGATCAAAGTTCTTATAAACAATGTTGTGGGTCATTGATCCTGTAAATTTGGGTAAACCATTGCCTGTAATACTCTTATCTTCTTCTGTCGCTTCAGCTACAGGAATGGCTTTCCCATCCTTATTATATACCATCCAATCTCCTTCTTTGTCTACACCGGCATAGCGATAGGTGAAATAGTTACCGATTCGCTGCCCTTCTTCAATCCGTTGCAGGTATCCTGGATTGTTAGGATTGGACATTTTACAAGTGGAATAATAACTCTGTCCTTTGTAGATGTCATTGGAGAAACTGACAAATTTATTGTTGTTTGTAGCACCGACAATGGTCATGTTCCATGTAAAATCCTTCGCTTTAATGAGGTTGGCTGTGATGTCAAACTCGAATCCTGTGTTGCGCAATGTTCCTACATTGGCATATATGGAACTGTACAAGTTGGGAGGGGTAGGAACATTGTAGTTTCCAAGAAGATCTTCCTGCTTGCGAATGTAATAGTTGAACGAACCGCTGATACGGCTTTTGAATAAAGAAAAATCAAGTCCTATATTTTGGTTGCGTCCTTGTTCCCACCGGAGTTCGGAATTGACATTTTTACTTGGCCCCCATACATGGAAACTGTTTCCGTTGTATTGATACCATCCAAAGGCTTGATAGGTAGCGAGTGATTGGTAATTGCCAATTTCCTGATTACCGGTAATTCCATAGTCATAGCGTATTTTTAAATCGTCAATCCAGGAGATGGATTTCATGAATTTTTCATCCGAAATGCGCCAGCCAAGTGAAAAAGCCGGGAAGTTTCCCCATTTATGGTTTTGCCCAAATCGAGATGATCCTTCGTGGCGTAAAGAGAATGTGAGCATATATCTTTCTTTCCAATCGTAGTTCACTCGTCCGAAGAATGATATCAATTTGTGATCGCTCTTAGATGAGCCCATCATCGTTTTCCCTTCTATGGAGGCATATAATCCTGCTCCTAAATTGTTATATCCCAGAGCGTCTGAATCAAAGTTCCAGTTCTCTGCATCGAATCCCTGACTGACACCATACATGTAGCTATATCCTACCATAGCACGTATTTGATGTTCTTTTATACGGGTAGAAAAATTGGTAATCCATTCAAGATTGGTATCTGAACTTTTGGCAAAAGAACGTTTTGCTTTTCCATTAACTTCCGCATTTACATTGGGTCCGTATGTCGAGGGGGTAAATGTTCCTATTAATTTGTCAACTTTGTATTGTGATACCGTTATTTGGGATTTTAATACCATGTCGGGGTTTTGGGGTTTGAAAAGCGGAAGTAAATTGATTCCCGCAGAAGCGTTCCATTCCAATATGTCTATTTCGGTATCATCTTGCTCTTCTGTGAGGCGTTCAACTATGTTATATAATCCGCTGCCAGAAGGAAAGCGGTAATAGCCGTTTTTCTCTTTTGAATCATACACAGGTATGGTTGGATTATTTTGTATGGCTCCAGTAAATACATTGGGAGCAAGCTGGCGTTTAATATCACGGGGACTAATATTGGCTGAAAACGTAAAAAGTCCATCCTTGGTAGTGTGGTTGATGCTTGCACGTGCTCCATATTCCCGACGATCGGAACGGAGATCTACTCCCTCTGCATTACGATAGTCGGCTGTCAATCGGTAGTTGGTACGGGCGTTTCCTCCTGACAAAGTAATAGTGTGCATGTGTGTGACACCTAAGCGGGTGATTTCATCAAACCAGTCTGTAGAGGATCCTAGGTCATTTAAAGGATTGGATGGTATGCAATATGCACGATATTGCTCTGCATTCATAATATCAAGTTCATTTTTTACTTTGTTGAAGGTTATGGATGAACTGTATGTTGTATGGATTTGACCGTCTTTCGTTCCTTTTTTGAGATTGACCAAGATAACACCATTACTACCACGGGTTCCGTAAATGGCAGATGCTGCTCCATCTTTTAAAACGTCGATGGACTCTATGTCTGCAGGGTTTATGTTGGTTAAGTCTCCTCCCGGAATGCCGTCAATGACAATGAGTGGGCTAAGGCTTGCATTACGGGAGGATATACCACGTATTTGAATACTACCTGTACTATTCGGGTTGGCTAAGGCTGTGTTGGAAACAGATACACTTGAGACTTTTCCCTGTAAAAGCATGGAAGCATCTAAACTGGATATTTGATTCAGTTCTTTTGCACTGACGTGTGAAATAGCGGAAGTCATTTCTCTGCGTTTCATTGTACCATATCCGACAACGACTACTTCATTTAAGACTGTATTTTCTTCTTTTAGGATAATTCGCAGCTGCTTTTGTTTTCCTACTTTTATTTCTTGTGTTTCATAACCGATATATGTAACGACAATTTGTCCGTTTTGAGGGACTGCAATGGTGAATGCACCCTCAAGATTTGTTACAGTTCGTTCATGTGAATTGCTTACTTGAATTGTGGCACCGATGATTGCTTCGCCTTTTTCATCTACGACAAGACCTTTTACTTTGGGGTCTTGTTGTATTTGCGCATTTGTTGCATATAGGCCTACTCCGTTCCAAATGGATAGCGTAATAAATAAGATGCAGCCATATAGGTTATGTAATTTTTGAGTCATAACTGTGTATTGTTTTGTGTGATACATAGGGTTAACGTTTTCCTCGTTGTTTCAAGGCTTTGATAAGTTCTTTAGGAACATCGGTCATAATCATTTTTACCTCTGGAAAAACAGATAGTAAATCATCTAAGTATGTTTCGTTTAGTTCATATTCAGAAACTTCACTTCCTGTCCAAGCAAGCATGCCTATGGAAACTATCATTCCATCTGCTATGCCTTTAGATACATCCGTATTCTTGCCATTTGTTAAATAACTTCCTTGGATAAAATAGGTTCCTGGTAAACCAACGAGAGGCTTGTGTGATCCAACCCATGGATATGCATGTGCATTTTTGTCTAAATCTAATATTTCTTTTACTTTTTGTTCACTGTTGCAATAGAAGAATACAGACTCAATCATGTCTAATTTGCTGACTATGTCAAACACTTGTTTACTGGATGCTGTTCGTGGAGAGTAGTCTAAATTAAAATAGATTCTTCCGCGACCGGCTTTTAAAAAGGCTTCCAATGTTGGAATCTTTTCGTCTGTTAGATTGCCATTTCTATCTTTTAAATTATATTTTTGAATTTCCTCGAATGTCATTTTCGTTATATCACCGCTTCCATTGGTCGTTGAATTGATGGTTTGATCATGGCAAACAACAACGACACCGTCTTTTGTTACATGGGTATCACATTCGATTATTTCTGCTCCTGATTTAATGGCTGCTGATACGGACGAAATCGAGTTTTCCGGAATGCTTAAATCGGTTGTATGTGCTCGGTGAGTCATTACCCATACGGTCTTGTAGTCCGGGTCTTTAAATTGTTTCATTGCCTCACTTAACGCTAGCAAGTTATAAATTCTTATTCGCTTCTGGATATTATGTTCTCCTGCTATTATATTCATCATGTAATCACCACTCTTGGTGTATTGGTGAGTAATGACATCACTAGCTATGCCTTCTTTTACAGTTCCATCCCCAAAGTCAACATGCACGGTAATGTTCCTGTCGATATTCAAGATTTTTACTTCTACCACTTCTTTCAACATAGCTCTGGTGCTAGTGGAAAGATAAGGATTCTTTTTCACAGGGTCTTCATCTGAACATGCTGTAAATATACTACCTATACATAATAGGAGTATCCAACAACAATAATTCATCACGATTTTTTTAATCGTTGTTCCTTTGTCGGTGAACAAGGGAGGAAAATGTTTTTTTCTCATTAGCGTTATTTTTTATGATTAACTATACTACTGCAAATACTTTTTTCATTTGCAGTAGTAAAATTAATAATAATAGATAAGCGTTAAATCGGTGAAATTGAGACAAGTAGATTTTAATAATCTTCAAACAGCATAACTGATTGTTTTTCAGTGTATAATATTACCATTTGGTGACTAAAAAAGTAGAAAGCAAATTCCTATGTAGTAGAGTTTCTTTTGCAGAAAAACACCTAATGTCTTGTTGTAATCGAGTTGTAACATTGCTGTTATTGAATTTGCATTACTTTTTCTTCGAACACATCACGGGATACAGCTTTCTCTCGTAGACGCGTACGGTAATTATAAATCGTAGTAGGTGAGTAATGTAATAATTCTGCAATCTGCGCACTTTTAACAAACCCTAGACGTATCAAAGCACAGATACGAAGTTCGGTATTTAGCAGTTCTCTTTCTTTGAGAATAAATTGTTCTTCAGGGAGAAGTAGTTTGTTAACGGAAGTGACAAAATTGGGGAACAGGTGTAAAAATGCTGAGTCAAAGTGAGCGTAGAGTTCCTGCTGTTCCGTGGCAAGTACATCACTAGCACATGCTGTCATTTTCATCAAATCTGCATAGTCTTTTTTAAGCAACTTTCTGTTAACTTGTTTACGAAATTGGTACATACGGTCAACATAAGTGGAGCATAACTTGAAAAAACGTGAGATATATACTTCTTTGATATTATTACTGTCTATAAGTTCGAGGTTCGTCATTTGTAAGTGGTTGTTGATTTTCTCTAATTTATTGTTCACTTCAGATAGTTCTCTGTTTAGACTCTGTTGTTTTTCTTTGGCTACTTTTAGTCTTGACATTTGACGGTAAACGTAAATCAGAGCTACTCCAAGTAGGAAGGTCAGTAATGTAATGAGTAATAAATACGATTGCAGTTTTTCATTTTGCTTGCTGATTATTTCTTTGAAACGACTATTTATCATAGAATATGGTATGATATGTCTCCAATTTCTCATGCGAGTATTATATGCCTCTGTCACTCTCCAAGAAAAATTAATATAAGTATTTGCACGATTGATATCACCTCTTTCATACATAATTTGTGCCAAAAGCATGATGGATGACTGTTCCTGTATGGCAGAGCGCACGTCTGAAATAGCTGAGAGGATAAGATAATACAAAGATTCATCATCTTTGCCCATTGTCTTTAAGATGCCAGCACGGTCATAAGCAACCAAGGCATACAATGCTGTTCCGAACGTAGCCGATTTCATACGTTCGTCATTCCAGTGCATGGCTTTAGAGTAGTCCCTTTTTTCTTTCGATTGAAACATTTTTTCTGATAAATAAGCATCGTCGGTTGGGGGCAATATCTGCAAAATGGAATCACGATAAGTCAGTCCTATATTTCTATAATACTTCGATGTGTGTTTATTTCGGGGTAGGCTTACACCTGTTTCAAAAAACAGACGTTTGCTATACATATAATATCTACCTAGGAGAGAAGGGGGGATGGTAGAGCGGTTGATCTTTGATAGCACATCTTTAGCTTCTAAATACATTCCGACACATGTAAGCAGATAAACTTCCTCTAATAAGGTTTCTATTTCACATGGATAATTCTGTAATTGTTGAGCTAATGATAAATTCTGGTAAAGATAATGAAATGCAGAATCTGAACTGTATGTTTTGTATTCGTTGTATATGGATAAGTTTAGATCATAGCGGTCTGTAGATAGAGGGGATACAATGATAGATTTTAAATTTTCTATGCGTTGTTTTTTCCTATTTTCATACCTGCTGTAATTGCTAAGATCATGGTCTAAGACATGGAGTAAAGAATCTATGTCTCTATTAGCATAGATCAACATAGAAAGTAAAGAAAATGTGATAGACATAATATAGCGTAATGAATTCATAGTCTTCCATTGCATTTGATTATTCAATACAAAATTAGGCAAATGGCGAGTTATACGCAAGAGAATGATAAAAACAATCTCGGTTGTATTCAGCAATGTCGCTTGGGCAGTTGATCAAGGGCATATGTGAAGGTTTAGAGGATTACATGATTACTACAGAATATTTACAGAAAACTATTTTGATGAAATACATTGCAGCACTCCATCACCTCCCTCTAATGTGGTGAATGCTTACCTTCGTGGTAGATTACTTATTGTGTTCAAAAGATATTTAAAAGTGTGTTCATCCGCAATGTCAGTTTCCTGGCTGGTTGCCGTGATAGTAGCCACATTATCATCCGTGTTATAATCGTACAGCATGATAAGCACATTGCTCTTTCCTCCTTCTCCGATTTCTGTTGATGTACTTATATAAGGAGTCAGGACGCGAATCCCGTGTGCTACCGCACTGTCTATCGTGTCAGCCGAAATTTCCACGAAATGACTCGACAGCAGCTTCCGTATATTCCCCTTGAAATCATCCATGACGACACTTTTACCGGTAGTTGACTTGGCCATAGCGATGTGTTTAAATGCTGTCATATCAGCCTTGCCATGGATAAAGCTGTGCGATGTAGAAAACCTGCTATAAGACGGCAGTGGGTCATTGACAACGCTGGTAGTCGCACAAGACGTTCCCAGCAAAATAGCCGACAGGGCTACCAATACATTCTTTTTCATAAATCTACAATTAATAAGTAAATAGTAAAATATTATCTCCTGCTGCAATACAATCAATCCGTATATAATAGAGTTAAAAAATTTCAGTGTAATCAAAATATTAATCCATTTCAAAGAGTCCTTGATAATATTGATCTTCTTACGTCAAATAGTATAAATGTGATTATACGGTTAAATGTGGATTTGAGCAATATTTCTGATATAATAAATCTTGTAAAAAATGTCTTGCTGAAAAGGTTTAACTCAAATAGATTTATTTCTATATATAGCCATCTGCTTCTAGATTCATTGAGTAAAATCGATATTGAAGATCATAAACATCTATTTATGCAAAAGGAAGTGTTAGATAATTTGCTATATACGAATGGATTTTCTTGCCATGTTAGAACTGCATCGAAATTTAAATTATATAGGTGTATTGCAGATAATAAGAAGTCAGTTACTATATTGCCTAACGGACAAATAGGTCTGTGTGAACACTTTTCAGAAGACCATTTTGTATCAGATATAAACTCTTTTAGTGTTTTTAATATTAACGAAGTTTCTTTCTTGAGAACAAGACTTCCAAAGTTTAAAATGTGCTCAAACTGTTCATATTATCCGTTTTGTATTCGACTTGAATGCGTCCTGAAGCAGGGACTTGTTCTTATGAATTGAAGAAACACAATATACGAAATTTGCATCGAGAACTTTTATCTGAATTCGAAATTTATCTAGAAGAAAATAAAATGAAAACTAATAATGAATAATGGAGTACAAAACTAACACTGGTTATAGAGTGAATGTTTACGAAAATGATACTTCTAAAATAAAATAAACTATAGGTTTACATGGATATGAATCAGCAAGGATTACACCTTATTAATATAGGCATAACCCTTGCTTTTATATCCAAAAACACTATCTTTGCAAAATCAAGTCTAATTTGGATATATGGGAGAAAAAATAGGATATGCGCGAGTCAGTACGAGAGAGCAGAACCTCTCGTCTCAGGAGGATGCACTCAGCAAGGCCGGATGCATCCGAATCTTCACGGACAAAATTTCCGGAAAGGAGTTCAATCGTGAAGGTCTGAAGGCTTGCATGGATTATCTGCGTGCGGAAGATACTTTGGTCATTTTCCGTTTGGATCGTTTGGGTCGTTCCGTCAAGGAAATGCTCGACCTTTGTGCACAGCTCGAAAGCCGTCACATCAAGCTGGTCTCCCTGCAGGACAATCTCGACACATCCACGGCAGTCGGCAGATTTACCATGCAGATTCTGGCTTCTTTGGCTGAGTATAACCGCAACCTGATTCTGGAGGGATGCAAGGCAGGCATCGAAGCTGCCCAGAAGCGGGGTGTGAAGTTTGGCCGTCAGGCTGGAACCAAGATGAAGAAACCCAAGAAGGAAGCAGTCATTACCATGTATAAGGCTGGTACCTCCATCAAGGATATCATGAATATTACCGGCATCAAATCCATTCAGACAATCTACAATTATTTGAAGGAAGAGCATATCACTCCCAGTAGGCGTTGACATACTTTTTTTGTTTCCTTGTAGTATGGTATGAATGCTGTTTGATATGCTTCCATCCCTAAGAAAATGGGAATCGGTTGTCACTGGTTGTCACCTGGCTAAGTAACTTATTCGTTTTTGACTGATAATATCACATAGGATGAAATCATACAAAGATGTTTGCTTATAATCTCGTTAATTAGTATATTTGGCATATTATAATATGAACTAAGTAGAAAAATATTATATATCGCATAATATATTATGAAATATAGTTTTGATATTTTCGATAAAAATCCGGAGCGTTTGGCTAAAATACTAGCCGAGAACGCACGCAAACGCAGACTGGATAAGGGACTGAGCAGACGCAGTCTTTCTGAAAGGACAGGTATTCCGGAACCGACACTCGAACGGTTTGAGACCAAGGGAAAGATTTCGCTGGAGGCATTTCTGAAACTGGTGGTTGAATTCGATTGGTTTGATGAAATGAGTGCCATCCTAGGCAGAAGCAAGTTCAGCACCGGAGAGGAGCTGGAGACAATCAACAAAAACCAAAGAAGACAAAGAGGACGATGAAAGATATTCTAAAAATAACCGTTTCATTAGCGGGACGTACAGTAGGCACTTTGCAGATGACACCGGAGAGAGACCGATGTGTGTTTGAATACGACAAAGAGTGGATGGCCGATGGTTTCTCGATATCTCCATGGGAATTGCCATTCCAGACCGGATTGATTTACTCCAAAGAAAGAAGTTTGGGTGGAGGATTTGCAGCGTTTGAGGACAGTATGCCAGATGGCTATGGTCTTTATCTGCTTGACAGAATGCTTCGCCGTGAAGGTAGCTCATTGGGGGAACTTTCTCCTCTTCAAAGGCTGTCTCTGGTAGGTCAGTCCGGAATGGGAGCACTTTGTTACCAACCGGAAGTTTCCCAAGAACAGACTTCAAACCTTACAGACATAGACTTCGACGAGCTTCAGCTCAAAGCGCTTGATGTGCTCTCCGAGAAGAGTGATGCGGATGCCTCTTTCCTATACTACAACAGCCGAAATTCAGGTGGGGCAAGACCCAAGGCGGTGTTTAAGGATGCTGACGGTACAGACTGGATAGTCAAGTTCCGGCATGTCTACGATCCTTTGGATATAGGCAAGGTTGAATATCATTACATGAAGACCGCACAGAAATGCGGCATCGACATCCCGGAAATCCGTCTGATCCATGACAGCTACTTCTGCATCCAAAGGTTCGATATCCAAAAAGATCGGCGTATCCATACACTGACAGCGGCAGCCCTCCTGCAGATTGATTTTCGCACCCAGAGCATAGATTATGTAAACCTACTTGCACTGACCGGTTACCTGACTCAGGATCCGGTACAGGTGGAGCAGATGTTCCGAAGGATGGTCTTCAACATCGTCTGCATCAACAAAGACGACCATGCCAAAAACTTCAGTTTCCTCTGCGAAAACGGTCAGTGGAGACTGGCTCCTGCCTACGATATTACCTACTCCCCGCAGGGAACCAGAGGCGAACATGCAACGTCTGTCAAGTATTCGGGCCGTCCTTGCCTGGAGGATGTCATCGCGGCCGGCACCGGCATCCGTATAAGCAGAAAGCGCTGTATGGAAATCATTGAAGAAATCGAATCAGTATGTTGCACAGAACTTGATAGGGTTGAGTCACTTACATCCTGAAAACATGAGCTGTTTTTGATGAAATACTAGACTTTATCCGATTTCTCGCAAATTTAACTATTTCCCGCAAATCTGAGTTAGTCACAACTTTGTTAGTTGCATTGCAATCGGGATGCATCATTCCTATTGAGCAATCTGTCTCGCACGACATCAATACCAGTGATTGCCAGATTCTTTATCGATTGTAATCGATAAAGAATGGTATATTCTTGCTTATTCTTTATAGATTCTGTATTTTTGCAAAACTTACAGCTGTAAGACTTACGGCTATAAGTTTTGTATATTGTATTAAAGAATCACCCTATCCGAGCTGCTTATGAAATTTTACAATAGAGAAAAGGAACTGGCCTTGCTGGAGAAGACTCGTCAGATAGCCTTCACCCAGCATTCACAGATGACCGTATTGACCGGTCGTCGCCGTATCGGAAAGACGAAGCTTATCCTGAAAAGCTGCGAAGAGAGTCCGACGGTCTATCTGTTTGTGAGCCGGAGCAATGAAGCTATGCTTTGCCGTGGCTTCGCTCAGCACATCAATTCGGTTCTATCGAATATCTTCATTCCTGAATCCATCGATTCCTTTGCAGATGTCTTCGAGATGCTGATGCGTGCCGGAAAGACGGAAAGGTATAACCTGGTCATCGATGAGTTCCAGGAGTTCTTCTATATCAATCCCTCTGTTTACAGCAAGATGCAGGATATATGGGATCGCTACAAAGACTCCACGTTTATCAATTTCGTGGCCAGCGGTTCGGTTTATACGCTGATGAACCAGATTTTTATGGATGCCCGCGAACCGCTATACGGACGGTGTGACAGCATCATCAAGCTGCGTCCGTTCTCTACTTCCGTACTGAAGGAGATTCTTCATGACCACAAGCCTGACTATACGAATGAAGATCTTCTGGCGCTTTACACCTTCACCGGAGGAGTACCCAAATATATCGACCTCTTCATGCAGAAGGGTTGCACGGATATGGAAAGCATGGTGGATTACATCGTGCAATCAGATTCCCCGTTCCTAAATGAGGGCAAGGCATTGCTCATTCAGGAGTTCGGGAAGAAGTATGGCAATTATTTTGCCATACTGGCTGACATTGCCAACGGACGGAATACGACCGCAGAAATCGAGCAGAACATGGGGGATATGGTCATTGCCGGTCATCTCAAGAAGCTCGAAGAAGACTACGAACTCATTGTCAGAAAACGTCCCATTCTGGCTAAGGAAGGCTCGCAGACGGTCCGGTTTGAAATCTCAGACCTCTTCCTGCGCTTCTGGTTCCGTTATTTCGTCAAGTATCACCGGCTTGTCGAGATGGAGAACTTCGAACAGTTGGGACAGCTCATCAAGAATGACTATCCTACCTATTCCGGATCTACACTGGAGCAGTATTTCCGTCAGCAAATGATGGAAAGCTGCAACTTCATGGATATAGGCTCCTGGTGGCAGGCCAAGAAAGGAAAGGAGGCTTGCGAAATCGATATTGTCGGCCTTTATGTCGAAGACCGAAAAGCTCTGGTGGCAGAAGTCAAACGGCAGCGGAAGAACTTCAAGCCGGATGATTTTGCCATAAAGGTAGAAACCTTGCGGAACAAGGTTCTTCACAAGTACGACATCCAAACGGAATGTCTAACCCTGGAAGATATGTAACGTAACTGTCTGATGAATCCTACGCAGCGCACCTATATAGCTATCGACCTGAAGTCGTTCTTCGCTTCGGTGGAGTGTGTGGAGAGAGGATTGGATCCGCTCACCACCAATCTCGTCGTGGCCGATGCTTCGCGCACGGAGAAGACCATCTGCCTGGCGGTCACACCCTCGCTGAAAGCTTACGGCGTCGGTGGCCGTGCCCGTCTGTTCGAGGTGGTGCAGCGGGTGCGGGAGGTGAACCGGCAGCGGTGGTACCGCAGTTTTTCACACCGCCTATCCGGCAAGTCCTGCGATGCCCGGGCGTTGGAACAGCATCCCGACTGGGAGGTGGATTACATCGTGGCTCCGCCCCGGATGGCTTATTACATCGAATACAGCCGGCGGATCTATGAGATTTACCTGAAGTATATCGCACCGGAGGATATTCATGTGTACAGCATCGACGAGGTCTTCATCGATGTGACTTCGTATCTGCTGACCTACCGCATGACGGCACACGAACTGGCCATGACGATGATCCGCCATGTCCTGAAGCAGACGGGCATCACGGCCACGGCAGGTATCGGTACCAACCTTTATCTGTGCAAGATTGCCATGGACATCGTGGCCAAGCATCGGGGCGGATTTTATCGTTTTTCCTATGACATAACTTCTTTGTTGAAATATGGTGCTGCCAATAAGCTGGAAGTACGGGTAAAAAAACATTCCGGAAATAAGTCGGTGAATGCGGCCGAACGTAAGGCGGACTGGTGGTTGTTTGGGGGGATTTACCGTCCTGTATGGTTAGAAGCCAAACCTCAGATACGTATCGAACATATTGCAGTGGATGCGAAAATGGATGGGGAAATGCAGCTTTATACCGAGCTGAAAGGAGTGAAAGGCAAGGAAAAATTAACGGCAGCTTTACATCCTTTGGATGGAACGGACGTTTGTTCGGAGGTTCGGATGTGGGAAGTGGGGCATGACAGTGTGTTTGCTCATATTTGGAAAAATGTAGAACCTTGGACTCCGGAAAAACCTCGGCTTTACAATCTCATTGTTACCTTGCGGAATGAAGAAGGGGAGGCTTTACACCGGACATCTGTCCGCGTCGGATTCCGTACCGTTGACTTTCGTCCACGCGACGGTGTTTATCTGAATGGTACGAAACTGGTGATGAAAGGCATAAACCGTCATTCTTTTCACCCCGATGGCGGGCGTACCACCAATAAGGAACTCAGCATTCAAGATGCTCTGCTCATTAAAGAAATGAATATGAATGCCGTGCGTTCCCATTATCCACCCGATGAGCATTTTCTGGATGCTTGTGATTCGTTGGGATTGCTCTATATTGATGAACTTGCGGGCTGGCAGAATGCTTACGACACTGTTACAGGCAGCAAGTTGGTAAAAGAAATGATAGCAAGGGATGTAAATCATCCATGTATCGTACTTTGGAGCAATGGAAATGAAGGCGGGTGGAATATAGCTACGGACAAACTGTTCTACCGTTATGATCCGCAACGCCGTCATGTCATTCATCCTTGGGCGGACTTTGATGAATTGGATACACACCATTACCCGGCTTACCTGACCGGTGTAGGCCGTTTCACCAACGGATATAAGGTTTTCATGCCGACAGAGTTTATGCATGGTCTGTACGACCAGGGACATGGAGCCGGACTGGAGGATTTCTGGGCGCGATATACGGCACACCCTTTGTTTGCCGGAGGTTTTTTATGGGCATATAGCGATGAAGCTGTACGCCGGACAGACTGTAACGGCATTTTGGACAGTGAAGATTATAATGCGCCTGACGGTATTGTAGGTCCTTATCGGGAGAAAGAAGGCAGTTTCTATTCCGTACGGGAAATATGGTCGCCTATAAAGATAAAGCCTCTCCAGCTAACGCCTTCTTTCAATGGTCGTTTTTTAGTGGAGAACCGTTATCTGTTTACTAATTTGAAGGAGTGTTCCATGCGCTATCGCGTCCTTTCCTATCCTTCCCCGCTACAGAGCCGGGCAGAGGGATGCACAGTAGACAGCGGCCGGGTGAATTTGCCTGCTTTGGAACCGGGTGAAACCGGATATGCCTGTATAGCTGCATGGGAGAATCCGGAAATCCGGGAAAAATTCTTCTCTAAGGGAGATGTTTTGGAATTGGAGGCTATAGGACTGGATGGAAAGAGCGTGTGTACACGTACGTATCCCATCAGTTTTGCGAAAAGCTATTTTGAAGGGCAACTGGCTTCTTTGAAAAGAACAGGAAAAGGTTGTTGTGTGAACGAGGCTGATTCTTTAATAACGTTGTGTTCCGATTGGGTGGACATATCCTTTCGCCGAAACGATGCTACCATATATTCTGTATTGCGGAAGAAAGACAACCGGATAATTCCGTTGAAAGACGGTCCGCTGCCTGTAGGAATGCAAATGAAACTGGTGTCTCTTTCCGCTCGTATGGAGCAGAGAGGTGATGCTGTCCTTTGTGCCCGTTATCGGGGCGGAGCGGATTCCGTTGTGTGGCGTTTGCGTCCGGACGGGCTGTTGAAGATGGATGCCGTATTGCTGAACCGGGCATCGGGCGGTGGTGGCTTTGATGATGCTTTTACGGATAATGCCATACTTAACTTCGGGTTTACCTTCTCTTATCCTGAAAGCGAATGTACAGGTATGCGTTGGTTGGGGCGCGGTCCTTACCGTGTGTGGAAGAACCGTATTCCGGGCACGAATTACGGTATCTGGCAGAAAGACTTTAATAATACTGTTACCGGAGAGAGTGCGGACAAACTGGTCTATCCGGAATTTAAAGGGTATCACGCCAATCTTTATTGGGCCACAATTCAAGGCAAGCAGAATGCTTTTACCGTCTATGCGGCTACGGACGGAGTGTTCTTTCGTGTATTCACTCCGGATGAACCTCGTGGGCGTCAGGATGGTATCCATACAATGCCGGACTTTCCGGCCGGGGATCTTTCTTTCTTATTGGATATTCCCGCCATTCGCTCTTTCAAGCCGATAAGTCAGCACGGGCCGCAGAGTCAGCCTGGAACTATCCGTATCAAAAAAGGGGATGAGGGATTGAAACTGGAGTTGGCATTTGACTTTCTGTGACAGCTTGGGCAGTGTATGCCCGATAATCATTTCTCTTAGCATTTCCGCCAAACCGGACAGAATCGGTTTGGCGGAAATGCGTTATCTTTGCTTCGTTCACAACTATGAGATATATTACTTACACTAAAAATACCATGAAAAAACTGTTTTATTCTCTACTTGCAGTCGTCTTGGCAGCTTGCGGTTCGGAAAAGCAAGCGCCGATAGATCGTGAGGCGCTGGTTGCCCGTAACAACCCTCAGGTATCTTCGTTTGATTCGTTGGCGTCGTTGTCGGTCGGCAACGGTGAGTTTGCCTTTACTGTGGATGCTACCGGTCTACAGACTTTTCCTTCAGTATATAAGAAAGGCGTGCCATTGGGTACGCAAAGTCAATGGGGCTGGCATAGTTTCGGTAATCCCAATAAATACAAACCGGAAGAATACTTGAAAGAACACGATTTCGGTCGTGGACATAAAGAAATATACGCTTGTCAGTTTAAAGAAGACGGACGTCAGAAAGAAGCTTCCAATTGGTATCGCATGAACCCTCATCGCCTGCATTTGGGTATCGTGGGACTGGAGTTGGGCGATGATGTGAAGACTTCTGACATTACCGATATTGCCCAGACATTGGATATGTGGAACGGTGTCATCAACAGTCACTTCACACTGAAAGGTAACGCCTTTGATGTACAGACCGTATGTCATCCGCAAATGGACATGATTTCAGCCAGTATCACCAGTCCGGCACGTGCTGGGGTGAAACTGCATTTTCCATACCCTACGGGCGCTCATGCCGATGATGCCTGCAATTGGGATGCCAACAACAAACACACTACAGATATAGTCTTTGAGAATGCGCAAAGTGCAGTTCTCAAACGTACACTCGATTCTACCGTTTATTATGTATCTCTGCGTTGGGAAGGAAAAGCTTCCCTCAAGGAGAAGTCTGCAAACTATTTTGTACTGACACCGGCGGAAGATAAACTCGCTTTTTCTTGCAAGTTTACGTCTGCTTTTCCCGGAACTGTATTCGAGAGTGAACCGGCTGTCTATACATCTGCCGATACTCTGCCTACTTTCGCCGAAACTCTGGCAGCCGGCAACAGCTATTGGAACAATTTCTGGAAGAACGGTGCGGCTGTAGACTTCTCACATTGTACCGACCCGCGTGCCAAAGAACTGGAACGCCGTGTCGTATTGAGCCAATACCTGCTCGCCATTCAGTCGGCAGGCAGTGTTCCGCCGCAGGAAACAGGACTGACCTACAATTCATGGTTTGGCAAGTTCCACCTCGAAATGATATGGTGGCATCAGGCTTGGCAGGCACTTTGGGGGCATCCCGAATTGCTGGACCGCACACTCGGCTGGTACGAAACGGTAGAACCTGTTGCCCGTGAGATAGCCCGCCGTCAGGGATTCGACGGAGTGCGTTGGATGAAAATGACCGATCCCAGCGGAACGGAAGCTCCGTCTAATGTAGGCAGTTTCCTGATTTGGCAGCAACCGCATTTTATCTATTTGGCCGAACTCGTTTACCGTGCCAATCCTTCGGATGAGGTGATTAAGAAATACAATCATCTGGTGCAGGAAACTGCAAAGTTCATGTATTCTTTCGCCACTTACGATGAATTCCATGGACGTTTTATCCTGAAAGGCGCTATTCCCGCACAAGAAACATTGCGTGCGGCTACTACCATCAATCCGCCGTTCGAACTCTCTTACTGGCATTATGCCATGAATGTGGCTCAGCAGTGGCGTGAACGTGCCGGTGAAAAGCGTAATCTGGAATGGGATGAGATGATAGACAAACTCTCTCCGCTGGCCTATAATGAAGACTGCCTTTATCTGGCTGCCGAAAATGCAGTGGATACTTACAAGGATATCCGTTTCACCAGCGACCACATGGCAGTGCTTGGCTCTGTGGGTATCCTGCCGATGAACAAGCTGATACGTGCTGACTATATGAAGAATACGCTTCATTGGGTGTGGGACAACTGGAACTGGGGCAAGACATGGGGCTGGGATTACCCGATGACCGCTATGAATGCCACTCGGTTGGGTGAGCCCGAAAAGGCTGTAGGTGCCTTGCTGATGGATAAGCGCACCAATACTTACTTGTTGAACGGACACAATTATCAGGACGGACGTCTGCGTTGCTACCTGCCGGGCAATGGCGGCTTGCTGACTGCCGTAGCGCTGATGTGTGCCGGTTGGGATGGGTGTGAGATGAAGAATCCCGGTTTCCCGCAAGACGGTACATGGGATGTGCGTTGGGAAGGATTGAAGCCGATGCCATAATTGCCTCTTTGTATATAAATATTATTATATATAACTAATCTGGGACTACTCCGTACTACCCCTTTTCTGAATAGCTTGCAGAAGGGGTGCATTCAGTATACGACTGATATAGGTTCAGTCGTATACTGAATGTATTTCAATCGTATAGTGAATGGCTTTCAGTTATGCCTTCATCCTTTGAATTAAATAAAACCTTATGAACCGTATTTCTGTTTTTGCAATTATTTTTACTCTGTTTATCCCTTTGGGGGCTTACGCGCAATATGCTTCTTCGTCTAAAACTCCGAAGAAAGCAGGTGATTTGATAGAATCCACTTCCTACAATGACCATAAGCGGGGAGCTCCCCGTATGTTGCAATACTTGCCGTCCGGTGAAGAGTTTGTCTGCGTCAACGGCAAGAACCGCTACACACGTGCTTTGTATGGCGGACATACGGCATGGCGCCTGGAAACCGGCGACCGTCCGATATTTGCCACGTATGTCAAGAACGACTGCCGTAATATCCGTTTTCGCTTGCATCTGCCGGACGGTACGGTTACACCGTTGGAAGAAACCGATTGGTGCGAGGCGCGTTATAATCCGGGTACGCGTACGTATGCCTTGAAAGACAAGGCATGGGGAGAAAATTGCAGCCTGAAAGTTTCCGTATTGGCAAGTCTTACGGAAGAGATGGCCGTTTGGGAGCTTTCCGGTGAGTTGCCTGCCGGCTGCGAGCTGGAAGTGTTGAATTCGCCCATCCGCCGGAAGAAGCTTTCCCGTAGCGGAGATATGGGGGCAGACCCTCCGGGATGTTTTGAGCCGGCAGAAGACGGCACAGTGCTGCAAACACTGAAATGCCGCTTTCCGGCCGACGGGCATTTGTATGTGGGCATTTCCGGTAATGAACTGAAGGAAATACGGGATGGTGGTGTACAGTATCTTGCCCTTCAAAAGGCTTGCCGTGAACTGGCCGAACGCATCAGAATCACTACTCCCGATCCTTATTTCAATACGCTTGGCGGTGCACTTGCTGTTGCTGCCGACGGTATCTGGGGGGAAGAGGGCGTGTGGCTGCATGGAGCTGTCGGCTGGCGTATGCCGTTGAGCGGCTGGCGTGCCGCATACGTAGGCGATGTGTTGGGCTGGCACGACCGCGCACGCACTCATTTTGACAACTATGCTGCCAGTCAGGTGACCGAAGTTCCCAATACGATTTCGCATCCGGCACAGGATTCTGCCCTTGCGCTTGCACGTTCGGCCAAGATATGGGGAACGCCGCAATACAGCAACGGATATATCTGCCGCAATCCTCGCCGTAACAATCAGATGCACCATTATGACATGAATCTCTGTTACATAGACGAACTGTTGTGGCACTTCAACTGGACGGGCGACCTTGAGTATGCCCGCCGCATGTGGCCGTTGCTGACACTGCATCTTGCTTGGGAAAAACGCAACTTCGACCCGGACAACGACGGCTTGTACGATGCCTACGCCTGCATTTGGGCAAGCGATGCGCTGTATTATAACAGTGGCGCCGTTACGCACAGCTCTGCCTATAACTATCGCGGCAATAAACTGGCTGCACTGATTGCTGAGAAGATAGGCGAAGACCCCACACCCTATCGGGAAGAGGCCGATAAGATATTGAAAGCGCTCAACACCCGTCTCTGGTTGCCGGAGAGAGGACATTGGGCGGAATTCCAAGATTTCATGGGCCATCGCCGTCTGCATGAAGATGCTGCCGTATGGACCGTCTATCACGCTCTCGACAGCGATGTGGCCGATTCGTTTCAGGCATATCTTGCCACAAGTTACATAGACCGTGAAATTCCTCATATTCCTGTCGTGACTTCGGATGACGTGCTTGCCGCCGATGCTGCTTTGCCTGTCAATGCAGGCCCGTACGCTCATTGGCAGGAACAGTTGAAGGCAGCGGGTGCTGTCGTCAATGCCGGAAAGTATGCCACTGTGGCCACTACCGACTGGATGCCGTATTTATGGAGCATTAACAATGTGGCCTTTGCCGAAGTGATGCACACGTCGCTCGCTTATTTTCAGGCAGGACGCAGAGAGGCAGGCTTCAAATTGCTGAAAAGTTCTGTTCTGGACGGCATGTACCTGGGCGATAGTCCGGGCAATTTCGGGCAGATAAGTTTCTATGATGCTGCCCGGGGCGAATGTTACCGCGACTTCGGCGACCCTATCGGAGTGGCTTCCCGCGCATTGATTCAGGGGCTTTACGGAATCTTGCCCGATGCTTTGAACGGTCGTCTGCTGATAAAACCCGGTTTCCCGGAAGAGTGGGAGTATGCTTCACTGCATACGCCGGATATAGACTTTGACTTTAAAGCGGGCGAAGTGGCTACCGGTAAGTATTCTTCCCGCGACTGTTCGCTTTATACCGTTACACACCGTTTGCCTGCCGTACGGAATCTGGAATTGCAATTCCCAGCACGTCGTTCGGCTGTGGCGCGTTTGACAGTAAACGGCCAGAATGCAGCGTGGAGACTGGTTGAAAATTCAGTTGGACGGCCCATGCTTTCCGTTTCCGTTCCTGCTGCTTCCGATGAGGAGGTAACAATCAATGTCGCTTGGGAAGGAGAGTTGCTTGAAGCTCCTGCTTCTGTCGATGCTTATCCTGCAACTCGCGTCCGTAAGGCGGGACCCGTCAGTTTCATTGCTATGGAACAGGGACAGATGAAATGGTGGGCGCCGGTAGAGCACCCGGTATCCGATAAGGGTAAGAAACCTGTTCCGGCAGGTGATTTTAAAGCAGTCGATTCAGCCCGATGCACTCCTGTCGATATGCAGAAAGTGTTCAATGCGAATGTAACGGATATTTTCCGCAATGAATACCTGTCGCCGCGTTCTCCGTACACCACGTTGCAGTTGCCCAAACAGGGAATAGGCGAGTGGTGTCATCCGCTGAAGACAGCAGATATAGATGATTCGGGTTTGCGTGCCGCTGTGCGTAAAGGCTTGTTGGAGACAAAGCTCGGGATACCTTTCCGTACTCCTGCCGAAGGGCATAACATTGCTTTCACCTCTCTTTGGGACAATTATCCGGACAGTCTGCAAATTCCCCTGCAAGGCAAGGCTTCCCGTGCCTATTTACTAATGGCAGGCAGTACTAACCACATGCAGTGCCATATCGACAATGGCGTAATCCGTGTGTATTATGAAGACGGTACTTGCGACACCTTGTCTTTGGTGAATCCGGACAACTGGCCGCCCATCGAACAGATATTCTTTGAAGATGGAAAGTCTTTTAACCGTCATGCACCGTCTCTCTATCGCCTGCGTCTGAAGACCGGTGAACTGAGCAATAATTTCGGTGAGGAACTTGGCTTTACCGGAGTGTCTCGCGAGGTGGACGGTGGTGCCGCCGTACTGTTGGAAATGCCGTTGAATGCAGGAAAAAAGCTTTCGCACCTTGTACTGGAGACACTCTCCAATGAGGTGGTGATAGGAATAATGGGCATTACGCTTCAACGATGAAACCGTATTTTAAATAAAAGATTATGGAACATTTCAAGAGACTTGCCTTTTGCATGCTTTACCTCTTCACCTTTATCTGGCAGCTTAGTGCACAAGTTAAGAAGATTCCGCAGTGGGGAGCGGTTCGAGATAGTGTTGCAAGGTACTGCCAAAGGAACCTTATATCTGATGTTGCGGGTGATAATATAAATAAAAAACCACTGCTTTTACAGTGGTTTTTTCATGTCGGAATGAGGCGACTTGTAACCTGTTTTTCTTCTTTTTCTTCTATTTTGTTTTTGTTTGTGTAAATTGTATGTTTATCAATGTCTTATGAAAATGCTATCAACAAAGAGAAACAAAGATAAAACAAATAAAATAAAGAATTTGCGGAACAAAAACGGAACAAATATAGGAATTGTTCCGCTAATCATGTATCTTTGCTTTTGGATTTAAAAGTGAAGAATATGGCAAATATAAAATTTCTCATCCGTGATATGAATGCCGACAATGAGCAAACCATATACATAACTTCCCGCTTTGGTAGAAATGAAAAGCTCATGTATGCCACACCATTGAAAATTGAACCTTTGTTTTGGGATGAAAAGAAAGAGTGTGTTAAAAATTCAAAGTATTGTGTCAATAAGGACGAGATTAATGTAGCCCTTAAAAGTATTGAAGGGAAAATAAACTCTTTCATTGCAGAAGCAACAACAAAAGGTGAACCAATTACTAAAGACAGTCTTAGAAATTTTCTTGATATTCACTTCGGAAAGAAAGTGGCGGCTGCACATGATTTTCATTCGTTCTTTGAGGAGTTTATCCGGTTATGTGATACAAGAGTAAGCCCACGTAGAGGCGGTCAGACTATCGACTATAAAACGAAACGTGAGTATGCACGCACTTACTATTATATTCAAGAATACGAGAAGAAAAGGAAAATACGACTGGAATTCCGAAGTATAAATCAATCTTTCTTTAGTGATTTTGTTGCTTTCTTGCAAGAACTGGGATTGAGCACTAATACTATTTGGCACAAAACAGTAAGCCTTAAGGCTGTAATGAAAGCAGCTAATGAGCAGGAACTAACGGATAACACTAAATATCAACTATTCAAAAATGTATCAGAGGAGAGCCAGGCTGTTGCTTTGAGTGAGGATGAACTTGATACGCTTGCATCTTTTGATTTTTCGCATTCTCCCCGATTGGAACGAACACGGGATTTGTTTCTCGTAGGTTGTTGGACTGGATTACGGTTCTCTGATTTTACACGTATTAGAGAAGAAAATATAAAAGACGGGATGATAACCATTCAACAACAGAAAACGAATGAGTTTGTAACCATTCCTTTGCATCCGGTATTCTTACGTATTTGGGAGAAGTATAACGGCAATCTTCCAGGTAATATAAGCAATCAGAAATTCAACGATAATTTGAAAGATGTATGTAGGGAAGCCGGGTTAACGGAACATGTGATGAAATCAATAACCAAAGGTGGTAAGAAGCAAACTACTATTTATGAAAAGTGGCAACTCGTTTCTTCACATACAGCCCGGAGAAGTTTTGCAACCAATCTATATAAATCCGGTTTCCCAAGTATTAGCATTATGCAGATAACCGGACATAAGACAGAAAATAGCTTTCTGAAATATATCAAAGTGACTAAAGAAGAACATGCTAAGATGCTGATGGTGCATTGGCAAAAGAAAGGTAGTTTATTAAAAACTGTATAATATGGAAAATGCAAGAGCTTTTTTTGATTATGTACGTGATTACATGATAGAAGAAATCAAAAAAGGAGAGACGTATAAAGTAAAAGAAGAACTTTATCCATCTTTAGGAAATGTTGACTATTATAGGCTTACTGAATATGTTGAAAAAGTTGCTAATAAATTATTTTCAATGTGTAAAGAAGACCGACCGATTTATGCAAAACTAATGATAGAGTGTATAAATATTTATTATGGTATTTGCTATGATAGTGTGGAAATGGTTACGACTGACGTTATAAATAAGAAGACAGGTAAATCCCGAAAAGAAAAGGAGTATGTTTATATTTATGAATTTAAGGGGGAGAAATTTGATATGTCTGCTGCTATGTCAGATATTGATGATTTTGTGGAAGCTGTATTTGGGTTATTCTTAGATTTTGGGGTAGATGTCTATTCTATAATAAAAAAATTAGAAGAAAAAGCCGCTCGTTCCGATTGTTATGATGAGTTAGAGGACATATTAGCTTTTGCTGCTAACGGTCCAGTTTTTAATTTGAATAAAGGAATACGTAAAAAGCTGCCAAGAGCAAAAACAACGGAACAAGTGGATGTTATTAGAACTTTTATCAAAAGTGCTGGTGTAAAGTATAAGGACGATACAGCCTTAGCGGAGTTTATATCGTGGCTTTGTGGCGGCACGGAGGATTCTGTTAGAAAGAATGGAATAGTGCCTAATACCGGTTACGGAAATGAAAAGGAATTGAAGAAGCAATTTGCCAATATTGGAATAGATTATGATAAAGGCACTATAAAACATTGATGTGATATAAAAATTGTCATATGACAATGAATGTGACACCATAAAAATCACTATATTTTTGCATCCATAGAGTTAAAATAATAGCTTATGGATGCAAATTTTTTATCCCCCAATGCAATGTTAATTCAAGGCGCAACAATGAGTGACCTTGAGAATATGATGAGCCGCATTCTTGATAAGAAGCTGGCTAATATAATAGAATCTACTCCCAAAGTAGAGGACTTTCCGAAAGACATACTGTATAAACGCAAAGACGCAGCTATACGGTTGCAAATTTCCTTACCTACCTTAGACGCATGGACGAGAGCTGGCATTATTAATGGCCGCCGGATAGGTACACGCATTTACTACACAGAGAAGGATATTAACAATGCTTTGAAAAAGGCGTGTAAATAATGGAGGGCGTGACTATGAAAGAAAAGAAAAAGGTAGCCTCATCGACTACCAATCTCCCCAACTACGAGGGCAAAGATACTAATTCTTCCCGAAATATCAGGGCTGTCAGAAAACTATTTTTATCAGGCGATAAATTTACAGCCAGGCGGATTAATGAACTGGTAGGCTTTAATGATGCCCGTAAGGCTATTTCTGAATTACGCCATAAGGAAGGCATGAACATCCAGGATATTCGGTTGTCAAACGGTTGCAAATTATACTGGCTGGCAGAGAAAGGGGGACACAATGAATGAAGAAAGTAAAATCTCCCAAATAAAACTGTTATCAGAGTGTTTTGCGGAATCCCCTAAAACCATGTATCAGGCCGAGCGGGAAACAGGTGTAAGGATTGCCAATATTTGTCGTTTTATAGACAAGATGAAGAAAAGCGGCAATATCCGTAAGGTATCATCCGGCAAATGTCCCATATCACACAGGAAAGCCGGATTCTATACGAGCAACCGGGAATACTTCAAAGACGATAAACAGCCTTCACTTTTTTGTGATTTCTGGAACGGTATAAAATTAAAGCCATGAACATAAGTGTAAATAACAAAACTTTGTCCGATGTGCTTGTATTACCTATTGACGGGCTTTCAGCAAATACACAAGAGATAATTAGAGAAGTGTCGGAAGTGTATCAGTGCAGCCGTGATATAGTACTGGCTGCAATGTTTAGTGCGGTCGGTGTAGCAGTCGGCAAAAAAATAAGGATTTCCGATAGCAAGTATTTTAACTATCCGTGTCTTTGGGCGTGTGCAGTCGCCCCGTCCGGTTCTAACAAGTCCACCCCTGTACGCTTCATTCTGCAACCTTTAAAGGATAGGGACGCAAACGAATACAAGGCATACAGGGAAGAGCTGAAGGTTTTCAAGGATTCAAAGGATGAGCATAAGGAAAGACCGATATTCAGGCAGTTGCTTTTAAGCGATTCCACACCCGAAGCGAGGAACCAGGTATTATCTACCAGCCACAACGGAATATTGCTTTACAGGGACGAAATAAAGGGCTTTCTTGACGATATAGGACGATATAACAAGAGTGGCGAGGTAAGCCAATTATTATCGGTCTTTGATTCTGATAACATTGTAATAAACCGAAAGTCAGATGATACGCTATTAGTCGAAGAGCCATTTATGGGTGTTTTAGGAACAATTCAGCCTGACGTACTTGCGGACACATTCGGTAACGACCTGCTTATGAACAACGGCTTTAATCAAAGGTGGCTATTCGTTTACCCGGATGAAAATCCGTCTGCAATGTATTCGGAGAAGTCTATCAGCAAAGAGGTACGGGAAGCATGGAGCAGTTACATTAATGCTTTATTGGATGCAGATTTCAAGGCTGGTGGATGCGATACGGTCTATATCATTGATGAGGCAAAACGTCTCTATATCGAATACTATAACGAATTACAGGTAAAGAAGCAAAGTACGGATGATAGCTACATGTGTGCCGTATATTCAAAACTGCAAATCATAGTGGAACGCTGGGCTTTGATAACACACCTGTTAGGAGATAATACGGGTATGAGCCGTATTTTGCCGAAAGAAATGGAGTATTCAATCAGATGTATGGGTTACTTCGAGAGATGTGCGGAAAAGGTGTATATGAAGCTGACGGAAAACAGAAAACAGCCGGAAGCGAAAACAATGGGTAAAGAGGAAATGATAGCTAATGTTTACCATTTGACTAACCCGGTCAGTCAAAGCGCTGTTGCTGATGCGATTGGGGTTTCAAAGCAATACATATCAAAATGCCTAAAGAAATACCCTAAGTTGACAGGTTGTCGGTTGACAGATACTGAAAGTGTTGATATACAACAAGATATAAACAAAACTGCGTCAACCTTGTAACTTGTGGTTTTTCAAAAGCTTAAGCATAGAGATAGACTGATAAAATTGCATAAACACCTATAAATTAAAAGTTTAATAGTAACAATCCGACAACCGGTCAACCGTCTACTAATTTTTATAAGATTATGAAGAAAGATATTTTTGATGTAGAGATTTCCGTTTATAACGGTGTGAAAGATGTGTACGGCACAACGTGCAAACTCCGTGATTTCCTTTTCAGCAAGAAGCACGTTTCGGAGATTGAACGCCTGCGTTCTTTGCCGACAAAGGAAGAAAAGAACGAGGTAAAGAAGCGTTTGCCTATGGCTTGCATAAGTGGGTTATTCCAGCCGACACGGAAAGCGGAAAACCTTGTAAGACATTCCGGGCTTATCTGCGTGGATATTGACCGAAAGGATAATTTACATATAGATAACTGGGACGAAATAAAGCAGGAGCTTTGCAAGTTGAAAGAAATAGCCTATATCAGTCTTTCGGTAAGCGGCAACGGCTATTTTGTCATTATTCCGTTGAAATACCCCCACGCACATAAAGGGCAATTCGAGAAGCTGAAACAGGACTTTGCACGGATAGGTATCATTATAGATCCTGCTTGCGGTGATGTAACCCGGATGCGCTGTTTGTCCTATGATGCGGAACCTTATATCAATGTTGAGGCAATCCCCTACGATGGATATTACAAAGAGCCACGTCCGACAAACAGTTATCAATATTCAGGCGGTGATAACGTATTGGATAAGGTGGCAAAGTGCTGTGAGAAGATAGAAGCCAACGGAATAGACATCACAGGCGATTACAAGGACTGGTTTACGGTCGGTTGTGCGTTGGCTTCATTGGGTGAAAGCGGCCGTTCCTTCTTCCATATATGCAGCAGACAGAACACAAAGTATAAATACGCTGAAACCGACAAGAAGTTTTCCAACCTATTGCGTACTGGGAAGCGTATCGGAATCGGCTCTTTCTTCGAGATATGCAAGGATTACGGGATAACCTACAAAGATGCTTAGGAATGGAAGTAGAAATCATACACGGTCAAATTGTTGCCAAAGCCAACGGTTATGAGTCAGTAGAAGATATGGCGGAAAAGACTATCGGTCAGGCAAAGTTCAATGAGATGTTCGGGGGCGTGCCGGAATGGATTAGAACCGATGCAGAGGGAAATTTCATATTCGTAGGGATGAATCCTATGTTATTTAACTAAATACTTATTTATTAATAATTTAAATTTTATTTCATGGAAAAGATTAGAAAAAACGGACTGGAGAAAGTAATCAACCGTCATAAGGCGGAATGCAGCAAAATTCAGCCTATTGTAAACACGATGCTTGAAACCGGTTTCTGTTTTACGACCGATGAGCTGAAAGATTTGGCATCCGTATGTTCCAAATTGTACAAACAGGCTGAAAATATGGCTAAGGAAGAAGCGGCACGCTCGAAGGTCAAATTTCGGAGTAATGCAGATTATACCGAAACTCTGGAATATCTAAATGATGCTGTCTCACGGAATGCAGACGCATTGAGAAAAGCGTTGCTTTACCACACGCAGAACCCGTTGGAAATTAAGGCATACGAGGTCACGGACGGAGTTGTACAGGTCTCTTCCCGTTGGATTGAGGAGAAAGATGCGGAATATACCATCTTGCCGACAGAGAACAGAGAACAGGCGAAACTGCTTGTGGATAATGTCCGGCAGGCAATTGACGAACTTAACGCACTTGTCAGTCACAACCGTTTCTTCGGTAAGGGTATCAGTACATCACTGGATTCTCGGAGATGTCTTTGCTGGCTCGATGGAGACGGCAATTTCCACGAGGAAAAAGAAAACTATGAATTTATTTAAAACCAACAAAAAATGACACAAGAAGAACGGAAAAAATTCGATGCCTTTCAACGGCAATTGAATGAAAGCCCGGTTAATAGAATCAACTTCTTTGCCGGGATGGATGAAAAGTGTGCGATTGCAAACACCCCCTATGAACAATGGGCTTTGCAGTCGGAATATGAGAACAAAGCCATTTGCAAACATCTGGGCATTGAATATCGAAAGGAAGATTTTGCGGTATCGGCAGAAGGGCTTGCAAAGCAATGGGCGGGCGGATTACCCGACATGGAATAGCAAGATAGAGATGTTGGTTTATGTCTATTGTCCCGACAAAGCCAACATCTCTTGCCAACCATATTTAAACGGGACATTTACGGATTGTAGAATAAAACAATTGAACAATAATGAATAATACAATAATTATCGCACAACGGGCATACGATTGTACGTCTGTTTCAGTAAACAACATAAGTAAGGCATGTAAGGAAATACAAGAACTTTCTTTGCACTGTAACAACATTACGGAATTATGTAACAGCATGGACACACCGACAATATGCAATGCATTGTCTCTTCTGCTTGCCGGGAACCTCTCTTTGGCGAAAGACTTTTCTTTAGGTCAAAGAACCGAACTTGAAGATGCCTTTCAAATCTTATTTTCAGACATCTTGCTCAATGCCCAAAAATACGGAATTATGGCACAGAAGATATGTGAAATGACAGCAACGGCGAAAAAATGAAAGTAGAAGTTGATTTTTCCGGCTTAGATGAGTTCTTGGAAGATGCAGAGAACGAAATCAAACAAGGTATGATAGAAGTAGCCCATGCCGGCGTGGACTACTCAAAAGAAACGGGGGACTACCAAAACCATACCCACAACCTACGTAGTGCACCCGGTTCGGCAGTCGTGATAAATGGTGAAATCGTAGATATGTATGTACCGGCAGAACCCGGACATGAGGACGCCAAAAGCAAGACGGAGAATCTATTGATTTACGGTAAGCGTCCCCAAAACGGAATTATCATTGCCGATGGTATGGAATACGCATCTTACGTTGAGGGCAAGGGACGTGAGGTCATTTCTCAGGGCGCTTTACATATCGTTACGGAAGTCGGTAAGAAATTTAGTAAATAACCATTATTTTTATCAGTTATGGCAGGATTGAGATTTAATATAGACGCAGATATTGCAAGATTTACGCAGTTGGTAAAACGCATACAGGAAGTGCGTAAGGAGATGGATAAGTTAGCAAAGTTCTCTCCGAAATACGATAAACTGTATGAAGAGTTTAGAAAAATAAAGACGGAGCTTGACACCATGCAAAAGAAGTTTGCGGAAATCCAAACAGCTTTGGCGCAAGTGGATATAGCCAAAGGGGTTGTTGACAGTTCCCAAAAGATACGGAAAGAAACAGATGAAACGAGCGATAGTATAAAACATTATGCGGATTCCTTGAGGGGAGTTAAAGAACAGCTTAAATCTGTAACTGACGAAATAGATATGATGTCGGCGGCTCAGAGAAGCTCGGTTTCCGGGGCAAACGCTGTAAAACAGTATGCCGGGCTGAAAGCACAGTTGAAGGTTGCGGCTGACGAAATGCGTTCGTTTGCCAAAGAGCAGGAGAATATTATAAAAGTCCAAAAGGCGGCTGATGGTTCCATTGCCCAGCTTCGCAGACAACTCTCATTGCTGACGTTCCAATATGACAATCTATCACGTGGTTTGCGTAACGGTGCCACCGGCAAGGAACTGATTATACAAATTCAGTCGGTGACAAAGGAACTTAACGAAGCGGAACAGGCATCTATGAGATTTTACCGAAATGTAGGCAACTATGCTTCAGGTTGGAACGGTCTTAATGTACAGGTGCAACAACTGGCTCGTGAACTTCCGTCTTTAGCAGTTTCCATGAATACTTTTTTCCTTGCTATTTCAAATAACCTTCCGATG
The DNA here is from genome assembly GCF_025147325.1 of Bacteroides stercoris ATCC 43183. Classification (NCBI taxonomy): domain Bacteria; kingdom Pseudomonadati; phylum Bacteroidota; class Bacteroidia; order Bacteroidales; family Bacteroidaceae; genus Bacteroides; species Bacteroides stercoris. The sequence continues at coordinate 1,268,325 of NZ_CP102262.1, forward strand.
TTGATTGATGAAATCAAGTTAGCGCAAGACCGTCTAAAAGCACTAAAGGATGAAGGGAAACAAGGCACTCCGGTATGGAAACAGCTTGCAAAATCATTATTAGGATGGCAGACGGCTTTGGTTGTCGGCATTACTCTCCTGTCCTCTTATGGTAACGAACTTGCAGACTGGGTGAAAGGATTATTCAAGGCTAAAGAGAATATAGATGTACTTAAAGAGGCGTTAACTGCATATAACGATGCAAGTTTAGAAGGACGTAAAGAAGCGCAGGAACAACTAACAAGGTTGAGACTATTGTACAATGCAGCCGTAGACGCTTCTAAAGGGACGGAATCGCAGACTAAAGCGGTCAAAGCATTAAAAGAAGAATTTGCCTCTTCTTTTGAGAGTATGAGCAACCAAACTATTATGCTAGGAAAGGCTAAAGCTGCTTATGATAGTCTGACACAATCTATAATAAATAACGCCAAAGCGAGGGCTTATGTTAGTAAAATTACTGAAAAACAAGAAGAACGCATAGAACTGGAAGAACAGTTGCTACAAGCAAAGAAGAACCTTGAAGAAACAAAAAGTTTACAAGATTTACAGGAAGCGGGCAATGTAAGGAATACGGCGGGCGCTGCATTTGCCCCGATTACTGCTGGTTCTAAAGAGCTTGCTGATGCAGCTGGGGATGTAAGTAAATTCTCTAAAGAAGTCGATGTTTTAACGACAAAAATTGCAAGCATTGATGAAACGATTAAGAGGCTGGAAGATTCAATAAATATTTCTGACCTTCTTTTTGACCCAGCAAAAACACCTGAAAAGGACAAGGAGGTCAAATATCTTGATTCCTATTTGCAGCAGAAAGCCATAAAGAAATCCGAGCAGGACATTTTAGACACCATTACCCAAAGCCAACTGAATGCGCAAAAAATGGTAGCGGATTTGATGCAAGACGGGAATGTGAAAGAGTTGGCACAAATAAACGCTAACTATGACACCAAAATAGTGGAAATTCAAAAAAGGGAAAGAGAACTTTTGCAGACTTTACAGGATGCGGAATATGAACAGTGGAAACAGGCAAACCCTGATTATCAGAAGAAAGGATTACAGTTCACATCCACTGTTACGGAGTTGCCACAAGATAAACGGACAGAATTGGATGCAGAATATTCAGCAGCATATCAGCTACAACAGAGTGCCACCGCAAAGCTACTATCCAATACTCTTGCAAAATACCGTGATTTTGCGGCTCAAAGGACTGCCATTGAGAAACAGATGAATGATGATATATTTTTCTTAAGGAGACAGCGTACAGAAAGCAATGCAGAAGAAATAGACCGTGCCATACAAGTAGCCAAAGACAAGGCAAAAGAAAGCATTCAGGCAGTGACAGATGAGGAGAACAAAGCTTTGGCTAACCAAGATAATGATTTTTTAAGGATGCTCTTCGGGGATGTCTCACAAATGGCGTTTTCCGATTTGTCCGAATTACTGAAACAGGCACGGCAGCTAAGGAGCTATCTTTCAGGGAAAGATAATAAGGAAGGTATTACGTTCATATCCCCCGAACAACTCAAAGCCATAGAAGAAAGTCCGGAAGAATTGGATAAACTTAAAAAGGCACTTGATAAACTGTTAGGGGCTGGGAAGAAGCAAAACAAATGGAGCAATATTTTCGAGACATTCAAAACGGGTTTTGCCGACTTAAAAAGCGCACAAGGTTTTAAGGAAATTTCCGGTGCTATTGGTATGATTTCCGGTGCGGCAGGGCAAGCGGCCGGAGAGATAGCCACAATGTTTGAAGCTATGGGCAAGGACAGTGCCGCCAATGTTATAGGAAGTTTGGGAGAAGTCTTGAGCTCGATTTCCAATATCGGCCAGGCTTTTGCAACGGGCGGCCCGGTAGCCGGGGCTTTTGCGGCTGTCGGTGAAATATTCTCTTTGATAGGGAAAGGAGCACAAGAAACAGCTAAGCACAGGCAAGTCCTTGAAGATGTAATGAATGATACAATAGCGCAACAAAGGGAATATAACCTGCTTTTGCTGGAACAAAATCTCTTGTATGAGAAAGCCAGTACGATATTTGGCGTTGATTCTTATGCCAAAGCAGAAAATGCGGTTCGTGTATTAAAGGATGCCATATCAGATTTAAACAAGGAATTGGCAGGAACTACGGAACAGCAAAAGAAATTTGCATATAGGAAAACCGGCAGTGTAGCTCTTGATAAAGTTTTTAATAGGAATTATTCCCAATCGAAAGACCGTTATTCCGGTCTTGCCGATATTGAAATTAAGACCGGAAGCTATACTACTGGTGCATGGTTCTGGAAAAAACAGCATGATGTCTATACTTCCGTTCTTGATGTCTATCCTGAATTAATAGATGCCAACGGAGAATTCAATAAAGAATTGGCGGAATCTATCATAAATACCCGTGAAATGTCTGACGAGGATAAAGCCGCCTTGCAAGGAATGATAGACCTTGCAGAACAGGCAGAAGCCGCATTCGATTCTTTGAATGATTACATGACGGATATTTTCGGAGAACTGGGAGGCAGCATGAGCCATGCGCTCGTAGACGCATTCAAGAATGGCACAGATGCGGCTGAATCATTTACACAATCTGTTTCTGAAATGTTGGAGACATTAGCAGAGCAGATGATTTATTCCGTTACGCTTGGCCCGTTACTCGAAGAAGCACAAAAAGAAATGATGACCGTGATGAAAAATCAAAATCTTACGGACGAGCAAAGGTTCTCCCAGTGGACTAATATACTTAAGGGACTGACGAATGATGCAGTCGCCAAACAAGATGAGGCCAAACAGCTATACGAAGCTTTCCGTCAATCGGCGGGAGATATGGGATTTGATGTGTTCTCTCCTGATTCCACCCGTGAGGCTTCACAGAAAACGGGAATTACAGCATCGCAAGATAGTGTAGACAAAATAGACGGAATGGCTACAACAATGATGGGGCATACATACTCCATCAACGAAAATGTCAACCGTATGGCTAATGGCATTGACAGTCTTTTGAACTATGCCTCTTCCGGTCTTTCATTAACTACGGATATAGAAAGAACGGCTAAAGCAATTGAAAGCCAAAGCAGGGATGCTCTTAACCACTTGGCAAACATTGATAACTATACGTCTAATCTTGTAGAAATGAGGGAATACATGTATGCCGTGAAAAACGGTATTGACACATTAAACACTAAAGGGTTAACACTTAAACGATGAAAGGATAAAATCCCTATCAGTAATTTATTGTCTTTCGGGTGGGTTTTCTATAATAGGGAAGTCTGCCCGAACCATTGGTTAGGGTATTTATGTATATGTACATGAAGAAAACGGATATTCGCTAAGTATTTAGGCAGAAATTTGAGATATGGCAACATTTATAGATTACATACCAAGAATTACATTATCAAACTTAAAGGAGTTGATAAAACGGCAATCAGAAACGGATGCAACGTTGTGTGCACGTTTCACTCTCAAAGGCATTCAATATACCGCCGTTGTTTTCTTGAATAAGAATGAAATGCTTTTTTATTGGGACTATGAAGGAGAGCACAGAAAGGTAACTGTTTCTCTCTGTTCAGAACCGAGCAATTTAGGGAAAGGGCAGGTTTGGTATTTCCTTTGCCCCTATACCGGGCGTAAATGCCGGACACTATTCCTTAACGGCAAGGTGATAGCCAGCAGATATGCTTTCTGTCATGTTTACAGCTATCAAAACGAGAGCAGAATAAACCGGCTTCTTTCCAGCTTTGGTAAAAACGATAGTCCAGAACGCAAGTACGGCAAGAAAACGTACAAAGGAAAAGTAACCCCTTACGGTAAGAGAGTTAGTAAGTACTACTCCAAGCTACACCGTTTTAATGTCATGCTGGAGAACTGGATGCTTTCCCGAAAACAGCTTGAAATCAAGTTGAAGGAGTAAAAAGATGTAGCGAAATGGGGAGAAAGCAGAAAAACATAATCGAAACGAACAAGCCTTTTTCGCTCCGTGTCATTTATGCAGGTGGCGGAATGTATGAAGTCGTTTTCGCTTATCAAGAAATAAAGCTTTATCAGCCACTTTCAAACGAACAATATAGGGAATACCGAAAACTGTGTTACCTGTACCCTGTAAGGGCTAAAAACTACCTTCTTGACTTTATAAACTTTGAGGGTACACCATACAAAAGGAGTGACTTTGAGTTTTTAGGCAAGGACAAGGAACCGACAAAGGAAATGATAACACTTTGGCAGGAGATAGAAAAAGGGTTATAGGCTGATTTACATGCCCTAAAACAGAATGAGGGCGGGTTACTTTGCCGGTTGCATTTTCGTAAGTCGTTGAAACAAAAGCTAAACGTATTTTTGCGTTGAGTGATTAATAAAGGCATGTTTTTCACAAATGTAGCAAAATAGTTATGTTTTTATTTGGTGAATTATAGCAAAAACGCTATCTTTGTATTGTCTTAATAAATAAACGGTCTTTTACATTATGAAGTACAATCAGTTTTTTGCGGAACTTACCGCAGCAGGTTGTTACGTTCTCAGGCATGGGGCAAACCATGATATTTGGTATAGCCCTAAAACGGGAAACAAATTTGCTTTGTCAAGGCACGGTAAACAAGAAGTACCTACCGGAATGGAACGTAAAGCAAGAAAGGTTCTTTTGGGGGAGTAATCCCCCGCCTTTGTGCTTCATACCTAAAAGGCTGTAAATGTTGAGGCAATGGGGTCGGCGTATTGCCGTCCCCTTTTACTAAAAAGAGGAAGTATGAAAGTAACTGTAATCATGGAAAAGGCGAGCGATGGGTATTACTCATGCTTTGTAGAGGAAGATTTGCCCGGCTTTGGTTTGGCTGGATATGGAGATACGGCAGAAGCGGCCAAAGAGGATATGATGAAAGCGTATGAGGAAATAAAAGAGATGCAGGCAGAAGAAGGTAAGGAAGTGCCGGAACTGGAGTTTACCTACAAGTATGATATGCAATCTTTTTTTAACTATTTCTCATTCCTGAATGTTACTAAGGTAGCAGAGTTAGCAGGTATCAACGCTTCATTGATGCGGCAATACACATCAGGTGTAACCAATGCCGGACAAAAACAGTATGACAAGATACGTGTAGCGGTGGAAAGGATTTCAAAGGAGCTTTCCGCAGCCACATTCTAAAGATAGTGTACCGCCGTGAGGCGAGACCGTTTATTAAGACAATGAAGCCCCGTTCCGGTTATTTCGGTTCGGGGTTTTTCCTTGCGACCATAAATTAAGAGGTTGACGTATATCCCTATGTAATTGTTTGTATATCAGTAGTTCTGACGATTATCAACCGTCAACCTGTCAACCAATACTATAAATTAGATAATTGCAGTATTTGTTGATTATAAAATCTTGCAACCACAATTCTGTAGCCTCGGTATCATTTTCTAATGATTAATTGTTCCACTTTATCAAAGGTGTCATAAACACTAAAATCTATAGAGTTATCAAAATTTTGCAAACGTCTGGTGAAAAAGCGCACAATTTTAGCATAATGTTCAGTCCAATATTCTTTTTTCCTTTCTGAACCATCGGTTAAAGTCTTATTATATAAATCGGAAACAAACATAAAAAATGCTTGCCGGTATAAATCTAAGGCCTTCTCTGATTCGTTCTTTAAAAGGCATATTTGAGCTTCTTCTATTCGTTTGTTATCAAGAAAAGAAAGTTGTTTTGAACTTATTTTCTTTACGTTATTAGCCATCCCCCATAATTTGAAAAACAAAATGATTTGCAGGAATGCAAATACAAGGATTGTAATAGAAATCAGGTTGTTCATAAGTATTATATTTAGTATTAGCAATACGCAAATATAGTGGAAAAGTTGAAAACAAGAAATTCTCCGACCTTACTATTCTGATGAAAACCTCAAAAAACGCTCACATTGGGAGATAAACAGAATGTGAGCGTTTGGCAGTTATGAGAAATAAATTATTCTGATTCTATCTATATGAAAATCTCCATTATTGTAACAGGGGGAAATTCATTTTGTAATATGCAATTTTCTGCTTCCTCTTTTGAATCAAAGAATTTGATTTTATCTGCATCACTGTATATGTCCGAAGTAGGTATTAGGCTATATGTTCCATAAGAATTTAAAAATAACACAGAGGAATTTAAAACTCCTTTTATAATATATTTCTTTTTCATATTTTATTTCTTTAGTTCTAAAATGTCAATAGGGAATCTATTATAATTTGGCAGATTATCATCCAAATTATTAGGACGGCATTCAGCATATCCCGTAGGAACTGAATGTTTTAAATCTGCATCATACACTTTTTCTATCCGAGTAATATAATATTCCTTCCCATTTTGTGTATTTATTACTACGTCAGATTCTTTGAATTTTTTTTCGCTCATAGTATTACCTCCTTATTTTATTAAGTTAAGTTTATAAATTCTCCGCTAACTTCTTAATATCATCCTTACTCGTAACCTTGTGGATAGTTCCGTCTAATTCAATGTAGCCGTTTATGTTGGTTGGTTCCTCGAACAGTTCGGTTATTCTCACATTTAGGGCACTGGCGATTTTCTCCAAAGTATCTTTGGTAGGATTACCATTGATTGCCTTAGATAACCCCACAGCTGATAATCCTATTCTTTCTGCTAACTCTTTTTGGGTTATTCCTGCTTGTTTGCAGATTCCCAATATTCGTAACTTCATAATTATACTTATAGTTTATTTCTTGCAAATATATAAAATTATAGTATTAGTTGCTATTCTTTGGATAAAAATATACTATGTGTATATTGAATTAGTTTTTATTAACTGTATAATGTTTGTTTGCGTTATAATTATAGTTATGTTTGCATCGTAATAATAAAACTAAATGTTTAACGATTAGCATACATACAATTATGAAACGCTACAACTTAAGCAAGATAATGAAAGAAGCTCATCAGATTAAGAAGTACATGAAGCTGTATTCCCTCACTCATGAAGTAAAGAATTGGGCGGACTGTCTAAAACTTGCTTGGGTTAACGAAAAGAAGCGTGTGTCTAATGAAGAGGCGATAAACGCAGAAAAAGAAGCAATGGAAGCTTATTTAGCCGAACCTGCAAGACGCAGCGTTTATGATGATTTATCAATCCCGACATCCGCTTACTATACCAATAACAACAAAGGGCGTTTCGGTTCTCATTACGTAGGTGATTAACTTAATACATTATATCATGGAAGAAAACAGACAACTTGTAGGCAATATTTGCGCCTCTATTGAAGAACTTGGTAATGTGATAGTAGATAATGTAGCTGCATCACACAAAGATTATGAAATAATGATTGCTTCTTTGGATAATTCGATAGCTGAAATAAAGAAGAGATTAGGAAATGTATTGCCACGTAAACAAGCATAGATGCACGTTGAGGTTCAACCAGCGAAATCACGTTATGACGTCCCGCCAGCAATACGGCTGGCGGGCAGATGGCAGAAATAACGACTAAAACAAATATTCATCTATTATGGAAATCAGCACAGCAATGATGCAACACATCCTCCGATTGACGGAAGGATATACGGATTTATTGAACGAACTTAAGGAAGTCAAGGCGGAACTTGCAGAACTCAAAGGAGCAAAGCCCAAGAAACCGACGATTCATGAAACCAAATACCCGCACATGAGTATAATAATGAAGAAATGATTGTATAAGGTAGGGCAACACCTTGCAAGATACGAAGGAATTAGACACACAAGAATAACACTTTACCTATTTCCCTATAGACGGACTGAACGGCACCAGGTAGCTAGAACCTGGTAGGGAGCAAAGCACACTTACCCAATACCTTTGCATAATCGGAGGCGAGATACAGAACATAAGCAGATGCACACAAAAATGTGTTGGAAGCGGTTCTTTCGTTTGTATGGTAGTAAAAGAGAGGTTATAACAATACCATAAATTAGATAGTTGACGTAGTTTTTGATGCAAACATCTATAATACAAAGTATTACAATACAGTCAACCGTCAACCTGTCAACCAATACTATAATTTTATGTGTTGCGCTTTGTTTTGGTTTAATACATTGTGTATCTGTTTTAAGTGCGACCGCAACCCGGCAACCTGGGGGACTTATTTAGATATTCTTTTTTTACCCACCGTTGAAGATAAAAAAGGGGCATCTTTATCCGGATGTCCCTAATTGGATTTAAAAGCTATATCGGACACTTCCGAAAGCATTTGTTGCAAAGATAGGGAGAAAGAGGTAAACCCAGACAGAAATACCTATTATTTTTATTTATTGCAGATTTAGCGGAACAATAACGGAACAAAAAAGGTCTAACTCGTTGAGAGTTAGACCCTATGTGTCGGAATGAGGCGACTCGAACGCCCGACCCCTACGTCCCGAACGTAGTGCGCTACCAACTGCGCTACATTCCGATACCTTTTTCGAAAAGTGGTGCCACCAGGAATCGAACCGGGGACACAAGGATTTTCAGTCCTTTGCTCTACCAACTGAGCTATGGCACCTTTTCCGTTTGCGGGTGCAAAGATAAAGATATTTTTTTATACTACAAGGCTTTTTGAGGAAAAATATTAGAAAAATCCCCTTTGTAGCTTTTAAAACAAGAACAAAGGGGATATTTGTATTATTTATGAGTATAGATTTCTACGTAGTTGTTTAATCTATATTCGGATTGATACTGTGCCAGTCTTTAATGGGCGGCAATACGCCCATTCCTATAACTTCGTCGCGTAGTTTACAGAGGTGGGCGTAACTTTCTTTCAGTTTAGCCTCTTCTTCGGGAGTACCTTTCAGCTCTTTGTAGTGCACACCGTCCTTATTGATTTCGGTTTCCATAGCCATCATGATATGGTCGAAACCATGACTGTGTACATATGTGCCTGCCGGCCAGCGGAAAGGCTTTCCACCCATGGCGGCAGCAATCATTTCTATGGAAATATACGCAGGGCTTTGGAAAGAAGAACGACCGCGTAAAGCGATAATGTTAGCGCCGCCTTTGGTAACTTTGGTCTGTATTTCTGCCCATTCTTCCTTTGTCAGGGCAGGAGTGCCGATGATATCCAGCAACGGTTTCCCATCTACTTTGGTGGTAGAAGCATATACAGCCATTTGTTCGCCATGTCCGCCATATGTACGGCAGTTCTCTATCTTATCGGGAGCAATGCCGAAATGTTTGGAAAGTTCGCTACGCAGGCGGGTACTGTCAAGGGCTGCCAGTGTTGTAACCTGAGATGGCTTCAATCCTGAGTACAATAATGTAATCAGGCCGGTAATATCGGCCGGGTTAAAGATGACAACCACGTGCTTCACATCCGGGCAGTAAGCTTTCACGTTCTTACCGAATTCTTCGGCAATGGCGGCATTGCCTTTTAGCAAATCCTCACGGGTCATACCTGCTTTACGGGCTGCACCACCGGAAGACACTACATATTTGGCATTGGTCAGAGCCTCTTTAATGTCGGATGTGAATGTCAGGTTCAGGCCTTCGAATCCGCAGTGGAACATTTCTTCCGCCACACCTTCCAGACCGGGAGCATAAGGGTCGTATAAACAGATGTTCGGGGTGAGGTGCATCATGATTGCAGTCTGTGCCATGTTGGAGCCGATCATACCGGCTGCACCTACAATGGTCAGCTTTTCGTTTGTAATAAATTCCATAATTATATTATTTAAAGGTGAATAATAAACGCTTTTGTCTATTGTTACGTTACAAAGATAACCGTTTTCCGGAAGAGTTGTTTATATAAAAAAGTTATCTTTTAGAGCGAAAAGTTATTCCTTATTTTTATCAAGGTAGGATGCGGCTCGGCAGTACCCGCGCTCAAAAGCGAGCTTTTGGCTTGGTATTGCGCTCACCTTTCGCTATCTTTGCGCAGGATGCCGGAATAGGCTGTGTTCTATTGCGTATCGTTCTTGTTATAAATATTACGAAATATAATTTGTATGAGTATAGAGTTAGGAAAGTTCAATACCTTGAGGGTGGTGAAAGAGGTTGATTTCGGCATGTATCTGGATGGTGGTGAAGAAGGAGAAATTCTGCTTCCGTCGCGTTATGTGCCCGAAAACTGCAAGCCGGGAGATGAACTGACTGTGTTTATCTACCTGGATAACGAGGAACGGTTGGTAGCTACCACACTGACACCATTAGTACAGGTCGGTGAGTTTGCCTGTTTGGAAGTGGCATGGATAAATCAATACGGCGCTTTCCTCAACTGGGGGTTGATGAAAGATTTGTTTGTTCCTTTCCGTGAACAGAAAATGAAGATGCAGGTTGGGAAGCAATATGTAATCCATGCTCATCTGGATGATGAGAGTTACCGGATTGTAGCCTCTGCCAAAGTGGACCGTTATCTTTCGAAAGAAAAAGCGCCTTATGAACCCGGTCAGGAAGTCAGCATACTTATCTGGCAGAAGACTGATTTAGGTTTTAAGGCTATTATTGAGAACCGATATAGCGGTTTGCTGTATGAAAGCGAGATATTTCAACCTCTGCATACAGGCATGACATTGAAGGCTTATGTAAAGCAGGTTCGCGAGGATGGAAAGATTGACCTGATACTTCAGAAACCGGGGCAGGGCAAGGTGGAAGACTTTGCTGCTACCTTATTGGATTATATCCGTGAGCAGGGCGGACACATCACTTTGCATGACAAGAGCCCTGCCGAAGAGATTTACGATACATTCGGTGTCAGCAAGAAAACCTTTAAAAAAGCAGTTGGCGATTTATACAAAAAACATCTGGTATCGCTGCAGGAAAATGGGATTGAACTGGCAAAAAAACTCTAATCCCTACCTGCAATAGGGTTTTCCCTATAACATATTAGAGAGAAACAGAAGGATGGGGGAAAATATTCCCCTATTTTTGTTTTTACTAAAATGATGGAATATAAACTTGTAAAGAACGCTGCCATGAAACGAATATTATTTATGTTGTTTGCCGTGATAATGAGTACTGCTGTCTGCCATGCGGCCATGAGCAATAGTAAAGTGCGTAAAGAAACACGCTTTCTTACGGATAAGATGGCTTATGAACTGAATCTGAATACGGCTCAGTATAATGATGTATATGAAATTAATTATGACTTTATTTCAGGTGTACGTTATCTGATGGATGATGTGCTGAGGGGTGAAGAATGGGCGTTGAATCGGTATTACGATTATCTGGATATACGCAATGACGATTTACGTTGGGTATTGAGCCGCAGACAGTATTCCCGTTTCATGCAGGCTGCCTACTTCTTCCGTCCGATTTATGTGAGTGGCGGGCATTGGTCTTTCCGGATTTATGTTACTTATACCAATCCGAATCATTTCTACTATCCGCGTCCTTATCATTATCGTACTTACTGTGGCGGACATAACCGTGTTCATTATCATAATGTAAGCTATTACCGGGGCAGACATAACTATCCTACCTATAACGGCTCTTTCCGTATCCGTGATAATAAATCGTACCATACAAGCCGGCGTTCGGATTTCGGTTCGGTTCATATCCGTCCCAATTCCGGTACGCGCCCTAATAACGTGGAACAGTCCAATCGCCGTCCTGCTACCAACAGTCCGGTACGCCGTTCCGATACTAAGAAGGAAGTAAATGCTCCTAAACGCGGGCAGAGTATTCAGAAGGAAAACGAAAGCGTAAGACGACGCAGCAACTCTTCTTCATCCTCTACGCGTACAACACGTTCTTCTTCCCGTTCGTCAGAAAGAAGTAAAGAAGCGTCAAGACGAAATTAAACGCTTATCCATGTGTATTTATAACTGATAAACGGGGGATACTTCAATATACCTGATGATTTCTTTCAGGCACGGAATTCACGGAAAAAGAAGTAAAGAAAATCTGTGTTTTCCGTGTAGTCCGTGCCTGAAAAGAAAATAAATAAAAAGTGTTCATCTCCTTACAAACACACAACAACTAAAATTATATTTATTCGATAGGCTCTCCTTTATAAAAGTCCAGTATCTTGGTACGGAACAGGTACTCGTATTTGGCTTGTAGTTCATCGGATTGTGCTTTCATCAGGTTCTGCTTGGCCTCATTGTATTCTACGGTGTTCGCTTTCCCGTTTTCGTATTTCTCGCTCATCAGCTTAAACGATGCTTCGCTTGCCGAGGCTGCCGCGCTGCTGCTTGTGTACTTGCTTTCGGATGCTGCCGCATTGTACCATGCCTGCTGAATTTCTTTGTAGAGGTCCTTCTTGGCATTATCCAGTTGCAAGGAGTAGTTTTCACGTTGCAGGCGGGCTGTACGTACCCGGTTGCGTGTAGCCAGTCTGTTAAAGATGGGAACACTCAGATTAAAACCGATGTATTTGTTGAAATTATCACTCATTTGCCGGCTGAAAGTGCGATTGATTGTCGAATAATAATTCGTACCGAGACTCCCGCTGAGAGTCAGTTGCGGATAGTAACCGCTTTGGGCGATTCGGATACTGTGTTTACTTCCTTCCAGACGATACTGTGCAGCTTGTATTGAGGCCTTGCAACCTAATGCTAACTGATATATTTCGTCCGGAGAAGCCAATGGGATAAGTTCTATTGTTGCGGCAGGATTTTCCAAGAGGAAACCTTCCGGTGTTTCCAGTTCGATAAGCTGGCTGAGGTCGAGCAATGCCAGTTGATAGTTATTGCCCGTCTGTACCGCATTCATCTCATCCTGCGCTACACGTGCTTTGGCTTCGGCAACTTCTGCCGGAGAGGCTTTCCCTACTTCTGCCAGCCGCTCTATGCGGTTGCATTGTTCTTTGCTCAGCTCTACTTGTCCTAAAGAAACCCGGTGCAGTTCTTCGTTGAACAGTACCTGTAAGTAGGCTGAGGCTATATTGATGGAGATATCTTCTTTGGCTTTCTCCAAGTCGGCAAGAGCGGCTTTTAGGTTTAATTTGGCCAAAGCATACTGGTTGGGTATCTCGAGTCCGGTAAACAGTGGAATACTGGTGGAAACGGACATATTTGTACCGTGACTGCCTGTGTTGACATATACGGTGGAGTAATCACCGGTACTCTCGTCCTTGATAGCGGTCTGCGTGCGTCCCCAGTTCCAGTTTTGTCCGGCACTGGCATTAAGGTTCGGCAGTCGTGCCCATTTGGCGGTATTCACTTCAACACTGCTTTGTTCGGCTGCATTGGCTGTCCGGCGGATGTCGATATTATGCTCGATGGCGTAGTCTATACATTGCCGTAGCGACCAGCGGTCTTGCGCCTGAACTTGTATGCAAGCCAGAACGGCCATATATATAAGTATCTTTTTCTTCATGGCGTTTTTGCTTCTTCTAAGTATAACGGTTATTTATCTTTTTTCTCGGCGCCACGCACTTTGTCTTTGGCAGTCAGGCCGCTTTTGACGGCAATTTTGATACCGTCGCTCATGCCTACTTCTATCTGTTGGCGTTTGAACTTCTGTTGAGGTACACTGTCGGTCAGTACATATACAAAGGTGCTGTCTCCACTGAACTCAACCGTACTTTCCGGCAGGGCGAGCGTCTTGAGGGCACGTTCCAGCACAATTTCCGCATTGGCGGAATAGCCGGAACGGATTTGTACGCTGTCCGGCGCCTGGATGGCCGCTTTGATTTCGAATTGGTTGGCTCCGTTTTCTTCTACGCCTTTCGGAGATATGTATTCCAGTACGGCGTTGAACGAGAGGTTTTGCAATGCACCGATAGTCAGCTTTACCGGCATGCCTTCGTGTACGCGGCCTACCTCGGTCTCATCCAGGTTGCCCCGGAAGATGAGGTCATTCATATTGGCAACCGTGGCGATTGTTGTTCCGTCGTTGAACGTATTGCTCATGATAACGGAGTTGCCGACTTTGATAGGTACGTCCAGAATCAGTCCGGTAATGGTGGAACGAATCAATGTGCTGCTGAATGAAGCGCTGTTCTTGGTGATACCTTCCTTTACGATTTCCAGATTGTCTTTGGCTGTTTGCAATTCCTCCCGTGCCTGTTTTACGTTCACTTCCCCCTTTTCGTATTCTTCGTTGCTGATGAGTTTGTCATTAAACAACTTCTCGACACGGGCAAAGTCCGTTTCGGCTTGTTTGGCATTGATTTCTGCCAGACGGACGCGGCTTTCGGCAGAGTTCAGCGTGCCCAGTTCGGGGATAACCTTTACTTTGGCAATCACTTCGCCTTGCTTGACGCTTTGTCCGGCTTCTTTATATACTTCGGAAATGATACCGGATATTTGCGGCTTGATAAGCACTTCATCTCTGGGCTCCACTTTTCCGGTGGCTACGGTTGTCTTTTCCAAATCGGCTGTTTCCGGAACGATGGTCTCATATACCTTTACAGTGGGCTGGGATTTCCGGTACAAAAACACGAATGTCCAGATAAATATGGCAGCTACTACCGCCAGTGATGCGATTTTCAGATACTTCTTTGTTTTCATCTTTATTGTATTATTGTTTTATTTTTCTATCGTTTTATCAGTCTGTTACCTTGCCGTTTTTTACTCATCCCTTATCGCTTCGATAGGTTTGATGGCCATTGCGCGGTAAGCAGGTGCCAGTCCTGCCAGCATCCCTAATGCAATGAGAAGGGCGCAAGTGCCGATAGCCAGTCCGAAGGAGACTTGATAATGGGTCTTGATGACTCCGGGATCATTCGCTGCGCTTTCCAGTATTTGCAGTATAAGTACGGCAAAAGAGATACCTGCCATGCCGGCTACGGTAGTCAGTACCATACTTTCCGAAAGGATTTGTTGCAGAATATCTTTGGGACGGGCACCGATGGCACGCCGTATGCCTATTTCCGTAGTGCGTTCCTTTACCGTTACCATCATGATATTGGATACGCCGATAGCTCCGGCAAACAAGGTTCCCAAGCCCACCATCCAGATAAGGATGCGGGTACCTGTCATCAGTGTGTCCATCATGGAAAACATGGCTTCTGCATTGAGGAACATGATTGCCTGTTTGTCGTCCGGCGAGATGTAATGGGCGGCTTTGATGCGATGTTCTATTTCCGGTTCTACGTCCTTAACCTTCACTCCCGGTTTCATGATAAAACAGACTACATCTATTCTTTGTCCCAGATTATATGTCTGCTGCATCGTTGTGAAGGGTAGGGTAACCGCTTCCGAAGCCTGTCCCTGTATGTTCACATTGCCCTCGGAAGAGCACATGCCGATAACACGGTAATAAATGCCGTTTACCCTGATATATTTTCCGCAAGGGTCCTCGCCCGGCTTGAAGAGGCTTTCGTACACGCGTTTGCCAATGACGCATACCTTGCGCGCCTCACGTATATCCACGTCATTGATAAAGCGGCCGTACGTCATTTCCTGATGTTCTATCTGCTCATATTCGGGGTATAGACCTTTGACGCTGCATTCGTATTTGTTTTCTCCGTAAACGGCTGTCTGTCCCCATAAGGCAAATGAAGGAGTGGCCGTTTTTATTCCGTCGATGCTGCGTACCCGTTCCACATCTTCCATTTCCAGATCCCACCAGCGTCCTTTACGAAATCCTTTGTAGGCCTCGCTTGTCTTTTGCGCTGCAATAAATCCGGAGTTTGTAGCGAAACCTTCAAATTGCGCTTTCATTTGTTCCTGCATGCCTTGTCCGCCGCCAATAAGTGCCACAAGCATGAAGATGCCCCAGAATACACCGAACGCCGTCAGTAGACTGCGTGTCTTGTTTCTTGTTATCGTAACGAGGATTTCCTCGCATGTATCCATGTCTATTCTCATAATCGTTTAATCTGCTCTAAGTGCTTCGATGGGACTGATGCTTACCGCCTTTTTAGCCGGGAAGAATCCGGCAAGCGTACCTGCGACAATCAGAGTCAATGTAGCCTGTATGGCAATGCCGATATCCACTGTGGGGTCCGAGAACATCCTGGCTTGAAACATACCCGCATCCGCTGTTTGTGTGCCGAAGGCGGAATTCATCCATTCCGTTACTCCGATGCCTGCCACCATGCCGATGTAGCCGAAAAAAGTGGTAATCGTAACGCTTTCCACAATAATCAGCCGAAGGATGGAAAAAGGCTTTGCACCCAGCGCTTTGCGTATGCCGAACTCGCGTGTGCGTTCCTTGACGGTAATCAGCATGATGTTCGATACGCCTACGATGCCGCTCAGCAGGGTAAAAATACCTATCACCCAAATGGCGGTACGCAACAAGCCGGCTACGTTCTGTGTCTGTATGTATTGTGTAAAGCGGTTCCATATCCATATTGCGCCTTCATCTTCCGGGTTGAAACGGTGGTTGGCGGCAATGACTTTACGGTACTCTTTCTCAAAGGTTTCGTTGGCCGCTTCGCTCGTCAGGTTTTTGGTGGTGAAGATGATGTTGTTGAGTTTATCGCCTTTGTTATAGATGGTTTGCATGGTGGAGAAGGGGATAAAGGCCAGGCTGCTTTGGTCTCCCTGGTCTTCGTACAATCCGACTACCCGGTAGGCTACACCGCCTGCATTGACAAACCGGCCGACAGGTTCCGTACGTGACTTTCCGAAAAGAATTTCTGCCGACTTTTTATGAAGAATGATAACTTTCCGCCGTTCTTTCACATCGTTCCGGTTGATAAAGCGTCCGCTTGCGGTCTTGATGGCTTCGGACTCTACGTAGTTCGGGTGTACGCCCATCAGCGAGATATTGATGTATTCTTGTCCGAAGCTGATGTTTACATCTCCCTGCCGCAGGGTGGCGCCGGCAGTGATGATATTGTCGGGAAAGTATTTTTCGGTTGCGGCGAGGTCTTTGTTTTCCAGTTGGATACGCCGTCCTTCTTTCAAGCCTTCGTACGATTGGGTGGTCCAGCCACCGCCCAGGCGGATGGAGTTCAATGCGCGTTCGGATGCGTTTTGTTCGAAAGCATGGATGATGCCGTTGCCTGCTCCCAGCAGTACGATAAGCATAAAGATGCCCCACGCCACTGCAAAACCGGTGAGGAACGTGCGCAACTTGTTACGCTTGATTGTACCGTATATTTCTTGCCAAAGGTCTATCATGATTACTGTAAGTGATGTTATAAAGCGATAGGAGATTAATGTAATGACGCGGCAGTGTCCGTTATTTCATGAAACCGTCCTTGCCGAATGGCGATGCGTCGTGATTCAGGTTCTCTTCAATGCTTCCTATCACACCGTCTTTAATGTGGATAATCTTGTCTGTCTGATTGGCAACGCCGCTCTCGTGGGTTACGACCACGATGGTCATGCCCGTTTCATGCAAGTCTTTCAGAATTTGCATGACCTCTACGGAAGTCTTGCTGTCGAGAGCACCGGTCGGTTCGTCGGCAAGGATAATCTGGGGGCGGGTAATCAATGCACGGGCAATGGCTACACGCTGCTTCTGTCCGCCGGACATTTCGTTGGGCATGTGGTGAGCCCACTCTTTCAGCCCCAGGCGTTCCAGATATTCCAACGCCATAGCGTTACGCTTCCGGCGGCTTACTCCTTGATAGAAGAGAGGAAGAGCCACATTCTCTACCGCATCCTTGAAGGAAATCAGATTGAATGACTGGAAGATAAAGCCAATCATACGGTTGCGGTATTCGGCGGCTTTGTTTTCGCTCAGGTTCTTGATAAGCGTACCGTTCAGGTAATATTCTCCTGTATCGTAGTTGTCCAGAATGCCTAAGATGTTGAGGAGCGTGGATTTTCCGGAGCCTGACGCTCCCATAATAGAGACGAACTCTCCTTTTCGGATATCAAGGTCGATGCCTTTGAGTACGTGTAGCGGTGCTCCGTTATTATAGGTCTTGTTGATGTCTTTCAGTTGTATCACGTTTTTCCTGTTTATAGCTTTGTTCTTATTGATTTTAACTATTAGACG
Source organism: Bacteroides stercoris ATCC 43183 (assembly GCF_025147325.1). Taxonomy (NCBI): domain Bacteria; kingdom Pseudomonadati; phylum Bacteroidota; class Bacteroidia; order Bacteroidales; family Bacteroidaceae; genus Bacteroides; species Bacteroides stercoris. The sequence goes on from NZ_CP102262.1 coordinate 1,286,094, forward strand.
CAGCAATGTGACGAAAAGTTGCAATTGACGTGAAGTTTTTTAAAAAAAGATTTTGCAGTGTCGTTTTTCTTTGTGTAATTTGTAACCATTAATGTTATAACTAACCCTTTAAACAAAAAAGTAAATATCATGAATTCAAACATGGAAAAACCCTATGTAGTGGGGATTGACATAGGCGGAACGAACACCGTCTTTGGTATCGTAGATGCACGTGGCACTATTCTTGCAAGTGGTTCCATCAAGACGGGAGCTTATGATGAGGCAGACAATTACGTAGACGAAGTATGCAAGAATCTTCTTCCGCTGATTATCGCGAATGGCGGTGTTGATAAAATAAAAGGTATCGGTATCGGTGCTCCTAACGGCAACTATTATAGCGGTACAATCGAGTTTGCCCCGAATCTTCCGTGGAAAGGAGTAATTCCTTTGGCAGCCATGTTTGAAGAACGTTTGGGCATCCCTACGGCACTGACCAATGACGCCAATGCCGCCGCTATCGGTGAAATGACCTACGGTGCTGCACGCGGTATGAAAGATTTCATCATGATAACGCTGGGTACGGGTGTAGGCAGCGGTATCGTTATCAACGGACAAATGGTATACGGACACGACGGTTTTGCCGGAGAGTTGGGACACACTATCATACGTCGCGAAAACGGTCGTCTCTGCGGATGCGGTCGCCACGGCTGTCTGGAAACTTACTGTTCGGCTACCGGTGTGGCGCGTACTGCACGTGAGTTCCTTACTGCACGTACCGAACCGAGTTTGTTGCGTTCCATTCCGGCCGAAAACATCACCTCTAAGGATGTGTACGATGCAGCCGTTCAAGGTGACAAGCTGGCACAGGATATTTTTGACTTTACCGGTACTATTCTGGGAGAGGCTATTGCAGACTTCATTGCTTTCTCCAGTCCCGAAGCAATTATTCTGTTCGGTGGGTTGGCTAAGTCCGGAGATTACATCTTCAAGCCTATCCAGAAAGCTATTGATGACAATATCCTGATGATTTACAAGGGCAAGGCCAAATTGATGATGTCCGAACTGAAAGACTCTGATGCTGCTGTGCTGGGAGCCAGTGCGTTGGGCTGGGAGTTGAGAGATATTAAATAAGCTCAGTCTTTGATTGAAAATATAGCCACCCTGCCGGAATATGATTTCACGGCTGGGCGGTATTTTTTTGGGATATACACTAAATAAAGTTTTCAACCGTATCAAACTTTTTTTCACTATAATGAAAAATCTTTGTTAATCCCACGAAAAAAGAAAATGCTTGTAGAAAATGCAGGTTTGTTTGTACTCCTTTTGCTTTTCGCATTTTTTATTCATATGGGATAGCGGGCGAAGGGACATTTGTCCGTTCCGTAAGACGAATAATTCCATTCCGTGGGATGAGGTATTTGAGACATTAAAAAAGGGAAACCGAATCAATCGGCTTCCCTTTTTTATTTAGAAATAGGAGTTTGGGATTAACCGTTAACTCTTTTTTCTTTAATTCTTGCTTTCTTACCGGTAAGAGCACGCAGGTAGTACAATTTAGCGCGACGAACTTTACCCACTTTGTTCACTTCGATGCTGTCGATAGCCGGTGATTCAATCGGGAAAATACGTTCTACACCTACAGTACCAGACATCTTACGTACAGTAAAACGCTTCTTCTCTCCATGTCCGGCAATCTTGATAACAACGCCACGGTACAACTGTACACGTTCTTTGTTACCTTCGACGATACGATATGCTACTGTAACAGTGTCACCTGCCTTGAAGCTCGGGTGTTGTTTGCCGGTAGCAAATGCTTCTTCTGCAATTTTAATTAAATCCATTGTTCTTATTATTAAATTGTTTGATCGTTACAACGCAACATACCAGGCTTCTCACTCGGTGTCCTGACAGCGATTGCGCGAAAGCGGTGCAAAGGTAGAGTTTTTCTTTTGATTGACAAAGAGATGTACTCTTTTTCTTTTTTGCCGGATGGAAAGAAATGCCGTTCCTCTTTGGGATTACAGCAAAAGAAAAGTATATTTGTAGCAATTTAAAAATGGATGAATATGAAGAAATGTTATTTGAAAATCGTCTCAGGAACAGCGTTGGCAGTGATGTTTTTGTTTGCATCTTGCCATTCGGCCTACGAAGTGACAAAAGCCGAAGGGCGCATGCAGCCGATAGACTCTACCTATGATGTTGCTCCCGATGCGGAAGCCATGGCGTTGCTTGCCCCCTACAAGGCGAAGATAGACAGTATGATGTACCGGGTAGTGGGCACTGCCGAGATGTCTATGGATAAAGGAGCTCCCGAAAGCCTCCTTTCCAATCTGGTGGCCGATGTGCTGCGCGGAGCGGCTGCGCAGGTGCTTGGAAAACCTGCCGATATGGGGCTTGTGAATATGGGTGGATTGCGGAACGTGCTGACGGAAGGCCCCATTACTTGCGGCAACATCTACGAAATACTGCCGTTCGAGAACTCACTTTGTGTCGTGACTTTGAAAGGTGTTTATCTGAAGCAACTGTTTGAGAGCATTGCGGCACGTGGCGGCGAAGGAGTCAGCGGCGTGAAGTTGCGGATTACCAAAAGCGGAAAGTTGCTGGGGGCTACTGTAGCCGGCAAGCCGGTTGTCGACGACAAACTGTACACGGTTGCCACTATCGATTATCTGGCCGACGGCAATAGCGATATGACCGCCCTGATTCAGGCCGAAAAGAGAGATTGTCCGCCGGGTGCGACCTTGCGCGGTCTGTTTATGGACTATGTAGAGCAACAGACGGCAGCAGGCAAGAAGATTACTTCGCGCATGGAAGGACGAATCACCGTGGAAGATTAAGAACAGAAAACTAAAAAAGAGAATTCGATGAAACGTATATCTATATATTGCCTGCTGATGTTCTGTGCATTGCTGACAGCATCGGCACAGCAGACCAAGCAATTGGTCATTCTGCACACAAGTGACACTCACAGCCGTATCGAACCGATTGACCTGCACGCTGCCGACCCGTATGCAGGGGCGGGCGGTGTGGTACGCCGCGCTACTTTTCTGAAAGATTTCCGTACCAAGAATCCGGATGTCCTGCTCTTTGACTGCGGCGACATTTCGCAAGGTACTCCCTATTACAATCTTTTCCGGGGCGAGGTGGAAGTCCGGATGATGAACCTTATGGGCTATGATGCCATGACTATCGGTAATCATGAGTTTGACTTCGGGCTGGATAATATGGCGCGTTTGTTCCGTATGGCCCACTTCCCGGTGGTATGTGCCAATTACGATGTCACCGGAACCGTTCTTGAGGGACTGGTGAAACCTTATGTAGTCCTGGAACGCGGAGATATGAAAATCGGAGTGTTCGGGGTGAGTCCCAAGATGGAAGGGCTGGTACAGGCCGATAAGTGTGAAGGCATTGTATACAACGATCCTATTGTTGCGGCGCAGGAAGTAACCGACCTTTTGCGGACCAAGGAAGGGTGTGATGTCGTTATCTGTCTTTCCCATCTCGGCTTCCGTCTTAAAAATGAAGTCTGCGATGAGAAGCTGGCGGCGGCAACCAGGGGAATTGATGTAATATTGGGCGGCCATTCCCATACTTTTATGGAGAAACCGGCTTTCTGCCTGAATGCGGAGGGGAAGAGTATTCCGGTATTGCACACCGGGAGAAGCGGCATTTTTGTAGGAGAATTGGATTTGACACTGACGAAGGAATAGCGGATGAAAAGGCTGTTACTGTTTATACTGGTTATAATGGGATGTTGCGGGCGTTTTGCTTCGGATGCGAAACGTTGTCCGGCGACACCTGCCGTTGTTTCCCCCGTGGAGCCATTGCTGGTGAGGTCGGCAGTGGATGATGTGCGATGCAGGCAGTGGGTGGATTCGGTTTTGGGCACACTCAGCCTGAAAGAGCGGATAGGACAGCTTTTTATCTATACAATCGCCCCCTATCAGGACAAGGGCAACAAGGAGTTGCTGCGCAAGGTTGTCGAGGATTATAAAGTCGGCGGTTTGCTGTTTTCCGGCGGACTGATGCAAAACCAGGCTATGCTGACGAATGAAGCGCAACGCATGGCGGATATTCCTCTGCTGATTACGTTCGACGGTGAGTGGGGGCTTTCCATGCGTCTGCGGGGTACACCCGTCTTTCCGAAGAATATGGTACTGGGATGTATACAGAACGATACCCTGCTCTATGAGTATGGCAGGGAAATGGCAAGGCAGTGCCGGGAACTCGGCGTACAGGTGAATTTTGCTCCGGTGGCGGATGTTAACATCAATCCGAAAAATCCGGTTATCAACACCCGCTCTTTCGGTGAAAATCCGGTGAACGTTGCCAATAAGGTTATCGCCTATGCCAGGGGGCTGGAAGACGGCGGAGTACTCTCGGTATCCAAACATTTTCCGGGGCATGGAGATACGGACGTGGATTCGCATAAATCGCTTCCGGTTTTACCGTTCACGCGCGAGCGTTTGGACAGTGTGGAGTTGTATCCTTTTAGAAAAGCCGTTCAGGCAGGGGTAGGCGGCATTATGGTGGGGCATTTGGAAGTGCCTGCTTTTGAGGCGCAGCGCGGATTGCCTTCTTCCCTTTCCCGCAATGTGGTTTATGACTTGCTGACACGCGAATTGCAGTTCCGGGGACTTGTCTTCACAGATGCTTTGGCTATGAAGGGAGTTTCCAAACATGAGTCGCTCTGCTTGAAAGCATTGCAGGCGGGGCATGACTTACTGCTCGTTCCCCGGCGTATAAAAGAAGAAGTGGATGCCATACTGGCTGCCGTAAAGCGCGGTGAGTTGACGGAGCAGGCGGTGGAGGAGAAATGCAGAAAGGTATTGACTTATAAATATGCACTTGGGCTGAATAAGAAGCCTCTTATTCGTCTTTCCGGATTGGGAACCCGAATTAATACGCCCTATACGCGGGATTTGATTCGTCGTTTGAATCTGGCGGCTGTTACCGTGCTGGGCAATGCGGCGAAAGTGCTGCCACTGGATCCGGCGATTAAAGATGTTGCGGTGTTGAATGTCGGGGAAGCAGCGGAGATGCGGCCTTTTATCAAGCAGCTTTCCGAATATACGCATCCGGTAGAGTTCCAATTGGGAAAAGATTTACCGGCGGCAGGACGTAAGGCTTTGAGAGATAAACTGTCCGGATATAAACGTATTCTGGTATGTGTTACCGAGCATCGTCTGGCGGCTTATCAGTCTTTCTTTGCGGAGTTTGCTCCGGACGTTCCGGTGGTGTATGTGTGCTTTATTCCCGACAAGCAACTGCCACAGATACGTCAGGGCATATCGGCAGCCGAAGCGGTGGTATTGGCGCATTCTTCGAATGATGACGTACAGCGGCAGGTGGCCGGGATACTTTATGCGGATGCCGTGGCTGACGGCCGGCTTTCGGCAAGTATCGGCAGTTTGTTTGCCGCCGGAGAAGGGATAACCTTAAGTCCGCAGACAAAGTCTCATTTCATTCCCGAAGAGCATGGCCTGGATTCCCGCTTATTGGCACGGATTGATACGATTGCCCGGGAAGGCATACGGGAAAGAGCCTATCCGGGATGTCAGGTAGTGGTTTTGAAGGACGGGAAAGAGATGTATAATAAGGCTTTCGGTACTTATACATATACAACCGGAAATAAGGAAGCGGTTCCGGTGACACCGGCATCCGTATATGACGTTGCATCTTTGACGAAGACGACAGCTACCTTATTGGCCGTAATGAAGCTTTATGATAAAGGCCGTTTAAGCCTGACAGACCGTGTGTCTGATTATCTTCCCTACCTGCAGGATACGGATAAACGCAATATAACGGTCAGGGAACTGCTGTTCCACCAGTCGGGATTGCCTTCCACCTTGCTGTTCTATCAGGATGCCATTGATGAGGATAGTTACGAGGGTACATTATTTAAGGCACGGCCGGATAAACTGCATCCTGCCCGTATCGGGCGGCAGACGTGGGCTAACCCGAATTTCCGTTTCCGTCCGGGGCTGACGTCGAAAGTACGTACAGCCGAATGTACTTTACAGGTCTGTGACAGTCTTTGGTTGAATAAGTCTTTCAAAAAGGAGTATCTCCAAAAGATAGCGGATGCGCCTTTGAGGGATAAACGGTATCGTTATAGCTGTGTGGGCTTCATTCTGCTGCAGCAGGTGGTTGAGGCACGTGCAGGAATGCCTATGGATGAGTTTCTTGCTCAAGAGTTTTATACTCCGATGGGGCTGAAGCGTACCGGGTATCTTCCGTTACGGTTCTTGTCTAAAGAGGAAATTGTGCCTTCGTCCGTTGACCCTTTCCTGCGGAAAACAGTTTTGCAAGGATTTGCACACGATGAATCGGCCGCTTTTCAAGGCGGTGTTTCCGGCAATGCGGGATTGTTCTCCACGGCTGAGGAAGTGGCGCAGATTTATCAGATGCTGCTGAATGGCGGTGAGTTGAACGGAAAACGTTATTTAAGCAAGGAGACGTGCAGGCTCTTTACCACTACGGTTGCCAAGGGATGCCGCCGTGGTTTGGGCTTCGATAAGCCGGATGTGCAGAATCCTGCGAAAAGTCCCTGCGCCCTTTCCGCTCCGGCATCGGTGTACGGACATACGGGCTTTACCGGAACTTGTGCATGGGTAGACCCGGATAACGGCTTGGTGTATGTATTCCTCAGCAATCGTATTTATCCGGAGGTGTGGAATGCGAAATTGCTGAAATCGGATATTCGGGAAAGAATACAGGAAGCGATGTATCGGGCTGTGTTGAAGTAAGGCAATCGCATCAGAATAAAAAAAGGAGATGCCGGCTAACTTGAAATCGTTAGGCAGCATCTCTTTTTTTTGAAACAATTAATTTATTCTGTTAAGTTTTAGGTGTGTATGTCAGAATGCAATACCGATACGCAGACCTAAGTTGTTCATACCGTCCACACTGTAAGTGAAGAGGTCGCCTTTGTTGGTCCCGTAGCTGTAATAGGCTGCGAAGTGCAGGCCCGGACCGTAAGCCCACGGGTAAACGTTGAAACCGATTTCTGGAGATACGTAGAATCCCCATGTATCTTTATTGGTTTCAAATACATTGAAAGTGGACTTCAACTGTGCATATTGTGTACCGAGTTTTACGCCCACATACGGTTGGAATGCACCGCCACGGTTCCACGCATAACGTGTGGCAAGACCGAAAGGCAACTGGAATACGGTATGCTGCTGGTCGGTATTCAAACTGCCGCTCGTACCGACCGGCAAGGTCTGACGGCTGAAATATTCATGGTTGCTATGATAAGCCAGGAAGCCTCCCAAAGCAAAGTTGGACGTCAGGAAGTAACCGCCTTCAAAGTTCATCCCCCATCCGCTGCCTTTGTCGGCAAAGTGGTTGTTTAAGGGGAAATTGAACTGCCAGTCGATGTTGGCATAACCGTTATCGGTCATCTGTGCCTTTGCCGGCATGGCGAAGACAAGGGCGAGGGCGGCGATTGCGAATGCCCTCAAGGATATATATTTCAATGTTTTCATACTTGTTCTTGTTTTATAAATTCAACAATAGCTTTCTATCAGGATAGAAGAAGTCGGTAGTTTATCTCGGCTGGGCACTCATTCTGTTAAGATAGGCAGATTGTGTAAAAGCCTGGTTCACGCCTTCCACTGCCATTTTGGTGTTGAAAGATGTCGAGCCGCTCAATAACCCGCTCATGTAGCTGGTCCACAGTACGGGAAGTTTTTCCTTTTCGCCTTGGGGAGCGTCGAGGTTCAGCAATTCGGTGATGAAGGAACCGGTACTATAAGCATAGTTTACGGCATACGGATAGTACCATCCGCCCCAGTTACCCCAGTAAGGAGCATCCCAATAGCCCGGGTAGTTCCACCACCATTCGGGGCGTCCGTAGTCCGTAAAGTAGTAAGTGCTCTTTACGTAACTCACTTGCAAACCGAGGTCGGCGTTTTCGCGATTGTCTGTACGGACATAACCGCGGTTGTTCATATTGGCAACGTATGCGCTGAGAATTTCCTGTGCACTTTCGTCTTTCCAATATTCGGCGTCTTTACTGTTGCCGATAACAAGGATGCTATCCGGTAAGTAATAAGTTTCGAAAGCTTTGAAGTCTGCTTTCGTGTCATAATTGGTATAAACCAGATACTTGCTGTCCAGCTTATCCATGTCGGGGTCTTTTTCGCAAGATACGAATGCTATTGCGAAGACCGCTAATAATAAGGGAATAAATTTCTTCATACTTCTATAATGTTTAGGTTAAATATAAATTCCTGCCCTATTGGTACCTTAGGCTTTTGGAGAAAGAACAAGATAAAAAATAAAAGGTTCAAAAATAGATGTGTTAAATGTGCGGTGGACTATAAAGAAACTGGTATGTTTTCTTTTTATTCAGATGGGTATGAATGGCTTTTCAGACTATCATTGCCAGTTCGTTGGCATAATCGTGCCATATAAGTGGCATAGTTGTGCCAATAAATAGGCATTGTTGTGCCAACAAAGTGGCACAATAATAATTCAAGGCGGTGGAATTAGCTGGTTTTAAATAGTTGTTACCGCTTTGGGACTGGTTATATCAAAAAGACTATCTCAATTTTCATTTTGAGATAGTCTCTTTCATAGCATACGAGGGTATTGGCGACTATTTTACAATCTGATAAATGTTTTTTAATTCTTCTGCAGAGAAAGCGGTATTATCAATCGCTTTCAGATTATCTGCCAATTGTCCAACAGAACTGGCTCCGATAATAACCGAGGTCACCAAGTCGTCTTTCAGTATCCATGCAAGCGCCATTTCGGCAAGTGTCTGACCGCGACGGATGGCGAGTTCATTCAGTGCTTTTATCTTTTTCAAGACTTCATCTGTCAGCGCTTCTTTTTTAAGGAAGCCGCCTTTGGCGATGCGTGAATCATCGGGAATACCGTTCAGGTAGCGGTTGGTAAGCAATCCTTGTGCCAAAGGGGAGAAAGCGATGAATCCTGTACCGTTTTCTTTGGCTTGCCTCAGGATACCTTCTTCTTCCGGTTCGCGGTTAAACAGATTGTATTTACCTTGATGGAGTAGGCAGTGCACATCCCGCTCTTCCAAGTATTTATATGCTAATTCTGCTTTGTCTTTAGGGTATTTGGAAATGCCGATGTATAGCGCTTTACCTTGCCGTACGATGTCAACGAGTGTTTGAAGTGTCTCTTCAAGCGGGGTGTTGGGATCGTAACGGTGGGTATAGAAGATGTCTACATATTCGAGGTTCATCCGCTTTAAACTTTGGTTGAGGCTGCTCATCAGTGATTTTCGGGAACCCCAATCACCGTAAGGACCCGGCCACATTTCATGTCCTGCTTTGGTAGAAATGAATAATTCATCCCGGTAGGGCATAAATGATTTCTTCATAATCATACCGAATGTTTCTTCTGCAGAGCCGCAGGAAGGGCCGTAATTGTTGGCGAGGTCAAAATGGGTGATACCCTTGTCGAATGCATAATGTGCCATTGATAGCGAGTTGGCGAAAGTATTGACATCGCCGAAGTTGTGCCATAGCCCTAAAGATATTTCAGGTAGAAGGATGCCGCTCTTTCCGCAACGGCGGTATTTCATACCGTTTTCGTATCTGCCGGGGGCGGGAGAATAGATGGGAGTTATCATATCTGTTGGTTTTAGTTAGACTTTATATTATATAAGGTTGTAAAAACAATGAAAGCAAAAATACGGAAATTCTTTGAAAGTATCTGTTTATTGGCTCCATAGATTGAACTTTTATTTACTTTACAATTTTATCCGTCTCCGGCTCGAAAAGTCTATTGCTGAGTGCCTGCAAAGCCCTTTTCTTGTCTTCCGTCTTAATGACGAATGCCACGTCACTGTCATTGCTGCCATACGAAATCATACGTAGCGGGATATCTGCCAGAGCTTCTATAATCTGTGCTTCGACACCGGCATACTGCCAACGCATGTTTCCCACCACGGATACAATGGACATGCGGTCTTCCATCAGAATTTTTGCATATTGTTCCAGCTCCGCAAGGATTTTGCATAGATGTTCGCTGTTGTCTATGGCGACGGATACATCCTGATTGGATGAAACCAACAGACAAAGCGGCGTTCTGTATTTGGCAAACGTATCAAAAATCTTACTGATAAACTGATAAGGACATAAGTTATGTTTCGACTCGAACTTCACGTAGAAGATGTTGTCTTTGGCGGCTATGGCTTTAATGATATTGTCGTCCTGCAAATCCGAAATCAATGTCCCCTCTGCCTGAGGATTCATTGAGTTGAGCAATCGTACCGGGATATTGCGCTTGCGTGCCGGGGCGATGCAGAACGGGTGTAATATTTTTGCTCCGTAAAAGGCCAGCTGCTCGGCTTCGTTGAAACTGAGATGCTTTACGGAGCGGGTTCCCGTTACTTCACGCGGGTCATTATTGTGCATCCCGTCAATGTCCGTCCATATCTGTATTTCCTCTGCGCGGATGGCAGCGCCGATGAGCGATGCCGTATAGTCGCTGCCGCCCCGTTTCAGGTTATCCGTTTCATTATAAGCATTTTTGCAGATGTACCCTTGAGTAATAAAAAGGTTGATGCCGGGATACTGTGCCAATTGCACCTGTAGTTTTTCCTCTATATATTTCAAGTCCGGTTCTCCTTCCGGCCCGGTACGCATAAAGTCGAAGGCGGAGAGCAGGATATTGGCAATCTTCCGTTCCCGCAGGTAGAAGTGCAGCAGGGCTGTACTGATAAGTTCCCCTTGTGCCAAAACCTCTTTTTCTTCAACCGAGGTGAATTCATCATTGATAAATTGCCAGAGTCGCTGGAAGCGGTCGAGAATATAATCTATCGCTTCCCGCTTTGTGGACTCGTCTGTCAACAGTTCGTTGGCAAAGTCTATGAACTGGAATTCCAGCCGGGTGATTTTCTCGTGTGCCTGTTCTATGTCGCGGTTGAACAGGCTGGCTGCAATTTCTTCCAGATGATTGGTAGTGCCTGCCGTTGCGGACAGGGCTACAATCTTCGGTGTGGACTCTGAAATGAGCTCCGCTACGTGTTTCATTCTCTCTACTGTGCCGACGGAAGTACCGCCAAATTTGCAAACTTTCATTTTTAAATCTTTTTTAGTTATTCTTTTTTTACTGTCGGATGAAGCCTCTGTATTCCTTTTCGTTTTAGAAGGCTCATTTCCGAAATGGAAGGGCGAGTTTCTTTTTCAGTTCTCTTACAATGCCTCTGAGGATACATTGTAAGGTGTTTTTTTACTTTTTCGTAGTCTTATGTGCGCTCCCTTCACTTATAAAAGTTCAAAAGACATGCCGTTTGTTTCCCGGAAAACGTTTATATTTGCACATCCCCTGTTTTTACCATTTATTACTTTAAACTTATCCGAAAAATATGAGCAAGATTTTAGTCGTTGACGATGAAGTACAGCTCCGTACCCTTTTGTCGCGTATGTTGGAGTTGGAAGGATATGAAGTATGCCAGGCCGGTGATTGCAGGACTGCTTTGAAGCAGTTGGAATTTCAGAGCCCGGATGTAGTCTTGTGCGATGTGTTTCTTCCTGACGGTAACGGGGTAGACCTTGTGTCGTCTGTCAAGAAAACAGCCCCTAACGTAGAGATAATCCTGTTGACGGCGCACGGTAATATCCCGGACGGGGTGCAGGCCATTAAGAACGGCGCTTTCGATTATATCACCAAAGGTGATGATAACAATAAGATTATACCGCTTGTTAGCCGTGCCGTAGAGAAGGCGCGCATGAACGTCCGCTTGGAGAAACTGGAAAAGAAAGTGGGGCATACGTATTCTTTCGATTCTGTTTTGGGTGATTCGAAAGCATTGAAAGATGCCGTTTCACTGGCACAGAAAGTATCGGGAACGGATGTTCCCGTATTACTGACGGGTGAAACGGGTACGGGAAAGGAGGTCTTTGCGCAAGCCATACATTATAATAGTAAGCGTGCTAAGCAGAATTTCGTAGCGGTAAACTGCTCCTCTTTCAGTAAGGAACTGTTGGAAAGCGAGATGTTCGGTCATAAAGCCGGTTCGTTTACAGGAGCATTGAAAGATAAGAAAGGATTGTTTGAGGAGGCCGACAATGGCACTATCTTCTTGGATGAAATCGGTGAAATGGCATTTGAACTGCAAGCCAAACTGCTGCGCATTCTCGAAACAGGCGAATATATAAAGATTGGCGATACCAAACCCACCCGTGTGAATGTGCGTGTTGTTGCCGCAACCAACCGCAATCTGCCGGAAGAGATTACCGCAGGACGTTTTCGCGAAGATTTATTCTACAGACTCTCCGTATTCCAAATTCATCTGCCGCCCTTGCGTGAACGGGCGGGCGATGTACGTATTCTGGCAAAAGCCTTTGTAAAGGACTTCTCCGTTCGGTTGGCACGTCCCGTTACGGAAATAACACCCGCTTTTCTCGAAGCCCTCGAACAACAACCTTGGAAAGGTAATATTCGGGAATTGCGTAATGTGATAGAGCGCAGTCTGATTGTTTGCGAGAGTGAACGGCTGGATGTTGCCGACTTGCCGCTCGATATACAGAACACACATTACGAACAATCCGATGAAACCACTCCCGGCAGTTTTGAACTTTCTGCCATGGAGCGTCGCCACATCGCCCGTGTGTTGGAATATACAAAAGGTAATAAGACCGAAGCAGCCCGCCTGCTCAAAATCGGATTGACCACACTCTACCGCAAAATCGAAGAATACGGAATATAATCTGTTCTTTTCCGTAACTTGCCGAAAGTTTCCCGGCGTGGAACGAAGTGTTCCATGTCGGGAAACAAAGTGTACCATGCCGGGGTACTCTTTGTTTCACCCCGTGGAACTTCCGGTTTCTCCTAAGGAAATAAATGGTTTCGCCAGATGAACCTCGAAGCATGCAATGTACCTTTTCTATTTTGATAGACACCCTTTCATTTTGAAAGGGTGTTTTCTTTTTCTGTAACTCCTTTATTGTGTTTTATTTATTTGTAAATCAGTATTTTATCTTTCAGACTCCTATTTTGGCACGCATTTGGCAATTATGAGGACGGTAAAACATGAATATTAATTTAACAACGTAAAAACATGGGAATAACGATTTCATTTATTTTCTGCCTGTTGAGCGGATTTCTCGCTTTCTGGCTATTCTGGAAATGTGTGGATTGGTTTGAGAAGATTTAAAGAGGAGAGAAAAGATTATGTACACAGTATTATTTGTATTAGGTGTTGCAGTGTTCGGGTACTTAATGTATGTTCTGGTGAAACCCGAAAGGTTCTAAAAGATTAAAGAAATGAATACGGAAATTTTAGGTGTAGTTTTACAGATTTTCCTGTTGGTGGCGATTTCTTATCCGCTGGGAAAATATATTGCGAAGGTTTATAAAGGAGAGAAGACATGGTCGGACTTTATGAAACCGCTAGAGAGACTGATATTTAAGGTAGCGGGCGTTAATCCCAATGAAGAAATGAACTGGAAGCAGTTCCTCAAGGCGTTGCTGATATTGAATGCTTTCTGGTTTGTCTGGGGAATGGTGCTGTTGGTCAGTCAAGGATGGCTGCCGCTGAATCCTGACGGTAATGGCCCGCAAACTCCCGACCAGGCATTCAATACCTGCATCAGTTTTATGGTAAACTGTAACTTGCAGCATTATTCCGGTGAGAGCGGACTGACGTATTTTACCCAGTTGTTCGTCATCATGCTCTTCCAGTTTATTACCGCAGCGACAGGTATGGCGGCTATGGCGGGCATTATGAAGTCCATCAGCCGTAAAACAACGAATACAATCGGTAACTTCTGGAACTTTCTTGTATTGAGTTGCACGCGTATTCTTTTGCCGCTTTCCCTGATTGTCGGCTTTATCCTTATTACACAAGGTACTCCGATGGGTTTTGACGGTAAGATGGAGGTGACTACGCTTGAAGGACAGGAACAAACGGTGTCACAAGGGCCGGTGGCTGCCATCGTTCCTATCAAGCAGTTGGGTACGAACGGCGGTGGTTACTTCGGCGTAAATTCGTCTCATCCGTTGGAAAATCCTACCTACCTGTCCAATATCGTAGAATGCTGGTCTATCCTGATTATACCTATGGCTATGGTTTTTGCGTTGGGTTTTTATACAAAACGGATGAAACTGGCTTATAGTATTTACGGCGTAATGCTCTGTGCCTATTTGGCGGGTGTCGGCATCAATGTTTATCAGGAGATGAACGGTAATCCTCGCATTGACGATATGGGCATTGCACAGGACAATGGGGCTATGGAAGGCAAGGAAGTCCGTCTGGGAGCAGGTGCTACCGCATTATGGAGCATTACAACTACGGTTACTTCCAACGGTTCCGTCAATGGCATGCACGATTCTACGATGCCCCTGTCCGGTATGATGGAGATGCTGAACATGCAGATAAACACTTGGTTCGGCGGTGTCGGTGTAGGGTGGATGAACTATTATACATTTATCATTATCGCAGTCTTTATCAGCGGACTGATGGTGGGACGTACACCGGAGTTTCTCGGAAAGAAAGTGGAAGCCCGGGAGATGAAAATAGCAACAATCGTTGCGCTGCTTCATCCGTTTGTGATATTGGTAGGCACGGCTCTGTCTTGTTACCTCCTTGCGCACCATCCGGAGTTTGTAGAGAGTGAGGGCGGCTGGCTGAACAATCCCGGTTTTCACGGGCTGAGCGAGCAATTCTATGAATTTACTTCGTGCGCTGCCAACAACGGCTCCGGTTTCGAAGGCTTGGGCGACAATACTTATTTCTGGAACTATGCCTGCGGTTGGGTACTTATTCTGAGCCGTTTTCTTCCTATTGTAGGGCAGGTTGCCATTGCTGGTCTGTTGGCGCAGAAGAGATTTATTCCCGAAAGTGCCGGTACGCTGAAAACCGATACGTTCACCTTTGCCGTAATGACTTTTGCCGTAATCTTTATCGTGGCAGCTTTGTCTTTCTTCCCGGCACATGCGTTGAGTACTATTGCCGAACACTTCAGTTTGTAACGAGATAAGAATAATCAGATATGTTTATGAAGGATAAAAAATCAGCTTCTTTGTTTCAAAAGGAGCAAGTAATGGAAAGTTTGAAACAGTCATTCGTGAAGTTGAATCCGCGGGTGATGATAAAGAATCCGATCATGTTCACTGTGGAGCTGGTGACATTGGTGATGCTGGTAGTCTGCATCCTCTCTTTGGGAACATCGGAATACGGGACGTTCGGTTATAACTTCCTGGTGTTTGTGATATTGTTTGTCACTTTGTTGTTTGCCAACTTTGCCGAGGCCATTGCCGAAGCCCGTGGCAAGGCACAGGCGGACAGCCTGCGTAAAACGCGTGAAGAAACGCCCGCAAAGGTTTTGGTGGAAGGCAAGTTACGCACTGTAAGCAGCGCACGTCTCAAGAAGGGAGACTTCTTTGTTTGCGAAGCCGGCGATACGATTCCTGCCGATGGCGAGATTGTGGAAGGGTTGGCTTCTATTGACGAGAGTGCCATTACCGGTGAATCCGCTCCGGTAATCCGTGAGGCGGGCGGTGATAAAAGCTCCGTTACCGGCGGTACGAAAGTGCTGTCGGATAAGATAAAGGTGTTGGTTACGCAGCAACCGGGCGAGAGTTTCCTCGACAAGATGATTGCGCTGGTAGAGGGTGCCACCCGGAAGAAAACACCGAACGAAATAGCGCTGACTATCTTATTGGCCGGTTTTACGTTAGTGTTCGTAATCGTATGTATTACGTTGATTCCGATGGCGGACTATACCAATATCGACCATCCGGGTACGTATATCTCTATTGCGGCTATTCTTTCATTGTTTGTCTGCCTGATACCGACAACCATCGGCGGCTTGCTTTCGGCAATCGGTATTGCCGGTATGGATCGTGCTCTGCGTGCCAATGTAATTACAAAATCGGGCAAAGCCGTTGAAACTGCCGGTGACATTGATACGTTGCTGTTGGACAAGACCGGTACAATTACTATCGGTAATCGTAAGGCTACCAAGTTTCATCCGGCTCCGGGCATTGATGAAAAGGTGTTTGTAGAGGCTTGCCTATTGTCCTCGCTTTCCGATGAAACCCCGGAAGGAAAGTCCGTCATCGAGTTGGGGCGTGAGAACGGACATCGTATGCGCGACCTCAATACTGCGGGAGCCCACATGATTAAGTTTACGGCCGAAACCAAATGTTCCGGTGTCGACCTGCAAGACGGTACTCAAATCCGCAAAGGTGCGTTCGATGCGATTCGTCGGATTGTGGAAAGCGCGGGGAATAAATTCCCGAAAGAAGTGGAAGAAGCGATTGCCGTCATTTCGGGCAATGGCGGTACCCCGCTGGTAGTGTGTGTCAATAAAGCGGTATTGGGAGTCATAGAATTGCAGGACATTATCAAGCCGGGCATCCAGGAACGCTTTGAACGTCTTCGTAAAATGGGGGTGAAGACGGTCATGGTGACCGGTGACAACCCGTTGACCGCCAAATATATTGCCGAAAAAGCCGGTGTGGATGATTTCATTGCCGAAGCAAAGCCGGAGGATAAAATGGAGTATATCAAGAAAGAACAGCAGGCCGGCAAACTGGTTGCCATGATGGGAGACGGAACCAATGATGCCCCCGCGCTGGCGCAGGCAAATGTGGGGGTTGCCATGAATAGCGGTACGCAGGCTGCAAAGGAAGCCGGCAATATGGTAGACCTTGACAATGACCCGACCAAGCTGATTGAAATAGTAGAGATAGGCAAGCAGTTGCTGATGACGCGCGGTACGCTTACGACTTTCTCCATTGCGAATGATGTGGCCAAATACTTTGCTATTATTCCCGCACTGTTCATGGTTGCTATCCCTCAATTGGCCCCATTGAATATCATGGGGTTGCATAGCCCTGAAACGGCCATTCTTTCGGCTATCATCTTTAATGCTGTCATCATTCCCATACTGATACCGTTGGCTTTGAGAGGCGTCCGGTACAAACCGATCGGCGCAAGCGCGTTACTGCGCCGCAACTTGCTGATTTATGGTTTGGGTGGTGTCATAGCGCCGTTCATAGGTATTAAGTTAATAGATATGTTTGTCAGTTTGTTTTTTTAATTTAAAATAAAAAGAAAATGAAAACTCTTTGGAAATCAGTTAGAATAACCGTCGCTTTCTGCATATTCTTTTCCGTGTTCTATATCCTTGTATTGTGGATATTCGCACAATTTGCAGGGCCGAATAAAGGAAATGCCGAGGTATTGACCCTGAACGGCAAGGCAGTGGGCGCTGCCAACGTGGGGCAGATGTTTACGGAAGACATTTATTTTTGGGGACGGCCTTCCTGTGCCGGTGACGGTTATGATGCAAGCAGCTCGGCAGGTAGCAATAAAGGCCCTGCAAATGAAGAATACCTTGCGGAAGTGGAAGCGCGTATAGATACATTCTTGCTGCATCATCCTTATTTGCAGCGTAAAGAAGTTCCTGCCGAAATGGTAACGGCCAGCGCTTCGGGGCTTGATCCCGATATTACGCCTGCCAGTGCTTATGTACAGGTAAAGCGTGTGGCTGAGGCAAGGGGAATGGATGAGGCTACTGTCCGGGGCATCGTTGACAAGGCTGTTGAAAAACCGTTGCTGGGATTGTTCGGTACGGCGAAAGTGAATGTGCTGAAACTGAATATTGCATTGGAAAAAGCAAATGGAAAATAAGAAAATAATGAAAGATATGAATCGGGTAAAAGTAACGGTAATAGGCGTTATTGCCGCTTTGGCAGTAAATTTTATGGGAGTGGATAAAGTGCAGGCGCAGGAATTTAAGATACAGGGTGATTTGATCAGTTCCTATGTATGGCGCGGCTTTTATCAAACCGGAGTTAGTTTCCAGCCGACTTTAGGCTTTGGGATAGGCGGCTTTGCGTTGACGGCATGGGGCTCTACCGATTTCGATGGAACAAGTTCCTCGGACGGTGAGGCTGCCAAAGAAATAGATTTGACGGCAGCTTATACGTTCGGTGATTCCGGTTTGACCTTGTCCGTTGCCAGTCTTTGGTGGGCAGGTCAGGGAAGCAATAAGTATTTTAACTTCAAAAGCCATGAAACGGCCCACCATTTTGAAGCGGGGCTTGCCTATACACTTCCGTTGGAGAAGTTTCCGCTGTCAATAGCCTGGTACACGATGTTTGCCGGCGCGGATAAGAATGAGAAGGGAGAGCAGAATTATTCTTCTTATGTAGAATTGAACTATCCGTTCAGCATTAAATCCGTCGATTTGAATGCCACTTGCGGTTTTCTGCCTTACGAAGCCGGCGTAGGTGTTTACGGAGTACCGAACAGCGGATTCGCTGTAACCAATCTGGCACTGAAAGCCACGAAGGATATAAAGGTGACGGACAAATTCGCGATACCGATATTTGCGCAGGCTATTTGGAATCCCCGTATGGAAGATGCGCATCTGGTGTTTGGTATAACTCTGAAGCCATGAGCAGGGAGGAGAGTGTACAACATTTCCTCGACTTGATTAAGAAATCACGTCGTGGTAAGTTTAAGGTCTACATCGGCATGATTGCCGGTGTAGGCAAAACTTATCGTATGCTTCAGGAAGCCCATGACTTGCTGGACAATGGGGTAGACGTGAATATAGGCTATGTGGAAACGCATGGACGTGCCGGTACGGAGGCGGTGTTGGCGGGACTGCCCGTAATTCCCCGGCGTAAGATATTCTATAAGGGTAAGGAACTCGAGGAAATGGACCTTGACGCTATCATCCGTATCCATCCGGAAATCGTTATTGTGGACGAGCTGGCGCATACCAATGTAGAAGGCAGTAGGAATGAGAAGCGTTGGCAGGATGTAATGGACTTGCTGGATGAGGGTATCAATGTTATATCCGCTGTCAACATACAGCATATCGAGAGCATTAATGAAGAAGTGCAAGGCATTTCTGGTATCGAGGTAAAGGAACGCATTCCCGACAGTGTGCTGGAAGAAGCGGATGAAGTGGTGAATATCGACCTGACGGCGGAAGAGCTGATAACCCGCCTGAAAGCCGGTAAAATATACAAGCCGGATAAAGTGGCCCTTGCTTTGAATAATTTCTTCAAGACGGAAAATATTCTGCAACTGCGCGAACTGGCTCTGAAGGAGGTGGCGTTAAGAGTGGAGAAGAAAGTGGAGAATGAAGTGGTGGTTTCCTGTGTGGGCGTGCGGCATGAGAAGTTCATGGCGTGTATCAGCAGTCATGAGAAAACGCCACGCCGCATTATCCGCAAGGCGGCACGATTGGCAACCCGTTATAATACGTCGTTCGTTGCCCTTTATGTACAGACTCCCCGGGAGAGTGCCGACCGCATTGCCCTTGCGAACCAGCGGCATCTGCTGAATCATTTCAAGCTGGTGACCGAATTGGGCGGAGAGGTCATGCAGGTGCAATCCAAAGACGTGTTGGACAGCATCGTTACGGCTTGTAAAGAGAAGCAGATAACGACCGTTTGTATGGGTAGTCCTTCGTTCGCTTTGCCGCAATCCTTGTTTATGGTTCTGAAATATAGAAAATTTGTGAACGAACTGGCGCAAGCAAACATAGATTTGATTATACTTGCATAAAATTTAATATCTTGACCGTTATGAATATTCGTACAAAACTGATACTCAGTGTAGGCGTTCTGGCAGGTATGATAATCCTGCTGGTAGCCCTTTCTGTTGTAAATCTCCAGATACTGACGGCTACGGAGCCGGATAGCCCTGCCGCCATGCCCGGCTTGCAACGGGCCTTGCTTTGGATTTCCATTACGGGCGGTATTTGCATTCTTGCCAGTATCGTGTTGTTGGTATGGTTGCCCCGCTCCATTAATAAACCTATCAGGGAACTGACGCAGGGCATCCTCGAAATAGCTAACCATAATTATGAAAAACGCCTTGACATGAGCGAACACGAAGAGTTCCGCGAGGTGGCCGATAGTTTTAACAGCATGGCGGAACGCCTTACGGAATATCGTACCAGTACGCTGAATGATATTTTATCCGCCAAAAAGTTTCTGGAAGCCATCGTAAACAGTATTCATGAACCTATTATCGGCTTAAACCGCGAACACGAAATTCTTTTCGTCAATAAAGAAGCGCTGACGGTACTGAATCTGAAGCGTGAGGATGTCATACGCCGTTCGGCAGAGGAACTGTCGCTGAAAAACGATCTGCTCCGGAGGCTGATAAGGGAGTTGGTTAATCCGGGCGAGAAGAAAGAGCCTTTGAAAATTTACGCGGATAATAAGGAAAGCTATTTTCAGGCATCTTATATTACTATTATGAATACGGATGCCGATACGGACGAATCTCATAATCTGGGCGATGTTATCCTGTTGAAGAATATCACCGAATTTAAGGAACTGGATACGGCAAAAACAACTTTTATTTCTACGATTTCGCATGAATTGAAAACCCCTATCTCCGCCATTCTTATGAGTCTGCAGCTTTTAGAGGATAATCGTGTGGGCGCTTTGAACGAGGAACAGGAACAACTTTCGAAAAGTATCAGGGAAAATGCAGACCGCTTGCTGGGGATTACAGGCGAGCTTCTTAATATGACGCAGGTGGAAGCCGGCAAGTTGCAGATGATACCGAAGATAACGAAACCTATCGAACTGATAGAATATGCCATCAAGGCAAATCAGGTGCAGGCCGATAAGTTCAATATACAGATTGAGGTGGAATATCCGGAAGAGAAGATGCCGAAACTGTTTGTGGATAGCGAGAAGATAGCATGGGTGCTCACTAACTTGTTGAGTAACGCCATTCGCTATTCCAAGGAAAACGGGCATGTCATTATCGGCGCAAGGCAGGAAGATAATAGTGTGGAACTTTATGTACAGGATTTCGGTAAAGGTATTGATCCGCGCTATCACCAGAGCATCTTCGACCGTTACTTCCGTGTACCCGGTACGAAAGTGCAGGGAAGCGGATTGGGACTATCCATATCCAAAGATTTTGTAGAAGCTCATGGCGGCACGCTGACCGTTCAGAGTGAATTGGGAAAAGGCAGTCGTTTCGTTATTCGACTGAAAGCGTAATAGCAATATGATGTTTCCCTACATTCTGCGGTATTGCTGTGGCGACATTCCAATCTGTTTCTTGAAGAAAGTGCCGAAATAGGATGCGTTCGGGAAGTTGAAGAAATCGGAGATTTCCTGTACGTTCTTTTGTGTATTCTTGAGTAGTGAAATGCTTTTGCGGATAATGGACTTGAATACCAGCTCCTGTACCGTGTATCCGCAAATGGATTTGGAGAGGGCGGAGAGGTATTTGGGCGACAGGCATAGCTTGTCCGCGTAGAAGTCCACCCCCCGCTCTTTCGTATAATATTGTTCTATTAATTGCACCAGGCGGATAAATATATCGTGCTTGTGGCTTACGGAAGTCTTTTCGGCAATGAGTTTGCGTGTATAAACCGAGCAAAGCCTGTGGGTCAGTGCCAACAGAAGCAACTTCTGTTCATACCGGTTAAAAGGATTCTCTTCTATTTTCAGCGTACTGTCCAATAGTGACAGGTATTTTAAAACCTCTTCTTCTTCTCCGGTATTCCATACGTAGCACGGTTCGGTGGCCAGATGCGAGTATAGGTGCATGGATACTACCGAGTTTCCCATAAAGTCCCGTATGGGGTCGGTCTGATAGATGAAGATATATACCTCTACGTTGTCGGATGCCTGTAGTACCTGAAACAAGGAGTCCTTCGGCAGAAAGAGCGTATCACCGGCTTTGGCGGAAAATGTTTTCTGGTTAAGGATGAAGGTGAAACTTCCTTGACGGCAAATTATAAGTCCCACTCCGTCTATCATAAACGGACTTTTCAAGGCAGACGGGAAGGCGCAAAGCACGCCTTCCGAACTGCAAATTTGCCGTTTGTCCAATAACGCACTGTCAAGGCGCGATAAACGTTCTTGTCGGGTATCCATGAGAGTAGGGTTTACGGTTCTTGTTTGAAAACAGTGCTAAGTTAATAATTTCCGTTTAGGATAGGGCAGTACCACAACAAATATCATGCAAAAAAGGCAAGCATACAATGTCCAACCCGCCATCTCCTTGACTGCCGATAAGGTGGCCTGCACCTGAATGCGCCCTTTGGTGGATGTGGCTGCCATGTTAACGGCTTCCTGCTTGCTTTTCCCCTGATATTGCATTCCTTGTACGGTTTGCATAAATGAGGCGGATGCCTCGGGGTGCATCATATCCACATTCTGTGCATAACGGGTAATGTAGTGTTGCTGCCGTTCCTGCAATACATTGCTGTATAATGCGGTTCCTATGCTGGGAGCAAGTACCATACGTACAGTAAGCATTGTGCAAATCCACGATGAGAGGTATTTATAAGGCATACGCTGGGTTGCAAAAGTCGGTATCAGCGAGTATAGGAACATCATGCCTGTAGAACGGATAATAACTGGATATTTCATTCGTTCGTACAAGCCTGCGCCCTGTACCTCAAAGTACATGAACATGGCGGATAATCCCAAAAACAGGAAACCTGCGGCAAAAAGATATTTAAAGTGCACTCCTTTCACGCTGAGCCAGATCGTTGCAATGCCACCGATAAAATAACCTAACATAGACCAGTTGCCCAATGTCGCGTTTTGATAGTTGTCCAGCTTCATGCCTATTCCCGTAAATACATTGACGAACATTGAACTGGAGTTCAGTACCATTAACAGAAAGTAGAACAGGAATCCGAAGCGGATAGTTCGCAACTTGAGTACGTCGAACTGATAGTAGGGATTGCGCTGGGTTACTTCTATGTAGACAAACAGAATACCTGCAACCACAGCACCGACCGTTGCCCATTGGATTGTAGGGTCGTCATACCAGTCGAGCACCTTGCCGTAAGTCAGCACATAAGTGATGCACGTCAGTGTGATACAGAAGATGGAAGCGTTGCCAAATTGTTTGAGGTTGATAGGAAAACGGCGGGTGGCATACTTATGATAAGGCATCGTGACGAAGGTAATGAGGATACAGAGCAACAGCAACCCCATCATGAAGTAATAAACATATTGCCACTCGTATTCGTAAGTAAGCCATGCTGTAAGCGATGTGCCCAACTGCCCCAATACCATAAAAAACAGGTAAATGGCGGGTTGTGCAGCGCTTCGTTCAATATCCAGTTTGTCCCAGCCTTCACCGGTGGTGGGTTCATTGCCGGGGGTGATCTTTTCGGTTGCTTCTACGTTACCGGCATACTTGATGAGAGTAAACAGATTGACCATCATCAGCACCATACGCAGGAATCCCATAAACAGACTGCATAGCGCCAACAGGAATATGCTGTCTGTCTTGGCGCAGATGTAGCTGAAGATATACATCAGCGAAAATCCGACGATACACATCATTTTCTCCCTGCGGATACATACCAGCCGGTACAGGAAAGGGCAGAATGCCGCCATGCCTATGGATGTGGCGAAGTTGGCAAACTGGATATGTTCGGATATGATGCCCAGACCGCTCATCATCTCCGTGCCGCTGGCAGAGTAAGTTCCGCCTACTGTAAGAATGGGCAGGAAGAACATGAACAGGATGATAATGCCTATCGGTTTAGGCACCCAGTTATAGAAAGGATAGTTTTTGGGATATGCGGGCATTTCCTTAACAATTAATGATTGAAAATCAGAGTTCGGCTTTCACTATTACCATCATACCGGCAGCAAGTTTTTCGTTATCTTCTTTGGAAAGATTGGTGAAGTCGATGCGTACGGGTATGCGTTGTTGTATTTTGACGAAGTTTCCGGCTGAATTGTCGGTAGGAACCAATGAGTACTTGGAACCCGTAGCGCCGGATATGGCTGTGATTGTTCCCGTGAACTCTTTGTCGCTGATAGCATCTACAGTGATGGTAACCTCTTGTCCTATATGCAGGTTTTCCACTTGAGTTTCCTTATAGTTGGCGACAATCCATTTTTGAGTATCGGGCAGGATATAAGTAATGGTTTGTCCGGCTGTGATGAACTGGCCTTCTTCCAGTGCCCGGCGTCCCAATTTGCCATCGCAGGGAGCTACTACTACAGTGTAGGAAAGATTCAGACGTGCCATTTCCAAAGCAGCGGTTGCCCGTTGGATGGCGGCTTCTGTACTTTCACGGCGGTGTGATACTTCATTGACTCCCGACAAAGCGGCTTTTTGCTGGCGTTTTGTTGCTTCCAGCTTCTTGCGGGTGGCTTCGTATTCCGTTTCTATCTGTTCCAACTGTATGGGAGTGGCTGCATTTCTTTGCACCAGGTTCTGGTAGCGTTGGCGGTCTTTCTCCAGTTTGGCAAGACGGATTTCAATTTCAGAGATGGAAGCGTCGTACACGGAAGCGGTGGTCTGTGTGGTTTGCAATGTGGCCCCGATTACGGTAGCGCCGGCCAGTGCGTCTTTCAGTGCGGCTTCGGCTTCCATTACGCGTATCTTATATTCGCGGTCGTCCAATACAAGGAGCGTATCGCCTTTATGTACCTCTTGATGTTCGGTAAAATAAATCTTCTTGATATAGCCTGATGCGCGTAGGTTGATAGGGGATATGTACTGCTCTATCTGTGCGTCATTACTGGTTTCTGTGCGATTGTAGCCGAGGAAGAGACAAGCAACTTCCACTATTCCCCAAACAACGATTGCTGCTCCCAACAAGCTGACTGCGATTTGCCAGCGACGTAGCTTACGAAGTTTTTTAGCTTTCTCCTGATGTGTGTTCGATGCGTTATTTTTTTCTATTGCTTCCATATTATGATGATTTGATTAACTTGTTATTTAATTAATGTATCTATTTGTCCTGTCAGCTTCAACAGCAGCAGGGTTGTTACCCGATAGTTGTAATGTGCGCTGATATAGTTGTTTTGCGCTTCGCTCATCTGCATTTCGTCTTGCAGGACTTCGGTCATGGAAGCGATACCCTCTCTGTACCGATCCATTGTGACCGTATATACATCTTCGGCAAGCAGGTAGTTATCTTTCTGCTTTTTGAAGTTACGTTGGTTGTTCATCAGGTCGTTGGTGGCGTTCAGATATTGGGTCTGCAGATTTTTGCGGGTATTTTCCTGTGCCAGCTTTATATTTTCGATGTCTATTGCAGCTTTTCGGTTTTTGTAACGCTTATCCAGTCCGTCGAATATAGGAACGCGTAAGGATACGTCCAGTCCGTAGGAACGGAACCAATGGTTGGACGGTCCGGAATGGAACCAACGGTAGGCCTTGTCCGTATAGGCGGAGAACATCCAGTTGGCGGTCAGGTTTAATGAAGGAATATAACCGTGACCAATCATCTTTTTCTGCTTTTCAGCCATGACCCTTTGCGATTGCAGCAGTTGGAGTTCGTACAGATTTTCGGATAGTCCGGTCAACTCAACAGGCGTAATGTTCTCGGAGTTTACCGGAACTAAGGTTATCTGTTCTTCGGCAGGATAATCCATGATATATTTCAGCAGGTTCAGTTGTTGTTCCTGCATGGCCAGTACATTGTCGTATTGTACTTTCAGATTTTCCAGATTGATATTGACCCGTTTTACATCCACTTCCATGGCCATACCATTGTCATGGAAAGCTACTGTGATGTTTTTTAATTCTTCCAACCGGGTGATATTGGCCTTTATCAGTGTGACTTGCTCGGCTGTGGTTTGCCCCAGATAATACATCTTGCATATTTCCAGGATAAGGTCTTCCCGTGCTTTCTCATAAGAAAGACGGCTTATCTCGTCCATAGTTTTGGCTATGGAAACAGTGGTGTACAGGGTTTGGTTGTAAAGTGGCATTTGCAACTGCAGGCCGGCATTGGCACTGTTCCGTAGGGTATAGGTAATGTTATACGGATTTCCGTAGGCCGAACCGTCGGTAACGGATACGGGTGGGTCTATGTTGTCATTGTAATTGGCAAACCCGTTGATTTGGGGCAATAGTCTTGCCCGGTTTTCAGAAACTCCATATTTGCTTTTCTGCATTTCCTTGCGTTTGCTTTCCAAGGACAGGTTGTTTTCGATACCTATTTCAAGGCAATCTTTCAGCGTCAAAGTCTTTTGGGCGTATCCTTCGACAGCCGACAAACAGAGAAAGGAAAAAATGAATAGTAGTTTTTTCATAATAATCACCAATAATTTGTGCAAAGTTAGTTGCTAATTTTGGGAAAATGTTATCCATATATAGACTGCTTGTGTTCATATTTTCCTTTTTATCCTTCTTACTATGGATATAAATAGGTAAAAAACAACTGTTTTGAATTTCCGTACCTGCTTAATAAATGATAATAATCGTCTTTCTTGTGAAAAAAAACAGGAAGAAATGTATTTATCAAATTTATTATACTACCTTTGTCCCAGAGTTTGAGTTACGAATCATTATCGTATAGTTCTTCTTTTTAATATATTATTAGTAAGCAGTCCTCTTCTTTAATTATCCTCCTCACTCCATTTATTATTTATTTTATAACATTTTTAGAATGAACATTTACATTTCAGGTTTAAGTTATGGCATTAATAATGCTGACTTGACAAATTTATTTGCAGAGTTTGGAGAAGTTTCTTCAGCTAAAGTAATTCTCGATAGAGAAACCGGTAGATCCAGAGGATTCGCTTTTGTAGAGATGAACAATGATACAGAAGGACAGAAAGCTATTGACGAATTGAACGGCGTAGAATATGACAGCAAGGTTATTTCTGTAAGCGTTGCGCGTCCTCGCGAGGAAAGACCCTCGAATGGTAGCTCTCGTGGTGGTTATAATAACTCCAGAAGATATTAATATCAGACTAAAGGCGGGAAACTTGCTTTCCTGCCTTTCATAAATAAACTCCGTTTTTTTATTTAGCGGAAGCGTTCCGCTTCATTACCTGCACTTTTCATTCTGCAAAGACTTATCAGACTTTTTGTATGGGCCACTTGAGTGAAGCGTGCTCTCATTATACTTGTGCTAGTGTTTTAGCACATTCAAAAACAATATATATGACATTTAAAGATTTAAATATAACCGAACCTATTTTAAAAGCAATTGAAGAAAAAGGGTATGCCAATCCTACCCCTATACAAGTAAAAGCAATCCCTGCCGCCTTAACAGGAAAAGACATATTAGGCTGTGCGCAGACCGGAACTGGAAAGACCGCTGCATTTGCCATTCCCATTATTCAGCATTTGCAAGTCCTTAAAAACCGGGATAAGAGTATCAAAGCCTTGATACTGACACCTACCCGTGAATTGGCATTGCAGATTAGCGAATGCATAGACGACTATGCCAAATATACGCAAGTCCGTCATGGGGTTATCTTCGGAGGAGTAAACCAGCGTGCGCAGGTAAATATGCTCCATAAAGGAGTCGACATATTGGTCGCCACTCCAGGACGTCTGTTGGATTTGATGAATCAGGGATATATCCATTTGGATAATGTGCGACACTTCGTACTGGATGAGGCTGACCGTATGCTTGATATGGGATTTATCCATGACATCAAACGTTTGTTGCCGAAACTTCCTAAAGAAAAGCAGACCTTGTTCTTCTCGGCTACCATGCCCGATACGATAATCGCTTTGACGAACTCACTGCTGAAACAACCGGTGAAGATTACTATAACCCCAAAATCATCTACGGTAGATACTATCGAACAGACTATTTATTTTGTGGAGAAGAAAGAGAAAAGTAAATTGTTGATTTCTATTTTACATAAAACGGAGGGACAGTCGGTGCTTGTTTTCTCACGTACCAAGCATAATGCGGACAGAATTGTCCGCGTATTAAGCAAAGCAGGTATCGGTAGTCAGGCTATTCATGGAAATAAAAGTCAGAATGCAAGGCAATCTGCATTGGAAAACTTCAAAACGGGTAAGATACGTGTAATGATAGCTACCGATATTGCAGCCAGAGGCATTGATATCAATGAGTTGCCGTTGGTTATAAACTATGACCTTCCCGATGTGCCCGAGACGTATGTGCATCGTATTGGACGTACCGGTAGAGCTGGTAATTTAGGAACGGCATTGACTTTTTGCTCGCAGGAAGAGCGTAAGTTGGTTAACGATATTCAGAAGCTGACAGGTAAGAAACTCAGCAAGGTTGAGTTTGCTATCTGAGGTCGTTTCTAAGTTTATTATTTTATTTATCCGACGAGTATACACCCATTAAACTATAAAATCTATGGCAAAATCCATGACAGTAGGAAAGCGTGAGAATGAAAAGAAAAGACTTGCTAAGCGGGAAGCAAAATTAAAAAGAAAAGAAGGTAGAAAATCTACAAAAAGCAGTTTTGATGATATGATTGCTTATGTGGACGAATATGGTATGATTACTTCAACTCCACCCGAAGAGAATATCAAAAAGCAAGAGATTAATGTAGAGGAGATAATGATTTCCACTCCCAGGAAAGAAGATGAAGAACCGGTAATTTTGAGAGGAAGAATAGAGTTCTTTAATGAAGCCAGAGGATTTGGATTTATCAAAGACCTTGCAGGAATTGAAAAATATTTCTTTCACGTGAACAATGTTGTTACGGATGTCAGAGAGGGTAATATCGTTACATTCGACCTCGAACGAGGAGCAAAGGGGATGAATGCTGTTAATATCTGTCTGGAAAGATAACTTGCTTGCCATAGTGCAAAAATCCTTTGCTTTCCACTTTTGTTGCCGGGTGTTTTTTCGGACTGCCCCAATATGATCAATTTTTTTGAAAGGAGGGCAACCAATAGCGTCACTTGCTACCAATTGAGGCAAAAAACAAAAAAAGACCGCCAAGAGTGGAAGCCTCCTAACAGTCTAAATCTTCTTTGTAGCGGGACCCGGGATTGAACCGGGGACCTCATGATTATGAATCATGCGCTCTAACCAGCTGAGCTATCCCGCCATTGTTTCTTGATTGCGGGTGCAAAGATATAGCTTTTCTTTAAACTGCCAAAATTTTCAGGCGTATTTTTTTGTCGCATATTTTATGATTTGAGATAAAAAAACTTTTTACTCTTATTGTTTTGTATCTATTGTATAACATTATCAACGTTTTAACTTTGAATAGAAAGCAAATGAGAATAAAATCAATGAATTATTTTTTCTAATTAGAAAAAAGTATTTATCTTGGCTGGCGCAATAAAAGCAGAATAGACTATGGAAAGGGAAAAAATACATTTGGAATATCTCTTGAATGCGACTTCTAAAAGTATTCTTTGGACAGCAATAAGTACTCCTACAGGTTTGGAGGGTTGGTTTGCAGACAGGGTGCAATCGGATGATAAGATAGTGTCTTTCTTTTGGGGAAAGACAGAGAGACGTGATGCTGAAATCATTGCAGTGCGTGCATACTCTTTTATCCGCTTTCGTTGGTTGGATAATGAAAAACCGCGTGAGTATTTTGAATTAAAGATGACAAACAATGAGTTAACCAATGATTTTGTACTTGAAATAACAGATTTCACCAATGCAGACGAAGCAAATGATTTGCGTGAATTGTGGGAATCTCAGGTAGATACCTTGCGTAGAACATGCGGTTTTTAGTTAACTTTCAATTAAAAATTTCCCGTACTCCCTTTTTTGTGCTACTTTTGTGCGTTTATTGCATGAAACAAGTAAAATGCTGCGCATAAAAAAGTTAGATATATTTATTTTAAAGAGCTTTTGCATGCTCTTTATGGGCACTTTCTTTATCTGCCTTTTCATCTTCATGATGCAGTTTCTGTGGAAATATGTAGACGAAATGGTGGGAAAAGGATTGGAGATGAATGTTCTTGCCCAATTTTTTTTCTATTCGGCGCTGACGCTGGTGCCGGCTTCATTGCCTTTGGCTATTTTGCTGGCAGCTCTTATCACTTTTGGCAATTTTGGAGAGCGGTTTGAATTGCTTGCCATGAAAGCGGCAGGTATTTCTTTGCTTAAGATTATGCGTCCGCTGATAATTTTCATATCCATTATTTGCTGCGTTTCCTTTTATTTTCAGAATGTTATTGGCCCTAAAGCGCAGACTAAGTTATGGACATTGCTGGTATCCATGAAGCAGAAGTCGCCCGAAGTGGACATTCCCGAAGGAGTATTTTATGATGAGATAGACGGGTATAACCTTTACGTAAAGCATAAAAACCGTAAGACAGGTATGCTGTATGATGTATTGATTTATAATTTCGAGAAAGGGTTTGAGAATGCGCAGATTATCAAATCGGATTCCGGCAGATTGGAAATGACAGCGGACAAACAGCATCTTTATCTTCACCTTTACAGCGGTGAGCAGTTTGAAAATCTGAAGTCGCAGAGTATGAATCAGAAAAATGTGCCTTATCGTCGGGAAGCGTTCGTTGAGAAGCATGCGATTATAGAGTTCAACTCGGATTTCAATATGGTGGATGCCGGATTTATGAGCAACCAATCCAATAGCAAGGACATGAAAATGTTGCAGGCCGGCATTGATTCTATGAAGGTGCAGAACGATAGCATCGGGCGTACTTATTATAAAGAGGCTATGGCGAGTACTTATAAGGCGACCTCCAATACGCTGAGTAAGGCTGATACGATAAAAATAGAATCTGCAACTTTGGGTAGCTACGATGTGGACAGTCTGTTTAATGTGGCTACTTTAATGCAGAAACAGAAGATAATGTCTACGGCTGTCAGCCGTGCGGAGAGTGCTGCAAGTGATTGGAGTTTCAAGGGTTTCAATATATCGCAGACGGAAAACAGTTTGAGGCGCCATATGACTTCCTGGCACGAGAAACTGACGCTTTCGTTGGCATGCCTTATTTTTTTCTTCATCGGTGCACCGTTGGGTGGTATCATCCGTAAAGGCGGTTTAGGCATGCCTGTAGTAGTGTCCGTGCTTATTTTTATCATCTATTACATTATCAACAATACGGGTTATAAGATGGCTCGTGACGGTAAGTGGATTGTGTGGATGGGTATGTGGACCAGTACAGCTGTGCTGGCGCCATTGGGTGCATTCCTTACTTATAAATCCAATAATGATTCGGTGGTGCTGAATGCTGATGCCTATATCAATTGGTTTAAAAAGATAGCAGGTATTCGCAGTGTCCGCCATTTGTTCCGGAAAGAAGTGATTATTCACGATCCTGATTATGTACGTTTGCCGGGAGAACTTCAGCGGCTGTCGGCGGATTGCCGTGCGTATGCCGAAAAGAAAACTCTGATGCGAGCACCCAATTATTTCAGATTATGGATGAACGATGCGCCACACGATGAGGAGGTGGTGGCTCTCAATGAACGGTTGGAAACTTTGATAGACGAGATGTCTAACACAAGGTCTATACCGTTGTTGACAGCATTGAATAATTACCCGGTAATAGCTGTTCATGCCCATGTGCGTCCTTTCCGTAATTATTGGTTGAATATGCTGTGTGGAGCGATAGTGCCTGTCGGCTTGTTCTTTTACTTCCGTATTTGGGCATTCCGTATCCGCTTGAATAAGGACATGGAGCGGATTATCCACACAAACGAAGAGATACAGAATATTATAAAAGTCAATCAGAATAAATAATAAAGATATGGAAAAAGTAAAGTTAAATACGATAGAGGAGGCCATTGAAGATTTTAAGGCTGGCAATTTCGTGATTGTAGTCGATGATGAAGATCGTGAAAATGAAGGCGACTTGATTATTGCAGCAGAAAAGATAACATCGGAAAAAGTGAATTTTATGCTGAAGCATGCACGTGGAGTATTGTGTGCTCCGATTACGGTGTCTCGTTGCAAAGAGCTGGATTTACCTCATCAGGTGACGGACAATACCTCGGTATTGGGTACTCCTTTTACGGTGACTGTCGATAAATTAGAAGGTTGTACAACCGGTGTTTCTGCAGCAGACCGTGCTGCAACCATTCAGGCACTGGCCGATCCGCTTTCCACTCCGGCTACTTTCGGTCGCCCCGGACATATCAATCCTTTGTATGCGCAGGAGAAAGGGGTATTACGTCGTGCTGGTCATACCGAAGCTACGATTGATATGTGTCGTTTGTCGGGTTTCTATCCTGCCGGCGCGCTTATGGAGATCATGAACGAAGACGGTACGATGGCACGTTTGCCCGAATTGCGTAAAATGGCAGATGAATTTAATTTGAAACTGATTTCTATCCGCGATATGATAGCTTACCGTTTGCAACAGGAATCTATCGTAGAAAAAGGTGTAGAGGTGGATATGCCGACAGAGCATGGACATTTCCGCTTGATTCCTTTCCGTCAGAAGTCCAACGGATTGGAGCATGTGGCCTTGTTTAAGGGTACTTGGGCTCCCGATGAACCGGTGTTGGTGCGTGTACATTCTTCCTGTGCTACGGGGGATATATTCGGTTCCATGCGTTGTGATTGCGGCGAGCAGTTGCACAAGGCGATGGAGGTGATAGAAAAAGCCGGTAAAGGAGTTATCGTATATCTCAACCAGGAGGGTCGGGGCATTGGTCTGATGGAAAAGATGAGAGCGTATAAACTTCAGGAAGACGGTATGGATACAGTAGATGCCAACATTTGTCTCGGGCATCTGGCAGATGAACGCGATTATGGTGTGGGGGCTCAGATACTGCGTGAATTGGGGGTGCATAAGATGCGTCTGCTTACAAACAATCCGGTGAAACGTGTCGGTTTGGAAGCTTATGGTCTGGAGATTGTAGAGAATGTACCGGTTGAAACTACTCCGAACCAGTATAACGAGCGTTACTTGCGTACGAAGAAAGAGCGTATGGGACACACTCTCCATTTTAGTAAGTAACTGTCTTTTTGTTTTATTATATCAAAGAAAATCGTTTATTTTGCAACCGGATTTGCATAACAACCATTAAATAGAAATAGAATGAACCAATTATCAGACCGTTTGAATAGCTTGTCGCCCTCTGCGACGCTGGCTATGTCTCAAAAAAGTGCAGAGTTGAAAGCTCAAGGTGTAGACGTAATTAATTTAAGTGTCGGAGAACCTGATTTTAATACACCCGACCACATTAAAGAGGCTGCAAAAAAGGCGATAGACGATAACTTCTCTCGCTATTCTCCCGTTCCGGGTTATCCAGCTCTACGTAATGCTATCGTAGAAAAATTGAAGAAGGAGAATGGTCTGGACTATACAGTTGCGCAAATTTCTTGTGCTAACGGAGCTAAACAGTCGGTTTGCAATGCCATTCTGGTATTGGTGAATCCAGGTGATGAAGTGATTGTGCCTGCGCCGTATTGGGTCAGCTATCCTGAAATGGTAAAGCTGGCAGAAGGTAAGCCGGTGATTGTCACAGCGGGCATCGAGCAGGACTTCAAGATTACACCGGCTCAATTGGAGGCTGCTATTACGCCAAAAACAAAAGCACTAATTCTCTGTTCTCCTTCCAATCCTACGGGGTCTGTATATAGCAAGGAGGAATTGGCCGGATTGGTTGCCGTGTTGGCAAAGCATCCGCAGGTAATTGTCATAGCTGATGAAATTTATGAACATATCAATTATATTGGTAAGCACCAGAGCATTGCACAGTTCCCTGAAATGAAGGATCGTACAGTGATTGTAAACGGTGTTTCCAAGGCTTATGCCATGACAGGCTGGCGTATTGGTTTCATTGCAGGACCGGAATGGATTGTAAAGGCTTCTAACAAATTGCAGGGGCAGTACACATCAGGGCCGTGTTCTGTATCTCAGAAAGCCGCTGAAGCTGCTTATACGGGAACGCAGGCTCCGGTGGAAGAGATGCGTAAGGCTTTTGAACGCCGTCGCGACCTTATTGTGAAACTGGCTAAGGAAGTACCGGGATTCGAAGTAAATGTACCGGAAGGTGCTTTCTACTTGTTCCCGAAATGTAGCTCATTCTTCGGTAAGTCTGCCGGTGACCGTAAGATTGAGAATTCGGATGATTTGGCTATGTACTTGTTGGAAGTAGCTCATGTAGCTTGTGTAGGCGGCACATCGTTTGGTGCTCCCGAATGTATTCGCATGAGTTATGCTACCAGCGATGAGAATATTGTGGAAGCTATTAGCCGTATCAAGGAAGCATTGTCAAAGCTGGTATAATCTTTTGATGACAGAAGTTCATCTCAGGTGTATGGGGTGTAACTCTGCAATATAAAAAGCCAACTAATTCACGTTTGAAATGTATTGTGGATTGGTTGGCTTCTTTGTATATTTAGATATTTCACGCAAAAAGCGGGTTTGGCCAGTATAGATAAAGATGTATATTTTTCTTCTTGGCACTGAGTCTTTTTAGTACTGAAATAAAAAGGCCCGATTTCATTGAAACCGAGCCTTTTTTCTTTTTCTTAGGATTGTATTATTCTCCCGGATGAATTGCTTCAGAAGGGCAAACATCTGCACAAGTACCGCATTCAGTACAAGTTTCAGGATCGATAGAGTAGATATCGCCTTCAGAGATAGCGCCTACCGGACACTCGTCGATACAAGTTCCGCAAGCAATACAATCGTCACTAATTACGTAAGCCATTTTCTTTAATTTTTTAATTATTAGTACTAATTGATTTGGCAAAAATAGTTGTTTTCTTCAATACTTGCTATCAATCTTGATTAAAAACATTTAATTTGTATCTTGTCTAAATAACGGTTGAGGTGAATGTACATATAATCAGGTTATAAGCGCTGGATATGTGAAAAATATAATCGGATTATTTTCACAGTTCTCTACACGATAACTTCCGTTGAAATGTTCAAAAAACAATAGATTGATTTTTTGTAATATAGCTTCTTTTTGTGAGGCAAATGCCGAATCAGCAAGTGGACTGTTGTCTATTCGGGAGTTTATTTCCTGTTTTTTCCGATTGTAAACCAGTTGCATACCTATTCTTCTTGGCTTTTTGCACTCTACAGGATAGAGTAGCATGCTGGAAATTATTTGTGTGAAGCGGCTGACATCCGTGTATATGATTGCATTGTTCACATCGGCTTGAAGCTCCAGATGTATATATCCTTCACTTCGCATCTGCACCAGATAGGGGAGTTCGTTGCACCACTCTTGCACATTGCAGTTCTGTAGCTGAAACTTCATCATGTTGGCTTCCAGACGTGAAAGGTCTAATACGTTATTCACAAGTTGGATTAATTCAGCCGAGTTGCTTTGAATGATGCCGGAGTATTCTCGTTTTTCCTTTTCGTTCAGGTTCCCGTCTTCGGTCATAAGTTGCGAGAATCCTACTACATTATTTAAGAGTATACGGATGTTGTAACTCATATTTGTCAGAAAGTGGCTTTTTATTTCATTGGCTTCTTCGGCAATGGAGGTTAATCTTCTGATTTCTTTTTCATTCTTTTGCAGCCGTTTCCGGCTTCGGTATATATGGATATTGGAAAGTAGTAGAGCTAAGATAATGATGACTGAGATGTATAAACAGGTTTGATGAAACATACTGTGTCTTTGTTCTCTTTGCAGTATGAGCTTATCCATGTTGTAGAGTGAAAGGATTTCTTCCATCTGGGAGTTGGTAATAAGATTATATAATGAGTCTTTTGACTTAAGGCTGCTCTTATAATATGTAAGTGCTTCATCTGGTTTTCCGGTTTTTACCAAAGAATCGGCTTTTCGGATGCCGTTGTTTATGCATCTCTCTATTTCAATAGAATGCTGGTGGAGCACGGAATTCTGGCTTTGTACATCGGCATTGATAATTTGTACGGACAGGAGTAGGATGAGTAAGGTTGGTATGATAAATGATCTTTTCATGCGTTATTCTCCTTTTGGGGGTTAGTGGACTGTGATTGCCGGATGGGGTGGGTGAAGAAGAAGCGTGAGCCGCCTGTATAGTCGGAGTCAATCCATATTTTTCCGCCGATATGTTCAATGATAAGCTGACAGATGGAAAGTCCCAGCCCGCTTCCTTGTGCATTTTCATTTAGTTTCTCGAATCTTCGGAAGATTGCGGCTTGCTTCTCTTTAGGGATACCGCAACCTGTATCTGTGACAGAAAAGAGCAGCTCTTGTTCCGATTGCTTCCTAAGCTCCAGGATAATGCTACCCTGCGATGTAAATTTGGTTGCATTAATCAGTAGGTTTATCAGCACTTGCTGCAAACGTGCATCGTCTGTCTCTATATCCATGCTCTCTAATTCGGTTATGAAGCATATGGCTGCCTGAGTCTGTTTTATTTTGCTGACGGTATCGATTACATTTCGGCAAATATTGACAACGTTATATTTGTTGATACAGAATTGTATTTTCCCGAATTCAAGGCTTGATAGATCTATCACATCATTGATGAGTTTCAACAATAACTCGGAATTTTGCAGGATTACTTCATTGCACTGACGACGCGTCTCATTATCCAGGTTTTCTTCGGTCAGTAGTGAGGAGAAGCCGGAGAGTGCATTGAGCGGAGTACGTATTTCATGGCTCATGTTCGAGAGGAATATGCTTTTGGCGGATGTGGCATTTTCGGCATTGGTGCGCAGGTGTTCCAGCTTTTGTGTAGACAGGGCGATTTCCTGTCGCTGTTTTCTAAGCATGATGGTTATAATAATAAATATGAAGACTAATAGGATACTCCCGGTCAATATGCCAGTGATGAATTTGTTGTGCTCTTCTCTACTGGCTATTTCCATTTGGTCTATCTGATACTTGGCCCGTAGAATATTGATTTGTCGGACATAACCTTCTGCAGTGAGTGTGTCAACAGTGGAATATAATTCTTGATACAACAGGCAGGCGGCCATTGATTTCCCTTGTATCTTATATAGGTATATTGTTTCTTGCGTGATCCATCGGTAATAGGCAGACTGTTTGTTGACCGTGTATTCTTGTCGTAGCTCTTCATACAGCTGCAGGGCTTTGTTCCAATACATTCTGTTCCAGTTGCCCATTGCCCGATAGTAGGCGGCGGTAGTATATTTCAGGTGAAAACAGTAAAACTTTTCAGGATGTATCCGGTAGATGGAATCCATGTTGTGCAGATATGCTGCGGCTTCCTTGAGATAAGCCTTTGAAAGATGTCCGTGAGAGATTGCATAGTTGGCTTTTTCGATATTGGCAAAAAAACTGGTGGCATAGTCCGGTTGTTTCTGAAGAGTTTGTTCTATGTCATGCAATGTTTTTTGAGCCTTTTCCAGTTGTCCTTTACGTTGTAAAGCATTGGATATCTTTAATAAGAGTTGTATCCGGTAGGGATGTTGCTGCGAGAGATGGTTTAATTCCTTTAAAGCATCCTGGTACGAATCCAATGCTTTGTCGCATTGATTGGCTATGGTGTAAGCATCGCCGATGGCTTGGTTGGCAACTGCAATTCCGAACTCATATTCCGTTTCTTTGGCTTCTTCGTACATTAGTCGTGCCCGGTCTATGGCGAGGCTGATGTCGCCTCGTAATGTATAGGCATTGGCAAGTTGCAGTTGCAGCAAAAAGTAGTTTTCGTCATTCCGATTGTTTGTCTTGATGACCGGTAGGATGTTTTCGCTCCAGCAAATGACGCTGTCTATCGGTACGTATTCATCGTAAAGTATTTTTTTTCGAAGAAAAGCTTTCAGCGTATCTAATTTGTTCGGAGTGGCTGAGGCACATATAAAGGTAGCGTATGGTATACACATCACCCACAGCACCATTAATACGGCAACGTCTTTTCTCATTGTTTGCTTTGTTTGTCTATTATTGGCAAAAATAAACATAAAAAGCGATATGCAAAATAAAATATAATGCTTTTATTTTCAATAAGTTGTGACGTGTATGTGAATATTGAGCCTCTTTACTTATAATGCTTAGTAAAGTTCCAATCCGAATTCGTCTTTCAATTGTAAAAGAGCATTGTTTTTCTGAACCATCATTTGGAATTTTTCAACACGGCCGTACGCGCGGACTTTCTCAGTGGGAGTGCTGATACGTACACTCATGGTTACCTTGCGGTTTTTCAGGCGGGTACGTAGGTACTCTTGTAATTGGGGAGTCATTGAGATAAATTCTTTAGCCACAATTTCATTATCTACGACAGCTTCAAAAGTAGTAGCATTTAGTAGAGTGACGTGCATATTCTGCATGCGTTTGGCAATGGCTACTTGCTCTTTGGGCATACGTCCTGCATACTCTTGCCAATAGTAGTTTATGTCTCTTTCATTGAAGATGTAGTCCTCTTCCGGTTGTGCTGTTTGTGGTGTGATAGTGGCTGTAGCCGTATTTTTTACCTCTTCCTCGGCTTTCGGGCGTTTAATGGATACGCCAAGTCCTGACATTTTTATAACCGGAATTTTCTTTTCTTCTTTGCCTTGTGCCAGCAAGATGGAGGTAGGGGTGGCGTGCGAAGCAGTATTTGCTGTTGTGGCGGTAGTGCCGGTGGAGGGAGCAACGGTAGGAACTGCTTGCGGTTTAGCTATGACGGGTGCTTGCGGCCGGGGTACAGCGGGAGTAGCCTGTGGCTGTTGAGTGGCTGCAGGCTGTGTAAATATAGGTTTCATGACTTGTTTAGGGCTGTGCCCATTAGCTATGTCGTCTCCTTCGGCGGTTATTTGTGCCACCTGTATTAAAGTGAGCTCTACCAGCAATCGTTTGTTTTTGCTGGCGCGATAGTTTAAATCACAGTCGTTGCACAATTTCATGGCACGGTAAAGGAAGGGTAACGGACATTTTTGTGCCTGCGTTTGATAACGTTGCCGTATGCTTGCTCCCACTTCAAGCAGGGGAAGAGTGGCGGGATCTTTACTTACCAGCAAATCGCGGAAATGCGAGGATAGCCCGGTGATGAAATGGCTGCCGTCGAATCCTTTGCTCAATACATCATTCAGCAGTAATAGGGCATCGCCGACTTTGTTCTCAAGAAAATGGTCGGTCAGTTTAAAGTAGTACTCGTAATCCAGTACATTCAAATTTTCGATTACGCTTTGGTAGGTGATGTGTCCGCCGGTAAAACTCACTACCTGATCGAATATGGACAAGGCGTCGCGCATACCACCGTCAGCTTTCAGTGCGATGACGTTCAGTGCCTCCGGTTCGGCGGTAATGCCTTCTTTGGAAGCTACATAGGCCAGATGTGCTACGGTATCTTCCACACTGATGCGGTTGAAGTCGTATATCTGGCAACGCGACAAGATGGTTGGCAATATCTTATGCTTTTCAGTAGTGGCAAGGATAAATATGGCATGGCGGGGAGGTTCTTCCAATGTTTTCAGAAAAGCGTTGAAAGCGGAAGCCGACAACATGTGCACCTCGTCAATGATGTATACCTTGTATTTGCCTATCTGGGGCGGGATACGTACCTGTTCTACCAATTGCCGGATATCGTCTACGGAATTATTGGATGCAGCATCCAACTCGTGAATATTGTATGAGCGCTGTTCGTTGAATGCTGTACACGATTCGCATTGGTTACAAGCCTCTCCCTCTGCAGTGGGACTCATGCAGTTGATGGTTTTGGCAAAAATACGTGCACACGTCGTCTTTCCAACGCCACGCGGACCGCAGAACAGATAAGCGTGTGCCAGTTTGCCTGTGGCGATAGCATTCTTTAAGGTAGTAGTCAAAGCGCGTTGTCCTACTACCGACTCGAAGGTTGAAGGGCGGTATTTTCGTGCCGAAACGATATAATTTTCCATATTCAGGGTATTCTTGTCACTTATATAGCGTGCAAAGGTTGTATGGTTTATCTTTGCTTTTGTGCAAATGTACGCAAAAAAAAGAAAATTCTCAGTTATTCGTCTTATCTTTGTGCTCAAAGAAACAATAACTGGATTACATGGATAAACTTGCTTCTCTTTGGTTGTTTGTCCGCAGACGTAAATATCTGATAACGTTTGTGCTGTTTGTCGTACTTGTCGGATTTCTGGATGAAAACAGCATTGTGCGTCGTTTGGGGTATTATCGTGAGGAAACGCGTTTGCGCGGGGAGATAGATAGATATCGTGCGGAATATGAGGAGAATACCCGTCGTCTGAATGAACTTGCGGTCGATTCAGGAGCTATTGAGAAGATAGCCCGTGAAAAGTATCTGATGAAGAAACCCAATGAAGATATTTATGTATTCCAAGAAGATATAGAAGAATGAAACAGTTGATACCCGCCCTCTTTGTTGTAGGAGCCGTAATGCTTCTGATAGGAGCTGCCGTTTATGTCACAGGTTGGCAACTTTCGCCTTATATATATACGGTAGGTGCTACATTTGTTGCTTTGGCGCAAATAAATTCACCTTCGCAATATAAAACTCCTACTATTAGGCGTCTGAGACGCCAGCAAATATTTGGTGCATTGTTGTTGGTGCTTACCGGAGCTTTTATGTTTTTTACGCGTGGTAATGAGTGGATTGTTTCACTGACTATCGCTGCTATTCTTGAGCTTTATACATCCATACGCATCCCGCAGGAAGAGGCTAAAGAACAATGATTGCATGAAAACACGAGGATGGTTTTCATAAAAAAAAGGCTATCTCTCCCAGACAGCCAATCTTTTTGTTAACCTTAAATCTAATACTATGAAAAACACATTGCAAAGTTATTCTATTCCTGGTATTATCCAATATTTTTTCTGGAAATCTGTTGTTTGGTAACACGGTTTATGAGACTGTTGCTTCTGTTAACATTTAATACAACGTGCGTCTTTCTTTAACAGGTTTGTTGGGTTGTGGCTTGCTTCGTGTTTTCCAGGCTGTCAGCCGCCTTTCTCCTTTTTTATGTGTCTGTTCTTTTGCTGTGCCGTTGTTTTTTTGTATCTTTTTCTCTGCCGTTTTTCTGTTTGTATTTCTTTTCCTTGTATGTGTCCGTATTGTTTTCTTCCTGTGCCGTTAGTCCTGTTAGCCTTTTTCTTGTGTCCGACACCCGGGTGTCGTGCATACCAAGACCCGGGTGTCAGACGTGCCGAGACCCGGGTGTCGAACATGTCAAGACCCGGGTGTCATACAATGCCCTTCCGTATCTCCGTGTTTTCTTTCAGCCTTCCGTTGTTTCTTTCCACGCGCATGCGCATATATTATAATGTGTCCCTTTTGTTTGGCTTTTCATCCTCCTTAAAAAATATGTTCTTCAACACATTTGTCAATCAGCGTTTTATAAAAATGTTCAAGAGAAACTCGAAAAAATCCCCTGATATATTTGGTGTGTATGTTATAAAGTCCTACTTTTGCACCCGCTTTCGAGAACGGGAGCAGCGATGTTTTGACATTCTGACAGGAACGGTGTAGGAACTCTTACCTATTTCTTCTGCTTGGGGCTTGTTTCTTTCTGAATATTTCCTTTTGAAAAAGCAGAATGAAAAAAAACTTCCGAAAACATTTGGAAGATATGAAATAAAGTTCTTACCTTTGCACCCGCTTTCAAAAAGTAAGCAGCGTTGGTTGACACACTTTTTCTTGAATCCGGGTCGGTAAAACAATCTTTCTTTTGTTCTCCCTTTCGCAAGAGAGATGACGGGAAAAAGGAAAGATGAAAAAAAAACTTCCGAAAATATTTGGAAGATATACTTAAAAGTTTTTACCTTTGCATCCGCTTTCCTGAAAAGAAAGCCGACATAAAAGAAGCGATCTTTGAAGAGATTTACATAAACAATACAAGTAGTACAAGAGCAAGACTTGTTTCTCAAAAAAGAAACGGTCTTGGGTAAAATAAAAAGAACCGTCATTACTTATTAAATAGGTAATAGATACTTTTTAAATTCGAGCGTCCTGAACAGAGCAACAACCGTTCCTATATGGAATGATTAACAATACTTTTACA
Source organism: Bacteroides stercoris ATCC 43183 (assembly GCF_025147325.1). Taxonomy (NCBI): domain Bacteria; kingdom Pseudomonadati; phylum Bacteroidota; class Bacteroidia; order Bacteroidales; family Bacteroidaceae; genus Bacteroides; species Bacteroides stercoris. The sequence continues at coordinate 1,327,552 of NZ_CP102262.1, forward strand.
ATGAAGAGTTTGATCCTGGCTCAGGATGAACGCTAGCTACAGGCTTAACACATGCAAGTCGAGGGGCAGCATCATCAAAGCTTGCTTTGATGGATGGCGACCGGCGCACGGGTGAGTAACACGTATCCAACCTGCCGACAACACTGGGATAGCCTTTCGAAAGAAAGATTAATACCGGATGGCATAGTCTTCCCGCATGGGATGATTATTAAAGAATTTCGGTTGTCGATGGGGATGCGTTCCATTAGGCAGTTGGCGGGGTAACGGCCCACCAAACCTACGATGGATAGGGGTTCTGAGAGGAAGGTCCCCCACATTGGAACTGAGACACGGTCCAAACTCCTACGGGAGGCAGCAGTGAGGAATATTGGTCAATGGACGAGAGTCTGAACCAGCCAAGTAGCGTGAAGGATGACTGCCCTATGGGTTGTAAACTTCTTTTATACGGGAATAAAGTGAGCCACGTGTGGCTTTTTGTATGTACCGTATGAATAAGGATCGGCTAACTCCGTGCCAGCAGCCGCGGTAATACGGAGGATCCGAGCGTTATCCGGATTTATTGGGTTTAAAGGGAGCGTAGGCGGGTTGTTAAGTCAGTTGTGAAAGTTTGCGGCTCAACCGTAAAATTGCAGTTGATACTGGCGACCTTGAGTGCAACAGAGGTAGGCGGAATTCGTGGTGTAGCGGTGAAATGCTTAGATATCACGAAGAACTCCGATTGCGAAGGCAGCTTACTGGATTGTAACTGACGCTGATGCTCGAAAGTGTGGGTATCAAACAGGATTAGATACCCTGGTAGTCCACACAGTAAACGATGAATACTCGCTGTTGGCGATATACAGTCAGCGGCCAAGCGAAAGCATTAAGTATTCCACCTGGGGAGTACGCCGGCAACGGTGAAACTCAAAGGAATTGACGGGGGCCCGCACAAGCGGAGGAACATGTGGTTTAATTCGATGATACGCGAGGAACCTTACCCGGGCTTAAATTGCAACTGACTGAATCGGAAACGGTTCTTTCTTCGGACAGTTGTGAAGGTGCTGCATGGTTGTCGTCAGCTCGTGCCGTGAGGTGTCGGCTTAAGTGCCATAACGAGCGCAACCCTTACGGGTAGTTACCATCAGGTTATGCTGGGGACTCTACCCGGACTGCCGTCGTAAGATGTGAGGAAGGTGGGGATGACGTCAAATCAGCACGGCCCTTACGTCCGGGGCTACACACGTGTTACAATGGGGGGTACAGAAGGCAGCTACACGGCGACGTGGTGCTAATCCCGAAAGCCTCTCTCAGTTCGGATTGGAGTCTGCAACCCGACTCCATGAAGCTGGATTCGCTAGTAATCGCGCATCAGCCACGGCGCGGTGAATACGTTCCCGGGCCTTGTACACACCGCCCGTCAAGCCATGAAAGCCGGGGGTACCTGAAGTACGTAACCGCGAGGAGCGTCCTAGGGTAAAACTGGTGATTGGGGCTAAGTCGTAACAAGGTAGCCGTACCGGAAGGTGCGGCTGGAACACCTCCTTTCTGGAGCGACGCTCAGAAAAAGACGAAAAGTTGGTTCTAAAGAGATTACCTCCATAAGAACCTCTTGTACTGCGAAGATTGTTTATTAATAATATAAAGAGAAAGTAGAAGCCGAGCCTTCGGGCTAGGGTTTGACTGACAGTCCTATAGCTCAGTTGGTTAGAGCGCTACACTGATAATGTAGAGGTCGGCAGTTCAACTCTGCCTGGGACTACGACATAGTCTTGGTGAGAGACACAGACGATTCTTAATTACTAATTCTAATTACTAATTACCAATCACTGACCGTCTATTACTAACCACTATCTCGGGGGATTAGCTCAGCTGGCTAGAGCACCTGCTTTGCACGCAGGGGGTCAACGGTTCGAATCCGTTATTCTCCACTCTTGAGATTCCGTTAAATCGGAATATTCTCAAACGATCTTTGACATGATGTAACAGAAAAAAGTAAAGTTAAAGCTGAAAGTATATATCGACCATACGTTGTCGGTAAGACTAAAAGTAAGCAAGGGCGCATGGCGGATGCCTTGGCTCTCGGAGGCGATGAAGGACGTGATAAGCTGCGATAAGCTTCGGGTAGGTGCAAATAACCTTTGATCCGGAGATTTCCGAATGGGACAACCCGATTGGTTGAAGACCAATCATCCAACCAAGTTGGAGGCTAACGCAGGGAACTGAAACATCTTAGTACCTGCAGGAAAAGAAAATAAATAATGATTCCCCTAGTAGTGGCGAGCGAACGGGGACCAGCCCAAACCACCTATGTTACGGCATATGTGGGGTTGTAGGACCACGTTGTGGCAAGAAAACTGGTGAGTAGAATGTTCTGGAAAGTTCAACCATAGAGCATGATAGTTGCGTATACGAAGCCAGTCGAAGCCTAGTGGTATCCTGAGTAGCGCGGAGCACGAGGAATTCTGCGTGAATCAGCCGGGACCATCCGGTAAGGCTAAATACTCCCGAGAGACCGATAGTGAACCAGTACTGTGAAGGAAAGGTGAAAAGCACTTCGAACAGAAGAGTGAAATAGTTCCTGAAACCATGCGCCTACAAGCGGTCGGAGCTCTTACGAGTGACGGCGTGCCTTTTGCATAATGAACCTACGAGTTACTTTTTCCGGCAAGGTTAAGGGTCTTGAGACCTGCAGCCGAAGCGAAAGCGAGTCTTAACAGGGCGTTCAGTCGGAAGGAGTAGACGCGAAACCAAGTGATCTACCCTTGGGCAGGTTGAAGGATGGGTAACACCATCTGGAGGACCGAACCAATAAGCGTTGAAAAGCTTCTGGATGACCTGAGGGTGGGGGTGAAAGGCTAATCAAACTTGGAGATAGCTCGTACTCCCCGAAATGCATTTAGGTGCAGCCTTGACTTATACTGGCATGAGGTAGAGCGACTGATAAGATGCGAGGGCTTCACCGCCTATCAAGTCTTGACAAACTCCGAATGCGTGTCAGTTCTATGTCAGGAGTGAGGGCATGGGTGCTAAGGTCCATGTCCTAAAGGAGAACAATCCGGACCAACAGCTAAGGTCCCTAAATGAATACTAAGTTGAACTAACGAAGTCAGATTGCTAAGACAGCTAGGATGTTGGCTTGGAAGCAGCCATTCATTTAAAGAGTGCGTAACAGCTCACTAGTCGAGGAGTTTGGCGTGGATAATAATCGGGCATTAAGTATTCTACCGAAGCTTTGGGATGTGTAAACATCGGTAGGGGAGCATTCCACTCAGCGTTGAAGGCGAGGCGTGAGCCTTTCTGGAGCGTGTGGAAAAGCAAATGTAGGTATAAGTAACGATAAAGGGGGTGAGAAACCCCCTCGCCGAAAGACTAAGGTTTCCTGATCAACGCTAATCGGATCAGGGTTAGTCGGGTCCTAAGGCTCAGCCGAACGGCGAGGCCGATGGCAGAACCGGTTAATATTCCGGTACTACCTCAAGGAGTGACGTGGAGACGGAGCAGTGACAGTGCCGCGGACTGACGGAATAGTCCGTTAAAGGGTGTAGATGTTGATTCCTGCAGGCAAATCCGCAGGAAGAGTCGAACCTGATAGTATGGAGCGTCCTTCGGGACAATCCAATAGTGCATGTAAGCATACTCCCGAGAAAATCCGCTAAACTTAATCCTTGTGGTACCCGTACCGCAAACGGACACACGTAGTCGGGTTGAATATACTAAGGCGCTTGAGTGATTCACGGTTAAGGAACTAGGCAAACTGACCCTGTAACTTCGGGATAAAGGGTCCTCAGGGTGACTTGAGGCGCAGAGAATCGGTCCAGGCAACTGTTTAACAAAAACACAGGGCTGTGCAAAATAGAAATATGAAGTATACAGCCTGACACCTGCCCGGTGCTGGAAGGTTAAGAGGAGATGTCATCGCAAGAGAAGCATTGAATTGAAGCCCCAGTAAACGGCGGCCGTAACTATAACGGTCCTAAGGTAGCGAAATTCCTTGTCGGGTAAGTTCCGACCTGCACGAATGGTGTAATGATCTGGACGCTGTCTCAACCGTGAGCTCAGTGAAATTGTAGTATCGGTGAAGATGCCGATTACCCGCGATGGGACGAAAAGACCCCGTGAACCTTTACTATAGCTTAACATTGAATTTGGGTAATTGATGTGTAGGATAGGCCGGAGGCTTCGAAGCAGGTACGCCAGTATTTGTGGAGCCGCTGTTGAAATACGGCCCTTTGATTATTTGAGTTCTAACCCGCGGTTGCGGGGACACTGTTTGGTGGGTAGTTTGACTGGGGTGGTCGCCTCCAAAAGCGTAACGGAGGCTTCTAAAGGTGCCCTCACGACGATTGGTAACCGTCGGCAGAGTGTAATGGCATAAGGGCGCTTGACTGGGAGACTAACAAGTCGATCAGGTAGGAAACTAGAGCATAGTGATCCGGTGTTTCTGTATGGAAAGGACATCGCTCAAAGGATAAAAGGTACTCCGGGGATAACAGGCTGATCCCTCCCAAGAGCTCATATCGACGGAGGGGTTTGGCACCTCGATGTCGGCTCGTCACATCCTGGGGCTGGAGAAGGTCCCAAGGGTTGGGCTGTTCGCCCATTAAAGTGGCACGCGAGCTGGGTTCAGAACGTCGTGAGACAGTTCGGTCTCTATCTATCGTGGGCGTATGAAATTTGCGTGGCTCTGACACTAGTACGAGAGGACCGTGTTGGACTGACCTCTGGTTTACCGGTTGTGCCGCCAGGTGCATTGCCGGGTATCTAAGTCGGGATTGGATAAGTGCTGAAAGCATCTAAGTACGAAGCCAGCCACAAGATTAGATTTCTTAGGGTCGTCATAGACGATGACGTTGATAGGATGCAGGTGTACAGGCAGCGATGTCATAGCCGAGCATTACTAATTGCCCGTTCACTTTTAGTTTTGCCGTGTATGGGTGGTATATACGTTCAGTTTACCGGTTTCATTACCGGTTAGTCTTTACTTTTTACATCATGTCTGCCTTATTCAGGTGACTATAGCACTGAGGTTCCACCTCTTCCCCATTCCGAACAGAGAAGTTAAGCTCAGTCACGCCGATGGTACTGCGTAACAGTGGGAGAGTAGGTAGTCGCCGTTTTTAGAGAGAAGCCCCTGTATCGGAAGATGCAGGGGCTTTCTTGTTTTCGGGTTATTTTGTCTGCCTTGCCTTATACTTGCCTTGTTTTGCTTGCTTTGCTTTTCTTTTCTTTTCTTTGTTTTGCTTGCTTTCTTGGGGTCAGCAGATTTTTAGTGGGGATTATTTTTATACTTGTGAAGTGTTTTTTCTTTCTTTGCTTTTAGGATACTATATCGTATCATACCCGTATCACATCATATATCTGGCAAGCATTTCCTCTTATGTCTTTCTGTTCTTATCTCTGAAAAAATGCTCTGTCTCTTATGTGAGGAGAAGTTTTATTTATATCTCTTTAAACAGGTTTTGAAATTTCCCTTTCCTTTCCCGTACCGAATGAGTATCCCATAGGAATGCCGGAACTTATATCTTATCATATCCGTATCACAGCGTATTTCGGGCACTGAGCTAATCCTTTACTTCACTCTATCCCTTTAATAAAGAAGATTTGCTATACAGGCGTAAGAGCAGGCTAAGCTGTGTCCCTGCTTTTAGGGGATTTATGCTCTTTTGCCTGAAATTACCGGTTTCGCATTATATTCCAACTGTATCCTATCGCCTTTTTGATAAGCATGTTTTCATGTCTTTCCGTTTTTATGCCTGAAAGAATCCTTTGTATTCTCTGTTGTGAAAAGTAATATTTCACTCTCTGTGTACTGTTACGCTTCCTTTTATACCATATAAATCAGTCTTATCGGTGACCGAAACAGGGTGAAATGAATATAAAAAGTGAATATTTTGTTCTAATTACTACATAATGAGGATAATTATTTGTATCTTTGTCGCCCGAATAAATAAAAGAAGCTTTGGGAAAGTTTGATAAATACAAAATCGATTTGAAAGGTATGCAGGCAGATTCATGCAAATATGAATTTGTATTGGATAACCTTTTCTTCGCTAATATTGACGGTCCGGAAGTGCAGAAGGGCAAAGTCAATGTTGTTTTGGTTGTAAAGAAAACATCTCGTGCTTTCGAATTGAATTTTCAGACAGACGGAATGGTGTGGGTTCCATGCGATCGCTGTTTGGATGACATGGAACAGCTGGTAAGTTCTACAGATAAGTTGCTGGTGAAGTTTGGACATGAATATGCCGAAGAGGGTGATAATCTGATTGTCATTCCTGAAGAAGAAGGAGAAATCAATGTGGCGTGGTTCATGTATGAGTTTATAGCCTTGGCAATCCCGATGAAGCATGTACACGCTCCGGGCAAATGCAACAAGGCTATGAGTAGTAAATTGAGCAAGCATTTGCGTACTACCCCGGATGATGAGATGGATGAAGATTCTTTTGTTTCGGAGGACAGCGATGAACTTGCAAATGATGATACGGAAACAGCGGTAGACCCGCGTTGGGACGAATTAAAAAAAATATTAGATAACAATTAAAGATTAAAGAAAATGGCACATCCTAAGAGAAGACAGTCAAAAACAAGAACTGCAAAGAGAAGAACTCATGATAAAGCAGTAGCTCCTACACTGGCTATTTGTCCGAATTGCGGTGAATGGCATGTATATCACACTGTATGTGGTGCATGTGGCTACTATCGTGGTAAGCTGGCAGTAGAGAAAGAAGCTGCTGTTTAATTGGGCAGTTTGACTAAACTTATACTTGAATATCGGGCGTCTGAAAAGATTTGTAGCATTCAATGAACAAACCTTTTTAGACTGCCGTTGTTTAAGTATCTTTATAAGTAAACAAGATTAATGGAAAAAATAAATGCAGTAATTACAGGAGTCGGCGGTTATGTGCCTGATTATATCTTGACAAATGACGAGATATCCAAAATGGTAGATACCAATGATGAATGGATTATGACCCGTATCGGAGTTAAGGAAAGACACATCCTGAATGAAGAGGGTTTGGGCACATCATACATGGCACGCAAGGCTGCAAAGCAATTAATGCAGCGTACCGGTTCCAATCCGGATGACATCGACCTGGTGATTGTCGCTACTTCCACTCCGGACTATCAATTCCCCTCTATTGCATCTATCTTGTGCGACAAGCTTGGATTGAAAAATGCCTTTGCATTTGATATGTCTGCCGCTTGTTGCGGTTTCCTTTATATGATGGAGACGGCTGCGAACTTTATCCGTTCGGGTAGATACAAGAAAGTTATTATTGTAGGTGCAGACAAGATGTCGTCAATCGTGAACTATACAGACCGTGCTACCTGTCCGATTTTCGGTGACGGTGCGGCTGCCTTTATGATGGAACCGACAACAGAAGAACTGGGCGTTATGGATGCTATGCTTAGAACAGACGGAAAGGGATTGCCTTTCCTGCATCTGAAAGCCGGCGGTTCTGTTTGTCCTCCTTCTTATTTCACGATAGACAATCACATGCATTACCTTTATCAGGAGGGTCGCACGGTATTTAAGTATGCAGTATCCAACATGTCGGATATAAGCGCTGCGATTGCAGAAAAGAATAATCTGACAAAAGATACGATTGACTGGGTGGTTCCCCATCAGGCCAATCTGCGCATTATCGATGCTGTGGCGCACCGCTTGGAAGTTCCTCATGAGAAAGTGCTGATAAATATCGACCGCTACGGTAATACGAGCGCAGGTACGCTTCCGCTTTGTATATGGGACTTTGAAGAGAAACTGAAGAAAGGAGATAACCTTATCTTTACGGCATTCGGAGCAGGATTTACCTGGGGAGCTGTTTACGTGAAATGGGGTTATGACGGTAAGAAACAGTAATGTAACCGTTACAAACAAAATATGATAAAAAGACGCATCCTATTTCGATTCGATGCGTTTTTTTGTCTCAATTCAAATACGTGAGGATTATGCATAAAGCAGGTTTTGTCAATATTGTGGGAAATCCCAATGTAGGTAAGTCTACATTGATGAATGCACTGGTAGGTGAGCGTATTTCAATCGCCACTTTCAAAGCGCAGACCACCCGTCATCGGATTATGGGTATATATAATACGGATGATATGCAGATTGTATTTTCGGATACGCCGGGCGTACTGAAACCTACTTATAAATTGCAAGAGTCTATGCTGAACTTCTCCTCTTCGGCATTGACAGATGCAGATGTGTTGCTGTATGTGACGGATGTGGTCGAGACACCTGACAAGCATAATGATTTTGTGGAGAAAGTAAGCCGCATGGAAGTACCTGTATTGTTGCTCGTCAATAAAATTGATTTGAGCAATCAGGAAAAGCTGGTGGAACTGGTGGAGGCATGGAAAGAATTGTTGCCGAACGCAGAGATTATTCCTATTTCGGCTGCCACCAAGTTCAATGTGGATTACGTGATGAAGCGGATAAAGGAGCTGTTGCCGGATTCTCCCCCTTATTTCGATAAGGATCAGTGGACGGACAAACCGGCCCGTTTTTTTGTAAACGAGATTATCCGCGAAAAGATACTGTTATATTATGACAAGGAGATACCCTATTCGGTAGAGGTTGTTGTAGAGCAATTCAAGGAAGAAGAAAAGAAGATACATATCAATGCTGTGATATACGTTGAACGTGATTCGCAGAAAGGTATTATCATCGGTAAGCAGGGGAAGGCCCTGAAAAAAGTGGCCACCGAGGCTCGCCGTGATTTGGAGAGATTCTTCGGGAAAACAATATTCCTGGAGACATTTGTGAAGGTTGACAAGGATTGGCGCAGTTCGGACAAGGAACTGCGTAACTTCGGTTATCAGCTGGACTAATATTCATACGACTGTGACAGTCGCAAAAAACAAAGAGTGTAACCTATGGGAAATTTAGTTGCAATCGTAGGACGTCCCAATGTGGGAAAGTCTACATTATTTAATCGCCTGACCAAAACAAGACAGGCTATTGTTAACGAAGAGGCAGGAACAACACGTGACCGCCAATATGGAAAGTCCGAATGGCTGGGGCGCGAATTTTCGGTTGTAGATACCGGTGGCTGGGTTGTGAACTCAGATGATATTTTTGAAGAGGAAATACGCAAGCAGGTGTTAATGGCTGTGGACGAAGCGGATGTTATTCTGTTCGTAGTGGATGTGATGAACGGAGTGACGGATTTGGATTTGCAGGTAGCTTCCATTTTGCGCCGTACCAAAAAGCCGGTTTTATTGGTTGCGAACAAGACCGATAATAATGAGTTGCAATATAATGCTCCCGAATTTTATAGTCTGGGTTTGGGTGATCCATACTGTATTTCGGCAGTGACCGGTAGCGGTACGGGCGATTTGATGGACCTTATCGTTGAGAATTTCAAGAAAGAGTCTGATGAAATTCTGGATGAGGATATTCCCCGTTTTGCGGTAGTGGGACGTCCGAATGCCGGAAAGTCATCCATCGTTAATGCTTTCATCGGTGAGGACCGCAATATCGTGACGGAAATAGCGGGAACGACCCGTGACTCAATCTATACCCGTTACAATAAGTTTGGTTTTGATTTCTATTTGGTAGATACGGCAGGTATTCGCAAGAAGAACAAGGTGAACGAAGATTTGGAATATTATTCGGTTATCCGCTCTATCCGTTCTATCGAAAATTCGGATGTCTGCATTTTGATGCTGGATGCTACACGCGGTATCGAGAGTCAGGATTTGAATATCTTCTCACTTATCCAGAAAAACTCTAAAGGGCTGGTGGTAGTTGTGAACAAGTGGGATTTGGTGGAAGATAAAACGGTGAAAGTAATGAAAACTTTTGAGAATGCAATCCGCAACCGTTTTGCTCCTTTTGTCGATTTTCCGATAATTTTTGCTTCGGCATTGACTAAACAGCGTATCCTGAAAGTATTGGAAGAAGCCCGTACTGTATATGAGAACCGTATGATACGCATACCGACTGCCCGCTTGAATGAAGAGATGTTGCCGCTTATCGAGGCTTATCCGCCCCCTGCCATCAAAGGTAAGTATATCAAAATAAAATACATTACGCAATTGCCGAATACGCAAATTCCTTCTTTCGTTTATTTTGCCAATTTGCCGCAATATGTAAAGGAACCATATAGACGTTTCCTTGAAAATAAAATGCGTGAGAAATGGAATCTGACGGGGACACCGATAAATGTATATATACGGCAGAAGTAAAAACAAGCCTGTATATATTGGATAAAAAAGTTAAAAGACTGGTTCATATTGACTCAGTCTTTTTTTTGCTTTTTTATTAGATTGTTTTACCTAATTTTGTAGCTGTAATTGAGATTGCTGCTACCTTTGGTTGCTGCAATAAAAATATATCGTGATGATATACATCAATTCTATTAACTGGTTTTATGAGGATAGGTGTCCGGGGCGGTGGTCCCGGACACTTTTTTTAGGAATACAGTTGTTCTTACAGCCTTAGCCTTCTATGTTTTGTATTTCAACCTCTTTCACTTTACGGAAGAGATCGGAAGCAAAAATAAAATTATTCAAACGCTCATTGGTAGATGTAAAAATATCGTTTTTGCTGCCTTCCCATTCTTTGTGCCCTTCATAAATGTAGATAATTTTTTCTCCGATACCCATTACAGAGTTCATGTCATGGGTATTGATAAGGGTGGTCATATTGTACTCACGGGTAATGTCCTGTATCAGTTCATCAATGACGAGCGACGTCTTGGGGTCCAAGCCGGAATTGGGTTCATCGCAGAACAGATATTGAGGGTTCAAGGCAATGGCGCGTGCGATGGCAACGCGTTTTTGCATACCGCCACTGATTTCACCGGGGAATTTATCTTTCGCTTCAATAAGGTTTACGCGCTCCAGGCAAAACATGGCACGGCGCGTGCGGTCGCGCAAGGTATCCGAGCTGAACATGTTGAGGGGGAACATAACGTTGTCCAGTACCGTCATCGAGTCGAACAGGGCGGCGCTTTGGAATATCATCCCCATTTCGCGGCGCAGGGCTTTCTTCTCTTTCTTTCCCATGGTAAGGAAATTGCGGTGGTCGTATAATAATTCACCTTTTTCGGGTGTCAGCAGGCCTACGATACATTTCATCAGTACGGTTTTTCCGGAACCGCTCTGGCCAATAATAAGATTGGTCTTTCCGTTTTCGAATGTGGCATTGATATCCGTCAGTACCTCTTTCTCTTCAAATGACTTGCAAAGTCCTTTCAGTTCAATCATTCCTACTTAGTTTTGAATTTAGAATCAACTTGTCAGCCCATTAGCAACTGGGTCAGTATGAGATCGGCAAACAGAATCAGTACACTGCTGCATACCACTGAATCCGTAGATGCTTTACCTACTTCGATAGACCCTCCTTCGACCGAATAACCGAAGAATGCCGATACGCTGGCAATGATAAAGGCAAAAAACAGAGACTTGATGATGCCGCACCAGATAAACCATTCTACAAACATGTATTGCAGACCGTATTCCAAATCTACGGCCGACATGATACCGCCGAACCAGCATGTACAAAAAGCACCGATGATGCCGGCGAATATACTGAACGTTACCATAAGAGGAATAGTTGACACCATTGCCGCTATCTTAGGTAATATCAGGTAATTGGCAGAATTGACACCCATAATCTCAAGAGCGTCTATTTGCTGGGTAACCCGCATCGTTCCAAGTTCGGAAGCGATGTTCGAGCCTACTTTGCCTGCCAATATCAGACACATGATGGAGGACGAGAACTCCAGCAACATAATTTCGCGGGTGACATATCCCACCGTCCAGCGTGGCATGAAAGGGCTTTCTATGTTCAGCTTGATTTGTATGGTAATAACGGCTCCGATAAAAAATGATATTAGCAATACGATGCCGATGGAGTTTACGCCCAGTTGTTCTATCTCATTGATGTATTGGCGGAAGAACATACGCATGCGTTCCGGACGGGCAAAAACACGACCCATTAATATGATGTATCTTCCTACTGTTCTAAGTGCTTTAATCATGACTCGTAAGTATTTGTCTGCAAATGTACACTATTTCAGCTTATTTTTGCTACATTTGCGCCAGTTTCACCACAGATTACGCCGAATGGCACAGTATTTTTGCTGAAACCAGGATGAAGACGATTGTAATCTGGGGAAGAAACGGCAGTATTGAGGACTGATAGTAATCTGTATATATAATTGTGGTGACATAGCGTTATGGAAGAAGAAAGCAAAATGGTGCTCCGGACAGAGGATTTGGTGAAGAAGTACGGAAAGCGTACGGTAGTCAGCCATGTCTCTATCAACGTAAAGCAGGGAGAAATTGTGGGATTGCTGGGACCGAACGGTGCCGGTAAGACTACTTCGTTCTATATGACCGTAGGATTGATAACTCCCAATGAAGGACGCATCTTTTTGGATGATTTGGATATAACAAAATACCCTGTATACAAACGGGCGCAGACTGGTATCGGTTATTTGGCGCAGGAAGCATCGGTGTTTCGCCAGATGAGTGTGGAAGATAATATTGCGGCTGTGTTGGAAATGACGGACAAGCCTTTGGACTATCAGAAAGATAAGCTGGAAAGTCTGATTGCAGAGTTCCGTTTGCAAAAGGTCCGTAAGAATAAAGGCAACCAGTTGTCCGGTGGCGAGCGCCGTCGTACGGAGATTGCCCGTTGCTTGGCCATCGACCCGAAGTTCATTATGCTGGACGAGCCGTTTGCCGGAGTAGACCCTATTGCGGTGGAAGATATTCAGCAGATTGTCTGGAAGTTGAAAGACCGGAATATCGGTATTCTGATAACCGACCACAATGTGCAGGAAACCTTGAGCATCACCGACCGTGCTTATCTGCTGTTTGAAGGAAAAATCCTGTTTCAAGGTACGCCCGAAGAGCTTGCCGAGAATAAGATTGTACGCGAAAAGTATTTGAGTAACAGTTTTGTGCTTCGTCGCAAGGACTTTATGGTGTAGAGCCGGTTTTTGCAGCAGCATATAACAATAAGCCTATAACAATAAAAAAGACCGTCCAAGACGGTCTTTCTTATTTTCTCCTTTAATCTATATGATTAGTATTTCGGAGGTCTTGCTTCTTTTACCACCATCTGACGACCGAAGAATTCGGCGCCGTCCAGTTCGGAGATAGCTTTGGCGGCAGCTGCGCTGTCTTCCATTTCTACGAATGCAATGCCTCTGAAACGTCCGGTTGCGCGGTCCATGATAAATTTAACAGAAGATACTGTGCCGTAGTCCTCCATAACCTTTTGCAGGTCATCTTCCTTAACTCGGTAGTTAAGGTTTCCAACATAAATGTTCATAACGAAAAATGTAAATAATATAAAAATGAATAAAACTCTCTTAGAAAGACAGCCGAATAATAAAAGGATTGCAACGACAGAGAGTTTACAAAAACGTTTTTTCAACGGAAGTAAAAACCATGTAATGGAAATCGAGAAACTAATATGCCATCATTCTGCGACAAAGGAACACATTAATTTCGGATATACAATACTTTTTCTCAATTATTTTTATTTCTCTTGCCATAAGGCGGAAAGAATGCCCCGCTCATCTATATATTTCTTTGATTTTAATGGATTTGTTGTATTTGCCTGCCGGCAATATGTTTTCCTGATACGGGCTTATTCCCTTGTTCAGGGGTGTTCGCTGATTTATGACATGTGTACCAAATAATTTCTTCCTTTGGTACACGTTGTACCTTACTAAGGTACGGCGGCTACCACTCTTTGGTACGACGGCTACCACCCTTTGGTACGACAGCTACCACAGTGTGGTATTCCTGCTATCAAGCGGTGGTATTGGGAAGATTGCCCGGAGGTACTGCATTAAAGAAACGGGATGGAAAAGTTTTGGCGGTAGGGGAGGCAAAGGAAATAATTGCTTGTGTTTTTTGATAATTAAAAGATTAACGTTAATTTTGCACGCTCAAATTGGAGAATGAAATAAAGTATAAATCAAATAAATAATTGTCAGAATGAACGTTTCATTGCAAAACATTGACAAAGTAAGCGCACTGCTTACTGTAAAGCTTGAGAAAGCAGACTATCAGGAAAAGGTAGACAAATCATTGAAGAACTTCCGTCAGAAAGCTCAAATCCCCGGTTTCCGTAAAGGCATGGTTCCGATGAGCCTGGTGAAGAAAATGTATGGTAAGTCGGTATTGGCTGAAGAGGTTAATAAGCTTCTTTCTGATTCCGTATATAAGTATATCCAAGATAATAAGGTGAATATTTTGGGCGAGCCTCTGCCTAATGAAGACAAGCAGAAAGCTATCGACTTCGATACAATGGAAGAATTTGAATTCCTGTTCGACATTGCTTTGGCTCCGGAATTCAAAGCTGAGGTTGCTGCAGACGATAAAGTAGATTACTATACGATCGATGTAACCGAAGAAATGGTTGACAACCAGGTGAAGGCTTATACGCAGCGTAACGGTAAGTACGAAAAGGTAGACGCCTATGCCGACAACGATATGTTGAAGGGTCTGCTCGCCGAACTGGATGCAGAAGGCAACACCAAAGAAGGTGGCGTTCAGGTGGAAGGTGCCGTTATGATGCCGGCATATATGAAGAACGACGACCAGAAAGCCATCTTTGCCAATGCAAAGGTAAACGATGTACTCGTATTCAATCCTTATACAGCATGGGATGGCAATGCAGCCGAACTCTCTTCGCTGCTGAAGGTAGACAAAGAAGCTGCTGCCGAAATGAAATCCAACTTCAGCTTCCAGGTAGAGGAAATTACCCGTTTCGTGGCAGGTGAGCTGAACCAGGAGATTTTCGATCAGGTATTTGGCGAAGGCGTTGTCAAGACCGAAGAAGAATTCCGTGCCAAAGTGAAAGAGGTTATCGCCAACCAGTTTGTAGCTGACAGCGATTATAAATTCCTGTTGGATGTTCGTAAGATGCTGATGGAAAAAGTCGGTAAATTGGAATTCCCGGATGCGTTGCTCAAGCGTATCATGCGTTTGAACAACCAGGACAAGGACGAAAAATTCGTAGAAGACAATTACGACAAGAGTATCGAAGAACTGACTTGGCATCTGATTAAAGAGCAACTGGTGAAAGCCAACGATATTAAAGTTGAACAGGATGACATCCTTAATATGGCAAAGGAAACTACCCGTGCACAGTTTGCACAGTATGGTATGCTGAGCGTGCCCGAAGAAATCCTCGACAACTATGCAAAAGAAATGCTGAAGAAGAAAGAAAGCATCGAAGGTCTGGTGAACCGTGTTGTTGAAACGAAACTGGCTTCAGCCTTGAAAACGCAGGTAACGTTGGAGAACAAGAACATCTCGGCTGCGGATTTCAACAAGATGTTTGAATAAGATTTTGGCGGGAAGCCGCTGATTTTTATAAAGAACACAGAGTTTGACAAACTATAACTCTGTGTTTTTTTGTGTCTCTGTGTTCTTTTTCGTTTCTTTGCATTCACATTAAAAAATTAAAAAGAGAAAGACAATGGATGATTTTAGAAAATACGCTACCAAGCATTTGGGAATGAACAGCTTGGTGCTGGATGATGTGATTAAATCACAAGCCGGGTATTTAAATCCCTATATCCTGGAAGAGCGTCAGTTGAATGTAACTCAATTGGACGTATTCTCCCGCCTGATGATGGACCGCATCATTTTCCTCGGTACGCAGATAGACGACTATACCGCCAATACCCTGCAGGCTCAATTGCTGTATCTGGATTCTGTAGACCCGGGCAAGGACATCTCTATCTATATCAACTCGCCGGGTGGTTCGGTATATGCCGGACTGGGCATTTACGACACCATGCAGTTCATTAGCAGCGATGTAGCCACCATCTGCACCGGTATGGCTGCCAGTATGGCGGCAGTGTTGCTGGTGGCCGGAGCAGAAGGCAAGCGTTCTGCACTGACGCACTCGCGCGTAATGATTCACCAGCCGATGGGCGGCGCACAAGGACAAGCCTCGGACATTGAAATCACGGCACGTGAAATCCAAAAATTGAAGAAAGAACTTTATACTATCATAGCCGACCATTCGCATACATCTTTTGATAAGGTGTGGGCCGACTCCGACCGCGACTATTGGATGACGGCGCAGGAAGCCAAAGAGTATGGTATGATAGACCAAGTCTATACAAAGAAATAAATATGGCAGACTCTAAACGAAACAAGAACAGATGCAGTTTCTGCGGACGCTCGGAAGATGAGGTCGGCTTCCTTATAACGGGGATGAACGGCTACATCTGCGATAGTTGTGCTGTCCAGGCCTATGAGATTACTCAAGAGGCTTTGGATGCCAAAAAAGGTGATGGCGCTACGAAACTGAATCTGAAAGAACTTCCTAAACCTGTAGAGATTAAGAATTTTCTCGATCAGTATGTTATCGGGCAGGATGATGCGAAACGTTTCCTGTCGGTATCTGTGTACAATCATTATAAGCGCCTGCTGCAGAAAGCGGGGGATGATGATGTGGAGATTGAAAAGTCCAATATCATCATGGTGGGCAGTACCGGAACCGGTAAGACTTTGCTTGCCCGTACCATTGCCAAATTGTTGCATGTACCTTTTACTATCGTAGATGCAACCGTGCTGACGGAAGCCGGTTACGTAGGCGAGGATATCGAAAGTATCCTTACCCGTCTGTTGCAGGTGGCGGACTATAACGTAGCGCAAGCGGAGCAAGGCATTGTGTTTATAGATGAAATAGACAAGATAGCCCGTAAAAGCGACAATCCTTCCATTACCCGTGATGTAAGCGGCGAGGGCGTACAACAGGGATTGCTGAAGCTGCTGGAAGGCTCGGTCGTGAATGTTCCGCCTCAGGGAGGACGTAAGCATCCCGACCAGAAGATGATTCCGGTGAACACCAAGAATATATTGTTTATTTGCGGCGGTGCATTCGACGGCATCGAGAAGAAAATAGCGCAACGCCTCAATACCAATGTCGTGGGTTATGGGGCGGTGCGCAATACGGCGGCCATCGACAAGAATAATATGATGCAGTACATTGCTCCGCAGGATTTGAAATCGTTCGGCCTGATTCCCGAAATCATCGGTCGTCTGCCGGTATTGACCTATTTGAATCCTTTGGACCGTACGGCATTGCGTGCCATTCTGACGGAACCGAAAAATTCCATAATCAAGCAATACGTCAAGTTGTTTGAAATGGATGGTGTGAAGCTGACTTTTGAAGATGCGGTGTTTGAGTATATTGTAGACAAAGCTATTGAATACAAGCTGGGAGCTCGCGGTTTGCGTTCCATCGTAGAAACCATTATGATGGATGCGATGTTTGAAATCCCTTCCGAACACAAAGATGGTTTTACAGTAACTTTGGACTATGCCCGTGCCCAGTTGGAAAAAGCGAATATGGCAAGACTTCAAAATGCTTAAAATCAAAAGGTAATACAAATAAAGCAGACTTTTTTGTGTTTTATTGAAAAATATTCGGCGGATTATGCTTGAAATTTAAGAAGTTGTTTATAACTTTGTTAGAGTTCTTGAAAATAAGAAACGTCATGTAGCGGCGTTATTAATAGCTTAACTCAATAAACAACCTAATGAATCATGGCAGGGAAGAAGATTAATTTGACAGACCAGCTGAAGAACTACTTCGGGTTCGACACTTTTAAAGGAAATCAGGAAGCAATCATACAGAATCTGTTGGCGGGTAACGATACTTTCGTGTTGATGCCCACCGGCGGTGGAAAGTCTTTGTGCTATCAGTTACCCTCTTTGTTGATGGACGGCACGGCCATTGTGATTTCTCCTCTGATTGCCCTGATGAAGAATCAGGTCGATGCGATGCGTAATTTCAGCGAGGAGGATGGAATAGCTCATTTCATCAATTCTTCCCTTAACAAGAGTGCGATAGACCAGGTGAAGTCCGATATCCTTGCCGGGCGGACGAAACTGCTGTATGTAGCTCCGGAGTCTTTGACAAAAGAAGAGAACGTGGAGTTCCTGAAAACGGTTAAGATTTCTTTCTATGCCGTAGATGAGGCCCATTGTATTTCTGAATGGGGACATGACTTCCGACCGGAATATCGCCGTATCCGTCCTATTATCAATGAAATCGGGAAAGCTCCGCTCATTGCATTGACTGCAACCGCCACACCAAAGGTGCAGCACGATATCCAAAAGAATCTGGGTATGGTGGAAGCGCAGGTGTTCAAGTCGTCTTTCAATCGTCCGAACCTTTATTATGAGGTACGTCCCAAGACTGCAAACGTAGATAAGGATATTATCAAGTTCATCAAGAACAATCCGGAAAAGTCGGGTATCATCTATTGCCTGAGCCGGAAGAAAGTAGAGGAACTTGCCGAGATACTTCAGGCAAACGGGATTAATGCCCGTGCCTATCATGCTGGAATGGATTCGGCCACACGAACACAGAATCAGGATGATTTCCTTATGGAAAAAATCGATGTGATCGTGGCCACGATTGCTTTCGGTATGGGTATTGACAAACCGGATGTGCGTTATGTGATTCACTATGATATTCCGAAAAGCCTGGAGGGGTATTATCAGGAAACCGGACGTGCCGGAAGAGATGGAGGCGAAGGACAGTGTATTACTTTTTATACCAATAAAGACCTGCAGAAACTGGAAAAGTTTATGCAAGGCAAGCCTGTTGCAGAGCAGGAAATAGGCAAGCAGCTTCTGCTGGAAACCGCTGCGTATGCCGAATCGTCCGTTTGCCGCCGAAAAACGTTGCTACACTATTTCGGTGAGGAATATACGGAAGAAAATTGTGGAAATTGTGACAACTGTTTAAATCCGAAAAAACAAGTGGAAGCTCAGGAATTATTGTGCACCGTAATAGAAACTGTTCTTGCGGTAAAAGAAAATTTTAAAGCAGACTATATTATAGATATTATACAGGGAAAAGAAACTTCGGAAGTGCAGGCGCATCTGCATGAAGATTTGGAAGTGTTCGGTTCCGGTATGGGAGAAGAAGACAAAACTTGGAATGCTGTTATCCGCCAGGCATTGATTGCCGGTTATTTGACCAAAGAAGTCGAAAACTACGGCTTGTTGAAAGTAACGGATGCAGGTAAGAAATTCTTGAAGCATCCTAAATCCTTTAAGATTACGGAAGATAATGATTTCGAGGAAGTGGAGGAAGAAGCACCGGCACGCGGCGGTGGCGCCTGTGCGGTAGACCCGGCTCTCTATTCCATGTTGAAAGACTTGCGTAAGAAGCTCTCCAAGAAGTTGGAAGTACCGCCTTATGTTATATTCCAGGACCCTTCTTTGGAAGCAATGGCAACTATTTATCCGATAACTTTGGATGAGTTGCAGAATATTCCGGGGGTAGGAGCCGGCAAGGCGAAGCGTTATGGTGAAGAGTTTTGTAAGCTGATTAAACGCCATTGTGAGGAGAACGAGATAGAACGTCCGGAAGATTTGCGTGTACGTACCGTGGCCAACAAGTCTAAGATGAAGGTCGCTATCATTCAGGCTATTGATCGCAAGGTGGCTTTGGACGATATCGCCATGTCAAAAGGTATTGAGTTTGAGGAGTTGCTGGATGAGATAGAAGCTATTGTCTACTCCGGTACGAAACTGAATATCGACTACTTCCTGGAAGATATTATGGACGAAGACCATCTGTTGGATATATACGACTATTTCAAAGAATCTACTACGGATAATATCGATGATGCTTTGGATGAGCTGGGGGATGATTTTACAGAAGAAGAAGTACGTTTGGTACGTATTAAGTTCATCTCCGAAATGGCAAATTAATCCTCGGGCTGCGATAAAAAAAGAAAAAAATATTGCGTGTAAATATACGGAATGGAATAAAAACCGTATATTTGCACGCAATAAATTTTAAACGCATAGCCCTATGTCATTTATTGCTGATAAGATTGTAATGGACGGATTGACTTACGATGACGTTCTGTTAATCCCTGCTTACTCTGAGGTACTTCCTAAAACAGTCGAACTCTCGACTAAGTTTTCACGTAACATTGAGTTGAAAATTCCGTTTGTAACAGCCGCTATGGACACTGTTACCGAAGCGAAAATGGCTATTGCCATTGCCCGTGAAGGCGGTATTGGCGTGATTCATAAGAATATGTCTATTGAGGAGCAAGCCCGTCAGGTTGCTATTGTAAAACGTGCCGAAAACGGTATGATTTACGATCCGGTAACAATCAAGAGAGGTTCTTCGGTAGCTGATGCATTGGGCTTGATGTCCGAGTATAAGATTGGCGGTATTCCGGTAGTGGACGATGAAGGACATTTAGTGGGAATCGTAACCAACCGTGACCTCCGTTTCGAGAAAGACCATAACAAGCGTATCGATGAGGTGATGACGAAAGACAACATCGTTACCACCAACCAGACAACCGATTTGGAAGCTGCTGCTCAAATCTTGCAGGAGCACAAAATCGAGAAGTTGCCGGTGGTCGATAAAGACAATAAACTGGTAGGTTTGATTACCTATAAAGACATCACCAAGGCTAAAGACAAACCTATGGCTTGCAAGGATAGCAAAGGCCGTCTTCGTGTGGCTGCCGGTGTGGGTGTGACAGCCGATACATTGGAGCGTATGCAGGCATTGGTCGATGCCGGAGCAGATGCTATTGTAATTGATACGGCGCACGGGCATTCCATGTATGTAATAGAAAAATTGAAAGAAGCTAAGAAGCGTTTTCCGAATATTGATATAGTAGTAGGCAACATCGCTACCGGAGAGGCTGCCAAGGCATTGGTTGAGGCCGGTGCGGACGGAGTAAAGGTTGGTATCGGTCCGGGCTCCATTTGTACCACTCGTGTCGTTGCAGGTGTAGGTGTTCCTCAGTTGTCTGCCGTGTACGATGTGGCAAAGGCACTGAAAGGCACAGGTATTCCTTTGATTGCCGATGGCGGTTTGCGTTATTCCGGTGATGTCGTGAAGGCTTTGGCTGCCGGCGGTTACTCTGTTATGATTGGTTCATTGGTTGCCGGAACAGAAGAATCTCCGGGTGAAACGATTATTTTCAACGGACGTAAATTCAAGTCTTATCGCGGCATGGGTTCTTTGGAAGCCATGGAGCATGGTTCTAAAGACCGTTACTTCCAGAGCGGAACGAGCGATGTGAAGAAGCTCGTGCCGGAAGGCATTGCAGCCCGTGTTCCTTATAAGGGAACTTTGTATGAAGTGATTTATCAGCTGACCGGCGGTTTGCGTGCAGGTATGGGATATTGCGGCGCTGCCAATATAGAGAAGCTGCATGATGCCAAATTCACCCGCATCACCAATGCCGGTGTGTTGGAAAGCCATCCGCATGATGTTGCGATAACCAGCGAGGCTCCGAATTATAGCCGTCCCGAATAAGGATATTCATCCATAAAGATATATGCCCGGAGAGTAAATTATACTTTTCGGGCATTATTTGTTTATGATATTGTATCTTTGTGAACTTGCTTGTTTATTGGTTTTGCCTATTTTAGACAGATGGTTATGATAAGGACTTGTTTGGTGATGATTTTTTCCGGAGTGAGCTGGTTTGCTTTTTCCCAGCAGGACCCGGTGCTGATGCGTGTCAATGGAAAGGATGTGCTGCGTTCTGAGTTTGAGTATTATTATAACAAGGATGCGGCATCGTTTGCTTCCGGGTATGTTGCACCGGAAAAGTATGCGGAGCGGTTTGCAGACTTCAAACTGAAAGTATCTGCTGCCGAGACAGCCGGTTTGGATACGGCTCTTTCGTTTCGTGAGAAGGTTGAAAATTACCGCAACCGGTTGATAAAATCGTATCTGACAGATACGGCTGTCATTGAAAATGAAGCCCGCCGGTTGTATGATAAAATGAAAGCCGGTCATCATGCGGGACGCGTCCGTGTGAGTCATATTTTTAAGTATCTTCCTCAAAATGTATCCGGTCATGCATTGCGTAAAGCAGTTGCCGGCATGGACTCCATTTACGAATATCTCCGGAGGAATCAGACACCCGAGGCTTTTGATGCCTGCGTAAAACGTTTTTCTGATGAGAAACAGCCATTTTGGGTGAGTTGGCTGCAAATGCCGGTAGAGTTTGAGAATGTAGCTTTTGAGTTATCGGCAGGCGAAGTGTCCCAACCTTTTTTTACGCCGCAAGGCATTCATATTGTGAAAGTTATTGAGCGAATGGAAATGCCGTCTTTTGACGATGTGAAGAATGGAATGGAGGTTTGTCGGGCTTATCGCCACGGGACTGATTGGGGAGTTGAAGCACAGGTGGAGAAGCTGAAGAAAGAATATGGGTATGCTCCCGACAAAACGGGTATGGACGAACTGATACGTACAGGACAAACAAAACGTACGCTGTTTACATTGGCAGGAAAGAGCTATACGGGAAATGACTTTATCTGTTTTGCAGTAGCATATCCGGCTGGTATACGCAGGCAGCTGGATGCTTTTGTAATGAAAACTGTACTTGATTATGAAAATGTATGTTTGGAACGGAAATATCCGGAATTACGTTATCAGGTGGAGGAGTATAGGAACCGCTTGTTGCTGGATAAAATCACCGGACAGGAAATCCAGAAACGAATCGAGTCAGATGAGGCCGGTCTGCAAACTTATTTTGAAAAACATCGTTCCGACTATCAGTGGAGGGAACAGCGGTATAAAGGTATTGTTCTGCACGGAGTAAGCAAACGTATTGTCAAACAAGCCCGTAAATTTTTGAAGAGTCTGCCGGAAGAAGAATGGAAAGATGCGATTCGGTTGACTTTCAATGCCGGTGCACAGCCTCAGATACAGGCGGAGCAGGGAACATTCGCTTCCGGTGACAATGTATATGTCGATGATTTGGTGTTTAAGGGCAAGGACGCAGCGCCTATGGTGTCATTCCCTTTTACTGCCGTGCTGGGTAAGAAGGTGAAAGCGCCGGATGACTATCGGGAAGTAAAAGACAGGGTGGTTACTGATTATCGGAATTGTCTGGAGAAGCAGTGGATAACCCGTTTGCGCACCTCGGCTAAGGTTGAAATTAACCAAGAGGTTTTAAAAACCGTTAATAATCACTGATGCAACCGATTAAAGCCGTATCTTCGTACCTTAAAATGTAGTAAATATCAGCTGGTAATGCGAACAACCTGTTTGGGACTTTTAATCCTTCTTTTCTGTAGCTCGTGCAAGGAACAGCACGATCATGGAGGGCGAACACCGTTAGTGGAATTGGATGGTAACTTCCTTTACCATGAAGACCTGCAGGCGGTGCTTCCCGCAGGATTGTCGAAAGATGACAGCCTGTTGTTTGCGGAGCATTACATCCGTAACTGGGCAGAAGATGTGCTGTTGTATGAGAAGGCGCAGAGTAATATTCCCAACAGCGGAGAGATTGACAAACTGGTGGAGAATTACCGGAAGGCGTTGATTATGCATGCATACCAGCAGGCGCTGATAAACCAAACTCTTTCTGAAGAAATTTCGGAAACGGAACTGGCTGATTATTATGAGAAGCATCAAGAGCTTTTTAAGGTAGAGAGTCCTTTGATAAAGGGATTGTTTATCAAAGTTCCCCTCACAGCCCCTCAACTGGGCAGTGTTCGCCGTTGGTACAGGACCGAAAACCGCGAGGCCGTAGAGCATCTGGAAAAATACAGTCTGCAGAATGCCGTGAAGTACGAGTATTTTTATGACAAGTGGGTTCCGATAACCGAAGTGATGGACTTGATGCCGCTGAAAGTGCCCGATGCCGGAGAATATCTGAATAAGAACCGCTACGTGGAACTGAAAGATACGGCTTTTCATTATTTTCTGAATGTGAGCGATTATCGTGCTGTGGGAGAACAGGAACCGTATGAGTTTGCCCGTAGTCAGGTGAAGGATATGATGCTGAACATGAAGCAGGTGAATTTTATGAAGCAGGTGAAAGAAGATTTGTATCAGCGTGCGGAGAAAAAAGATAAAATTAAGTATTATTAGTATAAGATACCAAGAATGAAGATGTGTATGAACTTTAAGTTTGTAGTTTTATTTGCCTTGACGCTGTTAGCCGGTTCTACCGTTTATGGACAAGACAATGTGATTGACGAGGTCGTGTGGGTAGTGGGCGACGAGGCTATATTAAAGTCCGAAGTGGAAGAAGCTCGTATGAGCGCTTTGTACGAAGGACGTAAGTTCGACCGGGACCCCTATTGTGTGATACCGGAAGAGATAGCCGTACAAAAGCTGTTCTTGCATCAGGCGGCACTTGACAGTATTGAAGTTTCCGAATCCGAAGTCATCCAGCGTGTGGATTATATGACAAATATGTATATCAGCAATATCGGTTCACGTGAAAAGATGGAAGAATACTTCAATAAAACTTCCAGTCAGATTCGTGAAACATTGCGGGAAAATGCCCGTGAAGGGTTGAAAGTACAGAAGATGCAGCAGAAACTGGTTGGTGAAATCAAAGTTACGCCGGCCGAGGTGCGTCGTTATTTCAAAGATCTGCCGCAAGATAGTATTCCCTATATACCGACGCAGGTGGAGGTGCAGATAATTACCCAGCAGCCGAAAGTACCTTTGGAAGAAATAGAAAACGTAAAGAAACGCTTGCGCGATTTTACCGACCGTATAACAAAGGGTGAGACCAGTTTCTCTACGTTGGCTCGTATGTATTCGGAAGACCGTGGTTCTGCCATTCGCGGTGGCGAAATCGAGTTTTCCGGACGTGGTATGCTGGATCCGGCATATGCCAATGTTGCTTTCAACTTGCAAGACCCCAATAAGGTCTCTAAAATAGTGGAGTCCGAATATGGTTTTCATATCATTCAGTTGATAGAGAAGCGTGGAGACCGTATTAAAACCCGTCATATATTGCTGAAACCGCATATTCCGGAAGAATCTTTGACAGCAGGTATGGCTCGTCTGGACTCTATAGCCGATGATATTCGTAACGGGAAGTTCTCTTTTGAGGAAGCGGCATCGGTGCTTTCACAAGACAAGGATACACGCAATAATCACGGTTTGCTGCCCAACCCCAATACCAATACCTCCAAATTCGAGATGCAGGAGCTGCCGCCTGAAATTGCAAAAGTGGTAGACAAGATGAAAGTTGGCGAGATTTCTGAGGCATTTACCATGATTCCGCAGAAAACCGGAAAAGAAGAATGTGTTATCGTGAAGTTGAAGAGCCGTACCAATGGACATAAGGCTACCGTTGCCGATGACTACCAGAACCTGAAAGAGATTGTTCTGGAGAAACGTCGGGATGAGATGCTGGACAAGTGGATTCGTGAAAAGCAGAAACACACTTACGTTCGCATCAACGAAAATTGGAGAAACTGTACATTCAAGTATCCGGGATGGATAAAAGACTGATATTTGGTTTGGTATGTTTGTTCGGCGTTTGTTTGTTGAGCGCGCAGGACAGGAAAAGTGAGCCTGACAAGAAAAAGAAACGTGTGGATTTGCTTTATGCCGATGAGGCGCAGGCGGATCAGCAGTTGCGCCCTGATGTGCAGGTGCTGATTGGCTCGGTCAGGATGAAGCACGATAGTATGTACATGTTTTGTGACAGTGCTCTGATTTACGAGAAAATTAACTCTGTGGAAGCATTCGGTAATGTTCGTATGGAGCAGGGAGACACTTTGTTCATATACGGTGATTACTTGTATTATGACGGTATGTCCCAGCTTGCCATGCTGCGTGAGAATGTCCGTATGATTAACCGCAATACGGAACTTACTACGGATAGCTTGAACTATGACCGTCTGTATAATTTAGGATATTACTTTGACGGCGGTACGCTGACCGATGAAGAAAATGTCCTGACTTCCGAATGGGGAGAATACAGCCCGGCAACCAAACTGGCAGTGTTCAACCATGAAGTGAAATTGGTAAATCCGAAGTTTGTCCTGACTTCCGATACGTTAAAGTACAGTACGGAGTCCAAAATCGCTACGATTTTGGGGCCTTCTGACATAGTCAGTGATAAGAACCATATCTATTCGGAGCGTGGAGAATACAATACCGTATCCGAGCAAGCAGAGCTGTTGGACCGTTCCATTTTGACTAATGAAGGCAAGAAACTTACCGGAGACAGTCTTTTCTATGACCGCAAGCTGGGTTATGGTGAAGCTTTCGATAACGTACAGATGAATGATACGGTGAACAAGAATATGCTTACCGGCAATTACTGTTTTTATAATGAGCTAACCGGTAATGCCATTGCTACCCAACGTGCCG
This sequence comes from Bacteroides stercoris ATCC 43183, assembly GCF_025147325.1. NCBI lineage: Bacteria > Pseudomonadati > Bacteroidota > Bacteroidia > Bacteroidales > Bacteroidaceae > Bacteroides > Bacteroides stercoris. The sequence continues at coordinate 1,353,662 of NZ_CP102262.1, forward strand.
TTGCTATAGACTATTCTCAGGGTGACAGTCTTTTTATGCATGGTGATACACTGCGTTTGGTAACGTACCACATGAATACAGACTCTGCCTATCGTGAAATGCGTGTTTATCACAAGGTGCGTGCTTACCGCACAGATGTGCAGGCAGTGTGCGATTCTTTGGTTTATAATTCCAAGGATTCCTGTTTGACGATGTATACCGACCCTGTTTTGTGGCACGGTGCGCAGCAGTTGCTCGGTGAGGAGGTAAAGGTCTACATGAACGACAGCACCATCGACTGGGCGCACATCATTAATCAGGCGCTGGCTGTGGAACAGAAAGATTCTATCCATTATAACCAAGTGACAGGCAAGGAGATGAAAGCTTTTTTCCAGGACGGAGATATGCGCCGGGTAGATGTGAACGGTAATGTCCTGATTGTGTTCTATCCGGAAGAGAAAGACAGTACAATGATTGGCATGAACTATGCCGAAGGCAGTTTCCTGCGTATTTATCTCAAAGACCGTAAAATGGAAGAAGCTGCATTGATAGGCAAGTCCAACGGCATATTGTATCCTATGGACCAAATACCGGCCGACAAGATGAAACTTCCTTCATTTGTGTGGTTTGATTATATTCGTCCCTTGAACAAGGATGACATCTTTGAGTGGCGGGGTAAAAAAGCGGGTGAAACATTGCAGAAAAGTGACCGGAAACCTTTAACTTCGCCAAGAGATATGCATATAAAACGAACTAAAAAATAATGCTATGGGAATGTTTGCAATGCGTAAGCCGCGGGGATTTCATCATTCATACATTTATGTAGATGAACGGAAAGAGAAACTGGCCAAAATGGAGGAAGATGCCAAACGCGAGTTAGGCATGTTGCCGGAAAAGGAATTTTCGCCCGAAGATATCCGGGGGAAGTTCATTGAAGGCACTACCCATCTGAAACGTCGTAAGGAAAGCGGACGCAGACCGGTGCATCTGGGGGTGATACTGGTGGTTGTGGCATTGCTGATATATTTGTGGTATGCCATTACCAACGGTATTATCTAATTTTTTCTGTACCCTTTATTTCATACTTTATACTTTATACTTATCATGAGCGATATCATTCATTTGCTGCCCGATTCGGTTGCGAACCAGATTGCTGCCGGAGAGGTGATTCAGCGTCCGGCGTCTGTCATCAAGGAATTGGTAGAAAACGCGATTGATGCAGAAGCCACCGAAATACATGTTTTGGTAACGGATGCCGGAAAGACCTGCATCCAGGTTATTGACGATGGAAAAGGAATGTCCGAAACGGATGCGCGTCTGTCCTTTGAGCGTCATGCCACTTCCAAGATACGTGAGGCCTCTGATTTGTTTGCGTTACGTACAATGGGTTTTCGCGGTGAAGCGCTGGCGTCTGTTGCGGCGGTGGCGGAGGTAGAGTTGAAAACCCGCCCGGCCGGTGAAGAACTTGGTACGCGTCTGGTTATTGCCGGTTCTAAAGTAGAGAGTCAGGAGGCTGTTTCTTGTCCTAAGGGAAGTAACTTTTCAGTGAAGAACCTATTCTTCAATATTCCTGCCCGCCGTAAGTTTCTGAAAGCAAATTCAACGGAATTAAGCAATATTCTAGCCGAGTTTGAGCGCATAGCCTTGGTGCATCCGGATGTTGCTTTCTATCTGTATAGTAATGATGCGGAGTTGTTCAATTTACCTGTCATGCCGTTGCGCCAGCGCATCCTCGCCATATTCGGTAAGAAGTTGAACCAGCAGTTGCTTTCGGTGGATGTAGACACGACGATGATAAAAGTTTCCGGTTTTGTGGCAAAGCCGGAGGCATCCCGTAAGAAAGGTGCGCACCAGTATTTTTTTGTGAACGGCCGCTATATGCGCCATCCATATTTTCATAAGGCAGTTATGGATGCCTATGAGCAACTGATTCCTGCCGGCGAACAGATATCCTATTTCATCTATTTCGAGGTAGACCCTGCGAATATAGATGTAAACATTCATCCTACAAAGACGGAAATCAAGTTTGAGAACGAGCAGGCTATTTGGCAGATACTTTCAGCGGCTGTGAAGGAATCGCTTGGAAAATTCAATGCTGTACCGTCCATAGACTTTGATACAGAGGGCATGCCTGACATTCCGGCATTTGAGCAGAGTCGTCCCATCGAACCGCCTAAGGTGCATTATAATGCGGACTTCAATCCTTTCAAGACTTCCTCTGCCTCTTCTTATAGCAGCGGAGGAAGTTATCCGCGCCAAAGTGTAGAGTGGGAGGGACTGTATTCCGGTTTGGAGAAAGCAAGTAGAATGAATGAGCCTGTCGAGGAAGAACCGCTTGCTTTCGAGGAGGCGGTTTCCGCTGTAACGGAAGCCGTTGAGCCCGCTTCCCAATCTTCTTCTTTGTACTCCGGTGATTCTTCTTCCATGGAGAAGGGGGCACAGCATTTGCAATTCAAAGGACGTTTTATCCTTACTTCCGTAAAATCCGGCCTGATGTTGATAGATCAGCACCGTGCGCATGTCCGTGTGCTGTTCGACCGGTACATGACTCAAATTCGCCAAAGGCAGGGAGTATCTCAGGGGGTGTTATTTCCGGAATTGATTCAATTGCCAGTTTCCGAAGCTGCGGTGTTGGAAAGTCTGTCGGACGATTTGGCGGCAGTCGGTTTCGACTTCAGTCCTTTAGGTGGCGGCAGTTACGCTATCAATGGTATTCCTTCCGGCATCGAGGGGTTGAATCCGGTAGAACTGGTGCGCAATATGGTACATACCGCCATGGAGAAAGGCAGTGACGTCAAGGAAGAAGTCCGGACAATCCTTGCGCTGACACTGGCGCGTGCAGCAGCTATCGTTTACGGACAGGTGCTGAGCAATGATGAGATGTCCAATTTGGTAGACAGCCTTTTTGCCTGTTCCACGCCCAACTATACGCCTGATGGCCGTACGGTGCTTTCCACTATCAGGGAAGAGGATATTGAAAAGTTGTTCCAGAAATGATGATTTGTACATTATTTATCCATAACAATTAAAAAAAATCTTTTTTTCAGAACCTTTTAGTCTTGTCGGCGTTAATTAATCAGTTTGAATGATAAAGAATTTAATTAACCAACTTAACTATTTTAAGGTATATGAAAAAGATTCTAATGTTGCTGGCTTTGGCCGGCGTATCTGCTGCCACTATGGCACAACAAAAACCTGTTGTTGTAGAGCAGGTTGACATTATTCAGGTACAGGATAAGTACCAGGTAATCACAAATCCATTCTGGAGCAACTGGTTTTTCTCTATCGGTGGCGGTGCATCGGTAATGTATGGAGATAACGACCAGCAGTTGGGTGATTTCGGAAAGCGCATTAGTCCCACGATGAATATTTCTGTGGGTAAATGGTTTACTCCGGGACTCGGATTACGTTTGCAGTATAGCGGCCTTCAGGCAAAAGGCTTTACCATGGACCCCTTTGCTGATTATGTAAAGGGTACTCAGCGTGCGAATGGCTCGTACAAGCAACGCTTTGATTACATGAATTTCCACGGTGATGTAATGTTCAACCTGAATGCCTTGTTTGGCGGATACAACGAAGACCGTGTATATGAAATCATTCCTTATTTGGGTGCCGGTCTCACTCATAACTATACGAAGCCTCACCGTCAGGCACTTGCTCTGAATGCCGGTATCATTAACCGCTTTCGCATTTCAAATGCAATAGACATTAATCTGGAACTTAGTGCAATGGGAGCCGAAGATAAATTTGACGGAACAGTTGCCGGTAAGGGATATGATGGTGTGTTCAGTGCAACGCTTGGTTTGACTTACCACTTCCCGAAACGTGGTTTCAACCGTCCGACCCCACAATTGATTTCTGCTCTTGAACTGTCTGCCATGCAACAGCAGATAGCTGAAATGGCTGCTGCCAATCAACAGTTGGAGTCGGCCCTGACCGCTGCACAGAACAAACCGATGGAAGTTGCTGAAACTGAAGTTGTCGTTACCGATCCGAATATCGCACCACGTACCGTATTCTTCAAGATTGGTTCTGCCGAAGTATCTCCGCGTGAGGTGATGAACATTTCTTATCTGGCCAAACAGATGCAAGAGTTCCCGAACACTACCTATACCGTAAACGGCTATGCCGACTCTGCAACAGGTACTCCTGAATTCAACAAAGAGCTGAGCTTGAAACGTGCACAGGCTGTAGTGGATGTTTTGGTAAAGGATTACGGTATCCCTGCCAACCGCTTGAAAATTTCTGCCGATGGTGGTGTCGACAAGTTCGGACAACCGATTCTGAACCGTGTGGTATTAGTGAAATCTGCTAACTAACAGATAAATAGAAAAGAACAAGGGCTGTATCCGGTGGCGGATACAGCCCTTTCTTTTATGCCTTGCCGCGCGGAGATTATTCCGCGCTGAATTTCTTTACCTGCTCTGCGATAAGTTCCGCATCATCGAAATAGTTAATCTTCATGGCACGACGTACGTCGTCCAATGTCGCTGCGGCTGTTTCGCGTGCCGCTTCACAGCCTTTCTTCAGCATATCGTAGATAGCCGGAATATCTTTTTCGAATTCCTTGCGGCGGTTACGAATCGGCTCCAACGTTTCCTGCATGATATTGTTGAGGAAGCCTTTCACTTTCATATCGCCTAAACCACCACGTTGATAGTGGGCTTTCAGTTCTTCCAGAGAAGGATAGTCGGGCAGGTAACGTTCGAAGTGTTCGGGGTGGCAGAAAGCGTCCAAATAAGTAAATACGGTATTTCCCTCAATCTTGCCCGGGTCTTGTACGCGCAGATGATCGGGGTCGGTGTACATGCTCTTCACTTTCTTCTGAATCTCGTCGGCTGTATCGGAAAGGTAGATACAGTTTCCCAAAGACTTACTCATCTTGGCTTTTCCGTCTGTACCCGGCAGACGCAGACAGGCTGCATTGTCAGGCAGAAGGATTTCCGGTTCTACCAATGTGTCGCCGTAGATAAAGTTGAAGCGGCGTACGATTTCACGGGCTTGTTCAATCATCGGTTCCTGATCTTCGCCAACGGGAACGGTGGTGGCGCGAAACGCCGTGATGTCCGCAGCCTGGCTGATAGGGTAGGTGAAGAACCCCACCGGAATACTTGTTTCAAAGTTGCGCATCTGGATTTCCGTCTTTACCGTCGGGTTACGTTGCAGGCGCGATACGGTGACAAGGTCCATATAATAGAATGTCAGTTCGCACAATTCCGGAATCTGTGACTGGATAAAGATGGTACTCTTCGTAGGATCCAATCCGCAAGCCAGATAGTCGAGAGCTACTTCGATAACGTTCTGACGTACCTTTTCCGGGTTTTCCATGTTATCTGTCAATGCTTGTGCATCGGCTATGAACACGAACGTCTTGTCATACAGTCCGGAGTTCTGCAACTCCACTCTGCGTCTTAATGAGCCTACATAATGTCCGATATGCAGGCGTCCCGTGGGGCGGTCGCCCGTAAGGATGATTTTTTCTTTTGCCATATCTGTATCTTTTGTTTATTTCACTGAAAGTTTATAAGTTATCTGCAAAGATACCGATATTTTCTTCTCTGTCAAAGTGGATTCGGACTTTATCCTCTTTTCCTTAACAAGCGAAGAGATTCTTCGTCATTTTATTCTCTGTATTCTATGAGATAGAGGAGAAAATGTAAAAAACAGCACTAAATTTTGGCATGTGGTTAATTTGGATAACAGATTGGTTAGTTTGGATAACAGATTGATTAATTTGGATAACTAGATACTCAAATATAGATATTAATTTTGTAGCATCAAAAAAACATGGGTAAAGTATATATAGCGAAAATGAATAGAAAAGTCCGGTTTGTTTTGAGTTGATTTCCAATTTTCATCTGTGTTACGTAGACAGGTGAAAAATCAGAAGATCAGCAATGGAAAATTAATTTATTAAATATGTAATTACACTACTGTCCCGTAAAAGTGGATAAATAGTTCTTTGAAATTATTGAAATATAGTCAATTACACGGTTTTTTGAAATGAAACGGACTTGATTTTGCAACTTTGCAGTCTAATACAAATGGCTGCTATGTTCCAAGACAAATACGTATTCTCTCAATTAACCGCTTTTCTGAACAGGACTCAGTTCAACAACTATGTTCGCAAGTATGATGGCAACAGATATGTGAAACATTTCACTTGCTGGAATCAGATGCTCGCGATGATGTTTGGACAACTGAGTAACCGTGAGAGCCTGCGAGACTTAGTCGTTGCTTTCGAGGCGCATAGGGCCAAGCAATATCATCTTGGTTTAGGTCGTGAACCGATAGCCAAGACAACTCTTGCGACAGCGAACCAGAACCGTGATTACAGAATCTTCGAAGACTTTGCATTCTATATGATGAAGGAAGCCTGCGAGAAGCGGACGACCAACATCCTTGACATTTCCGGAAAGAAATATGCGTTTGATTCAACAACGATTCCGTTGTGTCTTGCAACATTCCCATGGGCAAAGTTCCGAAGCAAGAAAGGAGGGGTGAAAGCTCATGTCTTATACGACATTGAAGCACAAGTTCCTGCCTTCTATACTGTAACTACTGCATCAAAGCATGATTCCACAGCAATGTCTTCAATCCATTATGAACCAAATGCTTATTATATATTCGACAGGGCTTATGACTCCTTTAAAGAACTCTATAGGATACATCTTACAGACTCTTTCTTTGTTGTCAGAGCCAAGACGAACTTAAAGTATAAGACAGTCAGATGGAAGCGAAGAATGCCAAAGAACATAATGACAGATGCGGAAGTGAAACTGACCGGATATCTCTCCGAGAAAAAATATCCTGAGTCATTCAGACTCGTCCGATATTACGACGAAGAGGATGACCGTGAGTTCACTTTTTTGACGAATGCAAAACAACTTTCTGCACTGGATGTCGCCGATCTTTATAAGAAAAGATGGTTAATCGAGCTGTTCTTCAAATGGCTCAAGCAGCATCTCAAGATAAAGAAATTCTGGGGCACAACAGAGAACGCTGTTCGCATACAAATCAGTGTGGCTATTATCACGTACTGTCTTGTGGCTATTGTCCAACATGATATGAAGTTGAAACGTTCAACCTATGAAGTTTTACAAATTCTCAGCATATCATTGACTGACAAAACCCACTTGCGTGACCTGTTCGACAAGACTAATTTCAATGATGTCAAAGATCTAAATGATCCCCTGATTCCGGGGCTTTTTGATTAATTGTTTAACTCGTCCCATTTTAACGGGACACTAATGATGTAATTAAGAAAATTATGAAACAAAAGAATGCAATTTATTTAGTGGTGGCTTTTGCGACTTTAGCCATATTCTCATGCTCCAAAGAAGAAATCATCGATTTGGATAACAATGCTCCGGGACAAAAAGCCGTTATTTCGATTAAAGTAGTAGGTGCGGGCAACAATTTGGCACAATCCAGAGCTGCGGGCGCTGCTGCCACTACCGATGCTGTAATTAACGATTATGTCGCATTTACTTTCCGTGAGGGTGGTGCTTTGGATAGTACCCCTTTTTATGTGCGTTTTGATCCTAATCAGCCCGGCGACGTCGAGGAGCCAAGACTTGGTTTTGGAACAACTGCTGCCAAAAAAGTGTATATAATAGCCAATGTCGGTCCTCTTGCCGACAGTCCCTTTGCCAATGTAAAAACAGAAGCAGAACTTCTGGCAGTTACCGGTGATTTAATGGAAAATAGCAATGTGACAACTCAGACGGAAGATAATCTTTGGATGTCCGGAGTGAATGATGTCTCTTTTTCTACTTCTCCGGACGGTTATATATATGGTGGCACTATTGTTTCGCTAAACTTTGTTGCGGCAAAGATAGAACTGGTTGTTCAAGACGAACGTGAGAACCGTACCGGTGGCGATATTGAGATTACAGATAAAAGTGTTGCATTGCTGTTTGCCGGTAAAAGTGGGAAATTCTTTGGTACCGATACGGAAAAAGCGGTTCAGACCGAGTTCTATTCAGGTGATGTTTCTTATAGTTCTTTTTCTGCCGGTTCCGCCACAGAATCTACTGTTTTGAAAGATGCGGTACTCACTCCTTTCACACTGAATCAAGGCCGTACGGTTTTCAATCATTTTTATACATTTGCCAATAACGGTACGAGTAAACCGACCATCCTTTCCATTCAGTCGGAAATAAGAACGATAGGCAGTAATGTTCCGACTCCTGTTTATTATCCGATTCAATTTACAAAAGCAGATGCCGGATACACTATCGAGGCAGGGAAACATTACACAGTAGAGATTTATTTGGGCGGTAATGTAGCGGGAGGTGGCGGTGCCGGTTCGCTCGATCCGGAAAAGCCGATAGTTCATAGTAATATGACCTATGTGATTACATCTGCCAAATGGTTTCCCGTAACCGTAAGTAAATCTTTTCATTAATTTCATTGTATAACACTCTTTATATTTCCAGTGTACCGGTTGCGATACTCACCGGTGTGACCGGTTGCAAAAGTAACTGCTATTTTCAGGTAATAAATTTATTTTTCTGATTAATTTGCTCAAATCGTAAATAAGTCGTTACTTTGCAGAAATTTTAGAGATAACTATGCAATCGCAGGAAAAGAGAAGTACATATAACCTACGTTCGAATGAATTTCATTCGCTGGCTGTCGGTTTCTCTTTTTCCGAAAACGATATTTTTAGTTCTTTGGTAATGCGTTAATCCTTATTCGGGGTAACGCATTTTTTTTGTGCCGGAATGTGAAGAATGAACTTAAATAGACAATAAGAGAATATGGAAAAGAATTTGAAGAAAGTGCTTGTCTTGGGCTCGGGTGCGCTCAAGATCGGTCAGGCCGGAGAGTTTGATTATTCCGGTTCGCAAGCTTTGAAGGCTTTGCGCGAAGAAGGTGTGGGTTCGGTATTGGTAAACCCGAATATTGCTACAATTCAGACATCAGAAGGTATTGCCGATAAAGTTTATTTCTTGCCGGTAACTCCTTATTTCGTAGAAGAAATCATCAAAAAAGAACAGCCGGACGGCATTCTGCTGGCTTTCGGCGGACAGACTGCGCTGAACTGCGGTACGGAACTTTACCTGAACGGTACTTTGCAGAAATACGGCGTGCGTGTGTTGGGTACTTCGGTAGAGGCTATCATGTACACGGAAGACCGCGACCTCTTTGTGAAGAAGCTGGATGAGATTCCTATGAAAACTCCGAAGAGCCACGCTGTGGAAAGCATGGAAGATGCCTTGAAAGCTGCCCGCGAAATCGGATATCCGGTAATGGTACGCTCGGCTTATGCTTTGGGTGGTTTGGGCAGCGGTATCTGTCCGGACGAGGAAGCGTTTGTCAAACTGGCTGAAAGTTCTTTCACGTTCTCCAAGCAAATCCTGGTGGAAGAATCCCTGAAAGGTTGGAAAGAAATCGAATTCGAGGTAATCCGCGACGCCAACGACCACTGCTTCACCGTAGCAAGTATGGAAAACTTCGACCCTCTGGGCATCCATACCGGTGAGTCTATCGTGGTTGCTCCTACCTGCTCGCTTACCGACGAACAGGTGAAGATGTTGCAGGAACTTTCTACCAAGTGTATCCGTCACCTCGGCATCGTGGGTGAATGTAACATTCAGTATGCATTCAACGCCGAAACCAACGACTATCGCGTAATCGAGGTGAACGCCCGCTTGTCTCGTTCTTCTGCATTGGCATCCAAAGCTACCGGTTATCCGCTTGCTTTTGTTGCCGCCAAGATTGCATTGGGTTATACGCTCGACCAAATCGGTGAAATGGGAACTCCTAATTCTGCTTACGAAGCTCCGCAATTGGACTACCTGATTTGTAAGATTCCCCGTTGGGATTTGACGAAGTTTGCAGGTGTGTCTCGCGAAATCGGTTCAAGCATGAAGTCTGTAGGTGAAATCATGTCTATCGGCCGTTCTTTCGAGGAAATTATCCAGAAAGGTTTGCGTATGATAGGTCAGGGCATGCACGGCTTTGTGGGTAATGATAGTGTGGAATTCGAAGATTTGGATCACGAATTGGCTCACCCCACCGATCTGCGTGTGTTCGCTATCGCCCAGGCTCTGGAAAAAGGCTATACAATCGACCGTATCTTTGAGCTGACGAAGATTGACCCTTGGTTCCTCGGCAAACTGAAGAACATTGTAGACTATAAGAATAAACTCTCACAATATAATAAGGTGGAGGATATTCCTGCCGATGTGCTGCGTGAAGCGAAAGTGCTTGGTTTCTCCGACTTCCAGATTGCACGTTTCGTACTGAATCCGGAAGGTAATATGGAAAAGGAAAACCTTATGGTACGCGCCCGTCGTAAGGAGCTGGGTATTCTTCCGGCTGTGAAACGTATCAATACCGTCGCTTCCGAGCATCCGGAACTGACGAACTACCTTTATATGACGTATGCCGTACAAGGGTATGATGTGAACTATTATAAGAATGAAAAATCGGTAGTTGTATTGGGTTCGGGAGCTTACCGCATCGGTTCTTCCGTTGAGTTCGACTGGTGTTCGGTGAACGCTATCCAGACTGCACGCAAGTTGGGGTACAAATCCATCATGATTAACTATAACCCCGAAACTGTATCTACCGACTACGATATGTGCGACCGTCTGTACTTCGACGAACTTTCTTTTGAACGTGTGCTCGATGTTATAGACCTCGAACAGCCGCGCGGCGTAATCGTATCCGTAGGCGGTCAGATTCCTAACAATCTGGCAATGAAACTCTATCGTCAGTCTGTTCCTGTATTGGGCACTTCGCCTGTTTCTATCGACCGTGCAGAGAACCGTAACAAATTCTCTGCCATGCTCGACCAGCTCGGCATCGACCAGCCGGCTTGGCAGGAACTTACCAGTCTGGAAGATGTGAAGGGCTTCGTTGAGAAAGTAGGCTATCCGGTATTGGTGCGTCCGTCGTATGTGCTTTCCGGTGCTGCAATGAATGTATGCTACGATGAAGAAGAATTGGAGAACTTCCTGAAAATGGCTGCCGAGGTTTCCAAGGAATATCCGGTAGTGGTTTCCCAGTTCCTGCAGAATACGAAAGAGATTGAGTTCGATGCCGTGGCACAGAACGGCGAGGTGGTGGAATATGCCATTTCCGAGCATGTTGAGTTTGCCGGTGTGCACTCCGGTGACGCTACGCTGGTATTCCCGGCACAGAAAATTTACTTCGCTACGGCACGACGTATCAAGAAAATCAGTCGTCAGATTGCAAAGGAACTCAATATCTCCGGTCCCTTCAACATCCAGTTCCTGGCACGTAACAATGAGGTGAAAGTTATCGAATGTAACCTGCGTGCTTCACGTAGTTTCCCGTTTGTATCCAAAGTGCTGAAACGTAACTTTATCGAGACGGCCACGAAGATTATGCTGGATGCTCCTTACTCTCGTCCGGACAAGTCGGCGTTTGACATCGACTGGATTGGCGTGAAGGCTTCCCAGTTCTCATTCTCCCGCCTGCATAACGCAGACCCGGTATTGGGCGTGGATATGTCTTCTACGGGGGAGGTAGGCTGTATCGGCGACGACTTCTCCGAAGCATTGCTGAATTCCATGATTGCTACCGGTTTCAAGATTCCGCGTCCAGAAAAAGGTGTGATGTTCTCTTCCGGTGCAATGAAATCGAAAGTGGACTTGCTGGATGCCAGCCGCATGCTTTTTGCGAAGGGATATAAGATTTACGCTACGGCAGGTACCGCTGCATTCCTCAATGCGCACGGTGTAAGCACCGAAGCTGTGTTCTGGCCGGATGAACGTGCCGATGCGGAGAATAATGTAATGACAATGATTGCCGAACATAAGTTCGACTTGATTGTAAATATTCCGAAGAACCACTCTAAACGCGAGCTGACCAATGGTTACAAGATTCGCCGCGGTGCTATCGATCATAATATTCCGTTGATTACGAATGCCCGTCTGGCAGGTGCTTTCATTGAAGCTTTCTGTGAGATGAAGATGGAAGATATCCAAATCAAGAGCTGGCAGGAATATAAATAAGCCGGTTGATATATTATTGTAATAAAGCGGACATCCGGCAACGGGTGTCCGTTTTCCTTAAATAAGCATTGGTATATGATAAAGAATATATTATTTGATATGGGCGGTGTGATATTCCGCCAGAATTCGGAAGAGGCTTTCCGCCGTTTTCGTGAAGCAGGAGTGAATACGGATGAGTATATGGGAGAATACGGCCAAAAGGGATTTTTCCTGGATGTAGAGACGGGAAAGATTGATGCCGGTGAGTTTTGCCGGAGAATGGCTGAGGCTGCCGGGCGCGAATCTGTCGGTTGGGATGAGGCGCAATATTGCTGGCTGGGCTTTATACGTGATGTGCCTCTGAACCGGCTTCACAATTTATTGAAGTTAAAAGAGGAATATCACATTTGCCTGCTTAGCAATACTAATCCGTTTATTATGGCTTTTACCCGCAGTGATAAGTTCAGTGACGAACATAAACCGATAAGCGATTATTTTGATACGCTGTTTTGCAGCTATGAAATGCAGGCTTACAAGCCTGAACCGGATATTTTCCTGAAAGCATTGGCTGCTGACGGTATGAAAGCTGAAGAAACGATATTTGTAGATGATAGTTTAAAGAATATCAAGGCGGCGGAAGCGCTTGGCATACGCGGATTGCATGTGGCTCCCGATGAAGACTGGATGGAGAAACTGACGGCATTGCTGCATATATGTAATGGCTTGTAGTATATTGTACAATAAAAATGGATAAGAATATGGATGAGGTAGATAAAATGCGGAGTTCACAATTGGCGAATACGGCTTCCCCGGAAATTCAAGAGCGTTTTAAACGTGCGAAAAAACTGTTGCTGAAGCTGAACGCTATGAGCGGTTATGAGGAAGAATGCCGGAGCGTATTGGAAGAATTGATACCCGGTATTCCAGCTTCTGCCACTATTTGCCCGCCTTTTTGTTGCGATCATGGTGATGGTATCCGCCTTGGGGAACATGTCTTTATCAACTCCAATTGTACTTTTCTGGACGGTGGCTATATCACTGTTGGGGCATATACGCTGATAGGGCCTTGTGTGCAGATTTATACCCCTCAACACCCGTTTGATTATCTGGAGAGGCGTGTAGAGCAGGAGTATGCCTATCCGGTGACGATAGGTGAAGATTGCTGGATTGGCGGTGGCGCTGTTATTTGTCCCGGGGTAACTATTGGCGACCGTTGCATTATAGGTGCGGGAAGTGTAGTGACCAAAGATATTCCGTCCGATTGTGTGGCTGTTGGGAATCCGGCAAAGGTAATCCGCAAAAATGATATAAAAAAGTGATGCGGCTAATTGCTTGAAATTCAATAGTAGTTAATATTGTGTGAAAAAAAACTTGAAAAATAAATGGCGAAAGTTTTGGTAATTTCAAAATAAGCTGTACCTTTGCATCGCTTTTGAAACGGAAGTGTACGGGCGTTTAGCTCAGCTGGTTCAGAGCATCTGCCTTACAAGCAGAGGGTCGGCGGTTCGAATCCGTCAACGCCCACACAAAAAAAAACAAGCACTTTCGTTTATCAAAAGGGCGTTTAGCTCAGCTGGTTCAGAGCATCTGCCTTACAAGCAGAGGGTCGGCGGTTCGAATCCGTCAACGCCCACACATTGTTGCGGATTTTAGCTTTGTATATAGTATGCAAAGCTATTTTTTTATTCTGAAACTTCATTTTTTTAATTTATTTCCCCATTATACCTGATTACTCGGAAAAAAGCCGTAATTTTGCAATCCGATAATTATCATAAATACGACGTATGGAACTTGATTTACTTACCGCAATCTCCCCGATTGACGGTCGCTACAGGGGCAAGACAGATGCTTTGGCTGCCTATTTCTCAGAATTCGCACTGATAAAATACCGTGTACAGGTTGAAGTGGAATATTTTATAACCTTATGTGAACTGCCTTTGCCTCAGTTGAAAGGGGTGAATAAGGATGTATTCGAAACTTTGAGAAATATTTACCGTAATTTTTCAGAAGCCGATGCCGGACGTATCAAGGATATTGAAAGCGTGACTAACCATGATGTGAAGGCTGTTGAATATTTTTTGAAAGAAGAATTTGATAAGTTAGGCGGAATGGACGACTATAAAGAGTTTATCCACTTCGGGCTGACTTCACAAGATATTAACAATACTTCTATTCCTTTGTCTGTAAAAGAGGCATTGGAACAGGTATATTATCCGCAGATAGAGGAATTGATAGCGCAACTCCGTGCTTATGCTGAAGAGTGGGCGAATATTCCGATGCTCGCCAAAACGCACGGACAGCCGGCTTCTCCTACTCGTCTGGGAAAAGAGATAATGGTGTTTGTATATCGTTTGGAACGCCAACTGGTTGCATTGAAGGCTTGTCCGGTTACTGCTAAGTTTGGCGGTGCTACGGGAAATTACAATGCACATCATGTGGCTTATCCGGAATATGACTGGAAAGCTTTCGGTACTAAGTTCGTTGCAGAGAAACTGGGGTTGGAGCGCGAAGAATATACGACTCAGATTTCCAATTATGATAATCTATCTGCTATCTTCGATGCGATGAAGCGAATTAATACGGTGATGATTGATATGAACCGTGACTTCTGGCAGTATATCTCCATGGAATATTTCAAGCAGAAGATCAAGGCTGGTGAGGTTGGTTCGAGTGCAATGCCGCATAAGGTGAATCCGATTGATTTTGAAAATGCCGAAGGTAATCTGGGCATAGCAAACGCTATCCTTGAACATCTGGCTGTGAAGTTGCCGGTGTCACGTTTGCAGCGCGACCTGACGGATTCTACCGTATTGCGTAATGTGGGCGTTCCGTTCGGACATATCATAATAGCCATTCAGAGTTCATTGAAAGGATTGCGCAAGCTGCTGTTGAATGAAACGGCTATCTATCGCGATTTGGATAACTGCTGGAGTGTTGTGGCCGAGGCCATTCAAACAATCCTGCGCCGTGAGGCATATCCGCATCCTTACGAAGCGCTGAAAGCATTGACACGTACCAATCAGGCTATCACAGAGAATTCTATCAAGGAATTCATAGAAGAATTGAATGTAAGCGAAGATATAAAGAAAGAATTACGTGCAATTACTCCCCATACATATACGGGGCTTTAAGAAGCGACAAGGGAAACCGGAGATTTCAACTTTTTTAATCCGGAATTTGTTATAAGCTAAAATAAAGGTAATTAGAGATAAAGAAAGAATGGCCGTGAGGCCAGTAGGTTTAATTTTATTCGAATAAAACAATGAGTACAGAAAATGAAACTTGGCGTGATGCTTCTTCTTCAGAGGAGAATTCAGGCGCCGGCCGTGATGGTAACCAATTTAACAGAGAGGGAAGCTATAGTCGCCCGTCTTATAACCGTGAAAATGGTGACCGCCCTTATCGTCCGAGATTTAATAGTGAAAATGGCGACCGTCCGCAACGTTCGTACAGCAGTGACCGTCCTTACCGTCAGCGCTTTAATCCGAATGCGGAAAATGGCGACCGTCCTCAGCGTTCCTATAACAACGACCGTTCTTACCGTCCTCGCTATAATGGTGAAAGTGGCGACCGTCCTCAACGCTCTTACGGTAACAATGCCGGCGGTGACCGTCCTTACCGTCCCCGTTATAACAGTGAAGGTGGCGACCGTTCTCAGCGCTCTTACGGCAACAATACCGGCGGTGATCGTCCTTACCGTCCTCGTTATAACAGTGAAGGTGGCGACCGTCCTCAGCGTCCTTACGGTAATAATGCTGGCGGTGATCGTCCTTACCGTCCCCGTTATAACAGTGAAGGTGGCGACCGTCCTCAGCGTCCTTATGGTAACAATGCTGGTGGTGACCGCCCTTTCCGTCCGCGCTATAACTCGAACGGTGACCGTCCTCAACGCCCTTATGGCAACAGAGACAGCTACAGTCGCCCGATTCGCCGTACGGGAGATTACGATCCCAATGCCAAGTACAGTAAGAAGAAACAGATAGAGTATAAAGAACAGTTTGTCGATCCGAACGAACCGATTCGTTTGAATAAGTTTCTGGCTAATGCCGGTGTATGCTCGCGTCGTGAAGCGGATGAGTTTATTACGGCAGGCGTAGTGTCTGTAAACGGAGAAGTGGTTACGGAATTGGGTACTAAGATTAAGCGTGGCGATGAAGTGAAGTTTCACGACCAGACGGTCAGCATCGAACGTAAGATATATGTCCTGTTGAACAAGCCGAAAGATACGGTGACAACTTCCGATGACCCGCAGGCGCGTCGTACTGTAATGGACTTGGTGAAAGGTGCTTGTGACGAACGTATCTATCCGGTAGGTCGTCTGGACCGTAATACTACGGGAGTATTGTTGCTGACGAACGATGGCGACCTGGCTTCCAAGCTGACCCATCCCAAGTATCTGAAAAAGAAAATATATCATGTGCATTTGGATAAGAATCTGACTAAAGCCGATATGGAGCAGATTGCAGCCGGTATTCAGTTGGACGATGGTGAAATCCAGGCAGATGCTATCAGCTATACGGATGATTTCAAAAAAGATGAAGTGGGCATAGAAATCCACTCCGGTAAGAACCGTATCGTGCGTCGTATTTTCGAATCGCTGGGATACAAGGTCGTGAAGCTGGATCGTGTATTCTTTGCCGGTTTAACCAAGAAAGGCTTGCGTCGCGGCGAGTGGCGTTACCTCACGGAACAAGAGGTGAACTTCCTGCGCATGGGCTCTTTCGAATAATATATATAATCAAGTTATAATAACTGTTTTATGGAAAAGATTAGTAGAACAAAGATTGTTGACCTGCTGAAGCGCGAGGATTTTGGCGCTATGGTCAACGTGAAAGGTTGGGTTCGTACCCGCAGAGGTAGTAAGCAAGTTAATTTTATCGCGCTGAACGACGGTTCTACAATAAATAATGTGCAGATTGTGGTGGATTTGGCAAACTTCGATGAGCAGATGCTGAAAGAAATTACCACAGGAGCTTGTTTGAGCGTGAACGGTGTGCTGACGGAATCGGTAGGCTCCGGTCAGACAGCTGAAATCCAGGCACGTGAAATTGAAGTGTTGGGTACTTGTGATAATACGTATCCTTTGCAGAAAAAAGGGCACTCTATGGAGTTCCTTCGCGAGATAGCCCATCTGCGTCCTCGTACGAATACATTCGGTGCTGTGTTCCGTATCCGTCACAATATGGCTATTGCTATTCATGAATTCTTCCATAAGAAAGGGTTCTTCTATTTTCATACGCCTATCATTACGGCTTCCGACTGCGAAGGAGCCGGACAGATGTTTCAGGTTACTACGATGAACCTTTATGATTTGAAGAAAGACGAAAACGGTTCTATTATCTACGATGACGATTTTTTCGGAAAGCAGGCGAGTCTGACGGTTTCCGGTCAGTTGGAAGGTGAACTTGCCGCTACGGCGTTGGGCGCTATCTATACGTTCGGGCCTACGTTCCGTGCGGAAAACTCCAATACCCCCCGTCACTTGGCTGAGTTCTGGATGGTGGAGCCGGAAGTTGCGTTCAATGACATTACCGATAACATGGACTTGGCGGAAGAATTCATCAAGTTCTGCGTACAGTGGGCTTTGGATAACTGCGCCGATGATGTGAAGTTCTTGAATGATATGTTTGACAAGGGTTTGATAGAGCGCTTGCAAGGTGTACTGAAAGAAAACTTCGTTCGTCTGCCTTATACGGAAGGTATTAAGATTCTGGAAGAAGCCGTAGCACAGGGGCATAAGTTTGAATTCCCTGTATACTGGGGGGTCGACCTGGCTTCCGAGCACGAACGTTATTTGGTGGAAGACCACTTCAAGCGTCCGGTTATCCTGACGGATTATCCGAAAGAAATCAAGGCGTTCTATATGAAGCAGAACGACGATGGTAAAACGGTACGTGCTATGGATGTGCTCTTCCCGAAGATTGGCGAGATAATCGGCGGCTCCGAGCGTGAGTCCGATTATGCTAAACTGATGAACCGCATTGAAGAACTTCATATTCCGATGAAAGATATGTGGTGGTATCTTGATACCCGCAAGTTCGGTACGTGCCCGCACTCAGGCTTCGGATTGGGCTTTGAACGTCTGTTGCTGTTTGTAACCGGTATGACTAATATTCGTGACGTGATACCGTTCCCGCGTACTCCGCGCAATGCGGAGTTCTAACCGCCGAAGAACGAAATAAAATATCCTTGACGGATAAGCCCGCATAAACTTTGGTTTATGCGGGCTTTTTTATCGGATAAACTGTTATTTTCTCGAAATAAATCTTTATATTTGTGTCAATAGGAATGGCATAGCGTTAACCAATATCATACGAATATGAAAAAGAATTATTTCTTTACCATGCTGGCAGTGGTGCTGCTTGCGGTAACAGGAGTCCGGGCGCAGGATAAGGCTGCTTTTGAGCCGGCGCATCTGGAAGGTATTTGGCAGTTGTGTCATTATGTGTCTGAAAATCCGGAAATTCCCGGAACATTGAAGCCGAGTAATACATTTAAGGTACTGAGCGATGACGGTCGCATTGTTAACTTCACGATACGGCCCGGTGCAGATGCCATTATTACAGGGTATGGTACCTATCGGCAAATATCGGGTACAGCCTATAAGGAAAGTATCGAGAGGAACATCCATCTGCCTATGTTGGATAATAAGGACAATATCCTTGAATTTGAAATGGGTGAGGGAGGTGTGATGTACCTGAAATACTTTATCGCAAAAGATTTAAACGGAAATGAACTGAATACATGGTTCCATGAAACATGGAAACGGGTAAATATGCCATCCGCGTTTCCGGTAGACATTGTTCGGTAGTATAAAACGAATGTTGTTTTATGTCCCTTGCGCAAATCCGGAAAATTTTCTGTTTATAAGTGTTTGCGTGTGCGGGCGGGAACTTTTGAAATTCTCTTCCGAGGAAATCTGTATTTCCTCGGAAGAGAATTTCTTTTTGTTGTATATCAGCCAAGTGCAAATCAAAAAAAAGAAGAAAACGTTTGCCAGTTATAAGAAAATCCGTACCTTTGCAAGCCGATTATTATCTCATAAGGATAAGCATTTAATTCATAGCGGATTAATCTCCCTTTGTCCGAGGCGGTTGATTCGTGGTGAAGCAAAAATTTAGTAGTAACATTTAAAAAAACAATTAAGAGTGGATACTTTAAGTTACAAGACCATTTCTGCAAACAAAGCTACAGTGACTAAAGAATGGGTCATTGTTGACGCTACAGACCAGGTATTGGGTCGTCTGGGCGCAAAAGTTGCGAAACTGTTGAGAGGAAAGTATAAACCTAACTTTACTCCTCACGTAGATTGCGGCGATAATGTAATCATTATCAATGCCAACAAAGTAAAATTAACCGGTAACAAGTGGAATGACAAGGTATATCTGTCATACACAGGCTATCCCGGCGGTCAGAGAGAAATCACTCCTGCTCGTTTGCAGGCAAAACCGAACGGTGATGACAAGTTGCTGAGAAAAGTAGTAAAGGGTATGCTGCCTAAAAATAAGTTGGGCGCCAAATTGCTGGGCAATATGTATGTATATGCCGGCAGCGAGCACAAGCATGATGCTCAGAACCCGAAAATGATTGATATTAACGCACTTAAATAAGAGATAATGGAAGTAGTAAATGCATTAGGCAGACGTAAAAGTGCAATTGCACGTATTTTCGTAAGCGAAGGTACTGGAAAGATTACTATTAACAAGAGAGACCTCGCAGAGTACTTTCCATCAAGCATTCTTCAGTATGTAGTTAAACAACCGTTGAACAAGCTGGGTGTTGCTGAAAAGTACGACATCAAAGTAAACCTCTGCGGTGGCGGTTTCACCGGACAGTCTCAGGCATTGCGTCTTGCAATTGCTCGCGCTTTGGTGAAAATCAATGCTGAAGATAAAGCTGCTCTCCGTGCTGAAGGCTTCATGACTCGCGATCCCCGTTCTGTTGAACGTAAGAAACCGGGACAGCCGAAAGCTCGTCGTAGATTCCAGTTCAGTAAACGTTAAGAGTTGGAGAACGGTTGGGGCGGACAAGTTGCTTAATTCTCGACTTTCACCTCTCAACTCTCAACTGAAAAAGCGTTTAGTATCTAAACTACCGGGACTCTTCATTCGGATAGGCTACCCGGCGGTTGGTTTAGAAAAAACAAAAAAGAAAGTAAACGATTTAAAGATTAAAACAAAATGTCAAGAACTAATTTTGATACATTATTGGAAGCCGGTTGTCACTTCGGTCACTTGAAAAGAAAGTGGAACCCTGCAATGGCTCCTTATATCTTCATGGAGCGCAATGGTATTCATATCATTGACCTCAACAAGACGGTTGCTAAAATTGACGAAGCTGCTGAAGCTTTGAAGCAAATCGCTAAATCAGGAAAGAAAGTCCTGTTTGTTGCTACTAAAAAACAAGCTAAGCAGGTGGTTGCCGACAAGGCTGCATCTGTAAATATGCCTTATGTAATCGAGCGCTGGCCGGGTGGTATGTTGACCAACTTCCCGACAATCCGTAAGGCTGTGAAGAAGATGGCTACTATCGATAAGCTGACTAACGATGGTACTTATTCTAACCTCTCTAAGAGAGAAATCCTGCAAATCTCCCGTCAACGTGCCAAGTTGGACAAGACGTTGGGTTCTATCGCTGACCTGACTCGTCTGCCGTCTGCTTTGTTCGTTATCGACGTAATGAAGGAGAATATTGCAGTTCGCGAAGCCAACCGTTTGGGTATTCCCGTATTCGGTATCGTTGATACCAACTCCGATCCTACGAATATCGACTTCGTTATTCCGGCAAACGATGACGCTACCAAGTCGGTAGAAGTTATCTTGGATGCTTGCTGCGCTGCTATGCAGGAAGGTTTGGAAGAACGTAAGGCTGAGAAGGTAGACATGGAAGCTGCCGGTGAGGCTCCTGCCAACAAAGGCAAGAAGAAAGCTACAAAAGCAAGACTCGACAAGTCTGACGAGGAAGCAATCAACGCAGCTAAAGCTGCCGCTTTCATTAAGGAAGACGAAGAGGCTTAATTCATAGTGGAGAGTTGAGAATTGAAAGTTGAGAGTTACTTTACAGCAATTCTCAATTCTCTATTCTCAGCTCTTTTTCGCTTTTTAGAACGATATTTATTAACTAAAATATAAAGGAAAGATAGTATGGCTGTAAGTATGGCTGATATAACCAAGCTCCGTAAAATGACCGGTGCTGGTATGATGGATTGCAAGAATGCATTGAACGATGCAGAAGGCGATTTCGATAAGGCAATGGAAATTATCCGTAAAAAAGGACAGGCTGTTGCTGCTAAGCGTTCAGACCGTGAAGCTTCTGAAGGCTGCGTTTTGGCTAAGACTACCGGTGACTTTGCCGTTATCATCGCTTTGAAGTGCGAAACCGACTTCGTAGCTCAGAATGCCGACTTCGTGAAACTGACTCAGGATATCCTTGACCTTGCCGTTGCCAATAAGTGCAAGACGTTGGATGAAGTAAAAGCCCTGCCGATGGGTAACGGTACTGTACAGGATGCAGTAACCGACCGTAGCGGTATCACAGGCGAGAAGATGGAACTCGACGGTTATCTGACTGTAGAGGGTGCAACTACGGTTGTGTACAACCACATGAACAGAAACGGTCTTTGCACGATTGTTGCTTTCAACAAGAATGTTGACGAACAGTTGGCTAAGCAAGTGGCCATGCAGATTGCTGCCATGAATCCGCTGGCTATCGACGAAGACGGTGTTTCTGAAGAAGTTAAGCAGAAAGAAATCGAAGTTGCTATCGAGAAGACAAAAGCCGAACAAGTACAGAAGGCTGTTGAGGCTGCTTTGAAGAAAGCCGGCATCAACCCTGCTCACGTTGACAGCGAAGACCACATGGAAAGCAACATGGCTAAGGGATGGATTACAGCTGAAGACGTAGCAAAGGCAAAAGAAATCATTGCTACAGTTTCTGCTGAAAAAGCTGCACACCTGCCGGAACAGATGATTCAGAATATTGCTAAAGGTCGTCTGGGTAAATTCCTGAAAGAAGTTTGCCTGCTGAACCAGGAAGATATCATGGATGGCAAGAAGACTGTAAGAGAAGTGCTGAAAGAAGCTGACCCTGAATTGAAAATCGTTGATTTCAAGCGTTTCACTTTGCGTGCTGAATAATTCCGTACGGATGTAAATATATGGAAACGGTCGCATGGAAATATCCATAGCGACCGTTTTTCTTTATTATGTTTTTAAAGCAGCAGTGAGTTATCCCACCGTTTTGGTCTGTGTATACCCCTCTTTCTTTAGTAATTCCAGTACTTTTTGCTTAAAGTCTCCTTGTACAATGATTTCTCCGTCTTTGGAGCTTCCTCCCACACCGCATTTACTTTTAAGGAATTTGCCCAGTTCTTTCAAATCGTCTTCCGTACCGATAAATCCGGTAACGAGAGTTACAACTTTACCGCCCCGGTTCTTGCGGTCCAATTGTACGCGCAGACGTTGTTGGGACGGTTGGAGAGTGGTTTGCTCTTCTTCATCGTCCAATTCGTATTTGAAGTCGGGGTTGGTTGAATACACTACATTCAGCCTGTCTTTCCAATCGTTCTCTTTTGGTTTCTTAGCCATATATACTTGTTTTAATTTTCTCACAAAAGGAGTCCAAAAATACGGTTTTACAAGGAACTTTGCAATCACAGGTAGAAATAATGTTAACCTTTTGTCATAGATATATTATAGATTGGAAAAAAAGCACTACTTTTGTCAGTCATAATATTGAGAACTTAAAGGAAAAGCTATGAACAGTCAGTTACAAAAGAAAGACTCTACAAAGGTGCCGGAACCTACCTTGCGCCGGCTTCCGTGGTATCTTTCCAATGTAAAATTGCTTAGAAAAAGAGGGGAGCGTTTCGTTTCTTCTACTCAAATTTCCAAAGAAATCAATATTGATGCCTCTCAGATAGCGAAGGACTTGTCATATGTCAATATTTCCGGCCGTACCCGTGTGGGGTATGAGATAGATACGCTGATTGCCGTGCTGGAAGATTTTTTGGGATTTACCAATATACATAAAGCATTTCTTTTCGGTGTGGGAAGTTTGGGTGGTGCATTGCTGCGAGATTCCGGTTTGAACCATTTCGGTCTGGAGATTGTGGCAGCATTTGATGTAAATCCCGATTTGGTAGGGACAGCATTGAATGGCATTCCAATCTATCATTCCGATGATTTTGAAGAGAAAATGCAGGCATATGACGTCAATATCGGTGTGCTGACAGTACCTATTGAGATTGCGCAGAAAATTACGGATACGATGGTGGCAGGCGGCATTAAAGCCGTATGGAATTTTACTCCGTTCCGTATCCGTGTGCCGGAAGATATAGTGGTTCAGAACACTTCGTTGTATGCACATCTGGCAGTAATGTTTAACCGTTTGAATTTTAATGAGATAAGGTGATGAAGATCATAGCAGTAGGGATGAATTATGCACAGCACAATAAGGAGCTTGGGCATACTCAGGAGAATAGTGAACCTGTTATCTTCATGAAACCCGACTCGGCTATTTTGAAAGACGGCAAGCCGTTTTTTGTTCCCGACTTCTCCCATGAAGTTCATTACGAAACGGAAGTTGTGGTACGTATTTGTCGGTTAGGTAAGAATATAGCTCCCCGTTTTGCGCATCGTTATTATGATGCGGTGACGGTAGGCATTGATTTTACAGCCCGTGACTTGCAGCGGAAATTCCGTGAAGCCGGTAACCCGTGGGAGCTGTGCAAAGGGTTTGACAACTCAGCAGCTATCGGTACGTTCATTTCTTTGGAACAAGCCGGTGGAGACTTGCAGAATTTGGATTTCCATCTCGATATAGATGGCCGTGAAGTACAACGTGGCAATACGGCAGACATGCTTTTCAAGATAGACGATATAATAGCCTATGTCAGTCGTTTTATGACTTTGAAGATTGGTGATTTACTGTTTACAGGTACCCCTGCCGGAGTAGGACCCGTCAGTGTCGGTCAGCATTTGCAAGGTTATTTAGGCGGGGAAAAGCTGCTCGATTTTCATATCCGCTGATTTCGTCAGCTCTTTCATACTCTTTGTATTAGGTTGTAAGACTTGCTGTTTGTATTTAGGTACGTAATCCCTCTCATTAAGGAAAAATAGCAGAATATCTTTGAGCCGATAGTGAATAATGCCTACTTTAGCACGTTTATTATATAATTGAAAAGATATGAAGATACGTGTTGGTTTTGGCTTTGATGTTCACCGGCTGGTGACAGATAGAGAACTTTGGTTGGGTGGTGTACGCCTGGAGCATGAGAAAGGTCTCTTGGGACATTCGGATGCAGATGTGCTGATACATGCTATTTGCGATGCATTGCTGGGTGCGGCGAATATGCGCGACATAGGCTATCACTTTCCCGATACGGCAGGCGAATTTAAAAATATAGATAGTAAGATATTGTTGAAGAAAACGGTGGACCTGATAGGTAGTAAAGGGTATTCCGTTGGTAATATTGATGCGACAATCTGTGCGGAACGACCCAAGTTGAAAACTCATATACCCGCCATGCAGCAGACTCTTTCTGCTGTGTTGGGGATTGATGAAGACGATGTATCCGTGAAGGCTACCACTACGGAGAAGTTGGGCTTTACAGGACGGGAAGAGGGAATATCGGCTTATGCAACTGTCTTGATAGTTAAAGAATAAACGAACTCCGAATCAAAATCAGAAAATACTATGAAACAATTTGCTTTGACCCTTTGTATGGTACTGCTGTCCGTAATGTTCTGCCGGGCACAGATAAAGCCCTTGAAATTCGATAAAAACGGGGAATTCAAAATAGTGCAGTTTACCGACGTGCATTTCCAATATGGTAATCCTGCCTCGGATATTGCCTTGAAGCGTATCAATGAAGTGCTTGATGCAGAACATCCCGACCTGGTTGTATTTACCGGTGACGTGGTGTATGCGAAGTAACAAGAAATGTGATTATAATCTATTGAATAATAGATTTTTGAAGAAGAAGAGTAGAACAATGGGTAACGATGTAGAAATGAGCGAAACTCTTTAGTTTGCTGTGATTTACCATTGCTTCAAATAACTCACTACAAAAATAACTATAATAACTGGATTGCCAAATTTAAAATTAAACAATCTTCGTTATAGCTATAAATAACTATTTAAACATAAGCAGAATACCGCTATCTTTGCAATCTAAAAAATGGAAATATGAAGCAAATTGAAGAAATTGCAACAGAGAATCAGCAAAAAGCGTGGGAGATTATCAGGGATACCAATGTTATGGGTATTTGGCAAGATGCAGGGGCAACTATCAACCTTGTTGGCTCACTAAAAACGGGGCTACTGGTAAAACATAGGGACATTGATTTTCATATCTATACTGAATGTTTGGATATTGCCGACAGTTTTTCAGTAATGACGAAGCTGGCACAGCATCCACGCATCAAACGCATTGAGTACGGGAATCTGATAGATACAGACGAAAAATGTATCGAATGGCACGCTTGGTATGAGGACGAGTGTAAAAACCTTTGGCAGTTGGATATGATTCATATTGAAAAAGGCTCTACTTATGACGGTTACTTTGAGAAAGTTGCAGAGCGTATCTCCGCACTCTTAACCGAAGATACTCGCCAAGCAATCTTGCGACTTAAATACGAAACTCCTGAAACGGAGAAAATTATGGGTATCCTCTATTATAAGGCGGTAATTCAAGGTGGTGTGCGTACCTATACCGAGTTTGCAGAGTGGATAAAAAGCAATCCTACCGATGGCGTAATCGAGTGGATGCCGTAATATGGATATATCCTATAAGAATATTTGTCGTATCACATTACCCGTACTCCTGAGCCTATTAGTAGAACAAATCATAGGAATTACAGATACTGCCTTTTTAGGTCATGTTGGGGAGACGGAATTAGCAGCTTCGGCAATTGCCGGAGTTTGTTATCTTATTCTGTTTGTGATTGGTTCGGGTTTTGGGGTAGGATTACAGGTGCTTATTGCACGGCTCAACGGAGAGAAGAAAAATAGAGAGGTAACAACCATATTTTCAACAGGTTTTTACTTCCTGATTCTTTTGGCTGGTATTATTATTATTGCATCTCAATTTGCTTTGCCACCGATACTGCATCAAGTTATCAAGTCCGAAAAGATTTATTCGGCAGCACTCTTATATCTCAACTGGCGTATATACGGACTGCTTTTCGCTTTTATCATTGTCGCATTTAGGGCGTATTACATCGGAATTACCCGAACGAAAATATTGTCGGTATGCTCGCTAACGATGGTAGTTGTGAATGTCATATGTAATTATGTCTTGGTCTTTGGAAAATTTGGTTTTCCTGCATTCGGAATTGAGGGAGCAGGTATGGGTTCGTGTATCGCAGAATTTTCGGCAGCCTTTGTTTTTATCTTATATTACCGATTTACGACAAACGGTCGTCTGTTCGAGCGAATCTCTAATATCAAACGTCAATGGCACGATTTGAAACGAATTTTGCATCTTTCCAGTTGGACAATGTTACAATCATTCTTATCGCTTGCTTCGTGGCTAATCTTTTTTGTGGTTATAGAACACATCGGGGAAACAGCACTTGCTACATCCAACATTGTGAGAAGTATTTCGGCTGTACCATTTATGCTTGTACAGGCGTTTGCTTCAACGGGGAGTGCATTAGTGAGCAACCTAATTGGTGAAGGCAGGCAAAATATGGTTTTATCTCTGTGCCGAAGAGTTATAAAGATGTGCTATTACTTCTGTATCCCCTTGATGTTGGTAGGATTTATTTTTCCTGACCTCTTTCTAAAGCTATATACCGACAACACCGTTTTGATTCAAGAATCGTTATCACCATTGTATATTATGCTATCTTCATTTTTGCTATCTGTTCCGGCATTTGTTTTATATTGTGCCATATCGGGAACGGGGAACACATTTATAACACTAAAACACTACTGTCCCGTAAAAGTGGATAAATAGTTCTTTGAAATTATTGAAATATAGTCAATTACACGGTTTTTTGAAATGAAACGGACTTGATTTTGCAACTTTGCAGTCTAATACAAATGGCTGCTATGTTCCAAGACAAATACGTATTCTCTCAATTAACCGCTTTTCTGAACAGGACTCAGTTCAACAACTATGTTCGCAAGTATGATGGCAACAGATATGTGAAACATTTCACTTGCTGGAATCAGATGCTCGCGATGATGTTTGGACAACTGAGTAACCGTGAGAGCCTGCGAGACTTAGTCGTTGCTTTCGAGGCGCATAGGGCCAAGCAATATCATCTTGGTTTAGGTCGTGAACCGATAGCCAAGACAACTCTTGCGACAGCGAACCAGAACCGTGATTACAGAATCTTCGAAGACTTTGCATTCTATATGATGAAGGAAGCCTGCGAGAAGCGGACGACCAACATCCTTGACATTTCCGGAAAGAAATATGCGTTTGATTCAACAACGATTCCGTTGTGTCTTGCAACATTCCCATGGGCAAAGTTCCGAAGCAAGAAAGGAGGGGTGAAAGCTCATGTCTTATACGACATTGAAGCACAAGTTCCTGCCTTCTATACTGTAACTACTGCATCAAAGCATGATTCCACAGCAATGTCTTCAATCCATTATGAACCAAATGCTTATTATATATTCGACAGGGCTTATGACTCCTTTAAAGAACTCTATAGGATACATCTTACAGACTCTTTCTTTGTTGTCAGAGCCAAGACGAACTTAAAGTATAAGACAGTCAGATGGAAGCGAAGAATGCCAAAGAACATAATGACAGATGCGGAAGTGAAACTGACCGGATATCTCTCCGAGAAAAAATATCCTGAGTCATTCAGACTCGTCCGATATTACGACGAAGAGGATGACCGTGAGTTCACTTTTTTGACGAATGCAAAACAACTTTCTGCACTGGATGTCGCCGATCTTTATAAGAAAAGATGGTTAATCGAGCTGTTCTTCAAATGGCTCAAGCAGCATCTCAAGATAAAGAAATTCTGGGGCACAACAGAGAACGCTGTTCGCATACAAATCAGTGTGGCTATTATCACGTACTGTCTTGTGGCTATTGTCCAACATGATATGAAGTTGAAACGTTCAACCTATGAAGTTTTACAAATTCTCAGCATATCATTGACTGACAAAACCCACTTGCGTGACCTGTTCGACAAGACTAATTTCAATGATGTCAAAGATCTAAATGATCCCCTGATTCCGGGGCTTTTTGATTAATTGTTTAACTCGTCCCATTTTAACGGGACACTAATGACACTAAAAATAGGGTTATTGGCTCTTGCTGTTTACATTCTGTACATAAAGGCTTTGGATTATTTCGCCCCCAATGTATCATTGCTGTGGACTTCGGAGCATATATATGCTTTGGCAATATTAACCTTGTCGGTGATTTATTTGCTACGTGGTAACTGGAGACAAAAACAGATTTGATTAAATAATCAATCCTGTTTTACTACCAATATTAATAGCTTCGATAGAGTTCTGAACACCCAGTTTTCTGAGTAGATTTTGCCTATGAATGTTCACGGTATGGATGCTGACACCCAGTGTATAGGCAATCTCCTTACTTAACAAGCCTTGCTTTATCAGTTGTAAGATTTCTATTTCCCTGTTTGTGAGTTCTGGTTTGATTTCTGCTGAGGTGTATGGAGAAAACAGTTCTCCTGTTTTTAGATTCAGAACCGTACATTTTACGCCATCTAATGGTCTTTGGTCGGAAGCAATGTCCATCACACCCAATATAAGCCACGCTTTACCGCTATCAGAAGTCTCCAAAACTTGCTGCTTACTCGTTACATTGATATATTGTCCTTTGGTATTGAGAACACGATAACTGAAAATATTTTTATAGTTATTTCTCTCTCCTATCGGTTGATTATAAATAAATTGAGACAAGCCGACCTGAATGGATTTCATGTTGAATAAATCTTCGGGGTGAATACGAGATTCAAGATAATCATCGTCAAAATGCTCAATCATCTCTATTTTACGACTATCATAACCCAGTAAATCGGCAAAATTTGATGAAGCAAAGGTGTACTTACATTTGTATACATCCACAACAAAAGTGCAACTACGGCTTATTTTTGCCATTTGCTGCAACATCGCTCTGTCTGTATCCCACACCGAATAATCAATTTCGTGTGGGTGCAGAGATTGTTTTGCCCACATCTCTTCTCTGGTTATATCTAATACTTTCATAATCAATGTAGCTATATATAGCTATTTCGGATTCCACTTCAGTCAACTACCTTTGTACAAAGGTAATACATTGTTGCCAAATAATCATTTTACATTCACTCTTAATTGATATAAATATGATTACTCAATTATCCGAACAGAGATTTTTTCGACTATTGTCGGAATGCTCACCGAAAGAGTTTGCCGTAAACGATTTTACGGCAGCATTGCAAGAACTTGCCAATCATTTGGCTGACATCTCTATAAACGAACAGGATTATGTAGTATTGTTACGTTACTTCTCCTTTGGACTGAACAGGCTCAAATCGTATCGTTCACAATTTGAGCAGGGGGAAAAATGCCTTGTCCTTTCTGATTAATGAAGCAATAGAGCTTATTAGCACAGAGATTAGAATACTAAACCTACGCATTAAGTACCCAACACAATTCCTACAACGGAAAACGAAACTTCCACTTTCTCCTCTCTTTCTCACCGACGAAACCTATCTTATTGAAATTATGGAGATGGTTAGCGGATTGTTCCTATCTAAAAGAGTGGTTACGCACACTGGGACAGAATCACCACTTACAGAAATCGGTAGAACCTTTGAGTATCTTTTCAATATCAAGTTGGGTAACATCCACAAAAAGCACGAAAGTGTTATTAAGCGTAAGCCATCCAAAGTAACCGAGTTTTTAGATACACTTCGCAAAGCCATTGCCGAAGAAAGTAAGAAAAAAGGCTATCTGTAAATCAATAACTTACCAACTATTTATAGGAGAGTACCACTGGTACTCCCCTAACTTATTTGCATCCGTTTGCCGAACTTTGCTTCATCAATCGATTGAAAGCAATAATGTTAAACTAAAAAATGAAGCAAAATGTATATAGACAATGAAAACTTCGACAAGTGGATGGAGAAGCTATCGAAGAAACTGGGCGAGATAGGTCAGAACCTACAATCCCTAATCAATACCGACAACGTATTGGGCGAAAATGATAAGATTCTCGATAATCAGGATTTAGCTTTCCTGCTGAAAGTATCTACCCGAACCCTGCAACGGTATCGGTCAAGTGGCAAACTACCTTACTTTATGATAGGACACAAAACCTACTACCGTGCATCCGACATTCGGGCGTTTGTTCAAGAAAATGCCGATTGTAAGACCTATGAACGGTTCAAAAAGGAAAATCAGCTTGATAAGCAAACCGACGCAAAACAAGGTGGGTAATATTACCGCCTGATTGAGTGCCATTGCTCCACATTTAGCAGAAACCACCTCGCCCTGTGGCTCGGCTCATTTCGCTAAATGAAGCAAGAGGGAACTGGACAAGTCCTGTTCTTCCCTCTTGCCCTGCGGGGCAAAGCCTTCGGCTTTAATGGGTTACGTTAGTAACCGTTTATAACAGTGATTATAAGTCTAAAACTTATTTCGCTTATAATCAACTGAATGAATCTTACTTTCTTTATAAAAAAGTTATAATCATGGATAAGACCAGTAATATATCCACTCTTACCACCATCGGCATAGACCGACAGACGGGAAAGCTAATAGATAAGCTATGCAAACGCTATTCACTGAAAAAAGGGGAAATAGTCAGGTTGGCGTTTGTCTATATTGATAAAGCATGTATCAACCCATCAGAAGCCCCCGAATCCGTAAAATCGGAACTGGCGAAGATAAACAAACGACAGGATGATATAATCCGCTTCATCCGACACTACGAGGAAGAACAACTAAATCCCATGATACGCACCGCCAATTCTATTGCCATTCGCTTTGATACCATTGGCAAGACATTGGAAACGCTTATCCTCTCACAGATGGAAGCCAATAGGGAGAAGCAAACAGCCGTACTCAAAAATATAAGTGAGCAGTTTGGCAAACATGCTGATATGATAAACAACCAGTCCAAACAGATTAACGCCCTGTATCAAATACACCAACGGGATTATAAGAAGCTGTTGAACCTGATACAACTCTATTCAGA
The DNA here is from genome assembly GCF_025147325.1 of Bacteroides stercoris ATCC 43183. Taxonomy (NCBI): domain Bacteria; kingdom Pseudomonadati; phylum Bacteroidota; class Bacteroidia; order Bacteroidales; family Bacteroidaceae; genus Bacteroides; species Bacteroides stercoris. Next base: position 1,384,790 of record NZ_CP102262.1, read on the forward strand.
ACTATCCGCTTGCGGTGTGATGGATAGCAAGAGGAAAGAGAATCTAAAGGCTGAAATTACCAATCTGATAAACACATAGAGCCATGCACATAGATTTTGCCCCACCATCGGGCGGAACATACAACAATGCAGGTAGTAGCCGACAATTAGCGTTATACATGGAGCATGAAGATATGGAACGGATGCAACAGGGTATCTATACCGATGGCTTTTTCAACCTGACGGATGATAACATCTACAAATCAAAGGTTATTAAGGATATAGATACCAATATAGGGCAACTCCTAAAAACAGATGCAAAGTTTTTCGCTATCCATGTCAGCCCATCGGAAAACGAGCTTCGGTCAATGGGTAATACCGAACAGGAACAAGCCGAAGCCATGAAACGATATATCCGAGAGGTATTTATCCCTGAATATGCCAAGAACTTCAACAAAGGATTATCCGAAGAGGATGTAAAGTTTTACGGCAAGATACATTTCAGCCGTAGCCGTTCCAACAACGAACTGAATATGCACTGCCATTTGATTGTGAGCCGGAAAGACCAAGCCAACAAAAAGAAACTATCACCACTTACCAATCATAAAGACACCAAGAAAGGGACGGTTACGGGTGGTTTTGACCGTGTGAATCTATTCCAACAGACAGAACAAGGCTTTGATAAGCTATTCGGCTACAACCGCCAATTATCAGAATCGTTTGACTACCACAATACGATGAAGAACGGCTCTATCTCTGAACAACTTGAATTACAGGAACAAAACTTCACTGGCGAAAAGAAAAAAGAAGTATTCCAATCCAGTGAAAAAGAAAACATAATTTCTTGCAATCTTGATAGCAAAGCAGAGAACAAACAGTCTTACAATCAACAAAATAATAGTGGTGGTGATTCTATATTATCTATCTTTTCACTGGGAGATGGCAATAATTACGATGCAACACTGGCAGAAGAATTACAGGCACAGAAACGCAAGAAGAAAAAGAAGAAAGGAATAAAACGATGATTGAATATGAAGAACTAAGAGCCGATATAGATTGCTACCTGATGGAGCGTTTCAAATATTGTAAATCGCTTGTCTATCTGACAATGGATAATGTTATTACCACCCGAAGAAACAGCCGAGTAGATTTGTATTTGCGTATCAGAAAGGTTGAAAGCAAATTTCCACCTGATTGCCTGATTATTGCCCGATTGAGTTTTAGTAAAGAACGGACAGGACACGGAACGCACCTACTTCAATTTCTGACCGAAGTAGCCCAACGACACGGTTTTAATCATATCGGCATCGAGTGTGCCAACGACAAAAGCAGTGCATTTGCCAAGAAGTTGGGTTTTTACTCCATTGATGGCGAAAACTTCGCCATAGCCGTATGCAGTTTAATAGATTACTTTTCAAAGGTATAATCCTTTATTTCTCTGAACACAAAGGTATATTCCGAGCCTGAAACGTCAATGCCAAGCCCTACGGGTTTGGGGGAATTTCTTCCTTTTTGCTTCACAAAAAGAGTAAATTCCCCCAAAGCATTGCCTTATTCATTCTCTCCATATAAGTAATGCTTATCAGAGAAAAAAAGGAAAAAATATGTTGGTTGGGGTGAGATGCTTACTTTGTCAATTCATATTTCCCCTCAATCCGTTCCGCTAAATTTGTCATGTCCTCATTAATCTTGGTACGGGTTATATCCGCATAGATTTGAGTAGTGGTAATACTTCGATGTCCCAATGTTTGGCTAATCGTTTCTATTGGAACACCCATTGAAAGACAAAGGGTTGCATAGCTATGTCTTGCCATGTGGTAGGTCAGCCGTTTATCAATCTTAGCTGCTTTAGCTATCTTTTTCAACTGAATATCAGTGTTTTCTATTGTGCATAATCTAAATACCCTTCCACCAAAGCCAGCAAAGGCAGTGTCCCAGTATTTTTCGATAAGCTGTAACGGAATATCAAGTAGTGGAATCTTAGAAGTCGTTCCGGTCTTTTGACGGTTCAGAACAATCCATTGTTTACCATCTTCTTGCCGTACAATATTATCATGCCGTAAGTTCTTCAAATCCACGTAAGCAAGCCCCGTGAATGTCGAAAATAAAAACATATCACGGATAAAATTGGCACTCTCACGTTTCATCTCTACTTGCATCAATCGTTCTATCTCATCCATTGATAACCATTTTCGTGTAATGGTTATCCTTTGCGGACGATAGCCAAAGAATGGGTCTTGATACATTAACCCTTTGTTTAAGGCTCGCATTACAATTCTACGTAATGGCTTAATTGTATTATTGGTTGTGCTTGCACTAAATTGCAAGTTGATTTTCAGATAGTAAACATATGATTCTATAAAATCAAAATCAACTTGGGTAAAGGGAATGTCCGTTACTCCGTATTTGTATTGTAAGAACTCTTTCAAATGGTGATAAGCACGGTTAAGATGTGCATAAGTGGTTTCCACTATCAAAATACCGACAGACTGACGTTTTTCCTCAAGCAAAGCTGCAAACTCTTGTATCAGGCTGTTTTGCCTAATCCCAATCCTTTTAATGGCGTTTTTCAAGATTTCAGCAGTAATGTAGCTTTTGTTTTCCAATAAGGTTTTATAATGCCTGATAAGTTCAGTCCGATAGTTTTCTATCCGCTTGTTGATAGTTGTTTCTTCTTTTGATTTGCCTATGGCTATTCCCAGTTTGGCATCCCACTGTTCAGGTGATAGTTCTAAACCTGTGCTGAAAGCCGAACTTTTACCGTCCACACTGATACGCCCCATGATAGGGCAGCTGCCTGATTTTTTCTTTTTGCTGGTATTTAGGTAAAAAAGTATAGCGAAAGTACTTCTATTGTTTTGCATAATATCTCTATTTTGGATTATTAAAAGTTGAATTTAGCGGCAAGGCGTGCGGATAGTTGTTGCATATCATTGCCTATCTTCTCATTGTTAAGACGTGCGTAACGTTGGGTAGTCTGAATATGTTTGTGCCCCAACATTCGACTAACACTCTCTATTGGAACGCCTTGTGAAAGACAAATTTGAGAGGCAAACGTGTATCTTGCAACGTGGTAGGATAATACCCGATTAATACCGCAATTTCTTGCAATTCGTTTCAGACCAACATTGACCTGTCCTAAACTCATGGACGGGAATACTTTTCCATCGGGAGCAAGCCCCTTGTAATACTCCATGATTTGGATAGGGATATTCAATAGTTTTACATTGAACACTGTTTGAGACTTCTGCCTGTTGGCTGAAATCCACAAACTACCATCATCTTCCGTAATAATATCTTTCCAAGAGAGTTTATGCAGGTCTGCATACGCCAAGCCTGTAAAGGTCGAAAACAGGAACATATCACGGATAAACCGCTGTGTACCGGATTTAAGGGGAGTTTTCATAAGCAAATCCAATTCGTCATTGGTGAGTGATTTGTTTTTAAGCTCCGTTTTTTCTAATTCAAAGCCGTCAAAAGGTGAACGGGTAATAATTCTTCGATGCAATGCCAAACGTATCAACTTATTTAACAAGACAATCCGAGCCTTAACGGTTCTCGGCTTCATCTTGCGTTTTACTCGGAAAAAGAAATTCAAGGCTTCGATGAAAGGTAAATCTAACTCAGTTAGGGGAATATCCTCTACATGGTATTCTTCCCGAAGAAATTGCTTAAGCTGCTTGTTTAGGACTTCATACTGCTTGTAGGTGGATTGTGCCCTGTCAGTACCTATTCTCCCTTTGAAATCTTCCATCATTTCACCGAACAGGACAAGCAGTGTTTTTTGTGCAGTGGCAATCCCTTGAAATGCGTTCTTCACTTCGATAGCGGTTACTTTTCCGGTTCGCTTCAAAATGTCCTTGTAGTGTGCGTGTATGGAGAGATTAATTTTATTAATCTCTCTGTTGAGTTCAATAGCTACACGGCTTTTGCCGATTGCCCGACCTGATTTTACATTCCAAAGCCGTTCTCCAATTTTCAGCTTTGAGCCGAATTGTGCGATGGTGTTACCGATGATGATTTTCCCGACAATCGGAAAAACAGCATCGGGATTTGGTTCTGTTCTCTCCGTGTTACCCTCTCGTTTGAGGTAAAAGGATACCTTAAGTTCGTTGTTCATAACGCTCACATTTTTAGTTCGTAAAATTACTTTCTTTGTGAGTTATTCGAACAATGTAAACCGCAGACAAACAGTGCTATAATCAGACGTTTAACGTCATTAGATTGCCGTGTTTTTCGCCTGTCTAAATGGGTAACGGATAAGAAACGGAAAGTATGCACTAATCTGCTTTTTCCTGCAATTTTACTATCGGACACCCAAAGACACTAAAAGACATACATTTCTATCTGTCAATCAATTACCGTGTTTTTCTCTCTTTCTCCTTTTACACTGCTTGTTTTCTCAGCCGGCAGAAACAGCCATGCGTACGGTACTTGCTTGTGCTTCTTCCCGCAAAATTCCTTTTGTTGTGACTTTTGGCAACCATGATAATGAACAGGATAAGACGCGTGCCGAATTATATGATGTCGTTCGCTCTGTTCCTTATAATATTCAGCCGGAAAGAGGTGAGGCCGATTCCCCCGACTACGTGCTTGCATTGCAGGCTTCCGACAGTAATCGTGATGCAGCTTTGTTGTATTGTATGGATTCGCACTCCTACTCCCGGTTGCCGGATGTGAAAGGATATGCCTGGTTTACCCTTGATCAGGTAAACTGGTATCGTAGCCAGAGCGCTGCTTATACGGAAAGAAATGGTGGAAAGCCTTTGCCTGCCCTGGCTTTTTTCCATATTCCCCTACCCGAATATAATCAGGCTGCGGCTGATGAGAGTGCCATATTGATAGGCACGCGTATGGAAAAGGCTTGTGCTCCGCTCTTGAATACCGGCATGTTTGCCGCCATGAAAGAAGCCGGTGATGTAATGGGTACCTTTGTGGGGCACGACCATGATAATGATTATTCCGTTATGTGGCACGGCATCCTGTTGGCTTACGGGCGTTTTACAGGTGGAAATACGGAGTATAACCACCTGCCGAATGGTGCCCGTGTTATTCTGATGAAAGAAAACGTCCGCACATTCACTACCTGGATTCGTACCAAAGGCGGGGAGATTGTAGACAAAACGGTTTATCCGGACAGCTACCGGAAAGACGATTGGCGTAAGCGTCCGCCAGTTGGAGAGAAGTAATCAGGGGGCAGTTACTTTTTCTCCGTTTACTACTACATTGTCCAGCGTCAGGTTCACCACATTCTCCATTTGTATCGCTTTGGGAGCTTTTTTCACGTTGATGTTCCGCAGGGTGATGTTGTGCAGTTTAGCTTCAGGCAGTCCGTTAGCCATGAGCGCTACGCTGTCCACGCGGTTGCAGGTTACATCTTCAATGCAGATGTTGCGGAATAGTGTAGGATGATTGCCACCCCGGTATCCGTGGTAGTTCGTGCGGAAATTGATAACACCCCACAGGCAGACATCGGCTTCGATGCGCCGCATATTCAGGTTTTCGAAATAGCCGCCTCTGTCCGGGTTGGACTTGAAATATATACCGTTGCGGCAACTGTCTATCTTGCAGTCCTCAATATAGATATTCCGTACTCCGCCCGACATTTCGCTTCCGACAGTGATGGCCCAACGTGCGAAATGACAGTTGCGGATGATAACATTTTCCGTAGCCTGACCGATGCGCCAGCCGTCTTGGTCGCGCCCTGATTTGATAGCGATGCCATCGTCACCAACGTTGAAATCCATACCTTCTATCAGTACATTGGTGCAGGATTCCGGGTCGCAGCCGTCATTATTGTAATTGTTGCTGTCGATATATACATTCCGTACGGTTACGTTGTCGCAAAATACGGGATGAATGATCCAGAAGGGAGAATCGTAAATTTTTAAATCTTCTACCAATACGTTCTTGCAACCGTAAAATTGTATCATACAGGGACGCAGATAGTGTCCTTCTCCGAATACGCGTTGGTATACAGGAACGGAATCGATACCCATCTGGCGCAGGCGGTCTACGGCAGGACCCTGTATGGCATGCCAGCCGTTGAAAGTCACCGAACCGTTTCCGTCGATAGTTCCTTTGCCGGTTACCGCGACATTCGTACATTGGTATGCGTAGATAAAGGGGGAGTAGTTGAAACATTCTGTTCCTTCCCATTTTGTCAGTACCATAGGCAGGTAGTCGGCGGCTTCGGTAGAGAATTCCAGACGTGCTCCTTCGGCGATGTGCAGGTTTATGTTACTTTTCAGCGTGATGGCTCCTTTGATGAAATAATTTCCTGCGGGAATGAGTACGGTACCGCCACCGTTCGTGTTACAATGACTGATGGCTTGGAGGATGGCGGGACAGCTGTCGAAAGTTGTATCGCTCTTTGCTCCGTAGTCGGTTACATCATAAACAGTATCGGCGAATACGGGCGGTACGATATTTTTTAGTATTCCGGGTACTTTTGCCCATTCTCCGGCCGTTTTCCGGGAGGAGGATGTGGTGCAGGCTCCCATCACCAATAGGAGGGATAAGCACCAAAGTGCAGTTTGTTTTTTCATGGCATTACGTATTTAAATATGTATGGAGCAAAAATACGGGTTTCTTTTCGGTAAGGGGTGGATGAATTGATGTTTGAAATGGAATTTTTGACCGGATTCGGTCTTATGGATGAAATTTTACATAATTAAGTCGCGTCCATTTGTTTTTTCCGATGGTGTACGTACCGGCAATGCGTGCCGAGGCTATATGGACGGTTTCGTCCATCCGGTAAGCATGTTCCACAGCGGATAGTTGGCACGAATGCCTGCTTGCCGTGCGGGAGTTGACGCGGAAAGTCACAAGATTTCCGGAGGTGTCTTTCAGCCTTAGTATTTGCCGGACATAGAAGTAAGGGGTCGTACCCCTGACTTGTGTCTTGTAGGGGTCGTCCTCCAGCCGGACACTGAGAACGGTCAGGGTCAGATCTGTCACTTTTTCCCCTTCTTTCCCGAGAAAGCGTCCGGCAGGCGGTTGCTTGGCTTTCCGTTGCAGGATGTCAATGTATACGGAATGGTATATCCGGGCGATTTGTGCGAAGCGTTCCTGTTTAGGAATTCGGGGAGTGAACTTGAAAGCTATCCAGGTGAGATAGCCAGGGTCTATCCGCAGGATTTCGTGCAGATAATGTCCGTGATATTTGCCGAACGAGATAATATCGTCGCCCTTATTCTGCATTCGTTTGGCATTATACTCCACTAACGACAGAGGACGGGGGGAGTAGTAACATAAGGTGCTTGCCATTCGTAAGGCTTCGTGTATATCCTCGCTCAGGTCGAATATGTAAAATATGGATTGCCTTTCGGGCAGAGGGGAGTAAATCCAAAGTGAATATCGGGGACAATCTGCTCTTGGCAATACCACAAGATAGGCGCCTACCTCTTTGAAAGAAGCTTTTTTCTGGTTGTATTCATTTAGCTTTTGATACAACACGTCTTGTTCTGCGGCAGTGATGCCCGGAATAAGCGGATTTGTCATACATCAATTTGCTTATTCCAAAGATATGTAATTTTTTTAGAATCGTACCATTAATTCCAATACTATTTTGTCTTGTTCAGATTCTTTTGCAATACTGCTGTTGGCATAGAAATATTTTTCATAATTCAGGCGCAGGTCTGTGCGGAATGCTTTACTGAGGCTGAAGGTGATACCGCCTGTCAGCCGCTGGCGTTTGTAGTCGGTGGTGACCAATGCGCCGGTTTCTTCATCGGTGGTCTTGGCGTCGCTTTGGTCTGTCATCATGTCGTAGCGTAGCAGGAAAGACATTTTATTGAATATTTTACGCAGCGGAAGGTCGTAATTGATGAATGTGTTTACGGCTTGCACATCTTTGAAAGCATTGTCGGAATATTGCTTGTACAGATATTCCGCTTCGATATGGAAGCGGTCGGACTCATAGTAAGCGCCGATGTCGTACGATTGCACCCGTATTTCTTCCGGTTGGATGCTCTGTATGCTCAGTGTCAGGTTCAGCCCTTTGGTGAAAAGAAATTGGGCTTTGGCAGAATAATTCACTTCTTTATGCCATTCTTTTTGATTGGTCAGGCCGGAACCGTTGAAAAGTCCTCCTTCCACGGTGATAGGTATATTGGTGGGCAGGGTATATCCTACTATGAACCCCACGTCCCGTACATTGCCCACTTGCTTGGCGATGAACGACCGGTTGGGGAAGTATTGCTGGTGCGGTGAGCGGTGGGCGTCGATGGTGAAGGGGACGCGCATTTGTCCGGTGGTGACTGTCAGTCCTTTTGTCGGGAAAAGCCGGGCGTAGGCATCCAGCATCTTGATTTGACCTTCGTCGGAGAGGTCTATTTCTGCTTTGTAGGCTACGCTGGGCAATACGTTACCCGTCACGCTGACGCGGGCATTGCGTACTTCGAAACGTCCTGCACCCATGGTGGTCTGATATTCGTATTTGGCGCGGATGGTTCCGTGGATTTTTGGCAGGTAGTCTTTGCTTTCCATTTTCTCCTTTTCAATCTTTTTTCCGTTCCCGTTGATGGAGGGCGTCTGGGCAGTTGCGGCCAATGGCAGCAGGGCAATCAGTACTGTCAATGCACTTTTTTTCATAATCTGTTGTTGTCGAATGATTTGTCGGTGACAAAGTTCGGGCATGCGTGTTGTGTTTTTGTGTCATATATGTTGCATTGTTGTTACAAAAACTGTTGGAGAGAAGAACTGTGATAGGTGTCGTTTTAATATTTTTATGGTTTAATTTAGTTTCTTGCTTTTATTAAAATGTTGGTTGTTAGTGCTATATGTACACTGTAACAAAAGCTTCAGTCTGAAATATCAATGAAATATTCCTATCTTTCCTCTATGAAAAGATAAAGATTACCCCTGTCTTTATGGCTCCTTTACTTAGTTTATGGTGTTAATGAGCATGAATGTATTGACCGTTCTATCAAGAGCAGTCAGATATACAATATAAAAAGTATCATTTTCCTCTTCAGGCTTTATTTCCTAACACTGGCATTCTAAGCCGCTTAAAGCATCAGTCAATTTGCAAAACGGAGTCTATGCTACCACAAAGATACTGGCCTTACAATAAGCGGTATATTATGAGTTGCCTTCTGCAATAGCTTCAGGCTTCTTATAATCATTGTATGGAACACCATCACTCAACACGTGCCAAATGACAACAAGCATTTTCCGCGCTATGGCCACTTTCACTTTCATGGCATTCTTCCTTCTGACGACAGTTTGTGTGTAACTGAAATTCGAGTAAAAACAGTTTTGTGTCCGGCTGGCTCCCCATGCGCATTCAATCATAGTCTTTCTGATGTACTTGTTACCATGTGTGATTCTTCGTGATTTGATTTTTCCTGCGCTTTCTTCATTCCGTGGTTTGAGCCCGCACCACGACACCAATGCAGCCGCTGTAATAAACATCTTCATGTCGGCCCCTAATTCAGAGAGTATGGAGGTTGCCGAGCGTTCCTTTACACCGGGTATCGTCTGAAGATTATCGAACTCCCTGGGGAACTCTTTCCTGCAGATTTCCGTCAGTTTTTCCTGGCACTCTTTCAGATGCTTGTCATCCATAAGGATTTCCTCCCGGTACTGGCGTATCAGGTCTATGTCCACTTCATTGACAACTCCTGTCAGAGCGGCTGTAATTACTTCTTTTCCGACACGGTTCACCGTCCGTCCATGGATGGCCTCCGTCAGCTTTTCCGCATTGACAATTCCTTCGGAAAGCAATTTCACCACATCTTTGTAGCTCTTACTGTCTGTAGAAGATACGTAGTTGCTGATACGGATATTGCAACGTTGAAGCAAGGCATCCAGTTTGGTCAGTTTATAGACCTTCTCCTTGTTCAAGTCAAAAATGCGTCGGTTATACTGACGCATGCGCTGCACTATCTCATCCGGCACGAAACTGCCACGGATGAGATCCTTCATGGTACATTCGGCTATCCAGGCAGCGTCACGGACATCACTTTTTCTGCCGGGAAGCTGCTTGATGAAGTAGGGGTTGACCAACTTCAGACATTCTATGTCACTGAGAATGCGCCAGATGGGATACCAGTAAATACTGGTGCTTTCCATAGTAACTTCCTTAACTTCATGAGTAAGGAGAAGTTGATGCAGCTCTTCCAGTTCAGGTGTCAAAACACCGTACTTGGCTTCAAATTTCTCACCTTTTTCGTTGAGAATACAAACAAATACACTATCTTTGTGTACGTCAAGACCACATACTATCCGCATAGGCTATTACATTTTGAGACTAAGAGCTCGTGAAACATTTATTTTGAGGCTCACACACTGAGACCTCCACGCCATAAAGATAGGGGTGGTCTTGATTTTTTCATATCCCACTGGCATATAAATCGTGATTTATATCTAAATTTGAAGAAAATATCAAGAATGTTTGTTTTAGAACTCTGATGCTTATGAAAAGACAGTTGTTTTTAGTAGGAATAAGTTTGATGCTGGGGGCATGTCAATGCTTGCCCAAGATATATCTCCGGTGAATTCCGTTTCTTACGAATGGAAGAGCGTACCGATATGGAAGGGGCCTATCGGTGGGATGCTGTTTCCTGCCAGTGGATGCCCTTGTTGGACTGGATAAGTCTGGATGAAAGCAATCTGCAGGGGGTGGAGAGCATTGCTATTGACCCGCAGAATCCATAGAACGTGTATATTGCCTGCGGTACGTATACCAGTAGCTCTAATGGGGCCATACTCTGTTCTTATGATGGTGGCAGAACCTTTGCTCGTGTTGATGTGCCTTTTACGATGGGTGGCAACGAGAATGGGCGTGGTAATGGGGAACGGATGATGGTAGACCCGCAGAATGTGAATATCATTTATATGGGAACCCGTTTGCATGGCTTGTGGCGCAGTACGGATAAGGGGAGGAGTTGGGCACGGGCAGCGTCTTTCTCGGATGTTTCCGAGAAGTTCAATCTTGCCGACCGTGCCGCATGGGGGAATCGCGGCAGTGGCATTGCTTACGATGTACAAGATGCTAAAGATGAGCGTGATACCCGTAATATTTATGTGGCAGTGTCATTGAGGGTAAGGAAAATCTGTTCGTTAGCCACGACTATGGTGAAAGTTGGCAGCCGGTTGGGGGACAGCCAGTGCAGTACCGCCCCACGTATATGGTCTTGATAAGTAACGGGCAATTGATTCTGACGTATGGGGATACTTCCGGTCCAAGCCAGATGGGGGGATGGAGGTGTGTGGAAATACGATATCCGTAAAGGCAAATGGACAGACATTTCTCCCGTCAGACTGCCTGGTGGCGAAAAGGCGGGATTTGGCTATGCGGTTGTATCAGTGGACGCTTGTAATCCGAAATATATGATTGCCAGTATGCACAGTTGGGGGCAAACACAGTTATAAGAGTGATGAGATGTTCCGTACAGTCGACGGTAGCAAGAACTGGAAACCAATTTTCAAGACAAGATATGCGTATGATTATTCTAAGGCTCCCTATACAAAAGTCCCCCTCCTGCATTGGATGTTCGATATTGAGATAGATCCTGTCGACGCTGAAGATGCCATGTTTACCACCGGTCTCGGTGGTTGGGAAACCTTCAACCTCTCTGCCGTAGAACGTGGGGACCGGTGAAATAGAGTATCATGTCTGCCAGTATCGAAGAAACCGTGTCTCTCGAACTTTATGCTCCCCAAAAAGGGGCGCGCCTGATTTCCGGTATCGGTGATTATGGTGGCTTTACGCATTTCGACCTCAATCGACCCGATTCGTTGGGCAGCCATGCCAATCCTCATTTCGGAAATACGAATGGAGTGACAGGCGCCTGGCTGAAGCAGGATTTGATAGTCAGGGTTGGTACACTGTTCGGCCATCAGCCGGATGCAAAGACTATCTCATATTCAGAAGATGGGGGCAGACGCTGGACTATGTGTGCCACCGTTCCAACGGAGAAGTCTCGTAATGGGCATATCACCGTGGCAGCAGACGGTTCTTCTTGGATTTGAACCCCCGACCGCTCGAAGGCTTATCTGACTCGTGATAAGGGGGGCTTGGCAAGTTTGCCGTGGTTTGCCTAAGAATATCCGCGTCATAGCAGATAAGGTGGACTCCCGACGTTTTTATGCTGTAGATGCTGTGGCCGAAATATTGTATAGCAGTGAGGATGGTGAGATGACTTTTCATGCTGACACATTGAATTTAACGGTTAAAGGGTCCAATGCGGTAATGCCGGTGCTACCATACGAAGAGGAGATCCGCGTGGAGGGCAAGACCGTATCTATGCTACTCCTGGTCGTGAAAAAGATTTGTGGATTGCAGCTTATGATGGTTTGTACTGCTCTGCCGCTTCAGAAAAATTTGATTTCCGTGTTTTGGATAAGGTACGTACCATCTATACTTTTGGTTTCGGCAAGGCAAAGCCGGGTAATGATTATCCTGCCATCTATCTGATGGCGTAATCAACGGGCAATATGGTTTCTTCCATTTCGACGATACGGCTAACTCTTGGGTACGTATCAACGATGATGCCCATCAATATGGCCTGGTATTGCATATTTGCGGTGATATGCAGGAATATGGCCGAGGAATTGCGATGGGAGTACCTGCATCATAGCTTTTCTTCATGCAGTTCATGTAATCTCCTTTGTGTCTGCTTTTCATCAAGCCCGTACATCTGCTGCCTTTATGGGCACTGAGATGATACGGACTTTTAGTTTCTTATATTGTCATTATGTACTGTAGGTTACTGCCGTCATTTCGGTATTTGCAGTCATTACCTCCATAATCTTTTCTCTTACGAATATTGTCTTTTCATTTAGTATAAATTTATTCAACATCCGTTTGGAAAGTCTTGTGACTGTATGATATATTACTTTTTCAAAGAAAATATTTTTCGTTCGTTTATATTTTAATATATTTGCATTCCAATCTTCCCATCATTTGTTAATAAATGTTGGCTGGTGTTTGATGATGGTATTGCATAACCTTAAATGAAACCTAATGGTACACTTGTATAGATATATCATTTTTATAATTGGCCTTTGCACTACCCAACTGGTTTCCGCATACGGATTAAGATTTCGTGGCGCAGCCAGTCCTATCGATCAAAGAACATCCTATGATGTGTTTGCTCATAGTTATCCTTCTTTCAGAGACTATTTTGACTTGGAGTTCAATATAGCTTTGTATTCTACCGAGAGCGTCGGTTATGTCTTGCGTGTTAAGGGGAAGGATGAAGGACAGATTTTCAATCTTTTTTTTGATTTTCGTGGCAATGATATCTTGTTCCGTTTGAATCAAGAGGGGAAGTGTGTGTTGATAGCCTTGCCTGTCAATAAGGCTGGAGCAATGAAATCCCATTGGTTCAGGGTGAAGATAGCCTTTAACTTGAAGCAGGATGAGATTACTCTCAAGATTCATGATCAGGAAAAAGTATGCAAGGGTGTGGCACTTGCCGATGAGTTCAGCCCGAAAATAGTGTTCGGTAAGAGCGACCACATTATTGACGTTCCAGAGATAGCTATTGATAAGTTGGTTGTGCATGCTGACCACACTTACACGTTTCCCTTGGATGAGGCGGAAGGAGAATCGGTTTGTGACCGGGAAGGGATTCTTTACGGTAAAGTGGAAAATCCGGTGTGGCTGATTAATGAGGCCTTTCACTGGAAGCGGGAGGGCGGTTTTGCGTCGGCTTCAGAAGCAGGTTCTTGTTATAATATTGGTAGAAATGAGATTTATTATTTCAATCGTGATTCGTTGTTTGTTTACAATGTGGAGACGGGAAATATTTCTGCCAAGGCTTTTACCGAACGGTGTCCTGTGAAGTTGTTTCTTGCCGGTAGTTTCTTTGACAGTGCCAGTGAAAGGTTATATGTCTACGAGGTATATACAGAGAATGGGGATGCGGAGCCTATGATAGCAAGTCTGGACCTGAATACGTTGGGCTGGAGAGTAGAGAGCTACAGCCGGCTCAGCATGCAGTTGCATCATCATTGTTCCTATTATGATGCAGTCCGCAAGCGTTACACCATCTTCGGTGGTTTCGGCAATATGTATTACAATAATAAATTCTATATATTCGATCCGGAAGAAGCGCGTTGGGATACACTTGGCTCTCTATCCGGTGATTTTCTTTGTCCCCGTTATTTCTCTTCGGCCGGTTATTTGGACAGTAACCATTCTGTCTATATTTTTGGCGGTATGGGTAATGAGTCGGGTGACCAGGTAATAGGCCGCCGTTATTTTCACGATCTTTATAAGGTGGATTTGCAAGAGATGCATGTGCAGAAACTTTGGGATATTTCGGAAGGGCAGCCCAATGTGGTGCCGGTGCAGGATATGCTGATACAGAATGATTCTTGTTTTTATGTCTTGCGTTATCCCGAGAGTGTGTCTAACTCGTTTTTGCGTCTCTATCGTTTTCTTGTAAAAGATGGCAGCTGTCAGATATTGGGTGATTCCATCCCCATTTACTCTGATAAAATTACGACAAATGCTCGTCTTTATTATAACGAGCGTTTAAGCAGGCTTTTTGTGACCGTGCAGGAAACACGTGATGACGTCTCTTCCAAATTTTCTGTTTATTCGTTACTCTTTCCACCGGTTTCTCTTGAAAAATATATTGCGAATAACGGTGGAGGAAGTGTTTCACGTGTATGGCTAGTGCTGGCGGTCGCGGCTGTAGTTGGTGGAGGCGTATGGATAGTGTACAAGTGGCGTCGAAACTCCGGTAAGGGCGAGGTCGGTAAAGCTGTAAGACAAGACAAGGAACAGCTTCCTGATGCTTCTGATATCACTAAGATGGAGAGGCAGGCAGTAGATGCGAGAACTGCCAACTGTATGTATTTATTCGGTGATTTTTCCGTTTTCGACCGGAGTGGTCGTAACATCTCTTATATGTTTTCCTTGCGTATCAAACAAATATTCTGTCTCATTTTGCGTTATAGCGATGCCAACGGAATTTCTTCCAAACAACTGAGCGACTTGATATGGCCCGACAAGCCAAAAGATAAAGTGAAAAACTCGCGTGGAGTAGCCATCAATCATTTGCGCAAGATTCTGAAAGAACTGGATGGTATAGAACTGGTTTATGAGAAAGGATGTTTTCGTTTCACGCTGTCTTCTGTCTTTTATTGTGACTATCTGCGTTTTATGGCGATAGTTGCTGAAAACCGGGTAGAGGATTGTCGGCAAGAGTTCCTGCATATTGTAGGGCGTGGCAAGTTTGTCGGCTTTATGGACGATCCGTTGTTCGACGGTTTTAAGCAAGATGTGGAGTGCCGCCTGGAAGTACTTGTTTTACAGTTGATGAAAGAGGCTTTTGAGGCTCAGGATTATTCGGAAGCTATGAGCTTGGCTGAAGCGGAATTCAATATTGATCCGGTGAACGAAACAGCCTTGTCTTGTTGCATCAAGTCACTTTTCATGCTTAAGCATGAAAATGCTGCTATTAGTACTTATCAAAGATTTGTGGCAGAATACAAAAAACATACGGGGGAAGATTACCCTACTCCTTTCAGCCTTTATTGGAATTAGCTTTCCCGATATGTTGCATCCGGTATTTTCTGTCTTTGTTTTTTCTTTTATTTTTCAGTCTGCTTTCCTGGAGTTCTTGTGGTTCTTCTTATATGCAATTGAAAAGTATTTATAAAATATTTTTGAGTTCAGGCACATATGTAGGCTATCGCAGTCGTATACTGAGATAGCTCATTATTTCTCCTCTGATAATTAGGCTTCCAAAATCAATGAATTCAATATGCTAAATGAGGACAAATGGGCTGTTGAAAATAAAAATTTAGTAGGACTTATACGATAATTGTTTTATTCGCGGCACTATTTTGGTGGCTTAAAGTGTTAGGCGAAATCTGTACTTTCTTTTATGGGTTAAAATGATCTAGATTAATGTTTTTTTTATGCTATTATACCCAAATTAATCCTAAAATTAACCCATATGGAATCAAATTTGCAACTAAAGGGGCGGTTTGTAACACCCTGAGGCTGATGTGGGCGATTGGCATCGGTTCCTTTGTTATATTAACTTCTAATTAATAATTTAAGCTATGAAACAGTTGAAAAAGCTGAAAGTTTTTGGACTGATGGCCATGCTTATAAGTATGGTCATCATGGCGAGCTCTTGTTCGGACGATGATACGAGCGGAAAGGCTTTATCTTATGGAAAAGTGACGGGTGTCGTCACAGATGATTTATCTTCCCCTCTTGAAGGGGTCACAGTTTTAGTCGATGGTTCCGGTATAACGGCTGCACCGGACGGTCCTCAGGCCACGACAAATTCGCAGGGTGTATATACACTCGAAAACATTTCAATAGGTACACATATCATTACATTTACGAAAGCCGATTACCAGACGGTAAGTGTTACCGTTGTGGCAGGAAAATTCAATGAAGAAGAAGTGGCTGAAGTCAGCCCTAAAATGGAGTATGCAGCCGCAAAAATCAAAGGAAAAGTAGTTGATGCAGGAAAGGGAAATACTCCGTTGGAAGGAGTGACGGTCAGCATCAGCTCCACACAGACTGCCACCACCGGAAGCGACGGTACATTTGAAATTGGTAATTTGCCATTGGCAGACTACACCGTTACTTTTACCAAAGCAGGCTATGCTTCCATCGCGAAGAAGGTAGCTATAGCTGACTTTGTGGATGGCATTGCCACTATAGAAGTTCGCATGGGTGGGACGGAAATATTGCGCGGACTAACTCTTGATGATTTGAAAGCTGCAGAAAAATGGTATTATAACGAATACCGTGGCGGACGAAATGCTGAAAGCTATCCCCACTGGGATTGGGCTTGTAACTACATGTGTACAATGGACTTCCGTGGCGACTGGGAAGAGCAGAACGAAGGAACCACTCTCCGCATTCGCAACAATGAAGAGGACCGCAAGAATCCTGCTGACTTGGAGATGTTCGATTCCTTTGTATTCGGAAGCAAGCTGATTACAGAAGATAACTACATGATGACCCTCCAAATCCGTACGCACAGTGCCGACGAAGCTGCTCCGGTATATTATGGCGTGCAGGTGGTAGACCTGACTGCTGCCGATCCGAAGGCTGAGATGGTGGGTGATGTCAGAACCTATGCCTCGGAAAATTACACTTCTGTTCCGGTAGATTTGAGCAAATACATCGGTAAGGAAGTAATCATTGCCATCGGTACATTCCGTGCTCAGACTGGTGATTACTGGAAGCAGTTGGTATTGCGCCGCATCGCTTTTGCTAAAGAAGCCATTGAAGGATGGGGCTGGTTGCCCGGAACATCGGTCGAAGAGTTGGATGGTTGGAAGATGACCCGGGAAATGGTACGCTCTACCATGCCGCAAATGAAGTTGAAGTTCACTGGCTTGAGTCCTGTTGAAGGAAATCGCGATAACTATGTGGACGCCTATCGTGCATGGCGCGAGGTGGACCATATTTGTGCCGAGTGGTCGTATATGCCGCTCAGTAAAGATCCTGAGGTATTCCCTTCCGAAGGTTATCTGATAAAGACACGTAGCGGAAACAACGTAAGTACCACCGTTCCCGAATCTTATTTCTATGCCAAATTCTCCATTGTGTCTGGGTGTGATAGGATGACATTGAAGACTCGCAACTTCAGTGGAACGAATGCTACCTTCTTCAAGGTGACAGCTATCCGTATGGACGGAACTGTCGTACATTTGGCACCTGCATCCCATACGGCTCAGTTTGCTGAGGCTGCTGCCGACGGTTGCTGGAAATTTATCCATCAGGCCGGAGGAAAGGGGGATCCGGAGGCATATGCCGATTTTGTCTATGATTTGTCTCAGTTCAACGGAGAAGATGTAATGTTGACTATTGGTGTCTTTAAGGGAGAAGAGAACGGCGATGAGAACAAACTGGTGCTGCGTGACATCACAATGGAGTGACAAACTGCTGATATTTAATTTTTTTGTTTTTCCCTCTTTATCTTCTTTTGTATCTTATGAGGGGAGAGATGGGGACTGAAGAAACTAATTGTATGAATATAATGAAAAATTTATTTACTTTATTGACTTTGCTCTTATTGACGTTAGTGGCTTGCAGTAATGACTCTGCTGTTGATGAAAAGCCGGACAACGGAGGTATGTATGTTCCAGGCAATCTGCCGGTGCAGAATGTGGCACGTGCCATAGAGCTGATTGACAATGCTGTAGAGTGCTATTTTACAGGTACGGGCATGGCTATGTCACGTTATTATAACCCTTATACCGGAAACCGTTCCAGTGAGTTGGGCAGTGTGTGGATGTACACTAGTTCCATTGAGGCCGTGAATGCTGCGATGAAAGCCATGAAGACCGGGAAGACAAAGGGAGAGACGGCTCTTTATGACTCTCACTTTAACCGCTACAAGGAACTTTTAGCTCAACTTTATGACAATCTGGAGTTTTATGCAGGTACTTTTACGCTGACCTCTTATACGCAGACTAAACAGTGGACGGTATACGGTGTAAACCGCGGCAACGGCAAGGGAGCTGCACAAGTGGAAGGTACCCTCAATGTTTACGATGACCAGATGTGGCTGGTGCGTGAACTGTTGGAATCCTATCATATTACTGGTGAACAGCGCTATCTGGAAAAGGCAGAATACCTGACAGAATACGTGCTTGACGGTTGGGACTGTACCCTTGATGAGCAAGGTAGTCCATTGGGAGGCATTACGTGGGGACCGGGGTATATCACCAAGCACTCTTGCAGTAATGGCCCTATTGTCAGTCCTCTGGTGTGGCTGCACGAAATTTACAAAGGAAAACCCGACGAAGTGACCTATGGCTACGTGGCTGCCGACAACAGTCGCAAGCTACGTACTGAGAAGAAATCTGACTATTACTTGAATTTTGCCAAAGCTGTTTACGATTGGCAAAAGAAACATTTGCTGAGACCAGACGGGGTGTACGACGATATGATGGGTGGTTATGATTCACCGGACATAAAATATGTTACCATTGATGGTGAACGCTATCGGACTGGTTCCAAACTGCGTGATCGTGTAGGTCCGGCCATCACTTACAATAGTGGTACGATGCTTTCCGGTGCTGCCGACCTTTTCAGAGTTACAAGCGATGCGACTTATCAGACGGATTTGGCAGAATTGACCGATAATAGTTTTGCTTACTTTGCCAAACCTGAAGCAGCCAAACCGGGCTGTTATACATTTGATGTCAGCGGATTCTGTAACTGGTTCAACGGTGTACTGATGCGTGGGTATGTGGATGCTTATTCAACCTACACTGCTGCCGCAAGCTGTATCGAGGCATTCCAGAATAATCTGGATTATGCCTACGAAAACTATCAATACAAACATATGCTTCCCACCAATCTGCTGGTGGGGTGGTACAAAGCTGAAAAGAACAAGAACAACGTGGAAGGAATGTTCACTTTTGCTTTTGCCGCCGAATATGCAGTGTTGGCGAATTATGAATGGAGCAAGAAATAATTTTAAAATTAATGGACTATGAAGAATTTTAGCAAGATGCGACAAGGATTATCCTGCGTGGTAATAGCATTCCTTCTGATGCTGATTCCGGCAGGTGTTTTCGCACAAAACTCTATTTCCGTTTCAGGAATAGTTATGGATGACACCAATGAACCTGTCATTGGCGCTGCTGTCATGGTGAAGGGCACCACTATAGGTGTCATTACCGACATTGACGGACGTTATACCATCAGTATTCCTGCAGATGGTATTCTCAGTTTCTCTTATGTGGGATTGAAGGACAAAGAAGAGAAAGTGAATGGACGCACCACTATCAACATCATTATGCAGACTGACTCCAAGATGATAGACGAAGTAGTGGTGATAGGTTACGGAACACAACGCCGCGGATCGGTGACGGGTGCTGTTTCTGCCGTCAAAGGGCAGGATATGATAAAGACCAAGAACGAAAATCCGCAGAATATGCTGACAGGACGTATTCCTGGTTTGCGCGTATGGCAGAAGAGTTCTGAGCCCGGAACTTTCAATAACAGTTTCGATATTCGAGGTATGGGATCTCCATTGATTATCATCGATGGAATCCCTCGGAGTACGGAAGAATTCCAGCGTTTGAATGCAATGGATATTGATGATATTTCTGTGTTGAAAGATGCTTCTGCTGCTATTTACGGCGTACGTGCAGCCAATGGTGTAGTGTTGGTGACCACCAAAAAAGGAGGAGCAGGAAAAACGGAATTCTCTTACAATGGCTCCTACACTTTCCAACAACCTTCACGTATGCCTGAACTGTGTGATCCTTATGAATCTATGACGCTGTTCAACGAAATGTCGATGAATAACATTAATGGCGGTTCATGGGTCTTCAGCGAAGAGAGCTTTGAAGCATTCCGTAACGGTACGCGCCGTACGACGGACTGGAATGACTTGATTATCTCTAATGTGGCTCCACAGACACAACACGACATCAGCATTTCCGGTGGCAACGAGAAGACTAAGTTCTATATCAGTATGGGCTATTTTTACCAGGAAGGTATCTTCCGTTCGGGAGACTTGAATTATAATAAGTTCAACCTGCGTTCCAACATTTCAACTGAAGTTGCTAAAGGTATAAAATTCGAACTTGGTGTAAGTGGCATCTCCGACGAACGCAATACGCCTTACAGCAGCGCACAGGATATCATTCGTAACTATTGGAGACAAGGTGTACTTTATCCTGCATACGCTGATCCTGAAGGGACGATGTTGAACTACAATGGTTTGGACATGGAACAGAATACTGTGGCTATGATGACAGCCGATATTTCCGGTTACAAGAAGTACAAGCAGAAATATTTCCAGTCCTCGGCTACTTTGACGGTAGATTTCAGTGAATACACACCGGTATTGAAGGGATTGACTGCCAAAGCTATGTTCAGTTACGATTATCGTGCCGATAACAACGAGACTTTCCGTAAAGAGTACTACCAGTATGCTTATGACGAGCAGACCGGCACCTACAATCAGAAGGTCTATAACGAAAGCTCGCCCAGCAACATGCGTCGCGAGTTCTATGACAAATCACAGATGCTGGGACAATTCACAGTGAACTACGACCGCACCTTTAACGATGTCCACCATGTGGGTGGTGTTGTCGGTTGGGAGGTACAGAAGCGCAACGGTGACAACTTCTACGCTGTTCGCGACCTGGCATTCTCTATGCCTTACCTGCTGGCTGGTGTGACTGAAGGACAGATCGGCGCTATGCAGACTGGTAATAATGATTTGTATGAACAAGCCAACGAAGCTTTGATAGGTCGTGTCAATTATTCGTTTGCCGACCGATACCTGCTGGAAGCACAGTTCCGTTACGACGGTTCCAGCAAGTTTGCCAAAGGACATCAATGGGGTTTCTTCCCTTCAGTATCGGCTGGGTGGAGAGTATCCGAAGAACCTTTCTTCAAAAGCATAGATGCTTTGAAGTTTGTCAATCAGCTGAAGCTGCGTGCCAGCTACGGTGTGCTGGGTGATGATGGTGACTTGAATTATGACTGGGCTATGGGGTACACTTATCCTGCAACTAGCGGTAACATATCTAATGGCGACTATAACGGTTATTCGCCGGGCTATATCTTCGGTGGCAAGTTCATCAGTGCGGCAAGTCCGATGGCATTACCTAATGAGAATATTACTTGGTTCAAGTCGAAGACATTCGACGTGGGTTTCGATTTTGAAGCTTGGAACGGTCTGCTGGGCGTTTCGTTCGACTATTTTAACCGTCTGCGTACTGGCCGTTTCGCTCGCCGTACCGGTGACTTGCCTACAGTGGTAGGTGCCTCTGCTCCACGTGAAAATCTGGATAGTGACCGTCAATTCGGTATGGAATTGGAATTGACTCATCGTAACAAGATTGGACAAGTGGCCTATAATCTGAAAGGTATTGCTACCGTAACCCGTCAGAAATACCTGACTGCTTCAGAAAAAGGCCCTTGGGCTAACTCCTACGACCGTTGGCGTAATGATAACTTGACAAACCGTTATCAAGGAGTACAGTTTGGTTATACTTCTGCCGGACGCTACACCAGTTGGAACGATATTTGGAGCTATCCGGGTTACAAGGAACGTGACATTCTGCCGGGTGACTACAAATATGAAGACTGGAATGGTGACGGTGAGATTAACGGTCAGGACGAACATCCGTTTGCCTTAGACCAGACTCCATGGTTGCAGTTCAGTTTGAATGCCGGCTTGCAATGGAAGAACTTCGACTTCAACATGTTGTTGCAAGGCTCTGCGCTGGGCTCTATGGAGTACAAAGAGCCTTTGCATGAAATTTGGGGTAAGAACGGTGGTGGTGCATTGACACAATTTCTTGATCGCTGGCATCCCGTAGACCCGAAAGCCGATCCCTATGACCCTTCTACTGTCTGGACTTCCGGTCATTACGCTTATACAGGCCGTTGGGCGAAAAACAATTCAGCTTTCAATCGTGTAAGTACTGCTTACCTTCGTCTGAAGAGTATCGAGCTGGGTTATACATTCCCGAAATTGAAACAGATTCCCAATGCCAGTCTGCGCATTTATGCCAATGCTTACAACCTGCTGACATTTACGGGTGTGAAATTTGTAGACCCTGAGCATCCCGATGATGATTTGGGACGTATGTATCCGTTAAACAAGACCTATACACTGGGAGTTTCCCTCTCTTTCTAATTAATGATATAAACCTAAAAAATAATAAATATGAGACATAAACTGATATCCGCGATGCTGTGTATGACTCTCGCCACTTCATGTGTCGATATGGATATTACTCCCAAAAATATCGTGACTTCCGAGTCGTTGCTTTCCAACGAGTCAGGTATGGACATCTATATGGCACGTTTGTATAGCAATATGCCATGGGAAGACTTTAAGTATCTCCCACAACGGGGGATGAACTTTAATGGCTGGTTGAGTGCCATGGGTATTGACGGTACTGGTGAAGCCATGAACCGGGATGGTATTTGCTGTGCGTTTACCGGTGAAGAAAATGTTTACTGGGGCAAGGCTTTTGAATTGTTGCGCGACGCCAACTTCCTGCTTGAGAACCTGCCGAAATATCAGAGTTCCTATGCAGAGATTACTTACAACCACTATTTGGGCGAAGCCTATTATGTGCGTGCCACAGTTTTCTACGCCATGGCCCGTCGTTTTGGAGGTATCCCTTTGGTGACAAAAGTCATCCAATATCCTGGAGACGGAAATTTGGAGGTCCCCCGTGCCAGTGAGGAAGAAACATGGGACCAGGTTTTGGCAGATTATGACAAGGCCATTGAATTGATGATGCCTAGTAGCCCCAAGAGTGGTTACAGTAATAAGTATGTAGCATTGGCTTTCAAGTCAGAAGCTATGCTCTATGCCGGTAGTGTAGCTAAGTATAATGAAACGGTAAACGGACGTTTGACCGGTTTAGGTGCCAAAACGGGAGTACGCGTGATCGGATTCGATGAGGACCGCTGGCAAGAGGCTTCCAAGAAGTATTTCACTGAAGCCTACAAAGCTGCTTCCGAGGTGATTAAAAGTGATGTATATTCACTTTACAAGAAGAAATGGGCTGCTAATGATCCGGAAGCACAATATCAGAATATGGTGGATATGTTCTCCGATCTTAGCAATAATCCTGAGAACATCTATGTAAAGGAGTACGTTTACCCCACCAGTACTCATGCTTACGATTCTTACAACTTGCCGCTCACCTTTAAGGCTCCGCTGAACTGTGGTGTTTGTCCGACAGCAGACTTTGTTGAGTTGTTTGATGGTTTCGACCGTTACCCCGACGGTACCCTGAAGGTGACGACAGGCAATTCTTGTACCGAAGGTAACTACGTTATGTATGATAGTCCCATGGACTATTACAAGAATGCTGAACCTAGATTGCGTGCTTACGTCATCTTCCCCGGTGATGTGTTCAAGGGTAAGGAAATTGAGATTTATGCCGGTGTTTATACGGGGGCCGCGCCTGTCAAACCGCTTCTTAGTGACTATTCGTATGGTGCTGCCACTACCAAGTACAATCATCTGAGTGCTTATAAAGACAAACCCAAAACACTTTATCTCAGTCCGAAACCTGAAGATCAGCAGGAAATTGTGACCCTGCCCGACGGTTCTACGATGACGGCTGCCGGTCAGAACGGTCCTTTCTATGAAGATGGTGGAAGCGCAATGACTGGTCTATTGGCACGCAAATGGTTGAACCCTGATCCTGCATTTGTTCCTCGGGAAGGCAATAGTGCACAACCTTTTATTTTGATGCGTTATGCCGAAGTGTTGCTGAATGCAGCCGAGGCTGCTGTGGAGCTTTCGTTAGCGAGCGTCTCTTCTCCTGATGGTACAGATATGCTGAGTGTAGCAACGAAAGCCATCAATGATATTCGTGAGCGTGCCGGTGCCCAGTTGTTGACTGCCTCGCTGACTAGTACAACAGACAGCCGTGATATTGTCCGCAAGGAACGTCGCAAGGAGTTGGCTTTCGAACATAAGACCAAGTGGGACTTGCGTCGCTGGCGTGTGAATCACTATGAAGGTCGCGATGGATTTTGGGGTGAGCAACGCAATAAGGATCGTTTCAGCAACACGACTCGTTATCGTTTCCGTGGTATCTATCCGTTCTATTCGACGGCGACCGGCAAGTGGTTCTTTGATGTTTGTTTCAACTATACGACTGCCGGTGACAAGGACTTTGGTTACACTCCGGTGGACTATTATTTCTCGATTCCGGACGGTGAGGTGTCAAAGAGTCCTGTAATCGACCAGCAGCCTAATCGATAAAACTCAATAATTAAAAAACTTAAAATGTATGAAAAAGACAATATTTTATAGCTTATTCAGCGTCTTGTTCACGTTAACCTCATGCAGCATGTTCGAAATAGACAATTATGAGGAACCAGCAGAAACAATTTGGGGCGAAGTGGTAGATGAAGCAACTGGTAAGCGTGTATTGACCGATCAGGGCAGTGAAGGTATCCGTGTTCGTCTAACCGAATTGAGTTGGGGCGACAATGTGCAACATAATCCTGATTTTTACTGTATGATGGACGGTACATTCCAAAACACGAAGCTTTTCAAAGGTGAGTATAATGTCCGTATCGACGGCCCGTTCATTCCATTGGTACGTGAAAACACAGACGGTACCTTGCTCCATGATGGTTCCGTCAATACTGAAATTAGTGGTACAACGAAAGTGAAATTTGAAGTACAGCCCTTTCTGAACGTTGAGTTTGTAGGTGATCCGCAGGTGAGCAATGGGGTCATCAAGGCACAAGTACGCGTGACACGTGGTGTGTCGGATGAAGTTTTCCGTGAAAAAATCCAGCCAATGGGCAATTGGAAAGACGAATACTTGAATGTAACCGATATTCAGTTCTTTGTAAGCTATTCAAATACAGTGGGCTATCGGGCGCGCGACGAGCGTTGGTCGAGCAGTATCAACTATGAAGGTAAGAGTTTCGAGGATTTACTGGGTAAGGAAGTTATTGTCCAGTCTAACGGCAATATACCTTCGGGCCGCAAAGTATTTGTACGCGCTGCCGCACGTATTAACTACGACACACCTGTAGGTAGCGGCACACGCCGTTGGAACTACAGTGAGCCGGTGGAAGTACTTATTCCATAGCTTGATGGCATACAGCCGAGGCTTTGGCACTATAGCAAAAGCCTCGGCTGTTGGGCAATCCTTTGCCATTATAGTGGCAAAGACAATGATTAATACCATAAAAACAAGAAACCAATATGAAGCAAAAACATTTTTTGATAAGTTTGGCTGTCTTGGCAATAGGCATCTCTGTAGATGCTCAGACCAAGGACAATGTTAAAACCACTTTTCAAACCTCACGCGAGTGGAAGCCTTCTATAGACAATAGGGCCGATGCGGTGATGGTGTATGGAGTAGGAGGAAATCCTTCGGATAAATCACGCAAATTATCTTTTGAGGAGCGGGTGAAGTCTTGGAAGGAGCGTGGATATATCATACACTTTATGACCGGTATTGCTTGGGGTGAATATCAGGACTATTTTACCGGACAATGGGATGGAAAATGGCATTTGGACGAGGGTCAGGTCACTCAGGCAGGAGACACGATATGGCACGGTCACATGGTGCCCTATATCGTACCATCGGAGAATTTTTTAAGTTATCTGAAAGAGAGACATGTGAAGAGGGTAATCGACGCCGGTGTGGATGCCATCTTCATGGAAGAGCCTGAATTTTGGGCAAGAGCCGGTTACAGTGAGTCTTTTAAGAAGGAATGGAAAAAATACTATGGCTTCGAGTGGAGACCGCAACACGAGTCTCCGGAAAATACTTACCTGTCGAACAAGCTCAAGTATTACTTGTACTATCGTGCACTGAATGAAGTTTTCACTTTTGCCAAAGAATATGGTAAAAGCAAAGGGATGGACGTGAAGTGCTACGTTCCCACCCACTCGCTGGTGAACTATTCGCAATGGCAGATTGTCAGTCCAGAAGCAAGCCTTGCCTCACTTCCTTGTGTGGACGGTTACATTGCTCAGGTGTGGACCGGAACTTCGCGTGAGCCGAATTTCTTTGACGGTCGCAAACGTGAGCGTGTATTCGAGACTGCCTATCTGGAGTATGGTTCTATGGAATCAATGACTGCTCCTACCGGTCGCAAGATGTTCTTTCTGACCGACCCTATTGAAGACTGGCCGCGTGACTGGGCAGATTATAAGAAAAACTATCAGGCTACCTTTACTGCACAATTACTCTATCCCAATATAGCCGATTACGAAGTGATGCCTTGGCCGGAACGTATTTACGAAGGACTATATCGCACAAGTGCCAATAGCGACAAGAAAGAACGTATTCCCCGTTTCTATTCCACACAGATGCAGGTGATGATTAATGCCTTGAACCGTATGCCTCTGACTGATAAAGAACTGACTGGAAGTAAAGGCTTCAGCGTACTGATGGCAAACTCCTTGATGTTCCAGCGTTTCCCTACACACAACGGATATGAAGACCCTCAATTGGCGAACTTCTACGGTCAGGCGTTGCCTTTGCTCAAACGAGGGGTACCCGTCAAGACCGTCCACATCGAGAACCTCGGCTATAAGGAAGCATTGGCTGGCACAAAAGTGTTGTTGATGACTTATGCAAACATGAAACCGCTTGAGCCTGAAGCGCACAGCCACATAGCCGATTGGGTGAAGAAAGGGGGAGTATTGATTTATAGTGGAATGGACAACGACCCTTTCCAGAATGTAAGGGAATGGTGGAATACCAATGGGTATAACTATGCTACCCCTTCCGCACATCTTTTTGAGCAGATGGGGCTTCCTGCCCGGCCGAATCAGGGAGAATACAGTTACGGTAAGGGAACTGTATGTGTTATCCGTACCGATCCTAAAGATTATGTCCTGCATGAGGGTGGTGACAAATATTTTTTGTATCTTGTGGCCCGGATGTACGAGCAGAACGCGAAAGCGGGAAAGCTGGAGTTCAAAAACAACTTCTATCTGCAAAGGGGAGATTACGACTTGGCTGCTGTGCTTGAAGAGAGTGTGAGCGACGAGCCGTTTACTGTGGAAGGATGTTTGATTGACCTTTTTGATCCCCAATTACCGATATACACTTCCAAGCAGATAAATCCGGGTGAGCAAGCCTTGTTGCTGAATGTAGAACGTGTAGCCGGTAAGAAGAAGCCTCAAGTGCTGGCTTCGGCAAGTCGCGAAGAACAGGAAGAATGCGGAAAAGGCTGGTACTCCTATGTGGCGAAAAGTCCTGCCGAGACTTCAAACGTATCGCGGGTACTGTTGCCGAGTTGTCCTAAGAGTGTAACAGTCGATGGCAAAGAAGTTTTCGATACCAAGCGTTGGCATGCAGCAAGTCATACCTATTTGATAGAGTTTGAGAATAATCCTGACGGAGTATCGGTGAAGTTTTGCTGGTAATCTCGGACCTTTTATTTTTTAGCATTTAACAACATAAACAATTATATTATATAACGATATGAGAAAAAAGCTTTTATACCCCTTGTTGGCATCATGCCTTTTTGCGTGCAGTGACAAGGATATGTCTTATGAAGTCGTCAAGAATGACTTGAGAGCTCCAGCCTACCCGCTTGTTACCATCGACCCTTATGCCAGTGCATGGTCCATGAGCGATAACCTTTATGACAGCCCCGTTCGCCACTGGACGGGTAAGGATTTCCCTCTGATTGGCGTGGTGAAGGTAGACGGTGTTTCCTACCGTTTTATGGGGACTGAAGAATTGGAGATGAATGCAATCGTGCCCACCTCTCAGCAAGGGGACTGGACTGGACGGTATGTCACAGACAAGCCCGCTGGCGACTGGGCATCTGCCGATTACAATGATTCCGGATGGAAGTCGGACCGTGGTGCCTTTGGTACCAAAGAAAATGAACCTACAGCCAAGACTCAATGGGGAACCCGCAATATCTGGGTGCGCCGTACGGTAAATATCGACCACGATTTGACCGGCATACCTGTCTATCTGGAATTCTCCAATGATGATGATGCCGTATTCTATATCAACGGAGTGAAGATACACAGTACCGGAACCACATGCAATAAGAACAAGGTCGTGAAACTTTCTGATGAGGCTTTGGCTGCTTTGAAACAAGGAGACAACATCATTGCCGCCGAGTGTATCAATCCGGTAGGCAACGGTCTGCTCGACTTTGGTCTGCAGATTCCGAAACATCAGGAAACCGTGTTTGGCAACACAGCCGTGCAGACCTCTGCCGACGTGCAGCCCATGCAGACACACTACGCTTTTACCTGTGGTGATGTCGACTTGAAAGTCACTTTCACGGCACCTCTTTTCATGAAAGACCTGAAGCTGCTGAGCCGCCCCGTGAATTACCTTACTTATAGTGTTGCTGCCCGTGACGGCAAGGAACACGATGTGGAGGTGTACTTTGAGGCCTCGCCGCGCTGGGCGCTCGACCAGCCTTACCAGCAATCTGCAAGCGAGGGATATGAAGCTGACGGACTGCTTTACTTGAAGAGCGGAAGCAAAGAGCAGAATATCCTGGCTAAGCAGGGCGATGACCTTCGCATTGACTGGGGATATTTCTACATGGTTGCCGGTAAAGAAAACACAGCATACAGCATTGGCAACAGTTCCGAACTGCGCAAGAACTTCGTGAACGGCACCTTTAATTCAGCTTCGCTTGCGGGTGAGGACGGAAACGGGAATATGGCCTTGGTGCGTGACTATGGTAAAGTGAGGAAGGTCACCGACAAGATAATGCTGGGATATGACGACATCTATTCCATCCAATACTTCGGTACAAACTTGCGTCCTTACTGGAACTCGAAAGGCGACCGTACCATCGAGTCGGAAATGCTGGCCGCCTACAATGAGTATGACGAGTTGCTGACACGTTGCTATGCCTTCGATAAAAAGTTAATGGAAGATGCTTCTGCTGTAGGCGGCAAGGAATATGCCGAACTCTGCGCGTTGGCCTACCGTCAGTCCATTGCCGCCCACAAGCTGGTGGAAGCCCCCAATGGTGACCTTTTGTGGTTGTCGAAGGAAAACAATAGTAACGGCTGTATCAATACGGTGGACCTGACCTACCCCTCGGCTCCCCTCTATCTGATCTATAATCCTGAACTGGAGAAAGGCATGATGAACGGTATCTTCCATTATAGTGAAAGTGGCAAATGGACTAAGCCCTTCGCCGCCCATGATTTGGGTACCTATCCTCTTGCCAACGGACAGGTTTACGGAGGTGATATGCCGGTTGAGGAGAGTGGAAACATGCTGATTCTTACGGCTGCCATTGCTGCCGTAGAGGGCAATGCCGGCTATGCGGCCAAACATTGGGAAGTGCTCACCACCTGGACCGACTATCTGGTGGAAAAGGGACTCGATCCTGAGAACCAGCTCTGTACCGATGACTTCGCCGGACACTTTGCCCATAACACGAATCTTTCCATCAAGGCAATTTTAGGGGTGGCCTCTTATGGTCGGTTGGCCGAAATGCTCGGTAAGAAGGATGTTGCCGAAAGCTATACAGCGAAGGCCCGTCAGATGGCGGCTGAGTGGGAGCGTATGGCCAACGACGGTGACCATTATCGTCTGACCTTTGACAAGCCGGGTACCTGGAGCCAGAAGTACAACCTTGTCTGGGATAAATTGCTCGGAATGAACATATTTGACACAAAAATTGTAGAAATGGAGATACCTTATTATCTGACGAAGCAGAATATTTATGGTTTGCCTCTAGACAGTCGTGAGACTTATACCAAGACCGACTGGATCATGTGGACTGCGACAATGGCTCCTGACCTAGCCACTTTCCGTGAATTCATCGTCCCCCTGCATAAATTCATGAACGAAACGATAGACCGCGTGCCTATGTCTGACTGGGTGTTTACCGACAAGCCCAACTGGCGTGGCTTCAAGGCCCGCTCGGTAGTAGGCGGATATTACATGAAAATGCTTGAAGGCAAGCTGATTGGAAATAAATAATGACAAAATCTATTAAACGAATGAAAAGACTTTTTGCATGGGGAACCGCCCTCCTTCTTGTAGGCGGTATGCAGGCGGCCTTACTGCCGGTTGGCGAGCCGATTACTCCTGTTGATTACGTCAGCACCTTGGTTGGCACACAATCCAAGCATGCCCTTTCTACGGGCAACACTTATCCTGCTGTGGCAATGCCTTGGGGTATGAATTTCTGGACACCACAGACCGGTACTATGGGGGATGGATGGGCTTATACTTATGATGCCGACAAGATTCGCGGATTCAAGCAGACACACCAGCCCAGTCCGTGGATTAACGATTACGGACAGTTTGCCATTATGCCTATCACCGGAAAGGTGGCTTTTGACCAGGATGAGCGTGCCAGTTGGTTTTCTCATAAAGCCGAGACCGCCACTCCTTATTATTATAAAGTTTATCTTGCCGATCATGATGTGACGGCGGAGTTTGCTCCTACCGAGCGTGCCGCTGCCTTCCGTTTCACTTTCCCTGAAACGGAGGAAGCCTATGTGGTGATCGATGCCATGGACAATGGCTCTTTTGTGAAAATCATTCCGGCTGAAAAGAAAATCATAGGCTACACCACCAAGAACAGTGGTGGTGTGCCAAGCAATTTCAAGAACTACTTTGTATTGCAGTTCGATAAGCCTTTTACTTATACTGCTGCCGTGAAGGACGGAAAGATTGACTCCCGTACTACCGAGATAGGTGCCAATCATGCTGGTGGCATCATCGGTTTTCATACCCTCCGTGGCGAGCAGGTGAATGTACGTGTGGCTTCCTCATTCATCAGTCACGAGCAGGCCGAGTTGAACTTGAAGGAACTGGGTGACCGGACGCTTGAAGAGGTGGCGAAAGCCGGGCGTGACGAATGGAATCGGGTACTGGGCCGCATTGAAGTGCAGGATACCGACCTCGACCGTCTGCGTACTTTCTACTCTTGTTTCTACCGTTCGGTGCTTTTCCCACGCAGTTTCTACGAGATAGATGCGCAAGGTCAGGTAATGCACTACAGCCCCTATAATGGTGAGGTGCTGCCCGGCTATATGTTTACCGACACCGGCTTTTGGGATACTTTCCGTTGTCTTTTCCCTTTCCTTAACCTGATGTATCCATCCATGAATGTCAAGATGCAGGAAGGGTTGGCCAATACTTACAAGGAGAGCGGTTTCCTGCCCGAATGGGCCAGTCCGGGACACCGTGGTTGCATGGTGGGTAACAATTCTGCCTCTGTGGTGGCAGATGCTTGGCTGAAGGGGCTGCGCGGTTACGACATCGAGACATTATGGGAAGCTGTGAAGAACGGTACGGAGAAAGTGCATCCCGAGGTTTCCTCTACCGGACGTTTGGGACATGAGTATTACAACAAGCTGGGTTATGTGCCTTATAATGTGGGGATCAACGAGAATGCAGC
This sequence comes from Bacteroides stercoris ATCC 43183, assembly GCF_025147325.1. NCBI lineage: Bacteria > Pseudomonadati > Bacteroidota > Bacteroidia > Bacteroidales > Bacteroidaceae > Bacteroides > Bacteroides stercoris. The sequence continues at coordinate 1,416,597 of NZ_CP102262.1, forward strand.
CCGTACGCTGGAGTATGCCTATGACGATTGGTGCATCTACCAGCTGGGACTTTCGCTCGGCAAGTCGAAGAAAGAACTGGCTCCTTTTGCCAAACGTGCGCTGAACTACCGGAATCTTTTCGACCCTGTTCATAAGTTGATGCGCGGCAAGAATGAAGACGGTACATTCCAATCGCCGTTCAATCCCTTGAAGTGGGGTGACGCCTTCACCGAAGGAAACAGTTGGCATTATTCATGGTCGGTTTTCCACGATCCGCAAGGACTCATTGACCTGATGGGTGGCAAGGACTCCTTCAACCAGATAATGGATTCCGTGTTTGTGTTGCCGCCTGTATTTGACGAAAGTTATTATGGCAGTGTCATCCACGAAATTCGAGAGATGCAGATCATGAATATGGGTAACTACGCTCACGGCAACCAGCCTATACAGCACATGATTTACCTCTATAATTATTCCTCCCAGCCGTGGAAGGCGCAGTACTGGCTGCGTGAGGTTATGGAGCGTATGTACAATGCCAATCCTGACGGCTATTGCGGTGATGAGGACAACGGACAGACATCTGCTTGGTACGTGTTTTCAGCTTTGGGATTCTATCCCGTCTGTCCGGGTACAGACCAGTATGTGCTGGGTGCTCCTCTTTTCCGTTCTGTGCGTCTGCATTTGGAAAATGGTAAGACTGTGACGATTGAAGCTCCTGAAAATAGTCGTACCAACCGCTACGTGCAGAAACTCACTGTGGACGGCGTTGATTATACACGCAACTATCTGACACACGAGCAATTGACGAACGGCTCCTCACTGCGCTTCACTATGGACAATGTGCCCAACAAACAGCGTGGGACAGGAGAGGAAGATGCTCCTTACTCCTTCTCGAAAACGCTTAAAAAGAAGAAGTGACCTCAAAGCCAAAACCATAGCAATTAATGATGAGGGTGTGCCGAATGTCTGACGGAGTGATAGCTGAAAAACGTTTTGACACACCCTCTCTTTTTTACGATAAATCACTGTTTGAAACCCCTATTTACCATGAAACTTAAGAAACTTACTATTTACTGCTTGGCATTGTTTTGTTCCTCTTCTTCTGTTTATGCGCAATCCGGTGAAGAAGTTCAAAAGAAACGTAGCGGCAATCCGATTTTTCCCGGTTGGTATGCCGACCCTGAGGGGGTAGTTCTGGACGGGAAGTTCTGGATTTATCCTACATATTCCGCTCCTTATGATGAACAGACTTTTATGGATGCCTATTCTTCGTCCGACTTGGTGCATTGGACCAAACATCCACGCGTGCTTTCAAAGGAAAATATCCCATGGTTGCGCCGTGCTTTGTGGGCGCCGGCTGTCATCGAGGCCAATGACCGCTATTATCTTTTTTTCGGAGGGAACGATATACAGAACAACTCTGAGATTGGCGGTATCGGTGTGGCTGTGGCAGACAATCCGGCAGGTCCTTTCAAAGATGTGCTGGGCAAGCCCCTGATTGATAAAATTGTGAATGGCGCACAGCCCATTGACCAGTTTGTGTTCCGTGATGACGATGGCACTTACTATATGTACTATGGTGGATGGGGGCATTGCAACATCGTGAAACTGTCTCCCGATTTACTTAGTGTCGTTCCTTTTGATGATGGCACAGTCTATAAAGAAGTTACTCCTCAGGACTATGTGGAAGGTCCTTTCATGTTGAAACGTAACGGAAAGTATTACTTCATGTGGTCGGAAGGCGGTTGGGGAAGTCCCGATTACCGTGTGGCCTATGCCATTGCCGACTCTCCTTTTGGGCCGTTCCATCGCGAGGGAATCATTCTTCAGCAGGATGTCGATGTGGCTACCGGTGCCGGACATCATTCAGTGGTGCGTGGAAAAGGTAAGGATGAATGGTACATCATTTACCACCGTCGCCCGTTGGGAGAAACGGCAGCAAATAGCCGTGCCACCTGCATTGACCGGATGTACTTTGACAAAAAAGGAAAGATAAAACCGGTGCGCATGACTTTCGAGGGAGTGAAAGCTACCAAAACTCCACTTGACTAATAGCAATTTTCAATTCAAATTTATATAGAAGAAATATGAGTATTAATTCCAAAAAGATTTGTTTCAGTCTTGTTCTGGCTGCGGCTGCCGGGATGGTTCAGGCTGTCAATAGTAGCTGCCTTCTTGCCGATGCGGGCTTTGTGGCCGTGCAGGATAATACGGCATCTGCCGGTAACTATACCTCTAACCGTCCTAAAGAGAAACAACGACTTTTCCGTTCCACTGCCGTGGAGAAAGAGATTGTCCGTGTACAGAAACTTTTGAAGAACCGCAAGCTTTCCTGGATGTTTGCCAACTGTTTTCCAAATACGCTGGATACTACTGTGCACTTCCGCAAAGGTAGCGATGGAAAGCCTGATACTTTTGTGTATACGGGTGACATCCATGCTATGTGGTTGCGTGACTCAGGAGCGCAAGTATGGCCATATGTGCAGCTTGCCAACAACGACCCGAAACTGAAAGAGATGTTGGCCGGTGTTATTCTACGCCAGTTCAAATGTATCAATATCGACCCATATGCGAATGCTTACAACGATGGTGCGCTGCCCGATGGACATTGGATGAGTGACCTTACTGACATGAAGCCCGAACTGCATGAACGTAAATGGGAAATCGACTCGCTTTGTTATCCTTTACGGTTGGCTTATCACTACTGGCAGGTGACGGGTGACACTTCGGTTTTCGGTGCTGAATGGCTGGAAGCCATCCGCAATATTTATATTACTTTTTGTCAGCAGCAGCGCAAAGAGGGTGCCGGTCCCTACAAATTTCAACGCAAGACGGAGCGTGCGCTCGATACGCTGAACAATGATGGTCTGGGTGCTCCTGTCCGTCCGGTGGGACTCATCGTGTCCTGCTTCCGCCCGTCGGACGATGCCACAACGCTTCAGTTCCTTGTACCTTCCAACTTTTTTGCTGTCACTTCCTTGCGTAAGGCTGCCGAGATTTTGGAAACAGTGAACAAGGAGACTGCTTTGGCTGCCGACTGCCGTGCCTTGGCCAATGAGGTGGAAATGGCTTTGAAACGTTATGCAACCTACAATCATCCTGAATTTGGTACCATTTATGCTTTCGAGGTTGATGGTTTCGGTAATCATTTGCTGATGGACGATGCCAATGTGCCCAGCTTGCTTGCCATGCCCTATTTGGGAGATGTAGACATCAATGACCCCATTTATCAGAATACCCGCCGTTTTGTGTGGAGCGACAGCAATCCTTATTTCTTCAGCGGCAAAGCCGGTGAGGGTATAGGCGGACCGCATATCGGCTATGATATGGTGTGGCCCATGAGCATTATGATGAAAGCTTTCACAAGCCAGGATGATGCGGAAATCAAAACTTGCATCAAGATGCTGATGGATACGGATGCCGGTACGGGCTTCATGCACGAGTCGTTCCATAAGGATGATGCAACCAACTTCACCCGCCCTTGGTTTGCTTGGCAGAACACCCTTTTCGGTGAGTTGATATTGAAGTTGGTTAATGAAGGAAAGGTGGATTTATTGAATAGCATTGATTAAGATATAGCATGAAGAACTTATATACATGGGTGGCTGCCCTCCTTTTTGTGACATTGGCAATTTCGGTTATGGCTTGTACTTCTGCCTCTTCTGCTGGTACGGTGACGGTGGTTGACCGGCCGAATATACATGCTGTCAATACTAATTAGGGACATTCATTAAATATTACAAAATTAGCCAACTAATTCATACACAAAGTATTGCGAATTAGTTGGCTTTTTTGTATCTTTAGGTATTCCCCCGAAAATAAGGTTTGACGGCCAAAACGGGGGAAATATCCAAACTAATAAGATATGGCAAAGATACAAAATATTTCAGAAATTCACCCTACTTTGGGTTTTACAGAATTTGATATTCTGGAAAAATACCGCAAGAGTTTTAATGAGAGTGAGCTTGGCAAGCTTCATTCGGTCTTTCCGTTTGAATGTATGGCAAAAGCCGCAGGCCTGTCGGACCGGCGCCTGGGACGCAGGAACATATTCAGTCCTTCCGCAAAGATCGCCCTTATGGTCCTGAAGGAATACACCGGATTCTCCGACAGGCAACTGGTGGAACATCTGAACGGGAACATACACTACCAGATTTTCTGTGGAATTATGATCCCCCCGTCCCTTCCCATAACCAACTTCAAGATAGTCAGTGCCATCCGTAATGAGATAGCATCCCGCCTTGACATTGATTCTTTCCAGGAGGTCCTGGCTTCACACTGGAAACCTTATCTTGATAACCTTCACGTCTGCATGACCGATGCCACATGCTATGAGAGCCACATGCGTTTTCCTACGGACATGAAACTTCTTTGGGAAAGCCTCGAATGGCTCTACAGGCATATATGCCGGCATTGCAGGGAGCTGGGCATAAGGCGTCCGCGCAACAAATACAGGAATGTGGAGGAATCCTATCTGTCCTACTGCAAGAAAAGAAAGAGGAGAGCTTCAAGGACAAGAATGCTTAAGCGCCGTATGATCAAGCTTCTTGAAAAGCTCCTCAGTCAAAGGGATGGGATCCATAGCGAGTACGGTGCTTTACTCCGATATACCCAGGATTACCATAAGCGTCTTTCCACCATCAGAAAGGTCCTTGTACAGGAAAAGGAAATGTTTGAAGGGCGGAAAGTCAGTGACCGTATCGTCAGCATTGACCGTCATTATGTACGTCCCATCGTCAGAGGCAAGGAAACCAAGTCCGTCGAGTTTGGTGCAAAGGTCAATAATATACAGATAGACGGCATATCGTTCATCGAACACCTATCGTTCAAGGCATTCAATGAGGGTATACGCTTGAAGGACTGTATCCGTATGCAGCAGAAGCTTATGAATGTAAGGGTAAGATGTGTGGCTACCGATTCCATATATGCCAATAATGCCAACAGAAAGTTCTGTACAAAATATGGGATATCCACATCCTTTGTGCGCAAGGGAAGGGCGGCCAAAGATGAGCCTTTGAGGAAGGTGCTTAGAAGCGAACTCTCAAAAGAAAGGGCCACACGGCTTGAAGGAAGCTTCGGCACTCAGAAGCAACATTACTCGCTCTCAAGGATAAAGGCCAGAAACAGGAAGACGGAAATACTGTGGATTTTCTTTGGAATACATACGGCAAATGCCATACTGATGATAGAAAAAATCAGAAACAAAACAGCTAAAGCAGCATGATATGATGTTACTCACAGAATCAGAAGAGGTCATCAGACTTCTTCCGGAACGTCATTTCCTGTCGGATAGAATTATGTGAGAAAGCACGGAAAAATGGCAATAAGAATGACATATGAAGTGGTCATGCCCTATCATCTTCATATGCCATCTTATTTTTTAGGGACATTTACTGAATATCCCTAATTATATGGGTTATCGTGCCCCGCTTCGGCCATTGAACTTTATAAAATTGCCAGTAGGCAGCATCCGTCCCGAGGGGTGGGTAAGGAAGTTTCTGGAGTTGCAGCGCGACGGCCTGACCGGACATTTAGGGGAAATCAGCGCTTGGTTGGAAAAGGATGACAATGCTTGGCTTACGACCGGTGGGGACCATGGTTGGGAGGAGGTTCCCTATTGGCTCAAAGGGTATAGCAGTTTGGCATATATTCTGAATGATCCGAAGATGATAGAAGAAACCAAATACTGGATCGAAGGCGTATTTGCCAGTCGCCAGCCGGACGGTTATTTCGGCCCGGTTAACGAACGCAATGGGAAACGCGAACTTTGGGCACAGATGATTATGCTTTGGTGCCTGCAATCTTATTACGAGTATTCTCAAGACCAGCGTGTCATAGACCTAATGACAAACTACTTTAAATGGCAGATGACGGTTCCCGACGACCGACTTCTGGAAGACTTTTGGGAGAATAGTCGTGGAGGTGATAATATCATCAGCATTTACTGGCTTTACAGCCATACGGGAGATGCTTTTTTGCTCGAATTGGCCGAAAAGATTCATCGCAACACTGCGGACTGGACTCAGTCGACCTCTTTGCCTAACTGGCACAACGTAAACATTGCCCAATGTTTCCGTGAGCCTGCCACTTATTATATGCAGACTGGTGATTCTGCTATGCTGAAAGCCTCTTATAATGTCCATCGACTGATTCGTCGTACTTTCGGGCAAGTGCCCGGTGGCATGTTCGGGGCAGATGAGAATGCCCGTTTGGGATATATTGATCCCCGCCAAGGGGTGGAAACCTGCGGGCTGGTTGAGCAGATGGCTTCCGATGAAATTATGCTTCGCATAACGGGCGACCCCTTATGGGCCGAGCATTGCGAAGAAGTGGCATTTAACTCTTATCCGGTTGCCGTGATGCCGGATTTTAAAGCGTTGCGTTACATCACTTGCCCGAACCATGTCGTCAGTGATTCCAAGAATCATCATCCGGGCATCGACAATCGCGGACCGTTTCTTTCGATGAATCCTTTCAGCAGTCGTTGCTGTCAGCACAATCATGCACAAGGCTGGCCCTACTTTGCCGAACATCTGGTTTTGGCAACTCCCGACAATGGAGTGGCAACGGCTCTTTATGCAGCTTGCAAAGCTGTGGTGAAAGTAGCTGATGGAAAGAAAATCACTTTGCATGAAGAAACGAATTATCCTTTTGAGGAAGACATCCGTTTTTCTGTCTCTACCGAGGGAAAAGTCGTCTTTCCGTTCTATTTCCGAATCCCTTCATGGACTCAAAAGGCGAAAGTATGCGTGAATGGTGAGGAAGTGGATGCGGTTCCCGTAGCAGGAAAGTATCTCTGCATTCATCGCGAGTGGTCGGATGGAGACCGTGTGGAATTGACGTTTCCGATGTCTTTGTCCATGCGCACCTGGCAGGTCAATAAAAACAGCGTAAGTGTGGATTACGGTCCTCTCACGCTCTCTCTTAAGATTGCAGAGAAATATGTAGAGAAGGACAGCCGCGAAACGGCCATCGGTGATTCTAAATGGCAGAAAGATGCTGACTCTCAAAAATGGCCCACTACTGAGATATATCCCGGCAGCCCGTGGAATTATTCGCTGGTGTTGGACAAGACAGAACCTTTGAAGCACTTCGAGGTGATCCGTAAATCATGGCCAGCCGACGACTACCCTTTTACAGTGGCCAATGTACCTTTGGAGGTGAAGGCTGTCGGTCGGTTGGTTCCCGAATGGAAAATAGATGAAACCGGGTTGTGTGGTGTGTTGCCCGAAGAGGATGCAGTGAGAGGCGATAAAGAAGAAATCACACTCATCCCTATGGGAGCTGCGCGGTTAAGGATATCTGCGTTCCCGAATACAAGAGAATAAATTGATGAATGATGCGAATAGGAGTGAAGTACAGACACTTTTAACTCTTGATTTGCATAAATAGAAAACTTAAAATAAAATGAAACGTATTGCTTTTTTGGATTACGTGCGCGTGTTTGCGTGCTTCTTGGTCATGTTGGTTCATGCCAGCGAGAATTTTTATGGAGCTGCCGGCTCTACAGATATGGTAGGACCGCAGTCTTTCCTTCAGAATGAGGCCGATAGGTTGTGGGTATCAGTTTATGATGGCTTCTCTCGTATGTCTGTACCTCTGTTCATGATTGTTTCGGCTTACCTGCTTGCACCGATGAAGAAAGGACAGAGCTGTTGGCAGTTTTACCGCAAACGTTTCCTGCGAATCATGCCGCCGTTCGTCTTTTTCATGGTACTATATAGCACGTTGCCCATGTTGTGGGGACAGATAGACGGCGAACAATCTCTGAACGACCTTTCACGTATCTGGCTGAACTTTCCTGCGCTTGCCGGGCACTTCTGGTTTATGTATCCGTTGATAAGTCTTTATCTGTTCATTCCGGTCATCTCACCGTGGCTGGAGAAGGTTTCGGCCAAAGAAGAACGTTTCTTCATCGGACTGTTTCTGATTTCTACTTGTATACCTTTCCTCAACCGTTGGTTTGGTGAAGTATGGGGACAGTGTTTCTGGAACGAATATCACATGTTATGGTATTTTTCGGGTTATTTAGGTTATCTTGTGCTGGCACATTATATCCGCGTGCATCTTACTTGGGGGCGCTCCTTGCGTCTGCGGGTCGGTTTCCTGCTTATGCTGGTCGGCGCGGCGGCTATCATATGGTCGTTCTATGTCCAGGCTGTTCCGGGAGTGGTGCATTCTACACCGGTCATTGAGGTGGGATGGGCTTTCTGTACCCTTAATTGCGTGGCGTTGACGGCAGGCACATTTTTGTTGTTCGGCTGTATCAGCATTCCGCAGCCTCCGCGCATCATTGCCGAAATGTCTAAACTCAGCTACGGCATGTTCCTTATGCACATTTTCTGGCTTGGCTTGTGGGTATCGGTGTTTAAGTCTACATTGGGATTACCCACTGTGGCTGCCATTCCGGTAATAGCGGTATGTACATTTATCAGTTGTTTCGTGGTAACCAAGCTCATCTCGTTGATACCGGGCAGTAAGTGGATTATCGGGTAAGCTCCTTGCGTTCGCTTTCCCGTTGAAGGCTTGGGAGCTGTCAATTGCCTGCTGCTAACTTCACTGTAGTAGGGGGGGATCATCAGTGCAAAATGGCTGCATTTTTTGCACTGATCATCTGTTGATTCATAAATGGTTATGCTAAGAGGGAAGGAAGTATAATCAAGGACAGATGCGTAATTGATAAGAAAATACCGGAACACCTATGAGGTGCGGTAGTGCGAAGGAAAGAGGTCTTACCGAAAAAGACGATGAATAGAAAGGTTGAGGAAGAAGGTGAAGGCGGTGGAGGATGAAAATACTCTCTCTTTAGCTGAAAAGCTGTGTATTCTGCTTGAAAACGTGTACTTTTGCAGATTATATGAATGAATGGCAGAATATGAACAAATCCGAAAAGCGAGTATTGGTGGGAATGAGCGGAGGTATAGACAGTACCGCCACTTGCCTGATGTTGAGGGAACAGGGCTATGAGATAGTCGGTCTCACCATGTGGGTGTGGGGAAACGAACCGGCGGAAGCCCGCAACCTTGCCGACAGTATGGGAATTGAACACCATGTGGCAGATGAGCGTGAGGCTTTCCGGCAGATTATCGTTCAGAACTTTATCGATGAATACCGGCAGGGGCGTACCCCCAATCCTTGTGTGATGTGCAATCCTCTGTTCAAGTTCCGCATTCTAACGGAGTGGGCGGATAAATTGAATTGCCGGTATATTGCTACCGGGCACTATACCCGTCTGGAAGAGCAGAATAGGAAAATATATATAGTTGCCGGGGATGACGATAAGAAAGACCAGTCTTATTTCCTTTGGCGCTTGGGGCAGGATGTCTTGCGACGTTGTCTTTTCCCGTTGGGAACCTATACCAAGATGCAAGTGCGCGATTATCTGAGGGATAAAGGCTATGCACCGAAAGCCGAGGAAGGAGAGAGCATGGAAGTATGCTTCATAAAAGGAGATTATCGGGACTTCCTGCGTGAGCATTCGCCGGAGATAGACAATGAAGTAGGCCCGGGATGGTTTGTCAATTCGGAAGGAGTGAAGCTGGGAGAGCATAAGGGCTTTCCTTACTATACCATCGGGCAACGGAAAGGACTTGAAATCGCATTGGGAAAACCAGCTTATGTGCTGAAAATAAATCCGCAGAAGAATACCGTAATGTTGGGAGATGCCGAGCAGCTCAAAGCGGAATATATGCTTGCGGAACAGGATAATCTGATTGATGAGGGGGAAGTTTTTGGAAGCGGGGAACTGACGGTTCGCATCCGCTATCGGAGCAAACCGATACCTTGTTCGGTAAAGCGTCTGGAAGACGGGCGATTGCTGGTGCATTTTGAGACGGAAGCATCTGCCATTGCACCCGGACAATCAGCTGTATTCTATATTGGAAAAAGGGTGGTAGGCGGTTCGTTCATTGCTTCACAACGTGGTATCGGCATGTATATTTAAAAATTAAAAACTGAAATTTGAAAATAAAAAGAGATTAATGGGGAAGAGATTGATTATTCTTTCAGCTTTAGTGTTGTTTCTGGCAAGTGCGTCGGCACAGCAAGATACGTTGAAATACCGTATTAGTTTAAGAGACAAGGCAGCTACCGTTTATTCATTGGAGCATCCTGAACAGTTCCTTTCGGAGAAAGCCATTGCAAGACGTCAAAAACAGAACCTGGCGGTTGATTCCACCGACCTGCCGGTTTGCCGTCAGTATATTGATGAAATACGCAGACAAGGAGTGAATATTGTAGTTGTAGGGAAATGGGAAAATTTTGTTACGGTTTCCTGCAATGATTCCGTTTTGATAGAACATATTGCCGCATTGCCGTTTGTACGCGCTACGGAGAAAGTATGGACTGCTCCGAAAATGAATGAAGGAATGGGGGATGCAATGCGCGATTCTGTAATCAATGAGCCGAAGATATATACAGACAGTATTTACGGTCCTGCTCTCACTCAAATTCAGTTGAGCAATGGAGATAAGTTGCATGATGCCGGATTCAGGGGGCAGGGAATGACGATTGCCGTGATTGATGCCGGATTTCATAATCTGGATAAGATAACGGCTATGCGGAATATCCGTGTCTTGGGCATGAAAGATTTTGTCAATCCTCAGGCGGATTTATTTGCGGCAAGCAGTCATGGACTGAGTGTGCTTTCCTGCATTGGAATGAATCAGCCGGGAATTATGACAGGTACTGCACCGGAAGCTTCCTTTTGGCTGTTCCGCAGTGAGGATGAGGCTTCCGAACACTTGGTGGAACAGGATTATTGGGCTGCTGCCGTAGAGTTTGCCGACAGTGTGGGAGTTGATGTGCTTAATACTTCTTTGGGGTATTATGCGTTCGATGACAAATCGAAAAATTACAAATATCGTGATTTGGACGGACATCATGCCTTGATGTCGCGTCAAGCCTCGCATATAGCTGATAAGGGTATGGTACTGGTGTGCAGTGCCGGTAATTCGGGAATGGGGTCTTGGAAAAAAATAACCCCGCCGGGAGATGCTGATAATGTGTTGACGGTAGGCGCTATCAACAAACAGGCGGTGTTGGCGCCATTTTCCTCTATCGGCAACACGGCTGATAACCGGATTAAACCGGATGTTGTAGCTGTGGGCGAAGGAGCGGATGTGATTCGCACGGACGGAAATCAGGGTAAGGCAAACGGGACTTCTTTCTCTTCGCCCGTCATGTGTGGAATGGTGGCTTGTTTATGGCAGGCATGCCCCCGGCTGACAGCGAAAGAGTTGCTTGAATTAGTCCGTGCTTCCGGTGACCGTGCCGACTATCCGGATAATATCTACGGTTATGGCGTGCCGGATATGTGGAAAGCATATAATAGCTATAAATTAAAAATGAAGTAAGGACAGGAACTTTGCATACTTATATTTAAAGAATGGATGCCTTATCACTATACGAATTAAATGCGCTGGTGCGTCGCAGCTTGGAGCAATGTTTGCCTGATGCCTATTGGATACAGGCTGAATTGAGTGATGTACGTACCAACAGCACCGGACATTGCTATCTGGAGTTCGTACAGAAAGATGCCCGTAGTAATAGTCTGATAGCTAAGGCGAGAGGAACGATATGGTCGAACGTCTTTCGTTTGTTGAAACCTTATTTTGAGGAAGCTACGGGACAGGCTTTTGTTTCGGGCATCAAAGTGCTGGTGCAAGTGACCGTCAGTTTCCATGAACTGTATGGATATAGCCTTACAGTACAGGATATAGATCCCACCTATACTTTGGGTGATATGGCCCGTCGCCGTAAAGAGATTTTGAAACAATTGGAAGAAGAAGGGGTACTTACTTTAAATAAAGAATTGAGAATGCCTCGTTTGCCGCAGCGTATTGCGGTTGTTTCTTCCCCAACCGCTGCCGGATACGGTGACTTTTGCCACCAGTTGCAGAATAATCCGGGAGGTTTTTACTTCTATACGGAACTTTTTCCGGCATTGATGCAGGGTGATCGTGTTGAAGAATCCGTTTTGTCTGCTTTGGATAAGATAAATTCCCGTTCGGACAGTTTTGATGTAGTAGTTATTATCCGGGGCGGTGGGGCAACTTCCGACCTTTCCGGATTTGATACTTATCTGCTCGCGGCTGCCTGTGCGCAGTTTCCTTTGCCTGTTATCACGGGTATCGGACACGAACGCGATGATACGGTTCTCGATTCCGTGGCCCATACCCGTGTCAAGACTCCCACAGCTGCTGCCGAATTTCTGATAGACTGCATGAATGAGGCTGCCGATGAATTGGAATCGCTGGCTGCCCGCCTATGCGATGGTGTCCGGAATTTGCTGGTACAAGAGCAACAGAAGTTAGTATCATACAGGAATCGTATTCCCTCTGCTGCTTATGGTTGCATTTCGGATGCAAAATTAACTTTGCTTACCGTCCGAAAAGACATTGTACAAGCTGTAACAGCCTCCTTGTTTCGTCAGCATCATCGGCTGGAGTTACTGCAACAACGGCTGGCGGATGCTTCTCCGGAAAAGCAATTAGCCCGTGGCTACAGCATTACATTGAAAAACGGAAAAGCAATAAAGAATGCTTCTCTCTTAAATGAGGGTGATGAAATTATCACTCGCCTGTATAAAGGAGAAGTGGTTTCAGTAGTAACAAATAAACTGTCAAAAAAATAAATAATCCTATGCCTGCACCCAAGAAAAAAGAGACTTATTCCCAAGCGATGGAACGGTTGGAGAAAATTGTCAGTCAGATAGACAACAATGAACTGGAAATAGATGAACTTGCCGTAAAGATAAAGGAGGCAAATGAAATCATTGCTTTTTGCAGTGATAAGTTGACTAAGGCAGACCGTGAGGTCCAGAAACTTCTATCGGACAAGCAGGAAAGCTAAATAACCTTGAGTGGCTTTTTGTTAGCTTGATTTTTGATGTATTAATATTATATAACTTTTTTGGACGCTAAAAGAGTTAATTCTGCTTTTTTTGTATTATGATAATAATTAATTTCGCTGGTAAAATTGTTTAAGATGAATAATAAATTGTAAAAGGGTGGAGGACTTTGCCGACTTTGATTTCTTTTTTAAAGAGTATTATGTCTCTCTTTATTCCTATGCACATTCTCTCATTAATAATTGGGAAGTAAGCCGTGACATAGCGAGCGATGCTTTTGAATATATATGGAAGAATTTTGATAGGATAGAGAAGGCCACAGCTAAGTCGTATCTCTTTATATATGTACGCAATCGTGCTATCGACTATCTGAGACATCAGGATATACATTATGCTTATGCTGAATTCTCTCAGAAATTGTATGAAAATTATACAGAAGTGGAGTTCAAGGAGCAAGACGAGCGTATGATGAAGATTCAGAAAGTGTTGGATGGAATGACCCCGCATACGAGGCATATCCTGGAAGAGTGCTATCTACATGAGAAGAAGTATAAAGAAGTAGCCGCAGAATTGAATATAAGCATAAGTGCGGTTAGAAAACATATTGTTAAAGCCTTGAAGGCTATTCGTGAGGAATTTGCTAAATAAATATAAAAAATAGGCTAAACGGTTCAAAATAAGTTTTATAAACGCATTTATAATAAGGTATTAACTAAACTAGCGGATTTATGAGTAATCAAGATAGTACATCTGAATTTGATAAAGCACTGGATTTAATGGAGAGTTCATCCGATAGCTCTGACAAGAAATGGGAGGATTTGAAAGATGTGGAGACATTAGATGCCTGTAAGGATTTGATGGATGTCAGATATCTTTTGCATAAGTGCCAGGCTTCCGGTATGGTTGATGTGGAGGCTGAATTAGCTCGTTTGAAAGGTAGACAGAATAAGAAAAAATATCTTAAGATGTTTTGGATATGGAGCAGTTCGGTAGCAGCTATCCTGGTAGGAGCTTTTGTTTCATTTAATTATTTATTTAATATACCGGTTGCCCCGCCTAAATCTGTCACGGTATTTGCTGCGGATCCGAATGAACAGCGTATTGTTTTGGAATTAAATGACGGCAAGCAATTCTTTTTGGATGATGAGCCTAAAAAAGAAAACAAACAAGTAGAAAAACGGCGGACTCTTGATTATACTAATCTAGCGAGGAATTCCGTTCCGGTAGTGAAAAAGATGTTACAGACTCATTCTATTGTAATCCCCAGAGGCGAGACATTCAAATTGATTCTTTGTGATGGTACGGAGGTGTGGCTGAATGCCAATAGTAAATTGGTTTATCCTACAGCTTTTATAGAAAGGGAGCGTACGGTTTTTCTTGAAGGAGAAGCGTATTTTAAAGTTACAAAAGATACAAAACCTTTTATTGTAAAGACGGATTATTTGCAAACTAAGGTTCTCGGAACGGAGTTTAATGTGAAAAGTTATACAGCCGAAGACAGCCATGTAACGCTGATTAGCGGTAAGGTACAGGTTCGCAGCCATGAAAATGCACGTTTTGTGGATTTGGAACCAGGTAAAGATGCCATACTTCTTTCCAATGGGCAGTTTGAGGTGAAGGAAGTAAACAGTGAGGCCTATACTTATTGGAAAGATGGATATTTTTATTTTGATGAGTTGACTTTGGCGGATATTATGAAGTCTATTGGACGTTGGTATAATGTGAACGTTATATTTAGAAATAAAGAAGCCATGACATATCGCATACATTTTATGTCCAATCGTCAGGGTGGTATTGAAGAAACAATTCGTTTGATGAACCGTTTAAAAAAAGTAACGTTAACACTTTGTGAGAATACGGTCTATGTTGACTAGATGGAGGCATGTTTTGTGTAATTTCTTCCATATTGTAGATGCTTTTTAGAGAAAAAGTTTCATGAATTGAAAAAAATAAGGTAAAAAGGTATCTTGTTATTCAAGTCATACGTATTATTAATAAATGAAGCTTCGCTAATATTATTAAAAATAAACGTATGAGAAGAAAGAGGTACTTATTATTTCCGCTTTTCTTTTTTCTATTTTGTCTTCCGTTCTGTGCGGAAGCTCAGGTAGGTGAGAAGAAACTTACAGTAGAGTTTAAGAATGAAGAGTTGTCTTCTGTATTTAAACAGTTGAGCAAAATTTCAGGTTATAAAATCCTTTTTACGTATGATGATGTGAAGTCATATACGTATAGCGGTGCCATCAAGGATAAGAATATCCGGGAAATTTTGGATATTGTGCTTTCTGGTAAGAAACTTGAGTATACTATCGATAAGGAGTTTATTACCATTACAACAAAAGGTCCTTCCAAACAGGCTAAAGTGTATACGGTAAACGGCGTTGTGCTGTCTGCCGATGACGGTGAGCCGCTTATTGGAGCTACCGTTATGGTGAAAGGTACTTCTACGGGTGTGCTGACAGACATAGACGGTAAGTTTACATTGCCTAATGTTTCCAGTCGTTCCAAGTTGGAGTTTTCTTATGTCGGTATGCTTCCTCAGTCGCTTTCTCCTTCGCCGACTATGAAAGTGACTCTCCAATCGGATGTACAGACGCTGTCCGAAGTTGTTGTGACGGGTATGCAGCGTATGGATAAACGTATGTTTACCGGTGCTACCGACCAGTTGAAAGCAGAAAACATCAAAATGGATGGTATGGCAGATATCAGTCGCGGTCTGGAAGGACGTTCGGCAGGTGTATCTGTGCAAAATGTATCCGGTACTTTCGGTACGGCGCCTAAGATTCGTGTGCGTGGTGCAACTTCCATTTACGGAAGTTCCAAGCCGCTGTGGGTAGTAGATGGTGTTATCATGGAAGATGTAGCTGAGATAGGTGCTGACGATCTGTCCTCAGGTGATGCTGAGACTCTGATCAGTTCAGCTATTGCCGGTTTGAATGCCGATGATATTGAGAGTTTTCAAATTCTAAAAGATGGTTCGGCTACCTCCATTTATGGTGCACGTGCTATGGCAGGGGTGATTGTGGTAACTACCAAAAAAGGTAAATCAGGTACGAACAAAATCAGTTATACAGGTGAGTTTACCATGCGCATGAAACCCAGTTATAGCAATTTCAACATCATGAACTCTCAAGAGCAAATGGATGTATACAAGAATATGGAGCAAAACGGTTCCCTGAGTTTTGTTGATTCTTATCGTGCTTCGCAGAGTGGTGTCTATGGTAAAATGTATCATCTCATTAATCAATATTCGGCAACAGGCGGTGTATTTGGTTTAGCCAATACGCCTGAAGCACGGGGGGCTTATCTGAAGCAGGCCGAGTTCCGTAATACCGACTGGTTCGACCTGTTGTTCAGCAATAGTATCTCACAAAATCATGCTGTGAGTATGGCTACCGGTACAGACAAGGCTTCTTATTATACTTCCATCAGTGTGATGAACGACCCGGGATGGACTAAGAGGAGCAAAGTGCAACGTTATACGGCTAACATTAATTCTACGTATAATATCTTCAAAAACCTTACACTTAACCTTATCGGGAATGCATCTTTTCGCAAGCAGCAGGCTCCCGGTACTCTTGGTTCGCAAGCTGATCCCGTAAGTGGTGAGGTGAAACGTGACTTCGACATCAATCCTTACTCATTTGCGCTGAATACTTCGCGCACATTGGATCCCAATGAATACTACGTACGTAACTATGCACCGTTTAATATTTTCCACGAGCTGGATAACAACTACATGGATTTAAAAGTTACTGATATGCGATTCCAGGGTGAAATGAAATGGAAGCCTATTCAAAAGGTAGAATTGAGCATATTGGGGGCTTACAAGTACTCATCTACTACCCAAAACCATTATGTGAAAGATTATTCTAATCAGGCATGGGCTTATAGGGCTATGGATGACGCTACCATGCAGCAAGCCAATCCGTGGCTCTATACCGATCCTGACAAAATCAATACTCTACCGGAATCGGTACTGCCCGTAGGCGGTTTCTATCGCGATACGAAATATACTATGTCGAGCTATGACTTGCGTAGTACCGTCAGTTACAATGATGTATTCAACGAAAATCATATCGTAAACTTTTTCGGTGGTATGGAACTAAATGCCACAGACCGCAGCAAAGTGTGGTTTAACGGTGCAGGTATGCAGTATGGCATGGGTATGCTTTCCAGTTACGACTATTTGTTCTTCAAGCAAGGCAACGAGGAAAATACACCTTATAATACTGTTGACGAAACCAAAGCACGCCAAGTGGCTTTTTTCGCTACCGGCACTTATTCATGGAAGGGACGCTATACCGTGAACGGTACAGTGCGTTACGAAGGTTCCAACAAACTAGGTAAAAGCCGTTCGGCTCGCTGGTTGCCTACATGGAATATTTCCGGTGCTTGGAATGCGCACGAAGAAACTTGGTTCAGCAAACTGAATTCCATATTATCTAACTTGACGCTGAAAGCAAGTTACTCGCTGACTGCCGACCGTGGTCCTGCCTTTGTGAGTAACTCGCTGGCAATGGTGAGCAGTTATAATCCTTGGCGTCCCAATGCCGATGTCATGGAGTCGGGACTGGGCATCCTACAAGGCAAAAATTCTGAACTGACTTACGAAAAGAAACATGAACTGAATCTGGGTATCGATTTAGGTTTTCTGGATAACCGTATCAACTTCAGCATGGATTGGTACAAACGCAAGAACTATGACCTGATAGGATGGTTGAGTACTACCGGTCTGGATGGAGAAATTGGCAAGTATGCCAATGTGGCAAGCATGCGTTCGCACGGTATAGAGCTGACTCTTTCTACCCGTAACATTGCCAAGAAGGACTTCAAGTGGAACACTGACTTCATTTTCTCTAAAACCAAGAACAAGGTAACCGATTTGGAGGCATTCTCATCGGTAATGGACATGGTGAGCGGATATGGATTTGCCATGCAAGGCTATCCGGTAAGAAGTTTGTTTTCGCTCGACTTCCGTGGACTGAATGAAGAAGGTCTGCCTACTTTCATTAATGAAAATGGCGAATTGACCACAAGCAACATCAACTTCCAGGAGCGCAACAACAAATCACACCTGATTTATGAAGGTACTACAGATCCTACCATTACAGGTAGTTTGGGAAATGTATTCAGCTACAAAGGTCTGAAACTGAATGTGTTTATCACTTATTCTTTTGGCAATGTCATCCGTTTGGATCCGGTATTTAGCAACCAATATACCGACCTTGATGCTATGCCGAAAGAATTCAAGAACCGTTGGATGAGGCCGGGCGACGAGCATCGTACCAATATTCCGGTGATAGCAGATAAGTATATGAATGTGAACGACAGTTATCTGAGCCGTGCCTACAATGCTTATAATTACTCCAGTGACCGCATCGCAAAGGGTGACTTTATCCGTTTGAAAGAGATTTCGCTTTCATACGACCTGCCCAAGAAGTGGATTGAACCGTTAAAAATTTCCAATTTAGGATTGAAACTGCAGGCAACTAATTTGTTCTTGCTTTATGCAGACGACAAATTAAACGGGCAGGATCCCGAATTCTTTAACACAGGTGGTGTGGCCGTTCCCATGGCTAAACAGTTCACTTTTACCATTCGCTTAGGCATTTAATTTTTTTAAATAATGAATCACATGAAAAATAAATCATTCATAACCTTGCTATCCGTTTCATTGCTGGCATTCTCTTCTTGCAGTGATTTTTTGGATACACTGCCCGATAGCCGCACGGAAATCAACAGTACCGACAAAATATCTCCACTGTTGGTTTCGGCATACCCAACTACTCTTCCGCTGTTGATTGGCGAGTTGTCATCGGATAACGTGATGGATAACGGTGGACAATTTGATACGGACGAACTCATCGAAAAACTTTATTTGTGGGATTCTCCCAGCATTAGTAGTTACGATAGTCCCTATGCCCTTTGGGAAGGATGTTATGCTGCTATTGCTTCGGCTAATATGGCATTGGAAGGTATCGAAAACTTAGGTTCGCCTGCCAGCCTCAATCCGCAACGGGGCGAAGCTTTGGTGTGCCGCGCCTATTCCCATTTTCTATTAGCTAATGTATTCTGTATGCCTTATAATCCGAATACGGCAGAAAGTCATTTGGGAATACCCTACCGTACTCGGACCGGTGACAGCGTCTATCCGGAAAATACTGAACGAGGCAGCTTGAAGAATACGTATGAACAGATTGCTGCTGACTTGGAAGCTGGACTTCCGCTCATTAAAGATGCTGCTTATGAGGTTCCCAAGTATCACTTCAACCGTAAAGCAGCCAACGCTTTTGCTGCACGGTTTTATCTCTATTACCAAAAATGGGATAAGGTGATAGAATGTGCCAACATTGCCATCGGCAGCAATCCGGTCACAGCACTGCGTAATTGGGAGGCTGATTTCGGCGGAGTAAGTTTGGTGGACGACATCAGCAACCAATACGTGTCTGAAAAGAAACCGGCCAATCTGCTTTTAGCTGCTTTAGGGTCGCAAGTACCTATCATTACAGGTCCTTATAATACTTTGAAACGCTACGGACACGGAACCCCAATCTATACTAACGAGACTATTGACGCAGACGGTCCCTGGCATTGGAGGGGTGGACTGGTTATGAGTACTTTCATCCTCAGTGTAGTACAGAAAAATCCTTTCCCGAAACTGAAATTGTACTTTGAATACGTAGACAAGGCCAATGGCCTGTACTACCCGCACACGGTAGCAGTACCGTTTTCGGTAGATGAAACCCTACTATGCCGTGCAGAGGCTTATGTGTTGAGTGATAACCCTGACTATAGTAAGGCTTTGGAAGACATAAACTTTTGGATAGAAAGCCATAGTGCGCTGAGTAAGGACGAAGGACACGATCTGACAGAGCAAGAGGTTAATAATTTCTACAATAGCCTGCCTTATCAGCCCACCATTGTTACCAAAGACAAGGAACGCAGTGTGAAAAAGCGTCTTAACCCTGAAGGATTTACCGTAGAGCCCGGTACGGAAGAGAATCTTATCCAACTCATCTTGCAACTGCGCCGTTTGGAAACCATGCAGGAAGGACTTCGCTGGTTTGACCTGAAACGCTATGGCATAGAGTTTTCGCACAACCGTGCCGGCAACAGTCCGATTGTGTTGGGAAAAGAAGACCCGCGACGCGCCATCCAACTTCCACAAGATGTCATCACTGCCGGCATGGAACCAAATCCTAGATACTAAGTATATAATCTACTGAATACGATAACATATGAAAAAATATATAACCTATTTTCTGATGGCGGCAGCCCTTATCGGCGGTGCCACTGCTTGCAACGAAGATGACCTGACAAAGGAGAGCAGCTTCGACAACATGACTCCATACCGTACGGCATTCGATGAATGGTTGCTCGATAACTATGTCACCCCTTATAATATCGATTTTAAATATAAATTCGAATACAAGGAATCGGATACCGACTATAACTTGGCACCGGCCGAATTGTCCAAATCAGTAGCCATGGCCAAATTGGTAAAATACTTGTGGATTGATGCCTATGTAGAAGTTCAGGGAAACAACCGCGATTTTATATGTACATATGGTCCTAAGATGATTCATTTGATAGGTTCTCCGGCTTATGATAACGGAAAGATTACCTTGGGTACGGCAGAAGGCGGTTTGAAAGTAACTCTGTATAATATCAACGCTCTGAACCCGAACAGCGTGGATGTAGAGATGATGAACCGCTGGTATTTCAGTACCATGCACCATGAATTTTCACACATCTTGCATCAGACCATCGAATTTCCGCAAGACTTCTATGCTGTGTCCAGTGGAAAATATATTGGTAACGGATGGGTGAATGTCAGTGATGAAGCGGCTTTGGGCATGGGATTCATTACGGCCTACGGTGGTTCGGAAGTACATGAGGACTTTGCCGAGCTGGTAGCGAACTATGTGACCCATGATGCTGCCTGGTGGCAACAACAGTTGAAAATAGCCGATGAGGGAGCCACATTCATTAACCAAAAGATGGAAATTGTGAGAAACTACATGAATGAAGTCTGGAATATTGACTTGGACAAATTGCGCGATATTGTACAGCGCCGTTCCGAACAAGTGAAATATATTGATTTGACAGAATTAAACTAAAAGAACATATATATGAAAAAGATATATAATCTATGGATATTGGCTTTAATATTGATTGGAGCAGGAGCATGTACCTCTGAAGTGGACGATGTTTTCGACCAATCGGCCGCCAACCGCATCAACCAGTCCATCGCCGAGTATCAGGAAGTACTGCGTTCTGCCGGTAACGGATGGGTGCTGAATTACTATCCTGCCGCTACTAAGGCTTATGGGGGATACACTATGCTGATACGCTTTCATAAAGAGGGCACTGCCGATGTGTCATGCGATCTCTTCCAGCCCGATAAGGTGAGTACAGGTGCTTATGATATGGTGAATAGTGCCGGACCCATGCTGACGTTTAGTACGTACAATGAAATATTCCATTTTTTCTCAGAGCCTTCCAATGCATTGGGTATAGGCGAAGATGGTATGGGTATGGAGGGAGACAGTGACTTTCTTATCTTGTCCTGTACCTCTGACGAAGTGGTGTTGAAGGGTAAGAAGACCGGTAACAAAATGATAATGCATCCGCTGCCGGAGAATGTAGCTTGGGAAGATTACTTGCAAAGCGTTAAACAGATTACCAATGAGGCTTATCCAGCCGCTTATGAGGTGGTGATAGACGGAGTGATACAATACACAGTGACACAGCGTTATCGCAAATTTATCTTGGAAAATGCCGATGGCAGCCAGGTAAATCTGCCTTTTCACTATACACCGGAAGGTATCAGTTTCGATGAACCGTTGTCGCTAGCTACCTTGGATGTGAAAGAGTTGCGCTGGGAACAGGGTAGCATGAGCTTCACAGACGATAAAGTAACTATACGTGCCAGAGAATTGCCCAAAACTTACTCCCGCTATGAGAAATACATCGGTGAATACTTTTTTGTGTATTACCAAGGAAATACCATGCTACCTGTAACACTGGAAGAAGAATTGTTCAATGAAAGTTATCTTATGAAAGGATTGCCGTTTGATATGCGCATACGCTACAATGCAGTGGCCGGTAGTATCAGTCTGGAATACCAAATGTTGCCTGATGGCATTGTCTTAGTACCATGGACTTTGCAGGGAGGAGGATATTTGAGCCAGACACAGGGTGTTGGTATGGAAGGTTACATGGAGGAAAAAGCAGCGCCCAACCCTGGAGACAGCCATTTGGAAGATGTAACCCAAACCGTCATCTTGCAGGATAACGGTATGTGGGGCAAGTTTTTGTGCGACTCTTTTGTGGCAATAGACAATAACACAGGTAAGGATGTCCTGCAATTGGCTTATGTGACAGGATTCTTTCGTACATTTACACAGCAAGCGGCTTCCAAATAACAAACATTAAAAAAAGAAGTGAATATGAAAAAGAATATCATCTATCTACTCATCGCAGGATGCTCTTTGTTCTTAGGTGCCTGCAACGATGACGATACCCAATATCTGCCACCGGTAGAACTGCAAATAACGTCTTCTACGGTTGATTTCAAATCTGTTGGTGGTGATGGAACCATTGAGGTGGGCAACGCTGATCCTACTCTGACGGCTACTTCCAATGAAGAATGGTGTACCATCAAGGCGTGCAGTAATGGAGTGGTAAGCTTCTACATAGCTCCCAACGACGAAATGGAAACCCGTACAGCCACCATCTCACTGGTCATGGGCGAATCGTCTGCCAAGATAGGCATCACACAGATGGGTATCATTACAAACTATAAGACTGACGATTTTTTCTCTTTTGCCGAAAACAAGGCTTTCAAACAGTTTATCCGTTTTGAAAGTGAAATGCCGATAACGGTGAGCATCAGTGAAGAAGCCCAAACCTGGTTGAGTTACGAAGAAGCAGAGAATGGGTATTACATCTTGGCTGATGAGAACACAGAAAGTCTGGAAAGATTGGGTAAAGTGACGCTGGAATCCGGTAGTTTGGCTAAAGAGTATAGCTTTATGCAGTATTCCAGGAGTTCTTACAACCGTTCTTGGATAGCTGATTTTAAGAATAGGGACGGATTTGCCACACAGGATGAAGTAAGTGTTATAGCCGAGAGTAATGAGGTAACTGTTTCATTCAAGAATGCAGAACTTACTTTCAAAGGAGTCCTTAAAGACGGTGTGCTCAACGTGCCTTGCGGACAATTTCTGAAGACAGCTAATGGCTTTAAACTCTACTTGGGCGTAATCTTTGAAAACGATCAATGGGGATTGAATCCGGATATAAGCTTTACGTTAGCCCCCAGCGCACTGGAAAACGGGGATTGGGTCTTGACTCCGCAAATGGACCAGAAAATCGGATTAAAAATCAAGAGTATAGCCATAGCTGCTATGGATGAGAATGACGAATTGGCGGGAGCCATGGATCTGCTGCAAGAATTGATGCTGAAACCCAACGGGGAAGCGCAAGAGATAGTCAAGACGTATAACGTTGCATTTACCTCGGCCGAGGGTTCCAATTATGGGCGTACTGATGATATCACGTTCAGTGACGGGAACTACACACTTGCACTTGAGATTTATGGTGAAGATTATAAATATACCAAAAGCGGTACTTATGTGGTAGGGGCGGAAGATGGATACTGCATTGATACGAATATCGATTACACATACTTTATGAAAGGAGAAGAAAAGATAGGTATCCAATCTGGTGCAATGAAATTGAATGCTAATACGGAAACCCAAAAGTATGAAATCAGCATGGAATTCATACTGGAGGATGGCAGCAAAGTAAATGCTACGTATGAGGGGGAAATATCAGGAAAAGGATTTGCCATTTTCGATGAACTGCAAATTCAGGTTAATAGTATAGAACAACTGAAACGCATACTTCCTAACGGCGCAGTAGATGGACAATTCTATCTCAAGGCTGCATTCAATAATTGGGATACAGAAATAACCCTTGATTTGCGTGCAGCTGTGGGGGAGAAGGTTCTTCCCGCCGGAACTTATAACGTCGGTAACGATGGCGCTGTCGGAACGTTGGACAGCAAATTCAGTGAAATCTCAGTCTATTCGTATGGTTTCACTACCCGTAAATTTAAATCAGGCAAGGTGGAAGTCGACAAATCCGGTGAAGCATATACCTTTAAGATAGACCTTACTGATACGGAAGGACAGCGTTATGTATGTACTTTCACTTCTAAGGTTACCGATATGGATAATCCCCAATAAATCACATTAAAAAGACGTTTGTTATGAATAAACTAACATATTATATTTTATCAGCCATTCTATCGGTATTGTTTTTCTCATCATGTTCCGATGATGAAAAGGCAGTTCCGGCGGCTGCTACCCTGAACGCCATCAAAGCTACCAGTCATTCATTGGAGTTCTCACTCACACCCCAACATGCAGACCAATGTGCTTGGATGTGCTATAAAAAAGGCGAGACGGCTCCTACAGCGGAGGATATTCTTAACGAAGGCATACTGGCCGATAACTCCGAGACAAGTATCCAACGGGCTATTGCCTTAGAGGCGGAAACTTGTTACATCATTCAGGCAGCTGTTGTGAGTCAAGGACGCTATTTACTTTCCGAGGCTCTTGAAATGAAGACACAACCGGTTTATGAAAATGATGTACCTGTAGTGAAACTGAAATTATTGGAAAAGGCAAGTTACCGTACCGACAATGAGCCTGGAAACGGTAACTATGTTATTCGCCTGGCCTCTGGGGAAATAGGAAAAGACGACTTACCGACCAATATTGGAGACTATCTGGTTCGCCTGGATCTTTATAATGTAGCCGATAGCGACCCTTGGAACGCTACTCTGCCGGCGGGAGAATATCATGCAGGAGAAGAGACGGCACAAATAGGTTGTTGGGATGTGGAAACAACCAATGTATTTACCCGTATTTCATCCGACCCTGCCAATGGAGTGGTTTACAGCTACGTCACAGGAGGAACCGTACTTGTTCAGCGTAAAGGTGACACCTATACCATTGATATGGATATCGTCATGGAAGACGGAGAGCCTTTCCGAGGACACTTCAAAGGTGATATTATCTTTGAAAAATATGAGCCGGAAACACCACAGGGCACTTACCAGCCTTTTACGGAAGATCAAGAGGTGTCTTTCACTTTAGCCAAAGGAAGATATTACGGCAACTGGTTCTGTCCGCATGCCGATGATATGCTGTTGCAATTCTATCATGGAAACTTCAATGAAAACGAGGTACTGACCAATGGCTATTATTTGCAATTGTCAAGCTGTTATATGCATAAATTGTTAGATTACAATATGGAAAATCCTCCACTGGAAGAAGGTACTTACCAAGTGTCTATCTTTGGAGGAAGTGCACAGGGATATATGCAAATCCCCATGACTATCAACAAAGGCCAAATTTCCGACATAAACGGGCAATATTATCCTACGGGCTCTTATTTGGAGAAAGTCGATTCCAGAACAGGCAAGAGATATATTGCCTTCCTGAACAGTGGAACCATGACCGTGACACGAAGCGGTGAAAATTATGATATTGCATTCAATTTCCAAAGTGCAGACGGTCTGAACATAACATGCAATTTCAGCGGGGCATTGCCTATGGGTAATTTTAACGACAATGACAATACGAAGCCTGCCAGCCCGATGAGCACTTTGAAGAACAATGTCACATTGGCTCTGCCCGAAGAACTGACAGAGATAGAAGCTTATTATTTGGGAGAATACCTCTATCCCGGATTGAGTTCTTGGCAAATAAATTTCTATAAAGATAAAGACGAAGAAGGGAAAGAGATAAAGTCAGAGATGATTACCATCGAATTCTTTACTGATGCGAATAAAGGAGCCACACTTCAGGAAGGGGTCTACACCATAGAACATAAGTTTGAACCTATGTATGCGCTTCCCGGATACATGATGTTCAACAAAGCAGATATCTTGTATACCTGGTATGGAGATAAGCGCAGTGATGATGAGACAGGGGCTACAGATATATTGGCTCCTATCAAGAGTGGTACAATGACTGTAAGTAAAGAAAACGACGGTTATAAATTCGTATTCGACTTCCGGGATGATGCGGGATACGAAATAACAGGAGAATGGAAAGGTACGGTGAACGTGGTGGATAATTTTAATCCTTAAACTTCCCGCAACAGACAATTTAACGATAATTTATTAAAATATAAAGATTATGAACATGAAACGAACCTTATACCAATGGGGTGCAGGTATTTTCTTCTGCTTGTCTGCTCTCACTGCCTGTTCGGATGATGACACTCCGATGGAAGAAACCATATTGCCTCCAACACCTACCGTGACACTCACGGCCGGCGAGACCGGTTACACCACTGTAAACATTACGTTGGAATCGACCAATGCCTTGCGCTGTGCTTATTTGGTAATGGAAGAAAACGAAATCATGCCCGATGCACAGGAAGTGCTGGACAAAGGTATTGTGACCACTGCCAACAAGCCGATGGATATCTTGATAGAAGAACTGGATGCCAACACGCAATATGTGGTATTGGCTGCTGCCAAAGGAGAGGAAGAAAACGTGCTTGCTAGTGTAAAGATTGCAACAAAGGCTTTCTCTGTGCCCGACAAGAAGCATACGCTTATTTTCTATTACATGGGTGACAATACCGGATTGGAAACGGAAATGGAGGCCAACCTGCGCGTTATTCAGGGAGCTGCCGGGCACCTGATACGTCTGTCCGACAAAAATCAGGTAGCTGTATTCTACGATAATGGCAAACGGTCTACATTGACCAAACTGGTCATCAATGAGGAGAATAACCGGACATCGCATCAGATTATCGAAGAATATACTCAGTCTGATCTTTCTACAGACCCCGTATTCATGAAGAATGTTTTGCAAAAGGTGATGGAGGAAATGCCTGCTGACAGCTACGGATTAGTACTCTCCAGCCATGGTAGCGGCTGGGTGCCCAGTTCTATTTTCGACAAGCATGTCATGGCACCCAGCACCCGGTTTATCGGACAGGACGGTACTCAATACATGGAAATTCCTGCTTTGGCACAGGCGTTTGAAGGACTGAAATTCGAGTACTTGTTATTCGATGCCTGCTTCATGTCGTCTATAGAAGCGCTTTATGATCTGCGAAATGTAACCGATTATTTAATAGCTTCACCGACAGAGGTGCTGGCCGATGGATTCCCATATAAGGAAATCGTATCGCAGCTCTTCCAAAAAGATTTGAAAGGCGCTTGCGAATCATTTATGAATAAATACAGACAAACGTCGGGTACTGTCGCACTGGTACAAAGCAATAAATTGGAAGCTTTGGCCGCTGCTGTGAAAAACGTGGTAACTGCAGTAGGAAACAAGCAAGTGGATTTGACTGCCATTCAAGGTTATGAAGGGCTTAATCCACACCTGTTTTATGACTTGGAGCAGTATATTGAAGCACTGACCAATGACACTGATGCCTTTAAAGCGGCATTGAAAGAAGCTGTGATTTTTACAGACCACACTCCACAATTCTACAGTGCTTATAGTCAGCAACCCATCGGGCTGTCTCGCAGTTGCGGACTCAGTTGCTTTATTGACAGCCACTTGTTTCCTGATACTCAAAAAGCTTGGCTGGACACTGAATGGGCGAAAGCGATAGGTGCACGATAATCTTGCTGTCAAGGAATTATCCGAATAAATGAAAGTGTGAATAAACTCTTTTTTAGGAATATTTTTTATATCATCTGTAAATTTGTGAAAACAAGCATTTGATAATTTAATTCTCTCTAACAAGGATAAAGGCCGCTACCGACAGCTATTGGGTAGCGGTCTTTTTTATGTCGTTTTCCACACCGTTTAATTCTTGTTGCTGCTTCCTGCACAAAGTTTGAAAAACGAAAAATATCTGTCACACTGTTATGCTCCACAAGGAAAGAGTGACCCGATAGCTTTTCCTATTGTGTAAAATGGAGGCTATGAATTGATTCTCAGTGTATTTGGGCGCTTTCCGGTAAATAGAGAAAGTTTCATGCGGATAAACTATTAGTTTATCCTAAGTAAACTGTTGGTTTCACCGCATTAAACTATCAGTTTACTTAGGGTAAACTTAGGGTATTCTTAAGGGAAACAGAAAGTTCCAACCAATGAAAATCTGGCTGCTTATCTTTTTATCATAGTTGGCATGTAATGGAAAAAACATATCGTCGCTCTTATGTCGTAAAAAACACCGCTTCTTTAGGAAATATGAAGAATAACCATTACTTTTGTTGCAAATAGTTAGTCTTGAAATTAATAAAAGCGAATAATTAATACGAGCGAGATATGAAAGAACTAGATTGGGCTAATCTGCCGTTCGGCTATATGAAGACAGATTACAATGTGAGGATTTACTATCGTAACGAACAGTGGGGCGCATTGGAAGTATGCAGCGAGGAAACCATTCCTATGCACATGGCAGCCACTTGTCTGCACTATGGTCAGGAAGCGTTCGAGGGTTTGAAGGCTTTCCGGGGCAAAGACGGCAAGGTACGTATTTTCCGTTTGGAAGAGAATGCGGCGCGTTTGCAGTCTACCTGCCGTGGCATCCTGATGCCTGAGTTGCCGACGGAACGCTTTAAAGAGGCTATTCTTAAGGTTGTGAAGCTGAATGAGCGTTTCATTCCGCCTTACGAATCGGGAGCTTCCCTGTATATCCGTCCGTTGCTGGTGGGTACGGGAGCACAGGTAGGCGTACATCCGGCAAAGGAATACCTGTTTGTCGTGTTTGTAACGCCGGTAGGTCCTTACTTCAAGGGAGGGTTCTCCACCAATCCGTACGTTATTATCCGCGAATATGACCGTGCCGCACCTTTGGGCACAGGTGTCTACAAGGTGGGCGGCAATTATGCGGCCAGCTTGCGCGCCAATAAGAAAGCGCACGATTTGGGCTATGCCTGCGAGTTCTATCTGGATGCCAAGGAAAAGAAATACATCGACGAGTGCGGTGCTGCCAACTTCTTCGGTATCAAGGACAATACGTATATCACTCCGAAATCCACTTCCATTCTTCCGTCCATCACCAACAAGAGCCTGATGCAACTGGCCGAGGATATGGGCATGAAAGTAGAACGCCGTCCGGTTCCGGAAGAAGAGCTGCTTACTTTCGAGGAAGCGGGCGCTTGTGGCACGGCTGCCGTTATCAGTCCGATAGAGCGCATCGACGATGTGGAGAACGGTAAGTCGTACGTGATTGCCAAAGACGGAAAACCGGGACCGGTCTGCACGAAGCTGTACAACAAATTGCGTGCTATCCAATACGGTGACGAACCTGATACGCACGGTTGGGTAACTGTCGTGGAATAACGCATGAGCATAAAGATTACAACCCTTGTGGAAAATTCGGTTTACGGCAAGGGACTACAGGGAGAGCACGGGCTTTCCCTGCTTGTTGATACGGGTGAGCATCGCCTGCTGTTCGATACCGGAGCTTCCGACCTTTTCATACGCAATGCCCGGATACTTGGGATTGACTTGAAGGAGGTGGATTTCCTGGTACTGTCGCACGGACATCGCGACCACACCGGCGGACTGCATCACTTTCTTGCCGTGAACGACAAGGCACAGGTTGTCTGCAAGAGAGAACTCTTCCGGCCGAAGTTCAAGGATGAACGGGAAAACGGAGTGATGCAGCCCGATGCTTTGGACAGCACCCGTTTCCGTTTTGTGGATGAGGTTACTGAATTGTGCCGCGGCGTGTTTGTCTTTCCGCAGTTGCCCGTTACGGATGAAGAAGATACGCATTTTGAACACTTCTTCACGTGGACGGAAGGGCGGAAACAGGCCGATACCTTTACGGACGAACTGGCGTTGGCATTGAAACAGGGCGCTGAAGTGTCCGTGCTGAGTGCCTGCTCGCATCGGGGCATTACGAATATCATCCGTGCGGTGCAGGAGTATTTTCCGCAGACCTCGCTGAAACTGGTATTGGGCGGTTTCCATATCCGTAATACCGAGAAAGAGAAATTTGATGTGATAGCCCGTTTCCTTGAAAGCCATTTGCCGCAACGGCTGGGCGTTTGTCATTGTACGGGCATTGATAAATACGCATTGTTTCACCAATGCTTTGCCGACCGTACTTTTTATAATTATACCGGTCGGGTAGAAACACTTTAATACATACGAATGGGAAAGAATAAGTTAGAGAAGTTTGCCGATATGGCAAGTTATCCGCACGTGTTTGAATATCCGTACTCGGCGGTAGACAACGTGCCGTTTGAGATGAAGGGTAACTGGCATCAACAGTTTTTCAAGAACGATAATCCGATTGTGCTGGAGCTGGGCTGCGGCCGTGGAGAGTACACGGTGGGACTGGGACGCATGTTTCCCGACAAGAATTTCATTGGCGTAGATATCAAAGGGGCGCGCATGTGGACGGGAGCTACCGAGTCCTTGCAGTCGGGCATGAAGAATGTTGCCTTCCTGCGTACCAACATCGAAATCATAGACCGCTTCTTCGCTCCGGGCGAAGTGAGCGAGATATGGCTCACGTTCTCCGACCCGCAGATGAAGAAAGCCACCAAACGCCTTACGTCCACCTACTTCATGGAACGCTACCGCAAGTTCCTGAAAGACGGCGGCACTATCCATGTAAAGACCGACAGCAACTTCATGTTCACCTACACCAAATACATGATAGAGAAGAACGGGCTTCCCGTAGAGTTCATCACCGACGACCTCTACCACTCCGGACTGGTGGATGATATTCTCGGCATCCGTACCTATTACGAACAGCAGTGGCTGGACCGTGGCCTGACCATAAAATACGTCAAGTTCCAGCTTCCTCAGTGCGGAGAGTTGCAAGAACCCGATGTAGAGATAGAATTGGACGAGTACCGCAGCTACAACCGCAGTAAGCGCAGTAGTCTCCAGACCGGCAAATAAACAATGGTTGTCAAACAGTGAATAGTAAATCGTAAAATAGTAAATAACATGACTCTTTATCCTAAATTAATTCTCGATGCACTGGCAACGGTGCGTTATCCCGGCAACAAGAAGAACCTCGTTGAGGCCGAAATGGTTGCCGACAATCTGCGTATCGACGGGATGAAGGTCAGTTTCTCGCTTATCTTCGAGAAGCCGACCGATCCCTTTATGAAGTCTATGGTGAAAGCTGCCGAGACAGCGATACATACTTACGTTTCACCGGAAGTGGAAGTGACGATTGCCACGGAAAGCCGTCAGGCGGCACGCCCGGAAGTGGGCAAACTGTTGCCGCAGGTGAAGAACATCATCGGCGTGTCTTCCGGTAAGGGCGGTGTAGGCAAGTCCACCGTATCGGCAAATCTGGCTGTGTCCCTTGCCAAACTGGGGTATAAGGTAGGTTTGCTGGATGCCGACATCTTCGGTCCGTCCATGCCCAAGATGTTCCAGGTGGAAGATGCACGTCCGTATGCAGAGAACATCGGCGGCCGTGATTTGATTATCCCTATCGAGAAGTATGGTATCAAGCTGCTGTCTATCGGTTTCTTCGTAGACCCCGACCAGGCTACCCTGTGGCGCGGCGGTATGGCAAGCAATGCCCTGAAACAGTTGATTGCCGATGCCGACTGGGGCGAACTGGATTATTTCCTGATAGACCTTCCGCCCGGAACCAGCGACATTCACCTCACCGTAGTGCAGACGCTTGCCATGACCGGAGCTATTGTTGTCAGCACGCCGCAGGCGGTGGCTCTGGCCGATGCCCGCAAAGGTATCAACATGTTTACGAATGATAAGGTGAACGTGCCTATCCTTGGTCTGGTAGAGAACATGGCGTGGTTTACGCCTGCCGAACTGCCGGAGAACAAGTATTACATCTTCGGTAAGGAAGGTGCCAAGCAGCTTGCGGAGCAGATGAACGTTCCTCTGCTGGGGCAGATTCCCATTGTGCAAAGCATCTGTGAGAGCGGTGACAAGGGTACCCCCGTCGCTTTGGACGAGAATACCGTGACCGGACGCGCGTTCCTGCAACTGGCTGCTGCCGTAGTCCGCCAGGTTGACCGCCGGAATATGGAAATGGCGCCTACCAAGATTGTGGAGACACATAAATAAACCGGAACAGCGAAAAGATGTATCCGTATCGATTAACTTTAAATTTGAGAAGCATGAAGAGCTTGAAAGTATTATTATTGGGCGCATGTGTCGCATTATGCGCCTGTTCTTCACCGACATCCACTGTGCAGACAAACGACAAAGGAACTCAGTGGCAGTGGGAGAATGGAACGATTGTCGTTGAAACTCCCCAACGTCCGGCAGACCGGAAAAGCGTGATAGGTCTGGCACTGCCTAAAATGGAGGTGGTGCGCGTGGGTTTCGTAGGTTTGGGGATGCGTGGCCCCGGAGCTGTGGAGCGGTTTACCCATATCCCCGGTACGCAGATCGTGGCGCTTTGCGATTACGAACAAGGACGTGCCGAGGCATGCCAGAAATATCTGAAGCAGGCATCCTTGCCCAAAGCAGCCGTATATTCTGGCGAAAAGGGGTATGAGGAACTCTGCAAGCGCGATGATATAGATTTGGTGTATATCGCCACCGACTGGCTGCATCACTTCCCCGTGGCGATGTGCGCTATGGAGAACGGCAAGAATGTAGCTATCGAAGTGCCCTCCGCCATGAATCTGAAAGAGTGCTGGGCCTTGGTCGACATGAGTGAAAAGACCCGCAAGCACTGTATGATTCTGGAGAACTGCTGCTACGACTGGTTCGAGATGAATACGCTGAATATGGCGCAGCAGGGCGTATTCGGTGAGGTAATCCGTGCGCAGGGTGCGTACATCCATAACCTGAGCCCGTTCTGGAACCATTATTGGAAGAACGGCGAGGGCGACAAGCTGGGCTGGCGCCTGGATTACAACATGAAGCATCGCGGCGATGTGTATGCCACTCACGGTCTCGGCCCTGTGGCACAGGCGCTCGACATTCACCGCGGCGACCGTATGCAGACACTGGTTGCCATGGATACCAAATCGGTTGTGGGAAAGGCTCTGGTCGAGGCAAGGACGGACTCTGCCTGCAATGGTTTCCGCAATGGCGACCATACCACCACGCTGATTCGTACCGCCAACGGTAAGGTGATTGAGATACAGCATAACGTGATGACTCCCCAGCCCTATAACCGTCTGTATCAGTTGACCGGTTCGAAAGGATTTGCCAATAAGTATCCTGTAGAGGGGTATGCGCTCGATGCCGACCAACTGACTGCTTCGGGTGTGCAGCCTAAGGTAGATGATTTGAACTCGCACGGTTTCTTGCCGGAAGCGGAAATGGAAGCGCTTGTAGCCAAATACCAGCATCCTATTTTGAAGAAATACGGTGAGATGGCAAAAGAAGTGGGCGGTCACGGCGGTATGGACTTTATCATGGATAGCCGTCTGGTTTATTGCCTGCAGAACGGTTTGCCTTTGGATATGGATGTATACGATTTGGCAGAGTGGTGCTGCCTGGCAGAGTTAGGAGAACTTTCCATGGACAATAATTGCGCTCCGGTGGCATTCCCCGACTTTACCCGTGGCGAGTGGAACGTGGTGAAAGGGTATAAGCATGCTTATGCCGCTCCCGAAGAAGAAGCCGCCGTTATGGAAAAGGCAAAGGCGTTTACTGCCAAGCTGAAAGAGCAAGGGGCTAAAGAATGGGCGCAGGCTGAAAAGAAATGATACTTTTCACTTTCGGAAAATACTTTTTGAACAAAGTTCAAACGGATTCTTAACATCATCTATAATAAAGTTTATATGGAATAAGGGACAGAAGACTTGAGTTTCAGTCTCCGAAATCCTTATTCCATATATTATTTAACTGCTATGAAAACAAATTTTTTTCTTCTGTGCCTGCTGTTGGCTATCTCCGCCAATGCACAAATCGTCTATCACGACGCTTCCGCTTTTCCTCTTTTAGGAAAAGCTACCGAGACAACCCTTACACGCTACGAACGTTTGCCGGACTCTTTACGGAATATCTCCCGTAAGCCTCTATGGGAGTTGGGACGTAACAGTGCCGGGCTTGCCGTACGTTTCCGTTCCAATTCCACCCGGATTGCCGCCAAATGGGAGGTACTGCTCAACAGGAATATGAATCACATGACCCCTACGGGCATTAAAGGACTTGATTTGTATTGCCTGCAAGACGGGAAGTGGCTGTTTGCCGGAAGCGGTCGTCCGCAAGGAAAGGTGAATGAGGCAACCATCGTGAAGGATATGCTGCCCGAAGAGCGTGAATATCTTTTATTCCTTTCTTTATACGACGGGGTGACTTCTCTTTCCATCGGCATCGACTCGCTGTCTCAAATCAGCGGGCCGGCAACGGAACTGCCGGTGCGTAAGAAGCCGGTTGTCTTTTACGGAACAAGCATTCTGCAGGGAGGCTGCGCTTCCCGTCCGGGTATGGCGCATACCAATATCCTGGAGCGTTGGCTCAATCGGGAATGTATCAATCTGGGATTTAGCGGCAATGCTTTATTGGATTTGGAGATTGCCTATGTGATGGCGGGTGTGGATGCATCCGTATTTGTACTTGATTTTGTTCCGAATGCCGGTGTGGAGCAGATAAAGGAACGTGCCGGTGAGTTCTATTCCATTATCCGTAGCAAGCATCCTGATACGCCTGTACTTTTTGTGGAGGATCCTATATTTACCCATTCCCGTTTTAACAGGACCGTAGCCAGAGAAGTGAAGAATAAGAACGAGACTTTGCAGGCTGTGTTCCGGTCTCTGAAGAAGCGGGGAGAGAAGAACATCTACCTGCTCTCTTCCGAAGATATTATCGGGCATGATGGAGAGGCTACCGTAGACGGTGTTCATTTTACGGATTTAGGTTTTATGCGTTATGCAAAAGTGTTGTATCCGGTTTTGAAGAAGCATATAAAGGATTAGTGCAAACGCACTTGTGGGGAATCCTCACAGACTCCCCACAAATAATTGTTAGAGTAAAAATTTATGAAAAAAAAGCTGAAATTCTGCTTTACTCGCCCTTGTCCACTTTTGCTTCCGCAATTATGTTTTCCGGTACTTTCTCGCAACGTATGTATTTGTTTACATCGTTCTCGTTGTCTTTTGCCGTCCATATCATCGAGCCGCTTTCCAGCAAGTCGGTCACGATGTATTTGTTGTTCCATTCACCGTTGCCGAAATCATACTCTCCGCTGATGACGGCGCCCAGATAAGGGTCGTTTTTGATACTGAAACTTCCGGTGATGTAGCGGGTGTACATGCTGTCGAACTTCTGGTACATTTCAAAAGTCTGTTCCTTGCGGTTGAAAACCACGTAGCAGTATGTACCTTCCGCCAGCGGAGTTCCGTTCCATTCGGAAAGTTCCCACGTGCCGTTCAGGTTGGCGGGAGTCACTTCCAGGGTCGGTATTATCGGCTCATCGTCATCGCAGGACACAAGGCAGCACAGAAAGACTGCCAAAGCCGTTAGTTTGAAAATATTCTTCATTTCGGGTTTCTTGTTTTTTATCGTTACTTGGTATAGTTTACTTTTATATTCAGGGTCCGGTCCGAAGGCCGGGCATCCACTCCTTCGATGATAATCGGGAATGTGAATGTCTTTTCCTTTCCGGCGGGAATCAGTGAAGCGTCTACCGTTACCACGATGTCGGCTTCACTGCCCGGTTGTATCACTTCCGGTTCCGTCCGGAAAGTTGCGAACTTCGGAATGACGAGTGCCGACAGGCGCAGCGGCTTGTCTCCGCTGTTTCCGCATAGAATCCGTTCGGAAGGTCGCTTTCCGGGCATCACTTCCTGAAATTCCATCCGGTTCTGTTTCAGTCTCAGTCGGCCCATTGCATACGGGTAGCGTGCCCATTCATCCGCTCCGGGAAGAACATTCCCGGTCAGGGTCAGACGTGCTACGGGGTGCTTTTCCGAGCAGGACAGATAGACGAATGCGTCCGTATCTATCGTTCCGGGATGATTCTTCGGATGATAAGTCAGTACAATCGTAGCGGTTTCTCCCGGCAGTATCTTTCCGGCAGGCAGTTCTGCTGCCGTACATCCGCAGGTGGTCCGTACCTTTGTGACGGTAACGGCTTCCTTGCTGATGTTCCTGCCCGTGAAACGGTAGGCCTGCGGAGCATCATCCTCGGTCAGCGTTCCGATGTCCAGCGTGCTTTTGTCGAAACGCAGTATGGATTCCGCCTGCTGCATCAGTGGCGGATTTATCAGCGAGTCGGCTTTTTGCTGCCAAGGGGAACGGGCAAATACCAATAGCACTATCCAGGTAATTAGTTTCATTAATCAATTACATTAAATTACATCCAGCCGTTGTCGTTGGCATTCTTGCGCACGGTAACGGTGATTGTCTGTTCGCTTCCGTTGCTCACTTTCACTGTGATGTGTGTGGCGCCGGTTTTTACGCCGGTTACTTCCATCAGGCTGTTGCCGACGGTTACCGTTGCCACGGCGGCATCGTCCGATGTACAGGTATAGGTCAGCGTTTCACCGTTTACAAAGTAATAGGCAAGGTTCACGGTCGATGTGCCTCCTTCGGCAACGTACACATTCGGCACTTTCATATCCGAACCGCTTCCTTCGATGTTGTTCAGCAACTTTC
Organism: Bacteroides stercoris ATCC 43183; assembly: GCF_025147325.1. NCBI lineage: Bacteria > Pseudomonadati > Bacteroidota > Bacteroidia > Bacteroidales > Bacteroidaceae > Bacteroides > Bacteroides stercoris. The sequence continues at coordinate 1,452,991 of NZ_CP102262.1, forward strand.
CTGCATCCACTACGCCCGTGCCCATTTTGCCGATGTATTTGGACAGCTCCATGACGGAGGGAGCGGCAGCCGGTGAGTTATGGTTGCGGTAGTATGTTTTCTTCTTTCCGCCGCTATACCAGTTATCAACCGGTTTTACGGACTCTTTCAATAGTGCCACAAATTCGCTTGCCTTGAAATGGCGGCGCTGTTGCACGGCATACGACAGACCTAATGCAGCCACACCCGATACATGAGGGCATGCCATTGAAGTGCCGTCCATATAACCATAGGCAGGGCTTCCGTTCCGAATCATGGTAGAAAGGATGGAGCCGGAAACCTCATTGTTTTCCCAAAACTCATTGTCCTCTTCCCCTATAGCGTTATAATATTCAGTGTCACCGCCCGGTGCAGATATGTCCACTTCCGGACCGAAGTTGGTGTAGGATGCCGGGGTGAAGTCGGCGGCAACCGCGCTTACAGTTACGCATTTGGAGTAAGCTCCCGGATAGGAGGCGCTTCCCGCATATTCATTGCCCGATGCAAAGATGGCGATACCGCCGTCGATGACTCCGTTCGGAGAACCGGCGTTGTTGATGAAATAATCCAGGATTTCCTTTTCCAGCGGATAAGTATCCGCCCATTCCTTTTCGGTAGCCGGTCCGGGAGAGTATCCTTCCACTTCGTTCGCTTCCGAGGAGTTGTATCCCCAACTGCATTGCAGGATGACGGCGCCGTTGTCGGCGGCATACTTGATGGCTTGGGCTTCTCCGTTCAGGCTCACGCTGTTTTCTCCGGCGAATACCTGGCAAATCATAATCTTCACGCCCGAATCCTTCGTGCCGTCTCCTCCGGCAATGCCGCAGACTCCGTATCCGTTGTTCATGGCGGCAATCGTACCGGATACGTGCGTGCCGTGACCGATGTCGCTTACATCCGTCCACGAAATGGCTGCGGTATTGTGTACGAAGTTATATCCGTATCTGTCGTCCTTGTATCCGTTGCCGTCGGCATCCGTGCCGGCATAGAGTTCCTCTTTGTCGTTTACCCATATATTGCCTGCCAGGTCGGGATGCGTATACATCACTCCGTCGTCCAATACGGCAACGATAACGGACGGGTCGCCCGTGCATTTCTGCCATGCTTCGTAGCAGCCGACATCGCATCCGGCTATTGAGCCAGCAAGGGTTTCTCCCGTACTGTTTGTCTTGTCGAAAGCATTGTTGCCGGAGTTGGTGTAGTGCCACTGGTAGGCAAGTCCGGGGTCGGAGAATCTTCCGGCCGCTACTCCGCTTCGGGTGGCTGCCCGCTGTTGCAGGGCTGCCTGGCTCACATAGCTCCGGCGGCTTTTGGGGTTGTAGGCGCGCTTGATGCGGCTGTTGCCCTGTACCTTTGAGATTTCTCCTAATTGGGAAAGCCGTCTGGCAGCTTCCTGCAAGTCTGTACCTTCGTCGAACTTCACCTGATACCACAGGTGAAGGCCGGCTATGCGGGTGCGTTCTTCGTTTTTGCTGTCTACCGGGAAGATACGTTCAAAATGGTATCCGCCCAGAATTTCGAGTACCTCATCGGTAGAGGGGATGCCCGAACGGGTCATCACTCCGCCGTTTCCCGCTGCGCGGGTCATTGTACGGTCGAGGATGTCGGTCATTTCGGGTTTGAACTTAATCAGCAGTTCACCCGAGTTGACATCGGTGGGAAGCCGGACTTCCGTCCCCCCGTCGGTGGGGATGGACGGCTGTTCGACGATATCCTGTTCCGTACAGGCACCTAGCGTCAGGGTAATGAGTGCGATGTATAAGAATCTTTTCTTCATTGTTTCTGTTTAATATTATCTTGTTAATAAGTACCTGTTTGGGGGTTAGTTGACTCCCGCCACATACCTGTAATAGTATAGCGGATAAGCTACTCCGTTTACTTTGGTACCTTCCGGCTTCTCTTTGCCGTAGTAATACTCAAAGTTGAACTTCACCGCATCGACGTTATTGAATCCCACTTTGAATCCTGCGGAGTTCTTGCCGTTTTCCTGCTGGTTGAAGAGCAGTGTCATGGGGTCCCATTCTACAAAATACGGGTGGAACAGAATCCATTTGGGCACCGGACCGGTCAGGAAGTTCAGGTTGATGGAGAAGGAGCGTGCCTTCGGCAGTACGCGCGGCACATCCTGTCCTTTCACTTGCAGGGTGGTTCCGCCAGTTTCGGTGAATGTGACTTCGTTGTCACTCGTTTTCAGCCAGATGCAGGTATCGCCTACCAGTTTGTCTTTGTACTCTTCCTTGTTGTCGGAGAAGTCGTCGTCCTGATAACGTTTGGGTTTGTTTGCCCGTTCGAGTGCGGTATCTACCTCTTCATCCGTAGGTAATGTCCCTTCAATGAAGTTGTACGAGAACCGCAGGCTTCTCAGCTTGTCCCAAGTGAGCAGTTGCAGGAATGCTTCCTTTTCCGCTCCGGCACTGATGTCGATGTACAGACCGAGTTCCCTTCCATTGTGGGTACGTCCCTGACTCAGGTCGGAGTAGGAGTCGCTCCGGCGGTTTCCGACAAGGCTGAGCGCGTGCAGATTCGGGAAGTTTTCTTCATTTACCACTTCGGTAATGGCAGCCAGCGACGGGAAGTTGTTGCCCGACAAGTCCAGTTTTTCCAGTCCGCGATAACTCTTGTCTGCCTTGCCGCCCAGCTTGATGAAGTTTTCGGGCAGTTCGTTCATGCCATAGGCGGATACACTCAGCGATTTCAGGTATTTCAGTTCGCAGATTTCCTCGCCCAACGCTACGATACGTATCTGATTGTTGGAGTTGCTTTGGATGTCGAGCGATTCCAGGTATTTGAGATAACGTATTTCTTTGGGCAGTGTTTCACCTTCCTGCAGGTCGAACAGGGAGAATTTGACGGAACGCACGCGTCCTACCGCACCTTCGGGTACATCCTTGTCGATTGCCTCCCATAGGGTTACGTTATCCCAGTTCTGCATATTCTCACTTGTATCGAAGGACATCATGCTTTGAATCTTCTCGTTGATGGTGATGATTGCCAGCGAGTCTCCCGAACGGTTGTCCTCAATCTTGGGAGCTGCCTTTTGGGTCACAGTCAAAATGAAAGCTTCGATAGGATTGCCGTTGTCGTCCACCAACTGGTCCTCATCCGGATTTTGCGGAACAAAGCGTATTTTCGCTATCCGGGTGTAGGGAGTCGTATTCATTTCCCAGCGGAATTTTGCCTTGACCGTACGCGGACGGGCTTTCCGGTCGAGGTTCAGTTTCAGGTCCGTATCTTTGGGAGGGGTAATCCAGCCTGTCCGGTCGGCTCCGAATTCTGCTTTATCCTCATTGGTCATTGTCTCTTCTTCGGCAAAGGAGTAGTCGATATGCTCTTTATCAATCAGGAAGTTGACGTTACTGGATATGACAGCCTCGAAAAGGCGTTTGTTATAAGCTGCCGAACTTTCGATGTCCACATCCGGTTCTTTAGCGATGATTTGTTTCCCGAAACCGAACTGGGTAACGGTTATCAGTTTGGATTCCTGGCCTTCCAGTGCAAAGCGTATTTGCGAGGTGCGTGCCGTGTTCTCTAAGGTAGAGTCGATGGCAAGCCGGCATTCCGCCGTACCCGAACCGTTTGCGGGCGATACGGCGATCCACGGTCTGGATGCTCCGGCCACCCAGTTCTTGTAAGAGTTGACCGTAATCCTTTCGGTTCCGCCTTCGGGCCCTACGGTTATCTCTTCCTTATCCACTGCAATGCCGCCGGGGATGCTTGCGTCGTCGTCTTTGCACGAGCTTGCCAGCCCTGCGAAGAGAGCCAGCCCCGTCATTATTTTATATACATATTTCATTGGTAGAATCTTATTGGTTTATCGTTTTATGTCTAAAGCATCACAGCCACGGATATCCTGAGTCTTGTCGTAAATCAGTTTATACATGCCTGCCCTTATTTGCGAGCATACGCTTGTTACGTCGATGCTGATATTCGGGTTGTCCTTGATGTCCACGATGTAGAGTTGCGATGTCAGCGTTTCGTTTACCTTGCGGATATCATTTGAGCCTATCTGCAACTGTATAAGGCTGGGGCAACTGGTAATTCCCGTAGGCCATTCGCGCAAGATGCGGTTGCCGTCGGCATCGCGTTGGAAGCGGATGCCGATAGCTTGCAACTGGCTGCTGTTCAGCGGTTCGGTCGGGAACTTCGAGAAACAGTTATAACTGAGGTCGAGGTTCTTCAGATAAGGCAGCGTGGTTGCGCGGAAGTCGTCCGACAGCTTGGTCAGCTTGTTGAAGCGAAGGTCGATAACGGTCAGCAGATACGTGTTCTTGTAGTTACCAGTTTCCGACCTTAGCGAGTACTTCGGAATCTCCGTCATCAGGTTGTTGCTCAGGTCGATGGTGGAGATGGGGGAACCTTTGGCAAACAGTTCCGTGGGGAACTTACTGATAAGGTTGTTCGACAAAGAAATCGTTGAGGCGTTAATTCCCTTGAAGTCGTCCAGGCTGCAATTAATGTTTTTCCCGTCATTCTGTCCTATCCGGTTGTACGAGAAGTCTACAGACCCCATTGTATAGACGGATTCTGCGTTAAAGATATTGGGGATGTATTCTATCAGGTTGTGCGCAAAACTCAGGCTTTCTACCTGCTCGGTGAAACCGCAGAAGTTCTCCGGTATTTCGGTAATTTGGTTGTTGTCCAGAGTCAGGGTAGTGAATTCCACTTCCTTGCCAAAGGCTTCCAGCTTTCCTGTAAGGTTGTTGTTGATACAGTCGAGCAGTCCCAGTTTCCTCATTTTATTCAATGATGCGTGTTCCGGAAATTTAGTCAGGTTGTTGTTGCCGAGATACAGAATCTGGAGTTTGGCTCCTACAGTTGCATCCGCTAATTTCTTCCAGTCGGCTGTCAGTTGCTCGCCGCTTCCGTCTCTTGCTCCGTTCAGTCCGTCAATGCCTTTGTTGTTGGCGATGTTCAGCAACTGGATTTCGGGCAGTTCGAATAGGAATTCCGGAAGTTTCGTCAGGTTGGGGCAGTTGTACACCTCTACGTCCGTCAGGTCGGTCAGGGTTCTCCATGCCCAGGAGCTGCTTTCCTCTTTAAATGACTTGGCATATTCGGAATTTTCGTTTTCCCAATCTGTGCAGATGTCCTCAGCCTTAATGGGAGAATTGGCAATATAAAGTTGTTGCAGGTTCTTCAACCGCATTACCGCTTTGGATATGAAAGTAATGTTGTTGGTTGTCTGGCCTATCTGTATATCTTTCATGCTGATACGGTTGCTTTTCTTTATCTTTGCCATTTCGGGGTCGCGGTTAATGCCGTCCTGCAGGAGTTCCGACATATTCTCCCTGGGGTCGTAGTCGAGGAACAGTTCCTTGTAGTGCATGCGCATCTTCTGTTTCTGTGCATCGCTCATATCGGGCGTTATTCCGCCTGCGCCGAACAGTCTGCCGCCCAGCTTTTCGTTGTGCGACCCGAGGGAAAGCACTTTCAATTCGGTCAGTTGGCCGATGGCGTCGGGCACTCTGCCTTTGGCGCCGAAGCCTTCGAGAGACAGGCTGATAACGCGTCCTTTGCTGTCCAGCGACACGCCGGGCTGGTCGCCCCACATGTCTACCTCCTTATTGAAGTTCCAGGTTGCTCCGGCAGGGCTTGTCTCTCCGGTATAGTGCCAGTTTCTTCCGTCGAGCGCTTCCCAAATGGCTTTCAGTGCGATGTAGTCCTTGATGTAAGCGGCTGTCGGCGACAGTTGGATGGGCACAAGGGCATCGTCCGTCTGTCTGTTATCTTCTACGCTGAACATCTCTCCCGCAAGCTGGCTTCTGGAGTCGAGCGTAGAGGTTACCGAACCGCTTTTCTTATAAATGGTGTAAGAGGTTACCTGATACGTGCCGGCGGGCAGCCATACTGCCGAGTCGCATTTGGCGGTACCGATATCCTTATATTTGTCTTTGTGCTTGTTGTCGTCGGTATAGTCCGTATTCGGATGTTCTTCATACTCTTCCTTATAAGTCACTTTCAGGTTCTTGATAGTGACGGGCACGCGTGTAAACGTGTTGGTCACCGTTATGTCGATAACCTTTATGTCGCTGAACAGGTAGTCGATGCTCTCACCGTCGGCGGCGCGTGTGGTGAGTCCGGACTTTATCAGCTTGAAAGTCACCATGCCCCGCGCTTGCGAGTCGGCAACAAGGTCTTTGGTGGTCAGTCCGCGCGAAACGACTTCAAACGTCTCGTCCGCACCGGGAGATATGCCGGTAATCACCTCGTCCAGCTTGTCGAGCAGCTTGTAACCTACGATTTTATACGTTCCGGTCAGAAGCTCCAGTTTGTCGCTTCTCATGCCGTATTCGGCGTTGCTCTCGTTGTAGGCGTTCAGCACGAGGGTCTGGGTGATGCTCATACCGTTGTGCTGCATTTCGATTTCCACTTTCTGGGCGTCGCTCAACCGGTCCATTGCGGTGGCACGCGTAGATGCCGTGCCGGCCCGGGTTGTCTCTTCCTGCGTATAGGATGCCGACTTGTAGAGCCTGAACTGTACGTGACCGTATTGTTTGCCCGCCAGTTCGTCCTTGTCGTCAGAGCATCCGCCTGCCACCATGCCGCATAGCATGGTGACAAGTGCTGCAAGAAACAGTTTTCCTTTTATAATTCTCTTTGAGTTCATTTATTCTTTCTTTTCTGTAGTTTGAGTTACAGTGGTTGCTTGTACATATTCCGTCAGAAGGTGGTTTGGCTTTGTGTATCGTCAAATACTTCTACGATGCAGAGTGCAAGAATCTCTTCGCCTTCGCCCTTGACCACCAGTTGGTAATCGTTGGCGTATGTTTCATAGCTGGTGTTGTCGAAGCAGAAACCTATTCCGTTGATACGTACCAGTTTGCGTGCGTCCTGTGACCATGCCTGACCTGACATCTTTTCGGATGAAATACCTGCATGAGAGGCTTTTTCCGTTATTTCCTGGTCGGTAGCCGCTTCAACGGGCTCGAAAATGATTTTTCCCGGACCGTGTCCCGGTTCTCCGATTTCGTCGAATTTCTTGAGCAGGCTTTTGGGGATGGTGGCTTTCCATACATTGTTGCCGGTTACATTATATTCGCCGACACCGTCCGAATTCTCCAAGTCCTCAAATTTGATAACAGTGCCTTCAAAGAAGTCCTTGATGTTTCTGAACCCGGTCTGGTCGTAATCGTACGCATACATAAACAGCGCTTTGAATTTAATTCTGTCACCCTGTTTCTGCCAGGCTTCCTGTGTGATATTGGTCATGACATTGTTCGCATAGTTGGACTTGATGTCTCCCGTGCTTTCGTCGATGAGGTTGCCTGCCCAGTTGCTCTTTATTTCATCATAAACGGCTTTAGGGAATACCATGACGGTAGCTGCTCGCTCTTCCGTATTCTCGTTAAGGTCGGCGGTGACCGTTACCTTATCCTTATTACTGCCTGTTCCTGTAACGGCGTGCAGCCAGTCTACCGTACTGTTGAAATCATAACTGAATTCACCGTCCTGGTTCTTCATGGCGAATACCACAGTCTCGAATTCATCATTATATACGGTAACGGTCGATTGCATCTGTTCCAGAATTCCAGTATCGTCCGACAGTTCTTTTCCCGTCACGCTTGCCAGCGCGTTCAGATACGTGGGGCTGATGCCGATAGCGTCCCGTTGCAGTCCTTCGTACACGACGGGAATCTCCACCTTGCGCACCTTGTCCGTTTTGGCGGTCGTGGCGTCTTCGGTAACGAAAGTCAGGGTATAGCTGTTTCCGGTAATCGGATACTTGGGATTCAGTCCGCTCGTGTTTGCCGTATTGAACGTAAACTGATACGTTCCCGCCTTTTCGTCTATGACATAGCTCAGCCATTCCGGATTGGTGAAGCCTATCTTCACGCCGTTTTCCGCCTGTGCCTTGATAACGGTATAGACGGGTGAGGTAGCGGTATTGCCCTTGATGGTCAGCGGGTGCGTCCGGTCATATATATTGCCTGCTTCATCGCTGACAACGAGGTCGGCATATTCTCTTTTGGCGCGCGTCACCTTGTAGATTACCTGCGAGGCATTGCCCATTTTCAGTGTGATTTCCGCTACGGCATCCTCGTTGTAGTTCTGTCCGTCGGCGGAGGTCATAATGGTAACGGTCTGCTTTCCGGTCTTTCCGTAGATGAGGCTTTCCAGGAATTCGCCGTTCTGGAATTTGCACCAGCCGGCATTGCTGGAGAGTTCCCAGTCCGCAGATGCTTCAAAAGATAGTTCGGTAGTTTCTCCGGCTGCGCTACTGATGTTTGCAAGCTCAGGGAAAACAACGGTTTTGTTGCCTTCGTTATCGTCGTCCGAACAGGCGGTGAACGCTGTCATTATCATCATGGCGAGCACCATAATCAGGCTCATGCTTTTCAGTTCTGTTATTTTCATAATTGTAGGGGTTATAAAGTTAATATCCTTGTTCTTTCAGCTTTTCGGCTTCCGCTTCGCTTATCCATTCGATGATGTTGGCGGGAGTATCCACCACGCCCACCAGCGAGCCGTCCTTGTTGTCTACCCGGATGTTGACGTAGTGGAACACGAACTTCTCGCACGTGCTGAAGTAGGCGGGATAGCCCGACGGCTGTGTCATCATCAGCTTGCCGTTGCCATGTGTGGTGTCGAACAGTTCGGCAGTGCTGCCGCAGACGTGTTCTTCCATTTCGATGCTGGGTTCGAGCAAATCGTCGTAGTTGAATTTCAGCTTGGTGTCATATCCGTCGAAGTAGAGTCCGTGCAGTACAATCGTATTCTCTTCCCCTTCCACGACTTCGGACGTTATCAGGCGCAGGGTCGTATTCGTCATATAGGTATTGAAAAGCGAGGAAGTGACCTTGCAATAGCCGGTAAAGGCATTGATGTCGAACGGGCATACTTTCTGCATCACCACTTTGGTCTCCGTTCCGTATTTGTGCCACTGTTCGGTCTCGGGGATTATCAGCCGCAGGGCAAATCCCAGCGAATCGCTGATGCCGATATTCTCGTACACGCCTTCTATCTCGACATTGGCGGCGGTTTCGCCCGCCTTGATGGTTACGGTATTGGAAAGAATCCTGTAATGTTTTCCTTCCACGGCATTGCTTTCCTTGTCCACCACTTCCACGGCAAACGTGCGGTCGTAGTCGGCACGTCTGGTAGCGGATACGGGAACTTCGAACTTCTCGTTGCTCTCCTGTACGGCATAGTGGTAAAGCGTATCGGAGAACATCAGGTAGTTGCGTCCGCTGTACAGCACCTTGTCCTGGTCGCATCCGGCAAGTCCTGCCAGGGCTGCCAGGATGGCAAGGGCTACCATACATCCGGTTAATAGTTTCTTCATTATCATAAATCTTTTGGCTTATTTGTTACTTTCATTAGGTTCTACTTCCGAGCCCGGTGCATCCAGCTCGTGCTGGGGTATGGGCCATACGAACAGCGGGTCGTCTTTTTCCACTTTCAGGCTGCTGCCGTTGGACAGCGACTGGTCTTGCGGCGTGCGTTCAAATCCCTTGTGCCAGCGTTTCAGGTCGTGCAGGCGGAAGCCTTCCATGTATAGCTCCTTTACGCGCTCCTGTTCGATGACGTCCATCGCGTTCTCCTTGTTCAGGGAAGTGGAGCCGCCGTAGGAGGAGTAGCGTGCCGTGCGCAGTACGGATATGTCGCTTCCCGCCTTGCCGTAGTCGGGCTGGTCGCATTGCACGTATGCTTCTGCACGGATGAGGTACTGTTCCGACAGGCGGAGCACTTTCGGCATGCTGACGTGCAGGATGTTGTAGTTGGTGAACGATTCGTTGCCGAAGTATTTTATCAGCAGCGGCCATGTAAGCCCGTGGCTGTATCCGGTGGTGAAGCTCTGGAAGAATGCGGATACGCGCAGGTCGTTCATGTCGTACAGGTTGACGGCCCATGTAGCCGGCACGTAGTCGGGGCGCAGGGTGCTGTAGTCGTAGTTGGCGAATACCTGTCCCAGTGCGCCGCCGTAGGCATTAACGGTAAAGCCCACTTTCCAGATGGCTTCGGTGGAGAAGTCGTTCGTCCACATATACTTGTAGTAGCTGGCGCTTGAGGTGGCTGCGCGCGTACAGCTCGACAGGTAGTAGTAACCGCTGTCGATGACTTTGGTGGCATACTTGATGGCCTCGTCCCACCGCTTCATATAGAGAAGTACGCGGGCGCGGAGGGCATGCACCGTATATTCGTTGAAGTAGATGCTGTCGTACAGCGTTCCCTGCGTGTCGGTGTCGAAGTCCTCTTCGAGTTCCAGCAACTCTGCCGCACGGTCGAGGTCGTCGAGGATAAATTGGTAGGAGTCTTTCAGCGAAGCGCGCCTCATGGTTTCATCGCCCAGATAGTGTTCGCTCAGGATAACTCCCAACTGGCCGGCGGCGTCCTCATCGCTTTCGTATGCCTTGCAGAAGAGCTTCACCAGCTCCGAGTAGGCGAGTGCACGGGCAAAGTAAGCTTCGCCGCAGCACTGGTCCAGCTTGTCGAGATCCTTGTCGTCGGTGGTCTTTTTCCGCACGGCGTCCGCGCGGTCGAGCATGAAGTTGCAGCGGTTGATAACATCGTACAACGCACCGTACACGGCTTCGATGTCGGTATTGGTGGGTTTGATTTCTTTCCAGCGCCAGATGTCGCCGTACACATTGGTGTTGCCGTTCACTCCGTACACCAGGTCGGTCTGTATGTCGGGCAGCAGCGTCAGGTTGCCCGAATAGAGGTATTTGCTCCTGAAAGCGTCGTAGATACCTATGACCGCCAGGTTTATGTCGGATACCGTCTGCAGCGACTCGTCGAAAGGAATGCCGTCTTCCGGCATTTTGTCCAGACAGGAGACGGACGACAGCGCCACGGCAACCAGCATGATATATAGTTTGAATTTCTTAATCATCTTTCTTTTGCTTGATAGGGTTAGAATGATACTTCGATGCCCTGCGTAAACTGGCGCGAAGCCGGATACTGTGCCCGGTAGATATTGCTCGACATTTCGGGGTCGAGTCCGGTGAATCCCGTAAAGGTCAGCAGGTTCTGGCCTTGCAGGTACACGCGTGCCGAGGTGAAGAAGTTGGTCTTTTTCAGCAGTGGCTGCGGCAGTGCGTATGCCAGTGTCAGGTTCTTGAGGCGCAGGAACGAGGAGTTCTCCAGGAAGCGGTCGTCCAGTTGCGCCGTCACGCCGTAGCGGGGGATGTCGGTGATGTCGCCCGGTTTCTTCCAGCGGTCGTACAGCAGCCGGCGCGACTGGTTGTAGGTGCTGTACAGTCCGTTGCTCTCTTCAAAGAAGCGGTCGTTGTTCATCACCCAGCGGTCGGCCATCCAACTGAACTGTGCCGACAGCGAAAGGCCCTTCCAGGCAAAGGTAGTGCCGAAGCCGCCCGCCCACGGCGAATCGAACGTCTTGCCGGTCATTACCTTGTCGCTTTCGTTGAATTCGGTGGTCAGCTCGCCGTCTTTGGTGTACCACAGGGCGTCGCCGTTGGCGGGGTTCACGCCGGCATAGCGGTTCAGGAAGTATTCATGTACCGGATGCCCCACGACGAATTTCAGTCCGGTGGTGGAGTTTACGTACTCCTGCACGCCGTTGTACAGTTCCACCAGCTTGTTCTTGTTGTAGGACACGTTGGCGTTGAGGTTCCAGGTGAAATCTTTGGTGCGTATGATGTCGCCGTTGACCGACACTTCCACGCCCCGGTTCACCATCGCCCCGATATTGTCCCAGCGGTAGCCCTCGCCGGTAATGGCATAGCTTTCGGGTACGGACATCAGCATGTCGGTGGTTTTCTTGTGGTAGAAGTCGATGTCGAGGTTGACGCGGTTGAAGAAGCCCAGGCGCAGCCCGATGTTGTTGGACCAGGTCTGTTCCCAGCTCAGCTCTTCGTTGCCGCTCTGTTTGGGGTAGATACCGGCTTCGTCGTTATACTTCGGCCCGCCCGAAACGAGTGCCAGGTGGTCGTAGTAGGGTATCTCCGAGTTGCCCGAAGTACCGGTGCTGAGTGCGATTTGCGCGCTTGTCAGCCATTCGGTGTCTTTCAGGAACGATTCGTTTTTGATGTTCCACATAAATCCCAGCGACCAGAACATACCCCAGCGGTGGTCTTTGCCGAAGCGCGAGGAGGCATCGGTGCGCAGTGCCATTTCGCCGTAGTAGAGGTCTTTGTAGTTGTACTCGCCGCGCAGGAAGAACGAGAGGTAGGAATATGCGCTGGTGGTGTCGTCCCAGGACGAGGCGCGCGTGCCGGAGCTGATGTTCGTGAGGAAGTCGCTGGACTGTCCTTTCGTCACTACCTGGAAGCCGCTCGACTGGTAGTCCATGGCTTCCTGCCCCAGCATGAAGTTGAAGGAGTGGTCGTCGTTCAGCGCCCAGCGGTAGTTGGCGGTGGCGGTTTCGCTCAGTTTCAGCACGTCCGAGGAGTTGCGTCCGGCAGTGCCCTGCTCGTTGTTAATGACGTAGCTCGGGAACGACTGCATGAAAGTGGTGGCGTGCGAGTAGTCGGCGCCGAACTGTATGCGTACGGTCAGGTTCTGTATCGGGGTGATGTCGGCAAATACGGTGGAGAGTACCTTGTACTTCTTATAGCTCACCGGGTTGTTCGCCATCCATTCGATGGGGTTCTGTCCCGTGCCCGTCCATGTGCCGTTGTTCTCCGAGGCTATCGAGCCGTCTGCGTTGTAGGGGCTCCAGTAGGGGAGCATGAAGCGCGAGCCGGCTATCGGCGTGTAAATCGCCATTTCCCCCTCTTCCGCCTGCTGCACCTCTTCGTAGGCAGACATGGTGCTTGTGCCTATTTTCAGCCAGTTGCTGGCTTTCACTTCGGCATTGGCGCGCATGTTGTAGCGCCGGAAGGAAGAGTTCTGGGCGATACCGTCCTGGTCGTAGAACCCGCCCGATACGTAGTAGTTGAGGCGGTCGGTGGCGCGGTTCACGGAGATTTCGTAGTTCTGCAACGGTGCGCGGTCGTTGAATATCTCTTTCAGCCAATTGACGTTGGTGCGTGAGAGCAGGTCGTAGTCCTGCCCGGTGTCCAGGCCTATTTCTTTCTCAAACTGTATGCGTTCGGGGGTGTTCATCATGGTCCATTTGCCGTCGGATGCCAGTTGCGAGAATCCGTATTGCGCGCGCAGCGTTACTTTCGCCTTGTCCATGGAGAGCCCGCGCTTGGTGGTGATTACCACTACGCCGTTGGCAGCGCGTGCCCCGTAGATAGAGGTGGACGAGGCGTCCTTGAGCACGGAAATGGATTCGATGTCGCCCGGGCTGATGGTGTTGAAGTCCGAACTTGCAATGGGCACGCCGTCGAGGATAAACAGCGGCGATGTGCCTGAGTTGATTGAGTTTGTGCCGCGTATCTGGAACACGGCGGCTTTGCTGGGTTCTCCCGAATTGGAGATGACCGACAATCCCGGTGTCTGTCCCTGCAACGCCTGGTCGAAGCCGGCTGCCGGCACATTTTCCATCTTTTCCGCTTTTACGGTGGATACGGAGCCGGCTATAGTTCCTTTCTTGCGCACGCCGTATGCCACTACTACCACTTCGTCCACCATTTCGGTGTTCGGTTGCATAATCACATTGTAGCGGGTTGCCGCTGTAAACAGCTTTTCTACCGTCTTCATGCCTACGTACGAAAACTGCAAGGTGGCGGGAGACTTGCTTACCGTGATACTGTAATTTCCGTCGATATCGGTAATTACACCGTTTGTTGTGCCTTTTTCAACTACAGATACTCCGATTACCGGCAGGTTGTCTTCCGCCGATAGGATTTGTCCTGTAATCCGGAATCCGCCCTGTGCCAATAGGTACGGGATTCCGAACAGAGTTAAAAGCACAAACAAGAGAATTGATTTTCTCATCTTTGTTCTTCTAATGATTTGATTAATACTTAATGTTTCTGTTTTTTAGTCTGGAGCGGAAAGAGACATTTTTAAAGTGTATATTGCCGTCCTTTTATTTTTTTTACAGTTTTGTTTGCTTACGTTTTTCTATAATATCAGTCCAATTAAAGGATAACATCGGGGTTGCTTGTTGTTTGTCTGCTTTTAAGAATGCTGTAATAATGTTAATTTTATATTTACAAAAAGCCCTTTGTTTAAAACTTTCTTTGGATATATTTGCAACAAATATAGAAAAAGTTCCGAAAAAAATTATATATTCTATCTTGTTTTTATAAATAATTTATAATTTTGCAAAAAGATAACAGTGTGGTAACTCTCTCTTTTTCCTCTTTGTTTTTCCCATATTATCTCCCTGTTTTCTACTTATAGTATTTATCTTTATTTATTAACTAATTAATTAATAATGTATGAAAAACATTTTTAAGACAATGCTTCCCATACTGGCAATGGCTGCTTGCGTATGGACAAGTTGCTCGGACGACAAAGACAAAAACGATCCGACACCGGAAAAGCCGGCTTTACCTACTATCACGGTGAGCGAACCTGCTCTTAGCGCCGACAATACCAAAGCCGTAGTAACCGTTACCCCTTCCGATGATACGGAAAAATGGTACTGGAAGTGCGAACCGAAAGGCGAGTCTGCTGCCGCATATACGGCTGTAACCGGCAAGGAAGAGACTAAACTGGAAATCCCCATCGATATAGATAAGGATTATGTTCTGACTGTCTATGCCGAGAATGAGAGCGGCAAGAGCCAGGAAGCTGTCAAGGAGTTCATATTCAAGTATGAGGACCTGATGGACGAATTGGTGGAATTTGAAATCAAGAACCTTTCCGCTTTCTCTATGGATGTAGAGGTGAAGAAAGGGGCTAAGTGCGCCAAGTATGTGATTGGGGCAATTATAAAGGGATATATGGGTAAAGACCTTGAAACCGGACAGGATAAGTATGAAGAAATCTACAAGGAAGCAGAATTTATTGAAAGTGCTGAACTTTCTTTGAATCCCAACAAGGATTATCCTATGCAGCCCTACAACTGGTCGGACGTAAGCGCTACGTTTAATGAACAGACATTGGTAAGAAGTGCTTTGCAGGATAAGGATATCAGTGAAAGCAAGGGTATTATTCTGACCGCATTGGAAACAGATGAAACCGAGGTGGTTGTTGCCATTTATGCGGTAGATGCAGAGGGTAAGGGAACGGTCTTTACAAAAGAAGTCACTGTGCCCGATGCAGAACTTAACGGACAAGTGGTGGCAAGCATAGAGATTCCTGCCGGTAAGATTGCTTTGAGAAGCTTTGAAGCTACCTTTACGGCAGATGCCAATTGTGCCAAAATGATTGTGGGACAGACAGATGCAGGTGCTATTGCTAAAAACAGTAGTAAGCCTTTTGCAGAGATGTCTGTAGCCGAAATCGAAGCCAGCATTCTTAAGTTGGGTGCAAGCGTTCCTGTTACATACACTCAACCGTTCTCAAAAGAGTTTGCCAGCAAGGATATGGTTCCTAATACCAAGTATTATGTATATGCCATACCTATCGACAAGCAAGGCAAGCTTGGTAAGATTGTTTATACCGGAGTTACAACGGGACGTCCTACTTTTGAGGGAGTAGGTAGTATTACAAGTGTCAGCTTCCCCGAACAGACATCTCCGGAGAAACTGCTTGTAGATATCAGTGTCAATGAAAATACGACAGCGGTTCGTGTATTCTGGGAAACATCTGTTCCTGCTAACCTTGATTGGATAATGGTGGATGAAGCTTCCAGCAATGTACAGTGGATTGAATATAAAGTAGAAGATTTGGGCAAACTTAAGACTGAGGAAAACAACGGCGGATTGTATATTTTAAGTCCGGGTTCTACTTATCACTTAAGAGCTGTAACGGTTGATAAAGATGGTAAGCTGAGTGAGATTGTTGACTTGGTGGATAAGGCTGGTGAAGGTAAGAATGGTATTCAGACTAAAGCGGCAGAAGTGGAAGCACCGAAAGAAGCTGACTTCTCAGGTAATGGAGCACTGACATTGGCGGTTGTGTCAAGCGGTGATGATGAAGAGGCCGGTTGGGGATATTTTGCCAAGTTAAAGGTAACCAAAGGACAAAATACCAGCAAAGTCTATATGGTAAAGGGAAGTGACCAAAAGCCTAATGGTCTCGAAGCTTATGTAAAAGACCAAAAATTCTTCAAAGAATATACCTCCGATGCAGTTCCAACAGGTATGGTAAGCCTTATTTTGGATGAAAATACATCAGAAAAGGAGATAACTGAAAAATTTGATGTTGAATATGAAGCACAATGGGGCGGTGGTGCCCGCATTTTTGTCACGTTGGATAATGACGGAAAGTTTAGTATGGCTGATTACTACATCTACGGTTATGGTACTATGAATGATAATATCAGTAGTGGTAACTAAAACCTTATTTCCAAACCAACTTCCTAAAACCAGTAAATAGTATTTTATAACTTCGGAGCGTAATGAGCAGGCGTAAACGCCGTTCATTACGCTCTTTTTCATTTCGACCGAACAGCAGTTCGGTTTCCATTCAAATGTAATGGAGTTAATAGCTGATCTTTATTCCGGCGAAATAGCTTCGCGGAGCAGCCGGACCGTAAATATATCCGGAGTCACGCTCCACTCCCTGGTCGAAATCGTTCTGATAAGCATTGAACACATTCTGCACACCTGCACTCAATTGCAGGTCCACCGACTTATAAAGTTTGAAATCATAGGCCACCTTGACTCCCATATCGAAGAAATCGCGTGTATTCACCGCCACATCCTTGTCAATATAACCGGCCATGTGCTGCACCAGCATCGAGCCGGTGTACGTGCCCGACAGGGATAATGAGAGAGGCTTGATCGGCGTATACGTTGCCGTAAAGTACCCATAGGTATTCGGTGTACGGAAAATCTTCTTCTCGGCCGGTGCCGTTTCGCTCCACTTTTCCGGTTCGTCATAACGGCTCTGTTGCAAGGTGACTCCTGCCTGTAACTGGAACAAAGAGAGATAAGCCATTTTTCCCTCCATCGATAGTCCCAATACTTTGGCACCTGAACCGTTACGCCGCTCTTTGATAAGAATGCCGTCCCGCTCTCCGATGTTCTCGAGTACAAATACATCCGACAGTCTGGTATAAAAACCTTCAACCAGGAAGTTCACCTGAAAAGCACCGAAACGGTGATACATATCGGCTGAGGCGCTGAAACTCTGAGATTTTTCCTCTTTCAGATTCTTGGCACGCTCAATCATCGACACCGTTCCGCCTACATTCTCAATATGCAGGTCTTCGTCGAAAGCCTGCGGGGCACGGAAGCCCGACGAATAACTCAAGCGGAGATTAATGTCCTCGGAAGGATTGAAACGGAGATTGGCACGAGGGCTAAAGATAACGTGGTTGATTAGATTGTGCTTATCCAGACGTCCGCCCAAGAGAATGCTCCATTTTTCGTTTTTCCATTCATTCTGCAAAAAAGCACTACCGATATTTACCGTCTGCTTCGTATAACGGTTGTATCCCCACATATCGTCCTTCAGGTTATCCCGGTTATACTCCAATCCCGCAGTCAGGTCGGCAGGCATGAAAAGGCATTTACCGAAACTGTACACATATTGAGAACCGCCGATAAAGGTCAGGTCCGTTGTCTTTCCATAGGCGTTCTGGTCTTTTTTGCTGCCATAATAACTGTCGCGGTCCGTATGCTGTGCCGAAGTATAAACGGTCAGACGGTGTTTTTCATTCGGAGCAAAATAATCGAATTTCAAGCCGCCGCCGTTGATAGAGTGCTGAATCTGCTCGGCAATGTCAGCCTCGTGAGGCGGACGGTTCAGCAGGTTTCCGCCACGACGGAACTCCTGTAAGTGATGATACTCGAATGTCAACTTAGAATAAGTGCTTGTCTTGAGGAACGAACGGAAGCCGACTGTCTGGTTTTTAAGTTTCGGCATTTCGGAATAACCGTCTCCATCATGATCGTACGCATCCCGATGACGGTTCTGCCCGAACACATAGAGTCCCGCCCGATGATTATCGGTCACCAGCGATGCATTCAGCGAAGTATTATTATCGAAAGACGAGCTGCCGCCGATAGAAGTAAGGGTATGTGCCAACTGCCCCGAATTGCGCAGTGGCTCCTTGGTGATGATATTAATGGTTCCGGCAATGGCGGACGAACCGAACAGGGCAGAACCTCCGCCTCGCATCACCTCTACGCGCTCGATCATATTGGCAGGAATCTGCTCCAACCCGTAAACACCGGAAAGGGCACTGAAGATGGGACGCGAATCGATAAGAATCTGTGTATACGGACCGTCCAGTCCGTTGATGCGCACCTGCTGGAAACCGCAATTCTGGCAGTTCGTTTCGACCCGGACACCGGGCTGGAAGTTAAGCCCCTGCGAAAGTGTAGGCGAGTTTGTATTCTCAAACATCTTCATATCTACCACATTGACCAATGTAGGTGCCAGGCGCCGTTTGGTCACGCTGCGATTGGCCGATACCACCACTCCGTCAAGCGCCACGGCATCTTCTTCCAACTCAAAATTTTCTTCAAGTGTCTTTCCTTTTCTGAGACTGACATTGCGACTGATGGTTTTATACCCCACCGAACTGGCTTCGAGCACAAAATTCCCTTCGGGAAGGTTTTTCAGGAAATAGTGTCCGGTGGCATCCGTCACCGTACCAATGGTAGTTCCTTTCAGGGCGATTGTTATATAAGAGAGGTGTTCACCCGTTTTTTTATCGAGTACATGACCGATAATATTGGCATCAGACGCTTTCAGTTCCAGCTGTTCCGGTTGGTCGGCCATAGCAGGCAACAGGGCACAACACAGGCCAACGAGGAAAAATATATATTTCTTCATTTTCATTTTTGGATAGTAGAATTACTAAATAAATTTTTCTAAATAATGCAGTGAGAGAGAGGTTCTATCTTCCGGCAGGAGGTGCCCGCAAAGATACCACGCCCACGACGGACGAACAGTATCCTGCCCTATCCGGACGCCACGAAAGGGTATAGAGCA
The DNA here is from genome assembly GCF_025147325.1 of Bacteroides stercoris ATCC 43183. NCBI lineage: Bacteria > Pseudomonadati > Bacteroidota > Bacteroidia > Bacteroidales > Bacteroidaceae > Bacteroides > Bacteroides stercoris. The sequence continues at coordinate 1,471,861 of NZ_CP102262.1, forward strand.
GATAAGCAATAAACTGAAAAGAGAGAAAAAAGATACCGGCTCCGGTAGTCGCCACGTGGCTCAGCAAATGAATCAATTGAAATTCGACTGTGGTATGACTATGGGGAGAGTCTTTCTTAAACGGGTGCGAATGGACAATGGTCACCCCATTCACTACATGCGAGTGAGTAAAGAGTGTGATACCTGCCATGTACGATATAAATAGTACAGGCAGAAACCATCTCATTATTTTCAGGCACCCTTGTTTCATCCGTTTAGTTTTGTGGCAAAGATACAAAGTATTCCATAATGGAACAATCCCTATTTATGGGGATAATAAATACAGCCATTATCTTTCCCTCCAAAGCGCATCTTCGAGTGTTTCCTCTATAAGTATCAGGCAGAAAGCATGCAAGAACCAATCCGTTCCACCGTGGAGAAAGTTTTGTTCTGCCACGGAGTAGTTTTTGTTCCACCACGGTGGAATGAAAACTACTCCACGGTGGAACGGGATAATCTTTTGCTTTGACTTTATTGGCAGCCATCTTGCTGCTAATGAGCGGAATCAATACACCTTTCAAATACTTATAAAACCCTGCGAAACCTTACGATAGTCTTAAATTTATAAATAAATGTCTTTTTTGTGAAAAACAATCTAAAAAAGCGATGCGTTATTATGGCGTATAAATTAAAAAGTTATCAATGAGATTATTTTATTTGTCAGAGCATCGTTCCTGCTTCAATTATCAACTGAGGTATGAAAGCGGATTTTCACGGTACGAATTAACTGCACACGAAGAAGGCCGGATTGATAATGACGGTTGCTTCTGTGTACTGTTCGTGCTCAAAGGAGAGGTGTTGGTAGAGCTGGGCAGGGAGCATACCATCTCCGTGCATGCCAACAGGATGCTGCTCATACCTCAGCGGGAAGAGAACCGCTTGACGGGCATCACCCCGGCAGAATGCCTCCTGCTGTTCTGGAACAAGGAAATAACGGTGTGCGACAAGATGTATTTCGATTCCATTTCTCATGAGAAACCTATTGCCACCAACGACCACACCCTGCCCATCCGTAAACCACTGCTTCATGCCTTGAGGCAGGTGCTGTTCTATCTGGAAACGGGACTGCTGTGCAGGCACATGCATATTCTTAAACAGCAGGAAATCATTCTGATACTGCGCGGCTTTTATGCCAAAAACGAACTGGCTGGCTTTTTTGCCGGCGCTTCCGGAATAGGAAGCAAGTTCGAGAACCTCATCCTGAACAATTACCGGAAGGTAAAGACCGTCAAGGAGTTTGCCAGTCTGTGCTGCGTTTCGGAACGCTCCTTCAACCGGAAGTTCCAGCACTATTTCAATCAAAGTCCCTATCAGTGGATGCAGGAACGGAAAGCCGAACTTATCCACGAGAAAATCTGTAACCCGGATATCGCTTTCCGGGAAATAGCCAGGGAGTTCGGTTTCAGCTCTTCCGCGCACCTCACCTGCTACTGCAAGAAACAGTTCGGCACAACCCCGACCCACCTGCGCGAGGAGAGCCACATCAAAAAACAATCGTAACACTATGAAATATTTAATGGAGAAGAAAAACCACTGCATGCACAGTTTTGAACGGCTTGTCAGGAAGATGTCCATGCAGATAAAAGACCCCAGGGAGCAGGATATTTTCTGCTCGCTGCTGACAAGGAAAGACGGCATGCAGGAACTTGCGGAGAAATACGGCCTTTCGGCAAAAGAGCTGGCCTCTATGTATGAGAGGTCGGTAGAAGAGATTATGGACGATTGGGATGCCATGGCGCAGGAACGGCAGGAGCTTCAGGCAATTAGGGTGAGATACAGGAACTGCCGGTCGCTTCTGTCCAAAAGGAACATCGACCGTACTCCGGTGAGGGTTGTCGTACCGTTCAAGGAGCGGGGCATCCCCGTTGAATACCTGAAAATGCTGTCGACGCCTCTGGCAGTGCTTGAGATAACTCCGAGAATCCTGCGCAGGCTCAGGGAGTATAACATCTATCTGCTGGAAGACCTTCTGCGCTTCGTCAAGAAAAACGGATTCAATGCCTTGGCAAAGCTGCACGGCATAGGCATGAAATCGTGCGAGGACTTGTATTCGGCATTGAAGCGGAAAGGCATCATGGAGAGTAAGGACAACTGCCATCTGTTTCAGTATATATGGGTGTGAAACAGATGTTTACCGCTTGTTTATTCTTTTTTCGGGCATTTTGTCCGAAAAGGGAAATTAATTGTCTTTTATCTGAAATGATGCGTTGTAAATGTGTATGTATTTTTGCAGACGAAATAAAAGGACTTCTGGCTGCCCGAAACTTACATCCGTTTGCCATTTGCATCTTATAAACAGTATATACAAACTATAAGCTAATTAAACAATTGAAATTCAGATGAGTAAATTTAAATTTGTACAATGGTACGGGATAGTTGTATGCCTGTTGATGGCCGCCTGTACCGATGTTGATATCACCATGCCCAAAGGGCCTAAAGGTGATACCGGGCTTTCGGCCTATGAGTTTTGGAAAGAAAAAGTAGCGGACGGAACGGTAGACTGGCCGAAAGACCGGACGGAAGTTGCGGACTTTTTCAAGTATCTTAAAGGAAATGACGGGAAAGACGGAAAGAGTGCTTTTGACCAGTGGAAGGATATGATTGCCGACGGCAGTGTGGATAATCCGCACAACCCCGGCAGCAAATGGCCTGCCGGCAACAATACGGTGCAAGATTTCTGGTATTTCCTCACAGGCGCTACCGGCGAGAGCGGCCAGACACCGCATATCGGCGATAACGGCCATTGGTTTGTTGGAAATGAGGATACGGGCATTGCCGCGCAGGGAGAAGCAGGCAAGGACGGTGCGAACGGTAAAGATGCCGTGCCGCCTACCGTAACCATCGGTGCTAACGACCACTGGTTTGTCAATGGTGTGGACACCGGTAAGAAAGCCACGGGTACGAATGGAAAAGACGGCGTGTCGCCCACGATTACCATCGGTAATAACGGCAACTGGTTCGTAGACGGTACGGATACGGGTAAGAAAGCCGTCGGTGTCGACGGGAAATCTCCGGAAGTGGCCATTGGCGAGAACGGTAACTGGTATATCAATGGTACGGATACCGGAAAGCCGTCTTTCGGTAAAGCCGGTAAGGATGGTACAAACGGAACAAATGGTACAAACGGCACGAATGGTACGAACGGAAAGAGTGCCTATGAACTTTGGAAAGAATACATCGCATCCGGTGAAGTGGATAATCCTCATAAACCCGACCAGAAATGGCCGGCAGACCGGAACAAGCAGACGGACTTCTGGGATTTCCTGACGGGTAGGTCTTCGGTGATTGAAATACAAGTAGGAAAATATAATGTCATTCCTGATTATTGGAACTCCCAGTTACGGGAATATGTGATTCCTACGGACGGTTCGGTGCTCTTTACCGTGTATGACAAAACGGGAAAGAAAGTAGCCGCAGGCGTGCAGGTAAGCGGATTGCCCGGAGTAGGAGCAACGGAAACCTTCACAACCGATGACAACGGACAGTTCAAGGTGACATGGGATAAGTTGCCGGACAACCAACCTTTATCACGCCGGACAGGTAGTGTAACCGTAACGGTTGGCGGAGTGCAGGAAACAAGTGCCAATAATACGCTGGTTCCGAATAGGGTAAATGTGAGGGCTACGGTGAGTACGGTATATTTGAGTTATAATTCGTCTGACATAAATGCAACCAGATATACATATGTATCCTTTAAATATGAGCGCCAGATAGACGGAGAGTGGAGCGGTTATCCAAGTAATCTTAAGTCTTATATGATGAAAACTGCTAAAATTAAAGATATAAATCAACCTGTAAATGAGGGAAATTTGGATAAAAGCACGAGTTACATTTATAGTACTAACGACACATATATCTATATACGGCGTCCTTTGGTACTGACTCCTACGGAAAAAGCTAACGTGGCAAAGAATGATACGATTAATGGGTTGTTAAAATACGAGTGGGATGGGAACGAGTTTTATTCAGGCCTTTATTTCGGTGACGGTGCCGGTCCTTATAATGATTACGGACAGACCGTATATTTGCAGGATAAGATTCATATTCCGGAAATATATCCGGCTCCGGGTTTTAAGGAAGGAACTGTCTTTTTGGAAATCAAACAGGGAGTAACCACTTTATGGGGTGAAATCGATACAGACCAATTGCCTGATTTCTATAAAACGTATGCTTATCCGACAGGGCAAGATAAGTTTACGAAAGACCCGGATACCGATATCTGGAAATCTCCGGAAGGCAAGTTGCCTGCTTCAGATTTGGCAGAAGACCGTGCTGTATACATCCAAATGCGTACATTCATTAACGGAACGGGAGGTACTGTGCACACCGGTACTGTACCGCTTTCGAAAGGTGGCAAACGCTTTATACTGACAAGCGCTTATCCGGGTAATTGGATAGGTGTGGATATCCGACGCAGGCAAAAGGGAACCAATCAGATAACATATAACATGAGTTACGAATATCGCAGTAGATTTATTTACTATCTGCTGAAAGAAGGTGGGCAGTATTTCCTGGTTGACTTTGCGGACAGAACCAAGCGTATGCCTTTGGAGATAAAAGAGTGCCCGGCAGACTGGATGGATTGATTTACGTAGATAAATATATATGAATATGAAGAAAAAAACAATACTATATCTTGTCTCCCTCTTCTTCCTGTCAGTTCCTCTGACGGGAAGAGGCCAGGACAGGAAAGCATGGGAAATAGGTGCAGGCGGTTCGTTGATAAACTGGAGCCGCGTGTCTGTCACCGGTTTCCAGAGTACTCCGGATAATTATATGTACAACCTGAAGGCCAACCACCTGATGGGAGGAGCAAACCTGTATGTGGCACGGGAACTGAACCGGTGGTTTTATCTGGATTTGCAAGGTACGGTAGGCGTGGCGAAAAACAAGAACCGGATTGCGGGCAATGACCGGAAACACGACCTGCTGTATATGGGCGGTTTGGGCATGCAGTTCCGCTTTACTCCCTTGTTTGAGTCTCAATGGGTGGAACCCTACCTCAGAGTGGGGGTGAATTACCTGCATAAGAATTTCGCGTCTGCCTATGGCGGCAATTTTGTGGACGACCCCACGGGAGAGGCGCACTGGGAATCGTCCGATGTGTGGAATCCCGACGGGCGCTCATCGGATAAGAATTCTTTTGTTCCGCTTTCGTTCGGTGCAGGTGTAAATGCGTGGCTAAGCAATTCCTTCGGGCTTGGCCTGCAAGGTGAATATCTCCTGCCGGTGCAGAAGAATCTTCCTCACTTTGTGCAGGTGTCTGCCCGCGTCATCTGGCGCATTGGCGGAAAGAGCAAAAAGCAGGCTCCGGTAGTGAAGTATGTGGAGATAGAGAAACCTGTTGAAGTGGAAAAGATTGTTGAGCGGATTGTAGAGAAGCAGGCGGATACAGCCGGTTCTGTCGAAGCAATGGCGTGCGACCTGCTGGATAATATCTACTTCGAGTTTGACAAGGATGTGCTCACGGCTGCTTCGGAAAAGACGCTCGACAGGCTGGCCGGGCTTCTGAAAAGCTATCCCGACGCCCGCTTCCTGATTACCGGCTACACCGATGCAAGGGGAAGCAGCGCTTATAATACGGACCTTTCCAACCGCCGTGCCAAAAGAGTGTATGAGGCATTGCTCGAACGTGGCGTTCCGGCAGCTATGCTGAAATGGCACGGTATAGGCAAACGGGCAAGCATCATCCCGGTTGCGGCAGGCAACAGTGTACGCGAGGGCGACAGAAAAGTGCTGCTGGAAAGAATTACCAATATGAAGTACTGGGAAGCTCTGTAAACAGGCTTTCAACATCTATTTATAAATTTATGTACTAACTTAAAACAGAAAATTGTATGAAAAAGATTTTAGCGAGTTTATTATTGTTGAGTGTTGCGGTTGGCTACGCTGACGGACAAACGGCGCTGACCGGAAACAAGTTTGCCGACAACTGGGCGATAGGTGTCAATGCGGGTGGAACGACTCCGCTGACGCATCACTCGTTCTTTAAGAACATGCGTCCGGTAGTGGGCGTTCATGTGGATAAGTATCTGACACCTGCCTTCGGCCTGAGCCTGGAGGCTATGGGCAGCTTTAACACTACGGGCAGCAAAACGGCTTTTGACGCGTCAAACGTCAGTCTGCTGGGGCTGGTCAACTTAGGTAATCTGTTTGCGGGGTATAACGGTGCTCCCCGTCTGTTTGAGGTTGAGGCTGTGGCAGGTATCGGCTGGTTGCATTATTATGTAAACTCCGGTATGGGCGAAGACCGTAACAGTATGTCCAGCAAACTGGGACTGAATTTCAACTTCAACCTGGGAGAAAGCAAGGCATGGACATTGGCTGTGAAACCGGCTTTGGTGTATGATATGAACGCTATGGGTACGGAAGCCGTGCGTTTCCATGCCAACCGTGCAGCCTGGGAAATCAGCGCCGGGCTGACTTACCATTTCGGATGCAGCAACGGCCGCCATTACTTCACCGAAGTAAGACCTTACGACCAGGCGGAAGTCAACCAACTGAACGCCCAAATCAACCGTCTCCGTGCCGAGGCCGACAATACTGCCAAAGTATTGCAGGATGCCAACCGGAAAGTTTCCGATTTGGAAAGTGAACTGGCAGCTTGCCGGAACCGGAAACCGGAAGTGGTGAAGGATACTATCGACAACAGCAAGAAACTGTTGGAGTCGGTGATTACGTTCCGCCAGGGCAGAATCGGCATCGATAATTCACAGTTGCCCAATGTGGAGCGCATCGCCACTTATCTGAGAAATCATAAGGAAGCGGGAGTCGTTATCAAAGGGTATGCCTCTCCCGAAGGCAGTGCGGAGGTGAACGAACGCATCGCCCGCCAACGTGCCGAGGCCGTGCGCAATATGCTGGTCAATAGATATAGAATCGCCAAAGACCGGATTGTGGCCGAAGGTCAGGGAGTGGGTTATATGTTTGAAGAACCGGACTGGAACCGGGTGAGCATCTGTACCATAAATACCCGGCCGGATGCTGCGGAAGGAAAGTAATGAACCAGTTATGTAGATTTTAGATATAAAAAGGGTTGTGTAAAGTAAAGAGACCGCATGCGGCAGCAAGCCGTTGCGGTCTCTTTTTTGTTGTGTGCCGTTCTTGTCTTTTACTTCTTGAAAAGCTCTTTCAGGCTTACCGTCTTGTTGTTAATCAGCGGGTGCGCCCAGAAACCGATGAATGTGATGTAGCCTACAAATACGAGGATAATCAGCATTCCGGTACGCAGCGAAGTGGCATCGGCAAGCATGCTGATAATCATCGGGCCGCCTGCTCCGCCCACGATTGCCGAACACAGGATGCCGGCAAACGAACCGTGGTGTTGCGATGCCGAATTCAGCGCCAGCGAGAACACGATGGAGTACATCATGGAAATGCTGAAACCGATGGCAGGGAAGGCAATGATGGATGCTTCCTTGCTTCCGAAGAGTGCGGTGAGCAGTAGGATGATGGTGAGTCCGCCCGATAGTTGGAGCAGCCGTTTGCTGTCAATGAGCTTCAACAGTACCATACCTACGAGGCAGCCGGCAGTCATCAGTCCCCAGAAGTAACTTACGGCCTTTGCGCCTTCCACCTGCGGGTTCACTCCGTGATACTGTTCGAGGAACGTACTCATAAAGATGGAAGTTCCCTGTTCCGTACTTACATAACAGAAGATGCCGAGGAAGAACAGCCATACGTATTTCTGCCTGAACAGTGCCAGGTAGGAGTCTTTCGAACCGCCTTTCTCATCTTCTTTCAACTCGATTTTCGGGAAACGGGAAAGCCCTACGGCAACCAGCATCACCAGCAACAGCAACGTGAATACCCAGTAAAGCGATACCCAAGGCAGGTCGGGCGGGGTGATACCTGCCAGCAGGTCGATGAAAAAGTTCCTGCCTTCCGTGTATATGTCCGGATTGAGTTCGTGAATGAGGTACGTATATACCAGCGGACTCAGGAACGAAGCGATGCCGAATACGAATTGGGCCACTTCCGCCACGAAAGCATAGTTTTCTTCGCCGCCTACAACGCGTTGCAACGGGTTTAGCACAGTTTGCAGCATAGCCATGCCCAAGCCGATGATGAACGATGAGGCAAGCAGCATGGGGTAGGTGTGTATGCAGGCAAACAGCGTAGTGCCGATGAACGGCATCAGGAAGCCCAGAAACAGCACCGGTTTCTCGCCGAAACGGTCGATCATCAGTCCGGCAGGAACCGACATGATGGCATAGGCGATGAAGAAAGAAGTCGGGATAAAGCCCGCCATCGCCAGGTCGCTCAGGTTAAAGTTATGGATAATGTCCGGAATGAGCGGTCCCAGGATATTGGTGATAAACGATATGGTGAACCAGAACGCCATAATCAGCGCCAGCATTCCTAAATTCTTTTTCATACTATTTCGTGTTTAGTGAGAAGACCAGTGACGCGGCGCCGATGCTTCCTGCCTTGTTACCTAAAGATGCAGCCATGATTTGAGTGTTCACGGCACAGTCGGCTATGGCATAGCGGTGTGCCTTCTCGCTGACTTTCCGGATATAGAAGTCGCCGGCTTCGGACAGTCCGCCGCCTATTACGATGCGTTGCGGGCTGAAGATGTTGATGAATCCGGCGATGCCGTGCCCCAGAAAATCGCAATGCTCGTCCAGGCATTCCGTTGCCAGCTTGTCTCCTTCTTTGTAGAGGCGTACGATAAGCTCTCCGTTGATTTCCTCGCCCGGAAACGAGATGCCTGCTTCTGCGGCACGCTTGCTGAAACGGCGCACCAGTGCGGAAGTGGAGGCGTAATGTTCCAGACAGCCCACAGAGCCGCATGCGCAGGGTTCGCCGTTGGCGATGAGGGGCACATGGCCCAGTTCGGTGCCGCGGTTGGCAAAGCCGTTGAACAGCTTGCCACCGATGACCACTGCGCCGCCGATGCCGGTTCCCACGGTCAGGAACACTACATTCTGTGCGCCTTGTCCGGCTCCGTACATCGTTTCTCCCAGTCCCATCAGGTTGGCGTCGTTGCCCATCTGCACGGGCAGCCCCGTTTCCGCTTCGATGCGGTCGGCAAGATTCAGATTCTCCCAGCCTTTGATATTCTCGGCTCCGCCCAGCACAATGCGGTTGGTTTCGTCCACAATGCCGGGAGTGCCTATACCTATTCCTTCCACCGCTACTCCGAGTTGCAGGGCCGAAGCCATTGCCTCTTTGCAGGCGGTTACCAACTGGCCGATTACCGCTTCCGCAGATACATCGGCTTTCGACGGCAGCTTCCCTTGAAAGTGAAATACGCCTTCATTGTCGATAAGGGCGTATTTCACGGAAGTACCGCCAAGGTCAATTCCTATAGCGTATTTTTTCATGATTGTCAAACTCTTTCAGCCCATATAGGAGAACTCCATGCCCATTGTCCGTCGCGCTGGCGCACGCGTACATAATAATAATCGGTGTCGCGCTGCGGCTCTTTGTCTTCCATATAGTGCTCTACGGTGAAGCAGCTTTCGGGCATGGCGCGGTTAAAGAGAATGGCTTCGCTCAACCAGCCTATCATGAAGTGCGAACGTGAGCCTTCGAGCAGTTCGCCCAATGTGTGTTCGAACTTCTTGCCGTTGAAGTCTGCGGTAAGCACGCCGTCTTTCGGCATCTCCAAGTCGAGGATTACCGCCTGCATGGCTGCGGTGGTGGTATTCGGGTTCTTGCTGCTGTACAGGTCCAGTTCCGTTTCCTTCTCGCCTACGGAGAGGATGCGGTTGACATGTGTCTTGAATTCGGTTTCGCCCTCCTGAGGAGAGGTGAAGGCAGCGCCGCGGAAGCAGGGGGTAACGCTTACGATACGGCCCTTGTTGACAGACAGCTTGCCTTGCCAGTGCACATAGCGCTCTTCGCGGTTCCAGCCGAAATCCACTTTTACTTTGCAGCGGACGGTGTCGCCTTCCGGTGCAACCGGGGTCAACGGGCCGTTCATGCGTGCCAGTATCTGGCCGTTCTTGACAACGTCTACATAGTCGATGCAGCTTTCGCCGGTTACGTTCAGGTAGATGCGACGGCTGTTGCCACGGACTACATCGCCCATGAAAGCGTCGTTGAGGCGGAAGTCGATGATGATTTTATCACCGGTGGCGGCACATACGTGGCGGGTGCGGAGAGCTTCCCAAATGGCGTCGCGGGTCAGTGACGGAGCCAGGACACCGATGCGGCCGTCGCCGTAGCTGCCCGGGTAGCCGGAGTGCTGGTCGGTGGAAGCCATGATACCGAATTTATGTCCTTGCTCCAGACCGTACTGGATGGTTCCTTCCCATTGGCGGGGACCCATATCGTGCAGGTACGGGTAGTCGCCCTGGTCGCTTTCCGCCAGGCCGTGACGGGAATACATCTCGACGAACGGAGTGATGTCTCCTTCGGTGAAGCATTTCCAGTTGTAACCGCGGTAACCGCCCTGATAGCCCATGTGGTGCGGAGTAACGAATACTTTATGTCCTTTGGCTTTCTCTTTCCAGTCTTCGATAGAGGTACATTCCACGAGCGGCGCATCCAGGTCGTAGTTCAACGCCACGTGGTCGCCGTGCTCCATGCTGTGGGCCTCGTATCCGATGAAGGTAAGGAATTCGCCTTCCTTGTTGTATTCGTTGCTCATCTTTACGTACTTCTCATAGCCGCCTTCGCGCAGACGCTTGAAAGCTCCGGTATGGTAGTCGATTACCCATTTCAGACGAGGGTCGTTTGCACCCGGAATGTCCGGCCACATGGCATGGGGCGTTACGCTGACAAAGTCCAGCTGGCCTTTGGCCGCCTCGAAAGCATCGCGCATATCGCCGTGTCCGTAAGTGAGGTTGCAGTGGTTGTGCAAGTCGCCCCAGAATACTTTCAGGTTGCTTGCCGACGGCATAATCTTCTTTGCCTCTTTGCTTCCTGCCACGCAAGAGCCGAGCAGGCTTCCCGAAGCTGCCAGTCCGAGAAAAGACCAGCCTGTGTTTTTTAGAAAACTTCTTCTATCCATGATAATAAATTTAATGGTTTTATCTGTTTTTCATTAATCTTCTGTCGCCCTTGAAAAGCTCGTTTACTTTTTCGTCGGGGTCGTTGTCTTTATACTGTTTTTGAGTCTCTTGCAACAGTTGCATCAGCTCTTTCTGCTTTTCGGCGTATTCGGGCTTGCCGAACACGTTGTTCATTTCGCGCGGGTCGGCTTTCAGGTCGTACATTTCCCATTCGTCAATGTCGTTGTAGAAATGAATCAGTTTGAAGTCCTGTGTACGGATGCCGTAATGACGTTTTACCGAATGCTCGGCAGGGTATTCATAATAGTGGTAATAGGCAGCCTTGCGCCAGTCGGCGGGTATCTTGCCTTCGTTCTCCAACACCGGTTTCAAGGAAGTTCCCTGAATGTCCGACGGGATTTCCACACCGGCAAAGTCGAGGAAAGTGGGAGCGAAGTCCACATTCATGCAGATTGCATTGCTTGTGCTTCCCGCCTTGATAGCTTTGGGGTAGCGGATGATAAGCGGCATGCGCTGGCATTCCTCGTACATGAAGCGCTTGTCGAACCAGCCGTGTTCGCCGAGGAAGAAGCCTTGGTCGGAAGTGTAGACGATGATTGTATTGTCCAGCTCTCCGGTCTTTTCAAGATAGTTCAGAAGGCGGCCGATATTTTCGTCCACAGACAGTACGGTAGCCAGGTAGTCGCGCATGTATTGCTGGTATTTCCAACTGATTAATGCCTTACCTTTCAGGTCGCCCTTGCGGTATTCGGCAATGCGCTGCGCATATACGTAGTCCCATTTGTCCTGTACGGCGGCAGGCATGCGCTTGTACACGCTGTAAAGGCGGTTGGTGGTATCCTTCAGCATCTCTTCGCGGGTCAGCAGTTTCAAGTCCCAGTCGTTGGTCAGGGTATGTTCGATGGACATGTCCTGCTCGCGGGCTGCTCTGCCGCGTCCCTCGTAGTCGTCGAACAGGCTGGCGGGTTCCGGGAATGTGGTATTGTTGAAGATGCCCAAGTGGCGCGGAGCCGGCATCCAGTTGCGGTGAGGCGCTTTCTGATGATACATCATGCAGAACGGTTTGCTCTTGTCCCTGCCTTCGAGGAATTTGATGGCCTTGTCTGTGATGATGTCCGTGGCATAGCCTTTCTCTACGATATGTTTGCCGTCTTCCCAGAAATCGGGGTCGTAATAATCGCCCTGTTCGTGCTGGCCGCTCAGGATGCTCCAGTGGTCGAAGCCCTGCGGTTCGCTGATAAGGTGCCATTTGCCGATCATGGCCGTCTGGTAGCCGGCTTGCTGGAGCAGTTTCGGGAATGTCTGCTGGTCGCCGTTGAAGGTGCTTGCATTATCCGTAAAGCCGTTTTCGTGGCTGAACTTACCGGTAAGGACGCAGGCGCGTGACGGGCCGGAAAGGGCATTGACCGCGTAGCAGTTGTCCATACGGATACCTTCGTTGGCTATACGATCCATGTTGGGAGTTTGCAGGAGATTACCGCCATAGCAGGACATGGCTTGTGTGGTATGGTCGTCCGTCATCATGAAAATTATGTTCGGACGCTTGGGTTCTTCTTTTTGCTGGCCGGCACAGGAAGCGAGGCTTAATGTGGCTAACGGAAGAAGTACATTGGAAAGATTGTTTTTCATAACCGGGATGTATCGCTTTTCATTATGAAGAAAGGGACTGCTCAAAAACTAAAATCGCTATCGCTTTGCTTTTCATTTTTGGGCACTCCCTTTCGTCATGTTGCTTTTATATTATAATTTGTAATTTAAAGACTGTTTCTTGCCGTTTACTTTCACCTCTACTTCCAGTCCGTTTTCATTGAATGCCTTGTTTTTGAACTTGGCAGACAATTTGGGGGCGTCTGCGCTGTTCTTTATCGGACAGATAACGGTGATGTAACGTACTGCATCTTCGCTGTCTTTCTTCACATTGAAGGATACGTTCATGCGTTTGTAGCGTTTGCGGTAAGCGGTGGAGCACCAGCCCGGCTCTTTTTTCATCGTCATGCCTTCGGGGCCGAAGCATTGCAGCTTCATGTTGCTTCCTTCTTCAAACTGAGTGACGAAAGTCATGTCCTCGCGGCTGTTGGCAATTTCGCCTTTCGGCATCTGGTAGTGCAGGTTAATGGAGCCTTTCTGGCTTCCCACCATTTCGTCTACAATTACGAAGTAGCTGTTGTCTACGAAGAATACGGAACGGCGGTGTTTCAGGTTCTTGTAGCTCGGATTCTCGGTAACCAATATCTGTACGTTGCCTTCCGGCTGCCACAGCTTGGTTACGGATTCGGTCTGGTCGAGATTCTTGTTGTTCAGCGTTACGGTGTTGTGTACGCAGGTCTGACGGTGCCAGTTGCGTTGTTCCATCACTTCGCCCTCGCCGGCATATACATACGAACCGGAATCGGGGAACAGGTTTTTGCCGTTGAACCAGAGTTCGAAAGTACCGTTATCCGGCTGGCAGTGCCAGAATGCTTTCGGGCCGGCCTTTACAACCATTTGCGTGGCATCCGTTCCCCAAGAGTTACGGAATACGAAGAAACCGGATTTCAGGAAACCTTTGGAGAGATATTCGGGCAGTGCGCCTTCTTTACCATCAGTTGCCAGATATTTGATGAACTGGTTCTTCGGGAACATCTTGCTCCAGTTGCGGTAGTTCTTCAGCATTTCTTTCTTATTGGTGAGTTTGGCATCGCTGAAACACGGGTTGGTGTAGTCGGGGAAAGAAACGTTGGCATAGAATACAATCATTTTCTCGATTGTATCCAGGTACTCCTGCGGGAACTCGTTGCGGAAACCGTTCAGGTCGGCAATGTTCAGTGCCTTGCAGAAAATGTTGATGGCAGCGAGGTGGTAGTGCGGGTCGAGCTCGAACTGTCCGCCGTCGTTATACACCTGTACGTTGATTTCACGGTTCATGATGTCGATACCGCTCTTTCTCCAGGCAGCAGCCTCTTTGAATTCGGGGAAGAAAGCGCCGGCGTAGATCATACGCTGTGCCTCGAACAGCAGGTGATTGCCCTGTGCAGAGTAATTGCCCAATATATGGATGGCATGTTTGTGGTAGTTTACCAGAAACTCGGTCAGGAACTCCGGGGTGAAAGAGGGAGACGGGAGGAACAGTTGGAACTGTGAGGTCTGGTCTTGCAGACGGTTGCTCACTTCCAGCGGACGCCATGCGAAACGTGCGTTTTCCACATCACCTTTCAGTTGGTTGTCACCGGTCATTTCATACTCTTTCTTGTCGACCTTCACCAACGGGTTTTTCTTGATCCAGTCGATGTACTGTTTGGTCCACTCTACGGCGTATTTCTCGTCGCCGCTTACACGATAGGCCTTGCCCATGGGAGTAAACCATTTGTGGCGGTGCAACTGCCAGCGCAGTTCGTTGTCCTTTACCGGCCAGTATCTCCAGTCGATGTCTTCACCGTAGTTGAATGACGGCTGGTAGCCTTTGTGGGCAAAGAATGTATGTTGCAGAGCCTCGTCGGCCATTTTCTGTTCGTCCTTGCCGATGGTAACCTTTTTCAGGTTTATGTCGGGAGTCTTCACGTTGGTACGTGCACGGTAGTAGTCGAGCAATGCTTTGGCTGCATCGGCATCTTTGCCTTCCTGGTGCAGGGCCTTTACTTTCTCCAGTCCGGGATAATCCAGATTGAGGAGCGAGAACACTTCGGTTTTCAATTCCTGGGCATTTGCTTTGCCAACGAAGCAGGCAAGTGCCAGCAGGACGATATATTTAAAAGTCTTATTCATAATGTTTGTTGGTTTACAGTCTGGTTATTAGAGGTTTTTGTAGCTGATACCTTTCAAGTCCATGAAGCGTTTCAGAGCTTCCAGGTAATAGTAATCCGCATAGTTCAACGGAGTGTCGATTTCCGAACCGTTAGGCAGCGAACCGGTAGAGTGCATCAGGATGAATCCCTGGTTTTCGCCGACCTTTGCCAGATAGGCGTCGCCCGACAGGCTCTTCAGGATTTTTTCTGCATAATCCAGGTATTTCTTTCCGTCGGGAACCATTGTGCTCAGCTCTATCAGGGCGGAAGCGGTTACGGAAGCGGCGGATGCGTCGCGCGGAGTCTCTTCGGTTACGGGAGCGTCGTAGTCCCAGTAAGGAATGGCATCGTCGGTCTTGACACGGTTCATAATCATGTCGGCCACTTTTACGGCGAAATTCAGGAAAGTAGTGTCTTGCGTCTCACGATAGCAGGCGGTATAGCCGTATACGGCCCATGCTTGTCCGCGTGCCCATGAAGAGTCGTCGTTCTTGCCCTGGAATGTCTGTTTCTTCTCTACCGTACCGTCGTTGTTGTAGCTTACTACGTGCCAGCAGGTATAGTCGGGGCGGAAGTGGTTGTTCATGGTAGTCATTGCGTGTTTTACGGCGATGTCTTTATAAGAGTTGTTGCCGGTTGCCTTGGCTACATTGAACAGCAAATCCAGGTTCATCATATTGTCGATGATAACGGGGAAGTTCCATGTTCCGAAGTCCCATGAACGGATAGCCGAGATGGAATCGTTGAAGCGTCCGCACAGGTTGTCGGCTGTTTCTTTCATTACGGCTGCAATGGTGTCGTTAGGAGCCAGACGCTCTGCGTTGCCGTAACTGCAATTTACCATGAAGCCCAGGTCGTGCGTACCGGTGTAGTAACGAACGGGGTTCAACAGGTTGGTATATTGGATGGCCCATGTTTTCAGTGTATCGTTGCCCGTCAGTTCGTAGGCATACCACAAAGAGCCCGGATAGAAACCGCTGGTCCAGTCATAAACGCTGCACAAACGGCGTTTTCCCAACTGGTCGGCTGTAGGCTGCGCACGGAGCGAGTCCTTGAAAGTAAGCGAGTCTCTTTCCAACTGGCGGCACAGGAAGTTCATGTCATAGCCTGTACGGATAGAACGCGGCAGCATATTAGTGGACGAAATTTCTTCTGCGGTTAATTGCAGTTGCGCAGAGGCTGCGTCCAAGCCTTTTTTAATCCAACTGTAGTCTTCTTTGGGTTGTGTTTGGCATGACACGAAAGTCAATGCACCCAAAGCCAAGAGAACAAGGTTCTTTTTCATGTTATTCGTTTTTAAAATAATTGATTTTAGTAGATTTTGTAACGAAAGCAAAGCTAACGGATTTTTTATGGTTCTTGTAGCAAGAATGTTGAAAAGGCAATTAATCCGCGTTCTTTGAATGTCACTTTTGTTGAAAAGAGTTTAGAAAATCTCCAATATGCCCGGGGAGGGGCATATTGGAGATGTATTTGGGGTGGTTGTTACCAACCTGGGTTTTGGTTGAACTGGGTACACAAGTCCATTTCGCGTTGCGGAATAGGCATCAGTTCGTGCTGACCTTTTTTCGTGTAGTCGTATACTACATAGCTCGCAGAACTCCACCAGTTTTTCAATTCATTATATGTTTCTTGAATGGTCTCGTAGTAAATACCCCAACGTATTAAATCGAGACGACGGTGACCTTCGAAAGCTAATTCATAGGCCCGTTCTTTATGAACAGCCTTTCGGAAAGTAGCTTGATCCATACCTTCTGGTAACGAATAGTTGCCCTTATTTCCATAACCACGTTTCCGTACTTTATTAATAGCGGCATAAGCGTCTGTGGTAGGTCCGCCTTTCCACTCATTCAGTGCTTCTGCATATAGTAGCAGTACATCCGCATAACGTAAAACATACCAGTTTACAGTTGATTTGTCGTTGTTGACAAAAGGTATACTTTCCATGTATTTATCAATATCCCATTTGGCCGGCGTGTAAGTTTGTTTGGCTTTTTGAGATTTTTCAGGATCTAAATCCTTGCTTAATGCTGTGGCTTCATCATCGGTTGGAATGTTGGCCGCTAAATAGTAATCGCCTAAATAAACTGCTCCGGTTTTGCTGTCATTGTGTCCATGTTTATAGTTGGCTATAGACAAATTTTGACGTCTGTCGGGACTTATGCCAGTGCTTGCATCGGGTTGTGCCTCTTCTCTCCAATTAAGTACAAATGAATGAACAACCTGAACGTTGGCAGCAGTACTTCCGCTGCGACCGGCATCGACTGTGGTCTTTACGCCGTTCCACTTTCCGATACGGCCTACAGGATCACTGTTTCCTGAATATGTGGGAGAATAGAAAGATACTTCAATTAAACTTTCTGTTGGGTCCCAAATTCCGTTACAAGTATTTTCCCATAATTTTTCATAGTCAGTCAGCAAATCATGTTTGCCCGATTCAATTAGGATACGTGCTGTTTCCGCAGCTGCTTCCCATTTGCTTGTGTCCTGTATGGGATATCCAGCCCAAGTGGCATATACTTTAGTGAGTAATCCCAAAGCTGCTCCTTTTGAAAAACGATAATCGTTACTACTACGATAAGTGTCATCTTTGGCATATGGAAGAATATCGCAGGCATACAATAAATCGTCTTCGATAAATTTATAAACATCAACAGGGTCGGCTTGTACGAAAGTTGAGGGGTGTTGATTAGCCATAGCTGTATTAGTCATTAAAGGAATATTTCCCCAACGACGAACTAACTCAAAATAGTACAATGCTCGTAAAGCTCTTGCTTCGGCAATATAAATTGTTGCCAATTGTTTGTCGGATTCATTATACGAATCCATTTTCACAGAAATGCGTTCCAGAAAATCATTTGCATTATAGATTCCGCTATAAAGAGATGCCCATGAGGTCTGTACTTCAGCTTGTGAAGCAGAATATGCGTTCGTAGGAAGAATACGGAAATTTTCAGTTGTGCTTCCCTCTACTTGTGAAATATCTGTTCCCATAGAGAAATAAATGGATAGATGATGACCATACATTCCTTCTTCTATAGTAGAACGGTATACTCCAAGTAGTACATCTTGTGCCTCTTTGGCGTCATTCATATATTTATTTTTTTCTACTTCAGTGCTACTTTCTTCTTCCAGAGAACATGCAGCTGGAAGAAGGCATAAGGCTAAAATTCCTATATAGTATATAAACTTTTTCATATGTATATTATTTTATGAATTAGAATTGAAGGTCGATTCCTACTGTGAATACACGGCTCTTAGGATAAGCACCCCAGTCCAAGCCTGGCATCATTGGGTTGTTCAGACTATTGACTTCCGGGTCGTAGCCGCTGTAATTACTCAAACAGAACAGATTCTGACCGGTAGCATACACACGAAGTCTGGAAGCATGGAACTTGTTCGTCCATTTTTTCGGCAAAGTATATCCTAATGTCAGATTCTTCAGGCGCAGGAATGAACCGTCTTCAACGAAACGTGAGTATACATCATTAGTGATGTAGCCATCGTAAGCAGGAACCACATTCGAGGCATTGGTCGGACTCCAACGGTCTGCCACTTCAGCAAGCATATTACGACGTCCGCTACGGCTTTGTGTAGCATATAAACGTGTAGCGTTGTAGATGTCATTGCCATAGTTGAATTGGAACATAAAGCTCAGATCGAAGCCTTTGTATTCAAATGTATTGGTGATTCCACCAAACCATTTCGGCATGGCATTACCAATAACGGTACGGTCATTGGTTGTAATATCGCCGTCGCCATCTTGGTCTTTATATTTTGTAACACCGGGGCGGGCGCCTACTTTCTTATCCTTGCTGTAGCGTGAGTTTTGGGTGATTCCCGGTTTCAATACCAAATTGCCATTTGTATCAGTATAGAAATCATCATATTGATAGACTCCATCGAATTCGTAACCGTAAATCAATCCTAAAGATTCACCAACTTTAGCAATGTAGTCGTAACTGGTAAAATTGCTATCAAAACCAGAACGTGCATACATGTGGCTTGCACCGTCTGCCAATGCTTTTAACTCATTCCGGATAAATGAGATATTGAAATTGGTATTCCATGTAAACTCTTTAGTCTGTATGTTGGTAGAGGTTATACTCAATTCGATACCTTTGTTCTGAATCTTACCGATATTTTGCCATTGTGAGGTAAAGCCGGTTGCCTGTGCCAGCGATTGTGCTAATAATAGGTCTTTAGTGTTCTTGATAAAGAAATCGGCTGTTACATTCAAACGATTATCGAAGAAGCCTAAATCCAAACCTAAGTTAACAGAACTTGAACCTTCCCATTTTAAGTTGGAATTTTTTAGTTGCTTGGGTGTCAAAACAGTTACTGTACTATTACCAATGCCATATTTGTTGTCTGTATACAAATCCATAGACAAATAGTTACTGATACGGTCATTACCTACAATACCCCAACCAAAACGAACTTTGAAATTGGAAATCCATTTAAGGTCTTTCATAAATGCTTCTTCCGATACTCGCCATGCGGCAGAGAATGAGGGGAAGAAACCCCATTTATTCTTGTTAGAGAATACAGTAGAACCATCGGTACGTACAGTTGCTGTCAGTAAGTAACGGTTGTCATAGTTATAGTTGGCACGGGCAAAGAAAGTAAAGTTTTGTCATAATAGTTGGTATTAACTTTACTTGGTGTAGCTCCCAACCCTAAGTTGTCATTACCCAAATTATCAAAGGGGAAGTCCATTGCTTCACCAAGTAAATACTCACTGCTTCTAAAAGATACTTCGTGAGCCAACATCACATCATAGTTGTGTTTTTTTACCTTATCTTTCCATGTCAGTGTATTTGTATTAGTCCAACGGACATCACGTCCCATCTGCGTTCTTCCGTATGGTTTCTGTCCGTTACGGTAAGCCTCTTTCGAGCCATCTCTGTAGAATATATCTGTACGGTTATTGGTTGTGTTATAGGAACCGCTTGTCTTGAATGTCAACCCTTTGATAATCTGCCAATTTACGGCTGCATTGGCCGACCACATTTCAGCGCGCTTATCATTCGTTACAGATTCTGCTTGTTTTACGGGATTTACTTGTGCCAAGCTTTCACCAGTACTTAACATTTCAGGGTCAATAGCCGATTCCAAAAGTTCTTCATTAGTCATTTTCAGACCACCAGTAGGACGTGCACTTAATATCTGTGCCAACATGTTGAAGCGACCGGAGTCACCAGATGTACCTACACCTTTACGGTTAGTCATGGCATAGTTTACCGTTAGATTGAAAGATACTTTTTTGTTGATCTTCTGGTCTAAGCGGAATTTAGCTGTAGTTCTGTCGAAACCACTGTTTTTGAAGATACCGTTTTCCACATAACGTGAGAGTGAGCCGTTGTATTTAGTATTGTCGGTTCCTCCCATAATACTTATGTTATGGTCTTGTGACCAAGTAGGGTTGAAGGTTTCACCTTGCCAATCTACTCCGGTTACACCAATATAATCATCAAGTGTTTGGTATTTATAAGGATTACCATCTGCGTCATTCTCTGCTTTGAAATAAGTACTACTGTAAGCTTCGTTGACTTCTCCTTGTAGTTTTACGAATTCATATGGAGAGAGCAGGTCTAATGTCTTTGAGATTTTACGGTAGGTAGCAGAACCATTGTAAGAAATAGTTGTCTTGCCTGCTTTACCGGATTTAGTAGTGATTAACACAACACCATTGGCAGCACGTGCACCATAGATAGCAGATGAAGAGGCGTCTTTTAATACTTCGATAGACTCAATATCGGAGTTTGAAAGATAATCTATGTCCGAAACTTCGAATCCGTCCACAATATAAAGCGGAGAGGCATCTCCAGTTAATGTTCCCACACCGCGAATACTGATGTTGAAGCCTGCACCAGGAGTTCCGTCAGTAGACGTAATTTGAACACCGGCAATTTGGCCTCCTAAAGCTCCGGCTACAGAACTTGTTTGGAAGCCTTCAATGTCCTTAGAAGCTACGGAAGCAACAGAGCCTGTCAAGTCGCTTTTTTTCATGGTACCATAGCCTACGACAATTACCTCATCCAGAGTTTTGCTGTCAGGAGTTAGTTGTACTGTTATCTGTGTTTTTCCTTGCAGGCGGACTTCCTGCGTCAAGTATCCGATGTAGCTAACTACCAGTGTGGCGTTTTTCTTTACTTTGAGAGTGAAGTTACCATCTAGGTCAGCTGCAACACCGTTGTTCTCACCTTTTACTTGAATTGTAGCACCAATTAGAGCCTCTTTATTTTCGTCGAGCACTGTTCCTTTTACAGTAACACCTTGTGCAAAAGTAATAATGGAAACGAGGAGAGCCAAGAGGGTGATGTACCCTCTTTTGCTCAATGTATGATATGTTGGTTTATACATAATTATTTGTCGTTTTAGTATTATTCAAAATTTTCATCGAACCAGATAGCTATTGGTATGATTCTTGTCTTGTCAGGAACGCTACCGTCGGTACTTACTGCAACCTGAGGGATTAAAACACCATTGGCATACTCACCTGTAGCAGATTTCCACATATCTGGATTTATGACTATACTTCTATCTGTTTGGTCGAAATATCCTAATGTCATATCTAAATTCTTTGTATTGTCAAATCCATTAGATGTATCTAAAGAAGACATAGGCTTTTTAGCACCAGTGTTAACATTGCCACTGTTTGCTCCAGTTGTTTTATAGAAATTTACCCATAAATCATTCATTATGCTACCTGCCGTTGACGGTTGTACACCATTCGCAGTTGTAGTATTGACCTCGAAGAAGTTGAAGTTTGTACGGAAGTCCATTATTAAATTATCTGAGGCAACCGTTGTTGGTATTGCCGAGCGTCCACCTGTTTTTGGGTTCATTTGGATGACAAAGGGAGTGTATTTTATTAAATTTTTACTTGCTTTTTTGCTACTTCTAACAAAAACGGGAGCGGTAACAGAATAAGCTAATGGACCATCGCCAACAGTTGCTTTTACAACAAGCATACCAACACACACGTCTGCGCTTTGTAGTTTAGCATTTGAGAAGTCAATAGTTCCTGTATTTTCATTAATTGTAGTTTCTAATAGTTGATCTTTGCCCCCTAATACTTTCTTAACGACTAATTCCCATTTTGCATTTTTGCCATTAAGAGTTGTTGTAGGCGTTAAATTCAAAGCTTTTAACTCAGAAAAAGTACCATCATAATCTACTTCATATTGATTAGCATAGTTCTCTGCCGGGCTCAATCCTAAGTTGTTACCGTAATAGAACGTAAATTTATTGGGATTAGCTTTGATTGTCAGTGTAAAAGAAGTTGTAACTTCGCTTTTAACATTGCTTGCTTTTACAGAAACGGTATAATCGCCAGGTGCTAATGTGTTTTTCTTTGCAATGAAAATTTTACCACTTTCTATATCAATGCTCATTCTTCCTTTCTCTATTTGTTCTTTGATTGCTTCGGAGTTGTTGTCAGCAAAATTATATATTACTTCATCGCCGATAAGCCCTCCTGCTACAGGTATTGTATATTCCATTTCTTCATAAGTTTCTGGAACTACATAGCTGAAAGTTGTGGGATCGATAGGGTTAATAAAGTCTACAACAGTTACTGTATAGGCTTCGGGGAATTCCGCACTGCCGTATTCGTTGCTTACCATAACATTGATATTGTAGATAGCGCCAATTGTAGATAAACTATTCTCTGCTATGCTAATTTTACCGGTTTTTTCATCAATCGTAAATCCGGTTGCTTCCGGTGAAATAGATTTGATGGAATAGTTCATTCCCTCTGAACCTTGGATAGTAGGTAACTGTGATTCGTGTGCTGTATTTTTTTCTACTTTTACTTCCTTAGGCTTGTATTGCAGATTGTATGGCTTGGAAATCACTTTGAATGTTACTGCATCCGGATAGAGATGCTCTCCGGCTTTGGTGGTAAGTTTTAGGCTCAAGACATACTTTTCACCAGGAACGATATTATCTTTCTGGTCAGGATTGAAAGTAATGATACCATTTTCAATGGTGAAATATTTCCGGTACTCTCTGCTTTCATCCTCTGCAAATTCGTATTTGATGATGCTCACATGCTTTTCTGCATCGGTAATTACTTTAGCACTGGCTTCCCACCAATTTTCATCCTCCATTTTTACTAATACTTCTGCAGGTTCTACTGATACACCTTCGGGTACTGCGAGTAGCATATTTACTTGCACAGCATCTTTGAAATCAAAGAATTTGCCATTAGAATAGCAACCTATGCTAATATTGTATAATCCTGGTTTCATCTCATCAGTGTTCTGAACTGTAATTTCACCAGTTTCGGAATTTATCACAAAGTTGTCATTGTTGCTGAAAGATTCGTTATCAAGTGTAATCTTTGTGATTGTAAAATCATAAGGCGTACTGCCTTTATAAGCAGGTGCTTTTAATGTGTATGACATGCTGGGGCCTATATCTGTTATACCCAGATAGTGAAGAATAAACCCTGTTGTATCTGTTGTCTCTGTCTTATCACAAGAGACACAGAACACAGTTAATGCAGCTACCATAATAATTCGTAGCTTGTTGAACGTGCTTGATAATTTAGATTTCATATTTTAAAAATTATTGGATTGCAAGATATAAGATAATGGGTATTCTATACCATTAATAGTTACTTTGATTGATGCTCCGTTTGCACTGTATCCATTATCTGTGAATACTGCTTCAATAGTTTGTCCTTCTGTTTTCTTACAAGGATAAATAACTGTAATAAAACGAGCTGTTTTATTAGCTAATTTATTTATTTTAATTTGATAAGCTTTGCGCTTGTCAAATACATCATTTTTTACAACATAGGCTACTCTTCCTTCCATTTCATTGAAAGTGGCTGTTTCGTTAGTAAATGTCCGTACTACGATATTGTTATCTGTGAATGTAGTATGAGCTCCCATTTTATTGGCATCATATTCTATTTCCGACTCATATCTGCAAAGATTGAAACTTAAATTTGCAGAACCAGCCGCGCTGCCGATACCCTCGTCTACCAATACAAAAAACTCCTTATTTACATAGAATACGGCACGGCGATGACGCATATTGGGATAACTTTGATTTTCAAAAACAAGTGTCTCAACGTTCCCTTTAATTTCAGATTGTAGTAACTTACCGTCAGCTTTCTCACAATTCCGGTCATCAAGTGTCAATGTATTATGGTGCATTGTTTTACGATGCCAGTTACGGTAGCCTTGTATGGTCTTGTCGCTACTTTCATAAGCACATACACCCGAATCAGGGAAGAAGTTTCGCTTGTTGATATATAGTTCAAATGTACCATTATCCGGCTGGTTATGGCTATAAGAAGCAAAACTGGTAGATTCGTCATTAAATTTGTTATTGCTGAAAATCATTACTGTTGATTCGGGAACCCATCCATTACGCATGATATAAAATCCTGCATCTTCAAATAGTTTCATTTCGTTTCCTGGAGTATTACCTTGAGATGCACCACCGTTTCCTGATGTGGCCATGTACTTCAATTCGTCACTCTCTGGGAACATTTCTGAGTATTTTTTGAAATTTTTAGTAAGTATACTACGAGTCTTATTCCATGAATCATTAAACATAGGAACTATTTGGTCTAATTTCTCTTCGCTGTCACTGCTGCTACCTTTGGCAAAAAAATTAGGATAGGTAAAGTGCATTACCACCTCGACTGCTTTTCGGAGTGCATCTTTAAACTCTACTGATTGTCCATTAGCATTAGCTAACTTCATTGCTTCATAAAAATTATCAATTACTCCAATATGATAGTGCAGAGAAAATTCTTTGTGCCAACCGTCTGCAAGAAATTGCTGTATCTCAGTATTTAAGATTTCATTTCCTTTGTTCTTCCAGTTTTCTGCATTTTTAAATTCAGGCATTAATGTACCGGCTGTAGCAAGCGCATTGGCTTGTGTTATAAGGATGTTTCCACCAGACTTATAAGGATACGCCTGCAAAAAATCAGCTTGTTCTGCAAAGGATACCAGAAATGTGGTGAGCCATTCAGGAGTAAAATTGGAAGATGTTTTATAATAATCCAAAAGCTGTACTTGATCAAGAACGCGTGTCGCTACTTGTAGCTGCCACCAAGGACCTTCGTCTATAGGTCCTGCTTCTGGCTTCGGGTTTTGGACAATCCAATCGCTATATACTTCAATCCAGGAATTGATATATTTCTCATCATGGGTTCCACGATATACTTTAGCTTGCGGTATGAACCATTGATGACGGTGTAACTGTTTCTGATATTCTGCACTTGTTCCTTTAGGATTATTGGCCCAATTGATAGCTCCTGCTTTTCCTACAGAATATGGTTTTCCTATAGCAGGATCTTCAAGTTGTCCGTTAACATAAAAACGATATTCTAATGCATAATTTGCTT
Organism: Bacteroides stercoris ATCC 43183; assembly: GCF_025147325.1. NCBI lineage: Bacteria > Pseudomonadati > Bacteroidota > Bacteroidia > Bacteroidales > Bacteroidaceae > Bacteroides > Bacteroides stercoris. Next base: position 1,497,003 of record NZ_CP102262.1, read on the forward strand.
TGGATAAATCAGCATCGCTGTAAGTTACATCGACCAATGAGAGATTAGGATTTATAACATTAGTTCGTGTTCGGTAATATTCCAACAATGCGCTGGCAGCAAGATAATCCTCACCTGCTTCATGATATTGCTTTACTTTTTCCAAGCCGGGATAGTCGAGGTTGAGTTGGTCAAAAACAGCAGTGTTCAATACTGCGTTTTCTTTGTTCTCAGGAGTCAGTTCAGGACTGATGTTTCCGCCTGTGGCGAATTCTTCTTCGTCGTCAACACATCCGGAGAGTGCAAACATTGCGAACAAACAGATAAAAAGAGTGTTCTTCATACTTAAGTTGTTTTTTATTAGTAAAAGTTTCAATTTTCCTTGCCGCAAATATATTACATTGATTTCTAAGAGCTAATCTCTCTTGTTTATGCTTTCTTTGAAATCTGAATTTTATTATTAAATTTGTTGAATGAAATATCGTATTTGTTTAAAAAGCCTGCATGGGGTATTCTGAGAGGGGTGTTTGGATGAATAGGAACTATCCTTTCTTATGTGCATTCTATCAGTATCTTATCAGAAAAAATGTTAGCCTGTACCTCCTTCACCCTTCACAACTCTTTATTCATGCGGGATAGCGGGTGAAGCCCGGTTGTAGAGCTTCATTGGCAATGCTATACAGTTGCATCTAAAACTCCACACCTTACCACCCGAAAGTGCAGGCATTTGTTAGGCAAACCTCAGGGATTTTATCTGTTATAGCGCGGCATTTCACTCGCAAAGACGCGGTGTTTCGGACGCTAACATGCGGTGTTTTGAAAAGCAAAATTGCCTTGCGGGATAAGGACTATCCTTTTACTTTTTTAATGTACTCCGTCGGCAAACAGCCTATATACTTCTTAAAGCAAGTTGCAAAATAAGAAGATGAATTAAATCCCACCATGCTGCTGACTTCGGTTACCGTATAACGTCCGCTTTTCAGCAGTTCGGTAGCCCTTTTGAACCGTACTTTACGGATAAAGTCGATGGCTGACTCTCCGGTGATTGCTTTCAGTTTCAAATGTAGGTTGGAGCGGCTCATATTCATCTTTTGCGCAAATTCATCGGTAGAGAACTCAAAATTATCAATGTTTTCTTCTACGATGCTTACGGCGCGTTTCAGCAACTCTTCGTCCATGGCATTGAAAGTAATCTTCTCCGGTTCCACTTCCAAGGATTTGGCGTACTTCTCGAGCATGTGGCGGCGGGTACGCATCATGTTCTGTATCTTGGAAGTGAGGACGGCGATGGAGAAAGGCTTGGAGATATAATCATCCGCACCTACTTGCAGGCCTTCCAACTGGTCTTTTATGTCGGTTTTGGCAGACAGGATGATAACCGGAATGTGGCAGGTACGAATATTCTGTTTGATATTCTTACATAGCTTGATACCGTCCATTACAGGCATCATGACATCGGTGATAATAATGTCCGCCTCATGGTTCTTCAGTTTTTCCAAGGCTTCTTCACCGTTTCCGGCTTCCAGTATGTTGAACAATGCAGCCAAACCGCTGCTGAGATAATGGCGAATCTCCTGATTGTCTTCCACAATAAGGATGGTTCCGCGTTTCTTGTCGCCCGTCTCTATGGCTTCATTCTCCATTTTCTCCGTATCGATGAAATACATTTCTTTGGAGTTGGTGGAGTACACCTGCTCTTCTTCCTTGGAAGTGTTGGAGTCTGCCAGCTCGGTGGCCTTATAAACGGCCAGGTCTTGCGGCAGATAGACGGAGAATGTACTTCCCTTGCCCTCTTCGCTCTCCAGTTCGATGCGTCCGTGGTGCAAATCGACCAGACGCTGTACCAGCGACAGTCCGATGCCGCTTCCTATATGCTGGCTTTCTATCTGATAGAAGCGTTCGAACACTTTACCCTGCTTATTGATAGGAATGCCGGCACCGGTGTCGCTCACTTGCAGTATCAGCCAGTTGTTTTCCTCTTTCAGGGTAACGGTGATACTTTTTCCGTTGTCCGTATATTTGAAAGCATTGGACAAAAGATTGTTGACAATCAGTTCCAGATAGTTAGGGTCGAAAAGTTCCTCTTTTTCTTCCAAATCGGAGTGGAAAGCGTAGTGTATCTCTTTGTGGCGTGCCAGCTTGTCATAATACAGGAAGTTCTCGCGTATCAGGCGATAGGCATTGCCTTTCTTTATTTTCAGCTCGAAAACTCCGAGTTCCGCCCGGCGGTAGTCCATAAGTTGGTTGACAAGGTGCAGCAGGCGGTTGGCATTCCGCTGGATGTATTCCAGTTGGTTGCGGGTCCAGCGGTCGTTGATTTTACTGATGACCTCTTGAAGCGGTGCCAGGATTAAGGTAAGCGGTGTACGGAGTTCATGCGAAATGTTGATGAAGAAGCGCATCTTCATCTGGTTGATTTCTTCGCGGTGTTCCTTGTCGCGGCGTTCGATTTCAAGCTCTGCTTCCATTTTCTTGCGCATCCAGAAGAAGCGGAATACGAATGTGACAAAGCCGGCAAAAGTGGCAAGGAACAGTATGACAGCCCACCAGGTCTTGTACCACACGGGCAGAATAACGATTTCCAGTACGGTAGGCGTGGTGTTCCATTTGCCGTCGTTATTGGCAGCTTTCACCATGAAGTGATAAGTACCTTGCGGCAGGTTGGAGTAGGACACCGGATGCCTGTCCGTGAGGTAGTACCACTCTTTATCGTAACCGTCTAATTTGTAGGCGAATGTATTATGCTGTCCGGAGATGTAGTTCGATACGACAAACTCCAGGGAGAATGCTGTCTGCCAGGATTTCAGCGTGATGCTTTCCGTGTCGCTGATATTCTTGCTCAGAATGCCGGTTTCATCGTCGGGACGGACGGTCTTGTTGAAAAGCTGTAGCTTGGTGATTACTACCGGCGGGGTATAGGGATTGTCCTGCAACAGTTCCGGACGGAATGTAGTAAGGCCGTTTATGCCTCCGAAGTACATCTCGCCATCGGAAGTGCGGTAGCAGGAAGAGGTGTTGAACTGATTGCTCTGCAATCCGTCCGCTTCGGTGAAGTTGCGGAATTTCTCCGTTTCCGGATTGAAGCATGAGATACCCCGGTTGGTACTCATCCACAGGCGGCCGTAAGAGTCTTCGAGAATGCCGTAAACCACGTTGTTGGGCAGTCCGTCGGCTTTGGTATACCGTTTAATCTGCTTGGCTTTTTCGTCGAAACAATAGAATCCTTCGCGTGTACCTATCCAGACCAAGCCGTTGTTTGCCTCGTAGATGTAATTGGTGAATGCTTTAGTAGCGGTGGATTCGGGTAAAATGTCCGCTTTCTGTATGGAGGTTCCATGCTGGTTGAATACGGACACGCCTTCCTCACCGCCTATCCAAAGACGCTTTTTGGAATCCCGGAACAGGGTAGTAATCTTCTGGACGTTGATTGGCGTTCCGTCATTTTCCTGAGTGATGGTGGTAAAACTCCGTTTTTCCGGGTTGAAGTGTACCAGAGCGCTTAATGTTCCTAAAAGGAAATTGTTCTCTCCGTCGGGAAGGATGGCATATACGTTCTCATTGATTAACGGGCTGTTGAGCTGGTTGAAGTTTTCCATGCGTCCGCTGTTGCGATGCAGGATGCTCAGGCCGCCGGCATGTGCGCCGATGTATACTAGTCCTCTCGGTTCGTCCACGTATACGGATTTGATGTTGTTGGAGCCTAAGCCGTCTTCGCGCTGGCTTTCCTGCAATGCATAGTGGATGAACTTCTGAGCGCCGGGGACGTAGAGGTTCAAGCCGCCGTCGTTGGTTCCTATCCAAAGGTTCTTCTGTTTGTCCTCGACGATACAGCTTGCAACATTGTCGCTCAGCGAGTTCTTGAACGGGATGTGCTCTATGTTCTTGAAGCGGTTGCGGATGGGGTGGTAATAATTCAGTCCGCCGAAATACGTTCCCAGCCACATGCCGCCTTGCGAGTCCATGAAGATACTGCGTACGGAGCGTTGCGACAGGCTGCCGCTTTCTACGGGATTGCTGCTGTAGGACATGAACGAGTCGTTGCCTTCATGGTAGATGTTGAGGTCATTGAAAGTTCCTATCCACAAGCGGTTTTGTGAATCCAGTGCCAGTGAGCGGATATAGTTGGAGCTGATGGATTGCGGGTCGGAAGGGGAATGCCTGTATGTTTTGACTTCCCGGGTCTTGGGGTTGACAAGGAGAAGGCCGGAACCTTCCGTGGCTACCCATATACGGGTAGGAGATTGCTGCAGGATGCTTTGGATTTGCTTGCTGCCTGGAATGTAAGCGAGTTTTTCGAGTGTATTCTTCGGAATGGAATAGCAGTACAGACCGTCCGACGGTGTGCCTATATAGATTTGGTCGTCATGCCTGTATAGGGCGGATGCAACCATTTTGTGCATTGCCGTGCCGAATATGTCGTCTACAAAACGGGATGCGGGGATGTCGAACATAGTCAGCCCTTCGAGCGTGCTGATAAGCAGCCGCTCCGGCGAAAGTTCCACAATGCCGTTGACTTGCAGGTGCTTGCCGTTCTTTTCGAGGAAGAAGTTCTGGAACTTGTCTTTTTCCTCGTCATAATACGACAGGCCGTCGCGGGTGCCGATCCATACACGCCCCTTGCTGTCGGTCATAACAATGCGGGAGATGTCGTTGGCGATGCTGTTGGGGTCGTTTTCATCGTGCTGATATACGGTAAATGTGTATCCGTCGTACTTGTTGACGCCGTCGTAGGTGGCGAACCACATATTGTCGAGCTTGTCCTGCGCTATGGAGAAGACCGTGCTTTGTGACAGACCGTCGTTAATGGATATATAAGAAAAGTTTATCTGTCCCCAAGCTTCCGGATAAGCGTTAGAGACTCCCGTTATACATAAAATAAACAGGATGGTTGTTATCTTTTTCAGGATACTCATTATTGAACCGTAAAATTTATGATGGACCAAAGATACTAATATCTTTCAGAATTTCTATATCTTGTGGAGTATTTGCACAAATATAGGGTTTTCCGAAACAAATAGGGGATAGGTGTGAGGCGCAGCTTTCGTACTTTTGCCGCATCGTTTTTAAGTTTAATATCAAATAAGGATGAAGAAAAACATTTTTGCTATCTGCATGGTGACGGCAGCGGGGTGCATGGCAACGCTGACCGCACAAACCAAAGGCGCTGAAACGTTGGTTCCCCTGACCGAACGGGTGAATGTTCAGGCAGACTCTGCACGTATCGACCAGATTATAGACGGTCGCTGGGTGGCTGTCGGTGCAAAGAAGAAACACGCGATTCAGCGGGATTTCACATGTCTGTTCAACGGCAAGCCTTCTTACCGTTTCGAACTGCGTCGGGAGGACAACACATTGGAGGGATACGGCAAGGGAGAAACCAAAGGCCGTGCCGAGCTTTCTTATTGTTATGCCACTTCGGCGGATTTTAACGGACTGCCGGCGGATGCTTACCGGAAAGCGCAAATTACGAAAACCGTATATCATCACGGAAAAGGCATCTGTCCGCAAGGGGCTTCGCGCGATTATGAGTTTTCCGTATATATTCCGTCTGATTTGGACAGCAATGTGTCCACCATTTTTGCCCAATGGCACGGCATGCCCGACCGCACGCTTGTGCAGACTCCTGAGGGTGAAGTGAAGAAGCTGACCGTTGACGAGTTCATAGAGCTGGATAAGACTACTATCTTCAAGAAGAATACCGGATATGAAAAGGTGGCAAAGTTGGATAAGCTGGGAAATCCGGTGAAAGATAAAAAGGGAAACCCTGTTTATAAGGCAGGGAAGAAGAACGGCTGGCTGGTAGAGCAGGGCGGTTATCCGCCGCTGGCTTTCGGATTTTCCGGCGGTTGGTTCTACATCAAGGCCAATTCGGACCGCCGCTGGCTGACCGACAAAGACGACCGTTGCAATGCCAATCCGGAAAAGACTCCGATAATGAAGCCCGTTACTTCCGAATACAAGGCTTCTACGATAGCCTATAAAATGCCTTTTGCCGACTTCCCCAAAGATTGTTGGGTGACTTTCCGCATTCATATCGACTGGACCACCTACGGCAAGGAAGCCGAAACCATTGTGAAACCGGGTAAGCTGGATGTGCAGATGGAGTATGCCGACAAAAAGAAAACCGTTAAAGAGCATATCGTGAATAACGAAGAAATCCTGATAGGACGCAACGACGACGACGGCTACTACTTCAAGTTCGGCATCTATCGCGTAGGCAACAGCACAGTGCCGGTATGCTATAGGTTAGCGGTTAGGGATTAGTGATAACACTAATCGCTAACTTCTCTTTCTCTGGTAGACGAGGCAGGTGGTGAGGAAGTAAATTCCGGTTTGTATCCATAGGGCCTGATACTCGAAGGCTACTTCGTTGAGGGTGGCTCCCATGCTGTTGATACGTACATAGCCGTTGATTCCGAAAGTGGAAGGGAAGATATAGGAAAAATACCTCCAGAATTCGGGCATTGCGGCGCCTGGCCAGGAGATGCCGGAGAGGAATAACAGCGGTACGGAAGTGAACACAAACAATAACATACAGGTTTCCCGGTTGCGTATGGCAATGGATGCTGTCATTGCAAAGAAGATGCAGGCTGTCAGGTAGGGCAGGGCAAACAGAGCCAGCACACTGGGAATTGCTATCTGGTTGAGGCTGAAAAGGCGCGGTACTACACATAGTATGTACACGGCTACCAGCGAGTAGACCATAAAATAACTCAATCCTTTTCCCATGACGATACGGAATGTTCCGTTGTAATGAGGGTCGTCAGGAATCAATTCTTTGAACCGGTTTTGCTCGCGGGCTGTTCCGGATGCCAGACCGATACCCAACAGCAATGTCTGCTGTATAATCAGTATGAGTACGGCAGGTATCAGGAAGGCGGCAAACCCGTTGGTGGGGTTGAAGATGGCTATGTCCTCATACTCGATGGGGTAGGCTGTTATTTCATCCTGGCGGGCGGTAGTATTGCCGGCACGTTCCATTTTAATATCCGCATTCATGGCGAGCGACACGTTGGTGTTGGCAGTGAGCAATGCCTTGTAATAGAGCAGTCCGCTCATGTCGCAGAAGATGCTGACTTGCGTCTGCTTGCCCCGGACTATGTCATCGCTGAAGCCGGAGGGTATGTAGATGATGCCGTATGCCTTGCGCTCTTTCAGCATGAGTCTGGCTTCTTCCATATCGGCGCAATGCGCCACGATGCTTGTTTCGGGACTGGCATCCACTTTCCTCAGATATTCCCGGCTCAGGGAACTGCGCGAGTTGTCCACCACCACGGCAGGCACTTCACGGACTGTTTCGTTGGTATAGATGAACGAGTATATCAAAGGATATGTCAACGGAACGAGTACAAAGAATATCAGCACACCCTGGTCGCGAAAGAGGTTGCGTAATTCCTGCTTCCATACATAGAACAGGTCGTATATGCCTTGTACTACTTTCTGTTTGAAGGTAATCTGTTTCATCAGGGTAGGTATTTATAGTGTATCAATGCTTCTTTCAGCCTGCGGGCCACAAGGAAAGGAAGCATCATGAAAACAAGCAGTGCCACATAGTTCATCCACGAGTAAATCATGGGATAGCCGTTCAGGGCCTGGTCTGCGTAGATAAGGAAGTAATGGCGCAGGGGAAACAGGTTTGCCAGGCCTTGCAGTACGGGATGCATCGCCATGGCGGGAAATGACAGTCCGCACATGGAGAACGACAGTACGCCCCATAGGGAAGCAAAGCTGAGTCCCAGACGCAGGGTGGGCAGAGTACCTATCATCAGTATGCCCATGCCTTGCGATGCCAGCACCAGGCAGAGCGTGGCGAGCAGCATCGGCAGTATTCCGCTGTTGCAGGGGAAATGCAGGAAACCGTACAGGTATGTGTTGTATAAGATTCCCATAAGGAAGAATACGGCTGTATGCGGCAGCAGCTTTCCGGCAAGGGATATCCAGATGGAACCGTTGCCCGTGCGCAACCATTCGCGGGCGGTACGGTCCTTGATTTCCACCCCGATGGAGTAGACGGTTATCATAAAGATAAGCAGCATCAGTACGCCCGGAGCAAAAGTGTTGCACAGGTATACGGAGTAATTCAGCCACGGATTGTTCAGCGGATGGGTGTTGATGACAATCGGTTGCAGGAATGCCATTGCCTGCTCTTCCGTTGCGCCTTTGGCGTATAGTGCGGTGCGTGCGGCGGCTCCCGATGCCAGTTCGCTCATCATCTTCATGTCTTTAAAGAGCAGTGAACCGGCTATGAGCAACGTATTGTTGGTGTAGAAGGATACTTTAGGCTGCCGTTGTGCCTGTGCTTTGGCGGCTGTTCCTTCGGGGATGTAGTAGAAGCCGTAAATTTCTCCTTTCTGCATGGCGATGCGTGCATCGGAAATATCGGGATAGCGGGCTACGACGGCGGTTTGCTCAAAAGCATCCAGGTTGCGCACCAATTGGCGTGAAGTGGCGGTCATGTCCCGGTCCACCACGCCGACGGGCATGTCGGTAGGTAAGCCGGAATCCATTAGCGTTGTGAAGAATATATAGCAGAACAGAGGTGCTATGACCATGCAGAACAGGTATAGCGGGCGCGAAACGAGCCGTCGCAACTCGCGTTTCATCACATTCAGCAGGGCTGTGTATTTGTTGTTCTTCTTCTCCATTATCACTCTGTCACCTTATTGTTTTACAACCTTATGCAATCTTGTCACTTATTCAATATCACGCTCATACCCGGACGCAGGCCTTCTGTTTTCTCCAGTGGAGATGCCTTGACTTCAAATGTCTTTAAGTCGAACTGTCCGGTTGTTTTGGTAGCTTTCCAGGCGGCGTATGTGCCGAGGTCTTTCAGGTAGTATACTTTCAGACGGATGTTCCTGTCGAGGGCGGGGATGAAAGCTTCAAATTCGGTTCCCATGCCCAGTCCCTGCAATAAATCCTCGCGCACGTTGAAAGTGACCCACATATCGTCCATAACGGCAATGTTCATGATGGGGGCGCCTGTGCCTACCAGTTCGCCTGTTTTGGGGAATATTTCGGAAACCTCTCCGGCTGTCTGCGCTATCAAGCAGGTTTCCCTGATGTATGATTCCACTTCGGCAACAGCGCCTTTCGCACGCTCTACCAGGGCGGCTGCGGCAGCCTTGTCCTCGCGTTCCGCGCCGTTCTTCGCCATAGTGTACTGGGCTTGTGCGGCTTTTTCAGTGGCTTGTGCGGCATCGCGCTGGGCGGTAACTTCGTCCAGCTTCTGGGCGGACATCACTCCCTGGTCGTGCAGGTTCTTTACGCGTTTGTACGATTTTTCGGCAATGGCAAGTCCTGCCCGGGCTTTTTGCCATATTTCGTAGGCTGCCTGTATCTGTTCCTGGCGGGCGCCTTTCAAGGCTTTTTCGTTTTGGGCTTGTGCGGCGGCTTCGGCAGCACGGGCCTGTTCCAGTTTTGCCTGCACATCCGGGGCTTCGAGAATGGCAAGCGTATCTCCTGCCTGCACGCTCTGTCCCTCTTTCACCCGGAACTCCAGGATACGTCCCGGTACTTTGCTCGATACGCGATACTCTGTTACTTCGGCCTGCCCTTGTATGATTTCCGGCCCTTTGCGCAGCATGAAGAAACCTACGAGGGCAACGATGGCGATTACTCCCGTCAGGGTGAGGAATGCCAGCAACATGTTACTGTTTTGTGATTTTGTATCCATTATTGTAATTTATGATTTCAGTTTTTAATTCTCGATATTCAGACTTCCCGTTGCTTTCTTCAGATAGATTTCCGTCAGCTTCACGTCTATCTGTGCATCTATCTTTTCCGATTGGGCAGACAACCAGGCGGTGTGGGCTTCCAATACATTGCTTGCCGGGATAACCCCTTCCTCGAATCCGAGAGTGGCGTAGCGCAGGTTCTCATCAGCCTTTTCCAGGTTCTTCTCCGCCATGATAAGTTTCTTGGCCGCTTCGTTTACCTTGAAAACCGATTGGCTGACCTGCAGTTCTATCTTTTCTTTGGCATCGTCCAGTTGGTACCGGCTGATGCGTGCTTCGGACTTGGCGGCTTTTACCTTGTAGATGCCTTCTCCCCAATGCCAGACAGGTATGCTGACCATGACGCCTACGTTCCACATGCCCTTGAACTTGTTTTCGAAGCTGTTGAATACGGACGGATTGGTTGCCATATAGTTTCCGATGAGCGCTACGGACGGCAGGAATTCCGAACGGATCACGTTCACTTTCTGCTTATAGATTTGTGCGGCGAGTTCCAGGCTGCGCACTTCCGGCCGTGTGGCATATACGTTATTCATGTCGATGCTGCTGTTGTCGGCCGGGGTGGGGAGCAGGTCGTCTTCCTGCTCGTCTGCCAGAGTGACGGGAGTGGAAAGGTCTAATCCGCATAGTTGGCATAGCAACATTCTGGAAAGGCTTAAACCGTCGTTTACTTTTGTCAGTGTCATTTCGGCTTCGTTCACTTTGACTTTTACCGACAGTCCGTCCGCTTTGGTCGCCACTCCTTCGGCAATCATCTTGTCTATGTCGCTTTCCAGTTTTTGCAGGAGTTCGAGATAGCTTTCCGCCAGTTTCTTCTTGTTGGCGAGAGACACCACTTGCCAGTATGCCTGGTCGGTGCTCAGAATTACTTCCTGCATTCCGCTGTTGTGCTGCTGGCGTGCCAGTTCTTCGGCATATCTGGTTATTTTGTTGTAGGCGCGTATCTTGCCGCCCATATAGAGGGGTTGGGTCAGCGTCAGCGCTCCGGCATACATATTGCGTGTGTCGGTGCGGAAAGCATCTACGAGCGATTGTCCCAATCCGTTGAGCGGAGTGGCAATGTCTATATTGCCCAATGATTGCACAAGTGCCATGAATTGCGGGTTCTGTGCCAGTTGCGGGTATTGGGTCATCATTCCCTGGATTCCGTTTTGCAGCGCGCCGCTTACCTGCGTTCCTACACTGCCGAGTGCACCTTTCTGTGCATCGTTCAATAAGGAAAACTCTTTCTGGTTGCGCATATATCCGCCGGTAGCGGAAATCTTGGGCAGATAGTTTGTAAATGCTTCTTTTTTACGGTAGTGCGCCGCATTGATTTTCTCGCGGCTTATCAGCAGCTCCTTATTGTTGGCTACGGCCAGTGCACGGCAACTATCCAGGCTCAGGATGCCCTGTGCGCTCGTTGGCAGCATCAGGCAGGTCAAGTAGATGAAACAGAAGAACTTTTTCATTGTATCTATACATTGTAAATGTTGTGGGAATATTGTTTTATGAAGCAACAATAATTGCATAAACAACGATGCAAATGTATAGAGTTTCAATGATATTACAAAATAAATTGCGGATTTTTTGATTTAAGGGAGGGGAAGAAACAGAAAACAATCTTTTTCAGACAGAAGAACAAAAGAACAAATTTTAGTTTTGACACACCTCAAATTTGTTCTTTTGTTCTTCTGTCCGAATCAATTCGAATCAATCCAGATTGAACGACTGTGAACCGATAAGCGTTCCGTCCGAGAATATGTCTACACGGTAGCTTCCTGCGTACAGGAACTCCTCGACATCCCAATACACCGTTACGTTCTGTTCCTCGCCGTTATATTCTATATATTTCTTGATGGAATATACCAGTTCGCGGTTTTCATAGGGGAATGTATTGGAATCGCTTTTGCTCAATACGCCGTTGTCCGGTTTGGTGATACGGACGTAGAGGGTGCGTTCGCCTGTTTCGGCAGTTATGTTCTTGACAATTGTGAAGTTGATTTTCAGCTTGACGACGTCTTTTACCTTTTTGGCTTTCTTGCCCCGCTTGTTGGCGGCAAAGATGTTGATGTTCGTTGCATCGAGCTGGGCGGCAAGCGTCACTTTCTTATTCAGGTTTTTCTTTTCTTCGGCAAGGCTGCTGATTTGTTGCGAAGCGACATTGTATTTGCGGGTAACGTCGGCTATCACCTCTTTCTGGTGGGTAGTGAGGCGGCTCAGGGAGTCTATCTGGTTGATATAGCCTATCATTACTTTACGCAGGGTTGCCAGTTCTTTCTTCAATCGGCGTATTTCGGTGGCATTGGTACTTTTTACGGTACGGAGCTCTTCCAGCAGACGCTGCGTTTTCAGTTGTTCCTGCTCCAGAAGGACGGAAAGGGAGTCGTTGGATACGGTGAGCTTCAATTCATCGTACTGCTTGGCGAAGTCGGTGTACTGGTTTTCCAGGTCTTCCTTTTCCAGGTTGAATTCCTGCACCAACTCGTTGTTGGCGCGTTTTTCTGAAATCAGCAATACGGTAACACCTATTAATAATAGTATCAGAATGCTTCCGACAACAACCTGAAGCGTATTTTTCTTGTTGGCCATTTTGATAGTGTTTAGTGGTTAATGATTGGTGATTGACAGACGGATGCTTCCCTCTATAATCGTAAATCGCCGCAAAAATAATCATTAATCACCAATCACTGATCACTAACCCCAATCAAATTCTTCATTTAACTAAAATTATTACGGAAATATTTCTTTAATCAGGAATGTCGTTGTATTTTTGTAGCAACTTTATAGAACACTAATAAACAAAAACTTTAGAAATTATGTCAAAAGTAACCGTAGTAGGTGCAGGTAACGTAGGTGCTACATGCGCTAATGTGTTAGCCTTTAATGAAGTGGCTGACGAAGTGGTAATGCTGGATGTTAAAGAAGGCGTTTCAGAGGGTAAAGCAATGGATATGATGCAGACTGCTCAACTGTTGGGCTTCGATACCACTGTTGTAGGTTGTACCAACGATTATGAGAAGACAGCTAACTCCGATGTTGTGGTAATCACTTCCGGTATTCCCCGTAAGCCGGGTATGACCCGCGAAGAGTTGATTGGTGTGAATGCAGGCATCGTTAAGTCGGTTGCGCAGAACATTCTGAAATATTCTCCCAACGCTATCCTCGTGGTTATCTCCAACCCGATGGACACTATGACTTATCTGTCTTTGAAATCTCTGGGTATCCCCAAGAACCGTATCATCGGTATGGGCGGCGCTTTGGACAGCTCTCGTTTCAAATACTTCCTGTCTCAGGCTTTGGGCTGCAATGCCAACGAAGTAGAAGGTATGGTTATCGGCGGTCACGGTGATACTACCATGATTCCTCTGGCTCGTCTGGCTACGTACAAAGGCCAGCCGGTAAGCACGCTGTTGAGCGCGGAAAAACTGGATGAAGTAGTTGCTTCCACTATGGTAGGCGGCGCTACGCTGACTAAGTTGCTGGGTACTTCTGCATGGTATGCTCCGGGTGCGGCAGGTGCTTATGTGGTTGAATCCATCATCCACAACCAGAAGAAGATGATTCCTTGCTCGGTATATCTGGAAGGTGAATACGGCGAATCGGATATCTGCATCGGTGTTCCCGTTATCCTTGGCAAGAACGGTATCGAAAAGATTGTTGAACTGGAACTGAACGCTGACGAAAAAGCTAAATTCGCTGCCAGCGCCGCTGCCGTCCACAAGACAAATGCTGCTCTGAAAGAAGTAGGCGCTCTCTAATCGGGAGACGACCTGGAATATAATAAGTAAAGCCTCGCTGACTTTTGCCGGAAAGGGAAAGTCGCGGGGCTTTTGCGTTTTTACTATCTTTGGACATACCCTCGTGGGAGTTATCTCACATCTGCTCCCCACATCATCTTATTCCGCAACGTATCGAAAAAGATGTGATTGAATCGTTTCACTACCTTTATGGAATAGTCCGCACGTGAAATAGTGAGCCGCGTAGTCTCCTTGCACGATTCGCTTCGTCCGTCGACGGCTACGAGGAAGTTGTGGCTGCGGCTTTCCACATCGAGCGTGATTTCCCAGTCGTCGCAGATGACAATGGGACGTACATTCAGGCTGTGAGGGGCAACGGGGGTGATGGCGATGGTCTTGCTGTGAGATACGATGACCGGGCCGCCCACACTTAGCGAATAGGCGGTGGAACCGGTAGGGGTGGCAATGACCAGTCCGTCGGCCTGATAAGTGGTGAGGTGTGCTCCGTTGATGGCGGTATGGATGCTTATCATGGACGAACTGTCACGTTTCAGTACGGCTATTTCATTGAGGGCGTACGGATATTCCATCAGTTTTTCATCATCGCACTTCAACTGTAATACGCTGCGTTCCTCTACTTTATAGTGGTTGTTGTAGATTTCGTCAATCGTTTCTTCCATTTCTTCGGGCGATATGTCGGCCAGAAAGCCGAGGCGTCCCGTATTGATGCCCAGAATAGGAATGTTTTTCTTGCCTACACGGCTGGCGGCTTTCAAAAACGTGCCGTCACCGCCGATGCTGATAACCATATCGGCGCGGAAGTCGTCACCGTCGAACAATTCGGCGGGCGGAATGTTGAGGTGTAGGTCGGAAGTCAGGAAATTATAGAACTCGCGGCAGACACAGAGTTGTGCCTGATGCTGAGCCAGCAGGCGGAAAAGATTTTCGGCATGCGATGACTTTTTCGCCTGGTAGGTATTTCCGAATATGGCAAATTTCATAATTGTTTTCTGTTTTTGTAAGATGCAAAAATAGTTTTTTTCTCAGAATGCTGCCAACATATTGCTATTATTTGTACTTTTGCCCCAAACTATAAGCCGAATTATGACTAGATTAAGTGTAAATATTAATAAAGTAGCGACATTGCGTAACGCACGTGGAGGAAATGTGCCTAATGTTGTAAAAGTGGCGTTGGATTGCGAGAGTTTTGGAGCCGACGGTATAACGGTGCATCCGCGTCCCGATGAAAGACATATCCGTAAGAGCGATGTTTACGACCTGCGTCCGCTGTTGCGCACGGAGTTTAATATAGAGGGATATCCCGCACCCGAATTTATCGACTTGGTACTGAAAGTGAAACCGCATCAGGTAACGTTGGTTCCGGATAGCCCCACTCAGTTGACTTCCAACTCCGGCTGGGACACGAAAGCCAATCTGGAGTTTCTGACCGAAGTGCTGGAAGCGTTCAATACCGCCGGTATCCGTACGTCGGTATTCGTGTCTACCGATGCAGAGATGATAGAGTATGCCGCCAAAGCCGGTGCCGACCGGGTGGAACTCTATACCGAGCCCTATGCTACGGCATTCCCTAAAAATCCGGAAGCTGCGGTAGCTCCTTTTGTGGAAGCAGCCAGAACGGCACGCAGCCTGGGACTGGGACTGAATGCAGGCCATGACCTGAGTCTGGAAAATCTGAATTATTTCTATAAAAACATACCCTGGCTGGATGAGGTCTCTATCGGTCATGCGCTGATTAGCGATGCTTTGTATCTGGGATTGGAACGTACCATTCAGGAATATAAAAACTGTCTCCGCTGATGAATCTTATGTTGTTATTGGCCCAAGTGGCTCCGGCGTTGGCCGATTCTGTTGCCGGCGCCAATCCGGTACTTACTCCCATTGCCGCTCCCGATGAAATGAATCTGTGGAGCATGGCTGTCAAGGGTGGTTGGATTATGGTAGTGCTCGGAGTACTCTCCGTAGTGTGCTTCTATATTCTGTTCGAGCGCAATTACGTTATCCGTAAGGCGGGCAAGGAAGACCCTATGTTTATGGATAAGATCAAGGATTATATTCTGGGTGGTGAGATTAAGGCCGCCATTGCCTATTGCCGCAGTGTGGATACGCCTTCGGCACGGATGATAGAGAAAGGTATCAGCCGGTTGGGACGCCCGGTGAATGATGTGCAGGCAGCCATAGAGAATGTCGGCAACATCGAAGTGGCGAAACTGGAAAAGGGGCTGACCATCATGGCTACCATTTCGGGCGGCGCTCCGATGATTGGTTTCCTGGGTACGGTGACCGGTATGGTGCGTGCTTTCTTTGAAATGGCGAATGCCGGTAATAATATCGACATCACCCTGCTTTCCGGCGGTATATACGAGGCTATGATTACTACGGTAGGCGGTCTGATTGTGGGCATCATCGCCATGTTCGCCTACAATTACCTGGTGACGCTGGTGGACGGTGTGGTAAATAAAATGGAAGCCAAGACAATGGCTTTCATGGACTTGCTGAACGAGCCTGCCAAATAAATCATAATTCATAAATCAGAAACAACGACCGTGTTACAACGTAGAGCAAAAATATCACCCAATTTCAGTATGGCGTCCATGACGGATGTTATATTCCTGCTGTTGATTTTCTTTATGATTACTTCTACGGTAGTATCACCGAATGCAATCAAGGTATTGCTTCCGCAGGGAAAACAGCAGACATCTGCCAAGCCGCTGACAAGGGTTATCATTGATAAGGACTTGAACTATTACGCCGCTTTCGGTAATGATAAGGAACAGGCGCTGGCTTTGGACGAGCTGACTCCTTTTCTGCAATCGTGCGCAGCGAAAGAGCCCGAAATGTATGTGGCATTGTATGCCGATGAGTCCGTCCCCTATCGGGAAATTGTGAAGGTGCTGAATATCGCTAATGAAAATCATTTCAAAATGGTGCTGGCTACACGCCCGCCTGAGAATAAGTAAACGGTGTTAACCGTAAATAGCTAAATCGTAAATCGGAACGGTGAATCGGAAGAAGAAAGGAAAATATATAGGATTGGCAGGTGCGCTGTTGGTGCACGTTGTTGTCATTGCCCTTTTGATACTGGTGGGATTTACCTTGCCCGAACAGTCGGAGGAAGGCGGTGTGCCCGTGATGATGGGAGAAACACCCGATGCGTGGGGGGCTGCCGACCCTTCTTTGGTTGAAGTGGAGACGATGCCGGAAGAGGCCGCTCCGGAAATGCCGGAAGAGGCGGAGCAGGAGATGCTGACGCAGGAAGATGAAGAAACCGTTGCCATAAAGCCTAAGGTGGAAGAAAAGAAGAAAGAGGTGAAGAAACCCGAAAAGAGCGCTGCCGAGAAAGCCGAAGAGGCGCGTAAGCTGGCTGCGGAAAAAGCGGAGCGTGAACGGAAGGCAGCCGAAGAAGCTGCCCGCAAACGTGTAGCGGGAGCTTTCGGCAAAGGTGCGCAAATGGGCAGCAAAGGTGCTACGGAAGGAACCGGTGTGCAGGGGAGTCCTACGGGAAACTCTTCGGAAGGGGCAACTGCCGGGACCGGCGGATACGGGACCTTTAACCTTGGCGGACGCTCCATAGGCGAGGGCGGATTGCCGCGTCCCGTATATAATGTGCAGGATGAGGGAAAAGTGGTGGTTACCATTACCGTAAATCCAGCCGGGCAGGTTATCGGCACCAGCATCAACCGCCAGACGAATACCGTAAACCCCGCCTTGCGGAAAGCTGCCGAAGACGCGGCGAAGAAAGCGAGGTTCAATACGGTAAGCGGATTGAGTAACCAGACGGGAACGATTACATATTATTTTAATCTAAAATAAGAGGAGAAACTATTATGGGTACAGTTTATGTGTTTTTTGCAGACGGTTTTGAAGAAATAGAGGCTTTCACTTCGGTCGATGTAATGAGACGTGCGGGGTTGAATGTGGAAATGATTACGGTTACTCCTGACGAGATTGTGAAGGGCGCTCATGGCGTACCGGTGCTTTGTGACAAGAATATCGTGAACTGTGACTTTTTCGACGCTGATTTGATATTGCTTCCGGGCGGTATGCCGGGTGCGGCCACTTTGGAGAAGTGCGATGACTTGCGTAGACTGATTTTACGCTTTGCCGAAGAAAACAAACCGATTGCAGCCATTTGCGCCGCTCCTATGGTGCTCGGCAAACTGGGACTGTTGAAAGGTAAGAAAGCTACTTGCTATCCGGGTTTTGAACAATATCTGGAGGGTGCCGACTGCACTGGAGCGATGGTGGAAAAAGACGGCAATGTCATTACAGGAAAAGGTCCGGGCGCTGCCATGGAGTTTGCTTTGGCGGTGGTAGAATTGCTGCAGGGCAAGGATAAAGTTGCCGAATTGAAAGAGGCGATGATTGTCTGATTGTAAATAATGAAGAGGCTGTGTGAATCCAATGAAGTATGTTCTGATTGTAGCCGGCGGTAAAGGTTTGCGCATGGGATGCGAACTTCCCAAACAATTTCTTCCGATAGGGGGAAAACCTGTATTGATGCGTACCATAGAGGCCTTTTATGCGTATAGCCCGGAGATACGGATAATATTGGTGCTTCCATGCAACCAGCAGGCTTACTGGAATGAGTTGTGCCGGAAACATGGTTTTTCAATCCCTCATCAAATCGCAGACGGCGGAGAAACACGCTTCCATTCGGTGAAGAACGGACTGGCATTTGTTACAACACCGGGTTTGGTCGGAGTGCATGACGGGGTACGCCCTTTTGTGGCTCAGGAGGTTATAGCCCGTTGTTACTCCCTGGCTGCCGGGAAGCAGGCGGTGATTCCTGTGACGGATGTGGTGGAGACGGTGCGTCATTTGGTTGGCGAAGGAAGTGAAACTGTCAGCCGCGACGCATACAAGCTGGTACAGACTCCGCAGGTGTTTGATGCGGATTTGCTGAAACAGGCTTATGAGCAGCCTTATACTTCGCATTTTACGGATGATGCCTCGGTGGTCGAGGCATTGGGCAAGCCCGTTTATCTGACGGAAGGTAACCGGGAAAACATAAAGATAACCACTCCTTTTGATTTGAAAATAGCTGCCGCCCTTTTGGACTCATGTTCGATTTAACTACGCGTGACATAAAATATCTGTCGGGCGTCGGGCCGCAGCGTGCTTCGGTGCTCAATAAGGAATTGGGCATCTTTTCTTTCCATGATTTATTGTATTATTTTCCTTATAAATACGTAGACCGCAGCCGCATCTATCGCATCCGTGAAATAGACGGTGCGATGCCTTATATCCAGTTGAAAGGTGAAATCTTAGGCTTTGAAACGGCGGGTGAAGGACGGCAACGGCGGCTGATAGCTCACTTTTCGGACGGTACGGGGATAGTCGACCTGATTTGGTTTCAAGGCATCAAATATCTGATAGGAAAGTACAAGGTTCATCAGGAATATATCGTATTTGGCAAACCTACGGTGTTTAACGGCAGGATAAACATTGCGCATCCGGACATAGACCCGGCTTCCGAACTGAAGCTCTCTGCCATGGGGTTGCAGCCCTATTACAATACGACGGAGAAGATGAAGCGAAGCTCGCTCAACTCGCACGCCATCGAGAAGATGATGAAAAGCCTCGTCGGGCAGTTGAACGAACCTCTGCCCGAAACGCTTTCTCCCGCCCTGCTGGCAGAGCACCATCTGATGCCGCTGACGGATGCTTTGATGAATATCCATTTCCCATCCGGTCCGGATGTGCTGCGAAAAGCGGAGTACCGCCTGAAATTCGAGGAACTGTTCTATGTCCAGTTGAACATACTGCGTTATGCCAAAGACAGGCAGCGCAAATACTGGGGGTATGTTTTTGAGAAAGTGGGGGATATATTCAACGGCTTTTATTCCCGCAATCTTCCTTTTGAGTTGACGAACGCTCAGAAACGCGTGTTGAAGGAGATACGCCGGGACTTGGGTGCAGGCAGGCAGATGAACCGTCTTTTGCAGGGAGATGTGGGGAGCGGAAAGACATTGGTTGCGTTGATGAGTATGCTGATTGCGCTTGATAACGGTTATCAGGCATGTATGATGGCGCCTACCGAAATATTGGCAAACCAACATTACGAAACGATTCGTGAACTATTGTACGGAATGGATGTACGGGTTGAACTGTTGACCGGTTCAATCAAAGGCAAACGGAGGGAGACCATTCTTTCCGGCCTGCTGACAGGAGATGTACAGATACTTATCGGTACGCACGCCGTCATTGAAGATACCGTGAACTTTGCATCATTGGGACTGGTTGTCATTGACGAGCAGCACCGTTTCGGCGTGGCCCAGCGTGCCCGTTTGTGGACAAAAAGCGTACAGCCGCCTCATATTTTGGTCATGACCGCGACTCCCATACCGCGGACTCTGGCAATGACGCTTTATGGCGATCTGGATGTATCGGTCATTGATGAGCTTCCGCCGGGAAGAAAGCCGATTGCCACCATTCATCAGTTCGACAGCCATCGCGTAAGCCTGTATCGTTCCGTGCGCAAACAGATTGACGAAGGACGTCAGGTTTATATCGTTTATCCTTTAATCAAGGAGAGCGAAAAGATTGACCTCAAGAACCTGGAAGAAGGCTATCTGCATATCTGTGAGGAGTTTCCCGATTGTAGGGTTTGCAAGGTGCACGGGAAAATGAAACCTGCCGAAAAGGATGCGCAAATGCAGTTGTTCGTTTCCGGCGAGGCGCAGATAATGGTTGCCACCACGGTTATTGAAGTCGGTGTGAATGTACCTAACGCTTCCGTGATGATAATAGAGAATGCCGAACGTTTCGGACTTTCCCAGCTTCATCAGCTCCGTGGTCGTGTAGGGCGCGGAGCCGACCAGTCTTATTGTATTCTGGTGACCGGTTATAAATTGGCGGAAGATACCCGGAAACGTCTGGAGATTATGGTACGCACGAACGATGGTTTCGAGATAGCCGAAGCTGATTTGAAACTTCGCGGGCCGGGTGATTTGGAAGGAACCCAGCAAAGCGGCATTGCTTTTGATTTGAAAATAGCGGATATAGCCCGCGACGGACAACTTCTGCAATATGTCCGTGAAGTAGCCCAGACCATTGTCGATAAGGACCCGAATGGTTCCCTTCCTGAAAATGAAATATTGTGGCGACAGTTGAAATCCTTGCGAAAGGCAAACGTTAATTGGGCGGCCATAAGCTGAAAAACGGTTAAACATACGCTTTATTTGTGTGTTTATGTTGTTAAACATGTTTGTGATGTAATTGGCTTGTTGTTAGTTATTTATTAGCTATTATTCGTGGCTTTTACTTTTGTGGCTTCAAAAAAATAGTTAACGACACAAACGCCTTTTCAGAGAGAAATGTTACCTTTGGAAGAATTTTTGAAAATAATCTGGATATTCGCGTAAAACAGGGTGCGGTTGATTCACCGGATATGCTCTGCGGATACCGAAATGAATGACGAAACGGAATGAATTTTAATTGGATTAGAACGGCTTTATTAGCAGCAACGGCAATGGTCAGCCTGAACTCTTTCTCGCAGGACCTGATTGCCCGCCAAGCTCCCATTGACAGAAAACTTAAAAGCGTAGATTCATTGGCTTTGCAGAAACAAATCCGTGCGGAACAGTCTTTGTATCCGGGGTTGGATTTGTATCCGAGCTGGAACAATGAATTTGTGCAGGCTTATGGCAATGCTATCGTGCCGGAAAGTTATACTTTTGATTTGAAAGGCTTTTGCATGCCTACTGAACATACCCGTATCACTGACGTATTCGGCTATCGCCCTCGCAGAAGAAGAGCGCATTACGGTTTGGATATTAAAGTATATGTAGGCGATACAATTCGTGCCGCGTTTGACGGTAAGGTACGTATCGTTAAGAATCAGGGCCGTCGCGGATATGGTAAATATGTCGTTATCCGTCATGATAACGGTTTGGAAACGGTCTATGGGCATTTGTCCAAGCAATTGGTTGATATAAACCAGTTGGTAAAGGCCGGTGAACCTATTGCACTGGGCGGTAATACCGGACGTTCTACCGGCTCTCACCTCCACTTTGAAACTCGTTTCCTGGGAATTCCTATTAACCCTGCATTGATGTTCGATTTTGAAAAGCAGGATATTGTTGCCGATTCTTATACGTTCCGTAAGACCAAAGGCACTTCCGGTACGGCTCGCAGTATGGCATCGGGTGAAGGTCTGTTCTATAAGGTGAAGAAAGGCGATACCTTATCCAAGATTGCATCCCGTCAGGGTACAAGCATCGACAAGCTTTGTAAGCTGAACCGCATTACCCGGAGAACAATTCTCCGCCCGGGACAGGTATTGCGTTGCTCATAAAACGGAAATACTCTCTAAACGTAAACAATCTCTATAGGAGAGGGCACTTTAATATAATTTAGAGTGCCCTCTTTTCTTTTCTCTTTAATTATTCCTAAATTTGCAGCCTATTTGTAAGGATATGAAAGATACCAAGCAACAATTTGAGCATGTCATCGCCATTTGCCGTGACCTGTTCTCCAAGAAACTTCATGATTACGGTCCTGCATGGCGCATTCTTCGTCCGGCTTCCGTAACCGACCAGATATTCATTAAGGCCAATCGTATTCGGAGCATTGAGACTAAAGGCGTGACTTTGGTGGACGAAGGTATCCGTTCGGAGTTCATTGCGATTGTCAACTACGGTATTATCGGTTTGATACAACTGGAGTTGGGATATGCCGAATCTGCGGATATGACGAACGAAGAGGCAATGGTCCTGTATGATAAATATGCGAAAGAGTCGCTGGAATTGATGCTTGCCAAGAACCACGATTACGATGAGGCTTGGCGCAGTATGCGTATCAGTTCGTATACGGACTTGATATTGATGAAGATATACCGTACAAAGCAAATTGAAAGTCTGTCCGGCCAGACACTGGTTTCGGAAGGTGTCGATGCCAACTATATGGACATGATTAATTATTCCGTATTTGGTTTGATAAAGATAGAGTTTGGAGACTGAGAAAAAACATATTATAAAGCTCGTCTGGGTAAATACCTGCCGTTTTTTGCTGGCAACGTTGTTTATCTTCTCCGGATTTGTGAAGGCTGTCGATCCGCTCGGTTCATTTTATAAGATTCAGGATTATCTGGCGGCATTCGGCATAATTTCATGGTTTCCTACATACCTGCCGTTACTTTTTGCCATCATTCTGTCATCTGCAGAGTTCTGTGTAGGAGTTTTCCTCTTTTTCGGTGTACGCCGGAAGATTGCGTCGACCTTGGCGCTTCTCCTGATGAGCGTAATGACTCCGTTGACCTTGTATCTTGCTTTGGCAAATCCCGTATCCGATTGCGGATGCTTTGGCGATGCCTGGGTGTTGACGAACTGGCAGACATTCGGGAAGAATATCGTATTGCTGATTGCGGCGATAGCGGTATTCCGGGAGCGGAAACTCATGTTCCGCTTCGTTACGCTGAAGATAGAATGGATGGTGTCCTTATACACGCTTTTGTTTGTCTTTGCACTTTCTTTTTATTGCTTGGAATATCTGCCGGTACTGGACTTCCGCCCTTATAAGATCGGAGCGGATATAAAGGCGGGCATGGAGATTCCCGAAGGTGCGAAACCGAGTGTATTCGAGAGCCGCTTTGTATTGGAGAAAGACGGCAGGCAACAGGAGTTTACATTGGATAATTATCCGGACAGCACATGGACTTTTGTCGAAACGCGTACCGTTTTGAAAGAAAAAGGCTATGAACCACCCATTCATGATTTCTCCATGATAAGCCTGGGCACGGGTGAAGATATAACCGACAGTGTACTGACCGACAAAGGATATACCTTTTTATTGGTAGCCCACCGGATAGAGGAAGCGGACGATAGCAATATCGACCTTATCAATGAAATCTATGATTACAGTGTGGAGCACGGCTACGGTTTTTATGCGCTGACTTCCTCGCCGGATGAAGAAATTGAGATGTGGCGTGAAAGAACCGGTGCGGAATACCCGTTCTGCCAGATGGATGATATTACCCTGAAAACGATTATCCGTTCCAATCCCGGCCTGCTGCTGATAAAAGACGGTACAATCCTGAATAAATGGAGCGATAACCAACTTCCCGATGAATATGTACTGAACGATAGTCTGGATAAATTAAAGTTGGGACAGCAGAAACAGGAAAATAAATTGCACACCATTGGCTACGTATTATTGTGGTTTATCGTACCTTTGACGCTGGTTGTCGGCATTGATATTCTGATAATCAAGCGGAGAGAAAGAAAAAGCAGGGAGCAGCAAGCCGCCCAATCCTCGGACAATCGGGAAAATGACAAATTGTAAATCTTTGAATAGCAGATATATTAACCCTTTTAATAATTAAAACAAAATGAGAAAAAACATTGTTGCAGGAAACTGGAAAATGAACAAAACCCTTCAGGAGGGTATTGCTCTTGCAAAAGAACTGAATGAAGCGTTGGCTAACGAAAAGCCTAATTGTGATGTAATCATCTGTACTCCGTTTATTCACCTGGCATCTGTTACTCCGCTGGTAGATGCTGCCAAAATCGGTGTAGGTGCAGAAAACTGTGCAGATAAGGAATCTGGTGCATATACAGGTGAGGTATCAGCCGCTATGGTTGCTTCTACCGGTGCCAAGTATGTAATCCTCGGTCACTCGGAACGTCGTGCTTACTACGGTGAAACAGTGGAAATCCTGGAAGAAAAAGTAAAATTGGCTTTGGCCAACGGTCTGACTCCGATTTTCTGTATCGGTGAAGTGCTGGAAGAACGTGAAGCTAACAAGCAGAATGAAGTGGTTGCCGCTCAGTTGGCATCTGTATTCTCTCTGTCTGCCGAAGATTTCTCCAAGATTATCCTGGCTTACGAACCGGTTTGGGCCATCGGTACAGGCAAGACTGCTACTCCGGCACAGGCACAGGAAATCCATGCTTTCATCCGTTCTGCCGTTGCCGAGAAGTATGGCAAGGAAATCGCTGAAAACTGCTCTATCCTTTACGGTGGTAGCTGCAAGCCTTCCAATGCAAAGGAACTGTTTGCAAATCCTGATGTAGACGGTGGCCTGATTGGTGGTGCTGCTTTGAAGGTTGCTGACTTCAAGGGTATCATCGACGCTTTTAATTAATAACAGAGAGCCGGAAGTTGCCGTATCCAAAGGAAGGCCAACTTCCGACTCTTCATGTTTAAAGCTTGTTTTTAAAACTGTATAAAACACTCTTTTATGAAGAAACTCGGTTTGCTTTTAATTGCATGTTTTGCCTTTGCCGCTATATCTGTGGCGCAGAATAACATCGTAAAGAGTCTGGAACGTAATGTGCCGGGGCAGGGTAAAGTGTCCATTCATCAGGATGTCCGTATCGGGGCACTGATAGGTTCGGAGTATATCCCTACCGGTTCGGACGACCGGAAAGTGATTAAAAGTTCGGGCTATCGCGTACAGGTATATGCCGGTAATAACACCCGTCAGGCCAAGAATGAAGCCTATTCGGTGGCTTCCAATATAAAAGAGCGTTTTCCTGACCTTCCCGTTTATACATCTTTCAACCCGCCCCGCTGGTTGTGCCGTGCAGGCGACTTCCGCAGCATTGAGGAAGCGGATGCCATGATGCGCCAACTGCGTGCCACCGGTGCTTTCAAGGAAGTGTCTATCGTGAAAGATCAGATAAATATCCCCCTTTAATTCATAACTCATAATTATCCCCCTCACTTTCTCATGTTAGGAAAAGAAGAAATCGTATCTCCTTCATTGGACGAACTGAAAGAACATTATCATCATATATTGACTTTGTTAGGTGAAGACCCTGAGCGTGAAGGGTTGCTGAAAACACCGGAACGGGTAGCCAAAGCCATGCTGGCACTGACTAAGGGGTACTCTATGGACCCGCACGAAGTACTCCGCTCCGCCAAGTTCAAGGAAGATTATAATCAGATGGTGATTGTGAAAGACATTGATTTCTTTTCTCTCTGTGAACACCATATGCTGCCTTTCTACGGCAAGGCGCACGTGGCTTATATTCCCAACGGCTACATTACAGGTTTGAGCAAGATTGCCCGTGTGGTGGATATCTTCTCTCACCGCTTGCAAGTACAGGAACGTATGACGCTCCAAATAAAGGAGTGTATTCAGGAAACGTTGAATCCTTTAGGCGTGATGGTCGTGGTAGAGGCGAAACACATGTGCATGCAGATGCGTGGCGTGGAGAAGCAGAATTCAATAACCACCACTTCCGACTTTACGGGGGCTTTCAATCAGGCCAAGACGCGTGAAGAGTTTATGAACCTCATCCGCCACACTTCTTAATGTCAGGGGAGCACCACCCGGTCTCCCAACCGTTTTGCCATAATACTCTGCACTTCGCGCATTTCGCTGTAGCGTTTCATGATGGCGTTGCATTTCTCTTCGTCGTTGGCGATGGCAGGGTCTTGCAGGGCAGACATCATGTGCTTTAGCTCTTCGCTGACAATGGCATACTTGAAGTTTATCATTAATGCCGGAACCAGCTCGTAAAGACGTTCTTCATCGGTTACTATCTTCTGGCTTTTTGAATGGTATTTGCTCAGCTGGTAACGGTTGCTGATAAGTTCTACGCTCAGTTTGCTGATGGCAGGGTCCGGATAAGCCAGAAAATAACGTTCGGCTGTAAATCCGGCGTCATGGATATGCGCGGCGGCTTCGGTCAGTATTTGGCGGTGCAGCGGGTTGTGGAATGACAACTCGTCTTGCTTCAGGTCGCTGACGACATATTCAATTACGCTCACCGGTATTTCCTGCCCTTCTTCATTGGTTACATTGCACATCACTTTTTCGCCATAGCGCACAATCATTTGAAGAATCAGCCGTTCGTATTTATAGAATTCCTGTCCTTCTTTTCCTTCTTGCGGAATAAAGGATATATAGCTGTCTTCCGGCGGGAACGGTGCATCTGCATTGTGTCCGGGAACTTCTCCGGCGGCAGTTGGGGTTGCGTCTGCCGTTGTCGGGGCAGCGGGAGTCGAACTTTCGGCGCCTGTTACATTCTGTGTGCTTTCTGCCTGTCTGCCGGCGTTTCTACGTTCCCGTTCTGCCTGTTCGGCACGCTTTTCAGCCTGCATCTCACGCCGTTTGGCAACTTCGGAAACCAACAGTTTGTCTTCCACCCGCAATAGCTGGGCGCACTCTTTGATGTACACATCGCGCACAATCGCTTCGGGGATGACCGAGATGCTTTGTACAAGATTACCGATTAGTTCGGCACGTTTAATCGGGTCTTTGCCCGCATCTTCCAGCAGCAGGTTGGTTTTGAAACGGATAAAGTCTGTTTCATGCTCCTGTATGAATTGCTGGAACTCTGTCGAGTTATGTTTGCGGGCAAAAGAGTCCGGGTCGTCTCCGTCGGGCAGGAGGCACACTTTAATGTTCATGCCTTCTTCCAGCAGCATGTCGATACCCCGGATAGAAGCCTTGATACCGGCTGCATCCCCGTCGTACAATACGGTCATGTTGTTGGTGAAGCGGTGAATCAGACGAATTTGCCCCGGTGTCAGCGCAGTGCCCGAAGAGGCCACCACATTTTCTATACCGGACTGGTGCATGGATATGACGTCCGTATAGCCTTCCACCAGGAAGCAACGGTCTTGCTTCACAATAGCCTGCTTAGCGAAATAGATACCGTACAGTTCGTTGCTTTTATGATAGATTGCCGATTCGGGAGAGTTGACATACTTCACCTTGACTCCTTTTGTGGCACTGGCAAGTACACGGCCGCCGAAAGCCACCACTTTACCCGATAAGGTATGTACGGGAAAGATTACGCGTCCCCAAAAACGGTCGCGCAGTTGGTGATCGTCCGTTTCGTAGCAGAGTCCGGTCTTGACGAGAAATTCTTTCTTATATCCTTTCTTCAAGGCTTCTTCCGCCATGGCATTATGGCTTTCGGTACAGTATCCCAACTGGAATTTTTCGATGATGTCATCCCGGAATCCGCGGTTACGGAAATAAGCCATACCGATGCTGCGTCCGTCTACATGGTTATGCAGGATATTCTGGAAATAGTCGCGGGCAAACTGGTTGACGATGAAAAGGCTTTCTCGCTCGCTCTGAACGAGCTTTTCCTCGTTGGACAGCTCCCGTTCCTTGACCTCGATGCCGTATTTCTTGGCAAGGTATTTCAGTGCCTCAGGATAGGACATCTGTTCGTGCTCCATGATAAAGTGCACTACATTGCCGCCCTTGCCGCAGGCAAAGCATTTGCACAGTCCCTTGGCTGGCGATACGTAGAACGACGGGGTCTTATCGTCGTGGAACGGGCACAGACCTACATAGTTCACTCCGCGTTTCCGCAGCGTGACGAAGTCTGACACGACATCAACGATTTGTGCCGCATCCAGAATTCTGTCTATGGTGGGTTGGTCTATCATGATTCGAGCACAAAGTTACACATAAAATCAGCCTCTGCAAAAAAAATAGGGGTTAGTGATTAGCGATTAGCAGGCTGCGCTATTATGCCGCATGGTACTAATCGCTAATCACTAACCCCTAATCACTAATTACTTAATTTTTTCTCTGATCTTCGTCAGATACTTCTTCATTCCTTCCGCATCTTTGTTGGTGATAATCTCCAGTAGTTGTTTCAGTTCCAGACGTATATTCTCTACTTGTGAGGGGGTGCGGGGATTGAACAGAATCTCCTGTAACAGATAATCGTCCTCGCTCAACAGGCCTTTGGCAATGGCCATGTGTTTCTTGAATGTAGTTCCCGGAGCTTCCTGATGCTTCATGACTGCTGCAAACACGAAAGTCGAAACAAACGGAATGGACAAGGAGTAGGCCACCGTTTCATCATGCTCGTCGAAGGTGTACTCAAAGATATTGAGCTTCATGGTCTGGTATAAATCTTTAAAGAAGATTTTGCCCAAATGGTCACCCTCGCTGATGATGATGGCATTTTCTGTATTCAAGTTGCTCAGACTGGCAAAAGTAGGGCCGAACATAGGATGTGTCGACACATAACGGAAACCGCTTTCTTCGTAGAATTTTTTCAGTCCGGTCTTTACCGAAGCGATGTCGCTGATGATGCAGTCTTTGGGAAGCACAGGCAACACCTGCCGGAAAGCTTCCAGAGTATATTTTACCGTAGCGGCATTGATCACCAGTTCCGGTTCAAATTCCTTGATTTCTTCCAGCGTGGTGAAACGGTAGGTGTTATAGACGAAACGCAGTTGGTGCGGATTGACGTCGAACACGGCCGTCTCGTGTTGAAAACTTAAAATATCTGTGAAGAAGGAGCCCATTTTGCCGGCTCCGAGTATTAATATTCGCATAATTTTCTGACTGTTATAAAAACCGAAGGTATGTCAAAACTACAATCCACTTACTATTTGCTTCTACCCTCAATCTACGAAATTATCACTTATTGATTATTTCCATTTGTTGTCTCACACTCTCCTCGTGTATCGCTTCAAACACTTTCTTGATAAACTCGGAATCCATGCCGCAGAGCGAACCCTGCGAGCCGCGTTTTTCGAGAATCTCGTTATAGCGTCCCGTTTGTAGAATCGTCATATCGTGTTCCTTTTTGTAGGTGCCGATTTCACGGGCTATACGCATCCTTTTGGCCAGTTCCTGGATAAGGTTATTGTCGCATTCGTCAATCTGCTTGCGCAATTCGCTGAGGTTTTCGGTGCTTTGTGTCTCCTTGCGGATAACGAGCAGGTTGAGAATGTAGTCCAATACATCCGGCGTAACCTGTTGGGCGGCATCGCTCCATGCGCAGTCCGGGTTGCAATGGCTTTCCACAATCAGACCATTGAAGCCCAGGTCCATAGCCTGCTGGCAAAGCGGGGCAACCAACTCGCGTTTTCCGCCGATATGACTGGGGTCGCAGATGATGGGCAGGTTTGGAATGCGGCGACGCAGTTCGATGGGAATATGCCATTGCGGCAGGTTGCGGTAGAGCTTCTTGTCGTAGCTGCTGAAACCGCGGTGAATGGCTCCCAGGCGTTTCAATCCGGCATTATTGATGCGCTCCATGGCACCTATCCATAATTCCAGATCCGGATTTACGGGGTTCTTTACCAAGACCGGGATATCCACGCCTTTCAGGGCATCTGCTATTTCCTGTACGGCAAAAGGATTGGCGGTAGTGCGGGCACCCACCCAGAGTATATCTATTCCGGCTTTCAGGCATTCGTATACATGCTTGGCTGTGGCCACTTCGGTGGATACATACATGCCTGTTTCTTTCTTCACCTCTTTAAGCCAGGCAAGCCCTTCTACGCCTACACCCTCGAAACCGCCCGGTTTGGTACGGGGTTTCCAGATGCCTGCGCGGAATATCTTCATACCTTTGGCAGCCAATTGCTTGGCGGTGTCCATAACTTGTTCTTCCGTCTCTGCACTGCATGGACCGGCAATAACCAGAGGACGCTTCTCCTCGATACCCGGCAACAAGATTGATTCTAATTCAAGTTCCATATTCTTTATTTGTTTAATTATATTCGGTTGTATAAATATTTCTAAACCGTTACTCTCGCTTCTGCATCCCTTTCCTATAGCGGGTTTTCAGGCTATTAATAAATTCGAGTAGAATTTTACTATAATTTTTCAAGAATTATAGTAAAATCTTGAAGAGATTTATTAAGCGGATGAATCGGTTTTATTAATAAGCTGTTTTTCTGTAATGATTTATCTCATTCCTTTGATGCGTTTCAACGCTTCCGCCAGTTTGTCGTCCTTGCAGCAAAGCGAGATGCGGATATATCTCTTTCCGTTGCTGCCGAAGATGAATCCCGGAGTGATGAATACGTGCGCTTCGTGCAATACCCGTTCGGTCAGTTTCTCTACATCGGCGCAACTGTCGGGTATCTTTCCCCAAAGGAACATGCCTACCTGGTTCTCGTCGTAAGTACATCCCAGCTCACGCATAATCTCTCCTGCCAGTTGGCGGCGGTTGCGGTAGTTCTTGTTATTGCCTTCGTACCATTCCTCACCGGCTTCCAGGGCATTGGCTGCGGCAAGTTGCATGGCACGGAACATACCGCTGTCTATGTTGCTCTTCACTTTCAGTATCCATTGTACAAAGTCTGCATTAGAGGCGAGCATACCGATACGCCAGCCCGGCATGTTGTGGCTCTTGCTCATGGAGTTGAATTCGATGCAGCACTCTTTCGCACCCGGAATGCTGAGAATACTGATAGGGTGTTCGTTCAGAATAAAGCTGTACGGGTTGTCGTTGACGATGACAATGTCCTTGCGGCGTGCAAAGTCCACCAGTTTTCGGTACAGTTCCGGTGTGGCGTTCGCTCCTGTCGGCATATTGGGGTAGTTGGTCCACATCAGTTTTACGCGGCTCATATCCATCTTCTCCAGCTCGTCGAAGTCGGGCATCCAGCCGTTCTCCTCTTTCAGGTTATAGTTTACGACCTCTGCACCCAGTATCCTGCTCAATGAAGTATAGGTGGGATAGCCGGGATTGGGAACCAACACCTGTTCGCCCGGGTTGACGAAAGCCAGCGTAACGTGCAGGATACCTTCCTTGGAGCCGATGAGCGGCTGTATTTCTGTATTCGGGTCCAGCTCTACGCCATACCATTTTTTATACCAGCCGGCAAAGCTGCGGCGCAGTTCGGGAATACCCACATAGGGCTGGTAGCCATGTCCGTCGGGGTTGCGGGCCGCATCGCAAAGCGTCTGTATGGTACTCTCCGAAGGAGGCATGTCGGGACTGCCGATGCCCAGGCTGATTACATCCTTGCCTTCGGCGTTCATCTGTGCCACTTCTTTCAGCTTTTTAGAGAAATAGTATTCGCTTACGCTTGCCAGCCGGTCGGCCGGCTTTATTTTAGATAGTTGATTTTCCGTCTTCATATTCTCCCAATATTTTAAGTTCTTTGGTCAGTGGGGTGATAGCCACGATAGATTGTTTATACTTCAGCACATTGTCGAAAACTACGTCTACATAGAATTGATATTCCCATTCGCGCCCGATGATGGGCAGTGACTGTATCTTTGTCAGGTTGATGCGGTAGAAAGACAGGATGGACAATACTTGCGAAAGGCTTCCCTCGGTATGCGGCAACGTGAATACCATGCTTGCCTTGTTCACTTCCTTGTTGCGGTGGCGGCTCAGCTCGTCCACTTGCCAGGGGTCTGCCACAACCAGAAAGCGGGTGAAGTTGTGTTTGTTGGTTTCGATACCTTCCTGCAACACCTTCATGCCGTAACGTTCGGCGGCGGCTTTGGAACAAATGGCGGCATGTCCTCTCAGGTTTTCTTTCCTGATGATTTCCGCACTGAGAGCGGTGTCCTCGCCTTCCACTACCTTGATGCGGGGATGCTGTCCGAGGAACTCACGGCACTGCATCAGGGCGATGGGGTGGGAGTTTACTTCCGTGATGTCGTCCCAATCCTCGTCGGGCAGGCAAACAAAGCTATGCGAGATGCGCAATTTGTATTCGCCTACAATCTGTGTGCCGCTTTGGCGCAGGAGTTCATTGTTGTGCAGCAAGCTTCCTGCAATCGTATTTTCTATTGCCAGCATGCCTATGGTCTGACTGTCCTGTTTGACAGCAGCAAATACGTCCTCGAAGCTGGCGCAGCAGATAAGCTGTATTTCTTCTCCTTCGAAGTACTTGTGTGCGGCAATGTCGTGATACGAACCTAATGTTCCTTGAATGGCTACCTTCTTCATTCCTGACTCTCTTTTTCTTGATTTATGCTACAAAAAAATCCCGCTTCCATACACTGGAGCGGGACTTTATATATTACTTAGTTCTCTATTCTGTTCTTAAGCATCACTGTCACTTGATACATACAAACTCCCGCTCTACTTTCCGGCTAAAGTAAAAGTAAAAAAAGAAGTAATATGCATAAGTAAATGATTTCATTCTTGCTTTTCGTTTTGAATTATGTGGCAAATGTAACACTTTTCTTTTAGATGCAAATAAAAACCAATGTTTTTTTTGATAATTGCATCATTTTATAGATAATGTTTTATAATCCTAATACATTTGTCGTATTGTTGCCCGGCAGATTGCCGTATTGTCCGTTGAAATCCTGCAACTCTTTCGGGTTAAGCTCCAATCCGCGTTTCATGTCTTCCATGGAGCCTTCCTTGTCGCCGTTCAGCAGTTTGGCGCGGCCGCGTTCGTGGTATGCTTGGGCAAAGTCGGGATTCAGCTCGATAGCTTCATCAAACAAAGCGATGGCTTCGGTCAGCTTTTTCTGGACGATGTACAACTGTCCCAAGTAGAGGAATGCCTGTTCGTTGAACGGATTCAGTTCCGTTATATGAAGATAGTCGGCTTCTGCTTCGGCTTCTGCACCGGTCGCTTCCTTTATCTTTCCGCGGAGCAGTATGGCGTTTTCATCGTCCGGGTCTTGGGCGAGTATGGCGTCGATGTCTTCCATGGCCTCTTTGTACTGCTGCATCTTTGTCAGAGCCTCGGCACGCAGCAGACGGGCTTCGGTGAAGTCGTCCTTGAGTACGATGGCTTTTGTGAGGTGGGCGATGCACATGATGCCGTCGTTCTGGCCGTTGTCGGCTTTTCCCAGCAGATAGTGCGCCATGGCATTGCCTTCTTCAACGGCAATGGCTTTTTGGGCGGCTTCCGCCATGGCGGCATAGTCCTCCTGCATGTAGCAGACGTTGGCAAGGGTGAGTAAAGTAGAGGTATGCTCCGGTTCTGTTCGGATCATTCTTTCCAAAAGCTTGCGGGCTTCATCCAGTTCGTTGGACTGGATATATACTTGTGCCAGGTAGCCCATTGTCTCGAAATCTTCTTGTAGCGCAAGGGCTTCGGTGAAACATTTGATGGCATAGTCAGCGCGTCCCATACGTTGGGCACGCATACCGTCGTACTTGAATATCTCGAAGTTCTTCTGATTGTTTTTCTGTTTTT
The DNA here is from genome assembly GCF_025147325.1 of Bacteroides stercoris ATCC 43183. Lineage (NCBI taxonomy): Bacteria > Pseudomonadati > Bacteroidota > Bacteroidia > Bacteroidales > Bacteroidaceae > Bacteroides > Bacteroides stercoris. The sequence goes on from NZ_CP102262.1 coordinate 1,530,295, forward strand.
CCTCTTCCGGATTTGCCGGCTTGCCGGAGAAGAACGATTTAAAGAATCCCATGATTACGATGTTGTTTTAGTTATGTTTTTAATAGGTTGATAGGATTGGTGTGCTGATGCACTGTACAAAAGTAATGATTTATTTTTTGATTTGCAGTATTCCGTCAACGGCAATAATTTTTCCTTCGTCCGATAACCGGTGCAATATTTCGGTCAGAAGCTCTTTGTCCATTGGAAGTTGTTTGAGCAGGCCGGCGGGAGTCAGGGATTCACAGGACAATATCTCGCATACTTTTGCACAAAGCGTTTCCCGGTCCGGTTGTTCAGAAGCTTTTGATTTGCTGCGCAGGCTGATACAGGTATCGCATTGTCCGCAGTTATGTTCGTTTCTCTCCCCGAAGTAGTCCAGCAGCATACGGCTGCGGCATACGGTGTCGTTGGTCACGTAATCGAGCATGGCATTGATGCGCGTTTCATAGCGTGCTTTCCGGTGTTCGTATACTTCCGGGGAGATATGGATGCGTTGTGCTTCCACGCGTTCGCGCGTGTATATTATATAAGGTGTCTTTTTATGGGGAATATAGCTTACGATGCGCAGTTTGGCAAGGTGAACCAGCATTTCGTAGATTTGCCGGCGGGTAAGTCCTGTGCGTATGGCAAGCGAATCTTCGTTGATATAGGTATAGTCTGTGAATACTCCGGTATAGGAACGAAGCACGGCTTGTATGAGCCTGTCCATGTCTTCGCCCATTTCGCGCAGCCGGTAGAGTTCATCCCTGCGTATGGTGAAGAGGATGCGTGAGGTGCTGTCCTGTTCGGCAGTGTACTCCAGATAGCCCGCCTGGGTCAGGATTCGCAAAGCGCTGTCCACCGGTACGGGGAAGTATTTGAATTTGCGGCAGAAATCTTCGATGTTGAATTCGCGTACGCAATCCAGTCCGTCACCCATTGCCATTTGATAATAGTATTGGAGATGTTCGTAAACGTCTCTGATATATTCTTTCTCCGGAAAGGTGTCGGGGATGCGTTTGTGCAGTGTAGTCTTGTCCGACTTGGCATATAGGATGACGGCATACGCCTTCTGCCCGTCACGTCCGGCTCTTCCGGCTTCCTGGAAGTAGGCTTCTATGGAGTCGGGCAGGTCCATGTGGATAACGATGCGCACGTCCGGTTTGTCTATGCCCATGCCGAAAGCATTGGTTGCCACCATGACACGGCTCTCGCCGGATTGCCAGCGGTGCTGGCGGATGTCTTTGGTGGCATCGTCCAGTCCGGCATGGTAGAAATCGGCTGTGATGTACTCGTTGTTCAGCAGTTCGGTAATTTCCTTGGTGCGGCGGCGGTTGCGTACGTATACAATGGCACTGCCGGGCATGCTGCGCAGTATATGCAACAGTTCGGCAGTCTTGTTCTCTGTTTTGCGAACAATATAAGCGAGGTTGTTCCGCTCGAAGCTCATGCGGAATACATTCTTGTGACGGAAATGCAGACGGGCTTGGATATCCTTTACCACTTCGGGGGTTGCAGTGGCGGTCAGTGCCAGAACGGGGACATCCGGCAGCAGTTCGCGTATCTCTGCGATTTTCAGATAGGCGGGACGGAAGTCATACCCCCATTGCGAGATGCAGTGGCTTTCGTCTACCGTAATCATGCTGATGTGCATTTTCCGCAATTTGGTGCGGAATATTTCCGTATCCAGACGTTCGGGTGAGATATAGAGGAACTTATAGTTGCCGAATATACAGTTTTCAAGGGTGATGATGATGTCCTGCCGGCTCATGCCGGAGTAGATGGCAAGTGCCTTGATACCCCGCTTTTTCAAATTCTGTACCTGGTCTTTCATCAGGGCTATCAGGGGGGTAATCACCAGGCACATTCCTTCTTTGGCAAGTGCCGGGACTTGGAAAGTAATGGACTTGCCGCCACCCGTAGGCATTAGTCCCAAGGTATCCTTATTCTTGCTGATGCTGTCGATGATATCTTCCTGGATACCCCGAAAACGGTCATATCCCCAATACTGCTTTAGGATTCGGGAGTTGAGAGTTGAAAGTTGGGAGGCGTCGGGCTGCGAGGACATGGTTGTAAAGTTGAAAGATAAAAAGAGTGTGTGATACTATATATAATGATGGTATTTCAGGTACGGATTACACGGACTTTGTAGACTAAAAAAACAGTAAAATCCGTATAATCCGTGCCTAAAGGAAAAACACAAAGAGAATCTTCTCCCGTCTTCTTCGGCTTAATTCGGCTTTATATCTTCAATTTGCAACTGTACTTCTCCCCGTTTGTGGGTGTTTTCCTCAATGGTGTAACAGATGTCGAACGAACGCTTGGTCTTGATGTAGCGCACGTGAGAACTCTGCCCGAAAGCAATTCCGTTCATTACATTGTTTGATTTGTTGTCCACCAGTTCCAGCTTGATATGCTCCTGGTCGCGTCCTACGACTTTACTGGTTCCGTAGTCGTACACGTTGTGGGTACAGAATACGGGCTTGGTATTGTCGGGACCGAAGGGGTTGAACTTCTTCAAATCATTGCAGAATTTGGGAGTGATATCCCGGAAGTCGATTTCGGCATTGATGTCGATTACGGCGCTGGTCTGTTCCGGCAGAATATGCCGGGATACGAATTCTTCGAAACGTTCAGTGAAAGCGGGTACGTTTTCCACTTTCATGGACAGACCGGCAGCATAGGTGTGTCCGCCGAAGTTTTCCAGTAAATCCCGGCAGTACTCGATGGCTTTGTATACATCGAAACCGGAAACGGAACGTGCCGATCCGGTTGCCATATCATCCGTGCGTGTCAGCACTACGGCGGGGCGGTAATATACTTCCGTCAGGCGGGAAGCGACGATTCCGATTACTCCTTTATGCCAATCCTCATTGTACAACACGATGGAGCGGCGGTCTGCGAGTCCTTCCAGACCGGCTACGATTTGATTGGCCTCTTCGGTCATGGTCTTGTCAAGGTCTTTGCGGGTTTCGTTATACTGGTTGATTTGTCCGGCCTTTTCCAGAGCAACCGAGAAGTCCTTTTCCGTCAGCAGATCTACCGCTTCCTTGCCGTTCTGGATACGTCCGGAGGCGTTGATACGCGGACCTATCTTGAATACTATATCGCTGACGGTGATTTCTTTTTCCGACAGTCCGCATACATCGATAATGGCCTTCAGCCCTACGCTCGGATTACTGTTGAGCTGTTTCAAACCGTGATAGGCAAGTATGCGGTTCTCTCCCATAATCGGTACGATGTCCGAGGCGATGCTGACTGCCACCAAGTCCAACAGCGGAATCAGATGGTGGAATTCGATGCCGTTGCTGATAGCGAATGCCTGCATGAATTTAAAACCTACTCCGCAGCCCGAAAGATGTTCGTAAGGATAGGTGTTGTCTTCGCGCTTGGCGTTCAGTATAGCTACGGCAGGGGGCAACACTTCATCGGGTACGTGGTGGTCGCAGATGATGAAGTCGATGCCTTTTTCCTTGGCGTATGCAATTTCATCTACGGCCTTGATGCCGCAGTCCAGCACGATAATCAGTCCCACACCGGTTTCGGAGGCATAGTCCACACCTTGTGTCGAAACGCCATATCCCTCGTTGTAACGGTCGGGTATGTAATAATCTATGTTCGAATAGAACTGTTGAATAAACTTATAGACCAGGGCCACGGCGGTGGTTCCGTCTACATCGTAATCTCCATAAATCAGAATGCGCTCTTTCTTTCCCATTGCCTTGTTCAGGCGTTCTACGGCCACGTCCATATCTTTCATGAGGAACGGGTCGTACAAATCCGGTAGTTGCGGGCGGAAAAACTTCTTGGCAGCTGTCGCTGTCGTTATTCCCCGCTCCACCAGCAATCTCCCAAGTACAGGGCTAATCCCTAATTCCTGGGCCAGTCGTTGGCTTGCTTCTGCCTGATCGGATGTAATGGGTAAATAATTCCATTTGTGAGTCATTTTATATATTATTTTTTCTTTTTCTATCGCCAAGTGCCGGAGAATAAGGGGAACTTAGTGTTATCCGATTGCTGTGCGCTATTTCTCCAACAAGCTGTAAAGGTATGAAAAACTCTTGAAACCGATGTGAATTCTATGGAAAATATTCTTAATGATGCGCTTTCTCTCCTGAAATCCTTTTATTTTTGTGGCGTCTAAGAGTTCGTTTGGACTTTCTTCAAATATAAGGAATATGCCTATGCTCACTTTTATCTCTTGTGCCAAGACCATGGCGTCGCACTGTTCTTTGAAAGTGCCCGAAGTTACCGTTCCGTATTTTGAAGCGGAAGCTGTACGGAATGCGTTGGAAATGTCACAGGTTTCTGCCGCAGAACTGGAAAAACTCTTGAAGGTGAATGCTAAGATTGCTGCGGAAAACAGGGCACGCTTTCATGACTTTTGTTCGGAAGACAATCGCCCTATGCCGGCAATCGGTGCATATACGGGAGCTGTTTTCAAACGCATCCTGCCAAAGGATTTTACGGCTGATGACTTCCGTTATGCACAGGAACATCTCCGTATCACCTCTTTTCTTTATGGATTGCTCCGTCCGCTGGACGGTATCAGACCTTATCGTCTGGAGGGAGATGTGCGCCTGCCGGAGAAAGGCGGTATCACCATGTTTGATTATTGGAAACCTCTGCTGACGGACTGTTTCATAGAAGAAATCAAGAAACGGGGCGGTATACTGGTCAACTTGGCAAGTGGTGAGATGAAGGATTTATTCGACTGGAAACGGGTGGAGTCAGAGGTGCGTGTGGTTACTCCAGATTTTCAAGTGTGGAAAGGCGGAAAGTTAAAGACCGTTGTCATTTATGCGAAGATGTGCAGAGGGGAGATGGTGCGTCACATCATCAAAAATCGCATTGGATGCCCCGAAGATTTGAGAGGTTTTTCGTGGGAAGGTTTTACTTTTGACGAGGGACTCAGTACGGATAATCATTTGCAGTTTGTATTGGAGTAAAAATTAGACGGATATTTTAAGAATATATTCCTACTTAATTATATATCGAAACAGTTTGCGGCGGTAAACAGTTAGATGCATTTTCTGTTTACGCAAAAAGAGGATTTATATTCGCAAATTGCGGCTGTAAGTCATTTGGCGTTTGTGTACTTTTGTAATATCTAATATTTGAAACTATGAATATAACATCTGTACACATGTTTTCTGTTGTATTTATGCTGAGCTGGTTCCTTTGTGCAAAACCGGCTTTCGCAGGCAGCAAAGGCGATTGGATGAAACTTCTTTCTGATACATTGCCTGTATGCAAACTTTCTATCCCTGGTACTCATGACAGTGGTGCTATTTATGGTGGTTGTATGTTGAAAACTCAAGATGCAGGTATTTTCTCGCAATTAGAATTGGGCATTCGTGCTTTTGATATTCGTTTAGCTGAGAAAGACGGAAAGCTGGGAGTGTTTCATAGTCATGCTTTTCAGAATATGTATTGGGAAACGGATGTATTACCTACTTTTATAAAATTTCTGAAAGAACATCCTTCTGAGATGTTGATTGTGTCTTTAAAGAGAGAGGGCGGAAGTTCTGAGGCTTACGCTTCTTTGGTAGAAACCTCCTTGTCGGCTATTGATGCAAAGCCTTTCTTTGTTTGGAATTTTTGTCAGGATTTAGCATTGGGTGATTGTCGTGGAAAAATTCTGTTTTTACACCGAGATGTAGCCATGAACAAATATCCCGGAACTGCTTGTGAGGGTTGGAAGGATGATGCCACATGTTTGATGACGCTTCGAGGCAGTAATGGTGCGGAAGCACAAGTCTTACTTCAAGATGAATATCAGTATGCTTCGGATGAGGAAGTTGGATTAAAAATAGAAGCTTGTATGCGTAATTTGCATAATGTAGCAGCAGAACCTAGTTCTTCATATCGATGGGCGATTTCTTTCGTTAGTGCTACTGGACTTCCGCTAGGCACACCTGAAGTTTTTGCTAAACAAGTGAATAAGTTTGTGTCAGAGTATCTAAAACAAAGAAGAAGCCAGATGTGTGGTATTGTTTTTATGGATTTTGTACAGCGTCCTGAAGGGCTTGAGTTGTTAGATTGTCTCATAAGAGGAAATAATTAGTTTGCGTAAAAAGAGGATTCAAATACGCAAATTGTTTACTTTGTTGACTTATGTGTATTTATATTTGCAATCATTAGTGTCCCGTTAAAATGGGACGAGTTAAACAATTAATCAAAAAGCCCCGGAATCAGGGGATCATTTAGATCTTTGACATCATTGAAATTAGTCTTGTCGAACAGGTCACGCAAGTGGGTTTTGTCAGTCAATGATATGCTGAGAATTTGTAAAACTTCATAGGTTGAACGTTTCAACTTCATATCATGTTGGACAATAGCCACAAGACAGTACGTGATAATAGCCACACTGATTTGTATGCGAACAGCGTTCTCTGTTGTGCCCCAGAATTTCTTTATCTTGAGATGCTGCTTGAGCCATTTGAAGAACAGCTCGATTAACCATCTTTTCTTATAAAGATCGGCGACATCCAGTGCAGAAAGTTGTTTTGCATTCGTCAAAAAAGTGAACTCACGGTCATCCTCTTCGTCGTAATATCGGACGAGTCTGAATGACTCAGGATATTTTTTCTCGGAGAGATATCCGGTCAGTTTCACTTCCGCATCTGTCATTATGTTCTTTGGCATTCTTCGCTTCCATCTGACTGTCTTATACTTTAAGTTCGTCTTGGCTCTGACAACAAAGAAAGAGTCTGTAAGATGTATCCTATAGAGTTCTTTAAAGGAGTCATAAGCCCTGTCGAATATATAATAAGCATTTGGTTCATAATGGATTGAAGACATTGCTGTGGAATCATGCTTTGATGCAGTAGTTACAGTATAGAAGGCAGGAACTTGTGCTTCAATGTCGTATAAGACATGAGCTTTCACCCCTCCTTTCTTGCTTCGGAACTTTGCCCATGGGAATGTTGCAAGACACAACGGAATCGTTGTTGAATCAAACGCATATTTCTTTCCGGAAATGTCAAGGATGTTGGTCGTCCGCTTCTCGCAGGCTTCCTTCATCATATAGAATGCAAAGTCTTCGAAGATTCTGTAATCACGGTTCTGGTTCGCTGTCGCAAGAGTTGTCTTGGCTATCGGTTCACGACCTAAACCAAGATGATATTGCTTGGCCCTATGCGCCTCGAAAGCAACGACTAAGTCTCGCAGGCTCTCACGGTTACTCAGTTGTCCAAACATCATCGCGAGCATCTGATTCCAGCAAGTGAAATGTTTCACATATCTGTTGCCATCATACTTGCGAACATAGTTGTTGAACTGAGTCCTGTTCAGAAAAGCGGTTAATTGAGAGAATACGTATTTGTCTTGGAACATAGCAGCCATTTGTATTAGACTGCAAAGTTGCAAAATCAAGTCCGTTTCATTTCAAAAAAACGTGTAATTGACTATATTTCAATAATTTCAAAGAACTATTTATCCACTTTTACGGGACAGTAGTGATTTGCAATATAAAAATATTTAGAATAGAGAAATTATGAAGTTAGCCATTGATTTAGGTGGTACTAATATAAGGATAGCACAAGTGGCGGAAGGAAAGTGTTTGAAAAGGAATTCGGTTGCTTGTTTGGCTACACAAGATGTTGATGTGATCTTGACGCAGCTTTTTGAACTTATTGAACCTATGATAGGTGAGACTGTTGAGGGGATTGGTATTGGTGTACCGTCGATCGTTGATACAGTTCATGGTATAGTGTATGATGCGATGAATATTGCTTCGTGGAAAGAAGTGCATTTAAAGGAACTGCTGGAGGAGAAGTTTGGCTTACCAGTGGCTGTCAATAATGATTCTAATTGTTTTGCTTTGGGAGAAAGTCTTTTTGGAAGCGGGCGACTTTATGAAAATATGGTGGGTATTACTATCGGTACCGGAATAGGGCTGGGAATCATTATTCATCATAGTTTGTACGGAGGGGGATATGCCGGTGCAGGTGAATTGGGAGCATTACCCTATTTAGAGGCTGATTACGAATATTATTGTAGTAGCGGATTTTTTAAACGTAGGAATACCACTGGTGCTGCTGAGTCGGAAAAAGCATTGAAAGGAGATAATGATGCTCTATTGTTGTGGCAGGAGTTCGGTGGGCATATAGGACAATTGGTAAAGGCTGTATTATTTGCTTATTCTCCACAGTTAATAGTACTAGGAGGTGGAATAGCAACAGCTTTCCCGCTTTTTAAAGAAGCGATGTATGAGACTTTAAAAGATTTTCCTTATCCACGAGTTGTGGCTGATGTGAAAATCGTGTCTTCACAATTACAGGATGCTGGTCTATTAGGAGCTTCAGCACTTTTGGGATAGACAGGTATTACCATTTTCTGGAAAATAGTAATATTTTTTTTATTTTTAATAATATTGTAATTCTGTTTTTAAACCTTTGTGATGGAATTATAAATTTATATTATAAACTTTAAATTTTTAATGTATGAAACAAGTAAATCTTGGATTTTATCGAATGGTTTTGTTTCTATTATTGGGATTGTTTACTTCTGTGATTGCGTACTCACAGCAAATTTCAGTAAAAGGAATTGTGAAAGACCAAATTGGAGAGCCTGTAATAGGTGCTAATGTACTAGTGAGAGGCACTACTAATGGAGTTATTACAAACGTTAATGGTGAGTTTATTCTTTCCGCTTCTAAAAGTGATGTATTGGTTGTTAGCTTTGTGGGTTATACTACTCAAGAAATACCTGTAAGTGAGAAGCAAATGACAATTGTGTTGAAAGAAGACACAGAATTGCTGGACGAGGTAGTTGTTTTGGGATATGGTGCCAATACACGTAAGCAAGACTTGTCAGCTTCTGTAGGTATAATTAGTAATACAGATGAGTTGGCTGCACGACCTGTTACTTCTACGGAAAGTATGTTACAAGGGCAGTTGCCTGGTGTAACTATTCAGGCTGATGGTGGTGATCCTACTTCAACTCCTAATATCGTGATTCGCGGTCAGGGTTCGCAGAACGGCGATAACGTATTATGGGTGGTAGACGGTGTTCCGGGAGCTCCTATTACTTCCATGAACGATATTGAAAGTATTGTTGTATTGAAAGATGCTGCTTCTGCCGCTATTTATGGTGCGCAGTCAGGAGCAGGTGGTGTAGTGCTTGTTACTACCAAAAAGGCAAAAGAAGGTGCTCCTACTTTGACGTATGACGGAACTTTCGGCTTTCGTCAGGCTACTAATTTAATTGAACCACTCAATGCAGAAGAACAAGTGGAAATGCGTAGAAGGTCGTATGAAAATGCAGGCCAGGCATTACCTGATGGCTGGAATGTAACAAAAAATCCGTGGGTAGGTACTACACGTACTGATTGGATGGATGCTATTTTCCGTACAGCTTTTTATCAGCGCCACAATATTGCTTTAAATGTAGGTACAGATAAGTCTTCCAGCCGCCTCTCATTGTCTTTTGATAACGATCAGGGTACTTTGATTAATACTTATAAGAAAAATCTTGCTTTGCGTTATAATGGTAAGATGCAATTGAACAAGTGGATTACAATCAGCGAAGATTTGGTGTGGAAGAATACAACAAGTCGTTCTAAAGAAACGGATAATGATGCATACACCGGTCCTATATTATCAGCTGTATATATGCCGGCTAGTGCTACTATTTATAATCCCTTGGATGGCTCTTATGGTGGTACAACAACAGAAGACCCTGCTTACATTGAAAAGTATGGCTCAAACTTTGCCGATGCTCATGGTGATGCTGTGAACCCTGTACGTTTGCTTGAGGCAGAAAATCTCTACAATAAGACAAGTGATGTGTGGAGTACTACTAGTTTGGAAATAGGTAATGTGTTGCCTGGTTTAAAGTTTGTAAGTCGTTTTACTTACAATTTGCAGAACTATTATTATAAAAAATTCAATCCTATCCGTGACGAAGTTGGTAAACCGAACCTATCAAATAATGTTCAGGAGCAATCTTATCGTATGGACGCTTGGAAGACAGAGAATACATTAACGTATGATAACACATTTGGTAAACATACCGTAGGTGCTTTGTTCTCTACTACGGCTGACCATTATTCGAAACGGGGGTTGGAAGCGATTGGAAAGGACTTGTCTAGTGAAGCAGTCTATCTGCAATACATGGCTTATGCCAATTCAACTGAAGTGCTTGATTATTTAACGGGACCAGATGCGAATGTTTCAATGATTGCTCGTTTGGCATATTCTTATGACGACCGTTATTTCGTAACCGCTTCATGGCGCCGTGACTATGCAGGACGCCTGCCTAAGGAACATAACTTTGGCGATTTTCCCGCTGTAACATTAGGATGGAAAATTTCTAATGAGAAGTTTTTTAAGAAGAACGATATCGTAAACCTTTTGAAATTACGTGCTTCTTGGGGACGTGTCGGTAATTTGGGGTCTATTGATTATAATTATAAATCACCACTATTATCGAAAAATACTTATTCAGAACAAGCACAATACGGTGTAACTTCTAATCAATTATGGAATAACTTTGCTTATTATAGTACTGCTTTAAATCCAAATTTGACATGGGAGACTTCTGAACAGTACGACTTGGGCTTAGATATGGAAATGTTCAATAACCGTCTTTCTTTGTCAATGGATTATTTTGATAAACGTACTTTCAATTTGATACAGCCACAACCGATGAACTGGCCTTCTACTATGGGGTTGGATGCTATGTTGGTAAATCTTGGAGAGGTCCGAAATCGTGGTTTTGAATTGTCTATAGGTTGGAATGATAGAATAAATAAAAACTTTTCTTACTTTGTAACAGGTAACTTTTCTTATCTGAAGAATTGGGTTTCTGACATTGGGGTGAAGAATGAGGATGGAACTCCGGGAGTGTGGACAGATGATAAGAGTTTCCGTAGTGTGAAAGATATTTATCAGACCACAGAAGGTGAACCTTTGAATTCTTTTCATTTGATACAGACAGCTGGAATATTCCAAAGTGATGAGGAAGCAGCGGCATATGTGGATAAGAATGGTAAGAGAATTCAACCTGATGCTAAAAAAGGAGATTTGAAGTTTGTAGATTATGACGGTGATGGTACAATTGGTTTTGGTGACCGTCAATATATGGGTAGTGCTACTCCTAAAACTACCTTTGCATGGACACTTGGATTTACTTGGAAGAAATTGTCATTCAGTGCAATGTTTCAAGGAGTAGGTGGAGCACAAGCAATGAATGTTTCCAAATATATGCTTTTAAGTGATGTAGAAGGTAACTTTAACCGTTCTCGTGAGATCTTGAACGCTTGGTCGCCCGATAACAGAGGATCTAACATTCCTATTCTGTCAAAGAATGACAACAATGGAAACTTTAGCACAGCTTCAGATTGGTATCTGGAAGATGCTTCATACCTGCGCTTGAAGAATGTAACGCTTTCTTATGATTTGAGTGACGTATTTTGTAAGTGGTCACACTTGAATGACCGCAACAGCCGCCTATCTGTATTTTTGAGTGGAGAAAATTTGGCAACTATCACCAGATATTCTGGTATGGACCCTGAATGCGGGGGGTGGGATGCTTTGAAGTATCCGGTATCTCGTGTATTCTCTTTAGGAGTAAAACTGACTTACTAATTATAAATTGAATGAAGATTATGAAAAAGAATATATTATTTGGAGTAGTATGCGTTGCACTACTTACTGCCACTTCTTGTAGTGATTTCCTTGATGTACAACCCGAAGGAGATGCCAGAGACAATGCTTATTTCTTAAATGATCAGCAGGCAATTGACGCTGTGGACGGATTATACGAACGTTTTCATCAGGAAGCCATGTATGGTCGAGAATTATTTTGGGAGCAGGGTGCTGCTAATGATATAGTTTGGGGAAAAACACGTGATTTCCCGACACTTGCGACGTTTAAATATACAGGTGATGAGTCTCCATTACGTACTGTGTTCGAAACCATGTATAAAGTGATTTCCCGTTCTAATTGGGTGATTGATCAATTAGTAGATAAGGAAAAGACTACTGCATTGACAGAAATAGAAAACAGGAGTCTTGGTGAAGCCTATTTTACTCGAGGATGGGCACATTTTCTGATGGCTTATCGCTATGGTACAGATAAACAAGGAGTTCCTTTTGTACGTTATGAAGATTTTGTAAATGGATATGATAACTCTATTCCACCCCAGCAGGCTTCAGTTATTGATAACTATAAATTGATTATTGAAGATATGGAAAATGCTAAGAAACGTTTGCCACGTTTCGAAGATTATGATGATAAGGACTTAGGGCGCGCGCATCAGGCAGCAGCTATAGCATTTCAGGTAAAGGTATATGCCTACTGGGCCATGTGGGATGAAACGAAATGGGATGAGGTTATTAAATTGGTAGATGAGCTGGAAACGACGTATAATCGTGGTTTGGCAGACACTTTCGATGAATTGTTCTCTTCTGACTTCTCAAAATATTGGGGAAAGGAATATTTATGGACTATTCCAGGTACGGGTGGTTCTACTGGAGGAGGTTCTGAATTTCCGGGTGTTATACTTGAAAATAAAGGTTGGGGCATCTACAATGGTTGGGGACAAATTAAACCGACATATGACATTTATGCGGAAATGCTAAAAGATGGTAAAGAAAATGACCGATTGAAACGTTCTATTTTAGAATACGGACAAAAATTCCTATTTTTTGGAGAGGAACGCGAGTTTTATTCAGCGTCCGACATTGAATCAGGTTTCCAAATTAATAAGTATATGGAACCTTTTGGTTATGCTAATGCTACAACCGAAGGATATGTAAATGCTAATGGTGACTGGCCTACTGCACGAGTTAACTTCCCGATAATCCGTTTTGCTGAAATGATGCTTTTTCGGGCAGAAGCTTATTTGATGAAGAACCAACCGGATAAGGCTTGGAAAGATTTGAACAGAATTCATGTACGCGCTTGTGGTCTTTCTTTACCATCACCAGCTACAATGGAACAGTTGTATCATGAACGTCGTTGTGAATTAGCATTTGAATTTACCGATCATCTTTTCGACTTGAAACGTTGGCACCATTCTTCTAATGCAGAAATCAAGGCATTGGCGGAGAAAGAGTTAAATGCTCGTCCTCTCGTTCGTCATTACAAGAACCGTGGTATGGTCGATACAAATGGAGATGGAAAACCCGATGCTATTGATTATACACATAAAGTTGAGTTTTACACGGATTATACAGACAAAACTTCTTATAAGGATTGCTTCATTGTTTTTCCCTATCCGTCTAATCAGATTATAAACTCAAACGGGCAGTTGAAACAAAATATCTATGAGTAATCTTTCTCTTTTGGAAGTTTACGATTAAAAAGTAGATCATTGCCATTGGTCTTGTCTGCAAGGATTGGTGTCTTCTTTGTATGCTGGTTCTTGCAGATTTTTATTAGATTTGTCGAATGAAGTGTGGTTGTTAACCGAATAATTTTCAAATACATGCTTTGATGAAATTGAATATTTTACATATCTTGTTGTACCTTTTTATATGTAGTGCTTGTAACTCTGAGGAGAAATTTTCCGTTGATTACGTGGATCCTTTTATCGGTACAGGGTTTCACGGTCATACCTATCCTGGAGCCACCGCTCCTTTTGGTGCAGTGCAGTTAAGTCCTGATACACGTGTAGGCAATTGGGATGCCTGTGCTGGATATCACTATAATGATACTACCTTGAGGGGGTTTTCACATACCCATCTGAGTGGAACTGGATGCATAGATTTGGGTGATATATTATTTCGTCCTACCACCCAAGAACCAAGCTTTACAAATGAGTTCTTCTACAGTCCTGCTAACTTTTCCCATCAAGACGAAATGGCATCGGCTGGCTATTACTCGGTGCTGTTGAAAGATGAAGGTATAAAGGCTGAATTGACGGCGACCCCTCATGTAGGTATGCATCGTTACACTTACCTTACAGGAAATCTTGCTGCTGTAATTGTAGATATGGCACATTCGCTTGATAATGAATATATTTATGAAGCTGAATTAGAGAAAACTGCAGACAACGAAATTACGGGTATGCGCCGAACCAGGGGATGGACAGATAATCAATATATTTATTTCGTAGCTCGTTTTTCCAAATCCTTTCAGACTGTAGAGTTTGTGAAAAATAAGAAGAAAGTGCCTATCAATACCAAGTTGACCGGTACGGATTTACAGGCTATCCTCACATTTGATAACACGAACGGTGAGCCTATTATTGCTAAAGTGGGATTGTCATTGGTGAGTGTGCAGAACGCGCGTCAAAACATGGAGGCCGAAGTGAAGGATTTCGATTTTGATGCAGTACATACAGCTACTCGAAGTGCTTGGGAACAACAACTATCTACTATTACTGTGGAGGGTGGTAGTGAAGCCGACAAGGAGAACTTTTATACTGCTATGTATCACGCTATGGTTGTACCTAATATCGTGAACGATGTTAATGGTGAATATCGTCGCCACGACATGCAGATAGGTAAGTTGCCAATAGGAAGGATCCAATACTCCACTTTCTCCCTTTGGGATACTTTCCGTGCATGGAATCCGCTGATGACGTTGATAGATACTGACTTGGTCAATCACATGATAAACTCCTTTCTCGACATCTATGATACTTCAGGGGAACTTCCTATTTGGCCGCTTTCTGCTGGAGAAACAGGCACGATGATTGGTTATCATTCAGTATCAGTTATAGCTGATGCCTATTTGAAGGGAATTAGGTCTTTCGACGCAGAGAAGGCTTTGGAGGCTATGATGATATCCTCCGATAAAAACAAAAAAGGTTCGGACTTTTACGTAAAATATGGTTTTATTCCTTCTAATATTAAAAGAGAATCTGTATCTTGTCTGCTTGAATATGCGTACGATGACTGGTGTATTGCACGTATGGCCCAAGAAATGGGAAAAGAAGATATTTATAAAAAATACATTGAACGTTCGCAAAACTACATCAATGTGTTTGATGGTGCTACGAGATTCTTTCGCGGAAAGCGTATGGATGGCAATTGGGAATCACCTTTTAATCCGCTTGCAGTGGGACGTGCCTATACAGAGGCTACAGCTTGGCAATATCGCTTCTTTGTACCCCATGATGTGAATGGGATGATACAACTTTTTGGCGGTAAAGAAGAATTTGTTGCTGCTCTTGATGATATTTTCAATACGGATGCAGAGATACATGGCAATCTTGTAGATATCACAGGTTTAATAGGGCAGTATGTCCACGGGAATGAGCCTAGTCATCACATCGCTTATTTGTACAATTATGTGGGTGAGCCTTGGAAAACACAGAAAATGTCGCGACGCTTGCTGAACGAGATGTATCATCCCACTCCGGAAGGTATTATTGGCAATGAAGACTGCGGGCAGATGTCGGCATGGTATATTCTTTCAAGTATGGGACTTTATTCGGTTTGTCCTGGTAGCAACGAATATGTTCTTACTACTCCCTTGTTCGAGAAAGTTGTAGTGCATTTGGCTAATGGAAGAACTTTGACGATACTTGCCAATGATCCGCAGAAAAATATTTATATTACAAAGGTGGAACTAAATGGGAAACAGATAGATACAAACTTTATTACCTATGACTGTCTGATGAGAGGAGGAGAGTTGCGTTTTACCTTGTCTGACAAGCCAAATAAGAGCAGAGGTACTGCTGAACAAACTGCGCCTTACTCCTATACCCGAGATAAAGTTGTATCTATCCCTTACGTCGATAAGGATTTGAATTTATTCCAAGGAAGTGTAGTTGTAGAGCTGGCCACAACCACTCAAGGTGCGAAAATAAGGTATACACTGGACGGAAGCGAACCGACCGAGGAGTCATTCCTTTATAAACATCCTTTCAGTTTGAATAAGACGACTCAAGTGAAAGCGAGAGGATTTAAGGAAGGTTATCATCCAAGTAGAGTCTTGTCTATTATAGCTCTCAAAGCGGAATTGAAGGATGCTCTTTCTGTACATCCTGTACAGAATGGTGTGACCTATAAGTACTTTGAAGGTAATTACCAGAAAGTAACTGACATAGAAAAAACACCTTTGTTGAGGACTGGAGTTTTGTCTAAACCTTCTATACAAGGTGCAAGCAGGACAGACCATTTTGGTTACATTTTTTCCGGACTGATAAAAGTGCCTGAAAATGGAGTATATACTTTCCAAACTAGTTCAGATGATGGCAGTGTATTATACATTGATAATGAACTGGTAGTGAACAATGACGGTTCACATGCTGCAATTCCTGCTACCGGATTCATAGCTTTAGAAAAAGGTTTCCATTCCTATAAGCTCTATTACTTTGAAGATTATGAAGGAGAACATTTGAGTTGGGCTTGGAAATTGCCTTCTGCTGAAACGTTGGTACCAATTCCTTCTTCTGTTTTGTATGTGGAATAATTAAATATATTGTTATGAAAAAAATCATTTTATTGTTTCTATCTTTTGGGGTAGTATCCTGCGGGCAAGTGAAACAACAAGTTTCTGAACAGGCGCGTGTTAATGTAATGTCATATAATATCCGCTATGACAATCCAGAAGATGGTATGAATAATTGGCAATACCGAAAAGACCGTGCTGCAACGGCTATCCGATTCTATGATGTTGATATATTGGGTACACAGGAAGTGCTTCACAATCAGTTAGAAGACCTGAAGCAGCGTTTACCAGAATATGGTGTGATTGGTGTCGGGCGTGAAGATGGAAAGGTAAAAGGCGAATATAGTGCTCTTTGGTACAAAAAAGCGCGTTTTGAGTTACTTGCTTCTGGATATTTTTGGTTGAGCGAAACACCTGAAATTGCTGGTTCTAGAGGGTGGGATGGTGCTTGTGAACGCATTGCTTCATGGGGTAAATTGAAAGACAAGATTTCAGGAAAGGAATACTTTGCATTGAATACACATCTAGACCATATAGGAGTTGTGGCTCGTCGTGAAGGAGTGAGCCTTATATTGGACAGAGTGAACGAATTGAGTGACGGATTACCAGTAATTGTAACAGGTGATTTTAATGCAGAGCCAGAATCGGATGTTATCAAGCACATGACCGATGCCGAGAATCCAAAGCATCTGCAAGATACACGGCTTATGTCTCCAATTGTTTATGGACCATCATGGAGTTTTCACGATTTTGGAAAGATACCTTATGATAAACGTCCATTGATAGACTATGTGTTTGTACGCAACGATCTTAAGGTATTGAGATACGGAGTGCTTGCCGAGACAGAAGGATCAGAGTTTTTATCGGATCATGCTCCGGTGCTGGTTACTGTAGAGTAGTTTTCTACTTTTTGAACTTTAGGTTGAAAATAATAAATTTAAGGTTTAGGAGGTTCATCTTTAGGTTTAGAACTGAATATCTTGTCCTATGTACTATGAATAATAAATAATTTGTAAATGTAACTGATAAAACCAGATAATAATGAAAAAAATAAGGAAGTGCTGTGTTATAGTATTGTTAGTAGTATTATTCCCTGCTAATATATTTGCACAAGAACGTCGTGATAAAGAACAGACTTATGTGTTGGAGAATCCCTATGAAGTTAACAAAATAACACCGTTACAAGGGAAGAAGATTAAAAATGTTGTTTTGATGATTGGTGATGGTATGAGTCTTATGCACGTATATTCTGCTTGGACGGCTAATCGTGGTAAACTTTTTTTGGATAATTGTCAGGCTGTGGGGCTTTCGAAAACCTACTGTGCAAATAAACTGATTACCGATTCTGGAGCAGGGGGGACGGCCATTGCTACTGGACAGAAAACAAATTATCATAGCGTAGGCGTAGATGTGGAAGGCCGTCCTTTGAAGTCGTTGGTAGACTTTGCTGTAGGCAAAGATAAATCTGCGGGTATTGCAGTTACTTGTCGCCTTTGGGATGCCACTCCAGCTGATTTTTGTTGCCATAACAAAGATCGTGATGCTGAGGCTGAAATTGTGGCGGATTATGTGAACAGTAACGTAGACTATGTCTTTGGCGGTGGTGCTAAACTCTTTGAGAATCGTGAGGACGGACGTGACTTGTTCAAGGAGTTGCGCGACAAAGGTTTTCAAACGCCTCGTAGTTGGGATGAACTGGTAAAAATTAAGAGTGGCAAGGTATTTGCAGTGCCTTATCCAGTGGATGCTCCGTTGCCTGACGAACGTGGAGACCTTCTTGCCCGTGCGTCGTTAAAAGGTATTGAACTTTTAAGCCAAAATGATAATGGTTTCTTCATGATGATTGAAGGTTCGCAATTGGATGATTATGGACATTTTAATGATATTAATCTCTTGATGCAGGAAACACATGATTTCGACCGTACTATCGGTGCCATTTACGAATGGGCGGCTAAGGATGGTGAAACGCTGGTAGTGGTTACCGCCGATCATGAAACCGGTGGTCTTACATTGGTAGATGGTGATTTGAAAGAGGGTAAAATTGTTTGTAAATTTTCTACAGGTGGTCATAGTGGTGTAATGGTACCTGTATATGCTTTTGGGCCCGGTGCACAGGAGTTTACAGGTATATATGAGAATACCGCAATTTTTGATAAGATAAAGAAACTGCTTAATCTATAACTAAAATATTATTTCCTATGCTGAAACATATCTTGTTTACATGTTTACTTTCCTTTTCTGTAACTCCTTTATTGAAAGCTCAAAATTGTGGTAATGATGAAATTTATCATTTGCCCTATAAGAATACATATGTAAAAGAACCTTTGGTTACCGAGAACGAGTATCGTGTGGCCAAACCCGAGGTTATTGAACCGAAGAGTTTTGAAGAAGCTCGGCAGATACTTCCCAATCCGATTTGGGATGGGCATGGAAAAGAAATGGAAATGTATTGGAGGGCATGGGAAATAGCAGTCGGAAATATTCGTAAGCCACAGTCCGGTTCGGGTTTTGTATCAAGTTATTTGGATACTGCTTACAATGGTAATATCTTCATGTGGGATTCTTCTTTCATACTGATGTTTGCACGGTATGGTACACGTTTTTTCCCTTTTCAGCGCACGTTAGATAACTTTTATGCCAAACAACATCCTGACGGTTTTATCTGCCGAGAAATTAAAGCAGATGGAGCGGATTGTTTCGAACGATATGATCCGGTAAGCACTGGACCTAATTTGATGCCTTGGTGTGAAATGGTTTATTACCATCAGTTTGGAGATATGGAGCGTCTGCATAAAGTTTTTCCCGTACTTTGTTCATATTATAAGTGGCTGAGACTTAACCGTACATGGCGTAATGGTACTTATTGGTCGAGTGGATGGGGGACAGGTATGGATAATATGCCGCGGGTTCCGAACGGATATAGCCCTATTTATAGTCATGGACATATGGTTTGGTTAGATACTAATCTTCAGCAATTGTTCATTGCAAATTTATTACTTGAAATGGGATTTTATTTAGAACGCTGGCAAGAGATAGAAGAATTTGAAGACGAAGCTAAGATGCTGGGAAAGTATATTCATGATAATCTTTGGGATGAAAAGACTGGATTTTTGTATGACCAATATGCTGATGGCACTCTTTGCAAAACCAAAGGTATAGGTGCTTATTGGGCGCTATTTACCAATGTGTTAGATACAATACAACTAAACCGTATGGTAAAAGAATTGGATAATCCGGAAACTTTTAACCGCAAGTTCCGTGTTCCTTCTTTGTCGGCAGACCATCCTAAGTATAAGGAAAACGGTCGCTATTGGCAAGGTGGCATCTGGCCGGGTACCAACTACATGGTGATACAAGGTCTTGTGAAGAAAGGTTATCGTAAGTTAGCCCGTGAAATAGCTTTGAACCATTATAATGAAGTACTTGAGGTATATAAGAATACGGGTACATTTTGGGAATACTATTCTCCGGAGAAGGCAGAGCCTGGATTTATGGCTAGAAAGGAATTTGTCGGTTGGTCAGGACTTCCACCTATTGCCGAACTGATAGAGTTTATAATAGGTATTCGGGGAGATTACTCCAAACAGCAAATTGTTTGGGACATGAACCTGACAGAGGCCAATGGAATAGAACGTTATCCTTTCGGACCAGAAGGTATTATCAGTTTAAAGGCGGAAGCACGCCGTTCTGTCAATGATGAACCGCACATTACGGTAGATACGAATATTGGCTTTGAATTGTTCGTACTTTATGGTGAAAAAGAGAAGAAAATTACTGTGCTTCCTGGTAAACACACTTATTAAAAAGATAATCTATGAAAAAGAATATGTCACGACGTCATTTCCTGAAGATGGGAGGATTAGCTTTGGCTGCTATGTCCGTCCGTCCATCTTTGTCGTTTGCCGCTTTCAGGGAATCAGAAACGAAATTCGTTTCCTTGCGTCCTTCAATAGACAAAAGGCGTTTTGTATCAAGAGCTGTAGAGGTAATCATTAAAGAAGTAAAGCCAAAGATAAAAGATGAAAAACTGCGGTGGATGTTTGAAAATTGTTTTCCCAATACACTTGATACTACTGTCAGATATAAGATGAAAAACGACCGTCCGGATACGTTTATCATAACTGGTGACATTGACGCTATGTGGTTGCGTGATTCTTCCGCGCAGGTGTGGCCTTATTTGCCGTTGATGAAAGACGATAGGGATTTGCAGTTTTTGATAGCCGGACTTATTAACAGGCAGACAGAATGTATACTGATAGACCCTTATGCTAATGCTTTCAATGATGGTCCATTGGGTAGTTATTGGGAAACTGATCATACACAGCATATGGTGAAAGAGTTGCATGAACGTAAGTGGGAGATCGATTCTCTATGTTATCCCATTCGATTGGCTTACCAGTATTGGACATTGACTAAAGATACGTCTATCTTTAGTGCAGATTGGCACGAGGCTATGAAATTGGTAGTCCGTACTTTTAAGGAACAGCAGCGTAAACAAGGAATCGGCACTTATAGTTTCTCGCGCGATTGTGATCGTCCTACAGACTCGCAAATCAATAATGGTTGGGGTGCACCAGTTAAGCCAGTTGGACTGATCGTTTCTTCGTTTCGCCCTTCGGATGATGCTACTCAATTTGGTTTTCTCATCCCTTCCAATATGTTTGCTGTTGTGTCGTTGCGGCAATTGTCTGAAATAGAACATACAGTCTATAATCATATAGATTTTGCTAAAGAATGTATAGCTTTAGCTGATGAAGTAGATGCCGCAATTCGCAGGTATGGTACGTTTAACCATCCTATTTGTGGGCGGGTTTATGCTTTTGAAGTGGATGGGTTTGGCAATGTGCTTTGTATGGATGATGCTAATATTCCCAGTCTGTTGTCTGCTCCTTATTTGGGATATTGTTCTTTCAAGGATGCAGTTTACCAAAATACTCGTAAATTGATATGGAGCGATAATAATCCTTATTTTTTTAAAGGAAAAGCTGGAGAAGGAATAGGCGGTCCACATGTAGGGTTGAACTATATTTGGCCAATGAGTATCATAATGAAAGCTTTTACGACTGATGATGAGGAAGAAATACGCAGTTGTTTGAAGCAACTGCGCGATACGGACGGTGAAACAGGTTTTATGCATGAGTCTTTTAATGCGGAAAATGCAGCTGATTTCACACGTCCTTGGTTTGCTTGGGCAAACACGCTGTTTGGCGAGCTAATCCTTAAAGTAGTTCAGACATATCCTAACCTTTTATTACAAACGTTATGAAATATATTTGGGGGGTGTTTACTGCCATCTCATTGGCTCTCTTTTCATGTGGCAGCGGAAGCAAGGAATCTGTAGAAAACTATGGTATCATACCGATGCCCAATGATATAACTCTATCCCGAGGAAAGTATTTTTTGCAAGGGGAGAAAACTGTGGCTGTGTCTTCCGGAGAGAATGAAATGAAAGTTTTTCGTTATTTAGAGAACTTTTTGAAGAACACACAGGTAACATTAAGAGCTGTTTCTCCAACAGAGAAGGCCGATATTTATCTGTTAATTGATAATTCTCTAAAAGATGAGGCTTATACATTGGAGGTGGCTTCCGATGCTATACGGATTTGTTCTAACGAAACTGCAGCAGGACTGTTTTATGGTGTTCAATCTTTATTGCAATTGATGCCGGCAGAAATCTATGCTTCCGATCGTAGGTATGAGGGATGTATTGAAATTCCAATTGTCAGTATTAAGGATGCTCCTCGTTTTCCTTATCGTGGTGCTTTGATGGATGTTGGTCGTAATTTCCTTCCCAAAGAAGAGGTACTGAAGTTTCTTGATTTGATGGCTTTCTATAAGTTGAATAAATTTCATTTTCATTTGACTGACGATCAAGGTTGGAGAATTGAGATAAAAAAATATCCGAAGTTGGTAGAGGTGGGGTCGCATCGTAGTCAAACTCAAGTAGGACATTCTGATTATTATTACCCACGGCGGTTTGACGGAAAAAAACAAGCGGGATATTATACACAAGAAGAAATTAGAGAGATTGTTAAGTATGCTTCTGACCGTTTTATAACAGTAATTCCTGAGATAGAAATGCCGGGACATGCTTCTGCTGCATTGGCGTCATATCCAGAGCTTTCTTGTGGGTTGAGAAAAGATTATGTGGTACGCGATTACTTTGATGTTTTTGATGAAGTCTATTGTCCTAAGGAGCATACGTTTGATTTCTTGGAAAATGTATTGGTGGAAGTTATGGAACTCTTTCCTAGTCATTACATTCATATTGGAGGTGATGAATGTCCTAAGAAAGCTTGGAAAAAGTGTATTCATTGTCAAACTCTGATGAAGAAAGAGGGACTACCAGATGAAGAAGCTTTACAAAGTTGGTTTATTCATAAGATTGAACAATTTGTTAACAGCAGGGGGCGTGATATTATCGGTTGGGATGAGATATTGGAAGGCGGGCTTGCTCCTAATGCTACTGTAATGTCGTGGCGTGGTGAAGAAGGTGGTATTATAGCGGCCCGTCAAAAGCATAAGGTTATTATGACACCGAGTAAACGATGCTATATAGATTATTATCAAGAGAGCCCAGAATATGCTCCACTGGCGATTGGTGGTTTCCTTCCGTTGGATAGTGTATATTTTTATAACCCACTACCAGCTGGATTGACTACCGAAGAGCAGTCTTATATAATAGGTACGCAGGCGAATATTTGGGGAGAATATATTCAAACTCCTGAAGCATTTGAATATATGGCTTTTCCTCGTTTGTTGGCTATGTCCGAAGTGCAGTGGACGCAACCTGAATATAAAGATTTTGTGTTTTTTACTCGCAGGTTGGATAAGGAGTTCAAACGGTTGGACTATTGTCAGGTGAATTCTTGCCGCAATTTTTATGAAGTGAATTATGCGGGAGTGTGGAATGAGAATCATGAGACCTATGAAGTGGCTTTATCTTCTTTTTGTCCGGATGCGGAGATACACTATGCGATTAATGATTCTGTGATAACGGCTTCTTCTTCTCTGTACAAGTCACCAATATTGTTGAGTAAAGATGCAGTTATTTACGCAGCCGTTTATAAGGAAGGCAAATCTATGGGTAGGGTGACTCATAAAGAATTTGCCATTAACAAGGCCACTGGATGTGATTATAAGTGTGTTCCTAAAACAGAGTGGGAACATTTGGATGAAAGCTTTGGATTGACTGACGGATATTGTGGATATGCTCAAGACATGCGTAGATGGGTAAGCTTCTATCAGGATAGTGTACAGATTGTGGTGGAGTTGAAAGGTACGCAAAGAATAAAACAAGTAGCTTTTGCTTCCTTATGGCGTCCTTGGAATATGATTTGGCCGGCAAAGGCAATGAGTGTTTCCGTTTCGGCAGACGGGAAAAACTTTTTTGGAGTAGGTAATAAAGTTTTATCATATGATTTTACGTTGACGGAAAGCACTCGCTTTCCTGCTTCTCTTTCATTTCCTGAAGTGGAAGCTACATTTGTACGCTTGGACTTGTTGAGTGGGGGCTTATGTCCAAAAGGATATTTCAATGAAGGAGAACAAAGCAGATTGGCGATAGATGAAATAGAAATAAACTAATCAATCAGATTCTTATGAAGAAAATATTAATTCTTTTGTTAGTGTTATGGGGAGTTATCCCATCAATGCTTTTTGCACAACGGCAATTGTCTTTTCAAAATGGAAAGTTTAAAATAGTTCAGTTCACAGACTTACATTGGACATCAGGTTCACCGAAGTGTGCTGAAACAGAAAGAACTATTCGTACGATACTGAAATCCGAAAATCCGGATATTGCCATATTGACTGGAGACATAGTGACAGAAGCCCCTGCAATTAATGGCTGGATGTCGGTTGTAGAAATATTTAATAATGCCAAAGTGCCATTTGTTGTAACTATGGGTAACCATGATGCGGAGCACATGGCTAAGGATAGCATTTATGATTTGTTGCAAAAATCTCCATGCTATGTTGGAACGAAGGGGCCTGGAGATGTTATGGGGTGTGGTAATTGTGTGATACCGATTTTTGATTCGATGACAAAGAAAAAGGTAGAATCAGTGCTTTATTGTATAGACTCTAATGATTATCAGCCTGACAAACTTTATGGAGTTTACGATTGGATACATTTCGACCAAATAGCATGGTATCGTAAACAAAGTGCTCATTTTGCTTCTTGTAATAATGGACGTCCTTTACCTTCATTGGCATTCTTTCACATACCTTTATTAGAATATAATGAACTGATAGGTGATGGTAAGACATTTGGTAATGATAGAGAAGGTGGAGTTGCTTCTTCAAAGGTCAATTCTGGTATATTTGCTTCGTTTCTTGATAGGAAAGATGTAATGGGGGTATTCGCCGGTCACGACCATGATAATGATTATGTTGGTATCAATAAAAGAATATTGCTTGGATATGGTCGGGTGACTGGTGCGGATGCTTACGGAGAATTGATTAGAGGTGCACGTATCATTGAACTGTATGAAGGTGAATTTAAGTTTGATACTTGGATTGCTACGCTTTCAGGTCGTGAGGCGATCTATTACTATCCCTCCGGATTAAATTCAGATGAGGAACGGGTGATGAATTATTTTCCGGCAATGAATGTAGCATCACCTAAACAAGGGGTAGCTTATACTTATTATGAAGGTCAATGTAAACGAGTGGCTGACATTACTTCTTGTTTGAAAGTAAAGGAAGGTATTATGAAGAACTTTTTGATAAAGGATGCTGCCATTGCTGATCACTTTGCCTATGAATTCCGTACTTTGATTTACATTTCCAAAAGAGGCGTATATCGCTTCTATACCATTTCGGATGATGGTTCTAAACTTTATATTGATGATAAGCTGATAGTTGATAATGATGGTGGACATAGTGTTCGTCGTGCCGAAGGTAAGGTTGCTCTTGAGAAAGGTTATCATGCATTGCATTTATTGTATTTTGAAAATTATATGGGGCAGGAACTGGAGGTCGGATTTTTAGGACGAGATATTCCCGAAACTCCCATTCCGGCCGAGATGCTGTTTTTGCCGGATTAGAATTTTTTTCTCTGTACCGGGTGGTGCCGTTCATCGTACAATCCTGGTATGGAGCATTTGTTTGAGAACCGGTATTTTGCTTTTTTCATGCCATTAAACAATAAGAAAAGCATGACGTCTTTTTTTAATGTATTGTCAACTATAACTGCTATTTCATTCAGATTATGAGAATACAAAAATAGATACGTTAAAAATGTAATTATATGATTTACATTTATTTATCTTGTTTGCGTATGTTTCGTGGAAAATTACACAAGCTAATTGCCTAAAAAATGAATAGAACTGCAGTCTTTAGCTTGGTAATAGCAGTCGGACATTATTTGATGCCTTTTTCTGTATTCATAGGGAGAAATATTCTTTAGAGCCTTGAATTGGCGTGACAAGTTTTTTAGATTGTTTATTCCTACAGATTCCGCTACGGTTGAGATAGGAGCATTGCTGGTAAGTAGCAGTTGAGCAAACCTTTCTATTTTTAGAGAAAATATGTATTTTTGAATGGACTGTTGGGTAACTCCTTTGAAACGAATCTCTAGTAACCTACGTGACAAGGGGACTTGTTTTACGAGATCTGATACGGTGATATGTTCAGTCAGGTGCTTATTGATATATTTCAAAACTGTTTGGATATGCGTATCGGTAGTAGAATAAAAATCGGTTGAAAGTCTGTTTATAATATTTATGGGTTGCAGTACTACATCTTGATAGTTGACTTTCTCTTCGTTCAGTAGGCGTACGATGAGTTCTGCTGCCTCAAATCCGCCTCTTACAATATTGTGGCTTATGCTGGATAAAGGAGGATCAGATAAGTTACATATAATTTCGTCATTATCCACACCCAATATTGCTATCTTGTCGGGTACTCTGATATTATTTACTTTACATAATTCAGTAATGCGATTACCTTGATTATCATCACAAGCAAAGAGTGCCGTAGGCAGGGGGAGCGATTGCAACCATTTGAGTAAAGGAGGAGCTTCATAAAACCAAAGATCATCGAGAGATTGCTCTTGATATGATTGGAAACAATTACCAAAACCATGTTCGGCTATACATTTATAGAAACCTTCGCAACGCTCTTGTGACCAAACCGTATCTCGATAGCCATAGAAAGCAAAATTTTGATACCCTTTTCTTAGAAAGAATTCCGCTGCCATCCTGCCAGTTTTGTAATAATCTCCAGTGATGTTTGGAATATTACTGAATCTTGCTTTGTAATCTTGTGCTATGGCAATGATTCCATTTTCACGGAAAATTTCTACATTGTCGTCGTTGTCGAATCTGCCGATAATAGCATCTGCATGCCACGTTTTTGCCCACTTCAGCACTCCCTTTATGCCATAGGTTTGTTTATAGGAAAGCGGCATTCGGCACACCACCCACGGTTCGTGGCTGTTTGCGTACATCAATACTCCTTTCAGTAGATTATAGGAGAAAGATTCAGTGAAATCGCTTAGCAGTATTAATCGAATCATAAATTATACGTTCCTTAACTATGCAAATGTAGAAAAAAAAAGTATTAGTTTTGTTTTCGATAAAGTTATTTTGCCAATCTTTATTTTTTTCGTAAATCCCGCCCCTCGTATTTGCAGATAGCTTCTATCCACTCTTTTGTCAGCGGTTTGGATTCGTGCTTGCTGAGGTCGTAAGCTACCATGACGGAAGTGCATATACATTTTACTTCCTGCGTCTCGATATCTATGACACGTTGTGCAAGATGAAAACTCTTCGTGCCTATTTGGGTCACGACGGTTTGTACGGCAATGTGGTCGGAGCCGTAAATCTGGGCAAGGAAGTTGGCTTCGATGTGGACTACGACGATGCCGTCTTTCTGCCAGTCGACATGCGGGCATACGGAAGCGAAATACTCCGTCTTGCCTAAATCGTAAAAGGAAAAATAGACGGTGTTGTTGACGTGACCGAATTTATCGACGTCATTGAAACGTAGCTGTATGGGTAGTGTGTGGTTAAATTTAATATCTTCCATTGTTTTCTCCTAAACTTTGTTTGTAATCGGTGCGAATTTACTATTTTTGCGTGTTAATCACTGTATTTATAGAGTAAGAAATGATAGAAGACATTAAAAAAGCCTGCCAGGTAATGAGGGAAGGCGGGGTGATTCTGTACCCCACCGATACCATTTGGGGTATTGGTTGTGACGCTACCAACGAAGATGCGGTGCGCCGTGTATATGAAATAAAGCAGCGTCAGGACAGCAAAGCGATGCTGGTGTTGGTGGATTCTTCCGTAAAAGTGGATTTCTATGTCCGGGATGTTCCGGAGGTGGCGTGGGATTTGATAGACCTGGCAGACAAACCGTTGACTATTATTTATTCGGGAGCGCGTAATCTGGCGGCAAATTTGCTGGCGGAAGACGGAAGCGTGGGCATCAGAGTGACAAATGAAGATTTCTCCAAGCGTCTTTGCCAGCAGTTCCGTAAGGCGATTGTTTCTACTTCAGCCAATATCAGCGGGCAGCCTTCGCCGAAGAACTTCAGCGAAATAAGTGAGGAGGTAAAGTCAGCGGTGGATTATATCGTGGGCTACCGGCAGGAAGAGATGAGTAATCCGAAGCCGTCCAGCATTATCAAGTTGGATAAAGGCGGAGTGATTAAAATAATCCGTGAATAAAGGAAATGACTGGAGAAGAGAGAAGTTGGTTGCAACGCTTTATCATTTGGCGTGAGAAGAATGTCAAGGAGAAACGGTTTATCCTGGTTCTTAGCTTTCTGGTCGGTATCTTTACGGCATTTGCCGCATTGATATTGAAACTGTTGATACATTGGATACAAAATTTTCTTACAGAGAATTTCGACACAACAGAGGCTAATTACCAGTATCTGATATATCCGGTGGTGGGAATCTTTTTGGCCGGGTTGTTTGTACGTTATGTCGTAAAGGATGATATCAGTCATGGAGTTACGAAAATTCTATATGCCATATCCCGCAGGCAGGGACGTATCAAACGTCATAACACGTGGTCATCCATTATTGCCAGTTCCATAAC
The DNA here is from genome assembly GCF_025147325.1 of Bacteroides stercoris ATCC 43183. Classification (NCBI taxonomy): domain Bacteria; kingdom Pseudomonadati; phylum Bacteroidota; class Bacteroidia; order Bacteroidales; family Bacteroidaceae; genus Bacteroides; species Bacteroides stercoris. Next base: position 1,558,702 of record NZ_CP102262.1, read on the forward strand.
AATCGGGTTCGGCGGTTCGGTCGGGGCAGAGGCGCCGATTGTGCTTACCGGTTCGGCCATCGGCTCCAACTTGGGCAGCCTGTTCAAAATGGAGCACCGCACACTGATGCTGTTGGTGGGATGTGGCGCTGCCGGGGCCGTGGCAGGTATTTTCAAAGCTCCGATAGCGGGACTTGTTTTTACGTTGGAGGTGCTTATGATAGACCTTACAATGTCTTCGCTGCTTCCGTTACTGATTTCGGCGGTGACGGCGGCAACCGTTTCTTATATCGTGACGGGTACGGAAGCCATGTTTAAGTTCCACCTTGACCAGGCTTTTGAATTGGAGCGTATCCCTTATGTGATCATGCTGGGTATTTTCTGCGGACTGGTTTCCCTCTACTTTACCCGTGCCATGAGTTCGGTGGAAGGAATGTTCGGTAAACTGAAACTGCCTTATAAGAAACTGCTGGTGGGCGGCGCTATGTTGAGTATTCTGATATTCCTTTTCCCGCCGCTTTACGGTGAAGGGTACGATACGATAGAATTACTGCTCAACGGTACAAGTAATGTTGAGTGGGATACGGTGATGAATAACTCTTTCTTCTACGGACACAGCCACTTGCTGCTGCTGTATTTGATATTGATAATCCTGTTTAAGGTTTTCGCTTCGAGCGCAACGAATGGCGGTGGTGGTTGCGGTGGTATTTTTGCGCCTTCTCTGTATTTGGGGTGTATCGCCGGGTTTGTTTTTTCCCATTTCAGCAATGATTTTGAGATGACTGCCTATCTGCCTGAAAAGAACTTTGCCTTGCTGGGCATGGCGGGAGTGATGAGTGGCGTTATGCACGCTCCGCTTACGGGAGTGTTCCTGATTGCCGAGCTTACGGGAGGGTACGACTTGTTCTTGCCGTTGATGATAGTCGCGGTCAGCTCTTATCTGACGATTATCGTTTTTGAACCGCACAGCATTTACTCCATGCGTCTGGCAAAGAAAGGTGAGTTGCTGACACATCATAAGGATAAAGCGGTGTTGACGCTGATGAAAGTGGAGAATGTGGTAGAGAAAGACTTTGTTGCGGTACATCCGGAAATGGATCTTGCCGAGTTGGTGAAAGCCATCTCCGCCTCACACCGCAACATATTTCCGGTGACGGACAATGAGGGTAAGCTGATTGGTATTGTCCTGCTGGACGACATACGCAATATCATGTTCCGGCAGGAACTGTATCATCGTTTTACGGTAGGCAAACTGATGACTTCCGCTCCGGCGCGCCTTTATGATACGGACAGCATGGAACAGGTGATGCGCACTTTTGACGATACGAAAGCATGGAACCTGCCGGTGGTGGACGGAGAAGGCAAGTATCTCGGTTTCGTGTCCAAATCAAAGATATTTAACTCGTACCGTCAGGTATTGGTACATTTCTCGGAAGATTAAAAGAGATGATTATGAAGAAAGAAGATTTACGGATTGTATATATGGGGACTCCTGAATTTGCGGTGGAGCCCTTGCGCTGCCTCGTAGAAGGCGGATATAATATAGTAGGGGTAATCACGATGCCCGACAAGCCGGCTGGACGTGGACATAAGGTGCAATTCTCTCCGGTGAAACAGTATGCGCTGGAGCATGACCTGCCACTTCTCCAGCCGGAAAGATTGAAAGATGAAGCGTTTGTCGAGGCTTTGCGTGCCTGGAATGCCGATTTGCAGATTGTGGTTGCTTTCAGAATGTTGCCGGAGGTGGTTTGGAATATGCCGCGTCTGGGAACTTTCAATCTGCATGCTTCGTTGCTGCCGCAGTATCGTGGAGCTGCACCTATCAACTGGGCGGTGATTAACGGTGATACGGAAACGGGCATCACAACTTTTTTCCTGAAACATGAGATTGATACGGGAGAGGTCATCCAACAGGTTCGTGTGCCGATTGCGGATACGGACAATGTAGGTATTGTACACGATAAGTTGATGATGCTTGGCGGACGTCTGGTTACGGAGACTGTGGATGCCATTCTTGCAGATACGGTGAAATCCGTTCCGCAGGAAGAAATGGCTGTAGTGGGCGAATTGCGTCCGGCTCCCAAAATATTCAAGGATACTTGTCGCATCGACTGGAACCAGCCTGTCAAGCGGATTTATGATTTTATCCGTGGTTTGTCTCCCTATCCGGCTGCGTGGACAGAATTGGTACAGTCCGACGGAACAGCGGTGGTTCTGAAAATTTTTGAAACAGAGAAGATAGAGCATCTGCATGAATCCGCTCCCGGAACTTTGCAGACCGATGGCAAGACGTATATCCGCATAGCCGGTACGGACGGCTGGATTGGTGTGCGTGCTTTGCAGCTTCCCGGCAAGAAACGCCTGAAAACGGATGAGTTGTTGCGTGGATTTAAACTGACCGGAGAATGTCGGGTGCATTAAGCGTTTATCCGAAATCTTTTTGTACATTTGTCTGTTGTAAATTCATGTAACCTATTAGAATGTAACTGTTATGAAACCTATAATATCCCCTTCCATATTGTCTGCCAACTTTGCATACCTGGCAAATGATATTGAAATGATTAACGGCAGTGAAGCCGACTGGGTACACGTCGATATAATGGACGGCGTGTTTGTTCCCAACATATCTTTCGGTTTTCCGGTATTGAAGTATGTGGCAAAGCTTGCCGAGAAGCCTTTGGATGTGCATCTGATGATTGTACAGCCGGAAAAGTTCATCCCGGAAGTAAAGGAGTTGGGGGCACGTATAATGAACGTGCATTATGAGGCATGTCCGCATTTGCATAGGGTAGTGCAGCAAATCCGCGAAGCGGGAATGTTGCCGGCGGTTACTATCAATCCGGCTACCCCGGTATCTATGCTGAGAGATATTATCAACGATGTCTATATGGTGTTGATAATGGGGGTGAATCCGGGATTCGGCGGTCAGAAATTTATAGCACATACTGTTGATAAGGTACGCGAGTTGCGCGAATTGATAACAGTGACCGGTTCGGAAGCCCTGATAGAGGTCGACGGCGGTGTCAATCTGGATACAGGCTCCCGTCTGGTAGATGCAGGAGCCGATGCCTTGGTTGCCGGCAATGCCGTATTTTCTGCTCCCGACCCAACAGAAGCAATCCGTGCTTTGAAAAATCTGTAATATTTATTGATAACAAACAACTTACAACGGCATCCTTTCCTGCGACTGTTGATGCCGTTGGTTGGTGGAATAGTATATGGGGATAAATATCCTTATATACTGTCCGTCGGTTGGTGGATAGCTGTCATTCTACTGTTGATAGGGACATATATTCTTGGCCGTAAGTATTATGTTCTTTGCAAGCTATATGGGGCTGTCGTGTTTTTGGCGTGTTTTGTATTGGGGTGGACTTTAGTGAGTGTGCAGTTGAAGCAAGCCGAATATATATTCCCGAATACGGAAAAATCTTCCACTTACCGGATTACTCTTACGACAAAGCCGGAAATCAAGAAAAACAGTATTTTATTTCGCGTTGCTTTGCGGGGAGAAGTGCTGAAAGATACATTTTTATATAACTTTTCAGAAAAGACTTTTCTGTTTTATTTCCCTAAAGATTCGGCGGCATATTCCTTGAAAAGAGGGGATGAACTGTTGGTGTGCACCCGTTTGTCTCCACCTGCCAATAACGGCAATCCGGATGAGTTCGATTACGCCTGTTATCTTCTTCGGAAAGGGGTAAGCGGAACAGCGTACGTACGTGCCGGACATTGGTGTGCGATTGGTTGCGACAGCACTCTCGCTTTTCGTCAGCAGGCTTTGGAGTGTCGGAGCAGGCTGGTTGCTTTATATCGGGACATGGGGTTTCGGGGAGATGAATTGGCGGTACTCTCTGCGCTTACAATAGGAGATAAAGAAGAGCTGAGTGAGAGTATCGTAGAGACGTATTCGGTTGCCGGAGCCAGCCATGTACTGGCACTTTCCGGGCTGCATATCGGCTTTATTTCCGCCCTGTTGCTGTTTGTCCTGTCTCCTTTGTGGATTAGGTGGCGGTTTTTAAAGCCGTTTTTGTTTCTGTCTGTAATCCTCTTGTTGTGGGGATTTGCTTTCCTTACAGGGTTGTCTTCTTCCGTGGTACGTGCGGTTGTCATGTGCTCATTTGGATTACTTTCCATGCTGATACCTGCCTGCCGGAAGCTTACTTTGAATACATTGGGGGTTACGGCTTTCCTGATGCTGCTGTTTAACCCTGTCTGGCTGTTTGATGTGGGATTTCAGTTGTCTTTTTCGGCTGTTGCAGCTATTGTACTGTTACAACCCGGGCTGTACGGGTTGTTATCGGTGAAGAACCGCCTTTTGCGTAAGGCGTGGGGGCTGGTTACTGTTTCCGTTGCCGCCCAGATAGGAACGGCTCCGTTGGTAATGCTTTATTTTTCACGCTTTTCCACACACTTCCTCTTGACTAATTTGTTGGTAATCCCGTTGGTTTCGTTGATTGTGTATGCGGCTGTTATATTGCTTGTCCTGACTCCTTTTCCTGTCTTGCAACAGCTCTTTGCCGATGTGGTAGAAATACCGCTAAGGATGCAGAATGCTTTGCTCCGTTGGATAGAACAGCTCCCTTTGGCTTCCATAGACCGGATTTGGGTCGATATATGGGATGTCTTCCTGTTTTATTGTTGCCTGTTGTTGTTCTGCCGTGTTTGGATGAGGCGTACGGCAGCGAATGTATATATCGCTTTGTCAGCCCTGCTGCTATGCGTCTCCTATCATTCGTATGCGTTTATCACAGATGCTCCCCGGCGCAGCATTGTTTTTTATAATGTCCGTGGCTGTCCGGCAGTGCATTGTCTGGCAGATAACTCCACTTCATGGCTGGTCTGCGCCGATACGCTGCCCGATGTCACCCGGTTGGAACGTTCGCTTTCTTCCTACTGGAGCCGTTTGCGCCTGGAACGCCCTGACGTGATTGAGGGAGATTGTTTGCTTCCTGAAATTTCAGTCCGTAACAAAACCGTTTTTTATGCAGGGAAACGCATCTGTCTGTTGTACGACGACCGTTGGGGCAACAAGATATCCGATGTGCCTGTTTCTATTGATTATCTGTATGTTTCTCACGGTTATAAGGGAGATATGCAGGAACTCGTTTCCTTGTTTGAAGTAGGTACGGTAGTGATTGACGCATCTCTTTCCGAATACTATCGGGAGAGGATTATCAGCGATTGTATCCGGTTGGGAATTCCTTATCTTCCTCTTTCCGAAAAAGGTTCTGTGCACATATTATTATAAATCATAAACTTTTTCGTACTTTTGCCCTTTCTTTTGTTGCAGGTGAGACGAAGTTGTTCCGGATATGCAACGTAAACTGTAAAATAGCGAGTAACTATATGTTGACCAAAGTAATAGATCAATCTAAAATAGACCACTTTGCCAAGTGGCTGGAACGTGCGGATAAAATAGTTATTGTTGCCCATGTGGCTCCCGACGGAGATGCAGTAGGCTCTTCTCTGGGGTTGTGGCATTTTCTTAATACGCAGGACAAGGATGCGACTGTCATTGTTCCCAATGCTTTTCCCGATTTCCTGAAATGGATGCCCGGCAGCAAGGATATACTTCTGTACGACCGTTATAAAGAGTTTGCCGACAAATTGATAGCGGAAGCCGATGTCATCTGTTGCCTCGATTTCAACGCTATCAGCCGTATCGATGCTATGGCAGACGCCGTGTTGGCTTCTCCTGCGCGGAAGATATTGGTAGACCACCATTTGAATCCTGAAGACTTTTGCAGAATCATCATTTCCCATCCCGAAATATCCTCGACTTCCGAGCTGGTGTTCCGCCTGATTTGCCGCATGGGATATTTCAGTGACATCACCAAAGAGGGAGCTGAATGTATCTATACCGGTATGATGACCGATACGGGTGGCTTTACGTACAACTCCAATAACCGTGAAATTTATTTTATAATCAGTGAGCTGCTTTCGAAAGGTATCGACAAGGATGAGATTTACCGGAAAGTGTACAACACCTATTCCGAAAGCCGTCTGCGTCTTATGGGGCATGTGCTGTCGCAGATGAAAGTCTATCCGGAACATCGTGCCGCCCTGATTACGCTGACTAAGAAGGAACAAGGCAATTTCAATTATATCCGTGGCGATAGCGAAGGGTTTGTAAACATACCGTTGAGCATTAAAAATGTCGTTTTCTCCTGCTTCCTGCGTGAAGATACGGAAAAGCCGATGATAAAGGTATCCCTGCGTTCGGTAGGCAGTTTCCCATGCAACCGGCTGGCTACAGAATTCTTTAACGGCGGCGGGCATTTAAATGCTTCCGGCGGAGAATTTTACGGTACATTGGAAGAGGCTAAAAAAGTGCTGGAACTTGCATTGGAAAAATTCAAACCGCTGCTTAATGCCAAAGGATAAAAAAACAGCGGTTGTAAAGGTTAAAAGATACGAACTTTCTACTTGCAACTTTTAACTTTCGGGTAAATCAGATATTTTTGTACGAAATTACTAAATAACAGAAATGAAGAAACTTACTTTATTCTTTTTATCCTTACTGGCATTCGGCTTGGGTTTTCAGGCGTGTGATGACGGCAAGACCTATGCGGAAATGCTTGATGAGGAAAAAGACGGTATAAATGACTTTATCAAAAAGGAAGGCATCAAGGTCATCTCTCAAAGCGAATTTTATGCGCAGGATTCTACTACCAACGTCGAGGAGAATGAGTATGTGCAGCTTGCCAGCGGAGTGTACATGCAGATAGTGGATAAAGGCTCTGAAAATGCAGCCGACACTGTGAAAAACAACGATGAAGTGCTGGTGCGTTTTATGGAATATAGCATTCTTGACAAAGATACCACATTGTCCAACCTGAATGCGGTGGAAACCGTAGATGCATTCCGCTATGCGGTGACTTCTTCGTCCATTGCAGGTACATTCCTGCAGGGATATATGATGACTTATTATTCCTCACCGACAGTTCCGGCAGGCTGGCTTGTCCCGTTGACTTATGTTCGCGACATGGCTCATGTCAAACTGATTGTTCCTTCCAAGATGGGGCATCAGACAGCTATGCAATATGTCTACCCTTATTTTTATGACATCCGGAAATATCAAATCTGGAAATAACTAACCATTTATTTAAATAATTAACCTATGACTCTAATCAAATCTATCTCTGGAATCCGCGGAACAATAGGCGGTGGTGCAGGCGAGGGGTTGAACCCGCTCGACATTGTGAAGTTTACTTCGGCATACGCTACGCTTATCCGCAAAACGTGTACAGTAAAAAGCAACAAAATTGTAGTAGGCCGTGATGCACGCATCTCGGGCGAGATGGTAAAGAATGTGGTGGTAGGCACGCTCATGGGTATGGGCTGGGATGTAGTGGACATCGATTTGGCTTCTACTCCGACTACCGAACTGGCTGTTACCATGGAAGGTGCCAGCGGAGGTATCATCCTGACTGCTTCTCACAATCCCAAGCAATGGAATGCCTTGAAACTTCTGAATGAGAAAGGAGAGTTCCTGAACAAGGAGGAGGGCAATGAAGTGCTTCGTATTGCCGAAGCTGAAGAGTTCAACTTTGCCGAAGTGGACAAGCTCGGCTCTTATCGCAAAGACCTTACTTATAACCAAAAGCATATCGACAGTGTGTTGGCGCTTGACCTGGTGGATGTGGAAGCTATCAGGAAAGCCGATTTCCGTGTAGCCATTGATTGTGTAAACTCCGTAGGCGGCATCATTCTTCCGCAACTGCTGGAACAGCTCGGAGTGAAGCATGTGGAGAAACTCTACTGCGAGCCTACCGGTAATTTCCAGCACAATCCGGAACCTTTGGAAAAGAATTTGGGCGACATCATGAACCTTATGAAAGGCGGTAAGGCAGATGTTGCTTTTGTGGTAGACCCGGATGTAGACCGTTTGGCCATGATTTGTGAGGACGGTAAGATGTACGGTGAAGAATATACGCTGGTTACCGTGGCCGACTATGTGTTGAAGCACACTCCGGGCAATACGGTTTCCAACCTGAGTTCTACCCGTGCGTTGCGTGACGTAACACGTAAGTACGGTCAGGAATATTCCGCTTCTGCTGTAGGCGAAGTGAATGTAACTACCAAGATGAAAGAGGTAGGCGCTGTTATCGGTGGCGAAGGCAATGGTGGAGTTATTTATCCTGCCAGTCACTACGGGCGCGATGCTTTGGTAGGTATTGCCTTGTTCCTCAGTCACCTGGCGCACGAAGGTAAGAAAGTTAGCGAATTGCGTGCCACTTATCCGGCCTATTTCATGGCTAAGAACCGTGTAGACCTGACTCCGGATACGGATGTCGATGCCATCCTTGCCAAAGTAAAAGAAATCTATAAGAACGAAGAAATCAATGATATTGACGGTGTAAAGATTGACTTTCCCGACAAATGGGTACATCTGCGCAAGAGTAACACGGAACCGATTATTCGCGTTTACAGCGAAGCGGCTACGCCGGAAGCAGCCGAAGAAATCGGTCGGCAGATTATGAAAGTAATTGAAGACTTGGCAAAATAATTGTACCGTTCTTTAGAACACAGAAACACAAAGAAACAGAGTTTAGCTGTCTACTCTCTGTATCTTTGTGTTTCTGTGTTTTTTATGTTGTTACAGTTGAATGATTCTCCCTATCTCTTGCTCAAAATTGGGAGTGAATATCCCTTTCCCTATATTTTCTTTAATTTCCTCTGTACGCCAGAAGCGTCCGCCATCCAGTTCGTCGCTGGGATGTATCTCTCCGTCATATACGGTTTTGTGCACAAAGACAAGCTCCTTTTCGCGAGCGGATTCAAAAACATAGCTGGTGATAGTTTCCGGTGCGAAGTCGGTTATCCCTAATTCCTCGCGCACTTCCCGTTTCAACGCCATTTCTACGCTTTCACCTAAATCTACGTGTCCGCCTACCGAGGTATCCCATTTGCCGGGTTGTATGTCTTTCCATTCGGGACGTTTTTGCAGGTATAATTCTCCTTTGGAATTGAATACATGCAGATGAATTACGGGGTGCAGCAGTTTGCTTCCGTTGTGACACTCACCGCGGGTGGCTGCACCTATGATGTTTCCCTGCTCGTTAACAAGAGGAAACATTTCCTGGTTATTGTCGCTATTCATTAATTCTGAGCTTTTTGTTGGTTTTATCGATGAAAATGTTACATTCTCCGAGAATAGTTACGGTATCAGCAAAGACGAATCACCGTAACTCAAAAATCGGAAATCATGGGCAAGCGCATAATCGTAAATCTTGCGCCAATCTCCATGCAGAAACGCTGAGACAAGCAGCAGCAATGTGCTTTGCGGCTGGTGGAAGTTGGTAACCATGGCTTTTACGATTCTATATTCGTATCCCGGAGCAATGATGATTTGCGTGCTGGAATGCAACGTTTCCATGTGATGCCGGTCGAGGTAGGCTATGATTGCCTGCAAAGCATCTACAGCGGGTGTTGCTGCTGTTTCAAGCGCCGTTTCATAAGGTTGCCATTGTTTTACATGCAAATCTTCTTCCGTAGCGTTAGGATTGTGCAGCAGAGTAACGCCTATGTGATAGAGGCTTTCCAGTGTACGTACAGAGGTTGTCCCTACTGCAATGGCTTTTCCTTCATGTGCTACCAGCTTCTCCAGCGTACTCCTATTGACGGATATGTATTCCGTGTGCATTTCGTGCCCTTCTATCTCTTCACTTTTGACGGGCTTGAAAGTGCCGGCTCCTACGTGCAGGGTCAGTTCTTCCAATGCTACCCCTTTTTCACGCAAAGCGTCCAGAACTCTCGGAGTGAAGTGCAGACCGGCTGTCGGTGCGGCTACCGAACCTTTTATCTTGGAATAAACGGTCTGGTAAGTCTCCTTATCACTCTCCTGCGTCTCCCGGTTCAGATAAGGAGGGATGGGTAGTTCGCCGAACACTTCGAGAATATCGGCGAATGTTATTTCCGGATTGTTCCAGCGGAAATCCACCCAATGGCTGGTTCCATGGCACGCCCCGCGTTCGGCGGTCAGGGTAAGCGGCTTTCCTTTCACGGTTATTTCCCGTTTGAGCGCACCTTCTTTCCATTTCTTCAGATTGCCTATCATGCAGAGCCATGCGGCATGCTCCGTTTGCTGGAAGTTGAGGGCATAGTCGTTGGGTTGGATCGGTTCGAGACAGAATACTTCGATAAGCGCTCCCGTTTCTTTATGGAAGTGCAGACGCGCCTGAATAACTTTGGTATTATTGAAAATCATCAGGCTGTTTGCCGGCAGATAGTCGGGCAGGGAAGTGAATATGTCTTCGGTAACTTCGCCGTGGCGATACAACAATAACTTGGATTGGTCACGCACAGGCAATGGAAACTTGGCAATGCGCTCATCCGGTAACGGATAATTGAATTCGCTGATTCTAATATGTTTGGGATCTTCTTTCATATCTTTATTTTATTAGGGGACTGCAAAGGTACGGATATTTGGGAAGATTTGGATTATATACAGCCAATTAATGACATATCAGTCATAAGGTCATTCCGGTTCATGGATACACAATGTATTTCTTGCCAATACAAAAAAGGTATGTTTGTATATAATCATCAAATAATTTCTAACTTTGCGAGAGATAAAAGAAGATGTCTGAACCGTATGTTTATAATGGTTCCGATGTGTCTTCCGGATAATGATTAAAAAACAGAATGGAAATTATGAAAATAGGAGATAAAGTGCGCTTCCTCAGTGAAGTAGGTGGCGGTGTTGTAACGGGATTCCGGGGAAAAGATATAGTGTTGGTGGAAGATGCCGACGGGTTTGACATTCCGATGCCGGTGCGTGAATGTGTGGTGATTGAAACGGATGATTACAATATTCCTACTCCTGCTTCCAAAGCAGCCAAGAAGAAGGCGGAGGAGCAATCGGCTGCGCGTATGGCTTCGGTAGCCTCGAAGCCGGTATCTTCCGTTTTGGACTCCGGACGGCAGATAGAGTGTACGGCTAAACCTCAGGTATCTGTTTATCGTCAGCCGGAAATGAAAGGCGGAGATGTGCTGAATGTGTATCTTGCCTTTGTTCCGGAAGATATCAAGGCGGTAAGCACTACTCCGTTTGAGGCTTATTTGGTGAATGATAGCAATTACTGCATGTATTATACCTATTCGAGTGCGGAGGGCAAGTCGTGGACTGCCCGTTCTCATGGTTTGATAGAACCGAATACGAAACTCTTGTTAGAGGAATTTGAAAAATCGGAATTGAACGACCGGGAGCGTGTAGCTGTTCAGTTGGTGGCGTTCAAGGACAACCGCTCTTTCGCTATGAAGCCTGCTGCCAATGTGGAAATCCGCATCGATACGGTGAAATTCTATAAGTTGCATACTTTTCAGCCTACCGATTTCTTTGATACTCCAGCATTGGTGTACGATGTAGTGAGGAATGATGCTCCCGCCAGGCAGGTTTATGTGTCGGCTGAGGACTTACAGGATGCTCTGATGCAAAAGAAAGCAACAGACGGTCCGTCCAGACCCCGGACTATCGTGAAGCGGGGCGGCAAAAATGAAATCATCGAAATAGACCTGCATATCGGTGAACTGTTGGATGATACGCGCGGCATGAGTAACAGCGAGATATTGAACTATCAGTTGGATAAATTTCGTGAGGTGATGGAACAGTATAGGAATAAGCGTGAACAACGCATAGTCTTTATTCACGGCAAGGGTGACGGTGTGCTTCGTAAAGCGTTGCTGGATGAGCTGAAACGGAAATATCCGACTTGTAAGACGCAGGATGCTTCCTTTCAGGAGTATGGATTTGGAGCTACTATGGTGACGGTAAAATAAGGTATATGCGATGCAGGTTGGTAAGGAAAACAGGATTCTTATCTTAATCTTTCTATGTTTGGCAGTGGCATTGCCGGGTGCCTGTACTTATAAAGGCGGCAGTGGCAGAGTTTCTGAAATGCAGGAATTCGATTCTTTTTTCAGCACTCACAGCGATTCCGTAGTGATGGCGCCGCGCTGGATGAAAGCACAGGCATTGCAGAGAATGGAAAGAACCAAAGATAGTATGGTGCGGTATAATTATCTTGCTGTTGCCTTGAAAACCTGTCTGGCTACTTCCGACTTCGACTCCGCACAACTTTTGCTCCGGCAAGTTGAGGCGTTTGCCGGCAGACAGCCTTTTTCGCATCGGTTGGCCGATTTGCAGTCCGAATGTTTTAATATAAAGGGTAATGTCTATTCGCGAAAAGGCTATATAGATTCTGCCGCGGTCTGCTTCAAGGAGGCCTATGAAGCAAGATTGAAAGGAACAAAATTCGAGGTGATTCCTGATATCCTGATAAATCTTGCTGATGCTACCAACCATTTGGGCAGGCCGGATATGGGTGCTTTTTGGTATAGAAAGGCTCTGCTGATGTGCGATTCGCTGAAGATGCCTTACAGAAAGAAAATCTCTATTTATTACGGATTGTCACAAGGATACCTGGCTTTGCGCGATTACGAGCAATGCGACTATTATTCGGAACTTGCGGGCAAGAATTATGCGGATATGTTTCCGGATGAGAAGCATTTCTACCTGAATAATCGTGGAAACTCTTATTATTACCGGGGAGATTACTCCACGGCAATCGGTTATTTTAGAAAAGTAGTGGAGCTTGTGAAAGATTACCCCGATATGTCTTGGGCGCTTAATCTGAGCTATCTGAACCTGAGCGACTGCTTTCTGCAACTGAATAAAACCGATTCGGTAGTCAAATACCTGGAGTTATGCCAGCCGTTCTTTGAAGAACTCGGTTCTACTACTGCTCTTTATTATATTGATACTCAAAAGATAGAACTGGCGTTGCAGTGCAAGGACTTTGCGGAGGCAAGGCGATTGTTGGCGATGAGTAAGGCTTCGCCGGAAATAGATGCAGACATGATACATATCCGTAACAAGTATTTGCAGCAGTTTTACGAAGAAACCGGCAACTATAGGCAAGCGTATGATTACTTGAAAGAGAATAAACGTCTGGACGACTCTATTCGCAATGAGCGTATAAGGATGCGTACGGCAGATTTGACATTGCGCTATCAGCAGGACTCTACCTTAATGGCACATAAAGTGCTGTTCCAGAAACAGGAAAACGAGATGCTGATATTGAGGCAGACCCGTCTCGTGACATTAGCGGTTGCCGTTATTGCCCTTTTGATTGCAGCTTTCCTATTTCTTTATAATAGGAAAAAGCGGGATCTGCTGCTTGCCCAAAACCGAAGAACGGTCTCTACACTTCGTCTTGAGAACATCCGCAACCGCCTGTCTCCTCATTTTATATTCAACGTTCTCAATCAGGAGGTGGTAAACCACAAGGAAGAGGAAAAGCAGGAGTTGGTATCGTTGGTGAAACTGATGCGTCGAAATCTGGAGCTGGCGGAGCAGTTGTGTGTCACCTTAACCGAAGAACTGGACTTTGTCAAGACGTATATCGACTTGGAGCGCCGTTCGCTCGGAGCAACTTTCCATCCGGTTATTGAAATAGCCGGAGATGTACTGCCCGAGCAGGTCTGGCTACCTTCCATGATGATACAGATTCCGGTGGAAAATTCCGTGAAACACGCATTGCGTGGCAAGGAAGGAAAGCGGAATCTGTGGATTGCCGCAGATCGTCGGGAAGGCGGTGTTTGCATCAGGATTACGGATAACGGCGGCGGTTACCATCCGGAGAGCCGGAACAGAGGCACTGGTACAGGTATGAAAGTCATCATGCAAACAATCCAGATTTTGAATATGAAAAATCAGGCTGCAATTGATATATCTGTACATAATGTCACTTTGCCGAGTGGTGAAACCGGCTGTGAAGTAACTTTTTTATTACCGGACAAGTACGATTATAGAATTTAAGAGTAACCGCTTAGTGGCATTTTTTTTATTGATAGAGCCGGCTGCGGAAGAATAGTTCGTAAATGCCTATTTGCTGTTTTGTATGGAAACGAGAAAATATTTATATTCGCCAGACCAAAACATGGAATATGGACAAATACAAAGTCGTTATAGTAGATGATGATGACGTAGCTCTTGAAAATTTGAGCTTTGAGTTGTGGAAAGATGCCCGCTTCTCTTTGGAAGGTACTGCACGGAATGGTAGGAAAGGGAAGAAGCTTATTATGAAAGTGCAACCCGATTTGCTGTTTTTGGATGTAGAGATGCCGGACATGACGGGGCTGGAACTGTTGCAGGAGATACGCGATTATGTATCGTGGAATATGAGGGTCGTATTTTATACGGCGTACGACAAGTATATGATACAGGCTATTCGGGAAGCGGCATTCGATTATCTGCTGAAACCTTTCGATGAACGGGATTTGAAAGAGATTCTGACACGCTTTACCCAACAGGTTGAAACCACCGGGCAGCGGGTATCGTTTCCGGTAGGAAATCCCATGCATACCGGACAGACTTTCATCGTTTTTACTCCAACTAATGATATGCGTGCGTTGCGCCCTGCCGAGATAGGATTTTTCCGTTATTGTTCCGAACGCAAACAGTGGGAGGTCGTGCTGAATGACCAGTTGCCTCTGGCTTTGCGCCGCGGTATGACTGCCGAACAGATTACATCGTTCTCTCCGTGTTTTGTGCAGATACATCAATCGTATATTATCAATATAGATTATCTGATGCTCATACGGGATAACAGGTGTGTGCTATACCCGCCTTTTGATAAAATTACGGAGTTACTTGTCTCGAAGAAATTTAAGAAGGAATTGCAAGAACGTTTCTGTTTGTGAAAGCAGGCTGATGATTGGTATGTGAAGTTGAATGTCCATTACTCTAACAATGTTGACAAACAGAAAAAAGGATACCGGGGACATTTGCCGGTATCCTTTTTCTGTTTTATATGTTTTCCGTACCTATGCCGGAAATACATGTTACTTTACTTCAATGCCTTTGTTCTGCAGTGTAACGTTCAAAACTTTTGCATAGTCGGAATATTGCTTTTCATCCAAAGTTCTTTTCATTAATTTCAGATTACCGTAAATAGCGTTACGTAGCAACTTTTCCTGATTTTTCTTTGAGTTTGTGGCACGTGACATCTGCTCGTTAAAGTATTCGCAAATGTTGGTAACCTCTTTTTGCTGGTTAGCGGACAATTTCAAATATTTGCTCAGCTTGCTTACATTGATGTTACCTTCCCAACTTGCAGTTGTTGGCTGGTTTCCTGCTGCGAATGTGCTGGCAGACAGACATACGGCTGCCACTAATGTTAATCCAAAACGTTTCATAATACCTACTTTTTTAATTGTTATACCTAAAAACTAATCTAATAAAAATCTAATACCTACTGAAAACAGTCGTAAGCGTCTAGCTTTTCTTTTTACCTATGCAAATGTATGATTATGTTTTATAACACAAAAATGAAAATAAAGAAAAGTGCAGGTTTTACCTTCATTTCTTGATTTATATCAATTGGTGATTGTGAAAATGCACAAAAACAGTTCTGTTTTGTAATGCAAATGTAATATTAAAGGGTATTATGTGTTAATGTGATAGAGAATATGCATTATAAGTATACAAAAAGAAATGCTTGTAGAATGGAGTGGAACGCTTTCATTCTTCTACAAACATTAAATCGCTGATAATGCCATCCGATACAAAAATCCCTTTACGGCTAAGACAGAGACGGTTGTTGTCGTATATTTCCAGATTTCCGCAGTCCAGATGCGGATATGATGTTTCCTTTAATTGGTTTATTTGCAGATTTGACTTGAAAACTTGTAATGTATCCGCAGTAATCTTTGTTGGCATTTTATATATTACAGTTTTTGCCAAAGCTTGATTTACATCTTTGATTATATTCTCTTTTGCTTCTGCATAATTGTTGTATCCAAGGAACAATGCAGGAAACATCAAAGAGAAAAATACTATGATTGCTGTTATTGGTTTCATATCTATTATTTGTTGTGGATAGGATGTCTCAAATTGCTCACTGATTATCAGATGCCAATTCTTTCTCGATTTCTTCAATAGTAGGCAAACTACCTCGGAAGTCTTTCGGTAAGGCGTGCCCTAATTCATAATCAGAGATTCCGATAGGCTTCTGAATATCACGCAAGGCATATTCAGCCTTGATACGGTCTTTGCTCTTGCAAAGCAACAATCCAATCGTTCGGTTATCTCCCTCTCGACAAAGAATATCATCCACGGCAGAACAATAAAAATTCAATTTGCCGATATATTCCGGCATGAACTCCGTATCTTTCAATTCAATCACTAAATATCTGTGCAGGAATGCATTATACATTAATATATCGATGTAATAATCATCGCCCGACACCTCTATGTGATATTGCCGCCCCATGAAGGCGAATCCAGCTCCCATTTCTACGAGAAATTTTTCTACATGCTTCACCAAGCCGATTTCCACATCACGCTCATTGTATTGGTCGGTGAAAGTCAGCATATCGAATATATACGGGTCTTTGAGCATGGACTTCACATCGTTTGCTTCCGGTGCTGGGAGGGTTTCAGTGAAGTTGTTTGCTAACGCTCCGTGCTTGCCGTAGTCGTCAAGTTTGATGGCTTCTTGCAGATAACGTGTATTCCAATGCGATGTAATGCTCTGAATCATGTACCAATAACGTGCCCGAATGTCCTTGACCTGTTGTAAGAGAATAAGATTATGCGTCCATCCCAAATGCTTTATGGGGAGGGTGAAATTATATTTTTCTAATTGCGCAATCAGTGATTGCGTAATTGGAGAAACTGCTCCTTTCACCATTGTAAGTTCCTGATTATATTCGTTGAAGAACTGTATCATGCACTGCATATTGCGTACAGAAAAGCCCTTTATCTCGGAATAATCATTCTTCAAATCCACAGCCAACCGTTGTAAGGTTTTCTTGCCCCAACCGTCTGCATCTTGGCTTTGCTGTAACATTTCGCCAACATCCCAATACATCCGAAGCATTTCTTCGTTGGCGGCATAAATTATCCGTTGCTGGGCAATCAGTACCCGTTGCTTGATTTTGCGAAGCAATGCCGCATAGCCACGGAAGTTATCCGTCAAGTTATCAACCGTTTGTATCTTTGTGTTCTTAGCCATACTTTTCTTTAATTCGTTTACAAAGTTACTATATTTATTCAGTTGTGCATCAAATCCTTACGATTATAACTGATTACATTTACTCAATTATTATCTTCTCATCGAAAGCCCTTTCTGCTGTTCCTTTTGAAGAGCTATTTCACTCAGTTGAAAAAGTATACTTTAGCTTTCTACAAACATTAAATCGCTGATAATGCCATCCGATACAAAAATCCCTTTACGGCTAAGACAGAGACGGTTGTTGTCGTATATTTCCAGATTTCCGCAGTCCAGATGCGGACGTGCCATATCGAAGCAGTATTGCCACAGTTCTTTGCCGAATTTCTGTTCTATATCATTCAGGGGCACTCCCCAACGGGTACGAATGGAAGTCATGATGCATTCGTTATAGCAGGTGGTCCGGTCCAAATGCTCCTGTTCGGACAAGCGTTGATTGTTTTCGATGGCATGTATGTATTTTTCCAGGGAAGCCACATTCCATTCGCGGGTATCCGTATTGAATGAATGTGCCGAAGGGCCACAGCCCAAGTAAGGAATTCCTTTCCAGTAAGATGTATTGTGGCGGGAATACATGTCCGAACGGCAGAAATTGGATATCTCGTAGTGCTCGTAGCCGGCACTGCCAAGCGTATCTATCAGGGTGGAGAAGAATCGGACGCTGCTTTCTTCGTCTACTTCGCGGATACGGTGCGCTTGCAGCAGCTCGTAAATGCGAGTGCCTTCTTCGTATGTCAGGTGGTAAGCGGAGATGTGCTCTACGTTGAGGCTGACGGCTTGTTGTAAATCACGTTTCCAGCGTTCATCCGTTTCGCCGGGCAGTCCGTAGATAAGGTCGATGCTTATGTTGTTGAAGCCTGCATGGCGGCAGTGCTTTACGGCATTGACGGCTTGTGCTGCATTATGGCGGCGGTTTAGCAGTTTCAGAGTGGAATCGTCGAAAGTCTGTATCCCCATACTGATGCGGTTGAAAGGCAAATTTTGCAGCATGGCGGCATAGGCTTCGGTCAAGTCGTCGGGATTAGCTTCGAGGGTAATCTCCCGGCAGTGTTCCATTCCATAGTATTTCCGGATGGTTTCAAATACTTCGCGGAAATCCTCTTCGGCAAGCTGTGAGGGGGTTCCACCACCGAAGTAAATCGTTTCGACTGGCTCTCCCCTCAGATATTCTTTCCGCATCTGCAACTCCTTGCACAACGCATGGATATAGCGGCTTTTCAGTTCGCTGCGGGTGGTGGAGTAGAAATCGCAATAGATGCAGCGTGTCTTGCAAAAGGGAATATGGATGTAGATGCCTGCCATGAGCCTGTAAATTGGTTGGGGTGCAAATATACGATATTTTCTGTTTGTAGATTGAGTGGTTCTTCATCTTTACTTGTATTTAATATTAAAATGGATATTGAAATGCGGAAGGACTGCCGTATGGAAGCCGTTCTTCTTGGGCTTAGGTCAGCAATATATACATTATCAATATTACTGTTTCAATACTGTTTGATAACTTTTTTGTCATCACTTGGCATGGATTACTCTCTATCCCTCTGTGGAAAGGGGATAGAGTGAGTGATGACAACTGTGACGACAGTGATGACAATCTATTTGTCGTCACTGTTTTTTGCGGTATATTCTCCGTTTTTATATGCTAATTACCTTATAATCAATATTGAAAGTAGTGTATAATGAATTGCGTTAATATCGGTTAAAACATTGCATTTTCTTTATCATAGCCGCAAATATGGTATAGTGTACACGCTTTTCCTATTATGCAATAGGTAAATTAGAGCGACTTTCTTCGGCAAATGATGAAAAAAGCTTTTTGCTTTAAGTTGTTATTCCTTGTTGTTTTTGTGATTTTGATAGATGTATAATGTAGTAAACCTACATATATAACTTCGTTTTCCAATTGCGGGCTCTACGGTTGCCAGTTGCAGGCTCTGCGGTTGCCAGTTGGAAACCCGGCAGCCCCCAATTGCGGAACGAGGTTTTCCCTGATGTTTCACTTTGTTTTTGTACGTTTATAATAGGATTATGTACTATGTTTTTGCAGATAAACAACTGAGAAATAATTTTTTTTGCGAATTGTAGAATTTTCTTTTGGCTGTTTGTTTTCTGTTTATTTCTATAGCTATTTGTACATACATATTTCCCATGTTTTCTTTTTTTTGACTTAAAACCCGGTTGG
The DNA here is from genome assembly GCF_025147325.1 of Bacteroides stercoris ATCC 43183. Taxonomy (NCBI): domain Bacteria; kingdom Pseudomonadati; phylum Bacteroidota; class Bacteroidia; order Bacteroidales; family Bacteroidaceae; genus Bacteroides; species Bacteroides stercoris. Next base: position 1,577,878 of record NZ_CP102262.1, read on the forward strand.
GTTTTGATTTGTAGTTTTTATCTTTGCAGCATACAAACCTGAATAAATAATAGATATCATGAAAAAACGAATTGTTACCGGATTATTTACTGCCCTGGCTGTGATGGCAAACGCGCAGTCTTTTACCGAATGGCAGAATCCGGAAGTGAATGCTGTGAACCGTGCCCCGATGCACACCAATTATTTTGCTTACGAATCGGAAGGCGTGGCACAGACGGGAGTTAAAGAGCACTCTTCCCGTTTTATGACCTTAAACGGTACTTGGAAATTCTTTTGGGTGAAAGATGCAGACGCCCGCCCCGTTGATTTCTGGAAGCCGGGGTTCAATGATAAAGGCTGGTGCGATATGCCTGTTCCCGGTGTTTGGGAGCTGAATGGCTTTGGAGATCCTATTTACGTGAACGTAGGTTATGCCTGGCGCAATCAGTTCAAGAATAATCCGCCGCAAGTGCCTGTTGTGGATAATCATGTCGGTTCATACCGCCGGGAGATTGTAGTGCCTGCTACTTGGAAAGGTAAGGACATTATAGCTCATTTCGGTTCGGTGACTTCCAATATGTACCTGTGGGTGAACGGCAAGTATGTAGGTTACAGCGAGGATAGTAAACTGGAGGCAGAATTCGACCTCACCTCTTACCTGAAACCGGGACAGAAGAACCTGATAGCTTTTCAGGTGTTCCGCTGGTGCGACGGCACATATCTTGAAGATCAGGATTTCTTCCGTTATAGCGGAGTGGGACGCGACTGCTATCTGTATGCCCGTGATAAGAAACGTATCGAGGATGTCCGTGTCACTCCGGATTTGGATGCTGACTACAAAAACGGCTCTTTGCGTGTGGAAGTCAGTCTGAAAGGTAACGGTAATACCGCCTTGGAGCTATTGGATGCCGAAGGCAAGCAGGTGGCAACGGCAACTGTACGCGGTAACGGGGTTGCTGTAATGAACCTTGACAATCCGCACAAATGGACAGCTGAAACTCCGTATCTTTATACATTACGTGCTGCTTTGCAAGGCAGTGGCGAGGTTATTCCCATAAAAGTGGGTTTCCGTAAAATAGAACTGAAGAATGCGCAGGTATTGGTAAACGGCAAGCCTGTCCTGTTCAAGGGAGCCAACCGTCACGAAATGGATCCTGATTACGGTTATGTCGTTTCCCGTGAGCGTATGATTCAGGATATTCAGATTATGAAGCAGTTCAATCTGAATGCGGTGCGTACCTGCCACTATCCCGATAATAATCTGTGGTATGATTTGTGCGATCAATATGGTATTTATGTGGTAGCGGAAGCCAATATCGAGTCTCACGGAATGGGATATGAAGAATCCACTCTTGCCAAACGTGCCGATTACAAGAAAGCTCATATGGAGCGTAATCAGCGTAATGTACAGCGCAGTTTCAATCATCCGAGCATCATTTTCTGGTCATTGGGTAATGAAGCCGGTTATGGGTCTAACTTTGAAGCGGCTTATGACTGGGTGAAAGCGGAAGACCCGAGCCGTGCCGTGCAATACGAACAGGCCGGAAAGACAGGAAAGACCGATATATTCTGTCCGATGTATTATGGATATAACGATTGTCTGAAATATTGTGAGGATGATTCTATGAACAGACCTCTCATTCAGTGTGAGTATGCGCATGCCATGGGTAATTCGGAAGGCGGTTTCAAAGAATATTGGGATATGATTCGCAAATATCCCAAATATCAGGGTGGTTTCATTTGGGATTTTGTAGACCAGTCCGTTCGTTGGACCGGTAAGAACGGTAAGATGATTTATGCCTATGGCGGTGACTTCAACCGCTTTGATGCCAGCGATGTCAATTTCTGTAACAATGGTCTTGTCAGTCCCGACCGCGTACCCAATCCTCATATGTACGAGGTAGGACGTATCTATCAGAATATCTGGACAACTCCGGCCGATTTGCAGCGTGGAGAAATTAATGTATTCAACGAAAACTTCTTCCGTGACCTTTCGGGCTGTTATCTGGAGTGGGAAATGCTGAAAGACGGCAAGGTGATGCGCAGCGGTCGTGTGGATGACCTGAATGTAGCTCCGCAGCAGACTGCTAAAGTCAAACTGGATTTGGGAACTGTCTGCCAGTGTGCCGAGTGGTTGCTTAACGTGTCTTATAAATTGAAGGAACGTGAAGGTCTGCTTCCGGCAGGGCATATTGTTGCTAAAGACCAATTGACGCTGAATGCCTATCAGGCTCCTGCAATGGATTTGAAGAACACGGAATTGAGCAACGTGGAAGTGGCTGCTCCCGTGATACAGGAGAATGACTGCAACTATCTTATTGTCTCCGGTGAGGCTTTCCGCATGGAGTTCAACAGGCATACCGGTTATCTGACCAAATACGAAGTGAACGGTTTGGATATGATTAAGGAAGGTGAGGCGCTTACGCCCAACTTCTGGCGTGCTCCTACCGACAATGATTTCGGCGCTAACCTGCAACGTAAATATGCTGTCTGGAAGAATCCGGAGATAAAACTGACTTCTTTCAGTCAGCACACCGAGAACGGACAAGTGATTGTGGAAACGGCTTATAAACTGCCGGAAGCATCGGCGGAGTTAAGTCTGACATATGTTATCAACGACAGTGGTGCTGTTAAAATCACTCAAAAGATGGTTGCCGATAAAAATGCCAAAGTAGCCAACCTCTTCCGTTTCGGCATGCAGATGCCTATGCCCCGCAGCTTTGAAACTGTAGAATACTACGGCCGCGGTCCGGTGGAGAACTATGCAGACCGTAACCATTGTACCGACCTCGGTATCTATCGCCAGAGCGTATCGGAGCAGTTCTATCCGTATATCCGTCCGCAGGAAAATGGCACAAAGACGGATATCCGCTGGTGGAAGATGCTGGATGCAGCCGGTAACGGTATAGAGGCAGTTGCTGCCGCTCCGTTCTCCGCATCGGCTTTACACTATACGATTGAATCTTTGGATGAAGGCTGGAGCAAGCGCCAGGGGCACTCTCAGGAGGTGGAAGAGGCGGATTTGACAAACTTCTGCATTGATAAGGTTCAAGCCGGTTTGGGATGCGAGGATAGTTGGGGACGCATAGCCCGTCCTGAGTATCAGGTGCCTTATGCTGATTATGAATTTACGTTTATCCTGACTCCGGTACATCATAACATCGGAATACAATGAGGAAACCGGCCGGAAGTAAACGTTTTCCGTAGAGGTACGTTGCATTCAGCCGGACTCTTCTGATATGCAAGGCATCGGACTGCCATTCCAAAGTCGGTTATGAGGCTTTCGGGGGAGTCCGGTGCTTTGTTCTGTTTACACCTTAGGAGCGATTTATTTTGCTCCGTCCAGATACCCTTTTTTGAACATATTGACAAAGAGAAAGAACAGGGAAAGTAGTAACGGGCCGAATATGACCCCCATAAATCCAAAAAGGGAGAGGCCGATAACAACTCCGAAGACAGTGATGAGCGGATGAATATCGGCCATTTTCTTTTGAATGACGAAACGTATCAGATTATCGAGTTGCGAGATGACAAGGGAACCGAATATGACCAGTCCGATTGCTTGGAACCAGTTGCCGATAAGTGCCATGTATACGGCTATGGGAATCCATACCAATGCCGTACCTGCCATGGGTATGATACTGGCGAAACCTGTAAGAAAGCCTGAAAATAGAATATTGGGAGCATCGAATATCCAATAGCCGAGCATGGCTACTCCGCCTTGTATTACGGCAAGCAAAGGTATGCCGATGGCATTGGAACGGACAATCATATTGATTTCGTGTACTATCTCCTGTGTGTTGGTTTCATTGAAAGGAAGAAGTTCGTTGACATATTGCTCCATTTTCTTTCCGCCTATCAGCATGAAGTAGAGGACAAATACCAGTACAAACATATTGACGATGAAGCTGCTGATGCCTCCCATTAATGTCTGTCCGATGCGTGGAAGGGATGAAATGAAGAATGAAAGGCTGTTTCCGCTTAGTACATTGTATCCGGTTCTGGCCTTGATAATGGAGGCGGCTTCTTCAAAAGGTGCAATGACTGCCTGCGGATCAAGGTTGATGTTCTGCAGGTTTACTACCGCCAGCCATACTACCAATGCCAGAGGAACGAGAAAGCATAAAATGGCTTCTGCCGTAATGACGGTGGCAGCTATGCTCCGTTTTATCTTTCGCTTTTCGGACAGATAAATCATCTGGCGCCTGACCAGTATATAGATGGTCAATGCACCCAACAGACCGCCTAAGAAGGGAGTGATTTGCCTGGCGAGGATAATCCCCAACCCGATAATGATGGTAATCAATGAATATTTCCAGTATTGCTCTTTTGTACTCATAGAATATGTTGTTTCTTTGAAAAAGAAACATTATAAGAGCCGGAAATGTTTTTGAGGAATATGCGGAGATTGAATTTTATCCTTCGTCCAGCCAGCCTTTTCCCTGACGTACGATTTCTGCCTCGCCACCGGTGCAGTCCACTACTGTGGAACCCTCTATGCCACCTATTCCACCGTCGATAACCAGGTCGACGATATTGCCGAACTTCTCATCAATCAGTTCGGGGTCGGTGCAGTATTCAATGTCTTCGTTTTCGTTATGGGGGAGTGTGGCGGTCATGATAGGGGCATCCAGCAGGCGTGCCAGCTCCCGTATTATCGGATGGTCGGGCATACGGATTCCTACTTCTTTCCGGTTGCGGAATATCTTCGGCAGACGGACTGTGCCGTTTAAGATAAAGGTGAAAGCGCCCGGAAGGTTGCGCTTCATTAATTTAAACGTGTTGTTGTCGAACTTGGCATATTCGCTGATGCTGCTCAGGTCGTAGCAGATGATGGAAAGGTTGTTCTTCTTGGGGTCGGTGTTTTTGAGCTGGCAGATACGTTCTATCGCACGTTCCTTCAGTCCGTGGCAGCCGATGGCATACATGGTGTCGGTGGGGTAGATGATGATGCCGCCGTCGTTCAGAATGTCGATTACTTGTTGCAAATCTGCCGGGTTGTTGTTCTTTTCATAAAGTTTCAGAAGCATGATATTGTCGGACTTGGTTTAAAAGTATATTACAAAAGTAATAATAAGTTTCTTGAAATCAAATGTATAAGGATGGATTTTATTTTGAGGAGCGCTTTTTGCGGAGTTCTTCCGCCAATCGCCATTGCAAGGCTGCTTCAACCTCTTTTCCGGCTTGCATCAAAGCGTCCCCGAAGAGTTCGTGAGCCCCGGCATGTTCGGGCTTTAGGGTGGTGGCTTTGTCCAGGTCGGCTATGGCACCTTCAATGTTTCCGAGTTTAAGCCGCAACTTTCCACGGTTGTACACGGTTTTGAATTCGGCGGGGCGCAAGCGTACGGCACGGTTCAGGCATTCTTCGGCTTCCTGGTATTGGTTTTCGTTGAAGAGGGTGACGCCTTTTCGCACCCAGGCATCCGTGTATTCGGGATAAAGCTCCAAAGCTTTGTCATAATTGGCAAGGGCGGCACGGGCGTCGCGGGCTTGGGTGATGCACTCGTTCCCCATGGCATAATATTCGCGGGCGTAGTCTTGCAGGCGCTTCCGCTGTTTTTCCATGTCTTGTTTCAGGCAGACGTTCTCCGCTTTCAGCCGGTTGATGATATTCAGCTTTTTGCGGATAAGACGTTGCACTACGGGTTTCTCGATGTCATAACGGGAATGGATGGCCTTGAAGAATTCATTGAGGAAAGTCTCGAAGTCTCCCTGGTCGAAGGCTTTGGCTGCCGCTACATATTGCACATCTGCCTGTGCCTGCTTCAAGGCACGGTCAATGGCCTGGCGGTTGTTGAAGCGTTGGGCGAATCCTACAATTTCGGGACGTACGAATACATCGGCGCGGCTGACGGGCTTTTTCAGTTGTATCCCTTCCAGCGATGTGCACCGGCTGAGTGCCACGTATGCTTGTCCACCGGCAAATACGCCACCGGTGAAGTCGATGACTACCCGGCTGAAAGTCAGTCCCTGGCTTTTATGGACAGTGATGGCCCATGCCAGTCGTACAGGATATTGGGTGAAAGTTCCTAATTCCTCTTCCTCAATCTGTTTTTTTTCTTCGTTGTATTTGTAGCGGATATTCCGCCAGGACTCCCGTTTCACATCACATTCCTTGCCGTCGTCGGTAATGATGTAGAGTGTTTCTTCAATAGGGTCGAAGCCGCTGACAATGCCGATTGTACCGTTTACCCACCGGCGGTCGAAATCGTTTTTAATGAAAATGATTTGAGCGCCCGGTTTGAGTACCAGTTCCTGAGAGGTGGGAAGGCTGCTTTCGGGAAAGTCGCCCATGATTTCACCATGAAACGTAACGGGGTCTCCCGGAAGCTCGGCAAGTTTTTTGTCATTGATATAATCCACATTATCGCGGCGGGTGGCGAGGGTGATGTACATATCGGCTTCGGACTGTTCTATCTGTGTACCGTAGCGGGTATTGAGCAGTTGCAGGTCGGCAGCGCCTACTGTATTGCTCCGTATATGGTCCAGTACGTTGACAAATACCTTGTCGGTCTGACGGTAGACGGTTTGCAGTTCAATGGACACGAGGTCTATCTGTCCGAATACTCTTGCAGAGAAGAAATAAGGGGTAGGATAGAAACGGTTCAGTATGTCCCGTTCGTCCCCTTTCACTACGGGTTCCAACTGGAATACATCGCCCACCAGCAGGATTTGTTTTCCGCCGAAAGGCTCCCTGAGGTTGCGTGAGTAAACCCGCAAAATACGGTCGACGGCATCGATGATATCTGCCCGTACCATGGAAATCTCGTCGATGATAACCAGCTCCAATTCTTCAAGGAGCTTGCGGTGAGGTTTGGTGTATTTAAAGAATTCGTGGATGCGTCCCCGTTGTAAGCTGAAATTGGGGTCATCGGGCAGCAGAGGATAAAACGGCAGTTTGAAGAAACTGTGCAGCGTGCTTCCCCCCGCATTGATGGCGGCAATTCCCGTAGGAGCCAGCACAACGTGTTTCTTCTTGGTATGTTCGCAGATATACCGGAGAAAGGTAGACTTTCCCGTACCCGCTTTCCCCGTCAGGAAAACAGACTGGCGGGTGTACTGTATGAGGTTCAAGGCATCTTGAAACTCCTTGTTCTGAGTGTCGGGTACGAAGGACATATGCATAGCTGGCTTTCAACCCTCAACTTTCGATTATTCCGTATTGTTTTAGTGCATTGGCTATGCCGTTGTCGTCAACGCTCGTAGTGACATAACCGGCTGCGGCTTTAACATCGTCTTTGGCATTGCCCATAGCCACTCCAATGCCTGCATGACGCAACATGCTGATATCGTTTCCACCGTCGCCGAAAGCCATCGTTTCTTCCAGACGGATGCCGAAATGCCGGATTATCTCGTCGATGCCGCGTTGTTTGGTATTTCCTTTGGCGGTGACATCTACAAATGCCGGATGCCAGCGTCCCATTTCGCAGTTGGGAATGGAAGGCAGCAGGAGTTGTTCTTCTTCAATATCGATAAAGGGCGTCAGTTGGTAGTACTCCTTGTCCGAATGGTTGTCTGTATAGGGTTTGGGTGGGATGGGGTCTGTTTTGAGTTGTCTGTTGAATATCTCTGTTACGAGTTCGCCCGGCTGATTGACGCAAATATCGTGTTCACCCACCAGTATGCAGGGGAGATTGCGCTCGTGACAGAAGCCTGTCAGTGCATCGACTTCGGCTGCCGGTATGGGACTTTTGTAGATAACGGTATCGTCCACAAAACAATAGGCGCCGTTCATGGTGATGTAGCCGTCTATCAGTTTCCGTTCCTGCAGGGCGGCGAGGTTATTGATGATGACACGCGGACGTCCGGTAGAAATGAATATCTGTATGCCTTTGGCTTTGGCGGCTTCCAGCGCTTCGATGGTGGAAACGGGAATCTGGTGGGTCTTGAAGCTCACCAGTGTACCGTCGATGTCAAAAAACAGGGCTTTAATCATATATGTCTCTTTTAAATTGGTTGGCAAATTTACTCAAAAGCAAAGATATTTCGTACTTTTGCGAATAATTTTATATACTGTCGTTAAACTCGGAAACTCAATTAAAATAGCTTGAACCTTATGAAGTATAATTTTGATGAAGTGATTGAACGCCGCGGTACGGACTCCGTAAAATGGGACGGCGTGGAGAATGTATGGGGACGTAAAGATTTGCTTCCCATGTGGGTGGCCGATATGGATTTCCGTACGCCGCCTTTTGTGATGGATGCGTTGCGCCGTCGTCTCGACCACGAGGTTTTGGGATATACTTTTGCCTGTGAGGAGTGGTATACCTCTATTTGCAGTTGGTTGCACAAGCGTCACCAGTGGGATGTTACGCGTGATATGCTGACGTTTGTTCCCGGAATTGTACGCGGGCAGGCCTTTGCGCTGCAATGCTTTACCAAACCGGGCGACAAGGTAATGGTAATGACTCCGGTGTACCATCCTTTTTTCCTGGTGACCGAACGCTTGGGACGCGAAGTGGTCTATTCTCCGCTCGATTTGTACGACGGGCATTATCATATTGATTTTGAGCGTTTCTCTAAGGATATCCGGGGATGCAGGTTGCTTATCCTTTGTAATCCCCATAATCCGGGCGGACGTGTATGGACGGTCGAAGAACTGCGTCGGATAGCGGATATTTGTAAAGAGAGCGGGACTATGGTCGTTTCCGACGAGATACACGCAGATCTTACCTTACCCCCTTATAAGCATCATCCTTTCGCCACGGTGTCCGAGGCTGCCGCACAGAATTCTCTTACTTTTATGGCTCCCAGCAAGGCTTTCAATATGCCGGGATTGGGCAGTTCGTATGCCATAGCGGTGAATGAGGATATTCGTCGGCGTTTCCGGGAGTTTATGGAAGCGGGCGAGTTCTGCGAAGGGCATTTATTTGCTTACATCGGCGCTGCAGCTGCCTATACGCACGGTGAAGAGTGGCTGGAACAGGTACTCGGATATGTACAGGCCAATATCGACTTTACGGAGAATTATCTGAAAGAACATGTTCCGGGCATCGGTATGATACGCCCGCAGGCCTCTTATCTCGTTTTTCTGGATTGTAGGGCATTGGGCCTGCCGCAAGAGAAGTTGGCAAGACTGTTTGCGGAAAAAGCTCATCTGGCCCTGAATGACGGGACGATGTTCGGCAAACCGGGAGAAGGCTTTATGCGGTTGAATGTAGGCTGTCCCCGTTCGGTGCTGCAAAAAGCGCTGGAACAACTGTCCGCAGCGGTTAAGGAAGAGATGGCAAAGGGATAGGGCTGGCAGAAATACATGGTTGAATGGCGGCGTTACCTATTTATAATGACTGTCGTTCTTTAATATACCTATATCAGGTGATTGCGGCATCGGGTGCGATGCCGTATCTTTGCAACATCAGATTTAAAGAATGAATTAGTTAGTCATAATTACGTAACCACTTTTATGAAGATAAAAGGATCCCCGTTTTCCGATGCGACATCGTGAAGCGGGGATTTGTTTTGTGGCGGATGCGGCGGAGATACCTGCCGGACTGATGAAGTTCCAGCGGCAGGTCAATATGTTTTCCTCCTATGGGGAAACGGGTTTTGCATTCTTTCTTCCGGCAGGCTGTGTGGAAGAAAGGATTATAAAGTATCTTTAATATCGCTCAGTTCTACCAGCTTGTTCACAATGGCATAGATGGTGAGGCCTGCGGGAGAATGTATCTGCAACTTGCGTGCAATGTTGCGGCGGTGGGTGATGACGGTATGGATAGACAGATACAGTTTGTCGGCAATCGCCTTGTTGGTCATGCCTTTTACGACGCAGGTAATGATTTCCTTTTCACGTTGGCTGAGCGTTTCCTGTTCGCTGTCCTTCTCATCTTCTTCTTCGGTATGGAGAAGACGGTTGATTTTTGTGGTAATCATTTCGATATCGTCACAGATGGCGATGCTTTCGTCATACTCTTTCAGCGCATTATTGTCGATGACGGAACATACCAATGCGATGTATTTGATACTGTTTCCGTTATGGTTTGTCTTGAAAGAGGGCAGGTCGAACCAACCGCCGAAAGTAGGGTTTACGATTACAATATCGGGAGTGTGCAGATGTATAAAGTTCTGCAATGCTTCCGGTGACGACACCTCGATGGGGTGCGCATTCAGATTGGGAATGCGTTTGAGCACTGCCGCAAGACCACTTCGTACAATGACCGAAGTTTCTGCAACAACTATTTTCAGAGAAATATTATTGTTCATCTTTCAGTCTTTTTTCTATTTGCGCTACGGCGGGAACAAACATATAGTCTTCTACCTGGCAATGCGATGCAAGGTCCTGTTCGCAATTGAAGATGTCGAAAAGGACGGCGTTCAGAAGATTGTTGTTCTCTTTTTCCGGATAGTACTTGATGATGATGTTTTTCAGTTCCTTCAGCTTGGTGTCTATCTGGTTGTGCTTGCTGGCGAAAGTGGCGATGTTGTACACATCGGACGGTCTGCCTTGCAGCAGTTGCTCCACGTAAGTGAAGACGGCTTTGTTTTCGTATTCCATGTGGCGGCGCACTTCTTTGGCGTATTCGTCAAAGAACTTAAGGATGAGATAAGCCACATCATTGTCTCTGGAGCAGTCTATGGCTTCTATCAGCTTACGGCGCATGGCAGGCAGGTTGAAGTCGAGGAAGTAGGCGTGTGCGCGTTTCAGATAATCCATCAGTGCCGGAATCGAGAATGAATCATTGTCCGCACTGTACGAGTATTGCTCCTCGCTGATGAAATTGGCTACGGCGAGGAAAGTGCGGTAGTCTACATGCTGGGCTTCGCAGACATCCTTTACACTCTTGTCTCCGAAGCCGAGCGACAGCCCGAAACGGCTCATCACCATTAATAAGGAGTAATTGTCACAGATGAGGTCGCTCATCTTGTCCGTAGCCCGATATTTATGTTGTTCATTCATTGCAGGTTATTTCTTTCCACTCTATGTTTCGGGCGCAAAGTAACGGCTTTTCTTCGAGAACTGCAATCGCTATTTGTAGGTATTTTGACCGGTGTGATATACTAATCCGGATTGATTTTTTATCTTTGTCGAGATTAACGGTAAAACTTCTTTGCTATGAAACGGACTTTATTGGCTTTGATTGCCGCCATTGTATCTTTGGGAAGCGCCGAACCGCTTTCCGCCTGTACTTCTGCCGTAATTTCCGGCAAGGTTACCCCCGACGGACGTCCTTTGTTGTGGAAGAACCGCGATACGGACTTTCCGCAAAACAGCGTGAGATACTTCTCCGGCGGTCGCTATCCTTTTGTAGCCGTTGTGAACAGTGTGGAAGACAATCCGACGGATGTGTGGATAGGTACGAACGCCGCGGGCTTCTCCATTATGAATACGCAATCCTATAATCTGGTCGAGCTGAAACCCGGTGAGGAGCGTGGAGAGGCCAACGGACGGGTAATGCGGCGTGCGTTGGAAGTGTGTGCCACGGTGAAGGATTTCCGACAATTTCTCGATACGCTGTCCAAGCCCAGCCTGATAGAGGCCAACTTCGGTGTGATTGATGCCAAAGGCGGTGCTGCCATGTTCGAAGTGGATTATTACGAGTATGTGGTGTACGATGCCAACAATCCCAAGGATGCGCCTTGCGGATACATTGCACGCACCAACTTCTCTTTTTCCGGCAAGGTGAATGAGGGAGCGGGTTATGTCCGCTTTATGCAGGAAGATAAGCTGCTGATGCCGGCCTCTGCTACGGAACAGATTACGCCGCAATGGATATTCAGGGAACTTTCCCGCTCTTTTGCCAATCCGCTTTTGGGGATTGATTTGAAGAGCGGGGATTTCAATCGTCCTAAGACAACGGGGTGGTTTGTAGACCAGGACTTCATCGCACGCAGCAGTACGGCAAGTTCGGTGGTGGTGCAGGGCGTGAAAGAAGGGGAGCGGCCCGAACTCACTACGATGTGGACAATTCTGGGGTATCCGCCTACCGGAGTGGCAATGCCCGTCTGGGTGAAAGGGGCGGACAAGGCTTTGCCGAGGTTGCTGGTTCGTGATGAAGCAAAGAAGGTTTCTCCTTTGGGCAATTGGTCGGTAATACTGGCAGGGGATGTTTTCTCTTACGGGCAAGGTATGGGCAGCAACCGCTATATGAACTGGGAAAGGCTTTATAATACCGATAAGAACGGCTATATGCAGTTGCTGGCTCCGGTAGAGGATGAGGTGTTCCGGCGCACCGTACCGGTATTGAAAGAGTGGCGCAGGAAAGGGGAAGCGGATGTAAAGGCAATGCAGTCGCTCTATAATGAGCTGGATGCGTTCATTGAAGCCGAATATGCGGAATTATTTGAACTTTAATTACTTATTATTGATTTTATACATGAAACACAAACTGATTATCTGCATTTCCGCTCTTTGTCTGGGGCTTGCCGGAAATGTGCAGGCGCAAAACAAGAAAATGTATCGGAACGGTTGGATCGATTTCAACAAGAACGGGGTGAAGGACATTTATGAAGACCCTTCCCAACCGGTTGAAAAGCGGGTAGCCGACCTGCTCTCCCAAATGTCAGTGGAAGAGAAAACCTGCCAACTGGCAACTCTTTACGGCTACGGACGTGTGTTAAAGGATTCCCTGCCCGTTGCCGGCTGGAAAAACGAAATATGGAAAGACGGCATTGCCAATATCGATGAGATGCTGAACGGCGTGGGAAAGAAGTCTGCGCAGGTTCCCGGTTTATTGTACCCTTTCAGCAATCATGCCGAGGCCGTCAATACCGTGCAACGCTGGTTTGTGGAGGAAACCCGTTTGGGGATTCCCGTTGACTTCACGAATGAGGGGATTCACGGACTGAACCACACCAAAGCCACTCCGTTGCCTGCTCCTATTGCCATCGGAAGCACCTGGAACAAAGAGCTTGTCCGCCGTGCCGGTGTCATAGCCGGACAAGAGGCGAAAGCGTTGGGATATACCAATGTGTATGCTCCCATACTGGATATCGTACGCGACCCGCGTTGGGGACGTACACTGGAGTGTTATGGAGAAGAACCCTATCTGATAGCGGCTTTGGGAACGGAAATGGTGAACGGCATCCAGTCGCAGGGAGTAGCCGCCACCTTGAAGCACTATGCAGTTTACAGCGTGCCCAAAGGCGGGCGTGACGGGAATTGCCGTACCGACCCGCATGTGGCTCCGCGCGAGTTGCACGAACTGTTTCTTTATCCTTTTAAGAAGGTCATTCAGAACTCGCATCCTATGGGAGTGATGAGCAGTTATAACGATTGGGACGGTGTGCCCGTATCCGCCAGCTACTATTTTCTGACGGAATTGCTGCGCGAGGAGTATGGCTTCGACGGCTATGTGGTGAGCGACAGCGAGGCTGTGGAGTTTGTGGAGTCCAAGCATCATGTGGCGGATACCTATGATGAGGCTGTGCGTCAGGTTTTGGAAGCCGGCTTGAATGTGCGTACCCACTTTACTCCGCCTTCCGATTTTATTCTGCCCATCCGCCGGTTGCTGGAAGAAAAGAAGATTTCAATGGCTGTGATAGACAAGCGTGTGTCGGAAGTGCTGCGGGTGAAATTCCGCTTGGGACTGTTCGACCAACCTTATGTAGCCGATACGAAAGCCGCCGACAGAGTAGGCGGGGCAGACCGGAATATGGATTTTGTGAAGCAGATGCAGCAACAGGCACTTGTGCTTCTGAAAAACGAGAATAATATCCTTCCGCTGGATAAACGGCAGATAAAGAAGGTGCTGGTGACCGGCCCGTTGGCTGATGAGGATAACTTTATGACCAGCCGTTACGGCCCTAACGGACTGGAGACGGTTACCGTGCTTGCCGGTTTGCGTAATTATCTGAAAGGCATTGCCGAAGTGGATTATGCCAAAGGCTGTGATATTGTGGATGCAGGTTGGCCTGCCACAGAGATATTGCCTGCGCCCATGAGCGAACAGGAAAAGCAAGGCATTGCCGAAGCCGTAGCAAAAGCCGGTGAAAGTGATGTCATTATTGCCGTGCTTGGCGAGGATGAGTATCGTACGGGAGAGAGCCGTTCGCGTACTTCGCTCGACTTGCCGGGACGCCAGCAGCAATTACTTGAGGCATTGCATGCAACGGGAAAGCCGGTGATACTGGTGCTGATAAACGGGCAGCCGCTCACCGTCAACTGGGCAAATGCTTATATCCCAGCCATCTTGGAGTCGTGGTTTCCTGGTTGTCAGGGGGGAACGGTGATTGCGGAGACTCTGTTTGGCGAGCATAATCCGGGTGGCAAACTGACAGTGACTTTCCCTAAGAGCGTAGGACAGATAGAGCTGAACTTCCCTTTCAAACCCGGTTCGCATGGCGCTCAACCGCATTCCGGTCCAAACGGTTCGGGCGCAACACGCATCATCGGCGAACTGTATCCGTTCGGTTTCGGTCTGAGCTATACGACTTTTGCTTACTCCGATTTGGAAGTCTCTCCGTTGCAACAGCATACGCAGGGCGAATATACGATTAAAGTCAACGTTACGAATACTGGAAAACGTGCGGGTGACGAGGTGGTGCAATTGTATGTACGCGATAAGGTGAGCAGTGTCATTACCTACGATTCGCAGTTGCGCGGTTTTGAGAGGGTATCCTTGCAACCGGGTGAAACCAGGCAGGTCACTTTCTCCTTGAAGCCGGAAGACTTGCAGATTCTGGACCGCAATATGAACTGGACAGTGGAGCCGGGCGAGTTTGAGGTTATGATAGGCGCATCCAGCCAGGACATAAGGCTGAAAAAGACAATAACGGCTTTGCCTTGACGATAGCCGGGTGCAAAGGCTCGGAAAGGTTTTAGGGGCTGTGCCGGTTGCGGGCAGGTTTACGATAGCTGGGAACGGAGATATGCAAGTATCTCCGTTTCTTGTTCCGGATGGAACCAGCGTATCTCTTCGTCCCTCTTGAACCACGTCATCTGCTTACGGGAGTAGATGCGTGAATTCTGCTGGATTTTCTCAATGGCAAAAGGCAGTGTCCATTCACCGTCCAGATAGTTGAAGATTTCCTTGTAGCCTACGGTGTTCAGTGAATTGAGTGCACGGTGAGGGTAGACACTGCGGGCTTCCTCTACCAGTCCGTCCGTTATCATCTGTTCTACGCGTTGGTTGATACGGGCATATAATTCTTCACGGTCACGGGTGAGTCCTATTTTGATGATGCGGAAGGGGCGTTCTTTCTTTTGCTGTGTGCGGAAAGAGGTGTAGGTCTTGCCAGTCATATAACAGATTTCCAGTGCGTGGATTACCCGTTTGTGGTTCTTCAGGTCTACGATTTTGTAATATTCCGGGTCCAGCAGTTTCAGTTCGGCACAGAGGTGCTCCAAACCTTCCGTTTCGTATTTGTGCAGCATAAGCCGGCGGGTTTCGGCATCTACGGTAGGAATGTCGTCAATGCCTTTGCATACGGCATCTACGTACATCATGGAGCCGCCGGTCAGGAGTACGACCTCGTGCTGGGTATAGAGTTGCTCAAGAAGTTGCAGTACTTCGGCTTCATATTGGGCGGCACTGTAATAGTCGGTCAGTTGCAGTGTGCCTACAAAGTAATGCCGTACCCGTTGCAGTTGTTCCGGGGTAGGGGCGGCCGTACCGATTTTCAAATCGGCATAAAGCTGTCGTGAATCGGCGGAAATGATACATGTTCCGAAGTGTTCCGCCAGTCGGAGACTGAGTTCTGTCTTTCCTACTCCCGTGGGGCCTATAAGTACTATCAATGTTTTCATGAGATTGCAACAAAATAATTCGGGCGAAAAACAATTGCATCCTTTGAAACGAATGTATCCTCAAGGGAAGTCTCGTTGTCATTGGAGCAGGTGCTATTCGCCCGAACCGGTTTATCAGAATTTGTCGTCTTCGTAAGCAATACCTGCGGCTCCATCGTCCAAACCGCCGAATCCTTCTTTATCGAAGTCTTCCATGTCGAAGTCCTGGTCGCCGTAGAAACTTTCGTCCAAGTCGAGCGAGCCGCTGGCAGCAGCCATTTCTTCAAAGTCAACGGTCTGCTTGGGAGCCTCTCCGGCTTTCTTGGTGCATTTTGCTCCGGTCATATTCTTGCCGGTAATGATTTCGGAGAGTTCGATGAAGAAACAACGTTCTGTCATGTAGTCGAACACGTACAGAAGTTTCTGCTTTTCGTCCTCTACCAATTCGCTGACCTGAGTGTCTTTCATCACCCAACTGTCTATTTCCGGATTGTCGTCCATTTCTTCGAGGGTAACTTCTTTTTCCTTTTCCCAATCATCGTCGCAGATGAAGAAAGAGGTCATCTGGTCGTCGGTATAACCTACTGATTTCACGATGGCTTCATGAAAATCATAGAACGTGGCTTCCGGGTCAATCTGTATTTCTCTGATGAAGTCGTCCGCTTCATCGGAGATGAGGGTAAATCTATATATCATATTATTAACTTTTTATTTGCTTGCAGGAATAATGCCGCGAGCCGATTCGCGTATAAAGTTTACAATATAGCTGATTTCTGGGGTCATTTCCATTTCATTCTCAATCTTTTTCAAAGCTTCCGTATTGTTCAGTCCACTTTGATAGATAATGCGGTAGGCGTTGTGAATGGCCTCGATGGTTTCGTTGGAGAAACCGCGACGGCGCAGTCCCACGATGTTGATGCCTGCATAGCAGATGGGCTCCCGTCCGGCTATGATGTACGGCGGTATGTCTTTGCTGAAGCGGCATCCGCCCTGTATCATGCCGAATCCGCCTACGTGGCAGAACTGGTGCATCAGTACGTTGGCGCTGATGATGGAATTGTCGTCTATGACAATCTCGCCTGCCATTTTTGTGGAATTGCCGATGATGCAACCGTTGCCGATAAAGGCATCGTGTGCAACATGTACACCTTCCATCAGCAGGTTGTTGCTGCCAACGATTGTCTTTCCTTTGGCAGCTGTACCCCGGTTGATTGTCACGTTCTCGCGGATGGTATTATTATTGCCTATCTCGGCGGTAGTCTCTTCTCCCCGGAATTTCAGGTCTTGCGGGATAGCACCGATTACAGCTCCGGGAAAGATTGTATTCCCGTTGCCGATGCGTGAACCGTACAGAATGTTGGCATTCGCCATAATCTTATTGTTATCGCCGATTACCACATTCTTGTCGATGAAAACAAAAGGAGCAATCTCTACGTTTTCCCCGATTTTCGCTTCGGGATGAATATACGCTAAGGGACTTATCATAATTAATTTACTTGTTTTTTACTATTTGAGCCATAAATTCAGCCTCACACACTACCTTTTCGCCTACAAATACATAGCCTTTCATAGTAGAGATACCCCGGCGGATAGGAGCCAGCAGTTCGACACGGAAAATCAAAGTATCTCCCGGCACTACTTTCTGGCGGAACTTGACGCCGTCTATCTTCATAAAGTAGGTGGAATAGCGTTCGGGTTCGTCTACGGAGTTCAGAACAAGTAAACCGCCTGTCTGCGCCATGGCCTCTACCTGCAATACGCCCGGCATGACGGGTTCTTGCGGGAAGTGTCCCTGGAAGAAAGGTTCGTTGGCTGTTACGTTCTTGACACCTACGATGTAGTTGGCACCTATCTCAATTACTTTATCTACCAGTTGGAACGGATAGCGGTGCGGCAACAGTTCACGGATGCGGTTTACATCCATAATGGGTTCGCGGTTGCAGTCGTAAGTAGGGGCCTGTATCTCGTGCAGACGGATTTCCTTACGCATCTGGCGGGCAAACTTGTTGTTGATGGTATGTCCCGGACGTGTGGCAATGATACGTCCCTTGATGGGCTTGCCAATCAGAGCCAGGTCGCCGATAACGTCCAGCAGTTTGTGGCGGGCGCATTCGTTGGGCCATACCAGCGGTTTGTGGTTGATGTAACCCAACTGTTTGGCGTCCATGTGAGGCACGCCCATTACGTCGGCAAGCTTGTCATAGGCATTCTGCGGCATTTCACGTTCATAGATAACAATGGCGTTGTCCAGGTCGCCGCCTTTGATAAGTCCGGCTTGCAACAGCGGTTCTATCTCACGTACAAATACGAAAGTGCGGCTGGCTGCTACTTCATCCTTGAACTTTGCCATATCTTCCAATGTGGCAAACTGGTTGGGGATGATGGTCGAGTCGTAGGATACCAGTACGTTCAGACTGAAGTTTTCATCGGGCAATACGATGATGGATGAGCCGGTGGCATCGTCACGGAATTCAATCTTGGATTTGATGATATAGAAATCCTTTACGGCACTTTGTTCCACCGTACCTACACGTTCTATTTCGTTGACATAATATTGGGCACTTCCATCCAGGATAGGAAATTCCGGACCGTTCACCTGAATAAGGCAGTTATCTATGCCCAAAGCGTAAAGCGCAGCCATGCCGTGCTCTACGGTACTTATCTTAACCCCGTTTTTGGAAAGCACGGTGCCGCGTGTCGTTTCGGTCACGTTATCGGCAACAGCGTCAATGATAGGCTGACCTTCCAGGTCGGTACGCTGAATCTTATATCCGTGATTGTCCGGAGCAGGGTTGAAAGTAACGGTCAGATCAAGTCCAGTGTGAAGACCTTTCCCACTGAGTGAAAAGCTGTCTTTCAGAGTCTTTTGTTTCAACATTGGTTACTTATTTAATTGTTTTTTTAATTCATCGAGTTCTTTGCGGAGCGCATTCAACTCAAAGTACATATCCGGCAGCTTGCGGAATACGGACTGTGACTTGAAGTAGGGCTTCACTTCCATAGGCGGCGTACCTATTAATACACTGCTTTCTTTAATACTGCTGGGAACACCGGATTGTGCGCCAAGGTTCACTTTGTTTCCGATGTGGATGTGTCCGGCTATACCCACCTGACCGCCAAACATACACCATTCGCCTACTTTGGTGGAACCGGCTATGCCCACTTGGGCCGCCATTACCGTATGCGAACCGATTTCATCATTATGTGCCACCTGCACCAGATTATCCAGTTTTACACCGCTGTGAACGATAGTCGCTCCCATCGTGGCACGGTCTACACATGTATTGGCGCCGATTTCCACATTGTCTTCCAATAGGGTGATTCCGATTTGGGGAATCTTTTCATACCCTTCGGGAGTGGGGGCGAAACCGAAACCGTCTGCACCGATTACACAGCCGGCATGCAGGATGCAACGGTTGCCTACGCGACAATCGTGGTAGATTGTTGCATTTGCGTAAATAATGCAATCATTGCCTACTTTAGCACCGCTTCCGATAGTGGCATGCGGATGAATTACCGTATTGTCGCCCACTTCTGCATGGTCTCCTACATAAGCAAAAGGCGCAATGTAAACATCTTTGCCTATTTTGGCAGTTTCGGCAACGTATGCGCGCGGGTCGATGCCGGTGCGTTTCGGTTTGCTCTGTTCATACAGGTTTAATAATTTGGCAAGGCTTTCGTAGGCATTGTCTACCTTAATCATGGTAGCTTTTACTTCCTGTTCGGGAGTGAAATCCTTATTAACCAAAACAATACTCGATTGGGTTTCATACAGATAAGGTATGTATTTAGGGTTGGATAAGAAAGAGATTGCCCCCGGTATTCCTTCTTCAATCTTGGCGAAGGTATGCACGGTTGCATTCTCGTCTCCTACGATTTCTCCTTGTATAAATGTTGCAATTTGTTTAGCAGAGAACTCCATGTTTTATTGTTGTTAGATGGTTTCAAAACACAAATAACGGACTTTTTTTTTATATATCCTTGTCCTGCGGTGAATATTTTATACTTATCTATGCAAACGTTGATAACATAAGTAGTACTTTTTTACTTTTTTTGAGAGTAGGGAGATGTTGAGCATGTCCGATGCTTCGGCTATGTTTTTAATGGAGCCGTCGTTGTACAGGATGTCGATGCTGTCGTCTGCCGGGTCGTACATATTCTTCTCAATGCTTGGGGTAGAGATAAAATAACCGGCTTCGGAAAGAGGGATGTCCAGCTGTTTGCCGATTTGCCGGGTGATTTCTTCTTTACGCTCCTCGCTGAAAGGTTCGGTGGAGATTTCCACTTTGAATATGTTACGGTTAACCATGCCCATACTTAGTGTGGAAAGCACCCTGTCCGGATGTGTGCTCCATACTTTCAGGGCAGTCCAAAGATCGTTGTCGTCCAGTTGGATAAAGTTTTCCAGGCAGTCCGGGTTATTGTAGAATATTTCCCGGTTGATATCATTGTATAAAAAGAATTTCAGTGCGGGCGGGGCAAACAAGTCCACGCCTTTGCCGGCTAACTCCTTGGCACGCAGCAGGGTGCTGATGAGCATCTTTTCGTAGGCAACCGATGTCTTATGCAGATATACCTGCCAGTACATCAGGCGGCGTGCAGTGAGGAAGTTTTCGATAGAGTAGATTCCTTTGGATTCTACGACCAGATGGTCGTCTTTTACATCGAGCATCTTGATGATGCGCGCCGAACCTATGTTACCTTCCGTCACTCCGGTATAGAAGCTGTCGCGGCGCAGGTAGTCGAGGCGGTCCATGTCCAGTTGTCCGCTTACCAGCTGGTGGAGGAAACGCTTGGGATATTCGTCCTTGAATATTTGGATGGCAAGTGTCAGTTGCCCGTTTATTTCTTTGTTGATGCGTTCCATGAGCATCAGGGAAATGTCTTCGTGCGAGACACCTTTTACAATAGTATCTTCAAGCACGTGCGAGAACGGACCGTGCCCGATGTCGTGCATGAGGATAGCCGCCTGTACGGCTTCCGCTTCACTGTCGAAAATGAAGTTTCCCTTGGCGGTAAGTTGCTGGATAGCTTCACTCATAAGGTAGAATGCCCCCAGTGAGTGCTGGAACCGGGTATGCTGTGCGCCGGGATACACCACGGACGATAATCCCAATTGTTTGATACGGGTGAGGCGTTGCAAAAGGGGATGTCGTACAAGGTCGTACAGCAGTCCTTTGGGTATGTTGATGAATCCGAACACCGGATCGTTGATGATTTTACGTTCGTAAGGCATAGCTAAGTATTTGAGGACAAAGGTAATTTGTTTTTAGGAGATGACAAAATATGATGCTATACAAGGAAGTTCATCACCAGTCGTGTTGAGATGATAACCTCTAAGTTGTAAATCGCAGTAGGTTTATATTTTGAGATGAAGGTGTGTCAAAATGCACACCTTCTGTTTTTTACGCACAAAGCCCCGACTTTCACAAGCTGGGGCTTTGTTATTACCTAAAGATTTTGTATCTTTAAGCATAAGTTCTTTACTATGACAAAGATACATTTTCGTCCTTACAATCCCAACCAAACCGTTCTTTTTCCTCAAAGAATTGATGAGGATATTGCAGAAAACGATCCGGTGCGCATGGTTGACGCCCTGGTTGAGGGCTTGAATCTTGAAAGTTTCAGAAAACTGTATAAGGAATGCGGTCGCAGCCCTTACCACCCCAAGATGATGCTCAAGGTCATTCTGTATGCCTATATGAACAACATCTACTCCTGCCGGAAAATTGAAAAACTCCTTCACCGTGACATCCATTATATCTGGCTGGCCGGATATGAGAAACCGGATTTCATTACCATCAACCGTTTCCGCAACCGGGTGAAGAAGGAAATTAACGAAGTGTTTACGCAAACCGTACTTCTTCTCTCTTCCAAAGGCTTCATCAGCCTGAATGTGGAATATATTGACGGGACAAAGCTCGAATCCAAAGCCAACAAGTACACTTTCGTCTGGCGAAAAACGGTTGAGCGGAACCGTGAACGCCTGATGAAGAAGATACATGTCCTGTTAGGGCAGATAGACGATGTCATTGCTCAGGAGAAGTCATCAGAGAACAATGAGGAAGTTGAGTTCACTCCGGCCATGCTGACTGAAATGGCAGGAGAATTGCGTCATGCACTGGAACAGGTTTCCGAGCCATCCGCGAAAGAGGAAAAGACTGAACTGAAAAAGAAACGCAAACAGCTGAAGGAACTGGAAGAACACAGGGACAAACTGCAGGAATACGACTGCCATCTGGAAACACTGCAAGAGAGGAATTCCTATTCCAAGACGGACAAGGACGCTACTTTTATGAGAATGAAGGAGGATGCCATGCGCAACGGACAGACGAAGCCCGGTTACAACCTTCAAATCGGCACCGAAAATCAGTTCATCACCGATTTTGCACTCTTCCCGAACCCTACGGATACACTGACCCTGATTCCTTTCCTGCAATCTTTTTCAAACAGGTATGAACGGATGGCCCATACGGTGGTTGCTGATTCCGGCTATGGCTCCGAAGAGAATTACCGCTTCATGTCCGAAAACGGCATGGAAGCCTACGTAAAGTACAACTATTTCCACATGGAGCAGCGGCCGAGATTCAAACCGGCCCCGTTCAAGGCCGAAAACTTCTACTACAATGAAGAACATGACTTCTGCATCTGCCCTATGGGGCAAAGGATGCGGAGGATAGGCACCAGGAATGTGAAAACCGCATCCGGATATGTCAGCGAAAATGCACGGTACAGAGCTGTCAGGTGTGAAGGTTGTCCCCTGCGATGCCGCTGTTTTAAAGCAAAAGGAAACAGGACGATAGAACTGAATCATAGGCTTAGACAATACAAGCGGAGAGCCAAAGAACTGCTCTGCTCTGAGAAAGGACTGAAACACAGAGGGCAGAGATGCATAGAACCGGAGGCCGTGTTCGGACAAATTAAAAACAATATGAACTACAAACGTTTCCGACATTTTGGAAAGGACAAGGTCTTCATGGACTTTGCCTTCCTAGCCATTGCCTTCAATATAAAAAAAATGTGTGCAAAACTGACAAAAGAAGATACGAAATGGCTGATTGGATGGTTTTATGAACTTACTGTCGCTTTATTTAGATGCTGGAGACACATAAATCAAAGAAATCTTCGAATTATCGCAGCTTAAAGAAAATGAACAGATTTGTATAGTGATGAACAAAAAAGAGGTGCATCGTGCATTACGACACACCTTCGTCTCTGTCAAGTTCTCCTTCATTGAAAACATTTGCAATGTGGCGGGCTATGACAGATTGGTCCTTTTGAAACCTTCGAGCATATCATGCGGGATTATCATGTATTGATACGAACCGGGCAGAATCGGCGAAATGGGTAGTTGTTCACCTGATTCTGCCCGGTTATGTTTAAAATAAGTTCTTATTTGCTTCTCAGAGTATCGCTTTCAGCTGTTCCGCCATCTGAGCCTGTACTTCCTGTGCGGCTTTGCGTGCAGCAGCTGCGAAATTTTCGGTCTTGTCTACATAGATGATACCGCGGCTGGAGTTAACAATCAGCCCGCAAGTCTTGTTCATGCCGTACTTGCAGACCTCTTCCAATGAACCGCCTTGCGCACCTACGCCGGGCACTAAAAGGAAGTGGTTGGGAACAATCTTACGAATATCTTCGAAAGCACGTCCTTGGGTGGCGCCTACCACGTACATCATTTGCTCGTCGTTTGCCCATTCCTGTGACTTGCGCAATACTTTTTCAAAGAGACGTTCACCGTTTTTGTCTTCCGTCAGTTGGAAGTCGTGCGAACCTTTGTTGCTGGTCAGTGCGAGCAGGATAACCCATTTGCCTTCGTAGGTGAGGAATGGAGTAACGCTGTCTTCGCCCATATAAGGAGCTACGGTTACCGAGTCTATGTCCAGTTCTTCAAAGAAAGTACGTGCATACATGGCAGAGGTATTACCGATGTCGCCGCGTTTGGCATCGGCGATGATAAACTGGTCGGGATAGTTCTGCTTGATGTAGTTCACGGTCTTTTCAAAGGCAATCCAGCCTTTTACTCCCATGCTCTCATAGAAAGCGAGATTCGGTTTGTAGGCGATACACAGGTCGGCTGTTGCATCGATAATCGCTTTGTTGAAGACAAAGATGGGGTCTTCTTCTTTCAGCAGGTGTTCCGGAATCTTTTTGATATCCGTGTCCAGACCTACGCATAGAAATGATTTCTTGCGTTTGATATTCTCAAAGAGTTGTTGTTTGTTCATATCGCAATTTGTTGGTTTAATGGTTTTACTTTTTAAATAAATATCCCTTGATGCTCATTCTTATATCTTCGTCACTGTTCTTTTCATAATGGATATCGAATGCAGTCAGCATGAACAGGTTCTTGGGAGAATTGCATCGGAAAGAGGTAGGCGGTATATGACCGTGCTTGCTGTTCTTTTCCAACATTTCCAATGTGCTGAGTTCGATATATGCGCTATCGTTCAGATTGTCCGTCCGGGTATCGAGTGAAACGGGCAATATTCCATTTTCAAGATATTGGCGGGGGATGGTAAGAAAGCGGCTTGACATACCGTCGCTGGGTATGGCGATAAATCGCGTGTAGCCTTTGGGAACACTGATGTTCGTTTGACTGTCGATTGCTCCGCTATAAGTAACCTTGCCGCTATCAGTGCCGGCGGGCGCTGCATTTGTTTCAGTATCCGCTGCCACGGAATAGAGGTTGTAGGTTACGTTTCTGTCTATCAGATGAGTGACGCTCTCCGTGCCGAACCAGCTGTTCAGGTATCTGAATTTACTGTTTATCCGTATCGCCTGCTTTTCCGGCAGCGAGTACATCCATTCCTCATATTGTTGTAGCGAGAGGGGGGCTTTTGCCTGGCAACTGCGTTGCATCTCGGCTTTGATTTCGTTAAGAATGACATTCTTTGTAATGCCGGCATAGTTGACGGGCAATGCCGATGTCAGCAAAAAGATGATGGCAAACGAAATGGGTATCCAGTTGATACGCCGTGCCTTGATGGCGAACAACCCGATACAGACAAAATAGAACCAGCCGTTGAGTGTGGCGAGATAGAGCCGGTTAACGGTAATGCCGTAATCGTTGAACCGGCGCACGATGCCTATGGTCATCAGCAACAGCAGAGGCAGTATCAGTACGGGCATCCAGCGGGCAATCCAGTTGTCAAACCGTTTGTTATTTTCAAGGCGTGCGGGATACAGACCGAATTGAATGGCGATGCACACCGTCATTAATGCTACGATGAGCCATGACACCCAGCCTGTGGGCAGTTCCCAACTGACAAGGATGCGGGCGGCATACATGTAAAGCACTGTCAGATATCCGGCTGTAAGCGGAAGGAACAGGTAGTGTATGATGCCGTTCAGGAATTCGGATGAGTGGGGGTCGCGGTTGTGTTTGTCCTCTCCCTGCGGCAACAATCCGAGGAACAGTATCAAGGCGAGCGTTATGCTGCACAGATAATAGATATAGGCATAGCACTTTCCGCTGAAATGGATGTCGAACAGCTGGTGCAGTGAGAACAACAGCAGACTGATGCCTGCCCATAGGATGAGGCCTATGATTTGTGTAACAGCGAACGAAGAAACAGCGTTCAGTGCAAAATTCCAACTGGCAATGTCATTCTTCTCGCGCAGGAACGAGAGGAAGAATGTGGAAAGCCCTATGGTGAGAATGGCCGCCGTGTGGGCGATGCCGATTTCAATCCATGAACTCTCTGTACCGAGATAACGGTAGAGCAGGAAAGCATCGGCTATGAGCAGGGCGTGTGCGGCAAGTTGTATGCCTGTCTTCCACATCCGGCTTTTTACTTCTTCGCTCCACAGATGAAGCGTGAGCGAAAGCAGGATGCCTACCGACAGGTAGTAACCGGTTATAAACAGCAACCGTTCTTCGCCTGTCCAGCTTATTGATGTCAGATGAATGAGATAGGCTGTGAATGCAAAGATAAAGGCTACCGTAACCGGGAAGCGCTTCAGGCAGTTCTGAAACGCTTCGGTAACCGTGTGAAACGCTTTCTCTACTGATAGCCCTTTCATAACTACAATTCGCTTTCTTTCAGTCGCTCTGCATTTTCCGCAACAATCAGATGGTCGATGCAATCCTGAATATCACCGTCCATAAAGGCGGCAAGGTTATAAATGGTATAGTTGATGCGGTGGTCGGTAATACGTCCCTGCGGATAGTTGTAGGTACGTATCTTTGCCGAG
This sequence comes from Bacteroides stercoris ATCC 43183, assembly GCF_025147325.1. NCBI lineage: Bacteria > Pseudomonadati > Bacteroidota > Bacteroidia > Bacteroidales > Bacteroidaceae > Bacteroides > Bacteroides stercoris. Next base: position 1,603,715 of record NZ_CP102262.1, read on the forward strand.
CGGTCACCGGTAGAGACCATTGTCTTGCGCTTGGAAGCGATGTCGTCAATGTATTTCTGGTGCTCTTTGTCGTATATAAAGGTACGCAGGCGCGACAGGGCGCGTTCTTTGTTCTTCGGCTGGTCGCGCGTTTCGGTACATTCGATGAGAATTTCCTCTACGACACCCGTATTCGGGTTCTTCCAGTTATAGCGCAGGCGTACGCCGGATTCCACCTTATTTACGTTCTGACCGCCCGCACCGCCGCTTCGGAAGGTATCCCATTTGATTTCTCCCTCGTTGATGACTACATCGAACTCTTCGGCTTCGGGCAGTACCGCCACGGATGCGGCGGATGTGTGTACACGTCCCTGCGTTTCGGTGGCAGGCACGCGTTGTACGCGATGTACGCCCGATTCATATTTCAGCGTGCCATATACGTTGTCTCCCGTTACGGAGCAGATGATTTCCTTGAAACCGCCGGCTGCGCCTTCGTTGGCGCTGGATATATCCAGTCTCCAGCCTTTAGCCTCACAATACTTGGTGTACATGCGGAAGAGGTCGCCTGCAAAAATGGCGGCTTCGTCTCCACCTGCACCACCGCGGATTTCGAGAATGGCGTTGCGGCTGTCCTGCGGGTCGGCGGGGACAAGCAGGAGCTTTATCTCTTCTTCCAGTTCAGGCTGGCGTGCCTGGCAGGCATCAAGTTCTTCGCGTGCCATTTCACGCATCTCGGCGTCGGTTTCGTTAGCGATGATTTCTTTGGCTTCCTCGATGCCGTTCAGTACCTGCATGTACTCTTTGCGGGCATTCATCAGGTCGCCCAGTTCTTTGTACTCTTTGGTGAGTTTGACGTAGCGCTTCTGGTCGGCAATCACCGCCGGGTCGGTAATCAGTGTGGACACTTCTTCGAAGCGGGCAACGAGGCCTTCCAGTTTCTCTAATATGGTGTTGTTATCTGCCATTTAATTAAAGTGGTAATGTTATGAGATGACAAGTCGGCATTAATATCTGAACTCTCCGAATTCACTCTTGATAATCAGTTCTTTCTTATCGCTCTCTTCGATACGTCCTACAATCTGTGCATCGATGTTGAAGCTTTTGCTGATGGCAATCACTTCTTCCGCATGCTCAGGAGAAAGATATACTTCCAGACGGTGTCCCATATTGAATACCTTATACATTTCGCTCCAGTCCGTATCGCTTTGCTCCTTGATGGTCCTGAACAGCGGCGGAACGGGGAAAAGGTTGTCTTTGACAACGCGGCAGTTATCTCCGACAAAGTGCAGCACTTTGGTCTGCGCACCGCCGGAGCAGTGTACCATACCATGAATTTCGGGACGGAGCGCATCGAGCAGTTTCTTAACCACCGGCGCATATGTACGGGTGGGAGAGAGCACCAGCTTTCCGGCATCCAGCGGACTGCCTTCCACGCTGTCTGTCAGTTTCAGCTTTCCGCTGTATACCAATTCGTCGGGTACGGCTTTGTCATAGCTTTCCGGATATTTCTCCGCCAGATATTTGGCGAATACGTCGTGGCGGGCGCTGGTAAGCCCGTTGCTGCCCATACCGCCGTTATACTCTTTTTCGTAAGTGGCTTGTCCGCAAGAGGAGAGACCTACAATCACGTCTCCCGGACGGATATTGGCATTGTCGATAACATCCGAACGCTTCATGCGGCAGGTTACCGTAGAGTCAACGATGATGGTACGCACCAGGTCGCCCACATCGGCGGTCTCGCCACCGGTGGCATATACGCCTACACCCATTTCGCGGAGTTCGGCAAGCAGTTCGTCCGTACCGTTGATGATGGCGGAAATCACTTCTCCGGGCACAAGCAGCTTGTTGCGTCCGATGGTGCTCGATACCAGGATATTGTCCACAGCACCTACACAGAGCAGGTCGTCGATGTTCATAATCAGCGCATCCTGTGCGATGCCTTTCCAGACGGAGAGGTCGCCTGTCTCTTTCCAGTACATGTAGGCCAGACTGGATTTTGTTCCTGCGCCGTCTGCGTGCATGATATTACAATACTCAGGGTCACCGCCCAGGATATCGGGGATGATTTTGCAGAAAGCCTGCGGGAATATACCTTTGTCGATGTTCTTAATGGCGTTGTGCACATCTTCTTTGGATGCGCTGACGCCCCTCATCATATATCGTTGATTACTCATGGGATAATAAGTTTGTTCAATTGAGCACAAAAGTAGTGATTATTTCGCTTATAGCCTTAGCTTTGCGTAAAAAATATCCCCTCATCCGGCATCGTACTTGCAAGTCTGTGCGGGTGCGACACCGGATGAGGGGATGTTTGATATTCAATTCCGTCTCTTTAGAACTCCACCTTAGGTGCTTGTTCGCTTCCTTCGGCGGCTTCAAAGTAGGCACGCTTCTCAAAGCCGAAAAGACCGGCAAGAATGTTTTTTGGGAAGCGGCGGATTGCCGTATTAAAATTCTTCGCCGCATTGTTGAAGTTGGTACGTGCCACGTTGATGCGGTTTTCCGTACCTTCCAACTGGGCTTGGAGCTCCAGGAAGTTCTGGTTGGCTTTCAGGTCGGGATAGTTTTCGGTAATGGCGAGCAGCTTGCCGAGAGCAGAAGTAACCGCGCCCTGTGCCTTTTGGTATTCGGCCAGCTTTTCCGGTGTCAGGTCGTTGGCGTCTACGGTCATCTGGGTGGCCTTGCTACGGGCTTCTACCACACCTTCCAGCGTTTCCTTTTCGTGAGAGGCATATCCTTTGACTGTGTTTACGAGATTCGGTATCAGGTCGGCACGACGTTGATATTGTGTTTCTACGTTAGACCATTGCCCGCTGACGTTTTCGTCCATGGTAACAAGTCCGTTATAACCGCTGACTCCCCAAATGGCGAGAAGGGCTACGACAACAATGATGATAATGGTTGATTTTTTCATACTTCTTTTTTTGTTATTAATGATGCAATCTGAATTGGTTTGTTACAGGAGACGCCCGGCTGTTCCGCTCAGAACCGTGAACCGGCTCCGCCGCCACCGCCCATGCCGCCTCCGAAGCTGCCGCCGCTGAATCCTCCGCCACTGCTGCCGAAGCCGCCGCCTCCGAAAATGACGGGACCGCCGCCACCTCCGCCCCGATAGTTCTCATCGTAAGACTGCTGGCGGCGTACTACCTTATGTCCGCAATTGCGGCAGGTATAGGTGACATCTTCCGTCCGTACTCCGTTGCGGCGTGAGATAAGCACGCTGTTGCTCCGTTGCAGCTTATGCTGGCCGCATTGCGGGCATTTGCTTGCAGCGCGTGTTTTCAGTATTCCTGCCGCGATGGCGATGGCAAAGAACCCCGCAACGGCCAGAATCAATCCTATCGGAGAGCCGCCGTCACTTTCGTCCGGGTCGTTTGCCATACTTCCGTCAAGACGGGCGCATACGGCACGAACGCCGGCCACCATACCGGCATCCCAGTTACCGTCTTTCAGGTAAGGAATCATGTCCCTCGTTTGAATGCGTTTGCAAATGGCATCGGGCAGGTCTCCTTCCAGTCCGTATCCGGTATAGAACTGAATACAGCGCTGGTCGGTTACCAGCAGGATAACCAGTCCGTTATTCTTTCCTTTCTTGCCAACGCCCCATTCGTTGAGCAACCGGTGCGAGAAGTCAAAACAGTCTTCACTGCCGATGGACGGGACAACCGCCACTACGGTTTCAATGCCGGTTTGCTGTTCCAGGGCATAGAGCATACGGTCTATTTCGTCGCATGCCGAAGTGGAAAGGATACCGGCGGGGTTGCAAACGTAGCGTGTCTTGTCCTGAAGATGTACTTTAGGAATGTTTCCGGTGGTGTAAATCTCTTGTGCCTGCAGGGAAATAAGCATGCACAAGAGGAATGCTATGGAGATAAATCGTTTCATACTTATTGTATTTGTAGGGGCTAAGGTAGGAAAAATCACGTCAACGTATGTATTTCCCTACGAATTTCTTTACATGCTCCGTATATTCCTGCGGATAGTCCTTGTAGGACATGGCATGTGCGGAACCCGGAACAATCCACAGCTCTTTCGGTTCCGGCTTGGCTTCGTAAAGAGGGTAGACCATCCATGTAGGCACATAGGAGTCCGCATCGCCGTGTATAAAGAGCATGGGCAAGGTACACTTTCTGACCTGCTCCAAAGCCGAAGCTTCACGGAAATCCCATCCGTACTCTTGCTCGCAAAGTCGGCTTGCCACATGCAGCAGCGGGAAAGCGGGCAAGCCGTATTGTGCTTTCAGTTCGCCCCGGAATTCATCCCATACGCTGGTATAGCCGCAGTCCTCGACGAAACATTTGATGAACGGTTGCTGGTGTATTCCATGTTCCACTTCGCCGGACACCATCATGGTGGTGGCAGCTCCCATCGAGATGCCGTGTACTACCATTTCCGTACCGCTGCTGCGCATACGGGTGCTGTCGCCTGCGGTCACCGTTTCATTGTTCCTGCCGAAAAGCTCGTCGGCGGTTGCGGTCCATTGCAGTACGTCGAGACGGTCGAGCCAGCCCATTTGTATCTCGGCACCCTCGCTTGCGCCATGACCGTGCAGGTCGGGCAGAAGGATGTTGTACTTCAGTTGCCGGTTGTACAGGTAGCCGATGTTGAGCATGCGGATGGAGTTGTCGGTATAGCCGTGCACAATGACGGCTGTTTTACGGGTGGGTTCGGCGGCGGCTACATACAGCGCATGCAGGGTTTCGCCCCGGTCGTTCTTTATATAGAAGTCGCGCAGCGCCCCTGCCGTCTGCAGGCTGTCCACCCACGGCTTCAGCTCGGGATATTGCCCGAACATGTATTCGTAGGAAGCCTGGCTGTTGCGGGAGCGTGTAATCAGTTCATCCGGGTTCAGCGCATGCCCCAGCATATAGTATCCGCCGCACAACAGGGCGGTACAAAGCGCAGCGAGACCTATGAATGAATATTTCAGTATTTTTTTCATGTTACTTGTTCCAAATTTCCCATGCGGCAAAGGCTTGCAGCAGCAACATTTCAAGTCCGTTCTTGGTGACGGCTCCCTGCGCTTTGCCTTTCTTCATGAAGAGTGTTTCATTTGGATTATACAACAAATCGTAGAGCAAATGGTTGGGAGTAAGCAGTTCGTAGGGTATGTCCGGGCAGAAATCCACTTTGGGGAACATGCCCACGGGCGTACAGTTTACGATGACCGTATGTCCGGCCATGATTTCGGGAGTCAGCTCCCCGTAGGTCAGGAACTTGTCGTCCTTTTTGGTACGTGACACAAAAGTGCTTTCTATTCCTAAATTCTCCAGGCCGCGATATACGGCTTTGGATGCACCGCCTGTGCCCAGGATAAGCGCTTTCTTGTGCTGGGGTTGCAGCAGGGGTTCGATGGATTGCGTAAATCCGATGATGTCCGAGTTGCAGCCTATCAGCTTGATTTTGCCTTTGGGAAGGCGGACAATCTTGATAACGTTGACCGCACCAATCTTGGCGGTGTCCTTATCCAGTTCGTCGAGGTAGGGTATAACCTGTTCTTTATAGGGAATGGTTACATTGAGTCCACAGAGATTGGGGTTTTCTTCAATCACTTCCATGAAGTCTTCGATGCGGGGAATCTCGAAGTTCACATATTCGGCGTCAATGTTCTCTGCTTTAAATTTCTCGTTGAAGTAGCCGATGGAGAACGAATGTTTCAGCGGGTAACCGATTAAACCGTATTTCTGCATATCCAAAATGTGTTAAAGGGGGAATATAAGTGACTATTTCTTAGCAATGTATAAGGTGCATATTCCGAAAGTCAATCGCTTGAAGCGTACCTCGCTGAACCCTGCCTTGAGGATTACTCCCTGCATGATTTCGCCTTGCGGAAAGGCGCGGATACTTTGGGGCAGATAGGTGTAGGCGCTGTTGTCTTTCGAAATGAACTTGCCGAGCAGCGGGATGACGGCTTTGGAGTAGACGGTAAAGAGTTGTTTCATCGGGAAGCGGTCCGGCGTGGAGAGTTCCAGAATGACGAGATGTCCGCCGGGTACGAGTACGCGGCACATTTCGGACAATCCTTTATCCAGTCCGTCAAAGTTACGGATGCCGAACGCCACGGTCACGGCATCGAAGCTTTCATCGGCAAACGAGAGAGAGGTGCAGTCCTCCCGGGCAAAGGAAATCCTGTCCGAGAGGTGCGCCTGTTTTACTTTTTCACGTCCCACGTTCATCATGCCTTCGGATATGTCGGTTCCGATGAGCATATCGGGCTGCAATTCGCGGCAGGCAAGTATGGCAAAGTCTCCGGTTCCGGTCGCTACGTCCATGATGCGCCGGGGGCTGAAAGGGCGGAGCGTGTCAATCGCCTTCTTGCGCCAGCTGCGGTCTATGCCCATCGACAGGGTATGGTTCAGCTTGTCGTAAGCGGGGGCGATGTTGTCGAACATCTCTTCAACCTGTTCGCTCTTCTTGCCGTCGTTGCCGTAAGGCTTGATGTGTTCTTGGGGGTAGTCCATCCGTCAATCGTTACTTTAAGTACTCCGTTACGTTCTTTTCAATACGTTCGGCGATGTTGCTTGTGTCCTCTTTAACAAACTTCTCGCCGGTGATGTGCTCGTACAGCTCGATGTAACGTTCGCTGATGGAAGTCACGATTTCGTCGGTCATTTCCGGAACCTGCTGTCCCTCTTTGCCCTGGAAACCGTTGTCCATTAGCCATTCGCGCACGAATTCCTTTGAAAGCTGCTTTTGCGGTTCGCCTTTGGCAAAGCGTTCTTCGTAGCCTTCGGAGTAGAAATAGCGGCTGGAGTCCGGTGTGTGGATTTCGTCCATCAGGTAGATAGTGCCGTTGTGCTTGCCGAATTCGTACTTGGTGTCGACGAGAATCAGGTCGCGTTCTGCAGCGATTTCCGTACCGCGTTTGAAGAGCGCCATTGTATATTTCTCCAGAATTGCATACTCTTCGGGAGTGGCCAGGCCTTTGGCAAGAATCTCCTCTTTGGAGATGTCGGCGTCATGCTCGCCGATTTCAGCTTTTGTGGTCGGGGTGATGATGGGTTCGGGGAATTTCTGGTTCTCCTTCATGCCTTCGGGCAACTTTACGCCGCAGATTTCGCGGACACCGCTCTTGTAGGCGCGCCATGCACTGCCGCAGAGATAGCCGCGTACAATCATCTCAACCGGGAAGCCTTCGCACATTACGCCCACGGTTACCATAGGGTCGGGGGTGGCTGTTTTCCAGTTGGGGCAGATGTCGGTGGTGGCATCGAGGAACTTGGCTGCAATCTGGTTCAGCATCTGTCCTTTGAAAGGAATACCTTTCGGCAATACTACGTCGAAGGCTGAAATGCGGTCGGTAGCGACCATAACTAACTTTTCGCCATTGATGTTGTACACATCGCGCACTTTTCCATGATAGACACTTTGCTGTCCGGGAAAGTTGAAATCTGTTGCTGTTAATGCATTCATTTTAGTGATATTTATGAGTTGGATATTTACTGTCTATGCCGGGAGTTGCTGTCCGGCGGCTTGTTCTGCTTTCCGTTTCTCCCGTTCGGCTTTCGCTTCTTTGTCAAACTTTTCGTAGGCTTCCACAATCTGAGTAACCAGTTTGTGGCGTACAATGTCTTTTTTGTTCAGCTCGATGAAGCTGATTCCTTTCACGCCCTTCAGGATGCGGAGCGCTTGCACCAGTCCGGAAGTCTGTGACTGGGGAAGGTCGATTTGCGTCATATCCCCCGTTACAATCATTTTGGTATTCATGCCCATACGGGTGAGGAACATCTTTATCTGTTGGGTGGTGGTGTTCTGCGCTTCATCCAGAATCACTACGGCATCGTTCAGCGTGCGTCCGCGCATGAAAGCAAGGGGGGCAATCTGAATGATGTTCAGCTCCATGTACTCTTTCAGTTTGGCGGCGGGAACCATGTCCTGCAAGGCGTCGTAAAGCGGTTGCAGGTACGGGTCTATCTTGTCCTTCATGTCGCCGGGCAGGAAGCCGAGTTTCTCTCCGGCCTCTACGGCGGGACGGCTGAGGATTATTTTCTTTATCTCCTTGTTCTTCAACGCGCGTACGGCAAGGGCGATGGCCGTATAGGTCTTGCCCGACCCGGCAGGGCCTATGGCAAATACCATGTCGTTCCTGCTAAATGCCTCTACCAGTTTCAACTGGTTTTCGCTGCGCGGAATAATGGGCTTTCCCGTTACGCTGAACACGATGACATTGCCCGACTTCTCAGCCTGCGGAGCGTTCCCTTTGACGATATCGATGATGACTTCCTCTTTCAGAGAATTATATTCGGCACAATATTTTTCGAGTTTGGTGATGTTTTCTTCAAACGCGCACATCTCCTCTTCATCTCCCAGCACTTTGATGACATTGCCGCGGGCAACGATGCGGAGTTTGGGATACAAAGCTTTTATCAGTTGCATATTGGCGTTGTTTACGCCGTAAAAGATAACCGGGTCGATATCCTCAAGAACAATCAGTTTTTCTATCATCGATATGTTTTAAAGTTCAATTCTTTTTTTCAGGTAAAACGTTTTGCAAATGTAGTGAAACGTTTGAATACTTGGACGGTTCTGCGTGTTATTTTTTTTGCACCGGCTTGCATGGCGGCATCTCTTTGTTGTCATTGTTTATTCAAAATAGAGTATTGTTCCGCCGTCGGAGTCTGCGTATTTCCGCAGGAGTTCCTGTATCATTCCGGCGGCTTCCGCCAGCCCTTCGCGTCCGTTGTATCCGTTGACTATGGCAAGGATACGCCGGGTTTCGAGTCCCATTTTGGTACGTTCGTTGTCGCTGGTGGGAGTGCCTATGCCGCCTGCCCGGTCGCGGTAGACGGGAAGCCCCTCGATGTTCAGCGTTCCGCGCCCGATGCCTTCGAAGGGCTCTTCCGCACGTCCGATGCCGAGTTCAAGGCTGTCTCCCTGTATCTTGTCCGCATCGAAGCCGCCGATGGAATATCCGGTGCGGAGCGATACGAGGTTGATGAGGTCTACCAGCGTGTCGATTTGGTACAGTTCGAGTCCCCGCATAAGACGGCGGCGCAATGCTTCGGCGGAAGGACGGTAACGGCTGGGATCTTTGCCGCAACGCTTGTAGGCTTCGCGGGTGGCGGCGATGGCGGGTTGCTGTTTGATGCTTTCCGCGGTTTCATCGGCTCTCAGTTCGCGGGTGAAAGCGTCGATTTCCCGCCACAGCTCTGCGTTGTGTGCGGAGTTGGTTACTTGCGCCATGACGGCAACGCCCTGAAAGGCGGGGCAGAGGCGCTTAATCTCTTCGGATAAGGTGATGTGGTACATGGGGCTTTTCATTGTGTATGGTTTACTGTCGGTTCGTCGTGGATAAACTTGGAATTTAACGGCGTTAAACTTCAGGTTTAATCCTAATGAACCCGGAGTTTAATAGGATTAAACTCGAAGTTTATTGTGGATAAATAAAAATAAACTAAGTGTGGGATAGATCTGGCACAGGCAGGTTTGCAGTATCACCCGCCTGTACTTCTCCGGTCACCATTCGTATCTTTCCTCAAAGCTGTCGTATATGGGACGTAACTCCGGGCAAAGGGCACGGAAAACGGATGCAATCTCCGCCTGTTCTGCGGGTGAGATAAGTCTCTTGCCTTTGCGGCTGGCAAAGTAATAGCTGCGGCAGGTGAAGCAGTTCTGTACACATCTTCTGACTTCGCTTACGATTCTGCTGGGCACGGCGTCGAACATCCGGGACATTCCGCAGGCATAACGCTTGAGGTCGGAGCTACGGTAGAAGGTACAGCCGCCCTTGCCATGCAGCGAAGCAATGTAGCGCGGGTCTATGGCGGTTATGATATTGCTTGCGTATTGCGATGTTTTCATCGGAAGCTCCGTTATCAGGGCATGCAGGCATCCCGAACGTTGCGGACACTGCCCGTCTGTGGCAAAACAATGGGCATATTCGAAAGGAATGTCTTCCCGGTTTTGTTTCATATCATTGGAGGTATTGGTTTGTTCGTATAATGTGAGTCGAGAATTAGAGTTGCTTCAACTTATCGGCACGGTACAAAAGTAGCCATAAACTGCAACTCTTTCAAATATAGGCGTTACTTTCTTTCTCCCTTTTCCTGTCCGTTCAACATAATTCCCGACAGGATACGTCCCGACTTGATGCCCAGACGCCGTGCCGAGAAGAAGTCCTCATGCTGCCGGTAGGTACAGATGCCTGCATTCTCTATCTGCCGGGGCGGCACTCCGAAGTCGGAGAGTTGCAAACGGTTGGCTGCCCACAAATCTATATGGTATTTGTGCGTTTCGGGCTTCCATACGGATATGTATTCCATCGGGAAATTTTCGGTGCGAAACGCTTCATATACCTCATCGCCCACCTCGAACGAGTCAAGGGAGATGCCCGGGCCTATGCAGGCAATGACATCCGTTCCTTCTGTTCCGTAGGCAGACTGCATCCGGTGAAGGGTTTTGGTAAGAATGCGGTTTACCGTTCCCCGCCAGCCTGCATGGACTGCGGCAACAATGCGGCGTTGCCTGTCATATAATAATACGGGAATGCAATCGGCAGTGGAGATGCAGATGCAGCAGCCGGGCATGCGGGTAATGAGTGCATCGATGCCTTGCAGCATGGCTTGCCGTTCGCTATGCGTTGCGTTCAGATAGGTATCGTCGATGATGAGGGAATCGGTGCCGTGGGTCTGAAAGGGGATGATAAGTTCCTGAGGGCGCACAGGCAAGGCGGCACATAACAGTTCCCGGTTTTTGCGTACGCAATCCGCATCGTCTCCGGTATAAGGAGTGCAGTTGAAAGAAGCATAGTTGCCGGTGCTGCATCCGCCATGCCGGGTGGTTACAAAACAAGAAATGTCGGGATATGGGGCAAGTACCTCATATCCCAACATTCTTTTATCTTTTGTGAGAGGAATCATTTTCTGTCATCCTCCCAATCCTCTTCCTCGTATTCAAAGTCTTCAAGGTCCTCGATGTCCTCGTCGTCAACGTATTCGTAGCTGAGGTCTTCGTCCTCGCCTTCGTCTTTCAGTTCTTCTTTCAGGTGGCTCATGTCTTTGGCGCGATGGGCAATGCTTTCAATCTTGCCTTCTATCTTGTTGCTTTCCTTGTTCAGCTCTTCCCACAGCATATCTTTCAGTGTGGAGATGCCCAGACCGGAAATGGCCGAAATGAATACGTGCGGAATGCTTTCGGGCAGTGTAGGCTCTATCTCGTCCATCAGCTCCTGATCCAGCATATCGCATTTCGTGATGGCAAGCACACGCTGCTTGTCCAGCATTTCGGGATTGAAAGTACGCAATTCGTTCAGCAGAATTTCATATTCCTTACGGATGTCGTCGCTGTCGGCAGGAACCATGAACAGCAACAGTGAGTTGCGTTCGATGTGGCGCAGAAAACGGAGTCCCAAACCTTTGCCCGCACTTGCCCCTTCGATGATGCCGGGAATGTCCGCCATAACGAATGACTTTCCGTCGCGATAGGACACGATACCCAGATTGGGCTCCAATGTTGTGAAGGGATAGTTGGCGATTTTTGGTTTTGCCGAAGACACAGCCGAGAGCAGTGTCGACTTTCCGGCATTGGGGAAGCCTACCAGACCGACGTCCGCCAGCAGTTTCAGCTCCATGATAACCGTCATTTCCTGCATCGGTTCGCCCGGCTGTGCGAAGCGGGGAGCCTGACGGGTGGCGGTTTTGAAGTGCCAGTTACCCAGTCCGCCGCGTCCGCCTTTCAGCAGAATGACTTCCTGACCGTGCTCGGTTACATCGCATATGTATTCACCGGTTTCGGCATTGTACACTACCGTGCCGCAGGGCACTTCGATGATTTTATCCTCTCCGTCCTTGCCGAAACTGCGGTTCTTGGAGCCCGACTCGCCGTGGCCTGCCATGATGTGGCGGTCGTAGCGCAGGTGCAGCAGGGTCCAGTAGTTGCGGTTGCCGCGGAGAATCACGTGGCCGCCTCGTCCTCCGTCACCTCCGTCGGGGCCGCCATTGGGAATGTATTTTTCACGTCTCATGTGCGTGGAGCCTCGACCGCCCTTACCGGAGCGGCAATAGATTTTTACGTAGTCAACAAAATTCGATTCAGCCATATTCTTTTTACTTTTTAGGTTTCTTTATTGTTACTGTCGGGATAACAGGCGCAAAATTAGTGATTTCAAGCGATATGCTCAAATTTGGGTTGTGATTTGTTAGGTTGGATGGATTGATAACGTTATTTTTGTTCATTGATTTACATCCTAATACAATAATCTTAATGAGTGAACTGAGAACGATTCCCAATATAGGTGCCTGCACGGAGCAGGACTTGATACTGATGGGGTATACCACTATCGCCTCATTGCGTGGCAAGAGCGCCGAAGAACTTTATGCCGAGGAGTGCCGGTTGCGCGGTTGCACTCTTGACCGCTGTCAGTTGTATCTTTACCGTGCCGTGGAATACTTTGTAAACACAGGGAATCCCGATCCGATGAAGTGCAAGTGGTGGTTCTGGAAAGATGACTTTGTTGAGCCTTCTCCCTGCGGTGCGGTTTGCGTGGAGTGTGCTTCTTTTCCGCTGGAATGCGGCGGATGCAGGAAAATAAAAGGAAAAGTATTCTGGTTGCGGTATACGGGTGATGATGTCTGCCGCATTTATGACTGTTGCCGCACCAAGAGGAAAAAGAATTGCGGTGATTGTCCGGACTTGCCTTGCGGGTATTTTGTAAAAGACCCCACTGTTTCGGATGAACAGAACGAGGCGAATCTATGTAAAATGGTGGAACGGCTGAGAGCCGATGTAGGAAACAATATAAATTACGCGAACCGCACGGACGAGTAGTCATCCGTAGTGGTTCGCGTAATTTGCGTTAAAAATATCTGCTTTAGATATCAAATATTATTTCGCAGCGTCAATTGCTTTGCAAACATCTGCCGTAATAGTATCCAGTTCGCCTATACCTTTAATGTGTGCGTACAGCTTTTCGTTCTTATACCAATCGATAAGCGGAGCTGTCTGTGAATGATATACGGTAAGACGTTTCTTGATAGTCTCTTCGTTGTCGTCGGCACGGCCTGATTCCTGTCCGCGCTTGATGAGGCGTTTCATCAGTTCGTCTTCGGGAACGTCAAGGTCCAGCATAACGTTTACGCTTTGTCCGCGTTCGGCAAGCATCTTCTTTAATGCCTCTGCCTGTGCGATAGTACGGGGGAAGCCGTCGAAAATAACGCCTTTGCTATCCTTGAAGCTGTCCAGTGTGCTTGCCAGGATGTCGATAATCAATTCGTCCGGCAACAGTTGTCCCTGGTCGATGTAGCCTTTGGCTGTCTTGCCCAGCTCAGTGCCGTTCTTGATTTCTGCGCGGAGCACGTCTCCGGTGGAAATGTGGTTGATACCGTACTTCTCTACAATTCTCTCGCTTTGTGTTCCCTTACCTGAACCGGGAGCACCGAAAATTACAATGTTCAACATTTGTTTAGCTATTATTTTTGATTTACAAATTAATACCTTTGCCTTGCTGCCTTTTCCCAGTTTCAGTCTACTACGGTATAGATGTCGGGATAGTTGCGTCCGAATCCGTCATAGTCCAGACCATAGCCCACGATGAAGTCGTTGGGAATGTTCATGGCTACGTATTCGATGTTCAAGTCTACTTTCAACTTGTCGGGTTTCACCAGTAACGAGGCAATGTGAATTTCCTTGGGGCCGCGTGTGCCGAGGGTTTCCAGCAGGCGTTGCATGGTGAGGCCGGTATCTACGATATCTTCGACAATGACAATGGTGCGTCCGGAGATGTCTTCGTTGATGCCGATCACTTCTTTGATTACTCCCGTAGAAGATACTCCCTGATAAGAGGCAAGTTTAACGAAAGAAATCTCACAAGGAATGGTGATGCGCTTCATCAGGTCGGAAGTAAACATGAACGAGCCGTTCAACACGCTTAGGAAAAGCGGATTCTTACCCGCCAAATCGCGGTTGATTTCGTTCGCTACACGGGTTACTTCTTTCAATATGTCCTGTTCCTTAATGGAAACGGTGAACATTTTGTCTTTTATTTGTATGGTATCCATAAATGGGAGTTTTTAGAAAGTTGGCGCAAAAATAGTGATTTTATTCCACTCCGTGCATCATCTTCTGCAATTTCTTTGAGAGTAGGAAAAGGATAAGCGATGCGGTGGCGGACATTACGACAAATACCATGAAGAAGTCGTACATCGTTTCTATGCGGTAGCCAAGCAGTGTCTTTACTTTTCCGGCTTCGGGATAGAGCCCGCTCAGCGTACCCGCAAACTTGTTGGCTGTGGCCGTGGAGAGGTACCATATACCCATCATCAGCGAAGCAAAGCGGATAGGAGTGAGCTTGTTCACCATGGACAATCCGATAGGCGAAAGGGCAATTTCGCCCATGGTGTGGATGAAATAAAGTCCTGTGAGCCAGATGAGGCTTACCTTGACGCCTGGTTGCACATCCTTTACAGCGAAGCAGATAACGAGATAACCCAAGGAGAGAAGCAGCAAGCCGATGGCCTGTTTGGTGGGAGAGGCGGGTTCCATGCCCCGTTTATTGAGGAAGCCCCATACTCCCGGCATGATGGCTGCCAGTATCACTACGAAGAATGGATTGAATGACTGTATCCAGGAAGCCGGCATTTCCCAGCCGAAGATAACGCGGTCGGTCTGTTCGGAAGCGAAAAGCGTCAGTGAAGCGCCTGCCTGTTCGTAGGCTGCCCAGAAGAAGATTACGAAGAAGGCGATGATATAGATGACAAAGATGCGGTCGCGCTCAATCTTCGTAAGCGAGCCTTCCAACAGGATGCTGACAGGAAAGACGATACAGGCGGTGAAGATGCCGATGCTGATCCAGTCGTTGCCGAAACACCAGTAGAAGAAAACGGCAAGCGCTATTGTCAATACTCCCAATAAGAGATAATTACGTTTTTTCTTGCTGTTGTGCGTAGTGGATTGGGCGGCTGTCTTTGTAGCTTGCGGTTGTTCCTTTTTAGCATCGGGAATGATGCCGAGCTGCTTACCGTCGGGACCGATAAGGTATTTATTCTTCTGTGTCTCGAACAATATGACCGTAAAGACGGTGACAATTGCAGCAATCAGAAAGCCCCATTTGAAGTCGTTCGGATTACCGGTTTCGCCAAAATAGCCGCATACCAGCGGGGCAAGGAAAGAGCCTACGTTGACGCCCATATAGAATATGGTATAGGCGGAGTCCAACCGTCTGTCGCCCGGTTCGTACAATTGTCCCACGAGGGAAGATACCGTAGGTTTGAAACATCCGTTTCCCAATATAAGGAAGGTGAGTCCGCCATACATCAGCCAGTGCGACAGTTGGACAGCGTCCAGCATGGAAGCGCTGAAGAACATCAGAAACTGTCCCAATGCCATCATTATGGCTCCCCAGAAGACAGAACGGCGGATGCCCCAGTATTTGTCGGCAATATATCCGCCGATAAGCGGGGTGAGGTAGACCAGTCCGGTGTAGCTGCCGTAGATGGAAGCGGCGTGTTCTTTGTCGAACAGCAAGGCCTGTGTCAGGAACAGAATGAAAATAGCCCGCATGCCATAGTAGCTGAAACGTTCTGCGGTACTGGTGGCGAAAATCAGGTAAAGTCCTTTAGGGTGTTTGGATGTGCTCATTGGTTATGTGTTAATTGTCTTTATATGTTTTGAGCCGCAAAAGTAGTTATTATTTTTTGTACCTTTGCTCGTAACTTAAACGAATAAACTGCAATGATAAAAATATTTCCTACCATTCAGATAAAAGAACTGGATGCCTATACGATAGAGAATGAGCCGATTGCTTCCATAGACCTTATGGAGCGCGCTTCGCAGGCTTTGGCAAAAGCCATATCCGAGCGCTGGGGAGCTGAAACCCCTTTTACGGTATTTGCCGGCCCCGGCAACAATGGGGGAGACGCGCTGGCTGTTTCGCGTCTGCTGGCAGAGCAGGGATATCGGGTGGAGGTATATCTCTTTAATACGAAAGGTACTTTGTCTCCGGATTGCGAAACGAACAAGGAACGTTTGGCAAGGGTTTCCGGAATTGATTTTCATGAGATAACCACGCAATTCGTGCCACCAGTGCTGACAGCGGAGCATGTAGTTGTAGACGGACTGTTCGGCAGCGGACTGAACAAACCCTTGAGCGGTGGTTTCGCTGCGGTAGTGAAGTACATCAACTCCTCGCCGGCTACGGTAGTTGCCATTGATGTGCCTTCCGGTTTAATGGGAGAGGATAATACCTATAATATTCAGGCTAATATCATCCGTGCAGACCTGACGCTAAGCTTGCAACTGCCGAAGCTGGCTTTTCTCTTTGCCGAGAACGAACCGTTTGTGGGTGAGTGGCAGTTGCTGGATATCGGTTTGAGTGAGGAAGCCATTACAGAAAAGGAAACGGATTTTGCGTTGACGGAACACGAGGATATGGCATCGGTGCTGAAGCCACGCGGCAAGTTTGCACATAAAGGAAGCTTCGGACGCGCCTTGTTGATAGCAGGTTCGCAAGGAATGGCGGGAGCGTCGGTGCTTGCGACACGTGCTTGCCTGCGCTCCGGAGTGGGATTGCTTACGGTTCATATTCCTTTTTGCAATAATTTTATCGTGCAGACTGCCGTACCGGAGGCCATGACGGAAATAGATATAAACGATGTCCGTTTTTCTTGTGCCACTGATACTGACGATTATCAGGCGGTGGGTATCGGTCCGGGATTAGGCAGGGCGGAAGATACCGAAGCAGCTTTACTGGATCAGATAGATTCTTGCCAGACGCCCATGATAGTGGATGCCGATGCGTTGAACCTGTTGGGCGAACATCGCAGTTACATCGGTCGTTTGCCCAAAGGCAGCATTCTCACTCCGCATCCCAAAGAATTGGAACGGTTGGTCGGGAAATGTCAGAACTCGTACGAACGTTTGACAAAAGCCCGTGAACTGGCAAAAAGCGCCGGAGTATACATTATATTGAAAGGTGCTTATTCCGTTATTATTGCACCGTCGGGAAAGTGCTGGTTTAATCCTACCGGAAATCCCGGCATGGCGACAGGGGGTAGCGGTGATGTGCTTACGGGTGTCGTATTGGCCTTGCTGGCGCAGGGATACGATGCGGAAACTGCTGCACGTATGGCCGCTTATGTCCATGGACTGGCGGGAGATATTGCTTGCAAGAAGCATGGAGCAATGGGTATGACGGCAGGGGATATTGTTACTTGCTTACCGTTGGCATGGCGGATGCTGGAGGAGAAATTGTAAACTGTATGTTAATGTTGGTATTTCAATATTCTGATGTTTTAAAAACTAATAGATTCGTTTTTTTACATTCTTGTAGTAATATGGAAACAACCTTGCCTCAGTTCATATTTAATGTAGCACTTTTCTGCTCTCTTCAAGTCGCGCAATACCTCGGACAGCACCAGCTTCAATGTATCCGAACTGACATCCTGTAACGGACGTCCGTCTTCATCCTCTACCTTCTGGAAGCGTTTCCAACTGACATCGAATGTCGTGCCGTAGCAATGAGCGGAATTTTCGGATGCATTGCCGTTGCGACGGCGCAAACGCTTGACATCGTCTTTTGTACGCAGTACGGAAGTTACTGTAATCTTGTTCGGATTCAGGCCTTTGGCAGCCAGGGAATCGAGAAAGTTATAACCGATTGTATCGAGCAGGGCAGCCGCTCCCGGAATGAGATACGGGACGGAATGCGTCAAAGAATCAACCGCGTACAAATCATTTGTAGCGATATACTGCAACTTTTCTTTCATCTTTTCCGCTTCCTCGCGCGATGCTAAAGGACGGATGCCGATAGCCTGCGCTACATTCAAATGCTTTTCATTCAAATCGCCGAAAGAACGTTTGTAACTGATAACACCCCGTATGTTGTGCGGCTCATTCAGCTTGAGGGACATGTCTTTTTTCTTACATCCAGCCAGGCAGCAAGTTATTGCCATGCCTGCCAATAAAAACAGGGAAATGAAACGGCTTTTATTATACATAATTAATTCTGAACTTTGTAGAATTGTGTAATTTGTGGTGAAAACTCCTGCAAAGATAGTGTAATCCTATAGAACAATTGGAAGAGTTTGCTGCTTTTTTCCCCTCTTTTTGTACCTTTGCAGCCAAATTCAGGAATAAAAAGAAACGTGCAGCGATATTTTATCTATTTGGCCTACGACGGCACAGCTTATCATGGCTGGCAGATTCAGCCCAACGGTGCAAGTGTGCAGGAGTGTTTGATGAAAGCACTCTCTACCTTGTTGCGGCGTGAAGTGGAGGTGGTGGGTGCCGGACGCACCGATGCCGGTGTACATGCTTCCCTAATGGTGGCACATTTTGACAGTGAAACTCCGTTGGATGTGATATTCATGATGGATAAGCTGAACCGCCTGCTTCCCCCGGATATTTCCGTTTACCGTCTGCGTGCCGTACGTCCCGATGCTCATGCGCGCTTTGATGCCACGGCACGTACATACAAATACTATGTTACTACGGCCAAGATGCCTTTCAATCGTCAGTATCGTTGCCGTCTGTTCCAGACTCCGGACTTTGAACGGATGAACGAAGCTGCCCGGACTTTGTTTGAATATACGGATTTTACCAGTTTCAGCAAGTTGCATACCGATGTCAAAACCAATAATTGCAAGATAATGCACGCTGCCTGGACGCAGGTAGATGAAGTGACCTGGGTATTTACCATTCAGGCCGACCGTTTTCTGCGGAACATGGTACGTGCTGTAGTGGGTACATTGCTCGAAGTCGGCAGGGGTAAACTTACCATCGGGGGCTTTCGCCGGGTTATCGAACAAAAAGACCGGTGCCGTGCAGGAACTTCCGTTCCCGGTAACGCTTTGTTCCTTGTAGATGTTGCCTATCCTGAAGAAACTTTTATTAGCGGTTAGTGGTTAGTGATAAGTGATTACTTTTACTCTTTCTCTTCTTGTAATATAGCTAATTCATAACTTATAACTCATAATTCATAGCTAAAATCAATGTGGTTATTATTAGCCTTTCTCTCGGCAGCCTTGTTGGGATTTTATGATGCTTTCAAGAAGCAGGCGCTCAAAGACAATGCCGTGCTTCCGGTTTTGTTTTTGAATACGGTATTTTCCAGTTTAATATTTCTTCCGTTTATTCTGGTATCGTGTTTTGCTCCTGCTGTGTTGGGAGGTACGATGTTTGATGTTCCTGTAGTGGGATGGGGTGTGCATAAATTTATCATCATCAAATCTTTCATCGTTCTTTCCTCGTGGATATTCGGATATTTCGGAATGAAGCACTTGCCGCTTACCATTGTAGGCCCGATTAATGCAACGCGTCCGGTAATGGTACTTGTGGGAGCCATGCTTGTATTCGGCGAGCGGCTCAATCTGTATCAATGGATAGGTGTGATGTTGGCAGTCCTGTCGTTCTTTATGTTAAGCCGTTCCGGTAAGAAAGAGGGTATCGACTTCAAGCACAATAAATGGATTCTCTTTATTGTACTGGCGGCCGTGACGGGTGCTGTCAGCGGATTATACGACAAGTATCTGATGAAGCAGCTGCCGCCTATGGTGGTGCAGTCATGGTACAACATCTATCAGGTGTTTATCATGTGTCCCATTATCCTGTTGCTGTGGTATCCCAAGAGAAAGGAAAGTACACCGTTCCGTTGGGATTGGACTATCATCGGTATATCCGTCTTTCTTTGTGCGGCAGACTTTGTGTATTTCTATGCCTTGAGTTATGAGGATTCCATGATTTCTATCGTATCTATGGTACGACGTGGCAGTGTGGTTGTTTCTTTCCTGTTCGGCGCCCTTTTCTTCCGTGAAAAGAATTTAAAAAGCAAGGCGGTAGACCTCATTTTGGTGCTGATTGGAATGTTCTTCCTATATTTGGGGAGCAAATAGAATTTCAATAGCGCGTATGGCAGAAGATTTGTGTATCAGTAATGGCGGCAAAGAAGAGAAGTATCGTATGTTGCTTCCGCAAATTAAGTGTCTGATTGAAGGAGAGGATGACCTTATCGCCAATCTGGCTAATGTTGCGGCTGCACTGAAAGAGACTTTTCACTTTTTCTGGGTGGGATTTTATCTGGTGAAAGGTGAGGAGCTGGTGCTTGCCCCTTTTCAGGGTCCGGTGGCTTGTACCAGAATAAAGAAAGGGCGTGGCGTTTGCGGAAAGGCCTGGGAGAGGGCTGAAATATTGGTTGTACCGGATGTGGATGCTTTTCCTGGTCATATAGCATGCAGTTCTTTGTCGCGTTCGGAAATAGTGCTTCCGCTTCTTCGTGCAAAGGGAGAAGTTTGGGGTGTGCTGGATGTGGACAGTGAAAACTTGAATAGTTTTGATGAGGTGGATGCGCGTTTTTTGCAGGAGTTGTGTTCTTATCTGTAAGGTGATTTTTATAATAATAAGATTTTAGTATTGATAAAATATTATAGGGATATGGTGAAGAAGTTGATAGTCTTTTTATTTGTAGTAGGTATGGGCATTGGTTCTTTGTCGGCGCAACTGGCAAAAACTTGTTTTACCAATATGCCCGATTCTCTGAGTCCGTTGCTTACGGCTGTGAATCGTGCCGACTTCATTGACTTCTTGGAGAGCAAGATGAAAGCGGAAGTAACCAATCGTTTTGGCGGTAAGTCGGAAATGACTGAGCTTACTCCCGATTATATCCGTGTGCAGGTAACACCTCAAAGTACCTGGCAGATGAAACTTTTGTCAGTGAACGACAGTACCCGTCTTATCTGTACTGTTTCTACAGTTTGTGCTCCGGCTTGTGACAGTCATATCAAGTTTTATACTACCGGTTGGGAAGAGTTACCCGCTGCATCCTATCTGGCATCATTACCTAATATGGATGATTTTATTGTGCCTGCTTCCGATACGGTAGATGTGTACCGCTATCAGGATGCTCGCCTTCAGGCTGATATGCTTTTAATGAAAGCCGACCTTTCGGGCAAGGACGCTACGCTGACTTTTACTTTTACCACTCCCGACTATATGGAAAAAGAAACAGCGGAAAAACTGAAACCGTTTCTCCGCGATCCTATAATCTATACGTGGAAAGAAGGGAAGTTCAATAATTAAGTATAAGGTATAAAGTAATAAGGCTTACAGAAGCTAAGCTAATGTAGAATATCAGAGGAACAGTGTAGATTTCCTTATTTCTTATACTTAATTCTTCATGTTTGATTTTTATTTTACTTTGATTTTGTCGAATCCTTCTCCGTATACTCCGATTACCTGACTTTGTGACACGAAAGCATTCGGGTCTATGTCTTTTATCAGCCGAAAGATAATGGTTGATTCCCGTTTTTTGGCAAGTACAAACAGCATTTTTATTTCCTTGCCGGTATAGAATCCGGAAGCATTTATAACTGTCGCGCCGCGGTGAGGATACACATTGATATGTCTGGCTATCTCCTCATACTTTTCGCTGATGATGAAAAACTGCACGGATTGGCGTGCACTGTTTACTACTTGATCCAGAACGAAACTACAGATGTATAGGGTGACGTAGCCGTATACTACTTTTTCCCAGTCTTTCAGCACGAAGTAGCTGGAAGAGATGATGATAAGGTCACAAAACAGCATGACCCGCCCCAGTGTAATGTCCCTGTATTTGTTGATGATAGCGGCGATAATATCCGTTCCGCCCGTACTTCCGTTCGAAGAGAAAGCAATGCCGATGCCGCCGCCACAGAAAGATGCTCCGATGACACATGCCATGAAAGGCTGGTCGTTCAGTAGGTGAACGCCGTCTGTCAGTTGCTGAATGATTGGCAGAAAGGAAGTCAGGGTAAAAACGGCAAAAATTGTCTTGATGCTGAACTTCCATCCTAAAATACGGATAGCAAGCAATAACAGTAGGAAGTTGATGCCGAAATAAACATATTGTACCGGCAGTCCTGTTGCAAAATATACCAGTGAGGCAATACCTGGTACTCCGCC
This sequence comes from Bacteroides stercoris ATCC 43183, assembly GCF_025147325.1. Lineage (NCBI taxonomy): Bacteria > Pseudomonadati > Bacteroidota > Bacteroidia > Bacteroidales > Bacteroidaceae > Bacteroides > Bacteroides stercoris. The sequence goes on from NZ_CP102262.1 coordinate 1,625,564, forward strand.
TGTGGTAATATCGTTGGGAAGCAGGAATACTGTCCACCCGATACCATACATAATCATGCCTAAAGCAATCATTAAATAATCCCGCATTTCACGAAATATGTTCTGCCGGGAAGGAATGTGCATGTTCATTTGTAGTTTGCAGTTAGATTTGCGGCAAATTTAGATATAAATCACGATTTATATGCCAGTGGGATATGAAAAAATCAAGACCACCCCTATCTTTATGGCGTGGAGGTCTCAGTGTGTGAGCCTCAAAATAAATGTTTCACGAGCTCTTAGTCTCAAAATGTAATAGCCTATGCGGATAGTATGTGGTCTTGACGTACACAAAGATAGTGTATTTGTTTGTATTCTCAACGAAAAAGGTGAGAAATTTGAAGCCAAGTACGGTGTTTTGACACCTGAACTGGAAGAGCTGCATCAACTTCTCCTTACTCATGAAGTTAAGGAAGTTACTATGGAAAGCACCAGTATTTACTGGTATCCCATCTGGCGCATTCTCAGTGACATAGAATGTCTGAAGTTGGTCAACCCCTACTTCATCAAGCAGCTTCCCGGCAGAAAAAGTGATGTCCGTGACGCTGCCTGGATAGCCGAATGTACCATGAAGGATCTCATCCGTGGCAGTTTCGTGCCGGATGAGATAGTGCAGCGCATGCGTCAGTATAACCGACGCATTTTTGACTTGAACAAGGAGAAGGTCTATAAACTGACCAAACTGGATGCCTTGCTTCAACGTTGCAATATCCGTATCAGCAACTACGTATCTTCTACAGACAGTAAGAGCTACAAAGATGTGGTGAAATTGCTTTCCGAAGGAATTGTCAATGCGGAAAAGCTGACGGAGGCCATCCATGGACGGACGGTGAACCGTGTCGGAAAAGAAGTAATTACAGCCGCTCTGACAGGAGTTGTCAATGAAGTGGACATAGACCTGATACGCCAGTACCGGGAGGAAATCCTTATGGATGACAAGCATCTGAAAGAGTGCCAGGAAAAACTGACGGAAATCTGCAGGAAAGAGTTCCCCAGGGAGTTCGATAATCTTCAGACGATACCCGGTGTAAAGGAACGCTCGGCAACCTCCATACTCTCTGAATTAGGGGCCGACATGAAGATGTTTATTACAGCGGCTGCATTGGTGTCGTGGTGCGGGCTCAAACCACGGAATGAAGAAAGCGCAGGAAAAATCAAATCACGAAGAATCACACATGGTAACAAGTACATCAGAAAGACTATGATTGAATGCGCATGGGGAGCCAGCCGGACACAAAACTGTTTTTACTCGAATTTCAGTTACACACAAACTGTCGTCAGAAGGAAGAATGCCATGAAAGTGAAAGTGGCCATAGCGCGGAAAATGCTTGTTGTCATTTGGCACGTGTTGAGTGATGGTGTTCCATACAATGATTATAAGAAGCCTGAAGCTATTGCAGAAGGCAACTCATAATATACCGCTTATTGTAAGGCCAGTATCTTTGTGGTAGCATAGACTCCGTTTTGCAAATTGACTGATGCTTTAAGCGGCTTAGAATGCCAGTGTTAGGAAATAAAGCCTGAAGAGGAAAATGATACTTTTTATATTGTATATCTGACTGCTCTTGATAGAACGGTCAATACATTCATGCTCATTAATACCATAAACTAAGTAAAGGAGCCATAAAGACAGGGGTAATCTTTATCTTTTCATAGAGGAAAGATAGATATTTTATCAATCTCGAAATATAAGTTATCGGTTATTTGTATTAGTTCGGATGAAATAAATTTGCTTGTGGTAATCACACTATGTTGATTGTTGAATTTATAAAATTTTTGGTTGACAAGCATTCATGATGTTTTTTCGGTTTACATCTTGGTTTACATGCACCCCCTGAAACCGCCTAAATCTATGCTTGTAGTAACCTCTTAAAAGCAGAAAACCTCGACAGTTAATTGCTTAACTATCAAGGTTTTCATTAAGAGCGGAAGACGGGGCTCAAACCCGCGACCCTCAGCTTGGAAGGCTAATGCTCTATCAACTGAGCTACTTCCGCAATTTTAGTGGGCAAAGATGGATTCGAACCACCGAAGGCGTAAGCCAGCAGATTTACAGTCTGCCCCATTTGGCCACTCTGGTATTTGCCCTTTTGCTGTTGAGAACTACTTTAAATCTCTCTTTAAGCAGCTTTGTTTCTCAATTGCGATGCAAAGGTACAACTATTTTTGTAAACTCCAAGCAAAATCTATCATTTTTATTGCAGTAATTGCACATTCATCACCTTTATTACCCAGCTTGCCGCCTGCGCGATCCTCCGCTTGCTCCATTGTATTGGTGGTAATTAATCCGTAAATTACTGGAACATCGCCACTTGCATTTAATTGAGTGATGCCTTGAGTTGCACCCATGCAAACATAATCAAAATGCGGTGTTTCTCCACGAACTACGCAACCAATTGCAATTACAGCATCAACTTCGCTGTATTCTATAAGTTGATTGGCACCGAAAGTTAGTTCAAAACTTCCGGGAACGGTTTTTACCATGATATTTTCGTCTTTAGCTCCGTGTTTTTTTAAGGTGTCAACTGCTCCTTTTAAAAGAGCGCCGGTGATATTGTAATTCCATTCGGATACTACAATACCGAATTTCATATTCTCTGCACTAGGCACTGAGTTGAAATCATAATCCGAAAGGTTGTGATAAGCTGTAGCCATAATAAATTAAAGATTAAAAATTAAATAAATTGGAAAGTATAAATGAAGAGCACGGATTACACGGCACTCACGGTTTTGACTTCCGTGTATATCCGTGTAATCCGTGCTCGAAATATCTTATAAATAGGGTATGAATTACTTCTTTAAGAGCTTAGCTTGTTCGATGTATTTATCAATGTCCATAGCTTGATATGAACGGAAGTATTTGTCCTTAATAGAAGTATATGCTTTGATGGCATCGTCATACTTACCCTGCTTAACCAGAATTTCTCCGGCTTGCTTCAGATAGATAGGGCTAAGTGTACTATTATCTGCTTCATCAGCTGCTTTCAGCAACATGGAAGATGCCTTATCTAGTTGACCGAGTTGAGCGTAGCAATTACCCATAGCGCCTTTCATTGCAGGAGCTACCATTTGGTCATCTCCGTCAAAGCTCTCCAATGCTTTTACGGCTTCATCGAATTTGCCAAGATGTGCATAGCAAAGACCAGCATATGCCTTGGCAAGATTGGCTGCATCTGTACCGCTGTATTGGTCGGCTATCTTGATGAAACCTACGTAACCGATGCTATCGCCGTTCAGGGCTTCTGCAAAAGCATCAGCTTCAAAATATTCTTGTCCTTTAAAAAGGGCTGCCTGTGCTTTTTCCTCACGAGGTGCTGCATAGAGGTTCTTGTACATTACTATACCTGCTATAATGATGATTATAGCTAAAATAGCACCGATAATTGTCTTTTTGTTTTTGATGAGAAATGCCTCTGATTGTGTAAGTGCCTCTTCCACGTTTAAGGCTTCGTTCGTCTTTTTTTGTTCTGCCATTTCTTATATATTCTTTTTGTTATTATTCATTAATAGCTAATTCGACCCGCAAAAGTAAGTTTTTTATAGCTATCAACGAAATTTAGCGGCATCTTTTTTTATTTTGTATTCCAAAACCATAGATTTATTTTGTTTTGCGTTGTCTTTCAGGATACAATGAAGATAAGTTGTACTTTGGCAGAATAAAATGAATGCATTCGTTTTATTCTGCTCCCAGTTTGTATTATCTTTGCTGGGAAAAGTAACGATAAACTGTCATATGATACTGAAACGCATATCCATACTTAATTATAAAAATCTGGAGCAGGTAGAACTTGCTTTTTCTCCGAAACTAAATACTTTCTTCGGACAGAACGGAATGGGAAAGACAAACTTGCTGGATGCTGTTTATTTTCTCTCTTTCTGCAAAAGTGCGGGGAATCCTATTGATTCGCAGAATATAAGGCATGATTCGGATTTTTTCGTTATACAAGGATTTTACGAAGCTGCGGATGGTACGCCGGAAGAAATTTATTGCGGCATGAAGCGTCGTCAGAAGAAGCAATTCAAGCGGAATAAAAAGGAGTATACACGTTTGTCCGATCATATTGGTTTCTTGCCGTTAGTGATGGTATCTCCTGCCGATTCGGTCTTGATAAGTGGAGGCAGTGATGAGCGTCGCCGCTTTATGGATGTAGTGATTTCACAGTATGACAAAGAATATTTGGATGCATTGATTCGTTATAATAAAGCATTGGCACAACGGAATACATTGCTTAAGAGTGAGATGCCGGTGGAGGAAGAGCTTTTTCTGGTATGGGAGGAGATGATGGCTCAGGCAGGTGAAGTGGTATTCCATAAGCGGGAAGAGTTTATCAGGGAATTTATTCCTATTTTCCAGTCTTTTTATTCGTTTATTTCACAGGATAAGGAGAAGGTCGGGTTAACTTATGATTCGCATGCTCGTGACGCTTCTTTGTTGGCTGTATTAAAGGAGAACCGTATGCGGGATCAGATAATGGGATTTTCTCTGCGTGGGATACATAAAGATGAACTGAATATGTTGTTGGGGGATTTCCCTATTAAACGGGAAGGCTCGCAAGGACAGAATAAAACGTATCTGGTAGCTCTAAAGCTGGCACAGTTTGACTTTCTGAAACGGACGGGTACCACAGTTCCGTTACTGCTGCTGGATGACATTTTCGATAAATTGGATGCGTCGCGTGTAGAGCAGATAATTAAACTGGTGGCAGGTGATAACTTTGGACAGATCTTTATAACAGATACCAATCGTGAACATTTGGATCGTATTCTGCATAAGGTGGGCAGTGATTATAAAATGTTCCGTGTAGAGAAAGGTAACATTTCGGAAATGGTAGAGACCCAGATAGCGGTTGGTGAGGAAAATGAAGCATGAAACGGAATGATGCAGAACAGATAGGAAAACTGATACGAAGCTTTCTGAGGCAGGAGAGTTTGGAGTCTCCGCTGAATGAACGGCGGCTCATCAACTCGTGGGCAGAAGTTTTGGGACCGGTCATTGCTTCTTATACACGTGAACTTTATATAAAGAATCAGGTGCTGTACGTGCATCTTACTTCTGCTGCCCTTCGTCAGGAACTGATGATGGGAAGAGATTTGTTGGTACGTAATCTGAACCGGCATGTGGGGGCACAGGTGATTACTAATATTATATTCCGGTGATATGCGTACTTGCTGTTGGCATTTTAATACATCATCTTCAATGTATCTGTGGTTTTAATCTTCAATTCCTTTAGTTCTTGTAAGGCACGTTCATAATAGATAGGAACTTCTAAATCGTTATTATTGTGCGCGTCCATACCGATAATGGCTGTGCACCCTTCATTGGCAGCAATGTGCCAGAAATTCGGGCAGGGATAGGTGTTTAACCCGTGTTCCTCATTGTATGCCACATATCCGATGTTATATTCCAACGGAATGTTAAGCCGGGCTGCGGTCCGACAGATATGTCGGCTGATTGTGGCACAGTGATGATCGAATTTGGGATAAGAGCGCATGAATAAGTCAGGGTGGGCAAGACAATTATACAGACCGCTCTCCATCCCTTCGATAGCACTCTCTTCGTATAAGTCGAGCATATCCCGATTGTTTGTGTGATGTCCGAAATAAGGGAATTTTTCATCCGTGTGGAAATGGTGGTTGCCGAAAAGGATGTAGTTCAACTGGTACTTTTTAATCTGTTCTTTCAGCCAAGGGATATATTCGGGAAAGTATTCGCATTCCAAGCCTATTTTTATGTCGATTTGCTCCCGGTATTTTTCTCGTAAATATTGCAGGCTTTCTATATACTCCGGCAATTCCTCGGGAAGCATGCGCATATCGGCTACGTAGCTGGTACGGTACTTCCAAGGGGTATGGTCGGAGAAACCAAGTATCTGGAAACCGCCTTTGATAGCGCTGAGAACATATTCTTCATCGCTTCCGACGGCATGCATGCAACGTGTGGTATGAGTGTGATAGTTTGTTTTCATTGTTGTGTTATGATTTCGTCCATACGGATGTCGAATGGTTCTGCCGGAACTTCTTCTACTATTTGAAACGGAAAGCAAATGCCGACTTTGTATGCGGAAGGTATGCGGGGAAGCAGCCGGTCGTAGTACCCCTTTCCTCTTCCCAGCCGGTTTCCGTCACGGTCGAATGCTACCCCCGGAACAATGACAAGGTCTATTGTGGCATAGTCGGTGAACAATGCTCCCGTAGGCTCCTCGATACCATATGCTCCAATAGCAAGGTCGGCAGGACTTGTATATACGCGAAGTTCCAAATCGTTACCTATGACAACAGGCAGGAGTATTTTTTTCTTTGTACTCCATTTTCTGATGAAGTCATGTGTGTGTACTTCGTCCGGCAATGAGTGATATAATAATATAATGCTTGCCGCTCTAAAGACCGGATGTGCTTCGAGAGCGGCAAGTATCTCAGCAGATTGATGCGTAGCGGTAGATTTGTGAAGGGTCTTCAGTAAAGCTATACGCTTGCGCAGTTCTTTTTTCTTTTCCATTGGTATTCTCCTCTTCTTGACCGGCTTGTAGCGGAGCTTTCGGGAAAGCTTCGCCACGTTCCAGGATTTCCAACGCTTTTTTTACAGTAGCGTCACTCTCGTTGATATATCGGATATAGGCTTCTTTACCCAACGTATTGTAGATGATATTGCCGTAGAGGTTCCGTTCCAGTAATTTATAGGAACGGTGTATCAGCAGATTGCGTCTTTTCACTCCTTTGGAATCGGCAAAACGTATGAATTGCTCTACAATACCTTGGCGGCGCAGGTATTTCAGTAAATCCTGTTCATTTTCGAACGCACTCAACTTGGCACGGTTACGGTCGGTGTATTGGAAACTGAACTGTATAATCAACCCCCTGTTGCTGACCTCTATCAGATAAGAAGATACTCCGGTTGTGTCTTGAGGTACGAATACATCGGGCATAATGCCGCCACCGCCGTAAACGGGACGTCCCAGTCCGGTGGAGTAGCGCAGGCTTTCGTCGAGTTTGATGCTGTCTTTAGAGAAGAACTCTCCATGTTCATAGCGGGTCAGCCAATCCATTTCGTATTTAGAGTCTTTCCCGCTTTCGTAGGGACGCTGGATGCAACGTCCGGATGGAGTATAGTAGCGAGCAATAGTCAGGCGAATGGCGGAACCGTCACTGAAATCAATAGGTTGTTGTACCAAGCCTTTGCCAAAAGAACGGCGTCCAACGATAGTTCCCCGGTCGTTGTCCTGAATAGCACCTGCAAAGATCTCACTGGCAGAAGCCGAACCTTCATCTACCAATACAACGAGTGGTGTCTTTTGGCAGCTACCCGTACCGTTGGCATACTCTTCCATGCGCGGATATTTACGTCCTTGTGTATATACAATGAGTTTCCCTTCCGGAAGGAACTCGTTTACCATACGGGTCGCGGCTTCCATGTAACCGCCGGTATTACCACGCAGGTCGATGATGAAACCTTTACATTTTTGATGGCTTAGTTGGGCAATGGCATTCAGCAGTTCTACGTGTGAGGTACGTCCGAACTTGCTGACTTGTATGTAGCCGAAATCATCGTTGAGCATATAAGCGGCATCAATCGTGTTCTGGGGAATGTCGCCGCGTGTAATGGTGAAATCCAACAGCTCTTTTTCGGTGGCGCGCTTCACTCCTAACTTCACTTGTGTGCCTTTAGGTCCTTTCAGATTGCGCATGGCTTTTTCATTAGTCAGCCCTTTGCCAACGAACAGGCTGTCGTTTACCATGACAATGCGGTCACCTGCCATGAGTCCTACTTTTTCGGACGGACCGCCTTGTATTACGCTGTTCACGTGTATGGTATCTTCTTGTATGGTAAACTGGATACCGATACCGCTGAAGCTGCCTTCCAGTTCAGAATTGACTGCTTCCAATTTCTGTGCGGGAATATAAGTGGAGTGTGGGTCAAGTTCTGCCAATATCTGCGGCATTGCTTTTTCTACCAGATCGGTCATGTTGACGCTGTCCACATACTGGTCGTCTACCACCCGCAGTAACGCATTCAGCTTGTTGGACGAGCCGTTGATAATCCCCAAACGGTTTCCTGCGAAATGTTTGGCATAAAAAGTTCCGATAAGTATGCCCGCTACTACACTGATTGCAATAATGAGAGGTGTGAAACGGGAAGAGTTTTTTGTACCCATAATGATATGTACTATATTTTACGATTTACTATTTGGCTGTGCACGAAGTTATCAACTCTCAATTGACATATATATTACTTCGATACCTGCACGTTTCAGCAGTTCGATGCCGTCTTCCAAACGATATTTTTCAGAGTATACGACACGCTTGATTCCTGCCTGGATGATAAGTTTGGCACATTCTATACAGGGAGAGGCAGTGACGTACATTGTGGCACCGTTGCTGCTGTTGTTGGAGCGTGCTATCTTGGTAATGGCATTGGCTTCGGCATGGAGCACATAGGGTTTGGTGAGATTGTTTTCATCTTCACATACATTCTCAAAACCGGATGGCGTGCCGTTATATCCGTCCGAGATAATCATTTTATCCTTTACGATGAGTGCACCCACCTGACGACGTTGACAGTATGAGTTTTCCGCCCATATGCTTGCCATGCGTATATAACGTTTGTCTAAGGCTTCTTGTTTACTTCTCTTGGTTTCATCCATATTTCAGTTGTATTTAGCGGGCTGTAAATCCCATGACTTTTGTTGTATTTCCGTCTTTGAAGTAAAGAGTAATATTATGTATATCCCCTTCGTATTTGAACACATTCTGTATACCGTTGATGAATACTTTAGCCAACTTATCGCTTTCTGTACCGATAACTTTTCCTTTGATGCTTATGGTATGTTCCTTTCCGTCTATTTTCAGAACTGCATCATTGATACTCGAGTTGACGGCATGGACATTAACCGTACCGGTAACTTCTCCGTTCACTTCGGCACAGTTAAAGTTTAGAGTGTAGTTTCCTTCTGCCCTGAAAGTATTGAGTTCACGGTCGATTTCTTCTTTACTTTCGTTGCTCCACAAGCCTTGATAGAATTGTTCTTTTCCTTTTTCGGTGGCGATACGAACCAATTTCCAGGTTTTGTTGTTGAAGATTTCCATTACATCATCCTCATTGTTGCAAGCGCCCAAGCCGAGAAGCATGGATGTAATCATCAGGCAACAGACTATTGTCTTTATTTTGATTTTTTCTTTCATCTTTTTATTCCGTTTCTGATTAATAGCGCATCTATGGTAGGTTCTTGTCCGCGGAAACGCTTGTAGAGCGTCATGGGATGTTCCGTACCTCCTTTCGACAGGATATTCCGGCGGAAAGAGTTGGCTACTTCCGGATTGAAAATGCCGCATTGCTTGAACAGCGAGAAAGCATCCGCATCCAGCACTTCCGCCCATTTATAGCTGTAATACCCGGCAGAATATCCGCCCGCAAAAATGTGTGAGAACTGGGTGCTCATACAGGTTTCCTCTACAACAGGGAGTATTTGTGCTTTATCCCAAGCCTTCTTCTCATAAGCTTTAACATCCCCTTCGAAAGGGGGATTGCGTGTATACCATGCCATATCCAGCAATCCGAAACTTACTTGGCGCAGGCAGGCATAAGCCACGTTGAAATTCGATGAGTCTACAATGCGCTGCACCAGTTCGTCGGGGATGAGTTCGCCGGTTTGGTAGTGGCGGGCAAAGGTGTGCAGGAACTCTTTTTCAATGGCAAAGTTTTCCATGAACTGAGAAGGCAGTTCTACAAAGTCCCAATAAACATTTGTGCCGCTTAAACTTTCGTAAGTGGAGTTGGCAAATATCTCGTGCAAGCTGTGCCCGAACTCGTGCAGGAAAGTTTCCACTTCATCGAAAGTTAGTAGGGCGGGCTTGTTTTGTGTGGGTTTGGTAAAATTCATCACGATAGATACGTGCGGACGGCTGTTTTCGCCGCTTTTCTCATCTGTCCACTGCCCTTTGTAGCTCGTCATCCATGCACCGGAGCGTTTTCCGGCTCTGGGATGAAAGTCTGTATAGAGTACAGCAAGATATGTGCCGTCTTTATCAAATACTTCGTAGGCTTCCACATCCTTGTGATAAACAGGAATGCCGGGATTCTTCTTGAATGTGATGCCGTACAGCCTGCTTGCCAGTCCGAATACTCCTTCTTTAACTTTGCTTAGCTCAAAGTAGGGACGAAGCATTTCATCATTAACACTGAACTTCCGGTCTTTCAGCTTTTGGGAATAGTAACTCCAGTCCCATGGCATGAGATTGAAGCTTTCTCCTTCTTCGTTGCGTGCCAGTGCCTGCACTTCAGCATATTCTTTTTGTGCGGTGGGTGTATATGCTTCTAACAGTTGGTTCAGCAGTTTGTATACAGCGTCGCTGTTTTGTGCCATTCGTTCTTTCAGGTTGTATTCGGCAAAGTTGTCGTAACCCAGCAGTTGGGCGATTTCCATGCGGACGTTGGCAATTTTCTTTACGATTTCCAGATTGTTGCAGGCATTGTCATGCGTGCATTTGGTATTATATGCCATGTAAAGTTCTTGGCGCAGGTCGCGGTTGTCGGCATACGTCATGAAAGGGCTGTAACTTGGGGCATGCAGGGTGAATACCCAACCTTTCACACCTTTTTCCTGCGCTGTCTCTGCGGCGGCATCAACGGCGCTTTCAGGCAGACCGGACAACTGTGACTTATTGGTCAGCACCAATTGGTAGTCGTTTGTCTCTTTCAGGGCATTTTCACTGAACTGCAGTGTCAACAAGCTTAATTCTTTGCACAATTTACGGTACTTTTCCTTGGCATCTCCTTGCAGGTTTGCTCCGTTGCGGACAAAGCCGGTGTAGATGTCTTCCAGTAGCTTGGACTGTTCCGGAGTAAGTTTATTCTTGTCTGTCAGCTCATATGCGGCTTTGATGCGGGCAAATAGCTTTTCGTTGAGGCTGATGTTGTTTTCATGTTCGCTCATCAGTGGCATGATTTCCCGGGCAAGTTCCTGCAATTCATCGCTGGTTTCGGCGCTGAGCAGATTGCCGAATACGGTAGTGACACGATGCAACAGTTCTCCGGACTTCTCGTAGGGCACTATCGTGTTTTCAAAAGTCGGAGCAGCAGGGTTATTGATGATCGCATCTATTTCTGCATTTTGCCGGCGGATGCCTTCATGTATGGCAGGTGCGTAATGTTCAGTCTTTATCAGATTAAAAGGAACAGTTCCATGTGGAGTTGAATACTTTTCAAAGAAAGGATTTGAGGCTTGTATCATAGTCATAAAACAAAGTAATATTAGTGTAAGTTTAAGTCTTGTCATATACCTATCTCTTGAAGAAAATAAATTAATTGCAAATGTGCAAAAAAAATAGGCGACTTCATAAAAGAAGCCGCCTATTTTTTATTATTTTCTAACTGTATATTAGCAGTTAACAGATGCCATGTGAGCAATCAGGTCAAGAACCTTGTTAGAATAACCGATTTCGTTGTCGTACCAAGATACAACTTTAACGAAAGTATCAGTCAAAGCGATACCTGCCTTAGCATCGAAGATAGAAGTGCGAGTGTCACCCAAGAAATCAGAAGAAACAACTGCATCTTCAGTGTAACCCAGAACACCTTTCAGTTCGCCTTCAGAAGCTTCTTTCATGGCAGCGCAGATTTCAGCGTAAGTAGCCGGTTTAGCCAAGTTAACAGTCAAGTCAACTACAGAAACGTCCAAAGTCGGAACACGCATAGACATACCAGTCAGTTTACCGTTCAAAGCCGGAATAACTTTACCTACAGCCTTAGCAGCACCAGTAGAAGAAGGAATGATGTTGCCTGCAGCAGCACGACCACCTCTCCAGTCTTTCATAGAAGGACCGTCAACTGTTTTCTGAGTAGCAGTTGTAGAGTGAACTGTAGTCATCAAACCGTCAGTGATACCCCATTTATCGTTCAATACTTTAGCGATAGGAGCCAAGCAGTTAGTAGTACAAGAAGCGTTAGATACGAATTGAGTACCCTTAACATAAGTCTTTTCGTTAACACCGCAAACGAACATCGGAGTGTCATCCTTAGAAGGAGCAGACATTACAACGTATTTTGCACCAGCTTCGATGTGAGCCTGAGCTTTTTCCTTAGTCAGGAACAAACCGGTAGATTCAACTACGTATTCAGCACCTACTTCGTTCCATTTCAGGTCAGCCGGGTTCTTTTCAGCAGTGATACGGATAGATTGACCGTTAACGATCAGTTTGCTGTTTTCAACATCAGCTTCGATAGTACCGTCGAATTGACCGTGCATAGTATCATACTTCAGCATGTAAGCCAAGTAATCTACCGGGCAAAGGTCGTTAATACCAACGATTTGAATATCGTTTCTTTTCTGAGCAGCGCGGAATACGAAACGTCCGATACGTCCGAATCCATTAATACCTACTTTAATCATTTTGTTTAAACTTTTAAGGGTTTTATAATGTTTAAAATTAAACTTTCAAACTTTTACAGCATTTCTTTTACGAATTGCGCTGCAAAAGTAAGAAAATGTTTTTATATTCGTATCCAAAATCATAATTAAATAATTGAAAAGATGGGAAAAAGTTCATTTTTACAGGAATTTAAGGCTTTTGCCATGAAAGGCAATGTGGTCGATATGGCTGTCGGTGTTATCATTGGAGGTGCGTTTGGCAAGATTGTATCTTCAGTTGTGGCTGATGTGATAATGCCTCCTTTGGGCTTGCTGATAGGCGGTGTAAACTTTACCGATTTAAAATGGGTGATGAAGCCTGCCGAAGTAGTGGATGGCAAGGAGATAGCCGCTGTAACGTTGAATTACGGAAATTTCCTGCAGGCCACTTTCGACTTTCTCATTATCGCTTTTTCTATCTTTATGTTTATTAAGTTGATAACCAAGCTGACGGAAAAGAAAAAAGCGGAAACGCCTGCTGCTCCTCCTGCACCGCCCGCACCAAGTAAGGAAGAAGTGTTGTTGACGGAAATTCGCGATATATTGAAAGAAAAATAATCACGTTTTTTTATTTAAATAATAAAGAAATTCATATATAAATATCCTCGGAAGATGGTAATGCTTCTTTCGAGGATATTTGATTTTATAGGATTAAAAAAGGATTATTGCCTAGTCTTCTTTCAGGTTGTACTTCAATCTCTGATATTTACGAATTGTCTCCCGTTGAAGACTTTCAAGTGTACTGATCTCTATGGATAGTTGGTGGAGCTTGGGATCGGTCTCTTTGAGAATTCGTGCTGTTTTATAATCATAGATTTCCGGTACAACTTCCCGGTTTCTTTTACATTCGTCCAGTAGATAGGAAGCACAGGCTATATAATGCTCTTTGAAGGCTTTGCGTTTTTTTTCGAGCAGCGGACGGTAAGTCTTATCTTTATTGTATATGCGTTGATAGAAACCGTCCAAGGCAATTTTGCGGTCTTTTTTCTGTTCCGTATTGATGGCTCTTTTATATAAAGAATCGAGGGTGATATACTCCGGGTAGGATGTCAATAGTGCTTCAAGTTCTTTTTTAGCCTTTTCATAGGCTAATCTCTGAGGTTCCAGTTCTTCCGGTTTTATGGTAGTGGCAAGTTGTATCAACCGGGGTTCGCGGTTGAAGTTGGTGATTTTGTAGAGTTTCTTGCAATATTCAATGTATTTTTCTGTTATTTCCCAATTGTACTGCAAAGTTTTTTCTTGCAAATCAGTCTGTATGCTTGTCAGTGCATTTTCTAATTGAGCAATTTCAATTTGTAGCGAATCTGCTTTGGAAAGGGGCTGTGCTGCTATCGGCAATAGGCAGTAAAGTGTAAGGACCGCTGATAGGATGTTTCTTTTCATGATACTTAGATATTTGGTTTAGTAACAGAGACAAATATAAATTCTTTATTTTATAAATCCAACAAATCCTTTAGTTTCTTGAAAGATAAGCGGTGCAGGTGTTTTCCGTTCTCTGTATATTGCCGTATTTTGTTTTTTGCTCTGAACAAATTTTGCCATATTTTGCTTTCTGCTCTAAACAAATTCGTATCTTTGTGCTCCAAATTACTAACACCTCTGTTTCTATGCAAGAAAAGATTATTATTCTTGATTTCGGCTCACAGACCACGCAGCTTATCGGTCGCCGTGTTCGCGAGTTGAATGTATATTGTGAAATTGTGCCTTACAACAAATTTCCTCAGGGAGATGCGAGTGTAAAAGGAGTTATTCTTTCAGGTAGTCCATTTTCCGTATATGACGAAAGTGCGTTTAAGATAGATTTAAACGAAATCCGTGGTAAATATCCTATATTGGGAATCTGCTACGGTGCACAGTTTATAGCCTATACCAACGGCGGTAAGGTTGAACCTGCGGGTAGCCGTGAATATGGACGGGCGCATTTAGCTTCTTTTGATAAAAACAATGTGCTTTTTAAGGGAGTAAAGGAAAATACTCAAGTGTGGATGAGTCATGGCGATACTATTACTGCCATTCCTGAAAGCTTCAAGACTATAGCTTCTACGGATAAAGTGAAGATTGCCGCTTATCAGGTGGAAGGAGAGAAAATGTGGGGTGTACAATTCCATCCGGAAGTATTCCATAGCGAGGACGGTACACAGATGCTGAAAAACTTTGTAGTGGAAGTCTGCGGTTGCAGGCAGGACTGGAGCGCAGCTTCGTTTATCGAAACTACGGTTGCCCAGTTGAAGGAACAATTGGGGGATGATAAAGTCGTGCTCGGTTTGAGCGGTGGCGTTGACTCTTCTGTTGCTGCTGTATTGCTGAATCGTGCTATCGGAAAGAATTTAACTTGTATTTTTGTGGATCATGGCATGCTGCGCAAAGATGAATTTAAAAATGTATTGCACGATTATGAATGTCTTGGTCTGAATGTTATCGGAGTGGATGCAAGCGCTAAATTCTTTGCGGAATTGGCAGGAGTGACCGAACCTGAAAAGAAGCGTAAGATTATAGGTAAGGGTTTCATTGATGTATTCGATGAAGAGGCTCATAAGATTAAAGATGTGAAATGGCTGGCTCAAGGAACGATCTATCCAGACTGCATCGAGTCGCTTTCTATTACCGGAACTGTAATCAAGAGTCATCATAATGTAGGTGGACTTCCTGAAAAAATGAATCTGAAATTGTGCGAACCCTTGCGACTGTTGTTTAAAGATGAGGTTCGCCGTGTAGGACGTGAGTTGGGCATGCCGGAGCATTTGATTACCCGTCATCCTTTCCCCGGTCCGGGATTGGCTGTTCGTATTTTGGGTGATATAACTCCGGAAAAGGTGAGTATTCTGCAAGATGCGGATGATATTTTTATTCAGGGATTGCGCAATTGGAAAGTGAAAGATGCCGGAGGAAATGAGACAACTCTTTATCATCAGGTATGGCAGGCAGGGGTTATTTTACTTCCTGTGCAGTCTGTAGGCGTAATGGGTGATGAACGTACATATGAACGTGCGGTCGCTTTACGTGCTGTTACTTCCACAGACGCAATGACTGCAGACTGGGCGCATTTGCCTTACGAATTTTTGGGCAAGGTTTCCAATGACATTATTAATAAGGTGAAAGGTGTAAACCGTGTAACCTATGATATATCGTCAAAACCGCCTTCCACAATTGAATGGGAGTAAAAACGGTTGCTGAAGATATATTAAAGCAAAGATTATGAAGTGAACCCCGAAAGTTATTTAATTTTCGGGGTTCATTTCATTTTAATAATCTTCTTGAAGATATTTGCATTTTATGTACTTGGTCAGTTTATCAAATTTTCAACATTAGGCAGTATGATTTCCCCGCGGTGTAATTCAACCAATCCTTTTGTTTGCATAGTATTGAGGGCTTTTGACACTCCTGTTCGGGTTTCGTTGATGATTTGAGCCAAATCCTCCATTTTTATTTTCAATATTTTTTCGCCCGACAGCCGTTCTGTATGACTGAGGATGAAATGGATAATGCGGCTTTCGGGACTATTGCCGAATACAGCCCATAAGCGGTTGTGCAGCATTTGAGTGCGGTTACTGATGATATTCATGTAATTCAAGCGGAATATTTCGTAGTTGAAGAGCTCTTTCACTACAAATGCTTTGCTGATGCTGACCGTATGCACTTCGGTTCTTGCCCGATATGTAGAAGCATAATGCGTTTTCATGCCGAATATGGAGTGAGCCTCAATCAGGAAAGGGGCTGGAAAATATTCGGTGAAGCAGTAAGAAGAATCGGCGGATGATGTGGAAGATGCAATTTCTCCTTTTAGGACGAAGACCAGTTCATGACAGGCGCCCCCCTCTTTTAAAAGAAGCTCACCTGGCTTATATTTTGTGAAGTGCAATTTGACCTTTTCCAAAATACGGGTGAAGTCTTCTTGGGCAAGTCCCTGAAACAGGGGTAATTGTAATAACGTATCAAACATTGTTTCCATATCATTCTCATCTTCTGGTTTAAGAACAAAAGTAGATATAATCGAACTCTGCCGTAAACACTTGCCCTTTCTTTTTGTTTTTTTTATTATTTCTTAAACGTGCTACTCATTCACTTTTAAGAAATTTTGCGAAATACATAAAAATAGATTATTTTTGTAGAAAAAAGGAGGGACATATGTTTTCAGCATTTAATTGGCAGCAGATGACAAGTGCTTTTATCGTGCTGTTTGCCGTGATAGATATTATAGGCTCTATTCCTATTATTATCAATTTGAAAGAAAAGGGGAAAGATGTAAATGCGCTGAAAGCTACATTAATATCGTTTGCCTTGCTGATAGGTTTCTTTTATGCGGGTGATATGATGCTGAAATTGTTTCATGTGGACATTGAGTCATTTGCGGTGGCCGGTGCGTTTGTTATTTTTCTGATGTCGCTGGAAATGATTCTTGATATTGAAATCTTTAAAAACCAGGGGCCGATTAAAGAAGCAACGCTGGTTCCGCTGGTCTTTCCGCTATTGGCAGGAGCGGGAGCCTTTACAACTTTACTCTCTTTGCGTGCAGAATATGCCAGTATCAATATTATCATTGCATTAGTCTTGAATATGATATGGGTATATTTTGTTGTCAGCATGACCGGGAGGGTAGAACGTTTTTTGGGTAAAGGTGGCATTTATATTATCCGTAAATTTTTTGGCATTATCCTGTTAGCAATTTCAGTGCGTTTGTTTATGGCAAATATTTCATTGCTGTTGGACAGCTTTCGTCATTAGTTCTTCTTTTCTTTTTCCTGTGTAGAAGGAATTGTAACAGCTTTCCATAAAGAAAGATATTGAAAGGCATCATAGGGCAACTTGCCGTGTGTTGAAATTCCCGGTCTATCCCTGCTTCTAAGAATCCAAGCGTGGATGAAGCGAATAAATAAAAATAGTGGTATACCATCGCCAGAACTATTTGTAGCCCGTCATGCTTCCTATATTGTACAGGGATTTATCATTTTCGTACAATGCTTTGGATTATTTGCTTGAAAAGCGAAAAAAAAAAGACTTTTTATTTTGCGTGTAGGCTTTAATTCGTATTTTTGGGCATTGCTACAAGCTTTGTAGCGCATATACCTGAAATAATTAACCTTTAAATAATGCACAACTATGAGTTATTTACGATTTGACAAGACCTTGATGGTTAATCTGCAAGAATCTTTGCCAAGGGAGATACTTCGGACTAACAAATCAGGAGCCTATCATTGTACAACGATTGTAGATTGTAACACACGCAAATATCACGGCTTGTTGGTAATTC
Organism: Bacteroides stercoris ATCC 43183; assembly: GCF_025147325.1. NCBI lineage: Bacteria > Pseudomonadati > Bacteroidota > Bacteroidia > Bacteroidales > Bacteroidaceae > Bacteroides > Bacteroides stercoris. The sequence goes on from NZ_CP102262.1 coordinate 1,643,249, forward strand.
CCGTTCCCAACCTGGATGATGAAAACCATGTGCTGCTGTCTTCTTTGGATGAAACAGTGATTCAGCACGGTGCAGAGTTTAACTTGGGATTGCACAAGTATCAGGGAAATAATTTTAGTCCGAACGGACATAAGTATATCCGTGAGTTTGATTGCGAGCATATCCCGGCAACTACTTACCGTGTGGGAGGCGTTATTCTCCGCAAAGAGAAAATTTTTGTACATCATGAGAACCGGATACTGATTCGTTACACCTTGGTCGATGCCCATTCGGCAACAACACTTCGGTTCCGTCCCTTTTTGGCATTCCGCAGCGTACGCGAATACACGCACGAAAATGCACAGGCAAGCCGTGATTACCAACCGGTGGAAAACGGTATTAAAACCTGTATGTATCCCGGCTATCCGGAACTTTATATGCAGTTGAACAAAAAAAACGAATTTCATTATCAGCCGGATTGGTATCGTGGCATTGAATACCCGAAAGAACAGGAACGCGGTTACGATTTTAATGAAGACCTGTATGTACCCGGTTATTTTGAAGTAGATATAAAGAAGGGTGAAAGTATCGTTTTCTCTGCGGGTATCTCCGAAATTTCACCGCGTAAGCTAAAGCAGACTTTTGAGGCTGAGGCAGAAGACCGTACTCCGCGTGACAGCTTTTATCACTGTTTGAAAAATTCGGCTCACCAGTTCCACAATAAACAAGGAGAAGAACATTATGTACTTGCAGGCTATCCCTGGTTTAAATGCCGTGCGCGCGACTTGTTTATCTCTTTACCGGGCTTAACTTTGGCCGTGGACGAACAAGATGAATTCGAGGATGTTATGAGAACGGCGGAAAAGGCTATCTATGCTTTCATTGAGGATAAACCGGTTGGTTATAAAATATATGAGATGGAACATCCTGACGTGCTTTTATGGGCAGTATGGGCTTTACAGCAGTATGCCAAGGATACATCGCGCGAACAATGCCGTTTGAAATACGGCAGGTTATTGGAGGATATTATGAATTATATCTGCGCTCGTAAGCATGATAATCTTTTCTTGCATGAAAACGGTTTGCTTTACGCAAATGGCAAGGAAAAGGCAGTTACCTGGATGAACTCTACGGTTAACGGGCATCCTGTAATCCCTCGCACCGGATATATTGTTGAGGTGAATTCGCTGTGGTATAATGCATTGCGTTTTGTTTCAGACATTGTGCGTGAGGGTGGAAATGACATTCTTGCAGACAAATTGGATGCTCAGGCAGAAATAACAGGAAAATCGTTTGTGGAAGTTTTTCGTAATGAATACGGTTATCTGTTTGATTATGTAGACGGTTATATGATGGATTGGAGCGTTCGTCCCAATATGATATTTGCTGTTGCTTTTGACTATTCTCCATTGGATAGGGCACAGAAGAAGCAGGTACTTGATATTGTGACAAAAGAATTGCTGACTCCGAAAGGTCTGCGTACATTGAGTCCTAAAAGTGGGGGATATAATCCCAATTATGTCGGTCCTCAGATTCAGAGAGATTACGCATACCACCAAGGCACAGCCTGGCCGTGGCTTATGGGCTTTTATATGGAAGCGTACCTGCGTATATATAAGATGAGTGGTATTTCGTTTGTAGAGCGGTATCTGATCGGTTTTGAAGATGAGATGACGAGCCATTGCATAGGTTCTCTGCCCGAGTTATTCGATGGAAACCCGCCGTTTAAAGGAAGAGGCGCGGTATCGTTCGCCATGAATGTGGCGGAGATTCTGCGTATCTTGAAATTGTTGTCTAAGTATAATTTATAGGAGGAGGAACGAAGATGAAAGTTTTAATGTTTGGTTGGGAATTTCCTCCCAAAATATATGGTGGCCTTGCAGTTGCATCATACGGAATCACGAAGGGTTTGAGTCAGCAGGGAGATGTGGAGACTACTTTCTGTATGCCTAAGCCTACAGGTGAAGAAGAGAAATTCTTGAATATAATCGGTATGAACCAGGTGCCTATCGTGTGGCGTGATGTTGATTACGATTATTTGAAGTCTCGTTTGTCGACAATGAGTCCGGAGCAATATTATGCTTTGCGCGACCATATTTACTCGGATTTCTCCTATATGCACGTCAATGATCTTGGCTGTATGGACTTTGCCGGCGGTTATCCCGGAAATTTGCACGAAGAAATCAATAACTTCTCGATTATAGCCGGAGTTGTGGCACGTCAACAGGAATTCGACATTATTCATGCGCACGATTGGCTGACATATCCGGCTGGTGTACATGCGAAGATGGTGAGTGGCAAACCGCTCTGTATCCATGTGCATGCAACAGATTTTGACCGTTCGCGGGGTAAAGTTAACCCCACGGTCTATTCCATGGAAAAAAACGGAATGGATTATGCCGACTGCATTATGTGTGTGTCGGAACTTACCCGTCGTACTGTTATCAACGAGTATCATCAAGATCCGAGAAAGGTATTTGCCATGCATAATGCGGTGTACCCGCTTTCGCAAGAATACCAGGATATTCCGCGTCCTGAACATTCGAAAGAGAAGGTCGTGACTTTCCTCGGACGTATCACTATGCAGAAAGGTCCGGAATATTTTGTGGAAGCTGCTGCACTGGTGTTGCAACGTACCCGCAACATCCGCTTTGTGATGGCCGGTTCGGGTGATATGCTGAATGCCATGATTAATATGGCTGCCGAACGTGGCATTGCAGACCGTTTCCATTTTCCCGGCTTTATGAAAGGTAAGCAAGTGTACGAAGTTTATAAGAATAGTGATGTATTCGTTATGCCTTCCGTTTCCGAGCCTTTCGGTATCGCCCCGTTGGAAGCCATGCAGTGCGGAACTCCCTCTATCATTTCCAAGCAGTCCGGATGTGGTGAAATCCTCGATAAGGTAATTAAGACCGATTATTGGGATATTCATGCTATGGCGGATGCCATTTATTCCATCTGTATGAATCCGTCTTTATTCCATTATCTTCAGGAAGAAGGAAAGAAAGAAGTGGACGGAATTACCTGGGAAAAGGTGGGCTTGAGAATCCGTGCTCTTTACGAGGATGTGTTAAGAAACTATGGTAAATAATAAAACAACAAATACTAATGAGAACTATCTGTCTTTATTTTGAGATACATCAAATTATACATCTGAAACGTTATCGTTTCTTTGATATTGGTACAAACCATTACTACTATGATGATTATGCCAATGAAACAAGTATTAATGAAGTTGCCGAACGTTCGTATATTCCTGCACTGAATACGCTTATTGGAATGGTGAAGGATTCGGGTGGTGCGTTTAAAGTGGCTTTATCCATCTCAGGTGTGGCATTGGAGCAACTGGAAATCCATGCACCTGCTGTAATCGACCTGTTGCACCAGCTCAATGATACGGGATGCTGTGAGTTCTTGGCTGAACCGTACTCTCATGGACTTTCTTCTTTAGCTAATGAAGATTGCTTCAAGGAAGAGGTGATGCGTCAGAGTGCTAAAATGAAACAAATGTTTGGCAAAGCGCCCAAGGTGTTCCGTAACTCCAGTCTGATTTACAATGACGAAATTGGTGCCATGGTGGCAAGTATGGGTTTTAAGGGAATGCTGACTGAAGGGGCAAAACATGTGCTTGGCTGGAAGAGTCCGCACTATGTGTACCATTGTAATATGAATCCGAACTTAAAGTTGCTGTTGCGCGATTTTAAACTGTCGGATGATATTAGTTTGCGTTTCTCGAATTCCGAGTGGAACGAATATCCGTTGTTTGCCGATAAGTATATCAGTTGGATCGATGCATTCCCGCAAGAGGAGCAGGTTATCAACATATTTATGGAGCTTTGTTCATTAGGGATGTCACAGCCTTTATCCTCCAATATTCTGGAATTCCTGAAGGCATTGCCTGCATGTGCTAAGGAAAAAGGCATTACTTTCTCAACTCCTACCGAAATTGTTACCAAGTTGAAATCCGTTTCACAATTGGATGTACCTTATCCTATGTCGTGGGTGGATGAAGAAAGAGATACAAGTTGCTGGTTGGGTAATGTAATGCAGCGTGAGGCTTTCAATAAACTGTATAGTGTGGCCGAGCGTGTACATATCTGTGATGACCGCCGCATCAAGCAGGATTGGGATTATTTGCAGGCCAGCAACAACTTCCGCTTTATGACGACCAAGAATAGTGGAGTAGGGTTGAACCGCGGTATCTATGAATCACCGTATGATGCTTTTACTAACTATATGAATATTTTGGGAGACTTTATCAAGCGTGTTGATTCTCTTTATCCGGTGGATATTGATAACGAGGAGCTGAATGCTTTGCTTACTACAATCAAGAATCAGGGGGATGAAATAGAAGAACTTCATAAAGAGTTGGAAAAAGCGCAGAAAAAGTTGGAAAAGGAAAAAGCCGCTGAGAAGAAAAAAGAACCGAAAGATGCTTCTAAGCCTGCTACAAAGTCTACTGCAAAGAAAGTTACGGCAAAGAAGCCTGCTGCCAAGTCTGCCAAATAGCACTATCCGGCTTTAGATAATGTTAGTCCTCCATGCTTTATTTGAGAGTATGGAGGACTTTTTTTGTAGCTTGGATTAATTCTATTCTGCTTATGTCAGAACCTTCTCTTTCTTTAAAGTAAACTATGAAGGTGTGTCGTAATGCACGATGCACCTCTTTTTTGTTCATCACTATACAAATCTGTTCATTTTCTTTAAGCTGCGATAATTCGAAGATTTCTTTGATTTATGTGTCTCCAGCATCTAAATAAAGCGACAGTAAGTTCATAAAACCATCCAATCAGCCATTTCGTATCTTCTTTTGTCAGTTTTGCACACATTTTTTTTATATTGAAGGCAATGGCTAGGAAGGCAAAGTCCATGAAGACCTTGTCCTTTCCAAAATGTCGGAAACGTTTGTAGTTCATATTGTTTTTAATTTGTCCGAACACGGCCTCCGGTTCTATGCATCTCTGCCCTCTGTGTTTCAGTCCTTTCTCAGAGCAGAGCAGTTCTTTGGCTCTCCGCTTGTATTGTCTAAGCCTATGATTCAGTTCTATCGTCCTGTTTCCTTTTGCTTTAAAACAGCGGCATCGCAGGGGACAACCTTCACACCTGACAGCTCTGTACCGTGCATTTTCGCTGACATATCCGGATGCGGTTTTCACATTCCTGGTGCCTATCCTCCGCATCCTTTGCCCCATAGGGCAGATGCAGAAGTCATGTTCTTCATTGTAGTAGAAGTTTTCGGCCTTGAACGGGGCCGGTTTGAATCTCGGCCGCTGCTCCATGTGGAAATAGTTGTACTTTACGTAGGCTTCCATGCCGTTTTCGGACATGAAGCGGTAATTCTCTTCGGAGCCATAGCCGGAATCAGCAACCACCGTATGGGCCATCCGTTCATACCTGTTTGAAAAAGATTGCAGGAAAGGAATCAGGGTCAGTGTATCCGTAGGGTTCGGGAAGAGTGCAAAATCGGTGATGAACTGATTTTCGGTGCCGATTTGAAGGTTGTAACCGGGCTTCGTCTGTCCGTTGCGCATGGCATCCTCCTTCATTCTCATAAAAGTAGCGTCCTTGTCCGTCTTGGAATAGGAATTCCTCTCTTGCAGTGTTTCCAGATGGCAGTCGTATTCCTGCAGTTTGTCCCTGTGTTCTTCCAGTTCCTTCAGCTGTTTGCGTTTCTTTTTCAGTTCAGTCTTTTCCTCTTTCGCGGATGGCTCGGAAACCTGTTCCAGTGCATGACGCAATTCTCCTGCCATTTCAGTCAGCATGGCCGGAGTGAACTCAACTTCCTCATTGTTCTCTGATGACTTCTCCTGAGCAATGACATCGTCTATCTGCCCTAACAGGACATGTATCTTCTTCATCAGGCGTTCACGGTTCCGCTCAACCGTTTTTCGCCAGACGAAAGTGTACTTGTTGGCTTTGGATTCGAGCTTTGTCCCGTCAATATATTCCACATTCAGGCTGATGAAGCCTTTGGAAGAGAGAAGAAGTACGGTTTGCGTAAACACTTCGTTAATTTCCTTCTTCACCCGGTTGCGGAAACGGTTGATGGTAATGAAATCCGGTTTCTCATATCCGGCCAGCCAGATATAATGGATGTCACGGTGAAGGAGTTTTTCAATTTTCCGGCAGGAGTAGATGTTGTTCATATAGGCATACAGAATGACCTTGAGCATCATCTTGGGGTGGTAAGGGCTGCGACCGCATTCCTTATACAGTTTTCTGAAACTTTCAAGATTCAAGCCCTCAACCAGGGCGTCAACCATGCGCACCGGATCGTTTTCTGCAATATCCTCATCAATTCTTTGAGGAAAAAGAACGGTTTGGTTGGGATTGTAAGGACGAAAATGTATCTTTGTCATAGTAAAGAACTTATGCTTAAAGATACAAAATCTTTAGGTAATAACAAAGCCCCAGCTTGTGAAAGTCGGGGCTTTGTGCGTAAAAAACAGAAGGTGTGCATTTTGACACACCTTCATAAAGATATAGAATCTAAGTTCCTGCTTTTTTTACTTATTGAAAGAAGTATATGTAACCTCTATTTGCAATTTGGTTCCACCCTGTTCCGGGTCTCCACCTTTCAGCTTGGCATACGTAGGCTTCAAGTCATGCTGAATACCAATTATGGAAGGAGTAGTGCTGTTTGTATCGTAGGTCACAACTACGGGGATTATTACTACTTTATCCCAATCCTTTCCTTCGCCTTCGCTCCATTCTGTTTCCCATGCAGTTTCATTCCACGATGTACCTGCCGCTTCTTTGGCTTTCTGTTTGGCGGTCTTTTTTTCATTGATGCAAGCAGAAACCAGACGGGCTATATTCATAAAGGTGTATTGGTTGGTTTCGATACTGTTGTGAGTTGCGACAAAAGAGGTTACATTGTTTGCAAGCTCATTGTTGACAAAGAAAGAGTCCATGTCTTTTTTACGCAGCAACAGTACGGTTTCCGGTGCACTCATGCTGAATTTATACTTGTTACTTTCCTGATTATAGTTTGTGAAAGTCAGCTTGACAGCATTCAGTGTGTCGTTTGACAACTCTTCATGTATTTTATCATAGGGCAAGGTTGCCTCTGTAAAAATACCTGCAGGCGATTTGAGATAACTCCAACCGGTTTCATTCGCTTTCTTGATTAATTCCTCGGAGCTTTCAAACTTATTGGCTTGAATAACTTCTTTGGTGGAGGCAAACACTGTTGCCGTACTATAATATAAAGAGTCTTTACCGTCTTTTTTGGTGAGCTTTACTCCTAAACTGTCTACGTAATGAAAGCGGAATTGCATTTGCAGGTCCACACGGTCAACGTATAGAATTGTTCCGTCTCCGTAATCCGTCTTAATATAGACTCCTTTCAATACATTGTCAATAAACTTCTCCGAGTTTTTGAAGAAATCGTTTTCTCCTCTTTGGTAGGCTCTGTTCAACTGCAGGAGTTCATTTCCAAACTGCTTGCTTAGAGGCAGAGTTACATTGGGATAAAAAAGACTGTTTCCATTAGAGTCGGTAGCATTTCTTACAGAGTCGGGAACAGAGGTGTCATAAGCAGTATATGCTTTGTGCAACTCAAAATAACCGGTTTCTTCAAAATGCGGCTTGTCAGTTTCATTTCCGTAATATTCTTTCGGATTAATATCGGTATAGTGCTTGTTTTCTAATCTTTTGTCCAGCTCATATACCGACATTCTGCATGGATTTAAGGAATCTCCGAACCATGAAGAGTAGTATATTGTTAACTGTGCTGAAACGACGGTATCACCCGCCATTGTTCCCACATGCTTTTCCGGGTCGTATACTGCGGGGAATTTGAAGTCGTCCGTACAGTTCAGCTCAGTCAGGAAGCTGGCTTCGTAGCTTCCAAAACCTTCGGGAGCAGGATCTGTGAATTTACCTACATATCCCGTACTTGTCTTGGCATAAACTTTTTCTGCAAGGAGAGATTTGGTGGTGACATCAAAAGTCGTAGTTGTGGCTGAAATACCGTCAGAATCAGGTAACATGCTCATGCCCAATGTGCCGGTATTGTCATCGCATCCGTAGAAAGCCAGAATTGCAAAAAGCAATATCCCTAAATATTTTACTTTCATAATTCTTCGTATTGATACTTTATTTTTATTCTGCTCCCCAAACCTGGTCGTAGAAGTCGTTGCAGGCATCTGCAAAGATTTCGGGAGATTGATAGCCTAAGACAGGCTTGCCGATTTGGCGGGCATATGCTATCACTTCCTCATTCACGTGTTCGCTTTGCTGGATGACACCGTCGGAATAGTCCACCGCCAGTTTGCAGAGAGCTGTATAGTCCACCGGCTCTTTCAAATCGGCAACGTCTTTCTTACTGATACCCTTCAGAAGAAGCTTGCTGGCAAAATCGGGATGGAACGGTTCCTTGAAGTCATTGTCATAAAGTGAAAAGACAACTTTTGCATCTCTGAATGACGGTTCGTCTTTATACGCTTTCTTGATATACAGCGGTGCTAATGCAGTCATCCAACCGTGGCAGTGGATGACGTCCGGACACCAACGCAGTTTCTTGACTGTTTCCAATACACCGCGTGCATAGAAAATAGCGCGTGCATCGTTGTCTTCATATTCAACGCCGTTCTCATCAACCACTTGCAGGCGGTTCTGAAAGTAATCGTCGTTGTCGATAAAGTAAACTTGCATGCGGGCAGACTGTATGGAAGCTACTTTAATGATAAGCGGATGGTCGGTATCGTCAATGATAAGGTTCATGCCGGAGAGACGTATCACTTCGTGCAATTGGTTTCTGCGCTCGTTGATGTTTCCCCATTTGGGCATAAACGTTCTGATTTCTCTGCCTTTTTCTTGGATTGCTTGCGGCAGGTTTCTGCCAACAAGGGACATTTCGGATTCTGAAACGTAAGGGGTAATTTCTTGTGTTATAAATAAAACCTTGTTCGCTTTTGTCATAATAACGATGTTCTCAATTATTCTGCAAAGATATAAAAAAAATCGGGCAATAAAGCAAGACGAGCTCATCTATAATTCCTTATGAATTGTTAACTGTTTGTATATCAGTGATAAAAAGGGTCGGATACAGCTTTGGATATGGAATGACTTTTGCATTAATTTATGATATTTCTTCTTTATGTGGTAAATAATAGCTTATTTTGCATCGTTTTGCGAACAACTAAGTTATTATATAACCAATAAAAATGGAAATAGTACATACTATCAAGGACTTGCAGGCCGGACTTTCGGCTATGAGAGCCCAGGGTAAGAAGGTCGGTCTGGTACCTACGATGGGGGCCTTGCATGCCGGTCATGCTTCATTGGTAAAACGTTGTGTGGCGGAGAATGATGCCGCTGTAGTAAGTGTTTTTGTAAATCCTACTCAGTTTAATGACCAAAATGATTTAATCAAATATCCCCGTACGCCGGAAGCTGATTGTCGTTTGCTGGAAGAATGTGGGGCTGCGTTTGTTTTTGCTCCGGCAGTGGAGGAGATGTATCCGGAACCGGATACGCGCCAATTCAGCTACGCACCTTTGGATACGGTAATGGAGGGAGCCTTTCGTCCGGGACACTTTAACGGTGTGTGCCAGATTGTGAGCAAGTTGTTTGATGCGGTGCAGCCGGATCGCGCCTATTTCGGAGAAAAGGACTTTCAGCAATTGGCCATTATCCGTGAAATGGTGCGTCAGATGAAGTATCCGTTGGAGATTGTAGGTTGTCCTATCGTACGTGAGGAAGACGGCTTGGCGCTGAGTAGCCGCAATGCCCGTCTGTCTGACGAGGAACGCAAAAATGCCTTGAAAATTTCGCAGACTTTATTTGAAAGTCGTACCTTTGCGGCTTCGCATACGGTTGCTGAGACACAGAAGTTTGTGGAAGATGCCATTGCAGCCGCTCCCGGCTTGCGTTTGGAATACTTTGAACTGGTGGACGGCAACACGTTGCAGAAGATTGCCGATTGGGAAGATACTTCGTATGCCGTGGGTTGCATTACGGTGTTCTGCGGAGAAGTCCGCCTGATTGACAATATCAAGTATAAGGAATAATAAACATAAAAAAGCCAATCTTATGATGATTGAAGTGTTGAAGTCTAAAATCCATTGCGCCCGTGTTACGGAAGCCAACCTCAATTATATGGGGAGCATCACGATTGACGAGGATTTGATGGATGCCGCTAACATGATTGCCGGCGAGAAGGTTTATATTGCCGACAATAATAACGGTGAACGTTTTGAAACTTACATTATTAAAGGCGAGCGCGGTTCGGGCAAAATCTGTTTGAACGGCGCGGCAGCCCGTAGGGTTCAACCGGATGACATTGTTATTATCATGTCGTATGCATTGATGGACTTTGAAGAGGCCAAGACGTTTAAGCCGACGGTGATTTTTCCTGATCCGGTGACAAACAAGGTGGTGAAATAAGTTCTGTATCAGATAGAAAGAAAAAGAAAGCGTATCGTTCATTGCGATACGCTTTCTTTCTTTTTATGGTGAAGTTTCTTTAGTTCTTCAGTTGTTCATTCATTGCTGCGGCAGCTTTCCGCCCGTCGCCCATAGCAAGGATTACGGTAGCGCCGCCGCGGACAATGTCGCCACCGGCATAAATGGTCGGTATGGACGACTGCATGTTGTCGTTTACGGCAATCGTACCTTTGCGCCCCAATTCAAGTCCTTTGATAGAACTCGGAACAATCGGATTAGGAGAAACACCCACGCTGACAATGGCAAGGTCAATGTCAATCGTTTCGGTAGCTCCCGGAATGGGGACAGGACTGCGGCGTCCGGAAGCATCGGGTTCGCCCAGTTCCATTTTTTGAAGAACCACCTGTTTTACTTTTCCTTGCTCGTCGGCAATGTATTCTATCGGGTTGTGGAGTGTCAGGAATTCTACACCTTCTTCCTTGGCATGTTTCACTTCCTCGATACGTGCGGGCATCTCTTCTTCCGAGCGGCGGTAGATAATCATAGCGCGTTCGGCGCCCAGGCGGCGGGCTGTGCGGACGGAGTCCATAGCCGTGTTACCGCCACCGATAACGGCTACGCATTTACCGAAAGGCACAGGCGTATCGGAATCTTCGCTGGCGGCGTCCATCAGGTTGACGCGCGTCAGGTATTCGTTGGACGATAGGATATTGATGGAGTTTTCACCGGGGATGTTCATGAAGTTCGGCAGTCCGGCACCGGAAGCGACGAATATGCCTTTGAACCCTTCTTCTTCCAGTTGTTCTACGCTTAATGTCTTGCCGATGATGCAGTCCTTGATAAACTTCACACCCATTTGGGCAAGGTTCTCGATTTCTACATCCACAATCTTGTTGGGCAGACGGAACTCGGGGATACCGTATTTCAATACGCCGCCGATTTCGTGCAGTGCCTCGAATACGGTAACATCGTAACCATATTTCGCCATATCTCCGGCGAAAGACAGACCGGCGGGTCCCGAACCGATTACAGCAATCTTAATGCCGTTCTTTTCTTTGATTTCCGGCACGGAGATTTGTCCGCTTTCCCGCTCGTAATCTGCAGCGAAGCGTTCCAGATAACCGATGGCAACCGGCTTTTCGTTCATCTTTAAGTGGATACACTTGGATTCGCATTGTTTTTCCTGCGGACACACACGACCGCAGACAGCGGGCAATGCGCTGGTTTCTTTCAATGTTTTGGCTGCTTCCAGAAACTCGCCGCGTTCTATATTCTTGATGAAACGGGGTATGTCTATACCTACGGGGCAACCCTCCATGCACCCCGGATTGGCGCAGTCCAAACAACGTTTGGCTTCTGTCAGGGCCTGTTCCTCGGTCAATCCCCGGTTCACTTCTTCCTTGCGGCTGTGCGAACGGTATTCCGCATCCAACTCGTTCATTTCCACGCGGGGAATGGCAGTACGCTCTTTGGCTTTCATGGACTTGCGCAGTTCTTGACGCCAGGCGGCATTGCGGTTTTTTTCATCTTCTGCCTGAGTGTTCTCGCCGGTTGCCTGACAAGTTTGCGGTTCTTCCAGTTTATGCATTTCTTCGCGTTCGATATTTTTGAATGCACCCATGCGTTTCAGCATTTCGTCGAAATCTACCTGGTGACCGTCGAATTCCGGGCCGTCTACGCATACAAATTTGGTTTTACCGCCGATGGTGATACGGCAGGCGCCGCACATTCCGGTTCCGTCTACCATGATGGTATTCAAGGATACATCGGTGGGTATTTCGTATTTCTTCGTCAGCAAACAAACGAATTTCATCATAATGGCCGGGCCGATACAGAAGCATTTGTCTACTTTCTCGCGTTTGATAACATCTTCCACACCTTCCGTAACCAAACCTTTACGGCCGTATGAACCGTCGTCCGTCATGATAATGACCTCGTCGGAGCTTTCGCGCATCTCTTTTTCAAGGATAATCAGCTCTTTGGTGCGTCCTGCCAGCACTGTAATCACACGGTTACCGGCAGCTTTCAATGCCTGCACGATGGGAAGCATCGGGGCTACACCCACACCGCCACCGGCGCAAACAACAGTTCCGAAGTTCTCGATATGGGTGGCTTGTCCCAGCGGACCGACAACATCGGTTATATAATCACCTTCATTCAGCTCACACAAGCGGGTAGATGAGAGACCTACTTCCTGTACAACCAAAGTGATAGTTCCCTTTACAGGGTCGGCAGCGGCAATGGTCAGCGGCATGCGCTCGCCTTTTTCGCCTACACGTACTATTACAAAGTGTCCTGCCTTGCGCGATTTAGCAATTAACGGTGCTTCAATTACTAATTTGAAGACCTTTTCAGAGAAATGTTCTTTGCTAATGATTTTATTCATTATCTTATAATTTTGTTGGTGTAATTACGCGATTTCTTTCAGAATGATAGATTATGCAAAGATACGGGTTATTTGTTAATAACAAAGAATGTGCAGGGGAAAAAAGAGTCAGAGGGAAGGGATGAAAGGGTTTTGAGGATAGAGAATGACCTTTTAAAGGAAGAGGGACTTGAGGAGTGAGGGGGCAATTATGGGGATTTTAGTTTTGACACACATTCCTGTAAGATATAAGGCTTTCAGCCTTCTGCTCTGTATGAAAGGTGCGTCAGAATAATAGGAATTTTATATTCTGACGCACCTTTTATTATTTTGAATGAGGAAATGATGTTTCCTTAGTCAATCATCTCAAATCCTGTATAGGGAACCAGTGCTTTCGGAATGCGGATACCTTCCGGTGTCTGGTTGTTTTCCAATAGCGCTGCTACGATACGCGGCAATGCCAGCGCAGAACCGTTCAGTGTATGGCAAAGCTCTGTTTTCTTTTCCGCTGTACGGTAGCGGCATTTCAGGCGGTTGGCCTGATAAGTGTCGAAGTTGGATACCGAACTTACTTCCAGCCAGCGTTTCTGTGCTTCGGAGTACACCTCGAAGTCGAAGCAAAGGGCAGCTGTAAAACTCATGTCGCCACCACACAGACGCAGGATGCGATAAGGCAGTTCCAGTTTCTGGAGCAATCCTTCCACATGGTCCAACATCTCTTGGTGAGACTCTTTGGAATGTTCCGGCTTGTCGATGCGCACCAATTCTACTTTGGAGAATTCGTGCAGACGGTTCAAGCCGCGTACGTCTTTACCGTATGAGCCTGCTTCGCGACGGAAACATTGCGTATAAGCGCAGTTTTTGATAGGAAGCTGCTTCTCGTCAAGGATTACATCGCGATAGATATTCGTTACGGGAACTTCGGCAGTCGGAATCAGATACAAATCGTCCACTTCGCAATGATACATCTGACCCTCTTTGTCGGGCAACTGGCCTGTTCCGTAACCGGAAGCCGCATTGACCACTGTCGGCGGCATTATTTCCGTATAGCCCGACTTGCGTGCCTCGTCCAGGAAGAAGTTGATGAGCGCACGTTGGAGCTGTGCGCCTTTTCCTTTATATACAGGAAAGCCCGCACCCGTGATTTTAACACCCAGGTCAAAGTCTATCAGATCGTATTTCTTGGCCAGTTCCCAGTGTGGAAGCGCATCTTTGGGAAGTTCGGTTTCCATGCCGCCCATTTTTTCAACCACATTGTCGTCGGCGCCTACACCTTCGGGTACGCTGTCGTAAGGAACATTGGGAATTGTATAGAGCAGGTTCTGCAGGTCGGTTGCAGCTTGGTCCATTTCTTCCTGCAATGCCTTGTTGGCTTCTTTCAATTCGGCTACACGGTTTTTGGCAGTCTCTGCCTCGTCTTTCTTGCCCTCTTTCATCAGCATTCCGATAGATTTGGACAGGGAATTGACTTCCGACAGGTTCTTATCTAAGATTGTTTGGGTATTGCGTCGTTTGTTGTTGGTTTCCAGCACTTGCTCAATGGTTTCTTTGGCGTTTTTGAAGTGCTTTTTCTCCAGTCCGCGGATTACCGCGTCGGTATTGTCTGTAATTTGTTTAATGGTAAGCATATCTTATACTTGTTTTTATGATATTCCGGATTTGTGAGGGCAAAGATAGTGCAAATCAAAAGTATTACAAAAAAGAAACTTGCTTATTTTTGCGCTTAAAAAGAAAGGGATGCAATCAGACAGATTGCATCCCTTCGCTTTATTTTTTGTCCGGAAACTTATGCTTCTGCATTTTCGGCAGGAATAACAGAAACGAATCTTCTGTCTTCTCTACCTACTTTGAACTGTACAGTTCCGTCTACCAAGGCGAAAAGAGTGTGGTCTTTACCCATACCGATGTTGTTACCCGGATGGAATTCAGTACCTCTTTGACGAACGATGATGTTACCTGCCTTGCAAGCTTCGCCACCAAATATCTTAACGCCTAATCTCTTGCTCTGTGATTCGCGGCCGTTCTTAGAACTACCGACACCTTTTTTATGTGCCATTTCTTCTTACTGTTTTAATTTGATTAAGCTACTACTTCCTTAATTGTTAACTCTGTGAATTGCTGACGGTGACCGTTCAGTTTGCGATATCCTTTTCTTCTTTTCTTGTGGAAAACAAGAACCTTGTCACCTTTTACCAAACCGGAAACAACTTCGCAAACTATCTTTGCGCCTTCTACAGTAGGAGCACCTACAGTGATGTTGCCGTCTTTGTCTACCAAAAGAACTTTCTCGAATTCTACTGTTGCACCGGCTTCAGCGTTTTGCATGTGGTGTACAAACAGTTTCTTGCCAACTTCTGCTTTGAATTGCTGGCCGTTGATTTCTACAATTGCGTACATTTCTTATATATAATGTATAAGTTAGCTCCGTCGGGTGGTCTCTAATCACTTAGAATACACTTAATTAAACCCGGTGCGGAATAATCGGGCACAAAATTACCTCTTTTATTTGGAACGGACAAATCTTTCTTTCTCTTTTTTTAGACAATTAATATTTCGTGCTTAAACAAATGCTTCTCCATAAGCCGGGATGTTCCGGGAGTGCCGTTAAGCGGTGGAGATGCGAAGGCTTATTCGTTCCATCGTGGAGAACATTCTGTTCCACCGTGGAGGAAATTTTGTTCCACCATGGCAGAACAAAACTTTCTCCATAGCGGAACGATTTAATTGTGGCAAGGTATTTCCTTAAGCATTATATAAAGATGAGAAAGCAAAAGAAAGCGGCGAATGCAGCAAAGAGGAGCAGCAGAAGCGCAATGCGACGTACACTGATGTTCCTTGGGGATGCAGCGGCGGGCAATGGTTCCCGTTCTAACAATTCTTCCAGGCTGCTCATTATTTTCTTGTGCGGGTATTTCTTCAGTTCTTCGGCGGTGGTCATGCCGTGCGTGATACCTGCAAAATCCACTCCGGCCTTTTGTGCGGTTTCTGCATCTACCGTACTGTCACCGATGTACAGTGTTTCGGCCTTGGTGACATGGAGTTGCCTGATGGCAAGCAGCAGACCTTCCGGCGATGGTTTGGGCGTTTGCACATCTTCTCCGCCGATGATGATGTCAAGAAAGTCTTCGGGAAAATGCTGGTCCAGCAACTCCTTGATGCGGTAACGGAATTTGGTGGATATAATTCCGATGCGGGCGCCTGAATCTTTCAAGGCTGCCAGTACCGACTTGGTTTCAAGGAAAAGCACGGTATTGACGGTCATGTGCGTATCTGCCTCTTTTATATATTCTTTTTTGAACTCAGCCAACTGGCGGGTATCGGTTACGCCGGAAAGAATGGAAAAAGATTCTTCCAGCGTTTTGCCGATGGTGCGTTTGATGTCGTTGTCGGTCGGGTGGGTATAGCCGTGGCGGTTCAGCACGTTGCGGAAACAGGTGACGATGCCGCGTGAAGAATCGGCAAGCGTGTAATCGAAGTCAAAGAGGTAAGTTGTATAGTTCATTTGTTTTTTTACGCAAACATAAATAAAAAACATGAGTTCCGAATGCTTTATCTTGTAGAAAACTTTCTTTATCCGTTTTGGGGGTGCGGACGAAAAAATATGCAAAAAGTGTGAAAACATACATGTTTTTCTTATATTTGTATTCGGACATACTTATGGAAATAAGTGTTATTTCATGTTGAGTTGTTTTAATAGGCAGTTTGAATATGTTAACCGTATCATATTATGAAAATATTGAGATCCATTTGTACAGTCTTGCCTGTCCTGTTGCTATCCTCTTGTATGCAGCGGGACGCTTTGAAAGTCGCAGACGAATGTTATGCAGACTATGTAAATCCGTTTATCGGTACAGATTTTACCGGGAATACATATCCCGGTGCACAGGTTCCCTTCGGCATGGTGCAACTCAGTCCCGACAACGGGCTTCCCGGTTGGGACCGCATTTCGGGATATTTTTATCCCGACAGTACGATTGCCGGTTTCAGTCACACCCATCTTTCGGGTACAGGGGCGGGCGATTTGTATGACATTTCCTTCATGCCGGTAACTCTTCCTTATAAGGAGGCTGAAGAACCGTTGGGCATCCATTCCCGGTTCTCGCATGCCGATGAGTCCGCAAGCGCAGGTTACTATCGCGTGCTCCTGAAAGATTACGATATCAACGTAGAGCTTACCGCAACCGAGCGTTGCGGCATTCAGCGCTATACCTTTCCTCAGGCTGATGCAGCCGTTATCCTGAATTTGAGGAAAGCCATGAACTGGGACTTTACGGAAGATTCTTATGTAGAGAAAGTGGATTCCGTTACTATTCAGGGCTATCGTTTTTCTGACGGATGGGCGCGCGGTCAGCGCATCTTTTTCCGTACACGCTTTTCCCGCCCCTTTGAGACGATGCGGCTGGATTCGGCAGCAGTCCTGAAAGATGGAAAAAGAATCGGGACTTCGGTCATGGCACGTTTTGACTTTAAGACAACAAAGGGAGAACAGCTCCTTGTGAGCACGGCCATTTCGGGGGTAAGCATGGAAGGGGCAGCACGTAATCTGGCGGCGGAAGTACCTGATGATGATTTCGATAAATACCTTGCTGCCGCACGCAAAAACTGGAACGGGCATTTGTCACGGATAGAAATCGAGTGCGGCAATCGCGATGAAAAGGTGAAGTTTTACACGGCCCTTTACCACTCGATGCTGGCTCCTACCATCTATGCCGATGTGGACGGTTCTTATTACGGGCCCGACAGGCAGGTACATAAAGCCGACGGATGGACGAATTACAGCACTTTCTCCTTATGGGATGCGTACCGTGCCTCTCATCCGCTTTATACTTATATAGAACCGGCGCGTGTGAACGACATGGTGAAATCCTTCCTTGCCTTTTATGAGCAGAACGGTCGCCTGCCGGTATGGAATTTTTATGGCAGTGAAACGGATATGATGATAGGCTATCACTCCGTACCGGTCATTGTGGATGCCTGTCTGAAAGGTATAGGGGATTTTGATGCTAAGAAGGCTTTGGAGGCTTGCGTGGCTACAGCCAATATGGATGATTATCGGGGTATCGGCCTTTATAAGAAGCATGGATATGTGCCTTACAACGTGACGGATAGCTATAATGCAGAGAACTGGTCGCTCTCCAAAACCCTGGAGTATGCTTACGATGATTACTGTATAGCCCGCTTGGCCGAGAAGCTGGGTGAGCGGCAGGTAGCGGATGAATTCTACAAACGTTCGCAGAATTATAAGAATGTATATAATCCGCAGACATCTTTCATGCAGCCGCGTGATGACAAGGGAGCTTTTATAGACGGTTTCTCGCCGGATGATTATACGCCGCATATTTGCGAAAGCAACGGTTGGCAGTATTTCTGGTCGGTGCAGCAGGATATTGATGGGCTGATAGCCCTGACCGGCGGGAAGGAGCGCTTTGCGCAGAAGCTTGACAGTATGTTCACGTACCGCCCTGCCGATGATGAGGAGCTTCCAATTTTCAGTACCGGTATGATAGGGCAGTATGCGCATGGCAATGAACCGAGCCATCATGTTATTTATCTGTTCAACAAAGTGGGGCAACCCTGGAAAACCCAGAAGTATGCGTCGGAGGTGATGCGTGAGCTGTATAAGAATACGCCCGCCGGCTTGTGCGGTAATGAGGATTGCGGGCAGATGTCTGCCTGGTATGTATTCAGCGCCATGGGATTCTATCCTGTAAATCCGGTTGGCGGTGAGTATGAAATAGGTACGCCGCTGTATCCGGAGGTAAGGATGCGGTTGTCCAATGGCAAAACCTTTACGGTTCTTGCTCATGGGGTGAGCGGGAAGAATAGGTATATCCGGTCGGTGAAGCTCGACGGAAAGCCTTATGACAAAAGTTATATTATGCATGAGCAGATAATGAACGGCAGTATTCTGGAGTTCGAAATGGGAAGTGAACCCGGAAAAGCATGGTATTGAGCTTACCTTGAAATAATATATGGAAGATGAGTTTGACATAGTGTACAGGCAACTTTTCCGGAAATACTATGCGAATCTGCTGTTTTATGCAGCGCGCATGGTAGGGGAGGAAGATGCCGAGGATGTGGTGCAGGAAGTGTTTGTGGAGCTCTGGCACAGAAAAGACAGTGTGACAGTGGGCGAGCAGATACAAGCTTTTCTGTACCGGGCGGTTTATACCCGTGCACTGAATGTGTTGAAACATCGCGACATCAAGAACAGCTATGAAGCAGCCATGCAGGAAGTGTACAATAAACGCGCCCTGTTTTACCAGCCGGATGATAACGATGTGCTGAAACGGATAGAAGACCGGGAATTAAGGAAGCATATCATCAGCGCCATCGACGAATTGCCGGAAAAATGCAAGCTGGTATTTAAGCTCAGCTATTTGCACAATATGAAGAATAAGGATATTGCCGAAGCCATGGATGTATCGCTCCGTACGGTAGAGGCTCATATGTATAAGGCATTGAAATTTTTGCGTAGCCGGCTGGAAGGTTATATCCGGAACAAATAGCTGTAAGGTTTTGATTGTAAGATAAATATTTTTTGTTGAAAAAAAAGTGTTTGCTCGCGTAAGTGTTTTCCATAGGTGTGGTTGTTATATTATCGTAGTGAAAAAATCTAATATAAAGTAATTAGTTTAATCTTAAAAGAGACAAGTATGAAAAACAAGTATTTGTGCAATTTTCAGAAACTGCTTCGTGCATTTCTTATTTTTGCCATGTTTGCAACCTCTTCTCAGATTGCGGCAGCTCAACTGAATGTTGCTTTGTCAAATGCCCGTTTAGGGACTATGATAAAGCAGATCAAGGCGCAGTCCAAGTACCAATTTTTTTATGATGACAATCTGGCTTCCATTCCTGTACATGCAGTGAATTTGAAGAATGCTTCGTTGGAAACCGTTTTGGACAAGGCGCTCGAGGGAAAGGGTGTCAGCTATCGCATTGAAGACGGCGTGGTGTATCTTTCTAAAAAAGAAACGCGGACGGCAGTTGCCCAGGTAGCCCAGCAGGCAACTCACAAGGTAACGGGAACCGTTACGGATACTACGGGCGAACCGTTGATTGGCGTAAGTATTCAGGAAGTGGGGACTTCCAACGGTGCGATTACGGATATTGACGGTAATTATACGCTGAATGTTTCGACTCCGTCGGCCAAATTACGTTTCTCTTACATTGGCTATGAAGCGGTAGACATTGATGTAAACGGACAAGCCGCCATTAATGTAACGATGAAAGACGACTCGCAGTTATTGCAGGAGGTTGTGGTTACTGCCCTCGGTATCAAGCGCGAGAAGAAGATGCTGGGTTATGCGGTTCAGGAACTGAAGAGCGATGAACTGAATAAAACCGGCGACCCGTCGGTAACCAGCGCACTGCAAGGTAAGGTGGCAGGTCTTCAAATGAACACCTCGGCTACCGGCTTGGGCGGTTCTACCAAAATCACCATCCGCGGTAACTCTTCCTTGAGCGACAACAACCAGCCGTTGTGGATTGTAGACGGTGTACCGTTCAGCGATAACAATAACAGCGATGCTTCCTTCTATGGTGGTGTAGACCGTGGTGGCGCAGCACTCGACATTAATCCGGATGACATTGAAAGTATTTCCGTGTTGAAAGGACCTAATGCGGCAGCTCTTTACGGATCGCGTGCCGGTAACGGTGTTATCCTTGTTACAACCAAGAAAGGTTCCAAGAAAACCGGTTTCGGTGTGCGTTATAACGGTAATTTCACCTGGAGCAGTGTAGCGGAAACGCTGGAACAGCAAACCCGTTACGGACAAGGACAAATCGGTGCGAATGGCGGTGCTGAATATACTACATCGGCATCGGGCAGTTGGGGACCTGTTCTTGACGGCAGCCAGCAAAAGGCTTGGAACGGTGAGACATACGCTTACTCCAAGTATGGCAATAAACTGGAGGATTATTTCGATACCGGTTTCTCTCAAAATCATAACGTATCTGTGAGCAACGGTACGGAAACTTCTCATTATCGTGCTTCTGTCGGTATTTCGGACAGCAAGGGCGTATTCCCCAATGAAAAACTGAATCGTGTGAATATCGACCTTAATGCCGGTACGGAACTGAATAAGTGGATGTCTATGGACGGTAAAATCTCTTTGAGCCGCACGAAGGCAACAGACCGTCCGGAGTATGGTAACTACGGTGCAATCAATCAGTTGATGGGTATTCCTCATAATGTCCGTCTGGACGATTTGAAACAATATTCTACGGAGAACCGTGTACACAGCAACTGGTATGGTCCTACAGCCGGCATCCGTAATCCTTATTATGTACTGAACCAACGTCACAACAGCGACGAGCGCTGGCGTGCCTTCGGTTATTATGGAGCTAAAATCAACTTTACCGATTGGTTGCATCTTTCAGCCAAATATGCGTTCGACTACTATCGTACCCGTGTGGAGAATACCAATGGCGGTGACGGTATCAGCGGAGAATCTTTCCCCAGCCAGATTAAGGATGACAAGATGGATCGCGGTGAAGAGAACTTCTTTGAAAGCAATGCCGAATTTGTATTGATGGGCGATCGCCAGTTGACTGATAACTTCCGTCTGGGCTTTACTGCCGGCGCTAACTTCATGTATCAGAAATTCGAGAACCTTACTGCCGGTGTGGGTAATATGCACACTAAAGGATTGTGGATGTTCAATGCTTCCAATCTGCTTCGTACCGCTGCTAATGTGGAACGTGAACGTGCCATGAATTCCGTATTCGGTTCGGTACAGATGTCATGGAAGGAATATCTGTCACTCGATATTACGGCCCGTAACGACTGGTCATCTACTTTGCCAAAGGCACACAACTCGTTCTTCTATCCCAGCGCCAACTTGAGTTTTGTTATCTCCGACTTTATGAAGAGCATCGACAAACCGTTGCCGTCGTGGGTTACCTTTGCCAAGTTGCGTCTTTCTGCTGCTCAGGTGGGTAAGGATACGGAACCCTATCAGTTGATAAATACCTATGGTTATAAGTTCGACAACGGTATTCTGGTTCCGGATAAGAGCAATGTGAAGATGAATGACAATCTGAAACCGGAAATCGCTACCTCTTACGAGGCTGGTCTTGATATGAAATTCTTTAATAACCGTTTGGGTTTTGACTTCACTTACTATTATAGCAAGACTAAGAACCAGATTATGAAAGTGCCCGCAGCGGCTCCCTGGAGTGGCGGACAATGGGTAAATGCCGGTTTGATTACCAATCAGGGTGTGGAGTTGATGCTTTATTCTACAATTGTGGATACCAAAGACTTTACGTTCGATTTGAATGTGAATATTGCTCATAACGTATCTAAGGTGAAAGAATTGGCACCGGATGCTAATGTGAACTACCTGTTCTTTAACGGTGACAACAACTTCCCCGTTAACGTAGGTGCACGTGCCGGAGAAAAACTGGGTGAAATCTATGCTCAGAAACTGTACAAACGCGATGACAGCGGTAATATCATTATCGGTGAGAACGGTTTGCCTCAGACAATCAACGATGAGAAGGAACGCGTAAACAATCCTATCGGCAATATTCAGCCTGATTTGACTATGTCCGTATCTCCTACCTTTACTTATAAGGGAATTACCTTGTCGGCAATGTTCGATATGAAATTCGGTGGCGACATCCTTTCTTATTCCGAGATGGTGGCAGCCGGTAACGGTTTGGCAAAGCGTACCGAGAATCGCGGTGAGAAGGATAATTATATGATGGTGTTCCCCGGCGTAACCGAAAGCGGACAACCCAATACTACCAAGATTACGGCAAGCCAGTATTACGGTGCGTTGTTGGCGGAAGATTTCTTGTACGATGCTTCATTCATCAAATTGAAAGAGTTGTCAATCGGTTACAATTTCCCGACTAAACTGTTGAAAAAGACTCCGATTCAGTCGCTCAGCGTATCATTCGTGGCACGTAACCTTTGTTACCTGCTGAAACATACACCGGGTACAAGTCCGGAGGGTGGTTATGATACAACCATGTTCTCACAGGCCATCGACTATGCGGCACTGCCTTATACCCGTACATTCGGTCTGTCTGTCAGCTTAGGTTTTTAAACTTGATAATGCAGTAGGAAACTTAAAAACTCAAATATTAAAATTATATGAAACTTAATTTATATAAATCCGTTGCTCTCTGCTCATTGCTGGCATTGGCCGGATGCCATGATTTTGAAGAAATGAATACCAATCCGAACGCACCTGTCTATGACCCGTCGGTTATGGATTGCGGTCCGGAGGGTATTGATATCGATTATACCATTTCGGAGAGCGCTTTGGAAAGTTTGAAGGCAACAGAAAGTGCGCTAGGCTCTATTTTCTTCAACTTTACTTATGAAGGTCTGTATAACGATTACCAGACTGCTACCAATCTGACGCATGATGTCTATGCGGCATATAATGGCTCGAACGGTTTCTTGAACAATTCACCGGCGTATGCTTATAATGACGGTTGGTCTGCTGCCCGTTGGAAGCATTTTTATGACGACCGTACGATTGCCGAGTACAGCCAGCTTATCAAGACTTTCTGGTTCTGCAACAAGGAGTATTATCACAATGCGTTCTATATAACCCGTATCTATTACGCTTTCCTGCTTTCGGCACAAACCGATACGTATGGTGATATTCCTATCCAGTATTATGTGAAAGGTGCGATGCCGCCTACGGAAAATGTTACTTATACTCCGCAGAAAGAAGTGTATGACATTATCTTTAAATTGCTCGACCAAGCCATTACGGGATTGCATAATCCGCCTGCTGTAGATCAATACTCTTTCAGTGCTGAGGACGACCGCATCTATGGAGGTAAGGTAGAGCCGTGGATTCGTTTCGCCAATACCTTGCGCTTACGTCTGGCTTTACGTGTAAGCAATGTTGCTCCGGAAGTTGCTCGGGAGCAAGGAGAAAAAGCTTTGTCAGATCCTTCGGGCTTGATGAAAGGCCAGGAAGATAATATGAAACTGATTCCTAAACGTCAGTGGATAACCGGTGGCAATGAGAATATCTTTGCATTGATGTTCAGCTGGGGTGCAAGTTGCGTTTTACCGAAAGAGATGGAGTGGGCTTATAAAAATCAGGCTCTTAAAGAGGGTGTAGATGCCAATGTCAGTGGCTTTGTTGAAAAGGTTGCCCGAAATGCAGATGAGGAAGGTACTATCTTTGGATTGGACGCTACCAAGTATAATGAAAAAGAAGCGAATTGCTATTTGGATCCCCGTTGCAAGATACTGTTCTTCCGTCCTTCACCCTATGATCCGGGAATCAAGGACGATTATAAAGCAGAGGACCCCAATGCTGAATACGGCGGATACAGAAATGGAGCAAAAGAAGTCGGTTCTAAGTATACAGTGAAGTATTCACCTATGAAGACTAATCTGAAGAGCGATGAAATGCTTCCCGATTGTTGGTGGAATCAGGCTCGTGAAATTATTTGGCTCGGTTACTCTGAATCTCTTTTCCTGAGAGCTGAGGCTGCATTGCGTGGTTGGGGCAATGAAACAGGAACTGCGGTTGCCGGAAGATTGTATGAAGATGGTGTACGTGCTTCTATGAACTATTATGGTATTGCTTCAGATAAAGCAGAGGAATATATCGACCATTTGAAAGGTAAAGAGGCTTTCGAAGCAGGTGGTTCAAGAGAAGAACAACTGGAACAAATCATTACACAAAAATGGCTGGCTGTCTATCCTAACGGTAACGAAGGTTGGGCTGAGGTTCGCCGCACAGATTATCCCCGTTATTTGTTGCTGCCGCGTTATGGCAACAACTCAAGCGGTGAGGTAGAGAATACCAAACTGATTAAGCGTGTAAGCTATCCGAACAGTGAATCCAGAAATCCGAACAAGCCTGCTTATACGCAAGGTACTAAAGTATGGTGGGATGTGGCAGATACGATGGATGAAACCGGTAAATGGAAAACACCGGATAACTTCAGATAATCCGTTTTAAGTTATGATAGGAAAACGGTGCATTGCCGTTTTCCTATATGGAAAACTAACCTAAGTATGATTGCGGATATCTCTCTTAGGTTAGTTTTTGTTTTTAATCTAAATGAATAATAATATATGAGATATCATTAGTGTCCCGTTAAAATGGGACGAGTTAAACAATTAATCAAAAAGCCCCGGAATCAGGGGATCATTTAGATCTTTGACATCATTGAAATTAGTCTTGTCGAACAGGTCACGCAAGTGGGTTTTGTCAGTCAATGATATGCTGAGAATTTGTAAAACTTCATAGGTTGAACGTTTCAACTTCATATCATGTTGGACAATAGCCACAAGACAGTACGTGATAATAGCCACACTGATTTGTATGCGAACAGCGTTCTCTGTTGTGCCCCAGAATTTCTTTATCTTGAGATGCTGCTTGAGCCATTTGAAGAACAGCTCGATTAACCATCTTTTCTTATAAAGATCGGCGACATCCAGTGCAGAAAGTTGTTTTGCATTCGTCAAAAAAGTGAACTCACGGTCATCCTCTTCGTCGTAATATCGGACGAGTCTGAATGACTCAGGATATTTTTTCTCGGAGAGATATCCGGTCAGTTTCACTTCCGCATCTGTCATTATGTTCTTTGGCATTCTTCGCTTCCATCTGACTGTCTTATACTTTAAGTTCGTCTTGGCTCTGACAACAAAGAAAGAGTCTGTAAGATGTATCCTATAGAGTTCTTTAAAGGAGTCATAAGCCCTGTCGAATATATAATAAGCATTTGGTTCATAATGGATTGAAGACATTGCTGTGGAATCATGCTTTGATGCAGTAGTTACAGTATAGAAGGCAGGAACTTGTGCTTCAATGTCGTATAAGACATGAGCTTTCACCCCTCCTTTCTTGCTTCGGAACTTTGCCCATGGGAATGTTGCAAGACACAACGGAATCGTTGTTGAATCAAACGCATATTTCTTTCCGGAAATGTCAAGGATGTTGGTCGTCCGCTTCTCGCAGGCTTCCTTCATCATATAGAATGCAAAGTCTTCGAAGATTCTGTAATCACGGTTCTGGTTCGCTGTCGCAAGAGTTGTCTTGGCTATCGGTTCACGACCTAAACCAAGATGATATTGCTTGGCCCTATGCGCCTCGAAAGCAACGACTAAGTCTCGCAGGCTCTCACGGTTACTCAGTTGTCCAAACATCATCGCGAGCATCTGATTCCAGCAAGTGAAATGTTTCACATATCTGTTGCCATCATACTTGCGAACATAGTTGTTGAACTGAGTCCTGTTCAGAAAAGCGGTTAATTGAGAGAATACGTATTTGTCTTGGAACATAGCAGCCATTTGTATTAGACTGCAAAGTTGCAAAATCAAGTCCGTTTCATTTCAAAAAACCGTGTAATTGACTATATTTCAATAATTTCAAAGAACTATTTATCCACTTTTACGGGACAGTAGTGATGAGATATATGAAAATAGGAACGCTTATATCGGCAGGTGTTTTAATGCTGTCATCAATGATATTGAATTCCGGTTGCTCCGAAGTGGGTAATGGCAGAAAACAGACTACGGAAAATCCCGGAGCGATTTTCGGGGAAGTGAAGTCTGCCGCCGGTGCAAAAATGTTGACTCCCATTGCGCTCAGAGGAGATAAAAAAGCTACGGGACATTTGTTTTTTGAATTGAGTGAACCGGCAGAACAGGAGGTTGCCGTTACTTTCAAACTGGATTCCAGGATATTGGATGCTTATAACCAGTTGAATGGTACGGGGTATACGATGTATCCGGCAGACAAACTGTTGCTGGAAAACAATGGCAACGTGGTTGTTGAAGCCGGTAAAAGTAAGTCTGCCACACTTGCACTGGATATACTGCCGGGTGGAACGGAAGGGGCTACCTATGCTGTGGCTGTATCGGCGGTAGCTACTGCGGGAACGGAAAAACATACGGACAACAAGGCTTTTATTTATTTGGTAAAACCGCTTGCAGCCATGCCGGAAGTCAATGCGGGACGCAAGGTAAAGAATTTATGTTATGTGGAAGTCAATCGTGAAAGTATGTTGAATGCGGGTGAGTACACGATGAAGAGCGATAAGTCTCCTTTCTTTGACATAGCCAGTGTATTTGCAGCCAATATCCGTTTGAGCGCGGATGATGTTCCTTATGTTTCGTGTAACGAGCAAACCAGATTTGTACTTGATAATATCGAGCAGACTGTACGCCCGTTACAGGCAAAAGGCATAAGAGTTCATCTCTCCATCTTGGGAGACCACACTGCTGCCGGTATGCGTAGTCTTTCGAAAGATGCCGCCCGCGCCTTTGCAAAGGATTTGAAAGCGTATATCGATATTTATGGATTTGACGGCATAGACTTTGATGATGAGTATTCCACCTATGCCACCGACCAGGCTGTGGAGCCCTATATTCCTTCGGATGCAGTAGCGCCAAGTATTGAAGAATGTACTTCGCAGCGTTATGCCGATTTGGTGTATGAAAGCCGTAAGTTAATGCCGGACAAGACAATAGGGATTTACTGGTATGCAGGATACGACTATCCGGTCGGTACGGTAGAAGGAAAAACAGTGGATGAATTGATCGATTATTCCATTTACGGATATTACGGTAAGTGGAAGGCCATTCCTGCCGATACGGTAAGCATAGCCAAACAATGCCCGTATGCTATTGAAGTCACCACAGCCAGAGGAGATGTAAAGATAGATGATGACTGCTTGAAAAACATCCGTCAGAACGGTTGGGGCTATTTTGCTGTTTACGATTTGAACAACGAACGTTCGTATGAAAAAGAATTCAGCCGTATATCCCGATTGTTGTACGACGATGAAGTAGAGTGGAGCGGAAAGCAGTATGAACGTACCGGGTGGTAACCGAAAGGTTGCCACTCCGATGTGCAAATAGGCATTTTCTCTTTAATTATCGGTCGGATTAGTAAGTGTTTTTAAAGATAGGATTGTTCTAATATTGTAACATGAACAGGAAAATGGGCAAATTGGATGAAAAAATAATAGTAAAGTTTTTAGCGGGTGAATGTTCGGAAGAGGAACTTCGCTCGTTGAATGTCTGGTTGGAGGAGTCGGAAGAGAATGCTCATGAATTATTTACATTAGAGGAACTGTACCATTTGGGAAAATCCGATGTGGTTTCTGAGGAAGCACTTCTTGCGAAGGCTGAAAAACAATTGTCGCAGAGGCTCGGAGAGGAGCGGAAGCGTAAGTTGAAGCGTAAACTGTTTCACCGGTGGATGCAATATGCAGCTATTGCAGTCGGTGCTTTTTTTATAGGAGGTATGGGCTACTGGTTCTATCAGGCGGGTAGCCGTAGTTCCGAATCTTTGGTCACTGTTACGGCCAATGAAACCATAAAGGAGCTGATGCTTCCGGATGGAACCAAAGTATGGTTGAATAAAAACACGATTTTGCAATATCCCCGTAATTTTGAAGGTGGCGAGAGACATGTGTATCTGAACGGAGAAGGTTTCTTTGATGTGAAGAGAAATACAGCCAAGCCTTTTATCGTACAAAGCCATGCCATGCAAGTGAGGGTATTGGGAACAACCTTTAATTTGAAGTCCGGGGAAAACGGACAAAGGGCGGTAGCCACCTTATTGAAAGGTGAGGTAGAAGTAAAGGGCAATCATGGTGAAGGCATGATAGTGCTTTCGCCGGGGCAACAGGCCGAATTGGACGGAATGACCCGACGACTGACGGTGAAACCTGCAGAACCGGGTATAGAGGGCTGGCATGATACGGCATTCGATTTAAATCAGACGGACATACGCACGCTTTGCAAGATTTTGGAGAGAGCCTATAATGTGAAAATCATTATAGCACCGGATGTGGACATTGAAAGAACATATTCCGGACCGTTGAAGAAGAAAGAAAACGTAGCTGCCACATTGGATTTGATAAAGAATTCCATCGGTATCAAATACAAGGTAATAGGCGAAAACGTTTTTATATCTTCTTCCAAATCCAAATAGAACAGGCTTGTTTTGTTTATTGATAATCTGAAATTCAAATATTATGAAAAAACTTTTATTGGCATTTGCCTTTTTATGCTGTTTTACGAGCATAAAGGCTAAGGATTGGGTACAGTATGTAAATCCTTTGGTGGGTACTCAATCCACATTCGAGCTTTCTACCGGAAACACCTATCCCGCCATTGCGCGTCCGTGGGGAATGAATTTTTGGACACCGCAAACCGGAAAAATGGGGGATGGCTGGCAATATGTCTATACGGCCAATAAAATCCGAGGCTTCAAGCAGACGCACCAGCCCAGTCCATGGATAAACGATTACGGGCAATTCTCCATTATGCCTGTTACCGGGCAACCTGTTTTCGATGAGGACAAACGTGCAAGCTGGTTCTCGCATAAAGGTGAGATTGCGTTGCCGCATTATTATAAGGTATATCTGGCGGAGCACGATGTGGTGACGGAGTTTACTCCTACCGAACGTGCCGTGCTGTTCCGTTTCACATTTCCGGAAAATGAACATTCCTATGTGGTGGTAGATGCTTTCGACCGCGGTTCCTATATCAGGATTGTACCGGAAAAGAACCGGATCATCGGATATTCCACCCGTAACAGCGGCGGTGTACCGCAGAATTTCAGAAACTACTTTATTGTAGAGTTCGACAAACCTTTTACATATACCGCTTCTGTTAAAGACAGTGTAATTCAGGAATCGCAGAAAGAGCAGCAAGCTGACCATGCAGGTGCGATTATCGGATTTAAGACGAAGAAAGGCGAGATTGTGCATGCACGTGTTGCTTCTTCTTTTGTCAGCTACGAACAGGCTGAGCGGAACTTGCTCGAATTGGGTACGGACAATTTTGACACGCTGGTGCAGAAAGGACGTGATGCTTGGAACAATGTGTTGGGCAAGATTGAAGTGGAGGGCGGAAACCTCGACCAATACCGCACTTTCTATTCCTGCCTGTACCGCTCGCTGCTTTTCCCCCGTGCTTTTTACGAGTTGGACAAGCAGGGTGCTCCCATTCACTACAGCCCCTATAATGGGGAAGTGCTTCCCGGCTATATGTACACCGATACGGGTTTTTGGGATACATTCCGTTGTCTGTTTCCTTTCCTTAATCTGATGTATCCGTCGGTAAACAGGGAAATTCAGGAAGGACTGGTCAATACTTACAAGGAAAGTGGTTTCTTTCCCGAATGGGCGAGTCCGGGACACCGTGGCTGCATGATCGGCAATAATTCGGCTTCCGTTTTGGTCGATGCCTATTTGAAGGGTGTTAAGGTAGAAGATGTAAAGACTATGTATGAAGGGTTGCTTTACGGAACGGAGCATGTACATCCGGAAATATCATCTACCGGACGTTTGGGCTATGAATATTACAATAAGTTGGGATATGTTCCTTATGATGTGAAGATTAACGAGAATGCCGCCCGTACGCTGGAATATGCTTATGACGACTGGTGCATCTATAAGCTTGCCAAAGCTTTGAACCGTCCGAAAAAGGAGCAGGAGTTGTTTGCAAAGCGTGCCATGAACTACCGTAATATATTCGATAAGGAAAGTCTGTTGATGCGCGGGCGTAATAAAGACGGTAA
Organism: Bacteroides stercoris ATCC 43183; assembly: GCF_025147325.1. NCBI lineage: Bacteria > Pseudomonadati > Bacteroidota > Bacteroidia > Bacteroidales > Bacteroidaceae > Bacteroides > Bacteroides stercoris. Next base: position 1,673,513 of record NZ_CP102262.1, read on the forward strand.
GTTCCAGACACCGTTCTCACCGTTGAAGTGGGGGGATGCCTTTACCGAAGGAAACAGTTGGCACTACTCCTGGTCGGTATTCCACGATCCGCAAGGATTGGTCGATTTGATGGGGGGCGAAAAGGTATTTGCCAATATGCTCGATTCCGTATTCATTGTTCCGCCTGTATTCGATGATAGCTACTACGGACAAGTCATCCATGAAATACGCGAAATGACTGTAATGAATATGGGCAATTACGCACATGGCAACCAGCCTATACAGCACATGATTTATCTCTATAACTACATCGGACAACCCTGGAAAGCGCAATATTGGCTGCGTCAGGTGATGAACCGCATGTACACACCCGGTCCGGACGGTTATTGCGGGGATGAAGACAACGGGCAGACTTCGGCATGGTATGTATTCTCCGCATTAGGCTTCTATCCGGTTTGTCCGGGTACGGACGAATATGTATTGGGTGCTCCCTTGTTCAAGAAAGCCGTTCTGCATTTTGAAAACGGAAACTCGCTGACGATCGATGCCGGAAACAACAGTGCGCAGAATGTCTATATACAGTCTCTTCAGGTCGACGGAAATGAATATACCAAAAACTATCTGCGCCACGGAGACTTGCTGAAAGGCGGTACGCTGAAATTCGAAATGGGCGATAAGCCCAACCTGCAGCGAGGTGTCCGTGCGGAAGATTATCCGTATTCGTTTTCTAAGGAAAAGCGTAGGTAGCTGCATGTTTTTGTACCATTACACAATAAAAGATTACCGGAAAAACATGAAAACAATATTATGGACTGTCAGTCTGCTGCTTGTAATATGCGGATGTACTCCCAAACCGACAGAAGTCGTTTCGCCTGATGGTCATATCCGCCTTCAGTTTGCATTGGATGACCACAACCGCATGACCTATCGGATAGATGTGGATGATACGGCTTTTGTAACCCCTTCTGCTTTGGGATTCCTTGCCGGAAAGGGTGTGAATCTTTCGGAAGGTATGAAAGTTGTCGGTACGGAGTTTTCCGCTGCGGACGAGACATGGACACAACCTTGGGGCGAGAATAAGAGTATCCGTAACCATTATAATGAAATGGCGGTTTGTCTGTCTGATGAGGCGGATACGAAACTGACCCTTCGTTTTCGGGTATTTGACGACGGAGTCGGTTTCCGGTACGAGTATGAAGTTGCCGGAGTAGACAGCATCTTTGTTACGGACGAACTTACCTCTTTCAATATGGCGCAGGATGGAATTTCCTGGTCTATTCCTGCCAACTACGAAACATATGAGTTGTTATATCGTACACAGCCGCTCAGCAAGACTGATAACGCAAACACTCCGATGACCTTTAAGGTAGGTAAGACTTACGCCAGTATTCACGAAGCCGCATTGACGGACTTTCCTGAAATGACTTTGCAAAATACCGGCGGCTGCGGATTCAAATCCGAGTTGGCTCCATGGCCCGACGGCATTAAGGCTAAGATAGAAGGCGGCAGTTTCAATACGCCCTGGCGTACTGTACAGATAGCTTCGAAAGCTGTGGGACTGATAAATTCAGCACTTATCCTGAACTTGAACGAACCCTGCGTTTTGGAGTCTACCGACTGGATTCGCCCGATGAAGTATGTAGGTATATGGTGGGGCATGCATCTGGGTGTGGAGAGCTGGGTGATAAACGACCGCCACGGCGCCACTACCGAAAATGCAAAACGTTATATTGATTTTGCCGCAGCCAACAACATCGAAGCCGTTATGTTCGAAGGCTGGAATGAAGGTTGGGAGAACTGGGGCGGAACGCAGAACTTCGATTATACCAAACCGTATGCCGATTTCGATATAAAGGAAATAGCAGCCTATGCCCGGAAGAAGGGTGTTGAGATTATCGGTCATCATGAAACGGGAGGAAATATCTGTAATTACGAAAATCAGTTGGATAAGGCTTATGAATGGTATGCCGATTTGGGCATCCATAGCGTAAAGACCGGGTATGCCGGTGGTCTTCCCAACGGTCACAACCACCACGGACAGTTCAATGTGCGGCATTATCGCAATGTCGTGAAAACGGCTGCCAAGTATCGTACTACCCTCGATGTGCATGAGCCGATAAAGGATACCGGTATACGTCGTACCTATCCCAACATGATGACCCGCGAAGGCGCCCGCGGCATGGAGTGGAATGCCTGGAGCGAAGGTAATCCGCCGGAACATCATGTGATGTTGCCGTTTACCCGTTTGCTGGGTGGTCCGATGGACTATACGCCGGGTATCTTTGATGTGCTGTACAAGCGTGCCAAAAACAATCCCGACCGGAAAAAGTGGAATATGAAAGACAGTAAGGATTGCCGTATCAATACCACGCTTGCCAAGCAGATAGCCAATTGGGTGATACTTTACTCTCCTTTGCAGATGGCTGCCGACATGATTGAAAACTATGAAGGCCATCCCGCTTTCCGTTTCTTCCGTGATTTTGATGCAGACTGTGACTGGTCGGAGGCGCTTGCCGGCGAACCGGGTGAATACGTGGCAATAGTACGTAAGGCAAAAGATAAATATTTTCTGGGGGCGGCAACCGATGAAGAGGCGCGCAGCATAGATGTGAAACTGGATTTTCTGGAAAAAGGAAAAACTTATGCAGCCGTTATCTATGCCGACGGAAAAGATGCCGATTGGGAGACCAATCCGGAATCTTACGAAATCATAGAGAAACAGGTGACATCCGATGATACCCTGACCATTGTCATGGCAAAAGGTGGGGGACAGGCTGTCAGCTTTATGCCGATTTGATAATCCTAATGTAATACCAAAGAATATGAAAACAAACTTGAAATCTAATTCCATATTGCTGGGCGGACTCCTGTTGCTGGGTACTGTCTTTAGCTGTACGCAGGCAGAGCAGGACTATGCCTCTTATGTAAATCCCTTTATCGGGACAGGCGGACATGGACATACATATCCGGGTGCGGTTGTTCCTAATGGGATGATTCAACCCAGTCCCGATACACGTATCTATGAATGGGACGCTTGTTCCGGATACTATTACGAGGATACTACCATCAACGGTTTCTCGCATACCCATGTCAGCGGAACAGGATGTGCGGACTACGGTGATGTACTGCTGATGCCTACTGTTGGGAAACAGGAGTATCATCCGATGGGGGCGAAGAGTCAGCAAATGGCGTACTGTTCGGTTTTCTCGCACGATAATGAAGTGGCGCAACCCGGATATTATTCCGTCTTGCTGGAACGCTATAACGTAAAGGCGGAACTCACTGCGACAAAGCGTGCCGCCATTCACCGTTATACCTTTCCGGAAGCCGAAGATGCCGGTTTCATTCTGGACTTTGATTACAGTATCGAGCGTCAGACAAATGAGGAAATGAAAATAGAAGTAATCAGTGATACCGAAATCCGCGGACATAAAAAAACGGTATATTGGGCATTCGACCAGTATATCAACTTCTATGCCAAGTTCTCCAAGCCGTTTACCTATACATTGGTGACGGATTCTGTGGCATTGGAAGAAGGCGGTCCGCTTTTGCCCACCGCTAAAGTTCTGTTGCAGTTCCCTACGGCACAGAATGAAGAGGTATTGGTGAAAGTGGGTGTTTCGGCTGTCGATATGGACGGAGCACGTAAGAATGTGGAGGCCGAAATACCCGGATGGGATTTTGACGGAGTACGGAGTGCAGCACGTCAGGCATGGAATGACTATCTGTCCAAAATAGATATCCGTACGCAGAATGCCGACCAGCGCACGATGTTTTATACAGCCCTTTATCACACCGGTTTGCAGCCCAATCTTTTTACGGATGCAGACGGACGTTATTTCGGTATGGATTTGAAGCCGCATCAGGGCAGTGTGGACGAACCTGTGTACACGATATTCTCCTTGTGGGATACTTTCCGTGCTTATCATCCTTTGATGACAATTATAGATCCGGAACTGAATGAAGCCTTTATCCGCTCTTTGATCCAGAAAGAGAAAGAAGGCGGTGTATTCCCGATGTGGGAGCTTGCCGGCAACTATACGGGAACGATGATTGGCTACCATGCAGCTTCTCTGATTGCCGACTCTTACGCCAAAGGATATCGTAATTTTGATGTGAAGGAAGCCTACCGTGCCTGTCTCCGTACGGCGGAATACGATACGACGGGCATTATTACTCACCCCCGTGTATTGCCGCATTTGATGCCGCAGGCCAAATACTGGAAGAATAAAATAGGCTATGTTCCCTGTGACAAAGACAATGAATCGGTAGCCAAGGCGTTGGAATATGCTTATGACGACTGGTGCATCTCACAGTTGGCTGAAGCAATGGGCGATGAACCGAACCGGACTAAGTACGCGGCTTTTGCAGAGGGTTATAAGGTATATTTCGATCCGTCTACCCGTTTTATGCGCGGGCTCGACAGCGAGGGCAATTGGCGTACGCCTTTCAATCCTCGTGCTTCCACTCACCGCAACGATGATTATTGTGAAGGCACTGCCTGGCAATGGACTTGGTTCGTGCCGCATGATGTAGATGGTCTGGTGGAACTCATGGGTGGCCGTGACGCATTCATCGGTAAGCTCGATTCTCTGTTCGTGGCAGATTCTTCCTTGGAGGGCGAGTCGGTATCGGTAGATATTTCCGGACTGATAGGACAGTATGCACACGGTAACGAGCCGAGCCACCATATTGCTCACCTTTATAACTATGTGGGACAGCCGTACAAGACACAGGCATTGGTGGACAGTGTGCTGCATACGCTTTACTTCAACGAGCCCAATGGCCTTTCCGGCAATGAAGACTGCGGACAGATGTCGGCATGGTACGTGCTGAATGCTATGGGATTCTACCAGGTTTGCCCCGGAAAACCGGTGTATTCCATCGGGCGTCCGCTGTTTGATGAGGCCGCCATCCGTTTGCAGAATGGCAACACCTTTACCATTATAACCCATAATAACAGTCGTGACAATAAGTATGTCCGGAAGATTATCCTGAACGGGGAAGAACTTGCCGCTCCTTTCTTCAACCATCAAGACATCGTAAACGGCGGTACGCTGGAGCTGACTATGGGAGCGGAACCGCTGATGCCGGATAATGAGTTACGGAAATAGAAAGTACCGATAGCAACGAAACATATATGAGCCGGAATTATCATAATCCGATATCTTGGATTCCAACCGTTTATTTCGCCATGGGGCTTCCCTTTGTGGTGCTGAACATGGTTTCCGTACTTATGTTCAAGGGGCTGGGAGTGGGTGATGCCCAAATAGCTTTGTGGACCTCACTGATAATGCTTCCCTGGACGTTGAAGTTTCTTTGGAGTCCTTTTCTCGAGATGTTCAAGACGAAGAAATTCTTCGTGGTACTGACGCAGTTGGTTACGGGAGCGGGGTTCGCACTGGTCGCCTTTGCACTGAATCTTCCGTTCTTTTTTGCTCTTTCCATTTTTTTGTTGGCGGTTATCGCTTTCAGCGGCGCTACGCACGATGTGGCAACGGACGGCGTGTACATGTCCGAGCTGAATAAGCAGGAACAGGCAAAGTACATCGGCTGGCAGGGAGCTTTCTATAACATCGCCAAGATTGTGGCGTCCGGCGGTTTGGTATGGCTGGCTGGGTGGCTGCTGAAATACTTCGGCGGAGTGCCCGGTGCTACGGATGCAGTGCGTCATGAGGCAACTGTCCAGGCTTGGATGTGTGTAATGCTGGTAATGGCTGCCGTGATGATATTGCTGGCAATATACCATTGGCGTATGCTGCCTTCGGGCGGTGCTGCGGCTGCCGAAACCAAGTCGGCGGGCGAAACGCTGGAGAAGTTGCGGAGCGTAATCTGGGATTTTTTTCAGAAACGTCATATAGGGTATTATATTGCCTTTATCATTCTCTATCGCCTTGCCGAGGGTTTCGTCATGAAGATTGTTCCCCTTTTCTTGAAGGCGGAACGTTCGGCAGGCGGCTTGGGACTGAATGAGCAGGAGATAGGGTTGTATTACGGCACTTACGGAGCTGCCGCCTTTGTGCTGGGCTCTTTGCTGGCCGGTTATTACATATCGCACCGCGGACTGCGGAAAACGCTGTTCTCCCTGTGCTGCATCTTTAACCTGCCTTTTGTGGCATATACCCTGCTGGCGATATATCAGCCGGAGAGCGGCATGCTGATTGGCAGTGCCATCGTGCTGGAGTATTTCGGTTACGGCTTCGGCTTTGTGGGGCTTTCGCTGTTTATGATGCAACAGGTAGCTCCGGGCAAGCACCAGATGGCGCACTATGCCTTCGCTTCTGGTATCATGAATCTGGGTGTGATGCTTCCGGGAACAATCAGCGGATACGTGAGCGATTTTCTGGGGTATGAGAATTTCTTCATCTTCACCCTGTTCGCCACTATTCCGGCATTCCTCATTACCTGGTTCGTACCGTTTACGTATGCCGATGAGGTAAAAGGCGGAGCGGCCACATAGTCGGTGGAAAAACATTGGCGGGACGTGTTCCGGATAGTGGTTTCGATTGATGCCGGCTTCCCGTACATTCCCGGTTTCTATGACAGATTATATAAGTAATTATAGATAGATTTAATTTCGTGTTATTACATAGAAAATGAAATGAGTATGAGTAGCAAAGTTATTATTCCTTGGGAAGAACGTCCGGCAGGATGCAAGGACGTATTATGGCGCAGTGTGGCAAACCCCATTATTCCGCGTGATTTGCTTCCCACTTCCAACAGTATTTTCAACAGTGCGGTAGTACCTTTCGGCGACGGGTTTGCAGGAGTATTCCGCTGCGACGATACTAACCGTCGCATGCGGCTGCACGTAGGGTTCAGTAAAGATGCCATAAACTGGAACATCAAGGAAGAACCGTTGAAGTTCCAATGCGATGATGAGGAAATCGGTACATGGGTGTATGGCTACGACCCGCGCGTGTGCTTTATCGAAGACCGCTATTATGTTACCTGGTGCAACGGCTATCACGGTCCTACTATCGGTGTGGCTTATACGTTCGATTTCGAGACGTTCCACCAGTTGGAAAACGCTTTTATTCCCTTCAACCGTAACGGAGTACTTTTCCCGCGCAAGATAAACGGTCGTTTTGCCATGTTGAGCCGTCCGAGCGACAATGGGCATACTCCCTTTGGAGATATTTTCTACAGTGAGTCGCCCGATATGGAGTTTTGGGGACGCCACCGCCATGTGATGTCACCTGCCGCTTTTGAGGTAAGTGCATGGCAATGCACCAAAATCGGTGCAGGTCCTATCCCTGTCGAGACTCCCGAGGGCTGGCTGCTGATTTATCACGGCGTGCTGCATTCCTGCAACGGTTATGTTTACAGTTTCGGTTCTGCTCTGCTCGATTTGGACGAACCGTGGAAGGTAAAGTTCCGCTCAGGGCCTTATCTGCTTGCCCCGCGCGAACCGTACGAATGTATGGGCGATGTTCCTAATGTATGTTTCCCGTGCGCCGCTTTGCACGACAATGAAACGGGCAGGATTGCCATATACTATGGCTGTGCCGATACCGTAACCGGACTGGCATTCGGCTATATTCCCGAAATTATAGAATTTACCAAACGTACAAGCATCATCTGATGTACATAAACTTTTGAGAACCATGAAACGAGCATTCCTTTCCGGCGTATTTGCCTTTGTTCTGCTGGCTGTGTCTCCGGCTGCGGAGAAAAGTTTTTCTCCTGTAGACTATGTGAATCCCTTTATCGGTACGACTAACTTCGGCACGACCAATCCGGGAGCTGTCTGCCCCAACGGGATGATGTCTGTTGTTCCTTTCAACGTGATGGGGTCGGCGGACAACAAATACGATAAGGATGCCCGTTGGTGGTCCACTCCCTATGAGTATCACAACTGCTTCTTTACCGGGTATTCGCATGTCAATCTCAGTGGAGTGGGATGTCCCGAACTTGGTTCGTTGCTGCTGATGCCCACTACGGGCGAGCTTTCCGTAGACTACAAGGAGTATGGCAGCCGTTATGAAGACGAACAGGCCTCTCCGGGGTATTACACTAATTTCCTTACCCGTTATAATGTAAAGACCGAAGTGACTGCCACGCCGCGCACCGGTGTGGCGCGCTTCACTTTTCCAAAAGGCCGGAGTCATATTCTGCTGAACTTGGGAGAGGGACTGACCAATGAAACCGGAGCTTTCCTGCGGCAAACCGGAGAGTGTGAATTTGAGGGGATGAAGTTGCTCGGTACTTTCTGCTATAATCCGCAGGCAGTATTTCCTATTTACTTCGTGATGCGTGTCAACAAAACTCCCCTCAAAACCGGTTATTGGAAAAAACAGCGCTCCATGACAGGCGTGGAGGCCGAATGGGATCCGGACAATGGCAAGTATAAATTGTATACCGGTTATCGCAAGGAACTGGCGGGCGATGATATCGGCGCTTTTCTGACATTCGATACCGGGGAGAGCGAGCAGATAGAAGTGCAGATGGGTGTTTCTTTCGTCAGTATCGAGAATGCCCGTCTCAATCTGGACAAAGAGCAGTCCGGCAAGGACTTCGACAAGGTATTGGCGGAAAGCCGTAAACGCTGGCACGACGATTTGTCGCGTATCATTGTGGAAGGCGGGACGGACGAGCAGAAGATTGTTTTCTATACGGCGCTTTATCATGCGCTGATACATCCCAACCTTTTGCAGGACGTCAACGGGCAATATCCGGCAATGGAAAGCAACCGGATTCTTACGGCAAAGGGCGACCGGTATACCGTATTCTCCCTTTGGGATACTTACCGTAATGTGCATCAGCTTCTTACGCTGGTGTATCCCGAACGGCAACTGCAAATGGTGCGTTCCATGCTCGACATGTACCGTGAGCATGGCTGGTTGCCCAAGTGGGAACTCTATGGACGCGAGACATTGACGATGGAGGGCGACCCTTCTATACCGGTCATTGTGGATACCTGGCTGAAAGGTTTGCGCGGCTTCGATGTGGAGCTGGCTTATGAGGCGATGCGTAAAGGGGCTGTATTGCCGGGAGCGGAAAATCTCCTGCGACCGGATAATGACGATTATCTTTCATTGGGGTATGTACCTTTGCGCGAGCAGTACGACAACTCCGTATCGCATGCTTTGGAGTACTACATAGCCGATAACGCCCTTTCGCGCATGGCAGAGGCGCTTGCCAAGGATGCCGAGGTGAAAGGACAGAAGGAAAAAGCACGCCGCTACAAGGAGGATGCCCGTCTTTTCTATAACCGTTCTTTGGGATATAAGCATTATTATAGCAAGGAGTACGGCACATTCCGTCCTATCTTGCCGAATGGTGAGTTTTATGCTCCGTTTGACCCGAGGCAGGGCGAAAACTTTGAACCTAATCCGGGCTTTCATGAGGGGTGTGCATGGAACTATACTTTCTATGTTCCCCACGATGTAAAGGGGCTGGCGCAACTTATGGGCGGGAAGAAGGCTTTCGTAGACAAGTTGCAACGTGTTTTCGATGAGGGGCTTTACGACCCTGCCAATGAGCCGGACATCGCTTATGCGCATCTGTTCTCTTATTTCAAGGGAGAGGAGTGGCGTACCCAGAAGGAGTTACACCGTCTTTTGCAGAAGTATTTCAAGAATGCCCCCGATGGCATTCCCGGCAATGATGATACCGGAACGATGTCTGCATGGGCCATCTTCAATATGATGGGCTTCTATCCGGATTGTCCGGGCGAACCGTCTTACACGCTTTCCACACCGGTGTTCGACAAAGTGACCATCCGTCTTGATGCCGAAGTGTGGGGACGTGAGCAGTTGGTGATAGAAACGGAGCGTCCTTCGGACGATTCGCTTTATATCCGTGAAATGGAGTTAGGAGGAAAAAGACTGTCACGTTTCCGAATCAGCCACCAGGAGCTGGTAGAGGGTGGAAAGTTACGGTTTGTGTTACGTTGACGAATCGGATGATACGTAACCGGATTTCACAGATTTACTTTATTCTTCTTCTGTGAAATCCGTGTAATCCGTGCCTAAAGGACACAAATAATAAGTGAACTTTCTTTTAGGCATACCCTTTTTTTAATGTTGGATGGAGTCTTATTTCACTCTTCCGCCGCAGAGCCAGTGCTTTGTATAGTAATCTTCCTTGAGGCTGCTCACGATGACTCCTTGTCCGGTACTGGCATGAACGAATTTGCCGTCTTTCAGGTAGATGCCTACATGTGCCACTTTCTTGCGTGACGCCCGGCTGGTAAAGAATACCAAGTCGCCTTCGCGCAGGTTGCGGCGGGCTATCCTGTTGCTTTCTTTCAACTGGCCGTCCGTGCTGCGCGACAGGCGTATGCGGTAGGTTTTCTTATAAAGTTGGGATACCAGGCCGGAACAGTCCGTTCCATGTTTACTGTCGCCGCCGGCACGGTAGGGAGTGCCTATCCACTCGGCGGCATTGACGTACAGCTTGTGGTTGTCTGTCAGTCCGATATCCATACCCAGGCGTACAGAGGCTTGTGCCAATGCTTTATAGTCGAGACGGGGAGCGGCAGTATGGCAGGAACTTAAACAGAATATTAACCCGGTCAAGGCAATTATACAGGAAAAGGAGTGTTTCATATTTATTCCTCTGTAAGTGTTTCTTCTTCAGTATTAGTTTCAGTTTCAATGTTTTCTTCGACACTGACATTGAAATAAGCTTCCAATTCTTTTTCGGCTGAATTGTTTTCGTTCTGTATATCACGGATAATGACTCCGTGTTCCAACAGGGCGATGCGCGGACATACATCTACCGTATGATTGAGGTTGTGGCTGGAAATGATGACGGTTGCTTTGTGTTCCTCGTTATATTTTTTCAGCAGTTGTTTAATGATGGACTGCGAACTGGGGTCGAGGAAGTTGAAAGGTTCGTCAAGTATCAGTAGTTGCGGATGATGCAGCATGGCGGAGATGATGCCTATCTTTTGCTTGTTTCCGGCGGAGAAGTTGCGTATGAATTTCTTTTGTCCCATGACTTCACCGTTCATGAAACGCTCGAAAGGAGCGATGCGTCCGTCTACTTCTTCTTTTTTAAGTCCGTACATCTTGCCGATGAAGTAGAAGTATTCCTCCGGCGTAAGATAGTCTATCAGGAAACCGTCGTCTATGAAAGCGCCGGTAAAGTTTTTCCAGTCTTCGCTTTTGCATACGTCTATATCATTGATGGTGACCTTTCCGCGGTCGGCTTGCAGCAAATCCAATATCAGCCGGAAAAGGGTGGTCTTTCCGGCTCCGTTGTTTCCTACCAAGCCCAGCATATCACCTTGATTGATGAGGTAGTTGTCGATATTTACGGCGGTCTTTTCGCCGAACTTCTTTTGCAAATTACTTATCTGAATCATAGCCATAAATCTTAAATTGTAAATCTTACTGTCTGCTGTCTCTAAATCCTTCCATGTTCTTATAGCGCCGCTTCATAAAGCGGTGGTATACATTCTTCAGCCAGAAGCGGGATGTCAATATAAAACCCGCACCGATGGCAATCAATATCCAGGCTGTAACTGTGGGGCCGAAAAAGGTTGTCAGCATAAAATTCATAAGCAGAGGTACGCCGAATGCCGCTCCGGAAATCAGATTCTGCAATCCGGTTCCCATGTTCTGGCGGTTGGTCATTTTGGCGTTCAAATCCACTGTCCTGTTATTGTATACGGCCAATTGGAACAGGCAGAAATATACACAGCCTGCAACAAATACAGCCCAACCGATGCAACTCAGTACAGCCAGTTTGCCGGTTGCCATAGCCGGTATCATCAGGAACAGGGGGATGAGTATGGCGATGCTGTACAGAATATATTTGGCACGCAGCAGTGTGTAGATGGACTCCTTGCGGCTCATCAGCCCGTCGATGTAGTTGCCTTCGTAACTCATCAGGCTTGATAAAAACAGAATGCCGAAAATCACAAAGTTGTAAACCAGGATAAAGCTTTTCATACCTTGTCCGTCGTATGCTTCGGTGAAGCTCAGAATGCAGGTAAATGAAATCACTACCAGGAATACTGTGCGCAGGGCTGTCTTGCAGACTTTATTGCGCAATAACATTTTCAGTTCCAGCCGCATGTATTCGCCAATCTCTCCGTAGCGGTCCAAAAATTTGTATTCGGATACATGCTTTACCTTGGTGTCTTCTACTTTATTGATTTCGTTATAAATCAATTTTATCATCACTCTGCGATTGATGAACCACAGCACTACGATAGCTGCAAATACTCCGGTGAAGGTGAGAAGATGTCCGAGGATAAAGCCTTCTCCTAAGTCGACGGACCAGTCGAATAGCGGACTGTTGTCCGGTACTAACATTCCGGCAGCGATACTCCCGTATGCCAGTATAGGCAGGATTATCCACCAGACGCGTTCGTTCATCAATGTCCGGCATAGCAGGAACCAGTAATTGTTGAGCACCATCAATAACCATATTCCGATACTATAGGTCAGTACACCCGTTATGCCGTAAAATCTGGTGATGCTGATGATGGCGAACGGAACGAAGAAGAACAGCCATATCAGGTTGAAGCCGTTCAATCCGGAACGTATCAGCAGGGAGTCGATAAGACGGTTGCGTTTTACCGGTAACAGCAGATAGGGCTTTACCTCTTGGGCAGGCGTTTTCTGAAATGGAAAACGCATCAGGAAATCCAGGCAGAGGATAAATATGAGCCCGCTGTTCAGGACATGATATGCTTCGGTTGCCCCGTCGTTGAAAGCAAAGGCAAAACTCGTTCCGAAGAATACCAGATAACCGGCCCAGAATACAGCCATGAAGTACATCCAGAATTTTCCGAATTTATTCTTCTCGTACATCGGGTTTCGCTTGGCTGCCAACTTTCCGTGCTTGCGTAATTCTATAAAGAGGTTCATAATGGATAGATGGTTAATGTATATGAAAAAGGCTGCGCTGCTTCACGAACAACGCAGCCTTTTGAAAACTGTGACTTTGGTTGTGAGTTGAAAAATCAGACTGCTGATAGTACGGTTTGTAAAGAGCTACTTTACGCCTCTAAAGGTCAACTCTGCAACGCTAAAGGTCTACTTTACGACTCCTGATGCAGACCCCCTATTTCTTTTCGGGGCTGATCATTGAAACGGTGATTTGGTTCTTCTGCTTCAGGAGTTCGTTGGCAAATTTCTGGATATCTTTTGCTGTGATTCCATTGACAATCTGCTCGTAATCCTTTATCGGATTGATACCGGTATAGAGATATTCGTCTATGCTGTTCAGCCAGTAACCGTTTTCTTTCAGATTTTCGTTATGTTTCTTCAGCATGTACTCTTTCACTTTGTTCAGGCTGGCTTCATCGGGACCGTTTTTGGCGAAAGCTTCCGCTTCGGCATAGATAATCTTCATCAGCTTGTCCTGCTTGTCGGGAGCTGTATTGAAGAAGATTTGCAGAACGGCTCTTTCCGTAGGATATTTAACAAGTTGTCCCATAGGATATACACCATAAGTACCACCTTCATCTTCACGTACTTTCTCCGTATAGATTAAGTTCAGGAGCTGGTCGGTCATACTCATGAGAATATCGTTGCGGAGCGTGTATGCGCAAGTACCGCTGTAAGAGATGAAGTTATTAACCTTCGGAGTCTCTTGCTGACGGATAAACTCGTTCTTATAGATTCCTTTGCGCATTTCGATGTGGTTGTCCTTGAATGTTTCTTTGCGGTTGATAGAGGGTAATGCACCCAGATAAGATTCAATCAGAGGTTTCACGGCTTCCACATCGACGTTTCCTACTAAAATAAAGGTAAAGTCGCTGGCGTCTTTGAAACGGTCCTGATACATGGAAAGAATCTTGTCATAATCCATCTTGTCTACCATGTCGGCTTTCATTCTCAGAGTTCTGGGGTGCTTCATGTAAAGAGTGGACGTGATGGAGTCGCTGAACGAAGAATTCGGGTTCAGGTCCATGTTCTGCAATTCGGCCTTGCTGCGGTTTTTATAAGATGCAAAAGCATTGTCGTCACGTCTTGGAGCTGTGAAAGTCAGATAGGTGAGCTGCATCATTGTCTCAAAGTCTTTGGGTGAGCAACTGCCCGTTACGGCTTCTGTCTTATCGCCGATTCCGTAGTTTACGGAAGCTTTTTTACCGGCCAGCACTTTTTCCAGTTCAATAGCGCTGAAATTGCCAAGACCGCCTAATGCTACTGCATCCAATCCGTTGATATTGATGATTTCCGAGTCGGGGAAGAGTGAGCTACCACCCATACTTACACCTTTCATACGAATTTCATCGGCTTTGAAATCTGTCTTTTTGATGATAACCTTAACTCCGTTGGACAGTGTCAGCATAGTAGTTCCGAAGATATCGTCTTTCTTTTCAGATACGATTTTACCGCCTTTCGGGGCTTCTTTCATCAAGGGCTCGTTAGAAACTTTATCTACATACGGAGTAAGTTTCTCTGATTTTACCGCTTTCAGAAGGTTCTTGATAGCGTCCTCTGTAGGGAGCTTTAAGCCTTCTTTCTCAGGACCGAACAGGGCTACCACCTGGTTGCTGTCTGTCACCATTTGCTGCATCATCTGGTTCAGGGCGGTTACGGGAATAGCCGGTGCTATCTGGTTGATGATGGTATATTCGTTGGCAATGCCCGGGATAGGTTCGTTGTCGAGGAAGTGACGGACATATTCCTTTACATAGCTTTCATTCTTACGCTTGTCGCGTTCCTGGAAAGCCGATTCCAGATGGCGCAGATATTCTGCACGGGCACGGCTGTACTCGGTTTCGGTAAAGCCGAATTGGCGTGCACGCTCGATTTCGCGGAGAACGGTTGAGATACCGTTTTCAATGGCATCTTCCTTGCAGACTACAATTCCGGTAAAAGCATCCTTGGTCTTGGCCACGAAGAAGTCATCGTCATAGGTTGCAGCATAGATATAAGGCGGGTTAGCTGCCTGGAGCAATTCGTTCAGACGTGCATTCAACATGTTGGTAATCAGTGTTGCTGCATAGTCTTGCATCAGATAACCCACGTTGCTTTTCTCCTCTCTGGGAGTTGTTTCGTGCTTATTGAAGATAAAGGTTTGCACATAAGGCTGTTCCTTGTCACGTGCAACCAATATGATAGGTTCTTTATTATCGTTTACCGGGTAGTATTCGCGTTTGGCACCATTGGGCTGGGCGGGAATATCTGCAAACATCTTCTTAATCAGGGCTTCAGTGGCATCTACGTCAACGTCACCTACCACCATGATACCTTGTAAGTCGGGACGGTACCATTTTTCATAGTAGTCTCGTAAAGTCTGAGGCTTGAAGTTCATTACAACGTCCATAGTTCCGATAGGGAAGCAGTTGGCGTATTTTGTTCCGGCAAACATGGCGGGAAGCATTTTCTCCTGAAAACGTTGCATGGCACTCATGCGGGTACGCCATTCTTCATTGATAACGCCGCGTTCCTTGTCTATTTCTTTGGGATCCAGAATAAGGTCGTTGCTCCAGTCGTGAAGAATCAGCAGACAAGAGTCGATAGCACCCGGAGTATTGACCGGTACATTGGAAATGTTATAAACCGTTTCGTCTATGGACGTGTAGGCATTCAGGTTTTCACCGAACTTCACGCCGATGCGTTCCAGGTATTGTATCAGGGACTTTCCGGGGAAGTGAGTCGTTCCGTTGAAACACATGTGTTCCAGGAAGTGGGCAAGACCGCGCTGGTTGTCCTCTTCTTGTATGGAGCCTACTTTTTGGGCAATGTAGAAGTCGGCGC
Source organism: Bacteroides stercoris ATCC 43183 (assembly GCF_025147325.1). Taxonomy (NCBI): domain Bacteria; kingdom Pseudomonadati; phylum Bacteroidota; class Bacteroidia; order Bacteroidales; family Bacteroidaceae; genus Bacteroides; species Bacteroides stercoris. The sequence goes on from NZ_CP102262.1 coordinate 1,689,164, forward strand.
GGTTAGCCGGAAGACTGTTTTTACGGATGTAATAGGTCAACCCGTTGTCCAGCTTACCGATACGTACATCCTGATCGATAGGAATAGGCGGCAGTTGTTGCGCAGATACCTGTTGGAAGTTGCAGCATACGATTAATGCGGCAATCCATAAGTTACGTAATAAATGTTTCATCATTATTTGATTTTAAAATGTTTTTGCCTTATCTGTCGAAGTGATAAATAATAAATCACAAAAGAGTCTTGTTTTTTTATTTGATTGCTTCCCGGATGCGTACTAATCTGGTTAAAAGTCCTTCCAGTAAATCTAGTTTCAGCATATTGGCACCGTCACTTTTGGCTACGGCGGGATTTTCGTGTGTTTCGATGAACAAACCGTCTGCGCCTACTGCGATGCCTGCCTTTGCTATGGTTTCAATCAGCTGAGGCATACCGCCTGTAACGCCGCTGGTTTGGTTGGGTTGTTGCAGGGAGTGGGTGACGTCCAGTATGACGGGGAAGCCGAAGGTTTGCATTTCCGGTATTCCGCGATAGTCTACTACGAGGTCTTGATAGCCGAAGGTTGTCCCGCGTTCGGTAATCATCACGTTCTTATTGCCGGCTTCCACCACCTTGTCTGCAGCGAATTGCATGGCAAGCGGAGAGAGGAACTGTCCTTTCTTTATATTGACGGTCTTGCCGGTCTTGGCTGCGGCTACCAGCAGGTCGGTTTGTCTGCAAAGGAAAGCAGGGATTTGCAGAATATCTACATATTCGGCTGCCATGGCAGCTTCTTCGGCGGCATGGATGTCTGTTACGGTGGGTACTCCGAATGTGTCGTGCACTTTTTTTAGGATTTTCAGGGCTTTTTCATCACCTATACCCATGAAAGAGTCCAGACGCGAGCGGTTGGCTTTACGGTACGAGCCTTTGAATACGTAAGGAATCTGCAGTTTGTCGGTAATAGCTACTACGCGTTCGGCAATGCGCATTGCCATATCTTCTCCTTCAATAACACAAGGACCTGCCAGCAGAAAGAAGTTTCCGGCAGGATTATTTATCAGTTCAATCATACGTTTTTTTGAATTATGAGTTATGGATTACGAGCTATGAAAAGTTCATATCTCAGTTGGGTATAATCAATGTTATCGCTTCGTGCAGCACACCGATGTCCAATGGAAAATGCCGGTCGAGGATACGTCCGTCCAAATCGACGGAAGCATTTTGTGCACGTAATACCTTTATCTTTTGGGTACGGTAGGGTTTTACCACTTTATGGTTTAGAATCCGTCCTTCCATCAACATCCATATTCCCGAAAAGAGTTGCAACAGTTCGGGGCGGTAGATAACCGATACATCCAGCCAGCCATTGTAAGGTACTGCACTGGGTGCCTGTCCGTATCCCCATGCACTGCCTATGCACACCGTCATAATGCGCCCGCGTATATGCTCGCCGTTTATTTTAAGGTGCATACGATATAACTTCCGCTCAAAAATCAAGGAGATGAATGCCATAAAATAAGAAAGGAACTTTACCCCCCAGAAGCGCTTGCATTGGTCGGTGATTTTTACAATGCGGGCTCCAAGACCGATATTGATGGCATTCAGGAAATAGCGGGTCATGTGTTTTTGGCCGTCATAGTAATAACATGTGCCGACATCTATTTTACGGCGACGGTTATTTATGATACAATCTACGGCTTCCTTGTATTCCGAACTCATTTCCCAATATTTGGCAAAGTCATTGCCGATGCCATTGGGGATAATGCCGATAGCGATGTTCTCTTTATCTTCCGCGTTGGAAAGCATTATGCCGTTGATTGCATCGTTCAGTGCACCGTCACCTCCTACAACGACAATGGTGCGGTAACCGTTGTTGGCAAGTATGCCTGCCAGACGTTCTACGGAGCCGAACCCTTCGGACTGCACATAATCGTAAGACACGCCTTTGCTGTCCATATATGCTTTAATCTCTTTCCACCGTTTCTGCACTTTGCGCGTTCCGGCTTTGGGGTTATAGATTACGCCCCATTTATCGGGTTCTACACTCATATATCCGTTTCTTTCAATCGGTCCAACATTTTCATAAATCTGCCGCTTAAGCGGTGTTGCCGTCAAAGATACTAAATCTCTTTGAGTTTTGACTTTACAAAAGCTATCTTTTCTTCCATGGGCCACCGGGCGTCCATCCAATGGATAGTAAAGCCTCGTCTTTCCATCCCCCGGAACCAGGTCATCTGGCGTTTGGCAAATTGGTGGATGGCTATTTCCAGTTGGCTGAACATTTCATCATAGGTCAGCTTGCCAATGACGTAAAGTGTCAGATACTTGTATTCCAGTCCGTAGTAAATGAGGTCGTCGGGACAAATGCCTGAATCTATCAACCGGCGTACTTCATCTACCATTCCTTCGTCCAATCGTTGGCGCAGGCGACGGGTAATTTTCTCACGCCGAAGTTCCCGGTCTATGTCTACGCCGATGATGAGACTGTTCAGTTGTGGAAATGAGCGCGCGTCTATCGGAGTATGAGCATAATATTCTTCGATTTCAATGGCGCGGATGGCCCGTTTCACGGTATCTACATCCGTTGTATTGTGCAGGCTCTTATAGGTTTGCAATATTTCGGTAAGCTCTTCCAGTGATTTATTGGCCAGGCGGTTGCGCAATTCCGGATTCTCGGGTACAGGCAGTAGTTTGTATCCCTTGAGTACGGATTCCAAATACATTCCCGTTCCGCCGCATACAATGGGCAGGCAGCCTTTTTGTTTAATGCTTTCATAGGCGGTTAGGAAATCGCGTTGGTATTCAAATACATTGTATTTATATCCCGGGTCGGCTATATCAATAAGGTGGTAAGGTACTTGTCTGCCGTTTACAATGTAGTCGGCCAGGTCTTTTCCTGTACCGAGATCCATGCTCCGGTATATTTGCCGGGAGTCGGCACTGATGATTTCCGTATTGAGTTCTGCTGCCAACGCGGCGGCAAATGGAGTTTTGCCGGATGCTGTAGGGCCTAATATGGCGATTAAATCATAGTCAGGCATATACTAAGTATTTGTAATTCGTTTACAAAGATAATGCAATTTGCGGGTAGATAAAAAGAACCGGTTCATTTTATTCTGTGAGGATATAATTTCTCTTTACATTTAAAGCGTATATCTGAAAAAGGAAGTAAAAAAAACGTCCTTCTTCTTAAAAGGTGTTATAAAACATATCTTTTCCTTTGGATAATTTGCAGATTTAGCAAATGTCCGTATCTTTGCAATGTGTTTTTCATAGTATTAGATTTAAGGTTAACAAAGGTTGGAGTACAGCGGTACTCCTTTTTTTTGCTCTATACTTTCCTTATGCTGTTCTGGAAAAGACGGAATGAGTGGTATTGGGACAACCTTTGGATGAGGCTGTCAAAGTTACGCTGGATTACAAAGTTCCCGTAACGGCAGCCATCTTTATTGTTCCTTGCAGAAAAAATGGAATAGACAAACTGTTTTAACAGTTGAAACAGTTATCTTTCCCAAAAAATACGGAATGAACCGCCGCCCCGGTAATATCGGTTTGAAAGCAGAAAGGATGCTAAAAAGTTCTTGATTATTGAGTGTGCGAGGCAGGTTGTGCGTATTCCTTTTCAAAACGAAGTAGATATTTTCCGTAGCCGTAAAGAACGCGGCGGAGAGAAGATGCGCGATTTGAAAGAGGCAGTGACAAATGAATTCATTAGCAATGTAAGCGTAAAATAACCCAAGCTCAACCGGCAAATAATGGTACATTTGTCATCACTCGTCACTTTTGACTTCAATTAGCTGATTATATGGGAGTTGTACGGTTATAAGACACCTTATAACCGTGACGACCAAACATCGGTCGTCACCGCTTTTGGGCTACATTCCGTTGCTTTTTATTTAGTAATGCATTGATTAACAGCTTTAAAAACGTCTTGTACGTTCCTTATTCCAATATTGTTAAAATACCTTTTTCCATCGGCAGATTGAGGTCGTCCAGCGTATTGTCCTGCATAAGTCCCGTAATTCCACTGTAATTCTTGCGTATAAATTCGGATATTCTCCACGGGCTGTTCGGGGAAAGCCGGAAGATAAACAGCGCTTTGCTTCGTTGTTTTTGTTTGTCCGGACCCTGCAAAATGTCGTTATGCTTATGGTAAAACCCCGTTTTGCAGTTGCAGGCCCGGCGGTTGCCGGTTGCGGGCTGTCGGGCCCGCATATGCAGGCTCTTCGGCCCGCAACTGCAAAACGAAGTTTTACACCTTGCAAAGGCATAAAATCCATGAGGGAAAGCGGGGTTTTCAACGGTTTGTTTTCTGATTATTCCCGGTTGTTTCAGGGGTGGACACGAGGGATAAATCTCAAAACAAGAGGGGATTGCTTGCTTTCAGTCTGCTTTGATACGTACTTTGTGGAGCCTGAGAGATAGCTGCACCTGCAATATAAGTCACCGGTCCGCTTATCTTCCTTTCCAAATACTCATGATTTTTCTACGTATCATTACAATATTCAATGAAGATACTGCGAGGCATAGCAGGCAACCTGCTGTCCAGCATGGGAGCAGTGTCCCCGTCTCCAATTGCGGAAAGAGCGTGCCGATAATTTCCGTATAGTAACTGCGCACCCATGCCACTCCGCCGACAGACAATACCAGTACCGCCAGATTCAAGCCGCAGGTCAGGATATTGTAGGGAAGCGCCACACGATTGGGGCTATAGCCTATCAGAAGCAGATTTTCCAATTTTACGGTATTCTTTTGCAACAGCAGGAAGATGCTTAACATCAGGATATAAAAGGATAAAATGCTGATGAATAATCCTACTCCCATGACGATACCGGTGATGAGGCGCAGGAAATGCGTCGTTTTTCCGGCATCCAGTCCGTCGCCTTCGGGTTCATAGTGCTGCTGTTGGAAATAGTCGCTGACGGCTGTGTCGGCAGGATTCTTTACCTCGACGATGAGGCGGGAAGGCCGGGCTTCTTTGCCGGGGGCGAAACGTTGGTTTGCCCAGTCCATGAATGCCTGGGGAACAAGAATTGTATTCAGGCGGTTGGAGAACCCTACAATCTTACCTTTGAACTGCTCTGCACGTCCGTTGCCCCGTAGCATGATGTCCATCTGTATCAGGCTCATGAGGCCTTCGGAGAGTTTCGGCAGGTTACGGCTTTGTGCAAATCCGAAGTTATACAGATTCAGGTAATTGCGGGGAATGATGATGGGAATGACTTGGGCGGACTCGTCAAAATGCCAGTTATCCAGGCTGACATCTACATATTCGTCGGGTACGGACTCGAAAAACATTTCGGTGGAAAGATGTATTCCGGCTTCCTGCATGCCTAAGCCTGCGGATACTTTAAACAAGGAAGGGGTGAAGGCGCCCACGCTTTCGGTGAAAGACTGTTCTTTCATCTCTTCGATTTCCTTGGGGGAGAAGGTGTTGCTTCTTCCGGTAAAACTGCCGAGTGCGCTGATTTTCTTTGTGGCGATGATATAATTCTTTTTCATGAAGCTGTCTCCCTGCGTGAAAACGGGGAGTACATCCCGGTAGAATTGTACGCTCAGTAATACAATCAGCATGCCGAAGAGGTTGGCGAGGAAAAAGCCGGTCAACTGGCCTATACTGATATGTTGGCGGAGAAGTTTCCAAACAAGTCTGTTCATGGTGCGGATAATGGTTTATGCGTTATAGGCGGAAGGTTTCATCGTATTCGAGCTCCAGGTGCTTCCCGATGGATGTGACAATAATGCCTGCTCCCTGCTTGCCCGCCTCTTCCATGAGCAACCGGCTCATTATGGCACTGTTGTCGTTGTCCAGGTGGCTGATGGGTTCGTCCAGGAAGATAAAGTCGAACGGCTGGCAAAGGCTGCGGATAAAAGCGACGCGTTGCTGCTGCCCGAAGGAAAGCTTGCCGGCTCTTTCGTCGGTTTTGTCGGGAATGCCGGTTGCTTCGAAAAGGGCGAGAATTTCTTTTTTCTTCTTATGGTTGGTCAGGCGGTTCTTTAACAAGACGTTCTCAAGGGCGGTCAGCTCGGGGAAGATACGCAGTTCCTGGAAAAGGATGCTGAGCGAATGTTTCCTTACATCTGCCCATTCGCCGACGGAGAATGAGCGGATGTTGCGTCCGTCGAAACTGATGATGCCCTGATAGTCGCGCCGATACCCGTAGATATAGCTGCACAAGGAGGATTTTCCGGTGCCGGAGGAAGCCTCTATCAGATAGCGCTTTCCTTTGTCGAACACGATGTCCTGATGCCACACCTGTGAAATGACGGTGTCACGGGCGGCAAAGACCTGGGGCAGGGTATGCTGTAAATGAATGTGGTCCATTACTTATGATTTACAAATTACGCATTGCGTGCTGAATATAAATCGCTGAATGCCAGCTGCCGGTTACATCCCTATGAACAACTTGGCAAAGTCGGTAAGCTGTTTCAGGGCATTCTCGTTCTTTTCGTTCAGAACGACCGTAAAGTTGGTCCGGTTCTTGTCTCCCCGCAGGTTCAGCTCTTCTATTTTCATAATCAGTTGATAGAGGATGTTGACTTCCGGTTCGTTCGGAGCATATTCCATAAGCACCCGCAGGTTGCTTAAAGTAAGCAATTCGTTGCTGGTCAATGAAATGTTGAAGGCTCGTCCGTGCATCATGTTCAGCATGGCCTGTTGCAGCTCCCGCGAATTTTGAGGGTGGAAAGGCTGGTTGCTTTCTTTGGTATTTCCTTTGAAATCGGCGTTTTGCAAGGTAGCGTATATACGTCCGTTTTCAAACAGGACATAACCCAGCAGTTGCGTGCCGTGCGGCCAGGTCAGTACACCGCGAACGTCCATGGGGAGGGCATCGGGAGTTGCCAGCAGGCGTATGTCTCCTTTTTGTTGCATCATCGGGGCGAAGTATTTGCCGGTGCGGATGCTTTTGTCGGCAGGTTGTTGCATGAGGGCGGTGATGGCGGGTTGCAGCTTCTTCAACTGTTCCGTACTGCCGCCGTAAACTCCCAGCAGAGTGCCGTCGTTGTAGGCAAGCAGTACTCCTGCGTCTTTTATTTCAACGCTCCGGTAACCGCCGGCCTCGACCGGGGCGGTGCACAACTGTTCCTGGACAAGCAGCCGGAGCATGGCTTCAAACTTCTTTAAATCGGCAATTTTCAGGGTGATTGCCGTGTTGTGCAGCGTAGGGGCTTCGAATACGTAGAGCGGGGCGTTCCAGTCTATCCCGCTTTCGGCAGGGTCTTTCAGAAGAGTTTCCGCTTCTTGTTTCAGGTTGGCGCTCCCGCCTTCAAGGAGCAGCCCCAGGAACTTCTGCAAGGTGGCCCGGCTGTCTGAGGTATTCAATCCGGCTTTATCGACGATGCTTTTTAGGTCGAGTGCCGCCACTTCTGTGGCATTGGCGGGGATTACATGCGTGCATTCTGTTTTTTGCCCGGTTTCGCTGCATGAGCTCAGGCATAGCACTGTTAATAAAACCGGCAGCAAATAGAAGGAAATACTCTTTCTCATATCGTATTATTGGTTTTGTAGATTCAATATGTGGCAGGCTACGAGTGCCGCCGTTTCAGTGCGCAGTCGGGAACGGCCGAGGCTGATGGGCTCGAATCCGTTTTCAATGGCCTGTTTCACCTCTTCTTCACTGAAGTCGCCTTCCGGTCCGATAAGCACCAGCGCGTCTTCTCCTTTACGGACAACATCTTTCAATAAAGGTTTTTCTCCTTCGTAACAATGCGCGATGAATTTACGGCCTTCGAAAGGCTGGCTGATGAACCGGTTGAAGTCGGTCATTCCGTTCAGGCGGGGCAGGCGTGCTTTCAGCGACTGCTTGATGGCGGATACCAGTATCTTGGCAATGCGCTCCGTTTTGATTATTTTACGTTCGGAAAAACGGCAGTTCAGGAAAGTCAGTTCGTCAAAGCCTATTTCGGTGGCTTTCTCTGCAAACCATTCCGTGCGGTCCATATTCTTGGTGGGAGCCATTGCAATGTGCAGGTGTCCGCTCCATAAAGGCGCTTGGGGGATGGTTTCAAGTATGTTGACAAGGCAACGCTTGGTCGTGGCGGTACTGATTTCCGCACGGTAGAAGTTGCCTTTGCCGTCGGTCAGCGTTACCTCGTCGCCTGTTTGCAGCCGCAGTACGCGGACTGCGTGAGCGGCTTCTTCTTCGGGCAGTTCGGCTTGCGATTGTATGTCGGGGGTGTAGAATACGTGCATGATTGTTTATGGTTTCTTATGCTGGTTGATAATATCCCTTAGTTGTGCAGCCCGTTCGTAGTCTTCTGCGTCTATGGCGTTTTGAAGGGCTTCCTTTAATTGTTTCAGGGTCTTTTTCCGTGTAGCGGCATCTGCGGCGGCATCATCCGTCTGTTGGGTGGGAGTGATGCTGTGCTCTGTTTTCAGGCATTCGGCTTCTAAAATATCATCGTATATGAAAATGGGGGCATCCATGCGCAAGGCGAGGGCCACGGCATCGCTGGTACGTGCGTCGATGCGCAGGATGGTCTCTTCCGTTTTCATATAGAGGTAAGAATAGAAAACACCGTTGTCCACTTTGTAAATAAGCACGCGCAGCAAGGTTGCCCCCAGTACCTTGAGAACTGAGGCAAACAGCGTATGCGTCAGCGGCCGGGGAGGAACGATGCCTCTCATTTCAATCATCATGGATTGTGCCTCGGCACTGCCTATGATAACCGGCAGTTGCCGCATGCCGTTTATCTCGCCCAGCACCATGGCATAAGCGCCGGCCTGTGCCTGGCTGTTTGAGATATTCAATACTTGCAGCTCAATCTTTTTTTTGTTCATCGGCTGTAGTTACTTTAAATCTTCCGGATGGTGTTTGTACTTGAATACGATGGCAAACACCACTGCTACGGTCAGCGCGTAGATTGCAAATACGTACCATGCCGATTGCCATTGCGCTATCTGCGGGACATTGCTGTTGAAATCTACAAAGTGATTCACTACCGCCTGTGCACCCAGTGTGCCGATAGTGGCACCGAAACCGTTTGTCATGATAACGAACAGTCCCTGTGCGCTGGAACGGATGCCCCGGTCGGTCTCTCTGTCAACAAACAGCGAACCGGATATGTTGAAGAAATCGAATGCCACACCGTACACAATCATGGAAAGTACAAACATCCATACGCCGCTTCCGGGATTGCCCATGCCGAAGAGCCCGAAGCGCAATACCCATGCCAGCATGGCAATCAGCATCACCTGCTTGATGCCGAAGCGTTTCAGGAAGAAAGGTATCAGCAGGATGCAGAGTGTTTCGGATATTTGCGACAGCGAAATCAGTATGTTGGCATGTTGCACTCCGAAAGTGCCGGCATATTCGGGAATACTGCCGAAACTGCTGATGTAGGGGTTGGCAAATCCGTTGGTAATCTGCAAGGAAACGCCCAGCAGCATGGAGAAAATGAAGAAAACAGCCATTTTCTTCTGCTTGAATAGCGTAAAGGCGCGTAAGCCCAGTGCCTCTACCAATGATTTGGCATTGTCGCCCTTGCTGGTGGGGCATTCCGGCAGGGTCAGCGCATATACGCCATACGCTACTCCGATGATGGCGCAGGCAAAGAACTGCCCGTAATTATTTTGCAGTCCGAGCAGGTCCACCACCCACATGGAGCAGATGAATCCGATTGTGCCGAAAATACGTATGGGAGGGAATGTCTTGATGGTATCCAGTCCGGCTTTGTCGAGTGCGGTGTAGGCCACGGAGTTCGACAATGCCAATGTAGGCATATAGAAAGCAACGCTTAGCGAGTAAAGTGTGAACAGGGTTCCGAAATCTACCTCCGCACCTTTCGTCATGCCGTAGTATCCGGCTGCGGCCATGAACAGGGCTGCGGTGAAGTGACTGAAGCTTAACAGCTTTTGTGCCGGTATCCAGCGGTCGGCAATGATGCCGAGAACGGCAGGCATAAACAACGATACGATTCCCTGCATGGCGTAAAACATACCGATGTGCTCGTGCAGGCCTACGTTTACCAGGTAACTGCCCATTGATGTGAGGTATGCTCCCCACACGGCAAACTGTAGGAAATTCATAATGATTAAGCGAATCTTGATGCTCATAATGCTTTCTATAAATTAACGTGTCTTTCGAAGTTGAACTAATTAATAAAACGCAAATGTAGACAAATTATCGGAAAAGGCGATGTATAAAGCATCAAAAAAAGGGAAGGCGGGAGGTATAAAAAAAAGAAGGCTATCTATCCCAGACAGCCAATCTTTATTAACCTTAAATCTAATACCATGAAAAACACGGTGCAAAGATAAAGGGATTTATGTTATAAAACATAATGTTTTGCTTGTTTTCTTTAGTATATTAACAATGTTTAGTATATGAAGGGCTTTTTCTGTCCTTCCTGTACAGAAGCCGGTTCCTGCTTATTCCACGTATAGCACAAGTCCTTTCAGGTATTCGCCTTCGGGGTGATAGATGCTTACCGGGTGGTCGGCGGGCTGCGTCAACTGGTGCAGGATGCGCACGCTGCGGCCCGACATGGCAGCGGCGGTGAATACGGCAGTGCGGAAATTCTCTTTGCTGACGGCCTGCGAACAGGAGAATGTGAAAAGTATGCCTCCCGGTTTGATTTTCTCGAAAGCTTTGACGTTGAGTTTCCGATAGCCTTGCAGGGCGTTGCGCAGGGCATCGCGGTGCTTGGCAAATGCCGGCGGGTCCAGAATGATAAGGTCGTATTGGTCGCCCATGCGGTCAAGGTACTTAAAGGCATCCTCTGCATAGGCTGCATGACGGTTGTCGCCGGGAAAGTTCAATTCGATATTCTTGTTGGTCAGGTCGATGGCTTTGGCCGAGCTGTCTACGGAATGTACCAGTGTGGCATTGCCGCGCATGGCGTAAACCGAAAAACCGCCGGTATAGCAGAACATGTTCAGCACACTGCGGCCGTTGGCATAGCGTTCCAGCAGTGAACGGTTCTCGCGCTGGTCTACAAAGAAACCGGTTTTCTGGCCTTTCAGCCAGTCGATATGGAATTTCAGACCGTATTCCATGGCGATGTTATCCGCGCTTCCCCCTTTCAGGAAACCGTTTTCAGGATAGAGGTCGGCTTTGAAGGGGAGTGTCGTTTCGGATTTATAGTATATATTGTCTATTTGGTCGCCCATCACCTCGGTCAGTGCATCGGCTATCGCCATGCGGTCGAGGTGCATACCGGCGGAATGTGCCTGCATCACGGCTGTGCGGGCATAGATGTCAATCACGAGCCCCGGCAGGTTGTCGCCCTCGCCGTGTACCAGACGGTAAGTGTTGTTGGTGGGATTTCCGGCTATGCCGATGCTGCGTCGCATATCGTAAGCTATGCTGAGTTTGCGTTTCCAGAAGCCGGCATCGATAGCCTCGTCCCGGCAGAAGCTGAGTACACGGACGGCAATGCTGCCGATTTGGAAATGTCCTTTGGCTATGAACTCTTTTTTGGATGTATAGATTTCAACAACTTCCCCTTCCTCCGGCTCTCCGTCGAAATGTGCGATGGCACCTGAAAACACCCAGGGGTGAAAACGTTTTAATGATTCTTCCTTACCTGGCTTTAGATATACTTTATACATAATTATAATTAAGATGTGGTAACGTTATAATGTGGTTGTGTGGCAACTTTCTTCGATTGCCAGTTCAAAATCACCGGTACGCTTCAGCTCCTGCAGCCGGTTGTATATGTTCAGGCAGGCCCATGCGTCGGTAGCTGCGTATTGTTGTTGGGACGGTGTCAGCACATCGGCTTCCCAGTTGGACAGGCGCTGGCTCTTTGAAATCTTTTCTCCGAAAAGGATGGCATATATCTTTTGAAGGCTTCTGTCCTGAATGCCGAACGTGCGGACATATTCCTGCAGCTCGATGCAGCCGCGCTGTTCAAACGGAGCACGTTTGTGCAGCATCATGAAGTCGTCGCGCAGGGAGAGGCCGACTTTGGTTACGGCGGGGGTTTCGAGCAATGTGATAACCGGAAGGGTGAGCCCGGTGAGGTTGAGGCGGAAAAGGAAACAATGCTCTTCCGATGAAATCTGCAATAAAGCCACCTTATGCGACTGCCCTTTGGTGAATGACGGACGCGTTTCGCTGTCGATACCCAGTATGGAGCATTTTTTCAGATAAGCCACAGCACGCTCTGCCTCTTGAGGAGTCTGGACAACGTGTATCTGTCCGGGGAAGACGGCTTTCGGCATGTCCTTTACTTCTTCTTTATTTATACTTCTTCTGATAATCATAGCTTAAAGTTTATTCATCTTCCTCCGCTTCCTCGTTTTCCTCTTCCTCATCCGGTTGGTTGTACTTCACATCGTGCAGGGCACGCAGGGTGTTCACCAGCTTTTGGCCCCAGTATAGGGCGAAGTGTTCCTGGCAGGCGGCGAGTGAATCGTTCATCGTCTCGTTGAGTCCCAGCTGGAATACGAAAATAAAGTCTCTGATGTCCTGGTAGATGTCGGCCAAATCCTCGGAAATGTTTTTGGTGATGGGCTGGTCGCTGTACTTCATATCCGATACAAATACATCCAGGTAATCGTCCTTTTCGGCAAGAATACCGGCCAGGTTCATGCGGAGTATTTCGTAAGTTTCCTCTGTTACGAATGTTTCGAGGGCTTCATCGCCTATCGTTTCGCATTTGGGAAGCATGGATGCCTTGAGATAAAGCAGGGGAAGTATCTTTAAGGATGTATCGACGAAGACGGAACGCTTCATGGTTTCCGTCTGTTCCAGAAACTTGCAGAACTCGGCAGCTACGGTTACGAATTCCACGACATTGCGGTCGAATATCACTTGACTTTCTTTTTTCATATCTTCTTGATTTGAAACGCAAAGGTACGAAAAAGGTTTGAAAGCATTACTGCATAAGCTTTTTTTTGTTACTTTTGCGTCATTGTACGGATATTAGCAGAATACATTATGGTCAAAAAAAATACAACTAAAGATACGGAACACTCTATCTCTTTTTTCGGAAAGGCAGCTGCTGTCTTAAAGAATGAAACCGTTCATTTTGTTGCCGGTCTGATACTGGTAATCTTTTCGGTTTATCTGCTGCTGGCCTTTTCGTCTTTCTTCTTTACGGGGGCGGCAGACCAGAGCATTATAGATTCGGGTAATGCGCAGGAACTGATTTCCACGCATAACGGCGTGAAGAACTATGCCGGTTCGCGTGGGGCGCAGCTTGCCAGTTATTTGATAAACGATTGCTTCGGCATCTCTTCCTTTTTCATCTTGGTGTTTCTGGCTGTAGCCGGATTAAAGCTGATGCGTGTCCGCGTGGTACGTTTGTGGAAGTGGTTCATAGGATGCTCCCTGCTGCTGATTTGGTTCTCGATATTCTTCGGGTTCGTGTTTGTGGACCAATATAAGGACTCTTTCCTCTATCTGGGCGGCATGCACGGATATAATGTCAGCAACTGGCTGGTGTCTCAAGTGGGAGTGCCGGGGTTGTGGATGATACTGCTGGTTACTGCTATATGCTTCCTTATTTATCTGAGTGCACGTACCGTTATCTGGTTGAGAAAACTTTTCAGTCTCAGTTTCCTGAAACATAAAGAAAAGGCGGAACGCAAATCCGGTGAAGCTCCGGAAGAGTTTACAGATTCCTGGACTGTAAAGGGGAAGAAGTCGCCGGTAATGGCGGAAACGGCTTCTGATGCGGGAAGAGAAGAAGAAACGAAGGCTCCGGAAGAAGCCGGAAAAGAAGAGAAGGATGAGGATGCTCATGAGATAATGCTCGACCTGGGAGATGCCGCAACGCATAAAGCTTCACTTGCCAAAGAAAAAGAAGAAGACGAAGTGCTTATGACGATTGAGACTCCGCCGTCCGATACCGTTTCCGCCATTCCGGCATCGGGACGGCAAGAGGAAAAAGGTCCTGTCTTTGAGGTGGAGACAGTGGAGGATGAAGAGTATCGCGGTCCGGAAATAGAGCCGTATAACCCTTGTCTTGACTTGGAAAACTATCATTATCCGACCATTGACCTGATGAAGCATTATGACAATGCCGAACCGACCATCGATATGGCAGAACAGAATGCCAATAAGGATAAGATTATCAATACGCTGCGCAGCTTCGGTATCGAAATCAGTACCATTAAAGCTACGGTGGGCCCTACGGTGACGCTGTATGAGATTACGCCGGAACAGGGTGTCCGTATCTCCAAGATACGCGGTCTGGAAGATGATATCGCACTCAGCCTTTCCGCGCTGGGCATCCGTATCATTGCTCCGATACCGGGAAAGGGAACAATCGGTATTGAAGTGCCTAATTCCAATCCGAAGATTGTCTCGGGCCAGAGCATCATCGGCAGTAAGAAGTTTCAGGAGTCTACGTACGACCTGCCTATTGCATTGGGCAAGACCATTACCAATGAGGTCTTTATGGTGGATTTGTGTAAAATGCCCCACGTGCTCGTGGCGGGTGCTACCGGTCAGGGTAAGTCTGTCGGGTTGAATGCCATCATTACTTCCCTGCTCTATAAGAAGCATCCCGCGGAACTGAAGTTCGTGCTGGTGGACCCGAAGAAAGTGGAGTTCAGTATCTATTCGGTGATAGAACATCATTTCCTTGCCAAGCTGCCCGACGGTGAGGATGCCATTATAACGGATGTTACCAAGGTTGTACAGACTTTGAACTCTATCTGTATCGAAATGGACACCCGTTACGACCTGCTGAAAGCTGCACATGTGCGTAATATCAAAGAATACAACGAGAAGTTTATCAACCGCCGCCTGAATCCGGAAAAGGGACATAAGTTCATGCCGTATATCGTGGTGGTGATTGATGAGTTCGGCGATTTGATTATGACAGCCGGTAAGGATGTGGAACTGCCTATTGCCCGTATCGCCCAGTTGGCGCGTGCCGTAGGTATACACATGATTATCGCTACCCAGCGTCCTACGACGAATATCATTACGGGTACGATTAAGGCCAACTTCCCGGCACGTATCGCTTTCCGGGTGTCGGCTATGGTGGACTCCCGTACCATCCTCGACCGGCCGGGAGCCAACCAGTTGATCGGTCGCGGCGATATGCTGTTCCTGCAAGGTGCGGACCCGGTTCGTGTGCAGTGCGCGTTTATCGATACGCCGGAAGTGGCGGAGATAACGAAATTCATAGCCCGTCAGCAGGGGTATCCCACTGCATTCTACCTGCCTGAGTATGTGGATGAAAATGCAAACGGCGATTTGGGCGATGTGGATATGGGACGTCTTGACCCGCTGTTTGAAGATGCCGCCCGGCTGATAGTGTATCAGCAGCAAGGTTCCACTTCGCTTATCCAGCGTAAATTTGCCATCGGTTATAATCGTGCGGGGCGTATTATGGACCAGTTGGAGAAAGCCGGGATTGTAGGTCCGGCGCAAGGCAGTAAAGCGCGTGAGGTGTTCTGCGTGGATATAACGGACTTGGAAACGCGCTTGAACAATTTGTAACAAATCAACGTTTGAAGTACATGAAAATCAACAGTCTTTTATTCACAGTCTGGATGCTTTTCCTGACTATCCCTACGGTTGCACAGCAGCCGGATGCCAGAGATATACTTGACCGTGCGGCAGATGCTTTTCGCAGGGAAGGTGGGGTCAAAATCACTTTCTCCGTCCGTGCGCCTGAAGGAAATACGAACGGTTCCATCCGTTTGAAAGGCGATAAATTTCTGCTGGAGACGGAAGGAGTGACGACATGGTTCGACGGACGCACACAGTGGAGTTATCTTGCTTCGAGCGATGAGGTTAATGTTTCCGAACCCACTCCCGAAGAGTTGCAGAGCATCAATCCTTATTCGTGGTTGTCGCTCTATAAGCAGGATTATAAGCTGAAAGTGGCTAAAACCGGCAATGCTTCGGATGATACGGCGTATAAAGTGGTGATGAACGCTACCAAACGCAGCCAGGATATGCAATGTATTATCCTGTATATAGAAAAAGGTTCGTTCCGCCCGTTAAAACTGAGTATGGTTCAGCGGGGCAGCAAAGATGCGGCAGTAGTGTTCATAAATTCCTATCAGACGGGCAAGAACTATGATGACAGCCTTTTTGTGTTTGACAGGAAAGCATATCCTACAGCCGAACTGGTTGATTTAAGATGATAAACGTTACTAATAAAAAAGAATAATATGGAAGCAGAAAAAGTAAAGTGTTTAATTATAGGTTCCGGTCCTGCCGGATATACCGCAGCTATCTATGCTGCACGTGCCAATCTTTCTCCGGTGCTTTATGAGGGGCTTCAACCCGGCGGACAGTTGACCACCACCACCGATATCGAGAATTTTCCCGGTTATCCGGAAGGTATCAGCGGTACGCAGATGATGGAGGATTTGCGCAAACAGGCTGAACGCTTCGGTGCGGACTTGCGTTTCGGCGTGGCTACGGCTGCCGATTTGAGTAAGTCTCCCTATAAGATAACCATTGATGAAGAAAAGGTCATTGAAGCGCAAACCGTTATTATTGCTACCGGTGCTGCTGCCAAGTATTTAGGACTGGAAGACGAGAAGAAATATGCCGGCATGGGTGTCAGCGCCTGTGCTACCTGTGACGGTTTCTTCTATCGGAAGAAGGTCGTAGCGGTAGTTGGCGGCGGCGATACGGCATGTGAGGAAGCCTCTTATCTGGCGGGTCTGGCAAGCAAAGTGTACCTGATTGTGCGTAAACCGTTCTTGCGTGCTTCCAAGATTATGCAGAAGCGTGTAATGGAGAATGAGAAAATAGAAGTTTTGTTTGAACACAATGCAGTAGGATTATATGGAGATAACGGTGTGGAAGGCGTACACTTGGTGAAGCGTATGGGTGAAGCGGACGAACAGCGTTATGACCTGGCTATCGACGGCTTTTTCCTGGCTATCGGCCATAAGCCTAATTCCGATATTTTCAAACCGTATGTCGACACCGACGAAACGGGCTATATACTGACAGATCCCGGTACTCCCCGTACAAAGGTTCCCGGAGTGTTTGCAGCGGGAGATGTTGCCGACCCTCATTACCGTCAGGCCATCACAGCGGCAGCTACAGGATGTATGGCAGCGATTGAGGCGGAAAGATTCTTGTTAAATTAAAAATTGGGAATTGAGAATAAAAAAATAGGGCTGCGCAATACAAGTGTTGTATAACAAACACCGCGCAGCCCTATTTTTTTATTCTCAATTTTTAATTTTAGA
The DNA here is from genome assembly GCF_025147325.1 of Bacteroides stercoris ATCC 43183. Lineage (NCBI taxonomy): Bacteria > Pseudomonadati > Bacteroidota > Bacteroidia > Bacteroidales > Bacteroidaceae > Bacteroides > Bacteroides stercoris. The sequence goes on from NZ_CP102262.1 coordinate 1,706,265, forward strand.
AGTTTATCCTATCTTACTTATCTTCTTCAGCTTTTCCTCGTCGATAATTTTGATTTTTCTTCCGTCAATGGTAATCAGGCGTTCCGCAGCAAATTGTGAGAGGGTGCGGATAGCATTGGATGTTGTCATATTGGAAAGGTTGGCTAAATCTTCACGGGACAGGTAGATACTTAAAGTAGAACCGTCCTCTTCCAGGCCATAGCTTTCTTTGAGGAAAATAAGCGATTCTGCCAGACGGCCGCGGATATGCTTTTGGGTGAGGTTCACCGTACGTTCGTCGGCGATACCGAGGTCAATGGACAATCGTCTGATAAAGAACATCGCCAGTTCATTGTTTTGCGATAGTAATGTCATTATGGCAGTCATGGGTATCAGACAGACCAATGACGGTTCAAATGCACAGGCAGCGGTTACATAATCCGCTTTGGCAAAATAAGGGCGATATCCGAAATACTCAGTGGGCTTGATCATACGGATAATCTGGCTTCTTCCGCCCACACCGTCTTTATAGATTTTGACTTTTCCATTCAGCAGACACATCAGGCAAGTAGGTGTCTCGCCTTCACAATGGATAATTTCGTTCTTCTTATAATTCTGAAGCGTAAAATGGTTGGCAAGAAACTCTCGCTGTTCTTCATTCAGAGGTGACCATATATCGGGAATCAACTCCGGAACATTAATATCGGATAAATTTATTTTTACCATAAATGCTGCAAAACTGTGTTGTACAGCACAAATGTAAAAAGAAAAAATTAAAAATGACACATTTGTATCAAAAAAGTGCAAGGAAGGGGGAAAGGAATTTTAAATTATGAATGATGAATTACCGTTTGGCATGACAATGCGGCAGGTTCATCATTCATAATTTGAAGTCGGTTTATCAGCAAAGCCGTTCATTTATCATTTGGTGAACAGCAGTTCCCTGTACTTCGGCAACGGCCATATCTCATCATCTATTTCCATTTCAAGATTGTCGATATGCTCGCGGATGCTTTCCAGGTAGGGGCGTACTGTTTCTTCGTATGCAAAGGCCTTGTCTTTGTAATTGTCCATGTGGTTGGCAACCTTGCGGGCTTCCGTCATTTCACGTACCTGCATTTTGATGGCTGTTACGCGGTGGGAGATTTCACGTATCAGTTCCTTGCGGTCAGCGCTGAGTATTTCATACTCTTCCGGAGTGAAAGTTTCGCGCAGTCCACGCAGGTTTTCCAGCAAACGGTTCTGGTAGATAACGGCAGTCGGTACGATATGGTTGATGGCAAGATCACCTAAAACGCGGCTTTCAATCTGTACTTTCATTGTGTACTTTTCCAGTTCCACTTCAAGACGGCAGGCCAGCTCCGTTTCGTTGAAGATGCGTTCGCCGATGAGTACGGAACGTGCCTGGTTGTCCATATAACGCATCAAGGCTTCCGGCACATGGCAGATATTGGTCAGTCCGCGTTTGGCAGCTTCCTGTTTCCATTGTTCGGAATAGCCGTCTCCTTCAAAACGGATGGGTTCCGAGGCGATGATTGTTTCTTTCAGAATGCGGAAAATGGCTTCGTCCTTGCCGACACCCTCTTCCATGAGCTTCTCAATGGATACTTTGAATTCGTTCAGTTGGTTGGCCATTGCCGCATTGATGGCAATCATTGCCGCAGCACAGTTGGCTGATGAACCGGCGGCGCGGAACTCAAAACGGTTTCCCGTGAAAGCGAAAGGAGAGGTGCGGTTGCGGTCTGTCGTGTCCAGCAGAATCTCAGGGATACGTCCGATACCTAACTTTAGCGTAGTCTTTTCCTCGGCTGTCATCTTACTGTTGCTTACCTGACGGGCTATCTCATCGAGGATGGAAGATAACTGCTTGCCCAGGAATATGGATAAAATGGCAGGGGGAGCCTCATTGGCGCCTAAGCGGTAGCTGTTTCCGGCACTTGCAATGGAAGCGCGGAGCAAGTCCTGGTTTTTGTATACCATCATCAGTACATTCACAAGGAATGTGAGGAACAGCATGTTGCCTTTCGGATTTTTTCCCGGAGCAAAAAGGTTTATTCCCGTATCGGTGCAGAGCGACCAGTTGTTATGCTTGCCCGAACCGTTCACGCCGCTGTATGGCTTTTCATGCAACAGCACGGCAAAGTTGTGTTTGCGTGCGATGCGTTTCATCAAATCCATAACCAGCTGGTTGTGGTCGTTGGCAAGATTGGCGTTCTCGAAGATGGGGGCCAGCTCAAACTGGTTGGGGGCAACCTCGTTGTGGCGCGTCTTGACGGGAATGCCCAGTTTGTGGCACTCTATTTCCAGTTCTTTCATAAAGGCAGTGACACGTGGCGGGATAGAACCGAAATAATGGTCTTCCAACTGCTGGTCTTTGGCAGAAGAGTGCCCCATGAGTGTACGTCCTGTCAGGCATAAGTCGGGACGTGCGTTATAGAGCGCCAGGTCGACGAGGAAATATTCCTGTTCCCAGCCCAAGTTCGTATATACGCGTGCTATGTTCTTGTCGAAAAGCTGGCAGACATCCGTTGCGGCTTTGTCCACAGCTGCAAGGGCCTTGAGCAGAGGTGTCTTATAGTCCAGCGCCTCGCCTGTGTAGGAGATGAAGATTGTTGGGATACAGAGCGTGGTGTCTACGACAAAAGCCGGTGAAGAAACATCCCATGCCGTATATCCGCGTGCCTCGAATGTGTTGCGGATACCACCGTTGGGGAAAGAAGAAGCATCCGGTTCCTGTTGGATAAGCAGCTTTCCGGAAAAGCGTTCAATGACATCTCCGTCTTCTCCGAATTCGATGAAGCCGTCATGCTTTTCGGCTGTACCGTCTGTCAGAGGTTGGAACCAGTGGGTGTAGTGGGTAACGTTCAGGGATTTTGCCCAGCTTTTCATGCCGTTTGCTATTAAATCGGCCATTTCCCTGTTGATGGGAGTTCCTTTTTCAATGGCGTCTGTTACAGCTTTGTAGGCTTCTTTGGGCAGGTATTCCTGCATCTTTTTACGGTCGAAAACATGGCTGCCGTAATAATCGGACAACTTGTTTGAAGGAGTGATGACTTCAAGAGGGCGGCGATTGGCGAGCTCTTGCAAAGCAAAAAATCTCATTTTTGACATATTAGTCTCTTCTTTTATTGGTTGTTGGGCGCAAAATTATATGTTTTTTCTGAATCACCCCCTACTTTTCAGGGGGTAATCTTGATTTTTTATATGTTTTTTGAAGATATACCCCTAAAAAATAAGGGGTGCTCTTGAAAATAATGTTTTTTGGAGAAATATCGTCCTCTGAAAATGAAAATGGAATAAAGGTGGAAGTTATTACTTTTTTTCTATATTTGTTCCCTCATAAGAAGATATTGCGGTTGAAACATATTATATGTATATGGATAGGAATCTGTTTCTTGTGTGCAAGTTTGCAGAAGGCGGGTGCTACGGCTGTTCCCCAATCGTATGCGGGACAACGGGCTTATGCGGATTCCATTATGGACAAGGTTATCTTCTTTGCGCCTTTTTACGAGCGCGTTGTCGATGAGTACAAGGCGGAACTTTATATAAAAGGCTGGGCAAACATCCGCAAGAAAAATCATCTGCTCCGCTTTATCCCTTCCATGTTCCGTATGAAGAAAGGGGTCCGGGAGTATATGATGGAGACATACAGCGAACTGCATTATACCGCTCCCGATATTTACGACCAGAAAGTGAAAGCCAGTGTGGGCACTTCTTCCGAACTTTGGGAACTGGACGGCCGTTTGCTTGAATACTTCCACATCAATATCTACTCTTCCACCTTGCTGTATGATAAGCTGCTCTCCCCGCTGGCTTCCAATGCAAAGAAATTCTATACCTATTATATAGATTCCATAATGGGTGAAGCGCACAACCGTGAGTTCCGTATCCGTTTTATGCCGAAGAGCAAGAGTTTTCAGCTCGTGGGGGGATACATGGTGGTCAGCGACAATGTGTGGAGTGTGCGCGAGATTCGTTTTTCCGGGCGTTCCGAGATGCTGCGTTTTAATAATCTGGTAAGAATGGGACAGGTGGGGAGCGCTAATGAGTTTTTGCCTGTGCATTTCAACATCGATGCCACATTTCGTTTGCTGGGCAATGTCATCGACGGCAGCTATACGGCGGTACTCGACTATAAGGAGATTAGTCAGAAAGACCCGGCTGTTGTGCGGAACAGGACAAAAAGCAAATACGACCTGTCGGAATCTTATACTCTGCTGACGGATACCAATGCTTACCGGCGTGATACCGCCCACTTCAATAAGCTGCGTCCTATTCCGCTGACTTCGCATGAGAAGAAGCTGTATGAGGACTTCTTCTTGCGCCGTGACACGCTTCTCTATAAGAAAAAGCCCAAGAACAAGCGGCTGGAGTTCTGGGGGCAGATAGGCGATGCGCTGGTAAGCAAGTATACGGTAGACCTTGCCAAAATGGGGAGTGTGCGCTGTTCGCCTCTTATAAATCCTTTGTTGCTGAGCTACAGCAAGAGCAACGGTTTCTCTTACCGTCAGGAATTTAAATACAACCGGTTGTTTAAGGGCGACCGTCTGTTGCGTATCGTTCCCAAGTTAGGTTACAACTTCAAACGGAAGGAGTTTTACTGGTCGGTCAATTCCGATTTCGACTATTGGCCCCGCAAGCGTGCCGCCCTGCATGTCAGCGTGGGTAACGGTAACCGTATCTACAGCAGCGATGTGCTGGACGATTTGAAAGCTATTCCCGACAGTATCTTTGATTTCGACCAGATTCACCTGGACTATTTTAAGGACTTGTATTTGCACATACGCCACAGCTGGGAGATTGTCAACGGTCTGACTCTGGATGTGGGGCTTTCCTTACACAGGCGTACCGAAGTGGAGCGTTCTAAATTCGTTCTTGTCTACCCCGATGCTCCGAATGTGATGTCTGCGGGTGTGTCATCTGTCTATCCGGGATTCGACCCTTCGGTTCTGAAAAAGTTCCGCCACAGTTATAACAGCTTTGCACCCCGTGTACGCCTGACGTGGACTCCCGGTCAGTATTATTATATGAGCGGCGACCGTAAAATCAACCTTCATTCCAAATATCCCACCGTTTCCGTAGACTGGGAACGCGGTATCAGCGGTGTCATGCACAGCACCGGAAAGTACGAACGTATTGAAGTGGACTTCCAGCACAACATCCCGTTGGGATTGATGCGTGACATTTACTACCGCTTCGGCTGGGGTGCTTTTACGAATCAGAAAGAGCTTTATTTTGTGGATTTCGCCAATCTGGCCCGTTCCAATCTTCCCGTAGGCTGGAATGATGAAATCGGCGGAGTGTTCCAGTTGCTCGACGGGCGTTGGTATAACTCGTCCCGTAAGTACATCCGCGGGCATTTTACGTACGAGGCTCCTTTCCTGCTGCTCCGCCACTTGAAGAAATATACTCAATACGTATTGAATGAACGGTTGTATCTGAATGCTCTGGTGGTTCCCCACCTGAATCCTTATCTTGAGCTTGGGTATGGCATCGGTACGCACATCTTCGATTTCGGCGTTTTTACAAGCTTTGCAAACTGGAAGTACCAGGAAGTAGGGGTTAAGTTTACGTTTGAGTTGTTCAATAGGTAGGTCCGAAAGGCATATTATAAGAATTTATACTTTATCTTTGTGCCAAAATTTTAAGACTATGGGAATTGTAATAGGCATAGACGTAGGTGGAAGCACTACTAAAATCGTAGGACTCAATAAAGGCAAGATACAGTCTCCAATGTTCATAACGGCAGCCGACCCGGTAACTTCCCTGTTCGGAGCGTTCGGCAAGTATATCTATGATAACGGAATCCATTTGTCCGATGTGGAGCAGGTGATGCTGACCGGTGTGGGCAGTGCGTTTGTGGACAGCCCGCTTTACGGACTTCCCACCCGCAAGACGGATGAGTTCATTGCCAACGGACTCGGGGCGCGCCATGCTACGGACATCGACCGGCTGATAGTTGTCAGCATGGGAACAGGCACCTCCTTTGTAAGAATCAACGGGGATGAAATACAGCATATCGGCGGTATGGGTATCGGTGGCGGAACCTTACAGGGACTTTCGCGGCTGTTGCTCAAAACACACGACATTCATCAGGTTGCCGGTTTGGCGGCAAAAGGCGATGTGACCCGCGTCAATCTGCAAATCGGCGATATCTGTAACAACGCATTGCCCGACCTGCCCGTATCCGCTACCGCTTCATTGTTCGGAAAGGCCGACAGTAACGCCTCACCGGAAGACATCGCCTGCGGCATCATTTATACCGTGCTCCAGACTATCGGCGGTGCGGCTGTGCTTTCCGCCCTGAACAGTCCGGTAAAGGACTTTGTGCTGATAGGTAATCTTACCCAGTTGCCGCAATGCCGGGAAGTGTTTCCGAAGATGGAAAGCATTTATCATGTGCGTTTCCATATCCCGCCCTATGCGGAATACCGCACGGCCATAGGGGCGGCTTTGGCATATGTCAGGGAGAATTCTACCATATAATAAGGTGTAAATCTTTAGAAATCGGGCATAAAGACCGGATATTTTCAGAAAGAACTTTTTGTCATTCAAGAAAATACTCCTATCTTTGCGCCCGATTTAATATGAGTCAACATAAAGTCTCACTTAATTAACGAGTTAAACAATTTATTTATTAATGGAAAATTTAAAAAATGTTGCTCCCATTGAGGACTTCAACTGGGATGCTTACGAAAACGGTGAAACCGTAACAAACGTAAGTCACGAAGACTTGGAAAAGGCGTATGACAACACGCTGAACAAAGTTAACGACCGCGAGGTAGTTGACGGAACCGTAATCGCAATGAACAAGCGTGAAGTAGTTGTGAACATCGGTTACAAATCAGACGGTATCATTCCTTTGAATGAATTCCGCTACAATCCCGACCTGAAAGTAGGTGATACGGTAGAAGTGTACATCGAAAACCAGGAAGACAAGAAAGGACAGCTGGTTCTGTCTCACCGCAAAGCTCGTGCTACCCGTTCTTGGGATCGCGTTAACGCTGCTTTGGAAAATGAAGAAATTATCAAGGGTTACATCAAGTGCCGCACTAAGGGTGGTATGATTGTCGACGTATTCGGTATCGAAGCATTCTTGCCGGGTTCTCAAATCGACGTTAAGCCTATCCGCGACTACGATGTATTCGTTGGCAAGACTATGGAATTCAAGGTTGTTAAAATCAATCAGGAATTCAAGAATGTCGTTGTATCTCACAAGGCTCTTATCGAGGCTGAACTGGAACAACAGAAGAAAGAAATCATCGGTAAACTCGAAAAAGGACAAGTTCTCGAAGGTACCGTTAAGAATATCACATCCTACGGTGTATTCATCGACCTGGGTGGCGTAGACGGTTTGATTCACATCACAGACCTCTCCTGGGGTCGCGTCAGCGATCCGAAAGAAGTGGTTGAACTCGACCAGAAGCTCAACGTCGTTATCCTCGACTTCGATGATGAGAAGAAACGTATCGCTCTCGGCTTGAAGCAGCTGACTCCGCATCCTTGGGATGCCCTCGATCCTAACTTGAAGGTAGGCGACCACGTGAAGGGTAAAGTTGTCGTTATGGCTGACTACGGTGCATTCATCGAAATCGCTCCGGGTGTTGAAGGTCTGATTCACGTATCCGAAATGTCCTGGTCACAACACTTGCGTTCTGCACAGGACTTCATGAAGGTAGGTGACGAAGTTGAGGCGGTAGTTCTGACTCTGGACCGCGAAGAACGTAAGATGTCTCTCGGTATCAAGCAGCTGAAAGCTGATCCTTGGGAAACTATCGAAGAGAAATATCCTATCGGTTCCAAGCACACTGCAAAAGTTCGCAACTTCACTAACTTCGGTGTATTCGTAGAAATCGAAGAAGGTGTTGACGGCTTGATTCACATCTCTGACCTGTCTTGGACTAAGAAGGTTAAACATCCTTCAGAATTCACTCAAATCGGTGCGGACATCGACGTACAGGTATTGGAAATCGACAAGGAAAACCGTCGTTTGAGCCTCGGTCACAAGCAACTCGAAGAGAATCCTTGGGATGTATTTGAAACTGTATTCACAGTAGGTTCTGTACACGAAGGTACTATCATCGAAATGCTGGACAAGGGTGCAGTTGTTGCTCTGCCTTATGGCGTAGAAGGTTTTGCTACTCCGAAACACCTCGTTAAGGAAGACGGCTCACAGGCTCAGTTGGACGAGAAGCTCGAATTCAAAGTTATCGAGTTCAACAAGGATGCTAAGCGTATCATCCTGTCTCACAGCCGCATCTTCGAAGATGTAGCCAAGGCTGAAGAAAGAGCAGAAAAGAAAGCTGCCAAGAAGTCTTCCGGTAAGAGAGACGAAGCTCCTGCTTCTATCCAAAACCAGGCTGCTTCTACAACTTTGGGCGACATCGACGCTCTGGCTGCTTTGAAAGAGCAAATGGAAGCCGGAAAGAAGTAATTACTTCTCCATATAAATAAGGTAAGGGTGCTTGTGGCAAACACAAGTGCCCTTTCTTTTTAGGCAGGCTCTTAATTTCTTGCCAATAATCTGTGCAATCTGTGATGATTACCCTTATCTTTGCACCATCATGGAGAAATTTGAACTACATATTCTTGGCTCCGGTTCGGCATTGCCCACCACCCGCCATTTTCCTACTTCGCAGGTAGTGAACTTACGTGACAAACTTTTTATGATAGACTGTGGAGAAGGCGCACAGTTGCAATTCCGAAAGTCACGCCTCAAATTCTCGCGTTTGAACCGTATCTTCATCTCCCACCTGCACGGCGACCACTGTTTCGGGCTGCTGGGACTGATATCCACGCTTAATCTCTTGGGGCGTACGGCCGACCTGCATATCCATTCTCCCAAAGGTTTGGAAGAACTTCTTACGCCGATGCTCGCATTCTTCAATCATCAGATGACCTATAAAATCTTCTTCCACGCGTTCGAGACGAAAGAAGCCGCCTTGATTTATGAAGATCGGTCGCTTACGGTGACAACCATTCCTTTGCGGCATCGCATGCCTTGCTGCGGTTTTCTGTTTGCCGAGAAGCCGCGCCCCAATCATATCCTGCGCGACATGATAGACTTCTATCAAGTGCCGGTGTACGAGCTGAACCGTATTAAGAACGGTGCGGATTACGTCACGCCGGAAGGAGAGGTGATACCCAATGCCCGCCTCACCCGTCCCTCGGCTGCCCCGCGGCGTTATGCCTATTGTTCGGATACGATTTATCTTCCTTCCATAACAGAACAGATAAAAGGAGTGGATTTGCTTTTCCATGAGGCCACTTTTGCCGAAGATGCCGCCCCGCGTGCCAAAGAAACGTTCCATACCACCGCTTCGCAAGCCGCACGGATAGCCCGCGATGCGGAAGTGAAGAAGCTGCTGATAGGTCATTTCTCCGCCCGTTATGACGATGAACAGGTATTGCTGGATGAGGCGCGCGCCGTTTTTCCGGACACGCAGTTGGCCAAAGAAACGCTTTGCATATCGGTGTGAATCGGAATTTTGCTATCTTTGCTGACGTATAAATATTATAAGTATGCAAGATATAATAAACGGACGTTGCGGCTGGTGCGGAACGGATGAACTGTATGTGAAGTACCACGATGAGGAGTGGGGAAGATTGGTGACCGATGACAGGACGCTGTTTGAGTTTCTTGTATTGGAGAGTTCCCAAGCCGGACTGAGCTGGATCACAATCCTCAAAAAGCGCGAGGGATACCGTAAAGCCTTTTGCAACTTCGATGCCGGACAAGTGGCGCAAATGACCGATGAGGACGTTGAGCGTCTGATGCAGTTTGAAGGTATTGTGCGGAACCGTCTGAAAATCAAATCGACCATTACGAACGCAAGGCTGTTCCTTGCCGTGCAGAAGGAGTTCGGCAGCTTTTATAACTACACCCTTTCATTCTTCCCCGACGGGAAGCCTATCGTGAATACCGTTCACTCATTGAGCGATATTCCTGTATCATCGCCCCAATCCGATGCCATGAGCAAGGACATGAAAAAACGGGGATTCAAGTTCTTCGGGAGCACGATTTGCTACGCGCATTTGCAGGCAGCAGGCTTTGTCAACGACCATCTGGCAGAATGTATCTGCCGCCAAGTCAAAGAGGAGCATTAAACAAACGAATCGGCAATATGCTTTTGTACCTGCCGGGCTTTTTGCCTCTTGCGGATGGCTTTTCGTTTTTAATTTTCTATCTTTGCGTAGAGAAAAGATATAAATGTGAATAGACTATATGAACCCTTCTTATAACGAACGCGAAGTGCTGGCGCTTCTTCAGGAAGAAAGTACGCAGAAGCGGGGATTTGAGATGATTGTGGCGCAATACAGCGAGCAGTTATACTGGCAAATCCGGCGCATGGTGCTTTCTCATGAGGATGCCAACGACTTGCTTCAGAATACCTTCGTCAAGGCATGGCTCAATATCGATTATTTCCGGGCAGAGGCCAAACTCTCCACCTGGCTCTACCGCATCGCCCTGAACGAATGCCTTACTTTCCTGAACAAACAGCGGGCGGCGAGCACCGTGTCGTTGGACGCTCCCGAAGCCGACACCCTTCAGAAGCTGGAGAGCGATCCTTACTTTTCGGGCGACAAAGCTCAGATGGCCTTGCAGAAAGCGTTGCTCACCTTGCCCGAAAAGCAACGCATGGTGTTCAACCTGAAGTACTACCAGGAAATGAAATACGAGCAGATATCCGATATTTTCGGCACTTCGGTGGGGGCTTTGAAAGCGTCCTACCACCATGCCGTAAAAAAAATAGAGAAGATATTGGGAGAAGAAGATTAAACCTTTAACGTGAAAAAAAGTCTAACCAAACAGAAAGGAGAAGAGCTTATGAAAGAAGAAGACAACATACTCAAGAAAGTAGGGACGGAGAATGCTTTCCGTGTTCCCGAAGGATATTTTGAGAATTTCACTTCGGAGCTGATGAACCGTCTGCCCGAAAAGGAGAAACTTGCCTTCGAACAGAAAGAGCCTACGATGTGGGAGAGGGTGAAACCCTGGGCCTATATGGCAGCTATGTTTGTAGGTGCGGCATTGATTATCCGCGTGGCTTCCTCTGACCGTACGCCGGCTGCGACCGACCGCATGGCTGCCGACGAAACGGAAACCGAAATGGAATATATCAACATGGCGGTGGATAACTCCATGCTTGACGACTACTCATTGTATGTATATCTGGCCGATTCCGATGCCGAATAAACCGTAGAGAACTTTAACCGATTGAAAAAAGAAATGAAAAAGCTGATTGTTTTATTAGTAATGATGTGCAGTCTGGCACCCGTATTGCGGGCAGCGGACGGATGCAACCAACGTTTGTCGCCTGCTGAGTTCCGTGCCAGACAAAAAGCATATATCACAGAAAAAGCCGGATTGACCAAGGAAGAGGCAGCCAGGTTCTTTCCTCTTTATTTTGAATTGCAGGACAAGAAAAAAGAGCAGAATGACAAGGCGTGGAGTCTGATTCGTCAGGGAAAGGACGAAAAGACCACCGAAGCCCAATATGATGTGATTATGGAAGGCGTGTACGATGCCCGTATCGCTGCCGACCGTTTGGACAAGACTTATTTTGCGAAGTTCAAGAAGATATTGTCTGCCAAGAAACTTTATCTGGTGCAGAAAGCCGAGATGCGTTTTCACCGGGAATTGCTGAAAGGAATGCGGCATAATGACAACAAAGATAAGACGTCGAAACCCCAGCCGGGCAAGAAATGAAAAAGGATATATGCTCGGATTGAAAATTGTGCGGGTGTGTCAAAACTAAAATGACTGTTCTGAAAAGTTACAGGTTGTAACTTTAATATTTAAAAGGAGAGTGTTCAAATACACTTGATGATTTCTTTCAGGCACGGAATTACACGGATTTATTTTATCTTTTTCCGTGAAATCCGTGTAATTCCGTGCCTGAAAAGAAACAGATAGTAAGTGAATTTCAGTTTCCTTTCTTTTCCAATGCTTTGGCTTCTTCCCATAATTTATCCATTTCTTCCAGCGTCATGTCGTGCAGGTTTCTGCCTTCCTTGATGCTATGTGCTTCCACATAGTTGAAGCGGCGGATAAACTTCTGGTTGGTATGCTCCAGTGCATTGTCCGGATTTATTTTATACAGGCGTGCGGCATTGATAAGGCTGAACATTACGTCACCGAATTCCTCTTCTGCTTTCTGCTTGTCCATGCGGGCCACTTCGGCTTGGAATTCTCCGATTTCTTCTTTTACTTTATCCCACACCTGTTCCCGTTCTTCCCAGTCGAAACCCACGTTGCGGGCTTTGTCCTGAATGCGGTATGCCTTGATGAGCGAGGGCAGGGCGGCGGGCACACCGCTCAACACCGTTTTGTTGCCCCCTTTTTCCTTGAGTTTCAACTGTTCCCAGTTTTCGGATACCTGTCCTGCAGTCTCCGCTTTCACATCACCGAATACGTGGGGATGGCGGAAGATAAGCTTTTCACATAAGCGGTCGCATACATCCTTTATGTCGAAATCGCCGGTTTCCGAACCTATCTTGGCATAGAAAGCCACGTGGAGCAGCACGTCTCCCAGTTCTTTGCAGATATCCTGCTTATCGTCGCGCATCAGGGCATCGCATAGTTCATAAGTCTCTTCAATGGTATTGGGACGCAGGCTTTCGTTGGTCTGCTTCTTGTCCCAGGGACATTTCACACGCAGTTCGTCGAGTATGTCGAGGAAGCGGCCGAAGGCTTCCATCTGTTCCTTTCTTGTATGTTGCATGAGTTATTTTTTTAATTAAACATTATTGACGCAAAGATACTGTTTTTCTTCCATTCCTCATACGAAATCAGCAGACCTACCACTTCCGAGTAGTTTTTCCGCCCGCTTTCTATCTTGTTTCCTTTCAGGTATAAGTCGTATATCCGGTCCTGAATGCGGCCGATTACAGGATTGTATTTCTTCATCCAGTACTCGCTGTTCTTCTTTGCCAGTCCGATAATCTCCGGACGTATGCGCCGGAAGAGCTGCGCGTATTCCTCTTCAGCCATGAGCTGGCGGGCGTTGTTCAGGACATGCGGCAGTACGGAAAGGTAACCGCTGAAGCGGATGGCCTGCACTTGCGAGCGTGTACATACCTGATAGGCGTAGAAGTTGGCTTCCGCCTCGCTGGTGATACCCAATAAGTGGGCAAGCTCGTGGGCGTAAGTAGCCGGATATTGCGAGGGGAGCAAGTCACCGTTCAGGGTGAACTCGCAGAAGAAAGGTCCCATGCTGCCGGTGACGCCTACCATGGAAATCAGTGGGGTGAACAGCATTGTCTTTGCGCGGGGCGTTTGATGGAAGGGGCGGTGAACGCCTAAGGAGTCACCGATTTGATTATAGACCCGTACGCTTTCACGGCAGACCAGCTCTTTTTCGACCGACGTAATATCGGTGTAAGAGCTGTTCAGATTCTCGATATAGCTGTCTGTAAAACTCCGAAAGTTATCAGGAGTATAGGCTGTGTAAGGAATGCGCGTCCGCTCGTAAAAGTTTTTTTGCGAGTAATTCAGTCCCCATGCCAGATAGAACCATACGTACACCCATAGAAGATACTTTACATCTTTCAGCAGGATACGGTTCCATTTCTGTTTGCGGATGCAGCGTGCGTAAACAGGGTAGAGAAGTACGCCGGCGATACTTAGCGCAATGAACAGGTCGCCGATGGCGAAAGGTACAAGCCGGGAGAAGGACGAAAGTGCCCGGGCGATGGACGGGTATACGTACATGGCGTAGGCATCTCCCAAACCGGGCACTGTCTGCACGCACAATACGAGCAACAAAAAAAATATCAAAAGTAATGAATTGCCTCTGAATCTCACTCCTGCTGTTGTTATGCTACGCTTCATTCTATTCTTCTTTTTGGGGCCCGTGCCGGTTTCCTGCTTTCGGTGCTGTCGTTTCTCCCTTTGGGAACGGGAGTTTCAAGCGGTGGATACTCCGGTTTCCTTACGTGGAAACTGCTGTTCCCTTGCGTGGAAACTGCTGTTTCCTTACGTAGACACTGTCGTTTCCCTGCGTGTATACTCCTGTTTCCTTGCGTGGAAACTTCCGGTTTCGGTAGCCGAAGCCGAAGCGGCACCGGGTGCTTGTTACGGCAACTCCGTATAAAATCATCATTTGTAAAGCAAAGGTATGTAATTCTTTTCATTGCTTTTGCCGGATAAAGCTATTAATTTATTAATTTTGCGCCCATTATAACAAAATATAGATTTTAGAAACATGGAATTAGCAAGTAAGTACAATCCCGCTGACGTAGAGGGAAAGTGGTACCAGTATTGGTTAGACCACAAATTATTCAGTTCTAAACCCGATGGTCGTGAGCCCTACACCATCGTCATTCCGCCCCCTAACGTCACCGGTGTGCTCCACATGGGACACATGCTTAATAATACCATCCAAGATATCCTTGTACGCCGTGCCCGTATGGAAGGCAAGAACGCCTGCTGGGTTCCGGGTACGGACCATGCTTCCATTGCCACCGAAGCCAAGGTTGTGAACAAGCTTGCCGCACAGGGCATCAAGAAAACAGACCTTACCCGCGACGAATTCCTGAAGCATGCCTGGGAATGGACGGACGAGCACGGTGGCATCATCCTGAAACAGCTCCGTAAGTTGGGCGCTTCCTGCGATTGGGACCGCACTGCCTTCACCATGGATGAGAAACGCAGTGAAAGCGTGATTAAAGTGTTTGTAGACCTTTACAACAAGGGGCTGATTTATCGCGGTGTGCGTATGGTGAACTGGGACCCGAAAGCCCTCACCGCCCTCAGCGACGAAGAGGTTATCTATAAGGAAGAGCACAGCAAGCTGTATTATCTGAAATATTACGTTGCCGACGATGACATGTCCGGTGAGACGGGAGCCGAAGGCGAAGTGGTTCATCGCGACGCTTCCGGCAAGCGTTATGCCGTGGTAGCCACTACACGTCCCGAAACAATCATGGGTGATACGGCGATGTGTATCAACCCTGCCGACCCGAAGAACCAATGGCTGAAAGGCAAGAAAGTGATTGTGCCGCTGGTGAACCGCGTTATTCCTGTTATCCAGGATGATTATGTAGACGTGGAGTTCGGTACGGGCTGTCTGAAGGTAACTCCTGCACACGATGTCAACGACTATATGCTGGGCGAGAAATACAACCTGCCTGCCATCGACATCTTCAACGACAACGGTACGCTGAGCGAAGCAGCCGGACTGTACGTAGGCATGGACCGCTTCGATGTACGCGAGCAGATTGAGAAAGACCTGCAGGGTGCCGGGTTGCTGGAAAAGGTGGAAGCCTATACCAATAAGGTCGGTTTCTCCGAACGTACCAACGTGGCAATCGAGCCGAAGCTCTCCATGCAGTGGTTCCTCAAGATGCAGCACTTTGCCGATATGGCTCTGCCTCCGGTAATGAATGATGACTTGAAATTCTATCCAGCCAAATATAAGAATACCTATAGAAATTGGCTGGAGAATATCAAGGACTGGTGTATCAGCCGCCAGTTGTGGTGGGGACACCGCATTCCCGCTTACTTCCTGCCGGAAGGCGGATATGTGGTGGCAGCCACTCCCGAAGAGGCCTTGAAGCTGGCACAGGAAAAGACCGGAAATCCTGCCCTTAAAATAGAGGATTTGCGTCAGGACGAGGATTGTCTCGACACCTGGTTTTCTTCCTGGTTGTGGCCTATCTCCCTGTTCGACGGTATCCTGAATCCGGGCAACGAAGAAATCAACTATTATTATCCTACCAGTGACCTGGTAACGGGGCCGGATATTATCTTCTTCTGGGTGGCGCGCATGATTATGGCAGGGTATGAATACGAAGGTAAGATGCCGTTCAAGAACGTTTACTTCACGGGTATTGTCCGCGACAAGCTGGGACGCAAGATGTCCAAATCGCTCGGCAATTCACCCGACCCGCTTGACCTGATAGACCGTTACGGTGCCGATGGTGTGCGTATGGGTATGATGCTTTCGGCTCCTGCAGGTAACGACATCCTTTTTGACGATGCGCTTTGCGAACAGGGACGTAACTTCAACAATAAGATATGGAATGCTTTCCGCCTGGTTAAGGGCTGGGAAGTGAGTGAGGAAGTGCCTGTGCCAGAAGCTGCCGAACTGGCTATGCGCTGGTTCGAGTCCAAACAGAATGCCGTGGCTGCCGAATTGGCAGACCTGTTCGGCAAGTATCGTTTGAGCGAAGCATTGATGGCGGTGTACAAGCTCTTCTGGGATGAGTTCTCTTCCTGGTATCTGGAGATGATTAAGCCTGCTTACGGACAGCCCATCAACAAGAAGGTGTACGATACGACTATCGGTCTCTTCGATAATCTGTTGCATCTGCTGCACCCGTTCATGCCGTTCATCACTGAAGAGTTGTGGCAGCACATCGTCGACCGTAAGAATGGAGAAAGCCTTATGGTAAGCCCTATCTCCATGTCGACGGAAGTGGACGAGGCTTTTGTACAGCAGTTCGAGGTGGTGAAAGAGGTTATCAGTAATGTACGTTCTATCCGTTTGCAGAAGAACATCGCCCAAAAAGGACCGTTGGAATTACAGGTTGTCGGTGAAAACCCGGTGGCTGCTTTCGATGCTGTCATTATCAAGATGTGCAACCTTTCTGTCGTAACCGCAGTTGAGGCTAAGGCCGACGGCGCTGCCGCTTTCATGGTAGGCACAACGGAATTTGCCGTTCCTTTGGGCAACATGATTGATGTGGAAGCCGAAATAGCCCGTATGGAAGCTGAATTGAAGCATAAGGAAGGCTTCCTGCAAGGCGTTCTGAAGAAACTGAGTAACGAGAAGTTCGTGAATAATGCTCCTGCTGCCGTTATCGAAATGGAACGCAAGAAACAGGCGGACGCGGAGAGTATCATCAGCTCACTGAGAGAAAGTATTGCCGCTTTGAAGAAAGCGTAAGACAGTATCTCCGATATAAAAGAAAGGTCCGGACTCAATAAAGTCCGGACCTTTCTTTTATGTACGTTGTACGATTCGTATATGATTCGTTATTTCTCCAGTAAGTCTTTTAGGAAAGCATCCAACTCCTCATCCAATCCCTTCAACAGCTCTTCGTTTACCAGCAGGGTGTCATCGTCCAGCAACAAGAGTTCGGCTATGGTTTCCTTGTCGTCATCTACTAATACGAAAGAGAAAGGCTTCATGATGGTCAGCTTGTCAAAAGCACCCCGGTTCTTGAGGTTGCAGAGCAGATTGCTCAGGATGCGTTCCATGTTTTCGTAGAAATCATCGCCTTCGTATGTCATCCATTCTTCTATGGTGGTACTGGCGAGTTCTTTGTCATCATCATCGAATATGGAAAATTCGCCCGAACTTTGGTTGGCTTGCAGATGGATATCCGTAACGACTGTCTGCTCACAACCGCAAGCGTACTTGCCGATTGCCTGTTTGATAGTTTCTTCGAGAAGAGATAATGCCGGTTGACTGAGTTTCATAATTGCTTTTCTTTACTTAATGGATGTTCAAAGGTATAAAAAAAACAATTACATTTACAGTATTTGACTAAAAATCATTATTAAATCGCTGCATTTGCATATTTAGGCGCGATAAGCCTTCTTTCCGTTCCTTTAATTCGGTGGCGTAAAGTGTTGTAAGGACGTAGTAGGGGATATCCGCTTTGCCAAGGTGAATCAAATCTTTTTTATCCACGCCGTCTACGATACGTGCTTCGGCTTGCGCTTTCAACGCCCAGTCGAGAGCGGCGGCAATACTGTCCTGCATTTCATAGCCGACAGCAAGGTTATAGGCTGCCTGCATCTTTTTCTTTCCTTTTTGGGTGGCGTAGGTTTGCTTCCATAGCCCGATGGCTGTGTTCCATTGCTTGTCCCGAGCATATACGGCGGCATCGCGCATGTTTACGGAACCGCCGCAGAACAGATAGCGGTTGGCGGTTTTCCAATACGGCAGCAGTTTTTTTACCGGTATGGTTCCGGCAAAATCAGAAGCTTGTTTTATCAGTTCTTCTTCACTGATGAGGTTGCCTTGTACAAAGGGACCGTTTCCGGTTTCTTCCCAGAAAATGCTGTCGTTAGCGTTGATTGTAGCCATAGGGGTACTGCGGTTGGGCAGGTAAATCCTGACAGTAGGATATATCCGGGCATCTACCGTGCCGTAATAAATGCCCCAGTCGCGCATGTACTTTATTTTGCGGACAGAGCGTATCTGTACGTTTTCCAATGCGATGAGGAAATCTACGTCCAAGTCATGCACCAACCGGTTTGTTTCTTCTTGTGACAGCACTCCTTCGCGGGGAGTGACATCGTGGGCACGTAAGGCCGAATCGCAGATAACCACTTCGTTGAAGTAGTTCTCGTGGGCAAGGGCTTCGGCAAGGGATTCCGTGGCAATAGCGGCATTGCCGTTGTAATAATCTGTTTTGCTGGCTATCTCAAAATCGTCTTTTTTCTTCTCTTTGGCAAGAATAGGCTTGTTGTCCGGAACTTCAGGCATGTTATTGACAATGGCTACCCGTTTCAAACTCGGTGGGAAACTTACATCCGCCGGTAACATATAATCTATGGCAAGCGGTTCGACGGTTTGGCAACCCGCCAAAAACATCAAACAAGACAGTAACAGGTAATAAGAGTATTTAGTCATAGTCTTTTATTCTTAGTTCTGAAAAACAAAAGTAATCTTTTACTTGAATAAATAAAAGCCTCGAACAGTTTTTAACCGTTCGAGGCTCTTATTATAGTGATTAGCGATTAGTGGTTAGTGGCTAGTGGTTAAGATTGGTACTCAATGAACCCTTAATCACTAACCACTAATTGCTATTTTATGCATTCTTTCCGTGACAGTTCTTGTACTTTTTACCGCTTCCGCACGGACAAGGGTCGTTACGTCCCACCGTCTTTTCTACGCGGATAGGTTCGCGTTTCTGCTGTTCGCGCGTATCTTGCTGGGCGGCGGCTTGCTGGTTTGGGTCGGTCAGGTCTTGCTTTTGCTCGCGATACTTGCTTAAATCCTGACGTTGTTCGGGAGCTGCCTGACGAACTTCCTGCGGTTCCTGTACCGGGATTTGTCCGCGCATCAGGATGGAAACTGTCTGATTGTTTATCTTGTCTACCATTGTATCGAACAGGTTTACAGACTCCAGCTTGTAAATCAACAACGGGTCTTTCTGTTCGTAGCTGGCATTCTGTACGGAGTGTTTCAAGTCATCCAGTTCGCGCAGGTTTTCTTTCCATGCTTCATCGATGACATGCAGCAGGATAGACTTCTCAAACGCTTTCACTACTTCCTTGCATTCGCTTTCATAAGCGGCTTTCAGGTTGCAGGAGATGTTATACATGCGCTTGCCGTCTGTAATGGGAATCAGGATGTTTTCGTACATGTGTCCTTGATTCTCGTATACCTGCTTGATAACCGGATAAGCGATTTGTGCCATACGTTCGGTTTTGCGTTTGAAAAGTTCCATGGCAGCATCGAAAGCCTTATCGGCAAGTTTCTCCTTTTTCTCGTTGCGGAACTCCTCTTCCGTGAACGGAGTTTCCATGGCAAGTGTCTGGAGAAGATCCATCTTGCAGTCCTCATAGGTAGGAGCTTCGATCGCATTGACACAACGGTCCCAAATCATGTTCACAATGTCCATACCGATACGTTCGCCCATCAAAGCGTGGCGGCGTTTGGTGTAGACTACGGTACGCTGTTTGTTCATCACATCGTCGTATTCCAGCAGGCGTTTACGGATACCGAAGTTGTTTTCTTCCACTTTCTTCTGTGCACGTTCGATAGACTTGGAAATCATGCTGTGCTCAATCATTTCGCCTTCCTTGAAACCGAGCTTGTCCATAACGCCGGCAATACGGTCGGAAGAGAACAGACGCATCAGGTCGTCTTCCAAAGACACGAAGAATACGGATGAACCGGGGTCACCCTGACGTCCGGCACGACCACGCAACTGGCGGTCTACACGGCGCGACTCGTGACGCTCCGTACCGATAATGGCAAGACCGCCCGCAGCTTTTACTTCCGGGCTCAGCTTGATGTCCGTACCACGACCCGCCATATTAGTGGCAATGGTTACGGCGCAACTCAAACCGGCTTTGGCTACAATGTCGGCTTCCTTCTGGTGCAGCTTCGCATTCAGTACGCTGTGCTCGATATGGCGCATAGTCAGCATCTTGCTCAGCATTTCGGAGATTTCAACGGAAGTAGTACCCACCAGGACAGGACGTCCGGCTGCCACCATTTTCTCAATCTCTTCGATAACGGCTTTATATTTTTCGCGTTTGGTCTTGTAAACGCGGTCGTTCATATCGTTGCGGGCAATGGGGCGGTTGGTCGGGATAACGACTACATCCAGTTTGTAGATGTCCCAAAGTTCGCCTGCTTCCGTTTCGGCAGTACCGGTCATACCGGACAGCTTGTGATACATACGGAAGTAATTTTGCAGCGTAATCGTTGCAAAGGTCTGTGTGGCGGCTTCCACTTTCACGCCTTCTTTGGCTTCGATGGCCTGATGCAAGCCGTCGGAGTAGCGGCGGCCTTCCATGATACGTCCGGTCTGTTCGTCCACAATCTTCACCTGACCGTCGATAACTACGTATTCGTCGTCTTTCTCGAACATGGTGTAAGCTTTCAACAGTTGGTTGATGGTATGTACACGCTCGCTCTTGATGGCGAAGTTGGTCATAAGGGCGTCTTTCTTGGCAAGGCGTTCCTCATCCGTCAGGTCTTTTTCATTTTCCAGTTCGGAGAGCTGGGCGGTGATGTCGGGAAGTACGAAGAACGTAGGGTCGGCGGAGTTACCGCTAATTAAGTCTACACCCTTGTCGGTGAGGTCTACGCTGTTCAACTTTTCATCGATTACGAAATACAGCGGGTCGGTAACCTCGTGCATACGCTTGTTGTTCTGCTCCATGTAGATTTCCTCGGTTTTGAGCATACCGGCTTTGATACCCTGCTCGCTGAGGAACTTAATCAATGCCTTGTTCTTTGGCAAGCACTTGTGGCTGCGGTACAGGGCAAGGAATCCTTCTTCCTGTTCTTTCTTGTCGTTTGAAGCTATCAGGCGCTTGGCGTCGGCAAGGTATTGCGTGGCAAGTTTCTTCTGTGCTTCTACCAGGCGTTCTACCTGCGGACGGAGTTGCTCGAAGAGCTGGTCGTCGCCTTTGGGTACCGGACCGGAGATAATCAGCGGAGTACGGGCGTCGTCAATCAATACGGAGTCTACCTCATCGACGATGGCGTAATTGTGCTGGCGTTGTACCAGGTCTTTCGGGCTGATAGCCATGTTATCGCGCAGATAGTCGAAACCGAATTCGTTGTTCGTACCGAAGGTGATATCTGCGAGATAAGCCTGGCGGCGTGCGTCGGAGTTGGGCTGGTGCTTGTCGATGCAATCCACGCTCAAACCGTGGAACATATAAAGAGGACCCATCCATTCGGAGTCACGCTTTGCCAGATAGTCGTTCACGGTTACTACGTGTACGCCGTTTCCGGTCAGTGCATTGAGGAATACGGGCAGAGTAGCCACCAAAGTCTTACCTTCACCGGTTGCCATTTCCGCAATCTTGCCTTTGTGCAGTACCACACCGCCGAACAACTGTACGTCGTAGTGTACCATGTTCCATACCGTATCATTGCCACCGGCTACCCAGTGGTTCTGGTAGATGGCCTTATCGCCTTCAATACGTACGAAATCTTTGGTAGCAGCCAGATGGCGGTCGAACTCCGTAGCGGTTACCGTGATTTCTTCATTTTCGGAAAAACGCTTGGCGGTTTCCTTTACGATGGAAAAAGCGGCGGGCAGCACCTCGTCTAATGCTTTTTCGTAAATATCCAATATCTCTTTTTCCAGTTTGTCTATTTGAGCAAAGAGTTCTTCGCGTTCTTCCAGTTCCGTGTTTTCAACGCTTGCTTTCAGTTCTTCCACTTTGGAGCGTTGTTCCGCTGCCGAGTTACGGATGTATGCCTTCAGTTCTTCGGTTTTGGCACGCAGGGCATCATTGTCCAATGCGGCTATTTCCGGATAAGCGGCTTTTACTTTGTCTACCCACGGCTTTATTTCCTTCATGTCACGGGTAGCCTTATTTCCGAAAATCGAGCTTAAAAATTCATTAAATCCCATTATGTATTTGTTTTTATTATTATTTACTAAAGTTTATATGGCGTGCAAAGTTACTGATTTTGCAATAGATAATGTAAAGTTGCACTGATTATTTTAAGGACTTGCCACGGAGAATGCGGAGTTTGTTCCTTAATTGAGCGGTGCGGCTGTGCACGCATTGGGGGCGCGGATGCGCATCGCACTCGATAGGGTGGGAGCAACGCGGTCTATGGCAACCGGCATGCGGATAATTTCCGGCTTTATTCCTTTGCCAAGAAGAATGAGGGGAGTGGCTATGGTGGCAGCGCGTACTACGCGGTTGTCATTGCTGTTTTCCTGCATAACGGTCCAGCCCGGCAAGACTTCGATAATCAAGTCGCCGGAGCGGTGGCGGTGGAACCCGTTGCGTATGTGCTCCGTCTGCGGAGCCCAGGAACCCAGCAGTAATTGGTAGGCGGAATATACTTTGTTAACTCCGCTGAACTGCACCAGAAATTCTGCCGACTTTTGTTGTATTTCGGCAAGATTCAACTGCTTCTCCTCTATTAATTTATGATTGAGATATATCTGTTGATTATAAAAGCCTTCTACATATTGTCCTTCACCGTAAGTAGCCATCAGATACATGTTCAGCAAAGTGGCGCAACGGTTCAGATGGAATTCTCCTCCGGGAATACGGTAGATGCCTATGTCTGCTCCGTCCGGGTCGGCATATCCTGTGGACGCGATGCATAACAGTACGTTTTGCAGGCCTACTTTGCTTTCCAGCATATCCAGCAAGCGGGCGATGCTTTGGTCTAAGCGGGCGTAGGTGTCTTGCATTTCCATGGCACACTCTTGCGTGCTGCGGTGATTGTAGTTGCCTGCATAATAGGTAATTGCAAGCAAATCAGTGATGTCGTCCTTGCCGATATTGCTTTTATCCAGCAAATCCTCTGTCACACGGTTCACTTCATCGTTGATGAGCGGGCTGGTTATCAACCGGCGGTACTTGTTGTCTTTTTCTGTTTCAAACCTATACTTGAAAGGGATGGTGCGCCATTCGGGCAGGAATGTATAGCTTGTGATGGGGTGAAGAGGATTCCACTCCATCTCCTTGATGCGGAAGTCGGGTGATTGCCCGTCGTTGTATTGGCTCAGCCACCAGGGATACTCGCCGTAATAGGTTGTGCCGCACCATTTGCCGGTTTGATGATTCAGCCAGAATGCGCCGTTACCGCTATGTCCGGCCGAAAGGACGGCAGCATCGCGAAAGGGGGCAATGGCATATACCAGTGCGGCGTTTTTAGTGGCTATTTTAAGTTCGTCGGCAAAAGTGGAAGTCAACAGTTGGGTAGGGGCGGTGTTCTGGTCGGTATAGTTACCCATGAAAGCGGAGTCGTCTACACAATTCTTCGGACGCAGGGTTTTGGGGTCAAACCAACGTTCGGCTATGATGCCGTTCATGGACGGTGTGGTACCTGTGTAGAGAGCGGCAATGGCAGAAGCGCGGTCGGCGACATTGAAAGAATAGTCAGCCTGGCGGAATACTTTCCCTTCCCTTAACAGCCGTTTAACCCCCTTTTCTCCATACAATGACGAGAATGCTTCCATGTAGTCTGTACGCAGTTGGTCTATTGTCAACGTCACCACCAGTTTCGGAGATGGCGGCAGTGGCTGGGCTTGCAGGCTGCCGAATGTCAGTGCGAGTATGGAAGTTATCAGTCCTTTCTTCATTATTTCTTATCGTATGTGAGAATTAGGTTGCTTGCAGAACGTATCAGCAAACAAAGTGCCAAAGGTAACACTGCTAACGGAAATCTTTGCGGTATTACGAGCCAAAGCAATATAAAAAGTGTTAAAACAATAAAGTTCGCCAGCATATAACGGCTTCTTTTCCTTTTTCGCACTCTGTTCAGCATACAAGGCAGGCAGAAAAGATGAAGCGGATGGAACACAAACAGCAGATAATTGGGACTGACGGCAGGATGTTGGGAGAACAAGGCAAGGAACGCCAATATACATCCCGCCGTTCCGGCGGCAAAGAACAGCGCGAAATCGATTCCCCAAAGCGTTTTCTTCCGGCGTATGCCGTAGATGGTGGCGGCTGCGGTCAGTATAAGAAGGAGCAGGGCGGTCTGCATAGGGGTGAAGCCATCGGAAGGCTGTTCCGCTTCTTCGTTGCCGGTTACTATTATTTTCTCTTCATTCAGTACCAAAGGGCGTGTTTCTCCTTCTTTGTTTACAATGCGGGCTTGGTTGAAGTACTCTTGTACATAGAAAGGTACAAACATCATCAGTCTGCGGTTGATGGTTTTGTCGGCTTGGCTGCCCATACATAAGTCCATGCCGAAACGCGACCAGGGATGCCCCTTGCTGTATTTGTGCAGCAGGTCTCGGAAAGAAATGCCGGAATCAGTGTCTGTCATGTCGCCTGCGTATTGCAGCGTGCCGTTAATGGATTTTTCTATTAAATCGCGCGGACGTGTGGCACAGTTATCGTAAAAGAAGTTATAA
This sequence comes from Bacteroides stercoris ATCC 43183, assembly GCF_025147325.1. Classification (NCBI taxonomy): domain Bacteria; kingdom Pseudomonadati; phylum Bacteroidota; class Bacteroidia; order Bacteroidales; family Bacteroidaceae; genus Bacteroides; species Bacteroides stercoris. Next base: position 1,730,784 of record NZ_CP102262.1, read on the forward strand.
CGATATATCCGGTTTTCGGGGCGGTAATTCTCTTCAAGTAACATAACCAACTTTTCTTTCTCTTGTACAGTGAGATTCAGCTCTTGTTGCCAAACATCGCGTTCCAGGTAATAATATTCTGCAGCAAAGCGTTCATAATCGGTTACTCCCAATTGGTAGTCCGTTTCACCCAAGGCAAAACGAAGGATGAAGTTGGGAGCATTGAAGTTGAATATGCCGTAATTGAATACTGCGTCAATGCCGCGGGTATAGTTTTCGTACCGTATGGCCGTATGTCCGAAAAGGGAATATATTTCTTCTCCCGAGGCACATGTCAACAGATTGATATGTATAGAGTCCGGAATAACTCTTTTTGGTTCTTGTGCCTGCATAGTGACGACGGACAGGCTGAAGAAAAGAAAAATAAGTGAACGGAAAACCGATGGAGATAACTTCATTTGTCTTTTTTATTATCATTGATTTAATCAAGAGTGTATTTTGTAATTCGTTACAAAGATAGACTTTAAATCTTAAAACAGCAATTGTCATAGGAGAACCTTTTTCTTTTATGCATGTGGAACAAAGGAAAAAAGTGCTATCTTTGCGCCGCTTTAAATATATGCAGAATGAATCTTATTATTGATATAGGTAATACCGTTGCAAAGATAGCGGTGTTTAAAGATAAGGATATTGTAGAAATACTCTATGATTCTAATCAAACGCTTGAATGTCTGTCGGATATATGTGCGAAATATGCTGTCGAGAAGGCAATCGTGGCTACCGTTATCGATTTGAATGAACGGGTGTTGGCACAACTGAAAAGTTTGCCCGTTTCATTGTTGTGGCTAAATGAAAAAACATTGCTTCCGGTGGAGAATCTTTACGAAACGCCCGAAACCTTGGGATATGACCGGATGGCGGCTGTGGTGGGCGCATACGAACAGTTTCCCGGTAAGGATATTCTGGTTATAGATGCCGGGACTTGCATTACTTATGAATTTATAGATGCCGCCGGACGTTATCATGGCGGAAATATTTCGCCGGGCGTGCAGATGCGCTTTAGGGCGCTCCATGAGTTCACAGGAAGGCTTCCGCTGGTGCTTCGGGAGGGACGGCGCCTGCCGTTGGGCAGCGATACCGATACGGCAATGCGCGAAGGAGTGCTGAAAGGTATGGAATATGAAATTTCGGGTTACATAACGGCGATGAAACATAAATATCCTGAACTTTTGGTTTTTTTAACGGGCGGCGATGATTTTTCTTTTGATACAAACTTAAAAAGTATCATCTTTGCAGACAGATTTTTAGTATTGAAAGGATTAAATAGAATTTTAAACTATAATAATGATAGGATATAGACAAACACTCTTGGTGTTCTTGCTTATGATGTTGTCCGGAGCGGCAATCGCTCAAAATAATACGAATTCTCCCTATACACGATACGGATACGGACAATTGGCGGACCAGGGTTCAGGTAATAGCAAAGCCATGGGTGGTATTGCATACGGATTACGGGATAAATATCAGGTGAATTTCGCTAATCCGGCATCCTATACGGCGATCGATTCGCTTACTTTTATTTTTGACGGCGGTATTTCCCTGCAAAATACGAACTTCAGTAACGGTACGATAAAGCAAAATGCCAAAAACTCCAGTTTTGACTATATTACAATGCAATTTCGTTTGGGTAAATGGGCTGCTATGAGTCTGGGATTGTTGCCTTACTCGAATGTAGGGTATAGCATGGCGGAATACAAGGAAGATACGGATTATCCTTCCCAATCCAGCGCGTTGCAATATTATGGAGATGGCGGATTACATCAGCTATATTTGGGAGCAGGGTTTAAAGTCTTGAAAAATCTTTCTGTCGGTGCTAATATCTCATATTTTTGGGGAGATATAACGCACACAAGAGCCATAACATTTCCGGGAAATTCGTCTACTTTGCCGCTGACTACGATAACAGGTACATCTATACAAAGCTATAAGTTGGATATCGGAGCACAGTATACGCAGGTATTCGGAAAGAAACATGAAGCTACATTAGGTATAGTATTCTCGCCGGGACATGATTTGAACAACGATTCATATGTAGAGGATAGATTGGGAAATGAGAAAACGGGAACTACTGTGAATAACAGAGATACGGTTGCCGCTTTCGGTAGTCCGATGAGTTTGGGTGTTGGTTTCAGCTATGTGTATGACAAGCGTTTGACGGTAGGGGCTGACTTTACTTTTCAAAAATGGAGTTCAGTTACTTATATGAATGAGAAAAATGCTTTCTGTAACCGTACCAAGATTGCTGTAGGCGCTGAATTTCTTCCAAACCCTATGGGAAGGAGCTACTTGGCACATGTAAAATATCGTTTGGGAGCTTACTATTCCCAACCTTATTATAAAATAAACGGTATGCGTGCCGCTGACGAATATGGGGTAACTGCCGGTTTCGGACTTCCCATTCCGCGTACGCGTTCTGTGTTAAGCCTTTCGGCCCAGTATGTAAGAACCGAAGGCAAGACAGCCGCATTCCTGAATGAAAATACGTTGCGTATCTGTGTTGGAGTAACTTTCAATGAACGCTGGTTCTTCAAGCGGAAAGTTGATTAATGCTGAATGGTGAAAATAGACAATATAACAACTAAAATTTAAATACAATGAAAATTAAAACGCTTGTCGCTGTTTTGCTCCTTTCGGGTGGAGTAACCAGCACTTTCGCACAAAGTGATTGTAATGCCAATAGTAGTATCTCGCATGAGGCAGTAAGAGCGAAAAACTTCAAGGATGCTTACGCTCCTTGTATGGCAGTTCTGAAAGATTGTCCGACACTGAGATATTACACTTATACCGATGCACAGAAGATTCTTACAGGTTTGATGAGTCAGATTAAGGATCGTAATTCAGCAGAGTATAAGAAATTGTTTGATGAACTGATGGCTGTGCATGATCAGAAAATGAAGTATATTCCTGAATTTGCTTCAAAGATGAAGGGTGTACCGAGTGTTGCGTCTGCATTAGGCACAAAAGCTGTGGATTATCTGCAATATGCACCTGCTCCTGATTTGAATCAGGCTTATGCCTGGCTGAAAGAATCAGCAGAAACCGCTAAGGGTGAGTCTGATGGTGCTGTATTGCACTATTTTGTTGATGTGTCCATGCAGAAAGTAAAGGCAGATACTAATCATACAGATCAATTCTTCCAGGATTATATCAATGCTTCGCAATACGCCGATGATGCTATTGCAGCAGAGGATAATGCAAAGAAAAAAGCTGTTTTGCAAACAATTAAGGATAATTTGGTAGCTATGTTCGTTAACAGCGGTGTAGCTGATTGTGAATCATTGCAGAATATCTACGGTCCGAAAGTTGAAGAAAATAAGGCAGACTCTGCTTTCCTGAAGAAGACCATCACTATTCTGAAGATGATGAAGTGTAATGAATGTGAGGCATACTTCAAAGCTTCCGATTATTTGTATCGTGTTAATCCGACTGCTGATGCAGCTGTAGGTGTAGCATATATGTACTATAAAAAAGGTGATTATGACACTGCGGTGAAGTATTTCGATGAAGCATTGGGCATGGAAACCGATAATGCAAAGAAATCTGAAATGGCTTATGCTACCGCTGCAGCTTTGTGGCAGGCTAAGAAACTGTCTCAGGCAAGAACTTATGCCCAGAAAGCAATCAGCTTTAATGAAAACTATGGCGAACCCTATATTCTGCTGGCTCAAATGTACGGTTCAAATCCCAACTGGAGTGATGAGCCTGCATTGAACAGATGTACTTACTACGTAGTTATTGATAAACTTCAACGTGCTAAAGCCGTAGATCCGAGTGTTACAGATAAGGTTAATGAACTGATTGCAACCTATGCACGTCATACTCCGCAGGCAAAAGACCTCTTTATGTTGGGTTACAAAGCCGGTGACCGTATTACGATTGGTGGCTGGATCGGTGAGTCTACAACCATTAGATAAGAATATGTCGCTACAACCTAACGTTGTCGGACATAAAAATATGAGCATAACCATTGCCCTGAGGGTGATGGTTATGCTTCTTTTATTTTCTTCCTGTTCCGGACGTAAAAAAGAGATGGGAGCTGCCATTACCGAACGTGATTCGTTGCCGGTTATGGATACTAAAGGGGTAACAACGCTGATTTCCGATTCGGGTATTACCCGTTATCGGGTCAATACGGCGGAGTGGTTGATTTACGACCGTAAGAAACCACCTTATTGGGCGTTTGAAAAAGGTATATATCTGGAAAAATTCGATTCTTTGTTCCATACTGAAGCCAGTATCAAGGCCGATACAGCTTATTACTATAATAAGAAAGAATTGTGGAAGCTGATAGGAAATGTACACATACAGAACCTGAAAGGAGAAAAATTCGATACGGAGTTGCTGTATTGGGATCAGAATAAAAAGCGTGTCTATTCCGATCAGCGGGTGCGTATAGAACAACCCGACCAGATAATTTATGCCATTGGTTTTGAATCAAATGAGCAATTGACAAAATACCGTTTCTTCAAGACGGAAGGTATCTTTTATGTGGATGAGGACAGTGTCACCCCTTCTGATACGTTGAAAACAGACAGCATCAAATAATATGATGAGCACTATAATTTACTTATTGATAACCATGGCTTTCTCCGCTTTTTTTTCGGGGATGGAGATTGCTTTTGTTTCCGTGGACAAACTCCGTTTTGAGATGGAGCGGAAACCGGGTATTACGTCAAGCATCCTTTCTTGTTTCTTCCGCAATCCGAATAATTTTATTTCCACCATGCTGGTGGGAAATAATATCGCGCTGGTTATTTATGGTATCCTTATGGCACAGATTATCGAGGTGAATCTGCTGGCGGGTATGATTGATAATCATTTTGTAATGGTGCTGGTGCAGACTATCATATCCACTCTTGTTATTCTTGTAACGGGCGAGTTTCTTCCGAAGACGCTGTTCAAGATTAACCCGAATCTGGTATTGAGGGTATTTGCTACACCTTTGTTTGTCTGCTATGTTATTCTGTTTCCCATATCAAAGTTTGCTTCCGGGCTGTCTTATCTCTTTTTGCGCTTATTTGGCATGAGGATAAATAAGGAAGCGTCCGATAAGGCATTCGGCAAAGTCGATTTGGATTATTTCGTGCAGTCGGGTATAGAGAATGCTGCTAATGAGGAAGAGTTGGATGCGGAAGTGAAAATCTTTCAGAATGCGCTTGATTTCTCTAATATAAAAATACGCGATTGTATTGTTCCCCGTACGGAAGTGGTGGCAGTGGATGTGACGGCCTCGCTCGAAGACTTGAAGAACGTGTTTGTGGAGTCGGGTATCTCCAAAATTATTGTGTACGATGGGAATATAGATAACGTAATCGGCTATATTCATTCGTCTGAAATGTTCAGAAATCCGGCGGACTGGAGAAATAATGTCAAGGAAGTACCCATTGTGCCCGAAACGATGGCGGCACATAAATTGATGAAACTTTTTATGCAACAGAAAAAAACAATTGCTGTTGTGGTAGATGAATTTGGAGGTACATCCGGTATTGTTTCACTGGAAGATTTGGTTGAAGAAATATTCGGGGATATTGAGGACGAGCACGACAACACTTCCTACATCTGTAAACAAATTGGCGAACATGAATATGTACTGTCCGCACGTCTTGAAATAGAGAAGGTAAATGAAACGTTCAATCTTGAACTGCCCGAATCGGATGAATATCTTACGATAGGCGGACTGATTCTGAACCGTTATCAAAGTTTCCCGAAACTGCATGAAGTGATAGCCGTTGACAAATATCAGTTTAAGATAATTAAGGTGACAGCCACTAAAATAGAATTGGTACGGTTGAAAGTCACGGAATAATTTCGTTTCAGCGTAAATTTTTAAAGAATAAATAGATGCGTATTAGCATTTTTTGTATCTTCGTGCGCTAAAAAGAACATTGAATAGAAAATAATAATAAACAAATAATTCATATTAACTAAAATGGCAACATTACAAAACATTCGGTCTAAAGGGCCCTTATTGGTGATTGTTATTGGTCTGGCGCTGTTTGCCTTCATCGCGGGAGACGCGTGGAAAGTACTTCAGCCGCACCAGTCACAAGATGTAGGAGAAGTGAACGGGGAAACAATTTCCGCTCAGGATTTTCAGGCATTGGTAGAGGAATATACGGAAGTAGTGAAATTCTCCAGCGGCTTGAACGCGTTGAGCGATGAACAAACTAATCAGATTAAGGATGAAGTCTGGAGAGCATACGTAAACAATAAACTGATTGAGAACGAAGCTGAAAAGTTGGGTTTGACTGTTTCTAAAGCGGAACTCCAGGCTATTATTGATGCCGGTGTACATCCGATGTTGCAGCAGACTCCGTTCCGTAACCCGCAGACCGGTGCTTTCGACAAAGATATGTTGAAGAAATTCTTGGTGGATTACTCTAAGATGAACAAGGCTCAGATGCCGGCTCAATATGCGGAGTATTACAATTCCATGTATAACTTTTGGAGTTTTGTGGAGAAGTCACTTATACAGGCTCGTTTGCAGGAGAAATATCAGGCTTTGATTACGAAGTCTCTGTTCTCTAATCCTGTTGAAGCGGAAGATGCTTTCAATGCACGTGTAGACCAGTCTGACTTATTGTTGGCAGCCGTTCCTTATTCCTCTATTGTAGATTCTACAATTGTTATTAAGGAATCCGAACTGAAAGATGCTTATAACAAGAAAAAAGAGCAATTCAGACAATATGTGGAAACCCGTAACATCAAGTATATTGATGTGCAGGTTACTGCAAGTCCGGAAGACAAAGCCGATATTCAGAAAGAAGTGGAGGAATATACTGTGCAGTTGGCTGAGAATCCTTCCGATTATTCAAACTTCATTCGCTCAACCGGTTCTACTCAGCAATATGTTGACTTATTCTATACAGACAAGGCGCTGCCTGCTGACGTTGTTGCCCGTTTGGATTCTGTAAAGGTAGGTGGTGTATATGGTCCTTACTATAATGCATCGGACAATACAATCAATTCTTTCAAGAAACTGGCTTCTGCTGCTATGCCTGACTCCATTCAATATCGTCAGATTCAAGTGGTTGCAGAAGATGCTGCCAAGACCAAGACTTTGGCTGACAGTATCTACACAGCCATTAAAGGCGGTGCAGACTTTGCTGAAATAGCCAAGAAGTACGGTCAGACAGGTGAGGCAACATGGATTTCTTCTGCCAACTATGAAGGTGCTCAAGTGGACGGTGATAATTTGAAGTATATCGCAGCCATCACTACTTTGGGTCAGAATGAGTTGGCTAACCTCGCTTTGGGACAGGCAAACGTTATCTTGCAAGTGATGAATAAAAAAGCTGTGAAAGATAAATATAAAGTAGCCGTTATCAAGCGTCCGGTTGAATTCAGCAAGGAAACTTATAGCAAGGCATACAATGACTTCAGTCAGTTCATTGCAGCCAACAATACTTTGGACAAATTGGTTGCCAATGCAGAAGATGCAGGGTACAGACTGCTGGATAGAACTGACTTGTACAGTTCGGAGCACGCTATCGGAGGTGTGAAAGGTACGAAAGAAGCTTTGAGATGGGCATTTGCAGCAAAAGCAGGTGAGGTTTCAGGTCTGTATGAATGTGGCGAAAGTGACCATATGATGGTGGTGGCTGTTACGAATATCATTCCTGAAGGTTACCGTCCGTTGTCTATGGTACAAGAACAGTTGAGAAGCGAAATTCTTCGTGATAAGAAAGCAGAGAAAATCATGGCTGATATGAAAGCTGCCGGTGCAACGACTTTTGACCAATATAAGAATATGGCAAATGCAGTGAGTGACTCCGTAAAGCATGTTACTTTCGCTGCTCCGGCCTATGTCCCGGCATTGCGTAGTAGCGAACCTTTGGTAGGGGCATATGCTTCAATTGCTGAATTAAACAAGTTGAGCGCACCTATCAAGGGTAATGGTGGTGTATTTGTTCTTCAACCTTATGCTAAGGAAAAACTGAATGAAACTTATAACCAGGAAACGGAAGAAGCTACATTGGAAGGTATGCATGCACGTATAGCAAATCAGTTCATGAATGATTTATACTTGAATGCCAATGTGAAAGATAGCCGTTATCTGTATTTCTAATAATATAAAAGTAGAATAATTTTATATACTTGGGGAAGCCGTTCGATAAATGTCGAACGGCTTTTTTCATTTGTGCAACTTTATTCCTACCTTTGCAAAGGATAATTTATCAGTAAATAAACTATCTTTTATCGTAAATATACAGTTAGAATGAAACAACCTCTTTTAGGCCTTACATTAACCGAGCTTCAGACGGTCGTAAAGAATCTGGGGCTGCCAGGATTTGCGGCCAAGCAGATTGCTGCGTGGCTATATGACAAGAAAGTAGCTTCCATAGACGAAATGACAAACTTGTCGTTAAGACATCGGGCTCTGTTGAAAGAGATATACGAAGTAGGATGTGAAGTACCAGTGGATGCCATGCGGTCGGTAGACGGTACCGTGAAGTATCTTTACCGTGCCGGAGAGGGACATTATGTTGAAGCCGTTTACATTCCGGATGAAGATAGGGCTACGTTGTGTGTATCTTCCCAGGTGGGATGTAAGATGAACTGTAAGTTCTGTATGACAGGTAAGCAGGGTTTCACCGCCAATCTGACCGCTAATCAGATTATTAATCAGATAAATTCTTTGCCCGAACGGGATAAACTGACCAATGTGGTGATGATGGGTATGGGAGAACCGTTGGATAACCTTGATGAAGTTTTGAAGGCGCTGGAAGTAATGACATCATCCTATGGATACGGTTGGAGTCCGAAGCGGATTACACTCTCTTCTGTCGGGCTTCGTAAGGGGTTGCAGCGTTTCATTGAAGAATCAGACTGTCATTTGGCAGTCAGCCTGCACTCGCCCGTGCCTTTGCAACGACGTGAACTGATGCCTGCCGAAAAGGCTTTTTCCATTACTGAGATTGTAGATTTGTTAAGAAACTATGATTTTAGTAAACAGCGCAGACTATCTTTCGAGTATATTGTTTTTAAAGGAGTGAATGATTCTTTGTTGTATGCCAAGGAGTTGTTGAAATTATTGCGGGGGCTGGACTGCCGTATCAATTTGATTCGTTTTCATGCTATTCCGGGAGTTAATCTGGAAGGTGCTGATATGGAGACAATGACAGCATTCCGTGATTATCTGACATCGCATGGACTGTTTACTACGATTCGTGCTTCGCGCGGTGAGGATATATTTGCCGCATGCGGTATGCTTTCGACTGCTAAACAGGAAGAGAATAAAGAAGAATTAATATAAATTATTAACTTTGACGCCAAGCTTATACGCCTTTTTCGTAGTTTTGTAATAACTAAAACATATAAATGTATGAAGAAACACCTGTTTTATTTGAGTATGGCCCTGATAACTGCATTGTTTTCAGCATGTGGTAATGGCAAGAAGGGTGTGTTTACTCCGACATCCAGTGGTCGGGCGTATGAAATTTTGGTAGTGATTGACCAAGGGTTGTGGGAGCGTCCTGCCGGTCGTGCTCTCTATGATGTACTTGATTCTGACGTACCTGGGCTTCCCCAGTCGGAACGTTCATTCCGTATTATGTATACTTCTCCGGCAAACTATGACTCTACATTGAAGTTGATCCGCAATATTATCATTGTTGAGGTGAACAAAGATCTGTATACACAGCCTAAGTTCAAATATGCGAAGAATGTATATGCTGCACCTCAATCTATCCTGACTATTCAGGCACCGGATGAAGCCTCTTTTGAGAAGTTTGTCGAGGAGAACAGGCAAGTAATTGTGGATTTCTTTACCCGTGCTGAAATGAACCGCCAGATTGCAGTGCTGGAAAACAAACACAGTGACTATGTTTCTACGAAAGTAAAGAGTATGTTCGATTGTGACGTATGGGTTCCGGGTGAACTGACGGCGACTAAGCAGGGAGAAAACTTCTTTTGGGCAGGTACGAATGCTGCTACAGGTGATCAAAATTTTGTTATCTATTCCTATCCTTATACCGACAAGGATACATTTACGAAAGAGTATTTCGTGCATAAGCGTGACTCTGTGATGAAGATTAATATTCCTGGTGCAAGGGAGGGTATGTATATGGAAACCGATTCATTGATGACAGACGTACGTCCTATCAATGTACAGGACGAATATGCATTGGAAGCTCGTGGCTTGTGGCGTGTGAAAGGCGATTTTATGGGTGGTCCGTATGTATCTCATGTCCGTTTGGATAAAGTTAATCAGCGCATTATCGTATCCGAGATATTTGTGTATTCACCCGATAAGATGAAACGTAATCTGGTACGTCAGATGGAAGCGTCATTGTATACGCTTAAATTGCCCGGAAGCAAACAGGAAGGAAATGAGATGCCTTTGGCAGTAACAAAAAAAGATTCTACTAAAACAGAAAAATAAGGATGGAAGATAATAAAATAAGAGTCGGTATAACTCAGGGAGACATAAACGGAGTTGGGTATGAAGTGATTTTGAAAACATTTTCGGATCCGATGATGTTGGAGTTATGTACCCCGATTATTTACGGTTCACCCAAAGTAGCTGCTTATCACCGCAAGTCATTGGACTTGCCGACTAATTTCAGTATTGTGAACTCGGCATCGGAAGCTGTCCCTAATCGTCTGAGTGTCGTGAACTGTACGGACGATGAAGTAAAAGTTGAGTTTTCCAAACCTGATCCGGAGGCTGGTAAAGCTGCTCTTGGCGCTTTGGAGAAGGCAATTGAAGAATACAAAGCGGGGCTGATTGATGTTATTGTTACGGCTCCTATCAATAAGCACACTATTCAGTCGGAAGAATTCTCTTTTCCCGGACATACGGAGTATCTCGAAGAGAAGTTGGGTGATGGCGGAAAAGCTTTGATGATTCTGATGAAAGATGATTTACGGGTGGCATTAGTGACAGGACACATTCCTGTACGGGAGATAGCATCGGCTATAACGAAAGAGTTGATACAGGAGAAACTGCTCGTTTTTAACCGTGCGTTGAAGCAGGACTTTGGTATCGGAGCACCGCGTATTGCTGTACTTTCCCTGAATCCACATGCCGGTGATGAAGGCTTATTGGGTACGGAAGAGCAGGAAGTAATCATCCCTGCCATTAAAGAACTGGCGGGGAAAGGCATATTGTGTTATGGTCCTTATCCGGCTGATGGCTTTATGGGTTCCGGTAACTTTACTCATTTTGACGGTATACTGGCAATGTATCACGATCAGGGACTTGCTCCTTTTAAATCTTTGGCTATGGATGAAGGTGTAAACTATACGGCCGGTCTTCCGGTAGTGCGTACTTCACCGGCGCATGGCACGGCTTATGATATTGCAGGAAAAGGGATCGCTTCCGAAGATTCTTTCCGGCAGGCTGTCTATGTGGCAATCGATGTGTTCCGTAACCGTATGCGCGAGCAGGAAGCACATGCCAATCCCCTGAGGAAACAATATTACGAAAGACGTGATGACAGCGATAAGCTGAAACTTGATAGTACAGAAGAGGATTTGTAGTATGACGAAAGCAGAAATACAACAAGTAAAACTGCGTTTTGGTATTATTGGCAATAACGAGGCATTGATGCGTGCTATTGATATCGCCATTCAGGTAGCTCCTACTGATTTGTCGGTGCTGATTACCGGAGAGAGTGGTGTGGGTAAGGAGAGTTTTCCGCAGATTATCCATCAATACAGCCGCAGAAAGCACGGACAATATATCGCTGTAAACTGCGGGGCTATCCCCGAAGGAACGATTGATTCGGAACTGTTCGGCCATGAAAAAGGCGCTTTTACCGGTGCTATCGGTGAACGTAAAGGGTATTTTGGCGAGGCTGACGGCGGTACCATTTTTCTTGATGAGGTGGGGGAGCTTCCTATGCCTACACAAGCTCGTTTGCTTCGGGTGCTCGAAACAGGTGAGTTTATTAAAGTTGGTTCGTCTAAAGTTGAAAAAACGAATGTACGTATTGTTGCTGCTACCAATGTGAATCTTACACAAGCAATTGCTGACGGGCGTTTCCGCGAAGATTTATACTACCGTCTTAATACGGTGCCTATTCCGGTTCCGGCTTTACGCGAACGTGGAGAGGATGTTGTGTTACTGTTCCGCAAGTTTGCATCAGACTTTGCCGAAAAGTATCGTATGCCTGCCATTCAGCTGACTGATGATGCCAAACAAGTGCTGCTGACATATCCATGGCCCGGTAATGTACGTCAGTTGAAGAATATAACGGAACAGATTTCCATTATTGAAACCAATCGTGAAATCAACGCTTCTATTTTGAAGAATTACCTGCCCGAACAGAGCAATGTGCAGCGCCTGCCTGCCTTGTTTGGTGTAAAGAATGAAAGTAAAAGTTTTGAAAGCGAGCGCGAAATACTGTATCAGGTGCTTTTTGACATGCGCCAGGATGTCACCGAGTTGAAAAAACTGGTACACGAAATTATGACCGAACGGGCAACTATGGGAAATCAGGGTGCGACACCTACTGCTTATTATGCATCTGCTCCAGCGGTAGTAGCTTCAGTACCTGCTGCCGGAGTGCCTACTATAATACACCCTTCCGTGAAATCAGCTCAGGAAGTAGATGAGGATATTCAAGACACGGAAGAGTATGTTGAAGAATCTCTCTCATTGGATGAAGTGGAAAAAGAAATGATACGCAAGGCACTTGAAAAGCATCACGGAAAGCGTAAAAGTGCGGCTCAAGATTTGAATATATCGGAGCGTACGCTATACAGAAAGATAAAAGAATATGGATTGGATTAAGAAAATAACGTTGATATCGGCGTTAGCAGGTTTGGTGTGCGTGGTAGTTTCCTGCCGCATCTCTATGGGACTTGCTCCGATAAGTTCTATTGATTACAGCAAAGTGAAGACTATTACGATTGCCGAATTTCCTAATCGTGCCGAGTACGTGTATGCTCCCATGACTACGGAGTTTAACCAGAAACTTAAGGATATGTTTATCCAGCAAACACGTTTGCAATTGGTGAATGCCAACGGCGATCTGGAAATAGACGGTGAGATAACGGGTTATAACCAATACAATGAAGCTGTAGCAGCTGATGGCTATTCTTCTAAAGTGAAGCTGACTATGACCGTAAACGTGCGTTATGTAAACAATACCAATCATGAGGAAGATTTTGAACAACAGTTTTCCGCTTTCCAGACTTATGATTCCTCCTTGCTGCTGACTGATGTGCAGGATGACTTGATAAGTAAAATGATAAAGGATATCACAGAACAAATATTTAATTCAACCGTAGCTAACTGGTAATCAAGGAATGACTTCTGCCTATTTGCAACAATGGATACAGCATCCTGAAATGTTGAATAAGGATACTTTGTACGAGCTTCGTACTCTGCTGGTCCGTTATCCCTATTTTCAGTCGCTTCGGCTGCTGTATCTTAAGAATCTATATTTGCTGCATGATGTCACATTCGGAGCAGAGCTGCGTAAGGCTGTTCTGTATGTGGCAGACAGACGTGTATTGTTTTATTTGATAGAAGGTGACCGCTATAGGTTGAAATCACAAAAGTCACCTTTACTTTCTTCCAAAGTGCCGGAAGAAGAACCTAATGTAGACCGTACACTCTCTTTGATAGATGCTTTTCTGGCAACAGTTCCCGAAGAGCATTCGCAGGTTACAGAATTGGATTATGCAATGGATTACACAACTTATCTGTTGCAGGATGACGGACAGAATGATTCTGAACCGACCGGTGGGAAAGAAGTTCCTAAACTGCGCGGACACGAACTGATAGATGGATTTATACGTAAGAGCGAGTCGTCGGAATCATCTGTATTTGAAAGATCGGTATGTCCTGAGAAAGTTCTCGTATCTCCGGAAGAAAAGGAGGCATCTCTTGAAGATGAGGAAGTGATTTCCGAGCAAAAAGAGGCTTTCTCCGCTTCCCTTTCAAAGAATGAATATTCTACTTCCGAAGACGATGAAAATGATGATGGACAGATACGTCAGGAAGATGTGGATGATAGCTGTTTTACAGAAACTTTGGCTAAAATCTATATTAAACAGCACAGATATGATAAAGCACTTGAAATTATTAAAAAATTAAGTTTGAATTATCCAAAAAAAAATGCTTACTTTGCAGACCAAATCAGATTTTTGGAGAAATTGATTATTAACGCTAAATCAAAATAACAAAATGTATTTATTATTAGTTATCTTAATGGTGATCGCATCCATATTGATGTGTTTCATTGTGTTGATTCAGAATTCCAAAGGCGGTGGTCTGGCTTCGGGTTTCTCATCATCCAATCAAATCATGGGTGTACGCAAGACTACTGACTTTCTGGAAAAGGCAACATGGAGTCTCGCTGTGTTTTTGGTGGTGATGAGTGTTGCTTCCGCTTACGTTATCCCTTCTGCTTCTCACAAAGGCGGTGATGTGATTTTGGAACAGGCACAGCAAGAAGAGAAGACGAACCCGTACAATATGCCCGTAGGTACAGCTGCTCCGAAAGCTGAGCAACCGGCTGAAACAGCTCCTGCAACAACAGCTCCTGCTGCTACGGATGCTGCAGAACCGGCTGGAAATTAATTTTGAGAAAGAACTGTAATTTCTTGACAGGTGGAGTTGTACAATTTATGTTGTACAATTCTGCCTGTTTTTATTTATAGTCTTTTATATTTGGTTATTTTTGTAGCCAGATAAGATTCATTTGAAATTATAAACCATATTATAATATTATAATGACAACTACTGACAAAATTCACCAGACGCTACGCGATTCGGCAGGTATGCGTTGGTTGGTATTACTGCTTTTAGCGTTTGCTATGTTCTGTTCATATATTTTTATGGACATACTTTCACCTATCAAAGACCTGATGCAATCTACCCGTGGTTGGGATTCGACAGCATTCGGTACGATGCAGGGTTCTGAGACATTTCTCAATGTATTTGTGTTTTTTCTCATTTTTGCAGGTATTATCCTCGATAAAATGGGAGTACGCTTCACGGCAATCCTTTCCGGTGCTGTGATGCTTGTCGGAGCTACCATTAATTGGTATGCGGTGACAGACGCTTTTCAGGGAAGTGGACTTCAAACTTGGTTTACCAACAACCTGAATTATATTCCCGGTTTCGATGAGTTGGGTATCTCTCCATTCTATAGAGGTATGCCGGCATCAGCTAAATTTGCAGCAATAGGTTTCATGATTTTCGGTTGCGGTGTCGAGATGGCGGGTATTACGGTGTCTCGCGGTATCGTTAAGTGGTTCAAAGGCCGTGAAATGGCGCTTGCTATGGGGTCTGAAATGGCGCTTGCCCGTTTGGGGGTTGCCACTTGCATGATTTTCTCTCCGGTATTTGCTAAATTAGGGGGTGTTATTGATGTTTCCCGTTCAGTGGCATTTGGTGTTGTGCTATTGCTTATCGCACTTATTATGTTTATTGTCTACTTCTTCATGGATAAGAAACTTGACGAGCAGACGGGTGAGGCTGAGGAGAAAGACGATCCGTTCAAGATCAGCGATCTCGGTACTATTTTGTCCAGTGGCGGATTCTGGTTGGTAGCGCTTCTTTGTGTACTTTATTATTCTGCTATATTCCCGTTCCAGAAATATGCCGTAAATATGCTGCAATGTAATTTGGTATTCAAGGAAGTACCCACCGACTCTTTCTGGGCTACTAATACGGTGACAATTCTTCAGTACTGCATTATGCTTGTCGTTGCGGGTGCTTCTTTTGCAAGTAATTTTATGAAGAAGGCAAGTATGAAGTATGGCTTGCTTACCCTTGCCGGAGTATTGCTCACTGTCTTCTGTTATATGGGTTATATGCGTCAGAGTGCCGAAACAGTATTTGCAGTCTTCCCTTTGCTCGCTGTAGGTATAACACCGATACTTGGAAACTATGTTGACCATAAAGGTAAGGCAGCTTCGATGCTGATGATAGGTTCCATGTTACTGGTTCTTTGCCATCTTACTTTCGCGTTTGTTCTTCCTGAGTTCAGAGATAATGCGGTAGGTGGTGTTGTGATAGCTTATCTTACTATATTGGTACTTGGTGCAAGTTTTTCACTGGTTCCTGCTTCTTTATGGCCCAGTGTTCCTAAATTGGTTGATGCCAAGATTATAGGCAGTGCTTACGCGCTTATTTTCTGGGTGCAGAATATTGGTCTTTGGCTCTTCCCGCTTCTTATCGGAAAGGTACTTGATAAAACCAATACGCAGCTTGTTGCTGATTTAAAGAACGGTGTGATTACTCCGGAAGAGGCTGCCGTGTCGTATGATTACACCGCACCGCTTGTAATGCTGGCTTGTCTTGGCGTTGCTGCTTTGGTATTGGGATTTATTCTTAAAGTTGTTGACAAGAAGAAAGGTCTTGGTTTGGAAGAACCTAATATCAAAGCTTGATAACGGTAATGTCAGATACAAAAGGAAAAGTAAACCTATTGGATACTGTTCCCGTTCAGTGCGGACATATTACAACCGAATGGGAAGGGGAGTACGCGATACTTTCCTTTCCTCGGTTTAAGTACGACTGGATGAGACGTTTTTTGTTGCCGAAGAGTATGTCGGCCGATATTCATGTGAAGCTGGAAGAACACGGTACTGCCGTATGGCGTTTGATAGATGGAAACCGAACCGTACAAGAGATAATCTCTCTGCTTACCGACCATTTCCAAAATGAAGATAACTATCCTTCTCGTGTCACTACTTACATTATGCAGTTGCAGAAAGATGGATTCATTCAGTTGAAAGTCGAGAGTTGAAAGCTACCATCTGGTATTACAATGCAGACTGCTTTCAACTCTCGACTCTCAATTTCCTAATTGCTTTCTCTGTCTACCTTGATTAATCCACCGGTAGCTGTATCGAACAAAACTTTTATAGTAGAATTTTTATTGAATAGTACAGGTGCAAGATATTCTATAGTACCAAATTGTGTAACGGGCAGTTCACCATCGAATATCTTCTTGTTGTTGCCTGTCAATATAACATGGGCGCGTCCCGGAACGTTGTAAGCAACTCCGTCTACTTTTTTCTTACCGTCTTCTTCCGGAATGGCGGGAGTCTTCAAATCGGTTATGGAGATATAATACGGTTCGCCTGCCAAATCATCGTTTGCCACTATGCCCAATCGTTTGGAGAAGCGGAAAGCTACTTCATTGTTCATTTCTTTGGGAGTAAGGCGAATTGTAAACGTCTGAGGTTCTTCTTTCAAGGTTCCGGAGAACATCTCCGTCATAGCACGTTCCTGTAAGTTGAGGTTGTCGAGCATGATTTTGAGTTGGGCGCCATCCTGCGGCATATTGTCGGCTTCACCACGGAGAAGGGCATTTTTGCTTTCACGGATGTTATAGATTTCCTTGGCTACCAACTCCGCCATTTTAGCTCTGGAACTTGCCATGAGTATTTCTTCCGTAAGGAATTTACGCGGATCTATGATTTCTTGTGCGGCAGCGGTTATTTTGGTTGCCGGTATCGTATGGCTGTTAAGCGGTATGTTGATGGAACGGACAATGCCGTCTTCGGTAAGTTCCATTAGTGGGGCTACAGTCTTATCTTTCAACTTAACGAAGTATACATTATCTTTATCGGGTACTCCCGCCACGTGTGTTTGTACTTTGTCGATGGTCCAATAGATATTCGGATCGGCAGATACATTGTTCATGCGTAAGTAGCGGTCGGCATATTTACAGAACTCTCCGGGCATGTATGTATGTTTGGTAGCCTGTACTACAATTTCTATTTCGGTTTTAGGCAGGAGATAAGTTACTCCGTAGTCTTTACCGCGCATAATACCGGTGCTGACATCTGTTTGGGCATAGGCACTTGTAGCTATTAGAATGCCGGCCACCCATATCATTTTTTTCTTCATATTTCTCTATCGGTTTATAACTATGAATTTTAAATAACAAAGTTAACGAAGTTCTTTAGTTCTTGGATATTCATTTACGAAAGATTAACTTTCAGTCAGACCATAAAATAGGAATACTGCATGTCCTTATTCTTTCAGTACAACTTCCGCTATTCCTACACGGTCATCATTCAGTAAGATGCGCAAATCACTGGCCGTGGTTCCTTTGAACGGATAGGAGATAAGTTCACCGTATTGGCTGACAGTACCCGAATAGACAGTAAGGAACTGACCGCCTCCGCCTGAAAGCTGTATCTCGAACTCTGCCGGAAGTCCGTTGTCTCGCTTGAAAGCGATAGCAACTTCGTTTATTTTGCTTCCGTTCTTTAGGGCAAAGGTTATATAATCTCCTTTGTTACCCTGCCAGACCGTATTCTTTTGTTTGTCAAGCACATTTGGGGCGTTTTCCATATCGGTACTTGCTGTTACGGGACTGATGGGATTTTGACTTTCAAGTGCTTGCAGGCGGGCTTGGTAATCTTCTACAGTAAGTATACCATTCAGCCGGATGTCTTCGGAAGACGCACCCGCCATGATGGCGAACTCGCCCGGTTCCACTGTCCATTTCATATCGGCATTCAACAATTCAAGATGCTTGCGGTCAAGAGTGAAAACTATTTCTTTGCTCTCTCCCGGCTTCAGGTGGATACGTTCAAAACCGGCAAGATTCTTTTCGTAGGTGGTGACACTGCTTAGAATATCGCGCGTGTAGAGTTGTACCACTTCGTCACCGGCACGTTTGCCGGTATTCGTTACTTTCAGTCGTATGGTGGCTTTTTGGTTGGGTGTGATTACTTTGGGAGTGATTTCGAGGTCGGAATACTCAAAAGTAGTATAGCTCAAACCGTAACCGAAAGGATACAGTGCACCATTAATGCGTGACATATTGCCGTCCGGTCCCGGATTTTTACCGCCATCTATCTGTGAAGCCGGTTTGTAGGGGAAGTTGAACGGGATTTGTCCTACTGTTTTAGGAAAAGTAACTGTCAGTTTGCCTCCGGGATTGTAATCGCCGAAGAGAATGTCGGCTACTACCGTACCGCCTTTAGAGCCCGGATACCAGGCTTCAAGAATGGCAGGGACAAACTTGTCCGCCCAGTTTACGGATAGCGGACGACCGTTAATCAATATCAGTATAACAGGCTTGCCCGTGGCTTGTACGGCTTGCAGCAATTTCAACTGGTGTCCCGGTAATTCCAGGCTTGTGCGCGATTTGTTCTCACCGCAGGTACGTTGGCCACCACCCAGTACTACTACTGCTACATCAGCCTGACGGGCATTGGCTACGGCACGGTCTATTTCGGCTTGTTCGTCAGGGGTAAGCGGGTATTCCATGATTTCGCTTTCAGGCCAATGGGCATCTACAAGGTCGCAGCCTTTGGTATAAAGCACTTCGGCCTTACCCTGTGCTTTCTCGCGGATTCCTTCGAGGACAGTAGTAACCTCTACGGCGAGTGGTCCGTAATGTGTCAGAGCATAGCCTTCCTCATCGGCATTCGGGCCACAGACGGCAATCTTCTTTATCTTATCGATATTCAGCGGCAGTGTATTATCTGTATTTTTCAGCAATACGATGGATTCGCGGGATGCCTGTAGGGCAACGGCTTCATTGGCTTCCTTCTCCACTTCATCGTCAGCTCCGGCAAGGTCTGTTTGATAGGGAGCATCGAACAGACCGATAAGGAACTTTACCCGAAGGATGTCACGGACACGGTCATTGATAACTTCTTCACTCAGTCCGCCTTCCTTTACGAGTTCGCGTAGCGGAAGTACGAATGAGTCGGGCGAGCGGAATGTACAACGTACGTTGAGGCCTGCTTCCACGCTTTGGCGTACGGCTTCTTTCATGTCTTTGGCGGTGTTATGCTTGGTATAGAGATATTCTACGGCATCGCTGTCCGACACTACATATCCCCGGAAACCCATTTCCTTGCGGAGTCGGGTAGTCAGCCAATAGTAGCTTCCCTGGATGGGAATGCCGTCGTAGTCGTTATAGGAACTCATCACGCCCAATAGCCCTGCTTCACGGATTACCCGTTTGAAAGGGTAGATGTGTATGTTTTCCACTTCGCGCGGCGGCATTTGCGGATCAACGCGCGCCATGCCTTCACGTGCTCCCTTATTGTTGCTGTATGCAGCAAAGTGTTTGGCAGTGGCGGCTACTTGGTGATTATGTTGCAGTCCGCGTACCATTTCGATACCCAGCTCGGCAACAAGATAGGGGGATTCGCCGTAGACTTCCTCATAGCGTCCCCAACGCTGGTCGCGACCTACATCGAGGATGGGGGCGTAGACGTTGGTATAGCCCAGCATGCGGGCTTCCCGTCCGGTGATAAGTCCTACTTGGCGGATAAGTTCGCGGTTCCACGTGTGTCCTAATCCCAGTTGGGTGGGGAAATTGGTGGCTTTATAACTTTCCACACCACGGATGCCCTCATTAGTGAAATCTACGGGGATTCCGAGGCGGGTATCTTCAACAAAGAAGCGTTGTATTTCGTTCAGTGCCCAGGCATGACGCGAGGCAGGCCAGACGTTTTCATTGTCCGAGGGTGGCAGTCCCCATTGCTGGAAGCCGTTCAGATGTTCGTCAATGGCTCCGATACCGTCTTTCCAGAGCATCTGTTTCCATTCGGGGGTGGGAAGAGCATCTTTCAGCACTCGTTTGTAGCCGTAGAGGGTAACCATCTGGCAGGTTTTTTCTTCGAGTGTCATCTGCTGCAAGAGGTTTTCAATGCGGGCATCGAGTGTTGCGGCAGGGTCTTCATATATATCTTTGATACCGTTTTTGTTGAAGTCTATCCAGCCTTTATGGTACATTTCGCTTTTTGCCGGTTTATAGTATGCCGGTATTTTTGCAGTTTTTTGTGCAGACAGTAATGTGCTACTGCCTAATAACAAGGTGGCTACAATTAATTTCTTCATGGTATGTTTTTTATAGTTTTCTTTGGGTGTCAAAGATAGTGAATTTTGAGAACAGAAAAGGATAAAATTGTTCGAAGTACGGTTATCTATTGTACATACTATATTGGAATGGGGTGATAGTGGCGGATAATGGCATTGCGCTTTTGGCTGATAAATTATATGGTTGATGCCTCTTGATTGATTAAGTCAGCAGAGCTTTGTCATAAGGTGATTTATGATTAAAGAAGGTGTGTCAAAATGCACACCTTCTGTTTTTTACGCACAAAGCCCCGACTTTCACAAGCTGGGGCTTTGTTATTACCTAAAGATTTTGTATCTTTAAGCATAAGTTCTTTACTATGACAAAGATACATTTTCGTCCTTACAATCCCAACCAAACCGTTCTTTTTCCTCAAAGAATTGATGAGGATATTGCAGAAAACGATCCGGTGCGCATGGTTGACGCCCTGGTTGAGGGCTTGAATCTTGAAAGTTTCAGAAAACTGTATAAGGAATGCGGTCGCAGCCCTTACCACCCCAAGATGATGCTCAAGGTCATTCTGTATGCCTATATGAACAACATCTACTCCTGCCGGAAAATTGAAAAACTCCTTCACCGTGACATCCATTATATCTGGCTGGCCGGATATGAGAAACCGGATTTCATTACCATCAACCGTTTCCGCAACCGGGTGAAGAAGGAAATTAACGAAGTGTTTACGCAAACCGTACTTCTTCTCTCTTCCAAAGGCTTCATCAGCCTGAATGTGGAATATATTGACGGGACAAAGCTCGAATCCAAAGCCAACAAGTACACTTTCGTCTGGCGAAAAACGGTTGAGCGGAACCGTGAACGCCTGATGAAGAAGATACATGTCCTGTTAGGGCAGATAGACGATGTCATTGCTCAGGAGAAGTCATCAGAGAACAATGAGGAAGTTGAGTTCACTCCGGCCATGCTGACTGAAATGGCAGGAGAATTGCGTCATGCACTGGAACAGGTTTCCGAGCCATCCGCGAAAGAGGAAAAGACTGAACTGAAAAAGAAACGCAAACAGCTGAAGGAACTGGAAGAACACAGGGACAAACTGCAGGAATACGACTGCCATCTGGAAACACTGCAAGAGAGGAATTCCTATTCCAAGACGGACAAGGACGCTACTTTTATGAGAATGAAGGAGGATGCCATGCGCAACGGACAGACGAAGCCCGGTTACAACCTTCAAATCGGCACCGAAAATCAGTTCATCACCGATTTTGCACTCTTCCCGAACCCTACGGATACACTGACCCTGATTCCTTTCCTGCAATCTTTTTCAAACAGGTATGAACGGATGGCCCATACGGTGGTTGCTGATTCCGGCTATGGCTCCGAAGAGAATTACCGCTTCATGTCCGAAAACGGCATGGAAGCCTACGTAAAGTACAACTATTTCCACATGGAGCAGCGGCCGAGATTCAAACCGGCCCCGTTCAAGGCCGAAAACTTCTACTACAATGAAGAACATGACTTCTGCATCTGCCCTATGGGGCAAAGGATGCGGAGGATAGGCACCAGGAATGTGAAAACCGCATCCGGATATGTCAGCGAAAATGCACGGTACAGAGCTGTCAGGTGTGAAGGTTGTCCCCTGCGATGCCGCTGTTTTAAAGCAAAAGGAAACAGGACGATAGAACTGAATCATAGGCTTAGACAATACAAGCGGAGAGCCAAAGAACTGCTCTGCTCTGAGAAAGGACTGAAACACAGAGGGCAGAGATGCATAGAACCGGAGGCCGTGTTCGGACAAATTAAAAACAATATGAACTACAAACGTTTCCGACATTTTGGAAAGGACAAGGTCTTCATGGACTTTGCCTTCCTAGCCATTGCCTTCAATATAAAAAAAATGTGTGCAAAACTGACAAAAGAAGATACGAAATGGCTGATTGGATGGTTTTATGAACTTACTGTCGCTTTATTTAGATGCTGGAGACACATAAATCAAAGAAATCTTCGAATTATCGCAGCTTAAAGAAAATGAACAGATTTGTATAGTGATGAACAAAAAAGAGGTGCATCGTGCATTACGACACACCTTCTTTAATACAGTATCATAAATAAGCCTTTTAGCAGTTTTTCGGTCGTGAGGTTATTATGGCTTTGACAGATACTTTGTTTTATTTAGGGGTATCATTACAGGGCATCACAAATAATGTATATTTAATATAATTGCTTGTGGTTGTTGTTATTTGTTGTTGGATTGACCGATTAAGTAGCTAATAGTATTGGTTGCAAGTTTTGTAAGATTATTATGTATACTATTACTTTCCTCATTGGAGTTTTTCCACTCAAAAGACGGGTCTCCAATAACGATGGCTTTTCCACTATTCTCGCGTGACGGAAATTCTGCAACACGAATAGTTGTATCACTGTTACCACTGTCTGAACCTAATTGAATACCTCCCGTTGCGGTTTGCCATGCATTTATATCATCATATTTTTCTGTTTCATCATTAATATTCCATTGAAGAACCCGATTACTGTTTTTATAACCGGCATCTTCTGCATGTAATGGGAGCCAATGTTTATTGAACGTAATATTGTTAAATATTGGATGATAGATATTGTTACAATAAAGACTCTTATTAAAGTCTACATTTTCATTTCCGCCCCAGTTATTCTTAGGGTATGACCCATTTTGGGAAATTCCCCATTTACCGATAAAACGAGCGGCATCACGTGATGCTAATATATTTCCACCTGTTTGAAAATATGATTTAATAGCTTCGTTGGCATTATCTATTATTGCATCATTATTTGTATTTGCCTCAGTCCAATCAAAGTGTGCCCAAATCATTTTGTATCCATCAAGATTGATATTATTTTCAGTGATTTGGTTGATGCTGATGTATTCAGAGTTTTCAATGTTGTGTATCATCCATGTTGCAGCAGCTTTTGCCTCCTCTGTTAGTTCTTCCATATTATCTGCAATACCGATAAAAGCTTTCTTACCCGGTTCATTTTCATTCCATCCCTCTATTGTATTATTATCAAGAGTAATGGTAGCATGGATTTTACCGTTCCTTACTTCTGCATTAATGGTATATGAGTTATTCGGTTCGAACTTATTACCGAACAGAGTGAATGATGTCTTTAGATTATCATCCTCATTCCCAATTCGTAAGTCGAGAGATTCGGCATTTTGAGGGTAGATGATACGGACTATTTCCATTTCTGTACCACTCGCTGTAGAACTTAAGTTCCCAAGTGACCAGTCATTTTCTACATTACCATTGGCGCTTGCGATACCGGATTTTATATTAAATGTACCTTTGTGTATCAAACCGCCTAATATAATACTTTTGTTTTCTATTGGTGTGGTATCGGTTACTTTAATCTTCAGTCGGATACGTGCCATTTTGTGTTGAAAAGTAAAGTTTATTTTCTGATTTGCATTCCCCTCAATATACTTTCCTTTAGAAGAAGCAAATAGAAAATCAATCTTCTTTTGTTCTTCTTCCGTAGTAGCTGTGTTGGCTTCGATAACGCCATCTTTGTTATCAGTATACGGATAATATGCTGTGAAAATCATGTCATTCTCTGATGTATAGGCTATTTCTTCCTGTTCTGTTTCAACCAATGAGAATGCAGTAGACGCTCCGGCTATATCCGCTTTGTACTGTATGTTTGTATACTTAGGAGTGGATACTGTTCCTGCTATTTCGGAAGCCGATATACCTACAAGGTCACCTGCTTCCCACTCGCTGCTTGTCGTTACGCGAGTAGTGATACCTGCTGAGAAGTCCACCACTGCGGGGTGTGCCAGCTGTTTACCCTCATCTTCGCTGAGGATATTGTCTTCATCGTCATTGCTGCATGCCGTAAAGGTCAATGTTAGCGTTGTAAAGGCCAACATTAAAAGTGTAAAGGTCAACTTTAGAGAGCTAAAGGTTAACTTTGATAAAATAAGAGTAGATAGTTTTGTTTTCATGATATTTGTTCTTTTTAGTATTAGTATTCTTTTGTTCTCTGTTAATAGTAGCTCACTTTTATGTTGCTCACTTGTATACTGCCCTCATAAGAGTCTAATGACCAGCAATTCTTTTGTATCCCGTAAATCCGGTTGGTATATGCTACGTTATCATTGATGTATACAGTACATACGGAATTGTCCGTGCAGATAGTGACATGATAAATGTTATCGGCAGGAACGGGAAACTTGTAGCCGTCTATTCCTGCGATGAACCCTATACCTTCCTTTCCTTTCTGCTCGAAGTTGATTTTGCGGTTACTGTTGTTATCTTCCGGATTGATGATAAGGGAGTAGTATTTCTTGGAGTCTGTGCCACGTGCCAGGGAAATGCCGAATATATCTTCGTTGCTTGAGGCTGTTACGGTAAATGTAAGTTTGTTATGTATGTTCAGGCGGTTGAAAAGTACGTAAGCATCACCACTGAGCGTGTAGTTGTCGTTACTTTCGGCTACACCGGTTTCACTTTGTGCCATTACTTTTAAGGTGGTATTGTTAGTGTATTTGTTCAAAATTCCATCTACGGAACCTAATGAGAGCGTGCCGTCTTCATGCTGGATAATCTTATGCATCACAAGATTACCCGCCCACTCAGGTTCGGCAGGAGCAGCACCGACAGCCGTATTGTCATTACCGGCACGGGTGGGACACCAACCCCAAATGTAACGGTCTGTTCCGTTGCTTGCCGTTTTTCCGGCATAGAAAGCACGTGAGTCGAGTACACCCTCTTTATTGTCGGGAAAAGTGGGGGCTGCGGTCATTTGTTTCAGTTCTTCCAGTGTGCTGCCTTTGAAGTAGCATACTTTACGTGATACCGCATTTTGGTCGGAATACACGAGGTACCACCAGTCTCCCATTTTGAATACATCTGCACATTCGTAGAACCGGTCAGCACCCCAGTGCATCGGCATAAATACGCCTGAATGTTTCCATGCTTTCAAATCGGTGGAAGTGTATTCGGCGAGTACTCCTATACCATCCTTTTTAGTGGATACGATCATGTGATATTTGCCACTTTCGCTCTCGAAGATGAAGGGGTCGCGGAAGTCTTTCCGGCTGTAACCGTCATTGCTGCCGAGCAAGAAGAAAGTACGATCTTTGTTCCACGTCTTGAAATCGGTAGAAGTGGCCCGCATCACAACTTCAGTGTCAGCTGTGTGTCCGGTATAATAGGTATAATATACTTTATTGGTTTCATCATAGAATATACAACCAGTACCTAAGGCCGCATCGGGTTCATCTTCCGTTCCAGTGGGGATAAGTTCACCCAATGAGGTGTAACTTCCTCCGTTTTTGGTGCTTACCGCCCAAAAAGGGTGGTAAGTGGTTTGATTGGGACGGTACTCCTGTAAGTACATTATCTTGAAGTCGCCGGCTTGCGGGTCATAGAAAGGCATGGGGTCACCTACGTAACCCAGTTGCGGTTTGTAGTAAGTGCCAAACATATTTTCATCGGTCGGCTTAAAATAAGTGGCAGTGTTGTCCCAATCCTTTTGGGTGAGTATGGGAGCATTATCGTCGTTGCAACTACTGAGGGCTATACTCAGCAGTGCGGTGTATGCAAGTGTGTGTATCATTGTTTTCATTATATGTCAGTCTTTATTTACCGGTTAGATAATTGATTACATTTTTGGTGAGCTTGGCTACATTGCCGTGGTATGGGTCTTTGGATGTGTCGATGCCTTCCGAATACCAGTCGTAGCAGCCGGAACCGATGCAGAAGACACCGCCCTTGCTACCGTTGGCCGGATATTCCCAAACCACGATAGCTCCGTCGCCACCGTAACCTAAGGCTTGGCCACCATGTTTCCGAGACCAGTCGGCCTCATCGTTGTAATCTCCCCAAGGATTCACTTCATCTTGCGAGCGTAAATGCCATTGAGCAGTAGTGTTGGTGATTCCGTAGCCCTTACTGCAGGTATATACGGAATTACCCTCGTGTATACCTTGATAAGCAGGGTGACTTTTATGTCCTTGTATAAAGAAACTCCAAGGCTCTGCGGTTATTTCAGGATCAGTTTCTGTACGCCCGAGCCAGCAATTGTTGGGATTCTTATTGTCTTTGGTTGCTCCTATATTGACAGCGTAGAAAGTAGCATAGCGTGTCAGCAGCAGGTTCATACCTTGGTCATAGCGTGCTTTAATCATGCTGGCAGCAGATAAGGCAGCTGGAGCAGCCGTTTCGAACTTGTTCATATCATCAATGGTAGTGTCTGCATGGAAATGCCACCACAGCATCTTACACTCACATAGATCCGCATTACCAGTCGCTATGTCGCTGAAAGAAACATACTGTGCATCTTTCACATTGAACAGCATCCACGTTGCTGCTTCTTTCTCTTCGGGGTTCAGTCCCTCTATAGTGGAAGCGAGACCGGCATAAATAGCTGCCGGTTTGCCTGTGGGTGTGAGTACTTTTACGGTATAGACAGCTGATGCCATATTGTTGGACACGATGAAGTCTACCGGGCGGCTGAAATCCATGGCGGTTCCGCCGGCAGGAGCTACGATGGCTCCTTCGGTGGCGGTATAGGTGGGAACGAGCTTCGTTATATCGGTGGAAGCCGGTACTTGAACCAGAATATTCTGGTTTTGCTGGTCGATGATACCGCTATACATATCGTTCAATTGGAATGTCAGAATCCTCGCTTCATCGTATCTCGTTTTGATGACGTATTGTTGGAATACGTTGCCATTGGATACTTTTATAGTCTGTGTCATGTTCAGATTCAATACATCTCCTCGCTTGAGGGTAGCCTCGGCACCTACCGGTAGTTGTATGTCGGTTACTGTCATTGCTGCCATATCGTAGTCTTCCGGCAGGGTGATGGTGATAGTCTCTTTTTGTTGGTCAATGGTGCCGGAGTAGTTGTCCAGCGCAAAGGATTTGATGGCGGTGTCTTCGTTCAGTCTTAGCGCGCTACTGTTATCATCGCTGCATCCGACAGTCAATAATAGGGTGACTGTGAGGAAAGACAGGTTAAATATATTCAGGATTGATTTCATTCTTTTATGTTTTTGAAGGTAAAACGATGTTTCTATTCCCGTAGAGGAATTACCAGTTACCGCAGTTCTGTACATATTTTCCATTGCTGGCACTGATTTGTGCAAACGGTACGGGCAGATATTCGTTTTTGTTTTTGGTAAACGAAGCGTTGGAGTAGATACTACAGTCGGCTGCTTCTTCTGCATAGTACTTGTTTAGAACTTCGGCTGCTTCACCCCAGCGCACAAGGTCGAAGAAACGGTCGCACTCCATGGCAAGTTCCACACGGCGCTCGAATTTCATCATTTTCAAGGCATCGGCTTGGCTGTATGTACCGTTGTAAGGCTCTACTTTAATCTTTACGCCATAGTCTTCGGCATAATTCTTTATCACACTGGTGCTTGCAGTAACGCTTTGACCGGCACGGTTACGTACTTCGTTGATTAGGCTTACGGCTTCTTCAATCCGACCATCGTTCAATTGAATTAGAGCCTCGGCGCGCATCAGCAATACATCGGCATAGCGCAGTACGATATGATTCATAGGCGTGCCCCAATAACTTCCTTTCACCAGATAACCGCCATCGGGGTCTACATTTTGTTTCAGGGTAACGTTATAGCCATACAGACCGCCGCTACGGCTCCAAGTGTTGTCTTTCTTCATCATATACTTGGTGTTGAATTCGTAAGGCAGTTCCGGTATACCTACCGTAAGGAACAAACGCGGGTCGGCGTTATCTTCGGTCTTGTCGTAGTTCTTGGTGTTGAAGCTGTCGAACAGCGGATGTCCGTCAGCATCGGTACGGAAAGCGTTTACTAAGTTCTGACTGGGTTTGTAGAAGTCAGTACCGCCATCTGTCACCCCCGGAATATTAGGTACTATCAGACCGTTTGACCAATTACAGTTACCATTCTTTGTTCCGTCGTTCATGGAGTATTGCATGGCCCATAGGGATTCCACACCATTCTCATATTCCGGTTCAGGGCGGAAATTGTTGTGAAAATCCGGTTCCAGACCATATCCGCCTGCGTTCATGATGCTCTTGTCCGTATATTTCACCACTTGAAGAAGGTCTTCCGCATTAATGGAAGTTACTTCGTTGGTGGCATCATTATCTTGGCGGTATGCTTTGTACAGATACGTTTTTGCCAGATACGCTGCGGCAGCAGCCCGGGTGGGACGCCCTTTATCTTCTTGGGTAACAGGCAAGTGTCCGTAGGCAAACTCGAAATCCTCGGCTATTTCCGCCCAGCTCTCATCGTTGGTATAGATATCGTTAGACAGATTATTATAACCTTCCTGGTCCAGCGTCTCATCATTGGCAATGACTATCTTCTTGAAAAGCTGCTTTAGCAGGAAATGTCCGTGTCCGCGCAGAAAACGCATTTCCGCAATACGTTGCTGCTTTTCCGGGTAGGTGGCTTCATCCATCCGGTTCAGAGATTTTAAAGCCATGTTTACGCGTGAAATGCTGTTGTATAACCGTTGCCAGATGTCGCTGATATTCCATGCGGTAGTCATGATGCCTTGAGAGATTTCTAACGCATGGAACACATCGCCGTCTTCCGTACCGTTACCGCCCTTGTAAGCGTCGTCCGAGCGAACATCGTAGTTCCATAAAGAGAAAGAGGAGTTGATATCCTCGGCGCTGATCCATACGGCGTATGCCGAAATTACCAGGTTGTCTATATAAACAGGGTCTTGCAGTTGTTCTTCATCCACACTTCCCTGCGGTGTCTGGCTTTCCAGGAAGTCTGAGCATCCGGTGCATATCCATGCGAGTCCAAAGATAAGAGTATATACTAAATTTTTCATGGTTTTTCTATTTGTTGTTCGTTGTATTAAAAGCTGACGTTCACGCCAAAAGTGATGTTCAAAGGAATAGGATAGCCGTAGTTCACGTTTTCCGGGTCTACTCCGGTGAAATCTTTGCTCTTGATGGTGAGCAGATTTTGTGCACTGAGGTAGAAGCGCAGGCGCTCCATGCGGATTTTCTCTGTCCATGCTTTCGGTACGTTGTAGCCTACTTGCAGATTGCGTAGTTTCAGGAAGGAGCCGTTCTCCACATAATAGGTAGATACGCGTTTTTCGTTGTTACTGTCGTTACGTGCAAGTGCCGGAATGTCGGAACCTGGATTGGCGGGCGACCAGGCATCGAGTACGCGTTTGCCTTTGTTCAGGAAGCCGATGTTGAGTCCGCTCCACAAGTCGGTTTCTTTCTTTAAATCACTGATGATGTCTACTCCTTGTACGCCTTGCCAAAACATGGTAAGATCGAAGTTCTTATATTCCAAATAGATATTGATACCGTAGCTGAAGGCAGGTGTAGGGTCGAATATCCATTGCTGGTCTTTTTCGTTGATGATACCGTTGCTGTCCAGGTCACGCCAGCGGATGCGTCCCAAACCTGCACCTTCCTGAGTGGCGTGGTTGTCGATTTCTTCCTGTGACTTGAAAAGACCGTCGGCTACGTAGCCTACCTGTGCTCCGTTGGGGTGTCCTATCACACTTTCCACGCCGTTTCCCCCGAAAGTGCCGTTGGCTGCTACCGTAGCAGGCAAGGCAGTGATTTTGTTGCGGTAAGAGGAGAGGTTGGCATTGATGTCGTATTTCAGTCCGAATTTTGTACTGTTGCGGTAGCCTAAATTCAGTTCAAAACCCTTGTTTTCCATTTCACCGGCATTAATCCATTGCTTACTTCCTTCACCCATGGTGGCAATGCCTGCCATTTGTACCAAAATGTCGGTTGTCTTTTTATAGTACCAATCGAACGAACCGTAAAGTGTTTGGGCGAAAAGGGAAAAGTCGAAACCGAGGTCGGTTTGTGTGGTGGTTTCCCACTTGATACCGTTATTGCCGAGCTGGTCACGTTTGAAACCGGATTGGAGAATGCTTCCGCCATTGCTTCCCGTGATGTCGTAGGAAGTTCCGTAACTTCCGCCGCCGCTTTCCGTTCCGGCATAGTTGGGTACATAAATTGTATAACGGGCGTTGTTGCTGATTTCCTGATTACCGGTCTGTCCCCAGGATGTGCGTATTTTCAAATCGTCCAGCCATTTGATGTCTTTCATGAATTCTTCCTGACTAAGACGCCAGCCGGCAGAAACCGATGGGAAGGTAGCATAGCGGTTATCCTTGCCAAAGCGTGAAGAGCCGTCACGACGTACGGTAAGCGACAGCAGATATTTGTCGTTATATGTATAGTTCAACTTTCCGAAGAAAGAAACGAGTGAGTAGCCTTCGCCTGCACCATAGGACTGTGCCGTGCCTACACCTGCATCCGGCCACATATAGTCGGGTGTGAGGATGGAAAAGTTTTCTTTGTAACCAGAGAAATGTATATCGTCTTCACGATTCAGTTCCATACCCAGCATTACGTCTCCGCGGTGTTTGCCAACTTCCATATTATAAGTGGCGATGGCATTCCACATCCATTTGGTCCAATGCTCTTGCTTTGCTTCTATGGCATTCTTGTCGTTAGCTACATTGCCTTCCGTGATGGGATAGGTAAAGATACGTTGTTGTTTTTGTGAGTAGTCTATGCCAAAAGTAGAGCGGAGATTGAAGTTCTTGAACGGATTCAGGTTGATATATGCATCGCCGAACATACGCCAATATGTGTAGCGATTGTCGGCATTGCGTTGCAGGCGCGCTACCGGATTTTCACGGTCGGGATAGCCGCTGACGGGACCGGCAAATTTACCTTCGGTTGTATATACCGGCAGTGAAGGATTGGCTTGTAGCACGTTTTGCAGGAATCCGCCGGGAGCTTGCACTTCGCTGGTACGGTTTACGGTGAAGTGCTCGCCTACGGTCAGCAGGTTGTCTATTAGTTTGTAGTCAGCATTCATACGGGCGGATATGCGGTCAAAATCAGTATCTTTTATGATGCCCAGATTCTTGTAATATCCTAAGGAGAAGAAAGACGAACCTTTTTCCGAGCCGTTGCTTACAGATACGTTGTATTGTTGGATGATACCAGTGCGTGTGGTCTGGTCGAACCAGTCGGTGTCTGCGGCAGGTACTGTATTGGCGGCATCCAGATATTTGCGCATGCTGATGCCGTTGAGTTGTGGATAACCGTTTACACCGTAGTTCCAGTCATAGAGGTAGCCTAAGTTGTTGGTATTCGGGTCTTGTCCTTCGTTCACATAGGCTTGCCACATGGCACGGCCATATTCTTCGGTGTTCAGTACTTCCAGTTTGTTGGTGTACATGGAAGCGGAAACGGAAGCGTCAAAGTTAATCTTGAGTTGTCCTTCTTTGCCCTTCTTTGTGGTAATGATGATGACACCGTTGGCAGCGCGGCTACCGTAGATAGAGGCAGAAGCGGCATCTTTCAGTACCTGTATGGACTCGATGTCATTGCCATTCAATTCGTGCATGCCTCCTTTGGTGGGCACGCCATCGATGATGTAGAGCGGGTCATTGTTGTTTAGCGTACCTATACCGCGGATACGGATGGTAGTGCTGCCGCTTGGATTACCGTCGGCCGTAATGTTCATGCCCGGTACACGCCCCTGCATGGCTTTCATTGGATTGTTTTCGTTTTGCTTGGCTATTTCATCCATGCTGACTACGGAGATGGAACCGGTAAGGTCTGCTTTGCGTTGTGTGGTGTAACCGGTTACCACTACTTCCTGCAGCATTTCCGAGTCTTCGTGCATGATGACACTCATGGATGTTTCCGCTTTCAAGGTTAGTGTTTTGTAACCTATATAAGAGAAAGTTATTTCGGAACCCGGCTTTACGGTGAGGGTGAAGTTGCCGTCTATATCCGTAATCGTTCCGTTGGTTTTATCTGCCTTGTCCACAACGGATGCCCCGATGATGGGGTAGCTATCGGTAGCAGAGGTTACCGTTCCTTTTATTTGGATGTTTTGCGCATAGGCAAAACCACATAATCCTAAAAGGAACATCATAATGCTAAGTTTTCTCATACGTTATAAATTTATTGTTAACAATTATCTTGTGAATTCTCAAAACAGCTTTCCCGATCATGTTTTGATATTGCAAAGTAAATGGATTGCATTGAAACTGGCTATAAAAAATGATACGGATGCTGCAAAATTTGTTTCGTGGTATGGAGCTGACTATGCCCAGGAGATAGCCTGGTATCAATTTTAGCTGCATTTGTAACATTTGTGTTAGCCCTTTTCGCTTTTATTCCTTTTCTTTGCAATGTGCTTTCCCGAGCATTGAGTGAGTTCATAAAGTAAACATTAAATTTAATACCTGATTTTGAAAATGAAGCATTACTTTCATAGAATACTTTCTCCTTTTTGGGGAAAGATTATTGTAACTTTTCTTATTGTAATAATGAGTATTGGTATTTGTAGGGCACAGTATGCCGGGCTGAAAATCCATTATCTGGGTGCAAACCACAGTTTGGTACAGGTACAGGAACCGCAGAAATACCTTTTGTTGCCGGTGGAAGAGGCTGCTCCCGAGGCTACTGTCAATGTATTGGTGAATAATAAGGCCGATCAAAGTTTTCAGGTTCGGTTGGCTGTCAACCGTATCGACTATCTTGTTCCGTTTGCTTTGGAGCAGTATAAAGGTAAGACGGTAACTTTCGACATTCATACCGGCAACAGCCGTACCAATGTACGCGATGCCATGGCAGATGCCTGCTGGAAAGAACTGAAACTTTCCGATACGTTTGATGATGCCAACCGAGAAGTGTTCCGTCCGTTCTATCATCACACTCCTGTCTATGGTTGGATGAACGACCCCAACGGTATGTTTTATAAAGATGGAGAATATCATCTGTATTATCAGTATAATCCTTACGGCTCTATGTGGGGCAATATGAACTGGGGACATTCATCCAGCAAGGATTTGATAAGCTGGCAGCATCATCCGGTAGTCATACAACCCAACGGATTGGGCGCTGTGTTCAGCGGTAGCAGTGTGGTTGATAAGGATAATACGGCAGGTTTCGGAAAGGATGCTATCATTGCCATCTATACTTCAGCCGGTGCCAGTCAGATACAGAGCCTTGCATACAGTCTGGACAATGGAATGACTTTCCATGTTTATGAAAACAATCCTATCATTGCCGCCGATAAGGAGTGCCGCGACCCGAATATGTTCTGGCACGAAAAGAGCGGCAAATGGATTCTTGTTTTGGCGGCTGCACTGGAAAAGGAAATGTGGATATATTCCTCTCCCGATTTAAAGAACTGGACAAAGGAGAGCAGTTTCGGACATGGATATGGTGTGCAGGAGGGTGTATGGGAATGTCCGGACCTCATGGAATTGCCCGTGCGCGGAACAGACCGTACCAAATGGGTGCTGATTTGCAATATCAATCCCGGCGGTCCTTTCGGAGGCAGTGCGGCACAGTATTTTGTAGGCGATTTTGACGGGAAAACCTTTACTTGCGATACCAAGCCCGAAGTAGCCAAGTGGATGGATTACGGAAAAGACCATTATGCTGCCGTATCCTGGAGTAATACGCCCGAAAAGCGGCATACCGTGGTTGCCTGGATGAGCAATTGGCAATATGCCAACAACGTGCCTACCAAACAGTTCCGTAGCGCCAATACATTGCCGCGCGACATCGAATTGTACGAAGGCAGTGACGGCGAACTTTATCTGGCCGCAACGCCTGCACCGGAAGTAAACGCATTGCGTACGGGCAAAGCATTGAAATACGGCGCTTTCTCCGCCGGAACAAAGAAGGTATCCCGGAAACTGCCAGTCGAAAACAGCGGTATCTGTGAGATTAATCTCGAACTGGCTCCCCGCTCGGCCGATAAAGTATACATTACGTTGTCCAATGATAAGGATGAACAGACTGTAATGATTTACGACTTGAAGAACTCCACATTCAGCATGGACCGTACTGCAAGCGGACTTACGGATTTCAATAAGGACTTTCCTGCCATAACAGTAGCTCCGTGTCCGGCAGAAGCCAAGCAACGCCTGCGTCTGTTTATAGACCGTTGCAGCATCGAAGCTTTCGAGGGTGACGGACGTTTTGCCATGACAAACCTTGTATTTCCGCAGCATCCTTACACTACTATTTCCATTGCTGTAGATAAAGGACGTTGCAAAGTCAACGACCTGACAGTAAATCCTTTAAAAGTTAACAACTAAATTTCGATATCTTATGAACAATAATAGTAATTCGCTTGCAAAGCTGCTTCCCATGATGCTTTGCTTCTTCGCCATGGGGTTTGTAGACCTTGTAGGCATCGCTTCCAACTATGTGAAAGCTGATTTGAACCTGACCGATTCCCAGGCAAATATATTCCCCTCTCTTGTATTCTTCTGGTTCCTTATCTTCTCCGTGCCCACGGGTATGCTGATGAACCGCATCGGACGCAAGAAAACGGTGCTTCTCAGTTTGGCCGTGACTTTTGCATCCTTGTTGCTGCCGGTTTTTGGAGACGGATATGCGCTGATGCTGATTTCGTTTTCGCTGTTGGGTATCGGCAATGCGCTGATGCAGACATCGCTCAATCCGCTGCTTTCCAATGTCGTCAGTGGAGAGCGGTTGGCAAGCTCGCTGACTTTCGGACAGTTTGTAAAGGCTATCGCTTCTTTCCTCGCTCCTTATATAGCTATGTGGGGGGCTACACAGGCTATCCCTTCGTTGGGGATGGGCTGGCGAGTGCTGTTTCCCATTTATATGGTGATAGCGGTTGTCGCTATCCTGTGGCTGGGCACTACATCTATTCATGAGGAAAAGGAAGAAGGGCGTCCTTCTACTTTCGGCGAATGTCTTGCTTTGTTGGGAAAGCCGTTCATACTGCTTTGTTTCTTGGGCATCATGTGCCATGTGGGTATCGATGTAGGTACAAATACCACTGCACCCAAGATATTGATGGAACGTTTGGGCATGTCGCTTGCCGATGCCGGATTCGCAACAAGTCTTTATTTTATTTTCCGTACGGCAGGCTGCTTTCTCGGAGCCTTTATTTTGCAGAAACTGTCTGCTCGAACTTTCTTCGGAATCAGTGTGTTATGTATGTTGGTGGCAATGGTAGGGCTGTTCGTTTTTCATGAGATGACAATGATATATGTGTGTATCGCTCTGATTGGTTTCGGCAATTCGAATATCTTCCCGATTATTTTCTCGCAGGCGTTGCTGGCAATGCCGCAGAAGAAGAACGAGGTTAGCGGACTGATGATTATGGGTTTGTTTGGCGGTACGATATTCCCGCTTGCTATGGGTGTGGCAAGTGATGCTATCGGTCAAAGCGGTGCGGTAGCTGTAATGACGGTGGGGGTACTGTATTTGTTTTTCTATATGATGAAAATCAAACGCTGACCTTTTCCGTTCTTTTTAACGATGATAATATGTAAAACTATAAAATTAATTACCATGAATCAGATTGTAGTAGGAATGGGTGAGGCGCTTTGGGATTGCCTGCCCGAAGGAAAGAAAATCGGCGGTGCTCCGGCAAACTTTGCCTATCATGTATCACAATTCGGTTTTGACAGTCGTGTAGTCAGTGCAGTAGGCATTGATGCCGACGGTGATGAAATACTGGATGTTTTTGCGCAGAAAGGCTTGCGTACACAGATTGAGCGTGTACCTTATCCTACAGGTACGGTGCAGGTGACGCTCGATGCGGTGGGGGTGCCTTGTTATGAAATAAAGGAAGGGGTTGCATGGGACAATATACCTTTTACGGACGAGTTGAAACGTTTGGCCCTGAACACGCGCGCCGTATGTTTCGGCTCTTTGGCGCAGCGCAATGAGGCCAGCCGCATTACGATAAACCGTTTTCTCGATACCATGCCCGATGGTGCGGAACAGTTGAAGATATTCGATATCAACCTGCGTCAGGGATTTTATACCAAAGAGATTCTTTGTGACTCCATGCGCCGTTGCAACGTGTTAAAAATAAATGATGAAGAACTGGTGACAATCAGCCGTATATTCGGCTATCCGGGTATAGACTTGCAGGATAAATGCTGGATTCTTCTTGCCAAATACAATTTGAAAATGCTTATTCTTACTTGCGGCACGAACGGCAGCTATGTGTTTACTCCGGGAGTTGTATCTTTCCAGGAAACTCCGAGAGTGCCCGTTGCCGATACGGTAGGCGCAGGCGATTCGTTTACCGCCGCCTTTACTTCGGCTATTCTTAGCGGCAAACCGGTGCAGGAGGCTCATAAGCTGGCAGTGGAAGTTTCCGCTTATGTATGTACGCAGAGCGGGGCGATGCCGGAATTACCGCAAATATTGAAAGACAGAATATAATTTTTCTTATCTTTGCTCATCTGCAATCACTTAAACCAGCGAAAGAAGATGAGACGATATATTTACCTGTTACTGTTTGTTCTGTCGGTATGCGGCGGCATGGTGACTTCCTGTTCCCGGCATGAGGTACGTTTCCGTATCGGAGTGTCGCAATGCAGCGATGACGAGTGGCGTCACCAGATGAATAACGAGATGTTGCGTGAAGCTCTTTTCTACGATGGCGTAGAAGTGGAGATACGTACAGTGAAAGATGATAATGCCAGGCAGGCGGAGGATATCCGGCACTTTATAGAGGCGGGAGTGGATTTATTGATAGTCGCTCCCAATGAAGCCGAACCCATAACCCCGGTTGTAGAAGAAGCCTACGACCGGGGTATTCCCGTTATTGTGGTAGACCGCAGAATCCTTTCCGAAAAGTACACCGCTTATGTCGGTGCGGACAATTACGAAATAGGCAAGGCGATAGGCAGGTATGTATCCAATATGCTTCATGGGAAAGGTACGGTGGTGGAAATTGCGGGACTGGCGGGTTCTACTCCTGCCATAGACCGCCATGAAGGATTTATGAGCGTCATATCCGCTTGTCCGGACATCCGTCTGCTGGCAAAGGAAGACGGGGCTTGGCTGCGTTCGCGGGCGGAAGAAAGAATGGATACTTTGCTCGCCCGCTTTCCGGAAATTGATGTGGTCTATGCTCAAAACGACCGTATGGCTGCCGGCGCCTATGCAGCCGCCATGCGCCGGAAAAGGGAGAAGGGTATGCGCTTTGTCGGCACAGACGCCATCCCCGGCGAAGGCTATGGGGTGGAGCAAGTGCTTTCGGGCGAATTGGATGCGACATTTATCTATCCCACAGGCGGAGACCGTGTGATGCAGATTGCGATGGATATTCTGAATAAGCGTGACTTTCCCCGCGAAACGATTCTGAGCACTTCGGTGGTGGACCGTGATAATGCGCCCATCATGAAGATGCAGACTGCCCACATCAGTTCACTCGATGAGAAGATTGAAACCCTGAACGGGAAAATCAGCCGATACCTGGCACGCTATGCCACGCAGCAGGTTGTTCTGTACGGCAGTCTGCTGGTACTTCTGCTGGTTGTGGGATTGCTGGTTGCCGTTTATCTTTCCTTGCGTACAAAGAACCGGCTGAACCGTGAACTTTCCCGCCGGAAAGAGCAATTGGAGCAACAACGCGACCAACTGGAACAGCAGAAAAACCAGATGGAACAACTGTCGCGCGAGCTGGAGGCTGCCACGCATGCCAAGCTGGTGTTCTTTACCAACGTTTCCCATGATTTCCGTACACCGTTAACCCTGATTTCCGACCCTGTGGAGCAACTTCTTGCCGACCGTTCTATCAGCGGACAGTCAC
Source organism: Bacteroides stercoris ATCC 43183 (assembly GCF_025147325.1). Taxonomy (NCBI): domain Bacteria; kingdom Pseudomonadati; phylum Bacteroidota; class Bacteroidia; order Bacteroidales; family Bacteroidaceae; genus Bacteroides; species Bacteroides stercoris. Next base: position 1,769,178 of record NZ_CP102262.1, read on the forward strand.
ATCAACTGCTGGAGCTGATGAAGAAGAATGTACATATACTTCTGCGCCTCGTCAATCAGATTCTCGATTTCCGCAAGGTCGAGAACGGACGCATGGAACTGCATCTTGAACCGTTCGACTTGCTGGAGAGCTTCAAAGGGTGGAATGATTCGTTTCGTATGGCTCTGCTTAAGAAACATATCGCTTTCAGCTTTGAACCGGCTTCCGGAGTAGACTATCGCATGCTGGCGGATGCCGGGAAAATGGAACGTATCTACTTCAATCTTCTTTCCAATGCGGTGAAGTACACGCAGGAGAATGGAAAGATTGTGGTACGCCTCGAAGCGGAAGACAACCATTTCCGTTTGTCGGTATTCAATTCGGGCAGCTATATTTCTACCACTGATGTAGAGGCCATTTTTGAACGCTTCTATCAGGTAGACGGACATCAGGCCGGTACTGGTATCGGTCTTGCCCTGGTGCGTGCTTTTGTGGAAATGCATGGCGGCAATATCATGGCGCACAGTAATGAGAAAGGAACTACTTTCACCGTTATTCTTCCGAAGCGGGATACATCGCAGTATCATCCTGCCGTACCGGCATTGGCTGCCGATGAGAAAGAGATTTCGTCTACGTTGGTGGATGCGGAAATCCAGGCAGGGGATGAGGCTCTGGAAGAAGATTGCCCGATTGTGCTTGTCATTGATGATAATGCCGATATTCGCCATTATGTGAAGTCTTTGCTTGTTAAGGAATTCCGTGTGCTGGATGCGGCGGATGGGGCAACAGGCATTCGTCTTGCTATGAAATACGTGCCTGATGTGATTGTTTCCGATGTCATGATGCCCGGCATGGACGGGATAGAGTGCTGCCGTCGTCTGAAAGGGGAGTTGCAGACTTGCCATATTCCGGTTATCCTGCTTACTGCCTGCTCGCTCGACGAACAGCGTATTCAAGGCTATGACGGCGGAGCGGATTCTTACATATCCAAGCCTTTCAATTCGCAACTGCTGCTTTCGCGCATCAGAAATCTTATAGCCAACCACAAACAGCTGAAACAGTTTTTCGGTGATAACCAGTCGATAGAGAAAGAATCTGTCAGCGAACTTGACAAGGACTTCGTTACCCGCTTCAAGACTCTGGTGGGGGAGAAGATGAAAGATCCGGAACTGAATGTTGAGGATTTGGGCCGTGATATGGGGATGAGCCGTGTACAGCTTTACCGTAAACTGAAGTCGCTCACAAACTATTCCCCCAATGAACTGCTGCGCCGGATGCGTTTGAAGAAAGCCGCTTCCTTGCTTGCCGCCTCCGATATGACTGTGGCCGAGATTGCCTATGAGGTAGGTTTCTCGTCACCGTCTTATTTCACGAAATGCTATAAGGAGCAGTTCGGTGAGAGCCCCACGGATTTTCTGAAACGGAAAGGATAAAACATCCTCAGCTTATCCGGATAATAAACCAATCACAATATATTCATTCTTTCCTTTATAAATGAATAGAGACTGCATCCGGCTTGCGGAGCAGTCTCTATTTAAGTATTATTTCAATTCTTGAAATTATTCGGCAACTTCAGCGCCCCAGTTTTCTTTGGACAGACGCTTGTAGCTGTTGTAACGCCATTTAGCGTTTTCCTCGGCAGCCTTGAACAGCTCTTCGGCTTCCTGCGGATATTGTTTCATTACGGATGCGTAACGAACCTCACCTTTCAAGAAGTCCTGGAAGCCCGACCAATCCGGTTCTTTGCTATCCAGCGTGAACGGATTCTTGCCTTCAGCTTCCAGAGCCGGGTTGTAACGCCACAAGTGCCAGTAACCGCACTTAACGGCTTTCTCTTCTTCTGCCTGGCTCTTACCCATACCAGCCTTCAAACCGTGGTTGATACACGGAGCGTAAGCGATGATGAGTGACGGACCGGGATATGCCTCTGCTTCGCGGATAGCCTTCAAAGTCTGAGCCTGGTCGGCACCCATAGCGATTTGAGCAACATATACATAACCGTAAGTAGTAGCCATCAGACCGAGGTCTTTCTTGCGTACACGCTTACCGGCGGCAGCAAACTTGGCGATAGCGCCTACCGGAGTAGCCTTGGAAGACTGACCGCCTGTGTTGGAGTAAACCTCAGTATCCAGAACGAGGATGTTAACGTCCTTGCCGCTGGCGATTACGTGGTCGAGACCGCCGTAGCCGATGTCGTAAGAAGCACCGTCACCACCGATGATCCACTGGCTGCGTTTAACCAGGTATTGAGACAGACCGGCGATGGTCTTGCAGCAATCGCATTTGTCCTTGGCAGCTTCTACCATAGGAATGATCTTTTCAGCCAGTTCCTTAGTCTTGTCTGCATCGTACATGTTTTCAATCCAAGCCTGGAATACTTCCTTGTATTCAGCCGGAGTACCTTCTGCTGCGATAGCTTCTTCCATAGTCTTCACGATACGTGCGCGCATCTTTTCGTTAGCGAGCTCCATACCCAGACCGAATTCACAGAAGTCCTCGAACAGTGAGTTAGCCCAAGCAGGACCGTGACCCTTTTCGTTCTTGGTATAAGGAGTAGAAGGAACGGAACCTGAATAGATAGAAGAACATCCGGTAGCGTTGGCAACCATTTCGCGGTCACCGAACAACTGGGAAATCAGTTTCACATACGGAGTTTCACCGCAACCGGAGCAAGCGCCTGAGAACTCGAACAGCGGAGTTGCAAACTGAGAGTTCTTCACGTTAGCCTTGATGTCAACCAAGTGTTGTTTGCTCTTCACGTTTTCCACGCAGTAAGTCCAGTTGGCAGCTTCAGCCAGTTGGCTTTCAAGATGCTTCATGGTAAGAGCCTTGCCACCCTTCTTTGGGTTGCCCGGACAGATGTCGGCACAGTTACCGCAACCCAGACAGTCGAGAACGTCTACCTGCATACGGAATGTCATGCCTTCGAATGCCTTACCCACTGCTTTCAGTTGAGAGAACTCAGCACCCTTCTGCTCTTCAGCGTCGAGTACGAACGGACGGATAGAAGCGTGAGGACAAACGTAAGCACACTTGTTACACTGGATACAGTTTTCAGGATTCCATTCGGGAACGAAAGCTGCCACACCGCGTTTTTCGTACTTAGCCGTACCTTGTTCCCAAGTACCGTCTTCGATACCCTTGAATGCAGATACCTTCAGCAAGTCGCCGTCCTGTGCATTGATAGGACGAACCACTTCGTTGATGAATGCGGGGTCGTTGTTTTCTGCTTTGGCATCATCAGGCAGGTTAGCCCATGCCGGGTCGATAGCCAGAGTCTTGTATTCGCCGCCACGGTCTACGGCTGCGTAGTTCTTGTTTACTACGTCTTCACCCTTCTTGCCGTAAGACTTGACGATGAATTTCTTCATCTGCTCAACAGCCTGTTCTACAGGAATTACACCTGTGATACGGAAGAATGCAGACTGGAGAATGGTGTTGGTACGGTTGCCCAAACCGATTTCCTGTGCAATCTGAGTTGCGTTGATGTAGTAAACGGAGATATTGTTCTGTGCAAAGTATTTCTTTACTCTGTTAGGCAGGTTCTTAGCCAGCTCTTCACCTTCCCAGATGGTGTTCAGCAAGAATGAACCGTTCTTGCGCAGACCGCGGGTTACGTCGTACATGTGCAGGTAAGCCTGAACGTGGCAAGCCACAAAGTTCGGAGTGTTTACCAAGTATGTAGAACGGATCGGAGTGTCACCGAAGCGCAGGTGAGAGCAAGTGAAACCGCCTGATTTCTTGGAGTCGTAAGAGAAGTAAGCCTGGCAGTGCTTGTCGGTGTTGTCACCGATAATCTTAACCGAGTTCTTGTTGGCGCCTACTGTACCGTCGGCTCCCAAACCGTAGAACTTAGCCTCGAACATGCCTTCGCCGCCCAATGCGATTTCTTCTTCCTGAGGAAGAGAAGTGAAAGTAACGTCGTCCACAATACCGATAGTGAAGTGGTTCTTCGGCATCGGCATAGCCAGGTTCTTGTAAACTGCGATGATTTGTGCAGGAGTGGTATCCTTGGAACCCAGACCGTAACGGCCGCCTACGATAACCGGAGCGTTTTCCGTGCCGTAGAAGCAGTCTTTTACATCGAGGTACAACGGTTCGCCGTTAGCACCCGGTTCCTTCGTACGGTCGAGTACGGCAATCTTCTTGGCAGTCTTGGGAACGGCAGCCAGGAAGTGCTTGGCAGAGAACGGACGATACAAGTGAACGGCAACCAAACCAACCTTTTCGCCGTTGGCAACGAGGTAGTCGATGGCTTCACGGGCAGCTTCCGTTACAGAACCCATAGCGATGATTACGCGTTCTGCATCTTCTGCACCGTAGTAATCGAACAAACCGTACTTGCGGCCTGTGATTTTGGAAATCTCGTTCATGTATTCCTCTACGATAGCGGGAACAGCTTCGTAGTAGTTGTTGCAAGATTCGCGGTGTTGGAAGAAGTGGTCGGGGTTTTCGGCCATACCGCGGGCAACCGGGTTCATCGGGTTCAGTGCACGTGCACGGAATTCAGCCAATGCTTCCTGGTCGATAAGCGGAGCGAGGTCTTCGTTCTCCAGCATTTCAATCTTCTGGATTTCGTGAGAAGTACGGAAACCGTCGAAGAAGTTAACGAACGGTACGCGGCTCTTGATAGTAGAAAGGTGAGCGACACCCGCCAGGTCCATAACTTCCTGTACGGAACCTTCGGCCAACATGGCGAAACCTGTCTGACGTGCAGACATTACGTCCTGGTGGTCACCGAAGATACACAGCGCATGGCTTGCCAAAGTACGTGCGGATACGTGGAACACGCAAGGCAGGAATTCACCGGCAATCTTGTACATGTTCGGTATCATCAGCAACAGACCTTGTGAAGCGGTGTACGTTGTAGTCAGCGCACCGGCTTGCAAAGAACCGTGAACGGCGCCGGCAGCACCGCCTTCGGATTGCATTTCCTGTACCAATACTGTTTCGCCGAAGATGTTTTTACGACCTGCGGCAGCCCATTCGTCTACGTATTCAGCCATCGTAGAAGAGGGTGTGATAGGATAGATGGCAGCTACTTCCGAGAACATATACGAGATATGTGCAGCAGCCTGGTTACCATCACAAGTAATGAATTTCTTCTGTTTAGTCATAACTAAATTGAATTTATTAAGTAAAAAAAACTCTTTGTCTGTAAATCTAATACAGGAAGCCGAACAGCCAGAGAGGTATCTGATTGCCCCGGCCTATCTCTGCCTTGTGCAATGCGTACGTCACTCCCGGATTGTTCTTGATCCTCATGCCTTCCTGACAAATCTTGAAAGGCATCACTTCGTCCACCATGAACGAAATGTTCTTGTCGCCTTTGTTCACTTTGTGGTCTTTCCACATGGTGTTTACAAAGAACGTTTCCAGCACATCCTGCTCTTCCACCTTTACGGGGTAGATGGAGTACATCAGGTTGGAATTGTGCATCATTATCTTCGACGGCTTTTTGGGGAATTCTTCTCCTTTGGGATATACCATGTTGATAAGCCGTGCATCTGCCAGATACTTGATGTAGTTCATCACCGTAGCTCTGGATGTCTGTATATCGTTGGCCAATTGGCTCACATTAGGCGCTTTCGGGCCGTCCACCGCCAACAAATATAGTAATTTTTTTATCTTTGACAGATATTTCAGCTCTATTTGTTTGATGAGCAGGATGTCCACTTCCACCATCATGTTCATCGTCTTCAGCAGATTCTCCGAGAAATTGCGCTTCTCGAGGAAAAAGGGGTAGAAGCCGTGGTGCATATAGTCTTGAAAATAGTCCAGCGGGCGTACTTTGGACAGAATGCCTTTGGCTATCTGTTCGTGGTTGCTCAGGATTTCTTCCAGTGAGTAGGCGTGGAACTTCATGTCGGTCTGCAGGTTCAGATACTCACGGAAGGAGAAACCGCGCAGGTTATAACTTTTCGCAATGTCGCGCAACTCCAGATTTTCCTCTTTCAGGCGCATCACGGACGAGCCGGTGAATACAATCTTCAGATTGGGAAAACGGTCGTAGCACAGGCGCAGCTCCTTGCTCCAGTCGGGGTGCTTGAACACCTGGTCTATCAACAATACCTTTCCGCCGCGGCGCTGGAATTCGTAAGCGAAGTCCACCAGGCTGTGACCGGAGAAGTAAAAGTTGTTCATGTTGATAAAGAGGCAGGAGCGGTCGGTACCGAATTTCTCTTTGGCATATTGCAGCAGGAATGTGGTCTTGCCTACGCCTCGGGTGCCTTTGATACCGATAAGACGGTCGTTCCAGTCAATCTCATCCATGAGGTCGCGGCGAACGGGGGCATTTGTATGCTCTACCAGATAAGCGTGTGTTCGGTAAAATGCTTCCATGCTTTAAATTCGGTTTATCGGGCGACAAATATACGCCTTTTTTATAGAATTGCAAAGTAGAGATAGCAAAATATCTTATTTCATAGTTAAGTTTTATATATTTGTATGCTGTTCTTTTTCTCTGTAAGTTTGCAGTTCCGAATAATTATGAACTATAATCGATGGAACTATATCTTTTCAATCCGGATTCAGACCTTGCGCTTGCCAATAACGAAGCGAACTACATAGCCCCGGCTTCCGCCCGCCGTATGGCGCAGGACATGGCTTTGCTGCCGATATGGTATGCCGCTCCGGGCAGTGCGGTACTGGCGCCTTCCGCTTACAATGCGGATTTCTTGAAGCGGATGCGGGAACTCTTCGGGTTGCAGGTGCAACTGGTCACCGAGCCTGAGTTGCCCGATTATGCCGAAGCCCGAATTGTGCCGTGGGGCTGGAATCCTGCCATCCGCAGGTTCTTTCTGAAAGGGGGAGTTCGTGAAGACAGACTGCCTTCTCCCCGGCTTCTTGCGGAATACAGGCTGCTCTCTTCCCGTCTGCAGGCTGTGGCGGTGACCCGGCGCATGACGGACCGCTATCCCGAATGCACCTGCGGCGAACATACGCTCCTAAACAATATTGCGGATTGTGAACGCACGGTGAATGCAATGCACGCCTGCCTGCTCAAAGTACCCTGGTCGGGTAGCGGAAAGGGGCTGAACTGGTGTCTGCATGGGTTTACGAAGCCCGTCTCCAATTGGTGTGAACGGGTTTTGAGAGAGCAGGGGTGTCTTACGGCAGAACCCATATATAATAAGGTGAAGGATTTTGCCCTTGAGTTCTATTCGGACGGACAGGGCGAAGTGCGCTTTGCGGGCTATTCCGTGTTCTCCACCAATGAGCATGGCGCCTATACGGGCAATCTGCTTGCATCGGACGGACAGATAGAGGAAAGTATCGCATGCTGTCTGCCCCTTGAGAAGTTGACGGGTATACGCGAAGCGCTGCGTGCGGAATTGGCCTCAATCTATGGGAACACGTATACCGGTTATCTGGGAGTGGATATGATGGTTTGCCGGTCAGACAAGGAGAACGGATATCGTGTACATCCTTGCGTGGAGATAAATATGCGTATGAATATGGGTGTTGTAGCCCGCTTGTTTTACGACAGGTTTGTGGCTCCCGGCAGTAAGGGATGTTTTGCTGTTGAATACGTTCCCGATAATGAAACATTGCGTGCACGGCACGAACAGGATATGCACGATTATCCGTTAATGGTGGAGCAGGGCAGACTTGCTTCCGGTTATTTGCCGTTAGTGCCCGTTACGGGTAAAAGCTGTTACAGAGCGTATGTCCGGATATGATTCTTGCTGTTGATGCATATTTCAAGTGGCTGGTACCTGATGTACCTGCCGCTTGGTACGTCAAGTACCTTACTAAGGTACACGTCCTACCATGGTAAGAAACACGTCGTACCACAGTCAGGTACGAGACGTACCAAATGAGGAATTCTTTTGGTACATGCATCCTTTTGACTATAAACGCATTGCCTTTGTGTTTCCTATTGGCAGATGGGACTTTCGTTGCCGCAACGGTCTACGGCGGTAACTGCAAAGTATTTCCGGGTGTTCCAGGGGCGGATAGGGGCATATATGTATTCGGTTCCCTGTATGCGTTGCGCCAGTATATTTTCCGGGTTGGCGGTATCTACGGGATACGTATCGGAACCGTAGACTACATAGGTCGGCGCATTCCGTTTATCGTTGTCAGTGGCGGCTTGCCAGGTGATTTTCCAGTATCCGTCGGCCAGCTTCCCGACGTTGAGTTGCGTGGGGGCGGTTGGCGGCACATTGTCTATCCACGGCATGGCGGGTTGCATGGCGGGGGCGGTATAGTAGTTCTCTTGAAGTATGTCATACAACCCCTGCGTATTGTCCATAAGGTACTTCACGCGGTAGTGGCCTTCGCCCGCCAGGCCGTGTGCACGGGTGAAGTTTATCTGCCGTTCCACTTCGTCCACAGTCCAGTTGCCTTCGCCGGGGTCGAGGAAGTAGATGCCCAGTCCGGGAATAATCTGCCGGCCGTTGCTTTGCTCCTGCCAGTCGAGGGCGAAAGGATAGAAGCCGTTGCCGCGGAAGTACATCATAGGATATATCTGGTCCTGTATGCCTTCGCCCAGCCAGCCTTGTACGTCCTGATAGACGGTGTGGAACGCATTCCAGCCGCGCGACGGATAGCGGGCGGTGTCGCGGTACTTACCCACGGGGCAGGTGCTCACCTTTACCCAGGGCTTCAGCGCCTTGACGCCTTTATAGAGATAACGGACTATTTCCGTGATATTGTCACGCCGCCATTGCGCGAGGTCGCGTCCGTTGCCGTACTTCTTATAGGTATAGCTGTCGGAGAAGCGCAGGGCATGTTCGGGGTAGCGCAGGTAATCGAAATGCACGCCGTCCACATCGTAACGTTCCACGACTTCGCGGACAAGGCTCATCAGGTATTCTTTGGTCTGCGGATGTCCGGGATTGAGGAAATACTCGCGTTTATAAGGTACGCAGATAGCGGGTTTGCGTTTGGTGACCGATGCCTTGCCGAGGGCGGCGACATGCTTGCGGTTGCCTAAAGGAATGGTCACCATCCAGGCGTGGCATTCCATACCGCGTTTGTGGCATTCGGCTACGGCAAAGGCAAGCGGGTCGTAGCCGGGGTTGCCGTCGGTTTTTCCTGTCAGGATGGAGTTATAAGGCTCGATGGACGATTTGTAGAGCACATCGCCCCGCGTACGGGTCTGAAACAGTACGGTGTTGAAGTTGGCGGCTTTCAGTTTGTCCAGTATCTCTACGAGTTCGTCCTGCTGCTTGCGGATGCTCTCGGGCGTGGTGGCGCGGGTGCGGGGCCAATCCAGTCCGTAGACGGCGGTGACCCATGCGGCACGTACCTCGTGCTTGGGCGGCCGCTGGGCGGCAAGGGGAAGAAGACAGAAGATATATAATAGTATAAGGCTTGATTTCTTCATGTTGCTGTCTTGTTTTCGGTAAATGATGATTTCTCCTCTACGGTGAAACAAATTCCTTTTTACTTCTTTATTTCTGTTATATTTCACGGCGAAGATACGTAAATCACCTGATAAAATTGCGTAGTTTAGTTAGAAACCGTTACATTTGCATACATAAAATACATTATTAACACTTGCTGTATATTAAACATTAGCACGCCATGATTACATTTACGCTCTGCCTGCTGGCGTTGGTTGCAGGTTATTTCATCTACGGACGCTTTATAGAACACGTATTCGGACCGGACGACCGCAAGACTCCTGCTATTACCAAAGCCGACGGGGTGGACTATATCCCGCTGCCTACGTGGAAAATCTTTATGATACAGTTCCTGAATATCGCAGGCCTGGGACCTATCTTCGGTGCAATCATGGGAGCGAAATTCGGTTCGGCATCCTATCTGTGGATAGTGTTCGGAAGTATTTTTGCCGGAGCGGTGCACGACTATTTTGCAGGAATGCTTTCGTTGCGCAACGGGGGCGAGAGCCTGCCGGAGATTATAGGCCGTTATCTGGGCGTGACTACCAAGCAGGTGATGCGCGGATTTACCGTTGTCCTGATGATACTTGTGGGAGCCGTGTTTGTGGCAGGCCCTGCCGGACTGCTTGCCAGCCTGACGCCGGAAACGCTGGACACTGTTTTCTGGATTGTGGTGGTCTTTATCTATTATATACTTGCCACCTTGCTGCCGGTGGATAAGATTATCGGCAAGATATATCCGCTGTTTGCCATTGCGCTGCTGTTTATGGCGGTGGGCATTTTGGTTATGCTCTACGTGAAGCATCCGGTATTGCCGGAAGTATGGGACGGATTGCAGAATACCCATCCCAACGCTTCGGCGCTGCCTGTATTTCCCATTATGTTTGTCAGCATCGCGTGCGGGGCTATCAGCGGTTTTCATGCCACGCAAAGCCCCTTGATGGCACGCTGCATGATGAGCGAGCGCCATGGACGTCCTATATTCTACGGAGCCATGATTACCGAAGGCATCGTGGCCCTTATCTGGGCTGCCGCCGCTACTTGCTTCTTCCATGAAAACGGAATGGCGGAGACGAATGCCGCCGTCATTGTGGATGCCATTACGAAAGACTGGCTGGGAACAATCGGAGGCGTACTGGCTATACTGGGTGTGATTGCAGCCCCCATTACCAGCGGCGATACCGCTTTCCGTTCGGCACGGCTTATCGTTGCAGATTTCCTGGGGATGGAACAAAAAACGATGCGCCGCCGTTTATATATCTGCATACCGATGTTTTTGGCTGCTATCGGACTGTTGCTGTACAGCCTGCGCGATAAGGACGGTTTCGATATGATATGGCGTTACTTTGCATGGGCCAATCAGACCTTGTCCGTCTTTACCCTATGGGCTGTCACAGTGTATCTGGTGCGTGCGAGGAAGTTGTATTTCCTGACGTTGATACCTGCCCTTTTCATGACCTGCGTCTGTACAACGTATATCTGTATAGCGCCCGAAGGTTTCGGCCTGTCGCATCCGGCATCCTACGGCATAGGAGCAGCCGGTGTGGCGATAGCTCTAGTATGGTTCGTGCTATGGAAGAAAAGACAAACAGACTAAAAAACTCTTAAACCGATGAAGAAACTCAAGAAATCTACCGGGCTGACCGTAGCCCTGCTTATTTATGTTTCTGCCACCGCGGCGTATTTCCTGCCGCGCAATACGGAAATTAGCAATACGGAGAAATATGTAACCGTAATCGCTTCGTATGTCATCGTACTGGCGTTGTGGCTGGTGCTGCGCAAAAAAGAGGAGTTGCAGCGTAAGCGCCGTGAAGAAGATAAAATAGAACGAAAATAATTATTCACTTAAAAACGAAAACAAGATGAGAAGACTTGCATTAATCGTATGCCTGCTTATTGGCACAGTGGCTGCCCATGCGCAGTTTGAAAAAGGAAAGTGGTTCGTCAACCCTTCCGTTACCGGGCTTAATTTTTCCTACAATACGGAAACGGATAAGGCTCATTTCGGTCTTGAGGTCAAGGGCGGTGCTTTTTTAATCGATAACGTGGCTTTGCTGCTGGATGCCGGCGCTACATGGCAAGGCGGCGGAACGGATGTCTATACGTTGGGTGTGGGCGGACGTTACTATTTCAACAAAATTGGTGTATTTCTGGGAGCTGATGTAAACTTGAACCGTTACAACTGGGACGGTGGCGATAAAACCCGTTTCGGTTTCGGCATGGAGGGCGGTTATGCTTTCTTCCTGTCGCGTACGGTCACTATCGAGCCTGCCGTTTATTGGGATATAAATAAAGACCGTTCGGAGTTCGGTCTGAAAGTGGGATTCGGTTTCTACTTCTAAAAAAGAAAAAGCTCTTTTTGCACAATATCTGATTTCGTCTCCTAAGATGGTTTGTTTCGTCTTAGGAGACGATTTTTTGTTTCGTGGGATGAAAAAACATCCCGTAAGACGGATTAATCTATCTTACGGGATGTTTCTGACGGAATTGTACGTTTGGTTATTGTAGTTTTTCTCTTAGGAACTGCCCTGTGTAGCTTGCCGCACATGCCGCCACTTCTTCCGGTGTACCGGTTGCCACGATATAGCCGCCTTTGTCTCCGCCTTCGGGGCCGAGGTCTATAACATGGTCGGCACACTTCACTACGTCCATATTATGCTCGATGATAACGATGGAATGGCCGCGGCGTATCAGTGCATCAAAGGCTTCCAGCAGTTTGCGGATGTCGTGGAAGTGCAGGCCGGTGGTAGGCTCGTCGAAGATGAATAGCGTAGGGTCGGCTTTCTCCATACTGAGGTAGTAGGCCAGTTTTACGCGCTGGTTCTCACCGCCGGAGAGGGTAGAGGACGACTGACCGAGTTTGATATATCCCAGCCCCACATCTTGCAGCGGTTGCAGGCGTTTCACGATTTTCTTCTGTCCGTGTGCGGTGAAGAATTCAATGGCTTGGTTAACGGTCATTTCCAGTACATCGTAGATATTGACATCATGGAATTTCACTTCCAGCGTATCTGCCTTGAAGCGTTTGCCGTGGCAGGATTCGCACTCCAGCACAAGGTCCGCCATGAACTGCATCTCTACGGTGATGGTTCCTTCGCCCTTGCACTCCTCGCAACGGCCGCCTTCACTGTTGAAGCTGAAATGGCCGGCGGTATAGCCCATTTGTTTGGCGAGGGGTTGCTCTGCCCAAAGTTTGCGTATTTCGTCGTAGGCCTTTATGTAGGTTACGGGGTTGGAACGCGAGGACTTGCCGATGGGGTTCTGGTCTACAAACTCTACGTTGCGCAGATTTCGCAGGTCTCCGCTGATAGAGGCAAACTCGCCCGGTCGGTCGGTGCATTCGTCCAGTTCGCGTTTGAGGGCGCGGAAGAAGATATCGCGTACCAGTGTGCTTTTGCCGGAACCCGATACGCCGGTGACTACGGTCATTACATTGAGCGGAAAGCGTACGTCCACGCCTTTCAGATTGTTCTCGCGGGCGCCTGTGATTTCAATATACTGGTTCCACGGGCGACGGCTTTCGGGCACGGGAATGGTTTCCTCGCCCAGAAGATAACGCACGGTGTAGCTGTTGCTGTCTTTTTGCAAATCCTTCATGTCTCCTTGGTAGACAACCTCGCCGCCCAGACGTCCGGCCTTGGGACCGATGTCGATGATATAATCGGCGGCCCGGATGATTTCTTCGTCATGTTCCACCACGACCACCGTATTGCCCAACTGTTGCAGTTGGCGCAAGACGTGTATCAGCTTGTCCGTGTCGCGGCTGTGAAGTCCGATGCTCGGTTCGTCCAGAATGTAGAGACTGCCCACAAGACTGCTTCCCAGGGAAGTTGCCAGATTGATACGCTGGCTTTCACCGCCGGACAGCGAATTGCTGAGGCGGTTCAGGGTGAGGTATCCCAAGCCTACATCCAGCAGGAAGCGAATGCGGTTGTTGATTTCTATAAGGATGCGGCGGGCAATGTCGGCATCATGCTTGTCCAGCTTCAGGTTGTCGAAGAACACTTTCAGTTCGGTAATGGGCAGGTCTACCAGTTCGGAGATGCTGCGTCCGCCCACCCGTACATAACCGGCTTCGGGCTTCAGCCTCGTACCGTGGCATTTGGGACAAAGGGTTTTGCCGCGATAACGCGCCAGCATAACGCGGTATTGTATCTTGTACTGGTTTTCCTGCAACATTTTAAAGAAAGCATTGATACCCTCGAAGTAGCGGGTTCCGTCCCACAGCATGCGGCGTTGTTCGTTTGTCAACTGGTAGTAGGGAGTGAAAATGGGGAATCCGGCTTTCTCCGCACCGCGTATCACCATGTCTTTCCATTCGCCCATTTTCTCGCCGCGCCAGCACACCACGGCGCCGTCGTATACGGAAAGGGAGCGGTTGGGGATGACGAGATGTTCGTCGATGCCCACGACACGTCCGAAGCCTTCGCATTCCGGACATGCGCCGATGGGGGAGTTGAACGAGAACATCTGGTCGTTGGGCTCTTCAAACGTGATGCCGTCCGCCTCGAACTTGGTACTGAAACGGTACAGGCTGGTAGTGCCGTCCGGTTGGTAGAAACGCAGCAGGCAGGCTCCGTCACCCTCGTACATGGCGGTTTCGGCGGAGTCGGTGAGGCGGCTGACGGCATCTTTCTCGCCGGAAACCGTCATGCGGTCTACCAATAGGAATACGGTGTCACCGTCTTTAGGCTGATACTCGTCAATGCGCACCATTTCTCCGTTCACTTCCAGTCGGTTGAACCCTTGCTTCAAGTCTATTTCCAGTTGCTGCTGCAAAGTACGTCCTTCGCGGAGCAATATCGGGGTGAGCACGGTATAGCGTGTTCCCTCAGGTTGCCGGAGCATGCAGTTCACGATGTCCTCGGTGGAGTGTTTCTTTACCTCCTGTCCGCTGACCGGACTGAAAGTCCGTCCCACACGGGCATAGAGCAGGCGCAGGTATTCGTAGATTTCGGTAGAAGTGCCTACGGTGGAACGGGGATTGCGGCTGCTTACTTTCTGCTCAATGGCAATGGCAGGGGGGATACCCTTGATGAAATCGCATTCGGGCTTACTCATACGTCCCAAAAACTGGCGGGCGTAACTGCTGAGGCTTTCCACATAGCGCCGTTGCCCCTCGGCATAGAGTGTATCGAATGCGAGCGAGGACTTGCCGGAACCGGACAGTCCGGTTATGACGACCAGTTTGTTGCGGGGAATTTCCACATCAATATTTTTCAGATTATTGACGCGTGCCCCCTTTATGATGATAGATGTATTTTTTGCCATAAGACGATTGAAAATGAATTGAGTTGCAAAGATAATCATTATCTTTGCGACACAATATTTAAAAAGAATAAAATGAAAGTGAGAAATCTCCTCTTGTTACTGGCTTTCTGCTGCCTTTCACTGGCTGTACAGGCACAGTTCGTATCCACATCTGCACATCCTAAACGTGAATTTCGTGCTGCATGGATTCAGGCGGTAAACGGACAGTTCCGTGGCATACCGACCGACCGGTTGAAGCAAATCTTGATAAATCAGTTGAACTCCCTGCAAGGTGCAGGTATCAATGCCATTATTTTTCAGGTGCGTCCCGAAGCCGATGCGTTGTATGCTTCGCAGTACGAACCGTGGAGCCGTTTCCTGACAGGTGTGCAGGGCAAAGCCCCGGAACCTTATTGGGACCCTATGCAGTTTATGATTGAGGAGTGCCACAAGCGGAGCATGGAGTTTCATGCCTGGATTAATCCGTATCGGGTAAAGACTTCGTTGAAGAACGAGCTTTCGCCTATCCATATTTATAATTCGCATCCGGAGTGGTTCGTGACGTATGGCGACCAGCTTTACTTCGATCCTGCGCTTCCCGAAAGCCGCAATCATATCTGTAAGGTGATAACCGACATCGTGTCGCGCTATGATGTGGATGCCATTCACATGGACGATTATTTCTATCCCTATCCTATCAAGGGAAAGGATTTCCCGGATGATGCCAGCTTTGCACGCTATGGCGGCGGTTTCAGCAATAAGGCGGACTGGCGCCGCAGTAATGTGAATATTCTCATTCAGAAAATACATGAGACGGTTCGCGGACTGAAACCCTGGGTGAAGTTCGGCGTGAGTCCTTTCGGTATCTACCGCAATCAGAGCAGCGACCCGCTGGGCAGCGCCACAAACGGTTTGCAGAATTATGATGATTTGTATGCCGACGTACTTCTGTGGGCACGCAAAGGCTGGATTGATTATAACATACCGCAAGTGTATTGGCAGATAGGACATCCGGCTGCCGACTATGAAACTTTGGTGAAGTGGTGGGCAAAGCATACGGAGAACCGTCCTTTGTTTATCGGACAGTCTGTAATGAATACGGTACAGAATGCCGACCCGAAGAATCCGTCCGTCAATCAGCTTCCCCGCAAGATGGCTTTGCAGCGGGCATATCAGACAATCGGCGGCAGTTGCCAATGGCCTGCCAGCGCAGTAGTGGAGAATGCCGGCAAATACCGCGATGCGCTGGTTGCCGAGTACCATAAGTATCCGGCTTTGCCACCCGTATTTGACTTTATGGACAATGAAGCCCCGGATAAGGTGCGCAAGGTAAAACCGGTGTGGACTGCCGACGGTTACATCCTTTTCTGGACTGCTCCGAAGTTCAAGGATGAAATGAACCGTCCGGTACAGTATGTTGTCTACCGTTTTGCTTCGAAAGAGAAGGTGGACATCGACGACCCTTCGCACATTGTGGCTGTTACGCGCAATACTTTCTATAAGTTGCCTTATGAGGATGGCAAGACGAAGTACCGTTATGTAGTTACGGCGCTCGACCGCCTGCACAACGAATCCAAGTCTGTAAGCAAGAAAGTGAAGCTGTAGGAATCAACTGCCAACTATCAATAAAGTATCAGCCCTGCTATTCCGCATACTATAATCATCAGTATGGGGTTGACCTTATATTTTCTTGTTCCGATGAAAGCTGCAAGGAAGATGATGATACTGATGATGAAAGAGTACATATCTTCCTGAGGCGAACTGAAGTTCTCCGTGTTCATCAGTACCAGCGCAGCCGATGCCAGCAGTCCTACTACCGCCGGGCGAAGTCCGCTGAATACGGCTTCTACTGCCGGGTGCTTCTGATATTTCAGAAAGAATTTGCTGATGGTGAGCATCAGGATGAACGAAGGCAGCACTACGGCGAAAGTGGCTATGCAAGACCCAAGCACTCCCATGCTCGTGCCGTATTGTTCGGCTATCGTGGAATAGCCTACATAGGTTGCCGAATTGATGCCGATAGGACCGGGAGTCATCTGGCTGATTGCTACGATGTCGGTAAACTCCTGTGGTGTGAGCCAGCCGTAACGGGTGACTACCTCACCTTGTATCATGGACAGCATGGCGTATCCGCCGCCAAAACCGAACAGGCCGATTTTAAAGAATGTGTAGAATAGATGGAGGAAAAGCATGATGTAGTGATTAGTGGTTAGTGATTAGCGATAAGTGGGGTGGTTTTGTTTAATTTTTAACTGTTGGTTTTCGGGAAGCGCAGCCTTCCGAACAGGTATCCGCCTATACCGGCAGCAATGATAATCCAGATGGGGGAGAAGCCCAATAACCAGATAAGCAGAGCCGAGACAACAGGAATCCATATCGTGTAGCGGTTGATTTTGGCGGATTTGGCCATACTGAAAGTCGGAGCGGCTATCAGTGCTACAACTGCCGGACGGATACCCTTGAAGATACGCTCTACGTAGACATTGTCTTTGAAGTTATGGAAAAACAAGGCTATGGCAAGGATAATGAGGAAAGAGGGCAGTATCGTTCCCAGGGCGGTAACGATGCTTCCCCGTATTCCACGCAGGCGGTAGCCTATGAATATGGATATGTTGACCGCAAGGATGCCCGGTGCCGACTGGGCGATGGCAAGCAGATCTATAAAATCCTCTTTGGCTATCCACCGGCGTTTCGTTACGATTTCGTCCTCAATCAATGGAACCATGGCATAGCCGCCGCCAATGGTGAATGCTCCGATTTTAAAGAAAATGGAAAATGCTTCGGTATATATATTCGTCATATCATGTGTAATGCTGTAATTCGGTTTATTGTTTGCCCTCTCCAATATTTCCTTCTTCTTTTGCATATTGGCTCGGACTGATATTAAAGTGTTTCTTAAAGACTTCACGGAAGTATTTGGCATCGCTGAAACCGGTCATTTCGGCAACTTCGGTGATGGTGTACTTTTGTTCCTTCAGCAGTTGCATGGCACGTTTCAGGCGTATCAACCGTACATAATCTCCCGGAGCCTGGTCGGTCAGTGCCTTTAACTTGTTGTAGAAACTGGTACGGCTCATGTTGAGCAGGGTGCAAAGCACATCAATCGTGAAGCTCGGATTGTCCATGTTGTCCTCTACATTCTTCTTGATGCTGGCAATGAATTTCCAGTCCAAATCCGTAGAACAGTTGATGCATTCCGTGTTGTGGGTATCATCGTTCAGCTCCAGATTGCCGTATCTGTGGCGCAATAAGGCACGGTTGGCAAGCAGATTGGCAATGGTGGCGCGCAGGATTCCGATGTTAAACGGTTTCACGACGTATTCATCCGCTCCGGTTTGCAGCCCGTCGATGATGTTTTTGTCCGTATTGAGGGCCGTAAGCAGGATAACGGGGATGTGCGAGGTATCAATGTCATTCTTCACTTTCTGGCACAATTCATCACCCCGCATTTCGGGCATCATGATGTCCGAGATAATCAGGTCGGGGAAATACTCCTTCACGATACAAAGCGCCGATTTTCCGTTGGAACATACTTGTACATGGTAGTTCTCCGCCAGCGTACGCCGCAGGTATTCCCTCAGTTCGTCGTTATCCTCTACTATCAGTATCTTCTGGCGGTTACCGGCATCCTGAGTTTGCTGTTGGGCATGTTCGTAACCCTCTATGGGCGTGTTGACGGCGGGGGTGTCCGGAGTTCCCTTTTCCGGAGAGGTGATTTGTTCCGGTTCATTGTTCTGTTCCTGCTCTTTGGTGGGAGCAGGACGGTGTATGGCCTTGCGGTAGCGTTTCTCGCCTTTAGGGAAAGATACTTTGATGCAGGAGCCTTTTCCTTCGGTGCTGGTGAAGTTGAGCTTTCCTTTATGCATATGCACGAGTTTCCATACAAGAAGCAGTCCGATGCCGCTGCCGGTTACTTTGGAATTGATGGCATTGCTGCCGCGGAAGTGCATCTTGAACAGCTTTTTCTGCTCGTCCAGTGGAATGCCGATACCTGTGTCACTGACTTCCACGTTCCAGGTATCTTCCGTTTCGTAAGCATAGACATGCACGCTTCCGCCTTCGGGCGTGTATTTCAGTGCATTGGATATGATATTCTTCAAAATGGAGTCCATCTTATCCTTATCCAGCCAGACATTCAGATAGCGGAAGTTGCTTTCGTAAGTCAGGTCGATGTGCTTTACGGAAGCGTATGAACGGAAAACATTAACAATGTCGGTCATATAAGCTCCCAGTTCGTATTCGGATACGTAGAAATTGTTCGAATAGGTATCCGCGCGTTCAAAGTTTATGAGGTTGGTTGTGAGACGTAGCAGGGCGTTGACGTTGCGAAGCGCCGTGCTGAGGTTGTCCGTTCCTTCCTTGCTTAGTTTCTCACGGTCGGAGAGTTCCTCCAACGGTGCTTTGATGAGCGTCAGCGGAGTACGGATGTCATGCGCGGTGTTGACAAAGAAACGGATCTTGTCATCGGATATCTTTCGTTGCTTGCGCAATACGATTATGCGCAATGCGATGCTTGCAATCGCAACAAGGATAAGCGCATACAGTAATAATGCCCATATGCTGAGCCAGATGGGTTGCTCGACAATAATATCTATGCTGCGCTCTTCCAAGACCATACGCCGGTCTTCACTGGATATGGCGCGGACACGCAGGGTGTAATGGCCGGGATTCAGATTGGTGAACCGGATGACATTTTCCTCTCCCGGACGGCTCCAGCCGTCATAGAATCCTTCCAGTTTCCACGAATACAGGATGAGGGAAGGATAGTCATAATTGATGGACGATACCTGAAGCGAAAATATATTCTGGCTGTATTTCAGTTTCAGGCTTTTGGTTTCGTCGATATCCAAAACCAAAGGAGAACCTTCGTCTTTGGGGTATACTGTTTGGTAGAAAACGCGCAAATCGCTGAATATCATGCGCGAACTGTACTCGCGGGGCAATACCATGTCTCTTGGAAATTCTATGGCTCCGTCGGTACTTCCGAAAATGGCATTCCCGTTCTTGCGCAGTGTTCCGGAATTGGCATTGAAATGGTCGGAATGCAGTCCCTGTTCTTTGGTCCAGTTATGGAATCTTTTTTCTTTGAGGTAGAAACCGCTCAGTCCGTATTCCGTACTTAAGAGAATATCATCTTTTCCGTCTGACAGAATTGTATAGATATTGTTGGAGATAAGTGCGCAGTTATCTTTATGATAGTGTTCAAAGTTCTGCCTGGCAGGGTCGTAAATCAGCAGACCGGAATTGTTTGTGCCGATATACAGCAGTCCGTTGGGGGCCTGATACAGGGAGTATATATAGGAGGACTCTACCGGCAGCGTTATGTACCGGTATTTGCCGGTTGCTTTCTCCAGCAGGTATAAGCCGTTGGCTGTACCTATCCACATGTATTTTTCGTCCCGCTCCTTGATGTCCGTTATGACTTCCAGCCCGGGTATCGATTCAATGTTTTTATGTTTCAGGTCTATTCTTTTCAGGTTGTAGTATCCCCCCGACCAGATATAACCGTCTCTGTCTTTGGTAATGGAACGGATGTACTTGTCGGGACGAATCGTTGCGCCGCCGAACAAGGCGGGCGTGAAAAAGCTGACAGAACGCTTTTTCTTATCTATCTGGTAGATGCCGGAACTGTAGCCGCCTACCCAGATAATGCCGGGACTGACCTCGCACAGAGACATGAATGTATGGCTCTGGTTCTTCTGCTCCTTATCGTAGACGCTCAAGAACGAATGCCATTGTTGGGTACGATGCTCATACAGGCTGATGCCGTTGTTGGTGGCATACCATAGGTCGCCCTCTTCGTCTTCCATAACGGCGTTTACCTGATCGTTGATGAGGGACTGTTTGTTGCCGATGGAATGCTTTATCCATTTGTAATCGCTGTACCGGTTGTTGCGTACGGTAATGCCGATAGGATAGTTCGCCATCCAGATGCGTTGCTCGTTATCCACGTATATGTCGTAGATTGTATTGCCGTTCATGGCGTTATATCGGTTGAAGTCGGCCACGATGTACGGTTCGGACCGGTAAGTGTCCACATCCATCTTGTAGACACCTGCACCGTCTGTCGCTATCAATATGTCTTTTTCACCGAAAGTACAGATACGGTTGATGCTGACATCTATCAGGCCGGATTTGATGTGGAACGCCTTATGAAGGTTCAGATCGTATACATAGATACCTCTTTGAAAGGTTCCGATAAAGATTTTGCGGCTGCCTTTATGAAAGAACAGCTCGTTGATTTGCAGTCTTAGCGTATCCAGTTTCTCGCAAGGGCTTAGCGCAAGCACATTGTTTTTCAGTTCGGCATAATGCACGCCTACATCCGTGCCTATAAAATAGTGGGTCTCGTCTATCTGCTCGATGTCGGTAATGCTTTCGTTGATTTCATTCTTTATGACAACGGTTGCTTTTGTCAGGCTGTTATATAGGTAAATGTTTCTTTGGTTGCAGAGCCATATTATATTATTATCATCGATAAATCCATAGCTGACGGGAGTGTGCAGGCCTTCCGTCTCGCTTTTGGGCAATTTATATACCAGTTGGAAACGGTCGTGCTTGCTTTCATAACAGAACACGCGTCCTTGCTTGCCTATTTCCCATAGCCTTCCCTGCGAATCCGAATACAGCCAGTTGAGGTTCATCATGGAGTTGATTTCATCTTCGCCGTCCATGAGTTTATAGTGCTTGAATTCCTTTCCGTTATAACGGTCGATGCCGTCGTGCGTGAGGAACCACATGTAACCTTTAGGCCCTTTTTGAATCGCATATACCCGCCTGTTGCTCAAACCATCCTCTACGCCGATGTAGTTATATGTCTGAGCGGCAGCCAGAAAGGATGATATAAGGAAAAGAAAGAAAAAGAAATGCTTTTTCATATTAGCCGATTTTGGTATTTGAGTTTGATAAAGTTGGGGGGATTTAATATTAACACAAAAGTAGTGAAAATGTTTGAGATATGCAAAAAAGGAAATACAGAGTGGTAAAGCGGCAGGATGGAAGGCGGTGTGGAGATATAAGAAATGTGCCAAAGCTCCTGCAAAAGCAGAGTCTTTGGCACATTATCCATTATTGCATTACAGTTTTACACGTGGTTATTTTCCAGTCTTTTCTTCCACCCACTTGCGTGCGTTGACAAATGCCTCTATCCATGGGGTAACCTGGTCGCTGTGAACGCGGTCTTGCGGATAGTAGCCGTTCTGCCACGGGAAGATGGAGCGTTCCAGGTGAGGCATGATGGCCAGGTGGCGTCCGTCGGTGCTGGCTATTGCCGCAACGGAGTAGTCGGAGCCGTTCGGATTGCCCGGATATTCGTCGTAGGTATATTTTGCCACTACATTGTATTTGTCCTCATCGTAAGGCAATGAGAATTTTCCTTCTCCGTGTGCCACCCAGATACCGAGCTTGCTGCCGCTCAAAGAGCCGAACATTACGCTGCGGTTGGTAGGGATAGTCAGGCCGATAAAGGTCGATTCGAATTTATGGGAATCATTATGCAGCATCTTTCCCTTCTTTTCGTGGTCGGGAGTGATGAGGCCTAATTCCATCATAAGCTGGCAACCGTTGCATACGCCGAGAGACAGCGTGTCTTCGCGTGCATAGAACTTGTCGAGCGCCTCTTTGGCTTTCGGGTTGAAGAGGAAAGCGCCTGCCCAACCTTTGGCGGAACCCAATACGTCGGAGTTGGAGAAGCCGCCGCAATAAACCACCATGTTTACGTCTTCCAGCGTTTCACGTCCGCTGATGAGGTCGGTCATGGTTACGTCTTTCACATCGAAGCCGGCAAGATAGAGTGAATAGGCCATTTCGCGTTCGCCGTTGGTTCCCTTTTCGCGGATAATGGCGGCACGGATACCGGTCGGGGTACGACGGTTCGGGTCGAGGCCGTATTGCGAAAGTTTACCCTTGAATTCAGGCCGGAACACCAAATCCAACGGTTGCATCTTGTAGTTCTCGAAACGCTTCTTAGCGCACCCGTTCATGGACTGTTTGCGGTCCAGCAGATACGATGAAGAGTACCAGACATCGCGCATGTAGTCCACACCGAACTGGTAGGTAGCGCCGTCTTTGCTTACGAGAATATGACGTTCGTCGGTCGGCTTACCGATTTTGATATAGCCTACACCGGCATCTTCCAGTATCTTCTTGACTTCTTCCTTATGCTTGTTGCTCACCTGGATAACGATACCCGGGTTCTCGGCAAACAATATCTTGACGAGGTCCTGCTCTTTCATCTTGTCGAGGTTGATTTCCATACCGCCCTCTACATTGGCGAAGCACATTTCGAGCAACGTAGTGATAAGACCGCCGGCCGAAATGTCGTGTCCGGCAAGAACAAGTCCCTTGTTGATTAATTCCTGTACAGCCAGGAAAGCGTCACGGAAGTATTCGGCATCTTGTACGCAAGGTACTTCGTCGCCTACTTTACCCAATGACTGTGCGAAGGCGGAGCCGCCCAGCTTCAGCTTGTCGAAACTGAAGTCGATATGGTACAGCGTGGTTTTCTCATCGTTGACAAGCACGGGAGATACCACTTTCTTCACATCTGAAACCTCGCCGCCTGCAGATACAATAACCGTACCCGGAGCGATGACTTTGCTGCCGTCGGGGTATTTCTGCGTCATGGACAAAGAGTCCTTACCCGTGGGAACATTGATTTGCAGGGCGCAGCAGAAGTCGCTCAATGCCTTTACTGCCGTATAAAGACGTGCGTCCTCACCCTCTTGCGAGCGGCACGGCCACATCCAGTTGGCTGACAGGGACACGCTGTCCAGACCTTCGGCAAGCGGAGCCCAGATCAGGTTGGTCAACGCTTCGCTGACGGAGAGGATAGAACCCGCTGCCGGGTCGGCAAGGGCTGCCTGCGGAGCATGTCCCAAAGAAGTTGCGATACCTTTTTCGCCGCGATAGTCCAAAGCTACGACACCGCAGTCGCTCAACGGCAACTGGAGTTCGCCCTGGCATTGCTGGCGGGCAATCTTACCTGTTACGGA
This sequence comes from Bacteroides stercoris ATCC 43183, assembly GCF_025147325.1. NCBI lineage: Bacteria > Pseudomonadati > Bacteroidota > Bacteroidia > Bacteroidales > Bacteroidaceae > Bacteroides > Bacteroides stercoris. The sequence continues at coordinate 1,792,753 of NZ_CP102262.1, forward strand.
ACGGTCTACCTTGTTTGTCAACCAGTCTTTGCAGGCAACGGCTTCCAGTTGGAGTACGTTGGTAAGGTATTCGTGCAGTTGCGACAATTCGTATTCCGGCATTTCATAATGACGTTCTACGGTCTTGTCCACCATATAGGTTTTGGGTGAAGAGCCGAACATCTGTTCTACGGCAAGGTCGAACGGGCGTACGCCGTCGGCTTGCTGGAAAGCGAAGCGGTGGTCGCCGGTGGTTTCACCGACTACATACATCGGAGCGCGTTCGCGTTCGGCTACCTTACGTACGTGTTCGATGGCCTCTTCCTGAATCAGCAGACCCATGCGCTCCTGACTTTCGTTGGCTATGATTTCTTTGGCAGACAAAGTCTTGTCGCCGATAGGCAGCTTGCTCATGTCGATAAGTCCGCCGCACTCTTCTACCAGCTCGGACAGGCAGTTTACATGTCCGGCAGAACCGTGGTCGTGGATGGAAACCACCGGGTTGGTGTCTTCTTCGCAAAGCGCACGTACTACGTTGTAAGCACGTTTCTGCATCTCTGCATTGGCACGCTGTACGGCATTCAGCTCGATGCCGCTGCTGTAGCGTCCCGTATCTACGGATGACACGGAACCGCCGCCCAAACCGATGCGGTAGTTGTCGCCACCGATCACGACAACCTTGTTGCCGGCTTCGGGAGCGCCTTTCAGGCAGTCGCGTTGTGTACCGTATCCCACACCGCCAGCAAGCATGATGACTTTGTCGTAACCGTACACCTCATCTTTCTCTTTGTGTTCAAAGGTGAGTACGGAACCGCAAATCAGCGGCTGGCCGAACTTGTTTCCGAAATCGCTGGCGCCGTTGGATGCCTTGATCAGGATTTGTTCGGGAGTCTGGTACAGCCATTTGCGCACCGGAAGTATCTCTTCCCAGGGACGGTCCTCGTCCGTGCGGGGGTAGGAAGTCATGTATACGGCTGTTCCGGCAATAGGCCATGAGCCTTTACCGCCGCCCATACGGTCGCGGATTTCACCGCCCGTACCGGTAGATGCACCGTTGAAAGGCTCTACGGTGGTAGGGAAGTTGTGGGTTTCGGCTTTCAGGGAGATAACACTCTTGATGTCCTTTATCTGGAAGAAGTCGGGCTTGGAGTGGTCTGCCGGGGCAAACTGCTCGATAACCGGACCTTCGGCAAAGGCAACATTATCTTTATAGGCCGATATAATCTTGTTCGGATTTTCCTGAGTGGTCTTTTTAATCATCTGGAAGAGGGAAGATTCCTGCTCCACTCCGTCAATGATGAATGTGCCGCCGAAAATTTTGTGACGGCAGTGCTCGGAGTTGATTTGCGCAAAACCGAATACCTCGGAGTCGGTTAGCGGACGTCCCAGGTCTTTCTCCACTTTCTTGAGGTAGTCCATCTCTTCTTTGGAGAGCGCCAGACCTTCTTTTTCGTTGTATGCTTCCAGATCGTCAATGTGAATAATCGGTTCCGGCTGGCGGTTGGTCGTAAATACGTTTTGGTCCAGACCTTTATACATACGTTGCAGCATCGGGTCGTGGTCTGCATTTTCATCTTTCACAGGGAAATATTCTTCGATACGGGTGATACCGTTCAGACCCATGTTCTGGGTGATTTCCACAGCATTGGTACTCCAGGGAGTAATCATCTCGCGGCGCGGACCTACGAAATGTCCTTTCAGGTTGTCTTCACTTTCGGGGGTGGCTTCTCCAAAAAGCCAGCAGAGTTTGTCGCTGTCTGCCTGGGTAAGTTCGTGGTCGCATTCTACGGCAATCACGCTCTTGGATGGTGTTCTGAAAAAAAGAATCATACTTTTATTTAAGAGTTTACGATTTGCTACTTTGTGATTGAAACTATTCTATTGTCTGTCAGTTAGCTTCTTCTCTTTTCTTCCTGGGTGCAAAGATAGTGCAAACCGGAGGCAGAATAAAACGAACTTGTCTGTTTTTTTATGCCGGGATGCAGTTTACCTTTGCTTTTGGCGCAAAGATAAAGAAAATCGTCGGGTGGGAGAAAGAAAAGGAAATAAAAAACTTCAGTGGAACGGGGGAAGTCCGCCCCGCCGGATGATTGACTTTGTATCTAAACTCCTTTTCTGACGAAAAAACGTTAACTCTATTCGGTTGTCTCATAAAAAAGTCCGATATTTGCAGGCATGATTCAGATAGAGACCATACTTGACATATTATGGAAAGGGTTCATAATAGGTGTTATCGTATCTGCACCGTTGGGCCCCGTAGGAGTATTGTGCATTCAGCGTACTTTGAACAAAGGGCGTTGGTATGGTTTTGTGACCGGTATAGGCGCCTCGTTGAGTGATATTGCCTATGCTTTGCTGACAGGCTACGGAATGAGTTTCGTATTCGATTATGTCAACAAGAATATCTTCTATCTGCAACTGTTCGGGAGTATCCTGCTGCTGATATTCGGTATCTATACATTCCGCAGTAATCCGGTGCAGTCCATTCGTCCGGTATCTACCAGCAAGGGGTCTTATTTTCACAATTTTATCACAGCGTTCGCTGTCACTCTCTCCAATCCGCTTATCATATTTCTTTTTGTAGGCCTTTTTGCGCGCTTTGCTTTTGTAAGCGAAGGCGTGTTGGTCTTTGAGGCCGTTACGGGGTATCTTGCCATTGCTTTGGGAGCATTGACGTGGTGGTTTGGAATTACCTTTTTTGTCAACAAGGTCCGTACGCAATTCAATTTACGCGGCATTTGGATATTGAACCGTATTATCGGCGGCATTGTCATGGTAGTATCTGCATTCGGACTGGTGTTTACGCTGATGGGCGAATCGCTCTATTAGTTACGGGAGCGGACCGCGGTATCTTGGTGAAGAATATAAATTATAAATCATAAATCATCTCAACGTGAAGATTTCACAGCAACTGAAAGAGAAGAATATTGCCGAATACCTTATATATATGTGGCAAGTAGAGGATTTGCTTCGTGCTAACAAGTGCGATATAGACTTGATTCGCAGCAACGTCATCTCCCGTTATCCTGCCGAAGAACATGCGGCTCTGGAGGAGTGGTACGGCAATCTTGCCGATATGATGCGTGCCGAGGGGGTGACGGAGAAAGGGCATTTGCAGATTAACCGCAACGTTATCCGCAACCTTACGGACCTGCATGCCGATTTGCTGGCTTCCACGAAGTATCCCTTTTATAATGCGGCATATTTCAAAGCGTTGCCTTTTATTGTGGAATTGCGGCAAAAGAGCGGACAAACGGAAGAATCCGAATTGGAGACCTGTTTTGAGGCGCTTTACGGCATACTGCTGCTGCGTTTGCAGAAAAAGGAAATCAGCCAGGGCACTGCCAAGGCGATAGAAGCCATCAGCAGTTTTCTTTCCCTGCTTGCCAATTATTACGACAAAGAGAGGAAAGGCGAGTTGAAACTGGATAATGACTGACGGAATGTCTGCATGAAGCAGGGTAATAAGTCGGGTAATAAATAGAAAACTGAAAATAGTCAACGTACCTGTGTGTTGAAGATAAAAGAGGTATCATAACCATAGGGAATAAATAGTAACTGTTAAGATGAATATATTAGTAACCGGTGCCAACGGTCAGCTTGGCAATGAGATGCGGGTGCTCTCTGCTGAAAATCAGCAACACACTTACTTTTTTACAGATGTGCAGGAACTGGATATATGTGATGAACAGGCCATACGTGCATTCGTGACCGATAATCGGGTGGATGTTATTGTGAATTGTGCCGCTTATACGGCAGTGGACAAGGCAGAAGACAATCCCGAACTTTGCAATAAACTGAACCATATAGCTCCCGGCTATCTGGCTGCCGCCGCCGAGGCTTGCGGTGCTGCCATGATACAGGTCTCTACGGATTACGTGTTCGACGGAATCGGCCATATTCCTTATACGGAAGAAGTCACTCCTTGCCCCAACTCCGTTTACGGCTCTACAAAACTGGCAGGTGAGCAGGCTGTTATGGAGAAGTGCAGCCGTGCGATGGTTATCCGTACGGCATGGTTATATTCCATTTACGGCAATAATTTTGTAAAGACCATGATTCGTCTGGGTAATGAACGCGAGCGGTTGGGAGTTGTTTTCGACCAAATCGGTACGCCGACTTATGCCAACGATTTGGCACGTGCCATCTTTGCGGCTGTCAATCAGGGCATCGTCCCTGGTATTTATCATTTCAGTAACGAGGGAGTATGCTCCTGGTATGATTTTACGGTGGCCATTCACCGCATGGCGGGCATTACCTCGTGTAAAGTCAGCCCGTTGCATACGGACGAGTATCCGGCCAAAGCTCCGCGTCCTCAGTATTCCGTATTGGATAAGACGAAGATTAAAAAGACTTTCGGTATCGAGATTCCCCATTGGGAGGATAGCTTGCAGGTCTGCATCGATAGGCTGGCGCAGTAAGCAAAATAATACTTATTTGAATATTATACCTTATATATATGGCAAGTAATCAAGAAATAGCGAGAAGACGAACCTTTGCGATTATCGCCCATCCGGACGCCGGTAAGACATCGTTGACTGAAAAGCTGCTGCTGTTTGGCGGTCAGATTCAGGTGGCGGGTGCGGTAAAGAGCAACAAGATAAAGAAGACGGCAACGTCAGACTGGATGGATATTGAAAAACAGCGTGGTATCTCCGTAACCACTTCCGTAATGGAGTTCGACTATCACGATTACAAAATCAATATCCTCGATACTCCGGGTCACCAGGACTTTGCCGAAGATACCTACCGCACACTGACGGCGGTGGACAGCGTTATCATCGTGGTGGACGGTGCGAAAGGTGTGGAAACACAGACACGCAAGCTGATGGAAGTCTGCCGCATGCGCAACACTCCGGTGATTATCTTCATCAATAAGATGGACCGTGAGGCAAAAGACCCGTTCGACTTGCTGGATGAGCTGGAGGAGGAACTCTCCATCCACGTCCGCCCGCTGACGTGGCCTATCGAGAGCGGTCCCCGTTTCAAGGGAGTTTACAACATCTATGAACGCAATCTCAATCTTTACCAGCCTTCCAAGCAGGTGGTGACGGAAAAGGTGGAAGTAGATATAAATACGGAAGAACTGGATAATCAGATCGGTTCGGCACTGGCGGACAAGCTGCGCGGCGAACTGGAACTGATAGACGGTGTGTATCCCGAATTTCAGGTAGAGGAGTATCTGAAAGGTGAATTGGCTCCCGTGTTCTTCGGCTCCGCCCTGAATAACTTCGGTGTGCAGGAGTTGCTGGACTGCTTTGTGGAGATTGCTCCCAGTCCCCGTCCCGTGAAGGCGGAAGAACGCGAAGTAGAACCGGAAGAGCCTAAATTCACAGGCTTTATCTTTAAGATTACCGCCAATATCGACCCGAACCACCGCTCATGTATCGCATTCTGCAAGATATGTTCCGGTAAGTTCACCCGTAATACGCCCTACCTGCATGTGCGTCATGGCAAGACTATGCGTTTCTCGTCGCCTACGCAGTTTATGGCGCAGCGCAAGACTACCATCGATGAGGCGTGGGCGGGAGATATCATCGGTTTGCCGGACAACGGTACGTTCAAAATCGGCGATACGCTGACGGAGGGTGAGATGCTTCACTTCCGCGGACTGCCGAGCTTCTCGCCCGAGATGTTCAAGTATATCGAGAATGCCGACCCGATGAAACAGAAGCAGCTTGCCAAAGGTATCGACCAGTTGATGGACGAAGGTGTAGCGCAGTTGTTTGTCAACCAGTTTAACGGACGCAAGATTATCGGTACGGTAGGGCAGTTGCAGTTCGAGGTAATCCAATACCGTCTGGAAAATGAGTACAGTGCCAAATGCCGTTGGGAGCCGTTGAGTCTTTACAAGGCCTGCTGGATTGAAAGTGATGACCCTGCCGAACTGGAAGCGTTCAAGAAACGCAAGTACCAGTATATGGCGAAAGACCGTGAGGGCAGGGATGTGTTCCTTGCAGACAGCGGCTACGTACTGCAGATGGCGCAGATGGATTTCAAGCATATCAAGTTCCACTTTACAAGCGAGTTCTAAGTAAATAGATACTATTACGCAATGACAGAAGGGTGTTAAAATACACTTGATGTTTTTTAGGTACGCAAATCTAAAGGATTACGCGGATTACACGGAAGGCACAGATTTTTTTTATTCTTTTTCCGTGAAATCCGCGTATTCTGTGTCTAAAAAGAAACAAAAAGTAAACGAATTTTAATTTTGACATGCCACCCTTTCAGAATGTATTCCGAAGTGGGGGGATGAATGGTAGAGGAAAAGTGAATGGATGTGGTAAAAAAATGGAGATACTAAAAATAGATACCCCAAGAATGAAATACGGTAATTCGCATAAATCTTTTGGAAAAATGAAAAAGCAGAGTATATATAGATAATTTCTTATATCTTTCCTCTATGAAAAGATAAAGATTACCCCTGTCTTTATGGCTCCTTTACTTAGTTTATGGTGTTAATGAGCATGAATGTATTGACCGTTCTATCAAGAGCAGTCAGATATACAATATAAAAAGTATCATTTTCCTCTTCAGGCTTTATTTCCTAACACTGGCATTCTAAGCCGCTTAAAGCATCAGTCAATTTGCAAAACGGAGTCTATGCTACCACAAAGATACTGGCCTTACAATAAGCGGTATATTATGAGTTGCCTTCTGCAATAGCTTCAGGCTTCTTATAATCATTGTATGGAACACCATCACTCAACACGTGCCAAATGACAACAAGCATTTTCCGCGCTATGGCCACTTTCACTTTCATGGCATTCTTCCTTCTGACGACAGTTTGTGTGTAACTGAAATTCGAGTAAAAACAGTTTTGTGTCCGGCTGGCTCCCCATGCGCATTCAATCATAGTCTTTCTGATGTACTTGTTACCATGTGTGATTCTTCGTGATTTGATTTTTCCTGCGCTTTCTTCATTCCGTGGTTTGAGCCCGCACCACGACACCAATGCAGCCGCTGTAATAAACATCTTCATGTCGGCCCCTAATTCAGAGAGTATGGAGGTTGCCGAGCGTTCCTTTACACCGGGTATCGTCTGAAGATTATCGAACTCCCTGGGGAACTCTTTCCTGCAGATTTCCGTCAGTTTTTCCTGGCACTCTTTCAGATGCTTGTCATCCATAAGGATTTCCTCCCGGTACTGGCGTATCAGGTCTATGTCCACTTCATTGACAACTCCTGTCAGAGCGGCTGTAATTACTTCTTTTCCGACACGGTTCACCGTCCGTCCATGGATGGCCTCCGTCAGCTTTTCCGCATTGACAATTCCTTCGGAAAGCAATTTCACCACATCTTTGTAGCTCTTACTGTCTGTAGAAGATACGTAGTTGCTGATACGGATATTGCAACGTTGAAGCAAGGCATCCAGTTTGGTCAGTTTATAGACCTTCTCCTTGTTCAAGTCAAAAATGCGTCGGTTATACTGACGCATGCGCTGCACTATCTCATCCGGCACGAAACTGCCACGGATGAGATCCTTCATGGTACATTCGGCTATCCAGGCAGCGTCACGGACATCACTTTTTCTGCCGGGAAGCTGCTTGATGAAGTAGGGGTTGACCAACTTCAGACATTCTATGTCACTGAGAATGCGCCAGATGGGATACCAGTAAATACTGGTGCTTTCCATAGTAACTTCCTTAACTTCATGAGTAAGGAGAAGTTGATGCAGCTCTTCCAGTTCAGGTGTCAAAACACCGTACTTGGCTTCAAATTTCTCACCTTTTTCGTTGAGAATACAAACAAATACACTATCTTTGTGTACGTCAAGACCACATACTATCCGCATAGGCTATTACATTTTGAGACTAAGAGCTCGTGAAACATTTATTTTGAGGCTCACACACTGAGACCTCCACGCCATAAAGATAGGGGTGGTCTTGATTTTTTCATATCCCACTGGCATATAAATCGTGATTTATATCTAAATTTGTAACCGCTGTAACAGTTACAGCCGTAACAAAATTGGAAATATGAAATTTTCCTCTATGAAAAGATAAAGATTACCCCTGTCTTTATGGCTCCTTTACTTAGTTTATGGTGTTAATGAGCATGAATGTATTGACCGTTCTATCAAGAGCAGTCAGATATACAATATAAAAAGTATCATTTTCCTCTTCAGGCTTTATTTCCTAACACTGGCATTCTAAGCCGCTTAAAGCATCAGTCAATTTGCAAAACGGAGTCTATGCTACCACAAAGATACTGGCCTTACAATAAGCGGTATATTATGAGTTGCCTTCTGCAATAGCTTCAGGCTTCTTATAATCATTGTATGGAACACCATCACTCAACACGTGCCAAATGACAACAAGCATTTTCCGCGCTATGGCCACTTTCACTTTCATGGCATTCTTCCTTCTGACGACAGTTTGTGTGTAACTGAAATTCGAGTAAAAACAGTTTTGTGTCCGGCTGGCTCCCCATGCGCATTCAATCATAGTCTTTCTGATGTACTTGTTACCATGTGTGATTCTTCGTGATTTGATTTTTCCTGCGCTTTCTTCATTCCGTGGTTTGAGCCCGCACCACGACACCAATGCAGCCGCTGTAATAAACATCTTCATGTCGGCCCCTAATTCAGAGAGTATGGAGGTTGCCGAGCGTTCCTTTACACCGGGTATCGTCTGAAGATTATCGAACTCCCTGGGGAACTCTTTCCTGCAGATTTCCGTCAGTTTTTCCTGGCACTCTTTCAGATGCTTGTCATCCATAAGGATTTCCTCCCGGTACTGGCGTATCAGGTCTATGTCCACTTCATTGACAACTCCTGTCAGAGCGGCTGTAATTACTTCTTTTCCGACACGGTTCACCGTCCGTCCATGGATGGCCTCCGTCAGCTTTTCCGCATTGACAATTCCTTCGGAAAGCAATTTCACCACATCTTTGTAGCTCTTACTGTCTGTAGAAGATACGTAGTTGCTGATACGGATATTGCAACGTTGAAGCAAGGCATCCAGTTTGGTCAGTTTATAGACCTTCTCCTTGTTCAAGTCAAAAATGCGTCGGTTATACTGACGCATGCGCTGCACTATCTCATCCGGCACGAAACTGCCACGGATGAGATCCTTCATGGTACATTCGGCTATCCAGGCAGCGTCACGGACATCACTTTTTCTGCCGGGAAGCTGCTTGATGAAGTAGGGGTTGACCAACTTCAGACATTCTATGTCACTGAGAATGCGCCAGATGGGATACCAGTAAATACTGGTGCTTTCCATAGTAACTTCCTTAACTTCATGAGTAAGGAGAAGTTGATGCAGCTCTTCCAGTTCAGGTGTCAAAACACCGTACTTGGCTTCAAATTTCTCACCTTTTTCGTTGAGAATACAAACAAATACACTATCTTTGTGTACGTCAAGACCACATACTATCCGCATAGGCTATTACATTTTGAGACTAAGAGCTCGTGAAACATTTATTTTGAGGCTCACACACTGAGACCTCCACGCCATAAAGATAGGGGTGGTCTTGATTTTTTCATATCCCACTGGCATATAAATCGTGATTTATATCTAAATTTGTAACCGCTGTAACAGTTACAGCCGTAACAAAATTGGAAATATGAAATTTTATAATAGGAAAAGCGAGTTGGCGGAGCTGCGGCGGATACGCGATTTGTCTTTCAGCGACCATTCACGCTTAACAGTGGTAACCGGAAGAAGAAGGATTGGTAAAACAAGCCTTATAATGAAAGCAGTTGAAGATATGCCAACCGTTTATCTGTTTGTGGGGCGTAAAAGTGAAGCAACGCTTTGTTCTGAATTTATTCCGGTTATCGGCCAATCGCTTGATGTATTTGTTCCAATGGAAATACGTACTTTCCGGTCATTATTTCAGTATCTGATGGAACTGTCTTCCCAGAAACCGTTCAACCTGGTTATCGATGAGTTTCAGGAGTTCTATAACATCAATGAATCGGTATATAGCGATATGCAAAACATTTGGGATACCTATCGGAAGAAATCTAAGATGAATTTGATTGTATCGGGTTCCGTTTATTCGTTGATGCAGAAAATATTTCAGAACAATAAAGAGCCCTTGTTCGGTAGAGCTGATAATATCATTAAACTGTCTGCTTTTGATTTGGCTACATTGAAAGAGATTATCTTTGATTACAATCCCGATTACAGCAATGATGATTTGCTTGCCCTCTATTCTTTTACAGGGGGTGTTCCGAAATATGTTGAACTGCTTTGTGACAACACCGAATTGAGTGTAGACGGGATGATTTCATTTATGGTTCGGGAGAACTCTTCTTTTACCGATGAAGGAAAAAATCTGCTGGTGGAAGAGTTCGGGAAAAACTATGCCACTTATTTTTCTATCTTAAGTGCTATTTCCGGTGGCATTAATACGCAACCCGAAATAGAAGCCGCTTTGGGAGACAAAAGCATAGGCGGTCAAATAAAGCGGTTGATTGAGGATTACAACATCATTGTCCGCCAGCGTCCTTTATTGGCAAAAGAAGGAAGTCAAACTGTAAGGTATGAAATACAAGATAATTTCATCCGGTTTTGGTTTAACTATTTCGACCGCTACCGTTCTCTGATAGAGATTAAGAACTTTATCGGTTTGCAGACCATCATCAAATCCGACTATTCAACTTATTCAGGTATCATGCTGGAAAGATATTTCAAACAGCAGTTTGCCGAAAGTTTCCAATATCGGGCTATAGGTTCGTGGTGGGAGCCGAAGGGCAATCAGAATGAAATTGATATTATTGCTCTGAAATTGGAGAAAAATCAAGCTGTGGCGGCAGAAGTGAAGCGGCAAAAGAAAAACTTCAAACCGGAACTGCTGGCTGGAAAAGTGGAACATTTAAAGAAAAAGCTATTGCCGAAATATCGGATTGAGACGGTTTGTTTGTCGTTGGAAGATATGTAGTGACCGGCTACTTGCTCTTTTCTTACTTTTATTTTAGCATAATTTATCATTGTAATATTCTATATTCTCGTCTATTATCACTAATTTCGGACGATTTTTTGCAAATCCGATAGAATAACTAATAATTTATAATATGGAAAACTTGAACATAGCGCTCCTGCTAATGATAGTAGGTATGGCAACGGTCTTTGCCATCCTGCTGATTGTAATCTACTTGGGAAAGGGACTTATCGCCCTTGTGAATAAATATGCACCCGAAGAGGCCGCTCCTGCCAAACAGGCGGCAAATGCTCCTGCGGCTGTTCCCGGCAATATCATGGCGGCTATCAGTGCGGCGGTTACGGTAGTGACGCAAGGCAAGGGTAAAGTTGCGAAAGTGGAGAAAATCTGAAATAACTAATCTTATATAAACACACACAGGAATAATTTGGTATGAAAAAAGAAATTAAGTTCAGCTTGGTATTCAGGGATATGTGGCAAAGTGCCGGAAAATATGTGCCCCGTGTAGACCAGCTGGTAAAGGTAGCGCCTGCCATTGTCGAGATGGGATGTTTCGCTCGTGTAGAAACGAATGGCGGCGGTTTTGAACAGGTAAATCTATTGTTTGGCGAGAACCCCAATAAAGCTGTGCGCGAGTGGACGAAGCCGTTCCACGAAGCCGGTATACAGACACATATGTTGGACCGTGCACTGAACGGCCTGCGCATGAGCCCCGTGCCTGCCGATGTGCGCAAGCTGTTTTATAAAGTGAAGAAGGCGCAGGGTACGGACATCACACGTACTTTCTGCGGACTGAACGATATACGTAACATCGCTCCTTCCATCACTTATGCGCACGAGGCGGGAATGATTTCGCAGTGTTCGCTCTGTATCACCCATTCGCCTATCCATACTGTGGAATATTATACGGATATGGCATTGAAGCTTATCAAGCTGGGTGCAGATGAAATCTGTATCAAGGATATGGCAGGTATCGGCCGTCCGGTATCTTTGGGCAAGATTGTGGCAAACATCAAGGCTGCTCATCCGGACATTCCCATCCAGTATCACAGCCATGCAGGACCCGGTTTCAACATGGCAAGCATCCTTGAGGTTTGTGAGGCCGGCTGCGACTATATCGACGTGGGTATGGAGCCGCTTTCATGGGGTACGGGACATGCCGACCTGCTCAGCGTGCAGGCCATGCTGAAAGATGCAGGTTTCAAGGTTCCCGAAATCAATATGGAAGCGTACATGAAAGTACGTGCACTTATACAGGAGTTTATGGATGATTTCCTCGGTCTGTACATCAGCCCGAAGAACCGCCTGATGAATTCGTTGCTGATTGGTCCGGGACTTCCGGGCGGCATGATGGGAAGTCTGATGGCGGACCTGGAATCCAATCTGGAATCTATCAACAAGTACAAGGCCAAACGCAACCTGCCGTTTATGAAGCAGGACGAACTGCTTATCAAACTCTTCAACGAAGTGGCATACGTATGGCCGCGCGTGGGTTATCCACCGTTGGTGACTCCGTTCAGCCAGTACGTCAAGAACCTTTCCATGATGAACGTCATGGCCATGGAGAAAGGAAAAGAGCGTTGGGGCATGATAGCCGACGATATTTGGGACATGCTGTTGGGCAAGGCAGGCAAGCTGCCGGGCGAACTCGCTCCCGAACTCGTTGAAAAGGCGGAACGCGAAGGACGTAAGTTCTTCAACGGCAATCCGCAGGACAACTATCCCGATGCACTCGACAAGTACCGCAAGCTGATGAAGGAAAACAAGTGGGAACTTGGCGAAGATGATGAAGAACTCTTTGAATACGCCATGCACCCGGCACAGTACGAGGCTTACAAGAGCGGCAAGGCGAAAGAGGATTTCCTTGCCGATGTAGAGAAACGCCGTGCCGAACGCGACAAATCCCCTCTGGACGACGCCAAACCCAAGACGCTCACCGTGCAGGTGGACGGACAGGCTTATCGCGTGACGGTGGCTTACGGCGACATCGACCTGCCGGCTTCCGCCACCGACAAGATTACCGCTCCCGCCGGTGAAGGGCAGGAAGTGGCTGCTCCGCTCGAAGGCAAGTTCTTCCTGACCAAGAATGCACAGGAAACTCCCCTCAAGGTAGGAGATAAAGTGAAGGAGGGCGACCTGCTTTGTTACATCGAGGCCATGAAAACCTATAATGCCATCCGTGCCGACTTCAGCGGAACGGTGACCGCTATCTGCGTCAATCCGGGTGATTCTGTTTCTGAAGATGATGTATTAATGAAGATTGGATGATGGAAGATATATTTGCGAAACTCTATGATATGACGGCGTTCAGCAATATCATTGCCGATCCGTCGTTCCTTATAATGTATGCCATTGCCTTTATTTTGCTGTATCTGGGCATCAGGAAGCACTACGAACCGCTGTTGCTGGTTCCCATTGCTTTCGGTGTGCTCATTGCCAATTTCCCCGGTGGCGACATGGGGGTTATCCAGGCAGATGAAAACGGCATGGTAATGGTGAACGGAGTGTTGAAGAACATCTGGGAAATGCCGTTGCACGAGATTGCACACGACCTCGGACTGATGAACTTCATCTACTATATGCTGATAAAGACCGGATTTCTGCCGCCTGTCATCTTTATGGGTGTGGGCGCGCTGACGGACTTCGGACCGATGCTCCGCAATCTGCGTCTTTCCATATTCGGTGCGGCTGCGCAGCTCGGTATCTTTACTGTACTGTTGTGTGCCGTAATGATGGGCTTCACGCCGCAGGAAGCCGGTGCATTGGGTATTATCGGCGGTGCGGACGGTCCTACGGCTATCTTCACCACTATCAAGCTCGCTCCGCATCTGCTGGGCCCTATTGCCATTGCGGCTTATTCGTACATGGCGCTGGTTCCGGTTATCATTCCATTGGTTGTGAAACTGCTCTGCAGCAAGAAGGAACTGATGATTAACATGAAGGAGCAGGAAAAGCTCTATCCGTCAAAGACCGAGATAAAGAATCTGCGTGTACTGAAGATTATTTTCCCGATTGCCGTTACTACCATTGTAGCTCTCTTCGTGCCGACGGCAGTGCCTTTGATTGGTATGCTGATGTTCGGTAACCTGATTAAGGAAATCGGTTCCGATACCAGCCGTCTGTTCGACGCGGCAGCCAACAGCATTATGAATGCGGCAACCATCTTCCTCGGACTGAGTGTGGGCGCTACCATGACGAGCGAGGCATTCCTCAACTGGACCACTATCGGCATCGTTGTCGGCGGCTTCCTTGCATTTGCCTTGTCCATTTCGGGTGGTATCTTCTTTGTGAAACTGTTCAATCTGTTCTCCAAGAAGAAGATTAATCCGCTGATTGGTGCGACGGGATTGAGCGCCGTGCCTATGGCAAGCCGCGTATGCAATGAAATCGCTACCAAGTACGACCCTAAGAACCACGTACTGAATTACTGTATGTCTAGTAATATTTCCGGCGTCATCGGTTCTGCGGTGGCGGCGGGCGTATTGATTTCGTTCCTCGGATAAGAAAGTTGAGATATAAAAAGGGAATGCGTCAAAACACAAATAATGAGTGTTTTGACGCATTCCCTTTTTATTTCCACCTTTATTCACTGATAGCTTTCCTGTATTCAGCCACTGCCATCTTTGCGGCAAGGTGCGCATTGATAAGGTTGGTCTGGGCCTGTGTCCACGAAAGCTGTGCGGATAGCACATCGACCATGCTTGCCTTGCCTTCATTGTAGGAGAACGTAACCAGGTCGAGATTCTCTTCGGCAAGCGCCATATTCTCCCGGGCTGTCTTTACCTGCTGTTCCGTTTCCGTCAGTTTGGTGGTAGCGGCGGACAGCTCTTCTAAAATAGTATCTGCCACATAGCTTTGCTGTAATTTCTGAATACCTATATATGCCTTTTGCTGGCGGTTGGTCTTGAAGCGTGCACCCCATCGGAAAATGGGGATGTTGAGATTGATTCCCGCAATGGGCGTATGGGGCACGTCTTGTCCCATATAGGCGATACCGGTGTCCCAACCGGTTGCCAGGAACATACTGAGTTGGGGATTATACTGGCTGAGGGCTGCCTTGCGTTGCGCTTCGCTCCTGGCGATACTGACATGGGTTCCGGCATAGTCCGCACGGCGGGACAATACTTCGTCAAGACTCAGTAAATCGACGGGCGGACAGTGCATGCCGATTTCACAAAGACTGTCTACCGCGGCATCCGGTTTCACTCCCATCAGGATATTGAGTTGCTGCAAGGCAAGGGTATAGTTCTGGCGGGCTTTGATATACTGCAATTCGGCCTCTTTTTTACGGGTGGAAATCATCAGTAAATCCGTACGGCTGATAGCTCCGTCATTAAACCTGTCTTGAATGATGTTGTACTGTTGGCTGACAATCCCTTCAAAACGGGCGGCGGCTTTGAGTGTTGCCAATGCGGCCGAGGCATTCCAGTAAACCGCATCGCTCTGATAGTGTATCTGGTCGAGGGTCAGCTCTGTGGCAAGTTTGTCCAGCTCTTCATCGGCTTTGGCAATTTTTTTCCGGGCCATGAGCGAACCGCCTGTGTAAAGAGGCTGTCCCAGTGTTGCCAATGCCTGATAGGTGTAAGGACGGTACTGTCCCGCCGGACTGTTCCAGGCATCCAGATGGCTCAGATTGGCAGTTCCTTCGGCAGTAATGTCTATTTTGGGCAGGAAGCCAGTCTGTGCTATCTTGCGGGCTTCGGTGCTTGCCGTAGCTTTCAGGCGTTGCTGTTTCAGCAGTTGGCTGTATGCTTCCACTTTGTCCCGATAAGCCTCGCGGCTGAGATAGCTTTCTTGTGCTGCGGCACTTATACCGAAGCTGATTACTGACAATATAAATATAATCTTTCTCATCATTCAAATCGTAAATAGTCAAATCATTAAATCGTAAATCGTAAATAGTCGAGTCGCAATCCCTCTATCCTTTTATCCGGTGTATCGCACAGTAAGCCACGGGCAATACAAACAGGGTGAGTATCGAAGCTACCAGCAGGCCGCCCATGATAGTGGCCGCCATACCGCCGAACATGGCGTCGAACAGTAACGGCAGCATACCCAGGATGGTTGTGCCCGATGCCATGGCTACGGGAACAATGCGGGTGGTCGTTGCGCTGATAACCGCTTCACGCGGTGCTTTTCCGGCGGCCGTTTCCGTATCAATCTGGTCTACGAGGACAATGGCGTTCTTGATGTTCATTCCAATCAGTCCCAACAGGCCCAGAATGGCGAAAAAGTCAAATGTCTTGCCCAACAGCAACAGTCCCAATACGATGCCGATAAAGATAAGCGGAAGCATCAGCAAGATGACGATGGGTTTGCGGTAGGTCTTGAACAGGAACAGCAGGGTGACGAACATCAGGAAAAACGTCAGCGGCATGTTGGCTGCCAGTGCGGCATTGGATTCGGCCTGGCTTTCCTGTTCGCCGAAGTATTTCATGGCATATCCTTCGGGAACATCGATTTCTTTCTGCACCTGCTCCCACACACGGTTAAAGGCGGCAATGGCATTTACGCCCCGGCGGGGGTCGGCTTGCGCCATCATAACCATCTGGCGGTTGTAGTCCTTCACGTTGGAGAACTTGTACTGGTAGTCGAACTTACTGACCACTTGCTCCAGCGTGGTGGTTTCGCGCGTAGTTCCGAATACGGGCAGCGTGCGCAGGTCGTTAATGCGGAACGCGCCGATTGTGTTGTCTTTCAGTAGGATAGGAAGCACTTGGTCGCCCTGTCGGTATTCGCCCAGCGTCATTCCGTTTGTCCCTATTTGTATGCTCTGCGCCATGCTTTGGCGGGATACGCCTAACGGTTGCGCACGCTCCTGGCTGTATACGGGTTTCCAGATAGGAATCTTGTTACCCCAGGAGTTGCGCACATTGATAAGGTCTTTGTCGCGGTGCATTATCTCTAAAACCCGGTTGGTCAGCGCCACCAGCGTATCTGTGCTATTGCCGATAAAGCCTATCTCGATGGCGGCGTCTACGGCAGGCGAGAGTTTGAAGAGCGTGGTTCGGGTGATGGCATTGGGGTAGTTCTCCTTCATATAGCTGTCCAGCTTCTCTTCATATTCTTTGGTGTATTTGCTGTCTGTCACTTCTACCAGCAGGTTGGCGAAGTTGGGTTTTGGACCTACGGAAGTGGATGCCAGATAGTAGCGCAGCGGGGTGCTGCCGAAGGTGACGGAAACCCGTTTCACTTCCGGCTGTGCCAGCAGGTGGGCTTCCACTTTCTTCATTTCCTTCTCTACATCGCGGATGCCGTATCCGTCGGGATAGAATACATCGGCGCGGAAATAAGGTTTGTCCAGTGAAGGGAAGAAGTTTTGAGGCATCAGTCCCATGATGACGAGGGAGAGGATGAACAATACGACCATGCTTCCCAATGTGAGCGTTTTCTTGCGTATCAGCAGGCTGAGGATGGATGCGAATTTATGGTAGAAAGGCTTGTCGTAAGGGTCTTTGTCGCTGTTGCCGGTTTGGGCTTTCAGTATGAAATTGCCGAAGGTGGTGGTTTGCGTCAATGCAAGTACCCAGCTCAGCCCCAGTGATATAGCCAGTACGATAAATAGCGGCTTTACAATTTCGGCAACGGAAGACGGTGCAAGATAAAGCGGCAGGAATGAGCAGACGGCTATGAAGGTTGCTCCCAGCAATCCCCATTGCGGACCGGTGGCACCGTCTATCAGCGCTTTCCGTCTGTTCACGCCGCGGGCTATGGCAATCTGTGCATTGTCGGTTACCACAATGGCGTTATCCACCAGCATTCCCATGGCGATGATAAAGCCTGCCAGCGAGGTACGGTTCAGTCCCACTCCCAGGAACGACATGATGAGCAGTGTGCCGCCAATGGAAAATATCAGTGAAGAGCCGATGAGTACGCCGGCGCGCATCCCCATTACCAGCATGATGATGACGATTACAATCAGAATGGATTCTATCAGGTTGATAATAAATCCGTTGTTCGCTTCTTTGGCAATGACGTTTTCGGGGTAAAGGCTTTCCAGTTCCAACCCTACGGGGATGAGAGGCAAGAGTTCGGCGAGCTTCTTGTCTACCAGCTCACCGGTTTTTACCACATCCTTCTGCGGGTCGGTGGAGACGCCGATGCCGATGGCCCGTTTTCCGTTTACGTGCATGATGGTGCCGGGCGGGTCCATGTATCCCTTTTCAACGACGGCTATATCGCCCAGTTTGACTTGTCCGCCGGGGGTGGTGATTGTCTGGTTGCGGATGTCGTTGACGGTGGTATAAGTACCGTTGGCCACAATGCGCAACTGCTGTTCGCCTGCACCGATTTCACCCGTATTGATAATCTGGTTCTGCGATTGCAGCAAGCCTGCCAGTTGTTTGGGGTCGATGCCCATCCCCGCCAGTTTGTTTACGGAGATAAAGATATTGATTACTTCCGTCTGTGTGCCGAACAGGGCTACTTTCATAACCCCTTCGGCAGTGATAACCTGCGTCTTGATACGCTCCGCCCAGTTGCGCATTTCTTCGTAAGAGAAGCCGTCGTCGCCGACCAGTCCGTAATAAATGCCGAATACATCGCCGAAGTCGTCCGATACCGTCGGTACGGAAGCTCCTGCCGGAAGTTGGGGCTGTATGTTGAGAACCTTCCGGCGCAGTTCGTCCCACTTCTGCGGGATAGATGCTGCGGAAAGCGACGGCTGTAGCTCGAACGTAATTTTGGAAAGTCCGTACATGGATTCCGATTTAATCTTGTACACTCCGCTCATGCTCTGTATTTCGCGGGAGATGGGTTCGGTAATGAGCCGTTCCACTTCGGCAGGCTCGGCTCCGGGATAGCGTATCATGATGACCGCTGTCTTGATGACAAAGGGTGCATCTTCTTTCTTCCCCAAACGGCCGAATGAGAATATGCCGCCGATGAGCAGCACGGCAAGGAAGAAATAGATAATCTTTGTATTATCTAATGAATATTTGGCTAAGTTCATATATAAAAGGTGATAGGATGATAAAGTTATGAAGTGATAGAGGGAAAGCGGTTATTCCACCTCTTTTACCCTCTGTCCCTCTACCAGTTGGTACACTCCGGCAATGACAACGGTTTCATCCGGTTTCAGTCCTTTGGAGATTAGAAGATTGGCTTCACCGGTCGGCGAATACACGGTTACTTCGCGGCGGCTTACCCTGTTGTCTTTCACCACCCATACGTAGGTATTCTTGTTTTCGCTGTCACCGAATACGGCGCTCAGCGGTACATTCATCAGTTTTTCTTCTATAAAGGGAGCGATGTCCGAAGCGAGGCGGATGTTGCAGGTAAATCCGGGTTTCACATCGTATACGGCACGGTCGAAGGCGGGGTCGTCGATGGTGATGGTAACCGGAATACCCGTGCCGTCGGTCGATATGTCAAGATACTCTTCCAGTCTGGCATTGAATATATTGCCTTTGTACGTATCGAACTCCACCTTGAATGTGGCGTCCTTGGCACGAAGCAGGTACAGGTAATCATCGGGTACAGTAAATTTTATGCGCAGTTTCTGCGTATTTACCAGCCGCACAATCCCTTCTCCCGAATTGACGCGCTGATAGTTCTCTACCAGGCGCTTTTCGATAGAGCCGTCGAAGGGCGCGAGCAGTTTCGTATCGCGCATATTGTTGGTGGACAGCTCGTAGGCCGATTTGGCTTTCTGGTAATTGGCTACGCTTATTTCATACTCCTGCAGGGAGATGGCTTGGCGGCCCAGCAGCCGTTTGTTGCGCTCCACCTGGGCGGCAGCGGTTTCATAGGCAGCCTTGTCGGCGGCATATTGCAGGGAAATATCCCGCGGGTCGATGGCGGCAATCAGTTGCCCTTTCCTGACCCTTTGTCCTTCCACTACCGGAAGGTCGATGATTTGTCCGCTGACACGAAATGCCAGTTTCACATATTCCACCGCTTCCACCATGCCGGAGAAGTCTTTGAGTATTACCGACTGTGAACTTACGGTGGCAGTTTTCACAGGTCGCACGAGGGGAATATCTTCCCCTTTCTTTTGCCCGCAGGACGTGACGATAAGTGTCACCGTCAGGGCGAACAGATACATTTTCTTCATTTGTTTTTGATTAAGACAAGTCTTTGCGGTTGACAGTCAAATCCAACCCTTGTTTTAATTCATAAACGTTTTGATATACCTGTATGTTCAATTGTTTTCCTGCGGTCAGGCTGATTTTTATTTCTTTGCCTATCTGTATATGCAGCGTATTGCCCAAGTAATTCACTTTGAACGAATAGCCGCTCCATTTCGCCGGTATGACCGGTTCAATCTTAAGCGTGCCGCCCTGTATCTGCAATCCTGCAAATCCGCGTACAACAGCCAGCCAACTGCCCGGCATACTGGTTATATGCAGCCCCTGGTCTCCTTCATTGTTGTAGTCGTCCAGGTCGAGGCGGGTAGCGTGTAAGAATAGTTGGTATGCCTTTTCCACTTTCCCGATGCGTGCGGCAAGAATAGAGTGGATGTGCGGGGAGAGGGAAGACTCGTGCACGGTCATCGGTTCGTAAAATTCGAAGTTGCGGCGGATGGTCTCCCGGTCGAAGTTGAAATAATAGAGGTACAGGCCGAGCAGGATATCACTCTGCTTGATGTAGCACGAACGCAGGATACGGTCCCACGACCAATACTGGTTGATGGGGCGTTCGCCGGCGGGAATGGCGTCGGTGCTTTGCAGAACCTTGTCCATATAGCCGTCGTTTTGGATGAAGATACCGCGTTCCGGATCTTCCGGCAGGTACATCCGTTCGATAATGTCCCGCCAGCGTTCACTCTCTTCCGTATAATTCAGGTTGGTGATGCTGCATATGCGGGCATATTCATCGGGATATTGCCGGGCAATGATTTCAAGGAAACTGAGAGTGGTTTCGAGGCAACGCATGCAGGAGTAGTTGGTATACCAGTTATTGTTTACGTTGTTTTCGTATTCATCGGGTCCGGTAACTCCCAGAATGACGTATTTCTGCTTGGGTTGCGAGAAAGACACCCGTTGGCTCCAGAAGCGGCTGACGGCTATCATTACTTCCAATCCGTAATGGGCGATGTAGTCCAGCGTACCCGTAAGCGTGGCATGTTGCAGAATGGCATAGACAATCATATTGTTCCGGTGAACCTCTTCAAAAGTAATCTCCCATTCGCTGTGGCACTCTTCTCCGTTGCTGGTGACCTGCGGGAAGAGGGCGGCTCCATGGTCGAATCCCAACTTACGGGCATTCTCAATGGCTTTGGGCAGTTGCTTATAGCGGTATATCAGCAGGTTTTCGGCAATCTTCTTCGGGGTGGAAAGCAGGAAGAAAGGTACGCAGCACAATTCGGTATTCCAGTAAGTATTTCCGCCGTACTTCTCGCCGGTGAAACCTTTGGGGCCGATATTCAGGCGGGGGTCGTCTCCCCGGTATGTCTGGTAGAGCTGGAAGATGTTGTAGCGTATGCCTTGCTGGGCTTCCGGGTCGCCTTCGATACTGACATCGGTTTCGTCCCATATCTCCTGCCAGGCATTCCGGTGCTCCTGTTCCAGAGCATCCCAACCTGTACTTTGGGCGTTGCGGGCTTCTGCTACGGAGGCTTCTATCAAATCCTGCCGTTCATAATAAAGGGACGATGCTATGGCAATGTATTTGACGAGCGTCACGGTATCTCCCGGCTTTACTTCAGTGCCTACGCTGAATCCGGCCTGTTTTTCTTTTTCTATCCGTATCGGGTTGGCAAAAGTCTCTTTATTGTTCTTGAAGAACCGGTAGGTCATGGCATAGCATATTTGCGCATCCTCCCGCCTGGTCTGTGTCCACAGATAGGCACAGTCGCTGGTGGTGCCGGAGCGCAGGATATTCCATATCTTTTCATCCGGATGCCTGACCGGGTTCGCGGTGTCTCCGTCAAGGATAGGCACAAGTGAAACCTTGCCTGTATAGTTGACGGACGTAACGCTGTACTTTATAAGGCAGAGATTGGGGTGAGCCATATTGGCGATATGTTCCACGTGCAGGCGGAGTTTGTTTCCCCGCGAAGAGGTTACTTCCGCGTCCCGATAAGAAATACCCGCTTTCATGTCGAGGCGTCTGTTGAAACTGTCCACATCCCATTGTGCCAGGTCTAGTTCCTCGTCGATGAGGCGCAGGCTGATACTGCTCCAGTCCGGAGCATTGGGGATGCGTGTGTAGAATTGCGGAAAACCGTTCTTCCACCAGCCTACACGCGTTTTGTCCAGAAAGGTGATACCTGCCACGAATGCGCCGCGATAGCTGTCGCTGCTGTATGGTTCTTCAAAATGTCCCCGTTGTCCGAAACGGCCGTTTCCAAGACTGAATATGCTTTCCGACCACCGCATGCGGTCGGCTTGAAAACTATCTTCTATAATATTCCATTCATCGGTTTTAAGGTATTTCTTCATGGCGCTCTTTTTCTGTGTTATCGGTGTAAAGATAGACAAATAAACGGATAAACAAATAGGATGCGGAAAAAAGAAGAATGTGCCAAAACTAAAATTCGTTTGCTATTTATTTATTTTTAGGCACGGATTACGCGGATTTCACGGAAAAGAGATAAAATAAATCCGTGTCAATCCGCGTAATCCGTGCCTAAAAGAAATCATCAAGTGTATTTTACACCCTCTTACCGGTGAGGAAGCATATATTCATCGGTGAGGATAGGGGCTGTTTACGCCCTTTCTCCTTTGGTCTCTTTTATCAAATATACGCAGGCAGCTCCGATTATAAGCATCACACCCGCCGTTACCAGCATGTTTATTTCAGGGGGAAGCATCCCTTCCGGCGTAAACAGTGCCAGAATACTTCCGCCTAACGCCGCTGCTACGATTTGCGGAATACAGATGGTTCCGTTAAACAGTCCGAGATACGTACCCATGTGTCCGCCGGACAAGGCGTTGGTCAGGATGGTGAAAGGCAGTGCCAGCATGGCGGCCCATGCGCAGCCTATCAGCAGGAAAGATACGAACAGCACATACGGGCTGTGTACGAAATAGGTGGATATAAATCCGATACCGCCCAGCACGAGGCTCAGCGCGTAAATGAAGCGGCGGTCTTTGAACATGGGAATGCAGATTGCCCAAAGTACGGAACCGATAGCCTGTACGGCAAACAGTACGCCTACCCAGTTGGCAGCTTCCTGATATTGCAGGCTCTTGGTGTCGAGAACTATTTTTGTGATTCCGTTTACCGTATTTTCAACGGTGGGAGCGTCAAATACATTTGCGGCGATGCTTCCGTTGGTGTATGTCCACATGAACATAAAGGCGAACCAGCAGAAGAACTGCACCAGCCCTACCGTCCAAAAGGCTTTCGGCGCTTTTACCAGCAGCTTCAGCATATTGATTTTCTCATGTTCCTGCTCTTCCGTGATACCGTGATATTGGGCATACTCTGCGGGCGGCATTTCCTTGACTTTGACCGTTGTATAAATAACGCAGAATATCAGAATGGCGGCCCCGATATAGAACGAGTAGATTACGGAATCGGGAATAACCCCTTGGGGTGCCGTATTGCTGATACCCACCCACGCAAATATGAACGGGAACAGATAGCCCACCAGGCTGCCGGCATTGCATAAGAAACTCTGGATGGAATAGGCAAGTCCTTTCTGTTTCTCGTTCACCATGTCGCCTACCATCATCTTGAACGGCTGCATTGCCATATTAATGGAAGTATCCAGAAACATCAGCGATACCAGACCGAAAATCATGGCCGTGCTCACCGCCATACCGAAACTGCCGGCATTGGGCAGCAGGCACATGACGAGTACCGCAACCAGCGAGCCGATGAACAGATAGGGAATGCGACGTCCGAACCGTGTCCATGTCCTGTCGCTGGCAGCTCCTACGATGGGCTGCACGATGATACCTGCCAGCGGCGGTAATATCCAGAAATAGCTCAAACTGTGCGGGTCGGCTCCTAAAGTAGAGAATATACGGCTGATGTTCGCGCTTTGCAAGGCATACGCAATCTGTACGCCGAAGAAACCGAAGCTGATATTCCATAGTTTCCAGAAACTTAAATCGGGTTTTACTTTCATTGCTCTCTTGTTTTTTATGATATTAGTTTATAGATGAATTCGGTTGTGTTTTTATTTGGTCGTTCCCCTTACCACCAGGTTTGTCCGCACAATCTTGTTGGTGCTTTTTCCCTCGTGCCCGTTCAGCTTGTCTGTAAGGATGCTGAATGCGCTTTTGCCCACTTCTTCTCCGTGCTGCTCCACAGTGGTCAGTTTCGGGTCGGTGCTTTGGGCGATGGCTCCGTCGGTGAAGCCGCAGATGGAAACTTCGTCCGGCACTTTCAGTCCCACCAGCTTGCAGGCATACAATATACCTGCCGCCGTTTCGTCATTAATTGCAAAGAAACCATCGGGACGATTGTCACTCTCCAGCAGGTCGGGCGTTATGGCAATGGCGCGTTCACGGTTGTCGCACAGCTTTATCATGCTGTCGTCCACCGGCACTTTGTATTTCTTCATGGCATCCAGATAGCCGTTCCGCCGGTTTTTGGTAATCTCCAGATGCGGAGATGCGCCGTAGAAGAAGATACGTTTGCATCCGGTCTGAATCATGTACTCTACGGCGGCAAACGAGCCGGCATAGTCGTCCACAACCACCCGTTCCGTTTTCAGCTCCGTACAGATGCGGTCGTAAAATACAATCGGTATGTCGTTGTTCAGCAGCTCCTGATAGTGGTCGTATTGCTCCGTGTTTTTGGCAAGGGAGGCTATGACGCCGCAAACGCGGGCGGCAAGGAAAGAGTGGACGATTTTGACTTCCTGTTCGTAAGACTCGTTGCTTTGAGCCACGATTATGTTGTAGCCGGCTTTGGCCGCCGCTGTCTCGATGCCGCTCAGCACGCACGAGAAGAAATGATGCACCAGTTGGGGCACAATCACGCCAATCGTATTGCTGCGGCTCGAACGGAGGTTCACGGCAAGCACATTGGGTTTGTAGTTATGTTCGCGGGCGTAGGCATGGATGAGGTCACGGGTTTCCCGGCTGATGTCCGGATTATCCTTGAGCGCTCTCGACACGGTGGACGGCGAGACATTCAATGCCCGGGCAATATCTTTAATGGTTATCTGCGGTTTGTTCATCAGTATGATTTCAATTTTCAGCCAAAGGTAATAAAAATAGGAAGATATACGAAGACCGTAGCCGGGCTTCTTATTTATCCTGCTGCAAAAATAGCGGAATGCGTCTAATAAAAGTTTTCTGTTGATACATATCGGGTTATAAGTTTGTGCAAACGATTGCATGTACTGTTTGCAACCATGTATTTGCCCGCTGCACGGTAAATTCCCGGTAAAAATCATTTGCTATACGATAAATCTCCGTAACTTTATCCTCTGGAAAATGTGGTATCCTTTAATTAATATTATAATGTATTGGCTGACTATGATAAAGAGACTTGTTTTATTTTGTTGCCTATGCTTGCCGGCATTGGCTGTCTCTGCCCAAGAGCAGGAAGTTAAGTTTGCTTTCGATAACTATCACCGCTATTACCGCGAGGCGCGCCTCTGCACCGATAGTGTAAAATTGGAGGCAATGAAGAAATTGCGTGTCTATTTTCATGAGCATCCTTACAGGCTGTCTAAGGTGAATATGTCCGTGCCGCCCGCCAGGTGTCTGGAGTTGCTTACGCCGGAGGGGACATTCTCGGATATGGACGCTTTGGAAGCTGAGTTCGAACGTAGCAATGCCTATCGGAAGAGCTTCCATACAACAGCCGATGACCGGGTGGGTATTTTCATCGGAAACGCTCTTGACCGCTTGTGCTGCATTGCCGACGCATACCGCCGCGGTACGCTGACGGCAGACGAGTCGTTGAGCGACAAAGTGCTGAAAGCGGTGGTGCACTACGGCATGCTGGAAGCCGGACGCTCGAACGCCGTTTCCCGTTTTCACGCTTCCTGCTTTGCCATTCCTACGGCTGCGGTAAACATCTATTTCGCCTGGCTGGATAAAATGGAACTTGCCGAACGCGGCGGTGCAACTCCTTTGCTGGAGGCCGCTTGCGATATGCTGAAGGTATTGGGGCTGCAAGCCTATACGCAGCCGCTGCGTCATGATGAAACCGACAAGAACGTTGTTTCGATAGAACGTTTCCGCAATCATGTATGGTGGGTGGGCGGCAACGCGTTGGCATACCGTTCGCTATTGCCCGTAGCTGCAATGTACAGTTCGGTGCCTATGGTGGATGTATTGGCAGAAGTTTGCCGGAGAGGTATCAGCGTGACTTCCCAACTTACTCTGCACGATTCTTTCTGGACCGAAGGTTTTACTGCCGACGGTGCAGGGTGGGGACATGGTAAGCAATGCCTGATTTGGGGATATCCCATAGACGGAACCTTCAATGCCTTGAATATGCTGGGTATGCTGAAAGGGACACCGTGGGCGGAGCGCCTGAGCAGGAAGAATGCCCAAGCTATCCTGAACTTTCTACGCGGTGGAAACTGGTACTACTATAAAGGATTTACCTTGCCTTGTCTGGACCGTGGCTCGTATGTCTATACCGCTGCCGAAAAAGAGATTCCTTACGCAAAGATGCTGAATAAAGTGCTGACGGACTGGATGGATGCTTTTACGGAAACCGAGCAGGCGGAGTTACGGCAGTTATGGAAAGAAGTGAAAGAAAAGCATATCCGGATGGCGGGGTACGCTCCGGGTATGTATTCCGGAACCCGCTGGTTCTTTAATAACGATGATTTGATAAAGAAAACCCCCGACTGCCACATAATGGTGAATATGGCTTCTATGCGTTGTGACGGCTTGGAGAGTGCTCCCAACTTTGCCGATGCCTATAATTTCTACCCTACGGACGGTATGACTTTGTTTCAGCGCAGCGGCAACGAATATCGCTCCATCATGGGTGGCTGGGACGTAACGGCATCTCCCGGAGTAACCGCACGCGAAGGCATGGAGCGCCTGGAACCGGTAGTTAACTGGCGCGGCTATTGCAGTAAGCATAATTATGCGGCAGCAGCCACGGACGGTAGCGGCGATGCAGTGGCGGGATATATTTTCGAGAAAATGAATGCTTCGGAGAAAGAGGGTGTGAACGACCGGGGCAGCAGTGCCGGCTGTAACGAGGTGCTTTATGGTGTAAAGGCTTATAAATCTTATTTTATTCAGGGAGACTATATGGTTGCCTTGGGAGCGGGTGTAACGAACAGGCAGTCCGGACAGCCGGGACACATCCGTACCACTATCGACCAGACGGCCTTGCTGAATGATGTCTGTTTATTGGAGAAAGGCAAGAAAACGGCTCTTTCAGCCGGTGTGCATACTTGGAAAATCTCAGGCAAGAACACACCCTGGCTGGTGCAGGAGGGGCAATTTGCTTACCGCGTTCTTCCTGAATACAGCCGGAAAGCGTTCGTAGCCTGCGAAACGCGTCCTGCGAACTGGGTGCTGCACAACAAAACAAATGCCGGTAAGAAGAATCTGCCGGATAGCGTGAAAATTCTCCGTTTGTGGATTGACCACGGACAAGCGCCCGTGGATGATACGTACGGTTATACCGTGTATACGGGAAAGAGCACTCCGTCCGCCCGGTTGCCTTTCCGTGTACTGAGGAATGACTCCTTGGTACAGGCGGTGCAGTCGGCAGATAAAAAACTGTTGCAGGCGGTGTTCTATCCGGGCAACCATGGCCTGCAGGCCGGCGGTGTGTCGCTTACAGCTTCTGAACCTTGTACCGTAATGATAAAGACGGTGGCAGGAAAGTCCGTCTTTACAGTGACGGATGCCTGCATGAATGCGGCTTTGAAGAAAATAACGCTTACTTATAACGGTGAAACGATAGAAGTATCTATGCCGCAGGGGGAATTTTGCGGTAGGACGGCATCGTATGAATTGCCTTAATGGGGCAGACGGGATGCCTTGCTTCAATGAATGTTATATTACTATAATACTTGGAATCATGAAACACATTAAATTTATTACTTTCTTTTTGAGTATCGCATGCCTTTTCATTGCATGCAAGAACACGGCCGACAACGATAGGGAAGGCACGTCTCCGGCACCGGAGCAGATTCCCGGCACCGGAGATGATTCTTTTGCCAAAGGCGCCGACATCAGTTGGGTTACGGAAATGGAAGCGGCCGGACATTGCTTCTATAATGCCGACGGCAAGCAGCTTGAATGCACTGCCCTGATGAAGGAGTGCGGACTGGATGCGGTTCGCCTGCGTGTGTGGGTAGACCCGGCAGAGCACGGCAACTGGTGCAATACACCCGATGTCGTAGCCAAGGCCAAGAGGGCGAAGGATTTGGGAATGGACGTAATGATAGATTTCCATTATAGTGACTGGTGGGCAGACCCCGCCCAGCAAAACAAGCCTGCCGCATGGAAGGACAAAACGCTGCCGGAACTGAAGAAAGCCATCGGCGACCATACGGTAGCGGTGCTTCAGGCCTTGAAGGCGGCGGGAGTTTCTCCCAAATGGGTGCAAGTGGGCAACGAAATACGTCCGGGTATGTTGTGGGATAAGAATGTGGCGCTGAGCGGTGCATCCTATGATGTGAAAGAGCGTGACTTGAAAAACGCTCCGGCAACGGCGTCGGATAAAGTCGTGTATCCCGCAAACTGGAGTAATTTGGCCGATTTCATCACTGAGGGCTACAATGCGGTGAAGTCAGTCTTCAGCGATGCGATTGTGATTGTTCATCTGGACAACGGTTGGGATAAAGAACTGTTCAACTGGTTTTTCGATGAGCTGAAGAAACACAACGGGAAGTGGGATATGATAGGCATGTCGCTTTATCCTTACTGGACACGGATGGAGAAGTCGGATTATACCGCCGATGACATTATCACCGACTGCATGGAGAATATCAAGGCGTTGGGCGCCAAGTATGATTGTGATGTGATGATAGTGGAAACCGGCATGGAATGCGGTGATGACAAGGGCAATCTGGCAAGTGCGTCTGTCCTTGCCGAAGGCAAACGGCAGTTGGAACGCATCGTCAAGGAAAGCCGAGAGAATACCGGAGGACGCTGCAAGGGTGTGTTCTATTGGGAGCCGGAGTGCAAGCCGAGCCAGTATCGGTTGGGAGCGTTTACTGCCGACGGCCGCCCTACGGTGATTATGGATGCGTTTAAATAACCTGTAAAACAGCATAATTATGAATAAGAGACTGATAACGGGCATCTGTTGCTTCTTCCTCTTTACGGCCGTTATGGCGCAGCGTACCGAAGTGCTATTGGAAAAGGGCTGGAAGTTCTTCCGGGGAGATATATCCGGAGCTGCTCATCCGGGATATGACGATGAGCAATGGCAGGCGGTAACCGTGCCTCACGATTGGGCCATTTACGGACCGTTCGACCGTGACAACGATTTGCAGAAAGTAGCCGTCACGCAGAATTTCGAAAAACAGGCTTCGGTAAAGACCGGACGCACGGGCGGATTGCCTTATGTAGGCGTAGGCTGGTATCGCACCACCTTTACCGTTCCCGCCCGCAAACAGGCTACACTGGTTTTTGACGGAGCCATGAGCGAAGCCCGTGTCTATATCAACGGGCAGGAAGCCTGCTTCTGGCCTTTCGGCTATAACTCTTTCCATTGCGATGTCACACCTTATATATATAAGGACGGAAAACCCAATACGCTTGCCGTGCGGTTGGAGAACAAACCGCAGTCTTCGCGCTGGTATCCCGGTGCGGGGTTGTACCGGAATGTCCGCCTGCTGACGACCGAACCGGTATGCGTTCCGGTGTGGGGCACTCAGCTTACCACCCCGCACGTGTCGGACAAGTATGCTTCCGTGCGTTTGCGTACGGAGATTGCCAATGCCGGAAACAAGCATATCCGGATTGTGACCGAGATTATATCGCCGGACGGTAAGGTGGTTGCCGCCAAAGACAACACCCGCAAAATAAACCACGGGCAGCCTTTCGAGCAGAACTTCCTGGTAGATGCTCCCGCTTTATGGTCGCCGGAGACACCCCGGCTCTACAAGGCGTCTTCCAAGATATATGCCGACGGCAGGCTGGTGGACGAATATACCACCCGTTTCGGCATCCGCAGCATAGAGATTGTGGCGGACAAAGGCTTTTTCCTGAACGGCAAGCACCGTAAGTTTCAGGGCGTCTGCAACCATCACGACCTGGGGCCTTTGGGGGCTGCCGTCAATGTGGCTGCTCTCCGCCGCCAGCTCACGCTGCTGAAGGATATGGGTTGCGATGCCATCCGTACATCGCACAATATGCCGGCTCCGGAACTGGTGGAACTTTGCGACGAAATGGGCTTTATGATGATGATAGAGCCTTTCGATGAATGGGATATTGCCAAATGCGATAACGGCTATCACCGTTACTTCGACGAATGGGCGGAGCGGGACATGGTGAATATGTTGCGTCATTACCGTAATAATCCGAGTGTGGTCATGTGGAGCATTGGCAACGAAGTGCCTACGCAGTGCAGTGCCGAGGGCTATAAAGTCGCTTCTTTCCTGCAGGATATATGCCACCGCGAAGATCCCACACGTCCTGTTACCTGCGGTATGGACCAGGTGTCTTGCGTCCTGGAAAACGGTTTCGCCGCTATGATAGACGTTCCCGGTCTCAACTACCGCGCCCACCGCTATGTGGAGTCTTACAACGCACTTCCGCAGAATATCATTCTTGGTTCGGAAACCGCCTCTACCGTAAGTTCCCGCGGAGTCTATAAATTCCCGGTAGAGAAACGGGCAGGGGCAACGTATGCCGACCACCAGTCTTCGGGGTATGATGTGGAGTATTGCTCTTGGTCGAATGTGCCCGATGAGGACTTTGCCCTGGCCGATGATTACGACTGGACTATCGGGCAGTTTGTCTGGACGGGTTTCGACTATCTGGGCGAACCCTCTCCGTACGACACGGATGCCTGGCCCAGCCACAGTTCCGTATTCGGCATCATTGACTTGGCAAGCCTGCCCAAAGACCGCTATTATCTGTACCGCAGCATCTGGAACAAGACCGCAAATACCCTGCACGTCCTTCCGCACTGGACATGGCCGGGCAGGGAAGGAGAGAATACTCCCGTCTTTGTTTATACCAGCTATCCCGCTGCGGAACTTTTCGTCAATGGCAAGAGCTACGGTAAGCAACGCAAACTGACGGCATCGGAGAGCAAAGCCTTACAAGGCAAGGACTCGCTTGCCTTGCAACGCCGCTACCGCCTGATGTGGATGGATGTTCCTTATGAACCGGGCGAACTGAAAGTCGTGGCTTATGATGCTTCCGGCAAACCGGCAGAAGAGAAAATCGTCCGTACCGCCGGCAAACCTCATCATCTGGAACTGGTTGCCGACCGCACCCGGCTTGCTGCCGACGGTAAAGACCTTGCCTACATCACCGTCCGCGTTGTCGATAAAGACGGCAATCTCTGCCAGTCGGACAATCGTCTTGTCTCTTTCTCTGTAAAAGGAGCCGGCCGTTACCGTGCGGCAGCCAATGGCGATGCCACCAGCCTCGACCTTTTCCATTTACCCAAGATGCCGGCTTTCAGCGGACAGTTGACGGCTATCGTGCAGAGCACGGAACAGTCCGGTGAAATTGTTTTTGAAGCCAAAGCAAAAGGCTTGCAGACTGGGACAATCTTGTTGTCTGCCGATAGGTAGCATTTGCATTATTTCTGTTTCAGAGTTTTGCATAATTTGTCATCACTCGTCACCAATCACTCTGTATCCCTTTCCAGCAAAGGGATACAGGGAGTGACGACAAGCGTGGTGAGAGTGATGACTGATTCGTGGTCGTCACGCGAATAAATATTATATGTCTTATAATCAGTGTGTTATCTTAATTGACACACAGTCGATAATAGAGACTTTTCTGACGATTTACTACTCCAAAAGACCTTTATCATGCGATTCGGTGCATTGTTTAAAGATAAATGCACCCGTAATTTCCGGAATATGCCCTGTGACAGTAAGGTATTTGTTAGGGATAAATGCCTCATTCCCTCTTTCTTTTCTTTGTTTTATCGCATGTATAATGTCCTTTTATCACTTCCTTTTCCTTGTTTTCCGGTTGCGGGCTCTACGGTTGCCAATTGCGGGCCCGACAGCCCGCGGCTGGCAACCGTAGAGCCCGCAACTGCGAAACGAAAAAAAAGACCTGCTGTTCCGGGGAAAATGCAGTAGCTAAACTACTATTTAGCGTGTGTTTTTGCAGATATTACCCTGCTGATTTCCCGTTATTTATTACGCGTTTCCATTGGTGTGCCCATGCGTTTATGAGATGATAGCGCATGATGCCGGATATAGTGCAATCGTTTGCATTCTTCTTATTGAACTTTTTACGGTATCTTTGTCTCTTACTCGACAATATAGCATACATTTGTTGTATCATAATAAAGTATTTGGAGCACGTTCCGTATTTAGGTTAATATACTGAAACGTCTTTTGAATATACTGTAGATAATTAATATTGTTAACTTTAATTTTTAAATGCATGAAGCAAGTTAATCTTAGAATCTGTCGAACGATTCTTCCCCTGTTATTAGGGTTATTCTTGTCAGTTGGCGTTTATGCACAGAACATCACGGTGAAAGGGCATGTGAAAGATGCTTTGGGTGGTGTGATTGGCGCTAATGTCATTGAAAAAGGTAATCCGTCTAATGGCACCATTACCGATGTGGACGGAAATTTTACATTGTCTGTACCCAAAGGAGCAATTCTTCAGGTATCTTTTATAGGATACAAAACACAGGAAATAGAAGCAACTTCATCTGTGATTGTGACTTTGAAAGACGATTCGGAATTATTGAATGAAGTGGTTGTCATCGGTTACGGTGTGGCTAAGAAAAATGACCTTACCGGTTCGGTGACAGCGATCAAGCCGGATGAGAAAAATAAAGGTCTGGTCGTAAGCGCTCAGGATATGATTCAAGGTAAGATTGCCGGTGTAAATGTAAACACCACTTCGGGAGCTCCCGGTGAAGGTGCTCAAATCCGTATTCGTGGTGGCGCTTCTTTGAATGCCAGCAACAATCCGCTTATAGTGATAGACGGCATGCCGATGGATAATAACAATACCAAAGGTGTGAACAATCCGCTTTCACTTGTCAATCCTAATGATATTGAAACTTTTACGGTGCTGAAAGATGCTTCTGCTACGGCAATTTACGGTAGCCGTGGTTCTAATGGAGTAATTATCATTACAACTAAAAAAGGACGTAAGAACCAGGCACCGAAGGTTTCATATAACGGAACTTTGTCGGTAAGTACGATTGCCGACAAGCTCGATGTAATGAACGCTCCCGAATATGTTGAATTTATCAAGAATACGTATGGCGAAGGCTCGGCAGCTTATGCAGGACTCGGATGGCAGAAATACAATGAAGATGGTACACCGGACTTTTCTGCCGGCACATATAATACGGATTGGCAGGATGAAATATACCGTGCCGGTATCAGTCACGACCATAATGTCAGCGTTACCGGTGGAGTGGGCAATGAAAGTTGGTCCATGCCTTATCGTGTCAGCGTAGGATATACCAATCAGGAAGGTATTCTGAAAGGTTCCGATTATAACCGTTTTACAGCAGGGTTTACTCTGAATCCCTCATTGCTGAATGATCATCTTAATTTTAACATCAATGCCAAGTATTCTTACTCCAAGACAAATCCGGGTGGTACGGATGCTATCGGTGCAGCTATCTCTATGGACCCGACTCGTCCGATAATGAGTGAGGACGAACAGTTCAAGAATTGGGGCGGTTATTGGCAGTGGACAAAGAATACTTCCGAATACGACCCCACTTTCCCGTTTGCACGCAATGATGATGCTCCTAAAAATCCGGTGGAACTGATTGAACATTATACATTCGATAAGAGCGCTACCGTACTTCTCGGTAATTTTGAAGCCGATTATAAGATACATGGATTTGAAGACTTGCGTTTGCATATGAATCTTTCGGGTGAATATGCCGATGGTGGAGAATATACTAACAACAATCCGTATTCGACTTATGGCTTCTATTATGGAGGTGTAGGCGAGAATAAGGAAAAGAAATACAACCTGATTGCTACGGCATACGCCCAGTACAACAAAGATTTCAACAAGGCACATCATCTGGATGTGATGGTGGGTTACGAATATAACCACATGAAATATTGGGGTGGAGAATGGTTCGAAAACTATTATCCTTCTACCAATGAGAGTTATTATGACGATGGTACTCCGAAAGCCGGAACAATAAACAGCTCTTCTACAAAGAATTGGAGAGGCCAGATTTATCTTGTCAGCTGGTATGGACGTGTCAATTATTCGCTTCTTGACCGTTATCTTTTCACCTTTACAGCCCGTTATGACGGTTCGAGCCGTTTTGCAGACGGACAACGCTGGGGTTTCTTCCCTTCGGCAGCCTTTGCTTGGCGTGTGAAGGATGAAGCTTTCCTGAAAGATGTAGATGCTGTCAGTGACTTGAAACTTCGTCTTGGCTGGGGTAAGACCGGTCAGCAGGATACCGGTAAGGAATACTACACAGTCATATACAAGGTAAGCACCAGTGAGAACCATCGTTATCCGGTAGGTCCTAACAATCCGGGTACGCTTTATCAGCCTTTGCCTTATAATGACGACCTTACTTGGGAAACTACGACCACATGGAACTTAGGGTTGGATTATGGAATGTTTGACCAGAGACTGACTTTGAACCTTGATGCTTATTACCGCGAAACCACGGACTTGCTTTCCACACCTACAATTCCGGCAGGACAGAACTTTGATAATGCCCTTATGCTTAATGCCGGTTCTTTGAAGAATACCGGTGTTGAAATAGCTCTGTCGGGCAAACCTGTTCAAACAAAAGACTGGTTTGTGGAACTTGGAATGAACATAGCATACAATAAGAATGAGATAACTGGTCTTTATGGCGGACGTGACGTTATTGAAGCAGGTATGAAAGTGGGTACCGACCAGCAAATCACCTATCATAAAGTGGGACTTCCCGCCAACTCCTTCTGGGTGTATCAGCAGGTGTATGACGAAAGCGGACGTCCTATCATGGGATGTTATGTAGACCGGAATGCTGACGGCAGCATAGACGAAAACGACCGCTATTATTATAAAAACATTATAGCGCCTTGGACAGGCGGATTTAATTTTAAAGTAGCTTATAAGAACTGGGACCTCGGAACCAACTTCAGAGCCAGCTTCGGTAATTATGTATACAATGGCATCGAATCGGGCAAGGCAAATTCTGCAATGCTTTATAATTCCAAAGGATATTACGAGAATAGCACGGCAGATATCGTAAGCCTTGGCTGGAGTTCTTACAATTATGCGCTTACTGATTATTTTGTACAGAATGCAAGTTTCCTGAAGTGTGACAATATTACGCTTGGATATAATTTCGATAATCTTTTTAAAGCCGGCAAGTACAAAGGCGTGTCAGGACGTATCTATGCTTCATGCTCAAATGTCTTTACCATTACGAAGTACAAAGGGCTTGACCCGGAACAGACTTCCGGAAAGGAGAGCAGCCTCTATCCGCGCAGCCGTACTTTCCTTCTTGGATTGAATCTTAATTTCTAATTTAATAACTGAGGACAATTATGAAACTAAATAAAATAAAAGCAATATTTCCTGCCATTGCTCTTTTTCTGACAGCAAGCATGACTTCCTGTATGGATGATCTTGAGAAAGGGAATATAGACCCTACCGTAGAGCCTAATCCGAATCTGTTGGGGCTGTATAGCAAATGTTATGCCGGACTCATCATGGAAGGTAATGACGGTAATGCGGATTTTACCATAGACGATGCCGGTAAATCGACGTTATTGCGTAACGTGTTTAATTTTAATGAACTTTCTACCGATGAGGCTATCTGCTGGTGGAGCGACGGTGGTATTACCGATATCGGTTATAACCAATGTATGCCGGGTACTGCGACTCTCAGATTTCTTTATTATCGTCTGATGTCCAATATTACGTACTGCAACCATTATTTGAGCCTTGAAGCGGCACAAGCCGATAAGACGATGCTTGCAGAGGTGCGTTTTATCCGTGCATACAACTATTTCTTAATGCTCGATTTCTTTGGAGACCCCTCTTTTATAGAGACAATTACCTCGGAAGTGCCTAAACAAGCCCATGCCTATAATGAGAAATTTGACGAGAGTGCCACATATACCCGTGCGGAACTTCTGCAATTGGGACGTGAATTCCTCTTTAATTGGGTGAAAAAGGAATTGGAAAATGCCGAAGCGGATATGTTGCCTGCCGAACCGGAAACGGACAGTGATGCAAACTATGGCCGCGCTGACAAAGCGGCAGCCTGGATTTTGCTGAGCCGTTTATATCTTAATGCCGGTACTTATCTTAATAATGACGGGCAGAACAATCCTCATTGGGATAAAGCGTTGGAATATGCTGAAATGGTTATCAATTCAAATTACGCAATCTTTGATGATACCAGGATTCCGACAGAAGCTACGCAGAGAGGCTATCGTCCGTACGATTTGCTCTTTATGGGTGATAACGGATCGAATGGTGCCAGTTGTGAAGCCATACTTCCGCTTCTTCAGGATGGAAAGGTGACGAAAGGCTATGGAGGTTCGCTTTTCTTTATTGCCGCTATGTGGAACGATAAGATGCAAACCGTAACCGACCTAACTGCCGGTACTACGGGTAATACGTGGTCCGGTATGCGATGCCGTCCTCAACTGATTGAGAAGTTTACTAATAATCCTGAATCTTTTGTAGGCAAGTCGACGAAGGAAATCCGTGCTTTGCAAATCGATGACCGTGCGCTTTTCTGGGGAAAAGGTTCGGACGGCGATGAACGTACGCTTGACTTGGGAGATAACTCCAGTTTCTATCAAGGCTTGGTAACTACGAAATGGAATAACAACTATTCCAACGGCGGAAGCCCGCACGATGTGTTCGATGTGGATACGGATTTCTTCCTTTTCCGTGTGGCTGAAGCTTATCTCAATGCTGCGGAAGCAGAAATGCATCTCAATGGCGAGAGTTCAACAAAGGCAAAAGGTTATATCGATATCTTGCGTAAGCGTGCTCACACGGCTACAAGCGATTCTTACAACCTGAACTATATTCTTGACGAGCGTTCGCGCGAATTCTATTTCGAGGGTCTCCGTCGTACCGACCTTATACGTTTTAATCAGTTCGGTGGTACGCAAACTACCTATAACTGGTCGTATAAAGGCGGCAATATCAATGGAGTGACATTCGATAAGACAAGAAATCTTTTCCCTCTCCCGACATCGGAAATACAGGCAAACAGAAGCCTTATCCAGATTGATGGTTATAATGAGACAGAAGAGTAAAGTTAAAACAGTAAATTTAGAAAAGTAATATGAAGAATAAATTATTGCTTGGTGCTGTGCTTGTCGGTACTGCCGGCATATTTGCAGCATGTTCGGATGATAATGATTCGAACCCTACGCTGATACAACCCACGGAGTTCGTCTTGAACACTCCGGCTTACGTGAACGAAACGGTTGATTTGGAGAATACGGAAGCTCTTCGGTTGACATGGTCACAACCGGAATATACAACAGGCAATGCTCCGATTAATGCGACATATGAAATACAGGTTTCTCCGACAAACTCATTCACTGTGTCTACGGACGAAGCGGATGCGGATGAGGAAAATGCTCTTGTTGCCGATTATGCAGTTATCGACAAGACTTCTACAACCTGTTTTGCTGATTTGGCGGCATCTGAACTTAACAAGGCTCTGGCTAAAGTAGCGA
Organism: Bacteroides stercoris ATCC 43183; assembly: GCF_025147325.1. Classification (NCBI taxonomy): domain Bacteria; kingdom Pseudomonadati; phylum Bacteroidota; class Bacteroidia; order Bacteroidales; family Bacteroidaceae; genus Bacteroides; species Bacteroides stercoris. The sequence goes on from NZ_CP102262.1 coordinate 1,830,317, forward strand.
AGTGGAAAGCAGACGCTGTTCCTGCCGAACAAAAGACTTTTATTCGTATCAATGCATTTGTGCTTGAAGGTATGAATAGATTGAATGCCATTACATCGAATGTGGTAGAAATCAGTGTGGCTCCTTATTATGTGGAATTGTCGGATGCCGCTCCTATTATGTGGTATCTTGTCGGAAATAATTTTGGTGACGGTGCTTGGAGTGATAAGCCGGGCGAAAGTAGCTTCCCGCTGTTCATGCAAAGCGATTACAATTATGATAAGGTGACCGGTGCCGGTGAAATTACCTACCTCAACTATTTTACAACTGAGGAGTGGAAGATACAGCCTGCGGATTTCAATTGGGATTATGGATTTTGTGGTACAGGCGCTCCCAATGAGGCTGTTTATCGTAACGGCGGAGCCGATGGCGGAAATATCACATGTAATCCGGCCGGATATTATCTTGTTACCATTAATACCGGAGCGAATACTTGTACTATTGTCAATCAGGAAATAACCCCGGCTGTTTACGGTCAGATATGTATCACCGGTGATTTCTGCGATTGGGCCGACCAGAACATGACTCCGGTGAACAAGAGCGGTGAAAACCATGTATGGTGTTATATGTTGACAGTGGAAGAGGATGCCGTGAAGCAGATTAAGTTCAAGATTCCCGGTTCTTGGGATACAAATTGGGGATATGGTTCGGAAGACGGCGAGGTATCTGTTTGCGGTAAGGCAGCAGCCGGAGGCAAGAACATCGGTGTTGCGGCAGGTACATGGGTTATCATGTTCAATGATATAACCGGTGAATTCAGTATTATTCCTAAGAAATAAATTACACACTTTAAAAGAAAGATACTATGATAAAGAAATTAGTATATGGCTTGGCTATCATTGCAGGACTTGTTTCCTGCAATGATGACTATACGGATTGGGCAAGCCCTCAAAGCAATGATTCCAAAGAACCGGTCGATAAAATCGCATTTACGGTAGAACCGGCAGTCAGCGCCATTGATTTTGTAGTGGAAACGGCGGAAAATATTCAGTTATTTACTACCAGTCTGCAAGATGGGCAGGTAAGTGAATACGCGCTTACTCTTTCTGCTGAAGGTAAGGATAAAACCGCCGCTCTGAGCGCAACGGCAGCCGGGATGGTTGCTTCAACCGATTTGGCAAACGCGGTAGCGGCTATTTATGGTAAAAGCCCCGAAGAACGGACTGTTGCTGTAGAAGTGGCAGCCGATGTAACGGTAAAAACAGAAGACGGTAGCATCATAACCAAGAAGAAAGCTTCTCCGTTTACTTTGAAAGTCAAGCTGAATACCCCATTGGAGTATTTTCTGGTAGGCGACGTTACATCATGGGCAGACAAGTCGGCAAAATGTATGCTTTATCCACAAGGAGATAAGAAATATGCGTATACGACCGATTTTACTAAAACTGAGAATGGTGTACAAACAGCCGGTAATCTAAAAATTTGGTTAGGTGCAGATATTGGAAATTGGGATAATTGTTATGGTGCTGAGAGCGATGGCGATAATGCTGTTTCCGGTAAGTTGGTATCAGTAAATGCCGGAGCGATAGCTTGTCCGGAAGTCGGTAAATTTTATAAACTGGAAGTTGACTTTTCTACAAACGAATATGCTTGGACAGAACTGACTGATCAGGCTCCGAAATCTTATACTCATATAAGTTTGATTGGTGACTATAATGATTGGGATACAGCGGGTTCTGAGAAAGATTTGGAACAGATTACTCCGCATAACTGGTATATAGCTGGCTTTGAACCGGGAAAAGACGGTGTATTAAAGTTGCGTGCTGACCATAAGTGGGACATTTCTTGGGGTGCTGCAACGGATAACGTAACAATAGCGGATAAAAACTATTTGTCATTGACTACTGCAGATGGTAAGAATGTTGTTGTTCCCAATGGAAAATATAATGTATTCTTTAATGATATTACAGGTGAAGTTGTATTTCAGACGGCTGAATAATATCTGCGATATATAAAGAATATTTATTTTAAATCAGGCGAGTGTGTCTGAACTTGCTACAAGTTACATGGATTTGGTGTTATTTCTTCTCTTTGTATTAAGGGATTCCATACCGGTCTGCGTTGTTTAAGGCAAGTTCAGACACATTTCTTTTAATTGTATGTAAAATCTGATAAAATGAAGAACGTAAAATCTGTTTTATATTTAATATTGGGTTTGCTGATAAGCTCTTTGATGGCTTGTAGTGATGACCCCGGAGCTTTTTCTGAGCCTGCACCGGGGCAGGATGAAACTCCTGAAGGATATGTCTCTTTAGAACCCTCATCCGATACGTGGGACGGAACCAAACGTGCCGATATTACTTATCAGACATTGGTGTATTCATTTGCCGATAGTAATAATGACGAGTGGGGCGATTTCAGAGGACTCACAGATAAGCTGGATTATCTTAATGAAATGGGTGTGAATGCAATATGGCTGTCGCCAATTCATCCGGCAATGTCTTATCACGGATATGATGTGAAGGATTATACAACAGTGAATGCCCGGTATGGAACTATGGATGATTTTGAACGGTTGATTGCCAAAGCCCATGAATTGGGTATAAAAGTCTATTTGGATTATGTGATGAACCATACCGGAAAGGATCATCCTTGGTTTATAGATGCGAAATCGTCCAAGGAAAGTGTTTACCGTAACTATTACATCTTCTCACAAGACCCGAAATCCGATATTACTGCCGGTAAAATTCCAATGATAAAGCGGGAAAGCTCTACGGGATATAATGCAGGCGAATGGTTTTCGGCTGGTATAGGTGATGCCATGAAAGGATATTATAAGTTTGTACTCGACTGGTCTAATGCTGCAAGTCCCACCATAACAGTTACAAAAGAAGATACTCCGAACGCGGATACTCCGGACGTAACCACGCAAGATGCCAAGTACTTATATTATGGTGAGGGCATTTGCAAGAAATTCTATGCGAGAGGCAATAATAAGTACGAGTTAACGGTTGATCTTGATACGGATTGGGGTTTTTTAATCCGTACAAGTAATACTTCATGGGACAACGGAACGAAGTATGGTGCTCCGTCTAAAGCAAGTAAAGTGCAGTTAGGCAAGCCTTTTACTTTGAGTAATGCAAATCCTGAGGACATATTGTTTGCATCGGTCGAAGCATGGTATTTCCATTCCCATTTCCAAACAGACTGGTTTGCCGACCTTAATTACGGTGCTATTGATGATGCTGCCAACTCTCCGGCATATAAAGCAATATCCGCTGCAGCAAAAGAATGGATAGACAGGGGAATTGACGGATTCCGTTTGGATGCGGTGAAACATATTTATCACAGTGCCACTTCGGATGAGAATCCCCGTTTTCTGAAAATGTTCTATGATGATATGAACGAATATTATAAATCGAAAGGGCATACAGATGATATTTATATTGTAGGTGAAGTCCTTTCGGGCAGTGACGAGGTGGCGCCTTATTATCAAGGACTTCCCGCATTGTTTGAGTTTGACTTCTGGTATAAACTGGACTGGTCGATTGCCAACTCCACTGGTTGTTACTTTGCGAAAGACATACTTTCTTTCCAACAGAAATATGCGAGATACCGTGCCGATTACATAGAAGCTACCAAACTATCCAACCATGATGAAGACCGTACAGCATCCAAACTGGGAAAATCAGAGGCAAAGTGTAAACTTGCGGCTGCCGTATTGCTTACCGCACCGGGCGAACCCTATATTTATTATGGGGAAGAATTGGGTATCTACGGAACGAAGGAAAAGGCGGATGAATATGTACGTAGTCCGATGCTGTGGGGAGATAATTATACTACTGCCTATACGGACAAGATTGATGCCACCGTGGCTTCGAGTATAAAATCTGTAGCAGAACAGAAGGAAAATGCAAATTCGTTGCTGAATACCTATCTCTCTTTTACCCGTTTGCGTAATACCTATCCGGCTTTGGCTCAAGGTACAATGACAAAACATGCGGTATATAACGAATCGAACGAAGAGTACAAGAGCATTGCTGCATGGTATATGACAAAAGATAATGAAAAGATGCTTGTTCTTCACAACTTTGGAAGCGCATCTGTTAAACTGTCATTGACAGATAATATCGAGAAGGCTGTCGGTGTATCGGGAACTGTTCAGGTGAAAGAAGGGGATAATACTTCCATACGGTTGGGAGGATATTCGTCAGTGGTCTATAAAATAGCCCAATAGCCCATTTACTCATACATCTTTATCAGCACCCTGTTCAGCCATTCCCACCGAAAACGGAACCAGCGACGGGTGCTGATTTGTTTTCCGCCGAAGCGGAGTACGAATTCGCGGTAGCCGTGTCTGCGGAAAGGCAGGCCTACGTCCATAAATTCCAGGTGGCGGTAGCCGCGTTCTTTGGCATCGCGCAACGCCTGCCACACGGCAAGAATGCCGGGATATTGCAAAGCGTATGTTTTACGCATGCCGCCGGAGAACCATAGGTATGCACTGTTATTGGAATAGATACAGACGCTTCCGCCAATAACTTTGTCTTTATAGGTTACAATGAAAATACGGCTTTTCCGGGGCATTTGCTTTTCCAGGAGCTGGAAAAAGTCTATGCTTGGGAAATGCCGCCGTATCTTGGCAGAGTAGTTGTAATGCAGCATCTTGGCAAAAGCATGGATTTCTTCCGGGGTATGTGCTTCTTTTACTTCTGCTCCGTTGTTCAGCCCTTTTTTGATTTGGCGGATGCGGGAGGAACTGAAACGGGATTCTACCTGCTCCACATTATGCAACGAGTTGCGTACGCGCAGCCAGTTGACGGCAAAGTAACGGTTCTCGCGGAATACTTTATAACCGGACAACGAATTGTCCAGATTGCGGAACTCGATAAGGAAGGCTTCCCGCAGGGCTTCGTCCGTGAGGCGTTGCAGCATATCGCTAAAGACAGCTTCACGGTTGAGCGTTTCATCGAAATATTCTCCGGTGCCATATACCTCACACCGCTTGATGATGGCGGGTGGAAACAGTCGTACGCTCTTCCGTATGGCGGCAAGCAACTTGGCTACGGGTATTCCGTTTTCCGACGCCACAATAAGCAAAGGTGTGTATCCCGGAGTTGCTTCATAGACGTGAAACAGCTCCGTAGAGTGGAATGTATCGGTTCCCGGCAGTTCGGGTATCCGGCTTCCCCGATGGTATGTAGTCAGTTTCAAGGGCATTGCTGCAAATTTAAAAAAATAATCTTGTATCTTTGCATTACTTAACGACAAAGTATTCATTTCTAAACGATATACACATATGGAAAGTTTTAGCGAATTGATAAAGACCCGCCGCAGCATGCGGAAGTTTACAGAAGAGGAGTTGACGCAAGAACAGGTGGTTACGCTGATGAAAGCCGCACTGATGGCGCCTACTTCCAAACGGAGCAATGCGTGGCAGTTTATCGTGGTGGATGATAAGGAAACATTGAAAAAGCTGTCTTTCTGTAAAGAGCAGGCTTCGCAATTCATAGCGGATGCCGCATTGGCTGTGGTTGTAACCGCCGACCCGCTGGCAAGCGACGTCTGGATAGAAGATGCCTCTATCGCTTCCATTTACCTGCAACTTCAGGCGGAAGATATGGGATTGGGCAGTTGCTGGGTACAGCTTCGCGAGCGTTTTACGGCATCCGGCATGTCCTCTAACGAATATGTGCACGAAGTACTCGACATGCCTTTGCAGTTGCAGGCTCTCAGTATCATTGCCATCGGGCATAAAGGAATGGAGCGCAAGCCTTTCAATGAGGACAACCTGCAATGGGAAAAGATTCACCTTAACAAATATGGAGGAAAGTAACGGTGAGCGCGGCGAAAGCAAATAACAATAAAGATACCTATAAGGCTACGGCTATCACGCTGATTGTGTTCGGCGTGCTCTATCTGGCAGACAAACTGCTGCATTTCTCCACACTGGGACTGTCGTGGGTGATGAACCGGGATAATTTTCTGCTTTATACGGCGGTCATCTTCCTGTTATTCAAGAATGACAAGTCGGTGGGACTGGTGCTGACGGGCCTGTGGCTGATATTGAATTTCGGATTGATAACGGCTCTGCTCGGTACTATGTCCGCTTATTTGCTGCCGGTGGCACTGTTGGTTGTAGGCGGTATTTTGTATTTGGTATCTACGAGATAAGATGAAAAGAAGCATAGAAGATACATCTGTTGTATTTATCGGAGCCGGCAATCTGGCTACGAATCTGGCAAAGGCGCTTTACTATAAAGGATTCCGTATCGTGCAGGTATACAGCCGTACGGAAGAGTCGGCGCGAACATTGGCGCAGGCGGTAGAGGCTGCCTATACTACCGACTTGTCGTCTGTGGCAGCGGATGCCCGGCTGTATATCGTTTCGCTGAAAGATGCGGCGTTTGTGCAACTGCTGCCCGAAATTGTTGCCGGAAAAGAAAATGCCCTGTGGGTACATACAGCTGGAAGTATCCCGATGGATGTTTGGGCAGGCAAGGTAAACCGGTATGGCGTGTTCTATCCGATGCAGACATTCAGCAAGCAGCGTACGGTCGATTTCCGGCAGATACCGGTTTTCGTGGAAAGCAACTCTGCGGAGGATACCCGGACACTGAAAGATATTGCTTCCGTACTCTCCGAGAATGTCTATGAGGCCGATTCCGAACAGCGTAAAAGTCTGCACCTGGCAGCGGTGTTCACTTGTAATTTTACCAATCATATGTATGCCCTTGCAGCCGGGTTGTTGAAGAAATACGGGCTTCCTTTTGAAGTGATGCTGCCTTTGATAGACGAGACTGCCCGTAAGGTGCATGAACTCGAACCGCGTCTTGCGCAGACGGGGCCTGCCGTGCGGTATGACGAAAATGTTATTGGCGAGCACTTGCAGATGCTTTCCGACGAGCCGGACATGCAGGAACTGTACAGGCTGATTAGCGAAAGCATACATCGGCAAAATAGTTAACTTCTTAGAAAGAATAAGGCATGAGTACAATCAATTACGATTTGAATAAGATAAAAGCCCTCGCCTTTGATGTGGACGGGGTGTTGAGCGCCAATGTCATTCCGATGAGTACGGAAGGCGAGCCGCTGCGTACGGTAAACATAAAGGATGGCTATGCCTTGCATCTGGCTGCCAGACATGAAATACCATTGGCTATCATTACCGGTGGACGCACGGAAGCGGTGCGCAAGCGTTTCCGTGCTTTGGGAATATTGCCGGAGAATATCTATATGGGGTCTTCTGTCAAGATACACGATTATCGTGACTTCCGCGATCGCTACGGCCTGCGGGATGAAGAAATTCTATATGTAGGCGATGATATTCCCGATATTGAGGTGATGCGCACTTGCGGTTTGCCTTGCTGTCCGCGGGATGCCGCCCCTGAGGTAAAATCCGTTGCCCGCTACATCTCCCACAAAGAGGGGGGATACGGTTGCGGACGGGATATCGTGGAGCAGTTCCTGAAAGTGAAAGGTCTTTGGATGGCAGACGAGCGGGCCTTCGGTTGGTAACTTCTGCCGGTTTGATTTCTCGCAATTCATAACTTATAATTCATAACTCTACTTAAAGCCATGTTGGATAATCTCAAAAAATATAAAGTTATACTTGCTTCCAATTCTCCCCGCCGGAAAGAGTTGCTGGCAGGACTTGGTGTGGACTACGAAGTGCGCACCCTACCGGATGTAGACGAATCGTACCCTGATACATTGCAGGGTGCGGATATACCTCTTTATATCGCAAAAGAAAAAGCGGATGCCTATCGGAACATGTTGCAACCGGGCGAACTGATGATAACTGCCGATACCATTGTCTGGCTGGACGGGCGGGTGCTTGGGAAACCTAAAGACCGGGAAGACGCTTTGTGCATGCTGCGGGATATGTCCGGTCGCACCCACGAAGTGTTTACCGGAGTTTGTATAACTACAACGGAATGGCAGCGCAGCTTTGCCGCTCAGACGGAAGTACGCTTTGCTGAGCTGAGCGAAGAAGAAATAACCTATTATGTAGATAAGTTCCAGCCGATGGATAAAGCCGGTGCCTATGGGGTGCAGGAGTGGATTGGCTTTATCGGGGTGGAGAATATTTCGGGAAGCTATTATAATATTATGGGGCTGCCGGTGCAGCGGCTTTATAAGGAGCTTGTCAAGGTAAAATAGTAGGGCTGTTAAGCTTTGCTTATCTGGCATTTTCTGCCAATGAAAGGGGATATGTCAAAACTGAAATTCGCTTGCTGTTTGTTTCTTTTTAGGCACGGATTACAGGGAAAATACAGATTTTCTTTGTTTTTTTTCCGTGAACTCCGTGTAGTCCGTGCCTAAAAGAAATCATCAAGTGTATGTTGACACATTCTCTTTTCTTTATGGAAACAGGTATGCCGTCTGGTCAGGCCAAATCTCTTATCAGCGGTATGTCTTTTTCGTCTATCCCCAACTTGATAAGCATCTCCTTGTCTTTATCGAACATCTCAAGAAAAGTCTCCCGGTTATCGCTTTCCGAGGTAGCTTTTCCGTACAGTTCGGCAGCCTTTTCCATATTTCCCAATAGCAATGCTGCGTGTCCGGCATTGAGGTAATCTGTGGAAAGCGGTTTCAAGGCAAGTATCTTGTTGTAATACCGCATGGCCTGTTCAAATTTTCCGCTGACAAACGAGCACCAGCCTATGGCACGCCATGCCTTGATGCAGTCGTTTTCCATGAAATCCAGCTTAAAGAAATACTGCAAGGCTTCTTCGTAGCGTTCCTGCTCTGCCAGGCAACTGCCGATAAGGAATGGCAGGTTTCTGTTTTCCGGTTGCATGGCTTCCGCTTTTCTGTAATATTCCAATGCCGTTGCAAAGTCCCGCAATTGGCGGTGGCAGGTGGCGAGGTGGCGGATAGTCCATACATGATCGGGTTTCAGTACATCGGCTTTCCTATAAGCTTCGATAGCTTTTTTGTAACGTTTCTCTTTTTGCAGGCAATAGCCGGTCTTTTGGAAGATTTCCGCATCGGCATGGTTCATATCCGTTATTTCTTTATAGATGCTTAAGGCTTCTGCGGGATGCTCTTTGCGGAAATGGAAGTCGGCTATGGTTGCCAATAGTTCGGGCTTGCATAAAATATCTTTCAGTGCCGGTATACGGTGCAGGGCTATTTCTTCCTTGAAAATATCACGGTACTCATGGCGGCGCTGGCTTAACTTGAAGAACCGGTATAAATCGTGGATATACTGGTTGCTGATAACGTCCGGCCGCAAGGCATACTGTCTCAGGCTGGACGACTTGCTCTCGTCCATCAGTTCATTCAAATCCTGTGATGTCATTTGGCTGAGCATCATATTACGCTGCGCTTGCGGTATATGTGCCATGGTAAAGCATAATGAATACTTGTCGCTGTTGCAGAAAAAGCCCGATTGCAGTATCAGCGACAGGACGGCGTTTTCTCCGGTTGGCTTCAGTCCGAACTCCCGTATGATGCTGGAATGCTGCATGTCGAACGGATAGAACCAGTTATGCGGATTTTGAAAGAACGGGTAACTCTTGAGCTGGGCAAACGTACTCATATATACATCGGCTCCTTCCAGTTGAAGTTCGTTCATCTCGCGTATCTTGTCGCCCAGGCCCGATTCCTCGAATGCTTTCTCCCAGTCCGGATTGCGGTCGTCTTCATCAATGTTTTCTTCGAAGCCGTACTTCATATTGCGCATGATGGTGACGTTCTTCATCATTTCCGGAATGATTTCTTCACGCATTTTCTTGTCTATCTTCTCTGTTTCACGGCTGCGGAGTAGCTGGATGTAAACCCGGTTCAACTGTTTGCCGAAGCTGCCGTCCTCATCGAGAAGCGATAACTTTGCCATCAGCTCCGGGTATAGCCGCAAGCGGTTGGAGTGTATGTGCAGTATGATGGCGATAATCACCAGGGCGCGCTGGTTGACCTGTGTGTCGGCGTGCGTTGCGGCATCCAGTAACCATGAGAATTTCCGCGGATCGAAACATTCCATCAGGCTGAGCAGGATGGCTCCGGTGAACAGACACAAGTCATTTACCGGCAACAATTCGGACTCCAGATACAGCCTGGCTTCCTGTTCTTCTTCTGCCGTCCAGCCACTGTTGCCCCATGTAGTGAGGAACAGATATTGGGCAGTGCCTTCATGGCGTTGCAGGGCGCTGTCCAGACTTTGTTTGTTGTCCGGCATAAGCTGGCAAACCGCCATATCGTCAGGAAAAGATTCCAGAACTTTCAGCCAGGAAGACATGCCGTAACCGGCTACCATATTCTTTTTGTTCTTGTGCAGGGAGTGGTAATAACGGGTGGAAACCTCATCGAGCAGGCTGATGCGGGTCTGTTCGGCAAGCTCCCAGGTTTCTGCCAGAAGTTGTCGGTATAGTTTCTGTCGTTCCGGATCGTTTATGCCCTGGCGCATGTACTGTAACATGTATTGGTAGGACACCTTAGCCTGCTCCAGACGGTTGCGGAGCGTCCAGTCGTTGCAGTTCCATAAAAAGGCTTCCAGTTGTACTTGAGCCTCTTTCAGACGTTTCTGTTCCAGTAGATTGACTATATGCTGATATTGCTCTTGTATGGCTTGCTCGTTCATAAAATTGTATTCATTAAGTGATTATACTCTACAAATGTACAAAAAGAATGCCAGAATGTTTTCATAAATCAGAAACGCACCTGCAATTGTGCCTGCAGCAGGTTGGAGTTTTCTCCTTTGTGGGGATCGCAATAGGTATATTGCGCCTGCAAGCGGCATTTGGGATAGAACCACCATTGCACGCCGGCCACATAGTTGCTCTGTTTGTAATCCTGCGCTTTGTCTTTGTTGAAATAATCATAGGATGCTACAATGTCGAATTTGGGAAGCACATGTACGGATGCGGTTGCATAGTATCCGTCGCTTTTTACATGTCCGTCTTTGCCGGCAAGGTATTCGGTACGCAGGCTGACAGGCTTTGTCTGTATGGTGGCGCCTGCCGACCAGCGGTTGCGTGTGTAGCTGTCGCCTATCGCTATATCCGGATTGACGGAAGAGGCGGCTACGGCACAGCCTTTGCCCTTGACGAATGAGCCGCCCACCGACAGCCAGTCGAGCGGATGAACCATCAGGCTGCCTACTATATCTTTTTGATTGTTCTTGTCTTTCAGATTGATGCCTTGCCCGTTCATGACGGCAAGGTTATAACTCAGCTTTTTCTTGAAAAGGTCGCCGTAGATAAGGATACCCATGTCACGGCCGCTGTTCGAGCCGTAGAGTGGATCGCTGCCGTTGATGCCTGCCAGATAGTTGACTGCCTGTGAATAACAGTTTATCAGTTCGACAAAACAGGGAGACATCGGATTCTCAATGGTGTACATTGTTTTGAACTGTCCGATGCGGGCAGTGAGTTGGGGCAGGAACCGGTATTCCGTATAAGCTTCCAGTATCTTTCCGGTATTGGCGAAGCTGTACATGAAGTAGCACGACCATTTGTCGGTAATCTTGCCGCGTGCCATGAATATGGCGCGTTTGAGGTCGAAGGTATTGCTGGCCTTTTCGCCGGCGTCATCATAGGTATATCCCACTTGGGCATACCCTGCCAGGGTGATGCGTTCTTTCAGTGTATTCACTACATTGTTCAGACGCGTATCCTGGGCTTTTAATGTATGTATGGAGAGGAGAAAAAGACAGGATAGTAGAATTCGTTTCATGTGTCGGATATATAATTAAAAAAAAAGCAACCCTTTTTTCAAAGAGCTGCCTTTTGTATGAATGAGGTTCTTGTTATTCGTTGATAGCAGCGATACCCGGAAGAACTTTTCCTTCAATTGCCTCGAGCAATGCACCACCACCGGTAGAAACGTAAGAAACGCCGTTTGCCAGACCGAATTTGTTGACGCAAGCTACAGAGTCGCCACCGCCTACGAGTGAGAACGCACCGTTCTTGGTTGCCTCAACGATAGCTTCACCTACAGAGCGTGAACCGTGAGTGAAGTTGTCGAACTCGAATACGCCCGTAGGACCGTTCCAAAGGATAGTCTTGGAGTTCTTGATAACTTCGGCAAAAATCTTTTCTGTCTCAGGACCTATATCCAGACCTTCCCAGCCGTCAGGTATTTCGTTTACTTTGCAGAACTGAGTGTTGGCGTCGTTAGAGAAAGAGTCGGCAATCTTGGCATCTACAGCCAATACGAGGTTTACGCCTTTTTCTTTTGCTTTTTTCAACAGTTCGAGAGCCAGATCCAGCTTGTCGTCTTCGCAGATGGAAAGACCGATTTTACCGCCTTGAGCTTTGGTGAAGGTGTAAGTCATACCGCCGGTGATAATCAGATTATCTACCTTGTTCAGCAGGTTTTCGATGATTTCAATCTTGGAAGATACTTTGGAACCGCCCATGATAGCAGTGAACGGACGTTGGATGTCATTCAACACCTTGTCTACGGCTTTCACTTCTTTCTCCATCAGGTAGCCGAACATCTTGTTGTCTTTGTCGAAGTATTTGGCGATCAATGCCGTAGAAGCGTGTGCACGGTGAGCGGTACCGAATGCGTCGTTTACGTAGCAGTCAGCGTAAGAAGCAAGTTTCTTGGTAAACTCTTTCTGGCTTTCCTTAACGGCAGCTTTGGCAACTTTCTTTTCTTCGTCTGTCGCATCTTCGGCCAAACCGCGCGGTTTGCCTTCTTCTTCAGCATAGAAACGAAGATTTTCGAGCAACAGCACTTCACCCGGTTGCAGAGCGGCAGCCTTAACGGCAGCTTCTTCGCCCATGCAGTCGTTGGCGAACTGTACCTCAACACCCAGCAGTTCTGACAAATGTTTCAGGATGTGCTTCAAAGAGAACTTGTCGGTTGCACCTTTCGGACGACCGAGGTGAGAACCGATGATAATACTGCCACCGTCAGCCAAAATCTTCTTCAATGTAGGAAGAGCGGCACGCATACGGGTATCGTCTGTAATGTTGAAGTTTTCGTCCAGAGGTACGTTGAAGTCCACGCGAACGAATGCCTTTTTTCCGGCAAAGTTAAATTGATCAATTGTCATAATACTCTATTTTTATTTAAAAGTGTTACCGTTTTCTTTTCGTGACGGCAAAGTTAGTATTTATTTCTTTTCCCTGCTATTAAATCATTGTTTATTCTTCCCCATCATTGCTCTCTTTACTAACTTTATACTTCCGGCAGTAATATTTGCACATCAATTGCAAACCGCAGTTGTCACATTGAGGGGTACGTGCCTGGCATACATACCGTCCGTGCAGGATGAGCCAGTGGTGGGCAATGGGAATCTCTGCTTCCGGAATGTATTTAACCAGTTCCTTCTCTACGCTGAACGGGGTAGTGCATTTGTCGGATACCAGTCCCAAACGGTGGCTGACGCGGAAAACGTGGGTATCTACCGCCATGGCGGCTTTGTTGAAGACGACCGACTGGATTACATTTGCCGTTTTGCGTCCCACACCGGGAAGTTTCACGAGCTTTTCCAGTGTGTCGGGCACTTGGCTGTTGAAGTCTTTCACCAGCATTTGAGCCATGCCTACGAGATGCTTGGCCTTGTTGTTCGGGTAGGATACACTGCGTATGTATTCGTATACTACTTCCGGAGTAGTGGCTGCAAGTGCTTCGGGAGTGGGGAAGTCCCGGTAAAGGGCGGGAGTTATCATATTCACCCGCTTGTCTGTGCATTGGGCGGAAAGAATTACCGCAATCAACAGTTCGTACGGGTTGTTATAATGTAGCTCGGTCTCCGCTATGGGGCGGTTTTCCCTGAACCAGGCGAGTATCTTTTCATAACGTTCTTTCTTTCTCATCGTAATTTGTTTTTATGATAATGAGGAGTTACCTTGATGTTGAAATAGAGCATGGAAACAATTGTCAGGCAGGCTCCGAAAAGATAGGCTTTGTCGAAAGTGCTGACTTCTGCAATGTATCCGCCTGTCAGCATGCCGATGCCTATCCCCACATCCCACGAAGTGAGGTAGGTGGAAGTGGCCGTGCCCCGTTGACTGTTGGGGGCAAGGTTTACGAACAGTGTGTTGTAGGCCGGAAACATGATGCCGAAGCCTATGCCAAGCAGCAATGCCACTGCAAAGAATACGATGTTGCATGCCATGCTGTTCCACTCGATGATATAGACGCATGCCGAGAGCAGGAAGAAACTGAATACCACGATGTACAACCCTGCCGAAATCACCTGCGTTATTTTTCCTCTGTCTACAATCCTGCCGGAAAAGATGCGCGAGATAGCCATGCCCACCGCCATGAAAGTAAAGAAAAAGCCGGTAGTTGCATGGATACCGATTTCTTTGGCATACATGGCTACGTAATTGGTAGTCATTCCGTAAGGAATGGATAATAAGAGCAGGCTGATGCCCGCAGGAATGCCTTTCAGCAAAATAAAGCGGTCGAGCGAAACCGGTTCGCGTCTGACAGGCGGCTTATACGGGGTTTTCACTAAGGAAGCACAGATGAACCCGGCAATGCAGGAACCCAGCGAGCAACAGAATATGGTGGTATAACTCATACCGGCATCGTGCAGGAACAAACCGGACATCGGCCCTACTGCCATGGCTATGTTGTTGGAGAGTCCGTAATATCCGAGACCTTCTCCGCGTCTTGATGAGGGCATGATGTCGATGACTACCGTATTGCCGCCTACGGTTACCATGCCGAATGATACGCCGTGTATGATGCGGAACAGGATAAATAAAGTGAGTGACCCGGCAATGATGTATCCGGCAAACATAGTCATGAAGATGAAATAAGCTAACAGATACAACGGTTTGCGGGCAAAACTGTCCAGAAAATATCCGGAGAACGGACGGATGCATAAGGCAGCTACCGTATAGCAGGAAAGAATGATGCCGATAGTGGAGTTTCCTGCATTGAATACTTCGGATAGATAGAATGGCAATACGGGTATCAATAGCCAAAAGCCGAAGTACAGCAGGAAGTTGGCAGCGAGGATAAAGCAATAGCCGGGAGTTACGAGCCTATCTTTCATTGGGTGGAAATTTAATAGGATTGATAATCAGGCTGTATTAAAAACCGTTAGTTGCAAATAATCGGGAGTAAAAATACGCCTGATAATTTCTTTTAGGCACGGATTATACGGACTTCACGGTCCTTTTTTTGATTTAATCCGTGTTTCTCCGTGCAATCCGTGCCTAAAAATAAATGGTGAGTGCCTTTGGGTTCTGGCACATCCCAATTTTATGCCCAATATAGAAATATCGGGATTTCTATATTAATAAGCTGCTTCAAATTCTTTCAGGAAGCGCGTATCGTTTTCCGAGAACAGGCGCAGGTCGTTTACGCGATATTTCAGATTGGCAATACGTTCTATACCCATACCTAAAGCGTAGCCGCTGTATATCTTGCTGTCAATACCGTTCAGTTCCAGTACATTGGGGTCTACCATACCGCAACCTAAGATTTCGACCCAACCGGTTCCTTTACAGAAAGGACAGCCTTTGCCGCCACAGATATTGCAACTGATGTCCATTTCGGCGCTTGGTTCCGTAAACGGGAAGTAGGAAGGACGAAGGCGTATCTTGGTATCCTTGCCGAACATTTCCTGTGCAAAGAGCAACAGAGCTTGTTTCAAGTCGGTGAACGATACATTACGGTCTATAAACAACGCTTCTACCTGGTGGAAGAAAGCATGTGCACGATAGCTGATAGCCTCGTTACGGTATACGCGTCCCGGACAGATAATGCGGATGGGCGGTTGTGTATTCTCCATGACACGGCTTTGCACGCTGGATGTATGTGTGCGCAGTATGATATTGTGCGATACATTCTCGGCATTGTTTTCAATGAAGAAAGTATCCTGCATGTCGCGTGCCGGATGGTCTTCGGCAAAGTTCATGGCGGAAAATACATGCCAGTCGTCTTCCACTTCAGGACCGTCGGCGATGTTGAATCCCATACGGGCAAATATATCGATGATTTCGTTCTTTACGATGCTGAGCGGATGGCGTGTCCCTAATTTCACGGGATAGGCCGAACGGGTAAGGTCAAGGTCTTCGCAACCGTTGTCCCGGCTCTCGAATTGTTCTTTCAGAGCGGCAATCTTTTCCTGTGCCTTGTTCTTGAGTTCATTCAGGCGCATGCCCACTTCTTTCTTCTGGTCGGCAGGCACGTTGCGGAAGTCTGCCATCAGTTCGTTAATGGCTCCTTTCTTGCTGAGGTATTTGATTCGCAGTGCTTCCAGTTCCTCGGCATTAGCGGCTTTCAGTGCTTCTACTTCTTGCAGAAGCTCGTTGATTCTGGCTATCATATCGTTGTTATTATTTATTCTTTCAATACATAAAACGATGCAAAGATACAATTTTATCATTGTTTTGCCTTCAATCGCTGCATATTATTTTTTATTAACTCAGACTGCCAGCCGGAATGCTTTTCCGGACTTTGTGTCCGGCTTTCGATATAATGTGCCGCTAAGATGTAGCTTCAATTATTCCAATATTTTTTCCTTCGGTGGACATTCTTGTCCTGTTGACTTATATATTCTGTACATTATTTTTGAATTGTTCTTCCTTATATTGGGTAGGAGAGCATCCCATGTTTTTCTTGAATACTGCACTGAAGTAGCGGGGGGTAGAGAACCCGACCCGATCTGCTATTTCGTTTACTGTTAATGAACTGTTTAGTAGTAGGTTGATAGCATTGTCAATGCGCAATTTATTTATATAATCGTTTGCTCCCATACCTGTTAATGCCTTTAACTTATTATAAAGTGAGGCACGGCTCATACCGAGTTTGTCACATAGGAAAGGAACTCCCATATTAGGCTCGTCGATATTTTCAGTAATAATCTGATTCATTGTATTCAAGAACTTCTCGTCAGCGGCGCTAAATGTACTTTCTTCCGGTGTTGGTGCTGTTTTGCTGCTAATATACTTTTTCTTTATACGCTCACGATTTTTCAATTGGTTATATATGGCTGTGTAGAGCGTACTTATCTCAAACGGCTTTGTAAGATAAGTATCGGCTCCATTTTTATAGCCGAATATACGGCTTGCTTCATCATTTCGAGCAGTAAGCAGAATGACTGGGGTGTGGCTGATGTCTAATTCTTCCTTAACCCGCTTGCACAACTCGTACCCGTTCATTTTAGGCATCTGTATATCGCTGATTATAATATCCGGATGCCACTGCCTGCACATCTCTAACGCCTCTTCACCGTTGTAAGCTGTGCGCACGTCTTTAAAATAGGGCCTCATCGCATCAGTCAGATAATCTACTAATTCCATATTGTCATCCACCACCAGAATGGTATAATCTTTAGTTTCGGATCTGAAAGTAGGCTCGTCTGGTACACTCTCAATGTTTTCAGCAGAGGCAAGCAATTCGTTAAGATAAGGTTGTGGCTGTAAAATAAGCTTGCCAGGCTTAATGTTTAGTGGCAGTTCAAACCAAAAAGTAGAACCTGCAGATTCAACATTATTGAGTGCGCCGACACTGCCGCCTTGCTGTTCTGCCAAAATTTTTGAGTACGAAAGTCCTATGCCTGATCCGGGACGACTGTTCTCACCCTGGTAGAAACGTGTAAACAGTTTCGAGACATCAATATCTTTTAGCCCCGGACCTTGATCTGAAACAGAAATACGCACTCTGTCTTTCTTTTCGGATAATGAAGTAATAATATTGATTTCTCCTCCCTCGTTACTGTATTTTATTGCATTAATTAATAAATTGGTTATTATAGTAGTACATTTTTCCTTATCACAATAGAATGATTCTATTCCGGCTGACAGCTGACGGGTGAGTGTTATATGTTTTTGGGTAGCCTCGGGTATAAAGTCTTCAACTACTTCTTCCAGCCATTTTTCCAGATTGATGCTTTCTATATGCAAGGTACTTTGGCTGACTTCCATTTTGCGTACATCAAGTACCATGTTTAATAAATTCTTCATGCGCTCAGACTGTCGGGCAATATTCTGTAGAACCCTATAGCGGGCATCTTTGGCAGGAAACTGTTCTATCAGTTGTTTTAAAGGAGCATGGATTAGCGTAAGAGGTGTACGCAGCTCATGATTGATATTTATCAGGAAGCGTATCTTTTCTTCATACGCTTGTTGCTCGTGCTCTTTCATTGCTAATTTCATTCGGTTCTCTTTGCGGCGTAAAAAGCTGTAAACGGATAAGCCCACTGCTGACAAGGCAGTCAGCATGCATGTTAATATGAACCACCATGTACGGTACCAAGGTGGGAGTATGATAAGTTCAATAATGGGGTAATTATCTGTCCATTCGCCGGAACGGGTAGTGCATGAAGCAGTTATCTGATAGGTGCCTGCTGACAGCGTATTCAGTGTCAGTTCCGGCAAATAAGAATAGATAGGCTCTTTTTCATATCCTTGCAGATTGTAACAATAGGCAGGCTTACGGAATATATCTTTATTGTGTGCCTTTACTTTAATCGTTATCGTTCTGCTTTGCTCCGGAATTTTTAAAACAGGCTTCCTGCCTGAAATATATTCCATGCGATCACCGCCAACAAATACATCAGATAGTTCAAGCACCGGAGATTCCGGGTGCTCTTTGGGAAGTGTGGAAGCAATGCGTAATAATCCATTTACACTACCCAAATATACATCTCCTTCTGATGAAAGTAAGCGGGGTTTCGGCAGATACTCGTTAGGAGCGACTCCGTCTGGAACACCGTAAAGGATAAAGCGCTTTTGGGTGGTCATCCAGGAAAGCAAACGTTCATTATTACCAATCCATAATCGTCCATGCTGGTCACTGGCAACAGACATTGCTTCGTTAATCAACGAGTTTGAAATATGCGTATATGAACCGTCATTGGGCGAGAAACTGCCCAACCCGTAGTTCCCCCCTATCCAGATAATGCCTTTCTCGTCAGCTGAAGCCGAATGGATCATGGTATCTTGTTTACAGTGATAGAGGACGTGAAGGGTATTGTCATTATGGTCTATACGATAAATACATTTGGAATCATGCAGGTAAGAAAATGTTTCCTTTACACATATCGGGAGCAACTGACCTACTATGGCATCTTTAAGGTGGTTTATATGAATGGGGGTGAATGTTTTCTGTTTCCAGTTGTAACTGTATGGACTCTCGGAAAGCAGTAGGATAGTTTCCGGTGTATTTTGCATAAGATTGACTGTCTTGCCTTGTTGACACAATCGGTTGTTAATATCATCATTTACAATAACCAAAGGAGTACAATGTTCAGTCTGCTTATTATAGAAAAATATCCCCTTGCCAAAGAGTGATATCAAAAGGTGGTTTTTATCAACACCCGTGATGGAGGCTACCTTTTCTCCATATGTAGATGGAATATGGCGAAATTTATTGGTATCGGCATTAAACACATTCAGTCCCCCACCATCCGTTCCTATCCATATATCCTTTTCGTTTTGTTCTTGATAAAGGCTTAATA
Source organism: Bacteroides stercoris ATCC 43183 (assembly GCF_025147325.1). Classification (NCBI taxonomy): domain Bacteria; kingdom Pseudomonadati; phylum Bacteroidota; class Bacteroidia; order Bacteroidales; family Bacteroidaceae; genus Bacteroides; species Bacteroides stercoris. The sequence continues at coordinate 1,849,677 of NZ_CP102262.1, forward strand.
CAGATTTCTCGCTGAGTCCATAATCGGCATTAAGGAGTGCATCTGCATATAGTTTGATGCCCACTTCCTTAATATTGAACATTCCACTGCGTACGCTGCCAGCCCAAATCCCATTTTCCGGATCTGCATAAAAAGACAAAATAGAATTGCTGGGGAGAGAATAGGCATCTCCCGGAATATGTGTTAATACATCCATTTGATTGTTTTCAGGATTTAGAACGGCAATTCCTTTGCCATCGGTACCTATCCAGATGTGGCCATCATATTCAGCCAATGCAAGCACAATGTTACTCTGCATTGATGAATTGCCTGTGTGGTAGGTGTGAAGAAGTTTACCATTCTTATTGTAACATTGCACTCCTTTACAATACGGAGTCACCCAAAAATTACCTTTAGAATCAGGCAGCATCGTAACTACGTCGTGACAATCAAATGGGACATCACGTGTGTGTCCGGTACGAATATCTATCAGCAAAGCTCCCACCCAACGGTTGGCAGCCAACAGGGTATGACTGTCAAAACGGTAAAGATCGGTGATTTGGAATTTTATATTGGAAGTAATCGAACGGAAAAAAGCGATTTTCCCAGTCTTATAATCATATTTGTATAATTTGTCAAATCCTCCGAAAAAAACGCCGTCATCCCAAAGGCAGATGGAGGAGGCTGATATAAGGTTTCCATTTAGGTCACATGCCCGGTAAAAGGTGTCATTGACCGCATCATACAGAAAAACTCCTTCGCTGCCAAGTGCCCAAATATTATTATTGCGGTCTTCTACCAATTGGTCTATATTGCAATTCAAATATTTCTTTTGTTCATATCCGTCGAAGCGTCCGATACCGTTTTTGGTCCCCATCCAGGCATGACCTGTACGGTGGCTGACTGTCATGCAGTTGACTTGATAAGAGAGTCCTTCACGTACGTCAATCCGTTGAAATATATATTGTTTGTCACTTAGTTGCTTTCCCCATAAGACGGTTGGCAATATCCAAACAAGTACAGTTAATAAAATTTTCTTCATAGTATAAAAAAGTAAAACAAAAATATTGTTTTTGCTTCAATAATGCAAATAATCATATAAATTTATTCCGCTATTTTAACAAGTATAATCGCCGTCAAGTTTGGTATCAGTAATTTATTGTATATCAAGATTTGTACCAATAAATTAACGCTGTTTATAGAGCATAGGAGGATTATACGATAATGAGTGAAATAGTCATTTTTGGAGCAAAAAAAGATATTTCTATACCTTCCATTCATTGTGGAACGGATACTTTTGCAAAAAACTATTTATTATAACTAATACCTTTGTTATACGATGAATTACATCTATAAAATTTTTCTACACTTCCTCATTGTGGGAATATTCTTTGGAGTCGGTAGGCTTTCTGCTCAGGCTACTGTTCCCGAATGGCAAAGTCAATATGCTATTGGAAAAAATAAATTACGGCCTCATACTTATGTATGGCCATACGACAAAGCTACAAATATCCGTCAAGGAGATTATGAAAATTCTCGCTATTATATGAGTCTGAACGGGAGATGGAAATTTTCTTGGGTAAAGAATCCTGATAATCGGCCCAAAGACTTTTATAAGCCTGGATATTATACGGGTGGATGGGCTGACATCAAAGTGCCTGGAAACTGGGAACGTCAAGGTTATGGAACTGCTATTTATGTGAATGAATCCTACGAATTCGATGACCCGCTATTTAACTTTAAGAAAAATCCACCACTAGTACCATATGATGAAAATGAGGTAGGTTCTTATCGGCGTAGCTTTACTTTACCATTGGATTGGAAAGATCGCCGGACCGTCATCTGTTGTGAGGGCGTTACCTCATTCTATTATATTTGGGTAAATGGGCATTTATTGGGCTATAATCAAGGTTCGAAGACTCCTGCTGAATGGGATATTACTCCATATGTAAAAGAGGGAGAGAACACAGTTGCCCTGGAAGTATATCGTTGGAGTGCGGGATCATACCTGGAATGTCAGGATATGTGGCGATTGAGCGGTATAGAACGTGATATCTATCTGTATAGCACTCCCAAGCAATATATTGCAGACTATCAAGTGACTTCCACTTTAGATAAAGAAACGTATACGGATGGGCTTTTTGCTCTTGAAACAACCATAGGAGGGGAGGCTGAAGGTGCTGCCACATTATCGTATCGTTTAGAAGATGCTTGCGGAAAAACGATTTTGGAAAAGGATTGTCCGGTTCAAAGCAAGGAAAGCGGCAATTTCATTTTTTTTGAGAAAGAGACTTTACCGAAAGTGAAACGTTGGAGTGCGGAACATCCTTATCTTTATACATTGATTATTTCTCTAAAAGATACTTCAGGAGAAATCATACATCTGACAGGGTGCAACGTAGGGTTTCGTACCTCGGAAATCAAAGATGGACGATTTTGCATAAACGGTGTGCCCATATTGGTAAAAGGGGCAAATCGTCATGAACATTCTCAATTGGGACGTACAGTCAGCAAGGAACTGATGGAACAGGATATTCGTCTGATGAAGCAGAATAATCTGAATACAGTGCGAAATTCGCATTACCCCACTCATCCGTATTGGTATCATCTCTGTGATCTTTACGGTCTGTATATAATAGATGAAGCAAACATTGAGTCGCATGGCATGGGGTATGGAGCAGCTTCGCTTGCTAAGGATAGCACATGGCTTCCAGCCCATATGGATCGGGTACAACGGATGTACGAGAGGTCAAAAAATCATCCCGCCATCATAATCTGGTCATTAGGAAATGAGGCAGGTAATGGTATTAATTTTGAACGCACTTACGATTGGATGAAATCAGTAGAGCAAAGTCGTCCAGTTCAGTATGAACGTGCTGAACAACAATATAATACTGATATTTACTGTCGCATGTATCGTAGTGTGGATGAGTTGTTGGCTTATGCCCATCAGACAAGTCCGAAAGTATACCGCCCTTTCATTATGACGGAATATTTGCATACAATGGGTAACAGTGGAGGCGGTTTGAAGGAATATATGGAAGTGTTCGAGAGCGAACCTGTCGTACAAGGCGGTTGTATCTGGGACTGGGTCGACCAGTCATTCAGAGAGGTGGATGCTCATGGTAAATGGTATTGGGCGTATGGCGGTGATTACGGACCGGAAAATATACCAAGTTTTGGTAACTTTTGCTGTAATGGGCTGGTGAATGCTGTACGGGAACCGCATCCTCATTTAAAAGAGGTAAAAAAAGCTTATCAATATATTAAATGCACGCTCAAAGATCCTAAAAATTTAACCATCGCTATCAAAAACTGGTATGACTTTACCAATCTGAATGCTTATGTGTTGAAGTGGAGCATAGTGGGAGATAATGGTAAAATGTTAGCGAAAGGGGAACAGTCTATAGAAGTTGCTCCACATGCCACTACTGAAGTTTCATTGGGAGGCGTACGCTTACCCCGGAATATCCGTGAGGCTTATCTGAATTTAAGCTGGACGCCTAAGAAGAAAAGTGCTTTCATCGGAACTGATGATGAGGTTGCTTATGATCAGTTTGTCTTGCCTGCCAATAGTCAGTATCGTCCGACATTGGCTAAACTGTCTGAAAAACCGGAAATTCAGATTGATCCGAAAACCGGAGCATTAACATCATACATCTATGAAGGACAGGAATATCTTGCCTCGCCTGTGCGGCTGAGTTTATATCGCCCTGCAACGGACAATGACAACCGTGAAAAGAAGGGAGGCGCAAAGGTTTGGCGCAAATTAGGGCTAAATCATTTGGTCCAACGTGTATTATCTGTAAAAACATCAGGACACACTACTTACAGTGAAGTGAAATTATTGAATGATAAAAATGAGACAATAGGGTCTGCTACATTTGAATACACCATTCGCAAGGATGGAATATTGTCTGTACAAACCCGTTTCGTTCCGGATACAACGTTTGTCAGTTCATTGGCTCGTGTCGGGCTGGTTTTTGAAATGCCCCACAGTTTTAATCGTGTCACTTATTTGGGCCGAGGAGAGCATGAGACTTATGCTGACCGAAAACTATCGGGGCGTATCGGAATTTATCATACTGATGCAGAACGAATGTTTCATTATTATGTGCGTCCTCAGGCTACCGGTAATCGAACAGACGTGCGTTGGATGCAAGTTAGCGATGAATTAGGAAAAGGATTGTCTGTGTGGGGGGAGAAGTCATTTGAATTTAGTGTATCTCCTTTCACTGATGAGAATATAGATGCTGCCGGGCACATTAACAAGTTGAAAAGAAATGGCACGGTGACCGTTCATCTTGACGCTTTGCAAAGCGGTGTGGGAACGGCTACTTGCGGACCGGGGGTACTGGCGCCTTATTTGGTGCCTGTAAAAGAGTATCTGTTTAGTTTTGAAATACGTCCTTTAAAATGATGAGGCACTTTTGACATATCGGAATTTTAAATAGTATCAATTGTTTATGAAGAGAATTTTATTTTTTATCATATTGTTTTGTATAAGCCTTTCTGCTATTGCTCAAGAATCTTGTCCGCAAGTTATTCCGGCTTTGCAACAATGGCGTGGAACAGGTGGAACTCTTTCCTTGCCTGTACGAGGCAGCATTGTAATTCGCACAACCGATGAGGCTGCGTTAGAGTCCACAGCTCGTATTCTTATATCAGACTTGAAGGAATTGATGGGGTGGGATTATACTTTGCGTACCGGAAAACCTCGTAAGAACGATATTTGCTTGTCCCTCACTCCACCTGATGAGGAGTTGGGAGAAGAGGGATATGTGCTTGACTTTTCCGGTTATGCTTGTATAAAAGCTCCTGCCGTAAAAGGTGTATTTTGGGGTACGCGCAGTTTGCTGCAGATCCTTTTTAATCATCAAGGTACTCTTCCTAAAGGTATTGCACGCGATTATCCTCAATTCCCTAATCGAGGATTTATGCTAGATGTTGCCAGAAAGTTCTTCACGATGGATTATCTGAAGCAATATGTAAAGATATTGTCTTTTTACAAGATGAATGAGTTTCAAATACATTTGAATGATAATGGGTTTCCGCAATTTTTTGAGAATGATTGGAATAAAACCTATGCTGCTTTTCGGTTAGAGAGTGAACGTTTCCCTGGATTGACATCCAAGGACGGGTCATATACCAAAAAAGAATTTATAGAGTTACAGAAGATGGGGAAAGCTTATGGAGTAAACATTATTCCAGAAATAGACATCCCCGCCCACTCTCTGGCTTTTGCTCATTATAAGCCGGAAATAGCCAGTCAAGAATATGGTATGGATCATCTTGACCTTTATAAAGAGGAGACTTATCGTTTTGTGGATACATTGTTGGACGAATATCTTTGTGGAGACTCACCGGTATTTATCGGTCCGGACGTACATATAGGAACAGACGAGTATAATAAAAAGGAGGCTGAACGGTATCGTTATTTCACGGACCGGTATTTGAAATACATTGCGAAATACGGTAAAAATCCCCGTATGTGGGGTGGCTTGAAATGGCTCCCGGGAAAGACACCTGTGCAGGCAGAAGGAGTAACTGTCAATGCATGGTCGTATGACTGGATAGACCCGGAAGCATCTTTAAAAGACGGATATAAGTTGATTAACTCTTGTGACACTTATCTTTATATTGTACCCTCAGCAGGTTATTACCGTGATTTTCTGGATCATCAATGGTTGTATGAAACTTGGTCACCATGGTTGATTAATAAAAAGTTGACATTGCCCGAAGGTACCGTTGGAGTACTGGGAGGTATGTTTGCCGTGTGGAATGATAAGTGCGGCAACGGTATATCAGAACAAGACGTGCATGTGCGTTCTTTCCCAGCCCTACAGGTATTGGCTGAAAAGATGTGGAAAGGCAGCAATAGTCAGGTTTCTTTTGAACAGTTTGAGGATTTATGTCGTCAGATGCCCGAAGCTCCCGGCGTGAATCTGTTAGGCCGGATACCGTCAGGTGTATGTCAGACTGCTTCTGGTGAAGTGCAACTTACCCCTGCCGGGGAAGTCTGTGTGCTAAGCGGAACCGATTCTATTTCTACTGTGTTACAAGAAGTGGGGTATCCGTATGCTGTATCTTTCAAAATTTGTCCCGATGAGAATGCTTCCAATAGTTCCATACTATTCAAGGGACCTCATTCTGTGGTGTATGCCAATTGGGAAAACAAAGGCTGCCTGGCTTTCAGTCGTGACGGCTATACATTTGTGTTTCATTCCTATCATTTGCCCGAAGGTGTGTGGAGTGATATTCGTATAGAAGGTGATTACAAGGGGACTTCCCTTTATGTGAACGGTAAGTTGCAGGAACGTCTGGAAGGCCGCACCAAGAAAGTCTATCGTCAGCAGTATAAGCGTATGGAGTATATGGAGTATCAGGAGACACTGATATTTCCCTTACAACAAATAGGGGATGGCTTGAACGGTTTTAAAGGAAAGATTAAAAATGTAGTGTGCAAGCAGTTCTGAGGGAACGTTTCTAATGTTTTTTCCTGTCTCTTTGATTCGGAAATTTAAATTATTCATTTATATATAAACCTATAAAATCATTATTTGTATTATGAGAAAACTAGTATGGTCAGTGCTGGCAGCAATGGCAATTTTTTTGTCTGGCTGTACTGATGAAACTGAGTCAATGTCTTCGTCAGAACATACTGTAGTGCATCTGATTCCTGATGTGGATGTGTCTACTCGCGGGCTGACAGCTCCTCAACAGGTGAATGGTTATCATTTACGTTATATTCTGGAAGCTTATGCACAGGAAGCAGAAGGTACTTTGGGTGCAAAGTTAATACGTCTCTGCCAGACATCTTCTACTTTTGAACTGGAACTGATGCCTGACAAAACCTATACTTTTCTGGCTTGGGCTGATTACGTAAGTAGTGGGATGGATAATGTGAAACTGAATAATGTAAATGATGAATTCTACACCACCGCCGATCTGCAGAATGTGTCTATGAATACAGCCAAGTGGGCTTTGAATACAGCTGCTAAAGATGCTTTCTGTGCTGTGAAGAAAAACATCCGGGCAGGTGCTCCGATTGAGCTGTCCTTGAAGCGTCCGTTGGCTATGATGAACATCAGGACGAAGACATCTGTTGAAAGAACCAAGGCTGTACAAATCAGTTATCCCAGTGTCTATACAGCTTATAATGTGCTGGCAGCTGATGTTACGGGAAAGGCAGGTAAGCAGACATTTGCAGCACCCGTTTTGACTGACGAAGGCAATAACCGCATTGCTTATGACTATCTGTTTGTTCATCCGTTGGCTGATTCCGGTAAATACAAACAAGGTAGTAGTTTGTATAACGTAATTATCAATTTATTTGACGTGACTGAAACGGCTGATACACCGGATGCATCTTATGAAGTGGAATCTGTGCCTTTCTCTCCGAACTATCGTACCAATCTTATTTGTTCGGATATAGCAGAATCTGAGGTACAGACGCAGGTAAGTGTCTCTGTGGATACGGCTTTTGAAACTCCGGAACAGACTGCTTCCAAACAGTTTATCAATAGTTCATATATCCGTACTAGTTTCTATGAAACCGGCCGTATCTTTACCAAAGGGTTGCAGACTTGCAATGATTTGATTTATCTGGTAGCCAATCCCTATTTTGGCGGTCCTTTGTATTTTGAAATACCTGAGAGTACTTTCTCTTTGTCTGCTGGTACTACCTGGATGGCTGGTTATGCAGACCGCACTGGTGTGGTCTCACTGGATGGAACAGCGCAGCTGGATGTGAAAGCTGATATATTGAATAAAGCCATTGGTGAATTTCCGAAATTCACATTTGCTACGTGGGTGTATATCGATGAATGGCATGCAGGAGCTTTCCTCTTTAAAAAACAGAATGGGAACAATGCCCCAAAGGTTGGTTTGAAATTAGGTGATACTGTAGGCAAGTTGACTTTCTTTGTAGATAATACAACCCATACCTATACTACAGCCTCGCTGCAAACAGGTGCTTGGCATCATGTGTCGCTGGTTCATGATGGAGTAGCCCAAAACACAGAATTGTTTGTTGATGGAGTTTCTGCAGGAAAAACAACGGCATTTCTGAAACTTCCATTTATGAATGCCTATTTTAATATGTATTTGGGCACTGGATTGAAAGGTAAGTTGGACGAAACTTTCTTTAGTATGTTGCCGATGTCAGCTGCTGAAATCAATGAGGTAAAGACCGATGGACTGAACTTTGGGAACTGGAATCACACCAAAGTACAGGCTTATTGGAAATATGATGAAGAGCAAAATCCAGGAAAGGATTCTCATAGTTGGGTAACTATTATGGAAGATGTCCGTTCGAAGTTGACCGGCAAGGATATCAAGTTCCGTTTGGGGGTGTCCGGCGGTGATTGGGCAGCTATGATTGGCAATGCCAGTAATCGTACTTCATTCGCTAAAAATATTAAGACTGTGCTCGACAAATATCAGTTGGACGGGGTTGACCTGGATTTTGAATGGGCATATTCTGCTGACCAATTTAAGAATTACAGTTTGACTATTCAGGAAATTAGAAAAGTAATAGGCTCTGATTATCTACTTACGGTTTCTTTGCACCCCATTTCTTATAAGATAACTCCGGAAGCAGTGGCTGCCTGCGATTGGATTTCATTCCAATGTTATGGTCCGAAAGCTATCGAATTCCCTTATGAGAGTTATACTAGCCATTTGCAGGCTGCTATTAATTACGGTATTCCAACAGAAAAACTGGTGCCCGGACTACCTTTCTATGGTACAAAAAACTGGAACTCTGGTAGCTCGGAAGGCACGGTTGCCTATTTTGATATGGTAAAGGAAGGTTCTGTCAAGAATACGACTGATGATCAGGTAACTTATAAAGGAACTACGTACTATTTGAACAGTGTATCTACTATTCAGAAAAAAGTAAGGTATGCGCTCGGCCAGCACATGCACGGTGTGATGTCATGGGATTTGGCCACCGACTGTGATTATGAAAATTCACTTTCTTTACAGCGTGCAGTAGTAGAGGAAATCAGGAAATAACAGAGATGGAAGAAGTGGATGCGGAAATGCTATCGCAGGAATCAACTCATTGCTATGATTCTCTTTTGTGTGAGCTGCTTGGTATGTACTTTATGGATAATATGAAAAGAAACAGGATTATATTTATAGGATTGTTAATGAGCCTTGGCGTTTATGGTCAGGGCATACAACCACCCTTGTCTTACTGGTTTGATACTCCCACGACGTTAAACGGTCATGCTGTATGGTATGGTGGAAATCCGGAATTATGGAAGGATAAGAAACCTATTTCAGCTGGAGACCATGCTAAGAATCCGGATGCAGAATGGGAATCAGCTTCCTTGCCTTTGGGCAATGGTAGTATAGGTGCTAATATTTTAGGATCAATAGAAGCCTAACGTATTACCTTTAACGAGAAAACCTTATGGAGAGGAGGACCGAATACCGCTAAGGGAGCGGCGTATTATTGGAATGTAAATAAGCAGTCTGCTTATCTTCTTGACGAGATTCGTAAAGCCTTTACTGAAGGTAATCAAGAAAAGGCCGAACGTCTGACCTGCCAGAACTTCAACAGTACAGTTCCATATGAATCTTATAAAGAAGACCCATTCCGGTTCGGTAACTTTACGACGATGGGAGAATTCTACATAGAAACAGGACTAAGTACTATTGGGATAAGCGGATATCGCCGTGAACTGTCGCTCGATTCAGCCCGTGCAATAGTACAATTTTGCAAAGATGGAGTAAAATATAAGCGTACTTCATTTATATCTTATCCTGCAAACGTTTTGGTGATGCGTTATAGTGCTGACCGCCCTGCTAAACAGAACCTTAGATTCAGCTATGCTCCTAATCCGGTTTCGGCAGGCTCTTTACAACCTGAAGGGAAAAATGGATTGGTTTTTCGAGCCAGATTAGATAATAATAGTATGGAGTATGTAGTGCGTATGCGGGTTTTAACGCAAGGTGGAACTGTAACGAATACTCATGACCAACTCCTTATCGAAGGAGCGGATGAGGTGGTATTTCTGATTACAGCTGATACTGACTATCTGATTAATTTCAACCCTGACTTCACTAATCCGAAAACGTATGTGGGAGTAAATCCGGAAGAAACGACAGCTTATTGGATAAATGAGGCAGAAAAACAAGGCTATGAAGCGTTATATCAAGCTCACTATGCAGATTATACAGCATTGTTCAACCGTGTGAAACTGAACTTGACAAATTCATCTGATTTTCGTGATATGCCGATTACTCAACGTTTGAGTCGTTATCGCGAAGGTCAAAAAGATTTCTATTTAGAACAATTGTACTATCAGTTTGGCCGTTACTTGTTGATAGCCAGTTCTCGTCCCGGCAATTTTCCTGCCAATTTGCAAGGTATATGGCATAATAATGTAGATGGTCCGTGGCGTGTGGACTATCACAACAATATCAATCTGCAGATGAACTATTGGCCGGCATGTTCTACCAATCTGAGCGAATGCATGAAACCGCTCATAGATTTCATCCGTACTTTGGTAAAACCTGGTGAGAAGACTGCTCAGGCATATTTTGGGGCTCGTGGCTGGACGGCTTCCATTTCTGGAAATATCTTTGGTTTTACTACACCGTTGGAGAGTGAGAATATGTCGTGGAATTTCAACCCTATGGCAGGACCATGGCTGGCAACACACATTTGGGAGTATTATGATTACACCAGAGATGTGAAGTTTCTCAAAGAAATCGGTTATGAACTGATTAAAAGTAGTGCTAACTTTGCCGTAGATTACTTATGGCATAAACCCGACGGTACCTATACTGCGGCTCCTTCCACTTCTCCTGAACATGGTCCGGTAGACCAGGGAGCAACCTTCGTACATGCAGTAGTCCGTGAAATTCTACTCGATGCTATCGATGCCAGCAAAGTGCTGCGGGTGGATGCTAAAGAACGCAAATACTGGGAGCAGGTATTGGAGAAGTTGGTTCCTTATAAAATTGGGCGCTATGGTCAGCTGATGGAATGGTCCGGTGATATGGATGATCCGAAAGACCAGCATCGTCATGTGAACCATCTCTTTGGTTTGCATCCCGGGCATACGGTATCACCGATAACCACCCCTGAACTTTCCGATGCTTCCAGAGTGGTGTTGGAACACCGGGGTGATGGAGCAACCGGTTGGAGTATGGGTTGGAAACTTAATCAGTGGGCGCGTCTGCACGATGGTAATCATGCTTATAAACTTTTTGGTAATCTCTTAAAACACGGAACATTGAATAATCTTTGGGACATGCATCCGCCTTTCCAGATTGATGGGAATTTTGGTGGCACGGCCGGTGTTACGGAAATGCTGCTACAAAGTCACATGGGATTCATTCACTTGTTGCCAGCTTTGCCCGATGCTTGGAGTGACGGTTCTGTGTCCGGACTTTGTGCCCGTGGAAATTTTTCATTGGATGTATGCTGGAAAGATGGAAAGCTGCGACAGGTTGACATTATTTCTTATGCGGGAACACCTTGCATATTGAGATATCGGGACGCTGTGCTGATTTTCAAGACTCAAAAAGGGAAAAGCTATCGTGTAACCTATCAGAATGGATGTCTGATTTTGAATAAACGATAGATTTCTTGTTCGTATAGTGAAGTTTATGAATTCTTTTCCTGGTTGGAAATGAATGTAATACCGATGAAATGGGCATAAATGCTTTATTTCAGAAGCTGGAGTCCTTAAAAATACTATCAATGAAAATATAGTGATTTTTAGACCTATTAATAGTGATTTTTGTACTTCGGTTTTTGGATTGTTTTGCAATTTTGCAGCGTTGAAACGACAATATTTATTTAAATTTAATTCTATGAGACAAAGACTTCAAAAGGCGATGCTTGTGATGGTGCTATGTCTGTTGGCTGTAACCACAGCTCTCGCTCAGGCCATTCAAGTGAAAGGTATTGTGTACGATGGTAATGGTGAAACGATGCCTGGTGTAAACGTACATGTAAAAGGTGCTGCCAGTGGTACCATAACTGATGTAAATGGTAATTATACTGTTTCTGTTCCAAATTCCAATTCTATATTGGTATTCTCTTTTATTGGATATACAACGCAGGAAATAAAAGTAGGTAATCGTACCAATATTAATGTAACATTGAAAGACGACTTGCAGCAATTGGATGAAGTTGTCGTTGTGGCTTACGGTACGGCTCGCAAGGGTGACTTGACCGGTGCTTTGACTACCATGCGTCCGGATGGCAATGAGGCTATGAAAGCGACATCTATAGACAATCTGCTTGATGGTAAAGTTGCCGGTCTGGTAGTAAATACAGCATCTGCTACTCCGGGCGCTGCTTCCTCTATTACGATTCGTGGCGCCAGTTCTTTGCGTGGCGATAACCAACCTTTATATGTGATTGATAATATCCCGCAGGCTTCTACCGGTGAATTTGCTTCTTCTGGTATTTCAGGTGACTTTCAGATTGCACAAGACCCCTTGGCTTCGCTGAATCCGGCCGATATTGAAGATATTACCATATTGAAGGATGCTTCTTCTACCGCCATCTATGGTAGCCGTGGTGCTAATGGTGTCATTTTGATTACTACAAAGAAAGGTAAGGAAGGTAAGGCAAAAGTAAGTGCTTCGGCTAACTTCACCATTGCAGAGCCTTCTGAACTGTTGAATATGATGAGTTTGCGTGAACATGCCTTGTATCGTAATTCGCGTCAGACGGATGAGAAAAACTGGCAGTTCCACCTGGTTGGTGACGAAGTACGTTATGTATTCGGTGATGCTACAGGTTCTTATGATCCTGATAAACCTGAATCCTATCATGTGCTGGCTGAACGAAACTGGCAGAAAGAAATTTATCAAACCGCTTTTTCTCAGAACTATTCCGTATCTGTAAATGGTGGTACAGGTAAGACTACCTACTACGTCTCTGCTAATTTCAAGGATATTGAGGGAACCGTGAAGCAGACAGGACTGAAGCAAGGTGACTTGCGTGCCAACTTGAATGCCGACTTGTCCAAGGCTGTTTCTCTACGTTTGTCCTTGGCTGGTTCTCTCCGTCAGAACGATATGATGGCCGGTGGTAATACATTGGGTGGTTCTACAGGTGCCGTTTCACGTACGGCTTTGGACTATGCTCCATATGAAATGCCGGAGGACGACCCTGCTTTCGACCAAGAAGCTAAAACAACGGTATTCAGTTGGTTAAATGATTATGTAGACTTGGCTGATGATAAAACTTTCAATGCCAGTTTGGACCTGACATGGAAAATCAGCAAGTTTTTGCGTTATAATCTCCGTACCGGTGGTAACATCAATACCAATGAACGTAAACGCTGGTATGGTCTGGAGCTGTATCAGGGTATGAATAATCAAGGTTACTTGGCCATTTCCAATCTTGACAAGAGCAATTACTCGGTAGAGAATCTGGTAATGTATAATACGAAGCTGGGTTCTTGGGGTAATTTGGATGGTACAGTCGGTATGACTTACGAGGATTACAATTTCTTGAACAAAAATGTTGTCGGAACCAAGTTTTCTGTAATGGAAATGCGCGAAAATGGTATGCACATGGCCGGTTCTCGTGAATATCAGACACCTATTCAGAAAGATTATCAGTTGCTTTCTTACTTGGGACGCGTGAATATCAATCTTTTTGAGAAATATTTGATAACAGCCTCTATTCGTGCCGATGGTTCCAGCAAGTTTGCCAAGAATAATCGTTGGGGGTATTTTCCCTCTGCTTCTATCGCCTGGCGTTTGGAACAGGAAGAATTCATGAAGAGTTTGAAATGGCTGAGCCAATTGAAGCTTCGTTTGAGCTATGGTATCACTGGTAACCAGAGTATCGATCCGTATTCTACTTTTGCCATGTATGGTGGCGGTAGTATTATCTATGCCGACAAACTGGGCAATGCATTGAATACGCTTACTATTACTAACTTGGCAAACAATAGCTTAAAATGGGAAAAGACAGCTTCCTGGAACGTGGGAGTAGACTTCGGCTTTTGGAATTCCCGTTTGACAGGTACTATAGATGTTTATAATAAGAAAACTACAGACTTGCTTATCAGTCGGGATCTTCCGGGTTCGGCAGGTTTCTCTACAACCTATTATAACCAAGGATCATTGACAAACAAAGGTGTGGAATTCTCACTGAATGCCTGCATCATTGACCATAAAGACTGGAAATGGAATGTAAGCGGAAATATTGGTGTCAACAAGGGAAAAATCGGTGATTTGGGTATGTTGCCTGGACAATTTGGTGCATTGGGTGAAAGAGTCGGTTACTTTGGTAATTCTTTGGGTGACCACTTCGGTGTAGGCCATGTGTTCCTGGCAGGTGAAGCTCCGGGACAGTTCTACGGTTATGTGACTGACGGTATCGTACAGGTTGACGATGTGGTAGAAGGTAAGGGCATCCGTTATACTAAGGCTGATGGAACGGAAGGTTACTATAAGACTGCCATGGGGCAGACATTGAAAGCCGGTGACGTGAAGTTTGTCGACAGAAACGAAGACGGTGTGGTAGATGATAAGGATAAGGATATTATCGGTAATCCCAATCCGGACTTTACTTATGGTATCCAGACCAGCCTTTCCTGGAAGTCGCTGACGCTGAAAGCTGCTTTCAACGGCGTACAAGGTCGTGATATATTGAACACCGGTAACCGTTACATAAACACACCGGGTATGAAGTCCAACAACATCACTTCTGAAGCTTATCAGGGAATGTGGACTGCCGAAAACCCCAGCAATCTCTTCCCCTCGGCCAACTTTGAGGTACAGAACATGGTGATGGATCGTTATGTAGAGGATGGAAGTTATTTTCGGTGTTCAGACATTACATTGAGCTATGTTTTGCCCAAGAGCCTGATTTCCAAAATCGGAATGAAAAACATGTCAGTATTCGCCAGTGTGAAGAATGCCTTCATCCTTACCGACTACAGCGGTTATGACCCTGAAGTGAACAGTTTTGCCTTCGACGGACTTCGTCCGGGCGTGGATATGAACTCTTATCCTACACCGCGTTCCTACATCTTCGGTTTGAACCTTACTTTTTAATTCCATTACACTAACAACTTAAATGACTGAATAATATGAAGAATTTTAAATATATTGCTTTTTCTTTCCTGCTTACCGGCAGTGCTGTTTTGACCGGTTGTTTGGATGAAGAGCCCCTTTATTCCCAAAATAATTTGGTGATTTTCAGCAGTGAGTCCAATGCCAGGCAAGCTCTCTTGGGATGCTACGGCTATATGGCTGCTCCCAACGGATATGGTCAGCAATGGCAGGAATTGCCTATCAGCGCTTCTGGCTTTGCTTGGACAAACCGTAATTCCGGTGAAGACCCTAATGTCAGTTTAAATGTATTGACTTCCAGTACACAAGTGGAGTATGCTTGGAACGGTATGTATAAAGTAATCGCTGAAGTCAATGCTTTCCTTGACTATTTGAACAAGAGTGAACTCTCGGATGATATCAAAAACAAGCTGGGGGCAGAAGCACGTTTCTTGCGTGGTGTTGCCTATTACAACTTGGTTTCCCATTTTGGTGACGTTCCCATGAGAACTTCAGCCTCTTCTTCCGATGGAATCGCTATGCCCCGTACGCCGAAAGAACAGGTGTTCGGATTGATTATCGATGATTTCAAGTCAGCTTTGGTGTTACCGGAAACACAAAATGATGGCTATGCCACAAGTCTGGCAGCCAAGGCTTATTTGGGCAAAGTGTATCATAAAATGGCTTGCTTGGACATTGATAAACAAACGAATCTGAACAATGCCAAAGCCATGTTTGATGAAGTGTACGGAAAATATCAACTTCAACCGAAATTTGGCGACTTGTTTGTAGACAATGTAAATGGAAGTAAAGAATCAATCTTCCAATTGAACTATAACGCAGAGTCCACTTTGGTATTCAATCGTGCTTGTAACCGTTTTGCTCCGGCTCACTCAAACAGTGGTATCGCATGGGGGACGTACAAGGCAACCAAAGCGCTTTACGACTGGATGCGTGCTACCTATCCCGGTGATCCCCGTTTGGAAATAAATTTCCTTACTAGCTGGCGCCAGCATAAGAATAATCAGGCTGATGATGTACCGCAAAAGGGCGACCAACCGTGTGCCAACGACTCTACTTACTCTTATCCGTACATCACATATAAGGTGAAAGGTGTCTATGTGATGAAAGACGGAAAACCAGTAATGGAAAACGGCATACCGCTACAGCAAGATTTTGTAGCAGAACTTCCTTATGCAGACATGGAAGACCCTTCGAATCCTTCTATAGCAAAATTTGCTGACTATACCAAGATGGCGGAGGCAATGAATCCTGATAAAAAGGTTCCTTTGACAGGTCAGGCTCTAAAAGACTCCACACGTTTGGCCCGTATTGGAGAAAGTGTACAAACAGATTATGCAGCTTCTGGCAAAGAACACGCTTCTCCCTATTTCGGAAAAATGTTCGATAAGAAAGCTACGGGTACACGCAGTCATAAAAATCTGATTGTATACCGTTATGCCGAAATGTTGCTTTTGATGGCCGATGTATATAATGAATTGGGGCAGAAAGACCGTGCTATTGATTTAGCTAATGAGGTACTGACACGTGCCCGACAATCATCTGCAGGGACTTCTGCTCAGCCGGCTGACTGGCCGAAGACTTTGACGCAGGATGAAGTGAGAGAGCATCTGTATTACGAACGGATCTTTGAATTTGCAGGTGAGCCCAATATGTATGAAATGGTACGGTTGAAAGGTGTGGAACTCTTTAAAAAAGCCTTGGAAAAACACAATAATCATGAGATAACGAGAGCCTCGGTAGAAACGTATCAGGAAACAAAAAATAATAAGCAGGATCGTCTTTATAACGAAGCGGAAGGTGGAGCATTAACTCAGGACTTCTTGAAGAAGAATCTGCTATTGCCGATACCTTTGTCAGAAATCAATTATAACGAAGGTATTACGGTAGATGACAACAACTTTGGTTATTAATCTATTTTTGCCTTAGTAGCAGTTTTGCAGATATTTGCTGGAGGCATAGAGTAGTTGTTTGCTCTGTGCCTCCTTTTATTTATTAAGCTAAGTCCGGGATGCACTCTCCATACTAATCAAAATAATATGAAAATAGCGATTATTGGAGTTTTTATAGTAAATATAGGGCTGTAATCTATATAAGAGCTTGCCATTTTTGCAGACGGAATTAATAATATAGTGTGTGTAATCCATAATTCGTAATCCTAATAAAATGAAAACAACACATGTACTTTTTTCAGTAGCAGGGGTGACTATTGTATCTTCCTCACTTTTTTCTTGCCAGCAAAAGCAGGAACAGAAATATAAGCCGTATAATATTGTGTACATCATGACCGATGACCATACGGCACAGATGATGAGTTGCTATGATCGTCGTTATGTTCATACTCCCAATTTAGACCGTATTGCGTCTGATGGAGTGCGATTTGCCAATAGTTTTGTGGCCAATTCGCTTAGCGGGCCTAGTCGTGCCTGCATGCTCACAGGTAAACACAGTTGCGGTAATAAGTTTTACGACAATAGTACTTGCGTATTTGATGGTACTCAGCAGACTTTCCCGAAAATTTTGCGTGAAAACGGTTATCAGACAGCAATTATCGGGAAGTGGCACTTGGAAAGTCTTCCTACTGGATTCGATTATTGGGAAATTGTTCCCGGTCAGGGTAATTACTACAATCCGGATTTTATTAACATGAACAACGACACTATCCGGAAGAAAGGATATATAACGAATCTTATCACAGATATGAGTATTGACTGGATGGAAAACTCACGGGACAAGAAGAAGCCGTTCTGTCTGCTCATTCACCACAAAGCCATCCACCGGAATTGGTTACCGGAAATCAAAAATCTTTCACTTTACGAAGATAAAGTCTTTCCATTGCCGGAAAATTTCCATGATGATTACGAAGGACGTATTGCCGCTGCTTCTCAGGAAATGGGCATTGCTGAAGATATGGATCTTATATATGATTTGAAAATGCTGAAAGACGGTCAGGAGTCGCGTTTGAAAAAGACATATGAATGTATGCTGAACCGTATGGACTCGCTTGAGCGCAAGCAGTTTGAAGATTTTTACGCACCTATTACTGAAGAGTTCTATAAGCTCAACTTGAAAGGCAAGGAACTGGCGGAATGGAAATATCAGCGGTATATGAGAGACTATATGAAGGTGGTTAAGTCATTGGATGACAATGTCGGAAGAATTCTGGATTATTTGGAAGACAAAGGTATGCTGGAAAATACATTGGTGGTTTATACCTCTGATCAGGGATTCTACATGGGTGAGCACGGATGGTTTGACAAACGTTTCATGTATGAGGAGTCTATGCACACACCATTGCTTATGCATCTGCCCAAAGGGTTGAATGCAAAAGGAGAAATCCGTGAGATGGTACAGAACATCGACTATGCTCCTACCTTTCTGGAACTTGCTGGCATTCCAGTACCCGAGGATATGCACGGAGTATCATTGCTGCCGCTATTGAGAGGTGAGCATCCGGTGGATTGGCGCAAGGCTTTGTACTATCATTTTTATGAATATCCGGCAGAGCATATGGTTAAACGTCATTACGGAGTACGGACAGACCGTTTCAAACTTATTCATTTTTACAATGATATTGACACTTGGGAGCTGTATGACCTGAAGGAGGATCCTACAGAAATGCATAATTTATACGGAAACAGCGACTATGCGTCAATTGTAGATAGTTTGAAAGAAACCATGCTGGAGCTGCAAGAGCAGTATAACGATCCGGTGCGGTTCTCGCCGGAACGTGATAGAGACTGATTTTTCACTATATAAATATAGAAATGAAAAAAAATATCTTCATTTTGACCTTCTTCTTTTTGTGTGTCTGCATTCTTTATGTCAGAGGTGAAGAGCGCAAGATGCAAAAATTAGAAATTGTACCTGCACCGGAGAATTTTACGCTTGAAAAGGGTAATTTCATATTTAAAGCCAGTACGGTAATCACCGTAGAGGATACAGCTATGGTATCTGTAGCAGAACAGTTCGCCTCGCTGTTCAATGTTCCTGCAGGCTTTACTCCTCAAGTGAAAACAACAGCGAAAGCCGGTGACGTCTGCCTTCGTTTTGACAGTTCCTTAAAAAAAGAAGCTTATCGCCTGGTCATCACTCCTAAGCGGATTAACGTGTATACATCGAGTAAAGAAGGGGCGTTCTATGCCTTTCAAAGCTTGCGCCAACTTCTGCCTTCAGAGCTGGAGGGAGGAGAGCGTGCAATGAATGTCGACTGGAGCGTACCGGCTGCTACCGTCGATGACAGTCCCCGTTTCGGGTACAGAGGCGTGATGATTGATGTAGCCCGATATTTTATTCCTAAAGAAGACCTTTTACGTCTGATAGATTGTATATCTTTGTTGAAGATAAATACATTGCACTTGCATCTTACTGATGATAACGGTTGGCGCATTGAGATAAAAAAGCATCCTTTGCTTACGGCTGTAGGCTCCCGTCGTGTAGAACGGGAAGGCTTGCTTTTCCATGAGAGGCACAACCAACGGCAAGGTGAGCCTACCGTGAAAAAAGGATTCTATACCCAGACGGACATACGCGAGATTGTGGCATATGCTTCCTCACGGTGCATTGAAATTATACCTGAAATAGATATGCCGGCACACAGCAATGCGGCTCTTGCAGCCTATCCGATGCTTGCTTGTCCTGTAGTGGATAAATTCATAGGTGTGTTGCCGGGACTCGGGGGGAATCATGCTGACATCATTTATTGTGCGGGGAATGAAAATGTTTATCATTTCCTGCAAGACGTTCTTGATGAGGTAATGGCGCTTTTTCCTTCCCGGTATATTCATTTAGGGGGTGATGAGGCTTGGAAAACGCATTGGAAGCAATGCCCGCTTTGCCAGAAACGTATCAGAGAGGAAAAACTGGCGGATGAGGAAGATTTGCAAGGCTATTTTATGCGACGTATGAGCAAGTATGTACAAAGCAAGGGGCGTGAAGTGATGGGATGGGACGAACTGACCCAATCGCAGATACCTGATGATGCTATTATATTCGGCTGGAGAGGTATGGGTGAAGCTGCGCTAAAAGCAGCCGGGCAAGGGCATCGCTTTGTAATGACTCCTGCTCGTGTCATGTATCTTATCCGTTATCAAGGTCCCCAATGGTTTGAGCCATATACCTATTTTGGAAATAATACATTGAAAGATATTTATAGTTATGAACCTGTGGAACCGACTTGGAGTGATGGGATAAAGTCGCTGTTGATGGGTGTGCAAGGTTCTATGTGGACAGAGTTCTGCAACCGGACCAGTGATGTGGAATATATGTTGTTCCCTCGGTTGGCGGCTGTGGCTGAAGTAGGGTGGACTATACCAGGAAAGAAAGACTGGAGCCGCTTTCTGAAAGCATTGGATCATTTTACGGAACGATTGGCCGTCAAAGGAGTGAATTTCGCCCAATCAATGTATAATATTCAGCACTCTGTAACGGTTCGCGATGGCAAGTTACAAGTCACCCTGGATTGTATTCGTCCCGATGTGGAGATAGCCTATACCTTGGACGGGAGTGAACCAACGGTCAACTCTCCGCGCTATGTAAAACCTCTGATTGTAAAACAGAGCACTTTGCTGAAATGTGCAACTTTTTACAATGGAAAGTGCATGGGGAAAACGCTGACGTTGCCGGTTGGTTTGAATAAGGCGACAGCTTGTACAGTATATACGGACTCTCCGGCAAAGGATGTGCTGGTTAACGGAGTCAGAGGGAGCAGTCGCAGTTCTGACTTTGAATGGGCGTCATGGGAAAATAACGATACAATCTGCATCACCCTTGACTTAGGCAAGAAAACCTGTATGCAGAAACTCATAATGGGATTCAACAACAGTTACGGCATGGGCATCCACAAACCACGCAGGATAGAGGTCTGGGTATCGCCGGATGATCGTCAATACCGGAAAATAAAAGAACAGTCCTTTGCAGAGACGGAAATATTCAGACAGGGTATGTTTACAGAGGATGTACAGTTTGATTTAAAAGATGAGTCTCGCTATGTGCGTATTGTTGCCTATGGAGCTGGTATGAATCCGCCAACGCATGTTCGTCCGGAGCAAGAAACGAAAGTGTGCATAGATGAGCTAATTATTGAATAGAAAAAGAATGACCATGAAAAAGACATTTTTTTCAGTTTTGATGTTGTTGGGCTGTTATACACAGTCCAATGCACAGGAATATTACGAAAAGCATTTGGAATTTCCACCACAAGCTACGGTGGAGGAGAAAATAGACATGGCATCCCGGTTAGTACCCACACCACAGCAACTGGAGTGGCAGCAGATGGAACTAACGGCTTTTTTACATTTTGGTATCAATACTTTTACAGGACGTGAATGGGGAGATGGCAAGGAGGATCCTGCGCTTTTCAATCCCACCGGACTGGACTGCGAGCAATGGGTGCGTGCCTTGAAAGAAGGAGGTTTCAAGATGGCTGTCATTACTGCCAAGCATCATGATGGCTTTTGTCTATGGCCTACCAAGACTACCCGGCATTCTGTTGTCTCGTCACCCTGGAAGAATGGCAAGGGAGATGTGGTGCGCGAATTACGCAATGCCTGCAAGAAATATGGCTTGAAGTTCGGTATATATCTTTCACCCTGGGATCGCAATGCCGAATGTTACGGACAAGGCGATGCTTATAACCGGTTCTTCATCGAGCAGCTTACGGAGTTGCTTACCAACTATGGAGAGGTGCATGAAGTGTGGTTCGACGGAGCCAATGGGGAAGGGCCTAATGGCAAAAAGCAAATTTATGATTGGGAGGCTATTGAGCGTACAATCCGGCGTTTACAGCCCAAAGCGGTTACTGCTGTCATGGGCGATGACGTTCGTTGGGTAGGCAACGAGAAGGGCATCGGACGTAAGACAGAATGGAGCGCTACGGTATTGACTCCTGGTATTTATTCCCGTGCCATAGGACAAAATAAGGAGCTGGGCGTATTTGGCAAGTCAAAAGATTTGGGAAGCCGGGACATTGTGGCGCGCGCAAAAGAGCTTTTTTGGTTTCCTTCGGAGGTGGATGTATCTATCCGTCCGGGCTGGTTTTACCATTCCAAGGAGGATAGTCATGTAAAATCGCTTGCGCATCTGGCAGATATCTACTTCAAGTCGGTAGGATATAATTCGGTGTTATTGCTCAATATTCCACCCGATAAGTCGGGACTTATCCATGAAAATGATTGCCGCAGGCTAAAAGAGTTCTCTACTTACCTCAAAAATACTTTTGAAAAAGATTATCTGAAGAGGGGGAGAACACGGTGGGAAGCCCTATCAGGTACATCGAAAGAATACATGGTACGGAAGGATGCTCTTGTAAACACATTTATGATTCAGGAGGATATAACCAAAGGCCAACGTGTGGAAAGTTTTTTATTGGAAGGCTATTGGGATGGGAATTGGCGGACACTCGCCGAAGGTACTACTGTGGGCTACAAGCGTTTGGTGCGTTTTACAGAGTGCCAACCGGAGAAAATTCGTCTGACGATACGCTCTGCGCGTAACGCAGCCCACATTTTGCGTACGGGACTTTTTTATGCCCGTCCGCTGACAGACAATAGCGCTAAAGTGCAGTTGGGCAATGTGCCGGTAAGCCAATGGCGTCTTTCCGGTACGGATGAGACTATGCGGAAGGCTTTTGATAAAAATGTACAGACAGTATGGCGTACGGAAGGGCTCAAAACATTCACTGTAGATTTGGGGCGCGATGCCGAAATCACCGGATTTAGCTATACCCCTGCGCAGGACGATAATCTGGCAGGAACTATCTATAAGTACCGTTTTGAAGTCAGTATGGATGGCTCGCATTGGAAAACATGTGCCACATCCGGGGAGTTCAGTAACATTATGCATAACCCTGTGACTTGTTTCGTACACTTTGAACAAAGTTATAGAGGACGTTTCTTTCGTCTGGTTCCTCTTGCTGAAATAAGTGGGAAACCATGCACATCGATTGCTGAAATAGGAATATTCGCTGTTGCTTTACCTGCTAAAGATGATGAATCTGCAGTCTATCCCGTTCCCGGTGCACCGCTTACTTTAAAAGTTGGGGATGCCCATCCGTCGGTGGATGGATGGAGTTTTTTCACTGCACATGAATTTCTGGAGCGGGATACCCGTAATGGACTGCCGTTGGGATTCATCGAACATCGAGGCAAGCATATGAGTCGTGATGCTCGGGTAGATAACAGCCGTTGTTCGGAAGTGAAGAATGGTGTATTGCAGATTCGTAGCATAGAAGAAGCCGATTCGGTGGATAACCGTTTCGGTAAGCGTGTGAAATTCTCACATGGATGTTATCGGACTGCTCTGCCCGGAAGTAGTGAGGAGTGGTGTAATTTTACAGAAAATATGCGCATTGAGGTGCGATTCAAACGTAATGCCTATGAGGGGTTCAACGATGCGTTGTGGTTTATGGGCAATAATAATCTTCCTTGGCCTGCCAATGGTGAGATAGATCTTTTGGAGAACCCTAAAAGGAAATTGAACAACCGTGCTCATTTCACCCTGCACTCGGAAAATCATTATGCCGGTGTCATTGGGGGGGCAGGAAGTGTTACCTCGTCTATTGAAATCAGAGATATGTCAAAATGGAATATCTATTGGTTGGAATGGTATCCCGACCGTATAGTAGGTGGGGTAAATGGAGCTACTTATTTTGAGCACAAACGAGGGGAAAATGGTAATACCGATTGGCCGTGGAGTGATCCTAAAGGTTTCTTTATGATTTTTAGTACCGGTATCTCAACCAATCCCAAAGCATGGGCCGGAGCTGTGAAACCTGAACTGTGGGACAACAGCGCCATGCCTTGTATGTACATAGATTGGATACGTGTTTATGTCAATAAACAATATAAAGGAGCGGCAGCTCCTGCCGTGAAATACTATTAGAAGGAGAACAGGCCGATGTTAAAAGCAGGACTGGGAGTACGGTCCGTTATGTGCAATAGTCGGGATTTGTTTTTTCATATATTGGCAAGGAGGAGCAGTACACGATGTTGTATCGCTCCTCTTTCCATTTATAAGCAAGCCAAATAAAATGGGCTCAGCGGAAATATCTGGTTGGTAAGTTTTAAAATTAGCTATCTTTGCTTACCTTTGTTTTATGAAACCCGCACAACTCCTTCGTGCCATCCTTCCGGATGTGCTTATAGACAACTTTGATATTGTCAATTTCGACAAGAGTGCTGACCGTTTTGATATTTATCTTGATGAAAAAAAAGTTCAACTAAAAGAAGATAAGATCAATCCGGATATCATATCCTATGGTTTTGGTGAGTATCGTACAATCCAAGACTATCCTATTCGTGGTCGCGCCACTTATCTCCATGTTCGTAAACGTAAATGGCTTGACAAATCTTCCAATGAAATCTTCAGTTATGACTGGGATTTATCCGAATTTGACGGTACACGGCTCAATTCTGAGTTCGTCTCTTTTTTAAAAGAAGGAGATTGAATCTACTCCTGTGAGCATCAGTGTGCTTGCGGAACGTTATGGCGTAAAAGGGCAGACTCTTCGTAAACAATACAAGGAGAAAATCAGTGATTACCGGAACTGGGATCAGCTCGAACATGCGCATGACTATCTCCTTTATCCTGAAAATATTGGAGAAAAGCTTTCTTTGGATGAAACTTGCCTGAGCAATGGAGATGTTTATACGATTCTGACCAATAAAGCAGCTAAAGGTCGTAAGGGTGCTTTAGTTGCAATAGTTCGTGGAGTGGCCACAGATGCGGTAAGCGGAATCTTGCGCAGGCTTCCGCACCGGAAACGGCTGTCTGTCAAGACTGTCACTACAGATTTATCTTCAGCCATGATGCTGACAGTCAGAAAGGTGTTTCCTGCCGCAAAGCTGATCAATGACCGTTTTCATGTACAGCAGCTCATGTCTGAAGCTGTTGACCAGTTAAGAATACGCTATCGGTGGAAAGTACTTGATGCGGAAAATCAGGCTATCAGGGAGCATCGCCAAAAGAAGAAAGAAACAAAGAGTAAGGCGGAAAGGGAAAGAATAGGGAAATGGGAACCTGAAAGAATGGAGAACGGAGAAACCCTGTCACAGATAGTAAGCAGAAGCAAGCACATTATACTGAAACACTGGAGCAAATGGAATGAACAGCAAAAGACCAGGGCTGCCATTCTCTTTGATAAATTCCCCAAGCTTCTGGAAGGATACAGCCTTAGCATGAAACTGACAGACATCTTCAACAAGAAGTCAGGTCTCGATGAAGCAAGGCTAAATCTCGCAAGATGGTACAATGAAGTGGAAAAGTTTGACTATATGGAGTTCAACAAGGTACTTGATACGTTTTCAAACCATAGTACGACCATCATAAATTATTTTGAAGAACGATTGACAAATGCTTCAGCGGAGTCGTTCAATGCTAAAATCAAAGCTTTTCGAAGCCAGTTAAGAGGGGTGGCTGATCTGAAATTCTTCATGTTCAGACTGGCTAGGCTATACGCTTAAAAGAAAGCTTGCCAACCGGGGAAATCCGCTGACCCATAAAATGGGGCAATATGCGCTTTTCTTTTTCGCTGGGGGGAGTTGCTTTTTACGACCTCTTTGAATGAGTATAAAAGAATGGGGAAAAGAAAATAAAATAAAAAAATCCTTGAATGCTTGGAATTCAAGGATTTGTATAATTAATTTTGATAACTTGTGGAGCGTATGAGACTCGAACTCATCACCTCGACACTGCCAGTGTCGCGCTCTAGCCAGATGAGCTAACGCCCCGTTGCTAACGTTTGCAGAACTACCTGCTTTATTTGATGGCGCAAATATAATGCATTATTCTGAAATAATTGCTATGTTTGCGCAATAAAATGCAAAAAGAAATTATGTTGATCTATAATACGACCTATCATGTAGAGGAAGGACAGGAGAAATACTTCCTCACCTGGATGCAGGAATTTTATCTTCCCGAAGTAGAGAAGCACGGTGCGCTGTATGCTCCGCGCATTGCACGCATACTAAGCCATATTGAGGAGGGAAGTGTCTGTTACTCTGTACAGTTTGAGGTGGAAAATTCAGCCATACTTCATCGTTGGCATCAGGAACAGGGAGTGAAGCTGAACGAGGAATTACTGAAAATATTCAAGGACAAAGTAATCGGTTTCCCGACATTAATGGAGGTGATAGTGTGATACAGCCGGTAAAGGAAAAAATTATTTTGGGTATCGACCCCGGTACTACCATTATGGGGTACGGGGTGCTGCGTGTGGCGGGAACCAAGCCCGAAATGATTGCTATGGGTATCATAGACTTTCGCAAATTTGGCGACCACTATCTGAAACTTCGCCACATCCACGAACGGGTACTGGGTATTATCGAGAGTTATCTGCCGGACGAACTTGCCATTGAAGCGCCTTTCTTCGGAAAGAACGTGCAGTCCATGCTGAAACTGGGACGTGCGCAGGGGGTGGCTATGGCTGCTGCCCTGAGCCGTGATATTCCCATTACCGAGTATGCTCCTCTGAAGATAAAAATGGCGATAACGGGAAACGGACAGGCATCTAAAGAGCAGGTGGCGGATATGCTGCAGCGCATGCTTCATTTTCCGAAGGAGGAAATGCCCGTATTCATGGATGCCACCGACGGGCTTGCCGCTGCCTACTGCCATTTTCTGCAAATGGGGCGTCCTGTTGCAGAGAAAGGATATCACGGCTGGAAAGACTTCATAGCCAAGAATCCCGACAAAGTAAAACGCTGACCTATACCTTATATATTATACTTAATATTTTATACTTAAAAATACTACCATGAAATTGAACAATCTTGTCATTATCGGAGTTGCGGCTACAACAGTTGCCAGTTGCGCCCCCTCAAAGAAAGAATACGCGTCGTACGAACTCTATCCGGTCCGTACGGGCAGTCTGGCAGAAATGGAATATGCTCCGGCTGCTACGCAATTTACGCTTTGGTCGCCTACTGCGGATGAAGTGCGTCTGATGCTGTATGATGCGGGAGAGGGCGGACATGCGTACGAAACGGTTGCCATGTCGCCCGCCGAAGACGGTACGTGGACGACTAAGGTGGAGCAGGATTTGAAAGGCAAGTTCTATACTTTCAATGTAAAAATCAACGGAAAATGGCTGGGCGATACGCCGGGTATCAATGCGCAGGCTGTAGGTGTAAACGGTAAGCGTGCGGCTGTTATCGATATGCGGGAAACCGACCCGGAAGGCTGGGCGGAAGATAAACGTCCGCCGCTGGCATCGCCTGCCGATGTGATAATCTACGAGGTACATCACCGTGACTTCTCCATAGACCCCTCTTCGGGCATTCGGAACAAAGGCAAGTTCCTTGCAATGACGGAAACAGGTACGGCAAATCCGGACAAGCTGGCAACCGGTATCGACCACCTGAAAGAACTGGGAGTGACGCATGTGCACATCCTTCCTTCCTATGATTATGCCTCTGTAGATGAATCCAGACTGGACGAGAACAAATACAACTGGGGGTATGACCCGCAGAATTACAATGTGCCCGACGGCTCGTATGCCACCGACCCTTATAAACCGGATGTGCGTATCCGTGAGTTCAAGCAAATGGTGCAAGCCTTGCATAAGGCAGGCATCCGCGTAGTGCTGGATGTGGTGTACAATCACACTTTCAATACGGCCGAGAGCAATTTCGAGCGTACCGTTCCCGGATATTTCTATCGTCAGGCTCCGGACGGCGGTTTCGCAGATGCTTCTGCATGCGGCAACGAAACGGCGAGCGACCGCCCTATGATGCGCAAATATATGGTAGAGTCCGTATTGCACTGGATAAACGAATACCATATCGACGGTTTCCGTTTCGACTTAATGGGCATTCACGACATCGAAACCATGAACGAAATACGCAAGGCGGCAACAGTGGTAGACCCTACCATCTTTATTTATGGAGAAGGATGGGCCGCATCGGCTCCCCAATTGGCGCAGGACTCCTTGGCGATGAAAGCCAATACCTATAAGATGCCGGGTATCGCAGCTTTCTCCGACGAAATGCGTGATGCGTTGCGCGGTCCGTTCAACGATAACCGTCAGGGCGCTTTCCTTGCCGGACTGCCGGGGGGAGAGGAGAGTATCAAATTCGGTATTGTCGGTGCTGTCAGGCATCCGCAGGTTGATAATGGAAAAGTGAATTACAGTAAGGCTCCCTGGGCGGAACAACCCACGCAGATGATTAGCTATGTATCTTGCCACGATGATATGTGCCTGGTGGACAGACTGAAGTCCAGCATCCCCGGTATCACTCCCGAAGAGCTTGCCCGGTTGGATAAGCTGGCGCAAACGGCGGTGTTCACTTCGCAGGGCGTGCCTTTCATCTATGCAGGCGAGGAAGTGATGCGCGATAAGAAGGGCGTACACAACAGCTATCAAAGTCCGGACTCCGTCAATGCCATCGACTGGAAACGCAAGACGGAGCATGCCGATGTGTTTGCTTATTATAAAGGATTGATTCAGTTGCGTAAACATCATCCGGCTTTCCGCCTGGGAGATGCCGGACTGGTTCGCAAACATCTGGAGTTCCTGCCGGCTGAGGGCGGCAACGTAGTGGCTTATCGGTTGAAAGAGCATGCCGGCGGTGATGCGTGGGGAGATATCTATGTGGTGTTGAATGCGCGTAAGGAAACGGCTAAGGTATCAGTACCCGAAGGCAAATATACGGTTGTTTGCAAGGACGGATTTATCAGTGAGAAGGGATTGGGAACGATGTACGGACCGGAGATTTCAGTTCCGGCACAGTCTGCGCTTATTTTCTATAAATAAGAGGGCTTTGGGCACAAGAATGCTGGAGTTTATTCCTGATTACTTAGGTTAAACTGATAGTTTATTAGGAATAAACCTGAAGTTTATTCCTAATGAACCTGAAGTTTAATGGGGATAAACTGGTGATGCATCCGCGAGAAATGAGAAGAGATAATGAGCATATCCGTTGGCAAGCTAGCGTAATAAGTGGTGGCAGTTTCAGGTATTCCTGAAAAAAGTGAAATAAAAACAGAACAATCCCGCTTTGGTTGGGAAAAACTGTTTATCTTTGTAACAGTCCGTTGGGTGCAATGGATCTATATTTTTGTAAGAAGCGTTATTGAAATTATCTTCGTCTATCAAACTTCGCAACTTTGAAATGCACTTGAAGGTGATAACAACAACGCTCACGTCTGTGTTATATACCTACTTTCTTCCCAGGTATACCGGGAAGAAAAGTATCTATATACAAAACGACGTGAGTGGCTGTTGTTTATCTAAGTGCAAGGCAATGCGAAGGCCTGATAGATAAGATAAACAAATACAGCGACTCACGTTTTTTGTATGTTTAACTTAATACTATGCCACATGACGAAAAAAACACATCTCTCATCCTTTATGCAGTTACAGGCAGCAGCTCAAGACTCCTTGTATGCTTCCAACCGGGAAATGTTCTATAAGGAAAATTGTACGGAACGAAAAGTGCTGCTTCCGATGCAATTGTATCGGAAAGATATTCTTGCAGGAAGCATTCTTGCATTTGCCGGCTGTATTTTACTTTCTAATCCGTTAATCAATTAAAATTTCTTCTCATGAAAAAGAGTTTATTTTTATTGTTTGCTGCCACATTTATACTGTGCAGTTGTGCTCATCAGAGCCTTGATGAAATACGTGCAGAACAGACTGCCCTCAATGCCCGACTTTCTGCCCTTGAGGAGTGGCAGAAGACAGCTAACGTGCAAATCGAGAGTATGCAAAGTCTTATTGCTGCTCTTGCTGATAACGATTACGTTACAGGTGTAAGTGAATTACCAGATGGTTCAGGTTATATGATTGCTTTTCTGAAAAATGAAACTGTAATAATAAAGAACGGAAGGCAAGGCGAAAAAGGTAATGACGGCGCTCCAGGTATTGTTCCCAATATAGGCGTGAAAGAGAACGGCGGCGTTTATTACTGGACTTTGGACGGTTCCTATATATTGGACAACGATGGTAGCCCTCTGCGTGTTACAGGCGAACGGGGCGAGACCGGTATGAAAGGTGACGATGCTGTTGCTCCGAAAGTCCGCATCAATGCAGTTAGCAAAGAATGGGAAATCTCTATCGACAAAGGTGCTTCTTGGACATCTACAGGGGTAAAAGCTATAGGTAAAGACGGCGTTGACGGCACAGACGGGATAAATGGGGCTTCCAGCTCTATTACAGTAGACGATAGCGGCAATTCTGTTATTATTACTATAACCAATACGGATGCAGCAGGAATGGTAACTTGCACTGAACTGATAGAACTTCCCCTTTATAGGGCTTTTTACATTGGTGACGACCAGGCAGGGCAGGCTAATTCCGCCTTAATCATAACTGCCTTTACTACCGAAATTCCTTTCACGTTTCCAGCAGGTTTCAGGGAAAGCGACTGTACTGCTATCATGGTTCAAGTCGTCAGTGACAAGGGTGTCGGCACCGATATCCGGACACGAGCCGTTGCAACGCCTTGGAGTGCAACAATAACGAAACCTGTTGCTTCACAGGGAGTTTATACATCTGTTATTACCGTTCATGCTCCTGCGGGCATTGATATTGGCGACAAAGCCATGCTTGAGGTAACCATAGTGGGGACAGACGGAAGAATAACATGTGTTGCTCGTGCACTGATTTCCAATATCACAGCGACTGTGGGCGATTATTATTACAGTGACGGCACTTTTTCCACAACTCTTGACAATACGAAAACTCCGATAGGTGTCATTTTCCATACAGGTAATGTAGCGGAGAATGATAGTAAATTGAAAGGGAAAATAAGCGATACTTCCAAAACCATTATAATGGGGGATGAAGTAAATAGTATTAAAAAGTCTGCACATGGTTTGGTAGTTGCCTTGAAGGATGCAAGCGCTGGCATCAGTTGGCAATCCGTTTATCGGCAAACCGGTATAGGTGTCTCCGAAACAAGCCATATATGTGGTTATAGCAATACACAGGCAATGAAGGCATGGAATGATGATGCGAGTAATAGTGGCAGTTTATTAAAAGCTTATATGGAAATTGCTGCATACACTTCTGACAATCCGACTCCACAGAGCAGTAGCGGTTGGTATTTTCCTTCTGTACGTGAACTCTCCACACTCTGTTCGGGCTGGGTAGAAAGTGGCTGGTCGGAAAATGGAAACTATGGCGGTATAAATGTTTCCGGAAGTAATGTCAACGTTGTCAATGAGAAGTTAGAGGCTTTGTCTGACTTCGAAGCTCAAAAAGTTGGTGAAGCTCTTTATTGGTCTTCTTCAGAAGTTCCGGATAATGGCGACAATGCATTTTTTGTAAATATGTACCTTGGCTACGTGTCGAATGGAGTTAAAGGCAATATGCTTGACCGGGTACGGGCTGTTTTGGCTTTTTAAGCCGTTTTCTGTTTTTCAACATCGGCTAACAGATTTTGAATTTCTATTTTCCTTACTTTGTGGTTATACGGTTCTCATATCCGCAAAATTGGTGAAAGTTTGAAAAATGTGAAAACGGAATCGGGAAGTGACAACAACAGGAGTGGCGATGTCGGAAAAAGATTTTTTTCTCTTATCTTTGCTCCGTTCAAACCACAAACCATTGACAGGATGCAACAACATACCATACATATAGCGGGGGGCGTGGCACGCAACCCGCTTGTCCGTTTATCGAACCCCATAACCCTTGATTTTCTCGACGGTGAACATATCGCTATCGCAGGCCCTAACGGGGCAGGAAAGAGTCTGTTGGTCGATTTGCTTACGGGCAAATATCCCTTGCGCGACGGTACGCTGACATACGATTTCCGTCCTTCCGCCACACAAACCGCTTACGACAACATCAGGTACATCGCTTTTCGTGACACCTACGGTTCCGCCGATGCCAATTATTACTACCAGCAGCGTTGGAATGCTCACGACCAGGAAGATGCTCCGCTGGTGTGCGACCTGCTGGGCGAGGTAAAGGACGAGTCTCTCAGACAGCAACTGTTTGAGCTTTTCCGTATCGAACCGATGCTGGGCAAGAAGGTTATTCTCCTTTCCAGCGGAGAACTCCGTAAGTTCCAGTTGACCAAGACGCTGCTTACGGCTCCGCGTGTCCTTATCATGGATAACCCTTTCATCGGACTGGATGCTGCTACGCGCGAGCTGTTGTACACTGTCTTGGAGAAGCTGGCGCAACTTGCTTCCCTGCAAATCGTACTGGTACTTTCCATGCTGGATGATATACCGTCTTTTATTACCCACGTAGTTCCTGTTGACAATAAAACAGTGGGAGAGAAAATGCCGCGTGCAGCCTACCTGCAGGCTTTCCGTGAACAAGATGCCCTCCGTGCTGAGGCGGATGTCGCTTCTTTGGGCGAATTGCAGCAGCGCATTGCCGGTCTTCCTTACGAAAACATGAACTTTACTTCGGACGAAGTGGTCCGGCTGAACAAAGTCAGTATCCGCTACGGTGACCGTACGATTCTGAAAGAACTGGACTGGACGGTGATGCGTGGGCAGAAGTGGGCATTGAGCGGTGAGAACGGTGCGGGCAAGTCCACTTTACTCAGTCTGGTATGTGCGGACAATCCTCAGTCTTATGCCTGCGACATCCGTCTGTTCGGCCGTAAGCGAGGTACGGGAGAGAGCATTTGGGAAATCAAGAAGCATATAGGTTACGTCAGTCCGGAGATGCACCGTGCCTATCTGAAAAACCTGCCTGCCATCGAAATCGTAGCTTCCGGACTGCACGACAGCATCGGTTTGTACAAACGTCCGCATGCCGGCCAGATGGCTGTGTGCGAGTGGTGGATGGATATTTTCGGTGTGGCGCATTTGAAGGACAAGCCTTTCCTGCAACTGTCCAGCGGCGAGCAGCGCCTTGCCTTGCTGGCGCGTGCCTTTGTGAAAGATCCCGAACTGCTGATTCTTGACGAACCGCTGCACGGGCTGGATACGTACAACCGCCGTCGCGTCAGGAAAATCATAGAAGCCTTCTGCCGTCGTAGGGACAAGACCATGATTATGGTGACCCATTACGAGAACGAGTTGCCGGAAACGATAACCCACCGTTTGTGCCTGACGCGTAACCGTTAAAATATCCTGCTGATAAAGAACAGACTATGGCGTAAATCGCTATATTTGTAAAATAAATCCTTAAACAAATTATATTATGAAGTTCTTTATCGACACTGCAAATTTAGACCAGATTCGGGAAGCCTATGATATGGGCGTACTCGACGGAGTGACTACCAATCCCTCGCTCATGGCGAAAGAAGGTATCAAAGGCGTGGAAAACCAGCGCAAGCATTATGTAGACATCTGCAACATCGTGCAGGGAGATGTCAGTGCAGAGGTTATTGCCACCGATTACGAGGGCATGATTAAGGAAGGTGAAGAACTCGCCGCGCTCAATCCGCATATCGTGGTGAAAGTACCCTGCATCGCAGACGGCATAAAAGCCATTAAATACTTTTCGGGAAAAGGTATCCGCACCAACTGTACACTGGTATTTTCCATAGGGCAGGCGCTGCTGGCGGCAAAAGCCGGAGCAACTTACGTTTCGCCTTTTGTAGGCCGTCTTGACGACATCAGTGAAGACGGTATCGCTTTGGTGGGTAAGATTGTGGACGTATACCGTTATTATGGCTACGCTACCCAGGTGCTTGCGGCTTCCATCCGCCATACGGCGCATATCATCCAGTGCATAGAGGTAGGGGCGGATGTAGCTACATGTCCGCTTTCCGCCATAAAAGGACTGCTGAATCATCCGCTGACGGACGCCGGATTAAAGAAGTTTCTGGAAGACTATAAACGTGTAAACGGATAGCTCTTAAATTCTTATAAGCCTATCTTTCACGCATTTCTTAACCAATATTGGCGAGAAATAGAATAAAAAACTTTATTTTTGCCGAATATATTCAGTTTAAGAAAAAGCACCGATGAAAGATAGGCTTATAGGATTTCTCAAGACATACTGCTTGTTTATCTGTATATTCGCATTACAGAAACCGTTTTTTATGCTCTTCTACCGTTCCTTGTACGAGGGCGTTTCGTGGACGGAGTGGTTGGGTGTGATGTGGCATGGACTTCCGTTGGACTTATCGCTTGCAGGCTATCTGACTGCTGTTCCTGGATTGCTCTTTATCTGTTCTGCCTGGACGGTATCCAATCTTCTTCGCCGTATATGGTACGGTTATTTTGCTTTCGTTTCGGTTTTGCTCTCCGTTATATTTACCGTCGATTTGGGATTATACGAATACTGGGGATTCCGGTTGGACGCTACGCCTCTGTTCTATTTCTTTTCTTCGCCCAAAGATGCGGTGGCAAGTGTCAGTATATGGGTGGTAATCGGGGGAATTATTGCAA
Organism: Bacteroides stercoris ATCC 43183; assembly: GCF_025147325.1. Lineage (NCBI taxonomy): Bacteria > Pseudomonadati > Bacteroidota > Bacteroidia > Bacteroidales > Bacteroidaceae > Bacteroides > Bacteroides stercoris. Next base: position 1,884,021 of record NZ_CP102262.1, read on the forward strand.
TGGTTGCCTATGCGGCGGCATTATACGGGATATTCCATGGCGTGCTGTTGCGGAAACGGGTTTTCGAACGCATGAAGATACCTTATCGGCGTTTGAGGGTATCGGGGGTACTGTTGCTGCTGACCGGATTATTGTTTATCCCGATTCGCGGCGGATTTACAGTCTCCACCATGAATACCGGGAAGGTGTATTTCAGTACCGACCAGCGCTTGAACCATGCCGCCATTAATCCGGCTTTCAGCTTAATGGAGTCTCTCTCTAAGCAGAAGGACTTCGGCAGTCAATACCGTTTCATGGAAGCGGATGCGGCCGACCGTATTTTTTCCGGTTTGGCAGACCCTGCCGTTCCGATGCGGGACGGTCTTTCGACAGATTCCCTGCAGCAGGCTCCGGATTCTTTGCATTCGTTGTTTACGACAAAGCGTCCCGATGTGCTCTTTATCATCATGGAGAGTTTCTCTTCGTGGCTGATGACGACGCTTGGGGGAGAACCCGGCGTGGCCGTGCAGTTGGACAGTCTGGCGCAAGAGGGCGTTCTCTTCACGAATTTCTATGCGAACAGTTTCCGCACCGACCGCGGGTTGGTTGCCATATTGAGCGGGTATCCGGCACAGCCCACTACCAGCATAATGAAGTATCCCCGTAAGACGCAGTCTATCCCTGCCATTGCAGGCAGTTTGAAGAATGCCGGTTACAGGACGAAATATTATTATGGCGGTGATGCCGACTTCACCAATATGCGTTCCTATCTGATGTCGTCCGGTTTTGAGGACATTGTTGCCGACCGGGACTTTCCGGTATCGGAGCGTCTGAGCAAGTGGGGCGTGCACGATCATCTTGTATTCCGCCGTTTGCTGGACGACCTGAAGGCGGAAGCTGCCGACAGTACCCTGGCGGGTAGGGAGACGCCGCATTTCCGTGTGTTGCAGACTTCCAGCAGCCATGAGCCGTTTGAAGTTCCGTACAGCCGTTTGGCGAACGAACGTTTGAATGCTTTTGCGTATACGGACAGTTGCATCGGTGATTTTGTGAAACAGTTCCGCAGGTTGCCGCAATGGAAGAATACGGCAGTGGTACTGGTTCCCGACCACTTGGGGGCCTATCCCGAACGTATCGGAAACCTTGAAACGGGCAGATACCGGATTCCTCTGCTGATAGTGGGCGGGGCGGTACGCGGACCGGAACGTATCGGTATCTACGGTTCCCAACAGGATATTGCCGCTACGTTATTGGCGCAGTTGTCGATACCGCACGGTGAGTTTACGTTCAGCAAAGATATGCTCAATCCGGCTTCTCCTCATTTTGCTTTCTTTACCGTGCCGGACGCTTTCGGCTTTTTGACGCCGGACAACCAATTGATATTTAATAATGAAGCGGATGCGATTGTTGTAGATGAAGGCCCGAAGAAAGGGCAAAACCTCTCTTTGGGGCAGGCCTATCTGCAGAAGTTGTATGACGATATAGCCAAAAGATAGAATGATATTAGCAGATGTTTTGTCGGGGTTGGTCGAAACGGACACCGACCTGTTGCTCGCAATAAACGGGTGGCGTGCCGAATGGGCGGATTATTTTATGTATGCCTTTAGCGGGAAGTGGATTTGGGTGCCGTTGTATGCCGCCATCCTTTATGTAATTGTCCGCAACCTGCATTGGAAAGTTGCCATCGGCTGTGTCGTGGCTATTGCGCTGACCATTGTTTTTGCCGACCAGGTGGGGGCAACCGTTATCCGTCCGGTAGTGTGCAGGCTTCGTCCGGCGAATCTGGAGAATCCCGTTTCGGAGTTCGTGCAGATAGTAAACGGTTATAGGGGCGGTCGGTACGGTTTTCCCTCCTGCCATGCCGCCAATACGTTCGGCTTGGCTTTCTTCCTGTTCTATCTGTTTCGTAACCGTGCCTTGAACTGGTTCATCATGTTATGGGCGGTGGTAACGTGCTATTCCCGTTCTTACTTGGGAGTACATTATCCCGGCGACTTGCTGGTAGGTGCTTTTGTGGGCTTTGTAGGCGCTTCTCTCTGTTACTGGCTTTTCAGCCGGTTGTGTAAGTATAGGCGTAAAGAGAGTTATGAGCATATCTATGTTCCAATCTGGGTAGGGGGAATTACCATATCCGGCATTCTGGCTTATGCACTGATACGGGCGATGTTGTAGCGGCTTGCTTTGTCCGCTTCTTTGAGGCAAAGGCGAATAAACATCTTTCCTTTGGATTTGTTATCCTTATCGACAGACTAATAAAAACAGAATGCTTATGGTGAGCTTAGGAAGCTGGATGAACGAAATCCTCATTGATTGGGGAGTAGACCCGAAACTTGCGAACATGTTTGACGAGACGATCATTGCCGTATTGATGATAGGCGTATCGATAGGGCTGGATTATCTGTGTCAGGCTATATTTGTAGGGGGGATGAAACATTATACAAAGCGTGCACCCCACCAGTGGAATACATTGCTGATGAAACGCAGGGTGGTGCATCATCTTATTCATATCTTGCCCGGTGTATTGGTTTACTTCTTATTGCCCCTGGCCTTTGTGCGGGGAAAAGAGATACTGGACTTCTCACAGAAAATATGTGCGGTGTATATCATTGCTGCCATACTGTTCACTATCAACGGCTTGTTGCTGGTGATGCTGGATGTATATAATGCAAGGGACAAGCAGAAGAACCGTCCGATGAAAGGGTTTGTGCAGGTTCTTCAGGTATTGCTGTTCTTTATCGGCGGCATTGTTATAATCGCGGTGCTGGTGAATAAGTCCCCGATGACTTTGTTTGCAGGCTTGGGTGCATCGGCGGCTGTACTGATGCTGGTATTCAAAGACAGTATTCTGGGTTTTGTGGCGGGGGTACAGCTTTCTGCCAATGATATGCTGCGTATCGGCGACTGGATACAGTTGCCCAATGGAGTAGCCAACGGTACTGTCGAGGAAATCACGTTGAATACTGTAAAGATCCGGAATTGGGATGAGACGATATCTACCGTTCCGCCCTATACGCTGGTCAATAACTCTTTCCAGAACTGGCGGGGGATGCAGGAGAGTGGCGGACGCCGGGTCAATAAAAATATCTATCTGGATATGACTACCCTGAAGTTCTGTACGCCGGAAGACTTGGATGCTATCCGTAAGAATGTACCTCTGATGGCGGATTATCAGCCCGCGGAAGGGGAAGTGCCCACTAACTCGCAGCTTTATCGTATTTATATTGAACGCTATCTGCGCAACCTTCCGGTTGTCAATCAGGATATGGATTTGATTATCAGTCAGAAAGAACCAACCACTTACGGAGTACCCATACAGGTTTATTTCTTCTCCCGCAATAAGGTATGGAGAGAATACGAGCGCATTCAGTCCGATATTTTCGATCATTTGCTGGCAATAGTCGGCAAGTTCGATTTAAAGCTCTACCAGTATTCCGATTAATACAGTAGGCGGAACTCTGCCCATACGGGCAGGTGGTCACTGTATCCCCCTTGATATTTCATGCCGTAGTAGGTGCGGAAGGGTTGTTCGTCGCCGTATTTCCGGTCTTCGGTCAGAAGGAAAGGAGCACGGAACACACCGGCTTTCTCCTCTGCGGTGTATAAGGGAGAACCTGGCATCAGCAGGTTGCCGGAAAGAATGATATGGTCGAGCAGTCCCCATTCCCCCTGATATTTGTAGCTGCCGAAATGCTTGTTGTCAATGCCTTTTCTTGCTAAAAGATGGTAAAGCGTCCGGGAATCCAAAGAGTCCGTTTCTGTGGGCGGTATTCCGGCTTTCAGTATCTTCTGTATGGATTTGTTGTCAGAATAGTCGTTGAAATCTCCCATAATGATGATTTGAGGGCGGGTGCGGATCCGGAGCAGGCTGTCTGTTGTGTCTTTCAATCTTTGTGCCGCTGCCAGGCGGTACGGTTCGGACGCTTTTGCCCCGCCGGACCGGGACGGAAAATGCACGACAAATACGTCCAAAGTGTCGGAGTTTAAAAGCTGTCCGCTGACGTGGAGAATATCGCGTGTGGGGCGGTTGTTTCTGCGAGGTTTCATTACCGGATAGCTTCGGTTGGAAAGTAATTTGAAGATGCCTCTTTGATAGAGCAGCGCTACATTGATGCCCCGTTCGTCGGGAGAGTGAGTGATTACATAGCGGTAGCCGGCCTCACGCAGGACGGAGTAACGGGTAAGGTCGCGTAGCACACTGTCGTTCTCCACTTCACAGAGGGCAACCAGTGCGGGTGGTGTCCATTTGCCTGCGGCAATGATGACACGTGCAATGGCATTCAGTTTCTTTTTGTATTTGGTATAGTTCCAGCGCCGGACGGCATCGGGCAGAAAGTCACGGTCGTTTTTCAGGGTATCATGGCGGCAGTCAAACAGGTTTTCTACGTTGTAACCCATGATGCGGAAGGTAAGAGTATCTTTCTTCTCTTGCCCGTGGAGTGGAGCGGAAGTCAGGAAAGCAAGAAGCATCAGAGCGGATAGCGGGATAAAAAGAAGCGGAGCATGTCCTCTTTTGCTCCGCATTCTTTCTTTATATCTCCATTTATGTAAGCTCATCAATTCTTGGCAGGGATATGCTTCAATATATCAAGCAGGTGATCCCAGAACTTTTGTACAGTGGGGATAAGCATCCGTTCATCGGGAGAGTGTACTCCCTGCAGGGTAGGCCCGAAGGAAATCATATCCAAAGAGGGGTATTTGTCGAGGAATAACCCGCACTCCAGTCCGGCATGGATAGCCTTTATTTTGGCATCCACACCAAACAGACGCTTATATGATTCCGCCGCAATTTCCAGGATTTCCGAGTGCGGATTGGGTTTCCAGCCCGGATAGCCGTCGCCGAAAGATACGCTGGCTCCTGCCATTTCGAATACGGTACGTACCATAGTCGCAATGTCTTGTTTGGAAGACTCGATAGAACTGCGCTGGCTTGTCTCGATACGGATGATGTTACCGGGTTTCATCTTTACGGATGCCAGATTGGTGGAGGTTTCCACAAGACCCGGAATGTCCTGGCTCATGGCATATACTCCGTGTGGAGCTGCGTAAAGAGCCTGTAACAGACGTTTGGCAGTGTCTTTGTCGATAGCTTTGGCACGGGGATTTTCCGATTCGAGGGTAAACTGCAAATCGGGGTCTGCTACAGCATATTCGGCTTCTGCCTGGGCGGCGAATACATTCAAGTCGGTACGCAGTGCATGCTTGTCGGCTTCGGGGATGGCTATAATGGCATGTGCTTCGCGTGCAATGGCATTGCGCAGGTTGCCGCCGTCGATTTCGCAGAGATACATATCGTACTTCTTGAAAGTCTGACTCAGGAAGCGGTTCAATAATTTGTTGGCATTACCGAGTCCTAAATGGATATCGCCGCCGGAATGTCCGCCTTTAAGTCCTTTTACCTGTACCTTGCAGCAGAAATATCCGGCAGGTACATCCACCTCTTTATAAGTGAATTCGGCTACGGAGTCTATGCCGCCCGCACAGCCGATGAACAATTCTCCCTCATCTTCGGAATCGAGATTCAGCAGGATGTCACCGCTCATGAAACCTTCTTGTAAGGCAAAGGCACCGGTCAGTCCGGTTTCCTCGTCTACGGTGAACAGGCATTCGACAGGTCCGTGTTCGATACTGTCATCGGCAAGGATGGCAAGTTCGGTGGCTACACCGATACCGTTGTCCGCCCCCAGCGTCGTACCTTTGGCTTTCAGCCATTCCCCGTCTATCTCGGTCTCGATAGGGTCGGTGAGGAAGTCATGCTTCACATCATTATTCTTCTCGCATACCATGTCTACATGCGACTGTAGCACAACGGTCTTTCGGTTTTCCATGCCCGGAGTGGCAGGCTTTTTAATCAGTACGTTTCCGGCTTCGTCCACCTTTGTTTCCAACTTATGTTTTTCTCCGAATGCTTTTAGAAAAGCGATAATCTTTTCTTCCTTTTTGGAAGGGCGCGGTACCTGGCAGATTTCCTCGAAATAGTGGAATACGCCAGCCGGTTTCAAATCTTTTTTTTCCATATCTTAATAGTTTATAGCAGCCAGGATACAAGTGAAGCGTATCCTGATCTTCTGTTATCTTGTACAAATTAACCTCTTATTGCTAAATATGGTTAAATTAATTGGCTATTTTATTTCCCTTTCTCTTTTTTTAGAGTAAAAAAGGGTGCTTAGTCCAACCAAAGCCCTATATTTGCACCCACAAAACAGTGCTGATAAAAGTAAAAACAAATTTCAAATGCTTTTTATCGGACGATATTCTGTTTTGTGCAACAAATTTAATGGAAATGCTTGGTACATTATTGATAACTTTGTTAATAGTTGCTATTTGCATTGTTTTATTGGGCGTGAAGGTCTTTTTTGTGAAAGGCGGTAAGTTTCCTAACGGACATGTCAGCGGTAATAAGGCGATGCGTGATAGAGGAATCGGATGCGTGCAGTCGCAAGACAGGGAAGCACAGAAGAAAAGCCGCTTCTCTATCGATGAACTGGAGAAAGCCTTAAACGATAGTATGAACTAAATAAACTAAAAACAATATTTTTACAAATTATGAAGAGATTAAACTACCTCGTAAACGGTTTGGCAGCTCTTGCACTAATCGTTTTATTTTCTCAATGCGCCGGTAAAGCGGATAATCAGACGACTAATGCATCAGCACAGGCAGCCGGACTGTCCGGAATGAAAATTGCTTATGTAGAAATAGATACGCTTTTGGCAAAATATAACTACTGCGTCGATTTGAATGAGGCAATGGTGAAGAAGAGCGAAAATGTACGTTTGACTTTGAACCAGAAAGCAAAGGACCTCGACCGTCAGAAACAGGAATTCCAGACAAAAGTTCAGAACAACGCTTATCTGACGCAGGAACGCGCCCAGCAGGAGTATAACCGTATTGCCAAATTGGAACAGGATTTGCAGAACTTAGGTAATAAGTTGCAGGCTGAACTGATGAGCGAGAACGAAAAGAACAGCTTGCAGTTGCGTGATTCTATCAATGCTTTCCTGAAGGAGTATAACAAGACTAAGGGTTACAGTATGATTATCAGCAACACCGGTTTTGACAATCTGTTGTATGCCGACAGCATTTATAACATTACCCGTGAAATTTTGGACGGTCTGAATGCAAGATACTCTTCTCCAAAGAAATAAGTTGGAAAATAGTTGCGGAGTATTCTGTTAGCTTGGTTGATATAATGAGTTAAGAAGATAACCGTAATAAGTTTATATCATAAAGAAAGGAAGTTAATATCATGCTTGGCATGAAGTTAACTTCCTTTTTTATATTCAGTGGCAACTGTTTTACTTTACCTGTACGATATCATAATTCAAATCGCTTACAGCCTCTTGCAGGCTATCGTTTACCAGTCTTAATGTGGTGTCGTTTACAACCACGAAGTACACGGGAGAGTCACCGTTGTCGGGAGTCAGCTTATAGGCGGTTTTCTTATTATTGTTAACGTCTTTCTGAATAACCTGACGTTTTCCTTTGGAGGTGAAGGAGGTGTTTTTTCCCTGTCCTTCCGCATCCAGATAAGTTGTGACCAATGTATAGCCGCTTTCACCGTTAGGGCCTACACTGTCTACACTCAGCACATACTGGATACCCGGACCGTCGGCAGCTGGAAGTATGCCTTCATAAACGGCTACTGCGGAAGAATCGTTGCCGGCAACAGTCATTACGCCTTCGTCCATGGTGTTGTTGTTTTGATTTCCTTTTGATTGGCAGGATACCAATGCAGCGGCAATCGCTGCAATCATCATTACTTTTTTCATTGCTTTAATGGTTTAAATTAATATAAAGAGACGCCGGTGGCGTTATTCTTCATCATTCCGTTTAATAACGAGCAGTTTGTCTACTCTGCCGCGGTCCATATCCATTATTTCAAACTCCAGGTTTCTGTAGCTGAAAATGTCACCGGCTTTCGGGATGCGTCCTATAAGGAACATGGCGAGCCCGCTTAAAGTGGTAAAGTCCTCTTCCTTCAGGTCATCATAATTCAATATCCCCATTGCTTCCATAAAGTCATCTATATTCATCGAAGCTTCTACCAGCATGGAACCGTCGGCTCTGGCCACTATTTCCTCTTCTTCCGTTTCGTTCTCTTCCAGAATATCGCCGAAGATACTTTCCGTCAAATCATGCAGAGTGATAATGCCTTCTGTATTGCCATACTCGTCTACAACAACTCCGAACTTGTTTTTGTTCTTCTTAAATAGCTCTAAAACCTTTTTGGCATACAAACTTTCGGGAATAAACAAGGGCGGACGCGCAATTGTGCGAAGATTGAACGGTTGCTCACCACCCAGCATCAGGATAATATCTTTTACAGAAACAACACCTATGATTTCGTCCTTGCCGTTTTCCACCAACAGATATTTGCTGAAGTGCTCTTCCTGGATAATCCGAAGCACTTCTTCTTGCGTGTCGGAGGGGTGCAACACGATTACATCGCGTCGGTGCGTCATCAGGTCGTTGGCACGTTTGTCCGAGAAGCGGAAAACATCACGCAGCATTTCGGTCTCTTCTTTGTCGATAACGCCCTGCTCGGAACTTTGATGCAAAATCATTTTCAGTTCTTCCTGTGTCATCTGCCGTTCTTCCCCGTCTTTCATGCCGATAAGCTTGTTTGTCAGTTTGGTTGAAGCACTGAGGAGGCAGACAAACGGATAGGATACTTTTGTCAGGATAATCATAAAAGGACTGAGCAGGGTGGCATAGCGTTCCGGATTGTTCAGTGCCATTGATTTTGGAACCAGCTCTCCGATAATGAGCGACAAATAGGTGATAACGGCTACTGTAGTAACCATTGCCAGGTCTTTGGCATACAATTCCAGGCCGGGAATCATGGCAAATAGCGGAGTTACATCATCGGCTATGGCTACGCCGCCATATGCACCTGATATGATACCAATCAGCGTAATGCCGATTTGAATGGTAGATAGAAATTTTTCGGGCTCTTCCAGTTGTTTCAAAACCCCTTTTGCACTTTTGTTTCCTTTACTTACAAGAGTCTCTAAGCGTGCTTTACTTGAAGATACTAATGCAATTTCGTACATGGCAAAGATGCCATTCAGGATAAGTAGAAATAGAATAATGATAAATTCCATGTTTGGATTACAAATTGTTTGTGTACAAAGATAATGTTTTTTGGATATTTATTATTAATATTGCCGTTCCTTAAGAAGATTAAACAAAATAGCATGAAAAACAAACTTTATCTGTTCGTATTCTTATTGCAAGTGCTGGCTTTAAGTGTACATGCCGCACGTGTAGACACTGTGTTTGTAAAAAGTCCTTCGATGAACAGGGAGGTAAAGGTGGTTTATATCCTTCCGGATAAGGCCGTTGCCGGAAATCCGCAAGCTTGTCCGGTAATCTATCTGTTGCACGGTTATGGAGGCAACGCACGTACGTGGATGGGTGTCAAGCCGGAGCTGCCTCGGATTGCCGATGAAAAAGGCGTAATATTCGCATGTCCCGATGGTAAGAACAGTTGGTATTGGGACAGTCCCCGGAATTCCGCTTATCGTTATGAAACTTTCATCTCTTCGGAACTGGTGAAGTATACGGATGAGCATTATGCTACGATTCCCAAGAAGAGTGCGCGTGCCATCAGCGGTTTGAGTATGGGTGGACACGGTGCGTTGTGGAATGCCATCCGCCACAGCGACATATTCGGTGCGGCGGGAAGTATGAGTGGCGGAGTGGATATCCGTCCGTTTCCTGATAACTGGGAAATGAAGAAGCAGTTGGGCGAGCTTGCCGCCAATGAAGCGGTATGGGATAGTCATACGGTAATCAATCAGGTTGATAAACTGAAGAACGGTGATTTGGCTCTGATTGTCGATTGCGGTGAAAGCGATTTCTTCCTTGATGTGAACAGGAATCTGCACAAAAGGTTGCTGGAGTGCAAGATAGACCACGATTTTATAACACGTCCCGGCGGTCATACCGGTACGTATTGGAATAATTCCATAGATTATCACATTCTGTTTTTCTGCAAATTCTTTAGCAGATGATTACTCAATCACATAGCTTACGGTACGGGTATAATCCGTGCCGTAACTGTTTATGACTTCTTTGCAGGAAGTCATGAGATTGCGTTTGTCAAAAGAGAAGATATAATTGGTGACCTCTTTATTTCCATCGGGGATAATCCGGTCTATTAAAATAGGAAACGGCTCTCCCAGGAATTTCCCGTATAGAGCGGCTGTATGTAGCGAAAGCGGATATAATTCGGCGAGAAACAGGCAGGGAACTCCTGACAGATTATTTATTCCGTCATTTGCCGGAGTGGTAGCCGTATATGCCTGCCCGTAAGCATCTGTCTTTTGCAGGATGCGCAATGCCTGATAGTTGCCGTAGTCTATGTCGATGGATGCGTATACGCCGTCATTGATGCTTTCGGTTATGTTTTTCAGGTAATATTTACCTTCCGGAGCGGTGAAATACGAGAAAGTATAGGTGCGGATCGTACCGTTTTCCTGCCGTGTACATGAGGTGGCGTATCCTTTGTCGTCCAGGGTATAGACTGACACATTGCCGAAATTATCCGTTACTACAGCCTGATGTTCACTATAAGTTACTGATGCTGCGTTTTCAATGCACATCGGTTCGCCTTGAACCGAATAACTTTGTACGATAGTGAATCCGGTCAATTGTCCCTGACTGTATGAGTAGGTTTGAGTGGTGGTTACTGTAGGTACTCCCGCTTCATAGGTACTTTTTTCCGATAATTGAATTTTGGAAAAGGGTACGGTAGAGCGGTTTCCGTTGACGGTAGAGTCATGATTGTCTTCACAAGCTGTCATTACTGTGAGTACAACTGACAATGCAAAGACTATTTTTCTCATTATTTCCGTTGTTTAATTCATTGTTTCTGCTATTTGACAATCAACCCCTTGCGCAGGTTCTTTTGAGTGGTGAAACTCCGGACTATGGCAGTGCCTGTTTTTGGGGTCGGCAATTCGACAATTCCAGCTATGACTTGCAGGGCTGTATGGAGCAAAATTTCGTCAGGCTCGCCTAAGGGCAGATAGTATTGCAGGTAGGATGTTTCGTTGATAGCGATATCCGGCTTAAAGCCTGCGCTATAGTCCGCTTCTCCGTTAGAGTTGAATACTTCGCATACGACCGGACGTACCGCCCAGGGGTATTTGGGATTGATGAAAGTTTCCGTAGCCACGTATTCTCCTTTGGTTGTCTGTCCGATGAGCACTACCTTCATATAGGGTTTCAGGCAGTTAATAAGCATTTCCGCTGCACCGGCAGTGGTTCCGCTTGTGATGATATAAACGGTGGGCAGATTCAGATTGACTCCGCCTTGCAAGAGTTGGGAGTCCAATATCAGGTCACGGTTTTGGGCGCTTTGCTTATCATTATATTGCAAGAAAGCAAAAGGGCTTTCCAATTTATCGGCAGGTACAAGGATATCTGCGAGAAGTTGCACGCATTCCATTTCTCCACCGGAATTATAGCGGAAGTCGAGTACAAGATTATTAATGCCGCGTTGCTTGCATTCTTGGGAGAAAGCACGTAACTCATTGTTGTACTTCTCACTCTGTTCCGCAGTGCCGGCAGTGAAAGAGTTGTATGCCAGATAGGCTATCTTGTAATCAGTGCCTTTCAGTTGTATAAAATTTGTGTCATAGATGGCGCTCTCCGTTACCGGACGGACTGCCGGGAGTGCAACATCTCCTGTTTCCTGTATGATTCCTACCTCTTTATCTTCTTCTTCTTCGTTCTCTCCGTTTTCCGTATCCCCCTCTGTGCCGCCGTTGTTCTCCTCTTTTACTATCACATACTTTCCGATGCGCAATGTTCGTGCACCGCCATCTATAAGCCTTTCTTCCGTCTTTTTGGTGATGGAGTCGCCGTCGACAAGCATTATCCAGTTGCCGCGTTCCAGTCCGGCATCCTTGGCGGGAGAGTTCTTTGCCACGTATGATACGAGGGCAGTATAGGTTGTGTCGCTGGTAGCCACTTTATATAATGTGTAGTCAAAACCATAACTTGGCAACGGCGTATCCATTATTGAATCGACGGTGGAAAAACCTTTATCGTTTTTTGATAAGATACTTTTTAAGAAAGCGTCCGGAGCCTGAAAATAGTTCAGACTGTTGGCAGCCGGAATATCCTCGTACCATAAGTAGACTTCCCGCATCAGGCTGTCCATCCACAGGTCACGCCCTGTCAGCGGATAGTATTCTTTCCAGCGGTCTTCTCCGCAGGAAAACAGGCTTGTCAGTGCAAGGAGTCCCAGTAAGGGAAAATATAACAGCTTCCTTATCTTCATCAGTCTCTATATCATTTGGTTTTCGTCCGCAAAAATAGCGAATACTTCTTGTATCTACCACAAATATGGTATAAAATTCCCTATTGTATGTCATAGCTTGCTTGGTTTTATCCCTCTATCTTTGCAACATCCGAGTATAAATCGGGGAGGATTGGAAACAGGCTTCTATCCTCTCATAAATACAACTGACAATGGACACAAAGAATTTACATTTTGAGACACTGCAACTTCATGCAGGACAAGAACAGCCCGATCCCGCTACAGATGCGCGTGCCGTACCTATTTATCAGACTACTTCGTATGTATTCCGCAACTCGGCACATGCAGCCGCCCGCTTTGCGTTGCAAGAGCCGGGGAACATCTACGGCAGACTAACGAATCCCACACAAGGAGTATTCGAGCAACGTGTTGCCGCCCTTGAAGGCGGTGTTGCAGGGCTGGCGGTTGCTTCCGGTGCAGCGGCTGTGACCTATGCTTTCGAGAATATTACGCGTGCAGGTGACCACATCGTAGCCGCCAAAACCATTTATGGCGGAACATACAATCTGCTGGCGCATACATTACCGGCTTACGGTGTCACGACCACCTTTGTTGATCCGAGCGATTTATCCAACTTCGAGAAAGCTATTCAGGAGAATACAAAGGCCGTGTTTATCGAGACATTGGGAAATCCTAACTCCAATGTTATTGATATTGGTGCTGTTGCCGAAATCGCTCATCGTCATAAAATCCCTTTGATTATCGACAACACCTTCGGTACTCCTTATCTGATTCGCCCTATCGAACATGGTGCTGATATTGTGATACATTCCGCCACAAAATTTATTGGCGGGCATGGTACTTCTTTAGGCGGTGTTATTGTAGATGGCGGCAAGTTCGATTGGGTGGCTTCCGGTAAATTTCCGCAACTGACCGAACCCGATCCGAGCTATCATGGCGTGCGCTTTACCGATGCGGCAGGTGCGGCTGCATATGCTGTCCGTATCCGTGCCGTTTTGTTGCGCGATACCGGAGCTGCCATCAGTCCTTTCAATGCCTTTGTTCTTTTGCAGGGTTTGGAAACACTCTCTTTGCGTGTGGAACGCCATGTGGAGAATGCGCTGAGAGTGGTGGAGTTTTTGAAGAATCATCCTAAAGTGGCGGCTGTGAACCACCCGTCTTTACCAAATCATCCGGACCATGCGTTATACCGGAAGTATTTCCCGAAAGGAGCAGGTTCCATCTTTACCTTTGAGGTAAGGGGTGGAGAGAAGGAAGCTCAGACATTTATTGACAACTTGCAGATATTCTCATTATTGGCAAATGTGGCAGATGTAAAGTCGCTTGTCATACATCCCGCTACTACCACCCATTCGCAATTGAATGAACAGGAATTGGCAGAGCAGGGCATCAAGCCGGGAACGGTACGCCTTTCAGTAGGGACGGAGCATATAGATGACTTGTTGGATGATTTGTCCCAAGCGTTGGAGAAAATTTAAGTCCGGAACCAAAGAGCATTTCGTCCGATGAAACCATTTGTTCGTCGGATGAAATGTTAGATACATTATTAATATGAATATTGCCGTTTTATTATCCGGGGGTGTTGACAGTTCGGTTGTCGTACATCTCCTTTGTGAGCAAGGTCACCGTCCCTCTCTGTTTTATATAAAGATAGGAAAGGATGATGCCGAGTATATGGACTGTTCGGCAGAGGAAGACCTGGAGATGGCTTCTGCCGTAGCGCGCCGTTACGGTCTTTCGCTGGAAGTTGTCGATTTACATCGGGAGTACTGGGATAATGTAGCCGCTTATGCTATTGAAAAAGTTAGCCGCGGGTTCACTCCGAATCCGGATGTGATGTGCAACAAGCTGATTAAATTCGGTTGCTTTGAACAGCGGGTCGGCAGGCACTTCGACTTTACGGCAACCGGACATTATGCTACTACCGTTCTGCAGAATGGAAAGACCTGGCTGGGAACAGCCCTCGACCCCGTAAAAGACCAGACGGACTTTCTTGCGCAGATAGACTACCTGCAAGTGTCCAAACTGATGTTCCCGTTGGGCGGACTGATGAAACAGGAAGTGCGCGATATTGCTTTGAAAGCTCAGTTGCCCAGTGCCCGAAGACGAGACAGTCAAGGAATCTGTTTCTTGGGACGGATTAATTATAATGACTTTGTCCGTCGTTTCCTCGGAGAAAAGGAAGGCCGGATTGTTGAGTTGGAAACGGGAAAGATACTGGGTACGCATCGCGGTTATTGGTTTCATACTATCGGTCAGCGTAAAGGCTTGGGCTTGAGTGGCGGACCTTGGTTTGTGGTTCGTAAAGATACGGACGAGAATGTAATTTATGTGTCGCACGGATATGATACGGAACTGCAATACGGACATGAGTTCAGTATGCAGGATTTTCATTTTATTACGGAAAATCCGTGGGAAGGCATTAAAGATGAGATTCCGGTTACGTTCAAGATACGCCATGCTCCCGGATTTATCGGCGGCAGGCTGTGGCAGGACGAAACAGGCTATCGTATTGTTTCAGATGAGAAGTTGCAGGGCATAGCTCCCGGCCAGTTTGGCGTTGTATATGATGAGGCTGCCAAGCTTTGTATCGGAAGCGGGGAAATCAGATATAGTACTCCACCAAATCCACAATGCCCGCTTTCATAGCATATTTCGTAGCTTCGTGGGCATTGTTCACATTCAGTTTTCTGAAGATGTTTTTCCGGTGGCTGTTCACGGTATGGAAACTGAGGTTTCTTTCGGCTGCTATTTCTTTGGTCGTTTTTCCTAATGCAATCTCTTTCAGAATACTTCTTTCGGCAGGCGTCAGCAGAGCGTTTTGCAGAGTGGGGTGGGGAGCAGCCGACTGGTTATTTCCCGAGAGTAATAAGTTGCTGACGTGATTACATATAAAGCGTTCCTTACGTGAAGCGCATTGCAGTGCTGTGAGTATCTCTTCTTTGGAATTGTCCTTCAGCACTACTCCGAATGCCATGCTGCTGAACAATACTTGTCGCAGAAAGCCGACGCTCAGTTCGTCGGAAAACAGTAACCAGTCCGCTGTTTTGAAGCGTTCGTGCAATACAATCAGTTCATCGGCGCCGGTAAAGTCAAACAGTGTATAGTCCAATATAACCACCGCTTCGGGATGTAACCGTAGCTGTTGTATAAGCTCCGCTTTATTGTCGGCTTCCAGCAGCAAGGCGGTGTCTTTCTGTTTGCTCAACAGAAACATCATGCCTGCTTTGGTTATATCTTGATTGTCCGCGATGATAAATTCTCTCATGATGAATATAATATATAAAACTCCGCTGCAAATGTACACTTTTTAAGCGACTTGCAGCGGAGTTGGGAATATATATATTGTAATAGGGCTACCAGGAACGTCCCTTAAAGATATTCGATTGGTTCAACGGCAGCAGGCTGCCACTTAAAGTCATAGTATTGGAGTTGAAGTTCGGGCTGATGGTAACGGTTGCATTATTACCGCCGTTGGTCAGCGTAAGGAATATCTGTGCGGAGATGCCGATACCCTGGATGCTGAAATTACAGTTGATGTTGCCGCGTTTGTCGGTAGACATTTTCATGTCCGATACCGTCCCGTCCACTGTTACGCCGCCGATACCGTTAGGACCGGGATAAACCGTGTTGAAAGCCACCTGTACCGTACCGCGTGCCTGATTTACCAATACGAAGTTTGTGTTGGAAGTGACGAAAGCCGTCTGCCCGTTGCGGAACATTACCTGATTGGCTTCCAATACAAACTTCTGTGCTTTCAGCGCTGCTACGGCATCATCGTAGGAGACCGCGTCGGCTGCCTGCTGTTCCGCTTTCAGGCGTGCGCGCTCTGCGTCTCTTTGGGCTTTGCGGTCTGCACGGCGTTGTGCGTTACTCTCTTGTGCATACACGGTGGTTGTCACCATGCTCATCAATACTAATGCTGCTAATGCAATAAACTTTTTCATACTTAATTTTTGTTTAGGTTTAAATTATATTGTTCGTTATAAGTTTATTGCAAGAACAATGCCCATCCGCGATTGTTCACTCTCTTTTTTAATTTTATGAGATTTAAGGAGTTGGCGGCGGGGCTATGAAGTTATTTCCTTCTCACTATCTTATATCCGATTGCCGCAACGAGTATGCTCATCAGCGGGCTGATGAGGTTGAAGAAACAATAGGGGAGATAGGTCAGTGTGGGTACGCTCAGAATGGTGGCCTGAGTCATTCCGCACGTGTTCCACGGGATGAGGGCCGAGGTTACGGTAACGGCATCTTCCGTGGTGCGGCTCAGTAGGCGACTTTCGTATCCTTTCTTCTCGTAGATGTTGCTGAACATGTTTCCGGTAAGGATGATGCTGATGTATTGGTCGGCTGTGGCAAGATTGAGAAATATTCCCGAACCGACGGTGGATGCTACCACACTGACCGTATTCTTCATGAACCGGACGAATACGGAAGTGATGCTTCCCAGCATACCGCTTGCCGTCATTGCTCCACCGAAACACATGGCGCAGATAATGAGCCATATCGTGTTCATCATTCCTGCCATGCCCCGTGTGGCAATCAGCTCAGTCAGCATGGCACTGTCACTTTGCAGGCTGGTACTGCCGTACAGGCTCATCATTGTCCCTTCAAACAAATCATTGTTTCCGGAAATCTCGTGCAGCAGTTCGGGCTGAAATATAATAGCGAAAGTTGCAGCCAGAAGCGTGGATAGAAACAGGGTGATGATAGAGGGTACTTTGCGTGCAATCAATATTCCCGTAACCACCGGAACAATCAGCAGCCACGGCGTAATGTGGAATCTGGCATTCAGCGATGCGGTAAACTCGGCTATCTGCTCCGTACCGCTGGTTTCGCAGGCAAATCCCATTACCGTAAAGATAACCAGCGTAATGACGAGCGACGGAATGGTGGTAATCATCATGTAGCGGATATGGCGGAACAGCGGAGTGTCCGTGACGGATGCGGCAAGTACCGTTGTATCCGACAGCGGCGATACTTTATCGCCGAAATACGCTCCCGAAATAATGGCACCTGCAATCCAGCCCTCTTCAAACCCTTGCGCCTTGCCTATTCCCAGGAGGGCGATGCCGATAGTGGCGATGGTGGTCCACGAACTTCCCGTCATGATGGACACCAATGCGCAGATAACGCAGGTGGAGGTGAGGAAGAAGTCCGGATGTATAATCTGCATTCCGTAGTATATGAGAGTAGGGACTACTCCGCTAATCATCCATACGCCGCTCAGCGCACCGATAATCAGCAGTATGATAATGGCGGAAGTCACTCCCGCCACATTGTTGGTAATGGCTATTTCGTAATCTCTCCAGGGAATCCGGTAGAAAGCTACGCCTATAAAGACACAAACGGCTGTGGTGATGAGCAGGGATATCTGGCTTCCGCCGCTCAAAGCGTCACTGCCGAAAGTGCGGATGGTGGCAAACAGCATTCCTATTAAGAGGACGATGGGGAGAAAGGATACAAGAGGGGAAGGAATTTTCTTTGTTGTACTCATGCGATAATCTTACTGTAAATATGACGTGACAAAAATACAACAAAACTGCCTAATACCTTTCTATTTTCCTTTCCTGCCAATAAATATTATCAATTCTTTGCGTTTACTTGGAATTTTGATAGTATATTTGACTTCCCATTGATGCTTTTGAATATATAAGACTTATGAAAAAGAAATCCCTTTCCACCGATAAGAAAGTCGTTACTTTCGGTGAAGTTATGCTACGGCTTACTACGCCCGGTTTCCGCCGCTTTTCGCAGACTAATGAATTTATTGCTACATATGGTGGCAGTGAGGCTAATGTGGCAGTGTCTTTGGCGCACTTCGGCATTCCTACGGAATTTGTTACCCGTCTGCCCGATAATGCCGTGTCGCGTGCATGTATCAATTCGCTTCGTGCCAGCGGGCTGGGGACGGACGGTATTGTATTTGGCGGTAAACGTTTGGGATTGTATTATCTGGAATGCGGCGCAGCTTTCCGAAACTCCAATGTGGTGTACGACCGCGAGGGTTCTTCTTTCGCCACGCTTCGTCCGGGTATGATCGATTGGGAAACCATTTTTGCCGATGCAGGCTGGTTTCATTGGTCGGGCATTGCTGCCGCCCTTTCGCAAGAGGGAGCCGACGCTTGCCGGGAAGCGCTTGAAATAGCCGACCGTATGGGGCTTACCATCTCGTGTGATTTGAATTTCCGCAAGAAACTTTGGAACTACGGTTGTACTGCTGCCGAAGTGATGCAGCCGTTGGTGCAGTACAGCGATGTCATTTTCGGCGCAGAACCTGAGTATCAGGAGATTCTCGGCATACAGCCCGTAGGATTTAGAGCTGTTGATACCGCCGATGTTTCTTTTGAGTCTGATTTGCCATCTTTCGAGAAGTTCGGACAAGAGGTGGAGCGACTTGTCCCGCGTTGTCAAAAAGTGTTTCTGGAATTGCGTAATTCCATAACATCCAATCATAACGTGCTTGCTGCTGTTCTTTATTCCGATGGCACTTTGAAGCATACAGGCATTTATGATATTGAACATGAAACAGACCGTGTAGGCGCTGGTGATGCTTTTGTGGGTGGTATGATATACGGTCTGATCACTTATCCGGATGATGACCGGAAGGCATTGGATTTTGCTCTTGCCGCTTCCGCATTAAAAAATACCGTTTATGGAGACTTCAATCTGGTGACGGTGGATGAGGTGGAAAGCCTGATGAATGGAAATACATCGGGACGGGTATCGAGATAAGAAGAGGAAATATCGACAGACAATAGCCCCTTTCGCTGTTCCGTATGAGGGTGTCAAAATACATTTAATGATTTCTTTTAGGTACGGAATTACACGGATTTCACGAAAAAAGAATAAAGAAAATCTGTGTTTACCGTGTAATTTGTGTTTCCGTGAATTCTGTGTAATTCCGTGCCTAAAAAATCGTAAGCGAATTTTAGTTTTGACATACCCTCTTAAAAGCGAAAGGGGCTTTTGGGTGTGTTTTTCAATAGCTGTTTATACTTCTGCCGCAGTTTCCGTTGCTTCCGGCTGTGCTTCTGCCGTCAGGTTGCGGTAAATGACAGCGGTACATCCAAGTGCTGCCACAGTGTATACAATGGCGATGATGAAGAGAAGGAGCATTGCAAATCCGCCGCTTGCTATGTTGAAGATAATCATCATAAGGACATAGAAAGCCAGTCCCAACAGGAATGATACGCCGAAGATAGTCCATTTGTAACCGTAAGTGGCTTTGTTGCTTCGAATCATGGCTTCGCCCGGAGCCACGCCTTTATCGAGTAAGATGTAGATTGCGAGCGACCAGCCTATGGATATGATGATCCCCGGTATAATCATGAAAAACAAGGCGGGAATAATGGCAAGGTACATCAAACCTATCAAGGTGAAATATTCCCCCATGTACTTACGGTATTTCCCGTCGAAGATGAATAAGGGGGAAATAACCTTTCCTTTGCTCAATTCAATGGGAATGGTGTTCATAGCGATGGTTGTGCCTACATTCAGGTAAGGAATCCAAATGGTGAGCAGCCAGAGAACAGTAGCTCCCAACATGGATACTGCATTTTTAATGCCTAAGCCGATACCTTCGGAAAGAACTCCTGTCACTGTGATTTTCTTGTGTGTTTCCATAATTAGATGATTTTAGATAAATGTTTATTAATTAAATCTGTATTCGACAAATGTATAATAATTATGGAGAAAATCAAAGCAATTTGAAATTTTTTTTGCGTTTTCCATGAAAAAATATCAAGGGAATAGGGCATGCTGTTGCTCTTTGTGGCAGATGGTAATCAGAAGAGACAGCAGGGTCAGCACCGTGCCTATGCCTGCTACTCCTACCCAGCCCCAGGTCTGCCAGCAACTGCCGGCGAGGAAGGTCCCCAATGAACCGCCGGTGAAATAGGTTGTCATGAAAATAGTGTTTACCCGGTTGGATGCCGAAGGGCATATATCGAAAATGCTCGTTTGGTTACTGAGCTGGATGCACTGCATGCCGATATCTATCAGTAGCACGCCGGCAATGATGCCGGCATAGGTGTTGCCGCAGAAGTAGAGCGATGCCCATGCCAGTAGAATCAGACCGCAGCCGATAAAGTTGAAGTTGCGTATTCCTACTTTTTTCACATATTTCCCTACGAGGGATGCGGTAGATGCACCTGCTATTCCGCATAGTCCCAAAATGCCGATAACATCACTGTCGGCATAGAACGGGGCTTGTCCCATTTTGAATGCGAGGCACGACCACATCGCGAGGAAAGAGCCGAATGCAATGCCTGCGCGTATGGAGTAGATGCGCAAAGACGGATAGTCTTTGATAAGGGAGAACAGGGATTTCATCAAATCGCCGTACTTTCCCTGGAATGTAGGCTGTATGTCCGGCAGTATTTTCAGCACGGCAATGGCGCACAGCATCATCATGCCTGCCGCAATGAAGTACATTTCGCGCCAACCCAGCACTTCGCCGACAAACCCGCTGACGACGCGCGAGGCGAGTATGCCGGTGAGCAGACCGGATATGACGATGCCTACGTTGCGTCCTTTATTCTCCGGACGGGAAAACTGGGAAGCTATCGGCACGAAGATCTGCGGTATCATGGAGCAGATTCCGGTGATGAGCGAAGCTCCCCATATGATGTAGATGTCGGGGGCCGCACCTATGGCGATGAGCGAGAATATCAATAAGGTAAAGTTTGTCAGGATAATCTTTTTCCGCTGGTAGAGGTCGCCCAATGGCACGATGAACAGCAAACCGATAGCATAGCCCACTTGCGTTATCATGGCAATAAGGTTGGTTTTGAACTCGGACACGCCCAGCTCGTGGCGTATTACGTTCAGCAAGGGTTGGTTATAGTACAGATTGGCTACAGAGACACCTGCCACGATAGCAAGCGTCCAGAGTATATGTGCCGGGAGCCCTCCGTTTTCCTTTAATTCCGTTTTCATGCGGCAAAGATAGTGAAAGGCGAGAGCAGAGGCAAGTGAAAACACAGTTTTCAAACTTGACTGTGCTGAGCCGCATTCTATCTTAATATAAAGATAGTGAAAGGAAAATAGATGTTTTGCCAGTTGGGATTTTTTGTTTCCTTTAGCGAAACTAAAAGTTTCATGCTGAGAACTAATAGGTTATACTTCGTTTTATCTGTTATTGTGTATGGCTTTTGTTTTCTTATAACAGGTATATAGGCGTGACAGATACTTGTAAGGATATTAATCTGTCTGAAAAACAGTAATGGTTTTATGCTATTATTTTTATTCAATCTTGAATTCTGCTGCCATATACCACTTCTTATTTGTACCGTTAAATTCCACTTCCTTGTAAACCCGATATTGACCGGAAGTATTGTCATTGAACAATGGATAGAGTTTGGCTTTGAAATGGTAATCACCGTCAGGTTTCAATATAATGCCAATGTCGTGCACCAAACTGTTGTCATGTAATGGTATCCATTGTTCTCCCTGTTTGCGTGCTACAAAATAATATTCGCCAAAGAATAAATTTTGTTGGCTTAAGTTCTTGTTGGTTAGTATTACATTTACACTTTCTGTTCCAATCGGGTAAACAGGTTTCTCGGTTTTCATGCTTATTTGCAGTGTGTCGGTATATGCTCTTTGTGTAAAGGGGGAAGGTTTGCGTACTGCTCCATAGTTAATGGCAGAATAGTTAAGCATCTCCTTTCTGAATAATTTTTGAAAATGAATGGAATTATTAATCAGATTCACAAAGATTGAATCACCGCGCATACCAGAGCCATAAATATTCTGTGATGAAATTGTCTTGCCATTCCAAGAGGCGGCATCCATCTGTTTTCTCAGCCGTTTGGCTCCGGCTTCATCAACTAATTCAAACTCTGCATAAGCAACTTGGGCGTTTCTGTTGAAAGTTTTGTAGATACGATATTTGCCAGCACGATTAGGAACTTTGGAAGTATAAAGCTTGATTGTCTGTTCTCCCGAAGGATATTCAGGGTCTAATATCCAAGCTATATCTTCAATAATCGGGTCGGTTGGCAATGTTTCCCATTGTCGTTTATCATTATTGTAATAGGTAAGGCTGTAATCGTTTCCACACATATACTCTTGTTGGGAATAATTGGTAACGGTTAGTTTCACTTCTGTAGTTGACAGTGGATAATAATCGTATTCTGTCTGCATGGAAAGTGAAGTAGGACTGACGGCTTCTCCCGTAGGAATATCACGCGGAACAGGTTGCAGGACAAAGGATGTTGTTTCCGATGGTTGTTCTTGTTCTTCTTTCGTTGGAATAGGTTTAAATTTAAAAATACTGTCTGGATACAACTCTTCTTGTAACAGGCTGCTGTCTGCTTCATTTTCTTGCCCTTTCTTAGAAGTAGTGGAATGGCAAGAACATAGGGTTATTAGTAATAAAAATAATATCTGTTTCATAGTGCGTATGTAGTTATTCGTTTAACACTAAGATACCAAAGACAAAAATAATAAAAGCACAACTCATTAGCAATCTGAATTGCGCTTTTATTTTATTGCCATCATTCAATCACCGCCTATTATAAGAAGAAATGAGTATCAGAATAGGGAGATAAGTATTGTAATGGATATAAAATAAAAATCCCTATAACCATTACAGTTACAGGGATTTATATATTAGTAATGTATTATATTACTTGTTCAAGGCAGTAGCCACGTCAACCGCACAAGCCACTGTACATCCTACCATCGGGTTGTTACCGATACCCAGGAATCCCATCATTTCCACGTGAGCGGGAACTGATGAAGAACCAGCGAATTGAGCGTCAGAGTGCATACGACCCATAGTGTCCGTCATGCCGTAAGAAGCAGGACCGGCAGCCATGTTATCCGGGTGAAGCGTACGACCCGTACCGCCACCGGATGCTACTGAGAAATAGGGCTTACCTGCAAGAACGCGTTCTTTCTTGTAAGTACCTGCAACAGGGTGCTGGAAACGGGTCGGGTTGGTAGAGTTACCTGTGATGGATACGTCTACGCCTTCTTTCCACATGATAGCCACACCTTCGCGAACGTCGTCAGCACCGTAGCATTTTACTTTGGCACGAGGACCATCGCTGTATGCGATTTCACGAACAACTTTCAGTTCACCTGTATAGTAGTCGAATTGAGTCTGAACATATGTAAAGCCGTTGATACGGGAGATGATTTGTGCAGCATCCTTGCCCAAACCGTTCAGGATACAACGCAAAGGTTCTTTACGTACTTTGTCAGCTTTAGCTGCGATTTTGATTGCACCTTCTGCAGCAGCGAATGATTCGTGACCTGCCAAGAAAGCAAAACACTTAGTCTCTTCGCGGAGCAACATGGCAGCCAGATTACCGTGACCGATACCTACCTTGCGGTCGTCGGCTACAGAACCCGGAATACAAAATGCCTGCAAACCGATACCGATTGCTTCGGCAGCATCTGCAGCGTTCTTGCAGCCTTTCTTGATAGCGATGGCACAACCTACAACATAAGCCCATTTTGCGTTCTCAAAGCAGATAGGCTGAGTCTCTTCACACGTCTTATAAGGATCGAGTCCGGCAGCTTCGCAGATGGCGTTAGCTTCCTCTATGTCTTTGATGCCGTTGGCGTTCAAGGCTTCGATGATACCTTTGATACGACGGTCTTGACTTTCAAATTTTACTTCTCTAATCATAGTTTCTTTCCTCCTTATATTATTCGTGACGTGGATCAATGTGTTTAACAGCTCCCTGTTCTGCAGTGAAGCGTCCGTAAGTACCGGTTACTTTCTTCAAAGCTTCGTTGGCATCAGTACCTTTCTTGATTTCATCCATGAATTTACCCATGTGAACGAATTCATATCCGCAGATTTCATCGTTTTTGTCAAGAGCAATAGTCTTGATATAACCTTCTGCCATTTCCAGGTAACGGGGACCCTTTGCCAAAGTACCGTATAGAGTACCTACCTGGCTGCGCAATCCCTTACCTAAGTCTTCCAGACCGGCACCGATAATCAAACCGCCTTCAGAGAAAGCAGACTGAGTACGACCGTAAACGATTTGCAGGAAGAGTTCGCGCATTGCTGTATTGATAGCGTCGCAAACGAGGTCGGTGTTCAATGCTTCAAGGATTGTCTTGCCCGGAAGGATTTCAGCAGCCATAGCAGCCGAGTGAGTCATACCGGAGCAGCCGATTGTTTCAACCAATGCTTCTTGGATGACACCTTCTTTAACGTTCAAAGTCAGTTTACAAGCACCTTGCTGAGGAGCACACCAACCTACACCATGTGTCAGACCTGAAATATCAACTATTTCTTTTGATTTTACCCATTTGCCTTCTTCGGGTATGGGAGCCGGTCCGTGGTTAGGACCTTTCTTTACAACACACATGTGTTCCACTTCGTGTGAATAAGTCATAATTAGCTCTTTTTTAAGTTATAATTTAAAAAACGTAGTTCTATGTTTTATTAAACGGTCACAAAGGTAGTCGTTTTCTTGCTTTCTGCCAACCGTTCAATTTGACTTTTTTATTAAAAATAGGTAATAATAAGTTGTAACTCTGTGGAATGTAAAGTAGACTTTGCAGTTTTTGTATTAACTTTGCAGCGTTAATTCAATATACATACTATTATGGTAGAAGTTACTGATGCGGCTTTGCAACAAGCTGCGGGCGAGGGAATGGATGCTTTCATCCAAGTATTTACAGATGCATATAAAAGAGTGATAGGCGGCGAACTTACTGCCGATACGATGCCGTTGCTTACCGGAGAACAGCATTCGTTGCTGGCGTATCAGATATTCCGCGACGAACTCATGGAAGGTGGCTTCTGCCAGTTGGTGCAAAACGGATATGGTGGCTATATCTTTGCCAATCCGTTTGCCAAAGTAATGCGTTTGTGGGGAGTGGGCGATTTAAGCAAATTGGTGTATGCCGCCAAAAAGATATATGATGTCCATCGTGAAGATTTGGAACGTGAGCGTACTGATGACGAATTTATGGCAATGTACGAGCAGTATGAGGCTTTTGATGAGTTGGAAGATGAGTTTCTGGAGAAAGAAGAGGAGTATACGGCTTTGGTTGCAAGCTATGTAGATGAACATTTGGAGTCGTTTGCGAAAATAATAAAGTAACGGTTGCAGTATTTTTTAAGTTTCTGCATTTACCTTATGTGAATTGAATTTTATATCTTTGCAAACTCTAAAAAATAATGTTTATGAAACAATTGAAATTCTTAATGGTTGCCTTTACCTTATTAATGGGCGTTTCTTTTACTTCGTGTCTTAATGATGATGCCGGCGAAAGCATGTATGATGGAATAGGATATGTACGCACTGTAATGGGGAGTTATTTTGTTGATTTATATGGCAATACATATCATCCGACAATGGCTTCCGTTACAGAAATGGAAGCTCAGGGCTTTAAAATGTCGGGTACTGATTTAGCTCAGATTGCTTTTAAATATGTGGAAGATACTCCGGCAACTAAAGCTGAGGGTGGTACTTTTACTCCGCAGGATTATCGTATAAAGTTAGTCAGTGCAATTGCTGTGGATTCTTATTCTACCAGATATGCAAGTTCCGTGGAAGATATGGAGACTATACCAGAAACTGCTCCTATTGTGACTTTGGAGCCGACAGACAATTACGGACAGACTTATAAGCCTTGGATGTATGGTGCTGAAATGCTCGTGTTGCCTATTTCTTGGAAAATGGAGAATAAGGAGGAAATGTTGAAACAGCATACAATGGAATTGGTGTATATAAATGATGAATCTAATGAAAGCAGTACAGAACTTGTCTTTTATTTGAGACATAACAAAGGAACTGATACCAAGACAGATGTTTTTGCTGTTAGAAACAAAGCTTACGATGTAAAACAAATCATGTCGGATTTTAAAGGAAAGCACGGTAGCTATCCTACAACGATAAGAATTAAAGCAAAAACCGATATGGATGGTGCTAAATTGCCTGAGAAGTATACAGATTATACAATTGAAAATTTTAAATGGAATCCTTCAAATCAATAATAATTAATTGAATTACAAAGAACTGTTCCATATAGCAATGCAACTGATTTCCTCTCCGGCACGTGCCTGGGAGGAAATTAGTTTAGAGGATAGGCGAAAAGTTTTTACAGCTTTTGTCTATCCTATGATTGGTTTATGCGGGTTGTCCGTCTTTATAGGCTCTTTGGTGGCTAAGGGATGGGGTGGTCCGCAAAGTTTTCAATATGCCATGACGCAATGTTGTGCGGTGGCGGTATCCTTGTTCGGGGGATATTTTTTGGCAGCCTATCTCATCAATGGGCTACGTGTCCGTATGTTTGCTATGGACAATGATATACCTTTGGTGCAACAGTTTGCCGGCTATGCGTTGGTAGTGTCTTTCATGCTGAAAATCATAATCGGCATATTGCCCGATTTCAGTATAATAGCCCTGTTGCTTCAATTTTATATTGTATATGTGGTGTGGGAAGGAAGTGCTATTCTGATGAAAATAGCGGAAAAAGACCGTTTAAGGTTTACCATTCTTTCTTCCATGTTGTTAATAGCTTGTCCGGCAGTAATAGAATTCGTTTTCAATAAGCTGACGGTAGTGCTGAACTGATTGATTTTATGAAACAAGCTCCTATAAATATTAAGAATAAACGTGCCACATTCGATTACGAATTGGTAGATACCTATACGGCAGGCATTGTGCTCACCGGTACGGAAATTAAATCTATCCGTTTGGGAAAGGCAAGTCTGGTAGATACGTTTTGCTACTTCGCCAATAGCGAGTTATGGGTGAAGAATATGCATATTGCCGAATATTTTTACGGTTCGTACAATAATCATAATGCACGTCGGGAGCGTAAACTGCTGTTGACAAAGAAAGAACTGGACAAGTTGCAACGTGGTTCTAAAGACCCCGGCTTTACCATAATTCCTGTTCGTATGTTCATCAATGAAAAAGGGCTGGCAAAGGTAGTCGTAGCTCTTGCAAAGGGTAAGAAGCAATACGACAAGCGCGAGGCTTTGAAAGAAAAAGATGACAAACGCGATATGGCGCGTGCATTCAAACGATAAGCAGTACGTATAGTAAGTATAAGGTCTGAAGTATAAGCAGGTGTAATATTTATATCTTGATAATTTTATCGGTTGTATTTTAACTTCATACCTCGTATTTAATACTTCATACCTCATACTTTAAAAAGAATACCTCATACTTTATACTTAAATAAAAGTGGCTTCTATTGAAATGTTGGTGCGTGAGCGCATTCTTATTCTGGACGGTGCTATGGGCACTATGATACAACAATACAACTTGACGGAGGATGATTTCCGGGGTAAACGTTTTGCGCAAATTCCCGGACAGTTAAAAGGTAATAATGATATACTTTGTCTGACGCGTCCGGATGTAATACGGGATATTCACCGTAAGTATCTTGTGGCGGGTGCGGACATTATCGAAACCAATACTTTTAATTCTACAAGCGTCAGCATGGCCGATTATCACGTACAGGAGTATGTGCGTGAGATAAATTTTGCTGCTGTAAAACTGGCGCGTGAAGTTGCCGATGAATTTACTGTTTTAACTCCCGATAAACCGCGTTTTGTGGCAGGCTCTATCGGGCCTACCAATAAGACTTGCTCCATGAGTCCGGATGTTAACAATCCGGCTTTTCGTGCATTGACTTATGATGAATTGGCTGCTGCTTATCGTGAGCAGATGGAAGCGATGCTCGAAGCCGGTGTGGATGCGTTGCTGATTGAAACCATATTTGATACGTTGAATGCTAAGGCTGCGATATATGCTGCGGAGCAGGCGATGGAAGCTATAGGTGTCCGGGTTCCGCTGATGCTTTCCGTAACGGTTTCCGATATAGGCGGACGTACTTTGTCAGGACAGACGCTGGAAGCATTTCTGGCTTCTGTGCAACATGCGGATATTTTCTCTGTCGGGCTTAACTGTTCTTTCGGAGCCCGTCAATTGAAACCCTTTCTTGAACAGTTGGCTGCTCGTGCTCCTTATTATATCAGTGCCTATCCCAATGCGGGATTGCCTAACAGTCTGGGTACATACGACCAGACTCCGGCTGAAATGGCAGATGAGATCAGGGAGTACATTCATGAAGGGCTGGTAAATATAATAGGCGGTTGTTGTGGCACTACCGATGAATATATTGCTGCATATTCGTCTTTGATAGTAGGAGCTGTGCCACGTATACCGGCTTCTCTGCCCGATAATCTTTGGCTCTCCGGTTTGGAACTGTTGGAGGTAAAGCCTGAAAACAACTTTATCAATGTGGGCGAACGTTGCAACGTTGCCGGTTCACGTAAGTTTCTGCGTTTAATCAATGAGAAAAAATATGATGAAGCGCTAAGTATCGCCCGGCAGCAAGTAGAAGACGGAGCGCAGATTATCGACATAAATATGGACGACGGTTTGCTGGATGCGGAAAAGGAAATGACCACTTTTCTCAATCTGATAACATCCGAGCCGGAGATAGCCCGTGTTCCTGTAATGATAGATTCTTCTAAATGGGATGTGATAGTTGCAGGGTTAAAATGTATGCAAGGAAAGTCCATTGTCAACTCCATATCTTTGAAAGAGGGCGAAGAAAAGTTTCTTGAACATGCCCGTACTATAAAGCGATACGGTGCTGCCGCAGTCGTAATGGCTTTTGATGAACAGGGGCAGGCGGATACGTATGAACGCAGAATTGAGGTGTGCGAACGCGCTTATCGTCTGTTGGTAGACAGGGGCGGTTTCAATCCGCAAGATATAATTTTTGACCCGAATGTACTTGCAGTGGCTACGGGTATGGACGAGCATAATAACTATGCAGTCGATTTTATCCGTGCTACCGGTTGGATACGGAAGAACCTGCCCGGCGCTCATGTCAGCGGTGGAGTCAGTAATCTTTCATTTTCCTTTCGGGGTAATAATTATATTCGTGAAGCAATGCATGCGGTCTTTCTTTATCATGCCATTCGCGAGGGGATGGATATGGGTATCGTAAACCCTGCCACTTCCGTACTTTACACCGATATACCCGCCGATATTCTGGAACGTATCGAAGATGTTGTTCTCAATCGTCGTTCGGATGCTGCCGAGCGGTTGATTGAGACTGCCGAACGGTTGAAAGCCGAGGCGGAAGCGGCTAAGAGTTCTCTCTCTAACGGTAACTCCCAGCTTTCAAGCTTCAGTTCTCAGCTTGCCTGGCGTGAAGATACCGTAGAGGAACGTTTGAAGTATGCTTTGACAAAAGGCATCGGAGATTATCTGGAAGAAGACCTCGCTGAAGCTTTGAAAGTTTATCCTAAAGCTGTAGATATCATTGAAGGTCCGCTGATGGCCGGAATGAACCATGTTGGCGATTTGTTCGGTGCGGGTAAGATGTTCCTTCCGCAAGTGGTGAAAACGGCACGTACTATGAAGAAAGCGGTGGCTGTTCTTCAGCCTGTCATTGAATCGGAAAAGCAGGAAGGGGCTGCCTCTGCCGGCAAGGTGTTGCTTGCTACAGTGAAAGGTGATGTGCACGACATTGGGAAAAATATTGTTTCCGTAGTAATGGCTTGCAACGGATATGAGATAATCGACTTGGGAGTAATGGTTCCCGCTGAAACGATTGTGCAGCGGGCCATAGAGGAAAAGGTAAACATGATTGGGCTGAGTGGCCTTATCACTCCTTCGCTGGATGAAATGGTACATGTTGCCATTGAATTGGAAAAGGCGGGACTCGATGTACCATTGTTGATAGGTGGCGCTACTACTTCTCCTTTGCACACGGCATTAAAGATTGCTCCGGTTTATCATGCTCCGGTTATTCACCTGAAAGACGCCTCGCAGAATGCAACGGTGGCAGCCCGTTTGATGAATCCTAACCAAAAGGAAGAGTTCGTGAAGAAGCTTTCTAACAAGTATCAGCAGTTGCGCGAGAAAAATCAGGAGAAACAAGTTGAAACGGTATCTCTTGAAGAGGCAAAGGCTAATCGGCTGAATTTGTTTTGAGGTTTTCACTGTCGTATTGCAGATATAAGAACAAGAGAACAGAAAAATATGCAGCAAAAAGTATACATTGCAACCTACTCTATTCTCTTGTCCTTATGTCTGAAAATGCTGTAATTTTTATGTCCTATCCCGTGAATCAGCTTTTTATCTTTTTCTTATACTGTTCAAACCTTGCCGTTATATCTCTCACGAAGTTATAAGTTTCTATCCCACGGAAATACCCGTTCTTGCAAACCGGATCGGTAAAGTACTCTTCATTGCTCTTCAAGAGGATGAAGTTTTCCACGTTATCCCGCCACACATATTTGTTTTTGCCGTATTTTTCAGCCAATGCCATAGCATCGAATACATGTCCTATACCGGAGTTATATGATGCCAGAATAAAATTAATCCGTTCTTCTTGGGGAATTTTCGAGAAGCTTTTGGCTGTGGCGGCAATATATTTCGTGGCTGCTTTAATGCTTTCTTCGGGGTTTTGTTCTTTTCCCGGAGGAACTCCCATGGCACGAGCTGTGGCAGGCATTAGTTGCATCAGTCCTTTTGCACCTGCCCATGAAACGGCGGTAGTATCAAAGTTGGATTCAGTATAAGCTAAAGATGCCAATAAACGCCAGTCCCAATTAATGTCTGGTGCATATTTCTTGAATAGATGGTCGAAGTGTGATATTTTCCCTTCTCGCAGAGATAGAATAGGAGAGTGTGGGATAGCTTTGCCAATTTCAAAATACCGTTTCATACTCGCGGTATAAGCCGGAGAAGTCATGTTTTTCTCATGCCATTTATTGGCAGCTTCTGCAAGCTGCGGACAATCTTTACGTACAGCCCACGAAGCCCGTTGGTCGAAACTGATAGAAAGCCCGATGTTGAGGTTCGGGTAGTACGTGGTATTGAGGCGGGCTACATCATTGTCCGCTACGGTATACGGTATTTTGCCTTGTGAAACTTGCATAATAAGGTCTTCAATCGTGATGCTGTCATTGCTGACCTTATGGATATGGATGCCGCCACCCAGCTCCTTGTCCAGATTGACAAGCCGTTCATAATACTTTCCGGGTTTTACGTACACATCCTTTCCGATAAGTTCCGTTACATCTTTCAACGGTTTGACGCGGCTGCCTGTACGTTGTACGATGACCTGATGGGTAATCACCTCCTCACCGCAGTATGTCAGACTGTCTTTCCATTCTTTGGTGATGGGCAGGTTGTAGGCAATAAGATCGCCTTCGCCTGCAAGAAGTCTTTCAATCAGGTCGTGTATGTTTTTGGCAACTTTTATTTTTAACTTGACGCCGAGGCTTTTGGCAAACTGTTCACCCAATTCATATTGAAATCCCATGTCCTGGCCGCGGTAAATAAAATAGGATGTAGAACTGTATAAAGTCAGCACTACCAGTTCTCCGTTATCTTTTATCTGTTGTAAATCAACAGCTTCTTCTTGTTCGGCTGCTGCATTATGATTGCCGCGACACCCCATAACACTGCAAAGCAAGACTAATGCAATCAGTAATTGACAGTGGAAAGCTGGCAAATTGCGCCCAGTTGGGGAAGTACGCTCGGCCATATGTATTGTTCGAATTATTTATAAATGTTTTTTGATATACATTGTGAGAATATCGATTGCTACCTGATTGTTTCCGCCTTCCGGTACGATAAGATCGGCATATCGCTTGCAAGGCTCTATAAATTGCAGATGCATAGGCTTCAGAATACGCGTGTAGCGTTCCATTACAGCCTCGGCCGTGCGGCCACGCTCTACGACATCGCGCTGGATGACGCGGATAAGGCGTTCGTCCGGGTCTGCGTCAACAAAGATTCTGAGGTCCATCATGTTGCGCAGCTTCTTGTCACATAGGGCAAGGATGCCTTCAATGATAATGACTTCCCGAGGCTCGATGTGGATTGTTTCGGGCTGTCGCGTGCAGGTCAGGTAGGAATAGGTAGGTTGTTCGATGCTTTTGCCTTCGCGAAGCATGGATACGTGTTTGGACAAAAGTCCCCAGTCGAAAGCATCCGGGTGGTCGAAATTAATATTCTGCCGTTCTTCTACTGGCACATGGCTGCTGTCTTTGTAATAAGAGTCCTGAGGTAATAAAACTACTTCACCAGCCGGCAGGCTTTCAACAATTTTACGTACGACGGTGGTCTTTCCCGACCCGGTTCCGCCTGCAATTCCTATTATTAACATCCGTTTAAGTATATATTTGAAAAAAACGAGTATTTTTGTGTCTTAAAAATGTTATTGTTTCGATTGACAAATATAGATTAAATCATTTAAATAACAAAGTTATGGTAAAGCATATTGTATTATTTAAGCTGAAAGACGAAGCTTCTGCTGACGAAAAGTTAGCGGCGATGAATGATTTTAAGAAAGCTATTGAAGCGCTGCCTGCTAAAATACCAGTTATACGTAAGATTGAAGTGGGATTGAACATTAATCCGGCTGAGACTTGGAGTATAGCTCTTTACAGTGAGTTCGATACTTTGGACGATGTGAAATTCTATGCTGCACATCCCGATCATGTAGCTGCCGGTAAGCTTATAGCCGAGGTTAAGGAAAGCCGTGCTTGTGTAGACTATGAAGTATAAATAAAATATGGGATAATAATATGAAGAAAAGTATATTCTCCATACTTCTGTTGCTGTTTGCCGTAGTGGTACAAGCACAGATACAAGAGCCGGTTAAGTTTAAGTCGGAATTAAAGACTTTGCAGGCTGGTGAAGCGGAAGTTGTCTTTACCGGAACTATTGATAAGGGCTGGCATGTGTACTCGACCGATTTGGGCGATGGCGGACCTATATCGGCCACATTCAATGTCGAGTCCATTTCAGGTGCGGAACTTGTCGGAAAATTAAAACCGGTAGGGAAAGAGGTGGCCGCATTCGATAAGTTGTTTGAAATGAAAGTGCGCTATTTTGAAAATACCGCTCAGTTCGTACAGAAGTTGAAACTGACCGGTGGCGAATATAAGGTAGAAGGTTTTTTGGAATATGGCGCATGTAATGATGAGAATTGTTTACCGCCTACACAAGTGCCGTTTAAGTTTTCGGGCAAGGCGGAAGGTACAGCCGTTAATGGACCGGCAGCCGATAAGGCTGCGGATGCCGGAAATGTAGAATTGGAAAAATCTTCCGATACCGCTCAAACCGCAGATATGGCCGTTATTGGCGGTGCGGAAAGTAATACCGGAATAAATGTTGCCGGTGATGGAACCACCGATCTTTGGAAGCCGGTTATCGATGAACTGCAAGCATTAGGCGAAACCGTTTCGCAGGAAGATATGTCTTGGATTTATATTTTTATCACAGGATTTGTAGGTGGACTGCTGGCTTTGTTTACGCCTTGCGTATGGCCAATTATCCCTATGACTGTCAGCTTCTTCCTGAAACGCAGTAAAGATAAGAAGAAAGGTATCCGCGATGCTTGGACATACGGTGCGTCTATTGTAGTGATATATGTTGGTTTAGGGCTGTTGGTTACCGGGATATTTGGCGCCAATGCTTTGAACTCATTGTCGACGAATGCTGTTTTTAACATCTTCTTCTTTTTGATGCTGGTCGTTTTCGCAGCTTCTTTCTTTGGGGCTTTTGAAATTACGCTTCCTTCCAAATGGAGTAATGCCGTGGATTCAAAAGCAGAAAAAACAGGCGGTTTGCTGAGCATATTCTTAATGGCATTTACATTGTCATTGGTGTCATTCTCATGTACAGGTCCTATTATCGGTTTCTTGTTGGTACAAGTGTCCACTACCGGTAACATGATAGCTCCGGCTATTGGCATGTTGGGCTTTGCCATTGCCTTGGCACTGCCGTTCACTTTGTTTGCACTGTTCCCGTCCTGGCTGAAGTCAATGCCCAAATCAGGCGGTTGGATGAATGTAATCAAGGTAACGCTTGGATTCCTGGAATTGGCGTTTGCGTTGAAATTCCTTTCCGTTGCTGACTTGGCTTACGGTTGGCGCATACTCGACCGTGAGACATTCCTGGCTTTATGGATTGTGCTGTTTGCCCTGCTTGGGTTCTATCTGTTGGGCAAAGTCAAGTTCCCGCACGATGATGATGACACAAAAGTCAGTGTACCCCGTTTCTTTATGGCATTGGCCTCATTGGCGTTTGCCGTATATATGCTTCCCGGTTTGTGGGGAGCGCCGTTGAAAGCTGTCAGCGCTTTTGCGCCGCCCATGCAGACTCAGGATTTCAATCTTTACAATAATGAGGTGCATGCCAAGTTCGATGATTACGACCTCGGTATGGAGTATGCCCGCCAGCATGGCAAGCCGGTGATGCTTGACTTTACCGGTTACGGTTGTGTGAACTGCCGTAAGATGGAACTTGCCGTATGGACCGACCCTAAAGTTAGCGATATTATTAATAATGACTATGTACTCATTACACTTTATGTAGATAACAAAACTCCGCTTTCTTCACCGGTGAAGATTATGGAGAATGGTACGGAACGTACTTTGCGTACGGTGGGCGATAAGTGGAGTTATTTGCAGCGTGTAAAGTTCGGTGCAAATGCGCAGCCTTTCTATGTGTTGATTGACAATGAAGGCAAACCGCTCAATAAGTCATATTCGTATGATGAGAGTATTCCGAAGTACATTGAGTTCTTGCAGACCGGATTGGAGAACTACAAAAAAGAGAAATGATAAATTAAATTGGAAAAAGGATGCTGTATAAGCGTCCTTTTTTCATAATCTGTTTTTTATTTATGAAACACATTATCGACATTGACACTTGGGAACGTCGTGACAATTACGGCTTTTTCCGAACGTTTTTAAATTCATGGTATTCGGTGACTACCGAGATAGACTGTACGGAGGCCAGCGCTGCTGCAAAACAGTCCGGACACTCTTTTTATCTTTATTACCTGTATGCGGTTCTCCGTTCAGCCAACGAGGTGGACGAACTCCGTTACCGTACAGACAAGAACGGACAGGTCGTTTTTCATGATCGGGTGGACATCATTTCTCCGATAGCTGTTCCGGGAAAGACTTTTTATACGGTTCGTATTCCTTATCATGAAGACTTCAAACATTTTTATGCCGAGGCCCATGCACTGATTACAAACATCCCTGAGGACGGAGACCCTTATAACGCTGAAAGAGTATTGATGCAACAAGGTGATTACGATGTGGTGCATTTGAGTGCAGTGCCCAAGATGTATTT
Organism: Bacteroides stercoris ATCC 43183; assembly: GCF_025147325.1. Taxonomy (NCBI): domain Bacteria; kingdom Pseudomonadati; phylum Bacteroidota; class Bacteroidia; order Bacteroidales; family Bacteroidaceae; genus Bacteroides; species Bacteroides stercoris. The sequence goes on from NZ_CP102262.1 coordinate 1,919,407, forward strand.
CACTTCAACTACTTATACCGTTGCCGAAGCCGGTAACGGCTGCAGCCATCCGTTGATGACTGCCGGTAAAGTGGTGTCCCGCGGAGAGCGTCTGGTCTTTCCGCTTTCCATATATGTGAATCATGCTTTTGTAGACGGGTCGCATCTAGCGTCCTTCTTTGAAAAGATAGAGAAGCATTTGAAAGAAATTTCGCACGGGCAAGCCGTTTTTTAGCCATAATTCTGCTATCCAGAAAAAACAACTTGGATTTTTTGCCGTAACAATCGGTTTTGTGTAAAGAAATCTGATATTACAGTTTTGTTACAGAATTAATCTTTAGCTTTGCACACGTGAAATCAATGTTAAATGATATATTCAGGAACAGTTATGATAAAAAAGGATTCTTATACGTGGAAAATCTATGGTTGGGTAGTAGCAGTATTATGTATTGTACCTGCTTTTCTGCATGCACAGGAGAAAGACTTTACTACATGGGCAAGTGCCGGTTTTAAATATAAAGTAAAGCCGGCATTTACCTTGTCCGGAAAATTGGAATGGCGTACAAAGGATGATTTGGGTAAGACAGACCGCTGGGGATTGGATGTGGGTGGAGCCTATTCTGTGCTTCCTTTTCTGAAAGTAGCGGCCGGTTACGAAATCCATTACCGCAATCGTGGAGAAGCCGGTTGGAAATTCCGTCACCGTTATCATTTTGACGGAACGCTTTCCACGCGTGTACAAAGACTGAAGGTTTCACTTCGTGAGCGTTTTCAACATACTTTCGACAGCAGTGGCGATGAGTTTCGTTGGCGTTCGCGTGTTAAATTGGCGTATGATATTCCGAAATGCAAGATAGAGCCTTACGCTTCTGTTGAAATGTATAACGGATTGAACCGTGGAGAACGGTTTGATGTACAGCGTATGCGTTATCGTGGCGGAGTGGTGCTTCCGTTGTTTTCTGATTGTTGGGAAGCGGACGTCTTTTATTGCCGTCAGTGGGAGAGTAAGGCGCGAAAAAATATAGTAGGAGTGGCTTGTACTTATTCTTTCTGATGAGAACGGGCTGTCATTGTTTTTTCTTGCGGTGTTCCTTTTTCAAGCAGAAGTTAAAGCCTGCATACACTTGCAGTGTCCCGAAGCCGTTGTTCAATGAGAAATTGTTCCGGTAATAATCGTATGTTCTGCCTACGAATGAAGTACCTGCAAAATATTTGCTGTTGTTGTACACGATACCTACACGCAGGATGAAGTCGATATTGAAGTTTTTGTACCATTCGTCTGTTTCTTCTTCCGCTTTTCTGATGCGTGAGGTTTTGTAGGCTACTGCCGGATTAAGTGACAAGCAGGTAAGGCAGTTGCGTGCAAATACCCAGTTATAGGCATAGCCGAAGTTAAGGCTGATATTGGTGTATTTTATATGATTTACTTTCATGCCCGGATTCATCGTTTCCTGAATGATAGGGGGCAATTGGGTGTAATCAAAATCCAGATTATGCGCAGATACGGAAAATCCGGTAATAAAAGAGCCGGCACTGCGCCGCTGGTTGGTGGACTGGCTGAAAGCGGCAGGATAAGAAAAGCGTCTGTTATTGAATATATAATATAGATTCAACCCTTTCATCTTTACTTTCAGCCCGTTGAAATCTTCAGAATAATCGGTTGGAATACGGTCGGAGAACCCTGTTATTTTGTGTATTTTGTAAGAGTTTCCGGTACGTTTATAAAAAATATCCACACCTAGTTTAGAACTGTAAAGACTGAGGTCGAACTCTCTGCCTCTTTTTTTTCCGTTTTTCTTTCCGTAAAGTCCGTCTGAATCGACAGCCCATCCTAGAAAAAGCCAGCGCCAGCCAAAGTAAACGCCTATTTTATTATGTGGTTTTGGTGAGAAACGCAAACGTTGCGGTTCGGGGGTACCGCTTCCTACGGAATAGTATTCGTAATTAGTGAAATGATCGAGCATTAAGGCGTAGTTATATCGATTGGGGCTGATATATGCTGTATCGAAATCGCTGAAATCGAGGAATTTTTTTATTGCTCTTTTGATAATTTCCGAACGTTTATGGACAGTACGGTCAGGTGCAATAAAATTGCTTTCTTTATTTTGGGCAAACAAAGAAAGCATCACCGACATACATATGCAAAAGCAGATTCCTCTTAGCATTCTATTATTGCTTTATTGATACGAAGATAGTGAATTTCCGTTTAATAAAGAGTAGAATACGTCCTTTTCCTTTTTTATTTCCTGAATTTTACATAGGTTTGTAACATCATAACGATACCTTTGTCGCAAAATCTAAAAATACAGTATGTACGCAACCAAAATTCCTAGTGATGAACGTTCTTTGGTACTTCGTTTGATTGAAGGAGAAGAAGATGCTTTTTGTGAGCTTTATGCTGCCTATAAGAATCGTTTGATATACTTTGCTATGCGCTTTTTGAAATCGCGTGAATATGCGGAAGATATTTTTCAGGATGCTTTTACAATAGTGTGGCAGGGACGCCGTTTCATCAATCCGGATGCTTCATTTTCCGCTTATCTGTATACAATCGTGCGAAACCGTATACTGAATCAGCTACGCGATTTGTCTTATCAAGATAAATTAAGGGAACAGATACTTTCACAAGCTGTGAATTATACCAACGAAACAAGAGATGAAATTATAGCAAACGACTTGCGGCAATTTATTTCCTGTGCATTGCAACAGTTGACCCCTCGCCAACGTGAAATATTCGAGATGAGTCGGGAGCAACAAATGTCTCATCGTGAAATAGCTGAAGTATTAGGTATTTCTGTTAATACGGTACAAGAATCCATTTCCATATCATTGAAAACACTGCGTGCTTATTTGGAAAAGAATTCGATAGTAGGTTCTGATTTGATTTTGATTCTTATTTGTTTGAATTTATAAAATGATAAATTCAGGTATTTATTCGACAAAAAATATTGATTTGAACTTGCTTATTTATGTAGAATCACTGACTTTATCTTGTGCTTTTTTGTGTTTTAAGTTGTTGATAATCATGATTTTATTATTAATAAAGGCTTTTGGTTAACAGTGTATATTAAAAAATATTAATCACACCCCAGTCATTCTTTTCTTATGTGTATATCTTAATGTCAAAGGGTTATTTTTAATAATCTTGCTTCATTTAGAATTATATTTTATGAAAAATAGTGAAAATAATAAATCACTGCTGCGTCGTTATTTGGACGATCTGTATACAATGGATGATGCCCGTAAGTTGTTGGATGAGTTACAGACTTCGGAGTATGATACAGATATGCTTCAGGATCTGGCTGCTGAAGTATGGGAAGAAACTTCCCTGCAATCACCGCAGACAGACCTTGAACGCGAACAATATAAAAAAGAGGCGCGACTGTTATTAAAGCGTATAGAGCATAAGAAACGTATGTGGATTCGTCGGGCTGCATTGGCTGTGTCAAGTGTGGCTGCGATGGTTTGTCTTGTATTTGGCAGTATTAGTTACATTCGTTATATAGATAGAACACAGGTATCTTATTTAGAGGCTTCTACTTCTTTTGGAGAACGCAAGGAAGTACAGCTTCCCGATGGTACGACATTGATATTAAACTCTTGTTCGCGTGTTCACTATCCAGATCGTTTTACCGGTAAGGAACGTAGAATAGAACTGGAAGGTGAAGGGTATTTTCGCGTATATCATAATGAGAAGCAGCCTTTCGTAGTGGATACCCGCCACTTCGATGTGCGTGTCTTGGGTACTTGTTTTAATATCAAATCTTATTCTTCGGACGAGGTAGTATCAGTAGATGTGGAAAGTGGTAAAGTCCAGGTTGATTTGCCGGAAGCGATGATGCGTCTACGTGCTAAAGAGCAGGTGCTTATCAATACTGTTTCAGGAGAATATAATAAGAGACGCGAAGAACGCACTATGGCGGTTTGGCGAAAAGGTAATTTACGTTTCAATAGTACTCCGATACATGATGTGGCTAAAGAATTGGAGCGTATGTATAATTGTCGCATTACTTTTGCTGAGGGACAGAATTTTGACAATCTCATTTCTGGTGAACATGATAATAAGAGTTTGGACGCTGTATTACAGGCTGTGGAGTATACAAGCGGTATTCATTACAAGAGAATGGGGAATATGATTCAGCTCTATAAATAGTGAAAAAATATAAAATACACCCCTGTCTTTGAGAACTACAGTGTATTATATTTGTATTGTTAAACATTAATCTATATCGGATATGAAACCACCATCTTAATCTGCCAAAAAATAGGAGCTATCTCTCAGAGCAGCCCCTATACTAGTAATCCGGACAGATATTCATTCGTTTCGACCCGTGTGAATAGCGTCTCGTGTATTACAAACCTTTGTTTTAAATAATTTATTACAATTACTAAAACGCACAAATTTATGAATAATCTTCCTAATACAAAAAGGAAATCTGAAAATGTACATTCATTTTTAGCTTTTTTACTTTTCATATGCTTTTCATTTACAAGTTATTATATACAGGCGCAAGAAGTGAAGGGCATAACATTAAATGTTCAGAACGAAACGGCAGAAAATGTCTTTAATCAATTGAGTATACAAACAGGACTGAAGTTTTTCTATGATCAAGAAATTGTTAATTCAGCTCCCCGCATTACCCTCAAAGTATCAAATGCCTCTCTACAGGATGTTTTGGAGCGTATTACTTTACAGACAAAATTGTATTTCAATAGGGATAATCATACAATATCTGTTGGTAAACAGAAAACCGGACAAAGCACTTCGAAAGGTATAAAACTGAGAAATCTCAAGGGAAGAGTTGTCGATCAAGATGGTGAACCTATCATTGGTGCCAGTGTATTGGTAAAAGGCACTACTAATGGTGTAATTACTGATATGGATGGAAATTATAATTTGATAGACGTGCCGGAAAATGCATTACTTGCCTTTTCATATATCGGTTATCAGACAGTAGAGTTGAAAGCCAATGGCAAAGGACTTGATAAAATAATGATGAAAGAGGATAATGAATTGCTGGATGAAGTTGTAGTAGTAGGATATGGTGTACAGAAGAAGCGCGATGTGACAACTGCTATTGCCAGTATACGTGCCAGTGATTTGAAAGGACAGCCTGTAACTTCTATGGCTGAAGCAATGGTTGGCAAAATGCCGGGTGTACAAGTTTCACAATCTACAGGTGCACCGGGTTCTTCTTTACAAATTAAGGTGCGCGGTACAGGTACTATTACTGCTGGAACATCACCGTTGTATGTAGTAGATGGAGTACCTCTTGCCAAAGAGCAACTGAATACTTTCAACATGAATGATGTGGAGTCTATTGAGGTTCTGAAAGATGCTTCCTCTTCTGCTATTTATGGGTCGCGAGGCTCTAATGGCGTAGTGCTGATTACTACCAAGAAAGGACAGGAAGGACGAGCTACGGTTTCTTATAATGGATATTATGGTTGGCAGACTGTATCTAAAAAAATAGATATGCTGAACGCTTACGAATATGCCGATTTGGTAAACGATGCTCGAAATAATACCTATGTAGATAAAATGGAAGCGGTAAACCGTAAACGTATCGCTCAAAATAAACAGCCTTTGGCCTTTAGTATTACTGATAGTAATGCCATACGTTTACAAAATACCGGTAATGATTATAATACGATTGTTCCGGTTGAAATCTTACCTTATCTAAGGGGTGAAAAGGGATTGGTTGATACAGATTGGCAAGACGAGATTTTTCGTACGGCAGGTATGCAGAATCATTCTGTTTCGGTATCTGGTGGAAGTCAGAAGATAAAATATTATGCTTCTGTAGATTACTTGTCACAAGACGGTGTAATTATTAACAGTGATTTTACGAGATATAGTTCTCGTTTTAATCTGGATGTTACTGAAGGTATTTTTAAGTTTGGGCTCTCTTTAAATCCGTCTGTAACGATAGAGAATGCAGTGAACTCTGATGGTGCTTATAATAAGGATGGTGGTGGCATTATTGCTTCAGCTTTGCATAGTGCTCCTATATTTCCTGTTTACAATGCTGATGGTTCTTTTTGTTTTGCACAGAATGCTTGGAGTCCGAATACGCAGACGACACTAGAGGATGGTTCTGTTAAAAAAGGAAATAGCCAAACTCAAGTGTGGAATCCGGTAGCATTGGCTTTGTTGCAAAAGGATGAAACAAAAGCTTCCCGTATATTTGGTAATGTTTATGGAGAAGTAGCTTTTATGCCCGAATTAAAATATCGTGCAAATTTTGGTGTAGATATTTACAACAGCTCACAAGATACATTTCGTCCATCTACTATTCCTGTTGCCAATACGGAAGGTAATCCGGAATCTGAGCCTGAAGCAACAGCCAAAACGGCTAAGATGTATAATTGGTTGTTTGAGCAAACTGTAACCTATAATAAGGATATTAAAGGGCATTCCATTTCTGCGTTGGCAGGGTGGACTATGCAATATCAGCGCGATGAGAGTACATACGCTTTTGCTAATGGATTTATAACAAATAATGTGCCTACTCTGAATGCCGGTACTGTAACGCGCGGAGACTCTCATGCTTCTGAGTGGGCTTTGCTTTCAGGACTTGCTAGAGTCCAATATAATTATAAAGGTAAATATATGGTTACTGGAGCACTTCGTGCAGATGGTGCCTCTCGTTTTGGTAAGGATAATCGTTGGGGGTGGTTCCCTTCGGTATCGGCGGGATGGCGTTTAACGGAAGAGCCTTTTATGAAATCATTGACCTTTATTGATGATTTGAAACTTCGTGCCAGTTATGGTTTGACGGGTAATTTCCGTATTCCCAATTATGGGGCTCAGGGAGAAGTTGCTTATTACAGCTATGTATTAGGTGGGAATAGTGCAGATGTTGTTAAGGGAGCTGCCCCCAAGAGTATGCCTAATCCTGAACTACATTGGGAGAAGACAGCTCAAGTTAATATTGGTTTTGATGCATCATTATTTAAAAACCGTCTGACTTTGGGTTTGGACTTATACAATAGTAATACTTATGATTTATTATTGGATGTTCCGGTTCCGATGACAACAGGGTATAAAACTCGTCTGGAAAATATTGGTAAAGTCAATAACAAAGGTGTGGAATTTAATATTGCTACCAACCAGAAGATGGGTGATTTTAATTGGAGTGTATATTTTAATATTTCGAAAAACATCAATGAAGTAAAGGAACTCGGGCCTGGTAATGCAGATATAATTTCTTCCGGTTCAGTGAGTAATGCTTATTTTATAACCCGTGTAGGTGAGCCTATTGGAAGTTATTATTTACCTGTAGTAGAGGGAGTTTTCAAGAATCAGGAAGAAGTGGATGCAACCTTGCACTATATGGATTCTCCAACAAACTACGGCTTAGCAGACACGAAACCCGGAGATTTCAAGTTTAAAGATGTGAATGGTGATAAAGTGCTTGATATCTCAGATACAGACCGTGCTATTGTAGGTAATTATATGCCGGACTTTACTTACGGCTTTGGTGCAACGTTAGCTTGGAAAGGTATTGACTTTGGCATCGTATTTCAGGGTGTTCAAGGAAATGAAATCTTGAATCTTTCTCGGCGCTATTTTTATAATCATGAAGGGAATATGAATAATTATAAGGGTGCTTTAAACCGTTGGAAGTCGGAAGATGAGCCGGGAAGTGGAATGAACGTGCGTGCCAATCGTGTTAGCAAAGGACAGAATGGTACTACATCTACTTGGCATGTAGAGGATGGTTCGTATTTACGTATCAAGAATATTTCATTAGGATATACATTACCTGAAAATTGGATAAAGAAGGTTTATTTAAAATCTGCTCGTATCTATTGCTCACTCCAAAATCCATTTACATTCACTCACTATGAAGGTTATAATCCAGAAGTTTCCAATCGTAGTGCAGTGACTACCAATGGTGAGGATTATGGGGTTTATCCGTTGGCAAGAACCACCTCTATAGGTGTTAACCTTACGTTTTAATCTTAAAAATACTATAATATGAAAAAAATAATAATATCTATTTTTACAGCGATTGCTCTTTCTGGTTGTAATGATTTTATAGATTTGAAACCTGTTGATTTTCCTACAGAGGAAACTTTTTATACGGATGTCAAGGGATTAGAAGGGGCTATTATTGGTATTTATGATGAGTTGCAATCGAGTGATCAATATGGTTCTAAGTTCATGACTTTAATGGAAGTTCGGGGGGATAATGTTAAGAATGACAATTCTGGTGCCAGTGGTGGTATTACCTATCAAATAGAGGTATTTACCGAAACTCCGGCTAATTCCAATTTGTCGGGTGCATGGCTTTCTTTATATAAGACTATTTATCGTTGTAATCTTGTACTCCAAAATATGGAGAAAGTACAAATGACTGAAGAACAACGAACGCAAATAGCAGGACAGGCTTCTTTTGTACGTGCATTGTGTTACTTTAATCTAGTGCGTTTATGGGGAGAGGTTCCTATTATTACAAAAACGCAGACTGTAGCTGAAGCACGTAACAACAAGCGTTCTCCTGTTAGTGAGGTTTATGACTTGATTATCAAAGACCTGATTGTAGCTAAAGGTTTGCCGGAAGTGTGGGATGAATCAGAGCGAGGGCGTGCTACATCTTATGCAGCACGTGCTTTGTTGGCAAAAGTATATTTATACATGAAAAACTATCAAGAAGTGATTAATGAATTGACTTCTGTAGTTGCTGATATCAATGCTAAGCGGAATTTATCTTTGGTACCTATGCCTCAAACTTTTCCTAATAATTTAAAGACTAGTAAAGATATAATTTTTGCAGTCCAGTATCTGAAAGGTGGTGTAGGAGAATCCGTTCATCAGAATAATCGATATAGAAATAATGATAACGGTAATATAATATCTTTGGAACAGGCTGAATTTGAAAATAATGACGATAATCGGAAAGTGTTAGTAGCTCCAACGGGAAGCGGTCAGCGGCCGGGTAAATTCGATGCTCCCGCAACAAATAATGAAACAAGTGCGGATTTCCCTGTTATGCGTTGTGCCGAAGTGATGTTGATGTACGCAGAAGCTGCCAATGAACTTTCTGCCATTCCTACACAGGAAGCTTTGGATGCTTTAAATGCAGTTCGTATTAATGCTAATCTCATGGGAAAGACATTAGAAGAGCTATCTACAAAAGAAATTTTTCGTCAGGCTGTATATAAAGAACGGCGTCTGGAACTGGCTTTGGAATGTGACCGTTGGTTTGATATCGTACGTACCGGACAGATGACTACTGTATTTCCGGGAATAGCTGCTTATCGTCAGTTATATCCGATTCCTCAGACAGAAATAGAGAATGTCAGTGATAAGGACGGCTGGCAGAATGAAGGGTATACGGTTGAGTAATTAATAAACTATCCTGGAGAGATAACTCTCCAGGCTTTTAAAAATAATAGAAATGAAAAAAATATATATATTATTGTATGCTGTCTTTGTTGCATTGCAACTTTCAGCACAAGATCATGTTGCGCAGATTCGTGAAAAGCTGATGAGTCGCGATTCAACTTCTGTAATTGTAGTGGCTCATCGTGGAGATTGGCGTAATTTTCCTGAAAATTCGTTGGAAGCAATAGATAACGCTATTAAAATGGGAGTAGACATTGTTGAGTTGGATGTTAAGAAAACGAAAGACGGCGAACTGATTCTTATGCACGACCGCACATTGGATCGTACTACTACCGGAAAAGGATTGGTTTCTGAAAACACATTGAGTGATATTCGTAAGTTGAATTTGAGAAATGGTTGTAATATCCGTACTATTCACAAAGTGCCGACTTTGGAAGAGGCATTGTTGCATGCTAAAGGAAAAATCATGATAAATTTGGATCAGGCAGACCTTTACTTTGATCAGATTTATGAGCTTATGAAGAAAACCGGAACTACCAAACAAATTATAATGAAAGGGAGAAGACCGGTTGCCGAAGTGAAGAAACAATTTGGTGATTATTTGGAAGATGTAATTTATATGCCGATTGTTGACCTTGATGCTTCTGGAGCCGAGAAACACATAGAGGCTTTTATTAAAGATATGTCTCCAGTTGCTTTTGAGTTACTATTTGTAAAAGATACAAACTTGCTTCCTAAAAAACTTGCAACTACCTTGAACGGACGTTCTCTAATTTGGTATAATACTTTATGGGATACAATGGCTGGCGGACACGATGATGATATGTCTTTGCAGAATCCGGATTCAGGTTATGGCTACTTAATTGATACATTAGGATGCCGTATCATTCAAACTGACAGGCCTGCTTACTTGCTGGACTATTTACGGAAAAGAAAACTGCATGATTGAGATGTAAGGGTTACTTAAAAGTATGTTGAAGAATATAATAAACTTTTACAGGGTTTCACAACCGAAACCCTGTAATGAAGAATCTTTGTCCGAACAGAAACAGCGTTTGAAACGTTTTCAGTGGTCTACTTTTCTTGCTGCTACACTTGGTTATGGCATGTATTATGTTTGTCGTTTGAGCCTGAATGTCGTAAAGAAACCGATTGTAGATGAGGGCGTTTTCTCGGAAACAGAATTGGGCATTATCGGTGCTGTGCTGTTCTTTACCTATGCTGTAGGTAAGTTTATGAACGGTTTTCTTGCTGACCGTAGCAATATCAATCGTTTTATGTCGACCGGTTTGCTGGTGACTGCTTTGGTGAACCTCTGTTTGGGATTTGTACATTCTTTTATTCTGTTTGCCGTTCTTTGGGGTATCAGCGGATGGTTTCAGTCTATGGGTGCTGCTTCTTGTGTGGTCGGCTTGTCCCGTTGGTTCACGGACAAGAAACGTGGTTCTTTTTACGGCTTTTGGAGTGCGAGTCACAACATCGGTGAGGCAATGACTTTCATTATCGTAGCCTCTATTGTAAGTGCACTGGGATGGCGTTACGGTTTTCTGGGTGCTGGCCTTGTCGGTCTGATTGGCGCTTTGGTAGTCTGGCGTTTTTTCCATGATACTCCTCAGAGCAAGGGACTTCCTGCTGTCAATGCTCCTGAAAAGAAAAAGGAGATGGATGCTTTAGAGACGGAGGAGTTCAATCGTGCTCAAAAAGCGGTATTGAGAAACCCGGCTATTTGGATACTTGCACTTAGTAGTGCTTTCATGTACATCAGCCGCTATGCGGTAAATAGCTGGGGTGTTTTCTATCTGCAGGCTGAGAAGGGCTATTCTACGTTGGATGCCAGTTTCATTATTTCTATAAGTTCGGTATTCGGCATTGTAGGAACAATGTTTTCTGGCGTTATCTCAGATAGGTTTTTTGGCGGTCGTCGCAATATTCCTGCCTTGATTTTCGGTTTGATGAATGTGTTTGCTCTATGTCTTTTCCTGCTTGTTCCGGGTGTACATTTTTGGATGGATGCTTTAGCGATGATGCTCTTTGGCTTGGGTATCGGTGTGCTAATTTGCTTTCTGGGTGGATTAATGGCTGTGGATATTGCTCCTCGCAATGCTTCGGGTGCAGCTTTAGGTGTGGTAGGTATTGCCAGTTATATCGGAGCAGGTTTGCAGGATGTGATGAGCGGTGTATTGATTGAGGGTAATAAACAGCTTGTTGATGGTGTAGAGGTTTACGATTTTACGTATATCAATTGGTTTTGGATAGGTGCGGCATTGTTGTCTGTTCTGTTGGCTTTGTTGGTATGGAATGCAAGAAGTAAAGAGTAGTATATCTTGTAATATTGGTAACAGTGTGAAATCGGAAAAACTTAACCGTTTATTCCGATTTTATACTGTTTTTTGTATTCTTACTAATATTCCATTTTAAAGATTTCGTATCTTTGTGAAAAGCATTGTGAATGAAAAACAGATGTAAAGGTATTATGGATTTTCATAGGATATATCTGTTAATAACAGTTGTACTATCTGGTTTAGTTGCCGCTCGTGCACAAGTCGCCTTAATAAGGTAATGTATATGTATAACGATTTACAAGGCTATACAGAAAGATATGATGTGGCAGAAGAGTTGTGAAAGAAATATATAATAAAGATATCGTATGAAGAAGATTATCAACCCATGGAAAAACATGGAAGGTTATAATTGTTTTGGCTGTTCTCCCGATAATGAGGCAGGTGTAAGAATGGAATTCTATGAAGACGGCGATGAGATAGTAAGTATCTGGAAGCCCCGTCCGGAGTATCAGGGGTGGTTGAATACGTTGCATGGGGGTATTCAGTCCGTATTGCTGGATGAAATTTGCGGTTGGGTGGTGTTCCGTAAGTTGCAGACCGGAGGAGTGACCTCTAAAATGGAGACTCGTTTTCGTAAGTCCATATCTACCAATGATACACACTTGGTGTTACGGGCATCGTTGCGTGAGCAGAAACGTAATATTGCCGTTATAGAAGCAAGATTGTATAACAGCATGGGCGAACTCTGTACGGAGGCTACATGTACCTATTTTACTTTCCCGCAGGAAAAGGCGGAAAAGGAAATGTGTTTTCATCATTGTGATGTAGAACCGGATGAAATCTTACCTCTTGTTTGATGAAAATGAAAGAAAAATCAAACTTTTTGTGATAATTCCTTGCTTGTTTAAAACAAATCGTTTACATTTGTCGCATTAGAAATAGAAAAAGTATGAAGAATATCGTTGCACATCATCACCATTATTATCCTGAGGAATAATCCGGTGGGCGTATGAGGATATGTGCATAACGAAGAACATATAATGAACGAGGCTTACCGAACATTGGTAAACCTCGTTTTTTTATTTGCAAACCATAAATATAAATAATATCATGTTAAGAATTGCAGTACAGGCCAAAGGCCGTCTTTTTGACGAAACAATGTCGTTCCTTGAAGAATCGGATATTAAACTAAGCGCAACGAAACGCACGTTACTGGTACAGTCTTCCAACTTTCCTTTGGAAGTATTGTTTTTGCGCGATGATGATATTCCGCAAACAGTAGCTACGGGAGTTGCCGATTTGGGCATTGTCGGTGAAAACGAGTTCATGGAAAAGGCGGAAGATGCTGAGATTGTAAAGCGTTTGGGATTCAGCAAATGCCGTCTGTCATTGGCTTTGCCTAAGGATATTGAATATACGGGGCCGCAATGGTTTGAGGGTAAGAAGATTGCCACTTCGTATCCCGGCATTCTTTCCCGATACCTCAAAGAACAGGGGGTGAGAGCGGAAATACACGTGATTACCGGTTCGGTGGAGGTCTCTCCGGGGATTGGCCTGGCTGATGCGATTTTTGATATTGTAAGCTCCGGTTCTACTTTGGTGAGCAACCGCCTGAAAGAAGTAGAAGTAGTGATGAAATCCGAGGCTCTGTTGATTGGCAACAAGAATATGAGTGAGGAGAAGAAGGAGATTCTGGATGAATTGTTGTTCCGTATGAATGCGGTAAAGACAGCGGAAGACAAGAAATACGTACTGATGAACGCGCCGAAAGATAGACTGGATGAAATTATAGCCGTACTTCCGGGTATGAAGAGCCCTACGGTGATGCCGTTGGCGCAAGAGGGCTGGTGCTCCGTACATACAGTGCTGGATGAAAAATGTTTCTGGGAGATTATCGGTAAATTGAAGGCATTGGGAGCGGAAGGTATTCTGGTTTTGCCGATTGAAAAAATGATACTTTAAATGTTAATGGTATGAATTTAATTACTAATCCTGATAAATCTCAGTGGGCGGAATTGCTGAAACGTCCGGTGATGAATACGGAAAACCTTTTTGATACGGTACGGGCTATTATAGACCGTGTAAAAACAGAAGGCGACCGTGCCGTATTGGAATACGAAGAAAAATTTGATAAAGTGGCTCTGACCGCATTGGCTGTGACGGAAGCGGAGCAGGCGGAAGCGGAAGCATCGGTAGGCGAGGAATTGAAAAAAGCCATTCGTCTGGCCAAACGGAATATAGAGACGTTTCATGCGGCACAACGCTTCGAAAGTAAACGGGTAGAGACTCAGCCGGGAGTTACTTGTTGGCAGAAGGCGGTTGCCATAGAGAAAGTCGGGTTGTATATCCCCGGTGGAACAGCACCGCTCTTTTCCACCGTGCTGATGCTGGCAGTTCCAGCCAGGATTGCAGGATGTAAGGAGATAGTGCTTTGCACGCCTCCGGGCAAAGATGGAAAAGTACACCCCGCCGTATTGTTTGCAGCTAAGGTGGCGGGAGTAAACCGTATTTTCAAAGCCGGTGGTGTGCAAGCTGTTGCGGCAATGGCTTATGGAACGGAAAGCGTGCCGAAAGTATATAAGATATTTGGCCCGGGCAATCAATACGTAACGGCTGCCAAACAGTTGGTGAGCTTGCGTGATGTAGCTATTGATATGCCCGCCGGTCCTTCGGAAGTAGAGGTACTGGCGGATGAAACAGCCAATCCGTCTTTTGTAGCTGCCGACTTGCTGAGCCAGGCAGAGCATGGGGCCGACAGTCAGGCGATACTGATTACCACTTCCCCGGCATTACAGCAGGCTGTGAAAGAGGAAGTGGAGCGTCAATTGGCTTTGTTGCCCCGTAAAGAGATTGCGGAAAAGTCTCTTGCCAATAGTAAACTGATTGTTGTGCGCAATATGGACGAAGCTGTCGAACTGACCAATTCCTATGCACCGGAGCATCTCATTATCGAAACAGCGGATTATATGTCCGTTGCGGAGCGGGTGGTTAATGCCGGTTCGGTATTTTTGGGCTCTCTGACTCCGGAAAGTGCGGGAGATTATGCTTCGGGCACTAACCATACGCTGCCCACCAATGGCTATGCCAAAGCTTATAGCGGTGTCAGCCTTGATAGCTTTATACGTAAGATTACTTTCCAGGAAATTAAGCCGGAAGGGATACGCATTATTGGCCCTGCTATAGAGGAAATGGCAGCCAGCGAGCATTTGGATGCGCATAAGAATGCGGTAACTGTCAGACTTGATAAATTGGGAGTTGAAAATTAAAAATCATACTTCATCATTGATAATTCATAATCCGTAAATAAACTCTTTCTGTCCATGAGAACCTTAGAAGAACTTACCCGACCGAATATCCGGCGTTTGAAACCTTACTCTTCGGCACGCGATGAATATAATGGCGCTGCTGCATCCGTTTTTCTCGATGCAAATGAAAATCCGTACAATATGCCGCACAACCGCTATCCGGACCCGATGCAGCGGGAGCTAAAGAAAGAACTGTCGAAGGTAAAGAAAATCTCCCCCGAACGCATATTTCTGGGAAATGGCAGTGATGAGGCAATAGACCTTGTATTTCGCGCTTTTTGCGAACCGCGTATAGACAATGTAGTAGCTATAGACCCTACGTACGGCATGTATCAGGTATGTGCCGAAATAAATGATGTGGAGTACCGCAAGGTACTGCTAGACGAGGATTTTCAATTTTCGGCAGATAAGTTGCTGGCGGTTGCGGATGAACATACGAAGCTGATTTTTCTTTGTTCTCCCAATAATCCCACAGGAAATGATTTGCTTCGGAGTGAGATTGAGAAAATCATCCGCGAATTCGACGGGCTGGTGATATTGGATGAGGCTTATAACGATTTTTCAGAGGCGCCTTCTTTTTTGGATGAACTGGACAAATATCCTAATCTGATTGTACTGCAAACTTTCTCCAAAGCATGGGGCTGTGCTGCCATACGCTTGGGCATGGCTTTTGCTTCGCAGGAAATCATTTCGATTTTCAGCAAGATAAAGTATCCTTATAATGTAAACCAACTGACTCAGAAACAAGCGATGGAGATGTTGTACCGTTATTATGAAATAGAGCGTTGGGTAAAAACATTGAAAGAAGAACGTGAGAATCTGGAAAACGAATTTGTGAAACTGCCTTGTACGGTGAAAATATTTCCTTCAGATGCAAACTTTTTTCTGGTCCGTGTGACGGATGCGGTGAAGATTTATAATTATCTGGTGGCTGAAGGCATCATTGTGCGTAACCGTAATTCCGTATCGCTTTGCGGAAACTGTCTGCGGGTAACGGTAGGTACGAGAAACGAGAATGAAAGGCTGGTTGAGGCGTTGGAGAAATATAAAGTATAAAGTAGTAGGGTATGAAGAAAGTACTTTTCATAGATCGTGACGGGACGTTGGTTATAGAGCCGCCCGTAGATTATCAATTGGATTCGTTGGAGAAACTGGAGTTTTATCCGAAAGTAATGCGTAATCTTGGTTTTGTCCGTAGCAGGCTGGATTTTGAGTTCGTTATGGTTACCAATCAGGACGGGTTGGGTACGGCATCTTTTCCGGAAGAAACTTTTTGGCCGGCGCATAACCTGATGATGAAGACGTTGGAAGGTGAGGGAATTGCCTTCGATGATATTTGCATAGACCGTAGCATGCCCGAAGACAATGCGCCAACCCGCAAGCCGCGTACCGGTATGCTGACGAAATATCTCGACAATCCTGAATACGATTTGGCAAATAGTTTTGTGATAGGCGACCGTGCTACGGATGTGGAGTTGGCTAAGAATCTGGGATGCCGTGCTATCCTCTTACAGGAAGATACGAATATGCTGAAACCGAAATCGGCCGGTGGTGAAGCTGCGTGTGAGGGCTTGGAGGACGTCTGTGTTTTGGCAACAAAGGATTGGGATAAGGTCGCCGAATTTCTTTTTGCCGGTGAGCGGAAAGCGGAAGTGCGCCGTACCACGAAAGAAACGGATATTTACGTGGCTGTAAATTTAGACGGTAACGGTCATTGTGATATTCATACCGGACTTGGTTTCTTCGATCATATGCTGGAACAGATAGGCAAGCATGGCGGCATGGATTTGACCATTCACGTAAAAGGTGATTTGGAAGTAGACGAGCATCATACAATAGAGGATACCGCCCTCTCTTTGGGTGAGTGCCTGTATCAGGCATTGGGCAGTAAGCGCGGCATAGAACGTTACGGCTATGCACTGCCTATGGACGATTGTCTGTGTCAGGTATGTCTGGATTTTGGAGGACGTCCCTGGCTGGTATGGGATGCCGCGTTCAAGCGCGAGAAAATAGGAGAGATGCCTACGGAAATGTTCCTGCATTTCTTTAAGTCATTAAGCGATGCAGCCAAGATGAACCTTAACATCAAGGCGGAAGGGCAGAATGAGCATCATAAGATAGAGGGAATCTTCAAAGCACTGGCAAGAGCCTTGAAGATGGCGGTGAAACGCGATATTTATCACTATGAATTGCCAAGCTCAAAAGGGGTACTTTAGTGTTTGACTCGGGACTGAGTCATTATTAACCGTCCGCAAACGAACAGGGGGAGTGTCCGATTTCGGACACTCCCCCTTGCGTAATACTTTCCTGCCTGCTTGGCACACTCTTTGCTTTTCTGTCAACGACAATTTTAAAGACCGAACATGAAAAAGAATATTTTACTTGCCGCTTGTTTTGGGATATCACTGTTTGCCTCGGCACAGAATGATACTTTGACGCACGAACGTGAAATCACTTTAGCGGAAGCCATTGCACTGGCGCGTACCCAATCTGTAGATGCTGCCGTGGCGCTCAACGAATTGAAGACAGCCTATTGGGAATACCGTACTTTCCGTGCAGACCTGTTGCCCGAAATAAATTTTACGGGAACATTGCCCAATTATAATAAGTCGTACAGCACCTATCAGAACTCGGACGGTTCCTATAGCTTTGTCCGTAACAATACATTGGGGTTGTCCGGTGCACTTTCCATTGACCAGAACATTTGGTTCACAGGCGGTAAGTTGTCGCTGGCTTCTTCTCTCGATTACATCAAGCAGTTGGGCTCCGGCGGCGACAAACAGTTTATGTCCGTGCCCGTAAGCCTTGAATTGACGCAACCTATATTCGGCGTGAACAGTTTGAAGTGGAACCGCCGTATCGAACCTGTCCGGTATGCAGAGGCAAAGGCTGCCTTTATTTCGGCAACGGAGCAGGTAACGATGAAGACCATTACTTATTTTTTCGAGTTATTGCTGGCAAAGGAAGCGCTTGCCACGGCGCAGCAAAACAAAGCAAACTCAGACCGGCTTTACGAAGTGGCCATTGCCAAACGGAAAATGGGACAGATTTCGGAAAACGACTTGCTGCAACTCAAGCTGAACTCTCTGCAAGGCAAAGCCGATGTAACCGAAGCCGAAAGCACTTTGAACGCCAAGATGTTTCAGCTACGTTCGTTTCTCGGCGTGTCGGAGAGCGAGGGGCTGAATCCTGTTATACCTGCTTCCGTTCCTGGTATTAAAATGGACTACGACCGTGTTCTGAACAAAGCTTTGGAACGCAACTCGTTTGCCCAGAATATACGTCGCCGCCAGTTAGAAGCCGATTATGAAGTGGCTACGGCACGTGGAAATTTAAGGAGTATAGACCTGTTTGCCAGCGTTGGCTATACCGGACAAAACTATGAGTTCTCATCTGCCTATCAGGATTTGCTGGATAACCAGATTGTCAAGGTCGGTGTAAAAATACCTATCCTCGATTGGGGAAAACGTCGCGGCAAGGTGAGGGTAGCCAAGAGCAACCGCGAAGTGGTACTTTCCAAAATCCGACAGGAACAAATGGACTTCAATCAGGACATTTTCCTGCTGGTGGCAAACTTCAACAACCAAGCCCAGCAGTTGGAAATAGCCGAAGAGGCGGACCAGATAGCCGAAAAACGTTACAAGACCAGTGTAGAGACTTTTATGATTGGTAAAATAAGTACCCTTGACCTCAACGATGCGCAGAACTCCAAAGACGAAGCCCGGCAAAAGCACATCTCCGAACTTTATTATTATTGGTATTACTTCTATCAACTCCGTAGCCTGACCCTTTGGGATTTTGAACGGAACATGGAGTTGGAAGCCGACTTTGAAGATATAATCAAAGGCTGATGCCGGTAGAAATTATGCCGATTTGTACGATTATAAAGGAAATAACAAAAAAATGGTGCAAATCTGTATGACCTGTGGCTAAAAAACTTACTTTTGCAAGTAACAAACTACAAAATACTATGATACTGATAGTCGATGATGATAGTGCCGTACGTTCTTCACTTAGTTTTATGCTGAAGCGTGCCGGTTATGAGGTAAAAACAGCACCGGGACCCCGTGAGGCGATGGATATAGTTCGTGCAGAATCTCCCGCACTGATATTGATGGATATGAACTTTACACTTTCCACTACCGGAGAGGAGGGGCTTACGCTGTTGAAACAGGTAAAGGTCTTCCGTCCCGATGTTCCCGTTATACTGATGACGGCATGGGGAAGCATCCAACTTGCCGTGCAGGGGATGCAGGCGGGGGCTTTTGACTTTATTACCAAACCGTGGAACAATGCCGCCCTTTTGCAGCGTATCGAAACCGCCTTGGAACTGAGTGCCGCTCCGAAAGAAGTGCCGGAAGAGCAGGCGGAGGGTTTGAACCGCAGTCACATCATCGGAAAATCGCAAGGACTGATGGAGGTGCTGAATACCGTAGCCCGCATAGCCCGTACCAACGCTTCCGTACTCATTACCGGCGAGAGTGGTACAGGTAAGGAACTGATAGCCGAAGCTATCCATATCAACAGTCAGCGCACCAGACAGCCTTTTGTGAAAGTCAATCTCGGCGGTATCTCGCAGAGTCTGTTCGAGAGCGAGATGTTCGGTCATAAGAAGGGCGCTTTTACCGATGCAAGTGCCGACCGTATAGGGCGTTTTGAACTGGCAAACAAAGGAACTATCTTTCTGGACGAAATAGGCGACTTGGATTTGTCCTGCCAGGTTAAACTATTGCGTGTGCTTCAGGACCAGACGTTTGAGGTGCTGGGCGACAGCCGCCCGCGCAAAGTGGATGTGCGTGTTGTCTCCGCCACCAATGCCGATTTGCGCAAAATGGTTGCCGAACGCACATTCCGCGAAGACCTTTTCTACCGTATCAATCTGATAACCGTAAAACTGCCCGCCTTGCGCGAACGCCGTGAGGATATTCCCTTGTTGGCACGTCACTTTGCCGACCGTCAGGCTGCCGTAAACGGCTTGCCGCGTACCGAATTTTCAGCGGATGCGCTGAACTTCCTTTCCCGTTTGCCTTATTCGGGTAATATCCGCGAATTGAAAAACCTGGTGGAGCGTACCATTCTTGTCAGTGGAAAACAAACCCTGGATGCTTCTGATTTTGAATCGCAGTACCAACGCCACGACGAACCTGCAAAAGCCGCAGATGGCACTTCCTTTGCCGGCATGACGCTGGATGAAATAGAACGGCAAACTATCCTGCAAGCCTTAGAACAGCATAAAGGCAATCTTAGTCAGGTTGCATTGGCACTGGGCATCAGCAGGGCTGCTCTATACAGACGGCTGGAAAAATATAAAATAGCGATTAGTGATTAGGGTTTAGCGATAAGTGTTGAGTCATTTAAATCTTGACCGTTAGTTGTCGCCCTACCAGCCCCTAATCGTTAATCACTACCCGCTAATCATTAACCCCTAATCGCTAATCGTTAATCACTAACCCCTAATCCCTACCTCACGTGCGTATTAAATTTTATTTTTTTATTCTTGTATTGTTTTTGCTTGGGCTGGGTGGAGCGTTGATATATTTGGCAGGCAAAATGCAGACCACGCATCTATATGTTGTGGAGGGTATTATTGTATTCATACTGCTCTATCTGGCGGTGTTCTATCGTAAGATTGTCAAGCCGATGAGTACGATAGGAAGCGGTATGGAGTTGTTGCGCGAGCAGGATTTCAGCAGCCGGCTCAGCAGGGTGGGGCAGTATGAGGCCGACCGTATTGTGAACGTTTTCAACCGTATGATGGAACAACTCAAGAATGAGCGTCTGCGTATGCGCGAGCAGAACCATTTTCTTGATTTGCTGATTCAGGCATCGCCTATGGGGGTTGTCATTATGACGTTGGACGGTGAGGTGTCACAACTCAATCCGATGGCTGTAAAGATGCTGGGCGTTCGTCTGGAAGAGGCGCAGAACAGGAAACTGGATAAAATTGATTCGCCTTTGGCGGAAGAGCTGGCATCCATTCCTAAAGAAACGACTTCCGTGGTGCGGTTGAACGATGCGAATATCTACAAGTGTACCCATTCTTCGTTTATAGACAGGGGGTTCAAGCATCCTTTCTTCCTGATAGAGCGCATGACGGATGAAGTGATGAAAGCGGAAAAGCGTGCATACGAAAAGGTTATCCGTATGATTGCCCACGAGGTGAACAATACCACTGCCGGCATTACCTCTACCTTGGATACGGTGGAGCAGGCTCTTTCTACGGAAGAAAATATGGAAGACATTTGCGAGGTGATGCGCGTGTGTACGGAGCGCTGTTTCTCTATGAGCCGTTTCATTACCCGTTTTGCCGATGTGGTGAAGATACCCGAACCTACGGTAGCGCAGGTTCAACTGAACGAATTGGTATCCATGTGCAAGCGTTTTATGGAGGGAATGTGCAATGACCGCAACATTATTCTCCGCTTGGAATGCGACCCCGAAGTAGGGCAGGTGCGCCTGGATGCTTCGCTGTTCGAGCAGGTTTTGGTAAATATCATTAAGAATGCTGCCGAAAGTATAGAGAGCGCCGGAGAAGCGGCAGGCAAGCAGGGCGAAATAACGGTAAGGACCACTGCCCCCGCTCTTATAGAAATCGTAGACAATGGTCCCGGAATCAGCAAAGAGACCGAAGCTAAACTCTTCAGTCCCTTCTTCTCCACCAAGCCGAACGGGCAGGGGATTGGCCTGGTGTTTATCAGGGAAGTGCTGAGCCGTCACGGTTGTGCATTCTCCCTGCGCACATACAATGACGGATTGACCCGCTTCCGAATCTTGTTTAATTGAGAATTCCCAATTCTCAACTTCTGTTTTTCCTCCATTCTTCTGCGTACTCATCCAATATCCGCTTGATTCCCTGGCCGATTGTAATATAATCACTCTCGTTCAGATTGGCAAGGGAAGCACGTACGCTCCATTCGGGTCCGTCGAAGCCGCCACCGTTCAGAAGCACTAAAGATGTTTCCTGAGCAAGGCGGAATACTACGTTCAGCGGACTGTACGTTTTTTTGAGGTATTCCACAAACTTCTCTCCATAGAACTTTTCGGCCCATACCAGCATGTCTATTTCCGTATAATAGCCTACCCGTAAGGGGTCTTCCACTAACGTAAACCCGGTATTGTCCCAAAGAGCCTGCAAGCGGCGCCGGATAATTTCCTGCATTTTCTGCTTGTAGCTGTTCTCTTTGTCCAGCAGGGCAAAGGCGGCGAATAAGCTCATCTGCATCTGTTGAGGCAATGAAAGTCCTGCCGTATGGTTCAAGGCTATCTGACGGCTGTCCGCTACCATGCGGTCTATGAACTTCAATTTTTCGGGATGCAGGGTCAGCGTGGCATAGCGGCGGTTGAGGGCTTCGCGCTTCTCTTTCGGCAATCGGGATATTTGTCTGTCGAATACATTGTATTCGTGCAGCGCTATGACGGCATTGCGCCAGCCGGTAGCGCCGAAATACTTGGAGAAAGAGTATACGCAAAGCGTATTGTACGGAATTTCTGCCATGAACGAGCGGAAATGCGGGCTGAAAGTACCGTACACATCGTCCGTAATAATCATCAGGTTGGGATTGTCTTCCTTTACGATGTTTACGATGCGCGCCATTGTTTCGGGGCTGAGCGTATAGCTGGGCGGGTTGCTTGGGTTGGTGACAAACAAAGCCTTTATGGCCGGATTTTTCAGCCGGTCTATATCCTCGTCACTGTATTGCCACAGATGCAGCCCGTCTTTGCTCATGCGGTTGGCATGCAACTCGGTCACCTTGAACCGGTAACGGTCCAGTTGGGGAATCTCTATGTAAGGTGTAAAGGCGGGAACCATGAGGGCGATGCCGTCGCCTTTGTCCAGCAGGAAATTCTCTTGCAGCGAATCGAAGATGTAACACATGGCAGCCGTTCCGCCTTCGGTGGCAAACAGGTTGAAAGCTCCGCGAGGCGGACGGTTGTCGCACATTTCCTGATTCAGGTAGTCGCATACCAGCATTTCGGTGAATTGCAGGATGCGGTCGGGCACAGGATACTGGTTGCCTATGACGCTTTCCGCCCATTCGTGTACGAGGCTGTCGGGGTCGACGGCATGCTGCATCAGCATGTAGTGGTAGGTTTGTTCCAGCAGTTTGGCTCCGGGCTGGTAGGTATTGCTTTTGAGGAATTGCTCAAAGCGGGCGGCAATACCTTGTTTTTCGGGGATGCCGGCGATGCCTTCGGGGAGAAACATGACGTGACGGCATTCTTCCAGTCCGAATTTTCCCAGGAGGAAAAAGGCTTCGCGTGGAGTGGTTGCAATCCAGTTGGGATTGCCGCGCCCGGCGTTCAACATGGTACGGGCGGTCTTTTTCAGGCTTTCATCTGCCATGTCGATAAGACGGTTTTTCAGTTCAAAGGGACTGATATTCTCCATCTTCTTTTCTAAAAGTTTTGTATTCATATAATCTGAAGTTTAGTTTTTAAAAAGCGTTATAATTAAAGTGACAGTCGGCATAAACTAATTCCAGGTATGCTAAAATCTATTCGTCCGATAATTGTTTTCAATTCGTCCGACAGCTGTTGAATTATCGTCCGACAATTGTTGAATTTTCGTCCGACAGATGTCGGACGGAAAGATTTTAGTAAGCTTGAAAACAGTTTTTACTTATTAAGTAATCTGCTTAAAGTCTTCAGGGCATTAAATCAACAGGACGATAACCACTCCCCATATAATCAGCAGGGTGTTGCCTACGGCATACGTCACGGTATAACCCAGCGCAGGCGTTTCACTCTCTACGGCATCCTGTATGGCTCCGAGGGCTGCCGTAGTGGTCCTTGCGCCCGCACAGCATCCCAATGCGATGGCCGGATGAAACTTGAACAGATACCTGGCAAGCAACAGCCCGATAATCAGTGGGAAAGTGGTGGCTGCTGCGCCTACGAGGAACAGGCTGATACCCACATCGTGAAATCCCTGTACAAAACCGGGGCCTGCCGATATGCCTACTACGGCGATAAACATGTTCAGCCCTACATTGTTCAGTACCCATTGCGACGGTTCGGGAATGCGTCCGAAAGTGGGATGCTTGCTGCGCAGCCAGCCGAAGAGCAATCCCGCTATCAGCGCTCCGCCACTGGTGCTCAGACTGATTGGTACGCCGCCGATGTGGACGGATAGTGCACCGAACAACCCGCCTACAAGGATGCCGAGCCCTACGAAAATCATATCAGTCTGATTGGTAGGACGGTCTATATAGCCCAAACGTCTGGCGGCTGTTTCCACTTCCTGCCTGGTTCCCACTACCTCTACCACGTCGCCGGCATCTACGGTGGTCTGCGCCATGACGGGGATGTCGATGCCCGCACGCCTGATGCTGCGGATACTGACACCGTGCATGAACTTCTCGTTGCGGATGGCCGAAACGGTCTTTCCGGCAAAGGTCTTTTTGGTAATCATGACGGGCAGTTTTTCTGCGGGGAAGTCCAATAGCTGCTGGTCTTGTATTTCAGGTCCTATCCAATCCTCTTCGCCGATAACGTATTCCCGGCGTCCGCTTAGTACGACTTCATCCCCTATTTCCAGTTGCACGTTGGGGCTGACCTCACGGATAGTGCCTGCCTTGCGTATCCGCTCCACAAACAGGCGCTTGTCCTGTTGCTGGAAGTACACTTCAAGGTCTACGACCCTTTTCCCGTTTTTGAACCATTCGTTTTCGATGCGGTAGGCGCGGAAAGTGACGGGGCGTGCGGCATGAATAAAGCCGGGTTCATCTGCCTGAGAGTTGCCCATGCGGACTTCCAAATCCTTGCAGGCGGCTTTCACCTTATCCAGTCCGCCCAGCATTTTCGGTCCGATGGACGATAGCACCCAAGCCGAGCCGGCGGTACCGAAAATGTAGGTTACGGCATAGGATACGGGGATGATGTTGACGTAGCTCTGCCGTTGCGCTTCATCCAGTCCCATGTTTGCCATTGTATCTTCGGCCACGCCGATGACGGCCGATATGGTTTGTGAGCCGGCAAGCAATCCGGCGGCTTCTCCCATGTTATATCCCATGAGTAGGGCAAGCAGCCAGGTTACTCCCAAAACGGATACGCACATCAGCACCGCAAAAGCCACTTGGGGCAATCCGTCTTTTTTCAGTCCGCGAAAGAACTGCGGCCCTACCTTGTAGCCTACGGCAAACAGAAACAGCAAGAAAAACACTGACTTGACAGGGCCGGGTACGGCAATATTCAGTTGCCCTACCACTACGCCTACCAATAACACGCTGGTGACGGTTCCCAAAGTAAACTTACCGATACGCAGCTTACCCAGCCAGAACCCCAGAAAAATGGTGAGGAAAATGGCTAATTCGGGACGTTCTCTGAGTTGGTTGAAAATCCATTCCATAATTAAGTATTTAGGTCGGTTTGTACGTCTTTTGTAAGTCGTATTCGCTATACAACGGGTTTTAACGGGAAGTGTTTTGAATAAAAGTGGTTTTTTAGAACATTTATTCCGCAAAACCGGACTTTTAGAAAAAGTTTTCTTCCGTACCTTTGCGCACTGAATGATAGATGGGTAAGGTATGAGGTTGTTTATTAGGGTATTTCTGCTGTTGCAGATAATTGCACTTCCTGTGAGGGCGCAATATATAGTGCAAGGTGTTGTCACGGATTCGCTGACACGGGAGCCGTTGCCATATACCTCGGTCTATCTGAAAGGAACCACAGAGGGGGGGATGACTGATGACAAGGGGGTATTTTCCTTTAAGACCTATCGCCCGGAAGCACGGTTGGTAATCTCGGCCGTGGGCTATAATGAATACACCCGGCTGATTCATCCGGCACGCGGGGAGCGTATAAAAGTGGCGCTTGCCCCCACCACTTATGCACTGAATGAAGTGGTGGTGAAGCCGAAACGCGAGCGCTACAAGAAGAAAAACAATCCGGCAGTGGAGTTTGTGCGGAAGATGATAGAGCACCGGGATGATTATTCTCCGGATGAGCGCGACTTCTGGCAGCGCGAGCGTTATGAGAAAATGACGTTTGCCATTAATAACTTCGACAGTGTGAAACAGCAGAAGTGGCTGTACCGCAAGTTCAAGTTCCTGACCGATTATGTGGATACCTCCGCCGTGACGGGAAAGCCGGTACTGGCGGTGTCCAACCGCGAGTTGCTGGCTACGGATTATTACCGTAAGTCGCCGCACAGCGAAAAGCAATGGGTGAAGGCGCGGCGGCAGGCGGGAGTGGACGAAATGCTGTCACAGCAGGGGATGGAGCAGGCCATCAGCGTCACTATGACGGACGTGGATATTTATCAGAACAACATAACGCTGTTTACCAATAAGTTTGTCAGTCCGTTATCTTCTTTAGGCCCTTCGTTCTACAAATACTATCTGATGGATACGCTGACCGTTGCCGGAAAGCCTTGCGTGGACTTGACTTTCGTGCCTTTCAACTCCGAGTCGTTCGGCTTTACGGGGCATCTGTACGTCATGCTGGACAGCACGTATTTCGTGCGTCGTGTAGTGATGAACTTTCCTCAGAAAATCAATCTGAACTTTGTGGATTACATGAAGATAGAACAGGACTTCGACCGTGCAGAAGACGGTACAAGGCAACTTATGAATGAAAGTATCACGACGGAATTCAAATTGGTGGACAACAGCGACGGCATCTATGCCAAACGGGATGTCTATTACCGGAATTATGCTTACGAATCTACTGCCGATGCCTTGCAGGCGTTCCGAAAACCCGAGAAGGTGATTGAAGGCATGGACTCTTCCGCTCATTCCGACGCTTACTGGGATGCCAACCGCCTTGCGGAAGTGAGCAAGAAAGAGACTTCCGTAGACAAGATGATGGCGCAACTGCGTAGTTATCCGGTTTATTATTGGACGGAGAAGGTGCTGAAGGTGCTGTTTACCGGATATATTCCCGCACCTAAGGAGAAAGCTCCTTTGTTCTATATCGGCATGATGAACACCACCATTAGCGGTAATGCGCTGGAAGGAGTGCGTGTGCGTGCCGGTGGAATGACAACGGCATGGCTTAATCCGCATTTGTTCGGCAGGGGATATGTGGCGTACGGTTTCCGCGACGAACGTGTGAAAGGGTTGGCGGAACTGGAATATTCTTTCCATAAGAAAAAAGAGTATGCCAATGAGTTTCCGATTCACTCTTTGAAACTCCGTTATCTGTCCGATGTCAACCAGTATGGGCAACATTATCTCTATACCAGTCAGGATAACGTTTTCTTGGCATTGAAACGCCAGAAGGACGACCGTATCGGCTATCAGCGGAAAGCGGAACTGACGTATACGAACGAGTTTCATTCGGGCTTCTCCTTTCAAGTGACCACACGTCTGCGGAAAGATGAATCTTCGCATCTCATTCCTTTCATCAGGCAGGATAAAGATAAGTCGTTTGTAAAAAGTATTTCGACCAGTGAACTGGAACTTAAACTGCGTTATGCTCCTAATGAGAAGTTCTTTCAGACACAGTGGAACCGTTTTCCGGTATCTTTGGATGCTCCGGTATTTACGCTGACGCATACAATGGCCGCCAAAGGAGTGCTGGGTGGAGACTATACGTATCATTATACGGAGGCAGGATTTCAGAAACGTTTCTGGTTCTCGGCTTTCGGCTATACGGACGTCATACTGAAAGCCGGTAAGGTGTGGAATAAAGTTCCTTTTCCGCTGCTTATCATTCCCAATGCCAACTTGTCCTACACCATTCAGCCGGAGTCTTACTCGCTGATGAATGCAATGGAATTTATGAACGATGAATATGCCTCGTGGGATGTGACTTACTTTTTGAACGGTTTCCTTTTCAACCGCATTCCGTTGTTGAAAAAATTGAAATGGCGCGAAGTGTTGTCCTGCCGGGGAATTTATGGAAATCTGAGCGACAAGAACAATCCGGAATTCAGTGAGGGATTGTTTGCCTTTCCGGCAGGAAGCACTACTATGGGACACACTCCGTACGTGGAGGTAGGGGTAGGTGTTGAGAATATTTTAAAAGTGCTCCGGGTGGATTATGTATGGCGTTTGACTTACCGCGATTTACCTAATATAGATAAATCCGGGCTTAGAATCAGTCTGCACATGACGTTTTAACTTAAATCTTACTAACAGAGTATTAAATCGGATAAAAAGACTAATCTATATTGGGTAAAATACCCTAAATTTGAGCAATTTTTTAAACTAAAATAATTCAATGGCAATG
This sequence comes from Bacteroides stercoris ATCC 43183, assembly GCF_025147325.1. NCBI lineage: Bacteria > Pseudomonadati > Bacteroidota > Bacteroidia > Bacteroidales > Bacteroidaceae > Bacteroides > Bacteroides stercoris. The sequence continues at coordinate 1,947,501 of NZ_CP102262.1, forward strand.
AAAGAAAACATTAAGCCGGCAACCGGTCGTTTAGGCGTACTGGTAGTCGGAGTAGGTGGTGCGGTTGCAACCACTATGATTACAGGTACATTAGCAGCCCGTAAGGGGTTGGCAAAAGCTATAGGCTCAATCGCACAAATGGCTACTATGCGTATGCAGGACGGCAAAGAACATCTGATTAAGGATATAGTGCCTTTGGTTGATTTGAACGATATCGTTTTCGGCGGTTGGGACATTTTCGCTGATGATGCGTATGAAGCTGCAATGTATGCAGAGGTTTTGAAGGAAAAGGACTTGAACCTCGTAAAAGATGAGTTGAAAGCCATTAAACCCATGCCTGCCGCTTTTGACCACAATTTTGCAAAACGCCTGAACGGTACGCACATCAAGAATGCCGCTACACGTTGGGACATGGTAGAGCAGTTGCGTGAGGATATCCGCACTTTCAAGGCAAACAACAATTGCGACCGTATCGCCGTGTTGTGGGCTGCAAGTACTGAAATTTATGTTCCTCTGGCAGAAGAGCACAAGTCGCTCGCTGCTTTGGAAAAGGCAATGAAGGAAAACAATACGGAAGTTATTTCTCCGAGCATGTGCTACGCTTACGCTGCAATCGCAGAAGGTGCTCCGTTCATCATGGGTGCTCCTAACTTGTGCGTAGATACTCCGGCTATGTGGGAATTCTCCAAGAAAATGAATGTGCCTATTGCCGGTAAAGACTTCAAGAGCGGTCAGACTTTGATGAAAACTGTACTTGCTCCGATGTTCAAGACCCGTATGCTGGGTGTAAGCGGATGGTTCTCTACCAATATCTTGGGTAATCGTGACGGTGAAGTGCTTGACCAACCGGAAAACTTCAAGACCAAAGAAGTCAGCAAGCTGTCCGTTATCGACAATATCTTCGAACCCGAAAAATTCCCCGATTTGTACGGTGATGTATATCACAAAGTACGTATTAACTATTACCCGCCCCGTAAGGACAACAAGGAGGCATGGGATAATATCGATATCTTCGGCTGGATGGGCTATCCGATGGAAATCAAGGTTAACTTCCTGTGTCGCGACTCTATCTTGGCAGCTCCTATCGCACTCGACCTGGTTATCTTCAGTGACCTCGCTCTGCGTGCCGGTATGTGCGGTATCCAGACTTGGCTGTCATTCTTCTGCAAGAGCCCGATGCACGACTTTGAACACGAACCGGTACATGACCTGTTCCAACAATGGAGAATGGTGAAAGAAACCCTGCGCAATATGGTAGGTGAAACTGCACCGAGCTATTTGGACTAAAATAAGAAAACGGTAAGGTAATAAAAGTGATAAGGCGATAGAGTGATTGGCAAGTTTCCGCTTGAAATTTCATCACTTTACTGCCTTACCACTTTTATGACTTTATCACCGCATTATCTTGTCACTTTTATTATTCTATCACTTTTTATCAATGAAGAAACCCTCTTTTTTCCCGGTTATCATCGGTACGGGCTTCGGTTCGGGCTTTTCTCCTTTCGCTCCGGGTACGGCAGGCGCTTTACTGGCCGTGCTTATCTGGTTCGGAATATCTTTCATTGTTTCGGAAATATGCCTGATATGGCTGACGGTGGCTCTTATTCTTTTTTTTACGGTAATGGGAGTATGGGCAACCAATCGTCTTGAACCTTTCTGGGGAGAGGACCCGTCACGGGTGGTGGTGGACGAAATGGTAGGAGTGTGGATTGCATTGCTGGCAGCACCGTCTGGAAATGTCTGGTATGCGTTGGGGGCTTTTGCCCTCTTTCGTCTGTTTGACATATTCAAACCGTTAGGCATCCACCGCATGGAAAGTTTTCCGGGCGGAATTGGCGTGATGATGGACGATATCTTGGCGGGAATTTATAGCTTTGTAGTCTTAATCGGAGTAAGATGGCTGATAAGCTGAAAGGAAAACCGGGATTTGCAGGATGGCGTCATGCTGTTTGGGTCTTTATCAAGGCTCAGCTTTCGTCATACGTGGCAAGTCTCATAGATTTCTTGGTGACCATTCTGCTGGTTAAACTATCCGGACTTTTTTATTTGTATGCTACTTTTCTGGGCTCTGTAGTTGGCGGCGTGGTGAATTGCGTTATCAATTACGGGTGGGTATTTCATGCGGACGACTGCAAAAAGACGCATGTTGCACTGAAGTATCTTTTTGTCTGGGGAGGTAGTATTTTATTGAATACATGGGGCACGTTTGCCCTGACCGAGTGGCTGACGGGTATGCACTGGGTGGACGGATTGCTGGGACATTATATAAACGATGTGTTTATCCTGTCCAAGATTATCGTAGCCATTCTGGTGGCGTTCTTCTGGAACTATCATCTGCAACGGGTATTCGTATATCGTAATCATAATTTCGGGAAATTTATACGACAATATTTTAGAGACTAAATAGAACTGATATGAATTATAGAGATTGGCTGCAACAGTTGATTTATAAGATTATAAATCCGGTTGTGCATGGAATGATCAAGGTAGGCATTACGCCTAATTTTATTACTACTACCGGATTGGTGATGAACATCGTGGCTGCATGCGTATTTGTGTATGCGGGCATGTATAAACCGGGTGAGCTTGCTTATGTGGGCTGGGGAGGAGGTATTGTTCTCTTTGCCGGTTTGTTCGATATGATGGACGGGCGCGTGGCGCGTGTAGGTAATATGTCTTCTACGTTCGGAGCATTGTATGACTCGGTGCTCGACCGTTATAGCGAGATGGTGACGCTGTTCGGTATTTTCTATTATCTGATTTTGCAAGGGTATCTGTGGGGATCGATGATTACTTTTGTCGCATTGGTCGGTTCGCTTATGGTGAGTTATGTGCGTGCACGTGCCGAAGGATTGGGACTGGAATGTAAAGTAGGCTTCATGCAGCGTCCCGAGCGTGTGGTGCTGACCAGCCTTGGTGCTTTGTGCTGCGGTATTTTCGGAGACTGCAAGGCGTTCGACCCGATGCTGATACTGATTGTTCCTATGGCAGTGATAGCCGTTCTTGCTAATCTGACAGCATTCGCTCGCATTGCGCATTGCTATAAATTATTAAAGAAACAATAATGAGAAAAGATATTTTTCCTTCTGTCAAAGAAGCGTTGCCTGTTGTTGTCCTTACAGCACTGTTCTTGTTGTTGACAGCCGTGTGTATAGGGTTGCGTACAGAGCATCTTTTAATGACGGGGCTGTTTCTGATACTCTTTTTTGCAGGAAAAACAACCCGTAAATTGGCGGTAGCGCTACTTCCTTTTATCATCTTTGGCATTTCTTACGACTGGATGCGGGTGTATCCCAACTATGAGGTGAATCCTATTGATGTGCAGGGATTGTATGAGGCGGAGAAGTCCTTGTTCGGTATCTCGATTGATGGGACAAAATTGATTCCCTGCGAGTATTTTGCACAGAATCACTGTACGGTAGGCGATTTCTTTGCCGGTATATTCTACCTTTGCTGGGTTCCTGTTCCCATTGCATTCGGTCTGTGGCTTTATCTGAAAGGCGAACGCAAGGTATATCTTCGCTTTGCCATGGTCTTTCTGCTGGTAAATCTTATCGGGTTTGCCGGATATTATATTCATCCGGCAGCACCGCCCTGGTATGCCATGAATTATGGCTTTGAGCCGGTTCTCAATACTCCGGGCAATGTAGCGGGACTGGGGCGCTTTGACGAACTGCTGGGGTGCTCTGTCTTTCATTCCATTTATGGACGGAACGCCAATGTATTTGCCGCTGTTCCTTCATTGCATGCGGCTTATATGGTGGTGGCTGTAGCATACGCTATTATGGGACGTTGCAAGAAATGGCTGATAGCTTTGTTCTCTGTTATCATGGCGGGCATCTGGTGGACGGCTGTCTATTCCGGACATCATTATCTGATTGATGTGATGTTGGGCATTTCCTGTGCGTTGCTGGGGATTCTGGTATTTGAACAAGGCTTGATGAAGTGGGGCGCATTCAAGCGTTTCTTTGAAAGATACAGTTGGTATATAGGATAAATTATAAGGTGTGGATTAACGCAAATTTACGCAGGGGGCATTCTTTATATTGAAACTCTGCGTATATTTGCGTTAATCTGTTTTTATGTTATAGGTATATGAATAATTTTGTCTTTTACAGTCCTACCGAATTTGTATTCGGCAAGGACACGGAAATGCAAGTCGGTGCCTTGGCCGGTAAGTATGGGGCACGGAAAGTAATGATTGTGTATGGTGGCGGTTCCGTGCTGCGCAGCGGGTTGTTGGACAGAGTGAAGCAATCTTTGCAGAAAGCCGGTATTCGTTATTGCGAGATGGGGGGTGTGCAACCTAATCCGGTGGATACGAAGGTGTATGAGGGGATTGAAATTTGCCGTCGTGAACAGGCTGATTTACTGCTCCCGGTAGGAGGCGGTTCTGTAATTGATACAGCAAAGGCTATCGCTGCCGGTGTACCTTATGAGGGTGATTTTTGGGATTTCTTTATAGGTAAGGCGAAAGTGACGGAAGCATTGAAAGTTGCTGTTGTGCTGACAATTCCTGCTGCGGGTAGCGAGGGCTCGGGCAACTCGGTGATAACGAAAGTGGATACCCTGCAAAAGCTAAGCTTGCGTGTGCCGGAATTGTTGCGCCCTGTCTTTTCCATTATGAATCCGGAATTGACTTATACATTGCCGCCTTTTCAGACGGCTTGCGGCATTGCCGATATGATGGTGCATATCATGGAACGTTATTTTACTAATACGCAGGATGTGGAGATTAGCGACTGTCTTTGTGAAGGTACGCTGACAGCTATCATTAAAGAAGCTTATCGCATAAAACAAAATCCGGGAGATTACGGTGCGCGCGCCAATATTATGTGGTGTGGAACGATTGCTCATAACGGGACTTGTGGTGTGGGTTGCGAGGAAGATTGGGCTTCGCATTTTCTGGAACATGAAGTCAGTGCGATTTACAACGTTACGCATGGCGCCGGACTGTCTGTAATAGTTCCGGCATGGATGACTTTTATGGCCGGACATAATCCGAAAAAGATAGCCCGGTTTGCCAACCGTGTTTTCGGTGTTCCCGAATCGGAGGATTTGGAAGAGATGGCATTGGCGGGTGTGTCCCGTTTGAAACACTTTTTCCGTTTTATAGGGCTGCCGGTTAACTTTAAGGAACTGGGTATCGAGAATCCCGATATAGACCGCTTGGCGGATAGCCTGCATCGTAATAAGGGAGAGTTTGTGGGCAATTATGTGAAACTGACTAAACAGGACAGTAAGGAAATCTACCGTCTGGCACTGTGATAAACAAAAAAAAACGGCGAAGTATTTTATCTGACTTCGCCGTTTCTTTTATTTGATTTCGATTTCTTCCTTCATGTCAATCTCTTCTCCCTGCGGATCGTAGAAAACATATTCCAGAAATGCTAATTTCTGACTTGGAATAATCTTGATTCCGAATCCGTATTTCATTTGCCATTTCCGTTTCAGTGAGAGAACTCCCTGATTGATGTAGGCAGCGATATACGGGTGGATGTGTAACGAGAATTTCTTTATCTTCAGTTTGTTGACAAGGTAGTCAATTTTACTCTCTAAAGTGTCCGTAAAGAGGATGGACGATTTAATAGTGCCTTTACCAAAGCAGGTTGGACAGGTTTCCGTAGTATTCACATCCATTGCCGGACGTACTCGCTGACGCGTAATCTGCATCAATCCGAATTTGCTGAGTGGCAGGATGTTGTGTCGTGCTCTGTCTTTCTGCATATTGGCACACATACGTTCGTAAAGCTTTTGTCTGTTTTCGGCTTCATTCATGTCGATGAAATCCACCACGATGATACCACCCATATCTCTTAGCCGCAATTGGCGCGCCAGTTCATCGGCGGCTCCCAGATTCACTTCCAGTGCGTTGGCTTCTTGCCCGTTGGCATTCTTGATGCGGTTACCGCTGTTCACGTCTACTACGTGAAGCGCCTCGGTGTGCTCAATAATCAGGTAAGCCCCGCTTTTGTATGAAACGGTTTTGCCAAATGACGATTTTATCTGTTTGGTGATACCGAAATTGTCGTAAATAGGAAGTTGCCCTTTGTACAGTTTTACAATTCCTGCCCGTTCAGGGGCGATGAGTGTTACGTAATCCTTGATTTCGTTGAATACAGCTTCGTTGTTCACATAGATGTTTTCGAAAGAAGGATTGAACAAGTCGCGCAACAAACCTACGGCGCGGCTGGTTTCTTCGTAAATCAGTGTCGGAAATTTGGTGGCTTTTTGTACTTTGACAATAGCTTCTTCCCAATGTTTTAATAGAACTTTAAGCTCTCCGTCAAGCTCGGCCACGCGTTTACCTTCAGCAACAGTGCGGACGATGACACCGAAATTCTTGGGTTTGATGCTCATCAGCAGTTGTTTGAGGCGGGCGCGCTCTTCACTTGATTTAATTTTTTGTGATACGGAAACCTTATCATTAAAGGGAATCAATACAAGATACCTTCCGGCAAAGGAGAGTTCGGAAGTCAGTCTCGGCCCTTTGGTTGAGATAGGCTCCTTTACGATTTGCACCACTACTTCTTGTCCTACCTTGAGTGTGTTGGATACTGTTCCGTCCTTTTCAAGGTCGGGAAGTATGGTTGCTTTGGTAATTGGATTAAGCTTTTTTTTGTCGCTTAAAGTTTGCTTTACGTATTTTTCTAATGAGTTAAATTGAGGACCTAAGTCCAGATAATGAAGAAAAGCATCTTTCTCGTAACCTACATCCACGAAGCAGGCATTCAGGCCCGGCATCAATTTCTTGACACGTCCCAAATACATGTTGCCCACAGAGAAGGAAATGTTTCTTCCTTCGCTTTGGAGTTCCACCAGGCTTTTGTCTTCGAGTAAAGCAATGGAAACTTCTTTGGGCTGTACGTCTACAACGAGTTCGCTTGTCACAATAATTTGCTTTTACATTTTTGTTATACAGATGTTTTCTGTTCAGATTTACCGGTACATCAATCTTTTTTACATTGACGAACCGGTTTGATACTTAAACAAAGAACAAACCCGCGAGACAATTAGCTTCACAAGTTTGTTCTTTATTTTGTCCTTCAGACTAAAAATTACTTTTTGCTTTTATGTCTGTTCTTTCTTAGTCTTTTTTTACGCTTGTGCGTAGACATTTTATGTCTTTTTTTCTTCTTTCCGCTTGGCATAGCTTCAAAATTTTATGGGTTAATACTAATTGTTTATTATTTTTTCACAGCAATGGTGAATGTCTTGGCAGGTTTAAAAGCCGGAATGTTGTGTTCCGGAATGATGATAGTAGTGTTCTTTGAGATGTTACGAGCTGTTTTTTGAGCTCTTTTCTTTACTACAAAACTACCAAACCCGCGGAGATAAACATTTTCATCTTTAGATAAAGATGCCTTCACTGCGTCCATGAACGCTTCAACGGTTGCAAGCACTGTTACTTTGTCGATTCCGGTGTTCTTTGTAATTTCGTTTACAATATCAGCTTTAGTCATTTTTTTCTTAAAAAAAATATTATTACTATAGTTTTCTAATTTTTTGGACTGCAAATATATAGCTTTTTGGCGGCTCTAAAAAATATATTTTGGACATTTTTTGAAAAAAGTCAAAGCATTAGGTTTTGTTAGACTGAAAAACTGTATTTTTGTTCTTTTGAAAAAGGATGTGTGTCCTTTTGAGGTATGAAACTATATATGAATAGATTGACTGAAGCTTTATTGGATTGGTACGCGGATAATAAACGTGATTTGCCTTGGAGAGGCACTACTGATCCCTACCGGATATGGATTTCTGAGATTATTTTGCAGCAGACGAGAGTGGTACAAGGATATGAGTATTTTCTTCGTTTTATCCGCCGTTTTCCTGATGTGAGAACTTTGGCTTCGGCTTCGGAAGACGAGGTCTTGAAGTATTGGCAGGGATTGGGATATTATTCTCGTGCCCGTAATCTGCATGCTGCTGCTAAGAGTATGAACGGTAAGTTTCCGGAAAGCTATCAGGAAGTGCGGGCTTTGAAAGGGGTAGGGGATTATACGGCTGCCGCCATTTGTTCCATAGCCTATAATATGCCCTATGCGGTAGTGGACGGAAATGTGTATCGAGTGCTTTCCCGTTATTGCGGCATTGATGTGCCTATTGACTCTACGGAAGGAAAGAAGCTCTTTGCTGCTTTAGCTGATGAAATGCTCGATAAATCCCGCCCGGCTGCTTATAATCAAGCTATAATGGATTTTGGGGCTATTCAGTGTACGCCACAGTCTCCTAACTGTATGTTTTGTCCTTTGGCGGATAGTTGTTCCGCCTTATCGAAAGGGCTGGTTATGCAACTTCCCGTGAAGCAACACAGAATAAAGACGTCCAACCGTTATTTTAATTATATATATGTACGCATGGGCGCGTGTACCTTTATACATAAACGAACGGCTGATGATATTTGGAAAAACCTGTTTGAATTGCCATTGGTTGAAACGGATAGAAATCTATCGGAAGAGGAATTTTTATCATCGGCATCCTTTCGCTCACTTATAGCGGAAGGAGAGGTACCGGAAGTACGTTTGGTGTTTCGAAATGTGAAACATGTGCTGTCCCATCGGGTGATATACGCTAACTTTTATGAAGTCGTTTTGCCGGAGAACTCCCGTTCTTTTTCGGAATACCAGTGTATCAGAATGGAAGATTTGGAGCAGTATCCGGTATCTCGCTTGGTACATGCTTTTTTGGAGAAGTATTTATAAAAGTTGGCTGTATTCTTGCATGATGTTGTTATTCTCGCTAATTTTGGCAACAAATTTTAAAATTGAAAGCGTATGTCAGTAAATAAAGTGATATTATTAGGAAATGTAGGCAGAGACCCCGAGGTGAGGTATCTCGATACCGGTGTGGCTGTTGCTACTTTCCCCTTGGCTACTTCAGACCGTGCCTATACATTGGCAAACGGAACGCAAGTTCCTGAACGTACGGAGTGGCATAATCTTGTCCTTTGGCGCGGACTGGCAGAAACGGCTGAGAAATATGTGCATAAAGGAGACAAACTTTATGTGGAGGGTAAAATACGGACCCGTTCGTATGATGATCAGACCGGTGCAAAACGCTATGTAACGGAGATTTTTGTAGATAACATGGAAATGCTGTCTGCAAGAAGCGCAGCGCCCGGAACTACACCGCAGGCAGGTATATCCGGACAAACGGCTGCTCCTGTACAGTCAACACACTCGCAGGCTGCTCCTGCACAAAATAATCCAACGGACGATTTACCGTTCTAATTGTTTAACTAAAACCAAAATCTTTGGACCCAGACGCTTATTTATGCCAATTGGCAGATGTTTTTAACAGTATAACCGTACATACTCCTTCTGTTTCGGCTATTATAGCTATTGTATTGGCTGGTGTGCTTTTGCTTGCTTCCGGTTTTGCTTCGGCTTCCGAAATTGCATTTTTTTCACTCTCGCCGTCCGATTTGAATTCTATTGAAGAGGGGAAACATCCTTCTGATGAGAAAATCAGAAATTTGTTGGATGATACAGAACGACTGCTGGCCACGATACTGATTACGAACAATTTCGTGAATGTGACCATTATCATGCTCTGTAATTTCTTTTTTATGAATGTATTCCAATTCCATTCGGTTATTGCGGAGTTTTTAATCCTAACGGTTGTATTGACTTTTCTGTTGCTGCTTTTCGGTGAGATTATGCCGAAGATTTATTCAGCGCAGAAAACATTGGCATTTTGCCGTTTTGCAGCTCCCGGCATTCTGGCATGCCGTTCCATATTCTATCCGTTGTCGTCGATATTGGTGCGTTCTACATCGTTTCTTAACAAGCATTTTGTGCGTAAAAATCATAATATTTCAGTAGATGAGCTTTCTCATGCGTTGGAGTTGACGGATAAAGCCGAGCTTTCGGAAGAAAACAATATCTTGGAGGGTATCATTCGTTTTGGAGGTGAGACGGCTAAGGAAGTCATGACATCGCGTCTGGATGTGGTTGACTTGGAAATTCGCACTTCTTTTAAGGATGTGTTAAAGTGCATCGTGGAGAACGCTTATTCGCGTATTCCTGTTTATGCGGAAACACGTGACAATATAAAAGGGGTGCTTTATATCAAGGATTTGCTTCCTCATTTGAATAAAGGAGATAATTTCCGTTGGCAATCATTGATTCGTCCGGCTTATTTTGTTCCGGAAACCAAGATGATTGATGATTTGCTGCGTGATTTTCAGGCAAACAAGATTCATATCGCTATTGTGGTGGATGAATTCGGAGGGACATCGGGTATTGTTACGATGGAAGATATTATTGAAGAGATTGTTGGGGAGATTCGTGACGAATACGATGATGAAGAACGTACTTATGCCGTACTCAATGACCACACATGGGTGTTTGAGGCTAAAACACAACTGACGGATTTCTATAAGATAACCAAGATAGATGAAGAAACTTTTGATGAAGTGGCAGGTGATGCCGATACTTTAGCGGGGCTTTTACTTGAGTTGAAAGGGGAATTTCCGGCGCTTCACGAGAAAGTAACTTATGATTATTATGAATTTGAGGTTCTTGAAATGGATAACCGCCGCATCTTAAAGGTGAAATTTACAATAAATGAACCGGTACGGGAGGGTTCAGAAACAGAGAAGTAATGCCTGTTTTTAAACAATATACAGAGAGTTCATATAAGTGGGGGATTTGGAAGACAAGTGAAAGTTTGGAAGAACTGCTTGCTTTACTTCCTCATAAAGAAAAATATGAAGAGGGTATTGGAAAATTTACAGCCGTTTCTCGTAAGTTGGAGTGGCTGGCTGTACGTGTATTGCTATATACAATGCTTGGCGAAGAGAAAGAAATACACTATTATTCCAACGGCGGGCCCTATTTGGCAGACGGCTCTTTTTCCATCAGTATTTCACATACCAAAGGTTATGTAGCGGTCCTGTTAGGTGAACCGGGGAAAAGAGTCGGGATTGATATTGAGTGTTATAGCGAGCGGGTACGGAAAGTGGCGCATAAGTTTATGCGTGAAGATGAAAAAAAATCCTTATTCAAAGGTACGGAAACCTGGTCGTTGTTGCTTCACTGGTCTGCAAAAGAAATCATGTTTAAATGTATGAACGCTTCCGATGTCGATTTTCGGGAACATTTGCATGTAATGCCTTTTACGCCTGACGAACAAGGTGTGTTCTCCGCCGCCGAATACCGTACGGCGGAGAAACAGATTTTTCAAATTTACTACTATTTGTTTTCAGACTTTGTCCTGACATTGAGTTTGTAGTTACAGCCTTTCCAATTGTACTGTAAAGTGACGCATTAACGGAGCTTCCCAAGTAATACGTACTCCTCTTGTAATTGTTTCGCGTCTGTCATATACATTTTTAAGCGCAGCGGCTATTACATTCATGTGGTTATCGGTATACACGCGGCGTGGAATAGCCAGCCGGAGTAAATCCAGTCCGTTGAAGCGGTTTTCACGGGTAACGGGATCACGGTCGGCAAGTAAATAACCGATTTCACATCCGCGTATGCCGGCTTCCAGATATAACTCGACGGTTAAAGTCTGTGCAGGAAACTCTTCTTTAGGAACATGTGTTAAAACTTTGGGAGCATCTACAAAAATTGCATGTCCTCCGGCGGGACGTTGGTACGGTATTCCGTATTCATCTAATTTTTTAGCCAGATATTCTATCTGGCGAATACGGGTTTCAAGATTATTAAATTCGGTGTTTTCATCCAAGCCGATGGCAAGTGCATTCATATCTCGGCCATTCATACCGCCATAAGTAAGGTAACCCTCGAATTGTACGCAGAATCCTTTTGCTCCTTCATACCAGTCTTGTCGGCGGGTTGCAATAAATCCTCCCATATTTACGATGCCGTCTTTTTTGGCGCTCATTGTCATACCGTCTGCAAGGGCAAACATCTCTTTGGTTATTTCCTTTATGCTCTTATCTTGGTAACCTTCTTCACGTGTCTTTATGAAATAGGCATTTTCGGCAAAACGGGCGGAGTCGAATATGACAGGTTTATTGTATTTATCGGCAATATTCCGGACTTCCCGTAAATTTTGCATGGAAACAGGTTGCCCGCCAGCTGTGTTATTGGTAATGGTAACAATGATAAATGGTATGCGGCTGTGATGTTCTTGTAATGCTTTTTCCAGCTTTGCAGGATCTACGTTGCCTTTAAAGGGAATTTCCAGTTGCGTTTGCCGTGCTTCATCTATCGTACAGTCCAATGCTATTGCTTTTCGGCTTTCGATATGACCTTTGGTTGTGTCGAAATGAGAATTTCCCGGGATAATATCTCCTTCATGAACCAGATAAGAGAATAGTACATTTTCGGCAGCACGTCCCTGATGTGTAGGAATGACATATTCAAAACCGGTCAGGCGGGTAATGACTTCTTTCAATTTGAAGAAAGAAGAAGCCCCGGCATAGCTTTCGTCTCCGAGCATGATACCGGCCCATTGCCGGTCGCTCATGGCTCCTGTTCCCGAATCGGTGATAAGATCGATATAAACTTGTTCTGATTTTAGTTGAAAAACATTGTAATGGGCTTCTTTCAACCACTGTTCACGCTCCTGGCGGGTACTTTTACGAATAGGTTCCACCATTTTGATTTTCCATGATTCGGCAAATGGTAATTCCATAGATTATTTTTTTATAAGTTAGACAATAGGTCAACGGATAAATCCGTTTTTGTGTTTTATGTGCCGAATATAATGATTTTATAGATGATGAACAATGTTTTTGATGACTTTCTGTAAAACAAATGTCCGGGCGAATCACTTCGGCCGGACATCATTTAAATAAACTTGGCAGAGTTTATTCTCTTTTACTTTCTTTGAAAGAGTTTTGATGAATGAAATGATTGGATAGAATTTATCCCGTTCATTAGACTCAACGCTTTTTCCTCGAAAGCAATGATAAGATAATGCATGGCAGGTCTTCTGACTTGTTTCTGTTGCAGGCTGCCTTCCCGGAAAACGTTTCCAGTGGCATGGAGAGAGAATTCATTGTCTGCAACATTATGTGAAACTTACAGCAGCGGGACTGTTCAGGACTTGCACCTGATTCCCTTTTAATCGCCTCCTTTGAAAAAAGTCGACAAACCAATGCATCGCAAAGATAATGAAAAAAGTAACAAACCAAAATGAATAAAAGAAATTATTTCTCCTTTGCCAACGTAAAAACGAATTCCAGTCCGCCACCTTGATTATTCTTGGCGGAGATTGTTCCGCCATGAATGATGACGGCATTTTTTACGATGGCAAGCCCTAAGCCTGTACCGCCTAATTTTCGCGAACGTCCTTTGTCTACACGATAAAAGCGTTCGAACAAACGATTCAGATGTTCTGGTGAAACGCCTACTCCGGTATCTGCAAAACTGAAATAATAGAAGTTCTCATCCTCACGGAAACAGTTGATGTTGATGTAGATATTGGTTCCTGCATAAGCCATGGCGTTATCCATGAGGTTACGGAATATGGAATAGAGTAATGAATAGTTACCCTTTAATTGTATTTTGGGATGTAAACCGTTGACTACCGTAATATGCTTTTCTTCCAGTTCCAATGATACTTCGTTGACTATATTGGTGACAAGCATGCTGATGTCTACTTTCTCCATATCAATCATATTGGCTGCTTCATCCATACGTGTCAGTACGGAGATATCCCGTAATAGACGGCTCAGCCGGTTGCTTTGGGCATAACACCGTTCTAGGAAAGTCTGCATCTTTTCGCGAGGGATGCTTTCATTGCTGACAATTGTTTCCAGATACCCTTGAATACTGCTTACAGGGGTTTTCAGTTCATGTGCAATGTTCTGTGTCAGTTGGCGTTTCAAACGTACTTGTTCTTCTTCCTGTGTGATGTCATTAATGGATATTTCAAAACTCAGATCCTGGAAGATGATACATTCTACAATGAATATGCGCCCGTTTTTATTGATGTTGATGGAGAGACGCTTCTCTTCTTTATCCGAAGGTCTTCTTTGTGCCTTACTGATAAAATCGGTGATTTTTTGAAATTCGTAAATGGAAAATATCTCCTCGGTAGTTTGCAAGTTGGAATCGGAGATTAAATTGCCGTATTGTGTAAAGAGGTTATTGACTAAGATTTCTTTTTTGTCTTTAGTAAATACACCCAATCCTTCGCGAGAAGTCTGTAGGTGTGTAATCAGTTTCTCACGTTCGATATATAACGCTTCTTTGGTTTCCCGCAAACGTTTATATATCTGTATAATGTGCTGGGATATTTCGCCAAGTTCATTATGCGGGAAAGCAGATTGTATATCGGTTTCCACCGGTTCGTTTTTATCGGCGCGTTTGGCAAATTCCCGCAGATGGTTGATTGCCGTACCCAGTTTGGATGTAAACTTATAGAAAACGAATATCAGCAATAAAGTAACAATAGCTGTAAACCAGAGGTAATGCGGATCGGCAGCCAGACTATTTACCAGGTTTACATCATAGGGTAATGCCGAGCGAATGATATACTGGGGATAGAGAGTTGCCGAATAGAAATAGGGTATGCCTGTTGTTTCGGAGGTGCGCCTTAAATCATATCCTTTGCCGTTCTTTAATGCTTTTTGGACTTCCTGACGATTAATGTGATTGCTGAATGCTTCTTGGGAAGTTTCATTGTAACTGTCATAAAGGACGCGGCCTTGTAAATTTACGATAGTGACACGAAGGTCTCTGTATGAACCTTTGGCTATATACCGGTTTAAAGTAGATGTCCATAGACTGTCTGGAATACTTCGCAGTTCCTGTTGCAGGCGTTCATTATAGTCTTGGAGTTGCGTGTCGAGCAGTTCTACTTTATACTCTTTCTCCCGTTGATATTGATAAGCAATAAAACAGGCTGCAAAGACAAGAAATAATGAGATTACCGAAAGAAATAACTTCCGGCTGAATGACAGGAAGTGTCTGTCATTATTCGGCTTCGAAGCAATAACCATATCCTAAGCGAGTTACAATACATTTGCCATATATTCCTATCTTTTTGCGCAGGCGGGTGATGTTTACGTCTATAGTGCGGTCCAACACATATACTTCGTCACTCCAGATGCGGCTCAATATGTCTTCGCGGGAAAATACGCGTCCTTTGTTTTGCAATAGCAAGAGCAGTATTTCAAACTCTTTTTTGGTGAGGGGAGCTTCCTCTCCGTCTATGCTTACTTTCTTTTTGATGATATCAAGCACTAATGATTTATAGGCAATTTGTTCAGGTGCGCGCTCCGTTTCAGTTTGCCGGGTACGGCGTAATACGGCTTTAACGCGTGCTGCTACTTCGCGTAAGGAGAAAGGCTTGGAGATATAGTCGTCTGCTCCTATATTAAATCCGGTTACCGTATCATTTTCGGTGTCTTTGGCTGTGATAAAGATGATAGGAATCTTGGCCGTTTTCTTTTCTTTCTTTAGCATACTTGCCATTTTGAATCCGGAAATTTCCCCCATCATCACGTCCAGTAATAGCAGGTCGTAAGTACTGATGTCCATTTTCAAGGCATCTTCGGCAGAGTTTGCGGTATCTACTTCGTAGCCTTCATTCTCAAGGTTAAACTTTAAGATTTCGCATAAATCTTCTTCGTCGTCTACTACTAAAATCCGATATTCGTTCATTGTATTTCTGAATTAATGTAATGAGAGACGTATAGAGTCTCTTTATTACAAAGTTAAACTTTATTTCTTTTCTTCGACAAAATTGCGGCGTTTTTGTTACGATGGAATGAAACAAGTATTACATTGCGATTACAAAATCTCTCTTGCAACTAATTAAGTATTATCTTTGTATTGTTTTAAAAAGGGTTTCTATATGAAAGAATTAATGGATATAAAGAGGTGGGGACAATCTAAGTGGCGTATGCCGTTAATAGTGGCTGTATTGGCTGTTGTAATTATTGGTTCGATTTGGTTGAACGTTGCTCCTTTCCGTTCCGGTTTTGAGATAACGGATGAATTGGGTGGGAATATTTTTCCTTCCAGCATTTTGTCTGTTGCAACGACAGATGCCCAGGTGATTGTGCCGGCTGATTCGATGTTTGTGGGAAACCCAAAATCTTGTATCGCTGTGAAAGTCCGGTCGGCAAAGGCTTATAGCCGGGTGAGGATAGAAGTTGCGGAAACCCCTTTCTTTTCCCGTTCCGTTTCGGAGTTTGTATTGGCAAGGCCACGTACCGAGTATACAATCTATCCCGATATTATCTGGAACTATGAAGCCTTGAAGAATAATAATCAGGCGGAGCCGATTAGCGTTGCCGTTACGGTAGAGATGAATAGGAAAGAGTTGGGGCAGCGGGTACGTACTTTTTCGGTGCGCAGTATCAATGAGTGTTTATTGGGGTATGTTACGGGAGGTACGAGATTTCATGATACCGGAATATTCTTTGCTGCTTATGTCAATGAAGAAAATCCTATGATAGACCATTTGCTACGGGAGGCATTGAATACTCGTATTGTGAATCGTTTCCTCGGTTATCAGGGTAGTCCTGAGGCTGTCGATAATCAGGTTTATGCCTTGTGGAATGTTTTGCAGAAACGTAATTTCCGGTATAGTTCGGTTTCTAATACAAGCCTGTCCAGCAATGTGGTTTTCTCTCAACGTGTTCGTACATTCGATGATGCCTTGGAGTCGTCGCAAATTAATTGTGTGGATGGGAGTGTTCTGTTTGCTTCTTTGCTGCGTGCCATAAATATCGAGCCGATACTGGTACGTACACCCGGACATATGTTTGTTGGTTATTATACTGATGCAAATCATAAAGATATGAAATTTCTTGAGACCACCATGATTGGGGATGTGGATTTGGACGATTTCTTTCCTGATGAACGGCTGGATTCTACTATGGTGGGAAAAACGCAGAATCAGATGTCCCGTATAACCTTTGATAAGTCTAAAGAGTATGCAAGTCGGAAATATAAAGAGAATGAAAAGGGCATTCATTCCGGCAGATTGAATTATATGTTTTTGGAAATATCCAAGGATGTAAGAAGGCGGATACAACCTATAGGAAAATAGTAAAGGTTGAATAGTTTATAAGATTAAATAGTACTTTGGGAACTTAGCGCATTATCAGCAGCAACAACCGAATATGGCACAGACATCCCAAGCAATGCAAGCAACACTAATGATAAGCAATAATTTCTTTTCATAAGCTCTTTTTTATTTGGATTTATTTGCAAATTTATAAATTAATTCAGCAAATCAAAGAGAGATGTATTTAAAATATATTAAATAAATATTAATATATTTGCTTTTATAATTTTAAAATATTACGCTACTTATCTGATAAGAAATAATAATGTTTATTGTTTTATATTTGCCAATATTTTGGCTCAGCGGAAATATCTGGTTGGTAAGTTTTAAAATTAGCTATCTTTGCTTACCTTTGTTTTATGAAACCCGCACAACTCCTTCGTGCCATCCTTCCGGATGTGCTTATAGACAACTTTGATATTGTCAATTTCGACAAGAGTGCTGACCGTTTTGATATTTATCTTGATGAAAAAAAAGTTCAACTAAAAGAAGATAAGATCAATCCGGATATCATATCCTATGGTTTTGGTGAGTATCGTACAATCCAAGACTATCCTATTCGTGGTCGCGCCACTTATCTCCATGTTCGTAAACGTAAATGGCTTGACAAATCTTCCAATGAAATCTTCAGTTATGACTGGGATTTATCCGAATTTGACGGTACACGGCTCAATTCTGAGTTCGTCTCTTTTTTAAAAGAAGGAGATTGAATCTACTCCTGTGAGCATCAGTGTGCTTGCGGAACGTTATGGCGTAAAAGGGCAGACTCTTCGTAAACAATACAAGGAGAAAATCAGTGATTACCGGAACTGGGATCAGCTCGAACATGCGCATGACTATCTCCTTTATCCTGAAAATATTGGAGAAAAGCTTTCTTTGGATGAAACTTGCCTGAGCAATGGAGATGTTTATACGATTCTGACCAATAAAGCAGCTAAAGGTCGTAAGGGTGCTTTAGTTGCAATAGTTCGTGGAGTGGCCACAGATGCGGTAAGCGGAATCTTGCGCAGGCTTCCGCACCGGAAACGGCTGTCTGTCAAGACTGTCACTACAGATTTATCTTCAGCCATGATGCTGACAGTCAGAAAGGTGTTTCCTGCCGCAAAGCTGATCAATGACCGTTTTCATGTACAGCAGCTCATGTCTGAAGCTGTTGACCAGTTAAGAATACGCTATCGGTGGAAAGTACTTGATGCGGAAAATCAGGCTATCAGGGAGCATCGCCAAAAGAAGAAAGAAACAAAGAGTAAGGCGGAAAGGGAAAGAATAGGGAAATGGGAACCTGAAAGAATGGAGAACGGAGAAACCCTGTCACAGATAGTAAGCAGAAGCAAGCACATTATACTGAAACACTGGAGCAAATGGAATGAACAGCAAAAGACCAGGGCTGCCATTCTCTTTGATAAATTCCCCAAGCTTCTGGAAGGATACAGCCTTAGCATGAAACTGACAGACATCTTCAACAAGAAGTCAGGTCTCGATGAAGCAAGGCTAAATCTCGCAAGATGGTACAATGAAGTGGAAAAGTTTGACTATATGGAGTTCAACAAGGTACTTGATACGTTTTCAAACCATAGTACGACCATCATAAATTATTTTGAAGAACGATTGACAAATGCTTCAGCGGAGTCGTTCAATGCTAAAATCAAAGCTTTTCGAAGCCAGTTAAGAGGGGTGGCTGATCTGAAATTCTTCATGTTCAGACTGGCTAGGCTATACGCTTAAAAGAAAGCTTGCCAACCGGGGAAATCCGCTGACCCAATATTTTAAAATTATAAAAGCAAATATATTAATATTTATTTAATATATTTTAAATACATCTCTCTTTGATTTGCTGAATTAATTTATAAATTTGCAAATAAATCCAAATAAAAAAGAGCTTATGAAAAGAAATTATTGCTTATCATTAGTGTTGCTTGCATTGCTTGGGATGTCTGTGCCATATTCGGTTGTTGCTGCTGATAATGCGCTAAGTTCCCAAAGTACTCAGCAAGCCAAAACAATCACAGGTAAAGTAGTGGATGTTGCAGGCGAACCGATTATTGGAGCCAGTGTATTGGTGAAAGGTTCCAGTACAGGTTCTGTTACTGACATCGATGGAAAATTCTCGGTAGAAGCTCCAGTGGGTAGCACATTGGTAGTCTCATTTGTTGGATATGCTACGGAAGAAGTGAAGGTAGGAACGGCAAGCGACTATACGGTTACCCTGAAAGATGATACCCAGTCATTGAGTGAAGTTGTTGTAACGGCTATGGGCATTAAGAAAGAGAAAAAGGCGTTAGGTTATTCTGTTTCGGATATTAATTCCAAAGAGTTAATGAAGAACAAGCAAACGAATGTGGTAAACTCTTTGGCTGGTAAAATCCCCGGTGTGAATATTACGCAGGCGGGTGGTGCTGCGGGTGCCGGTTCCAATATTGTAATTCGTGGCGGTAACTCTGCCAGCGAATCTCGTGATAACCAGCCCTTGTTTGTTGTAGACGGTATTATCTATGATAACTCTACAGTAAATACCGGTAATTCCGGTACGGATGGCATGACGAAAACTGCAACTACTTTCAGCAACCGCGTAATGGATATTAACCCTGAAGACATTGAGAGCATGTCCGTGTTGAAAGGTGCTGCGGCTGCTGCGCTGTATGGCTCCCGTGCTGCTAATGGCGTTATTATCATTACGACCAAGAAAGGTGAAGAGGGTGCTGTAAGGGTGAATGTAAGCAGTAAATATACCTATTCATGGGCTAATAAATTACCGGAAGCTCAAAAACAGTATGGCCGTGGAGAATATAACACTTCTGGTGCTTTTATTGATAAGACGATGGATTCCTGGGGAGATCGGATTGATGGTATGGCTTATGATAATATAGATGATTTCTTTCAAGGAAGTAGTGTTTGGGATAATAGTGTAAGTGTGTCCGGCGGTAGTAAGAACGGTTCTTTCTATTTATCCGGTTCCAATTATCATCAGTCCGGCATTATCCCTACAACTGGTTATGACAAGACGACTTTCCGCTTTAATGGTGAACAGAAATATGGCATCCTGACAGTAGGAGCCAATGTTTCTTATTCGCAGGCAAGTACTGATAAGACACTGACCAGTGCAGGTTTGTACGGACAGGGCGGTAACGGTGCAATGACCGCTGTTTACGGATGGCCTGTCGACGATCAGATGAGTCGCTATCTGAATGATGATGGTAGTAAATACCGCATATTGGAGGGTTTGCAGGATTTGGAGGATGATGTTGAAAATCCGTATTGGATTCTGAATAAAAATACTTTGACGGACGAAACATCCCGTTTTACGGGTGCAGTCAACGCAAGCCTCAAACTGACAGACTGGTGGGATGTTTCCGCACGTGCGGGTATTGATAAGTACACTACCAGTTCCAATACGCTTCGGCGTCCGGGTGGTGCGGTCAAGCAGATATATCAGAACGGTTATATGTCCAAAGGTGATGTGAATTACCAATACATTACTACGAATGTGATGTCTAACTTCCATAAGACTTTCGGTGATTTTGATTTGAATCTTCTGGTAGGTACTACTACAGAAGCTACGAAGACAACGAATAACACCCGTTGGGGATATAATTTTGTAACGGAAGGGCTTTACAGTTTCAACAATATTATTAAAGCCAACCAGTATTTCAAAGAGAGTACGGTACGCAAACGCATGGTAGGCCTTTACGGTGAATTCCGTGCTTCGTACAAGAATCTTGTTTATCTGACAGTGACCGGACGTAACGACTGGTCTTCTACATTGCCGGTGAATAACCGTTCTTATTTTTATCCTTCCGTAAGCGGTTCGTTTGTGTTTACCGAACTGCTGCCGAAGAACAACGTACTTTCATTCGGTAAGATCCGCGGTTCATGGGCACGGGTAGGTAAAGATGCCGATGCCTATTCTTTGGGATACTATATGTGGCCGGTAGCTACGCTGAACGGTGGCAAATATGGTATGGGCAACAGTTGGACAGGCGGTAGTGTCGGTTTGAAACCTGAAATACAGGATTCTTATGAATTGGGTTTGGAAATGCGTTTCTTCAACGGACGTTTGGGCTTTGACTATACTTACTATCAAAGCAAGACGAAAGACCAGATTTGTGCACCGCGTTTGGCACAGTCTACGGGATACATTTTCCTTACGCTGAATGGCGGTTCGGTAGAAAATAAGGGTATGGAGCTCTCGATTACAGGTAAACCTATTGTAACGAAAGACTTCCAATGGGAAACGACATTGAATCTTTCCGGTAACCGTGGACGATTGGGAGATTTTATCGACGGTGTGGATATTTTCTATGTGACGGATGCGCAGGTCGGTGCAGCCAAAGCCGGTTCAATACCCAATGGCGGTTATTTTTTGGGATTGACGGGTAATAAGTATGAAACGGCTCAAGGGCCCGACGGCAAGATGTACAATGTTATCGACCCGTCTACAGGTTTGTATAAGGATACGCAAGTTGAAACCAATATTGTGGGTAACCGTGAACCGAAGCTGATAGGTGGTTTTAATAATAGTTTCAGCTATAAGAATTTCAACCTTTCTTTCTTGTTCGATATCCGTCTGGGAGGTGACATCTATAATGGGACCGAATACTATCTCGTGACGAAAGGATTGAGCACAAAGACAATAAACAGAGAATCCGTATCATTTACGGGTGTTGTCAATACGGGTACTGCTGCAAAACCGTCTTATGAAACCAAAACAATTACCTATAATGCCAATGAAACTTATCAGGTTGGTAACTCTACCCGTTCCGGCAAGTATATGATTCAGGAGTATTATAAGAATTATGCCAAGAACGCCTATAACTTTATAACTGACACCAATTGGCTGCGTTTGCGTTCTATTTCCTTGTCCTACGATTTCAAGGATTTGTTGAAGAAACAAAATATAATCAAGGGGCTGACTGCTACAATTACGGGAACTAATCTGTTTGTTTGGACAAACTACAAGGGTATGGATCCTGAAACATGCGTTTCAGGTTCCGGTACAGGTGGTTCCGGTTCTGCAGGTATCGACTATTGCGGTGTTCCGGCCACAGCCGGCATGTCGTTTGGCATTAATCTTACATTCTAATAACAGATTTAAAAAGATAAGAGTATGAAGAAACTAATACATATTGCACTTGGCTTGGCGCTTGTGTTCGGCATGTCTTCTTGCGAGGACTACCTGGATGTGAATACAGATCCGGATAATCCGGTTTCCGAAACCGTATCACCGCAGCTTCGCCTGCCGTGGATACAGAACTATTATGCTTACGCATGGGGTACAGCCAGTATGCGTACCAATACGATTGCCGGTATCATGACACAGACTGGCGGCACGGCTGCTAACAGCCTCTTGTCATCATGGAATCCTGCCCAAAGTTCATGTACCACTATTTATCAGAATTTTTATCTGGGTGCAGGTGTAAATATCGATCCTTTGATAGAGAAGGCGGAAGCGGAAGGAGCTTATCATTATGAAGGTGCAGCTTATTGCATTAAGGCGATGGGATTTATGATGATGCTCGACTTGCATGGCGAGCTGCCTGTTCAGGAAGCGTTTACCGGTAAGACCAATCCGGCCTATGATGACGGTAAAACCATGTATGAACTCTGTATGGGGTATCTGGACAAAGCTATCGAGAATTTTGGCAAGCAGCAGAACACTACGGCTCCCGCATTGAGTGCAGGCGATTTATGGAATGGCGGAGAGGTTTCCAGGTGGCTGAAATTATGTTACGGTCTGAAAGCCCGTTATTTGCTGAAATTATCCAAGAAAGAGGATTTGTATGATCCGGAGGCTATTTTGACGGCATTGAACTCTGCTCCTCAATCGAATGATGACAACACCATTATGAAACATTATAATGTGGAAGGGGATGAGGTTAATTTTACGGTGAGCGACCCTTATCAGGCTTCCGTTATTTGGGATTGTACCGGATATGGTTCGACACAACGTCTGACGCGCTGGTATGTTAATCTGTTGACTAATGAATTTACAGGCGGTTCGGGTGTGAAAGACCCTCGTTTGTCAAAGCTTGTTCCTGCCATGATGACAAATGTGAAACTGAATGCTGATGGTAAAATAACGGCTAATGAATGGATTCGTGATGCCGGGGTGGATGTGATACATTCCACTACACGCGCAGAAGGCGGTCCGGTAGCTGCTTTGTTTGTAACGGGTGGAGAAACCGGTTATAATAAGGAAAAAGGCGGATTTATGATAACTTATGATTTATCCAAAGCGGATAATGAAACAAAGACGAAATTTATTGCTGATGCTCAGGCCATACACCAGACAACGGTCGACGGCAACAATGTGACCGTGCTTTATCAAAAGGGGGCTGCATATTGCAATAATAAGGATTATAAGCGTGCAGGTGATACTATTTATGTAAATTTACGTTCTAACGGTATGGCCAATAGCGGGCGAAACACTACGGATATGTATTACTATACCGATGCGAAATCAGACTATGTGGGCGGTACGGGTACATTCTATGCACGTCCTAATTCAGATTCCGATATTCTTACTTATTCGGAAATGTGCTTTATCAAGGCGGAAGTCCTTTTCCGCAAAGGAGATACCGATGGTGCATTGGATGCCTATCAAAAAGGCATAAAGGCAAACTTTGACCGTATGCAGGCTAAATTGAAATCATGGGAAGCCGAAGGAACAAAGAATCCGGATCAGAAGCCGATGGATGAAGGTGAAATCAGTACTTATATGGCAAGTTCTTCCGTATGTCAGAATGCTGCTAGTCTGACCTTGTTCGAGATTATGCGTCAGAAGATTATCGCATTGGGTATCAATACCGAAAATTGGAATGATATGCGCCGTTTGGATTATGACTATGTGGATTACGACCGTCCGCAGGATTTCACGGCTGTCAGCAAGATTGTAGGTACTTCTAAGAATGAGCCTACTTATTGGTTCCGTCGTTTCAGCCAGAGTACTCATGAGAGCAACTATAATCTGACTCAGCTAAAGGCATCCAACAAACAAGCCATGACAGACCCGATTTGGTCGTGTCCGGTTTGGTGGGATTGTGCAACAGATAATGAGTATTACGGTTACATTAAGTAGGTCATAACCTTATTAGTTTATAGAATGTTAATTTAAATATCTTAAAATCTTGATGCACATATTATTTCATTGATTATCTTTGCACTCGAAATATGGATTTATAAGATATGTTAAAATATTGGAGACCTAAACAGTCTTCATTCATAGATGATGATTGGAACAGTCGGTTCGTGAGAATCGGCTGTTTTTTGTTGGGTTTGTTTGCATATCAACAGCGGTAATGTTACTTTTGCAAGAAAGAACCCATTTAGTCAATGAAGTATGAAACAAGGTAAGAAATACATTTCTCCGGGAGCATGGTTCTCTATGGTTTATCCGGCAGACTGGAATGAATTTGAAGACGGGGAAGGCTCTTTCCTGTTTTATAATCCTAACGAGTGGACCGGTAATTTCCGTATATCGGCTTATAAGGGAGATACTGCATACGGCAGGGAATCTGTTAAGCAGGAACTCAAAGAGAATACTTCGGCCACACTTGTGAAAATAGGTCGTCTGGATTGTGCGTACAGTAAGGAGATGTTTGAGGAAGAAGGAACATACTACACTTCCCATCTCTGGATAGCTGGGATAGACGATGTTGCTTTTGAATGCTCGTTTACGGTGCGTAAGGGAGAGCCGGTGGCAGAGGCCGAAAGCATCATAGCTTCATTGGAAGTCCGTCGGGCCGGCCAAAAATATCCGGCAGAGATAATTCCGGTGCGCCTATCGGAAATTTACCGGATAAACGAAGCATACGAGTGGGTATGTACCACTGTAAAAGAGCAGTTGAAGAAAGACTTCCAGGGACAGGAAGAAGATATAGCCAATATGCAGCAGGTCATAGACAGCGGCAGCATAGGCGCCAAGAAAAAAGAGGTATGGTTGTCGCTGGGTATTACGCTTTGTGTGATTTTGGCTAATGAAGTAGACGGTTTGGAATGGCGTACGCTCATCGACGGCAATCGTGAAGCCCCTGTTCTGACGAGTGTTGCGGGCAATACCGTGATAGACCCGATGAAATTGGTATGGAGCAAAGTCAAAGCCGGAGAGCCCTGCAATCTTGCAGAGGTTTACCGGAATTTACTTTCATGACAAGCCATTGCCCGATTCATATTGCCGTCTGCATGGCAATTTCTCAATTTTAATTCTCAACTCTCAATTTAATAAGTTTTGGCAGCAGTAAATTCAATCCTTCAAGTGGAAAACCTGACTAAGTCGTTTGGCGACCTGGTACTATTCGAGAATATATCCTTTGGTTTGTCCGAAGGGCAACGGGTGGGGCTTATTGCCAAGAATGGCAGCGGCAAGTCCACACTGCTTAATATCCTTTCCGGAAAAGAAGGCTATGACGGCGGTACAATCTCTTTCAGACGTGATATACGTGTCGGCTATCTGGAACAAGACCCTCAATATCCGGAAGAGCTGACTGTGTTGGAAGCATGTTTTCATCATGGCAACAGTACCGTAGAGCTGATAAAGGAGTATGAACGTTGCATGGAGACGGAAGGGCATCCCGGTTTGGATGAAATTCTGGTGCGCATGGACCATGAGAAGGCCTGGGAGTATGAGCAGAAAGCCAAACAAATTCTTTCTCAACTCAAAATCCGCGATTTCAATCAGCAGGTGAAGTCTCTGTCCGGCGGACAATTGAAACGTGTGGCGCTTGCCAATACGCTTATCACCGAACCCGATCTCCTTATATTGGATGAGCCTACCAACCACCTCGACCTTGATATGACCGAATGGCTGGAAGATTATCTGCGCCGTACCAACCTCACTCTGCTGATGGTGACGCACGACCGCTACTTCCTCGACCGCGTCTGCTCGGAGATAATCGAGATAGACAATCGCCGTATATACCAGTACAAGGGCAATTACAGCTATTATCTGGAAAAACGCGAAGAGCGCATCGAAGCCAAGACCGTAGAGATAGAACGCGCCAATAACCTGTATCGTACGGAGCTTGAATGGATGCGGCGTATGCCGCAAGCCAGAGGGCATAAGGCACGTTACCGGGAAGATGCTTTTTATGAATTGGAGAAGGTAGCCAAGCAACGTTTCAATAACGATAATGTAAAGCTGGATGTAAAGGCATCCTATATTGGCAGCAAGATATTCGAGGCAGACCACCTCTATAAGTCCTTTGGCGACTTGAAGATACTGGATGATTTCTCCTACATCTTCGCCCGCTATGAGAAGATGGGCATCGTGGGGAATAACGGTACGGGAAAGTCCACCTTCATCAAGATACTGATGGGACAGGAGTTGGCGGATAGTGGTACGCTGGACATCGGCGAAACCGTCCGTTTCGGCTATTATTCGCAGGAGGGTTTGCAGTTTGACGAGCAGATGAAAGTCATCGATGTGGTGCAGGACATTGCGGAAGTGATAGAGCTGGGTAACGGCAAGCGTCTGACGGCATCGCAGTTTTTGCAACATTTCCTCTTTACGCCTGAAACGCAGCACAGCTATGTCTATAAGCTGAGCGGTGGCGAGCGCCGCCGTCTCTATCTGTGTACGGTGCTGATGCGCAATCCTAATTTCCTGGTTCTGGACGAGCCTACCAACGACCTGGACATCGTTACGCTGAACGTATTGGAAGAGTACTTGCAGAACTTCAAGGGATGTGTGATTGTGGTGAGCCACGATCGCTACTTCATGGATAAGGTGGTGGACCACTTGCTGGTGTTTAACGGGCAGGGAGACATCCGCGATTTCCCCGGCAACTATACGCAGTATCGCGATTGGAAAGATGTGAAAGCCGCCCAAGAGAAGGAAAAGGAAAAAGAAGCGGCTAAAACTCAGGAAGAAAAGACTGCGAAAGTGCGTCTGAATGAAAAGCGCCGTATGTCTTTCAAGGAGAAGCGCGAATTTGAACAACTCGAACAGGAGATTGCGGCATTGGAAGCCGAAAAGCAATCCATTGAAGAGGCGTTGTGCAGCGGTGCGCTATCCGTAGAGGAATTGACGGAGAAGTCAAAACGCTTGCCGGAACTGACGGACTTGATTGATGAAAAGACCATGCGCTGGCTGGAACTGAGCGAGATAGAGTCGAACTGAGAACTAGCTCCGGTTTTTATCGGCAGACTGATGAGGCGCCGGAATTAAGAATCTAACTAAAATATACGAGAATGAGCAGAAGCAAGAATCTGACGAACTATCATAGTCACAGCCTGTATTGTGACGGACGTGCCAGCATGGAAGATTTCGTGCGGTTTGCCTTGAGCGAGGGATTTACTTCGTATGGCTTTTCATCCCATGCCCCGTTGCCTTTTTCTACGGCATGGACTATGGAGTGGGACCGTATGAACGACTATCAGGCCGAATTTCATCGGATAAAGGAAAAGTATGCCGGAAAGATAGAACTTTATCTCGGCTTGGAAATAGATTATTTAAATGAAGAGAGCAATCCGTCTGCTGCCCGTTTTCGTGAACTGCCGCTGGATTATCGCATCGGTTCCGTGCACATGCTGTATAATGAACGGGGCGAAGTGGTGGATGTGGATGTTCCGGCCGATGTTTTCAGGCAGATAGTAGATAAGCAGTTTGGCGGCGACTTGGAGCAGGTGGTGCGCTTGTACTACGGACGGTTGAGGCGTATGCTGGAGTTGGGCGGGTTCGATGTAGTGGGACATGCGGACAAGATGCACTATAATGCTGCTTGCTATCGTCCCGGTCTGCTCGACGAGGTTTGGTATGATACGCTCGTGAAAGAGTATTTTGAAGACATTGCCGCACGAGGCTATCAGGTGGAAATCAATACCAAGTCTTACCATGATTTGGGCACTTTCTATCCCAACGGACGTTATTTCCCGTTATTGCGTGGTTTGGGTATCCGCGTTCAGGTCAATAGCGACTCTCACTATCCGGAGCGGATTAACAGCGGTCGCCCGGAAGCATTGCGGGCATTAAAGCAGGCAGGGTATGAAACTGTGATGGAGATGTACAACGGGGTATGGCAGGAGATGCCGATAGTATTATAAGAATCCTGTAAAACAGAAACCCGGTAGTTTGTTCCTCAAAAATTGTATTAAGACGTGCACCTAATGCTCTTTTTAGGCAGGGATTACACAGATTTCGATTTCCCGTGCCTAAAAAAAGCACACAGTGAGCATTCTCTATTTGGGCATATTCTCTTTACTTGTATATGCTGTTATTTCTTCAACAGGAACTCATCGATAGCCTTTTTGTAGGTTGCCTTATCGGCAGCTCCGCGGAATAACTGGGGTTCGCCCTGCATCGGAATAAAGACAAACAGAGGAATACTGGTGGCGTTGAACAAGGCTGCCAGTTCTTTCTCCTTATCCACATTGACTTTGTATATTACGATTTTCCCGGCATATTCTTTCGCCAGTTCCTTCATAATAGGCGCTGTCATCCGGCAAGGTCCGCACCAGTCGGCATATAAGTCGATGATGGCGGGTTTGTCGCCTTTATATTTCCACTCTTTGGACTTCTCGTAATCGAATATATCCTTGATGAACATGGCTTTGTTCATTACGATTACGCTACCCTCCTGGGCAGTCTTTTGCGTTTCAGCTTGTTTCTGTTCGGCTCCACCGGTGCAAGCATAAGTCAGCATGCTTGAGAAGATGAGAACCGCCATGGTTATGATTTTCTTCATGTTTCTTAATTATGAGTTTTGTTCGATAATGGCTTTAAGTTCCTTACCGCTGATTACCCCCGAATGACGCCACAAAGCTTCACCCTTTCTGAACAGGATAAAGGTAGGAACCATCTGTATACGATAGCTTGCAGCCAATTCTTCATGCTGGTCTACATCGATTTTTGCAATACGCGCTCTGTCGCCGATTTCGCCTTTCAATGCTTCCAGCACGGGGTGCATGGCTTTACAAGGTCCGCACCAGGTAGCAAAAAAGTCTACTAAAACAGGTTTTTCCGATTGTATTAATTCTTCAAATTTCTCCATAATCTTTGTCTTATATATAGTTTATGAATATATAACGGATAAACGAAGAAATTGTTCGCCGTCAATTGTAAATTAGTAATAACTAATTACTTTTTGTCATGTCCGGTTCCGCTTCGCTAATCGTCAGCTCCTTGATGATGTGCGAAGCACCGGCATACTTGTCTATGATAAACAACGTATAGCGGATATCCACACAGGCGGCACGTTGCGAAGATGGACGGAAAGCGATGTCACCCGTCAGACCCTCGTAGTTGCGGTCGAAAGCCGTACCTATCAGTTCGCCTTTGGCATTGAACACCGGGCTGCCGGAGTTTCCGCCCGTATTGTCCGTGTTCACGATGAAGCATACGGGCATCTCGCCGTCGGGCATGGCATATCGTCCGAAATCTTTTGTCTGGTACAATTGCTTCAGTTTGGCAGGCACCACAAACTCCCAATTGTCGGGGTCTTCCTTTTCCATTGCCCCCTTTAGGGTGGTGTAATATCCGTATTCCACACCGTCGGCAGGTTTATACGGCAATACGCGTCCATAGGTCAGGCGCAGGGTGGAGTTGGCATCGGGATATATAGGTGTGCCGGCTTCCCGCTTCATGTCCATCATGCCTTTTACCCATACCTTGTGAGCGGCATTATAGTTGCGGTTGGCATCCATCATGGCAATGGTAGTTTGCAACAGACCGTCGGTGATGGAGTATTTGAGCAGTGTCATCCAGTCGTTGCCAATCTTATACAAGCTGGGTTTGCGGATGAACTTGGCGAAATTCTCCTTGCTGCCGAAGATGGAATATTCGAAGCAGGCATCGATAAAGGCATCGCTGTCTCCCTTGAAACGCTTGTCGATAACTTTGAAAATACCGATGCGCTGTTCGGCAGGAATGTATTTCATGTAGGTTTGCAGCATCTTCTTCCCTACAATTCGCTCCACTTCGGGGAAGGGGACGGACGCAAAATACTTGTCGGCGGCAACTTGCAGACTGTCGGCGGCGGTTTTTATCCGGGTTTTATCCTTGCTTTTCAGGGCAGAAACCAGGGCGGCGGTACTCGGAATCCGCATGAAGTCGAGTCCCGTAACCAATGCTTCCTGAATGGCCTGCTGATGATAGAGAGCATTGCGGCGATGCTTCACGATGCCGCGTATTTGGTCGAAAGCCTTTTGATAAGAACTGTCGTTCAGGGCACGGCCGCGTGCAAGGAGCTGTTCCTGCTGTGCGCGTTTCGTATCTAGTATTTTCAGGCGGACAAGCCCTTCGTTCATGCCGATGGCATTCTTCCAGTAATTAGCGGATGAGGCGTATTTACTTGCATAGTGGATGCGCACGGCATCGTCTTTCAGCATTTGCTCCATGAGGGCTTTCTGGCGGACGTCACGCACGTGGTGGCGCATGAAGTTGGTGGTTTGCATACGTTCTTCCACTTCGTCGGAAATCATGTAGCGCCAGTTGCGTCCGGGAAATCCCATGACAAACGTGAAGTCGCCTTCACGATAGCCGGCGAGGCTGATGGTGAGGTGCTTCTTTACCTGCAAGGGCACATTGTCGGGGTTGTAAGCGGAGGGTTGGCCGTCCTTGCCGGCGTAGATGCGGAATAAGGAGAAGTCGCCCGTGTGGCGCGGCCACATCCAGTTGTCCGTATCGGCTCCGAACTTGCCGATGGAAGAGGGAGGAGCACCTACCATGCGGATATCGCTGTAGGTTGTCTTTAGGAACAAGTAATATTTGTTTCCGCCGTAGAATGCTTTCAGTTCTGCTTTATGGCCGGATGTCAGCGTGATGTCTTGCGCGGACAGGAAACGGTCGGCTATCATGGCAAGGTATTTGGGCGAGAGGTAATTTGTGCCGTTCGGGTCAGAGTCTATCTGTAACTGGTCGTTTACGTAGTCCGTCACGTCCATTATCTCGTCGATGTAGGTCACAGTAAGTCCCTTGCAGGGCAGCTCCTCGCTGCGGGACATTGCCCAAAAACCATCGGTCAGGTAATCGTGCTCCACGCTGCTGTGTTGCTGGATGGCTCCATAGCCGCAGTGATGATTGGTCAGTACCAGCCCTTCTGCCGAGATAACCTCACCCGTGCAACCGCCGCCGAAATGCACTACCGCATCTTTCAGGGCTATGCTGTTGGGGTTGTATATCTGTTCGGCAGGGATAAGCAGGCCGAGCTCTGTCATGGCAACCTCGTTCTGCTGTTTGAGGTCGGTAAGCATCCACATTCCTTCGTCGGCGTGTGCCGAAAGGATGCCGGATGTAAGGAATAATGATAATATGATTCGTCTCATGTAACTATGCGTTAGAAGGTGTTCTGAGAGAGGGGAAATTCAATATACGACTAAATAGGATTCAGTATACGAGTGAATGGCATTCAGTATACGACCGAATGCCATTCACTTTCATACCCTTTTGGGGATGGGTTCCCATTACTCAATGATGTTCATTTCTTTTATCAGATGTCCGCAGTCTCCTAGTTTTTCCAGAATGAAGAGTACATAGCGGATGTCCAGTGCGATGCAACGTTGCAGGTTGTTGTCGAAGTTGATGTCACCACTCAAGGATTCCCAGTTGCCGTCGAATGCACAGCCGATAAGCTGTCCTTCACCGTTGATGACGGGACTGCCGGAGTTACCGCCGGTGATGTCGTTGGTAGTCAGGAAGCAAACGGGCATTGTGCCGTCGGCCATGGCATAGCGTCCGAAGTCTTTATTGAGGATAAGCTCCTTCAGTTTGGCGGGCACTACGAATTCGCGGTCTTCGGGGTTTTCTTTTTCAAGAATGCCGTCCGTGGTGGTGTAGTAATTGTAGTGTATGGCATCGCGCGGGCTGTATGCTTTCACATTGCCGTAGGTCAGACGGAGCGTGAAGTTGGCGTCCGGATAAGAGGGTACGGGCAGTTTCATCTCGCCCAGTCCGCGGATGTATGCTTTATGCAGCAACTCAAGACCGTTGCTCAGTGCCTTTTCTTCTATGGAAACGGCTTTCAGCTTTTCTATCTTCGAGCGGGAGTAAGCTGTGGCAGGGTCTTTTTCGATAGCCTTTACCGTAGGTTTCTTCATGAACTTGTCGAAGTTGGTGCGGTTGGCAAGGATGGAGTTGTCGTACATATCATCTACGAAAGCATTGTAGTCGCCTTTGTACTTGCTTTGGATAGTCTGGTAGAAAACGGGCAACTGTTCAGGTTGCAGTTTTTGGGCGAGAGCGGGCAGGATGGCTTTGGCTACGGCACGGTCTACTTCGTGGTCGTAGTCTTTGTTGTGGATGTCGTTGAACACCTCTTCCAACTGTGCTTTGGAAGCAGCAAGCAAAGAGTCGTTTTTCTCTTTCAGCGCCGTCTTTATCTTATGCATAATCATGTACGGGCTTCCGAATTCGATAGCGCCGCTCAAGGCTTCGTACAAGTAGTTGAACTGACGGGTAACCGGCATTCTCTTGGCAATGATTTCGTCGATTCTCTCTACTACACCCTCGTATTCGGTTTTACCTTTGGCAAATTCGGCAAAGTTCTTTTCCTGTTTCGCTTTTGTGCCCAGCACATCGTTGTCGATAATTGCCTTGTTCATGCCGATGGAGTTTTTCCAGTAGTTGCTGCTTCCGGCAAATTTGCTGGCATACTGGATGCGGGTTTTGTCGCTGGCATCCATGTACTTGCGCAGTACATCGAGGCGGACACCGCGCATGTCAATCATGGCCTGGTTGTCTGCTTCCATGCGTTCTTTCACTTCCGACCGGGTGAGGTAACGGCTGGTGCTGCCGGGGAATCCCATAATCATGGCATAGTCGTTTTCTTTCAGTCCTTTGATGGAAATGGACAGGAATTTCGGAGTCTTCAAAGGTACGTTGCTTGCATTGTATTCGGCCGGTTCTCCGTTGGCATCGGCATAGATGCGGAACATGGAGAAGTCGCCCGTGTGGCGCGGCCACATCCAGTTGTCGGTTTCACCGCCGAACTTACCTACCGAGGAAGGGGGAGCGGCTACCATGCGTACGTCACTGTACACTTTGTAATAGAACAGGTAGAATTTATTTCCCGCATAGAAAGGAAGTGCTCTTACCTCGATGCCCGGTTTGCCTTTCAAATCACTCTTTTCCAGTTCTTCTTTGGCAAGTTTGCCGAGGAACGGGGCGGTCAATGCATCGACTTCCGTCACTTCTCCGGCTTTGACTTTCGCGTTTACGAGGTCGGTGATGTCTACAATGCGGTGTACGAAACGGAATTTCAATCCCGGAGTAGGCAACTCTTCATTGCGGCTTTTTGCCCAGAAACCGTCTGTCAGGTAATCGTGTTCCACTGAGCTGTGCTGTTGGATAGCACCGTAGCCGCAGTGGTGATTGGTGAGAATCAGTCCTTCGGGTGAGATGATTTCGCCCGTACAACCACCGCCAAAGATGCCGACGGCATCCTTCAGCGATACTCCGTTCGGGTTGTATAAATCATCGGCTGCAAGTTTCAGTCCTTGTTTCTTCATCATGTCGATAGAGTTCTGCTGCTTCATCAGTTGCAGTAACCACATTCCTTCGTCTGCACGTGCCGAGCAGACTGTCAGTACGGCGACCGCCGCAATCAAATACTTCGTTACTTTCATCTTTTTTGTTGTTAATTTACTATATGATTTTTAATTGAATCTTCCTTCCCGGATAGCATCCATGATGTTGGCAGGCGGACGCTGGTTCATCAGCTCTTGCTTCATGAAATCCATGTAAGGAGCCACATGCTTGAAGAATTTCCGGTAGCCGGCGCACAGGTAGTTCAGTCCGGGTTCGCCGTCGGCAGTATGTGCAAAGCGGTTTTTAGGACATTCACCGTTGCAGGCAAACAGCCATTCGCACTCCCTGCACTGGGTGGGGAGAGACTTTTGCTTCATCTGTCCGAAGGCTTGCTGACGTTCGCTGTACATCATTTCCACTAGTGTTTTCTGATAGATGTTTCCTAGCTTGTATTCCGGAAATACAAAGTGGTCGCAGGCATATACATCACCGTTGAATTCCATTACACCGGCATGTCCGCAGGTCTTTGCCATGGAACATACGCCCGGCTGTTCGCCCACCCAGTTGGCAAGGGTGGAGTCGAAGAGCTGGATATAGTAAGTACCTACATCCTGTTTCACCCATTCATCGAACAGGGTACAGAGGAAGTTTCCCCATTGTTCCGGGCTAACGGAGAAGTCCGCCAGTTCCGTAGCTTTTTCCTTATCGGTCAGTGAGGCCAGATGGCGTCCGTCTTGGTGCGGCATGATGCGTTCTACGATAGGAGCGAACTGGATATAATGAGAACCGATTTCTTTGAAGAATTTATAGAATTCAAGGGGATAGTCGGCATTGAAGTCATTTACTACCGCCATCGCGTTCCATTCTACTCCGTGCTTTTTCAACAGGTTGATGCCTTGCATCACTTTGACAAAGGATGGTCTTCCAAGCCTGTTTTTACGGTATTCGTCATGAAACTCCTGCGGCCCGTCGATAGATACGCCCACCAGCCAATTGTTCTCTTTGAAGAACTCGCACCATTCGTCGGTGAGCAGTGTGCCGTTGGTTTGTATGCAGTTGTCAATCGTCCGTCCGTTGGCGTATTTCTTTTGCAGTTCCATCGCTTTTTTGTAGAAGGCCAGCGGGCGCATTAGGGTTTCTCCGCCGTGCCAGGTGAACAATACTTGAGGCATTGTTTGCGAATTGATATATTCTTCAATGAACTTCTCCAGCAGTTCATCGCTCATCACGTGTTTTGGATTGTTTACATACAGTTTGGACTTCTCCAGATAATAACAATAATCGCATGCCAGGTTGCATACAGCCCCTACGGGCTTGAGCATTACATAAAGAGGTTTGGCAAAAGGAGCATAGGTTGACATGTATATTTCTCCGTTTTTTATATTTATGATTGTGCAAAAATACGTAAACCAAATGAAAATTCCTTTCTTTCTATCCCGTTTATAAGGAATATTAATACCTTTGCCACGTATAATTCATAAATCGTTTCCTGCATGATTAGAATGAGTGTAAATCGTATTTTGCCTCTTTTGCTTTTACTCGTGTTTTTCACTTCTTGTGCCCGAAAATACAAGGTGGAAGGCAGTTCTTCAGTGACAAGCCTTGATGGAAAAATGTTGTTTCTTAAAACTCTTCAGAACGGGCAGTGGGTAGCTGTCGATTCTGCGGAAGTTATTCATGGGCTTTTCTCAATGAAAGGTCCTGTAGATTCTGTGATGATGGTAACTCTCTATATGGACGATGAAGGGATTATGCCGCTTGTACTGGAAGACGGTAAGATAGAAGTCTCTATTTCAAATACGCAATTGGCAGCTAAAGGGACATTGCTCAATGATCGGCTGTATGAGTTTATAGAAAAACGGAATGCACTGGAACTGCAGATAGAGGAGCTCGACCGCAAAGAGGCGCGTATGGTGCTGGACGGAGCCAATTTGGAAGATGTCCATAAGGAGCTGGCGAAAGAAGGGGAAACTCTTGTTGAAGAAATGAATAATTATGTGAAGCAGTTCATCATTGACAACAATGAAAATGTTCTGGGTCCAAGCGTGTTTATGATGATGTGCAGCACATTACCGTATCCTGTCATGACTCCGCAGATAGAGGATATTATGCGAACCGCTCCATTGGCATTCAAGCAGAATCAGTTGATAAAGGAGTTCCTTTCAAAGGCGAAAGAAAACATGCAGTTGATTGAGGAACACCAGCGCGTCAGGCAAAACGCTTCAACTGATACTTCCGCCAATAAACCGTAGGCAGTGCGGATGAAAGACTTCAACGGTCTTGATCTTCGTTTTTAACCATTCCTTTAAACTTCTCCGGAAGGCTGCTTTCTACTGCTGTATAGGCTTCCGCCATAGTTGCCTTGATGTTCTCCACTCCTTGTCCCTTAGGGGCAATCGGTTCATGAATAGTCAGTATCATGCGGTGGCGGTGTATCCACTTGCCCGTGCGGGGAAGTATCTCAAACGAACCATCGATGGTAACGGGCACTACCGCCAGTTGCAGTTCGTCTGCCAATTGGAAGGCTCCTCTCTTGAAGTATCCCATGTGACCGGTGAATGTGCGTGCTCCTTCGGGGAATACTACCAATGATACTCCATCCTTTAAGGAAGCCTCTGCCTGGCGCATGGTGGCCAGTACTTTTTTAGGACTGGAACGGTCTACGAAGATATGTCCCGCGCTTTCGCATGCTTTGCCTACGAACGGAATCTTTCGCAGGCTTTTCTTCATCATCCATTTGAAGTTTCTGCCCAAGAAGCCGTAAATCAGGAAAATATCGAAAGAACCCTGATGGTTTGGGACAAACACATAAGAAGTACGTTTGTGAAGTTTCTCGCGTCCGTTTATCTTTACCGGAATGAGCAGCAGGTAGCAAATCAGTTGTGACCATATTTTACCCGGATAATATCCCCAGAAATGAGCGCCCCCCAGTAACGAACCGATAATTGTGACCAATGCGGTAAGGACAGTCAGGACCAATAAAACAGGCAGTGCAAAGCAAATCTGGTAAATATTGTAGAGTATCTTCATGGGTTGTGGATTTTATTGCCACAAAGATAGGTCTTTTTTATATTCTGTCACTCTTTCTCGCTAACTAATTTTATGACGGTGACTTCGGGCCATGCACCGAAGCGGAAAGGCAGACCTACGTATCCTATACCGACATTTACATACAGGGCGCGTTTGCCTTCGTAGTACATACCGCTCCATTCAGGGTAGATGAGAGAAGATAACGAGTGTCCGAATATTTCCATCTGCATGGCGTGCGTATGTCCGGAAAGGGTTAACTCTATATCCGAATCAGGCAAAACTTCGCGTCGCCAGTGCGTAGGGTTATGGCTGAGCAGTATACGGAACATGCCTTCCGTGCCTTGCATGGCTTTGGATAAATCGGCGAATTGTGAGAAAGGCGGTTCGCCGTCGTTCTCAACACCTATCAGCGCTATGCTGTCGTCCTTATGATATAGGATGCAATGCTCGTTATTCAGCATTTTCCAACCCATATCTTTTTGCTGTCCTATTAGATACTCCAAGTTGGCTGCTTCCTCTTTTCTGTTATGCCAGCGGTAATATGTCCCGTAATCGTGATTGCCGAGGATAGAATATACTCCGTCGGGAGCATGAAGCAGTGAAAGTGTCTCTTTGAAACCGTCCAGTTCGTGGCTTTGCTGATTGACTAAATCACCGGTAAAGACAATGAGGTCCGCTTGCTGTTCGTTCACCAGCGTAACCAGACGCCGGATAGCTTCCGGATTTCCCAACCAACTGCCTATATGTATATCCGATAGCTGAAGAACGCGGTAACCGTCAAAACCTTTGGGAATGTTGGGCGAGCGATATTCGACATTCTTTACCTCAAAGCGCGTGATACCGGCAATGGCTCCGTAAAGGATATTGGCAAAACCGATTATCCCCAATATCAATCCGAGAAGTGTGTAAGGAAGCCGGTGGGCAACGAAAGGAAAACGGGGATTCCTGAACGGCGTATGGAAAATGATGAATGACAAAAGGCGGCTGATTCCCCGCATCAATATGCCAAACAGCGAACAAAGCATGAATACCGTCTTCGGGACGGCAAACAGCATTACGGTCACTGCCAGCCTGCCGATGCCTTGCGGATGGCGTGAAAGCGCATTGTCACCTGTCATATAGATGTAATACATATATATAGCTACCAGCACAACTGTAGGAAGCCAATACACACTGCGCCAAAGTATGTTACGTGTTCTCTTTACGATGTACACCAAGTAGATGTACATGTCCGGTAAAAGCAGGCATAAGATAAGTATGAGAGTTATTCGGTGCATATGTCTTTCAATTCTTCTATGTTCTTTTTA
This sequence comes from Bacteroides stercoris ATCC 43183, assembly GCF_025147325.1. Taxonomy (NCBI): domain Bacteria; kingdom Pseudomonadati; phylum Bacteroidota; class Bacteroidia; order Bacteroidales; family Bacteroidaceae; genus Bacteroides; species Bacteroides stercoris. The sequence continues at coordinate 1,985,295 of NZ_CP102262.1, forward strand.
ATGCAGTCGAGGTGTTTGTAAACGACTTTTTTATATATGAAATAAATAAGAAGTGCATCCAGGATGATGTAGCAACCGAGCAAGACGGCTTGTATCATGAGAGGCAGTGTATAGTAATCCATTATCCAGAAGAATAGTATGGTGAAGATAACGGTCCAGGCAGCTACTGCCCATATTTCGTAACGGGTCCAGTTACGGAATCTGGTCATGCGTCGGCTCACTTCGGCTACGGACATTTCGTCTATGTGGGTGTTCTTGTTCCAAAGGTAGGTTTTCCAGTCCCACCACATACCGCTGAGAATAGTTACGGTAATGAAAATCAGAAACAGAATTATCTTGTTCTGCAAATGCTCGTTGAAACCGAAGGTAGGCAGTAAGAACCACACCAGCAGGATGACAGCCAATCCTATCGCACCTGTTCCAAGCGAGAAGCGTTGCAGGATAACGAGTCGTCCCAAACTGTGCCGGGTATTTGTTTTATAATTTGCAATCAGTTCTTTTATCTGTTTCTCATCGGCAATAGGTTCCTTTTGCAACTGTGCATCCAGGGCATTCCATGATTTTTTCAGTTCGTCCAGTTCCATATATTAATCCTCCTTATTCATCTTTTTTAGTTTGTCTTTAATACGGTTGAGTTTGGTGGCCACGTTGGTTACGGTCAGTCCGGTAATCTCGGAAATATCTTCATAGCTTTTTTCTTCCAGATAAAGCAGGATGATAGACTTCTCCAACTGTCCCAGCCGGTTTATCATCCGGTAGAGTTGCTGTAACATGGCTTGCGTTTCGTCGTCCTCTTCGCTGCGGTCGGCTTCCTGGGTGAGGGTGACAATCTCCGGAATGTTCTTTTCTTTCCGTATGAAGCTGATACAGGTATTCAAGGCGATACGGTAAATCCACGTCGAGATTTTACATTCCCTTCTGAATTTAGGAAACGCTTTCCATATATTGAGCACTACTTCCTGATACAGGTCATTAAGAGTCGCGTTCGGAGTGGTGTACAGGTAACACACCTTATAGATGACGCGCTCATATTCCCGTATGACGGACAGAAACTCTTGTTCTACATTTTCCATTGTGTATGCTTGCTCGAATCGCTTTTATTCTGTTTGTCGTAAGAGAAACCGGAAAATCACACTTGCAACATTTAACTCTTTAAATTTGCTGCCAGGAACTTTCGCATTTCCTCAATCGGTTTACCGCGCCGGCAGGCATAATCTTCCAACTGGTCTTCACCAATCTTGCCTACGGCGAAATAGCGTGACTGGGGATGTGAAAACATAAGACCACAGACAGAAGCATGCGGATACATGGCTCCGTTTTCGGTGAGCGTAATGCCTATCTGTTTCATATCCAGCAATTCGTCCAATATAAAGTTTACGGATTGGTCGGGTAGGGAAGGATAGCCTACTGCCGGACGGATGCCCTGATATTTCTCAACCAGCAAATCCGGAATGGAAAGCGATTCATCGGGAGCATATCCCCAGACTGTCTTGCGCACATATTCGTGCATCTTTTCTGTTGCGGCTTCGGCAAGCCGGTCTGTCAGGGTCTGTACGAGAAGATGCTTATAAGGATCGTCTTTATAACATCCTTCGCTCTCCGCACTGACGGAAGATGCAAAAAGCCCTATCGTATCCGGCACTCCGGATGAAAGAGGCCGTATGAAATCGCTCAGGCAGAGAAACGGACTTCCATCCGGATGAGGTGTCTGCTGGCGGAGCAGAGGGAACACCGTATCTTCGATGATGAGATTGTCTCCCTCTGCATTGGCACTGCATAGCCTGTAAATACATTGCACCGAAATTTTCTCATCCAACCGGTTGAGTACTCTGCCGGCTTCCTTAAACAATTGCATAGCCTCGGCGGCTTTGGAGCGTTCTTCTTGCGGAAAAGCCGCAAGCCACATGGCGCGGCAGGAATCGCAACCGTGAATGTTGGCGATTGCTGCAAACTTGGGTTGAAAGCCCCAGGCATGGAAAAAATAAATCCAGTTGATATAGGGGCTTACTTCATGGATTTTATAATTGATAGTTGGCAATTGATAATCTCTATATAAGGTTATGCTCTGAATAGATAATACTATATTATGCTCCTGCTGACGGATAATCAAACCGCAGCTCTTCACCGCGGTAAGAATCGTTCACAGTATTGCCGTTGTAAATAAGATGTCCGTTGGCAAACGTTTTTTCTACTTTCCAGTTGAACGTATGCCCTTCCAAAGGACTCCAGCCGCATTTGCTCAGAATCTTGTCGGTAGTGACTTCCCAGGGAGAGTTAGAGCGTACCAGCACTAAATCCGCCTGATAGCCTTCACGGATATATCCACGCTGGCAAATACCGTATATCCGGGCAGGTGCATGACACATTTTCTGAACAACCGTTTCCAGTGAGAACACTCCTTCGTCCACCAGTTCTAACATACTGACAAGGGAGAATTGTATCATAGGCATACCGGACATTGCTTTCAAAGCCCCGCCCTCTTTCTCGCTCAACAAGTGAGGGGCGTGGTCGGTGGCGATAACGTCAATCAGTCCTGAGTTGACGGCGGTCCGCAGTGCTTCCCGGTCTGTTTTTCGTTTAACGGCAGGATTACACTTTATGCGTGCGCCCAGACTGTTGTAGTGCGTCAGCGTAAAAAGTAAATGCGCTACACATGCTTCAGCGGTGATGTTCTTGTTTGCCAAAGGTTCGTCACTGAACAGTTGCAGTTCTTTGGCTGTGGAAACATGCAGGATGTGCAGGCGCGCTCCGGCAATCTTTGCCAGACGGACAGCCAGTTCGGAAGAGGCATAACATGCCGGAACGGAACGGATACTGGGGTGGGCACTGACGGGAATGTCATCCGCTCCTTTATATTTTTGCTTGTATTTCTCGATATTGTTTTTTATTGTTTCCTGATCTTCGCAATGGGCGGCAATCAGCATATCCGTACCGTTGAATATATTCAGCAGGCTGTTCATTTTATCCACCAGCATATTACCGGTACTGGAGCCCATGAACAGCTTGATGCCGCAAACGCGGTGTTTGTCCAGCTTGTCAAATTCCGTATAGTTGTTGTTGGTTGCTCCGAAGTAGCAGGAATGGTTGACGATACACTTCTCATTCAGCAAGTCGAGTTTGGCATTCAAGGCATCCAACGTTACGGTCAGCGGATTGGTATTGGGCATGTCCATAATGGAAGTCACCCCGCCGGCAGCCGCTGCACGGCTTTCTGTCAGAATATCTGCCTTATGGGTAAGACCCGGATCACGAAAATGCACATGGTCGTCGATAATGCCGGGCAGCAGGTAGCAGCCTGTTGCATCAATCACTTCTTCACAAGGGGCGGAAAGAGGCTTCCAGTTGGTAAGTACTTCGGCGATGCGCCCGTTTTCTATCACTACCGAGCCTTGTACGCTTTGTCCTTCGTTGACAATCGTAGCGTTGTGTATCAGTGTTCTTTTCATATCTTTAGTTTTTTAAGTTTGGATATTTATGGAACAGGCTGTTCCATTTCAGCCGGATAACTCCGAACACGGCTTCTCCGAAAATACTGCTGTTCATCTTGGATGTTCCCAGTTCGCGGTTGATGAAGATAACCGGCACTTCCTTTACATTCGCTCCGCATTTGTAAGCGGTGAATTTCATTTCTATCTGGAAAGCATACCCTTTGAAGCGGATGCCGTCCAGATTGATGGTTTGCAATACCTTGCGGCGGTAGCATACAAAGCCGGCGGTAGTGTCATGTATGGGCAATCCCGTGATAAACCGTACATATTTGGAAGCGAAATAAGACATCAGCACACGTCCCATAGGCCAGTTTACCACATTCACGCCGCTGACGTAGCGCGAGCCGATGGCCACATCCGCTCCCTCTTCGGTACAAGCCCGGTAGAGGCGGGGTAGGTCTTTGGGGTTATGGCTGAAATCGGCATCCATTTCGAATATATATTGGTAGTCGCGTTGCAAAGCCCATTTGAATCCGGCTATGTAGGCCGTACCCAGTCCCAGTTTTCCCTTACGCTCCACCATAAACAGGCGGTCGGGAAACTCGCGTTGCAAGTCTTTTACGATGGTGGCTGTGCCGTCGGGAGAACCGTCTTCGATGACAAGTATGTGGAATCCGTGTTCCAGGGCAAAAACGGCACGGATGATATTCTCGATATTTTCCCGTTCATTGTAGGTGGGGATGATGACAATACTGTCTGATGTCTGCATATTCATTGAAAATAGATGGAGCTTGTTATTGGGAACAAAAGTAGTGCTTTTCTATTACTTACAGATAAAACTAAGGATTATTTATGTATTTTTGCAACGGAAATTCGTTATGGAACATTTATGAGTTTACACAGATTATCGGTTTCTCTTAATCTGTGTAACTTTGTGTAATCTACGGTGAACTAAAAAAGACAGCAATGATTATTACCGAACTACAACAATTATACGCCACCCACCCTAATGTAGAAGGCATGTGCAAGTTGCTAAAGGACAATTCCGTCCGTCATCTCTATTGCAGTGGTTTGTGCGCCTCTGCCGCTTCACTGTTTTCATCCGTGCTGGTGCAGCAGGCGGAATGTCCGTTTGTCTTTATCCTCGGCGATTTGGAAGAGGCGGGATATTTCTACCACGACCTGACACAGATTTTGGGAACCGGACAGGTGTTGTTTTTTCCTTCTTCTTTCCGCCGTGCCATAAAGTACGGCCAGAAAGATGCGGCTAACGAGATTCTCCGTACGGAAGTGCTGAGCCGTTTGCAAAAGGGAGAAGAAGGGCTTTGTGTAGTTACCTATCCGGATGCGTTGGCGGAAAAAGTTGTATCCCGTGAGGAACTGGGAGATAAAACCTTGAAGCTTCATGCCGGCGAAAAGGTGGATATGGACTTTGTTACGGAAGTGCTGCGCAGCTATGGGTTCGAGTATGTGGATTATGTGTACGAGCCGGGGCAGTATGCTGTGCGCGGCAGTATTATTGACGTCTTTTCCTTTTCGTCCGAGTTTCCTTTCCGTATCGATTTTTTTGGAGATGAGGTGGAGAGTATCCGTACTTTTGAAGTGGAAAGCCAGCTTTCCAAAGAGAAGAAAGAGGAGATTGTCATTGTTCCCGATTTGAGCCGTAGCTTGGAGCAAGGGGGGAATGGCGGAATGGTTTCTTTCTTGGATTTTCTGCGGCCGGATACCTTGCTGGCGATGCGTGATTTCCTTTGGTTGCGGGAGCGTATTCAGGTCGTCCACGATGAATCGCTTACTGCACAGGCTATTGCAGCCTGCGAAGCCGAAGAAAACGGTGCAATCTCTCTGGAAGGTAAGTTGATTGATGGAGGAGAGTTTACTTTGCGTGCCCTCGATTTCCGCCGCATGGAATTCGGTACGAAGCCCACCGGAATGCCGGATGCGACAGTTGCATTCAGCACCGTTGCACAGCCTATCTTCCATAAGAATTTCGACTTGGTGGCAGAAAGTTTCCGCGACTATCTTTCCCGCAACTATACCCTCTATATATGCAGCGACAGTCTGAAGCAGACCGACCGTATCCGCGCTATCTTTGAAGACCGGGGAGATAATATCTCCTTCACACCCGTTGAACGTACCCTGCATGAGGGTTTTGCCGACGATACGTTGCGTCTCTGCATCTTTACCGACCACCAGCTTTTCGACCGTTTCCATAAATACAACCTGAAAAGCGATAAAGCCCGCAGTGGCAAGGTGGCCCTGAGTCTGAAGGAGCTGAACCAGTTTACCCCCGGAGATTACGTGGTACATACCGACCACGGCGTGGGGCGTTTTACGGGATTGGTACGTATTCCCAACGGAGACACTACGCAGGAAGTAATGCGCCTGGTCTATCAGAATGACGATGTGGTCTTTGTCTCCATCCACTCTTTGCACAAGGTTTCCAAGTACAAAGGCAAAGAAGGTGAAGCTCCCCGTCTCAACAAATTGGGAACCGGTGCGTGGGAGAAACTGAAGGACCGTACCAAGACCAAGATTAAGGATATAGCCCGCGACCTGATAAAACTCTATTCGCAACGGCGCGAAGAGAAAGGCTTCCAATACAGTCCCGACAGTTTCCTGCAACGGGAGCTGGAAGCGTCTTTTATTTACGAGGATACCCCCGACCAGAGCAAGGCGACTGCCGACGTAAAGGCGGATATGGAAAGTGCCCGTCCCATGGACCGGCTGGTATGCGGCGATGTAGGATTCGGCAAGACCGAGGTTGCCATACGTGCCGCTTTCAAGGCGGTGGCGGACAACAAGCAGGTTGCCGTTCTCGTTCCCACCACTGTCCTTGCCTACCAGCATTTCCAGACTTTCAAGGAGCGTCTGAAAGGTTTGCCTTGCCGTGTGGAATATTTGAGTCGTGCCCGGACGGCGGCACAGACTAAATCCGTTGTCAAAGGTCTTGCGGGGGGGGAGGTGAATATCCTTATCGGTACGCACCGCATCTTGGGCAAGGATGTTAAGTTTAAAGACCTCGGCCTGCTGATTATCGATGAGGAACAGAAGTTCGGCGTTTCCGTCAAGGAGAAACTCCGCCAGTTGAAAGTAAACGTGGATACCCTGACCCTGACCGCCACTCCCATTCCCCGCACTTTGCAGTTCTCCCTGATGGGTGCGCGCGATTTAAGCGTTATTCAGACGCCGCCTCCCAACCGTTACCCCATTCAGACGGAGGTGCATACTTTCGGTGATGAGATTATCACTGATGCCATTAACTTCGAAATGAGCCGCAACGGACAGGTGTTCTTTGTAAACAACCGTATCTCCAATCTTTCGGAACTGAAAGCGATGATAGAGCGCAACATTCCCGATTGCCGTGTCTGTATCGGTCACGGACAGATGGAACCTGCCGAACTGGAGAAGATTATTCTCGATTTTGTCAACTATGATTATGACGTTTTGCTCGCCACCACCATTATCGAGAGCGGTATCGACATACCGAACGCCAATACCATCATCATCAACCAGGCACAGAATTTCGGTTTGAGCGACCTGCACCAGATGCGCGGCCGTGTGGGGCGCAGCAACAAAAAGGCTTTCTGCTACTTGCTTGCTCCCCCCTTGTCCTCGCTTACTCTAGAAGCCAAACGCCGCCTGCAGGCCATCGAGAACTTCTCCGATTTAGGTAGCGGTATCCACATTGCCATGCAGGACCTCGACATCCGCGGTGCGGGTAACATGCTCGGCGCGGAGCAAAGCGGTTTTATTGCCGATCTGGGCTACGAAACTTATCAGAAGATATTGTCCGAAGCCGTACGTGAGCTTAAGACAGACGAATTTGCCGACCTCTATGCTGATGAATTGAAAGGCGACGGTACTATCAGCGGCGAGCAGTTTGTTGACGAATGCCAGGTGGAAAGCGATCTCGAACTGTTGCTGCCCGCCGCTTACGTCACCGGTAGCAGTGAACGTATGCTGCTCTATCGCGAATTGGACGGATTGACGCTGGACAGAGACGTAGATGCTTTCCGTGCCCGTCTCGAAGACCGTTTCGGACCTGTTCCGCCCGAAACGGAGGAACTGCTCCGCATCGTTCCCCTACGCCGTCTTGCAGCGCGTCTGGGAACGGAAAAGGTGTTCCTTAAAGGCGGTCGCATGACGCTGTTCTTTGTTTCCAATCCGGACAGCCCTTACTATCAGAGCCTGGCTTTCGGCAAAGTCATCGCCTACATGATGAAACATACCCGCCGTTGCGACCTGCGTGAGCAGAACGGCAAGCGGAGCATGGTGGTGAAGGACGTCACTACCGTGGAAGAGGCTGTGTCGGTGTTACAGGAGATTGTGGCGATGCAGGTGGAAGAATGATTCTATTGGCTTACGACTTTATTCTAAATTCCGGAACATGAGTTGACATCGGCCATGCGGGCAAAGGAGCAATATGCTCGTGGAGAATATATCTTTGTTTATTATTGATATAATGAGAGAAGTCTTCAAAAACGGATTCGATATGCTCCGTTCTTGAGGACTTCTCTGTATATAAGCGGTAACCGGATATCCTCAACTATTTGAGTGCATCCGTAAAATGGTCTCCGTACTGAGCGGTATTGTAAATGATTGCCCACAATGAAGCCCATAGTATTCCGCGGCCGTAGTATTTGTTGTCGGTGGTACTTGCCAGCGCACTATAAGTCGGTGTCCAGGTATTGGTATGCTGGCTGTCGCCGATAACTATAATTCGCCTTTGCAGGTCGACAGACAAGGAACATCCGTAACCGGGCACTTCCAGTACATGGGTTACTCCGGTAGGCGTGTCAAAGCTTCCGCTTATCCCGTCTCTATAAAACAAGGCGGTGAAGTCAATGGATTGCGACGGCTTGTAATTGCTGAACGGTCCGTTTTTGACAATATAATCCCATACAGGATCGTTGGAATGAGTTCCGACCCAAGTTGCAGATACGCTACTGTTGCTCTTGTAGGTATATCCCAATGAGGCGATCTTGGTGAACAAGGCCTGATTATCCGCGACACTGTTGTCAAGAGTGATTACGGCAATTCTGTTCTTGCCGGGACTGCTCTTGAGCCAAGTAAGCAGGTTGTCATAATAATTTGCAATTCTGCTTGTGTATGTTCCCGAGAAGAGAATGTTCACATTGTCCGGAATGTCTGCGCCTACTCCCGCATTGTTATTGTCGCTGTTCGGCAAAGTCGGTACTGCCGGAGTATAGACTATTCCTTGAGGACCGAAGAATGTGCCGTAATTGCCGTATTCGCGGAATGTGCTGAAAATGCCGTTGCCGAGTGAACCGTAGCCACCGGAAAGATTGGCGGTGTTAATCGCTATGGGCTGAAGCACCGTTCTTACGATAGCCAGACGGATTGTTACTGCCGTTCCGGCCAAAGTGAGTTTTACATTATAGGTGATGTTCCGGTTGGCGTCCTTGTACAGTGTTTTGGGAAAATTGACCTTGAATTTGGTACTCATGGTGTATTCGCTTCCCCAAGACATCTCCGTACCGTTTTCGCCGGTCATTTTTATATTGTACGCATGAGCCGTTGCCGGTTCGGGTTGTTCCAGTTCGGCAATCCATTGCATCCCGCTACCGCCTTGCAGAGTTATAAGTTGGGTCTCGTCCGCATTTTCGGATATGTAAAGCGTGTTGCCCGGAACTCCTGTACCGAATGACATCGGTTGCTGGCTGATGTCGATTACATGAGACTTCACTCCGGGAGAGGCTTTCAAAGCCAGATAGAGCCGGGCTTTCAGGATACCGTTGCCTTCATTATGACTTTTGGCCTTTACGGTGATACGGTTGAGCTTGGGATCGGACGCATCGTGCGTGTCCTTTACTTCAAAGGCTGCTGCATCGTTGCCTTCAAGCACGTATTCCCATTCGTTGACGGTTGAGCCGTCTGCCGTCAATCTGGGGTTGACAAGGAACGAATTGGTATTGTTGCCGGTGATTGTCAGTTCACCATCGTATTCAAAGTCGATGGAAGCAATATCTGGTGTCAGCGTAAATCCGGGCACACCGTCCTGAATCAGTAACATGGTGCCTTGTACCGAAGGGTCTTCTTTCAAGCTGACCACCATAAAACCATAACGCGGACTGATACCTGTGTTGTCGGTATGGGTATAGATGGGAATAATGTTGTTTACAGCTTTACTACTGTCGTAATCGGTTACGGCGGCGGAACCCGTTTGGGCAAAAGAGAAGAATGCACCGGCTCCCGGGGGATAGATGCTTGCGCTCCACTCTCCCGAACTCTTTACTGCAATGGGAGATACAGCCACACCGGCGGTATTGCCAAAATGGGAAATGGTTTTCGGGTTCAGTTCCAGATAGAGGTCTCCGCCTTCCAACTGTACCACGTCTATGGTCGCTTTCAGATTGCCGAAAGAGAGTTCTACGATTCCGCTGCACCGGTCTTTTACATTGTCCAGTGCAGTGGCCGATACGGTCAGTGTTTTGCCGTTCAGAGTGGCGGACAGACCGTTGTCCAGCACCTTTTTGCTGACGGATAACGTCCCTTCGCCAAAAGTGAATATGCCCAAATCATAACTGCCGCCATTGGGGGTGAACAGAACTTTTTTGGAAGGTATGGCCAGAATGTTGTCACCATCGAATTGCACCGTGCCGTGGCTGTCCATATCCCAGTAGTTGATGGAGTAACTTAAAGAAGTCAGTGCGCCTTTATAGGCTTCCAGTTCGGTGGCATATCCTTCTTTCTTTACGGAATTGACGGTGAGTTTGTACACATTATTGCGTTTGAGCGACTGTCCCGATTCCAGCGGGTGTACATTGACGCGGTGATACGATGCCGTACCGCTCTGCTTGTTTCTTACTTTGATGATGAGGCAGGTAGTCACCTGGTCGTTCTGTTTGGGGGCGGGTACATAGTTTTCGTATGCGTATAGTTTTCCTACAATGTCGGCACCGGCTTCGCTCTCCACTCCGTAGAGTCTTGCAATTCGTTTCGCCGCTTTGTCGAAAGCAGTAGGCTCTCCGTTCCACACAAAGAGGGAAGGGTATCCGTTCCATACGGAAACGGATTCAAGCGTATATCCTGCCGCCGAGTTATACACGTCGAAACGGGCAACGGAACGTTGCAATACTATGCTGATTTTAGTATCTTCCGATTCTTTTCTAAGCGAAGCGCTCATAAGCAATGCTTCGCTCACTATCGGTTTTGTAATATATTCGGGGATATCTGCGGATGTACCTGCCATAAAAGCCTGTACTTCCGCCCGGGCTGTTTTGAAGTTGCTGTTCTTAATGGCGTTTTTCCAGTCGTCCATACTTTGCGAACCGTCTGTGGGCAGATAGTTGCTTCCCATATTGGCTACAGCTAAAATATCATAAGCATCTGTCGTTTTTAGTCCTATATCCGAAAAGTCGAACACAATGTCGGTATTCATCTCCAAGGGAGAGCCGGATGCAGAGGTCAGTTCTTTCCAGCCTTTGAATGTGCCGGTACCGTTACCGTTTGATTCGAAGAAAATCAAATCGAGCGTTTTTATATTCTCTTCCCCGGCTTCCGGTGCGATGGCCGCACGTGTAGCCAATCCGCTGGCGGGGTCTTGTACACTGAAGCTGATAGTCAGTTTTCTGTTTTCTTGTGGAATGAGCCCGCTATCGTCTTCCAAATTGCAAGACGTGAAAACGGCCGGTATCAGAAGAAAAGCATACCATAATATTTTTCTCATTATGTTGATTGTTTTTATTGTAATGATGTTATATAATTATTCTCCTAAATCGGTGCTGATGTCGCCATCCAGTTCCCAGTCATTCTGCCCTTGATTATACAGGTGTATTTGTATTTCCAGTCTGATTCGTCCGGAAAGCAGCACGATTGTATCGGAGTTGGTACCGGCGGAGTTTTTATCGTAGTCTCCCAAAGCCGTTATTTTCAGTCCGGCAGGATAGCCGTCGGCATCGTTCACAAACAGGGCTTCGAAGCGGTTGTTGCGGATGCCGTTTGCGATGTTTGTGGCAGGCCCGTTTAGGTCCGTTTTAAAAGCCATGGTAATAGCTTCTGACAGGATATTGCTTTTCATGCCGATAGTAACAGCAGAGTTTGCCTTGCGGTATAATACCGCTTCACGCTTTTCCGTCCACAAGTAGTAATTGCCGCTTGCTCCCATCTGTCCTTCCGTCATGTCCCATTCTATGATGTTGACATTGATATGGACGGAAGGCTGGCTGGCGGCTGTTTCCTTATCCGCATATCCCGGACCGTCGGCAGAATTGATATTGAATACGTACTTCTTGTTCCGTATGATTTTGATGAGCTTGTTTGCATCGGTATCTTCAAAATCAACGGGGTAATAGCCTTTCGTTCCTTTGTATTCGGCTCCGATGACGAGGCGGGTATGCTTCTTGTCTGCAGTTTCGTTCTCCGTATCGTTGTCGTACAGATAAAGCTTGTTGGCAATGGAACGGTCGGTGCTGTTGTAGCTGTCCGATTCCAAAGTCAGGCCGGTCTGCATATCTGCGGGTGAAGAGGCTTCCAGAGCCTGCCCATCTGTAACATTAGCAGGGACGTTGCCTAAGAAGCCCTTGTCGGGCACATGAAACAGGGTGATGTCTTTTAATATAAAATAGTCGATGCCATTGGCTACATACACATCTACTGATGCGACCGAACGGGTCAGGCTCAGTAGCGGCCAATAATTGATTACACGGTCGTTTACATCCTGCTTCTTCAGCATTCCCCACATGGGCAGGCTGGTAAAAGCTGTATTTTCCTGGAGCAGCCTTTGAGGGTTTGCATCAACCAAGGTTTTTCGAAAGACTTCCCAATCCGCCTGCTGCCTGTATTGTTTTTCCGTGGCTTTATCGGGAAGCATTTCCCCGATGAAGCTACGGCAATTGGCCAAGAAATAGGCATCGTAGTCTTTGCCTACGGGAAGAGTCGTCCGCAACTTTCCGTTTATCTTGAAAGTCGCCCGCCAACATATAAACTTTCCGTTGGAATCGAAAAGCAATATATCCAGATTATCGATGATGTTTTCGTCCGGAGTGGCTGACGGGACATTGCGGGGCGTTCTGTCCGCTGCAACAGTAATTTCCACTTCGGATTCGTCCGAAGCGTACGTAATGGGAGTTTCGTCTTCAATCCTTGACTGACACGACCAAAGTCCCGCCAATGCGCATATTGTTAATAGTATAAATGATTTTCTCATATTTTTACCGTTTTTTTATTAAAGTACAGTCACTGCCTTACGAATCTGCCATGAGCCGACTGTAATAATCGCTTCCATTTTCGTCGGTCTGATTACAACATTGATTTGTGCGCCTCGTAGCGCTTGAGTCTCCGTATCTACGCTCAGGCAGGCTGCTCCGTCTTCAAGAATCGTGACAACAATGTTGTCTCTCTGCCCGGTTGCCGAATCGACGGAAGCAGGCATGACCTTGTTCTCCGCAACGTATTCATTGCTGCTTTCTATATAGGCGAAGCTGTCTTCTATCACAATCCTGCTGCCGTTTTGTTTGTCTTCAGCAATATTGTATGAATGGGATGAACCGTAAATGGCCATGCTGAGTGTTCCGGAGTATCGGGTTGCGAAATTGCTTCCTTCTTCTATGGTGACGGAAATGCTGCATAACTGTTTTTGGACATCGACACTGAGAATACGGTTTTCCTGTCGGTTGTGGGTAAACGCCATACTTCTCAGGAAGAGTTCCTGCATGGAACCGTTATAGGCAGATGACAGCTTCGTGGCATGTTCGCCCATACTGAACCTGGCGGTGGAATAGCTTTCATCGTCATGCAATGCGGGGGAAGTCTTTTTGATATCCTCGTTGCCTGTCAATGTCCATGCCACAAGATAGGCATTTCCCGAATAGGACAACTCAAGAGGGTAAGGCTTACCCCCTTTGATGTTTTCATAGGGGATATGCCTTTCATTCATCTTTTTTCCCTGGTCGTCATACAGATATAATTCTATGTCTTCGGCTATGGTTTGGTCAAAGCCGGCCGTGTTGCCGTCATACGTGAAGAGCAGATTCAATGAGCCCTCGTCACAACCTGTGTGAGGACCTTCATGGGTACATCCGGTGAGGGATAATGCCATTGATATTATTAGAATTACTTTCTTCACGATATTTGTACGTTTATAGGTCTACATCTTGGGTTCTGACATCCCACTTGGCTACTTCAATGTCTATTGTAATGCTGCTTTCGGAAGGGTCGATAACAGGTCCTTCTTCTTCGGCTTCTTTCGGAGTACCCCATCCTACGGTAGTGATGTCCTGCATCGTGATGCGGTAAATGCTGTTACGGAATATTTTCCAAGCGTCGTCTTTCAGAAGATTGACTCTCCAGTAGCGGGTCACATCTGAAACTCCTGTGCCAGAGAATGTTCCCTTGATGATGAAAGCCACAACTTCATCTTTGTCGAATACCGTTGCCGCCTGTCCGTTGCCGCCTTGCAGCATGGTAGGAATGTTTTCGTATACATAGACCGGTTTGTCGTAGCCAGCCGGCAGGAAGCCGTTTGATGTTTCGCTGTTATCATCGCTTTTTACGGAATATACGGTCTCTACAGTTGCACCGTCGGGGCTGAATGTAGTTTTGAAGTTGGATGCAGTGGCAAAACGTTCCCAGTTTGTCAGGTTCTCGTATTCAAAAGCCAGTGATTGGTTGATGCCGTTGATTACCATATAACCCTTGAATGTCCATTTCAAATCGTTTGGAACGGTTTCGGAAGTGCCGAGTCCCAATATTTTAAGCAACTCGGCATCGGGTATTTTTATTTCGTTGGTAGGGGCTACCCTGGGGCTTTCAACCTTACTCAGCAAACGGCGTATGGAAAGGCTTAATTTGTTTGTCTCGCCTTCCACTACATTGGCCGTCCCTTCTGCCGCCATGGCAAACCCGAGGGAAGTACTGATGTCCGAACGGGAGTTTGTGCCATCCAAAGAAAGCTCTTTGTATGAGCTGCTCTTTTTGAAATCTGCCAAAGAGGCAGGGGCGGGTGAGGGTTCACCTAAGTTTTGGTTGGCAGCAGTAAGGATGGTCAGACTGCCGGCGTTGACAAGGAATGTGTATTGATTGTCGGATGCCACGCTTGCCGGTTTATAATACTTCTGGAAAGAACCGTCGCTGTTGAAAACAAAGAACTCCAATGAGTTGATGTCGTTTTCGTTGGTTGCGCCCGTTTCTTCTCCTGTCAGTGCACGGGTGTCGGCATTTCCTTTTATATTGACGGTAATGGGGGTTAACTCACCTTTGCCGGGAGTCGGATGATTGTCTGAATCATTGCATGACAGCAATGTGAATGCAGTTGCGGAAACTGCCAAAAGATTTCTTAATTTCATAATTAAAGTTTTGTTAAGTTATTAGAAAAGTGAATTGCATACTCCCTGTCGGGAGTCTTTTTATTTTATATTCTTATTTTTTTTCGTAAAATACCTTGATACAGGTGCTTGAACGGAGTGCCGGAAAGAAGTTCTTCAGCATATAACGGTAAGGGACTCCGGCTTTCAGGTACATAAGTTCGTTCTTTCTGCCACGTTTGCCCGAGCTTCCCTCGACGGGAGTGACACTGAGAATATTGAGTACCGTTTCCTTATCCGGCATATCGGATTTACCGACCATCTGGGACAAACCGTACCAGTCTATCTTGCCGTTAATTACCTCGAATGTACCGGAGTCGAGCCGGGTGTGCCGCATCAGATACTTTTTCAATGCAGCGGCGCGAAGCATTGCAAGGTCGGAGTTTATGCGGATATCGCCATCGGGAGACGCATAACCTGCAATCAGGATATGACTGATGCGACTGTCGGGAGACTGGTTAATCTTCAGGATAATATCGACCAGTAAATCCAGATTCCGACTGTTGTTCCGGTATTCGGGAAGCAGGGTTGCCGAACCAGTTTTAAATAAAATGGAAACAGCATTGCTCCGGTTTTCTTCATCAAATTCGCTTCTCGTGGACTCGTCAGCCAGAAAATCGTAGTCTTGAGCCAGCTTTTCGGCAGTAGTAAGAACAGGTATGACAGTTTCGGCGGTATCGGTAAATTGTACGATTTCCACATCCGGGTCCTGAAGTATTCTGTTGTTGACAACGGCTGTTGTCAGTATGGCTTGTTTGGCGCATAATTTAATGTTGCTTTCAAAGGTAAGTATGCTTCCTCGCATCCAGTCTTCGTATTTCATGGTTGCATTGTACTGTAATGCAGGGGACATCCTCTTCCTTTTGCCAATTATTGCAAAAGAGGGGAACCGTGCTTGATGAACGCCATCGGAAATTACCGGAGTAACCGTAATGCGTTCCGGCTTTCGGGTATTGAACCGGGCGGAAGCACAACTGAAGCTGAGCTCTATACTGTCACCTGTATTCCGCACTTGAATTTGAGTGATGGACAGGTGTCTTCCCTGAGACCCGCTTTCTGTTGATGCCCGGGCATAGGCAGGTATCAGTAGTGAAATGAATGAAATGATGATAATAATAGGATTCATTAGGTTTATATTTCTCCGGATTATTTAATGTTGTAGATTAATGAAATGCCTATTTGGGTGGGCCCGAAATAGGTCTTTTCAGCATGTTCGGACTTGTTACAGCACCAGTCCCTGTTATCTGTCTTGTCGAATGTGAATTGCACGACTCCTATTCCAAGGTAAGCCTCTATGCCCCATCTTTTGGAGAATGCCCAACTGTATCCGTAATTGATTCCGACTCCTGCTCCCCAACCTTCGTAGCGATAGTTCTTATCGAGCATGCTGAATAGGCTATACCCGGCGATATTGTATTTTGTGACAATGCCATGAATGCCGATAAAATGTCCGTTTGATGCTTCACAAAGCCAGTATCTCACTTCGGGTTGCACTAACCAATGTACCAGCTTGTCATTATCGCCTTTTTTCCCTTCACGGTTCCATGGATTATAGCTGCCGACTATGTTGAGGCTTATCTGTGGGGTTATTCCTATTTCCAAACCCAGATTGGGAGTTAAGGTAGCAGCGTACAGGAGATTTGTTTTGAGAGCCAGATGTGTCTTTTTCTTTTTTATTTTTTCCCATGAGGCGGTTGTGTCGATGTCGATCATCACTTCATTGGTCGGCGGACTGTTTTGCGCTTGTGTCCAAGAGTGTGCCGATAATACCCCTATGAGCATAAGCAGAAGTTTATATTTAGAGTATCGGATTCTGTTTTTAATTGTACGCTGTATCATTGCTACTGACTTTTTGTTACCAACCGATTGCTTTTAAGAGAGTGTTGGAGTCCGGAAAGCCGGATACGATGTCCGGTTTTCGTACTTTTATTATTACTAAGTTCAAGAGAATTTTAATTGGTCGGATGGTATTATTGCAAACGGAACAATTAGCTTCTAATGATATGCCTGTATACTAATTTTTACAAATAGTTATCAGGCAATGTCATCTATCAACATCGATAACTATTCATTTGTTTTATGAAAGTAAGTTTATTTTAATAGAAAAGAATGTTTTAACTTATTGAAAGTTGCCTGTCACAGGATATGGATGGTCCGGTTGTCGGTGCTGTTATTTCCCGTACAGCTTGTCAATCAAATCTTTTCGTCCTATCCGTCGCAGTTCATTGATAATATTTCTCCGTTCTTCGGGTTTGTACCAGAAGAAGAACTGACGTTGTGCCAATTTCTCGCGCTGGGTCTTGGCACTGAATACGGGTTCCAGTGTATAGGGGTGGAAACCAGTGTACCATGCTTCGGTAGCAACGGTCATGGGGGTAGGAGTAAAGTCCTGTACCTGTTCCAGATGAAAGTCCAGACGCTTGGTGATGACAGCAAGTTCCGCCATATCTTCTTCCTTGCAGCCGGGGTGGCTGGAGATAAAGTAGGGGATGAGCTGTTGTCTCAGACCTTCTTCGCGGTTGATACGGTCGAATATCTTTTTGAACTCTCCGAACTGGCTGAATGGCGGTTTGCGCATGATGCTGAGCACCCGTTCCGAGGTATGCTCCGGCGCAACTTTAAGGCGGCCGCTGACATGGCGAACTATGAGTTCGCGGGTGTATTCCTGCGTGCTTTTGTTGGTTTTGGGGTCTTTGCTTTGGTGCAGCAGCAGGTCATAGCGTACACCGCTGCCGATAAATGATTTTTTGATGCCGGGCAGACTGTCTACCGCATGATAAATATCGAGTAGCGGACTATGGTCTGTATTCAGGTTAGGACATACTTTGGGGTGGATGCACGACGGGCGTTTGCACTTCTTACACATGGCTTCATCACGTCCCCGCATCTTGTACATATTGGCAGAAGGACCGCCCAAGTCGCTAAGATACCCTTTGAAATCCGGCAATTCCATTACTGCCTTTACTTCTTTCAATATGCTTTCCTTGCTGCGGCTGACGATAAACTTGCCCTGATGTGCCGAAATGGTACAGAAAGCACAACCGCCGAAACATCCGCGATGAATGTTGACGGAGAACTTAATCATATCGTATGCGGGTATGCGTTTGCCCTTATATTTGGGATGCGGGAGACGCGTGTAAGGCAGGTCGAAAGAACGGTCGAGTTCCGCTTCCGTCAAGGGCGTATAAGGCGGGTTGACAACGACAGTTTGCCTGCCTACGGCCTGCAAGATACGCGAAGCAGCATATTTATTACTCTCTTCTTCGATATGGCGGAAGTTGGAAGCCTGTTTCTTCTTGTCTTTCAGACATTCTTCATGTGTGAATAGGGTGATATCTCCTTCTTGCGGCAGCACTTCTTTCGTAAGATAAGCCAATTGGGGGATGTCAAGAATCGGTTGTTGCTGTTTCAGTTTTCGTACAAGTTCCATAATGGGTTTTTCACCCATGCCGTATATCAGTGCATCGGCACCGCTGTCCACAAGGATGCTTGGGCGCACACGGTCTTGCCAGTAGTCGTAATGTGTCAACCGGCGCATGCTTGCTTCGATGCCGCCCAGTATGACAGGTACATCGGGGTATAGCTTTTTCAGTATTTGGGTATAGACAATCGAAGGATATTCGGGACGCATGTCCGGACGTGCGTCGGGAGTATAGGCATCATCGCTGCGCAGACGTTTGTTGGCAGTGTATTTGTTGACCATGCTGTCCATACAGCCTGCACTGACACCGAAGAAGAGACGGGGACGTCCCAGTTTCTTGAAATCCCGTAAGTCATCTCGCCAGTTGGGTTGGGGTATAATCGCCACACGCAAACCTTCCGCTTCGAGGATGCGCCCAATGACGGCTGCCCCGAATGACGGATGATCCACATACGCATCACCGCTGAACAAAATAACGTCCAGCTCATCCCACCCGCGAAGTTCCACTTCTTTCCTGGTTGTAGGCAACCAATCAGTCAGTCTGTACTCTTTCATGGGTGCAAAGATACGGAAAGTTTTAATTACTTACAGAATTGTACCAGCATTTCCTCTCCGTCATAAATCTCCCGGAAGCCGATTCCCTGTTCGGCAAGATACTCTTTGAGGTCATTAAAGGCGGTTGCATCGTCCATAATGATTTCCAGTTTCTCGCCTTTTCCGGCTTCGCACATGGCCTTTATGGCCGGAATAAGAGGACTGTACAGGTTCTGTCCGCGTGTGTCGATGGTTCTCATTTATTTTCTTCCTCTTCTATGGTTGTTTGTTGGGAAAGCCATTGCAGGTAGAGCTTGATAAGCTGCTGTAATCCGAAGGCTTTCATATTGTTGTGGTAGATAACATCGATGCAGAGGTCGAGCAGGTCTTTGCTGTCCTCTTCCTGGGCGGCGATGAGGGAACGGATATTCAGTTTGAGTTTGTCGAGCACGGTTTCGTCCACGATGCCGTTACTGTCGATGAGATGACGGAAGAGACCGTATTTTTCGATAGTGGCAAGGTTTTCTTCCGATATTTCCAAGTTGCGGGTTCCGCTGGGATTGGCTTGTATAGTGTACATGGCGTTAATGTTTTAATGGTTAATATTCAGTGATTCATATTTTCTGTAAAAGCAAAGATAAGTTTTTCACCACAGATTATACCTATTTCACCGGATTATTTATCAAGATTGCCGTTATTCTCTGTGTACACCTGCATTATCGGCGGAAAAGAAATGCAGAATGGATGCCATAACCGCTGTTCTGCCGGCTTCTTCCCGGATACTTTCAAAGGGAAATGACATGATGAATGTGCGGTAGTCGTTACCTTTATAAGCTACGGCAGCAGGAAGATTTCTCCCGGTATAGGTCATTACGGGAAAGGCGGTTGCCATAGGGCGGATACAATCGGGGGTCGTCACGGGATAAGCCCGTTCATTGGGCAGGCGGGGAATGCTGAGGATGCGCCCCAAACCTTGTATGCCGATATGTTCGCCGGATACCTGTAAGCTGCTGTCGAAACGGTATTTCAGGATGTTTTGGGTGAATTCCCGATTGCCTTGCGAGTCGTTCATGTCGCTGCCTATGTATGCACCGCTGACCAGTAGATTGCCGCCCGACCGGCAGTAAGCTGTCAAGGCACGCTGCATGGACGAAGAGAAAGTTTTGTAATAGGTTGCCCGTGACAGATTGCCGTCCGTCTTTTCCAGTCCCAGAATATAGTCTGCTATTGGATATTCTTCCAATGCTACACTACCGTTTTCTACGGCTTCGTCGCTGCATGAAGTAAAGCTGTAGCTGCCGACGGCCTGTATGGCTTTACCGTGTATAAAGGGATAGTCGAATGTGTTTCCGGTTATTTTTATCCCTTCGTATTCATTGCCGCTTTCTCCCAAACGTTTTCCGGCTTCTTTGCGGTCGAAATTCAGCTGGCTGCCGCAGAGTGATATATCATATAGATAAGGTACTCCGGGGTCTTTCGTCAAATCAAAGCCGGCTTCGTCGGGTGTGTTTATCACAGCAGGGCTACTGATACGGTCGAAACCGTTGATGATGAGAACGCGTGCTTTTTCGTGCTTGGACTTGTATGCGGCAAGGATTTCGGACGGGAAGCTTTCACCACCCCGGTTCACTGCCGTTACTTTGAAGGAATAGACGATGCCCGGTTCTATCTTCAGAGTGTGGAAAGGATTGCTTACGCGTACACCATTGTCAAATCCGCCTCGCCCGATGCGTGTATAGACAATGTATTCGCGGGGTGTGGCAGTCGGTTCCAACGGGTCATCCACTCCTTGCCAGGAAAGTTCCAGGGTATTTTTCTTCTTACCGAAGCGGACGGAGAAATTGTTGACAGGTAAGGGCTGTACGACGTATTCTTTATTATGCTGGGTACAGATATATTGCAGGATGGATTTGTATAGGGCACGACTTGCCGTGAACTTGAATTTGGGGTCGTGTCCCAAGCGCATGTCGGCAAAATTCTGGTGCGACAGAAGTTCTACGATTGTGGAAGGAACAGCAGGCAGGCGGGTCTCGCTATAGTTACGGTTCCACATGCTGCGGCGCGTCCAGTCTGCGTTGAAAGTGGAACGGATGTCCTGTTGCAGACGGGTGAGGAACAGGTCGGTAAGGTCGCGCGAAGCGTAGCGGTTTGTTCCTGCCGCTAACTTGCCATCGTTGAAATGGGTAGTGTAGATGCCGAGTGTACCTACAATCCGGTCGTCTGTCCTGAAACCCGCATCACTGTGCAGTGCCATACTCATCTCAAGAGGAACTCCCAATCCCGGTTCTTTGGGGTTGAATACGGAACCGCCCGACAGGTAGTTGATTGTACGCGAACGTACATTGATATCATCCGAAAGGTCGTTCTGTCCTTTGTATCCGGCATATACGGGGTAGGGCATACCGGCCCATTGAGCGGAATAACGCGCGCCTTCCAGATAACGGGGCAGACCGCTGACTTGGCCGCCGCGCGCAATGTTGCCCATACCACCGCCGAAGCGCACGGCATCGGAGCATACCACTCCTTTTTCCCGGCTTTCATTGCTCAATACTACCATGCCGTAGTCGTTGCTTCCTTTGTCGAAAGTAAAAGTGCCGAGATATACCCATGTGCCGCCGCCTATACGTTGGTTTACTTTAAACTCAGCGACACCGCCGTTATGGAATACAAGGTATTTGGCATCGCTCACGCTGTTGGGCAGGCTTTGATAGGAAACGTATACAGCATATTCTCCGGTTTCCGGGATGTCGGGAACCCACTCGGCAAAGGCTTTGTTTTTCTTCTTTTCAGTTTGTGCAAAGCGGGCTGTACCGTCATGAAAAGGATTTTCTCCTTCCGTGTAGATACGCTTCTGTTGTGCAAATCCAGGCAGAGCGGTTTTTTTCCACTGTGCTTTTCTGCTCTTTACCTCAAGATAGAGGGAGTTTGTGGTGTTCCGGTTGTCATCGTTGTCTACAATGATTTCCTGTTTTTGCGTGTCCCGTTCGCGAGGGGTGAATACGTTGGCTCCCGCATTTTCCAGCATCGGGATGAGGTAAGGCAGGATGAACGATTGTGTGAATTGGTCTTCGGAGGTACAGAACAAGCGCGGACGCTGCCAACCCCATTTGTCTTTGTTATTGATGTAGTATTTTCCGTGACTTTGCCACAGAGCGATATGGCGTCCCTCCAGTCCGCGGGTTATTTCAAAAGGACGGGATGTACGGGTCACCCAGGGAGCATCTTTATAGTGTATATCGGTAAACAGGCGGCTCTTGTCTTTTTTTCCGTTTCTGTATGTGTTGGGAATAAGTTCGTTGATGGAATATCCGTCTGTAAAGACAGTAATGTCGAAGTAAGTTACGGGACCCGGAAGAATTTCTTTGATGTTCCGGTAAATTCTGTTCACCGTTTCCGGCCGGAAGGGCTGGTAGGAGAATGTATTATCGGCATAGATGCGGATTGTTTTTCGGTGGAAATCGATAAGTACACTGTCGAGTCGGCATGTACCGATATTGACATTGACAGGGATATACGTTTGGAAAAAGGCCTGTAGCCGTTCCCGAACGGCCTGTTCTACGTCTTGTGAAAAGACAGAACCAACTCCTGCGAGCAGGAACAATATGGATAAATATAGTTTTTTCATGTCCGATGGTTAAGTACCGTACAAAAATACATAAAAAAGAGTGAGAAGTTCATCACTTCCCACTCTCTTGTTTCTATTTAGCAAACATTTACAGCGGAATGTATTCTACGAATGCTTCCATAGCTTCGTAGGATGCCAGACCCAGGCTGTCGTACAATGCAGCTGTACCGCGGTTGCGGTCTTCGCTTCGTTGCCAGAACAGACGTTCGTCGTTGCCCAGGAATGGTGCGCTCTCCATCTGGCTTTGGTGCTTCAGGATAGAGTTACGTTTCGCACGTAATTCTTCGGGACTGATGGGCACTGCCATTTCAATGTTCTCGATTTCCCATTCTGCCCATGCACCGCGATACATCCAGATGCGGCAATCTTTCAGCCATTTGGCTCCTTCTTCCTTTTCAAGGTCGATAGCTGCGAATACGGCATCCGTACAAACACGGTGTGTGCCGTGTGGGTCGGCAAGGTCGCCGGCAACGAAGATTTGGTGGGGTTTCACTTCACGCAACAGGTTGCGTACGATTTCCACATCGGCTTCGCTGATGGGGTTCTTCTGAATCTTACCAGTTTCATAGAACGGCAGGTCGAGGAAATGGCAGTGATCCAACGGGATATTATTATAGGTACATGCCGTACGCGCTTCACCGCGGCGAATCAGTCCTTTGATAGTCAGGATGTCGCGGGTGTCCATATCACCGTCTTTCTTATCTTTCAGATAGTTGCGGATTT
This sequence comes from Bacteroides stercoris ATCC 43183, assembly GCF_025147325.1. Lineage (NCBI taxonomy): Bacteria > Pseudomonadati > Bacteroidota > Bacteroidia > Bacteroidales > Bacteroidaceae > Bacteroides > Bacteroides stercoris. Next base: position 2,008,353 of record NZ_CP102262.1, read on the forward strand.
CGGTGTACTTTTCGTTGATAACTTGGTCCTCACTGTTGTTAAAGAGTTGGTTGAAACCGTTGATGAAGTGCAGGAAACGGATTACCTCTTCATCGCCTACGGCAATGTTGCCGGAAGTCTCATAGGCCACATGTACGTCATGTTTCTGTTCTACCAGTCGGCGGATAGTACCTCCCATGGATATGACATCATCGTCCGGATGCGGAGAGAATACAATGACACGTTTTGGATACGGTTTCGCACGTTCGGGGCGATAAGTGTCGTCTGCATTCGGCTTGCCGCCCGGCCAACCAGTGATGGTGTGTTGCAGATCGTTGAAAATCTTGATGTTTACATTATAGGCAGAACCGTAGAGGGCAAGCAACTCACTCAGACCGTTTTCGTTATAATCTTTGTTAGTCAGTTTCAGAATCGGCTTTCCGGTCAGTTGGCATAGCCAGACGATGGCGCTGCGAATCAGTTTGTCGTTCCATTCGCAGGAAGTCACCAGCCAGGGACGTTGGATACGTGTCAGATTGGCGGCTGCCGAAAGGTCGATGGCGATATGGGCATTGTTATGGGTTTGAAGATAAGAGGCAGGAATTGTATCCGTTACGTTACCTTCCACACATTCTTTTACCATTTTGGCTTTTTCCTCACCCCATGCCAGCAGATATACTTTCTTGGCGGAGAGAATCGTGGCTACACCCATTGTTATGGAACTTACCGGTGTGCTTTCAATGCTTCCAAACATTTTGGATGCTTCGTTGCGTGAGTCACTGTCCAGCAAAATCAATCGGGTGGTGGAGTTCAGGCGTGAACCCGGTTCGTTGAAACCTATATTACCGACACGTCCGATACCTAATACAGCTATATCAATGCCGCCGAAACTTTCGATACGTTGCTCGTACAAACGGCAATATTCGAAAATAGTATCTTTGGCGATAGTACCGCTGGGACTGAATACGTTCTGCATGTCAATGTCTACGTGGTCGAGCAGCATTTCCTTTAAAGAATTGAGGTTGCTGTTCACAGCGTCTGAAGCCAACGGATAATATTCGTAAAGGTTGAATACCACTACATTGCGGAAACTCAGTCCTTCTTCTTTATGCATGCGCACAAGGGCCGAATAGACATTGCGCGGTGAGTTGCCGCCAGCCAGTGCCAATACACAGAAGCGTCCGGCCTTTTGCTTGTCACGAATCATCTGTGCGATGTCCAATGCAATTTGGTTGGCTCCTTCTTCGGGAGACTCGTAAATGTCTGTCGGAATTTTCTCGAGACGTGTCAGTACCGATCGCTCGAAAGCGTTCTCCGGTCTGTAGTACCTGGGGGATACTCTGTTCAGAGTAATTTGAGAACTAAGATTGGTTTTCATACAATATTTGGTTATTAATAAATGATTAAAGCTGTTCGCTTGTTCAAAACTTAACAAAAATACGAAAAACAAAGTTCATCCGCATGATGTTGGGATAAATTTTATGATAAAGTATCGGTTTCAGGCACTAATTTACCCATTGCCCATACTGCTCTAATCTTCAAATCTTCGTCCATTACGATAATATCGGCATCTTTCCCTTTTTGGAGCGAGCCTTTACGGTCGTATACACCCATGATGCGTGCCGGTGTTTCGGATACCATTCGTGCGGCGTCTGCCAGAGGTATATCGGCTTTCTGCACCATTGTACGTATCAGCCGGTCCATAGTAGCCACACTGCCGGCAAGGGCGGAGTGGTCCGCAAGCTTACAGACTCCGTCTTCAATGATGACACGCGGGTCGAAAGCTTCTTTGCTGTCGCTGGCCGCACATGCCAGGGCATCGGTGATGGCGCACATCCGTTCCACACCTTTTATCTTGTAGACCAGGCGCAGGATTGTGGGCGGTACATGGATACCGTCGGCTACAACTTCCACAGTCATGTCGTCCATGAGGTAAATGCTCTCCACAGTGCCTTCGTATTTGTATTCACGGCGTTTGTGGAATCCGGGCATTGCATTATAGAAATGTGTAGCATGTGTGTATCCGGCTTCATAGGCTGTACGTATGTCCTCAAATTCGGCTTGTGTATGGGCTACCGAAGCCAAAATGCCTTTTCCGGTGATATATTTTCCGAACTGCATGGCTCCGGGTAATTCGGGAGCAGCATCCCAACGCTTGATGCAGTGCCAGTTTTCCACGATAGGAATGTATTCGTTAGGGTCGGGATTCTTGATGTTCTCGGGCATCTGTCCGCCTGCCATCGCCATGTTCAGATAGTGGCCTTCGAGGTGCAGACCCAGTATAGGACTGTCTTTTTCCGCCATCATCTTCGTACAAGTCTCTGCCGCCTGTTCAATCATCGGTACGGTAGAAGAGGACAGAGTAGGGAATATGCTGGTAGTTCCGTATTTCATGTGGGTTTGGACCGCACCGCGGAAAGCGTCTTCGGTACATTCCATAAAATCGCGTCCGCCACCGCCATGTGCATGGATCTCTACACCGCCGGGCAGTACATACATTCCTTTTACATCAATCAGTTGTGCACCGATAACGGCGAGGTCGCAATTGGTTACTTCTAAAATTTTTCCGTCTCTGATGAGTACGGAACCGTCCTTGAGCCAACCTTGAGGGGTCAGAATACGTGCGTTGATAAGTTGAGTCAACATAGGATTTAGGGGTTAGTGTTAATAAATTAAATGTTTCAGTCGTCAGACATTATTTCAAAGGACAAAAATAACTACTTTTTAGGTAAGATGCACTCCATACATTTAGGTATTTCTATTAAATACTCTAAAATTTAATACGTAATGTTTAAAGAAATACCTGTTTAATATCTTTTAATCAGGATGATGGTAAGCGGGAACTTTATTTTCGTTATTTTGTTTTACTTATGATAAACTTAATAAAACGATGGATTATGAAAACATGGAAAGTAGAAGCGGCTATTATTGCCGTTGGTATGGTACTGCTGGGAGTGATAATTAAATGGGGTATAAATGATTTTATAGATAAAGAACGTATTGTCAGTGTAAAAGGGTTGGCTGAGATGGAAGTTCCTGCTGATAAGGTGATATGGCCCTTGATGTATAAAGATATAGGGAATGATCCGTCGCTGCTTTATGCCAATATGGAACAGAAAAACAAGGCAATTGTGAAATTTTTGGAAAGCAACGGCATTGCTAAGGAAGAAATCAGTATTGCCCCTCCGGAAGTGATAGATATGCAGGCCGAACGCTATGGAAATCGTGATATTGCTTATCGGTATAATGCTACATCAGTCATTACGGTTACTTCAAAAAATGTAGATAAGGTACGGAAACTGATGTCGGAACAGGCTGAACTGTTGAAACAGGGTATTGCCATCAGTGGAGGTGATTATCGCTATAATGTGGTGTATGAATTTACAGGCTTGAATGATGTGAAACCGCAAATGATAGAAGAAGCTACGAAAAATGCCCGTGCCGCTGCCGAAAAGTTTGCAAAAGACTCAGACAGTAGCCTGGGTAAGATACGGAATGCTTCGCAGGGACAATTCTCCATATCGGACAGAGATGCCAATACGCCTTATATTAAAAGTATACGGGTAGTGACTACCGTGAATTACTATCTGAGACGATAGTGAATGAATCCGCATCTTTCCATGCCGGAAATTTGTTTCTGAATTCTTGTAGTGCGGAAAGTTCAAGAGTAGCCGTAGCTGTTCCTTCTTCATGGTCGGGCACTTGAATCTGCATTTCACCTTTGTATGAGTAGATTGCGCTGCCGCCGTTATAGGAGAAGCTATTACTGTCTTTACCGATACGGTTTACACCGCAAACGTAACTGATATTTTCCAATGCCCGTGCCTGTAAAAGTATGTCCCAGACTTTACGTCGGGGTACAGGCCAGTTGGCAACGTAAATCAGGAGGTCGTATTCATTGCCTGTATTCCGGCTCCATACCGGAAAGCGCAGGTCGTAGCAGACGAGTAGCAGTATATTCCAACCTCGATACGGAATTATGATACGACGGCTGCCTGCCGTGAAATTATCTGTCTCGTTGCCCATGCGGAACAGATGTCGTTTATCGTAAAAATAAGCTTCCCCTTCGGGAGTGAGGAAAAAGGCGCGGTTGTAATAGGTAGAGTTTTTGTAGGATGATGGATTGCTTTCAGATGAAACAAAATTCTCTTCACAAGCTATATAGCTTCCGGCAATAGCTATCTGATATTCTGAAGCCCATTGGCGTAGTGTTGTAATTGTATTACCTGTTACCGGCTCTGCCAATGTGTCGGTGTTCATGCTGAAACCGGTAGAAAAGGTTTCCGGTAAAACAATAATCTCCGTCGCTCCGCGAAGAGCTTCCAGCTTTTCGCGAAGACGGCGAAGATTGTCTTGTTTATTCTCCCAAGCAATATCCATTTGTAGGATACTGACACGCAGTTGGTTCATTTTAGTAAACAGTTGCTATCGGTTGTCTTTTAATTTATTCCAACGGAGAAATTCTCAGGAATCTTTCCGCGAAAATCTTTAAAATAGAGCTTTATTTCATGCATGTCCTTCTCAAAGTCTCCTGTTGGCATTATTGCCTTGGTGGAAGTTATAGTCTTGGTAGGATAATCTATACCGATAAGCATGATAGGAACTTGTGCTTTCAACGCAATGAAGTAAAAACCTTTTTTCCAGTTAGGGTTGGATTTGCGCGTACCTTCCGGAGTAATGGCTAAATGAAACAGTTTGCTTCCGGCAAATCTGTTTGCCATCTGGTCTACCAAAGATGTGTTCCGGCTTCGGTCTACCGGTATGCCGCCGATGGCTCTGAATATCAATCCTAAAGGAAAAAAAAACCACTCTTTCTTCATCATAAAGCTGGTTTTTCGTCCGATGGCACCATAAAACAGTTTGCCGATAAACAAATCCCAGTTGGATGTATGTGGCGCTGCACAAATGACACATTTGTCATAGTTGGGCACTGTTACATTTGTTTTCCAACCTAACAGGCGATAATAGATAAAACTATATAGTCTTTTCTTCATTCTTATTATTTAAGTTTGCCGATAGCTTCAATGATTGAGTCTACTTTTGCATTAAAATCAGAACGGAATTTCTTGTAGTAACCTTTTACATTTCCCGGTTCGGTATGGCTGATACGGCTGATGAATTCATCTTGCATTTTCAGAATTTCACCCATTAGTTCATCAGCTTTCTTCTTGTCTGTTCCGGGTACATACAGACTGTTCATAAGGCATTCGGCGAATAATTCACCGGCAATATAATTGACGTTCTTTTTCAATGCTTTTCTACTTGCCATAATCTTTACTTTTTATGTGAATGAATAGTGTTATTTTCGGTAAAGATAGTGTTTTTCTTCATGAGTTGAGTGAAAAAATGAAAATTTATGTGTTTTTAATGAGAAATAGTTCGTGGAATAATTCTACATTTGTGGAGATTTTCTACAATGTGAGTGTGGAAAGCAGGTGGAATATTACTACTTATATATATGTTCATGTCTGATAACTAAACTATTATATAATAAAGAATACCCTTTGTCCTGCTTTGGCATTGCGTTTGCTTTGAAATGGGAAATAGGGTTAAATTAAATAAACAAACAAGCATGAGACTATTTTTTACAAAAAAAGAATTAAAGCTGAGAAAGAAACGGGTGATAATGATGATAGCCTGCATGACAGTGCTGCTTGCCGGTTATCTGATATTGACTTGGCCCAAGAAAATTCAGCCGGAATTACCTACTGTTATTGTAGAACCTGCCGAAGTGGGTGATGTGGAAATTTTTGGTGAGTATGTAGGTCGTATACGTGCACAACAGTTTGTGGAAGTCCGTGCACGTGTGGAAGGCTATTTGGAGAGTATGCTTTTTGCCGAAGGGACGTATATAACTAAAAACCAGGTTTTATTTGTTATCAATCAAGACCAATACCGTGCAAAGGCTGACAAGGCTCGTGCACAGTTAAAGAAAGATGAGGCGCAGGCGTTGAAAGCCAAACGGGATTTGGAACGTATTCGTCCTTTGTATGCACAGAATGCTGCCAGTCAGCTGGATTTGGATAATGCGCAGGCTGCTTATGAAACGGCCGAGGCTTCTGTTGCTATGAGTCAGGCCGATCTGGACCAGGCGGAATTGGAACTGGGGTATACCATTGTGCGTTCTCCGCTATCAGGGCATATCAGTGAAAGAAATGTGGACTTGGGAACATTGGTAGGTCCCGGGGCTAAATCATTGCTTGCTACCATAGTAAAAAGTGATACGGTATTGGTAGATTTCAGCATGACCGCATTGGACTATCTTAAAAGCAAAGAGCGCAATATAGAGATAGGCCGTCAGGATTCTACCCGCTCTTGGCAGCCTAATATCACGATTACTTTGGCTGATAATACTGTTTATCCTTACAAAGGTTATGTCGATTTTGCAGAACCGCAGGTTGACCCGCAAACCGGTACGTTCTCCGTTCGTGCCGAAATGCCTAATCCGAACAGAGTATTGCTGCCCGGACAGTTTACGAAAGTAAAACTGTTGTTGGACGTACGCGAAGGTGCTGTGGCAGTTCCTCAAAAGGCCGTTACCATTGAGAAAGGCGGTGCTTATATATATGTAATGCGCCGCGATTCGACAGTTGAAAAGCGCTTCATTGAATTAGGACCTGAGTTTGGTAACAATATGGTTGTTGAACGCGGACTGGCGGCAGGAGAGCAGGTAGTGACGGAAGGTTTCCATAAACTTACTCCGGGAATGAAAGTGCGTGCACAAGCAGCTGCTCCCAAAAAGGAAGATGAGCAGCCGGCAGATTCTTTGAATAAGAAAGCCGCTTCTGAGAATAAAGAAAAGGATAAGAATCTCTCAAAGTAAAATAACAGTATGAAAGTAAGTTTCTTTATAGACCGCCCTGTATTCTCGGCGGTGATATCGATTGTGATTGTAATTGTCGGTATCATCGGTCTGACTATGCTTCCGGTGGATCAATACCCACAGATAACACCGCCCGTTGTGAAAATCAGTGCATCCTATCCGGGGGCAAGTGCGCTGACTGTGTCACAAGCAGTGGCGACTCCTATCGAACAGGAAATAAACGGTACTCCGGGTATGTTGTACATGGAGTCCAACAGTTCCAATTCCGGTGGCTTTTCGGCAACCGTGACCTTTGATGTATCTGCCGATCCGGATTTGGCTGCCGTGGAAATTCAAAACCGTATAAAGCTGGCGGAAAGCCGTTTGCCTGCGGAAGTCATTCAGAATGGTATTTCGGTAGAAAAGCAGGCTCCCAGCCAGCTGATGACAATCTGTTTGACTTCCAATGATCCGAAATTCGACGAAATCTATCTAAGTAACTTTGCTACTATTAACGTACTCGACCTTTTACGCCGTATTCCCGGTGTGGGACGTGTGTCTAATATCGGTAGCCGTTACTATGCCATGCAAATCTGGGCCATGCCAGACAAACTGGCAAATTTCGGATTGACTGTTCAGGATTTGCAGAATGCTTTGAAAGACCAGAACCGCGAATCGGCTGCCGGTGTTTTGGGACAGCAGCCGGTGCAAGGTTTGGACATTACAATTCCTATTACAACGCAAGGTCGTTTGAGCTCGGCAAAGCAGTTTGAGGATATTGTGGTCCGTGCCAATGCCAATGGGTCTATTATTCGTCTTCGCGATGTGGCCAGAGTGTCACTTGAAGCTTCCTCATATAGTACGGAAAGTGGTATTAACGGTGAAAATGCGGCAGTTCTCGGCATTTATATGCTTCCGGGTGCCAATGCTATGGAAGTGGCGGACAACGTGAAGAAGGCAATGGAAGAAATCAGTGCGAACTTTCCTGAAGGAATGAGTTACGAGATACCTTTTGACATGACTACCTATATTTCGGAGTCTATCCACGAGGTGTATAAGACATTGTTCGAAGCATTGGTTCTTGTGGTATTGGTAGTGTTCCTTTCACTGCAAAGCTGGCGTGCTACTTTGATACCTGTTGTTGCAGTGCCTATTTCTTTGATCGGTACTTTCGGTTTCATGCTTATTTTCGGTTTCTCGCTGAATATATTGACATTGTTGGGATTGATTCTTGCTATCGGTATTGTCGTGGATGATGCTATTGTGGTAGTGGAGAATGTGGAACATCTGATGGAAACGGAAAAACTCTCTCCTTATGAAGCAACGAAAAAAGCAATGAACGGTTTGGCAAGTGCTTTGATTGCAACCTCATTGGTGCTCTGTGCCGTATTTGTTCCGGTAAGCTTTCTGAGCGGTATCACCGGACAATTATATCGCCAGTTTACTATTACCATTGCTGTATCGGTATTGCTTTCTACGGTTGTGGCACTGACGCTTAGTCCCGTGATGTGTTCGCTTATCCTGAAGCCCGACAGCGGAAAGAAAAAGAATATCGTGTTCCGTAAGATTAACGAATGGTTGAATATCAGTAATCATAAGTATATTGGTGTTATCAGCCGCGTTATCAAGCATCCCAGACGTTTGATGAGTGCATTCGGTATGGTATTGATAGCTATTTTCATCATTCACCGTCTGATTCCTACCAGTTTCTTGCCGGTGGAAGACCAGGGATACTTTAAAGTGGAGTTGGAACTGCCGGAAGGTTCTACTTTGGAACGTACCCGTATCGTGACCGATCGTGCCGTGCAGTATCTGGAGCAGAATCCGTATGTGGCTTATGTGCAGAATGTAACGGGTAGCAGTCCGCGTGTAGGAAGCAATCAGGCGCGCAGTGAGTTAACTGTTATATTGAAGCCCTGGGAGGAACGCAAAAATACCACTATCAATAAGATAATGGAGAAAGTGGAAAAGGATTTGAGGGAATACCCCGAATGTAGAGTCTATCTTTCTACTCCTCCTGTAATCCCGGGATTGGGAACATCCGGTGGCTTTGAAATGCAGCTTGAGGCACGTGGGGAAGCTACTTTTGAAAATCTGGTACAGGCAGCGGATACTTTGATGTATTATGCTCAGAAACGCAAGGAATTGACGGGGCTTTCTTCTTCTTTGCAGTCTGAGATTCCGCAACTCTATTTTGATGTAGACCGTGACAAGGTGAAGATGCTGGGGGTGCCGTTGGCAGATGTGTTCTCTACGATGAAAGCTTATACGGGTTCCGTATATGTAAATGACTTTAATATGTTCAATCGTATATATAAGGTATATATTCAGGCTGAAGCTCCGTATCGTGAGCACAAAGAGAACATTAATCTGTTCTTTGTAAAAGCAGCTAATGGTGCGATGGTTCCGTTAACCTCGTTGGGTAATGCATCCTATACAACCGGTCCGGGCAGTATTAAACGTTTCAATATGTTTACTACTGCAGTTATTCTCGGTTCGGCGGCACAGGGGTACAGTTCCGGCCAGGCTATGGAGATTATGGAACAGATAGCGCGCGAACATTTACCGGATAATATAGGTGTTGAGTGGAGCGGACTTTCTTATCAGGAGAAGAAAGCCGGTGGGCAGACCGGACTGGTGCTGACGTTGGTATTCCTCTTCGTATTCCTGTTCCTGGCAGCACAATACGAAAGCTGGACTGTGCCTATTGCTGTATTGCTTTCGTTGCCGGTAGCTGCATTGGGAGCTTATTTGGGCGTTGCTGTATGTGGCTTGGAAAATGATATTTATTTCCAGATTGGCTTGGTAATGTTGGTGGGACTTGCAGCAAAAAATGCTATCCTTATCGTTGAGTTTGCCAAAGTACAGGTGGATAATGGAGGAGATTTGGTGCAGTCGGCCATTCATGCCGCCCAACTCCGTTTCCGTCCTATATTGATGACTTCACTTGCCTTTGTATTGGGTATGCTTCCTATGGTTCTTGCAAGCGGACCGGGATCTGCAAGCCGTCAGGCAATAGGTACGGGAGTTTTCTTTGGAATGATTTTTGCCATTGTATTCGGCATTGTGCTTGTGCCTTTCTTCTTTGTTTTGATTTATAAGGCAAAGGAAAAAGTGCAACACAAAATCAAAAAAGATTGATGATAACATTGTAAATGAATTCTGATTACACACTTATGAAAAAAAAGAATATATATATACTTCTGTTGCTCGCCCCGGTTCTTTTTGCATCGTGCAAGGTAGGCAAAAGCTATGTCCGTCCCGAAATGGCATTGCCCGACAGTTTGATGCAACAGCAGGACAGCATCAGCATTGCCGATGAGCAGTGGCAGGCTGTTTATACAGACAATACTTTGCGTAATCTGATAGCACGCGCATTGGAGTATAATAAAGATATGCTCGTTGCGGCCGCTCGCGTGAAAGAAATGGCGGCCCAGAAACGTATCAGCGTAGCTAATCTACTTCCCCAGTTGAATGGTAAAATAGAGGCAGAGCGTGAAGTTGAAAACTATGGCGGACATAGCCGCGATGTGGGTAACAGCTATGAAGCAAAGGCTCTTTTGTCGTGGGAACTTGACCTTTGGGGAAATCTGCGTTGGAAAAAAGTAGCTGCCGTAGCCGATTATCTGCAAAGTGTAGAATCACAGCGTGCCTTGCGTATGACAATTGTTGCGGAAGTGGCGCAGGCATATTACGAGCTGGTAGCACTCGATACAGAATTGGAAATTGTCCGTCAGACACAAAAGGCTCGTGAAGAAGGTGTGCGTCTTGCAAGAATCCGTTTTGAAGGCGGACTTACTTCGGAGACATCTTATCAGCAGGCGCAAGTAGAGTTGGCGCGTACAGCTACGCTTGTTCCGGATCTGGAACGTAAGATTTCCATCAAGGAGAATGACATAGCTTTTCTTGCCGGTGAATTTCCTACACGTATAGAGCGCAGCCGCTTTTTGGAGGAGTTGGATGTGCCGGAGTCTTTACCTGTAGGATTGCCGTCCGGCTTATTGGAACGTCGTCCTGACATTCGTGCTGCAGAGCAGCAGCTTATAGCTGAACATGCTCGTGTGAAAGTGGCCTATACCAATATGTTCCCTCGGTTGTCGCTGACTGGTCAGTTTGGATTGGAGAGTGATGTCTTGTCAAACTTCCTTCAGTCGCCTTATTCATTGTTGAACGGAGCAGTATTGACTCCGCTTTTCAATTGGGGTAAGAACCGGGCTGCTCTAAAGGCACAGAAAGCTTCGTTTGAGGCGGAAGTTCATAGCTATGAGAAAACGGTGTTGAATGCTTTTAAAGAGGCCAAGAACGCAATTGTGGACTTCAACAAAATAAAGGAAGTGTATCAGTTGCGTCTCAAATTGGAACGTTCAGCCAAAACGTACGTGGATTTAGCGCAGTTGCAATATATTAATGGTGTTATTAATTATATGGACGTGCTTGATGCCCAGCGTGGATATTTCGATGCCCAGATTGGTGTCAGCAATGCAATCCGTGACGAACTGATAGCAGTGGTAAATGTTTATAAGGCTTTGGGTGGAGGCTGGCAGATAGAGAAATAAACCGTAAAGCTGTTTACGATAGAAATCAAGAGTGCTCTTACTGGTTGCGGGAGTACTCTTGTTTTTTTAACGGGTATGTAAGATTTCGTTTTTGGAAAATACCTGTCATATTATAAATATCCGTAACTTTAACCGTGGGATTTATTCGAACTGATATTAGGTTAAAACACAAAAGAAGTATGATTGATGCTACTCAAAACCTTATTTTGATTAATGGAGAAAATAAGACCTTGCAAATAGAAGAAATAGGTCGGGATGATGCTGGTCGCTTTAATGTGAAGTATCTCGGTTCTTCTAAGGTATATAGATATGGCAGTGAGAAAGTTGTATGGCTGACGTGCTCTAAACAAATTGACATCGCTCATAACCGAATATTCATTCGTCAGCGCAGAGTGTACGATTTAAAAGGAGTATTTTCTTTTGAATATAGGGGTAGTACTTATTGGTATGTAGTTTACACTTCCAATTACTCACAGTATCTCTTGGATGAAGAATTGATAATCAGGACTTCATGTTTGAGTGATGGTAAATCGCAAAGTGTATTTGAATATTTGAAGGCGGTGGCATCTACTAATATTCTCGGTAAAGAGGAAGAAAAAGATAATATCGGATTGCTTTCCAAACTTTATGAAAAGATTGATTTTATTGATGATAGCAGAGCTATTGCTCCATATTTAAATCCAAAGAAAGCATTGAAGAAGGATAAGAGCGGTCGGCTTATATACCCTTTTGGATGCAATGCCAGTCAGAAACGAGCTGTAGTTTGTGCTTTTGAACATCAGATCAGTATCATTCAAGGTCCGCCGGGAACGGGAAAGACACAAACTATCCTCAATATTATAGCTAATATTATACGCAAAGGAAAGACTGTTTTAGTCGTTTCAAACAACAATTCAGCGACGACCAATGTTCTTGAGAAGCTGGATAAGGCGGGACTTGGCTTTATAGTGGCACCATTGGGCAGGAAAGGAAATAAAGAGGCGTTTATAGGTAATCAGCCTGCTATACCCGATGAACTTCAAGACTGGGAGTGTAATGTAGAGGAAAAACTCCAGAAAGAGGAAGAGGCGGAAAATCTTTTGAAGAAGCTTGACAGGATTTTTGCAGTACAAGAGGAGTTGGCTTTGTCCAAACAAGAGCTTCAAGCTGTAGAGTTAGAGTATAATCATTTCAAACGGGATCAGATATTTGAAATTACTTCTTTCAATAGTGCTAACTATCTATCTTCCACGCGTCTTTTAAATTTGTGGTTACAGTTTCAGGCATATGCAGAGAAGGATGTCATTGTTCCCAAAGAATGGTGGAATAAGTGTTTGGCGGCTCTTCAATGGTGGTGGATGAATTTGATAGGACGATATGTATTAAAACTGAACTCTAAGTTTGATAAGCATAATCTATCTGCTATTATTACGGAACTGCAAACTTTGTATTACCATCGAAAGATTGAGGAATTAAACGAACGGATAACGAACTTGCAAGCCGAATTGAAAACCTATAATGCCAAGACTGAACTGAACAGATTAACGGAAGTATCTATGCAGCTATTCAAAGCATCCTTGTTTAAGAAATACGGCAAGGAAAAGCGTAAGTTTTTTTCTTCTGTCAGGGATTTGCGAATAGATTACCAGAGTGTACTGGAGCAATATCCGGTAGTGCTGAGTACTACATTCTCTTCACGTATTTGTTTGTCCGATCAAGCAGAATTCGACTATCTGATTATGGATGAGGCATCGCAAGTTTCTATTGAAACGGGTGCTTTGGCGCTGACATGTGCAAAAAATGTTGTTATTGTGGGAGATACTTTGCAGTTGCCCAATATAGTGACAGGCGAGGATAAAAAAAAGCTTGATGCTATTGTCGCGGAATTCGATATCCCTTCCGGTTATGATTGTGCCGGAAACAGCTTTTTACAGTCGGTATGTACTCTTTTGCCCGATGCCCCGCAAACATTGCTTCGGGAACATTACCGTTGCCATCCTCGTATTATTGACTTTTGTAATCGTAAGTTTTATAGCGGTGGTTTGCTTATTATGACCGAGGATGATGGAAAACCTGATACATTGTGCGCAATCAAGACAGTGCCGGGACATCATGCTCGTAAACACTATAATCAGCGGGAAATTGATGTAATTCGTGATGAAGTGATAGCTCATTTACCCGAACAGACGGATATTGGAATTATCACTCCTTATAATGTTCAAGTTGATGAATTGTCTCGGCAATTACCTGCAATAGAATCTGCTACTGTTCATAAGTTTCAAGGACGGGAGAAAGATACTATTATTATGAGTGTGGTGGATGATCAGATAACCGAATTCAGCGATGATCCGAACCTGCTGAATGTTGCCATATCAAGGGCCAAAAAGCGGTTCTGTCTGGTTGTCTCGGGTAACGAACAGCTTTTGAAGGGTAATATCAGTGAATTGTTGTCTTATATTGAATATAATAACTTCACAGTCAGTGAGAGTAGGATACATTCTATTTTTGATTATCTGTATAGTCAATATACCCGTCAACGTTTGGCTTTTATTCAGGCACATCCGAAAATATCTGAGTATGATTCGGAAAACATTACTTTTGCTTTTATACAAACAGTTTTAAAAAAATATCGGGAGTTTCATCATTTGGGAGTATTATGTCATATTCCTTTACGTCATCTCATCAAAGATACTATCCTTTTAAATGAGGATGAACGGGTATATGCTGCTAATTATAATACTCACGTGGATTTTCTTATAATTAACCATGTCAGCAAGAAACCAATATTGGTAGTGGAGACGGATGGCTATTCTTATCATAATGAGAAAACACAGCAGTATCAACGAGATATAAAGAAAGATCATATTCTTACATTATATGAGATTCCTATTTTGCGGCTTTCAACCGTGGGGAGCGGCGAAGAAGAAAAATTGATGAAAGCGCTTCAAGAGATATAAGTGATATTCTCTCTTGTTTTGTTTTAGCGCTCACTTTTAATTATTTCCCTTTTCAGTTTGCATTTCTTGTGGAAAAGAGCGAAATTTGCGACGCTTTTAAACGAAACTTTATTAACACCTTTAAATATTTAAGAGAAATGACTAAAAGTGCATTGCAAATTGCAAGGGCTGCTTATCAGCCCAAACTTCCGAAAGGGCTGACAGGTACTGTAAAAGCAGTGGCCGGCGCAGCTACCCAGTCGGTTGCCGATCAGGAAGAAATCAAGAAATTGTTTCCCAATACTTATGGGATGCCTTTGATTAAGTTCGAAAATACCGATGAGACCGTTGATTTCCCTGCTATGAATGTGGGTGTAATTCTTTCCGGTGGTCAGGCTCCCGGTGGTCACAATGTGATATCCGGTATTTTTGACGGTATTAAAAAGTTGAACAAAGATAGTAAACTGTACGGTTTCATTCTTGGCCCTGGTGGTTTGGTAGACCATAATTATATGGAACTGACTGCCGATATCATCGATGAATATCGTAATACCGGTGGTTTCGATATCATAGGTTCAGGCCGTACCAAATTGGAGAAAGAGGAACAGTTTGAAAAAGGACTGGAAATCTTGAAGGAATTGAATATCAAAGCACTGGTTATTATCGGTGGTGACGATTCTAATACAAATGCCTGCGTATTGGCTGAGTATTATGCTGCGAAGAATTGCGGTGTACAAGTTATCGGGTGTCCGAAAACTATCGACGGTGACTTGAAGAACGAAATGATTGAAACTTCTTTCGGATTCGATACAGCTTGTAAAACGTATGCTGAAGTAATTGGTAATATCCAGCGCGACTGTAACTCGGCACGTAAGTACTGGCATTTCATAAAACTGATGGGACGTTCCGCTTCACATATCGCTTTGGAATGTGCATTGCAAGTACAGCCTAATATCTGTATTATCTCCGAAGAAGTTGAAGCTAAGGATATGTCTTTGGATGATATCGTAACGGGTATCGCTCAGGTGGTGGCTAATCGTGCCGCACAGGGCAATAACTTCGGTACGGTTCTTATCCCCGAGGGCTTGGTTGAGTTCATCCCTGCTATGAAACGTCTTATCGCTGAGTTGAATGATTTCCTGGCTGCCAATGCAGAGGAATTCTCTCAGATTAAGAAATCACACCAACGCGACTATATCATCCGCAAACTTTCTCCGGAAAATGCCGCTATCTATGCCAGTCTTCCCGAAGGTGTAGCGCGTCAGTTGTCATTGGACCGCGACCCGCACGGAAACGTACAGGTATCTCTCATTGAAACGGAGAAACTGTTGTCCGAAATGGTAGCTGCCAAATTGGCTCAGTGGAAAGAAGAAGGTAAATATGTAGGTAAGTTCGCTGCACAGCATCACTTCTTCGGTTATGAAGGACGTTGCGCTGCTCCGTCTAATTTCGATGCCGACTACTGCTACTCTTTGGGTTATGCGGCATCTGCGCTGATTGCTAACGGTAAGACCGGTTACATGTCTTCCGTACGTAATACTACAGCTCCTGCCGAAGAGTGGATTGCAGGTGGTGTACCTATTACAATGATGATGAATATGGAACGTCGTCACGGCGAAATGAAACCGGTTATCCAGAAAGCTTTGGTAAGACTGGACGGTGCTCCTTTCAAGGCATTTGCCGCTCAGCGTGAGCGTTGGGCTGTGGAAACAGACTATGTTTATCCGGGTCCTATCCAATACTTCGGTCCTGCCGAAGTTTGCGACCAGCCTACCAAGACTTTGCAACTGGAACAAGGTAGATAAAATCTTATAGCCAATTGCTGCATTTGCAGTAATTGGCTATGTAGAACACAAATTACACAAGAGTTGCGCAAATCCGAATTTGTGTAATCTGTGTAGTTTGTGTTTTATTTTTGATAGATATTTGTTACTTCAATATACTTGAATGCCTTCTAAAAACAGTACAGTTTCCCGGCGCAAACCTGTATCTCGTCGTACTTCTTCTCGAAAAAAGAAGCAGACGGTGTCTCGTCCCATGCCTGTATGGTTGCGTAATTTATTGGCATTTTGTATTATAGCGGTATTTTCAGCAGGATTCTATTGGTTCTTTATCCGTCCTTATGCTTATCGTTGGAAACCTTGTTACGGTTTAAAGGGCTACGGCGTATGCATGCCTTGCAACTATGAGGTGCATGGCATTGATATTTCCCACTATCAGGGTATTATAGATTGGGATAAGCTCCTTCATAATAAAGAAGCGAAATTTCCCATACATTTTATCTTTATGAAAGCTACCGAAGGGGGCGATTATGGCGATGAAACTTTTGTAGAAAATTTCAGTCAGGCACGGAAATACGGTTTTATCCGAGGAGCTTATCATTATTTCCTACCCAAGACAGATGCGCATAAGCAGGCTGACTTTTTTATTAGTACAGTACACTTGTCAAAAGGAGACCTTCCCCCCGTTCTTGATGTGGAAACTACGGGTAAGAGATCTCCTCTGGAACTGAAATCTGCCGTTAAAACCTGGCTCGACAGAGTAGAGGCGCATTACGGCGTAAAACCGATTCTTTACACTTCCTATAAATTTAAGAAACGTTATCTCAACGACTCCATATTCAACGCTTATCCTTACTGGATAGCCCATTATTACGTTGATTCCGTGAAGTACGAGGGCAAATGGCATTTTTGGCAACATACCGATGTAGGTAATGTCCCCGGCATTGAAGAAGAAGTCGATCTGAATGTTTTTAACGGCACGTTGGAAGAATTGGTTGGTATGACCCTGCAATAGCTTGCTTTCCGTTTTCTTCCTTTTATCGTTGTGTCATAATACAAACTTTACTGCGGCCCAACGGTTTTTTTCCTTATGATGTACGAAGCGCAGTCCGTTATGCTCCGCTTCGGCCTGTATTACAGGAATATCATCTACATAAAAACCGCTCATATATAGTTCCGACCCCGGATGCATGCAACTTACATATCGTTTCATGTCGTTCAGCAGGATGTTACGGTTGATGTTGGCTATGATTACATCAAAAGGTTCTTGGTCTTTCAATAGAGAAGCGTCTCCTTGAAAAACGGATATACGGTCTACTCCATTTAGCTCTATGTTTTCAAGAGAGTTGCGTACGCACCATTCATCTATATCGACGGCTGTACAGGGCGCAGCACCGCGCATACGTGCCAATATGGCTAGAATGGATGTTCCGCATCCCATATCAAGCAAAGATTTGCCTTGCAGATCGTTATCAAGTAATTCACCGATAATGAGACTGGTCGTTTCGTGGTGTCCTGTACCGAATGCCATTTGAGGGTTGATGACTATATCGTATTCTGCTTGAGGGATGTCGCGATGGAATGTGCTGTGGATGACACAGCGGTCGCCAATGATAATGGGCTGGAAGAAATTCTTTTCCCATTCTTCATTCCAGTCTTTGTCTTCCGCTTCTTGGTAAGCATATTCTACCTGTGTATCAGGTAAGGGAAAATCGGCAAGAGCTTCTTTGAGGACAGTTTCATTGTATAAATCTTTTTGAATGTAGGCGGCAATCCCGTCTGTTTGCTCTACAAAACTCTCAAAACCGGCTTCACCCAGCACTGCCGATAAGACATCGTTGACGATTTCCGTGCAGGGAGTGGTATGAAATGTAAATTCTAAATATTTCATTGGAATATAATTGTTTGTTAAATGCAAAAGGCAGGTATAGGAGAAAATCCTATTTCTGCGTATATTTGTTTTGGATACAAAGATAGGTGCATTTAGGGAAATCCCTATAAATCTTTGGGGAAAATCTTCTGTATAGAGTAAATCCCTGCGTTATCTTTGTGGTGTGAAAAAGTATGGAATTGTA
Source organism: Bacteroides stercoris ATCC 43183 (assembly GCF_025147325.1). Taxonomy (NCBI): domain Bacteria; kingdom Pseudomonadati; phylum Bacteroidota; class Bacteroidia; order Bacteroidales; family Bacteroidaceae; genus Bacteroides; species Bacteroides stercoris. The sequence continues at coordinate 2,026,461 of NZ_CP102262.1, forward strand.
AACCCATAAACCAAATAAATATGAAAAAGATTGTTTTTTTATCGCTTTTTGCATTGTGTCTTCCGTGGGCACTTTCAGCTCAAAGTGTAGATGACGACCTTTACTACGTTCCTTCCAAGAAAAAAGAGGAAAAGACGGAGAAGAAAAAAACTCCGGCTGCCGATGCGGTTGTAGTAAAGACAAATGCTCCGACTACGGTTTATGCGTCGCCGGGCAATACGACCATTGTAGTGAAAGACCGTAAAGGGAATATTCGTGATGTAGACGAGTATAATCGTCGGTATGACTCTAAAGACTATGACTTTTCACAAGAGAATGATACGCTTTATATAGACGAAAAAGAAGACGATGGCCTGGATGGAGAATGGGTGAACGGTTTTGACGGTTCGGAAGATGATTATGAATATGCCACGCGCATTATCCGTTTCCGCAATCCACGCTATGCCATCAGTATCAGCAGCCCGCTTTACTGGGATGTAGTTTATGGTCTGAATCCATGGGACTGGAATGTATATACGGACGGATTGTACGCATATGCATTTCCTACCTTCACCAACCGTTTGTGGTGGGATTGGCGCTATAACTCTTTCGGTTGGGGCGGCTATCCCTATTATGGCTGGGGTTGGAACAGTTGGTATGGTCCGGGCTGGGGCTTTGGCTGGAGCGTAAGCTGGGGCGGCTGGTATGGAGGTGGCTGGTGGGGACATCACCACTATCATCATCACTGTTATCCCGGTGGCGGTTATTGGCCGCGTAATACATATACCTATCGCCGTTCTTCGGGAGCAAGCAGTTATAGAAATTCTTCTTCTACGGTTCGCAGGACCGGTTCGGCTGTCCGTTCAGGTGTGTCATCCTATAGAAGAGACGGACAAAGCGGTACGACCACCAGACGTGTGGTAGGTACACGTCCGTCGGGTACACGCAGTGGGGTAACTACCCGTACAGATGCCGCCTCTACCCGGCGCAGGGTATATACCCGTCCAAGCAGTACGCGGGTAGGTTCTTCAGCTTCAGGAGTGCAGGGAAGTAGTAGCCGTGTACATGCTACAGGTGTAAGACGTTCCGCAGCCGGAAGTCCTTCTACTTACAACAGGGGCAGTTCTGCATCGTCAACACGCAATTATTCAACCGGTAACAGTAGTAGCCGTCGCTCTTATACGCCTGTGCAAAACAACTCTTCCACCCGTAGTTATTCTTCGGGAGGCGGTAGCAGTTCACGCAGTTATTCCGGCGGTGCTACCCGTTCGTCAGGTGGTGGTTCTTCAAGAAGAAGATAGGTATAGTATTCAATAGAAAAAGATGAGTAGGATATGAAAAAAATTATAACTTTAGCTGTTTTGGGGATGTTGGGTGCAGTTCCGGTAAGTGCACAGACCGTGTACGATGCAGCCAACATCGCAAACAAGGATTTAAATGGTACAGCACGCTTTGTAAGTATGGGCGGAGCTATGGGTGCGTTGGGTGGAGATATTTCCACTATTGCTACAAACCCTGCCGGTATAGGTATTTATCGCAGTAATGATGCAATGCTGTCATTCAGTCTTTCTTCTTATGGTACTGAAAGTAATTATATGGGAAGTAAGATGAATGCAGACAAGATGAAAACCTCATTTGATAATGCCGGTTTTGTTATTTCTTCAAAGATAGGCAATGCTACGGCTTTGCGTTATGTGAATTTCGGCTTTAATTATCATAAGGCGAAGTCTTTTTATAAGAATATGTCGATGGGAGGTAATTTAGGCGATTATACGCAAACGGATTATATGGCGGCACAAGCCGGAGGAATAAAGGACTGGTCGGGCAATATTTATACAGATCCGGAAGTAGGATGGCTATCCGCATTGGGATATGACAGTTATCTGATAACCGACTTTATTGCCCACAACGGACAGGGAGATGTCCCTTCCGGTTACGTTCCCTATATGAAAAACGGGACTCAGGTAAAGAATCTGAACGGTGATTTAATGTATATCACTCCGGGTGAATATGGAGGAATGTTTTTAGGAGGAAATGGCAATTTCCGGTCGGAAGAGCGTGGCGGAATTGAACAATATGATTTCAATATTTCATTCAATATTAATGACCGGGTATATTTAGGCGTAACTGTGGGGGCTTATGCCATAGATTACAATAAATATACTTTTTATAGTGAAGACTATTTGGATAATGCCGGAAATAGCATCGGGCAGAATTATAACCTGCAGAGCTGGAACAAGATACACGGTTCGGGTTTTGATGTGAAATTCGGAGCCATCGTGCGTCCTTTCGAATATTCCCCTTTGAGGATTGGATTAGCCATTCATACACCGACCTATTATAATTTGGATTATAAGACAAATGCCCGCCTGGAGTCGAATGTCTTGAATGATTTGGATATAGCTAACGAGTCGGGTATAGGAAGCGGTGTGATCGGTCAATATACTGTGGATACTTATGATATAATGAATGGAGACATGGTGCGTCAATTCCACTTGCAGATACCATGGACGTATAATGTAAGTTTGGGATATACTGTAGGTTCCAGTTTGGCTTTAGGGGCAGAGTATGAATATCAGGACTATTCGTCCATGAAATTCAAGGACCAGGAAGGCTATTCCGATACATTTGGGTACGAAAACAGTACTACTTCTATGCTGAAAGGGGTGAGCACCATTCGTTTGGGAGCCGAATATAAAGTGATTCCTCAGTTTGCTTTGCGTGCAGGATACAATTATACCTCTGCCATTTTCAATAGTGATGCATATAAGGATTTGCCTTATAACTCAATTCAGACGGATACGGATTTTGCAAATACCAAAGCTTTGAGTAACTATACAGTGGGTCTCGGTTACAGAGGGTCTATGTTTTATGCTGATTTGGCATATAAGTTCTCTTCATACAAGGAAGATTTCTATCCGTTCATTAATGCCTATGAAGATGGAGGCCAGTTAGTGATAGGCTCTCCTGAAGCAACGAAAGTAAAAAATACCCGAAGCCAGGTGCTGCTGACCTTAGGTTTACGTTTTTAAGGGGAAGTGATTCCCCGTTACCGATAAAAAAAGACTTGCAGGAATTTCTTCTGCAAGTCTTTTTTATATTCTACCGTATTGTTTCGGATTATTTCTTGAAATAGCGGTTGTACAGACCTTCGAAACCTTTACCGTGACGAGCTTCGTCTTTAGCCATTTCATGAACTGTGTCATGGATAGCATCCAGATTCAATGCTTTGGCACGTGTAGCGATACGCTTCTTGTCTTCGCAAGCGCCTGATTCTGCATTCATTCTCTTTTCAAGGTTAGTCTTGGTATCCCATACGCAGTCACCCAGCAATTCAGCAAATTTTGCAGCGTGTTCTGCTTCTTCCCATGCGTAACGCTTGAAAGCTTCAGCTACTTCAGGATAGCCTTCGCGGTCTGCCTGGCGGCTCATTGCAAGGTACATACCTACTTCCGTGCATTCGCCCATGAAGTGGTTGTTCAAATCCTTAATCATTTCGTCATCGCAACCTTTGGCTACGCCAATGACATGTTCGTCAGCAAAAACCAACGGACCGCCTGCCTGTGCTTCTTCTACTTCAACGAATTTGCTTGCAGGAGCTTTACACAAAGGACATTTCTCAGGAGCTGCGTCTCCTTCATATACGTAACCGCAGACAGTACATCTAAACTTTTTCATTTTACTTCAGATTTTAATTAGTTGAATTAGTTATTCGTTATTTTGGTTAAATATTCATTTTCCAGACAGCTTTTGCAGATACCTTTATAGTAATAATGGATTTCTTGCACTTCGTGTCCGTTCATATCCATTTCTTCTACCTGTTTAATGTTGGCATTGCATTCCAAATCATATATTTTTCCGCAATGTTTGCATAAGAAATGGGCATGAGGAGTGGTATCTGCATCATAGCAGGTATTCCGTTCGTCAATTGTCAATGTCTGTGCAGCACCTTGTTCACTAAGTAATTTTAAAGTGTTGTAAACAGTTGTTTTAGACAATGTGGGAATGGAAGGTGCAAGTGCCGTATAAATTTCATCCACCGTGGGATGTGTACGATGCTCCATCAGATAAGTCATAATGGCTATGCGCTGTACCGAGGGCTTAATGTTATGATTTTGCAATCGTTTTACTACATCCATATCATCTGCAATTCAAACTTGTAATAATTACATTTTTAATTCTCTTGCAAAGATAGGTACTTCTTTTGTTTATCCAAAAGATTTTAGATATTTTTTATCAGAAAGTGCGGCTATGCAAAGTGAAAAGGCTGATTCTTTTGTGTTTATTGATAAATTGCCGTATTTTTGCACCCTAATATTAATAGGATTCATATATGAATTACGGATATGTTAAAGTGGCGGCATCTGTACCCCGTGTTAGAGTGGCGGACTGTAAGTTCAATGCCGGACAGATTGAAAAAGAGATAATCATTGCCGATGGGAAAGGAGTGCAGATAATTGCCTTTCCGGAGTTGTGCATTACCGGATATACCTGTGGTGACCTTTTTGCCCAGCAACTTCTGCTTGAAGAGGCTGAAATGGGGCTGATGCAGATTTTGAACAATACCCGTCAGATGGATATTATATCCATTCTCGGTATGCCCGTGCCTTTGAACGGTGTACTGCTGAATACTGCGGTGGTCATACAGAAAGGTAAGATATTGGGAGTTGTTCCTAAAACTTATCTTCCGAATTATAAAGAGTTTTACGAAAAGCGCTGGTTTACTTCTGCGTGTGAAGTTTCGGAAACGACAGCCCGTTTGTGCGGGCAAATAGTCCCCATGGGGCGGAATCTGCTTTTCGAGACGGCGGATACAACCTTTGGAATTGAAATCTGCGAGGACTTATGGGCTCCGATTCCGCCAAGTTCTTCTTTGGCATTGCAAGGAGCGGAAATTCTTTTCAACCTTTCGGCAGACAATGAGGGGATAGGCAAGCATGCTTACTTGCGTTCGCTTATCAGCCAGCAGTCGGCACGTTGTATCGCAGGGTATGTATTCAGTTCATGCGGTTTTGGCGAGTCTACTACAGACGTGGTGTTTGCAGGTAACGGATTAATTTACGAGAACGGTACGTTGCTGGCAGGCAGCGAGCGTTTCTCGTTCGAGGAACAGGTCGTTATCAGTGAGATTGACGTGGAGCATATACGTACGGAACGCCGGGTGAACACTACATTTGCAGCCTGTCGCGCCAATTGTGCACCGGAAGTGCCGGTGCGTGTCTCTACGGAATATGTCAATTCCAAAGATTTGAATCTGACCCGTGTTTTCGATCCGCATCCGTTTGTTCCTCAAGGAGCAGCGTTGGACGAGCGTTGTGAGGAGATATTCTCCATACAGGTGTCGGGATTGGCGCAACGTTTGCTGCATACCAATGCCAAGAGTGCGGTGGTAGGCATATCCGGTGGTCTGGATTCCACACTGGCATTGCTGGTTTGTGTGAAAACATTCGATAAACTGAGTTGGAACCGTAAAGGAATTATCGGCGTGACTATGCCGGGATTCGGTACTACCGACCGCACCCATACCAATGCGGTGGACTTAATGGCATCATTAGGCGTAACCATGCGCGAGGTCAGCATAAAGGATGCCTGCATCCAGCACTTCAAAGATATAGACCATGATATCAACGTACACGATGTGGTGTATGAAAATTCACAGGCGCGTGAGCGTACGCAGATATTGATGGATATTGCCAACCAGACCTGGGGGATGGTAGTTGGCACCGGCGACCTCTCGGAACTTGCCTTAGGCTGGGCTACGTACAACGGCGACCATATGTCTATGTACGGTGTTAACGGAAGTATCCCCAAGACATTGGTGAAACATTTGGTGAAGTGGGTGGCGGAGAATGACATTGATGAGACGTCGCGGGCCACATTATTGGATATTGTGGACACCCCTATCAGTCCGGAACTCATACCGGCGGATGAAAACGGAAATATCAGGCAGATTACGGAAGACCTTGTAGGGCCGTACGAACTGCATGATTTTTTCTTATATTATTTTCTTCGTTGCGGTTTCCGTCCTTCCAAGATTTTCTTCCTTGCTGCGCGTACGTTTAAAGATGTTTATGATGAAGAGACTATAAAGAAGTGGTTGCAGACTTTTTGTCGTCGCTTCTTTAACCAGCAGTTCAAGCGTTCCTGTTTGCCCGATGGCCCTAAGGTAGGAAGTATTTCTATCAGTCCGCGCGGTGACTGGCGGATGCCGAGCGATGCTTCTTCAGAAATGTGGCTGAAGGAAGTTGAAAAGATTTGAGGATTAAGCATTGAAAGCTAAAAGGTCGTGTCAAAAAGAAATTATCAGGTTCTTTTTGACACGACCTTTTAGCTTTCAGCGTTTAACTTTTTAGTAGTATCTCTTATATATTTTCCGGTACTCTTTTCCTTTTTTGAATCTTTCCAGCCAGGTATTCAGGCTGTCCAAGAGTACAGGAGACTGCTTGCTCACTCCCCACGAGTAGAATTGGGTGAAACTGATAGCCGTATTTATGTCTATCTGCGGCAGACTGTCGGCTGCTGCGCGAGCGATGCTTTCTTCGCATACGGCATAATCGATATCGCCATGTGCGACAAGGGCGATAAGTTGTTCGGAACCATACTTTTCTACTTCCTTAATATATATGGTATCACCGATTTCGTTTCCTAAATTACGGATGCGCAGGATGGAAGGCGACCCTTCTACCACATTCAGCGTCTTTCCCGCTAAGTCCAATTGGCTTTTGATAAACAGGGAATCGTCGGGAGAGTCTGTTTTCCGTTGTACCAATACCTGCCTGTTCAGAACAATCGGAGAGGTCAGAAGCAAGGAGTCCTTTAATTCGCTGGTTGCTAAAATTCCATAGGCTATGACATCGAACCTGCCGTTTGCCAGACCTTCCAGACGTTCGTTAAAACTCATTTCGGGAGTAATGGCTACCTGCAGACCGTGATCACGGGCAAAAGCCTCTATTAATTCGTAATGAAATCCGGACAGGGTGTCTCCGTCCACATAAAAGCTGATGGAGTTATATTCCGTAGCGGCATGGAGCGTACCGTCTGCTGCTATTTCGGCATAATCGCGCGGATGTCCTTTACGGATTTCCTTTTTGGGCAATATAAATGTGGCAACGACTGCGGCTATTGCCCCCAGGATGATATATTTTGATAATTTACTCTTTTTCATAGTTGAAAGACGGCATTAGTCGTAGAAATTCCATGAAATGCCAATCTTGAACAGACGCGGGTTTATAGGGTAGTGCGGCACAAGGAAATAATTGCCTTTACCCATTCCTGCATTAACGTGATACATCATGGCAAAGATGCGTGTCCGCTTCAAATGCAGATTGGCGTATACGTTTACAATCGGATAGCCGCCAATCTCCACCTGGTCATCTGCTGCTTGAAGATGGAACTGCTGAATGGCAGGGGTATAGGCAGGTGCATTGTATTTGGTAAAATACCGCACATCCGCACCAAGTTGTACAGTCAGCACTTTCTTGGCTATTTTGGCAAGCAGATACAGATTGTGATATAGCGAGAGCTGCGGCAAGGGCAATACCGTTTCATTGCTTGATTTCTGCCAGGTTACTTCGTTGTCCAGATGCAGGATGCCTAAACGGAAATCCTGTTTCAGTGTAGCGGAGAGCACCTGTATATTACCGCTTTCCTGAGCGGGCATGGCATTTTGGTTGAAATAGGTGTAGTTCTTTATGTTCTCTACGCCGGCACGCAGATTGGTTTTCCAGCGGCTGATGTTCAGCTCGCCTTCCACGCGTGTACGGAACTCCTTGTCCATGTTTTCATTGTCCCAGTAGTAATGGTTGGAGTGATAATGACGCATATAGAAAGAGGGCAGCGTGTTGCTTACATAACCTCGTGCATAGAAGTTCACGGTATCCTTCCAGAGGCGGAAGTTCAAGTCGAGGTCGGCATTGACGCGGAACTGTCCGAGTGCCTTGTCCATGATGCCCACTTCACCGTTTACGTTGTAATGCAGTGTTTTACCCAGCCGTTTGGCCAGTTCGCCGCCAACGAATATCTCCTGTTCGTCGAAATTGGTTCGCGACAATGTGTCCATCAACTCATAGCGGCTGAATTTATGCGATATATAGGCTGTCAGTCCAGCTTTGGCATACTTGTTGAAACTTTCGAGCAAAGCGATGCCGAATACGTTCTTTACACTGAAAGCCGTAGTAGAGTCCCTGCTGGCTACTTCGTTGAAGTAAGCGTTGGGATATTGCCCTTCCGTCTCCTTGGCGGAAGAGAATTTATGACGCGCCCGTTCCACTTTCATGGTATGTATGAAGCTGGTGACGGGAACGAACTCTTCGGTTATAATGGTATCTTTGGCTAAAGGTACGCTGTCGTTGGCAACTGCTCTTTTGGGGGATTTGGCATCTTCCACAGTTGTGGTTTCACGTGTGAAGCCGAGGCGGTAACGGTGCGTCAGGTATACATAGAAATCTTTGTTCTTGTTTGACGTCTGTTCCAACTTAACCGGAATGGTAGTGGATTCGTATTCTTTCTTGCCTTCCGCCATATCTTCCGGGCGCGTGATGTAACGGTCGTCCTGAATACCGCCGTTTTCGTTCATCTTCATAGTGAAGTTGTTGTATACCGCCTGCATCTGGTATTTATTACCTATATAGCTGGCGAATATTCCGGCATTGAAGTTCGATGTGGACTGGTTCTGGTAGTATCCCCGTCCGTACAGATAGTCAATGTTGAAGCCGAATGCCAACCGCTTGTTGACGTTTACCGAGAAATAGGACTTGAAGCGTTCTTCACCGTTGACCTTATTTCCTGCTTTATAGTAGGTAAGATTGGTGAAAGGTACATTACTGTTGGTAAATTTCACTTCATCGGGGCGGACGAAGAAGCTGGAGAAGGGCTCCATGAAGATGGTCGGCTCGTTGTCTCTGCGTTCAAAGAAGATACGTGACATACGGGGGGAACCCAGATTACCCAGATAATTATAGTGTCCGTACATGCCTTCTACCAGATTGGTATTCTGGAAGTTCAGGTTGGCAGTATCGGCGGGGATAATAGTGCGGTTGCCCAATGTTTCACTCAAACGCCACATATAGAGTTTGGGCGGAAGGCTTTGGATTTCCGTATCGGTGCTGTCTTCCAGATTATCGGGTAATGTGTTGGGGTCTACCTGGTTGCCGAACTGGTCACGGCCTGTTACAGGATCCATACGGTTGAAAGGGTTTTGTGCCCCGACGCCCAAAATGCCTATAATAGATAGAAATATGTATGTCAGTACGATTCGTCTCATAATTAGGCGCAAAGATACAATAAAAAATTATTCGCTTACGGAATTCAGCCTTTTTTGCTTCTTTTTTACATTCGGCGTTTACAGGCAATCTCTTTCTTTTTGACGATAAAAATGAGATGGAAAGAATGTTTTTTCTTGTAAATGGAGCATTGTATGTGCCGGGTTATTTATATTTGCGCAGATATTATGATGAATTGTTACCTTTGTGGTGAGTGGGTGTCAAAGACTGTTTATATATACTTAAAATCCATATCTTATAACATGAAAACATTGTTTGTCCTTTTGGGGATGTTTATAATTTATCCTTGTTTATACGCTCAAGATGCGGAGTTGCAGGCTTGCCGGGAAGAGCTGGCACGCGGCATGAGTCAGAAGAACCGCGACAGCATTGCAGCGGCTTATTGTCATTTGGGAGAATACTACGCCTATCGCCAGGCGGACAGTACCCGGTATTATTGCGAACAGGGATTGAAATATGCCGCAACGGATAAAGCCGAGCCTTACCTTTACCTGTTGAATAATCTGGCAGACGCTTATTTTTCTTCGGGGCAGTTGGACGAATCGTTAAAGCGTTTCCGTTTTGTGCTCGAAGAAGCCGGACGTTTGCATTGGGACGAGGTCGAGATAGCTTCCGTGCTTTCCTCTGTCGGCGTGATATACCGTAGAAAGGAGATGCCCGATTCGGCGCTGGTGTGCTATAACCGGGCATTGGCGTTGCTTGATAATCGCGAGGCTTATGATGAACGGACACAGTTGCTGACGAGTATAGCCATTCTCTATACGAACACCGCCCGGCTGAAAGAAGGCGAATATTACATCCGGAAAGCGTTGGAGGCATCGGAGAAGAGTGATGACATGGACATGGTGATGTATGCTGCCGCTACGGCGGGAAGTATTTTCACGCTGAGGGAAAATTATGCGGAAGCTGCCCAACTGCTTTATCCCGTACTTGCCAAAGCACGGGAGCAGCAGAAGCCGAGATTCGTACTGAAAATCATAGCGTATCTGTTGAGTGCCTATTACAGGCTGGACAATCGCGACTCCATCAATCATTACATGGCGGAAGGCGATAAAGTGGCGGCAGGACTGCCCGCTACCAATGCCGAGGTGCAGGGGTATCATGAAAGTCTGTGTGACATACTGACTAAAATGGGACGCTATGGCGAGAGCCTGCATATCCAGAAACGGATGCTGGCTGCGAGGGACAGCAGTTCGCAGACTCCCGTAGACCGGCTTTTTGAGAGAATGGCACGCAACTATGCCAGAATGAAAAACTATCCGGAAGCTATGGAGTATTACGCAAAGGCCTATCATACGGCAGACAGCCTGCATAAAGCAGAGGTGGAGACGGAATTGTCGGAACTCTCCATTAAATACGAGAACCAGGAAAAGGAACTTGAGATAGCGCGGCTCACTCAGCAGCATTTGGAACAGAAAGCTAAGACGATGCAATGGAGTGTGGCGGCAGTGGCGGCTTCTTCTGCTTTCCTGCTGCTGGCTGCCTATTATGTCTTCCGGCGTAAGCGCATCAGGAAAGAGGAGGAATTGAAACTTGCCCAAAGCTATATAGACGGTTTGGAGCGCGAACGTACGCGCCTTGCCAAGGATTTGCACGACGGTGTGTGCAACGACCTGCTTGGTATCGGTATGAATATGCAGTACATGCAGCCTACGGACGAATCGAAACGGGAGATTCTGGCTCTGCTGGAGCAGGTGCGCAGCGATGTACGCTGTATTTCTCACGAACTGATGCCGCCTAAGTTCCAGGTTACTACCCTTGCCGAGACGGTGGAGGCCTATGTGAAAGGGCTTGCCTTTCCTGCGTCGGTGCAACTTGCGTTCAGTAAGGAAAATGAAGAGATTCAATGGAGCCAAGTGCCCGAAGAGGTGTCTTATGAAGTTTATCGCATCATGCAGGAATTGCTGTCCAATATCCTGAAACATTCCGGAGCGACGGAGATAGATGTGACTCTTACATTGAAACGGAAGTTGCTGACTCTGCAAATTTCAAATAACGGTAAAAACTACTGTGGTGACGAGGTGCGGGGAAAGGGCATCGGGCTTACTACCATTCAAGAACGCGCCAAAGCTGTCGGTGGTTTGTTTACCACGGATATTCAGGACAGAAGCCAAAAGTTCAAGCTTGAAATATCGTTATCCATTTAATGGAAAACCGGTATGCCGGAGAGTAAAATCACTATTTTTGATGATGCCGCATATTGATAAATGCTATTTCTTTGCAACATAATTCAGAACACAAAGATAGGTTGATGAAAGAAAGAGATATACGCATTTTGTTGGTGGATGACCATGATTTGGTGCTTCAAGGTTTGAAGCGGATAGTAGAATGTTCGCTACCGGAAATAAAAAACGTATGTACTGCATCGTCGGGACAGGAGGCATTGCATCTTATCGCATCTCAACGTTTCAATCTTTTCGTGCTGGATATGGAACTACCCGACATATCCGGGATGGACATCATTGTGCGGATACGGGAGAAAGACCCGCGGGCACGCATCATTGTCAACACCATGCACGAAGAAATCTGGTTTATCAAAGATTTGATTCAGAGTGCAGTAGACGGTATCTTGTTTAAATCCATCGATTCTACGAAAATAGCCGAAGCCATTCGCCGGGTGCTGGATGGCGGAACTTACTATTGCCCTTATGCCGAGCATGTGCGTGCACAGATGCGGCGTTCGGACGAAGGGCGGCGTGAGGAACTGACCTTGCGCGAACTTGATGTACTGAAACGGATATCCGAGGGCAAGAACACGCAGGAAATAGCTCAGGAACTTTGTGTCTCTACCAATACGGTTGATACGCACCGCCGTCATCTGATGGACAAGCTGGATGCACGTAATGTGGCCGACCTCATTATGACAGCTATCTCCAAAGGGATAATCCCTATCCGTAAATGCTGACAACATTACTCATTTAAATAATTCAATAGTATGAAAAAGTTTACGGTTATAACTTTATCCGCAATGTTCTGCGGACTGGTTGTGTTGTCGGCATGCGGCGGTGGAGTCGCTTCGGGTTCGGCTGCAAGTAGCGATGCGCCTTTGGGCCGTGTGCCTGCGATATTTGCAGAAGTAGCTGCCAAGAAAAAAGCATTGGACGAAAGCTTGCGTAAGGAGGATGATTTGGACCGGTATCAGAAGAAACTGAAAGAGTTTGATGAATATGCTGCCAAGAGTTATCAGAAGGCGGCGGAAGAAGGCGAGAAACTTGTCGGACGTGAAATTGTCTGTACGGGAGATGTTTACCCTGATTTTCAGATAACGGGTGCTAAGGTGGCGGAATATCATGTCGGCAGAGAGGCGGGCAGTATAATTGTGAGGGTTACGGTCACTCCCAAACGGGATATTGTAGTACGTGAAACCAAACGTCAATGTGCCGAAGGCGAATATCCGCTGAAAGATACCCGTCTGTATTTCGCCTTGATGAAGGCCAACGACCATTTGATTGAACTCGGACAGTTGAACCCTTTCAACGGTAATTCTTATAACAGCTCTTTGAAAGCCGAATATGCTCCCGGACAGATGGTTCAAGCCGGCGTACCTTGCCATAGCGAAGGAGCTCCGGTGTACATCAACTGCCATACCTACGACTTTACGGAATTTGCCAAGATTGTATTTCTGGCAGAGAAAGATTATATGGCTATACGTAAGCAGGCTTACGGCTTCTGATAGAAACAAACTTCTTTAATCTTAAAGGCAAACAACTATGAACAGGTTTTTAATGGCGGCGGCACTTATTGTGCTGGCAGCCTGTGGTGGCGTATCCACACAAAACGGCAACGGTACGGACAAAGAAGGACTGAACGGTAAAGTGCATAAGGTGCAAACCTTGATTTACAACGCGAAGTCCCAGGGCAATGAAACAGTAAAGGACGGCAAACCGGATTCTTATCGTGAAACGGATTTCTTTCCGAAAGAAGATACCCGGATTTATAATGCTGCCGGGCAGCTCGATTCTGTGGTGAGTGTGGTGGACGCCGTCAAATACATTACGGTCTATGCCTATCGGGACGGGAATGTCAGCAATGAGAAACTCTTTCAGAACGGTGAACTGCTAACCGACCGCAGATATGTTTATCGGGACGGCAAGCTGGCAAGTACAATCGAAGACATGTATATCGGCGGCGACAAGACTACCAATGAGTATCCGGTGGATGCTTCAAAGACAGAGTACGTGGATGGCAATTGCATAGAGCATGGTGATACGGAACGCGATTATGTTGTGAAAGATGCTTTGGGGCGTGTGCTGAAAGAGTCCGCTTACAGCGAGATGGACGATTATCTCACCGTAAAGGAGTATACCTATAACGAAAAAGGCTGGCTGGAAACCTGCGTATCTTCCGATGATAATAAGGTGTCTTACGATTATCCGGAAACGGACGACCGGGGCAACTGGACACGCATGGTGATAACCCTTAACGGACAGCCCTATGGCATTGCGGAACGTAGCATTACTTATTACGAATGATAATAGACAAGGTATTATGGAAACTATAATCGTATTATTGGCTTTGCTTTCTCAAATATTGGGTCTGTTCGGCTTTGTTTTCTCATGTCTTTTGTTTTTGAGGTTCGGTAAAGTAAAAGGTTGGTTCAATAAGAAGGCAGGTACGGAGATTGTATCCTCATTCAGCTTCCGTTCTCTCCGCACATTGATTGTAACCGGGGTGCTGGGGTTTGTAATGATGATGGTGGGTCTGCTTTGCAGCGTGGGGCTTTTTATAGATAAGACGCCTACGGATACACAGATGTATTGGTTTGCAGGTACGTTTGTAGCGTTGACGCTGGTGTATCCGGTTTGGCGCGTGATACGCCGTATCGTGCGTTGCAGTCGTGCGGAAAACAGGAGAGCGGAAAGGTGGCGACTGTTCTACGACGTAGCGGTAAACCTGGCAGGTTTGTTCGGCGGTTTGCTGTTGCTTGTCATCTTGTCTTTTGTGGCGGTAATCTTGTCTTTTACGAAATGGAACGGTTTCGTCCCCAAGCATCTCCGTGAGATGTCCGGAGTGGACGTTGTGCCGGAGTCGAATAGCTATTACTGGATAGGTGCTGTGCTGGGTGTGGTTGCCGTACTGTCGCAGTTCTGGGGTTCGGACGGTGAGGCGGTAATCGGCTGGCTGGTGGGCATATCCGTGCTTGCCCTCATCGGTTATGCCTGGTATCAGATACACAGTGCCGCACCCGAAGGCAGAAAACAGATTGCATGGCGGTGTGGATATATGGTATTGACTACCTATGCGGTGTTCACTATCACCTGGATTCTGATATTCGTGGCAATTGCGCTGCTCATTCTTTATATAGTCCTTTCCGCTACCGGAAATTCGGGAGGAAAAGGCAAGTATAAAGTGACTTGTGAAAATCTGACCGATGATGTAATCAACGGAAGGGGGATATGCAAGATTACAAACTCCAGATGCAAGATGCGCGATACGGGAGTTTGTCCTTATAATTAATTGATTAACAGTAATAAATATGGAATGATGAACAAACTTCAACTTTTTATTTTTCTGGTCTGTATCTGTATGCTGGCGGGTTGTACGGAAGAGGAAGAAAACTCCGGCATACGTCTTATAGAAGGTACGGCTTCCGGTCAGACAGTCTTTGCTGACGAAACGACTACCGATGGCGACATACATTTCACGACAGACGGTGCTTGGACTGCGGAGGTGACGGAGGCATCTACCAAAGCGGAAGGAAGCAGTGTGAGTTGGGTCACTCTCGACAAGTATAGCGGCAATGCGGCAGGCGAATATACGATAACCGTATTTGTCCGTAGGAATTATACGGGTGCCGACCGCAAGGCTTATATCAGGATAACATGCGGAAGCAGCATTACCATTACAATAGAGCAAAAGGCGGTTACTGAATCGGGTGATGTCCCCGTCAACCAGGAGCCTACTTATGATGGTGAAGCGCCGTATGTGACGGTAGAAGAGCAAGAGGTGGTTCTGCCTGCTGTGGCTTCCGGTCGCTTCTTCGTAAACTTCAAATCGAATCTGATGGAAGAGCCTGCGATAGCGCTGGAGTTGCCGGGTGAAGAAGAGGGTGAGGAATACGTTGCCGCCATTCGAGGGGCATTGATGTGCACTCCGGATGAAAACAGCCAGTTGGAACTGGAGGTGTTCCCAAACATTTTGGATAAGGAACGGAGGAACATTCTGCGTTTTATGACGCACGACAATGAGCAGTTGGCTGTTGTAGTGCTGAGGCAGGAACGGGGAGCCGTGTGTCAATTGCTCGATACACAGTCGGAAGTAGGCGGACTGGTGTTCCGGTTTGGGACAAACGGTCAGGTGCACCATGTGTATTATGGACTTTCGGACACCCGGCTGCGGTCGGAAAAGGAAGTGGAAGAGTTTCTTGCCGACCGCAACCGGTCGCAAGAGCTTTCCTTGTCCGACGGGGCGGAGGAGTTTGCCCTGAATTTTGACGGTCTGCTTCCTGCTACGACCTATTACCTGTACATGCTTCCGGTTCATAGTGCCGGAGACGCTGCGGGCGCTTACATGATGGAAACTGCCACAACTGCCGTGCAGGAGAGCAGGCATGATTTGGTGCTGGAGGTAAGTGCCAATAGGGCGAACGACTTTAAGGTTTACCTGCCTTTCTGTGATGATTATCTGAAAGGTACGGTCGACTGGGGAGACGGCACGGTAGAGAAGGTGGAAGGCTGGAATATGTACGGGGTCAGTCATCAATATGAAACCAACGTTGCCACCACGTATGAAGTGCGTTTTTCGGGTGTACTCACTTCGCTTGACCTGGTGGCGGATGTCCGCGAAGCAAGAGAAAACACATTGCTGTCAATCAAGCAGTGGGGATATACCGGACTGACACGGATTATGCTTTCCGGCTTTAGCAGTTTGAAGTCGATAGCTGCCGATACGGAAGGTGCATTCCGGGGCATGGAGCACTTCGGCGTGGAGCCTTATGGCGGTAGTTTTACCGGTACGGCTATCGAGTCCATTCCCGATGATTTCTTTAAATATGCGGTAAATGCCACCAGCTTTGACTATACGTTCGGCGATTGCAAAAACCTGAAGAGTATTCCGGCGGGATTATTCAAGAATTGCACGAAAGCCGTTTCTTTCCAGCGGACTTTTATAGAGTGCGGATTGCTCAGGCAGATACCCGAAGACCTTTTCAGCGGATGTAAGGCTGTGACGAATTTTTCCACCACATTCGCTCTGTGTACTTCTTTGGAGAGTATCCCCGCAAACCTCTTTGCCGATAATACGGAGGTGACATCATTTGAGGGTACTTTCAGCCAGTGTACAAGTTTGAAGAGCATTCCGCCGACTCTGTTTGCCAACTGCGACAAAGTTCTTTATTTCGGTATGAATTGGCTGCGCGATAGCAGTCACAGAGGCGGGCTGGGCGTGTTTCAGCAGTGCGAGTCCTTGCAGGCCGTTCCGGAAACTCTGTTTGCCGGTTGCCCGCTTGCAGAGGACATGTCTTACGCATTTGCCGGATGTAAAGCGCTGACGTCACTTCCCGATAATCTGTTCGGGCAGAATTCCCGACTGGAGCAGGTGGAAGGCACTTTCTCGAGTTGTACGGCTTTGACGGCTATTCCCGCAATGCTCTTTGATAATAACCGGAAACTTATGAATGTGAAATCGGCGTTTAGCGGTTCATTGAACGTAGAGGGCGAATCGCCTTATACCGTGATAGGTAATAAAAAGGTACACTTGTATGAACGCGGAGACTACTCGACCGAGTTCGTTGCACTGCAAGAATATGTACGTTGCTTCGGAGATTGCACAAAACTGACAGACTATTCCGATATGCCTGACCATTGGTGATATGAGGGCAATGAAAAACGGATGATGTATCGCTTTGAAATACATCATCCGTTTATACTGAACGCATCGTCCGTTCGGGGCTGACAGACCATCTGTTTACCTCAAACGGACGGTCTGTTTTTTCAGACCTCTTTAATCAGCTCCATACCGCGTTTGATAGCCTCTTCATTCATGGGTATCAAGTGGTGGTGACGTTCGGGGAGTGTCTTTTTCAATCCCTTGATAACGTTCTCCAGCGTTACGATGGGAGCAATCTTCAGCAGTCCGCCAAGCACAATCATATTGAAAGCCTTTGCGTTGTTCATTTCATTGGCTGCATCCATGGCGTCGATGCGGTAAATGTGTATATCCTTACGGGTAGGCGGGTTGATGATGCCGTAGCCGTCGTAGATAAGTATGCCGCCCGGCTTTACTTTGCTCTCGAACTTCTCCAATGAAGGTTGGTTCAGGATGATAGCCGCATCATACTTGCTCAGGATGGGCGAGGAGATTTTCTCGTTGCTCACGATTACGGTAACGTTTGCCGTACCGCCACGCTGTTCCGGTCCGTAGGCCGGCATCCAGGTAACTTCCTTGCCTTCCATCAGTCCGGAATATGCCAGAATCTTTCCCATGGACAATACGCCTTGTCCGCCGAAGCCTGCTATAATGATTTCTTCTTTCATTGTTCTTCTGTTTTTAGCATCATTGTTTATCTTTCAAGTCACCCAATGGATAGAAGGGGAACATGTGCTCCTGCATCCATTTGTTTGATTTCTCCGGAGACATCTTCCAGCCGGAGTTGCAGGTGGAAACGATTTCCACGAGGTTGGAACCCTTGCCTGCCATGGAGTTCTCGAACGCCTTGCGGATGGCTTTCTTTGCCTTGCGGATAGCGGGAACCGTATCTACGCTCTGGCGGGTTACGTATGCCGTACCTTCCAGTTGGGCGGCTATATCGGCCATTTTCAGCGGATAACCGTGCAGGTGTACGTCACGTCCGTAAGGACTGGTAGAGGTTTTCATGCCCACAAGGGTAGTGGGGGCCATCTGTCCGCCGGTCATACCGTAGATGGCGTTGTTGATGAAGATGATGGTGATGTTCTCACCGCGGTTCAGCGCATGGATGGTTTCGGCCGTACCGATACATGCCAGGTCGCCGTCGCCCTGATAGGTGAATACCAGACGGTCCGGCCACAGGCGCTTAATGGCGGTGGCAAGGGCTGGAGCACGTCCGTGGGCGGCTTCCTGCCAGTCGATGTCTATATAGTTGTAGATAAACACGGCACATCCCACGGGGGAGATTCCGATGGCCTTATCTTCCAGTCCCATTTCTTCGATTACTTCGGCAATCAGTTTGTGAACCACGCCGTGGCTGCATCCCGGGCAGTAGTGCATGGGATTATCGTTCATCAGAGTCGGTTTCTTGGCAACCAGGTTTTCGGGTTTGATAATATCTTCTTTTGTCATAATCACTTCTCCTTATCTGTTGGTGAACCGTATGAAAAACTCCATAAGCTTTACAAATATAGCTGCGCCGCAAACGTATATAAACAGTTTGAAATCGTCCCTTGCTACAATGTACACGATGATAGATGCCAAGGCAAGTATCAGAAAGAGAATATTCAGTACGTTTCTTATTTTGTCAGGATTCATTTCTTAATTTGAGAGTTGAGGATTAAAAATAAAAAATAAAAATAGAGTTGGCTGAGACTTCTTGATTCTCAACCCTCGATTTTTAATTTGGCAAGCGCCTCTACAATCTCGTCCGGGTCGGGAACGATGCCGCCGAGACGTCCGAAGTGCTCTACTTTCACCTTACCGTTTACGGCGAGGCGGACATCCTCAATCATCTGTCCGGCATTCAGCTCGGTAACCAGTATGCCTTTTACCTTGTCGGCATATGCGGCAATGGCTTTGGTTGGGAACGGCCACAGAGTGATGGGGCGAAGCATTCCGACCTTGAGGCCTTCTTCACGCGCCATTTCCATGGCTTTCTGGCCGATACGCGCCATGGAGCCGAAAGCTACAATCAGGTATTCGGCATCCTCGCAGTGAATCTCTTCGAAGCGTACCTCGTTCTCTTCGATTTCTTTGTATTTGGCCTGGAAGCGGATGTTGTTCTTCTCCATCTCTTCCGGTTTCAGTTCCAGAGAAGTGATGACGTTGGGCTTGCGGCCGTTGGTTCTGCCGGTAGTGGCCCACGGACATTGCTCGATAACTTCGGCATCCGTGCGGCGCGGCTTCTGTGCGGGAAGAACTACCTTCTCCATCATCTGTCCGATTACGCCGTCGGCAAGGATGATAGCCGGATTGCGGTACTTGAAGGCAAGCTCGAAGCCCAGGCTTACGAAGTCCGCCATTTCCTGTACGGAAGCGGGGGCAAGGGCGATAAGGCGATAGTCGCCATGGCCGCCGCCTTTCACGGTCTGGAAATAGTCGGCCTGGCTTGGCTGGATGGTTCCCAGTCCGGGACCGCCGCGCATTACATTTACAATCAGACACGGCAATTCGGCTCCTGCAATGTAGGAGATACCTTCCTGCTTGAGGCTGACACCGGGGCTGGACGAAGAGGTCATTACCATTTTTCCGCTTCCGGCGCCACCGTATACCATATTGATAGCTGCCACTTCACTCTCTGCCTGAAGTACTACCATACCGGTGGTTTCCCACGGTTTCAGTTCGGCGAGTGTTTCCAATACCTCTGATTGGGGGGTAATAGGGTAACCGAAGTATCCGTCGGCGCCGCAGCGGATGGCTGCATGGGCGATGGCTTCGTTTCCTTTCATTAATACAACTTCTTCTGCCATATTCTTCTTATTTATTCAACTTTTACTTTATAAACCGAGATACATCCGTCCGGACATACAGTTGCGCATGAACTGCATCCGTTACAGGTATCTTCCAATATCTGGTGGGCATAGTTATACCCTTTCACGTTCACCTCTTTGGTGAGGGCTATTACATTGAGCGGACAAGCCACAACACACAGGTTGCAGCCTTTGCAACGCTCGGTGTCTACTACGATTGCTCCTTTGATTTTTGCCATAATTTACGTTTTTTATTGATTGTACATATCCTTGTGATAGAAGTTCAGAATATCCATTACCATGTTATAGGCTTGCCGGGCGGGGCTGTCCGGATTGAGGTCGATGGCATAGCGGTAGTTGTTCAGCGCTTGCTGCCAGTTGCTCTGTTTGCGGTATGCGTTCCCCCGGAGATAATAGGCTTCGTCTTTTTGCGGGAAATCGGTCTGAAGCAGTTCGTCAAGCAACAGAATGGCCTGCTCTACGTTTCCCTGACTGATAAGCTCTTTTATGGTGTTTAATTGCTCCATATCGTTCTGAGTTCCGGATTATTTAAATACAAAGATAGTTTTTATTTGAAGATGAGAGGCATCTTTACTGTGAAAAATAAGAAAATAAGGAGACGGTTGTATCTTGTCTTTTCTTATTCCGGGCATTTGCTTCCGAAACTCCCGGCATTTGCTTCCCATATTCCGGGTGTTTTCTATTGGAATGCCCGGTCTTTCAGGAGTAAACTCCGGGCGTTTCGGGAGCAAATGCCGGGGGATTGGGAGATATGACAATCCCTTTGTTCCGGCTTTGATTCATTACGATGCAAAGCAGGACAAAGGGATGTTCTCCTGATGAATGTGCAGATGGAATATACTTCTTCGGTCTTTTATTTTAGCAGGGATTGTCGGGGGAGACCGGTTATTTCACAAGTTCCCCGTTTATGTACAGATTCTTGAACGTGACATCTTTTGCTCCGCTAATCCGGTTTTTACCTTCCTTGACGTTATTGAAGCGGCTGTCTTCCACGCTTACATTATAAACGTGCTTGTCATCATCAAGTCCGATGATGAGTACACCGAGTTTGCTCTTCTCGCAAGTCACGTTTTTGAGATGTACGTTGCGCACGGTAGGGGCATAGCCGCGATTGCACTTTTCCCGGTTTTCGTATTGCAGGTTGATGCGCAGTACGGCTTCGCGGCATTGGCCGACGGTGACGTTGCGTACAAATACATTCTCTATCAGTCCGCCGCGGCAGGTACTGGTCTTGATGCGGATTACGCGGTCCAGGTCGGGGCTGTCCATGCGGCAGTTCTCAACGAACAGGTTACGGTAGCCGCCGGATATTTCACTGCCGATAACGACGCCGCCATGACCGTTTTTCATGAAGCAGCCGCGCACGATGATATTTTCGCTGGGAATGTTCCACTTGCGTCCGTCCTGGTTACGGCCGGATTTGATGGCTATGCAGTCGTCGCCCGTATCGAAGGTACAGTTCTCTATCAGTACGTTTTTGCAGGATTCCGGGTCGCAGCCGTCTCCGTTGGGACCACGGTTGAATACGTGCACGCCACGTACGATGAGGCTTTCGCAAAACAACGGGTGTATAACCCAGAACGGAGAGTTCAGCAGGGTTACATCCTCTATCAGTACCGTGTTGCAGGAATAGAGGTTGATGAGCTGCGGGCGCATGCCGTCTTCGGGTTTCATGATACGCTTGTATACCGGCGTGGATGTTTCCCCGTACATCAGCAGACGTTCGCGTCCGCCGTTGCGTTGGGCCACCATGCCTTCTTTCCAGCCGTAGCGCGAAGCGCCGCACATCGGCCACCAGGTTTCGTTGGAACCCTGACCGTCGATTGTCCCTTTGCCGGTGATGGCGATGTTGGTTTCGCCGTATGCATATATCAGCGGGCGGGCATTGTAGCAGTCCAGACCTTCCCAACGGGTGATGACGGCAGGGAAGTAAAGGCTCTGGTCGGTGGAGAATTTCAGTACGGCTCCTTCTTCCACATGAAAATTTACGTTGCTCTTTAGGGTGATGGGACCAGTATGGAAAGTCCCTTTAGGTACTACGACCGTTCCGCCGCCGTTCAGGCTGCATGTCAGGATGGCCCGGTTGATAGCCTCATGGCAAGGTTCATCCGGCGTATCCGGTTGTGCACCGAAGTCTGTGATGAGGTAGGTACGTTTGGGGAAAGAGGTCCGCTTGATTTGTTTTTCAATTTTGGCGCTTTCCTTGAAGGCTTTGTCAAAGTCTATCGGATTGGCGGTGGCCAGGGTTACCGATAGAAGCAGGGAGATGATTCCGATTACTTTCTTCATGCGTTTTTCTTTTATGTTCTTAAATGGTAAATAGATTGCGCAGGCAAAAGTAGGAAAACTCTTCCGGTGACAGAGGTTAGTTTTTGATTGAAAGGGTGTAATAATTGACTGAGATGAAGAAAAATCCGTTCCGTAAGACGAAAAAAAATTATCCCGTGAGATGAAATAAATCGTCTCGCGGGATGATTTTCTTTATCTCGCAGGGCGAATAATTCCGTCTCACGGGATGAAAACAACCGGTTAAGGGCTTCCTTGAATCCGAGGGTTATCCCTGTACCGGTATCTTGTCTATTCTCCGCTGGTGGCGTCCGCCCTCAAACGAAGTGTTGAAGAATTCGGTCATAATCATATCCGCTTCTTCCGTGCCGATGAAGCGTCCCGGCATGACAAGGACATTGGCATCGTTGTGCTGGCGTGCCAGATGAGCAATTTCGGCAGTCCAGCAAAGAGCCGCACGAATGCCCTGATGCTTGTTGAGCGTCATGTTGATGCCGTTTCCGCTGCCGCAGATAGCAATTCCCGGGTAGCATTCGCCTGCTTCGACAGCTTGCGCCAGCTGATGGGCAAAGTCGGGATAGTCGCAGCTTTCGGTGGAGTAGGTTCCGTAATCTTTGTAAGGCCAGCCTTTGGCTTCCAGCCAACCGCGGACATACTCTTTCAGTTCAAAGCCGGCGTGGTCGGAACAAAGTCCAATAGTTTTCATATAAAATAAAATGATAGAGTGATAATGTGAAAAAACGATAGAGCAATGAGGTGACGATGTAGTGCAGCATGTGCAGGCTTTTCTACCTTATCGCCTCATTACTCTATCATTATTTTACTGTTGTTTTATTAAATCATTGCCTTTACTTGCTTGTACACGTTTTCTGCTGTGAAGCCCAGCTTTTCGTCCAGCACTTTGTAAGGAGCGGAGAAACCGAACGATTCCAATCCCCAAACCTTACCGTGGGCGCCTACCAAGCCTTCCAGCGTAACGGGCAGGCCGGCGGTCAGACCGAATACTTTTGCATTTGCCGGAATCACGCTCTCCTGATAGCCCGGAGCCTGACTGCGGAACAGTCCTTCGGACGGAACAGATACGATGCGCAGCTTGACACCGTCCTTGCGCAGCAGTTCTGCACCGGCCACCAGCGTGGCTACTTCGGAACCGGAAGCTACAAGGATAACGTCCGGATTCTCGTCCGAACCGGCTACGATATAAGCGCCTTTGGCTGCCTGGCTGTAATCATTGCCTGCAGGCAGGTTGGCGATGTTCTGACGGGAGAATATCAAAGCGGTCGGGGTAGACATGTTCTCCATGGCAAGTTTCCATGCTACGGTTGTTTCTTCCGCATCGGCAGGACGGAGTACCAGCATGGAGTTATGCCCCTTGTGGTTTTTCAGCTTTTCCATTAAGCGGATTTGAGCTTCCTGTTCCACCGGTTCGTGCGTAGGACCGTCTTCGCCTACGCGGAATGCGTCGTGTGTCCAGATGAATTTTACGGGAGTTTCCATGAGGGCAGCCATACGTACGGCTGGTTTCATGTAGTCGGAGAATACGAAGAATGTTCCGCAAGCGGGGATAACGCCGCCATGCAGCGCCATACCGATGCAGCAGCATGCCATTGTCAGTTCCGATACGCCTGCCTGGAAGAATGCACCGCTGAAATCGCCTTTCTTGAAGGAGTGGGTCTTTTTCAGGAAGCCGTCGGTCTTGTCGGAGTTGGACAAGTCGGCGGAAGCCACAATCATGTTTTCCACCTGAGTGGCGAGAGCACCGAGTACGGTAGCCGATGCGGCACGTGTAGCGACATTGGCTTTCTGTTCGATTGCAGCCCAGTCCACTTCGGGAGCCTTGCCGGAGAAGAACAGTTCCAGTTTGGCTGCCTTTTCGGGATTGGCTTTTGCCCATGCGGCTTTGGCGGCATATTTTTCTGCCATGATGCCCTTCAATTCGGCAGCGCGTCTGGCGTAAAGCTCGGCTACTTCCGGGAAGACAGTGAACGGATTTTCCGGGTTACCGCCCAGGTTCTTGATTGTATTTACATAAGCGTCGCCGCCCAAAGGAGCACCGTGTGTAGCGCAGTTGGCTTCGTAGCTGCTGCCGTCTGCCTTGCGTGCACCTTTGCCCATTACGGTGTGACCGATAATCAGCGTAGGACGCTCAGCTTCGGCTTTAGCCTCGTTGAGTGCGCTGCGGATGGCATCTGCATCGTTACCGTCGATTGTGATGACTTTCCAGCCCCATGCCTCGTATTTCTTTGCTGTATCTTCGATGGTTACATCTTTCGTTTCGGTGGAAAGCTGGAT
Organism: Bacteroides stercoris ATCC 43183; assembly: GCF_025147325.1. Classification (NCBI taxonomy): domain Bacteria; kingdom Pseudomonadati; phylum Bacteroidota; class Bacteroidia; order Bacteroidales; family Bacteroidaceae; genus Bacteroides; species Bacteroides stercoris. The sequence continues at coordinate 2,050,918 of NZ_CP102262.1, forward strand.
GTCGTTTGCATCATAGAACATGATGAGGTTGTCCAGTCCCAGCGCACCGGCAATACGGCCTGCACCCTGTGAGATTTCTTCCTGAATGCCCCCGTCGGAGATATAGGCGTAAATCGTCTGGTTCATTACTTCTTCAAAACGGGCTTTCATGAACTTGGCGGCGATGGCTGCTCCAACGGCAAAGGTATGTCCTTGTCCCAACGGACCGGAAGTGTTTTCGATGCCGCGCATAATGTCGCGTTCGGGGTGTCCCGGAGTGGGGCTGCCCCATTGGCGGAACTCTTTCAGCTCATCCAATGTGAATTTGCCTGCCAACGCCAATGTGGAATAGAGCATCGGCGACATGTGTCCCGGGTCGAGGAAGAAACGGTCGCGACCTTCCCACGCGGGGTTCTCGGGGTCGTACACTAAGAACTCGGAGAAGAGTACATTCACAAAGTCGGCACCGCCCATAGCGCCACCGGGGTGTCCGGAATTGGCTTTTTCGACCATAGAAGCAGCAAGGATACGGATGTTGTCCGCTGCAAGGTTCATAAGTTTCTTGTCGTTCATATTATAAAATATAATTGTTATTTGAATATTCTGTAAGTGAATTGAATTCTTGCTTGTTGTTTTACCAGGACAAAGATAACTCTTTATGTGCAATTTACAATATAGAAAGCTGCTCTTTTTTCTTGCCTGTATAACCTGCTTCCTGTTTTGAATACAATAACTGTTCACTGCTGACTGGTGGGTTTAGGATTGTCTGCCGGAAGGTAAACGAGGTGTGTTGTCGTTGTTGGGAGTTATTTATTTCTCTGCCGGAAATGGAACAATACCGGCTGCCGAGGAGTTTGTCCGGTATAGATGACAGGAAGGTCGGTTTAATAAAAAAGACGCCTTCTTCACAGAAAGCGTCTTTTTTATTATAAATCGAATTATTTTTATTCCAATCTGCGTGCACCATCGCTGATTACAACATCGTAAATCTTCGGACTTCTGTTGAATTTCTTCTTGAATTCTTCTTTGGCTCTTTCAACGAAAGTACTATAAAGCTCTTCTTTAACGAGGTTGATGGTACAACCGCCAAATCCTCCGCCCATTACGCGCGAACCGGTTACACCGCAATCAAAAGCAAGGTCGTTCAGGAAGTCGAGTTCTTCGCAGCTTACTTCATACAGTTTGCTCATGCCCTGGTGTGTTTCGTACATCTTTTGACCTACCGTTTCGTAATCGCCTTTCTCCAAAGCATCGCAAACATCGAGTACGCGTTGGATTTCTTCAATCACATATTCTGCACGCATAAAGTCTTCTGCACTGATTTCGGCTTTGGCTTCTTCAAGCATTTCCATGTTGCAGTCGCGCAGGAATTCTACATGCGGATGTTTCTTCTGGATAGCGGCAACAGCAGCCTCGCAACTTTGGCGACGTTTATTGTATGCCGACGAAGCAAGTTCGTGTTTTACCACAGAATCTACCAGTACCAGACGGTAACCTTTCGGCTCGAACGGGAAGTACTGGTATTCCAATGAACGGCAATCTAAACGGATGAGACTGCCTTTCTTGCCGAATACGGAAGCGAATTGGTCCATAATACCGCAGTTGACGCCACAATAGTTGTGTTCCGTAGCCTGGCCAACTTTGGCCAATTCGAATTTGTCGATTTTATTGTCGCCGAACAGATCGTTCAACGCATAAGCATAAGTGCTTTCCAAAGCTGCGGAAGAGGACATTCCTGCACCCAGAGGCACATCGCCTGCAAAAGCGGTATTGAATCCTTTTACTTCTACACCGCGTTTAATCATTTCGCGGCATACACCGAAAATATATCTTGCCCAACTGGCGCGGGGAGCGTCTTCTTCATTTAAACCGAACTCTACGTAGTCTTTCAAGTCAATGGAATAGGCCTTTACTGTATTTGTGCCATTCGGTTTTATTTCCGCAATCATACCTTTGTCAATTGCGCCGGGGAATACAAAACCACCGTTGTAGTCGGTATGCTCACCGATTAGATTAATGCGTCCCGGAGAAGCATAGACTGCTCCTGTTGTTCCGTCAAAATGCTTGATGAAACGGCTTCTTACGTATTCTATATCCATGATATTGTTTTTTAAGGTGAATAAATCTAATTACCTATAATATGTATTATCAATCAACTTTAATGTCTTTATTTACATTCTTGCAACCTATCAGCGCATAATAAAGCAGGTAGGCAAGAGCCACTACAATCAACCAGTAGCTTGTTAAGTAGCCGATTCCGTCATTCCAGTCGACAATGGCATTTTGTAACAACGGCAGAATACCGCCACCGCATACAAGTACCATGAAAATACCGGAAGCCTTTTCCGTGTACTTGCCCAGTCCTTCTACTGCAAGGTTAAAGATACCGCCCCACATGATGGATGTACAGAGTCCGACTAACGCCAAGAACATAGCGTTGACAGGTACATTGACAAGTCCGAACATTTCTTCGGCACTGTTCTTGAATACCGGCATGTTTACCATGAGATCGGTTGGTGCAAACATGGCAGAGATAACCAGGAATATACCTATAACGGAAGCTGTGCCCAACATGGCTTTTGCTGATATTTTACTGCCGATACTGGCGCCGATGAGACGACCCACCAACATCAGTAACCAATAGGTTGCTGTTACTGAACCGGCGATAGCTTCTGCTCCTGCTCCATTTACACCCAGTACATCCAAGTCGGGATTTTGTAACCATTTGTTCAGAACATTGGGTACACCGACTTCAATACCTACATATACAAAGATACCGATTGCTCCGAAGATGAAATGACGGAATGATAAAGGACCATACTGAGAAGGAGTGGTGTCGATTTTAACTTCCTGCTTTTCTTTTTCCGGAATAGTGGAGAAGAAGATGACAATGAATGCGAATGCAAAAATAGCCAGAGCCGCATACATCAATGGAAACACATCACTGATTTTTGCATTGGTAATGGAAGGTATTAAAATACCCGTAAGAATGATAACGGAGGTTCCTGCCAATGAATTGAACGAACCGCCGAGCTGGATAAGCTGGTTACCTTTGTTACCGCCACCGCCAAGTGTGTTGAGCATCGGGTTTACTACCGTATTAAGTAAACACATGGAAAAACCGGCAATGAATGCTCCCAACAGATAAATGCCGAAACTGCCCGCTACTCCTGAAAGCGTTTGGATACCCACACCGATAAATCCTACTGTAATGGCAATGAGTGCAGTCTTTTTATATCCCATTTTTTGCAACATATTACCTGCCGGATATCCCATTACTGCATATGCGATGAAGTTGGCAAATACGCCGAGAGTTCCCATCCAATTAGGTACTCCGAATTGAAATTTCAGGATATCACCCATTGGTGAGGCTAAATTGGTTACGAATGAAATCATACCAAATAAGAAAATCATCACAATAATGGCAACGATATTCCCATTCTGTTTTTGTTGTGTCATGGTTAATAATTGTTTATTAAGTTTATAATCAGGTTAGTTATTTCTTTTATTCTTGTACACCGAACTTATAGATGGTTATCTGCTGATATTCATCTCCGGGGAGCAATACTGCCGATGGGAAATGTGCCTTATTGGGAGTATCGGGGAAGCATTGTGCTTCAAAGCATACAGCGCTTCTTGCGGGGAATGTTGCCCCGTGAGCACCGGTGAATCCTCCCAGCCAGTTTCCCGTATAAAGTTGCAGGCCGTTTTCTGTAGTATATACTTCCATTGTGCGCCCGCTTACGGGTTCTGTACAAGTGGCGGCAAGGCTCAGTTCACCGCTTTCCGCTTTATTCAATACATAGCAATGGTCATATCCGGCTCCGTTTACCAGTTGCTGGAATTTATCGTCAATACGCTCGCCGATGGCATGGGGAGTACGGAAATCCATAGGTGTATTTTCTACTTTCAGGATTTCTCCCGTAGGAATAGATACCTCATCAATAGGTACATAGAAATCGGCGTTGATGGTAAGGATATTATTCAGAACAGTAGGTGAGGGGTTGGAAATACCAGCGAGATTAAAGAAACCGTGATTGGTTAAATTTACAACTGTAGCTTTATCGGTTGTGGCCCGGTATTCTATAACCAAGGCATTTGCTTCATCTTCCAGACGATATGTCATTTCTACTTCTAAAGTACCGGGGAAGCCCTCCTCACCGTCGGCAGACGTATAATTGAAAATGACGGTCGATTCATTGGGCTGAACCGCATCCCATACGCGGGCATGGAAACCGGTTGGTCCGCCGTGCAGTGAATTGGGACCGTTGTTGACAGTCAATTGGTGTTCCTCGCCATATAAAGTGAATTTCCCATTGGCAATTCGGTTTCCATAACGGCCTATCGTGGTGCTCAAGAAAGGTTCGGGACTGTTTATTACGTGTTCTATGCTGTCATGTCCTAAAATGACATTGGCAAATTTTCCGTTTTTGTCGGGCACCATAATCGAAAGAATTGCACAACCGTAGTTGGTTACCGCCACTTCCATGCCCTGAGCATTTTTGAGGATATATAAATCTGTTTTCCTGCTGTTTATATTCTTTTGAAAGTCTTTTCTGTCCAAACCGGACAAGTTACTTTCTGTCGGAGTAGTGTCTGTCATATTCATGGTATTATTTAAATTTTCTTGCAAATAAAGAGAAATTCTTTTGTTCCCCCAAGTAATTGAGAGGAAATATGGGGAACATTTTATGAAAGTTTAGCGTTTGACAATTAGAATACAAATTGATATTTTTTGTATGTTTGTCGCGTTAATCTAAAAAGTATTGTAACAGTATTGAATTGTACTAATTAAAAACAACAAATGTATCCTCTAAAATTTGAGCCCATCCTGAAACAGACACTTTGGGGTGGCGACAAGATTATCCCATTCAAACACTTGAATGAAACTCTGCCGAATGTAGGTGAGAGTTGGGAAGTTTCAGCAGTAGAAGGTAGTGAATCTGTAGTTGCCAATGGTGCGGACAAAGGGTATACTTTACCCGAAATGGTTCGTAAATATAAAGAAGAGTTGGTGGGTGAAGCGAACTATGCACGGTTTGGAAATAAATTCCCGCTACTGATAAAGTTTATTGATGCAAAGCTGGATTTGTCCATTCAGGTGCATCCGGGTGACGAACTTGCAAAGAAACGCCATAACAGTTTCGGTAAAAATGAGATGTGGTATGTCATTGCTGCCGATAAAGGTGCAAAATTGATTTCCGGCTTTGCCGAGGAGATAACTCCGAAGGAATATAAAGACCGGGTGCACAATGGAACATTTGCCGAAGTGCTTCAAACTTGTGCCATAGAGCCGGGAGATGTGTTTTACGTCCCTGCTGGCCGTGTACATGGCATTGGCGCCGGAGCATTCGTTGCGGAAATTCAACAGACTTCCGACATAACTTATCGTATTTTCGACTACAATCGTAAGGATAAGGACGGTAAATCCCGCGAATTGCATACCAGTCAGGCAATGGATGCCATTAACTTTTCCGATGTGCAAGACGATTTCCGTACCGAATACGAACGTGTACAGAATGAACCCGTTGAGATGGTAGCGAGTCCTTATTTCACTACTTCTGTATATGACATGACGGAAGAGATTACTTGTGATTATTCGGAACTGGATTCTTTTGTTATTTTTATCTGTGTGGAAGGTTCTTGCCGTCTGACGGATGACAATCAGAATGAGATTACCTTGCGTGCCGGCGAAACGGTTCTTTTGCCTGCTGCTGTTCAGGAAGTAACAATCGTACCGGAAGGCCAGCGGGTGAAACTGCTTGAGACTTACGTGTAAGAGTTGATATTATTACTGTAATGAAGTTAACATCATGTAGCCAATGGTGTTAACTTCTTTTTTTTGATATGTTCTTTTAATTTCCAGATATTAAACTTCTGTCTTTTTCTTCTCTTTGGCAAATGCCGTAATAGGATGTTTCCTTTTGGCTACGATTTCACTACAGCATGTGGTGTGTATTCTTTAACTATGTGCAACCATTTAATTTTTTATAGCCGGATAACTGCGAAATAGCATTGATTTCTTTGGAATTTATAATTCTCATTTGTAGTAAGGTGGATATAGGTTTGCCATAATTGTGCGTTTGCTTATTGTTGGCATGTCCCGGGCGGGTAGCGGAAACATCTTTTCGAAACTTCTTTCTTCCGTTATGACTTTTTTCATCATTTTCTTAGTTTTATGCTTTATAATGATTAATGATGAAAAAACAATTAATTCTGAAAATCATTTTTATCGGTGATATACACCAACAAATCACGCTATGTATTTCCTTTGGTAGAGGTGTATGAAGAGGTAATGTGATAGTCGTTAATATACTATACCAAAAAAGGGAAAATGTTTTTTTAACGTTCGTTTATTGTGCGCAAAGATACAACCTATTTTTTTAACGGGCAAAATGTTTAATAAGAATATTTCCACGCAGAAACTATTTTTTAGACAAATTACTTTAAATCAATTTATTATCCACGCTTCAAAAGACCTCATTATTACTTTATTATTTATATAAATACGTCTATTGAACTTCTCATGAAAAAGAGTGTCTTTTAAACGAACGTCTAAAAGATACTTTCTCTTTTTAGATTATTAGTTCTCAGCTTTTTATAAGCTAAAAACTAACATAACTGTTTTTCTACTTCTTTTTCCGTGATGGTAGGAAGTTCTAAAACAATATGAATGCTAACTAAACTATTGGAAATAACTGCATTACATGACTTGATCGGTAAGTATTACGCTACTCCGGTGTCCCTAAAGAACACCCTTTTCACAAGGCTTCATGTTATTCCAAATCTTGCATTATCACAGATTAATGTCCCGTTTATCAGTAAATAAATCATCCGAGTTACAATGTAAACCCGATATGCAATTACCGGCTGAAAATGAAGGAGGTAATTGTTGGTTTGCGATTCGTGTTTCTTATAGCCGTGAATTAGCGTTAAAAGCAATTCTGGATGCCGAGAATATTGAGAATTTCATCCCGATGCGTTATGAGTATATCATGAAATCGGGGAAGCGCGTCCGTAAACTGCTTCCGGCTATTCACAATCTTGTTTTTGTTTACTCTACCCGTAAACGTATAGATACTTTGAAAGACAGACTTGAATCGTCCATGCCTATACGTTTTATTATGAATCGTGAGCATTGTCGTCCGGTTGTAATTCCCGAATCGCAAATGCGTAGCTTTATTTTGGTGGCAGGCAATTGTGACGAAGCGGTTCTTTATGTAGAGCCGGCCGAATTGCATTTGGTTAAGGGACAGAAAGTACGTATTACCGGTGGTGTTTTTGAGGGAGTAATCGGTGAGTTTGTCCGAATCCGCCACGACCGTCGTGTGGTGGTTAATATAGAGGGTGTCATGGCTGTAGCTACTACCTTTATTCCGCCTTCTTTGGTAGAACCCATAAAAGAGTAACCTTTTTTTAAAGCATTATAATTCACAAATCATAATTCACAAATTAATGGATTCATTATTTTCCTTAGCCCATCGTCTTCTCACTTACGGGCTTGACGGGAGTCCTATCTATGTAGACGAATTTACACGTTTGAACCGTGAAGTTTACGAGCAGGCATTGGAGCTTTATGGCACTCGCGGCAAGACTGTTGAGTCCGAAGCTGAGCTTTGTCTTGGTCTTTTAGCAGCTTTTGCCGCTACTATTTACGATAATGGTCATAAGCAGCAATACATTCAGCGAGTATTGGACCGTAGTTGGGAAGTTCTTCCTAAACTGTCTGCATCTTTGCTCAAAGTTCAACTTCTTGTCTATTGTTATAGCGAAGTTTATGATGAAGAACTGTCAAGGCAAGCTCATAGCATTATTGCCACTTGGGATAAGGCAGAATTAACTTTGGAGCAAGTGGATATAATAGAAGAGCTAAAGAGTTTTGAAGAAAACCAATACCCTTATGAAGTGATAGAATAACTTCATTCACCAACCTAAACTATTCAACTATCTAAACTAAGACTTTTTATTTTATGGAACCAATTGAGAAAGATGATCATTTTATTCCTGACGGAATGAATGCTTTCGAGCGCAATGTGAAACGTATAGGTGATTGTTTTCTTGCCCTTGGTGCGCTTATTGTTTTTTCTCCTTTATTTTTGATTTGTTATATTGCCGTGAAAAGTGAAGATGGCGGTCCTGCTATTTTCAAGCAGGAGCGTATCGGTAGGTTCGGCCGTCCTTTTAATATCTATAAGTTTCGCAGCATGAAGCTGGACGCAGAGAAGTATGGCCCTGCTCTCTACGCCGGTGCAAAAGATCCCCGCATGACGAAAGTCGGCAGGTTTCTTCGCGACCATCATTTGGACGAACTTCCCCAGCTTTGGAATGTATTCTGTGGTGATATGGCCTTTATCGGCCCCCGTCCCGAACGTAAGTTCTTTATAGACCAGATTATGGAGGTGGATCCTCGTTATCGTTATTTATTCCAGATTCGTCCGGGAGTCACTTCGTATGCTACACTTTACAATGGCTATACCGATACTTTGGAGAAAATGATTCGTCGTCTGCGTTATGATTTATTCTATTTGGAGCATCGCTCCTGGGGTTTTGATACCAAGATACTTTTTATGACGTTTATGAATATTGTGTTCGGGAAGAAATTCTGAGAATGTTACAATATAAAAGTATTGCGATTGTAAAGTGTAAATGATTCAGCGTATCTCTGTAGGAGAAAAGAGATACACTTATGATGAATCAAGAATAGTTGAAAAAATAAAATAAAGGAAGATGTAAAATGCTTCTTCTAGTAGATAATGGACGATAAACAGGTGCGCATTGAGTACATGTGCGGGAAGTGTTTATTGTCCAAACTTAAATCACATAGATTAAAGTGGCTAATTTAAATCAAGTGCTTGGTTGGCAATTACTTTTTGTGCTGTATTCATCCATCAATTTCACTTCTTCTTATTGATTAAAGGTTTCTGACTGTAAGTGTCTAAAAATGACGTATTGCATTAAGCTATAATAACGTCGACTTTTTCAGTTGTAATCAAAAAAACTTAGTAAGTATGTGTATCCATTCCGTCTGAAGAAGTTACTAAGGTGGCCAGTTTGTTGAGAATCTGCTCCCATGACCATTGGAATGAGCACTAACAATATTTAAAAATCGGAGTTCATTTTTGTCTTTTTTAATAGGGAATCGCTTTCAGGCGATTGCTTTATGTGATATGCCAAAATTGGATACTAACGTTCTTTTTAATAAGAATGGGAACATTACATACAAAACGAATAGCTTTTAATACTTTATTTCTATATGTCAGAATGCTAATTTTAATGTTTGTAGCATTCTACACCTCACGAGTCTTACTTAAAGAACTTGGTATTAATGACTTTGGTCTTTATGGAATTGTCGGAGGAATTGTAGCCATCTTTTCATCGCTCAGAGGACTATTTGCAACAGCTACACAACGCTTCCTTAATTTTGAAATGGGAAAGAATGATACAAATGGCTTGAATACAATATTCAATATAAGTCTGATTATCAATGTCACTATTTGTATAGTGTTCTTTATTTGCGCAGAAATAATTGGCTTATGGTTTTTGGAAAATAAACTCATTATTGCACCAGAACGAATGGATGCTGCAAAATGGGCTTTCCATTTTTCGGTTTTAGCATCAATGATATCTATCTTAACAATACCTTTTGACGCACTGATAATTGCCCATGAAAAAATGTCCTTTTATGCCTATGTATCCATATTGGATGCCTGTTTAAAATTAGGAGTCATATTTATTCTTCCTTACTTCGCCATAGACAAGCTAAAACTATATGCTGCACTGATTGTTGCTGTTTCTTTAGTCATACGCTTTATAAGTTCAGTCTATTGCAAAAGGAAATTTCCAGAATGTAAATATAGAATCTGCTGGGACAAAAAGGCTTTTAAAGAAATGGGAGTATTTGCAGGATGGAATTTCGCAGGAAATCTTGCCTTTGCTTTAGTAAATGAAGGGCTTAATATATTATTGAATCTATTTGGAGGAGTGATAGCCAATGCGGCAAGGAGTATTGCTTATCAGGTAAAAAATGCAATTACAACAATGCTCAGTAACATTATGATTGCTATAGACCCCCAAGCAACCCAGTTATATGCACAAGGTGAAAAACAAAAATTCTACTCACTCCTATTTACAGCTTCTAAAATCATAGTTTTTTTCTACTTAATGATGGCATTTCCGCTGTATTTTTATATTCATGAAATCTTACAAATATGGCTGGGAACAATTCCCCAATATGCACCCGAATTCATTCAAGCGATATTAATCTATTTAATGATAAGGTCTTTTCATGAACCAATCAACACATTCTTTTTTATAATTGGAAAATTAAAGCTGTTTCAGATAACGGAACTTATCATTTTGAGTTTATCTTTACCAATTTCTTATAGTGCATTAAAGTTCTGTAACCTAGCTCTACAAAACATATTTTACATTATGGCAATAATTGAGTTATTAAACTTAATAGTTATCCTTATTTGGGCAAAAAAAATAGGTCAATTTAATATCAAACAATATTTTTATCGAGTGATAATACCTTACTTAAAGACTTTCGTTTGTGTAAGTATTACATTATATGGTATTCAAGCCTATTTTCAGCAATCAAAACCATCTTGCATATATTCTATTTTATTACCAATTATCCTCTCAATTATAATATTTATCATAATAACTTTTTTAATAGGATTTTCTTCGAAAGAAAAAAATGCGATAAAGACTATTCTAAAGAAATAAAAAAGCAAATTATATTTTTTATGGAAATAATTCCTAATAAAATCATTGTTTTTGGTGGTAACCATCATAATACACTAGGAGTAATTCGAAGTTTAGGGGAAGCAGGGATAACTCCAATACTTATCTTACACGGAACCAATCATAGTTTTGTTGCACAAAGCAAATACATAAGCCAAACCTATTATGTATCTAATGAAGAAGAGGGTGTAAAACTTCTTATAGAAAAATACACGAAAGAAAATTCTAAACCTATCATTATTTGTTGTAGTGATGGAGCATCCTCATGTATAGACAAAAATTATAATAACTTAAGCCCTCATTTTATCTTTCCCAATGCAGAGGAAGAAGGACGCATCACCTTACTAATGGATAAGGAAAAGATGAGACTATTGGCAGAGAAATATAATTTGAAAACTCCTCAAACATGGATTATCAGTAAAAGGAATCCTATTCCCAATAATCTCCACTACCCTTGTATCATTAAGCCTTTATTAAGCATAGAAGGATCAAAAACTGATATCCATATTTGCTATAATAGTTCAGATTTAAATCAAATAATAAAAGTTGTTCACGCACCAATTATTCAGGTGCAAGAATACATAGACAAAGATTACGAATTCCAATTTATAGGATGCCGCATAAAAAACAAGAATGAAGAACATATTATCATTCCTGGAGTATCTCAGATAATAAGAAGTTCTTCTGTTTCAAATACAGGATTCTTAAAATTTAGACCTATCAATAGCCAAGAAAATATCGAAATAGCAAAAGTTAAAGAATTTATTCGAGCAACAAAATACATAGGACTTTTCAGTGTAGAGTTTATAAAATCCAAACATGGTTGTAACTATTTTATGGAAATAAATTTCAGAAACGATGGAAATGCTTATGCTTTAACTGGAGCTGGTTATAATCTTCCTTACATATGGTGTAAAGGTATGACTGATAATTCAATAGAAGAGGGAAAATATGTTGCGAAAAAAGAAATACTAGTAATTCCGGAACTTATTGACTTTTTTCAAAGTGTACTCACTCATAAAATTTCTTTTATTCATTGGATAAAAGATGTTATAAAATCACACACATATCTTCTATACAACAAAAAGGACTCTGAACCTTTTTATGATGAATTAAAATACTATATGCAACGAGCATTAAATAAAGTCAAACGAAATTCTTTAGATGTATCTTGGAATATTGGTTTTGTTGATATTAATCAAGACTTTTTAGATAAGTCCACTTGGGATATTCATTGGATGAAACATAACTATAAAAATCGATGGTTTGCAGATCCATTTATCCTAAAAGTTACTAACGATGACATTATTGTTCTTGTTGAAGAATTCTATGATCCTATCCACCGGGGAAGGATTTCTAAACTGACAATTGACAAACAAACTTATGAGTTAAAAAAGATAGATGTAATTTTAGAGTTAAACAGCCATTTGTCTTTTCCTGCAATATTTAGAAAAGATGATAAAATATATATTTACCCCGAAAATTCAGCAGAAGGGCATTTGGTTATTTATGAATTTGACGAGAAAGACAATAACTTTAAACCACATAAAATATTACATGATGAGCCTTTAACTGATGCTTCTTTAGAAACTTGCTTTAACAGTTTTCATTTATTTACAACCAAACTCCCCGTGCAAAACGGGAATCAACTATTCATTTATCAATCAGAAAAATGGGATGGAGAATATCATCCTATTCAAACCATGGAATTTCCTTCCAATACGGGTAGAAATGCCGGTTCCCTATTCAGGTTAAATGGTAAAATCATACGACCTGCACAAGATTGCAATGGGGCATATGGAAAAGGATTGGTGTTTTATGAAATATCCTATACAGAGGGAACTTTTGAAATGAAGGAGCTAAAACGTATGTATCCTCAACACACAATTTATGATCAAGGAATGCATACTTTCAATGTCTATGATAATCTTGCCGTAATCGATGGAAGAAAATTCCGTAAGCCATTCATAAGTAAATCGTTATTGGCTATTAATAAGTTCATAAAAAAATCAAATGAAAAAAATTCCTATCGTTTTCAGTATTGACCATAATTATGTTATGCAGGCTGGAGTATGTATTTTGTCTCTACTAATGAATTCTGATGAGAAGGAATATTATGACATTTATATACTAAGCGCAGCGGATATAACAGAACATGATAAAGAACTGTTAAATAAAACAATTTTTGCATACAAAGCTGACATTAATTTTATAGAAATAGACGACAGATTTGATAATGCTTTCGAGATTCGCAATATTTCTAAAGCTGCTTATTTCAGACTGCTTATTCCAGATTTAATACCTCAATATGATAAAATTATTTATTCTGATGTAGATGTTATTTTTCAATCCGGACTACAAGAAGTTTTAGATACAGATTTAAAAGATAATTATTTTGGTGGTATTAAGGCGATAGGTGCAGAAAGTATAAAAGATTATATTATACAATTAGGGTTGAATATCCATGGTTATATTAATTCTGGATTTTTATTAATAAACGCGAAACTCCAGCGAGAAAAACAGCTTTTCAATAAAATCCAAGAATATTTGACAAAAAAATTTCAATTTCAAGATCAAGATATTATAAATATAGTCTGTAAGAACCGTTTAACTTTTCTCCCATTAAAATATTGCTTTACTCAAAAAAGCTATGAATTATATTACACAAACCCGAAACGTTTGTTTAGTGTTTTTTCTCCAAAAGAAGTAGAAGAAGCTTTTACTGAAGGTATCATACATTATGAAGGAACTAATAAGCCATGGAATGGCTTTTGTTATCGATACGATAATTGGTGGAGATACTATAAAAAGTCTGTTTTTTACAGCGAAGAGATGCATTTCCAAACAGCCTATAAAATACAGTACCCAACGTGGACATTAAAAAAAATTCTCCGATTATTAAGAAATTTCATTCGAGGAGATTATAAGCAATGAACATCAAAACATTTATCAGAAAGATTATACATAAATATCTCTATCATGTAGATGGAGCAAGAGCTGCACGTTTTTTAGGTGTCAAAATAGGTAATCAATGCAGGCTGATACATTGCACATTTAGTTCTGAACCCTACCTTGTAGAAATAGGCAATCATGTTTCTGCCACACGTACACATTTTGAAACTCATGATGGAGGAATATGGGTTTTTAGAGAGCAACACCCTGATTGGGATAAAATAGCTCCAATCAAAATTGGAAACAACGTATATATAGGGGAAGGGTGTATTATACTACCTGGGGTACATATAGGAAACAATGTAATTGTTGGGGCAAGAAGTGTAGTGACAAAAAACATACCCGATAATTCAGTAGTCGTAGGAAGTCCGGCAAGAGTTTTAAAAAGTATTGATGAATATTTTGATAAAGTTCAACATAGCGTATATCCAACAAAACAATTATCATCATCCCAAAAGAAAGAATATTATTCTCAACTATTTTTACAAAAGTAATCCGAATGAAAAAAATATTATTTGTTTCTACGACTTTAGGAAATGGAGGCGCAGAACGAATCATATCCTATCTGCTTAATGAATTTGCAAAAGACCAAAATAAACAAATCATCTTGTTGCTACTAAAAAAGGAAGGAAACACTTATCTCAGTTATGTTTCTGCTAACGTAAAAGTAATAAACTTAAATATAAAAAACAGAATACGCTATTCAATATACTCCATCATAAAACAGATTATTTCTATACGTCCTAACATATGTTATGTAGGATTGGACAAACTGAATATTATGCTTGCTTTTTTTATTCCTTTCATGAAACTATGGAAAATAAGATTCATCGTAAGAGAAACTAATGTATTAAGCCAGCAGTATAATTTTCATAACCCATTCATTAAGTTATCTTACAAGGTTTTCTATAATCAATATGACAGTATCATAGCGCAATCTATTGACATGAAGAATGATTTAATCAACATATGGAAAATCAATCGACAAAAGATCAATCTTATTAACAATCCGATAAATATCAATGCAATCATTGCGAAGAGTGTAGAAGCATCTAAATACAAGCTCAATAAAGAAGAAAGAAAAATAAATTTTGTTGCTATCGGAAGATTGGAGCATCAGAAAGGATATGATATACTTTTGAAACGAATGGCAGAACTAAATCCAAAGATTCCTTTCCGACTCTACATCTTAGGAGGAGGAGCTTTATTGAATAAAATAACTGAGATGATTAAACTATTAAATCTTGAAAGTTCTGTACAGCTTTTGGGGTTTCAAAGCAATCCCTATAGTATATTAAAAGAATCCGATGGAATCATATTAAGCTCTAGACATGAAGGTTTCCCTAATGTCTTGTTAGAAGCCAACGCCTTGGGAATCCCCATTTTTAGCAACCAATGCCCTGGTGGTATAAATGAAATCATCATTGAAGGTATAAATGGAATCTCATGTAACTTTGAATCAGAAACCTCTTTCCAGAACGGATTGGAAAAATTCTTATCAACCAATTTTGATGCAGAGAAAATAAGACTAATGACCCAAAAAAGATACGACATTTCGGTTATTTTACCCAAATATAGATCTGTTTTTTATCAAGTAGGTAACAAAGCAATATGATTTATTTTGTTATAACAAGTTTATCTCTTTTTACAGCTGTATGGTCTGTTGACAAGCATTCCAATAAAACATATCTTACATTTTGTATTGTTACCGCAACATGTATTCTGACCTTATTTGCAGGATTTCGCCAAATAGGATTGGATTTTGACTCTTATTTGGATCATTTTAAGGTTGTTCCTTCTATATTTCAATATACATGGACAGACAAGTCAATGGAAATAGGCTACGAAATAAGCGTCAGTTTATGTAAAACAATATATAACTCTTTTCATTTCTTTCTTGTTACATTTAGTTTTGTTACTATATTGTTAGCTTTTACCTTATTTAAACGCTATTCTCCCTATGTTTTATTATCGTTCTTCATGTTTTTTGCTTATGCCTTTTACCTTCAGGTCATGGGACAAATGCGTCAACCTTTTGCTATTATAGTAACTCTTTTGGGATTAATTCCACTTTTGCAGAAAAAGCGTGTGATATTAGCTTTTTTATGGATAACTATTGTAGGTTTTTTCTTCCATAAATCCATGTTGCTTTTAGCTATTCCTATATTTATGGCTAATTGGGATTTTAATAAAAAGACAATTTTCTGTTTTTCAACTATTGCGCTCGCTTTTTATATAGCATCTCCCATGTTGTCTGAAATAATTATACAGCTTATTCCTCAAAATTTTTATTTATCTGAAGCATTAACCGCATATTTAAGTTATAAATCGATGGCTGTCAGTTTTTCAATGGGAATGATTGAACGTGCAGGAATGTCTTTTCTGTTGTTTTACTATGCTTTTAAATACAATATTTACCACCAAGAGCAAATACTGAGATTATGTATCAATCTGTATTTCATTGGGACATGCATGTATTTTGCCTTAATTACCATGTCGGCTGATTTTGCATCCAGAGGAACAATAGCCTTAGTTTATCCTCTCTTTATTGCATTGCCGTTCTTGTTAAAGCATGTAAACTTGAAAGACAAATACATAATACTGACCATTATTTGTGCATGGGGAATCTACCTATCACTGAATATACTAAATGATGCAAGTGAATATATTCCATACAAATCCATTTTATTTTAATGTAAAATGAAAAACAAAGATTTTATTTCTGTTTTATTACCTTTATACAATGAACCTGAAAATCTTGCCAGAAAAGCTATTGATTCTATCATAGAGCAAACTTATGATAGGTTAGAGATTATACTATTATTGGATAATCCCACCAATGAGATACTAAAGAACCTATTAACCGAATATTCCCAAAAAGACAAACGGATTATTTCTGTTATAAATGAACAAAATAAAGGATTACCGGATACGCTAAACAGAGGTATTGATATTGCAACCGGTAGTTTCATAGCTCGCATGGATGGAGACGATATTTCAGCTCATGACAGATTAGAAAAACAATTAAATTATTTATATCTACATCCTGAAATAGACTTATTGGGAACTGATGCTTTTGTCATTAATGAAGAGGGAGAATTGATTGGTGAATACCATAAACTATCAACGGATTTTTCACAAAAAATGATGTTGCGCTATATCACAATCAATTTAATTCATCCCACTTGGTTCGGGAAATGTGAATTATTTAAAAAATGCAGATACAGAAACTTTACCCATTGCGAGGATTACGATTTCATGATAAGAGCCTATGCATTGGGATACCACTTTCACAATTTAAAAGAAAAATTGTTTTACGTTAGAATCCAGCAAACTAGTTTGCGTTCTGTTTCAAGAAAATATGCTTATGAACAATATATAAATACATTAAGAGTAAAAAAACAATTCAAGGAATTTAGACAAAAGCATTTGAAAGTCTATCCTAATTTACCAGAACTTATTTATGACTTAAATGATAAAAAAAAATATCAATCAACCATATCACTTCTTAACGATCTTAGAGAATCTTTCTTCCAGAAAAGAATTAAGAATTTCATCTCCATCTTTATAAAGATTGCACGAAAGGACTTCAGACCATTAGAGTTCAGGCTAAAAGTATTCATCTTATCAAAGCTACTGACTATTGCAGAAAAAATAAAAATAGCAAATCTCCTATCTAAATACATTATATCATGAAAATATTAGTGACAGGTGCAGCTGGTTTCATTGGTAGTTATGTTTCCAAACATTTATTGGCATATGGAAACGAAGTAATAGGTTTGGATAACATAAATGACTATTACGATATCAATCTTAAATATGGCCGTTTGGCTGAATTGGGAATCGAAAAAGAGAATATAGGTTGGTATAAATTCACCTCAAGTACGACTTTTTCTAATTTCCGGTTCATCCGAATGAATTTAGAAGATACTCAAGCAATGCAAATGCTTTTTGCTAATGAGGGATTTGAGTGTGTATGTAATTTAGCCGCACAAGCAGGAGTACGCTATTCAATACAGAACCCTTATGCTTATATAGAAAGCAACGTAGATGGTTTCTTGAATGTTTTAGAGGGTTGCCGCCATAATAAAGTAAGACATTTTGTTTATGCCAGTTCAAGCAGCGTGTATGGACTAAATGGGAAAGTACCATTTTCAGAAGATGACAGCATTGCCCATCCGGTAAGCTTATATGCCGCTTCAAAAAAATCAAATGAACTTATGGCTCATGCATATAGTCATCTATATAATATTCCTTCAACCGGTTTACGTTTCTTTACCGTTTATGGACCATGGGGACGTCCTGATATGTCACCTTTCTTATTTGCAGATGCCATTTTAAATCACCGTCCCATTAAAGTCTTCAATAATGGAGATATGCTACGTGATTTTACTTATATTGACGACATTGTAGAAGGTGTTTTAAAAGTCATTACTCATATTCCTACAGCTGACGCAACATGGAATCCGGAATCTCCATCTCCAGCTTCTTCATCAGCTCCCTATAAAATATACAATATCGGTAATTCTCAACCCGTTAAACTGATGGATTTTATTCAAGCTATCGAAAACGCTATCGGAGAGGAAGCCGATAAAATCTATTTGCCCATGCAGCCGGGAGATGTGTATCAAACTTATGCTGACACTTCGCGATTAGAAAATGAATTAGGTTTTAAACCACATAAGGATTTAAATGAAGGGGTCAAAGAAACCATTAGTTGGTATCGTAATTTTTATAAAATTTAAATCGTAAAATCTTTTATAATTATGAATATAGCTATTGTAGGAACAGGATATGTTGGTCTTGTTTCAGGAACTTGTTTTGCAGAGATGGGAGTAAATGTAACTTGTATAGATGTCAATGAGGAAAAAATACAAGCACTTTTGAATGGAAATATTCCCATTTATGAGCCAGGACTGGACGAAATGGTATTAAGAAATAATAAAGAAGGAAGATTACATTTCACCACAGATATAACAACATGTCTCAATGATGTAGATATTGTATTCAGTGCTGTAGGTACTCCCCCTGATGAAGATGGAAGTGCTGATTTAAAATATGTGTTGGAAGTAGCTCGTACTGTAGGTAGAAACATGAATAAATATTTAGTCTTAGTAACAAAATCCACCGTTCCAGTAGGCACTGCAAAAAAAATAAAACAAGCAATTCAAGACGAATTAGATAAAAGAGGGGTATCTATTCCATTCGATGTGGCGAGTAATCCTGAATTTTTAAAGGAAGGAGCTGCCATTAAAGATTTTATGAGTCCGGATCGTGTAGTCATCGGAGTAGAATCGGAGAAAGCCAAAGAGATGATGACACGTCTATATCGTCCGATGATGTTAAATAACTTCCGAGTTATCTTTACAGATATTCCTTCCGCAGAAATGATTAAATATGCAGCCAATTCCATGCTTGCTACTCGTATCAGTTTTATGAATGACATAGCTAATCTATGTGAATTAGTAGGAGCTGATGTAAACATGGTACGCAAAGGTATTGGGGCAGATACACGCATAGGCAATAAATTTCTTTATCCTGGATGCGGATATGGAGGGTCCTGTTTCCCGAAAGATGTAAAGGCTTTAATTAAAACAGCTGAAAAGAACGGATATGATATGAGAGTCCTAAAAGCTGTAGAAGAGGTAAACGAAACTCAAAAAAGTATTTTATACAAAAAACTTTTGGAATATTATCAGAATGATTTAAAAGGTAAAAAAGTTGCGATTTGGGGCTTGGCTTTCAAGCCTGAAACAGATGATATGCGAGAAGCAACGGCATTGGTCATGATTCAAAAATTAATAGAAGCTGGTTGTAAAGTAAAAGTTTATGATCCTATTGCGATTAACGAATGCAAAAGGAGAATCGGTAATACTGTAGAATACGCAACAGATATGTATGATGCAGTTCTCAATGCAGACGCATTGCTATTGCTCACAGAATGGAAGCAATTCAGAATGCCCAGTTGGGGAGTTGTAAAAAAAACAATGAACCAAGCTGTTCTAATTGATGGACGTAATATTTATGACGAACAAGATATGAAAGAAATCGGCTTTGATTATATGTGCATTGGAAAATAACTTTTACAATGAATAAGGAAGTATTATATCCCCTTGCTATGATAGCAAACGAACAATACTATTTTTTATTATTTTAATCTAATGAATTTGTCTGTACTTCTTTCTGTTTACAACAAAGAGAATCCTAATTATTTAGTAAAAAGTTTAGATAGTATTTTTTCTCAAACTCAGTCTCCTGTTGAGGTTATTTTAGTAAAGGATGGTCCATTAAATAATGAACTTGATGGCATCATTGATTTATATGTATCGCAATATCCTAATTTGAAAGTTTTTCCATTAGTAACCAATCAAGGCTTGGGAAAAGCCTTAAATGAAGGTCTTAAACATTGTTCTTATGACATTGTTGCCCGAATGGATACAGATGATATTGCTAAACCGGATCGTTTTGAGAAACAATTGGCTATTTTTGAAAAGTATTCGGATATAGACGTGGTTGGAGCTTGGATTGACGAATTTGAAGATGATATTTCGGAAGTAAAGTCTGTAAGAAAGTTACCGGAGCTACCTGATGATATTAGACAATTTGCAAAACGCCGTAATCCTATAAATCATCCGGTTGTAATGTTTCGAAAGAGCGCAGTATTGGCTGCCGGTGGATACCAACATTTCCCTTTATTTGAGGATTACTATTTATGGATACGTATGTTGATGAATGGAGCTAAGTTTTATAATATTCAGGAAAGCTTGCTGTATTTCCGTTTTTCTCCGGAAATGTTTAAAAGAAGAGGGGGATGGAAATATATGATAAACGAATTGCATTTTCTGCAAATTATGAGACAAATGCATTTTATTTCTTTTTCTCAATTCATGCAAAACCTATTTGTCCGTTTCTCTATTAGGCTAATACCTAATTCTTTGCGGGCAATTATATATACGAAATTGATTAGATAGATACTGCATGAATGATTCCTTTATAGCCTGGTTGATTTTCAGCGTCTGAATATTTTTCTGACTTTTTTCATCAGTTTTATTCCAAGCATGGCTCCGTCGAATACAGCCATACCGGTATTAAATGCACGCATGATAGCCGTTCCTTTATTTGCAGCAGGGGCTATCGGGGCAAATAAGTTCCGGGCGGTATCATTCATGACCTGCTTTTGGGCACGTAATTCTTCTAATGCTTCGGCCTTTTGTCGTTGGAGGTCTTCCAGTGTAAGAATCTCTGTCTGGACGGTATCATTCATATCCATGATATTTTAGTTTTTATTGTTATCTATGAATAATCCGGCAATGAATTTGGTCATTGGATTAATAATGATTTTTTTGCGGAACGCAACAATTAACGCAATCAATAAAATATGGAAGCAGCTTATCATGGCAAAACTTACCATTAATCCGCCTACTATGGGGTCTAGTATGTAGGCCAGGGTAAAGGAGAGATAAAACAAAGCCACCATGCCGAGGATGACGACCAACAATACAAGTATAAGCGTTGAGAGCAATATGGTTAATTTCTCCGCTACTTCCAGTTGGGTATATTTCTTTTGTAGCTCCAGATATTTCTTGAAATCGAAAAATAGCTGCTGGATATTCTCAATACTGTTGTCATCTGCAAACATAGTGGCTTTGTTTTGAAATGTGGTTTGATTTATTCGTTTGCTTCGCCTTTCAGTTCTGCTGCAATTTCATCAACGAGGTTTTCCATTTCATTACGGTTCAACCGGATACCTTTCTTGCGAAGGATTTCCGCAATCTTGTGACGCGTATCTTCTCCTTTTTCCGGGGCAAACAAAATACCGATGGCAGCACCTACCGCTGCACCACCCAAAAAAGCTGCTAAAACATTTAATCCTTTCATAATAATACTCCTTTCTTTTTATTAGGTCTAATATGACAAAGCTAACAATTTATTTTGAATGATTGTTCATTAATTCGTGTTTTTTGAAAATATATGCCTCAAAAAGAGATAAAACATGTATTTTAATTATATTTAACGGCATAGGAGAGGCTAAGATAAGCGGTTCGGAGTACTTTTGCTTCCTAAACAAAAAAGAGATATATGAAAAGATTGTTGAACGGGACAATACTATTGCTTTTGATGTGTGTAGCGCTGGGACTGGCGTCTTGTATGAATGACGGCGGTTCCGAGTGGGTAGGAAAATGGCAGTTGCGCGAATATCAGTATCCCGATGGTAAAGTGCAGAAAGTAGACAGTATCTTCTATGATTTTCAAAAAGGTAGTTTTCTGGCACATTGTATGAATGAAAGTGGAAGCTATGAATCTTTTTATGGTTATTATAAGTTGAAAGATGATGAAATTTCTATAACTTTGTGGCCGGATAATAGTTCAGGAAATGAGTCTGTTCATGAAGAACTTGTAAATTCGGATAGCTATAAGAAGTTCTTTGGTTGGGGAGATAGCGGCGAGAGAACGTTCAAGGTTGAAGAATTGACAAACAAGAAGATGCGGTTGGACTATGAAGGAACGAAATATGTTTTCCGTAAATATTGAGTGTTATTTGAGAATAGATATAGTTATTAACAAAAAATAAAAAGAAAAGATGAAAAAATTGGCAGTGTTAGGAATGGGAGTATGTATTGTACTGGCATTCTCTTCTTGTAAATCGAGTGAAAGCGCTTACAAGAAAGCATACGAAAAGGCTAAACAGCAGGAACTGGCAGAACCGCAGACTACTGCACCGGTAGAGGAAGTTGCTCCTGTGGTTAGCGCTCCGGTAGAAGCTAAGGTTGTAGAAAGTGCACCGGTAGGTACGATCCGTGAAGAGAAAGTGACGGTGGTATCAGGTGCTGACGGACTGAAAGATTATAGTGTTGTATGCGGTAGCTTCGGTGTGAAAGCCAATGCGGAGAACCTGAAAAACTTCTTGGATAAGGAAGGTTATAATGCTGTCATTGCATTTAATGCAGACGCCGCTATGTATCGTGTAATTGTAAGTACATATGCAGACAGAAACTCTGCTGCCAGCGCTCGCGATGCTTTCAAGGCTAAATACCCTAACCGTCAGGATTTCCAGGGTGCTTGGCTGCTGTATCGCATTAATTAATTTGAATTCTTTTTGGTAATTCATAAGAAAGGGGTATTTCCCTCCTTTCAAGATAGGGCGGTAACTGGGAAGTTACTGCCTTTTTCATAATCTGTTGAAAATGATTATGAAAACTCTGTTTTGGGTGATTGTGAAAAGTACTTATAAATATCTCTTTTCGTTTAAAAGAAGTTATAAAACAAAATTAAAAACTTTTGGCGGTAAAAAAGTTTTTAATTTTGCACCTTATATATTTTGAGAATACAATATGGAACGACAATATATACTTGATGCGATTGATGCAGCACTTTGTGCCGGCAAAGATATCCTCTCTATTTACAACGATCCGACCTCAGATTTTCAAATAGAAAAGAAAGCGGATAATTCTCCTTTGACGATTGCTGATAAGAAAGCGCATGCGGCTATTGCCGACTATCTGCAAAAAAAGCCTTATCCATTATTGAGCGAGGAGGGAAAGCATTTGCCCTATACAGAGCGATGTGCATGGACTACTTTATGGATTGTAGACCCTCTGGATGGTACCAAAGAGTTTATCAAACGGAATGGCGAGTTTACCGTTAATATCGCTTTGGTTCGTAATTCCGTTCCGGTAATGGGGGTTATATACCTTCCGGTAAAGCGGGAGCTTTATTTTGCAGAAGAAACATTAGGTGCTTACAAACTTTCGGATTTTACAGCTCGCAGCGGAGCGTCGTTGGAAGAGTTGATGGCGAAAGCCGTTCATTTGCCGATTAAGGATAATCACGATAAATTTGTAATTGTAGCATCCCGCTCACATCTGTCTCCCGAAACTGAAGATTACATTGAAAAGATGAAGCATTGCCACTCGGATGTAGAATTGATTTCCAGTGGAAGTTCCATTAAAATATGTCTGGTGGCGGAAGGTAAGGCGGATGTATATCCCCGTTTTGCTCCCACCATGGAATGGGATACGGCAGCAGGGCATGCCATTGCACGTGCTGCCGGTATGGAAGTATATCAGGCCGGAAAAGAAGAACCGCTACAGTACAATAAGGAAGATTTGTTGAATCCTTGGTTTATAGTAGAGCCCAGGCGTAATTAAATAACGACTCGTATATATGACGTTTGAAATCATATTTGTGCTTTTAGCGTTGCTGGGCATGGTGATAGCCCTGGTTCTGGATAAAATGCGTCCGGGGATGGTGCTCTTTTCGGTGGTGGTACTGTTTCTCTGTGCTGGAATCCTGACACCTAAAGAAATGCTGGAAGGATTTAGCAATAAGGGTATGATTACGGTTGCCATGCTGTTTCTGGTCAGTGAGGGGATTCGCCAGTCCGGTGCGTTGGGGCAGCTTATCAAGAAACTCCTGCCACAAGGTAAAACCACCGTTTTCAAAGCGCAACTCCGAATGCTGCCTACGATTTCCTTTATTTCGGCTTTCTTGAATAATACTCCTGTCGTTGTAATTTTTGCTCCGATTATAAAACGTTGGGCTGAGTCGGTAAAGCTTCCGGCTACTAAATTTCTGATTCCTTTGTCCTATGTGACGATTCTGGGAGGTATCTGTACTTTAATCGGCACTTCCACCAATCTGGTGGTACACGGTATGATACTGGATGCTGGTTATGAGGGATTTACTATGTTTGAACTTGGGAAAGTCGGTATTTTTATTGCAATAACCGGTATTATCTATCTGTTTCTGTTTTCTTCCAGACTATTGCCCGATGTCCGTAAAGATGCGGTGAAACCGGATGATGAACCGGAAGAACATAGTGATCTGCATAGGGTAGAGGCTGTCTTGGGTCCTCGTTTTCCGGGTATCAACAAGAAACTGAAGGATTTTAACTTTAAACGTCATTATGGCGCTGAAGTGAAAGAGATAAAGCGTAACGGCCAGAGTTATGTGCAGGATTTGGAGAATGAGTATTTCCGGGAAGGTGATACTTTGGTGGTAATGGCTGATGATTCTTTTGTGCAGACGTGGGGTGAATCTTCTGTCTTCGTGATGCTTGCCAACGGTAAGGATACGGAGCCTGTTGCAAGTAAAGGCAAACGTTGGTTTGCCCTTGCCCTGCTGATTCTGATGATAACCGGAGCTACAGTTGGCGAACTGCCTGCAGTGAAAGAGGCTTTTCCGGATATCAAACTGGATATGTTCTTTTTCGTGTCCGTTACAACCATTCTAATGGCATGGACAAAAATCTTTCCGGCCCGTAAATATACCAAATATATATCGTGGGATATCCTGATAACGATTGCCTGTGCTTTTGCCATCAGCAAGGCAATGGTAAACTCCGGAGTGGCGGATGCCGTGGCCGAATACATCATTGGACTGACGGATCATTACGGGCCTGCGGTGTTGCTGGCTGTCATGTTTGTCATTACAAACCTGTTTACCGAACTGATAACGAATAATGCCGCCGCTGCACTTGCTTTTCCGTTGGCGCTTTCCATTTCATCGCAACTGGGCGTAAGTCCGACGCCTTTCTTTGTGGTTATCTGTATGGCTGCATCGGCAAGTTTCTCGACGCCTATCGGCTATCAGACCAACCTGATAGTACAAGGTATCGGCAATTATAAATTTACGGATTTCGTCCGCATCGGACTTCCGTTGAATATTATCACTTTTCTTATATCCATATTCCTTATTCCCTTAATATGGCCATTTTGATTGAATTATGACAGAAAATAATATATATCCTATTTTTGACAGAATGTTGTCGAGGCAAGACAAAGAAGAACTTCTGAAACAACATAGCGTGATGATTTGGTTTACCGGGCTGAGCGGGTCGGGTAAGAGTACGATAGCTATCGCTTTGGAACGTGAGTTGCATAAACGCGGATTGCTTTGCCGTATTTTGGACGGAGACAATATCCGCAGCGGCATCAATAACAATTTGGGCTTTACGGAAGCCGACCGCATAGAGAACATCCGCCGTATAGCCGAGGTTTCCAAATTATTTGTAGATACGGGCATTATAACGATTGCAGCCTTTATCAGTCCCAGCAACGACATCCGCGAAATGGCGGCGAATATTATCGGGAAGGATGATTTTCTGGAAGTGTACGTCAGTACGCCCATTGAGGAATGCGAACGCAGGGATGTAAAAGGCTTGTATGCAAAGGCACGCCGCGGAGAAATTAAAAACTTCACGGGTATTTCCGCGCCATTCGAGGCTCCTGCACATCCGGCATTGACACTGGATACATCTGCGTTGAGCCTGGAAGAATCCGTCAATAAATTATTGGAATTAATTTTACCGAGAATTCAGAAGAAATAATATAGCATGAAAGAAGAATATAAACTGAGCCATTTGAAAGAACTCGAAGCAGAGTCTATTCATATTATCCGCGAAGTGGCTGCGGAATTCGAGAATCCGGTGATGCTGTATAGTATCGGCAAGGACTCATCGGTTATGGTACGTCTGGCCGAAAAGGCTTTTGCTCCGGGTAAGGTTCCTTTCCCGTTGATGCATATCGACTCTAAGTGGAAGTTCAAGGAGATGATTCAATTCCGTGACGAGTATGCCCGGAAGTACGGCTGGAACCTGATTGTAGAGAGCAATATGGAAGCTTTTGAAGCAGGTGTAGGACCTTTTACGCATGGCAGTAAAGTGCATACGGACTTGATGAAGACACAGGCGCTGCTGCACGCATTGGATAAATACAAATTCGATGCGGCTTTCGGTGGCGCCCGTCGCGATGAAGAGAAGTCGCGCGCAAAGGAACGTATCTTCTCTTTCCGTGATAAGTTCCACCAATGGGATCCGAAGAATCAGCGTCCGGAATTGTGGGACATATACAATGCGCGTGTCCATAAGGGAGAAAGTATCCGTGTGTTCCCGTTGAGCAATTGGACGGAACTGGACATCTGGCAATATATCCGTCTGGAGAATATTCCTATCGTACCTTTGTATTTTGCCAAGGAACGTCCTTGCGTGGAGATTGACGGCAACCTGATTATGGCTGATGACGACCGCTTGCCGGAACAGTATCGCGAGAAGATTGAAATGCGTATGGTACGTTTCCGTACGTTGGGTTGCTGGCCGCTGACCGGGGCTGTAGAAAGCAGTGCCGATACAATCGAGAAGATTGTGGAAGAGATGATGACTACCACCAAGAGCGAACGTACCACCCGCGTTATCGATTTCGACCAGGAAGCAAGTATGGAGCAGAAGAAACGTGAGGGATACTTCTAATGAAATTAAGAATTAAAAATTGAGAATTAAGAAATGGATGATTCAAGACTTGATATAAAGGCTTTCCTTGATAAAGACGAACAGAAAGATTTGCTTCGTTTCCTTACCGCCGGTTCGGTGGATGACGGAAAGTCCACGCTTATCGGACGTCTGTTGTTCGATAGTAAGAAATTGTATGAAGACCAGTTGGATGCGTTGGAGCGCGACAGCAAACGTATGGGTAATGCCGGCGACCACATCGACTATGCCTTGCTGTTGGACGGTTTGAAGGCGGAGCGTGAGCAGGGCATTACTATTGACGTGGCCTATCGCTACTTCTCCACGAATAATCGTAAATTCATCATTGCCGACACTCCGGGACACGAACAGTATACGCGTAACATGATTACCGGCGGCTCTACCGCAAATCTGGCGATTATTCTGGTAGATGCCCGCACGGGTGTCATCACGCAGACGCGCCGTCATACTTTCCTTGTATCTTTGCTGGGTATCAAGCATGTGGTGCTTGCCGTTAATAAGATGGACTTGGTGGACTTCTCCGAAGAGCGTTTCAATGAAATTGTAGGCGAGTACAAGAAGTTTATCGCTCCGTTGGGCATCCCCGATGTAACTTGCATCCCGCTTTCTGCGCTTGACGGCGACAATGTGGTGGAGAAGTCGGAGCGCACTCCGTGGTACAACGGTACTTCTTTGCTTGACTTCCTCGAAACCGTACCTATTGATAACGACCACAACCTGAAAGATTTCCGTTTCCCGGTACAGTATGTGTTGCGTCCCAACCTCGACTTCCGTGGTTTCTGCGGCAAGGTGGCTTCGGGTATTATCCGCAAGGGAGATGAGGTGATGGCATTGCCGTCCGGAAAGAAGTCCCGCGTCAAGAGCATCGTGACCTATGACGGGGAATTGGATTATGCTTTCCCACCGCAGTCCGTTACCTTGACGCTCGAAGACGAGATTGACGTATCACGCGGAGAGATGCTGGTACATCCTGACAATCTTCCGATGATGGAGCGTAACTTCGAAGCCATGGTAGTGTGGATGGACGAGGAACCGATGGATGTAAACAAATCGTTCTTCATCAAGCAAACTACCAATTTGAGCCGTACGCGTATTGACAATATCAAGTATAAGGTAGATGTCAATACAATGGAGAAACTCTCCCTTGACAACGGCCGGTTGACGAAAGAGACCCTGCCGATGCAGTTGAACCAGATTGCCCGCGTAGTGTTGACTACTGCCAAGGAACTCTTCTTTGACCCTTATCAGACCAACAAAGCCACCGGTTCTTTCATCCTGATAGACCCGATAACCAACAATACCAGCGCCGTTGGTATGATTATCGACCGCGTGGAAGATAAGGATATGCATGTATCCGAAGAACTCCCTGTTCTTGACTTGCCGAAGCTGGGCATCGCTCCCGAGCATTACGAAGCTGTAGAGAAAGCCGTCAAAGAACTGGAACGTCAGGGAGTGGCAGTGATTATTAAGAAATGAAAATTAAACATTAACAAATAAGAGTCGGATGAGAATTGCGGACTGGCCCGAAAGGCTGTTCTGCAATCCTCAACTTACAATTCTCAATTAAACAAGAATGGGTTTATTAGAATTCAACAAACTGCCGATTAACACACTGGTCGGTGCAGACTGGAAAACGTTCAACGCCATTACAAAGGGACGTGAAATAGATGCCGCGTACAAAGGTAAATTCCGGTTGACGAAAGCCGTTTGCCGCATGCTTTCCACATTGGCTCCCTTGCAGGACAAACGCTATGAGAAGCTGTTGGCGGACAAACCGCTGGAGCACGACCCTGTATTTATCCTCGGTCACTGGCGTAGCGGAACAACTTTCGTGCATAATGTGTTCTCTTGCGACAAGCATTTCGGCTATAACACAACGTATCAGACCGTATTTCCGCATCTGATGATGTGGGGACAGCCTTTCTTCAAGAAAAACATGAGCTGGCTGATGCCCGACAAGCGTCCCACGGACAATATGGAGCTGGCGGTAGACCTGCCGCAGGAGGAAGAGTTTGCGTTGGCGAACATGATGCCTTATACCTATTATAACTTCTGGTTCTTGCCCAAGCATCAGCAGGAGTATGCCGACAAGTATCTATTGTTCGACGATATAAGCGAGGCGGAGCTGAAGGTGTTTGAGGAAACATTTACCAGACTCATCAAGATTTCCTTGTGGAATACGCACGGTACGCAGTTTCTCAGCAAGAACCCGCCGCATACCGGGCGTGTGAAGGAACTGGTAAAGATGTTCCCCAATGCCAAGTTCATCTACCTGATGCGTAATCCTTATACGGTGTTCGAGAGCACGCGCAGTTTCTTCACGAATACTATCCAGCCGTTGAAACTTCAGGATATTACTCCTGCAGAACTGGAGCAGAACATCCTGTCTGCCTATGCCAAACTTTATCATAAGTACGAGGCGGACAAGGCAAGCATTCCGGCGGGTAATCTGATTGAAGTGAAGTTCGAGGACTTCGAAGCCGATGCTATGGGAATGACGGAGCACATCTACGATGCGCTGTCCATACCCGGTTTTGCGGATGCCCGCACTGCCATCGAGCAGTATGTAGGCGGTAAGAAAGGTTATAAGAAGAATAAATATAAATATGACGACCGCACGGTGCAACTGGTTCAGGACAACTGGGGCTTTGCGCTGAAGCAGTGGAATTATGAACTTTAACTGATTGTAGGAGAATAGAGAAATGATTCGTAAAAGACTTCGAATGTTGAGTTTGCTGTCCGCAATGCTTTGCTGCGTAGCAGTATCGGCACAGCATAAGGTTGAGATGATTCCTTTCGGAAATATGGATCAATGGATTGACCGCCAGATTAAAGAATCGGGAATTATCGGCGGTGCTACCAAAAATGTGTATGCTATCGGTCCTACGGCAACTATCCGTGAAAACAAGCCGTATAAGAATATGGGCGGTTCCCCGTGGGCTACTTCCAACGTGATGGCGCGTGTGGCAGGCATCACCAAAACCAATACTTCGGTATTTCCGGAGAAGCGGGGCGACGGCTTCTGTGCCCGTATGGACACCCGTATGGAAAGCGTAAAGGTGTTCGGCATCGTGGACATTACGGTGCTGGCTGCCGGTTCCATATTTTTGGGCGATGTACACGAGCCCATCAAGGGGACGAAGAATCCGCAGAAGATACTGAATTCGGGCATCCCGTTCACCAAGAAACCTATTGCCATTCAGTTTGACTATAAGGTGAAGATGTCCGACCGTGAAAAACGTGTTCATGCCACCGGTTTCAGCAAGATAACCGATGTGGAAGGAAAGGATTTCCCCGAAATGAACCTCTTTTTGCAGAAACGCTGGGAAGACAAAGACGGAAATATCTATGCCAAACGCGTGGGTACGGTGGTGGTGCGTTATTACACTACAACGGACGACTGGCGCAACAATGCCACTTATTCCATTATGTACGGCGATATAACGGGCAACCCCGAATACAAGGCGCACATGATGCGCCTGCAAGTGCAGGAACGCTATGCGGTGAACAGTAAGGGCGAAAGCGTGCCTATCAAGGAAGTGGCATGGGGAACGGAAGATGATATCCCCACACATATCCAGTTGCAGTTTACGTCCAGCCACGGCGGGGCATATATCGGTTCTCCGGGCAATTCATTCTATGTAGATAATGTGAAGTTGGTATATTGATTTCGTTCCTATACCGGCATGTGTAATTTTGCCTATGGCGAAAAAACTGTTTGATGTATATCAGACGGGATTTTCACCATAGGCAAAATCTTTTTTGATACGTATGAAAAAGAGTTCAAATATAAATCGTAATTTTGTAGCCCATTATGAGTAGAATAATAGCTATTGATTACGGTAAAAAACGTACGGGCATAGCCGTCAGCGACACGTTGCAGATGATTGCCAACGGGCTTACCACTGTGCCTACCCATGAACTGCTCGCCTTTATCATGGATTACGTGGCGAAAGAACCGGTAGAGCGGATACTTGTCGGACTGCCGAAGCAGATGAATAACGAAGCTTCCGAGAACATGAAACGGATAGAGCCGTTTGTGCGTTCCTTGCAAAAGCGGTTGCCCGATATGCCGGTAGAGTATGTGGACGAGCGGTTTACTTCGGTCTTGGCGCACCGCACCATGCTGGAAGCCGGACTGAAAAAGAAAGACAGGCAGAACAAGGCACTGGTGGACGAAATCAGCGCGACTATTATCCTGCAGACTTATCTGGAGAACAGGCGCTTCTCCTCTTTATAAATGTTTGGAAAATAATTCATAATTCATAAATTAAAGAAATGATTTTACCTGTTTATGTATACGGACAACCCGTATTGAGAAAAGTAGCGGAGGACATTACTCCCGATTATCCGAACCTGAAAGAACTGATTCAGAATATGTTCGAAACCATGGACCATGCCGATGGCGTGGGACTTGCAGCGCCGCAAATCGGTTTGCCTATCCGTGTGGTGGTTGTAGACCTGGATGTGTTGTCGGAAGATTATCCCGAATATAAAGGTTTCCGTAAGGCATATATCAATGCGCATATCCTCGAAGTATCGGGCGAAGAAGTATCTATGGAAGAAGGCTGCCTGAGCCTGCCGGGCATTCACGAATCTGTGAAAAGAGGCAATAAGATACGCGTGAAGTACCTGGATGAGGACCTGGTGGAGCATGACGAGATTGTGGAAGGCTATCTGGCCCGTGTGATGCAGCATGAGTTCGACCATTTGGACGGTAAGATGTTTATCGACCATCTGTCGCCCTTGCGCAGACAGATGATAAAGGGAAAACTGAATGCCATGCTGAAAGGTAAGGCACACTGTACCTATAAGGTGAAAACCGTAAAGTAAGCAAACCATATAATAAGGTATAAAAGGCTCAAAAAATATAAAAAGTCTTCGGTATATCCTGATATGTAAATGAATAAACGCTACTTTTGTTTTGTTTACAAGCATTTATAAGACAAGATGATAAAAAAGATATTGCTGGCAATTCTGTTATTGCCCACGTTGTTATATGCGCAAATCAATACGGAACGGGTGATGACCATTGCCCGCAACGCATTGTATTTCGAGGACTACGTGCTTTCTATCCAATATTTCAATCAGGTAATCAATGCGAAGCCTTATTTATACGAGCCTTATTTCTTCCGTGCGCTGGCAAAAATCAACTTGGACGATTTTCAGGGAGCGGAAGCGGATTGCGATCAGGCTATTCAGCGCAATCCTTTTGTTGTAGGCGCTTATCAGATAAGAGGTTTGGCACGTATCCGCCAGGATAAGTTCGACGGTGCGGTCGAGGACTACAAGACGGCTTTGAAGTACGACCCGGAGAATGTTGTACTTTGGCATAACCTCTCTCTTTGTCATATGCAGAAAGAGGATTTCAATGCTGCCAAAGAGGATTTGGGCAAGTTGCTCGCCATAGCTCCCCGCTATACGCGTGCGTACCTGATGCGCGGTGAGGTCAATCTCAAGCAGAACGATACGATACAGGCCTTGAAGGATTTTGATAAGGCCATTGATATGGACCGTTACGACCCCGACGGCTGGGCCGCCCGTGCCATTGTCCGTCTTCAGCAATCCGACTACAAGGAAGCTGAAAAGGATTTGGACCAGGCGATACACCTGAGCGCACGTAATTCGGGCAACTACATAAACCGGGCTTTGGCGCGTTTCCATCAGAATAACCTGAGAGGTGCGATGAGCGACTATGACCTGGCGCTGGATATTGACCCCAATAACTTCCTCGGTCACTATAACCGGGGACTGCTGCGTGCACAGGTAGGTGACGATAACCGTGCGATAGAAGATTTCGACTTTGTGCTGAAGATGGAGCCGGACAATATGATGGCAACTTTCAACCGTGGTTTGCTGCGTGCACAAACGGGCGATTACCGCGGCGCTATCAGCGACTACTCCAAAGTGATAGAAGAGTATCCCAACTTCACGGCGGGTTACTACCATCGTGCCGAGGCCCGCAAGAAGATTGGCGACCGTAAGGGAGCCGAGCAGGATGAGTTCAAGCTTATGAAGATGCAGCTCGACAAGCGCAACGGCGTGACAACCGGCGGCAATGACAAGGATGTGGCGGATAATGCGGACGGCAACTCCGGAAAGGATAACGGCAAGACCCGTAAGAAGTCCGACAAGAATATGGATAACTACCGCAAGATTGTGATTGCGGATGATTCGGAAGTGGAACAGCGTTATAAGAGCGACTATCGCGGCCGTGTGCAAGACCGTAACGTGACTATCAAGCTCGAACCTATGTATGCGCTGACCTATTATGAGAAGCTGAGCGACGTAAAACGTATTGTGCATTATCACAAGTATATAGACGAGTTGAATCACTCCAAACTGTTCCCCAAACCGTTGCGCATCACCAATATGGAGTCGCCTCTGACAGAAGAGCAGGTACGTTTCCACTTCGCATTGATAGACGCCCATACATCGGATATTGTGGCAGACGAAAAAAATGCCGGAAAGCGGTTTATGCGCGGTTTGGATTTCTATCTGGTGCAGGACTTTGCAAGTTCCATAGACGATTTTACACAGAGTATCCTGCTGGATGATACTTTCTTCCCGGCATATTTCATGCGTGCTTTGGTGCGCTACAAGCAGTTGGAGTACAAGAAAGCGGAAGCCGGTATGAACGAGGGTGCCGTTTCCGGTGCGCAAGAAGTAAAGAAGGCGGAAGTAACGGCGATGGATTACGATATTGTGAAAAATGATTTGGATCATGTCATCCAATTGGCGCCCGATTTTGTTTACGGTTATTATAACCGCGGCAATGTATTGTCGCTGCTGAAAGATTACCGTGCGGCATTGGCGGATTACGACAAGGCAATCGGACTGAATCCCGATTTTGCCGAAGCCTATTTCAACCGTGGCCTGACGCATATCTTCCTGGGCAATAACAGGCAGGGAATTTCTGATTTGAGCAAGGCAGGCGAATTGGGCATCGTTTCCGCTTACAATATTATCAAGCGTTTTACGAATACGCAGCAGTAACATTTTTTTGCTAAAAAATAGAATATCAATAAAGAATTAGCTATTTTTGCGTTCTAAAATTTGAATTATACATAGCATTATGATAAAGATAACATTTCCAGACGGCTCCGTTCGCGAATACAACGAAGGAGTGACAGGACTGCAAATAGCAGAAAGCATTAGTTCACGTTTGGCACAGGATGTATTGGCTTGTGGCGTGAACGGAGAAGTTTATGATTTGGGGCGTCCCATCAGTGAAGACGCTGAAGTGGTTCTCTATAAATGGGAAGACGAACAAGGCAAGCATGCCTTCTGGCACACCAGCGCCCATTTGCTGGCGGAAGCTTTGCAGGAGTTGTATCCGGGCATACAGTTCGGTATCGGTCCGGCCATCGAGAACGGTTTCTATTATGATGTGGATCCGGGAGAGACTGCTATCAAGGAAGCCGACCTGCCCGCTATCGAAAAGAAAATGGCGGAACTGGCAGCCAAGAAAGAAGCGGTTGTCAGAGAGAGCATTTCAAAGACGGATGCCTTGAAGATGTTCGGCGATCGCGGCGAAACTTATAAATGTGAGCTGATTTCCGAACTGGAAGACGGTCACATCACTACTTATACGCAGGGTGCGTTTACCGACTTGTGCCGTGGTCCTCACCTGATGACTACCGCGCCTATCAAGGCTATCAAGCTGACTTCCGTTGCCGGTGCTTA
The DNA here is from genome assembly GCF_025147325.1 of Bacteroides stercoris ATCC 43183. Lineage (NCBI taxonomy): Bacteria > Pseudomonadati > Bacteroidota > Bacteroidia > Bacteroidales > Bacteroidaceae > Bacteroides > Bacteroides stercoris. The sequence goes on from NZ_CP102262.1 coordinate 2,085,545, forward strand.
CTGGCGGGGACAGGAAGACCGCAAGATGATGACACGTATCTACGGTATCACTTTCCCGAAGAAGAAAATGCTGGATGAGTATCTCGTATTGCTGGAAGAGGCCAAGAAGCGCGACCACCGTAAAATCGGCAAGGAGATGGACTTGTTCATGTTCTCCGATACGGTAGGCAAGGGACTTCCGATGTGGTTGCCGAAAGGTGCTGCATTGCGTATCCGTCTGCAGGAGTTCTTGCGCCGCATTCAGGCCCGTTACGACTATCAGGAAGTAATGTGTCCGCCTATCGGCAACAAGCTGCTGTACATCACTTCCGGACACTATGCCAAGTATGGTAAGGACTCGTTCCAGCCTATTCATACGCCGGAAGAAGGTGAAGAGTACTTCCTCAAACCGATGAACTGTCCTCATCACTGTATGATTTACAAGAACTCACCCCGTTCTTATAAAGACCTGCCTTTGCGTCTGGCGGAGTTCGGTACGGTTTGCCGTTACGAGCAGAGCGGTGAGCTTCACGGCTTGACCCGTGTACGCAGCTTTACGCAAGACGACGCGCACATCTTCTGCCGTCCCGATCAGGTGAAGGATGAGTTCCTGCGCGTAATGGACATTATCTCAATCGTATTCCAGTCTATGCACTTCGAGAACTTTGAAGCACAGATTTCTCTGCGCGACAAGGTGAACCGTGAGAAGTATATCGGTAGCGATGAGAACTGGGAGAAGGCAGAACAGGCTATTATCGAGGCTTGTGAAGAAAAGGGACTGAAAGCCAGAGTGGAATATGGTGAAGCTGCTTTCTACGGTCCTAAACTGGACTTTATGGTTAAGGATGCTATCGGCCGCCGTTGGCAGTTGGGTACCATTCAGGTAGATTACAACCTGCCCGAACGTTTCCAACTGGAATATACGGGAGCCGACAATCAAAAGCACCGTCCGGTAATGATTCACCGTGCTCCGTTCGGTTCTATGGAGCGTTTCGTAGCCGTGCTTATCGAGCATACCGCCGGCAAGTTCCCGTTGTGGCTGACTCCGGACCAGGTGGCTATCCTGCCTATCAGCGAGAAGTTCAATGATTATGCTCAGGAAGTGAAAGACTATCTGAAGAGATATGATGTCCGTGCCATTGTGGATGAGCGTAACGAAAAAATCGGACGTAAGATTCGTGACAACGAAATGAAGCGTATTCCGTACATGCTGATTGTCGGCGAGAAAGAGGCTGAAAACAGAGAAGTTTCCGTCCGCAAGCAAGGCGAAGGCGACCAGGGAACCATGAAATTTGAAGATTTTGCTAAAAAAGTGAACGAAGAAGTTCAAAATATGATAAATAAATGGTAACTTTGCGCCCAATTGTAAAAGCATAGCATACATACGATGTTCTAAAGACCGCTTTTACTTAACAAAAAAATAATTTGGTAGTAATAAACAAGAAACAAACTGGAAGTAAACGTTATTTAATGAAGAATGACAGCTTAAAAGGGCAACATCGGATTAATGAGCAAATCCGTGCCAAAGAAGTCCGCATTGTGGGCGATGAGGTGGAACCTAAAGTATATCCGATAGCTCAGGCCTTGAAAATGGCCGAGGAAATGGAAGCAGATCTCGTGGAGATTTCTCCGAATGCACAACCCCCTGTTTGTCGTATTATTGATTACTCTAAATTTCTTTATCAGTTAAAGAAGCGTCAGAAAGAGCAGAAGGCGAAGCAGGTTAAGGTAAATGTGAAGGAAATACGTTTCGGTCCTCAGACAGACGACCACGACTATAACTTCAAACTGAAACACGCCAAAGGCTTTTTGGAAGATGGCGACAAGGTGAAGGCATACGTGTTCTTCAAGGGTCGTTCAATTCTGTTCAAGGAGCAGGGCGAAGTACTGCTGCTGCGTTTTGCCAATGATTTGGAAGACTATGCGAAAGTAGACCAAATGCCGGTTCTGGAAGGAAAGAGGATGACCATTCAGCTTTCTCCGAAGAAAGGTGCAGCTCCGAAAAAGCCTGCCACACCGAAGCCGGCAGAAGCTCCGAAAGCAGCTCCGGCCGAAGACAAAAGCGAAGACTAAAGAAATGAGTAACGCCGCAGGTATAGTGCGTTGCCATATAATTAAATAATTTAAAAATAAGTAAGATGCCAAAGATGAAGACTAACTCCGGTTCTAAAAAGAGATTTACTCTTACCGGAACAGGTAAAATCAAAAGAAAGCACGCTTTTCACAGTCACATTCTGACTAAGAAAACCAAGAAGCAAAAGAGAAATCTGTGTTACTCTACAACCGTTGATATAACGAATATGAGCCAGGTTAAGGAACTCTTAGCTATGAAGTAATCAAAAGCGTACGAAGTATTATTAAAGTTATTAACCGAATGCATTAGCTTTAAGTCCGTTGCGTGAAGTACCGGCGCTAACATTCAAAAACAAGTAAAACTATGCCAAGATCAGTAAATCATGTTGCTTCTAAAGCAAGAAGAAAGAAAATTTTGAAATTGACCAGAGGTTACTTTGGTGCAAGAAAGAACGTTTGGACCGTTGCCAAGAATACTTGGGAAAAAGGTTTGACTTATGCGTTCCGTGACCGTAAGAATAAGAAAAGAAACTTCCGCGCTTTGTGGATTCAACGTATCAACGCTGCTGCACGTCTGGAAGGTATGTCTTATTCCAAACTGATGGGTGCTCTGCACAAAGCTGGTATCGAAATCAACCGTAAGGTTTTGGCTGATTTAGCAATGAATCATCCGGAAGCTTTCAAGGCCATTGTAGCTAAAGCAAAAGCTGCATAAGCCGGGGTAAAAGAATAAACCTGCAAGGCGCTGATTACGAATACGTAATCGGCGCTTTTTGTTTTGGGCAGTATTGTGGAAATGTGAAAACATTAGATGCAGGCAAACAATTTTCTTGTTTTTCTTGTTTCTTTCGTAGAAACTCACTACCTTTGAAGTAGAAAAAATAGCCGCATTGATTGGATCGGGAAACTCATCAATTCTAATGAAATACCGAGACAAGCTTCAGTTCTCAATGGCGGGCCACGCCTTTCGGGGTAACTCTTGAGTCGGTGGATTACAAAGAGGACGAGCACTCAAATCATGTCATACGGAGTTTCATCACATCATCGGTGCGGCTTTCTATAAAAGAGGAACGGTAATCTTGGTTGACTACCGTTCCTTTTTCTTTTGTCGTTATTTTACGGTTTTGCTTCTTGAAGATCAGAGAGTTCAGTAAAATCGGATTGGTTGCAGTGAGGGGGAAAAGTCCAGGCTTTTGCTCGTTTAACTCCAGGTGTTTACTCCCGAAATGCCTGAAGTTTTAGGTTGGAATGCCCGGTGTTTGGGAAGTAAATTCCGGAAGTTTCGGGAGTATAATGCAGGGATATTTACCGGTATGGCACGGCTTCACTAACGGTTGGAACTGGACATACCGGTAGAATATTATTTGTTATCCCGCAAGTCTTTTACCCTGACGGCTTTGCCTTCGCTTTGAGGCAGGGAGCCTTTCTTGACCAGCTTCACTTTAGGAGTGACAAGGATTTCATCTTTCAGTCGGCGGGAAATAGCTTTGCGTACTTTCTCCAGTTCTATATAGTTGTCGGTGGATAAGTCGCTGAGCTCTACTTCCACAATTATTTCATCTTGATTGCTGATGGTTTCCAGAGTAATGAGGTAGTTGCTGCCCAATTCGGGGAATTGCACCAATACCTTTTCCACCTGCATGGGGAAGATGTTGACACCCTTGATGATAAACATATCGTCGCTGCGGCCCTTGATGCGGTCGATGCGCAGATGCGTACGTCCGCAGGGGCATGTACCCGGAAGTATGCGGGTAAGGTCGCGTGTGCGGTAGCGTATCAACGGCATCATTTCACGGTCGAGGGTAGTCAGTACCAGCTCTCCAATCTCACCGTCGGGAACCGGTTCGCCGGTTTCCGGATTGATGATTTCAACCAGATAGCAATCTTCCCAAAGGTGCATGCCGTTTTGCTCGGTACACTCAAAGGCAACGCCGGGACCGTTCATTTCGGTCATGCCGAAACTGTTGTAGGCTTTGACACCCAGTATCCGCTCAATCTTCCTGCGCTGTTCGTCCGTATGAGGTTCGGCTCCGATGACGAGGGTTTTCAGAGTAGTCGATGCCGGGTCGATACCTTCTTCCTGAAATACTTCCGCCAGGCGTATGGCATAACTGGGAATGGCATGCAAGGCGGTGGTTCTGAAGTCCGTGATGAACTTGATTTGCCGTTTGCTGTTACCGGCAGCGGCGGGTACGGTCAGTGCTCCCAGGCGTTCGGCTCCGTATTGGAAACCTAATCCTCCGGTGAACATACCATAGCCGGAACTGTTTTGAAAAACATCGGTCTTTCGTATGCCTACTGCGTATAGGCAACGTGCTACAAGGTTGGCCCAGGACTCCAGATCGTGCCGGGAGTGGACGATGACGGTGGGCGTTCCCGTGGTTCCGCTGGAAGAGTGGATGCGTACACCGTCTTCGTGCATATTGCCGGCCACAAGTCCGAAAGGGTAGTTGGCGCGCATGTCCGCCTTGGTGGTAAACGGGATTTTCCGGATGTCTTCTATCGACCGGATGCTGTCTGCCGTAATGCCGTGCTTTTGAAAAACTTGTTTGTAATAGGGGGAATTTGCTGCAATGCCGATTGTCTTCCTAAGCCGCCGGAGTTGCAGTTTGTGCAACTCCTCACGCGGCATGGTTTCTATCTCTTCTTCCCAGTATTTGTCATTCATGGTTATTGGTATTTTGATTTACATCAGGTTTTCTGCAATTTCCTTACCGGCAACCAAGGCCTTGAGGTTCAACTCTACAATGGCTTCGCCTTTACGCTGGAAAATGTCGCGGATGCTGTCTTGTACCTTCTGATAATCAATGCCGAGGAACGGAATGGTAGCTCCCAGCAACACGATGTTGGCAACGCGTGGAGAGCCCACTTCTTTGGCTACTTCGTTTACGTTCAGTGCAATCTTGTGAGGAAGCTTGTCAAGTTCGGCTTTGAGAGCTTCTTCGGCAGGATAGTGGGGGATATTGATGAAAGGGGCTTCGTTCGTTACCAGCCAGCCTTCGGGACTGAGGTAGGGAAGATAGCGCAGCGCTTCCATGGGCTCCAGCGATATGATAAGGTCGCATTTGCCTGTAGGGATGAGGTCGGAAGCGATAGGCCGGTTGCTGATGCGGAGGTTGGACTGTACGTCTCCGCCTCGCTGGCTCATTCCGTGTACTTCGGCCTGTTTCATGTATAATCCGTCTTTAAGGGCTGCCTGCCCGATTACGGTAGCGATAGAGAGGATGCCTTGTCCGCCTACGCCGGAAAGTATAATGTCTTTTTTCATGGCTTTACTTGTTTCGTTTCTTACGTGCTAAAGTTTGAATACATTCTCTGCGGGGAATAATGACGGATACTCCGCGGTATTCGATTTCTTCGCGGATTATCTGCCTCATTTCCTCGTAGTTCTTCTTCAATGGAACTACTACGCGGATATGTTCGGGCGCTACGCCGATACCTGCACAGATAGCTTCGAGACGGCCGGTTCCGGCTGAATCCTGTCCGCCGGTCATGGCTGTGGTTTCGTTGTCGGAGATGACGATGGTGACGTTGGCGTTTTCGTTTACGCAGTCCAGCAGGCCTGTCATGCCGGAGTGGGTGAAGGTGGAGTCGCCGATAACGGCAACCGCAGGATGGACTCCGGCATCCGAGGCGCCTTTTGCCATTGTAATGGAAGCTCCCATGTCTACGCAGGAGTCAATGGCATTGAAAGGAGCGTTGGCTCCTAAGGTGTAGCAGCCGATGTCGCTGAATACCTTGTGGCTGGGGTATTCTGCCCGGAGCACTTCGGTCAGCACGGTGTACATATCGCGGTGTCCGCAACCTTCGCACAAGGCTGGTGGGCGCATTTCAACGAGTGAGGGAACAGCGAATTCCGCTTTGTTCTCTTTGCCTACGGCGCGTGCTACGCTGTCCGGATTCAATTCTCCGTCCTGCGACAGTGTGCCGTCCAGGCGTCCTTTGACTTTTACGCCGATGCCGAGGCAACCTTTCAGTTGTTTTTCTACAAACGGTTGTCCGTCTTCCAGTACGAGTATTTCGTTGCAGGCTTCTACAAGCTGCATCAGTTGTTTCTTGGGAAGCGGGTACTGGCCGATTTTCAATACCGGAAATTCGCAGCCTTCGGGATAGTTCTCCATAAGGTAGTTATAACCGATGCCGCAGGCTATGATGCCCAGTTTTTTGTTGGGACCGTCTATGTACTTGTTATAAGGTGAGTTTTCCGAGGCTTTGACAAAATCGTCCTGATGCTGCAACAGAAGTTTGTAGCGTTTGCGGGCGTTGCCGGGGAGCAGGATGAACTGGCGCGGGTCGTCACTGAAAGATACCTCGTTCTGAGGCTGTTGCGCCTTGCGTTCTACGCCGGAACGGGAATGTGCCAGCCGGGTGACCATACGCATCAGCAGCGGTTCGCCGGTTTGTTCGGAAAAGGCAAATCCGTTGTAAACCATGTCGTAGGCTTCTTGCTGGTTACTCGGTTCGTACATCGGAATCAATGCAAAGTCACCGTAGAAACGGCTGTCTTGTTCGTTTTGTGACGAATGCATGCTGGGGTCGTCGGCTGCAACGACAATGATGCCGCCTTTAACGCCGGTCACGGCGGAGTTGATAAAACAGTCGGCAGCCACATTCATGCCTACATGTTTCATGCAGACCAGTGAACGTTTTCCTGCGAACGACATTCCCAAAGCTGCTTCCATGGCAGTTTTCTCGTTGGAACACCAGCGGTTGTGGATACCTTTTTCGGCAGTAATCGCTGCTGTCTGGATATATTCGGTAATCTCCGTCGAAGGAGTACCCGGGTAGGCGTACACACCGGATAGGCCGGCGTCTAATGCAGCCTGTGCAATGGCTTCATCGCCAAGTAAGAGTTGTTTGCTCATTTTTTAGTGTTTAAGTGTTAATCATGGTTTTAGTAACAATCGCAAATATAGCTTTTTGCTTTTGTTTTATTATGATATTAGTTGAAAATCTTTCTTTCGTTTAACGCCTTCCAATACTTTCTGGCATTTTTCATGTGTTCGGCGTAGTTGGCTGCAAAATTATGGGTTCCTGAAAAATCTTCTTTGGCACACATATAAATGTAATTGTGTCTGGTGTAATTCAGGACTGCGTCTATACCTATGGGGGTGGGAATGCGGATAGGGCCGGGGGGCAGGCCGAGGTTGCGGTAGGTGTTGTAGGGCGAATCGATGGTGAGGTGTGCATTGGCAATACGGCGCAGGCTGAAGTCTTGCAGGGCAAACTTGATGGTAGGGTCGGCTTGTAGCGGCATGCCGGCGTGGATACGGTTGATGTACAGGCCGGCAATCATGGGCTTTTCCTGGTTGTTGTTTGTTTCCTCTTCAACGATGGAAGCGAGGGTGCATACCTCTTCCTGTGTCATGCCGATGGCTTTCGCTTTATTGAGCCGTTCCCGATTCCAGAACTTCTGATGTTCTTTCTGCATCCGTTCGAGGAAATCCTCTACGCTCATGTTCCAATATACTTGGTAGGTTTCGGGTATGAAAAGGCAGGCTATTGTCGCTTTGCTGTATCCCAGCCGTTGCTGGAGCAGAGAGTCATTTATCACTCCGGCTATTTCGGCGGAATCAATCATCAGTTGTTTCCCTACGTTACGCGCCAGTCTGTCCAAAGTGCGTACGCTTCCGATGGTCAGGTTCATGGGGGCTTGGTATCCTCTGTAGAAACGGTTGAATACATGGTAAACGTTCTCGCCGGGACGTATCGCATAGCGCCCGGTGTGGATGTTGCCGGAGTAATCGCGCCATTGGGACATCCATTTGAAACCGTTGAAACTATTGGGCTTTCCTTGTGCTTTTATCTTATTGTATATGGAGTCTGTCGTATCGTCGCGGTCGATGTAGATATAAACTGTCTTTTGCGGATGAAATTGCGGAGTGAACAGGTAGTAATACATTGTACCCGCACTTGCAATGCCTATGAAAAGAATAACCGCCAGTGCTCCGAAAAGGATTCTTTTTTTCTTTTTTTTCATCATAATCTTGATTGTTTTTGAGTCGGGCAAAGTTAGCAAGATTTGGGAATAAAGAGAATGCTTCCCTTGTTTTATTCATGACAGGAAGAGGGGGATGTGTCAATATATACTTGACGATTTCTTTTAGATACGGAAAACACGGATTTCACAGATTTTCTTTATTCTTTTTCCGTGAAATCCGTGTTTTCCGCGTAATCCGTGCCTAAACAAAGAAACAAATAGTAAGCGGATTTTAGTTTTGGCACACACACATTCTCTTCGGGTGTTTCAGCACTTGGATTTCAAATCCCGATTAATCGTCATCGTAGTGTCGACAATGTCTCTTGTGGTGTTTTTTCGGCTTTCTGTATTTGTGTTTCTTATGGTGGAATTTGTCATGGCGTTCACAGTATGAATTATAGTATTCATGCCAGCAGTCACTGTGGTGATGGACTCTGTTATAGAAAGGGTTATAATACATACTTCCCGGCTTTATGCCAATCTCCACAAGGATACGGTTCCACCCGTAACGATGATACCGCTTGTAATAGTCGCATACATCACGCATTTTTTTTCCTGAAGTTCTGGCTATCTCAAGTGCAATTCCCACATTTCCCCAGTCATTGCCACAGCGTCTGTAGTAATCGTCTAAGGAATGGTTTGAAATATTATATTCCAGGCATAGGCGCTTTCTGTAATCAGAGAGTTCCACAGATGCGTAGCGGTTAGCTCTGCCGATAAAGACGGAAATGCCATCCTGGGCAGGCAAAGCGCATGCAAGCAGGAGAAAAAACAGTAGCAAATTAATCTTTTTCATAATGTTTCTAAGTTAAATGGAGTTCTGTTCCTTACTGTGTGAATATTTGGACAGTTTTCCGGCAACTTCTATTCCAGTTTTTCTTTGGCTTTTTCAATTTCATCGCCGGCTTTATCCAAAGCCTTCTTTACCTCATCCGCTCCCTCTTCAATCTGGTCCTGCGCCTCTTCGAGGGCTTCCTCAACAGATTCCTTTACATTTTCTACACGGTCTTTAACCTTGTCTTTAGCCTTTTTTTCTCTGCACGATGCAAAGGCAAGTGTAATTGTACATGCCAACATGGCGAATAATAATTTTCTCATATACTTACATTTTGGTGATATTGTGTAATTAGTTAAAATTCAAATGTAGAAATAAATATTGTGTTTGGCAAATTACGAAATTTTTTTTGAGTATCATGCATGAGTAAAATGCCCTGCTTATTGATACGTTCTACACAGTGGATCTTTTTTTGAACTGTCGGATAATTAAGGAGATAAGTCCGCTTTGAAATATGTTTGTGAGCATATAAAAAGCTATCTGTTTCAGTTAGCTGCTCCTTTTGTAGGTAAATGCCATCTGTTCTATTATGATGTGTGGAGAATAAAGGGAATGAGAAAAATGGATTTTTTATTCGTACGGCTGGCTTTAAAAAAAAAAGAAAACGCTGATTATTTATTTGACAATCAGCGTTTTTGGGGAGAGCCGCTAGCCAGACTTGAACTGGCGACCTACGCGTTACGAATGCGTTGCTCTACCAACTGAGCTATAGCGGCAATGGGTTTTCGATTACGAGGTGCAAAGGTACATCTTTATTTGAATTTGCAAAAAGAATTGCCTGATTTTTTAGAAATATTTCTGTCTGGCATTTTTTCTATATTTGTGTATTTATCGGAGATATTATGGATAAAACCGTATGGTAAAGACGTTTAACTCTATTGGATGATTGGAAAAATACTGTTTGGTATAAGTGGTGTTTGTGGCAAAATACCGGTTGTATTGAAGCCCGGAATTAATTCTTTTTCCAAAACTTCAAAAGGAAATAAATGTATATTATGAAAATAATGTATTACCTTTGTCCCCAATTAAAAACATTACTAGATAACTAAAAGATTAATCAAAGATCTTACTTATGCGTAAATTTATACTATTGTGTTTGTTGGTATTTACGGTATCAAGTGTGGTATTTGCCCAACAAATGACGGATGAACAAGTCATTCTGTACGTGCAAGAGGCTCAGAGTCAGGGGAAGACACAACAGGAGATGTTGGTTGAATTGATGAAGAAAGGAGTCACAAAAGAACAAATCCAGAGAATACAGTCTAAATATTCAGGCAAATCGGACGGAAGCTCTGAGGAAAATGCCAATTTCATGGGAGAAGCGAACTCCCGTTTACGTACGCAGAAAACTTACGAGAACAAAAACAAGAATATCTCTCAGGATGAATCCGGCTTGGATAATCTCGGTTCCCAAAAGCAAAGTATTAAAGGGCTGCGGGCGAAATCGGCCCAGCAACGCAATGGATATGGAACGGGGGTGAATAACAATGGACAGCCGGGTTATGGTTATAATGGTCCTAAAAGCGCGGAAGACGCTTTTACACAACAGATTTTCGGACATAATATTTTCGATAACGAATATCTGACTTTTGAACCCAATATAAATGTGGCAACACCCGACAATTATCGTTTGGGGGCGGGCGATGAAGTTATTATTGATGTTTGGGGAGCTTCCCAGACTACGATTCGCGAAAAAATCTCGCCTGAGGGTACTGTGCAAATCGAAAAGTTAGGACCGGTTTATCTGAGTGGAAAGACCGTAGAGGAAGCCAATGATTATTTGAAACGCGAATTTGCCAAGATATATGCCGGGGTTACGGGAGAAACTCCCAATACGCAAATAAATTTGACGTTAGGCGAAATCCGTTCCATTCAGGTGAATGTTATGGGTGAAGTTGTCGTACCGGGTACTTACACCCTCTCTTCATTCGCATCAGTTTTCCATGCCTTGTATTGGGCTGGTGGAGTAAATAAAATCGGTAGTCTTCGAAGCATAAAAGTTATACGCGACGGAAAGACGGTTGCAGATTTGGACATCTACGATTTTATCATGGAAGGTCGGCTGAAGGATGATATCCGTCTTCAGGACGGTGATGTGATTCTTGTCAATCCTTATCAGACCCTGGTGCAGATATTGGGTAAGGTAAAGCGTCCTATGTATTATGAAATGAAGCCTACGGAAACAATCGGTACGTTGCTGAGATATGCCGGCGGCTTTACGGGCGATGCATATAAAAAAGCCATCCGTCTTGTACGCAAGAGCGGACGCGAGCATCAGATTTTCAATGTGGACGAAATGGATTATTCGGTATTCCGCCTGGAAGACGGTGATATGCTTACGGTGGATTCCGTTCTCAACCGTTTCGAGAATCGTGTAGAGATTCGCGGTGCTGTTTACCGTGAGGGCTTGTATCAGCTGAGCGGAGAGGTGAATACCGTAAAACAGTTGATAAAGAAAGCGGAAGGTGTACGTGGAGATGCTTTCCTAAATCGTGCCGTAATCAATCGTGAACATGAGGATTTGACGCGCGAGGTTATTTCCATAGATTTGAAAGGCTTGTTGAAAGGTGTGGTTGCGGACATTCCTTTGCAAAAGAATGATATACTTTATATTCCCAGCATTCAGGATCTGAAAGAAGAGCCTACAGTGACTATCCATGGTGAGGTTGCAGATCCGGGTACTTATCTTTATGCCGACAAGATGACCATCGAGGATTTGGTTTTGGAATCGGGTGGCTTGCTTGAAGCGGCTTCTACAACGAAAATAGATGTATCGCGCCGTATTAAATCTCCCAAAAGCACGGACGACAGTAATATTGTAGGCCAGACATTTACCTTTGACCTGAAAGACGGCTTGCTGATAGGAGCGGGGAGCGAAAATTTCTATTTGGAGCCTTTTGATGAAGTGTATGTCCGTAAAAGCCCTGCTTATCGCAAGCAGAAAAATGTGGGGATAATAGGAGAGGCATTGTTTACCGGTACTTACGCGTTGTCCAAGAAGAATGAACGTTTGAGCGACCTGGTCGCTAAAGCCGGTGGTGTTACATCCGATGCTTATGTAAGAGGAGCCCGTCTTATCCGTAAAATGTCGGAGGAAGAGCTTCGCAGAAAGGAAGATGCCACCCGCATGGCTATAAAGGTCGGTGCAGATTCAACTACTTTATATGTATATACGGTAGGCATTCATCTGGATGAGGCTTTGAAAAATCCGGGTTCTGATTATGATATGGTGTTGCGCGAGGGGGATGTATTGTTTATTCCTGAATATGTAAGCACAGTGAAAATCAACGGTGCCGTGATGTATCCTAATACCGTACTGTACAAAGAGGGAGAGAACAGCCGTTACTACATCAATCAGGCGGGCGGATATGCTTCGAATGCCAAGAAGCGCAGTGCTTTTGTGGTTTATATGAATGGTACTGTATCCCGCATACGCTCCGGTAGTAAGACGGCAATCGAGCCCGGGTGTGAGATTATCATCCCGACTAAGGATCCAAGTAAGCGTATGAGCGTGGCCGAAATGGTAGGTATGGGTACTTCTATTGCCACTTTAGGCACAATGATTGCTACTTTGGTTAATCTCTTTAAGTGATAAGGACAATGGACGAAAGTAAAATACAAAAGGCTCCGCAAAAACCGGAGGAACAGGAAATCGATTTGATTGAGTTGGCTCAGAAAGTGTGGGCCGATCGTAAAATGCTTTATAAGGTATGCGGTATTGCGGCAGTGATTGGCTTGATTGTAGGATTCAGCATTCCTAAAGAGTATTCTACGGAAGTGACATTGGCTCCCGAAAGTGCAAGTAAAGTGAATGCCGGGAGTATGGGGGCATTGGCTGCTATGGCTGGCATCAACTTAGGCGGTTCTGTCGGAGAAGATGCCCTGTCGCCCGAGCTGTATCCCGATATCGTTAAGTCAACCCCTTTTCTGTTGGAGTTGTTTGATGTAAGGGTCAAAGACCAGAAAGGCAAAATAGATACGACCTTATATGCTTATCTGGATAAATACCAGCGTTCGTCATGGATGGGTGCTGTAATGTCTGCGCCATTCAAGGCTTTGGGTTGGACCTTGTCTTTATTCAAGGATAAACCGGAGAAGAAAGAAGGAAAAATCGATCCGTTCCACCTGACATTGGATGAGGCGAAGGTAGCGGATGCTTTGAGTAAGCGTATCTTGGTTACGATTGATAAAAAAACAGGGGTTACAACTTTGGAGGTTACTATGCAGGACCCTTTGATTTCGGCTTCGTTAACTGATACCGTGATGCATTGTTTGCAGAATTATATCACAAATTACCGTACCAATAAAGCCCGTCATGATTTAGCTTTTACAGAAAAGTTATATAAAGAAGCAAAGGCGGATTATGAGAAAGCTCAGAAAAAATATGCTACTTTTGCAGATGCCAACCAGAATGTGGTTCTGTTAAGCTATCGTGCCGAGCAGGAACGTTTAAAAAACGAAGTTGAGCTGGCTTATACTGTTTATACCCAGGTTTCCGGACAATTGCAGATGGCAAGAGCCAAAGTGCAGGAGATTACTCCGGTATATACGGTTGTGCAACCGGCTACGGTTCCTTTGCGTGCCGCCAAGCCTAATAAGATTATGATTCTTATAGGTTTTGTATTCTTGGCAGGAGTGGGATGTGTTGGCTGGATATTATTTGTGAAGGATTTATTTAAAGATTGGAGAAAAGCAAACAAAGCAATATGATGGCTAATAATGATATGAGTCGTTGGTGTGTTCTGTATACGGCGGCAAAGTCGGAACGTAAATTAGTGCAGCGCCTGCATGCAGCAGGATATATGGCATTTTGTCCTATGCAAATCGTATTCAAGAAGTGGAAAGGACAGACCAAAGAAGTGTTTGCACCTCTGTTCCCCGGCTGTGTTTTTGTAGAAGAAGCGGCGGGTGTGGAGTCGTTTGTTGCTTCACGGAGTGTTGCTCTTTTGGTAGATACAGAGGGAAAAAATCTATCTATTTGTGCCGATAAGACTGAACTATCAGCAAAATTTGTACACTTGCTGCAAAATTATAATTTTATTTTTTGAGGAGAAAAATTTGAAAAAAAAGATACAGATATTTATTAAACATCTAAAATTAGTTGCTTGATTTTATATTGTCTGCTGAACATCCCAAAGTATAACCTTCTGTTTTTATACCAATGAAAGATAGAAGGTTATATTAATGATTTTAATATTCGAACATTCGGCTTCGTGCCAGCATGCAAGCACCTACAACTCCTGCCTTATCTTTTAATTTTGAAACTGTGATGGCTGAATCTTGGTTTACGAGGTTTAGTGAATATTTTCTTATTGCTGTCTTAATAGGTTGGGCTATATAGTCGTCAGTTAATGATAATGTCCCGCCAATAATAACTAATTCGGGATTAAATATATTAATTAATCCAGCAATTTGTTTACCTAATTTCTGCCCGATTTCCTCTACGATTTCAATGCATAGCAAATCTTCTTTGTTTACGGCAGAGATTATTTCGTCCAATGTAAGAGGAAGCTCTTGGCTGTTTGTCCGATTAGACAATATGGAGCACTCACCATTTTTGATACGTTCTTGCAAAATTCTATATATCGCAGAGCCGGATGCTTCTGTTTCCAGACATCCTTTTTTGCCACAGTGACACAGTATTTCATTGTCAAATACATTGATATGTCCAAATTCTCCGGAAAAACCTGATTTGCCGGTGTATATTTTGCCATCTATGATAATTCCGATTCCAAGTCCCCAACTAACATTAACGAATATAATGTTTTTTTCTCCTTTCACGCAACCTTGTAAATATTCACCATAAGTCATGGCGCGGGTGTCGTTATCAATACAAACCTGGTATCCTATTTTTTCAGTTAAAACTTCTGCCAGCGGACACTCAGAGAAGTTGAACAGGCTGAAACTATATCCTGATTCAGGATTAACTCGTCCGGATATGTTGATATTGATATTTAATATCTTCTCTGTATTGACTTTCGTTTTCTTTATAAAAGAACTGATAAGTGTGCATAGCTCTTCCATAGCTTCCGGCGTATTTTCAAATTTGTAGGGGATATTCATCTTTAGTTCCATCATATCACCTTTGAAATTAATTAAACCGATGTTGACAGCAAACTTTTTGATGTCTACACCGATAAAATATCCGGATTCCGGATTAAGACCATATAAACTTGGGTGTCGCCCACCACTGGTTTCTAATTTACCGTAATCATTGATATAGCCATCTTCGCACATCTCACTGATAAATTTGGTAACAGTAGGTATACTTAGATCTAGCTCTTTGGATAGATCAGTAATGGTAGAACTCCCATTATATATATAATGTGTAATAATTCTCTTTTTTACGAGAGCACTTTTGCTTCCTAACTCTATTTCTTTTAAAAGTTGCTGTCTCATATTTTCTGTTGATTGATTTTCTACAAAGATAATAAATTTAGTTTTATATTTTATATATAATAAAATAATTTATTATATATGCCTTTTATATTAAATTAATTTCTATATTTGCTTCGGAATTTTTATATAGAACTAAAAAATAGAAAAAATGATTGTATCAAATTTGCAGAATAGCAGTAGGATAGAGGTGCTTCATCCTTTGTTTAAAACTCTTTTTGATTATGTAAAAAGTCATGATTTACTTCATGCGGAATTAGGACGTATTGATATTGACGGTGATAATTTATTTATTATGAATATCAATCCTGAATGTGTTGAACAAGATAAACAAGTGTTGGAGGTTCATCGTACTTATATTGATGTACATATTCTTTTGCAAGGTATAGAGAGGATTGGATGGAAGGCTTTTGAAGATGTAAATCTGGAAGTTAAACCTTATGAAAAAGAGGGAGACTGTGCCTTGTTTTCGGATAGTGCAACTACATGGATTGATTTGTATCCTGGTCAGTTTATGATTGTATATCCAGAGGATCCTCATGCACCCATAATTGGTCAGGGAAAAATCCGTAAGTTAATCGCTAAGGTAAAGATTTGAAAATAGTTGGTATTAGGTTGGTGAGGTGAAAGGCATGGCGTAAGTTAGATGCATAGTCTATTCTTCTTACGCCATTTTTTATTTGTATTCACTTATTATTCGTATATTTTTAATTATTACCCTGTATTTAATAAAATAAATTATTAAATATTTTGCATATAATAAAATGATTGATATATTTGCATCAAAATTAAATAATATAGTTTTAACTAAAGATTATGAAAAACAAAAATCTGTATCCTTGGGTAGTAGTTGCTTTATTATGGGTGGTTGCTCTACTCAATTACATGGATCGCCAAATGCTTTCTACTATGC
This sequence comes from Bacteroides stercoris ATCC 43183, assembly GCF_025147325.1. Taxonomy (NCBI): domain Bacteria; kingdom Pseudomonadati; phylum Bacteroidota; class Bacteroidia; order Bacteroidales; family Bacteroidaceae; genus Bacteroides; species Bacteroides stercoris. The sequence continues at coordinate 2,101,721 of NZ_CP102262.1, forward strand.
AAGAGGCAATGAAGGTTGATATTGTAGAATTGAATAAAGCAGAAGCCTTTGGAGCTCTAATGGCTATCTTTTTATGGATTTACGGTTTTATGAGTCCTGTTGCCGGTATGATTGCTGACCGTTTTAGTCGTAAGTGGTTGGTTGTCGGAAGTTTGTTTGTTTGGTCTGCTGTTACATATTTGATGGGGTATGCAGATGATTTTCATGAACTGTATTGGCTTCGTGCTGTGATGGGAATCAGTGAAGCGCTTTATATACCTTCTGCTTTATCTCTTATTGCTGATTGGCATCAAGGTAAATCCCGTTCATTGGCTATTGGGGTGCATATGACCGGACTTTATGTAGGGCAAGCTATTGGTGGATTCGGTGCTACGGTGGCAGCTATCTTCTCTTGGCATTCCACATTTCATTGGTTTGGTGTAATAGGTATTATTTATTCCTTGATTTTGGTTGTTACTTTGCGGGAGAATCCTGCCCATACTTTGGTAAAAGAGAGACCAATAGCGTTGGGAGAAAAGAAACCGTCTTTATTTAGCGGGCTTAGTGTACTTTTCTCTACATGTGCTTTTTGGATTATTCTTTTCTATTTTGCAGCTCCGAGCCTTCCCGGTTGGGCAACTAAAAACTGGTTACCGACATTATTTTCCGAAAGTTTGAATATTCCTATGTCTGAAGCCGGTCCGATTTCTACTATTACAATTGCTTTTTCTTCGTTTATCGGGGTTATTGTAGGAGGTATTTTATCTGACCGATGGGTGCAAAAGAATATCAGAGGACGTGTTTATACAGGAGCCATCGGATTGGGATTGACGATTCCTGCATTAATGCTGTTGGGGTTTGGACACAGCTTTGTAGCTATTATTGGTGCCGGACTGCTTTTCGGTATTGGTTTTGGTGTTTTCGATGCTAATAATATGCCTATTCTTTGTCAGTTCGTTTCGGCAAAATATCGTGGTACCGCCTATGGTATTATGAATATGACAGGTGTATTTGCTGGGGCTGCTGTTACCGAATTATTGGGAAGATGGACAGATGGTGGAAACTTGGGACAAGGATTTGCTATGCTCAGTGTTATAGTGTTGGTAGCTTTGGCTTTACAACTTTACTTCCTTCATCCTAAGACAGATAATATGGAATAACAATAAGATTAACGAAGTTAAAAAATAAAAAGTATGGAAAAGATTATTGGTTTGATTGATGCGCCTTTTACTCCGTTTTATGAAAATGGAGAAGTAAACTATGAACCTATTGAAATCTATGCAAAGATGTTGCAGAAGAATGGTCTTCAAGGAGTATTCATTAACGGTTCTTCCGGCGAGGGATATATGTTGACTGAAGAAGAACGTATGAAACTTGCCGAACGCTGGGTATCTGTAGCGCCTGCCGGATTTAAGGTAATTGTTCATGTGGGAAGTTGCTGTGTTAAAGCAAGCCGTATGTTGGCGGAACATGCACAGAAGATTGGAGCTACAGCTATTGGAGCGATGGCCCCACCGTTCCCTAAAATTGGCCGAGTGGAAGAATTGGTAAAGTATATTGAAGAGATTGCAGCAGGTGCTCCCGAACTACCTTTCTATTATTATCATATTCCTGCCTTCAACGGTGCTTTCCTGCCTATGGTTAAGCTACTGGAAGCGGTTGATGGACGTGTACCTAATTTTGCCGGTATTAAATATACTTTCGAGAGTATGTATGAGTACAATCAGTGCCGTCTTTATAAGAATGGAAAGTACGATATGCTTCATGGTCAGGATGAAACGATACTTCCTTGTTTGGCTATGGGAGGTGCACAAGGTGGTATTGGCGGTACTACCAACTATAATGGAAAAGAACTGGTAGGTATCATTGATGCTTGGAAGGCCGGTGACCTTGAATTGGCGCGTGAACGTCAAAATTTCTCACAAGAGGTGATTAATGTTATTTGTCATTTTCGTGGAAATATAGTGGGCGGTAAACGTATAATGAAACTTATTGGCCTTGACTTGGGTAAGAATCGCACTCCATTCCAAAATATGACCGATGAAGAAGAGTACCAAATGAAAGCAGAGCTTGAAGCTATTCATTTCTTTGAACGTTGCAATAAATTCTAAAATCTGATAAACTATGAATGTAACGGATTATTTAACCTCATGGTCTGCATCCTATCGCTATGATTTCACCGAGAATATTATGCCTTTTTGGATGCACTATGGTCTTGACCGTAAGCATGGTGGGGTATATACTTGCATTGATCGTGATGGCCGTTTGATGGATACAACGAAATCAGTATGGTTTCAGGGACGTTTTGGATTTATTGCAGCTTATGCTTATAATAACATTGAACAGAAATCGGAATGGCTTGCGGCATCTAAGAGTTGTATCGATTTTATAGAAAAATATTGTTTTGATGCAGACGGACATATGTACTTTGAAGTTACTGAAAACGGTACTCCTTTGCGTAAACGTCGCTATGTGTTTTCTGAGTGTTTTGCTGTCATTGCCATGTCAGAATACGCTATTGCATCAGGAGATAAAACTTATGCTGAAAAGGCTTTAGCGCTTTTCAAACGTATACAAAGGTTTCTTTCCACCCCCGGTTTTTTGGAACCCAAGTATCTGCCTACACTACAGGCTCGCGGACATTCTATTACGATGATTCTTATCAATACAGCCTCTCGTGTTCGTGCTGCTATTTCCGATCCGACACTTGACACACAAATTGATGAATCGCTTGCGGCTATCCGAAAGTACTTTATTCATCCCGAATTTAAGGCATTGCTTGAAATGGTGGGAAAAGATGGAGAGTTCATTGATACTTGTAACGGGCGTGTCATTAATCCGGGACATTGTATTGAGACTTCCTGGTTTATTTTAGAAGAAGCCCGCTATCGTAACTGGGATAAAGATTTGGTGCAAATGGCTCTTCAGATTCTTGACTGGTCTTGGGAATGGGGTTGGGATGAAGAACATGGCGGTATAATAAACTTCCGGGACTGCCGCAATTTCCCCGCACAGGATTATTCTCAGGATATGAAATTCTGGTGGCCGCAGACCGAGGCTATTATCGCCACTCTTTATGCTTATCAGGCAACTCACGATGAAAAATACCTTGCCATGCATAAACAGATAAGTGATTGGACATACGCTCATTTCCCTGATAAGGAATATGGTGAGTGGTATGGGTATCTGCACCGTGACGGTACAGTGGCACAACCTGCTAAAGGTAATTTGTTTAAGGGCCCTTTCCATATACCTCGCATGATGATTCGTAGTTATATGCTGTGCCAGGAGCTGCTGTAAGTGATGTTTTTATCTTCATTTATAAATATTATGTGTACATGTTGAAAAGTCTATTCATAGCGTTTTTTTTATCTTTTCCTTTCTTTATTAAAGGAGAAGCGCAAACAACAGAACAATCAAAGTCTTCCGGACTGAAGAAGTGTACTGTCTTTACTGCTGGGGATGATAATGTGAACAGTTATCGTATTCCCTCATTATTAACAGCCAAAGATGGTACATTGCTTGTTTTTTGTGAGGCACGTAGGGATAGTTGGCGAGATAAAAGTCGTACTGATATTGTAGTGAAGCGAAGTGAGGATATAGGGAAAACATGGTCCATTATGCAAGATTTGACACAAGGTACTACCGGTGCTTATATGGATCCTACTCCGATTCTTGATTCAATTACTGGACGCATTTTTTTATTTACTACTTTTTGGCCAGCGGAAGATCATTCCGGAGCAAAGAATCGTGCTATTCTTATTACTTCGGGTGATAATGGCAAAACTTGGTCTTTACCTGTAGATGTTACATCTGCGATTATTCCGGCGGGCTATCATATTGTTGGTTTTGGTCCGGGAGCAGGATTACAGATGTCTGGAGAACGGTTTAAGGAACGATTGATTTTACCGACCCGTGTAGTTGATTTCAAAAGAAAAAGTGCTCATAACGTAGCAATATATTCTGATAATCATGGCCAGACATGGGCAATGGGTGGTAAGGGCGATACCGGTGATGAATTTCAGATAGCCGAATCCCCTGCCGGAACATTAGTCTATAACGCTCGTATACCGGGAGCGCGTATGGTGGCATATAGTGTTGATGGTGGAACTACTTGGAGTAAAGCGATAAAAGAACCGACCTTACCGGGAGTCTCTAAAGGATGTCAGGCTGGTGTTTTGGGAAAAGGAAGAGAACTCTATTTTTCTGGAATCAGAGGAAAAGCTGAAACACCGGAATATGATGAACGTGTAGGGCTCGCTTTGTATAAAAGTAGTGATGGTGGAAAGACATGGAACAATGGAATTCAATTATATGATAAAGCTTCAGGTTACAGTTGTATGTCTTTCTTGCCTGATGGCAGGATGGCGATTATATTTGAAACGGCAGATACTCCGGGGTTTACCCGTAAATCATTGCCTGGTATCAAACCTCTTAAGCGTCCGGCTGGTTGGATGAGATTGGACTTACTTATACTTCCTATTATTAATCTTTAATTTTATATTTATGAAAAACTTTTTTTGTACTATGAGTATCGTTATGAGCTTGCTTGTTTTTACAGCTTGTTCAGATGATAGTGTCAATGATTTTTCACCAGTTCCCTATCCTGATGAGGTGGAGCCGGAAGAACCGACACCCGATCCGACACCTGACCCGGATGACCCGACTCTTGATCCAGATCCGGTATGGAAAGTAACTTCAACAACTACTGTTTTTAATTCTAAAGTAAGTACGGACGTTTCTTATCGTGTGCCTGCTGTTGCAGTTACAAAAGCTGGTACTATACTCGTTTTTTGTGAAACTCGTTATGGTACTTGGATGGATAAATCAGGGCGTACGGATATTCTCATGAAGCGTAGTACGGATAAGGGAGCTACCTGGACAGAAAAGAACATAACAGAACAAGTTACTTCTTCAAAACTCTCTTATATGGATCCGACAGTTGTGGTTGATCAGACTACCGGAAAAATTTTCCTTTTCACCTCTTTATGGGATGCAGTTGGTAAACCTTCTGCCCAACAAGGTTATAACAACAGAGCAATCATGTATATCTCTGAAGATGATGGTATAACCTGGACAAGGAAAGATCTCACGGATGAAGTTCATATCGGCATATATAGTGGTTTTACAAGAATGATTGGTAGTTTTGGTCCTGGTTCCGGTGTACAAATGACCAATGAAATGTATAAGGACCGTTTGATTGTTCCTATGCGTTCATTTAAGGTTGATGCGGATAAGGGAACCGTTTCCAATGGTGGAAATACCGCTATGTATTCAGACGATCATGGTGTTACCTGGCAAACGGGTCAACCTAATAAATCGGGTGAATGGACGGTTACTGAGGCTCCTGACGGCGCATTGATTGGTAATATCCGATATAAGGGATATAGGCAAAACTATTACAGTACAGATGGTGGCGCTAAGTGGCCAGGAGTTTCGGATTATCCGGCATCACAGTTGCCAACTCCGGAAAAAGGTTGTGCAGGAAGTGTTATAGTGAAAGATAATTGGTTGTACTATTGCGGAGCGAAAGGAATCTCTGAAACAAGCTCGCATGATGACCGTGGTATACTATATCTTGCTAAAGCAAAATTCTTTGATGGACATTCACATACATTTAATGCTGCAGATCATATGGTACTTTATGATAAAGCAGCGGGATATACTTGTATGGCATTATTGCCAGATGGTGATTTGGTTATTATTGCAGAACTTGGTGACTTGCCCGGATTTACAAAAGCCTCAACTAGACCGGAAGGATGGATAAGATTGCAATTGTTTATATTATCTTCTAAATAACCTGTTTTTCGGTGTGAAACTAAATATTTCAAACAGATGCGCAAAGATAATGTAATCTTGCTAAAAATCAAATGGTTATAAAACATATTTTCTTAGCAAGGGTAGAAAAGGAAGCAAGAAAAAGCATATTTGGGTGAGAGTTAAGTTACCAAATCGTAACTCAGCCCAAAATGCGTCAAATACACTATTAATATATTATATTACAGCGACTTGCACAACTTTGCATAATCTTTAATAACTCAATAGTAATTAAATTTGTAACTAAAAAAAGTTGAGTTATGAAAAGTACATTCAAAGTATTATTTTACGTGAAGAAACAGTCTGTAAAAAGCGGAAAGGCACCGATAATGGGCCGTATCACCATCAATGGAACCCAAGCCGGTTTCAGTTGTAAGAAAGAAGTATCCCTCGCATTGTGGGATGTCAAAGCCAACCGGGCCAGAGGCAAGTCCGAAGAAGCCCGTACACTCAATCAGGAACTTGACAATATCAAGGCACAAATCACCAGGCACTACCAGTATATCTGCGACCACGACAGTTTTGTCACAGCCAAAAAAGTCTATAACCGCTATGTCGGCTTCTCAGAGGAATACCATACCCTTATGAGTCTTTTCAGGGAACAGCTGGAATCGTATAAAGAGAAAGTCGGCAAAGAAAAGGCCGAAAGCACCTATCGCGGTCTGGTTGCCGATTACAAGAACCTTCTGCTTTTCATGAAAAGCAAAAAGAATACAGAGGATATTGTCATTGAAGAACTTGATAAATCCTTCATCGAGGATTACTACAACTGGATGCTCGGTACCTGTGCTCTGGCGAACTCCACTGCCTTCGGGCGTGTCAATACCCTGAAATGGCTGATGTATATCGCACAGGAAAAAGGCTGGATACGGGTTCATCCGTTCGCATCATTCGAGTGTATGCCCGAATACAAGAGGCGCTCTTTCCTTTCCGAAGAGGAACTGCAAAGGATAATCCGTCTGGAACTGAGATACAAGCGCCAGCGTGCCATGCGCGATATGTTTTTATTTATGTGTTTCACCGGTCTTTCCTACGCCGACCTGAAAGCCATAACCTACGATAATATTCATACCGACTCCGACGGCGGTACATGGCTGATGGGCAACCGTATAAAAACAGGAGTGGCGTATGTCGTAAAATTATTACCCATTGCCATCGAGCTGATTGAAAAATACAGGGGTGCGGATGAAAAGAAAGACTCTCCCGAATGTGTCTTTCCGGTAGGCGAATACAATGCCATGCGGCTCAGTCTTGGAATCATAGGCAGGAAATGCAACTGCCGGGCCGAGGTCACTCCGCATATCGGGCGCCACACATTTGCCGTTCTGGCTATACTTAAGGGAATGCCGTTGGAAACCCTTCAGAAAGTGTTGGGGCATAAGTCCATTCTCTCCACACAGGTTTATGCCGAACTGATTAACCCGAAGGTAGGCGAGGATACCGACAAAATTAGCGAGAAAATCGGTCACGTTTACAAACTTGCCATGTAACACGGCAATAAAAAAACGTCCGGAAGCCGATAAGCCGAAGGACGTTTTTTATTTTACTTGTTTATTTTCTGAACCGTCTGAAATCCCTGTAATTTTTTTTCAACACTTCGTATAGGGCACTCTCCGGGTAGAGCAGTTTCCCCCCGATAGTGGTATAAGGCACCAGCCTTTCATCTCTCAACGTCTGCAACGTCCGTCGTGAGATATGCAATAGGGTGCATATCTCATCTCCCGTCATGTAATGCTCGTCCGCAACTGTCGGGCGTATCCGTGCCGTAGCCTCTTCCACCGCTTTCCCCGCTTTTTTTATCCATCCGGCCAGTTCCTTGAACTCTTCCGAATCCCTTGTGATAATCTCCGCCATACTTTACTTCCTTTTGATCAGTCCGTTTTCCAGTATCTCCTGAATATCCGTTTCCCGGTAGAAGAATTTTCCCCCTACGTTCGAGTGGGGGATTAGCCCGTTGTCACGGTAATTTTGCAGGCATCGTTTCGATATGCCCAAAGCCAGACATACGTCCTGCGCATCCATTCACTTGTCCGACGCAGGCGGTGCAATCTTTTTCTGGAAGTCACTCATTTGTACGGCCAGCGTGCTGACCAGTTTTCTCAACTCCTGATACGCGCTTGTTTCAATAATCGTCAGTTCCATACTAAAATTCTTTTTAAGTTTCTGAATATGAGGCAAAGTAAAGCATATCCTATATCCTATCCAAACAGATCGTATCAGAGTCTTCCGTTGGCGTGCATTGGCGTATCCAACGATAAAAGAGAAGGGCCCGTTACCTGCATCTATGCGGCAACGGGCCTTCCATCCCCTTACTTGTCTTCCATAATCCTACATCTTCATGCTTTTACTTTTCCGCACAGCCGCCTTTTCCTTCATGTCCGCTTTCTGCCGTGTTTCCGGAAAGTGCTCTTTAAACAATTTCCCTGCCAGTTTCTTCGCCTTCTCCTGCATCACATCATACACATCCCATCTGTTGCGGCCCAGCAGCTTGTTTTCTATCTTCTCGAATTTATCGTAAAAACTGAAATTGTCCGGGTATTCATCTATCAGTCCGTCTCTCGGATAGCCTTTATCCATGATATACAGCAGTGTCATCCGGTCATAATTATACGGACTCCGAGTAAGGCCCAGCCCCTTTCCGGAATCAGTCAGCTTATAATAGTTCTCCCATGTAGGAGCAAGGTCATAACGCTCACTGTCCGTTATACTTTTCGATACCGATTTGTCCACAAAAGCATCTGCCGGAATCTTCTCCAACGGCAACAAACAGCCGTAATCATCGCAACAGCGGTTTACTTTCCCTTCCATCAATGAAGGCCATCCCCGTAACTCATACACATTCAGATACTTTTCCTCAAAGTCCGGTTCAAAGAAACGCTTCTCTATATTCGTTGCCATAAAATCCCCGTATTGACGGTTTCCTACGTAATCCCTACCGAACAGCAGCACCCCTTTACCCGTCTCAACACCTGTATAATACGTGTTCCCATGCTTCAAATCATCCTGCATCTCCGCTATCACTTCGGGTGGTGCGGACTTTATCTCCCGCCACATCTCCGGTGTAAGTTGTCGGGGATAGTTCTCGTCCCTTGAAAGCGGGTCCATGTACTTTCACAGGCAATACACCACTTCCGACAGAGCCAGGTATCTATGCAGCTTAATCCCATGTCCGTCCATCACCTTTTCCAGTCTTCGCAGATAATCATCATTATTCCCTTCCCGCAAACGCGGAACAATCCCCATATCAGGCACATTATAGTACATCATGCCCATGGTAGGCATTTCCGTTTCCTTGAGCGCCTTCTCCACATCTTCCAGCATAAACTCCAGAAAACCTTCCTCACCCGTACCTTTCATACTGACATGCACCGGGTTGAGATGTCCGTCCACTGTGACATACACACTGCCACTGTTCGTATTCTCTTTTTCCATTCATCAAAAAATTAAATGTTCATTCCTTGTCCTTTTCTCTTTGCCGGAATCCGCACCCTCATTTCCACGTTCGGGAACCGTACATTATCCGGTCGTGCCACCAGTGACGAGACTATCCGTTCCTGTTCTCCGGTCAGCGGCATAGGCTGCCGTTGCAATTTTCTCAGCCTGTTAAAGTTCCTCAGCGTAGGTGCCATGTCGCAACATGCCACACAAATCCCATATCTCACCATATCCGAAGAAACCGTCTGCCCGTCACCTATTTTTGCCCGGCATGCGGCATTCAGCGGAGCCACCTCATAAAACCTCAAGCTCTCAGGTTTCCGCTTGCCGTCAAAAAAACGTTCGGCCAGCCCACTCAGAAACTCATCCAGCATCCTGTTCCCACCGTCTGTCTTGTCAAACAGCAATACCTTCCGCCCGTGTTCCACCGCCATGTAGGTGGGAAAAGCAGCCAGCCCGCTGCGTATCACATCCCCGTCCATTCCGAAACGATGTCGCAGCCGCCTGTAATCCTCATTTTCCAGCAAAGCCGTATGTTCCGCTGATAATGACAGATGTACAATCCCCCGTTCCTCACAGAATGCCGCATCCCGGAGTCTCACCACCCCCGACGGATATATATTCTCCCGTTCCAGTACAGGACAGAGCCGTTCCAGATAATCCGCATTGTCCGTACCGAATATGGGAGGAATCAGACTTTTGTCTTTAAAGTCGAAACGGAACATTCAGTGGTCGGGAATAAATTCCCGACCGGTCGTATGAGACCGCACGTTGTTACTGATATAACGGGAAAATCCCTCTTCCCCCTGTCCGCGCATACTCAGATACACGGGTCTGTAAAAGGCGTCCAATGTCATATACAGACTGCCGCTTTCCACCGCTTGCTTTTTCTTTTCTTCCATAGATTCTATAGGATTAATTGTTTCTTCTCCTTCTTCTGTGGGGTAATGGAAGCTGCATGCTTCACCTGCCGTTGGCTGTCAGACATCCGCTGTTCAGGAGCTTCCTGCCTGTAGTGTGTTTCCGGTAACCCGCCGGTCTGTTCCTCTTCCGAATGCGGATACGACACCGGATGTGACATTTCCATCCTTTTTGTCCGGCTTATCCGTGCGCCCAACCTGAACTCCCCATCCGTAATATGAAACTCCGATTGCAACAAATCCGCCGCCATCTCCTTTGCCTCTTTCTGTAAGGCGGCATAGCCGAAGTCGTGTGCCGACAAAGGCGCGTTCATCCGTGCCCTCATGCTGTCTCCCAGCTTCTCCGCCAGTTCCCTGAACTCATACTCATAGCTGAACGGATGCACCTTGTCTGCCGCAACAATCCCGGCGTACCCGTTTTCCGAAATATACAGTAATGCCGCCACATCATAGTTCCGGGGTGAGATACCCAAACCGAATTCTTTTGTCAGCCGGTCGAAGTTATGGAAATCGGGCCGCAGGTCGAACTTTGCCCTGCACACCCCGCCATCCAGCACACTTCTATCCGCAAACTTGTCGGAAGTGAAGTTCACCACCGACCTGCGCAATTGTGCATCTGTACTTCGCAAATCCGCTTTGGACAGCTTTTCGATGCAGTTGTCCGCCAGCCCGGCCACCCGTTTGATAGGCAGGTCAATCTCATATATCCGCAAAGTTTCGGGTACTTTGGTCACGTTGAAGAAGCCGTCGGCCAGATGTTGCAGATAGCTGTTCCGTGCCTTCATACCCTTGGGGGTGTCGGAAAACAGCATCACGCCCTCTTCCGTAACCACCGCATATACCCGGTTTTCCGTCCCGGAAGTTTCCGTTACCGCCGCTTTCCGCCTGTCCGGTTTCTGGGCAATGCGGTTCCAAATATCATTCAGGATTGACATAGCTTGTATTTTTAGACATGATAACCGGCGACAAAGAAAAGCATTCAGCCGCCAATCTGCAATACCTCATACATACGAGTCATCCGTTGGCGGCTGTTGGCGTACAACCTTTACGCCAGCCGTGCGTCCAGCATCCGGTTATAACTTTTGCGCAGGGAGTCGATGAACGGAGTGGTGTCCGTACAACGGTCGAACACCTTGCCACGCTTGGTGTACAGCGCATTGATTTTCAGATGGAACACTTCCTCGAAAACGCGGATAACATCCACAATTTTCAAATTCCGGCCTTCAGCCGTACCTATCGCACCGGCTGCCATCAGTGCGGCCACCAGTTCAATCAGGTCGCTGTCCGTACCGTTCCATGTCAGTGTGACGGAACTTTTGCTTCCGCTTCCACGCACCGCTTCCGCATGGAATCCGGCAGACACGGTACCATGACGAAGCATCTCCTTCAGTATTTCCGCTTCCGCATCCAGCAACGCCAACGTCTTGTCAATGAACACGTCATACAGGATATTGCGGCAATCTTCAGCCATTCCGTTGCAGGCCTGCCGCATAAAGGCCAGCTCTATTTTTGTGTAGTTCAGACAACGTAGCTGTCCCGTCAGGTCCCCTGCCGGTGAAAGCGTAGCAAGGCAGTTAACGAAATCGTTATAGGCGGCCGGCAACTCACCTGCCGCAGGTCCGGCACCGTTTGTATAAGAGGCGAACAGATTAAAAAGAGAGGTTTCCACCAATGTCTTCATCGTATCATGTTTTTAGGTTCCACAATTCAACTCTCCACTCATCCTACCGGAATAAAGACAAGTGCCATGCCTGAAACAGTACACAGATAAAACATTGGAAATAAACCATATAGAAAGCAGTAAAAATGATGTGTACATAAAAGCATTGTGGATTGGACATGATGTGTCCGAATTTCGGACATATTCTAATCCAGACGATACTTCCTCAGTTTCAGATAAAGCGTGCTCCGGCTGATGCCCAGCAGCCGTGCGGCAGCCTTCCTGTCATTGCCCGTTGCCTCCAATGCTTTCAGAATGGTTGCCCGTTCCATCCGCTCGTCATTAAGTGAATACTCTCCCGGTTGCCTGCCTTTATCGGGAATGTCTATCTCCCCGGTGGTTATCCAGTCATCTTTCGCCAATAAGGTGGCCCGTCTGACAACCATCCTCAGTTCCCGTATGTTTCCCGGCCACGAATAAGATTTCAACCGTTTCTGTACTTCGCGGTCAAAGCCTTTCACTTTCCTTGAGAACTCTTGATTGGCGGCATCCAGCATGAATTCTGCCAACGGAATTATATCCTCAATGCACTCTGCCAGCAATGGTACATGCAATGGAAATTCATTCAGACGATGAAACAGGTCTTCCCTGAAACGTCCTTCGGCTATCGCCTTCTCCAGGTCCTCATTGGTAGCGGCTACCAGACGGATGTCCGTCTGAATCTCCTCTTTACCGCCTACGGGGCGGTAGCGTTTTTCCTGCAAGGCACGCAACAGTGCCCTTTGTACTTCGGCATTCAGATTGCCCACCTCGTCCAGAAACAGTGTCCCATGGTTGGCGGCAGCAAACATGCCCGTCTTGTTTTCCGTCGCTCCGGTAAAGGCACCCTTCACATGACCGAACAGTTCCGATGCCGCCAGTTCCTTCGGAAGTACCCCGCAATCCACTGCGATGAAAGAAGCATCCGACCGACCGCTCAACACATGTATCTGCCGGGCCACATACTCCTTGCCTGTCCCTGATGCGCCACGTATCAGCACGGCTAACGTATCCACCGGAGCCACCAGCCGGATATGCTCCTGCAATCTCAATGCCAAAGGGCTTTTGCTTGTATAGAATCTTTGTTTTGTATTGCCGTCCCTTCTCTTACGTTCCAATGCTTTCCGGATAATACCGAGTACCTTTTCTGTCTGCACAGGTTTGGGCAGATAGTCCACGGCACCTTTTTTAACCGCTTCCACGGCACCGGGTATGTCCCCGTAACCTGTCATGATGAGGAAAGGAATACGATAGCCATGTGTATTCATCCATCCCAGCAGTTCCATGCCATTGCCGTTGTTGAGACGGTAATCCGACAATACCAGATCCACATCATGATTGCCTAAAAACTCCTTTGCATTGTCCACGGATAACACATAACGGGCATTGATGCCGTTTTTCACCAGCCAGTTTGTGGTAGTGCGTGCATACACACGGTCATCCTCTACTATCAATACGGTTGCCATATACTCTTTTCTTTATTCTTTTTGCTTTCTCTACAGCATGTTCCACAGCTTTAATCAGTTCCTCTATCCTTTTATCCGATAAGCCACCCCATTTTTCGGAAGGCATGGAAGCCATTTCCCTCAGTTCACTTTGGGGAATGTTTATGCGGATCATTTTCCAAAGCGGTGCGGCTTTGTGTATGATACTCCCCAACTTCTTATAATCTCCCGTGGAAAAAGCGTCCCGCATTCCGGAAAGTTCCTCTGTGGTATCCTCTATGAACAGATCGAGCATCTCTTCCCCGTTTTCCTCACCTTCCATGATAGCAGCAAAATTCGGTCTGCCCGTTTGTGAGACTGCTGCCAGCAATTCTTCCTCAGAGAAAGGCTTGTACAGACAGTCGGCAAAACCTGCGGCAAGATACTCTTCCTTGTTGTCGGAACGTGCCGTGATGGCTATGACAGGAATTTTCCATATCCGGGGAATGTTCGAGGTCCTCAGCAGTTCAAGGACCGAGAATCCATCCGCGCCCGGCATCTGTATGTCGGTCAGCAGAAGGTCGTATTCCTGCCTGTTCAGACAGTCCGTCAATTCCCGGACATCCGTGCAACAGTCACAGTGAATCTGATTGCGGGAGAGTATTTTACTGATGATTCCCAGCTGAACACGGTTGTCGTCAATGACCAGCACACGGATATCAACAGGCAATTCACAAACAGGAGAAAACTTCTCTTCCGGACAGACGGGGTGTCCGGCCGGTGGCACGGGAAGGAAAACGGAGAAGCGGCTGCCTTCACTGGGGACGCTCTCCACTTCCACACGGCCCTGCATTTCATATACGAGCCGGACCGTGATCGCCAGTCCCAGCCCGAATCCGGGAATGTTACGTGCGCTATCCAGCCTTTCGAACGCTCCGAATATCCGTTCTCTTTCTTTTGCGTTTATTCCCACACCGGTATCCCGGACAACAATACGGAGATTTCCCGGCCGGTATTCCGCCTCAAGACGCACCTCCCCGTGGAACGTGAACTTCAGAGCGTTGGACAGCAGGTTGCCGGCTATCTGCCGGATATGCGAGCTGTCACAGCAGACAATGGCGTCTAAACCGGAGAAGGACGCGGTGAATGCCAGATCCTTCTGCAGGGCGGCAAGACGGTGGCTGTCCGCTATTTCCTCGAATAGGGCTTCAAGGTTGAAGACCGTGTTATTGGAACGGACCCCGCTTTCATCCAGCTGGTGGTATTCCATCAGTGTGTTTACCAGGCCGAGCATGTAATCGGACGAGTGCAGGATGTTGTCCAGATAGTCGGTCCTACGGCTGACATCGTTTTCCGAGGGCATCAATTTCGCACAGCCCCTAATGGCCGCCAGTGGGGTACGCAGGTCATGGGCCACCGAAGCCATCAGCTCCTTGCGTGAGCGGAGCAGTTCCCTATTCCGCTTGTCGGACTGTTCAAGCTTCCTCTCGTATCGGATACGGTGGTTCAGGTCTCGATGTACGACGGTGTACAGCATGATTGCCAGCAGGGAGACGGACAAGGCAAGGCCGGCTACCATATAGTAGGAGTTGTCCCGCTCAAGGATGAAGGCCCGGTAGCGTTCAGTAAAACGCTCGTTGTTCTCCCGCTCGAATTCAGAGACCATGCTGTTCATTCTTTCGTTTAGTTCCACGCTGCCGATGTATAAGCTGTCCATCTGTACCAGCAGCCGTTCCTGTCTTTCAGTCTGTTCCAGAATGATCCTTTCATTTAGGGAATGGAGCATACGTGTTGTTATCCCAGTTGGAGAAGTGGCGGATAGAGATTGCCGTTTACGTTCTGCCTCTTCCCGCTGTTGCAGGTAAGCGGATTTGTTCTCTTTTCTACGGAAGATATTCCAAATATTTCCTTTCTTTTTGGGGGAATCTTCCGCTCCAGTACTCGGAATCATCACATTTTCCTTTTGCTGCACAGTTTGTTTCCGAGCTGTTGAGACAATGGACGGGATACTTTCCTGCACAATGTCACCTATACCCTGCAGTTCCTTGAAAGTATGCATCGCCTTGGAAAGAAGTAGTTCCTTATTCCAAAGAAGAAGACACAACGAGTCGATATGTTTTTTCTGTAACGGAGTATGGACATATTCTTTCAGAAATTGCAGATTGTCACAGACCCTATGGCATTTGCGGCTGTATTCTCTCAGGTCGTCATCATCCCATGTGACGGCAGTCTCCGCATGGGTGGAGAGGTCCAGTAGGCCGATGTAGCTATTTTCCGTCAGACTGTGTATCGCCACCAGCTCCTTTTCCTCCTTGCGCAACGTATGTCTTAACATCTGCTCCTGACGGAACTGATAGACAATGAAGGCCGACAGCAGGACCAAAATGGCATAACCCAGAAATATTTTTAACTTTAACCACATGATTATGAATCATCCGAACCTATAAATCAATTATTGGCCCGTGCCAATAATATACATATAAAAAATAATCCCTACCTAGGTTTTAGTGCAACTTATGTAAGGATTATTTGAAAAATATTTAATAGATTATTTCAAGTTCTTCAGGTCTCTCAGAACAGTTTTATCAGTTATTTCAATAATACTGATGGCGTAGCCACCACCTGCCACAGCTTTCATCTTTAAAGCCGATTTGGCAGTAACAATACCTTTACGAATGCCATAAGATTGCGGATTGTTCCGATAATGCGCATCTTTACCATCTTCATAAACAGTTGCAATGTATTTCTTGTCATTGTCAAGAAAATCAAGTTTCAGCGTGGATAAATGTCCTTCTTCACCACTGGTACAACCTATGAACCAATTATTTGAACCTTTTGCTTTACGTGCCGCTACAATATAGCGTCCTGGTTCGGCTTCCAGATATTTACTCTCATCCCAATCCACGGGCACATCCTTGATAAACTGGAAAGCATCCATGAACCGTTCGTAGTTTTCTGGTATATCGGCTGCCATTTGGAGTGGACTATACATGGTGACATAAAGCGCGAGTTGGCGGGCAAGTGTGGAGTTCACGTGTGATTTACTATTTGGATTGAGTTTACTCATATCCATTTCAAAGATTCCCGGAGTGTAATCCATAGGACCACCTTGCAGGCGGGTAAACGGTAAGACGGTAGTATGAAACGGCTTGTTTCCGCTGAATGCCTCATATTCCGTACCACGAGCAGATTCGTTGCCAATCAAGTTAGGATATGTACGGCACAACCCGGTAGGACGTACGGCCTCATGTGCGTTTACCATGATATGGTGTTTGGCAGCCTCGGTTACGGCATATAGATAGTGGTTATTCAACCATTGTCCATAATGATGTTCGCCACGCGGAATCATATTGCCCACATATCCACTCTTTACAGCATTATATCCATAATCGTTCATCAATTGATAAGCAGCTTCCATATGACGTTCATAGTTACGGATAGAAGCCGATGTTTCATGATGCATCATTAGTTTCACCCCTTTAGACTGGGCATACTCGTTCAGCATCTTGATATCAAAATCCGGGTAAGGAGTCACAAAGTCAAACACGTAATCTTTGGAATGGCCAAACCAGTCTTCCCACCCGATATTCCATCCTTCCACCAACACTTGGTCGAATCCATGCTTAGCAGCAAAGTCTATGTATTTTTTTACGTTCTCATTATTAGCCGGGTGTTGTCCGTTGGGCTTGACCTTGTTATAATCCGTTTCTCCTAATCTCACAGAAGGTACATCCCAGGTATATGCCCAAGGCTTTCCACCGGCAATCATTTCCCACCATACACCGATATATTTCACCGGTTTAATCCAGGAGGTATCTTTGTATTTGCAAGGTTCATTCAAATTCAAGATAAGGTTTGAAGCAAGAATATCGCGTGCATCATCACTCACCATGACAGTACGCCAGGGAGTACGGCAAGGAGTCTGCATATAAGCCATATTTCCTTGTGCATCAGGAGTAAGTTGCGAAGTAAATACAAAATTCTTGTCATCTAGGACTAAATGCATGCAAGAATAATCCACCAAAGCAGCCTCATGCAGGTTGATGTAAAGACCTTCGGCTGTCTTCATCTGCAAGGAAGTCTGTACGCCTGTGGATGAAAAAATACTTTGCGACAGGTTCCCGTCAACAGCACCGCTCAGCAAACTACGAATTTCTGACAGTTTCGACTCGGTATAGTCATATTCTTGTGTATCATAATCTCCCGGAATCCACCAAGCTGTATGATCACCGGTCATGGCAAATTGAGTATGTTCTTTTTTTACAACGAAGTAGGGCAAATATTGTTGCGAAGGGAACTCATAGCGGAATCCCACGCCGTCATCATACACACGAAAACGGAGATTCATGAAGCGTCCGTTCGATGGTTTCTCCAATTCCACAAAAAGTTCATTATAGCGGTTACGGATATGACTGTTTTCTCCCCATACAGGTTCCCAAGTCTCATCAAAAGTCGATGTAGATGTATTATTTATCCGGAAAGAATCCATTAATGAATTTTCTTCGTTCAATTCAATCCCTAGTGTACTAGGCTTTATCACAGGAATGCCCTTATAAGTTACCTGATAAGTCGGGATTCCTCTCTCATTTATTGAAAACTCAAGTGTAATATTGCCCGACGGAGAAGAGATGCTTTCTGCTTTTGCCATAAAGCACGATAAAAGCAGAAAGGCTGCTATTATTATTTTCATAACTATCTTTCTTTTTATAAATTCATTTATTTGGAATAAACGACACGGACCTTTACTTCGGTTGTACAGTCAGTGCAAGGTATATCAATGTTCGTACATTTTCTTTTTACGTCATAAGAATAATTAGAAGTTTCCACTCCATTCACTTTTACCGCTACAGGTTGCGTCGTATTATAGATGCGAAAAGTATATGAACGAGCATTGACACCGTTCGTATAAATTCCCTGACGAGGAGTAATGACATATTCTCCTTTATTATTTTTGAATGATTGTCTTAAGATTGTTGTTGCAAAAACGGTACTATAATCATTATTATCACCATCATCTTCATACAATACCCCCTCACCCTTGCAACCTGACACGAAGTTTAAAATCAGATGTCCGGGACGTTCTGTCACATTCATTACAGTAGGAGGATTATAAGGAATAATTGCACCTTGTTTAAAAAAATACGGAATTTGCTCCTGCGTAAAACACATTGTTTTTCTGCACGGTCCTTCAATCAATTCATCTGTAGCCACACTCCACCATTTCCCCTCAGGAAACCAGATTTCTTTTGAACTGATACCATCTTCCAAAGCCGGTTCTGTTATCGGAGCTACTAAAATGTCGTTTCCAAAGAAATATTCACCTTCATATTTATATGCCTCTTCACTTTCAGGGTATTCATAGTAAAGTGGACGGCACATACCTATACCTGTATCAAATGTCTCACGAGCCATTGTATATATATAAGGGAAGAGTGCGTAACGAAGTTTTACGGCATCGCGTAACTTAGGAAAATTGGGAAATTTCCATATACGCCGTTCTATCCGGCTGTCATCAGTGGCATGACTGCGGAATATAGGGGTAAACACTCCAAACTGAATCCAACGAAGCATTAGTTCCGGGTCATTTACAATTTTTTCATCGGTAAACGCATGGCCTCCAAGGTCATGTCCCCAGAAAGCGTATCCTACATTTGATGCGGTGGAAGTAAAGTACGGCTCAAATGCGAGAGTCGGGAAATTTATAAGGGCATCTCCCGAAAAACCAATTTGGTAACGATGGCTCCCTAATCCTCCCCAACGATGAAAGATTACAGGTCGGCGGTCAGGCCTGTTTTTAACCATATCATTGTAAAACACATGATTGCACCAGAATGTCTGTCCAAGACCGGGAGTATATGGACTCGTAAGATGTTGTTGCCAGTCGAGCCACCAGAAATCCACACCTTCAGATTCATGGTCACGGATTACGTTGTCAAAGAATGACTTTGTAAAATCCGGATAATCAAGATACCAGGCAATTTTGCCGTTACTACCATATTTACCGCCAAGTTCCCTACTCATTGCTTTGTAATAGGATGGAGATTCGATACTGTCAATGCCATCTGCCGGATGGAGATTTAAAGCGATTTTGTAACCGTTGTCATGGATTTCCTGAAGAAGTTTAGTCGGTTCAGGTATTAAGTTGGTATTCCAAGACCAGCCGGTCCAACCTCCGATATTCTCCGACTCACTTGATGCCTTGCCATTCCAATGCCAATCCATATCAAGAATCATTACGTCGGTAGGGATATCGTTCTTCTTAATTTCTCGCATAATCTCCCGATAGTCATCGGCTGAATATGAATAGTAACGGCTATACCAATAGCCGAAAACGTATGCCGGTGGTAAAGGAATTTTACCGGCTATTTTGGTAAAATCTCCGATAGCTTTCTTATATTCATTGCCATAGCCCATAAAATACAGGTCAATAGCCTGAGGGTCATTACGATATGCCCACCAGTCATATCCAACCTCCGGATTTGGCTCAAGTGCAAATGAGTGACTCCCGTCAGCACGTGTTGCTTCCCATGAATCATCTATTACAGCCCAACCGGATCGGGATATTAATCCGTTTTCCAATTCACTCCGTTTATTGTCTCCATTGCTACCGTCAAGAGTCCGACAAGTCCCTTTAAGGTTTAGCGGATCTTTTTTCCCTGGATACCAAAGTGTTTCACAGCCATGGTTTTCAATGGTAATAGTGAGGTTTTCCGGAGATGCCGGACTTGTTTTCGGATTGGTTCCTTTTCGGTATTTGAGTTTTACTTTATCAGTCTGGATATACAAGAATCGGTCATCTTCTTTTTTCTTGAAATCTACCAATTCAAGATTACGGTTGACAACTGTAAATGTAGGACGGTCTTCGAACATGCCTTTTTCACTATATTCTATACGAATCATTTCTGGAGTCAGTACTGTGAAGCGTGCATTGCCACATATAACCACTGCCTTGGAATTTGCTATCGGATTATTATTGTCAACTGTAGCTCGAACAAATGGTGCCATGCTTAGCATCACCGCCAATCCTATCCACTTCATTATTCTTTTTTTATTCATATAAATGTACTGTTATTAAATTATTTGGTCAGTTTCAAAACCTTGCAAGCCCGCGGCCCTAATTCAACACTCAATTTAGATGCTTTGCCTTCGTCTTTGTGTTTCCACAAGTCGCGTACGCTTACTTCTCCTTCTATACCAATCTCCGAAAGATGTAGTTCATATGTTTTCTGTTCATTGTCGCGGTTGAAAAGTCCTACTATATAATCACCGTTAGACATCTGTCCGTACCAAATCTGGTTCTTTTCAGTGTCGGTCACGTCACCCGAAAGAGGCTTTCCTACGAATCTGTCGGCATTCAGTGCCAACATTTCCTCATTCTGATAAAATTTCAGGTTATCTCCTACGGTATTATGTCGGTCAGCTACCGTTACCGGCCCTCCTGCTATCAACTGCAAAGAAATAACCGACTCTTTTTCCGCATCAGTATTAAAGGTATTAAGACGGATAAAATCGCCATCAGGAATTACTTGATTACGTCCTGTTACTTTCGACCAATATATAAATCCATCAAACATATTCATGCTGTTGGGCCAGCCTTCATACACTTTGCCTCGGCTATCGTCAGAAAAATGGTTCCATCCACCTTGACCTGTATCTGCTACAATACGCACCATATTACCATATTTCCTTTCCAACTCGGCATTATTTTTAAGATGTGGCATAACCAATGAAGTAAAAATACCATAGCGAGTGGCCGAAATACAGATATACTCCAATGCCTTTTCATAACATTCTCTTCCATAGCCTCTGCCCACAAGTCCATTTCCCCAACTGGCTTCCATGCCACGGTCAAATCCATCTTCATACCAACTGAGAAAATCCATACGAATATATTCTACTCCTAATTCCTTATAATGTTTGAAAAAGCCGTCAATATATTCTTTTGCTCCTTTATGGGTAGCAACCACATAAGTAAAGAACTTATCCGGCTCGTCCGGATGCGCTACAACATCACTCTCGGCATCATACTTCAATTGTCCCAATGTAATGTTATTGGTATTCTGAATGGGAGTTTCATCTTTTCCGTGTAACCACAACGGGTTATCATACACACCTAGTTTCAACCCTTTTGCCTTACATTTAGCTACAAGATCTTTCAAATACATGCTACCATATTTGTCCATGTAGCCGTATTCGTTCTTTTCACAAAGCATAGGAATAAATCCATCCGTACAAAGCATATCATAACCATAAGGTTTCAGATTCTCGGCAACCCAGTCAATAGCTTTGTCCCACTCTTCTGCATTCATATCCATTTGATATTCAGGAATACCATTATCAGCCATCTCCATACAAAACTCATATACACTCCAATAGAGTGGGGCTTTGAATTTATGGATATTGCTAATATCCACCTCTTCGTCATAATCCGGCACTTCCACTTCATCATCGGGAATCATATCCGGAGTCCACCCTGTTCCTTCGTCCTTACAGCTTGTGGAAGTAAATATTCCTATCATCAACAAGCAAAACAATGTTATTTTCTTATATTCCATACTACTTTTTCATTTCTAAGCGAGTGCGGAACTAAATTGTCCGCACTCGTAGGATTACTAATTTTTCTTTTCAAATTTAATCTTATTAGTCAATACATTCAGTTCTACACGATACTGACCGGCTTCACTTTCTTCCACTTTCCACTGGTAGTCATTACCATTCGGTTGAACCAACTGCACATCAGTCATGTTAAGAGAAGCTTTTCCGTCTTCTCCCGCCTGCTTGGGCATATAACAAGTGATCGCCCAACTTCCATCTACATTTATCGGACATTTAAAGCTACCAGCTTTTAATTCTCCTTCCCAATAGAATGTTCCTTTATCAACATTGAAATCATAAACGAAAGCTTCCTTCCCTTGCTCCCAACCGGCAGGAGTTGCATCACCTAACATCCATATCTCTTTGCAGGGCAGATCATCAGGAATGCTCTGTAACAGCTTGAAGTCAATAGTCATGGTGTACATGTTCAGTGTCACCCGGTAGTTGCCTTCTTTGGTAATGTTCCATTTGTAGTCATGTCCCTGTATACCGGCCTCGATGCGTTCCATACGATTATCTCCAAATTCATGCGTTCCGTTTTCTATTGGCATCAGCCATGCTACATTCCAGTCTTCTTTCAGTTCCAATGGAAATTTCATATCTCCGGTTTTCAGGAGACCTTCATAATAGAAAGCCACTTGGTTGACTGGATCTTTCGTCAGTTTTGTGGAACTCATGATGTTCCAACCTGCAGGGGTTGCTTCTCCTACCATCCAAACATCATTATAGTCGGTAGTCGGGTAATCTGCATTCAATGTTCCGGCTTCAATGTTCAATTTCAACACATAAAATCCTGCTTTATTAATGGTAAAGGGGGTTTCATTACCGGTTTCATGCTCATTAAAGACCACACTGCCGTCGGCACCCTGTGTATACGAAGGTGACTGTCCGGTGGTATTCAAAATAAACTTGTAGTCACCTTCTTTCATCACCCCGTACCAGGTATATACCTCTTCCGATATCTCTTCTGTCATTTTAAGCGCATTGACCGGGTCAGTAGCTCCTTCAAGTGCTGTTCCCATGACATAGATGTCGTATGGCTGTATTTCATACCCCACTGCGTCAAAACGTACAGTTGATAGTTCCGGTTTCACATAGCAGTCGGTCTCTTCTATTTCTGCGATAATTTCAGCTTCCAATGTTACTCTTTCACCGGGTTCTATTTTCCATTTCGTCAATAATGCGTTCATTTTTTTATGGGTAAAGCTTACACTGTGCTCGCCGGCCGGAATTCTCATTTTGTCAATAGAAGTGCCGAAATCATTGTCAGCAATGTCCAACTTAAAATAGTAAGTCACTTTAGAGTCCAAAGGGGCATTGGTTACCTCATTCCATGAAAAAGTAACAGCCTCCTCCTTTCCAAATTTCTGATTCAATTCTACATATTCATTCGATACTTGCAAGTGCATGGTATCATCGGGACGCTCAATACTATAACGTATATCTTCATCCTTACAGCCTACTATCAAACAAGAAAGCATGGCAAGTAAAAAAAAGATTTTATTTTTCATTTTGCTTGATTTTATGGGAATTATCTCCAAAATGGAAGTTGTCGCAGATTCTCGTTTTTATCCATTTCACTTTGATGGATAGGGAACCAATAATAAGCAGGATTATACACACGTTTCTGATAAGGTGTACGTACATAAAAAGCCTCAGCGTCTTTTCCGCTATAATTCATTCCGTACATATCTCCATTCAGCTTTTTTTCAGCTTCTTTCCAACGGCGCAAATCGTCATAACGCACCCCTTCTCCACAAAGCTCGACACGGCGTTCGGCACGAATAATCTTACGCACAGTCTCTTGATTATCGTCCACATGGATATTCTGGGCATCACTATTACCAAACGTATAAGTACGAATACCAGCACGTGTACGAATTTTATTCACATAGTTCAAAGCTTCCTCGCGAACTGTACGTTCATCTTTATACTCATTCAATGCCTCGGCATAATTCAAAAATGCTTCTCCCAAGCGGTAAACAATACCGGGACGATACTGGTAATTGTTCTCTTTAACATTCGTCTTAGGAGACACCCGTTTACGGATAAGATAACCATTTTGAGGCGCATCGTGCGTATGCGGATTGTCTTTCTGCCCGTTAAAAAACTCAAATTTACGTTTCTCGGTAGGGAAATAAGAGTTATTAAAAGCTACGGATACATAGAAGCGCGGTTCACGATTACAATACATATTATATGTACCTGCATAAGTAACAGCTCCTCCATTTACTTCTTCGTCCCAGATTGTATTATCAAGTTTTACGTCCGATTCGGAAAATCCCTCTTCATTCGAACCGTCATAAGGAAGTCCGTCTTGCATAAAGAAAGCATCGACCAAAGATTGAGTTACCCCTAACCCGCCGCTACCGCCACTGGCAGCCGGTGTTGCATGTTTTTCGTATGAACCATAATCAGAGCTTGGACGCGCAAACAGAATTTCGGTGTTCCCTTCATCAAAACGCTTCAAAAACAAGTTCTGATAAGACATAAACGGATCAATCTCTCCATTTGCATTTTCTTCAACATAAAGCTTATATCCGGCTTTATCAGCCTCATCAATCAATAGTTTACACGCTTCTACTGCATTTTTCCAACGTGTCGGGTCATAAACGGTACTGAAAAGATTTTCACCCTTCTCATTTTTGAAATCCGCATAATCCGTATTCCCATTTACCAATGGACTGGCAGCAAAAAGTAACATACGTGCACGCACTGCCAAACACATAATACTGGTAACACGCCCATACTTTCGCGCTTCAGTATATTTAGGAGGTAGTATCATAGAAGCCTCAAGCATTTCCTTGTCAGCCCAATCTATCACAGTGTAATAAGGAGCCTGTCCTTTCATCAAGTCCGACAGTACAAAATCTGTTGGAGCAATATAATCAGGATCAAACGGAACAGCTCCATAAGTATTGGCAAGCAAGTAATAATAATAGGCTTTCATGAATTTGCACTCCGTTTTCATATACTCTACTTCTTTTGCACTTATACCCTGTGCTGGTAGTGGGTGTATGTTCTCAAGGAAAATATTAGCCTCCCGAATACATTGCGGAAGAAGCTTCCAGTAATTTCCTTCCCAATCACTGTTAGGTGTCCATTCACCCAATATATAAGGAATGACTTTCCAACCCCACTGCCGCCAACGTTCGGACGGAGTCAGATCGTCAGCTAGGACTTCCCAACCCAATGTGTTAGTATAACCCCAATAAGGATCGGGTATAGCCGAGTAGACATTGGCAAGCCAACCCTCAATACGGGTTTTGTCTTCAAAGACCAAAGGAAGAGTTAATTCTGTATCAGTTTCTTTGTCAAGATAGTCAACACAAGACATCAATGAAGCTGTGACTATAAATCCTATAAGAATATTTTTTATAAATTTCATTGTTCTTTTTCTTTAGTTCATTCTACATTAAAAATTTACTTCTACCCCCAACATCAAAGAACGCATGGACGGATATTTTAAACCATCAGAGGTGGCCAGTTCCGGGTCCCATAATTTGAACTTGGAAATGTAGAACAAGTTATTCCCACTGGCAAAGAATCGGATACTCTTCGCGCTAATTTTATTAACGACATTCTTAGGTAGGCTGTAGCCTATTTCAAGTGTTTTCAAACGGAGGAAACTCATATTTTTCTTCCAGAAAGTCGAGGCACGGTTATTGTTCGTATTAGTACTCTGAGAAAGACGTGGCCAAAAAACGTCCTGAGAAGGATTTTCTTCAGTCCAGCAGTCTGTATAGTTGGTATAGACATTACCTAATACACCGGCTCCGCTACCGGGAATGAAATAATCCGACCCACCGATAATACGGTAAGTGTCACCACTTCCTTGGAAGAAGAAACTCATATCCCAATTACGGAAATTGATATTTCCGCCAAACCCATAAACGATTCTCGGGTCAGTAGTACTACCAATATAGCCTTCGTCAGCACTAGTTATATAGCCATCGTTATTCATGTCACGATATTTGATATCGCCCGGACGCACTTCACCGCCTAGTTGTGGAACAGGAATTCCTTCTTTCAGCTTTCCATCTACGAAATCATCATCGGTATAAAGTCCTAAGGCTTGCAGCCCCCACAGCGTATTGATTGAATGCCCGGTAATAGAACGATAAGTTCCTTTGACTGATTCTGGTTCGTCTCGTTCGATGATTGTATTCTTAGCATAAGTAAAAGTTCCTCTTACGCTGATATTACAATCCTTATTGATTCGCTTATTGTAATTCAGTGACAGATCGATACCTTTGTTGTCCACCTTGCCATAGTTGGCATATGGATTGTTGATAAACCCGGTTTGGGTAGGAATGGTGGCACGTTGCATGAAAATGCTGGTCCTGCGTTCTTTAAATAGATCGAGTTGAAAATCGAGTTCATTCCAAAGACCTATTTCTATACCTATATTCGTTTTAAGCGCTTTCTCCCAGGTCAGGTTTCCTACACCGACTTCTCCTTCCTGCACACCGTCACGATAAGTATCTCCTGTATATCCCCAATTGTAACCATTAGCTTTTGAATTGATGGTTGTGATATAGGCGAAACGGCGTCCACCGATATTGTCATTTCCTACCGTTCCCACAGAGGCACGGAGTTTCAGTTTACTTATCACATTGCGTATAGGTTCCATGAATTGCTCCTCACTAACGAGCCACCCCAAGGCGATGGAAGGGAAAAAGCCAAAACGCTTGCCTTTCGCAAAGTTTTCCGAACCATTATATCCAAAGTTGAATTCAGAAATATAGCGGCGGTCAAATGTATATGAAAAACGTCCTGCAATACCTTGTGTCCGGTTCGGCTGTATATCGCCCCAATCATAGCTGCGTTGATTATACAAAAGAAGTGCATCTACCATGTGTCTGTTATTAAACGTCTGATTATAACTGAGTGCCGCTTCCAAATAAACGCTCTGGTTACCGTAATTTGCATTACTGGAATGGTCAAGAAACTCACTTCCGTATTTCAAGATGCTATGTACTAGTTCACCTTCATCATTGCGTGATTTTGCTACGCTATAATAGTCCGGCTCCTTACCACGTGTCACAAAGTTCTCATTATATGTATCAAATGCAAAAGTGAGCTTAGCTTTTAGTCCCGGAGTTATCATTTTAAGGTTCTGCTCAACAGCAAACAAAGATTCTAGTTTGCTTCGTCCGCTACGGTAGTAACCGTTCTGTGTACTGATAGCCCAAGGATTAGGACGGTTGCTACTGGCAATAGGAATAGTCCCATCTGAATAAACAGCGGGGTGTACAAAAGGAGGCGTTTCAAAAGCAGCACTGAAAACTTCATCCGTACCACTGCGACTTTTATGTAGATTCTGTAAGTAACCACCTACATTAAAACGAACTAGGGTAGTTTTTGTCAAGTCTAGATCTACATTTGCCCGTATGTTGTAACGGTTCAACTTGCTTTGGGTATCATAAGGCAAACTCTTATCGGAAGCCATAATTCCATTTTCATGATAAAGAGATGCTGTAAGAGAATAACGGAGTATTTCTGTTCCACCACTTACTGTAAGATTAGCACGAGTGGAAGTTGCATAATCTTTGGTAATGGCGTCTATCCAGTCTACATTCGGATATAAATCTTTGTCGTAGCCATAATAAGTTTTAAGTATCTGCTCCTTTGTAAACATACGTTTATTGGGATCACTTTCCAGAGAATTAAGTAAACTCATATATTCAGCAGCTCCAATAAACTCAGGAAGTTTGGTGGGAGCCTGAATGGACTGCTCTACACGTACATTAACAGAAGGAGCGGCTATCGTTCCGCGTTTTGTATTGATAATAATGACTCCATTCGCTCCACGTACGCCATACATAGCACTGGCTGAAGCATCTTTCAAAACAGAAAAAGATTCAATTTCAGCAGGATCAAGATCATTTAAGCTACGTTCTACACCATCTACCAATACTAATGGAGAAGTATTTCCACTGAAAGAAGCAATGCCTCGAATCCAGAAATTTGAGTTATCATATCCGGGTTCGCCAGATGGCTGTACTGCAATCACACCCGCTAACTGTCCGGCTAAATTGTTACTGAGTGAACGGGAGGACCCGACTTGCAACTTGGTAGGTTCTATAGTCTGTACCGAACCAATAACTGAAAGTTTCTTTTGATTACCATAACCTACTACCACAACCTCATCCAAAGCTTCTACATCTTCTTCTAGTATAATATTGAAGTTGATTTCATTTCCAACCACGATTTCTTTAGACTTGAAACCTATGTAAGTTATATTTAATACACTCTGTTTATTCGGTACCTCAATATAGAAGTGACCATCCACATCAGTTATAGCCCCTCCTGGCTCATTTTTGACTGTCACATTAACACCTGGAAGTGGAGATTTCTCTTTATCAAGTACGGTTCCACTAATTCGGATACCTTTTACTTGCTGTTGGACAATAATACTTTCTGCCATAGACTCGTCAGCATAAACTGGAAAGAATCCTATCCACAAAAATAGTGGCGCCAGAATAGTAGTTTTTACTTTCATAGTTTTTTAAATTAAAAGATTAACGTCATTGATTACAATATAACAGCCTATTAAGCAGAACGACATATCGCGGGTCTGGATACTTGTTGGCTATTCGAATTATTACCCTTTGTTTTCTAGTTAGATTGTTCTTTTGCATACATAATATAAGATTTTAAAGTTGATAAAAAAGTATAAATTACAAACTATCTCTTTCTTGGGAAAAGAGACAACGCAAAAATATCAGATAAGAAATACTAATTATGAATCAAAGAGTGAAAAAGTAGTGATTTATATCAATGGAAAATGTATAATCTACTGTATATTAGTAATATAAAAACGTGTAGTAAAACTAAAAAAGTAGTAAAAATATAAGTGTAAAATAAGAATATTCTGAATCGTAAACTTCTATTAGTCTTTTGACTTTCCAATTTTCATTACCTCTTGTTCTAGTAGGTTACGGTCACCAGCGGCCTTATTTCGAACTTTCGTGCGGTAATTATAAATGGTGGTTACAGAATAGCGTAGAAACTGAGCAATCTTCACGCTATCACTAATACCCAAGCGTATCAATGCAAAGATGCGTAACTCTGTATTCATCCGTTCACCGGTTTTCAAGGATATTTGCTCATCATTGGTAAGCAAGGCATTGAAATCCTCCACAAAAGTAGGGAACATTTGCAGGAAAGTATTGTCAAAATTCGCATAGAATTCCTTCAATTCCCCCTCTATAAATTTGGAAGACTTGATGTTCTTGTAGAGTTCTTCCACATTCCCAGTAGCAGCAATCTTACCTAATGACCGGCGGTAATTGTCCATCTTCTCCAAATATACCGAACACTGATCCATATATCGACCAATATACTCCTCTTTCAGATAAGAATTCTCTGCAATACTGTGGTTAGCCTCCTTAAGCTTGTGCATCGAAAGGTGAAGTTCTTCATTCAGTTCTTTTAACCGCTTGTTGGTGTCAATCACTTCTTTGCGAGCGACAGCCAACCTCTTCATCTGTTTATATACATAAAATATGGCAAGCAATAGAAAAAATGAAAGCATGCTGATAGATGCCAATGTCCATTTCATTTGTTCCTGCTGTTTCTCTGTCTTTTGTTGGTAAGCATCGTTAATGATGGGAAATATCTCCAAAATCTCCAATTTGCGCAACCGAGCATTACAAGCTGCGGCATCTTCCATACATATCTTTACATAAGAATAGGCACGCTCGATATCCCCCTCTTGATAAAGCAATATGGCTAGCTTACGCAAAGAAATGTATTCCCGGACAGCGGTTGTCATATCTGCTATGGCAGAAACAATCAGAAATTCTTTTTCTTTTTCTTTATCCCCTTTCAGACGATAGGACTCTGATAAAGTATAGGCACAAATTGCAACATCATGTTCATATTCCTTCTGCTGGGCTAAATAATCTGTCAGTAAGCAAATGGCTTTATCGTATTCATTGCGTACATTATACTGGTCGGACTGAATCAAGGTATGTATCAAAAGGTTATCCTTATTGACTAGTAGCAATGAATCACGATATTTGTCCGTAAGTTCCGTATAAAGTTTCCTTTCATACTTTGTAACTGCATAGTCAGCCATAAGTCCATAGATTGTGCGATAGATATGATAATAATAGGGACGGAGGTTTTTCGACAACCGTTCTGCATGAATATTTCGCATCAAATCCATTGCTTCCTTATACATGCCTGTCATTCCCAAGACATCAGCTTTATTCATACGGGCATTATCTATATATTCTCGGTTTCCAAGACGCATAGCTATCTGTTCCCTCTCCTCAGCCACATAAAATGCTGAATCCGTATTGAATGAACGATATTCATCCAATAATGCACCAAGAATGGCAAAATGCTCTTCCTCCGATATTAACTGTAACAACTGCCTTCTCAGTTTTGCCAGTCTCAACTCTTTTTGTTCCATATATATAGGACGTTTCTTTATCGACTGATCTAATTTCAGCAATAAAGAATCGACTCGGTTACTGTCTATAGCATAAACATAACATATGCCAACGATGCAAAAACACCAAAATACAACTATACTTTTCATAGCTTAACATATCAATCAAAAACTCCATATTTGAAAGTTTTTACGCAAAAGTAACTAAAATACAAAAGAATTTATCTCCTTTATATGAATTATTTTAATATTCATACAGTATATGTTCACACATTATTTAGTCTAAAAAAATAATACTATAGCGTATTGCGATGGCTTTATTTAACAATTTATTACCAAAGCCATATCTGTTAAACTTATAACATAGAATTATTAATATGTTTTACTCTGACAATAAATGTATTTTCCAAAAATTATATTGAGCTGTGATAAATACGATAGTTATGCTTGTTTAAACAGACTACGAATCCTGCCATATTTCAATTCTCTTTTTCCCATATAACGATTTTCCCGTTTTTATTTATCCCGTCAGTAGCTCCACCTTGCGTGGTTCAGGGTGCGAAGCTACGTACGGGGCCCCTAAAAATCTGCAAGCCCGCTTCGCGCCCTGCGGGTTTTGGCGAAAATTTTTCAATCCGTCCAGCCGGGCGGTTGAAAATTTTTCACCAAAAGCCTTGCATATTTTCTCCCCGTCCGTATCTGCCCCCTGAAACGAGCAAGGTGAAGCCACCGACAAGGCATAAAAAAAAAGTCAATGTTATGAAAAAGAGAATTGAAATACGGCAGGATTTGAAACGAGGCTTCGGCTCCGCTCCAACCGGCATTAAAAATTTGGTGAAGTGGTCGCCGGTCGGTTTCATGGTCTATGTGGCGGTGCGTTTCGTGTGTGCCTTTTTGGGTGGTGTGGCGATTGGTTTAGGTAGTGTGCTGCCCATGTTGGCAGTTTTGGCGGTGGTGGTCTTCCTCATCCGTGCCGTGTGGCGCATCCTTTGCGTGCTTGCCCTTTTTATCCTTGTTCTTTGCGTGATACTCTGACAGAATATGAATCATTTTAAAATCAAATCATTATGACTAAAGTACATTTATTAGGAGCTAACAGAAGTTACGACAGAAGCGTTCAGACCGTTTCAGTCAATCAAGTGGTAGTATTGGAAGGCTACAGCTATGACAGCTATGTTGTGTATGAAGTAGGCCGCAACGGGTGGGGAATAACCTATCATCTTATCAATTTGCGGACATACGAGTTTCATACATCCGACCTTATCCGCCCGTTATCGGAAAAATTCGGAATAGGAATCTATTACGATGATGCGAACCCCAGGTTTTTAGATCCGTTGGAAACAGCCGCTTTACTCACCAAGGCAAAAGAGAAGAAAGCCGAAGAAGAAAAGAAAGCGAAGGAAACAAGAAAGGAATACAGCCGTATCGCCAAAATCGGTGCGGAGCGTTTGAGCCCCCTTATCCCGACGGATGCAAAGGCGGTCATTATCGGTACACTACGGGTAAACGAGTGCGACAGCTATACGGACTATTATGACTACAGTATAGCAAGAACCGTCATTTTAGGCTTTTCCAAACATACACGCAACCTCTTTTCAGAAATGCGCAAGCATGCCGCCAATTTTGAGGGAACAGCCTATTTGGCGGAATATAACGCAGATTACGAACACCGTGAAAATTACAGCATGGGAGACGGTATGTATCTGGGCAGGAACAAGTACAGCGGTTGGACGGTTGAGAAAGAGCCTATCCACGACCTTGAAAAATTCATAGAACGGTATGCGCACACCGCAGGGGATGAAGCCAACCTTTGTATGAAAGCACCGCAGAGAAACAGCGATACGGCAGAACAATCCACAGCAACCGCAGACCTTTCAACCCTCAGTCTTGAAATCGTGGAATACAGCGAGAAGGCGATTGCCGTATTCGGTGACACCAGGCCGATAAAGGACATTCTGAAAGACTTGAACGGTCTGTTCCGTGCGAACCTCACCTATAAGGGCGAAAGGCGTGCAGGGTGGATATATTCCAAGAAGCAGGAAACGAAAGTAAGGGAAGCACTCGCCACGTGCATCCGTGTATGACAGCATGAACGGCAGGGCGGAACAATCCGCCCGCCTATCAACGAACCCATAAAAAAGTAACGACATGAGAACGGAAACAAGAACATACACCCTCTATCGGATAACCGAGTTATCCGGGGAAGCCAAAGAGAAAGCACACAACGAATGGTTGTGCAACCGATATTTTTACGGTTGGACACACGAGAACCGTCAGACCCTTGATACCTTTTGCGAACGCTTCGGCATTGTGTGCCGTAATTGGAGATATGACGCATGCAATTACAGCTATGACTACCGCAGCAGGCAGGAAGACTGCATAGACGGGCTAAACGGTTGGCGGTTGGCAGCCTATCTGATGAACAACCATTGGAACGACCTGTACACGCCAAAATATTTTTGGAAAGGGACGAAAGGACGAAAAAGCAGGATATTTGTAGATGCCTGTTGTCCCCTTACGGGCTATTATATAGATAACTGTATTCTTACTCCGATTTATCAGTTCTTGAAATCCCCCACCGAAAATATCACGTTTGACAGCCTTATGAACGAATGTCTCGACAGTTTTTTCCGTGCTTGTCGGGATGATATGGAAAGCACCCGGACTTTGGAATACTTCACGGAAGAAAGCAACGCCAACGGTTGGGAATACCTTTCAGACGGAAAACTATTCAATTAATTATCAACATTTAAAACTTATCATTATGAAAACGAACAAGAAAGTACAGACGAACAGCGTACAGAAATCAGAGGAAGAAAATGCAGTAAAGGTGACCGCTTTGGCAATCATCCCGAAACCGATTACACTACTCACACCGCAGGACGTGCCCACGGCTACCGAAGTGACAGAAGCACCCGAAACGGCAACCGTTCCCACCGTTACGGAAGAAGCACCGCAGCAGGCCACGTTCAAGACACCGCTTGCAACGGCCACAGCCGAAACAGACCTTGACATCACCACCGTACACCCAAGTAGGGACAACCACCGCAAGACGTTCAATGACGCATCATTGCAGGAACTTGCGGAAAGCATTCGGGAAGTGGGAATCCTGCAGGCCATTGCAGTACGTCCACGCACGGAAGGCGGTTATGAAATCATATACGGTGAACGCCGTTACCGTGCCTCATTGCTTGCAGGAGCAAAGACCATAAAGGCAACCATATATAACAATGTGACGGACGATGAAGCGGAAGACATGTCGTTAAGCGAGAACTTGCAGCGTGAGCAGGTACGCCCCACTGAAGAAGCAAAAGCGTTCAAGCGGTTGCTTGAAAAGGGCAGATATGACATGTATTCACTGACCGCCCGTTTCGGACGGAGCGAGAAATATATCTATACCCGATTGAAACTGAACGAACTCTATGCGCCTATCGGTGAACTGTTGGACAATGAAACAATTACTGTCAGCGTAGCCGAGGAGATAAGCACCTATGAGCCCGATATACAAAAGGACGTGTACGAGAAGCACCTCAAAGAGGGGAACGGTGAGGGTTGGACGGGATATACATTGAACCTCTTCAAAAGGTACTTTGAAAAATACTATACCACCGACCTTGGGCAATACAAGTTCGACAAGACGGAATGCAATACATGCGTACACAACGCAGCCAATTACAACCTTTTTGCCGAGCATAACGGGTGCGGACACTGCACCAACCGCAAATGTCTGGAAGCCAAGAACGCAGCCCATGTGGCAAAAGAGACGGAGAAACTTTTGAAATCCGATCCGAAGCTGGTTGTCGCACGCCCCTACTACGGAAGCCGTAACGATATGGCACTACAGAAATTGGACAAGAAAGGGCATGAAATCAAGGAACTTGACTACAACGTATCGGCAAGGGAATTCCCCAAAGCACCCGAAGCACCGAAGAAAGAGCAGTTCACCCAAACGAAAGAGTACGAACAGGCGGTGCAGACATTTGAGCGCAGAAACGAGGAATATGCCCGAAAGGTGGAGGAACTTGACCGCATGAAGGAGGAAGGCAGGATAAAGACCTATGTAAAGGTAGGGCAGACGGAACCCGAACTCTGCTACGTGGAGATAAACAGGAAGGAAACCGCTCCCGTCACTATCGGGACATTGCAGGAAAGGGACAAGCGTTTCAAACAGCTTTCCATCGAAAAGACCGTTGCCGATACGAAAAAGATTGTCCGTGAGAACGACTATCCCGAAAGCCCGTTCACGCAGTACGAAGACGGTATGGTTTATTTTGCCATGCTTGCCCAACTTCAAAGGAGACATTTCCCGCTTTTCGGCATCAAGGACCAGCCTTTCGCATTGGACGAGAAACAGCGGATGAAAATCGTTGCCAAACTGACAGACGCACAAAAGACTCTCATCAAACGTGACTTCATCAGCCACTTCCTTTGTGAGAACGGCTATGGAGACAACAACGCATCCAAACTATTGAGGGACTTCGCAAACATGCACTTCCCCGACCAGTACGGACTTGCCAAAGCCACCCACGAGGAGGAATATCAGAAACGGCATGAACGTTTGGAGGAAAGGATAAAGGAAATGAAAAAAGCGGAAAAGAAAGCAGCCAAGGAAGCGGAACGGCAGCAGGCGGCAGAAGTGGCGGAGAAGAAAGTCACCGCCCCGAAAACGGAGAAGCCCGAAAGCGGAAAAGCAGCATAACCCCAAACGGAAAGCGTGTGCCGGAAACAACATCCGGCACACGCTTTTTCACCGCCCCCGAGAGAACAGAGGGCAGGGCCGGACGACCCCACCTACACCGCCACCGTAAAACGACCTTTAAAAATATCAGCGAATGAAATATATAAGAATATCCCCGGACGTGGAGTATTCCACCGACAGAGAGTTTTTTCTTGAGAATCAGATTGTCTGCATTGTAAGCCGGGAAGGCACGAAGTTTTGCAGTCTGATAGAGAACCGTCTGTTCATGTGTTCTCCGAGCCGCCATATCAGCAAGCGGATGAAGCTACATATCATGTGTGAAATCCACGAGGACATCTGCCGCCTTCGCTATAGCGGCGAGCCGGTGGAATGACCTGCCACACTCCACACCTGAATACTCTCTCTTAAAAAAGTCGGGCAATCCCTATGCGGTTGCCCGACTTTTTCCTATTTTTGCAGGGTTGAACCAAAAAAGAAAGTTATAAGATTAAAGGAATTGAATAATAACATATTAGAATAGCTTTTAGCTGTTTGTTCTTACTCTCGAAACGACCAAATTCAAAGCAGGAGAATAAACGGGCGGAGTCCTTGTCATACACCAATGGCACGGTCTTAACTCGTTTCCTGCATGGGTGCTTGGTCGTACCGGAGAGTAGAACCTGTTAAGTACCGTGCTTTTTTCGGTACATAGCAGGAAGTTACGGACAAGGTATCCACCAAAAAATCATAGCAAGATGTACAACAAGAGCGTTGCCATTACCGGCAGTACCATTGAAAAGACAACGAAGTACGACCAATTCCAGGAAGATAAAATCCGCATGGAACTTTACCGGGTTATCCTTTCACTTTACAATGAAGGTTATCGCACATTTACCTGCAATCTACATTCCTATATCGGATTATTAGGCGCAGACACGATAATCATGCTGCGTGAAGCGGACAAATGCCCGGATATAACCCTTTCGGCAATCATACCGGGAACAACTTTTCCGGCAGATACCGACAAAGTGTATCGTGCCTTGTATGACGACCTGATGAAGCAGGCGGACAATAAAGAAATGCTTCCGGAAAAAGAGATTTTCAGCAATGTACTTACCGGCAGTCATATCGTCTGTTATTATGACGACTTTTCCGAAGAAATCGGGCAGGTGCGTGCATCCGGTATTCCCTATACCAATATCCGTAAAATGATATAGGCATATATCATTTGCCGCATATTACAGCAACTTTTCCAGCCGTGCAATCCGTTTTTCGGTGGACGGATGCGTACTCATGATATATTCGGTAAACGAAGGCCGCTGCCCGCCCGTCTCCGCCACCGCCAGCCGGCGCAGGAACGAGAGCAGACCTTCCCCGCAGCCATAACGCACGGCATACGTGTCGCAACGGTATTCGGCATATTTGTTGATATTCACGTCGGCCATCCGGCTGATGCCGTAAATCGTGTGATGCAGCAGTTTATAAAGACTCCACCATAGCTTTGCCATCCCCGCCACAGCAAAC
This sequence comes from Bacteroides stercoris ATCC 43183, assembly GCF_025147325.1. Taxonomy (NCBI): domain Bacteria; kingdom Pseudomonadati; phylum Bacteroidota; class Bacteroidia; order Bacteroidales; family Bacteroidaceae; genus Bacteroides; species Bacteroides stercoris. Next base: position 2,138,196 of record NZ_CP102262.1, read on the forward strand.
CGGACAGCCGGAACCACTGCAATCACAAGGTTGCCGATTATTCCGAAAAACAGTGCAGGAATCAGGAACAGTCCGTACAGACAACGGTAGCCCAACGACTGCATCGAGAACAGAAGTACCTGATAAACGAAATCATAATGCGAGATATGCCCCACTTCGTGGCTGATTATCCCTTTGAGTTCCTCATCCGATGCCGTCTGAAGAATACCGCCCGTCAGCCCGATTGTATGGAAGCCGAAAGTCACGGCGTTCGTGCGTGCGTCCCTGTTGCGGTAGATATTCAGTTTCCTCTCCATCCCCATTTCCGAGAGCAGGCGTTCCACCCGTGCCCGTTCCTCACCGCCCAGCGGTCTGTAACCCTCTTTCATCCGCATCATCCATACGTTCAGTGGTGAAAGGCTGTACAGGATGTAAAGCAAGACAATATAGAAAGGCAATGAATAGACCAGATGATGCGCGAAGGAGTATTCGGCAAACAGCCCCGGCAGGAATGAAGGGGCCACCCATTCCACAATAAGAAGAAGCAGGACATAAAAAGCCGATATAAGGATAATGTTTACCACTGTCACGTAACAGAGCAGAAGCAGCTTGTATAAAATGCGGAATATACGGAGTGTTGTTTTCATATGCTTATAAATTTAAAACGGTTGGTAAATATAAAAAGTTAATTTGAATCACCGGGTGGGTAAATCAATCAAATTACTGCCATACAGTCAAATTTATGGAATGAAGAACGGCGGGATGCCCCGCCGTTCTCACTTATAGGTATTGGTAACGGCTATTCTTCCGTCGTACCGCTTTCCGTGTCAAATGTTACTGTCATTTCCCTTTCCTGCCCGAAATTGTCCCGGACAAAGAATTTCAGTTCCGAGCGTCTGGCACTTGTAGAGCGGTAAAAGAGAGTGAATACCTGCTTTACCGGATTTTCCGTATCCAGTCCCGGCACCTCTGCCAGCGGTTTCACTTCCCTGTTCACAAGTTTTACGCCTTCACAGTCTGACACCTCTCCCTTGCCTTCCATCTGAATGTAACCTATTTCATACTCCGCCTTTTCATAGTCTCCTTCACGGTCAAGATAAAAACGTATCTCCACCGTTTCACCCGTTGCGATCTGCTTTTGCAGATACCATGACGAGAGGCTGAAATCATAATCCTGCCGGATGTCTATCCCGTCGTTACAAGAACTGAAGGCCAGCACCGCAAGCAGTGCGCCTATACATATATATAATACGTTTTTCATTTTTCTGTTTCTCCTTTCTCTTTTTTATTAGTTGATGATAAAGCGGACACCCAAACCCACCTGCGTATGGAAGTTCCCCGCATCCGTTCCGAACAGTGCCCTTTCCTTGACTTGCAGCAGGAAGATGATCCGGTCTGTCAGATAGACATCGAAAGCCGCCGTCAGTCCTCCGCCATAAATAAAGCTGTCCCCGTTTGTCACTGCCGCCCCGTCAGGAAGCAGGGAAGTTCCCCAGTTGACTGTCTCGAAACCGCCCAAAGCGGAAAGTCCGATACGGAAACAGACATTCCGACCCTTGTCCGACAATACGGGAATAAAATAGCCGAGTTCCCCCGTGAATTGCGCTTTGGGTATTGCCTTATTTTCGTAGGTGTACTCCTTTATCTGATAATCCAGACCATACAGCCAGTAGGTACGGTTACGGTTGGTATGTGTAAAGGCCAGCGAGGTGAAGTAGTGGCGTTCGCCGCCACTCTTCCATGAAAGGAAATGATTCACCCCGCCCGATGTGAACTGTATGCCTGTCTGTCCCGGCAGGTCACGCTGCGCGTATGCTTCGCCCGCAAAGAGCGACAACACGGCAACTGTCAGTATGAATAGTATTCTTTGCATATACATTATATTATATATAGGTTATTATTTCAGATGCAGTTCACTGATTGGTTTTGCCGCCACAAGGTCTGTGTTCTCTATGCGGAACGACTGGTGACGGGCACCGCCCTTTTCGTAAATCTCCACCACGAGCAGCTTGTCATCCGGCAGGGTGAGCTTGGGCAGCACGAATATGTTGCGTACCGTGGCTTTCCCGTCCACCGTTATCAGGCGGTTGTATGTCCTTACAGGTTCTATGAAGTTCTCCTGCATGGCCGTGCGCTTGGCTACTTTCTTATCCACCACTTTGAAACGGATATAGTCAATGTCGAACGATATATCCGAACTGTTGCGCAGGGAAGTATGCAGGTACAGCAGGTCATTGTTGATATAAAGCCCTTTGAGCAGTGTCTGTATGCCGTACTTTTTACAACCGATATGCCTGATATGCCTTTTGTTCTTCTTATACAGCGTGTACATGATACGGTTCACCACCAGCGGTGTCTCCCCGCCCAGTTCTTTCAGCTTCACGAACATGCGGTCGCCCGCAATCCCGCCTTCGGGATTGTCCCGGAGCCAGTCTTCCATCTCGACGGAGAGCTGTGCCGGTTCGTCCTTGTAAACCACATTGAATGAATAGAAACAACCGTCGGCAGTGATGACGGAGAAGTTCGTTTCCCCTTCAAAACCTTTCACCGCCGCCTTGATGCGTACTACATTTTCCGCTCCCGTGGCCTTGTCCGCTATGATGTCGAACGAACCCAAATCCACATATTTCACTTCGGAAGGGAAAAGGATATGTACGGTTTTCTGAAAAGTCACCTCAATCTTATGCGGTGAGATAATCTGGTTGGTGGGGAAAATCTTTGTTTCCACCGGTTCCTGCGCCTTTACCGACAATACGGTTAAAAGCATTACTAATGATAAAATAATTCTTGTCTTCATCTGATTACTGCTTTTTGGATATTAATAAAAGTTGATAATTTGCCTTTACAGCCACCTTCACCTCACGCATCTTTGTGGCCAGATATTGTGATCCGCCGCCAAGCACGCCCCTTGTCACGTCCATGACGAGTTGTTGCGAGGCACTGCGTGCGAACGAGATGCTTGTTCCGAAACTGCCCCCGATATTGGCGGCGGCTTCTTTCATGGCGGTACGTTCTGCGGTATTCGGAACGAAAAGTCCGGCCTGCCCGTCCATATCGTAAGCCGTTAGTTCCACCGGCAGGATATTCCCGCCACTCTCTATGGAGTTTACTGTGACTGCCATCCGCTGCCCTTCGATACGCACCGTACCATATAGCGGAGTATTCGCAGGTACAAGCACGCCGCCCACTTGCAGCGGTTCCAGCAACCGGAACTTCAGTCATGCTCCGGTGGTCACTGTCTGGTCTTCAGCCACGCAGGCACGTATCGTATTGGCTCCGGCAAGCTGTCCGCCACCCACGGCAGTGGCAAAACCGTAATTGCGGGGTATCGTGTCGGGGGCCGGAGGTGCGGCCAGTGACGAAACCACATTTTCCGCGGCACGTCCGGCGGCTATGGCGGCAGGATTGCCGGATGCACCACCCGCAGGCTGTATGTTCTTCACCTGTCCGCCCGTCTGTCCGGGGAAATAGCGTGCCGCCATCTCATATGACTTTTCCATCAGTTCCAGCGGGTCTTGTCCTTTCCGTTCACGTTCCAGCTTTTCGTTAAGCTCCTTCACCTGCCGCTCCAGTTCGTCCACCCTCGGACTCTCCTTCGGTTCCTGATAGAACGAGGTGATCTGCCTTGAAATCTGCCGCTGTTTTTCTCTGGACTCCCGGATAGCATCCGCTTTCGGTACATCTTCTTCCGGTTTCAGCCCGTCCGTTGTGTCCGGTGTCAGATAGCCACCTGCCATGTCCTGCAAGGTTCTCACTTTTTCTTGCCTGCGTTTCTTCATCTCTTCCAGTTCGTAAGCCTTCTGTTTGTCGGCCATCGTTTCCGGTGCGATAGCGTCGGGTATCGTGGTATTGATGCCTGCCGTCCCTTCCACCGTTTCGGGTGTGTCCGGTTTGAAGATAAACCAGATGAACCCGGCGCAAAGCAGGGAAAGGAATGTCACCACGCCATAGAATTTCAGCTTTTCAGCGGCCTTGCCGCTTAACTTCTTCTCCTTTTCGGATGCGGGTTCCGTCTTCTGCGCTCCTTTATCCTTCTCTTTCTCTTCTTTCTTATCGGATTGTGTCATTGGATACATTGTTTTTGAATGGTTGGATACTGTCCGTTTGGGGAAGCGCAATCCTTTGGAGATGCCGTACCTCAATCGGAAATTTGTCTGTCCCGCAGAAACCGCCCACGATGTAGGCAAGGTCGATGGCGGCGAAGAGTCCGAGCAGGCAAAGGATGATAATCCTTTGCTGCCGGTAGCTTAGCTGTTGCCATCGCCTGCGGAGTTTTATTATATATCGGTCTTTCTCCGTTCTGAACGAGTGGAAGACCTTTTTTATACCGTTATCTTTCATACTGTCCGATGTCCCTGTTTTCGATGATGGTAAAACTCTCTATCAGAAAGCCCTGCGGATTGTTGTCGCTCCGGGTTACATTCCTCAGACGGCAGGTGGTGACAAGCGACCTTTCGGTAACGCTGCTCGAACGGATGATGTGCTGCCGGCTATAGGTCTTCATCTCGTATGGATAGCTGTTGAAGTTCCCCTGTATGCTGTCCACCGTCAGCGTCTGCGAGATGTTTCCCGCTATCATCCGGTTGAAGTAGCCTTTCTCCTGCAAGTTCCGGTAGTAACCGATGGCGCTTTCATCCGAAAGGTAAAGGGCACGCTGGATGTTGCTTTCAATGGCGCTCTTGTCCGGTGATAGGGTGAAAAACAGTTCGTGGAAACGTCTGATATGTTCCCTCGCTTCCACGGGGCGGTTCTGCTGCACGTCCTGCGAAAGTGCCAGCATCAGCGACTTTCCGCTGTCCAGTACATAGATTTTCTGCCGTTGCGCCTCGGCAAACTCGTATGCCTTTCAGGTGGCGAAGACCGTTACCAGTGCGCATACTCCCAGGAATACCATTCCGAACAGCCGTAGCTGCCGGAATGATGTCTCGATGTTTTTTAATGATTTGAACTCCATGTCTTTTTCCTATTTTTTAAAGTGATACGTTTTAGAACATTTTCTTAATGCGTCCGGCTACCGATCCGCCGACTGCGCCTCCGACTGCCGCCGCACCGTTTCCGGCCATTTTCCCGGCACCGCCTACCTTCTGCCCGTAAGCTCCCGCACCGCCTGCCTGGATAATCCACGAGGACACCGTAGGAACACAGAAATAACCGATGATACCGATAATCATAAAGATACAATACACACTATTGGATGCGTCCGGTACGAATGTCGGGTCCTGCATCTGCTTGATGTCCTGCTGCAACATCAGAATCTGTATGCGTGAAAGGATAGCACCGAACAGATCACCCACGGGCAGCCATAAGTAAATACAGATATAGCGTGACAGCCATGTGGTGAGCGTACTCTGGAATCCGTCATAGACGGCCAGCGCAAAGGAGATTGGCCCCAGTATGGAAAGGACAATCAGAAAGAAAGTCCTCAGCGTGTCTATCAGCAGCGAGGCTGCCTGAAAGAAGAGTTCCAGCAGTTCCCGGAACCATTGCCGTATCTTTTCCCCCATGTCATACACCGCCTTCTGCCCGTACATGTTTATCATCGTGTCCATGTCCCCCAGCGACCAGCCAAGCTCGTCTATCTTCTTGTCAAATTCCTCGTCACTTACCAGAAAGGCCTTTGCCGGGTCACGGAGCATTGCTTCCCGTTCCAGTTCGTCCTTCTCTTCCTGATACTTTTTCATGTCGAAAGTCTGCTGTTCCACCAGTGAGGAAGTGGCACTGCATACGGGGGAAAGAATCCCGTTGATCGTGCCCAATACCATAGTGGGAAAAAACATGATGCAAAGGCCCAGCACGAAGGGCCGGAGCAGGGGGAACACGTCTATCGGCTCGGCCCGGGCAAGAGACTGCCATACCCGGTAGGCCACATAGAACAAGGCGCCGAGGCCCGCCACTCCCTTCGCTACCGAAGCCATGTCTTCACATAACGGCATCATTTCATCGTAAAGCGAACGCAACAACTCATGCAGGTTCGTCCAGTCTATTGATAGTAATACCATAGTCTATCTATTTTTACTTATAAATGATTACCAGTAACGTTGGTCGTGTGTCCCGTACAGGGAGAGCACCCGTGCGGCATCCCCCTTTTCCTTGCTCCGCAGGTACGACACCCCGATGTTCTTCCGGGTATAGTACCATGTCAGGTTCTTGTATTCCAATACTTCACCGTATATCCGGTTGATGATGTCCAGCCGTTCCTTGTCCGTCATCGAGAGTCCGGTAGCCGTGGTCACTTCCTTCAAGTCCAGCAGCAGGTTGCTGCTTTCTTCAAGCAGCCGGTTATACCCGAAAGCAATGGCCGAGAGTTCCTCCACTGTGAAATTCGGGTCACCCATCATCGTATTGAAATTCGTCACGTAGATGTCGCTGATGTCACCCACCAACAGAATGGTCTGCTGCACTTTACGGGCACCTTTTACAAGGTCATGCACCGATTTCAAGGCGTCGTAGTAGGCTTTACCTTGTTGGTAAATCTTTACAGTCTCCTGAAAGTTACTCCACATGTTCTGCGCCGTTGTGGAAGTCTGTACGATTTCATTGGCAGAGTTCACGATGCTTTGTGCGAAATTGCTGGGGTCGAAAACCGCCCACTGTGCCCTGACCGTCACCGAAAGGGACAGCAAGGCCACCAGTAGAATTGTCATTTTCCTTTTCATGCATCTATCTCCTTTCTTTAGTCAGTAAATACCGGCTGTCGTCATCACGGGCAAACAGCCCGTAACAGCCGAACAGCAATACCTCGCTTCCGCTGAAATACCCGATACATCCCGCATCCTTGTTCCCGTGCAGGAAAAGGTCGTCCCCTTTACGGAGTGGGATATTGATTTCGGTATAACTCATTTCTCCGGCGAACAGTGTAGCCTTGTAGCCCTTGAATCCGTCCGTCACCCGGTTGGATTTACGGATTGTCAGCGTGGACCCGCCTTCCTTGTTCATTCAGTGACCGCAGATGCGGTCATGTTCCAGTTCCTTTCTCATTTCCCCAATCAGGTTCAGCAGGTCCAGATTGGTCAGGGTGGCGTCTCCGAGCGCTTCCCTGCATTGACTTAATAAATCTTTCTTACTCATTATTGTCTATGAATTAATATGGTTACTTGTTTCCCTGCCGCTTATTTTCGGCAAGCTGTTTGATAGCCAGCTCGATGTTTCCATCCAGCTTTTCCGTAAGGCGGGTAAGTTCCAGTTTTTCAGACTCTTCAGTCGTATAGCATATATACTCCTCGTCCGAGACTTCCGTTGCGTACACCGCACTTTGCGTGCCGCCAAGCCCTATCCAGACCTCTTTGTACCTGCGATTGGCTGCATTGGCAAGATTGATCGAAAGTATCTGTGAGCGTTCCTTGTCCGTCAGGCCGAGCAGGTTCTGTATCTGGTCGAACTTGTTCTGGTACTTTCGTTGGTCAAGCAGTATCTTGCAGTCCGAATTGTTGATGATTGTCTCCTTTACAACCGGACTCGATATGATGTCGTCCACTTCCTGCGTCACCACAACCGCTTCGCCGAAGAATTTTCTGACCGTCTTGAAGAGATAGCGGATGTAGTTCGCCATCCCTTCACGTGCGATTGCCTTGCCGGGTAGGTCGGGGGCATTACTGCCCCTTTCCCCCCTAAGAACCGTACGTGAAAGTTTCCAATCATACGGCTCAAGCAACTTTAAATTTCTATCTAATAGAAACCAGCTCATTGTTACATCTATTTAAGTTGAATGACTTTTCTTCTGCAACTGTCATGTACCAAGAAATTAACTTTCTTTCCATTGACAATTCTTTCATTAGTTCCCCACGAGTGTTCTTTGTCTATGGGTTCTCCGCATATGGGGCATAAATGATTTTGTTTTTCCCACATATACAGCAATGATTTTCTACCATTAAGCGACTTGAGCATCTTGTAAGTCTTGCGCTTTTCAAAATATTCTTTCCATTCAGGGTCGAGAGGATTGGCTTCACCTTTCACTTTTACGTATCGGGTGATTTTCGTGTCGTACAGTCTTTTGAGGGCAATCTTATCATCCGCTTTACCCCTTTTGAAGTTCGCCACAAAGCACCAGTTACGATTCTTTATTCGTGTAAAGTATCTGCTGGCAATCCAATATTTACCTTTCTTGGGATGTCGTCTCTTGGCCCATTGCCATAGCTTTTCAAATATCAAGTAATCAGCTTTTCTGAATGTGTCCGAAGCCACGCAATTCTTGTAGTAATTCACCCAACCGACTATTACCGGATTCAAAAGTCTTATAAGAGATTCCTGTTTACTACCTTTATTGGAATCAATGATTCCTCTGATTTTCTCCATGAATCCCTTCAGACTCTTTTTGGACGGCTTTATTAGAAGTATTCCATTGTATTTACGGATATTGTACCCGAGAAAATCAAAGCCCTCTTCAATATGGGTTATCTTTGTCTTTTCTTCTGATAGAGTAAGTCCCCGACTTTCAAGGAAGTTCTCCACTAACGGCTTTATTTCCTCCAATGCTTCCCTAGTCCTTCCCGTAATGATAAAATCATCCGCGTATCGAACCATGTGAACCTTTGGATAATATACTTGTCCCTTAACGGATTTCCTATAATACTTTTCTGCGAGCATTGCTTGCAGACCGTCCAATGTCATATTGGCAAGAGTTGGCGAGATAATTCCACCCTGTGGAGTTCCTTCTTCCGTAGGGAATAATTCCTTGTTGAAAACGAAACCGCATTTGAGCCATTTTTTCAGCATGACTTTATCCATTGGAATATTTTCCAACAGCCAGTCATGACTGATATGGTCAAAACAACCTTTGATGTCTCCTTCTAAAATCCATTCGGGAGAAGCTGTCTTGGCAAGGACGCAAAAACATTGTTCTCTTGCATCGCCAGCACTTCTCTCTTTACGGAATCCGTAGGAGTTGCTGTCAGCAGTTGTTTCTGACACAGGTTCCAATGCGAGCAGATACAATGCCTGCATTGCCCTGTCTTTCATCGTCGGAATCCCTAATGGACGCAACTTCCCGTTACTCTTTTTAATATGTATCCTTCTTAGAGGTTGAGGGGTATAGCCTCTTCTTCTTAGCTCGCTGATGGCCTTGAATTTACTGTTGGAAGTTGCCCACACAGCTTTATCAACACCCGCAGTTTTACTGCCTCTGTTCGATGTAACACGTTTTACCGCTAAAGCTTTAGCGTAAAACGAATGCGTCAGCATCCACTGCAAAGCTTTCACCCTGCCGTGTTTGCCTGCTTTCTGAGCTTTTACAATACGTGCTTGTAGCTTATTAACCGCTATTTCGCACTTGTTCCAGTCTATGCTTTCCCAAGTGCTCCACTTTTGGTCAGTAGATGCACACGATGTCTTACTTTCGTTCATTTGCTTTTCTCCTTTAAATAAGTTCTAAAAGTTTCTTGTAAAAAGTCACCTTGCGGAAGTCAGCCCACTTTCGTGTGAGGTGATGTTTCAACCTCTATCCGCTCCATTACAGAATGGCATTCGCTTTTTCCACATTCCTCTGCCCGCATTTCATTCGGCTTTCCTTACGGTTTGCTTACCTGCTGTTATACAGGAGAAATACGGGTTTACCATGTTTCTTGTATATGACAAACGAATGGGTTAGAATCCGTCTATCCGCCGGCAGTCATCATGTTCGTGTAACCTTAGCATGAAGAAGGTTATCCGACTGCGTCCCTTTTGGGTTAGAGCCCAGTATCATTAACAGCTCATTCGAAGTTACGACGTTTATCAACGGTTCACATTACGTTATTCATACCATTCAGCCTAGCTCCCCTGCCACTCGATACTAACGGCAGTTGTCGTTCCCTCGCGGTTCTGACTTCTCCTTTCGGAAGGGCTTCATTGTTGGTTCTGCTATCGCACGACCTCATTGCTTACTATCGCACGTTCCCATAGGCTACTGTTGACGAAACAACAGGTTTAATCGTTCTATTTCCAGCGCGTGGAATGGAATGTTAAACAATCATATACAAGACTTACATGTCGCAGCCAGGCTTCCTCAATTAATATCATCTTGCGGATACCCTGCAAACGTCTCATTTTATTAATGAAAGTCTCCATGATAATGATAGTCACCACCGGAAAAAGTATGGGATTATCCTTCACGACATCCAGTTCGAATACGATGAACCGCTTGTTCAGTAAATCCAGTTCCTTGTCCGAGTTCAGCAGATAGCCGTATTCGCCGTTCTTGTAATAGGGTTCCAGCACGTTCAGAAAACCGTCCACGTCAAAGTCCTTCTCGCGCACGTTCTTGTCTGCCAGCACCTTGCGGTAGTCCTTCCTTACAAAGTCATAGAACGAGTTGAAATTGGGCTTTATCTTCCGGTTCTTCCTTATCTTCTCGATATACAGGCTGACCGCGTTCGATAGCGCCACCTCTTCCGAGCGCCGGGGCGGCTCGTCCTCTCTTTTCCACAAAGTCAGAATCAGCGTCTTGATGCTGTCCCGCTTCTCGATGTCATACCGGTAATCCTGTGTAAAAAACGGATTGAAAGAAATCGGGTCATCTTCCTGGTAGGTGAAATAAACCCCGTCGTCCCCGCCTGTTTTCTGATGAATCAGGTCGCACAGCCCCTTGTATGAATTTCCGGTATCCACCAGCAGGATATGCGTACCTTGTTCCCAATACTGCCTTACCATATGGTTGGTGAAAAAGCTCTTTCCGCTGCCCGACGGGCCGAGGATGAACTTGTTCCGGTTTGTCACCACCCCTTTTTTCATGGGCAGGTCCGATATGTCGAGGAAGACGGGCTTTCCCGTCAGCCGGTCCACCATGCGCAGACCGAAGGGGGAGAGCGAGTTCCGGTAGCAGGTTTCTGCCGTAAAGAAGCATAGTGCCTGTTCGGTGAACGTGTAGAAGCTCTCTTCCGAAGGGAAGTCCGCCTCGTTTCCCGGTATGCCCGCCCAGTAGAGGACCGGCAGGTCGGTGGTGTTATGGCGGGGTGTGCATTCCATCAGCGCCAGTGCGCTGCCCACGTCATTCTTCGCCCGCCGCAGCTCGTCCCCGTTTTCGGCCCACGCGATGATGTTGCAATGGCAGCGGACGGATTGCAGCCCGTTGGTGTGCGCCACGTTCAAGTATTCATCCAGCCATTCCTTGTTTATCTGGTTGCTCCGGCTGTAGCGTGAAAGCGACTGCATGTTCTTCGCCGTTTTCTCAAAACGGGCGAGGTTCTCGCTGCTGTCGTCTATGAATATTCACTGGTTGTAGATATGGTCGCAGGGCAGCATGATACCCACGGGCGAGGCATAGCTCAGACGGCAGTCCGAGCGGTCCGTGGAAAGACGTTCATAACGTCCGTCAGTCCGCACCTTTCCCGGCAGGTCGTCGAGGTCGGAAAGGGTATGCAGACAGAGCCGTTTGTCGCCGATACGCATCTCGTCCGGGTTCAACTGCATGTCTTGTAGCATGACGCTTCCGTCCGTCGATAAGGTCAGGTACCTCTCGATGATGCCCGGTTCGTTTTCCGTTCCCGTTATCTCTTCCGTGGCCAGCCGTTCCAGTCGCACTAGCCCGCCGTCATTAACAATACTCTCGAACTGTCCCACCGACTCCATGAAACGCTCCATTGTCTCTTTGTCCTGTATCTCTTTCGGCACCAGAAACTTCCGACACAGCGTATTCCAGTTGCTTTGCTGCCGGGAGCGTTCTTTGGTGGTCTTGGTGAGAAACAGGTAGCAGGTGTGGTTGAGATAGGGCCGTTCGTTGAAATGCCGTTCAAAACTGCGGGAGAGGAAGCTCAGGTCGTCTTTCCCGGTGTCGGGTCTGTATTTCTCCGTGATGAAAATATCCTGCTTGTGGATGATTGAATAGTTCGGCAATACCTTAATTGCCTTGGCTCATGTGGCGTGCATCGCCTCATATTCCGTGGATGATACCGAAAATACTTCCGGCAGTGTCACCCGGAAAGCCACCGTTATGTCAGCGTCCTTGCTGACGATGCAGCCGTGTTCCACCGCCATGACGGGGAATTTGCTTTCCAGTGTGGATGTTGTCAATGTACTTCTCATAATTTACGATTGTTGTTTTTTAATCAGACGTGTGATACGTTTCCGTGAGATGATCCGTCGGGGATGCTGCCGGGCGGCAAGGAGCTTCATCAGTCCGTGGCTACCAAACTGCTTGTTCAGCGAGAAGGTTAGCCAGACTATTGCCGTGGCCGCCGATACCCCGAAACCGATACATACCCATTGCCCGATGCCCGCCGTGTACATGATGACGAACACCACGAACACGGCAAGCAGCCCGAAAGCAAAAATAAAAAGGTATTGGGCACGGAGTCCCTTAAATTCCACCTCACGCCCCACACCTTTGTTTATCTCAAAATCAGACATAAGTTGTGCCTTTGAATTGTTTTTAGAGGAAGAACGACCTCAGAATAGTGGCGGCTACTATCAGGAAGATACAGGCTCCAAACCAGCTGCTCGCAGTTTTCGAGGTATCCGGATCGCCCGAACTGAACTTCTGATAGACCTTGACGCCCCCAATCAAACCGATAATGGCACCCACCGCGTACACCAGTTTCGTCCCCGGATCAAAATATCCCGTCACTAATTGCGTGGCTTCCGTGATGCCCGCCTGTCCGTTCCCTTGTGCCATTGCCGCACCCGCTGCCGCCAGTACGGCCAGCATCATAATCAATCTTTTCTGTTTCATTAATTTCCGTGATTTTTTTAAGTGAATAAAAATCCACGGGCTGCCCCCTTTCACTATCCCCATAAGGCAGCCGTGGCCGTTTATGGTTTAATGGTTCAGGGGGTAAGTTCCGGCAGGTAATCAGCCGGAGTCAAAATACATCTCTCGCATGGTTGCATGATTGAATGGTGAAACTTCATTGTTAATTCTCTCCCCGGGATGAAGATCTGAATCATCCCGAATCGTAATAGCCTTTTGTTCTCATTGTCTTCTGCGTTTTAAATGTTTAACCGGCCTTCTTCAGATAGGCTCCGCACTTGAAACCTTTGCGGGGCATATAGTTCTCAAAGGAGGAGGATTTGAACAGCCACATCCGATTTGCCCACCGGGCAAGGTCACGCTCGTACTGCGTGGGCACCCGTTCATTCCCATAATCCCGGAAAGGAATCACAAAGGGGGTGATACCCAGTTCCCTCAGTGTGTTCAGCCGGAACAGGTCCTGCTCGATAGTCGAATTGAAACCTACCAGCACATAGCAGGTTATCTTGTAAGGCTTCACGTACTTTACCATTTCTTTCAGGCGGTCCGTCAGGTCAAGTTGCGGCAGGTCCCATGCGATATGGATGTTCTGCTTCATCCTGAGCCTGTTCAGATGCCAGGCCTGTTCCTCGTCCATAATCCTAACATCCACGCCGTGCAGCTTTACGGGCTGGCCCGCTTTCATCAGATAGCTTACCGCACTCCTTCACTGCGGGTTCGCAAAGAAATTGTTGTCCAGCACCTCTATCCAGTTTCCTTTCGGGTTTAGCTCCACCGGTTCCACTGCCCGGATATATCCCTCTTTTTCACGGACAAGGCAGAAAGGACACTTGCGGATGCAGCCTCTTGAAAAGAATTGGAGGGAGAACGGGTAATCAGGGTATATGGAATAGTCCATCATCCGGCTGTTCTCCACGGCTTCGGGAAGCCTGCCGGCAATGTCATACCCGGTGCCGCCCCCTATCACTTCACCCGCATCCAGCAGGTTATAGTCATAATCAGGCGTGAAGGTGAACACCTTGCTTGCCAATACCTTGTCATACCGCTGCGCCGGTGAGGCCCATTCCACCCGGTGTCCCTTTGCTTTGTTATAAGCGGAAAGGCGCATCAGTGCGAAATTGGGGAAGTTATGCCCGTCCACATCTACTAATCCTATGTTCATACGGATAATGATTAATGGTGAATAATTCGTATTGTCTTTTCGGGTAAGGGACGGGCATGTCATCCCGAATCGTAATAGCCTTTTGTCATGGCCGTATTGTTTGATGGTTATGTACTAAAAGAAATTCTCTCTGTTTTCGGGTAATCCGTTTTTCCGGATCAACCCGTATCAAAATAACCTTTTGTCATCGTTACCTCCTTTTTTAAATTGGTTAGTCACTGTCCGGAGCAGCCCCGCCCATTCGCTCGGCATCATCCAGAAATTTGCTGATACGGCTGTCGCTGCCGTTGATACTTGCCAATATTGAACGTTCAATTCGCGTATCCTTGATATGGTGGATAGCCTTCAACAGAGACAGCCGTCTGCCTGCCGGAATATCCTTGCCGTTACACAGGTCGATAATCAAGTCTATCTCTTCCGGCCCTATGCCGGGTACCTCTGAATAATCCTCACGGGCACAGTTCAAATCTTCCAGTTCCTCATTCAACTCGTCCGTATCCACCCCGTCACCGTTTCCGGTTTCACCGTCATCGCTTTCATGCCCGGCGGAACTGTCAACCCCGGAGGCCCGCCACTCTTCCACACGCTTGTCCTGGAATAAATCGGGAATACGTTCAGGTTGAACCTGTGCACTCCTGCGGGGGGATGTCTTTTCGTTTCCACCGGCAAAAGTAGAGGCATTTTCAGTTCCTGCAATAGCTCCGGAACCGCTGGCGTTCATTGGCGGCTGTTGGCGTGTCCCGTAGCTTCTTGTGACGACAAGGCTGTCCGTCTCAGGCTGTTTTTCCACCGTTTGTTCACTGTTTTTCTCCGCTGTCTTTTCCATGGGCTTCATCTCCGCCTTGACGGGTGGAAGCTCTTTCTCCTGCGTTTTCACGACTGCCGGAGTCTCTTTCCTGCCCGTTTTCCCTTTCGCCCGTCCGCGTCCCTTCTTCCGCTCCTCTTTCACCGGATCGAACCAGCCTGCCGCACTCCGCAGGGCTTTCGCCATGCGGCAGCGTGCCTTCCCGAAACATATCTCGCCAAGCTGCCCCCTAAACAGGAACTTGTCCATGAACAGATAGGCGAACAGCAGCCAGAACAGAACCGCTCCGGCTTCATAACATGACCGTATATCCATAGCTTAAAATATTTTGTTGTAACTCTTCTGGCAGTATGCCTTCACCTCATCCGAATGTTTCTCGAAATGTTCCCGCAATACATTGTCAATGTAATTGCCCACCGTCAACTGCCGTTTACCGGCAATGCCGACAATGACCGATATTTTCTGATGCAGTTCCTTGTCTATATAGACACCCTGCCTGCCTTCACATTTGTAAGGGGTGAGGAATCTCCGCATAAATTCGGCCAGTGCGGCTTTCAGCGTTTTAGATGCGGCCTTTTCCGGCATCTCTTCCGCCTCAAATTCCGTCTTTGTTTCTTCTGCCGTTTCCCTGTCCGTTTCCCCTTTTTGGGGAACAGACGATGTAACCCTTTCCGGCGGGCTACCCGCCATCAGGCTGCGCAGGTAGGCTTCATCCACCGGATTCTGTTCACTCGTTTTCTTTACCATGACTATACGATTTTGATTGTCCGCATGATTTCATCCATAAGCGCATCGAAGCCGCACTCCTTCGTAAAGCCCGCATCCGGTGCAAACAGGGTGCTCCGGTAAACCGGGCCGCCCGTAATGGCGAGGTCTTTGGTGAAGTTACTGCGCACGGGAATACGGGTTTTGAGACAGTCCAGTCCCAAGAGGGAGAAACCTTGCTGGTAAATGTCATATAAAACGGTACGTTCCCTGCGGTCCACCATATTCCAGAACATACACAAGGCTTTCAAATTGGAGATACCGGTCTTTATCAGGCGGTCATTGACAGTCGTGGCAAAATTCAGCGTACTTTCCAGCACAAGGCGGTCTGCCTTTATCGGTACGAACAGGTAATCGAGCGCACTGATTGTGGCAATCACCCCGTCACTGCCCATTGTTCCGGGCAGGTCGAACAGTACCACGTCATAATGCACGTCCGCCTTTTCCTCAAACGCCCTTCAGTCCGTCATACAATCCGCAGGGGTACTGCCGATAACCGGATAAGCCTTCTTCTTCAACCGCCCGGCCTGTTCCACCAGAAGATTTTGATAGGCGGGTGTGGTCTTTACCACTTCCATATCCCGCTTTTTCTGTTTGATGATTGAATGCTGCGGATAGTCACAATCCACTATCGCCACATTCAGACCTTTCACATAATGCAGTCACGATGCCGCATAAATCGCAAAGGTTGATTTACCCACGCCGCCCTTCTGGGAGGCGAACGAAACGAACACGGTTTTCTTTCTCTTTTCCATTGTTACTGATTTAAATGAATAAATTGATTTATAGACAGTCGGATGAACAGCCACCTGTCTTTTCGGCTGTCTGTCCGGTTACTCATTCTGTTATCTGTTTGTCTGATTAGCTATATAGTTATTTAATTATGCAGCTACTTAGCTATCCGGCTATCTGTTTATATAGCTATTCAATTATATAGCTATGTACATATCCAGACAGCTATTCACATGTCTGATTGCATAGCCATTTATCCGAATATCTGTTTATCCGTCTATACATTTATATATATGTATAGCCATATATCCGGATAAATGCCTGTCTGAATATCTACTTGATTGCATATCCGTTTATCCGTTTAAACAGCTATCCGGCTACAAATAAACCTCAAAAAGAGCATCCATGAAGTATACTCGGTTTCAAAGTCATTCATTGGCGGGTGTTGGCGTGATACGCCATGATGCACGGACAGAAAAAACTATCTACCTTTGTTGCCGGGAGAGCGCAGCCCGTTCTCGATAAGAGAACGTCAGACAATCCTTCAGACCTTTAATCCGGCACAGCCGGATTTTAATATGCGCTAGCATATAGCGAGGTGTACTTTCAGCGGTTGAAAATATTTCCACCCGCTGAAAGTCTCGCCCGAAAGGTGTTTCGGGGGTGTCAGTTCTCCTAAGTCGAACTTCCTAAATTATTCATGTTATGAAAGATGAAACAAGAATCCGTGGTGCCGCAGGGCGCAAGGTGCTGGCAGACCCGCGCACGCACCGCTATTACCTCTGTCTTAATGACGAGGAAGACGAAAAGTTTATCTCCATGTTCGAGCAATCGGGCATGAAAAACAAAGCCGAATTTATCTTCGCCCGTATCTTCGGTTGAGAGTTCAAGGTAGTGAAGATTGATAAGGAAGCGCAGGAATACTACGCCCAGCTCACCGCTTTCTATCAGCAGTTCCGACGCATCGGGAACAACTACAACCAATGTGTAAAGACCATCCATACCATTTACGGGGAGAAGAAATCGCTTGCGTTTCTCTACAAACTTACCGAAGAAACCCGTAAACTGGAAGAAGTATGCAAGCAGGTTATCGAACTGACAAAGCGGTACGAAAAGGAGTATCTCACTAAAAATAAATAACATCATGGTACCGAATATTACGTCGGGCAGTTCGTTCTATGGCGTGATTGCCTATAATAAGATAAAGGTTGACGACGGTACGGCAAAGGTATTGTGACATCCGAAAATTGCGGCCGACACCTCCGGCAATGTACCGATTGAAAACTGTGTGCAGGCTTTTGAACCTTACATCGCACTCAATTCACACGTCAAGAAACCGGTTATCCATATCTCATTGAATCCTTCCCAGAAAGACATTCTATCGGAAGAACAGATGACCGTATTGGCGCAGGAGTTTATGGAAAAGTTCGGTTACGGAAACCAGCCTTATATGGTCTGGCTGCACGAAGACATCAACCGCAAACACATGCACATCGTTTCGGTACGCATCAACGAGAAAGGAGAAAAGATAGATCACAACCGGGAAGCCGTCCGGGCACAGAACATCTGTCGTGAAATGGAAGTGAAGTACGGGCTTCATCCCACACTCGGAGAACATGGTGAGCGGGAACTACTATCCCTACAAAAAGTGGATTATCCGAAAGGCAACGTGAAAGCGCAGGTAAAGCATACCGCCCGTACATTACTGGAATGCTACAACTGCCATTCACTTGCCGAATACAACACCCTTCTGAATTTGTATAACGTCACTGTTTATGAAGTCAGGGGAAGCGTGGACGGAAAGGAATACCACGGCATCATGTACGGAGCTTTGGATGATGACGGGAGGCAGGTAGGCACGCCTTTCAAATCCAGTAAGTTCGGAAAGGTATTGGGCTATAAAGCACTGCAAAAAAAGTTTACCGCTTCTACTAAAAAGGTGAAGAAGGACAAACTTGCAGAAAGGACAAGGCAGGAAATCATTAAAGCCATGCAGGACATCGGCACGAAAGAAAATTTTGTCCGAAGGCTGAAAGATGCGGATATAGAGGTGGTTTACCGTATCAATCCCGAAGGACGTCTGTATGGTATCACCTTCATAGACCATACCACTCGGGCAGTGTTCAACGGCTCGCGTTTGGGCAAAGCCTTTTCAGCCAATGTGTCCAACGAATTATTTAACAACCCGGATGCAGACCGTGAAAGACTGATACCGCAACCGGAGCAGGAACCGTCCTGTCAGGAGAGGGAAACAAAAGCGGAAGAAAGGCAGGAAGGTGTGGAATACCGGCAGCAGGAAAATCAAAATCAGAATGAATCCTCCGGCAGCCTGATTGATACATCTGCACTCGGTGCTGTTGATATTTTCTCTGTACTTATGGAAGACGACCATACACACGAGTACATTGATCCGGCTTTCCGCTATGGACGCAAGAAAAAGAAGAAGCGAAGGCGCAGGTTATAATATAATAAAGTATAGAACAAGAAGTTTAATTTTAATAGTTACAATTATGCAGAATGAAGATGATTTAAGAGGTCTTGCCAAAGTCACAGACTTTATGCGGGCCATCAGTTTTCTATTTTTGGCGATACACATCTATTGGTTTTGTTACGGCTGGTTCCACGAAATGGGCTGAACGCTTGGCATAGTGGATAAAATACTATCCAACTTCCAACGCACCACCGGATTGTTTTCGTCCCTGCTTTATACAAAACTGTTCTGTGTCCTTTTCCTCGGTCTGTCCTGCATGGGCAATAAGGGAGTAAAGAAGCATGAAATCACATGAAGGCAGATTTTCATTGCGGCCATAGTGGGCACCATACTCTTTTTCCTGAACTGGTGGTTGCTGTCCATTAGTGCATCATCCGGTGTGTGTGCGGTACTTTATACCACAACATTGATCAGCGGCTTTTTTAGTCTGTTAGCATCCGGTTTATGGATAAGCCGTCTGTTGAAGAACAATTTATTGGAGGACGTTTTCAATACCGAGAATGAATCGTTCATGCAGGAAACAAAATTGATGGAAAACGAATATTCCGTCAATCTGCCAACCAAATTCTGGTATAGAGGGAAAACTTACAACGGATTTATCAACCTTGTTAATATTTTTCGAGCAACAATGATATTAGGAACACCGGGCAGCGGGAAGTCCTATGCCATTGTCAACCAGTTTATAAAGCAGACTATAGAGAAATCCTATGCGCTTTATATATATGATTTTAAGTTTGACGACCTGTCGGTTATCGCTTACAATCATTTGCTCAAGTACAGACACCGCTATAAGGTTCCACCTAAATTTTATGTGATCAATTTCGATAATCCGAGGAAAAGCCACCGTTGTAATCCATTGTCACCAGAGCTGATGACGGATATTTCAGATGCTTACGAATCGTCGTACACCATCATGCTTAACCTCAATAAGTCGTGGGTGCAAAAGCAGGGAGACTTCTTTGTGGAATCCCCGATTGTATTATTTACGGCGATAATATGGTTCTTGAAGTTGTATGAAAACGGCAAGTATTGTACGTTCCCTCATGCGATAGAACTATTGAACAAAAGGTACGAGGATGTATTCACCATTCTGACAAGCTATCCCGAACTTGAGAACTATCTGAGTCCGTTCATTGACGCATGGAAAGGAGGTGCCAGCGAGCAGCTTATGGGGCAGATTGCATCCGCCAAAATCCCGCTTTCCCGACTGATAAGCCCGCAACTCTATTGGGTAATGTCCGGCAGTGATTTTACGCTGGATATTAATAATCCCAAAGAGCCTAAGGTTTTATGTGTGGGCAACAATCCCGATAGAATTTCTATTTATGGAGCAGCTTTAGGTCTGTATAACTCCCGTATTGTGAAGTTAATAAACAAGAAGAAGCAAATGAAAAGCTGTGTGATAATTGACGAGTTACCCACCATTTTCTTTAAAGGTCTGGATAATCTGATTGCCACGGCACGAAGCAACAAAGTGGCGGTTGTATTAGGTTTTCAGGACTTCAGCCAGTTGAAGCGCGACTACGGCGACAAGGAGGCCGCCGTAATCATGTCAACTGTGGGTAATGTTTTCAGTGGTCAGGTAGTGGGTGAAACGGCCAAAACCTTGTCAGAACGGTTCGGGAAAATCCTACAAAAACGAGAATCTATGAGTATCAACCGCAACGATACATCCACTTCCATCAACACACAACTGGACAGTCTGATACCTGCCAGCAAAATCAGTACATTGAGTCAGGGAATATTTGTCGGTGCGGTAGCCGACAACTTCGGAGAGATAATCGAACAGAAAATTTTCCATGCGCAGATAGTCGTTGACAATGAAGCCGTACAGAAAGAGACGGCGGCCTACCAGCCCATTCCTGAAATCAGCAGCTTTCTGGATGCGGAGGGCAATGATACAATGGAGCAGCAGATACAAGCCAACTACCGGCAAATCAAGCAGGATATTGTGGAACTTGTAGAGAATGAGCTAATCCGCATAGAAAGTGATCCGGAACTCAAACATTTGTTGAGTGAGAACTAAAATATTTATATATTATTTGTAATTAGGATAATAGTATAATAGTATAAGTGTTTGGATATTAGCTCCTACTAATGTTCTTATTTTTAATCCGAATTGCAAGTGCTGTCAATTGTATTAGGTTACAGGAGAATATGGAGGTATGAAAATACGCATATTATCCGCCATTCAGAGGAGCGTAGCGACAAAGAATCTCCTCTCTTTATCGTTTTTTAAAGAAAGAGATTCTTCGCTTTGTTCAGAATGACAGAATGTTATATCTACTAAATAATTACTATCTTTCTGGGTTGAAGTTAAATAATACTAATGATTAGAGCCAATCCCTACCATAAAGAATTAGCCTTTTACTAATTCATAGATTGATTATTGGATATTGGAAAAGAAAATTTGCAATTATCAAAAAAATTAGCGAATATTGCATATAAGTTAATTATCTTTTGAAAGATTTGATAACACTAAATATGAATATACATTTTTCTTGTTTGAAAGAGCATATGTAAAACAAGAGTAAATGAATTTATTATCAATGTCACATTCTTATTAGATATATTTTACCTACTAATTGCACTAAAGATGGAGTATAAATTTCAAGTACAATTGGGTTATCATGATATATATCCCAATGCAGCTATACCAAGTATTAATGATTTATTGTGTCAGTTATCAAGAAAACGGTTTATTGATATGTTTACTGATTTCCGGGAAAACTATATTAATATAGATATTCGTGAAGTGATTGATAAAATATGTAGTAAAGGAGATTGGCCTTATGGAAGACAACTAAAAAAAGAGGTACAGCAATATATCGACAAACAGTGTTCATTACATCCAGAAATAGAAAAAGGGCGTAATATACTTATATGCGATGTAACCCTTTTAGAACTTTTACGTCAAGAGTTTGCCGTACAACCATCAGCGACTCCCCCTTCAGAACAAAAAAGCTTAGAACTATTCTGCCAAGCCATTTTATTGATAAATGATAAAATTTTCGACTTATCCAATGTGAATGATGAAGAACTACAAGAACTTCTTAAAGAACATGATGACCAATGGATGGAGCAAATTTTATTGGCAAATAATTTCTCGTTTTACTCATTTACCGGTGTACAAGCAAAATTACTTGCACTATCAGAATTAGTTAAGTACATGGAACTGTGCCAATTTTGTCGCGAAAATGCAGATTATTCAAATTATATGCAACAATTTCTTACTACTCATAATATAGCATCTACTCATTGGTATGGTTACAAGAATTTAGCTATTTATAATGCTTATAATAAACATCGTGATGTTCCTTTAAAGCTAACCGATGATTATGCACCTGATTACAAAATGAATATAAATGAGATAATTTCTTTGAAAGATAATCAAGATTATATTGCTTTCCGTGACAGACCATTGTTAGAATGTATGCCAAACCATTACTTACTAATCAATTATATATTTCTAATTCAGAAAATATATAGCAGTGTGGTATTTCAGTTAATGAAAGCCAGCGGTCTTAAACCTCAACAATTTTTTGGTGATTATGACAAACGTTTTTCTGAAGAATTTCTTTTCTATCATTTTATGCAATGTATTTTTGGTAATATCAATAATGCCGTTTGTATTACTGGTAAACAAATGGAAGAGCAACATCTTATCAAAGGTGAACCCGATTATTATGTGAGAATAAAAAATTCAATCTTTGTTTTTGAACATAAAGATGTGAGAATAAAAGCAGATTTACGTATGGCACGTGAATATAAGTCTATACGCAATACTCTTTTTAGCAAATTTGTAAAAGTGAGACAATCTAATGGAAAAGAAAGTAAGCTTGGTGTTTCCCAATTAGCAGATAATGTTCAACGTATCTTACAAAAAGAATTTCCTTTCGATAAAGATTATAATTCTAATCGAGTTACTATTTATCCTATTCTTGTAATAGCTGATTCACAATTTAATCAACATGGTATAAATTCTCTCCTTGCACGAGAATTTCGTGATATAACTAATAACTTTGGCAAATATGTATCTGAACTTACGGTTATTGATATGAATACTTTAATTCTTTTTTCTGAAAAATTATCTAATGGAAAAATTCGATTTGCAGATTCGATTAATCAATATCACAATTATCTACGACATTACAAATCGCTTATTAGAAAGAATGGAATAAATGGATTATTTGATAGATTTATTTCTTATGCCGATTTTATGTTACAATTATATCCTAAATATAAACTTCGCAAGTTACTCAATGAATTTCGTGCTGAGTTTTTACCCAATAATGCACTCAAACGCAAATAAGCTATACAATAGTTTGTCTTTTTGCAAAAAATAATATTCGGTAATTAGGAGGTTTTCAAGAGTATTTTGCCACTTTTTGCAGTCTTAACTCACTGACAAAAGTGGCAGTAAGTTCTTCACCACTCAATTGCATTAGTCTATTATATTTTAGACAGTAGCCACTTGTTGTACTGTTTATATACTTTTTCTAAAATAGAGTTTAAATAGTAATAGAACATACCATTTGCATCTCTATAATCGTATTGAATATTTTTCATCTTGGCCTATGCAAGATCTTTTTTATAGTTTAGCTCTTATCATGTAGTAAGTACTGACTTTGTCAATAGAAATTTTGTATTCTTACCATCCATTTTTTTTATTTATTCCCGATTCTATTTACTCATGCAATAAAGTGCAACTTATTAGTAAAACACGGTATGTCAATTTTCTTTCTATATTCCATTAAGTTAGTGTTAGAGTTCTTTGAGATTTTTCTGTTCTCAGTAATAAATTAACAAAATATACGCATTAACATTACGAATGCAAAAATGATATAATCATAAATTGAATAAATAAATTAGCGGATAATTTGTAATTATAGAAACTGTTTCCAACTATAAAAGAGCATGATGAGTTGATCCAAACCTTTGCTAAACAAAAAATAGTAAAATGAGATCAGCTATATCTTTTCTTCTACGTCAATGAACGCCAATCCCCGCCATTTATTCTCACTGACTTCAAGACTATAGTGCTCTATCAATTAAACCTCTACATTCGCACCGACGGGCTAAAGTTTACCCGGTATTGATTAATTATTGTATCACTTAAATTATTGATTTCATGGCTAAGAAAAAGCAAGAACAACAAGAACAGAGTCAGGACGAGCATGTAATGGCCATCCTTGACAAGCGAACGAACAAAACCGCAGTCGTTTCCAAAATGAACGAGCAGGACGGTAGTCTCGAAATCGTGCCACCCGACAAGAAGAACAGCAGCAGTTTCCTCAAACTGGACCGTACCTCACCACTGGAACTATTCTTCACCAATTTCAAGAACCAGTACGAAAATCCCACGAGTTTCAGTTTCTTCCTCGTACCTCTTGTCCTTTTGGAAAAGACACTGAATGCCGTAGTCCAGATCCGAAAAGGGGAAGACCCCGGAGTGGAAGGCAAAAAACTGGTGGAGAACAGCGAACTCAACGATGAAGGACGTATCGCCAAACTTGCCCGTCGGTATAAGTTTGACGAACACCAGCTTCCGTGGAAAGAACTCGCCGCATTGGGAGTTGACAAGCAACTCTTGTTTGATAACCACTGCATGGGTGAGATGCTGAAAGGAAGGATTACCTCTATGGCTTTCCCCATCAGTAAGGAAGTGAACGGTGAAAAGAAGGATATGGGGGAAGCCTGTTTCCTCTGTGTCAAAGGGGAGGACGGCAAGGTGCAACTGAAAACTTTAAGCAGGCTTGACAAACCGCAGTATGACCTGCCTGCCTATAAAGGAGTATTCACGGACGAGGAAAAGCAGTCGCTTAAAGACACCGGAACTTTGGGGGCAATCAAGGAGATGAAGGATACCCATACGGGAACAGTCTGCAACTGTTATGTATCTTTCCATGAACCGAGCAACCGTATCATTACCATGCCCGTGAATGCCATCAAGATACCCGATTATATCTACGGGAAAAGGCTGGATGACAAACAGAAGCAAATCCTTGCGTCAGGAGGCCGGCTTCCCATCAACGACATACAGCGCAAAAACGATACGCTGCTTTCCGGAGTTGCTTTCGTCGATCCGAGAATAATGGACATCGCATTCAAGCAGTCCGGTGAACAACTGAAGGTCAACGACACTATCATGGGTGCCAAAATCACTCCTGAGCAAAAGAAGATGCTCCAGAACCATGAAATGGTGTTCGTTGAGAATATGCGCTACAAAGGCAGGGTATTTTCCGATGATGTACGTTTCAGCAACAAGAGCAACCAACTGCTGATAGGACGTAACGCCCGTGAATACAAACCCACTATTGATAGTAAGAAAAATGACAAGAAAAAGGAGGTGAAACAGCAGGTACCCCGCCATGTGGCGTCTGTAAAGGCCCGGTCAAAAAAGAGCCTTTCAGTCATGTAATAGACAGATTATTCATGTTTACATCAGATATATACCCGGTTCTCTTTTATGACAGCCGGGTATATGTTTAATATCCGATTAACATTTTAAAGCGAAAACAAATGACTATACAAGATAAAAATACCGCAACCGGAGAATTATCCTATTTTGAGACAACTCTCCTTCTTTATTTAAAGGAAAGCTATCCGCATATTGTCGATGACAAAACGCTTGTCCGGGCGCGGGCC
This sequence comes from Bacteroides stercoris ATCC 43183, assembly GCF_025147325.1. NCBI lineage: Bacteria > Pseudomonadati > Bacteroidota > Bacteroidia > Bacteroidales > Bacteroidaceae > Bacteroides > Bacteroides stercoris. The sequence continues at coordinate 2,163,436 of NZ_CP102262.1, forward strand.
GACGAGGCGGCAGGCAGCTACGAACGTGCCATACGTGACGGCTTATCCGTTACGCAGGCTTTGCAACTGGCCGAGGCCGTTCTCTATCAGGACTTGCGTTTTTCCAAATTCGATACGATTTTCGAGGTCGTGTCGGAGTGGTTTCCCGAAGTACGGCCTGAAAGACGGACGGATTTCTGCCTGAAAGTATTGTCACCCGCAGAAACAGTATTCAGCAAATATCCCATAGATGACCGGTTTGAATCATCCCCGTCCTATCATACACTTACCGTTGAACTAACAGGTTTCATACAATTTTATATAGAACAATATGGCATATAACAAACGACAACATTTGGCGGACAACATAGCCGCACTTGAATGGATATTCATGCGCCCGGAGTTTTGTCTCACGGAAGAGGGACGCAAGGTTTTGAACGGTTATTCGGGTTTCGGGGGATTGAAATGCATCCTGAATCCGGCGGAAAAGGACACGGACATTGAAAGATGAACGACAGACAGGGAACTGTTTCCCCAAGTCCGACTGCTGCATGAACTGTTGCGTGAGTATTCCAAAGACGAAAAAGAATACAAGGCATACGTCCAAAGCCTCAAAAACTCCTCTCTCACAGCCTTTTACACACCGGAACCGGTGGTAACGGCCATGCAGGAATCCTTGCAGCTACCGGGAATCCGTCCGGGACGTTTTCTTGACCCTTCTGCCGGAACGGGCATGTTTATCAGTGGCTTAAAGGATGTATCCGAAGTCCATTGTTTCGAGAAAGACAAGCTCACGGGAAAAATCCTCTCATCCCTCTATCCGGAAAGCAGAGTGACCATAGACGGTTTCCAGTCCATACAGCCCTATTATAATAACTACTTCGATATGGTTTCATCCAATATACCGTTTGGAAATACCAGAGTTTATGACCGGGATTTTGACCGGAGCGAAGACGTCGTGCGTAAATCCTCACTTGCTGCCGTACATAACTATTTCTTTCTCAAAGGTATGGATACGTTACACGAAGGCGGGATACTGGCCTATATCACGACTTCGGGCGTCATGGACTCGCCACAGAACCGTCCCGTCAGGGAATGGCTGGTGAACCATGCCAATCTTGTTTCAGCCATACGTCTGCCGGACAATCTGTTTACCGATGCAGGTACGGAAGTGGGCAGCGACCTGATCGTATTGCAGAAGAATACCCGAAAATTGGAACTGACCGAAAAGGAGCGGAGCTTTATCGAGACCCGCATCATATCCGGCGGTATCCATATCAACAACAGCTATGCCGATTTAGACCATATCGTCCATACTTCCGTATCTATGGGCAAAAACATGTACGGACAACCGGCCATGAATTTTATTCATGAAGGAGGTGTCGGCGCCATTTCCGAACATCTCAGGCAGTTATTGGCACAAGATGTGGAGAACCATCTTGACCGGAAACTTTATGATGACAATCTATCCCGCTCAAACAATTCCACCATCCTCAAAACGGAGTTTGAGACACTATTGGAAACAGCAGGAGAGGCAGAACGGCAGGAGGTACAGGAAAAAAGCCCCGCACAGTCCTATGAACCCATGCTCAACCTGTTTGCCGCCTATGCGGATGAAGAGCAAGCGGAGGTGCAAGTCGTAGAAAGCAGACCTTCACCAAGCCGGGCACCGTCGGTATCCCGCAAAAAGAAAGGGAATGAACCGGAAATGTTCAATCTTTTCTCCCAAGAGAACATGTACGATGAAGCCGCCACGCAGGAAGACCTGACCGGGGAACGGGCGGCAGCGGAAGCAAAATGGCAGGAGCGCAGACAAAAATTCGAGGAAGAGCGGAAGAAAGAAATGGAACCACGACCGTTTACCGGAGAGATACGTCCCGAATACAAGAACGGCTCCATCGTGAAATCGGGTGAGCAATACGGATATTTAAGGGGGGTGGGTACTCCCGAAGCACAATTCCATCCGCTTAAACTGACAGTCACCCAACAATACCGGGCCGCCTACTATATCCCGCTCCGTGAAGCCTACCACAATCTCTACAATAAGGAAGCCGAAACGGAAACCGAACAGCCGGAACTACGGGAAGAACTGGTCAAGCGGTATGACAGTTTTTACCGCATGTTCAGGGAATTGAACGGAAAGGACAATGCCAAGTTCCTGTTGATGGATGCCGGAGGACGGGAAATACTGTCATTGGAACGTTCCGTTAACGGCAAGATACAGAAGGCGGATATCTTTTCTGTTCCCGTATCGTTCAACGCCAATGAAGTGACACATGTGGATACACCGCAGGAAGCGCTTGCGGCATCCCTGAACAAGTTCGGGGAGGTCAATCTGGAATATATGGAAAATCTCAGTGAAACAGGCAGGCAGGAACTGCTCACACAACTGGAAAACCGTATCTTCTACAATCCTATGATGAAGAACTATGAAATCAAGGACCGTTTCATAGCGGGCAATGTAGTGGCCAAAGTCGAATGGATAGAGAACTACCTGAAAGACTATCCCGATGACGACGCAAGCAAGAAATCATTGGAAGCCTTGCAGAAAGCCATACCGGAGCCGATCAGTTTCGAACTGCTTGATTTTAATCTGGGAGAAAGGTGGATACCCGTATCCGTATATGAAGAGTTTGCCGGTTATCTTTTTGAGGCAAAAGCCCATATCCACTATACGGAATCCATCGACGAGTTCAGTGTGAGTTTTGAAGAAACGAACGCGAACATCACCGACAGATATTATGTGAAAGGGGAAAAAAGAGGTTATTACGGAAACGACCTGCTGAAACATGCGCTGCACAACACCGTCCCCGACATAACCAAGACCGTTCAGGACAAGGAGGGCAATGACATAAAGGTACGTGACGCGGAGGCCATCCAGCTTGCCGACACCAAAATCAACGAGATACGCTCCGCCTTCACCGGCTGGCTGAACGAGCAGCTGCCCGAGTTCAAGCAGAACCTTGCGGACATGTACAACCGCAAGTTCAACTGCTATGTACGTCCCGATTACGACGGCTCCCTACAGAGTTTCCCGTTCCTTGACCTGAAAGGACTGGGCATACCGTCCCTGTACGACAGCCAGAAGAATGCCGTATGGATGCTGAAGATGAACGGCGGCGGTATAATCGACCATCAGGTAGGTACCGGCAAAACCCTTATCATGTGCATAGCCGCCTTTGAAATGAAACGACTCGGACTGGCGAACAAGCCGATGATTATCGGACTCAAAAGCAATGTGCATGACATAGCCGACACGTTCAAGAGAGCCTATCCGAACGCCAGAGTGCTGTATCCGGGCAAGGAGGACTTTACACCGGAGAAACGTGTCGGAATATTCCATGACATCAAAAATAATAACTGGGACTGTATCATCCTGACACACGACCAGTTCGGAAAAATACCCCAATCTCCCGAAATACAGCAGGAAATATATACGCAGGAAATAGACAGCATCGAAGAAAATCTCGCAGTATTCGAGCAGCAGGGCAATGAAGTGAGCGGCTGGATAAAGAAGGGGCTGGAAAAAAGAAAGGAAAACCTTGAGGCCAAACTTGAAAAGCTGGAACAGGATATAAAAGACCGGACGGATGACGTGACCGATTTCAGGCAAATGGGCATTGACCACCTCTTCGTTGACGAATCGCACAACTTCAAGAACTTGATGTTCAATACACGCCATGCAAGAGTTTCCGGTCTGGGAAACCCCGAAGGAAGCATGAAGGCCATGAACATGCTTTTCGCCATCCGTACCATACAGGAGCGTACAGGGAGGGATTTGGGGGCCACTTTCCTGTCCGGTACGACCATCTCCAACAGCCTGACGGAACTCTATCTCCTTTTCAAATATCTCCGTCCGAAGGAAATGGAGCGGCAGGGGATCACCTGTTTTGACGGCTGGGCGGCCGTCTATGCGAAGAAAAGCACGGACTTTGAATTTTCCGTGACCAACCAGGTCGTGCAGAAAGAGCGTTTCCGCTATTTTATCAAAGTGCCGGAACTCGCCAATTTCTATGCGGAGATAACCGATTACAAAACGGCCGAGGACGTAGGGGTTGACAGGCCGGAACTCAACGAGCAACTCTATCACATACCGCCCACTCCCCAACAGGAGATTTTCATTCAGAAACTGATAAAGTTCGCTGAAACCGGGGATGCGGCCTACATAGACAGAGAACCTTTGTCCAAGGCGGAAGAAAAGGCACAGATGCTGATCGCCACCAACTACTCGAACAAGATGTCGCTTGACATGCGGCTGATAGACCCTGAATACGGCGACAGTCCGGGAAACAAGGCGTCCCATTGCGCGGCCAAGATTGCGGAATATTACTATAAATATCTCGACCAGAAAGGCACACAGTTCATTTTTTCAGACTTGAGTACCTATAAACCCGACCAGTGGAACATCTACAGTGAGATAAGGCGCAAACTCGTGGAAGACCATAATATTCCGGAAAAGCAGATAAAGTTCATTCAGGAAGCAAACAGCGACAACGCACGCAAGGAACTGTTCAGGGACATGAACTCGGGCCGCATCCGTTTTCTTTTCGGTTCCACACAGAAACTGGGTACGGGTGTCAACGCACAGGAACGGGCCGTGGCCATCCATCATCTGGACATACCCTGAAGGCCGTCCGACCTGGAGCAGCGCAACGGACGTGCGGTGAGAAAAGGCAATATCATCGCCAAGCAGTACGCCGGCAACAAGGTGGACTGCTATATCTATGCGGTGGAGAAGTCACTGGACAGCTACAAGTTCAACCTGCTGCAAAACAAGCAGGTGTTCATCAACCAGCTCAAAAGCCGCAATCTGGCCACCCGTACCATTGACGAGGGGGCGATTGACGAAAACGGAGGCGGCAGTTTCAGCGAATACGTGGCCATCCTTTCAGGCAACGACGACCTGCTGGAAAAGGCGAAGCTGGACAAGAAACTGGCGGTCCTCGAAAGCGAGAGGCAGGCATTCCACCGTAACAAGGGAAACGCGAAAGGCAAGCTGAATGAAAGGACTTCGGGAATAGAAAAAAACAATGCCTTTACCGGGCGTTTCACCAGGGACTGGGAATATTTCAACAAGGTGGCCCCCGCAGATGCGAAAACCGGACTCCGTCCCAATCCCCTGAAACTGGACGGTGTGGACTCGGACAATATCGAGGTACTCGGCAACCGGCTTGCCGCAATCAACCGGAATGCCCGGACGGAGGATGACTATATGAAAATCGGTACTCTGTTCGATTTCCGTATCCTTGTCCGTACCGAAAGGATCTGTGAGGGGGACATGCAGGCTTTGCAGAACAAATTCATGGTCGAGGGGCTGGACGGCATCAAATATACCTACAACAACGGTTATATTGCCAAAGACCCGAAACTGGCCGTCATGAACTTTATCAATGCGCTGGAACGCATTCCCGCCATGATAGAGAAACGGGAGAAGGAGAACGCGGAGCTGTCGAAGGACATCCCGGTCCTTCAGGAGATTGTGGCGGCCTCATGGCCCAAGGATGCGGAAATCAAACGTCTGAATGAAGAGCTTGCCACACTGAACCGGAAAATACAGCTTACCCTTAAACCGGCAGGCGGGCATGAAAGCGGAACGGATGACGGACCGGAGATGAAAGGAGAGAAAGCGACAGGCGAAAGTGACGATACACCGGACCTGCCACGGAAGGCAAGGCATGTACCCTCAATGGAAATTGTCGCCCCGACAAACGGGCTGAAAAAAATATCCTAAGTTTCCCGCAAAAAGCCGCTTTTCAGGAAATGACAAAGGTATGGCCGGCACCCGGATAAATCCGGCCTGCCGGCCATACTCTTGTCTGTAATGGGAAGAAGGGCACTCCGTCATTCCTCTTCCTCAAAGGAAAGGCTCTCCACCTGTCTGTTAATAACCTTCCAGTCAATGGAATCCTTCAGATTGATTATATCCACAATCGAATAATGCCTGGTCCCGTTCTCCTCTTCCGCAAAACGCAGACGTCCGCTCAAACGCTGCTTCTCAATCTCTGCCGGATCGAGGTTTATCAGCTCACAAACCTCATCGGGCAGCATGGAGAGTTCTACACAGTTGTCCTCGCAGATATGTTGCAGCACGGCCAGCATGTTGAGGGACTTCTTGTAACTTCTCACGAGTGCGGCGAACGAGCCGCTTTCAACCTTAATCATCTTTCTCATAACCTTTTATTTTTAGAGTGTTCTTCTTTTTCCAGCAACATGGCACGCAGCACGTCCGAACGGCGGTAGTAAATCTTCCCCTTGTCACGGTGGAAAGGCAACGAACCGTCATTACGGCGTCTTAGAAGTGTCCTGTCGGACATTTTGGTAAGCAGGCGCACGCCTTTTGAATCCAGTATCTCGCTGTCAGGCAAGTTATGTATGGCAGGAGCCAGTAACTTTTCAATGTTGGTTACTTTGGCGAGTATGGTACTGAGCATGTGGGTCATCTGTCCACCCGGTGCAGTTCTTCTGTTATTCATAATGACCTTGTTTTTATTGTTTATGGTGCAATATTACGGAGATATTACAAGGTCATTGGTTACTCAACCGTTGAGCAACCGCCAAAAAGAGACAGAAAACGACAAGCCGGGACAAAAAAATAGCCGGGAGGCTCTGTTCCCGGCTATTTTATGACAGGTAAGTATCAATAAGCACATTTATGTTTATTAATGCTTTAATAATCAGATTTATATAAGAAATAATCAAGGAAATATTTTGTTATATCCCCAATATTTCCTACTTTTGTATGTGAGTTATTTGAAACTATGCAAAGCAGTGTAACCCGAAGCAGGACTTCCATATCCAAATCGTTACCTGCATCTTTTAAGCTCTCTATATTTTACTTATCTTCAGAGAGTTATATCGAAATATATAGTTTTTAATATGAGAAAAATACATTTAAAGAACTGTCAGAAAGTAATTCTCATGGCAGTGGTAATGTTTTGTACTTTGAGTAGCTTATATGCTCAAGTAGGACAGACAGTGACAGGTGTTGTAAAAGACACTGAAGGAGAACCGCTGATTGGCGTTTCTGTATTGGAAATTGGTACATCTAATGGCGCTATTACTAATTTGGATGGACAATATACGTTAACTTTGACAAAAAACAAATCGGTATTGGCTTTCTCTTACATAGGCTATACTAAGCAGGAGATTTCCGTCAGCGGACGTAAAAGTATTATTGTTGTGATGAAAGAAGATGCAGTAGGCTTACAAGAAGTTATCGTTACAGGTTACGGGAAAACTGTAACTAAAGATAAGTTGACAGCTGCTATTTCTAAAGTTTCTTCCGAAGTATTGGAGAGGGGAGTACGTGCCAATCCGTTGACGGCTTTGGCCGGTACTGTTACTGGTGTACGTGTTACGCAGACTTCCGGTCAGCCGGGGTCAGGACCTTCTATTCAAGTTCGTGCCGGTGCTTCTTTGAACGGTAAAGGTAGTCCGTTATATATTATTGACGGTGTACAAAAGGATGATATGAACGATATTAATAGTAATGATATTGAGTCTATCGAAATTTTGAAAGATGCTGCTGCAACAGCACTTTATGGTGCTCGTGCCAACAATGGTGTAGTGTTAGTAACTACTAAGAGCGGTCATGTCGGTAAAACTACCATTACTTTGAATGTAAATGTAGGTAAAGGCTTTGCTCGTGACAACTACAATTTCCTGAATGCCCGTGATTATCTATATTGGGAACGTATGGCTGCAAATCGTAGTGGGGATGACCTGAACCTTGTTAATGGTTGGGGTACGGGGAATGATATTACAGCCGATGGAAATCAGACAGCCAGTGGTATTTACAGTACGACTATTCTGACCGATAAGAATAAATATTTGCTGGATTACGGTTGGCAGTCTATGAAAGACCCGGTTACCGATAACTATCTGTTGTTCAAGGAAACTAATATGCGTGATTTGAATATGCAGGACGCTTGGACGCAAGATTATAATATTTCTTTCTCGGGTGGTAATGAAAAAGGAAAGTACTATTCAAGTATTGGATATTATGATGAAACAGGCTTTCCATTGGAATCTGGTTATGAGCGTTTATCTTTTAATTTGAATGGTGAATACAAAATTAAGAATTGGTTGAAAGCTTCCGGTTTTGTAAACTTTTCTCGTTCCGAAACAAATCCTAACTATATGAGTGATGCTAATTTTTGGAGCGTAGTACCTGCCGTTCCACCTACTTTCAAAGGTGCCAACATGGATGGAACGGTCATTAAATTGATCAATAATACTCAGAATGCCAACTGGAATGAGATGAAGAACTATTACTATCGTAGGAATACAGCCTACAAGACAACTTTGGGTACTTCATTCCAAATAGACCTTATGAAAGGATTGAGCTTGAAGTTGAGTGGTATGTGGTATCTTCATATGGTTGAAAAAGAATCTTTCAACAAGGAACTTCCGAATGGTCCGGGTAAAGTGGATTCTAATCGAAAGGCTTCTGCCGACTATGCACGTCGCCTAGATCAGACTTATAATGCTATATTTAACTATAATACTTCTTTTGGCGATCATAGCATCAGTGCCGTAGGTGGTTTTGAGATGATAGATAAGTATAATTTCGGTCTTAAAGCATCCGGTCAAGGAGCTACTTCTGATGATTTTATCGGATTGCAGTTCACAGAACCTTTAGATGCCAATGGAAAGTCCACTCGTAATATGTCTACTACTCATACGCAGGAACGTATTATGTCTGGTTTCATCAATGCATCCTATGACTATAAAAGTAAGTATTTGTTCTCTTTCTCTGGACGTTATGACGGTTATTCTAAGTTGGTAGACAATCGTTGGGGATTCTTTCCTGGTGTGAGTGCTGCATGGAATGTGTATCGTGAAGAATTCATGGAAAAGTATCTGGATATATTTTCTAATATGAAATTACGTATGGGATATGGACAGAATGGTAATGTAAATGGTATCGGGCTGTATGAGTTGCAAGGGAGCTATGCTAATGCCGGTAATTATAATGGTGTGTATGGTTTGTTGATAGATGACATTGCTTACCCTGGATTGCGTTGGGAAAAAACAACTTCGTTTGATGCAGCAATTGAATTAGGTTTATTCAATAAGGTCGATTTTAGTGTAGGTTACTTCAATAAGAAAACTACCGATTTGATAGCTGATGTGCCTTTGTCTGCTTCATCTGGTGTGGGTTCTATGAAAACCAACAACGGTGCGGTACGCAGCCAGGGTATGGAATTGGAAGTGAATTATCGTATTTTTGATCGTAAAGATTTTAAGTGGAATGTAGGTGCTAATGTTACGTTTGTTAAGTCTAAAGTGCTGAAATTACCTGATAATGGTAATGAAAACAATCGTCAGGGCGGTACAGAGGTCTATAAAGGTAAGGGCAGTAATGAAACAGTGTGGAGAGGCGGTATACAAGAAGGACAATCTTATGGTGACATTTATGGTTTTAAAATGACACATGTTGTTCGTGATGAAGCAGACCTTGCAAATTATGCTTATTACGTAGACAAAGTTCCTTCTCAACCAGTATACGGTCCGGCGGCCTATGCTCAATTAACTGTTGAGCAACAGAAGAATGCCCAGAAACTGGCTCCCGGTGATGCTGTATGGTACGATGTAAATGGTGACGGTATCATTGATACGCACGACCAGGTAAAGTTTGGTAACTCCATACCTAAATGGATGGGTGGTTTTAATACTTCTGCTTCTTGGAAAGGACTGACTCTCTTTGCTCGTTTCGACTATGCACTAGGATATAAGAAGTGGAATAGCGGTTATCAATATTTCATGGGAATAACATCCGGTTCCTTTAATGTTCCGGAACTCGCCAAGAAAACATGGACAGAAGATAATCCTACAGCAGGATTGCCGGTATTAATGACTAATGATACTAATTTTAAGAAAAACTATACTCGTAATACTTCTTTGTTCTGGGAAAATGCTGCTTATCTGTGTGCTCGTGAAATCTCTTTGAGTTATGACTTACCTTCACAGTGGACAAAGAAAGCTATGATGGAGAAGGTAACGGTAACGCTCACCGGGCAGAATCTGTTTTATGTGACGAGCAACAATCTCTATACTCCCGAATATGATTCTAAAAATAATACCAAGGATGACGGTAAGGGCGGATATGCTTTGCCTAAGACTGTATTGATGGGAATAAAGGTTGTGTTCTAACTTTACTAATATTAAAATCATAAAGAAAGATAGTATTATGAAAAAGATAAAATACATATTCTTGATATTGTTGATAGGAGCCATACAGTCATGTGATTACTTGGACTTAAGTCCGGTAGATTCCTATGGCATCAGTAATTATTGGAGTACAAAAGATCAGGTGGAACGCTATGTTCGTGGCTTACATTATCGTCTTCGTGAGCGTCAAGAGATATTTTTCAAAATGGGGGAACTCCGAGGGGGAACATTTGTAGGAACGAGCTCCTCTCTTTTTAACCAATCTATCAGCGATGTTGCGGCAGTGAATAATAACCTGACTGTAACCAATTCTGTTATTACCAACTGGGGCAATTTCTATATGGATATTATGCAGATTAACCATGCTATCCAGTCTGTTCCAGATACAGATGCTCTGAATGAAACAGAAAAAAACTACTATATGGGCATACTGTACGGGTTGAGAAGTTTTTATTATTTCCACTTATTCCGTACTTATGGTGGGGTACCGTTGATAGAGACAGCACGTGTGATGGATGGTAGTTTTACTCCTGCCGATTTGAATCAGCCCCGTGCTACAGAAGAGGAAATTTACGCTTTTTTGGTGAAGGATATAAAGACATCGGACGATTATTTTGAAAAAGATGACTATACGATTAATTCTACGGACAAGAGTTCTTATTGGAGTAAAGCGGCAACCAAAATGCTTAAAGCAGAGATTCTGCTATGGGGATGTAAAGTAAGACCGATTGGCGGTGCTAATGTTTTCTCTAAGGATGTGTCTGCCGATTTGACTGCTGCCAAGCAAGCATTACAAGACGTTATAGATTCGGAGAAGTATGGCTTTGCCTCTACAACAAGCTTTGCGGATGTATTTGATGTCGCTAAAAAGGATAATAAGGAAATGATATTTGTAGTCCGTTACCTATTGAACGAAAAAGAAAATTTCTTTAGTAAATTCTTATATCCTACAAACACCAATTTGGTAGGTTTCCAAGATGCTGACGGTAATGTGTATGCTGGGGATAATGTGAACCCTTTGAATCTGAATGGCACCGCTTCTAATTTTCAGTATACCAAGGCTCTCTTTGATGAGTTCAGTAAAGATGATATTCGCCGTAGTACTACATTTTTTGATGTGTATAAAATAGAAGGCGGAGATGCAGCTATTCTTTTGACTAAGTTTATGGGTGAAATGGATAATGATACCCGCCGTTTCACTAATGACTGGCCTATCTATCGCTATGCAGATTTACAATTACTGTTGGCTGAGATAGTGACTATGCAAGGTGGCGATCCTACTACTTATATCAATAGTATTCGTCAACGTGCTTATGGCGATACTTATGCTAACCATAAATATCCGCAGTCAGGAGAAACGGCTGAAGATGCCATCCTAGAAGAACGTACGAAAGAATTTGTAGGTGAAGGTAAGCATTGGTATGACATTCGCCGTATGAAAGACGGTGATTTGGCTAAGGCTCTTCAAATCAACGTTACGGGTGACTTGGTAGAGAAACATTTGTTGTGGCCTATTGACGCAGCAGTGATGTCTAAAGATCCTCAGGTAGAACAAACACCGGGCTATTAAACCGCTTGTCGGGTGAAAAGTGAGTTTATTATAATTCATTAGAAATACTAAATCATAAAAAGATGAAAAAACAATATACATTTCTGGTCTTAGGACTCTGCGCAGGGCTTTTTACAACTGCATGCAGTGACGATGACTATACAAATGACTTTACACGTCCGGCAGGAGGAAATCAGATTTTCTTTAATTGTCAGTCACAGCTGGATGAAAACAATAAGGTAATTTGGGCGGCAGACAGCAAGATTGGTCTCTTTTGTGAACAAACAGAAACCGTTAATTTGGCTGTTGGTCTTGCGGCTCCTTTTGTAGGGAAGACTGAAGGTTTGTTCTACACACAGGTAGTGTGGAATAAAGAGGTGGGTGAGCATACTTTCTATGTATATGCACCGTATAACAAGAATAATACTTCTGCAAAAGCTATTGCCGGAACATTAAGTAATTCACAATTGCAGTCGGGTGTTACTAATACTCATTTGATGAATAGTGCTTTGACTTATGCCACGACTACTTCTGCCGAAGTAGAAACAGCTGTACCTATGACTTTCAAGCATGCATTAGGATATATGGATATCAGTTGTAAAACAGCAGCCAAGTATGCAGGTTGGAAAGTAAAGTCCATTGAATTCTCTACAGAAGAGGGGGCTCCTTTGGCAGGTGAGTATAAGTTCGACTTGACAACAGGTCAGTTTGCTATTGCCGAAGGTTCTTCTAAAGTACAGGTGAAAGTGGATAATGCTCCGGAATTAGTGCTGAATGAAGCCTTTCATGGATATATGTCTATAAATCCTTTGGACTTGTCGGCAAAACAATGTAAGGTAACGATAGTGATAGAAAAAGCTGGAGAAGATAATGACTTAAGCTTGACGGGTAACCTTTCTTCTATGAAGATTCTTGCTGGTGAATTTAATACACTGGAAGTAGATATGGATACACTAACTGAAACAGAATTGGGTGATGCTTCTATTGACTTGAGTGCAAATGAAACCGCAAACTGCTACATAGTAGGAAAGGCTGGACAAGAATATCGTTTTAATGCTACGGTTATGGGTAATGGAGCAGTAACTCCGGAAACTACAAATTATGATAGTAGTTTGGGTGTTGCTCCAGGTATAATTCCTTCTCCGTTGGTACCCGTTTCTGCTTCAATTTTATGGCAAAGTGAAAGAAGTTTGCTTTCTGGTGTAAAATTGAAGAATAACTACATTTATTTTACTTTGAATGGCTCTGATAATACTCCATTAGTACCAGGTAATGCTGTAATTGCAGCATATAATGATGCAGGAACTATTGTTTGGAGTTGGCATATTTGGATTACAGATGTGGATTTAAATTCCAAGGTAGAAACGTATACAATTCATAGTGATTTTAATAGCTATGATAAATTGATTAATCCTATGATGATGGATAGAAATCTGGGTGCACTTTCTGCTACATGCTGGTCTACAAATAATGATAACAGCGCGCAAGGTATGCGTTATCAATGGGGACGCAAGGATCCATTTCCAGAAAGAGACAATAGTGCTATGGCTTCAACCACCTTTATGACAACTTACGATAAAGAGAATAATATGATACCATCCTTTATTGGGTTTGTTGAGGGAAATAATAGCAGTTGGTCATATACAGGAACTCCAATCGAATTGGTTGATATTGCTAAATATCCCATGTGCTATATCGGTACAGGAGCTGAAAATTGGCTTAAGGATGGTGGTAATGATTTGTGGGGTAATCCTGCTTTGACATCAAAAGATGCACCTACAAATGATACAGGGCATAAAACTATTTATGATCCATGTCCACCGGGTTATCGTGTACCCCATGCTTATGTATGGACTGGATTTGTTAGTGTTCCAGGAGGAGGTAAATATTCTACAGGTGCTGTAGAAGTGAATCTTGCATCTGGTACAATGACAGAAGTTATAGCTAATGGCGGTGGAACTTTTAGTGTCGGTTCTACTCCTATCTATCCGAATACAGGCTATTTAAATAATGCATCTTCAGGACCGATAATAAAGAACCCTGCTAATAGAGGACAGTCTTGGAGTAATGGCATAATAACTTCAAAAAATGGTTCTTCTTTAATGTACGATAAGGCGAATTTCTTCCCATTAAGATCACAGGCTAAAACATTTGGTTATCCTGTTCGTTGCATGAAAGATACCAAATAGCTATTAGTCTTTAGAAAGATGAGTCTGCCTCAACACTCAGGAATTGCTGTAATAAAATCTTTTCATTAGCTTTGCCAATAGCTTTTGAATAAGACATGGCAAAAAGAGTCTTGAGGCAGCTTTTCTTTTATCCTATAAGGAAAAAATAGTTTCACCGGTAAAAAACTAATGGTTTAATTTGTTGGTACTAAAAGTTTCACTTGTTGGAACTGACAGTTTCAGTTTGAGGAACAAATAAGACATAACATTGCATTTATATTTATATCATAAGCGTCGGTATTATGCCGAATAATAAAAGAACATATTGACCATGAAAAAACTTCGATTCTTATTCCTGCTTTATAGTATTACATTGTTTGGAAATCTGCAAGCTTCCGATACCGTGTTCGTGAAGGAAGCACAGATTCCGGTTCTTTTGGAACGACAGGATAACATTCTTTTCTATATACGTTTGGAAGCTAATACAGCACAGATATTCAATGACGTAGTTTTAAAGTTTACGGGAAATACTCCTATACAGGATATTCAGTCTGTAAAACTCTATTATAGTGGAACGGAAGCTTTGCAAGATTACGGTAAAAAACGTTTTGCTCCTGTATCCTATCTGTCTTTTACTTCACCGGGAAAGACTCTGGCTACTAATCCATCTTATTCTATTTTAAAATCGAAAGTAACGAAACCTGTAAAGAATGAAATAAAACTGGTAGGAAATCAAAGACTGTTTCCCGGCGTAAATTTCTTTTGGGTTAGCTTGCAAATGAAATCTTCAGCTTCTTTGACTACTAAGATCTCTGCAGAAGTAGTATCTGTAAATCTGGATAATAATAAAGCTTCTCTACAAGTGGTATCGCCAAAAGGTATTAAGCATCGTGTAGGTGTTGGAGTACGTCATGCCGGTGATGATGCATCGACAGCTTATCGCATTCCGGGATTGGTAACTACCAATAAAGGAACCCTGCTGGGAGTATATGACGTCCGGTATAACAATAGCGCAGACTTGCAGGAACATGTAGATGTAGGTTTGAGTCGCAGTACAGATGGCGGGCAAACATGGGAGAAGATGCGTCTGCCCCTTGCTTTTGGTGAATATGACGGGCTACCTGCTGCACAGAATGGGGTGGGTGATCCCTCTATTTTGGTAGATACCAAGACTAATAC
Source organism: Bacteroides stercoris ATCC 43183 (assembly GCF_025147325.1). Lineage (NCBI taxonomy): Bacteria > Pseudomonadati > Bacteroidota > Bacteroidia > Bacteroidales > Bacteroidaceae > Bacteroides > Bacteroides stercoris. The sequence goes on from NZ_CP102262.1 coordinate 2,178,484, forward strand.
CATATGGATTGTAGCTGCATGGACTCATGGAATGGGTAATCAGCGTGCATGGTGGAGTTCGCATCCGGGAATGGATTTAAACCATACCGCCCAATTAGTAGTGACTAAAAGTATAGACGATGGTAAAACATGGTCTGCTCCAATCAATATAACCGAACAAGTAAAAGACCCTTCTTGGTATTTCTTGCTACAAGGTCCTGGAAGGGGTATTACGATGGATGATGGTACATTGGTTTTTCCTACTCAGTTTATAGATTCTACTCGTGTACCCAATGCAGGAATCATGTATAGTAAAGACGGTGGGGAAACTTGGAAAATGCATAATTGTGCTCGTACCAATACAACGGAAGCACAAGTTGCTGAAGTTGAACCGGGAATACTGATGCTGAACATGCGCGATAACCGTAAAGGAAGCCGTGCCGTAGCAACGACAAAAGATTTAGGGCAGACTTGGATGGAACATGTATCTTCACGTAGTGCGCTTCAGGAACCCGTTTGCATGGCAAGCCTCATCAGTGTGAAAGCTAAAGACAACATATTGGATAAAGACATATTGATATTTTCCAATCCTAATACGACGAAAGGACGTCACAGCACTACCATTAAAGTTAGTTTGGATGGCGGTGTAACTTGGCTGCCGCAACATCAGTTATTGTTGGATGAAGACAATAACTGGGGATATTCGTGCCTGACAATGATTGACAAAGAAACCGTTGGCATATTGTACGAGAGTAGTGTTGCTCAGATGACTTTTCAGGCAGTGATGCTGAAGGATATTGTGAAATAAGTGTGAGGTCGTTGTAAAACTTTAAATTTATGAAGAGATGAAAAAGAGAAATGTAATAATAGGTTTGCTTCTATGCTGGTGTGCCTTGATTACAGCCCAAGTGACGGAATGGTCACCTAATGAGCATAAAGAGATTCGCTCTGACCGTGACGACGGACGCTTCCTTAGTTCTTATGGTGTGGTGCATTCCATGTTGTCTGATATAGAACCGGAGTGTGCTTTTTGTCCGGACATGAGTAAAAGGGAATTTGCCAAATGGCAGAAGAAAGTTCGTAAGTCTATGCAGGAGATTATGAATTTTCCGAAACAACAGGATAACCCTCCGGTTCCCAAGTGTATTCATACAGTACAGCGTAACGGCTATCGGCTTGAAAAGTGGGAGTATTATCCTTTATCCGAATGCGTATCCACATTTCTGGTACTAATACCGGATAGTTTGGTGAAACCGTCGCCTGCCATTTTATGTATTCCGGGTTCGGGCGGCTCTAAAGAAGGATTAGCCGGCGAACCAGGGGTGGCAGCTAAGTTCAATGACGATTATCGTAACCCTAAAGTGACTATGGCACAAAATTTAGTCAAAGCCGGATATATTGCAGTGGCTGTAGATAATCCGGCAGCTGGTGAGGCGGCTGATCTGGAACGGTATGTCCGAGGCAGAAACTATAACTATGACTTGTTTTCCCGTTTCTTGCTGGAAATGGGATGGAGTTACTTGGGATATGCGGCTTATCTGGATATGCAGGTACTTGAGTGGATGAAGTCGCGGCCTTATATCCGTAAAGACCGTATTGTGGTCAGTGGATTTTCTTTGGGTACGGAACCATTAATGGTTTTGGGGGTACTGGATCCCTCTATATACGCTTTTGTCTACAATGATTTTCTGTGTCAAACTCAGGAAAGAGCTTTGGTGATGACCGCTCCCGATAAGAATGGAACCCGTATCTTTCCCAACTCAATCCGGCACTTGATTCCTAATTTCTGGCGCAAGTTTAACTTTCCGGATATTGTAGCCTCGTTGGCTCCGCGTCCTGTCATCCTGACGGAAGGCGGATTAGACCGCGACTTCAATATAATTCGTAAGGCTTACGAAATATCTGGTTATCCATCTAATGTGGAAATTTACCATTATCCTAAATTTGCTGATCCGCAAAAGCGCAAAAAGATTGATAAACTGCCCGAAGGATTAAGTAGGGATGAGTATTTTAATATGGTGAATGTAGATGCGCCTGACCATTATTTTAAATCGGAGCTAGTCATTCCCTGGCTGAAAAAACATTTGAAAGAATAACTGAAATTACTAATTATATTTTAGTCATGAAGAAAATACTATTAGTTATTTATTCATTGCAGTGCTGATAGTTACAGTAACTGCCAATGCTCAGCTGAATAAATTTTCAACGTTTTATTTGCAACCGGAAAAATGAATATTGATTATACGAATGACGGGTTGCATTTACTTGGAAAAGGTTATTTTGAAATGGGTAGAGAACGTAAAACATTATATTATACAGAAATGAAAAAAGTATTTTTATTCTTAAGTTTGTTTTGCTATACTTGCCTTTGGGCACAAAAGAAAGTGAAAGTGACTTGTATGGAAAATGGTATTACTTATGGTGCAAGAATAGAAAATCGGGAGGCAGAGTCGTATTCTACCCGTTTGCAAGTATCAGACTTGTATACCGATAATATGGTGTTGCAACGTGATGTTCCATTGAAGATACACGGGAAAGCGAATGTCGGTGAGCTGGTTTCAGTAAGTATCGCCCAGCAGAAGGCTACTGCCCGTGTAGACAATAATGGTCGTTGGTTTGTGCTACTTACGCCTTTGCAGGCGGGCGGACCTTATACATTATCCATATCTGTAGGAAAACAGACTTTATCATGCAAAAATGTATTGGTTGGTGAAGTCTGGTTATGTTCCGGACAATCAAATATGGAGTTTATGTTGAAGCAGGCAGCCACTGCGCAAACAGATATTCCGGAAGCGAATGACGACAAACTTCGGCTGTTTGATATGAAAGCGCGTTGGCGTACGAATGCGGTAGCATGGAATGCATCTGTGTTAGACTCTTTGAATCATTTGCACTATTATAAATCTACTGTTTGGAAATCTTGTACTTCCGCTACAGCAGCTTCTTTTTCTGCTGTGGCTTACTACTTTGGCAAGATGCTTCGCGATAGTCTGAATGTACCGGTAGGCTTGATATGTAATGCTGTCGGTGGTTCACCTACGGAAGCATGGATAGATCGCCATACATTGGATTGTGAGTTTCCGGATATCCTGTATGATTGGACAAAGAATGATTTTATTCAAGACTGGGTTCGTAAAAGAGCTGCTTTGAACATAAAACATTCTACCAACAAGCAGCAACGTCATCCTTACGAACCTTGTTTTCTGTTTGAATCCGGTATTCTCCCTTTGAGTAAATACCCGCTGAAAGGAGTTATTTGGTATCAAGGAGAATCGAATACTCATAACAAGGAAGCGCATGAGAAACTTTTTAAACTGTTGATTGATAGTTGGCGCTCCAATTGGGAACAACCGAATCTGCCTTTTTATTATGTGCAACTGTCAAGCATAGACCGTCCGTCATGGACTTGGTTCCGTGATAGTCAGCGAAGATTGATGAAAAGTATTCCTAATACGGGAATGGTTGTATCCAGCGATCAGGGAGATTCATTGGATGTACATCCTATCAATAAGAAACCGATTGGCGAGCGCTTGGGGTATTGGGCACTGAACCGTACTTATGGGTATGAAAATGTACTTCCTTCAGGTCCGTTGTTTCGCAGTGCAGAATTCAGAGATGGTGCTGTATATGTTTCGTTCGATTACGGCGATGGTTTGCGTAGTGTTGATGGAGCCCCTTTGTGTGCGTTTGAAGTGGCAGAGGAAGAGGGCTTTTATGAGCCTGCTACTGCTATCGTTGAGGATAACTGTCTGAAAGTGTATAATACCAATATTAAGAATCCCCGTTTCATTCGCTATGGATGGCAACCGTTTACTCGTGCTAATCTGGTGAATAAGATGGGATTGCCGGCTTCAACTTTTCGTGTAGCTGCATCTGCTGCATGCGTTATTATTGATAAAGTCAGTCAAATGCAGGGATTCCCGCAGGAAAATGAAAATTTTGCTAAAGGTGTTTCAGCTTGCTATGCAGGAATAGCGGCAGGTAAGTTATTGATTGCCGGCGGCTGTAATTTTCCTAAAATACCGGTTCATGCCGGCGGCTCTAAGAAATACTATCGCGATATTTATACAGCAGAACTGTCGAAGGACTCTGTATTGGTTTGGCAGAGAGCAGGACAGTTACCGCAAGCAATGGCCTATGGAGTTTCTGTATCTACCGCAGATGGAATAATATGTGTAGGGGGGATGAATGAACAGGCGGCTCTGTCTACAACTTATCGCATACGTGTGGCTAATGAGAAAGCTGTTGTAGAAACATTGCCTTCGTTACCTTGTACGCTGGATAATATGACAGGTGCTTTACTGGAAAATAAACTCTATGTTGCCGGTGGAAATAAAGATGGTAAGGCGTCCAATGCTTTTTATTGCCTCGATTTGGAGCAATTGTCTCAAGGCTGGCAGGAGCTTCCAGCCTTTCCGGGTGTTCCTCGGGTACAACCGGTAAGCGCTGCACAACTGGATGCTGATGGACAATTATGTTTCTACCTATGGAGTGGCTTTGCTGCACCAACGGAAGAACGTGATGCTTCTCTTTCGGTTGATGGATATGTGTATTCACCGGCTGCTAATACTTGGACACCATTACCTGAGGTAATGGATGAGGTAGGTGAAAAGGTCTCTTTAAGCGGTGGCGTGGCGACTGCTTGGGATAAAAATCTGATTATTTGTATGGGAGGTGTTGATAAAGACATTTTTTTGCGTGCACTTCAAAAACCGGCTGCTGATTATTTGACTCATCCGGTGGAATGGTATCGTTTTAATAAACGGGTTCTTGTTTATGATGTACGCTTACGGGAGTGGCAAACAATAGCTTGTATACCGGATGTTGCTCGTGCAGGTGCTGCGTTGGTGGTATGCGGAGAAAATATTTTTTGTATCAATGGAGAATTAAAACCGGGGGTCCGTACTCCAGAAATTACTTGTATTACAATTAAAAAGTAAGGTGTAAACGGGAACTTTATCAGCAGAAATCCCTATAAAGAACGATGCTTTATAGAGATTTCTGTTTTATAGAGATGTAACTTTAGTATTAATCAAACAAACTCTTGAACTTCTTGAAAATCTTCTCCTTGATAGAAGTATTCGGCTTGAAGTTATCCGACCTTTCCATTTCTTCCAGCGCTTTTTTCTCTTCCTTGTTCAGTGTTTCGGGCACATATACGCTGACATTCACCAGCAGGTCTCCGGTTCCGTATCCGTTTACGTTAGGCAGTCCTTTGCCGCGCAGGCGGAGAACCTTACCCGGCTGTGTACCCGATTCGATTTTTACCTTAACCTTGCCGTCAATGGTGGGTATTTCTACCGCACCGCCCAATGCGGCTGTCGGGAAACTGAGCAACAGGTTGTAAATCAAATCATTCTCATCGCGAATCAGTTCCTTGTCCTGCTCTTCCTCTATGAGAATCAGCAGGTCGCCCGGTACGCCGTTGTGTTTGCCCGCATTGCCTTTGCCGCTCATGGAGAGCTGCATGCCTTCGGCTACACCGGCAGGAATTTTCACGGTAACGACTTCTTCGCCGTAAACGATACCTTCGCCTGCACATTCCTTACATTTATTCTTGATGACCTTGCCTTCGCCACCACAGGTAGGACAAGTGGTACGCGTCTGCATTGTGCCGAGGATGGTCTGCTGGTTGCGGATTACCGTACCGCTGCCCTTACAGGTAGGGCAGGTTTCCGCACCGCCGTCTCCTTCTGCACCGGTTCCGTGACAGTGGCTGCAGGGTACATACTTTTTCAGTTTGAATTTCTTCTCTACTCCGGTAGAAATCTCCTTGAGGTTCAGCTTCACCTTAACGCGCAAGTCCGAGCCGCGATAACGGCGTTGCTGTTGCGCGCCACCGCCACCGCCGCCGAATCCGCCGAAACCACTGAAACCGCCGCCAAAGCCACCGCTGTGTCCACCGAATATATCGCCGAACATGGAGAATATGTCGTCCATGGACATGCCACCGCTGAAACCGCCGAACGGTCCGCCGTTGCCGGCAGCGCCACTCATTCCGGCATGGCCGAATTGGTCGTAACGGGCACGCTTGTCCGGATTGCTTAATACATCGTATGCTTCTGCCGCTTCTTTAAACTTCTCCTCGGCTACCTTGTCACCGGGGTTTTTATCGGGGTGATACTGGATAGCTTTCTTACGATAGGCTTTCTTTATCTCTTCTACCGATGCTGTTTTTTCGACTTCCAGTACTTCGTAATAATCTCTTTTTTCCATATAACTGTGTATGTTATTCTCCAACCACTACCTTGGCATGGCGGATTACTTTGTCGTTTAGCGTGTAACCGGTTTGTACGCAGTCCAGAATTTTACCTTTCAAAGCTTCGTCGGGAGCCGGGATTACGGCAATGGCTTCGTGGTAGTCTGTGTCAAGCGGCTGTTCTTTGGTTTCGATTACTTTGACACCGTTCTGACCCAATACTGTCATAAACTTGTTGTAGATAAGCTCCACACCTTCTTTTACGGCAGCTACATCGGTGGCGGTCTCCATGTTTTTCAGGGCGCGTTCAAAGTCGTCCACGATAGGAAGAATGCTGCTGATGCTCTTTTCTCCGCCATTCAGGATAAGTTCGGCTTTTTCTTTCATTGTACGTTTACGGTAGTTGTCGAACTCGGCAGAGAGACGCAGGTACTTGTCTTTCTGGTCTTCAATCTCAGCGTTGGCCTTTTGCAGTTCCTGAGTGAGTTTTTCTTCCTCTGTCAGGGCAACTTCTTCTTCTTTCTCTGTTGTTTCTTCACAAGTTTCGTCTTGAGCGTCTTGTGCTTTTAACTCTTCTTCGTTGATGTTTTCTTTTTCTTTAGAGTCCATATTGTTATGCTTGTTATTCTTGTAAAATGATTTTGCTTTCATTGTTGTTAAGGGTTTAAGTTAATATGATACGGTTTTAATAGCAAAAACTTTGCCAAATTGACGGCTTTTGCCAAAAACGCTGCAAAGGTAATATTTTTATGTCAGATTGACAGCGTAATGTGCTATAAATAGAGCGCTAACCTTGTGCGGACAGTAAGTTAACTCGATAGGTTGCAGTCAGTTACCTTTGTTGTATGTATCGGGTTAACTTCATATCATGCAATAAGTTAACTCGTTGTAAGCTGTTTTACCGTATTATTTCGTATCTTTGTACCCGCAATTTGCAGAGTTATAGGTATTAAATTGTAAGTAGTACATAATAAAACAGTAAATATAAAGATGATTACAGTCTCGAACGTATCGGTTCAATTTGGTAAAAGAGTGTTGTTTAATGATGTAAACCTGAAGTTTACAAGTGGTAATTGTTATGGTATAATCGGTGCCAACGGTGCCGGAAAGTCTACTTTCCTGCGTACTATTTCGGGCGATTTGGACCCGACAACGGGGTCTATCATGCTGGGACCGGGCGAGCGCCTGTCCGTATTGAGCCAGGACCACTTCAAGTGGGATGCTTATACGGTGATGGATACCGTGATGATGGGGCACACCGTGCTGTGGGACATTATGAAACAGCGCGAAGAACTCTATGCCAAAGAGGACTTCACGGACGAAGACGGTCTGAAGGTATCCGAACTGGAAGAGAAATTCGCCGAACTCGACGGTTGGAATGCAGAAAGCGATGCTGCCGCCTTATTGAGCGGACTGGGCATCAAGGAAGACAAGCATTATGTGCTGATGGGCGAGCTGAACAACAAGGAAAAAGTACGTGTCATGCTGGCGCAGGCTTTGTATGGCAATCCGGATAACCTGCTGCTGGACGAGCCTACCAATGACTTGGACATGGAAACCGTAACCTGGCTGGAGGACTATCTTGCCAATTTTGAACATACCGTTCTGGTAGTGAGCCACGACCGTCACTTCCTCGACTCCGTTTGTACGCATACCGTGGACATCGACTACGGAAAGATTAACCTCTTTGCCGGAAACTACAGCTTCTGGTACGAGTCCAGCCAGCTTGCTCTCCGCCAACAGCAGAACCAGAAGGCTAAAGCCGAGGAGAAGAAGAAAGAACTGGAAGAGTTTATCCGCCGTTTTAGCGCCAATGTGGCGAAGAGCAAGCAGACTACCAGCCGTAAGAAGATGCTGGAGAAGCTGAATGTGGAAGAAATCAAACCGTCGTCACGTAAGTACCCGGGCATCATCTTCACTCCCGAACGCGAACCGGGCAATCAGATTCTTGAAGTAGCCGGACTGACGAAAACGCTGGAAGACGGCACGGTGCTGTTCCGTGATGTGAACTTCAATGTGGAGAAAGGGGATAAAATCGTGTTCCTTTCACACGATCCGCGTGCCATGACCGCTTTGTTCGAGATTATCAACGGAAATATGAAGCCGGATGCGGGAACTTTCAACTGGGGTGTTACGATTACCACCGCTTATCTGCCGTTGGACAACACCGCTTTCTTTAATACGGATTTGAATCTGGTAGACTGGTTGAGCCAGTTTGGCGAGGGCAATGAGGTATATATGAAGAGTTTCCTCGGCCGTATGCTTTTCTCCGGCGAAGAGGTGCTGAAGAAAGCAAGCGTACTGTCGGGTGGCGAGAAGATGCGTTGTATGATTGCGCGCATGCAGTTGCGTAATGCCAACTGTCTCATTCTGGATACGCCGACCAACCACCTTGACCTGGAATCCATCCAGGCATTCAACAATAACCTGAAGACCTATAAAGGAAACATCCTGTTCTCGTCTCACGACCACGAGTTCATCCAGACAGTGGCAAACCGTATCATCGAACTGACCCCGAACGGCATCATCGACAAGATGATGGAGTATGATGAATACATCACTTCCGACCACATCAAGGAGCTGAGAACAAAAATGTACAATAAATAATGATTAGCGATTAGTGATTAGTGATTAATAGCGTGTCAAAACAAAAAAGCGTTTGTTATTTTCAGTAGCATTCCCTTATTTGTTGCTTTATTAGGCGCATATTACACGGATTTATTTTATTAGGGGTAATATTACCAAGTTGCTTTTGGTAACATTACCCCTTATTCTTTTTTCCGTGAAATCCGTGTAATTCCGTGCCTAAAAGAAATCCTCAAATTACATCCCACTCCCGTCCCTAAACACTAACCGCTAATCACTAACCCCTATTTTCCGTGTATTTTTAAAATCAATCCTGTTCCCACTACCATCAGTACCGTACAGAGTACGGAGCCTTCAAAGCCGAAAGCGCCGCCGTTTATCAGATTGGCTTCGGGCAGCCGAAGGGCCAGCAAGCCGTTGCAGAATTTATTTCCACTGACCTCATAGCCTAATACCGGGCCTTGTATCCAGTTCCAGAACCAGTGTAGAGCTATCGGGAAGCAGAGGTTGCGTGTGTATATATAGGATGAGCCTAAAAGGATGCCTGCCAGAAGTATGTTGATAAAAGACAGAAAGTCGAAGTTCGGATTGCCTATATGAATCAAGGAGAACAGGGCGGCGGAGAGGAACAAGGCACAAAACTTATTCACCCCGCTTTGCAGCAGGCGTTCCAATACAAATCCCCGCAATGCCAATTCCTCTGTCACGGCTACCAGCAGGAAGAATACAAGGCTCATCAGTAAGGAAGAAGGATTGAATGTCACTCCTGCAATCTCTACCGCACCTGCCCACAAGGATATGCCAAACCCTACCGCATAAAGAACGGTTGCCAGCAGTATTCCCGACAGCCAGTCCTTCCAACGCATCGTTAAAGAGCGTCCGAGCCCTTCCAGTGAAAAGCCGCGTAAATGCCATACTATCCATGCGGAAAGGAATACGCCTGCCAGCATCAGCGTCTCGCTCAATATGAAATAGGACATCGTATCGGCCTCTTCCTTTCCTAACTTCAGCAATACGGTTGCGAAAGGGACGCTTATTATTGTAATGATGATGACGGCAAGCGCGGCGAATGAAACAATGTCGATTGCCGCTTTTCCAAAACGTTTGGCTTTGGATTCATTTCCGATGGTTTCCATGAGAAAAATAAGTTCGGTTAATTAATATCCGACAAAAATAGCAATAAAAAGAGAAATCATTATTCACGGTTGGCGCTTTCTTCTTATATTTGAAAATTAAATCAATCTGACACAAAACATGAACCTGAAAAAGATACTTTTAGTAGCCGGACTGGGCATTATGATATCGAACGTCTCCGCCCAGACTTCCAGGAGATATACCGTTGCCAAACCCGGTACTTTGGTGGAAATGCTCACCGAAGAAGAAGCGAACGAGATTACCCACCTTGTCCTGCAAGGCAAGCTGAATGCAGTGGATTTCCGCCACCTGCGCGATGAATTCAAGAAACTGCAAATACTGGACATCTCCAATGCATCCATCAGCATGTACGCCGGAAAGAACGGTACGCATCCCGACCGCTTTTACATCTATCCCGCCAATTGCATCCCGTCCTATGCTTTCTGCAAGCAGCTTGGCGACAGCACTTTTGCCGGAAAAACATCCTTGACGGAGGTAATCCTTTCCGACAAGACCAAGAACATCGAAGACGGTGCATTCAAGGGATGCACCAACCTGAAGATTTGCCGCATACGTAAGAAAACTCCCCCCAACCTGTTGCCCGAAGCTCTGGCGGACAGTGTAACGGCGATATTCGTCCCTCTGGGTAGCAGCGATTCCTATCGTCGCGGCAAGCGGTGGGAGACATTCGCTTTCATAGAGGGCGAACCGGTAGGAGCTTTGGTGCAGATAGCCACCATGGGCAGCCTTGCCAGCGAACTGCTTCGTGCGGGCATACAGCCCAAAGATGTGAACTTCCTTACGGTAGAAGGTAAGATGGACGAGGCGGACTTTACGTTGATACGCAACTACATGCCCAATCTGGTGAGCGTGGATTTGTCCAAGTGCAATGCCACAACTATCCCCGAATACACGTTTACCCAAAAGAAATACCTGCTCAATATCAAACTGCCCCATGGCTTGAAGAGCATCGGCCAGCGTGCGTTCAGCGGATGCGGACGGTTGTGCGGCACCTTGGAACTTCCTTCCGGTGTAACTGCCATAGAGTACGGTGCATTCATGGGATGCGACAATCTTCGTCATGTCCTTGCCACCGGCGATAAGATTACAACTTTGGGCGATAACCTTTTCGGCAATGACAAGGACAAGCTGATATATAGGGATTAGGGGTTAGTGATTAGCGATTAGTGATTAGCAGGCTGCGCACTCACACCGCAAGGCACTAATCCCTAATCACTAACCCCTAATCGCTAACCGCTAACCCCAATCATCGTCAGTTGTATACGTTTCCGTTCGGTATCTACACTGAGCACCTTTACGCGTACCTGCTGATGGATGGATACAATCTCATTAGGGTTTGATACATACTTCTGCGCAAGCTGGGAGAGGTGTATCAAGCCGTTTTCCTTGATACCTATATCGACGAAAGCGCCGAAGTTGGTGATATTCCCCACGATGCCCGGCAGTTCCATGCCTATGCGCAAATCATCGATTGTACGCACGTTCTTATCGAATTCGAACACTTTGATAGGCCCGCGCGGGTCACGCCCCGGCTTCTCCAGCTCTTGCAGGATATCCTTCAAGGTCGGCATTCCGACGGTGGGAGAGAGGTAGCGTTCCGGCTGTATCTTCCGGCGCAATTCTTTGTCGGCAATCAGTTCGGCCACGCTGCATCCCAGGTCCTTTGCCATCTGCTCCACGATGTGGTAGCTTTCGGGATGCACCGCCGTGTTGTCCAGCGGATTCCTGGCATCCGGTATGCGCAGGAAGCCGGCACATTGCTCAAAAGCCTTTGCACCCATGCGCGGAACTTTCATCAGCTCCTTGCGCGATGCGAATGCTCCGTTCTCGGCGCGGTAGTTCACGATGTTCTGCGCCAGTTGAGGACCAAGTCCCGATATATACGTCAGCAGATGGCTGCTTGCCGTATTCAGGTTTACGCCGACCAGGTTTACGCAGTTCTCCACAGTCTGGTCGAGGGATTTCTTCAGCTTGCTTTGGTCTACGTCGTGCTGGTATTGTCCCACACCGATGGACTTCGGGTCTATCTTGACAAGCTCCGCCAGCGGGTCCATAAGCCGGCGGGCGATGGATACGGCGCCGCGCACCGTTACATCATATTCCGGAAACTCATCCCTGGCTATCTTGGAAGCGGAGTAGATGGATGCACCCTGCTCGCTGACAATGAAAATCTGCACTTCCCGGTTGAACGTCTGCCGTTTCAGGAAATCTTCCGTCTCGCGGCTGGCAGTGCCGTTGCCCACGGCGATGGCTTCCACCTTATAGGCCTCTATCATCTTCTGCAGTTTGGCAAACGCCTCTTTGCTTTGGTTCACCGGCGGATGCGGGTAGATATTCTCGTTGTGCAGCAGGTTGCCCTGCGCATCCAGGCACACCACCTTACATCCGGTGCGGAATCCGGGGTCTATCCCCATCACCCTTTTCTGCCCCAGGGGCGATGCCAGCAGTAACTGCCGCAGGTTTTCCGCAAAGACGCGGATGGCTTCATCGTCGGCACGCTCCTTGCTTTGCGCGGCAAACTCGGTCTCGATGGACGGTTTCAACAGACGCTTGTAGGCATCCTGCACGGCTTCCGCCACCTGCTTCCCGCAGGCGTTGTTGCTCTGTACAAACTGCCGTTCCAGCCGTTCCACGCACTCTTCGTCGTTGGGGCTGATGCTCACTTTGAGCAGACCCTCCGCTTCGGCGCGGCGGATGGCAAGCAGGCGGTGCGAGCTGCATCGCTTCAGGGGCTCCGAACAGTCGAAGTAATCCCGGTATTTGGCACCTTCCTCCTCTTTGCCTTTTATCACTTTGGCGGTCAGCAAGGCTTGGCGTGCAAAGGTATTCCGCAGCATGTTGCGGGCGCGTTCGTTCTCGCTCACCTGTTCGGCTATGATGTCGCGCGCACCTTTCAGGGCATCGTCCGCATCCTTTACATCGCCTTTCACGAAGGCGGCGGCACGCTGTTCGGGATGAGGCTCGCGCTGGAGCATCAGCAGGGTGGCAAGCGGTTCGAGTCCTTTCTGGCGGGCGGCTTCCGCACGGGTTTTCCGTTTGGGCTTGTAGGGCAGGTAGATGTCTTCGAGGGCGGTGCTGTCCCACGTGTCGTCAATGCGCTTTTGCAGTTCCGGGGTCATTTTCCCCTGTTCGCGGATGGTGGCGACGATGGTCTCCTTCCGTTTCGCCGTTTCCTTCAGTTTTTCGTAATGGGTACGGATGGATTCTATCTGCACTTCGTCCAGTCCGCCCGTCATTTCCTTGCGGTAGCGGCTGATGAACGGGATGGTTGCTCCGTCGTCGAGCAGGGAGAGTGTCTGCCCGATTTGCTTTTCCGATATGCCGAGAATGGCAGCTATCATGCTGTGAAAGATTTGTGTCATGTCAGCTTCTTTTTTTGATAATGAGCGCCAAAAGTACGAAAAACAATCTTTCCCTACCGCCTTTTTGTGAGTTTTATTATATCTTTGCGCTATTTACACATGGTATTTATACATTAACAGAACAACGAAATGAAAAGACTGACCTGCTGTCTTGCGTGGATGTTCCTGCTGATTGGAGCAGTTGCTGCGCAGGATAAAGAAGTAAAACTGAAAATAGTACAGACCAGTGATATCCACGGTAATTTCTATCCCCACGATTTCATCCTTCAGCGGGAGGCCGCCGGAAGCCTGGCACGCGTGCACGCATTCGTGCAGAAAGCGCGCGAAACCTATAAGGACAACCTGATTCTGCTGGACAACGGCGACATCCTGCAAGGCCAGCCCACCGCCTATTACTATAACTACATCGACACGGTATCGCTCCACGTAACCGCCGATATGCTGAACTTCATGGGCTATGATGCCGCCAATATGGGCAACCACGATGTAGAGACGGGACGTGCCGTTTTCGACCGTTGGGCAGGCGACTGCCGTGCTCCGGTGTTGGGTGCCAACATCATCGATACCGCTACGGGCGAACCCCACTTCCGGCCCTACAAGGTGCTGGAGCGCGACGGAGTGAAGATTGCCGTTCTCGGCATGATAACGCCCGCCATTCCGGTGTGGCTCTCCGAGAATCTGTGGCGGGGGCTTCGTTTTGACGACATGGAAGAGACCGCTCGCAAGTGGATGAAGATAATCCGCGAAAAGGAGCGTCCCGATATTGTAATCGGTATGTTCCATGCCGGGCAGGACGCCTTGCTGATGGGTGGCAAATACCGGGAGAATGCCTCGCTGGACGTAGCCCGCAATGTTCCGGGCTTCGACATCGTGCTTATGGGCCACGACCACGCCCGCGAATGCAAGAAGGTGCAGAACGTGGCAGGCGACTCCGTACTGGTGATGGACCCCGCCAGCAACGGCATCGTGGTGAGCGACATTGACATTACCGTGACCCTGCGCAACGGTAAGGTTACGGACAAGCAGATTGACGGCGTGCTCACCGAAACCGCCCCCTACGGCATCAGCGGTGAATTCATGAAACGTTTCTCGCCGCAGTACGCCACCATTCAGGATTTCGTATCGAAAAGAATCGGACGCTTCACGAAGACGGTCTCCACCCGTCCCGCCTATTTCGGTTCTTCCGCATTCATCGACCTCATCCATACCTTGCAGTTGGACATCAGCGGTGCCGAGATTTCATTGGCGGCTCCCTTGTCCTACGACACGCAGATTAAGGAAGGGGATATTTACGTGTACGACATGTTCAACCTCTACAAGTACGAGAACATGCTCTACACCATGAAACTTTCGGGCAAGGAAGTGCACGATGCCCTGGAGATGTCCTACGACCTATGGACCAACCGCATGACTTCGCCCGACGACCACATCCTGCTGCTTCGCGACCAACCCCGCGAGGGCGCTGCGGACAGGGCTGCCTTCAAGAACTTCAGCTTCAACTTCGACTCCGCCGCAGGCATCATCTACACGGTAGACGTCACGAAGCCGTGCGGCAGTAAGGTAACCATCCTCAGCATGGCAGACGGCACCCCGTTCCACATGGACAAGATGTACACGGTAGCCCTGAACTCCTATCGCGGCAACGGCGGCGGGGAACTGCTGACGAAAGGCGCGGGCATCTCCCAGGACGAGTTGAAGGAACGCATCATCAGCTCTACCGACAAGGATTTGCGCTATTACCTGATGCAGTACATCGAGCAGAAGAAGGTAATCGAGCCGCGTGCGCTCGGCCAGTGGAAATTCATTCCGGAGGAGTGGGCTGTTCCCGCTTCCAAGCGCGATTATGAATTTCTGTTTGGTACAAACCGAAATTAGTATTACCTTTGCCGTCCCTAACTCAAGAAACAAACCGTAAGACGTGAGAGGAATAAAAAGAACCATATGCGCATTATGCTTGCTGGCGCTCTTCGTGGCGTACCAGGCAAGCATAACGGCGTTTACCCACGTCCACTACGTCAACGGGGTGCTGATAACCCACTCGCACCCTTTCCATAACCAGCATTCGCACTCCACCGACTCGCTGATTGTCATCGGCCTGCTGTCGCACTTCAGTTCGGACACGCCGGACTGCTGCGAGCTGCAACACCCGATGCGCTCTCTGTTGCAGGTGATGGAAAGCGAAACCGATACGCCCGTCATAAAGGGAAAAGCGTGTCGGATGCCCTCTCTCCGCGCTCCCCCTTATTCCGTTACCCTTTGATAGTGTTGTACCAACGCCTGGTATGCTCCATACCAACGTTGGGTATTCGTTGTACCGATGCTTGGTATTCGATGTACCAATCTTTGGTACTCGCCGTACCAATGTTTGGTATCCGTCGTACCCGCCTTTGGTACTTGCCGTACCAAGTACCGGTACAGAATTGGTATCATTAAGTAACTGAAATAAAAGCGATTATTCAAATGAAACAAATTATATTGGCGTTGATGCTTGCTGTGGCAGGTATCGGCGCAGCCGTTGCCGCAAACCCTATCAGGGAAGGCAACATGATTTCCGGCCATGTTCTTGTAAAAGGTTCGGAAGAGAATATACCGTATGCCACCGTTTTGATTGTAGGCAGCGGACAGGGAACAGTGTCCAATGAAGAAGGTCAGTTCGAGTTCAAGAACCTGCCGGCGGGCAAATATACGTTGCGCGTATCCGCCGTAGGCTATAAGACACAGGAAAAGGCGATTGAAGTAAACAAGGACTTTACGGCGGTGGTGCATTTCCAGATGGAAGAGGAAAGCTTCATGACCGATGAGGTCGTGGTGTCCGCCAACCGCAACGAGGTGAGCCGCAAGGCTGCTCCCGTGGTGGTGAACGTGATGAGCGCCAAGCTCTTTGAGATGGTGAACTCCACCGACCTTGCCAAGACACTCAACTACCAGTCGGGCCTGCGGGTGGAGAACAACTGCCAGAACTGCGGTTTCCCCCAGGTGCGTATCAACGGTCTGGAAGGCCCGTACTCGCAAATCCTGATAAACAGCCGTCCCGTCATCAGTGCGCTGAGCGGGGTATATGGGCTGGAGCAGATACCGGTGAACATGATCGAGAGGGTAGAGGTGGTACGCGGCGGCGGTTCGGCGCTGTTCGGCGCCAATGCTGTGGGCGGAACTATCAATATCATCACCAAAGACCCCATTAACAACTCCTTCCAGGTGTCGAGCATGTTCTCCAACATGGACGGCAAGTCCTGGGAGCAGTACATGGGTGGGAACGTATCCCTGGTGGCCAAAGACAACTCCTACGGCATCGCCCTCTACGAAAGCTACCGCAACCGCAATCCGTACGACCGTGACGGCGACGGTTTCTCCGAACTGGGCAAGCTGAACATGAACACCTTCGGCTTCCGCGCCTACTACCGTCCCACGCATTTCAGCCGTATCAACCTGGAGTATCACACCACCAACGAGTTCCGCCGCGGCGGCAACAAGTTCGATCTTCAGCCCCACGAGGCGGACATCACCGAGCAGACCAAGCACATCATTAACAGCGGCGGATTGAGTTACGACCTCTTCTGGCGCGAGTATAAGCATAAAATCTCCTTGTACGGCTCCATCCAGCACACCGACCGCAACAGCTACTACGGTGCACAGAAGGACATGAACGCCTACGGCAAGACGGACGACCTGACGTGGGTGGCAGGCGGCATGTACGTGGGCAACATGAACAACTGCCTTTTCGCCCCCGCCACCTTCACGGGCGGACTGGAGTATCAGAACAACTCCCTGCACGATGTCATGACGGGCTATCACCGCGATATGCAGCAGGATGTACGCATCGCCAGCGCCTTCGTGCAGAACGAGTGGAAGATGAACGTACTGACCATGCTCGTCGGCGCCCGCCTGGACAAGCACAACCTGATAGACAAACTGATATTCAGTCCCCGCGTCAACCTGCTTTATAAGCCTACCGAGGACTTCCAGGCGCGCCTGACGTACTCCACCGGTTTCCGCGCCCCGCAGGCCTACGATGAAGACCTGCACGTCACCGCAGTAGGCGGCGAAGGCGTGCAAATCAAGCTGGCGGACAACCTGCGCGAGGAGCGTTCCAACAGTTACAGCGGCTCGGTGGACTGGACCGCCCACCTGGGACACTGGCAGGCAAACATCCTTGTAGAGGGTTTCTATACCGACCTGCGCCACGTATTCGTGCTCGAGGACATCGGTAAAAACGATGTGGGCGATGTAATCAAGGAACGCCACAACGGCAACGGCGCCCGCGTGTACGGCGCCAACCTCGACGCCAAGATTGCCCACGGCAAGGAAGCGCAGCTCCAGTTGGGCTTTACCGCGCAGCGCAGCCGCTACACCCGCGAGGAAGTCTGGACACAGGTGGACGGCAAGGACCTGACCACCAAGCGCATGCCCCGCACGCCCGACTATTACGGCTACTTCACCTTCTCGTCCGCTCCGCTGAAGAATTTCGACTTCTCCCTCTCCGGCACGTATACGGGCAAGATGATTGTACCGCACTATGCCGGATACATCGCGGAAGACCGCATGGAGACCACGCCCCAGTTCTTCGACCTCAACCTGAAGCTGAACTATACCTTCGTGCTGCACGACCATATCAAGTTCCAACTGAACACCGGTGTGCAGAATATATTCAACAGCTTCCAGAAAGACTTGGATAAGGGCGAGTTCCGCGATGCCGGTTATTTCTACGGTCCCACGCAGCCGCGTACGTTCTTCATCGGCTTTAAAATAATGAATTAGGATAACATTCACGATTTTTAAACCAATAATTCCGTGAATAATCCTATATTTGCCGGCAAAGCGCATGAATAATGAATACAAAACAGATACGCAACGTTGATATCTCCGGTATACAACACCTGCCCATGATTGACTTTATCGGCAATGATTTCGCTATTTTCGATGATATAAGGGACATCCCTTTCACGCCATATCCTACGCGTCTGAACGCTGCCTGCTTTGCCGTCTGCCGGAAAGGCTGGTGCAAGCTGAATATCAACTTGCGGGATTATGAAATGCGTGAAGGGATGCTTTGCATCATCCTGCCCGAGCAGATTGTGCAGCAGGGCGAGCGTTCCGATGATTTTTCAGGCAGCTTCATAGCCGT
Source organism: Bacteroides stercoris ATCC 43183 (assembly GCF_025147325.1). NCBI lineage: Bacteria > Pseudomonadati > Bacteroidota > Bacteroidia > Bacteroidales > Bacteroidaceae > Bacteroides > Bacteroides stercoris. The sequence continues at coordinate 2,196,890 of NZ_CP102262.1, forward strand.
GTCCCGCGACTTCATGGACCTGGTGATACCCACGATGCAGCAACTGTTTCCCATGTTCTTCATGATAAAGGAGCGGCCTTGCATCGCTGTCACTGCCAACGAGTTGCAGGCGTTCGAGGAATATCACTCTTTCCTGTGGAGCAAGGTGAAGCTGAAGGACAATCCCTACCGCAAGGAGATTACGCAGGGATTGCTGATGGCGCTGTGCTACGAGATATACGACATCTATCAGGGACATGCCGTGAAGGAGCGCACTCCCAAAAGCCGCAAGGAAGATTTGTTCGAACGCTTCATCCGGTACGTGTACGAGTTTTACAAAGAGGAGAGGAGCGTGTCCTTTTACGCAGACAAGATGTTCCTTACGCCCAAGCACCTCTCTACCATGGTGAAAGAGGTGAGCGGAAAGACGGCGGGCGAGTGGATTGACAGCCTCGTGATTCTGGAAGCGAAAGCCATGCTGAAATCATCCGAGCAGAGCATTCAGGAGATAGCCGACGAGCTGCACTTTGCCAATCAGTCTTTCTTCGGCAAATACTTCAAGCATCACACCGGCTTTTCGCCCAAGGAATACCGGAAACAGTAATATCCGGCAACCTCCCGGTTCCGGCAGGCAAATAAAAAACCGGACAGCTACGGCAGGAATTTTTTCCTGTGCTCCGTGTGCTGCCCGGTATTTTTTTAGTGTACCCTAAAAAACTAACCTTTCTCTTTCAAAAACTAATTTACTCTATCGTTTTCTAAATGACGTTGCAAATTTAAAGAGTTATTTTAAGGTACTGTTTGATATATATCAAAAAAGGATTATTTCCTGAACCGGCTCCAGAAACCGCCTCTCTTTTGTTGCGGAGTTTTATCGGTATCGCGATACAGCTCCTCATACGTCAGCTTCTCCTGAACCATGCGGTAGATGTCTCCCCAGTCGGGCAGGCCGCCCAGGTTGCGGTCGTCAATGAAGAGGTCCGCTTTCACCTTGCGCGAGAAGCCGTGATGGGCGGCATCCTCTTCGGGATAGTCCCGGTTGACGGCATAAAACTCCACGCCCCGTTCCCTGCACCATTCCACGGCCTCGTCCAGCAGCTTTCCTTCACGTACAGTCCACAGTATCAGGCGGTGGCGGTCTTTGATCAGCATCTTCAGCGTATCGGTGGCAAAAGGGATTTCGTTCCCTATTTTAGGGTAACGGTGCTCTACGATTGTGCCGTCAAAATCAATGGCGATAGTCATGATGCTTATGTGTTACTTTAAAAACGGTAACTTGTTCCTATGGAAGCTCCTAAGACAAACGTATATTCTCCGCTTGTGTAGGTACGTGCCGAAGGAGTAATCTTGCCGTTATAACCTCTCAGATACTCTTCCGCGAAGATATTCCAGCGGTCGTTCAGCTTGAAGCTCTGTTGCAGACCGCCCTGGATGCCGAAGTAATTCTTGTCTTCCATTTCGTGGTGCGTATAGACGATACCGGCAAAGGCGTTGAGGTCGAATATGCGGTTCTCGCTATAATTGCCTATCATGTTGGTAAGGTTCAGCATGTAGTCGGCGGTGACAGACAGCGGATACACACCCCCGTGCTGATAAGCATACCGCCCAATCTCGATGCTTCCTCTTACGGCAGACAGCGGCGTGTACTGGCGTCCCACACCCAGGCTTATCTGTTGTCCCAGCATATCGGGAATATCCTTCATCTTCACACCTGCGGTGCGCATGGGGAAGTTGGTTCCCACGGTGGCATACGCAAAGTTATAAGGCTGGAAGAAGCCGCGTCTGGCATCGAAGTCGGCCTTTCTTCTACGGTACTGCACACCGAACATCACGCCTACATTCTGCATGTGTCTGTCCTGTGTGATGCCGCTCTTGAACGGTTGCGTATAGAAGCTCTTGCTGTATCGCGCCTCACCCGTGATACCGATTTGGTCTGACAGGAAATATACCAGTTGCATAGACCCCGTAGGACCGTGGAATGTACGAAGCTTCTTGGCATAGTCGCTGCTTCTGTGCGCCAGTGCTCCGAATTCGTAGCCGGCGGAAAGGTTCACTTCCAGTCTCGGATCGTCCACACTCGGCGAAACCAGCGTATTCAGGTTCACCAGCACTTCCGCTCTGCCGCCTGCATAGGCTTCTTCGCTTTTGAACTTGTCCGAATTGAAAGTATAGTGGAAGCCGCCGAAGCCGCTGATGCGCCATCCCAGCGGCATGAACCATTTACCAATTGCCAGTGAAGCGGCAGGACCTAACGTCTGTAGTCCGGACAGATTGTTGCGCACGGGCTTTCCGAAATCGCCCTGCGTACCGATAGCCGCTTCTATGAACATATTATCGCCCATATCTTCCGATTTCATCCTGATGGGAAGACCGGTAAAGCGGTAGGTCAGTCCGGTGTACACGCCATATCCCACGTCATACCGTTTGGGGCAGTCCGCACCGTCTATTCCGTCGGTATAGAGGTATAGTTTGGGTTCCACATACCAGTCCCAGTTTCTCGACAGATGATAGCGTGCCTGCAAGCCGCCGTGCACTCCGCCGGCTATTTTGGCATCCATACCGTCGCGCTTGCTCACATAGCCGCCTATACCCAATACGGTATACAGGCTGATGTGTGCGCCGCTTTTGTACCCGCCGATATAATCGGACAGGTTGAACAGGTGGTCCAGCTCGATGCCGCCCTGTTTCAGCTCGTCGTTGAAGCCGCCCAACAGAGACACCCGGTAGGAGTTGAATGAACTTACATCCTTAGTCAGGGCAATACCGCCGTTGAACCATGCCGGCAGTGAAGAACTGCCCCTCAGTTTGTTCACACCGCCCATTACCGACAGGGAGAAATTCTTGCCCGGCTGGCTGTTGTTCACTTCTCTTCCCTGCGGGATATACCGTTTCTGCAATACATAGTCCATTGCATTGAAAGGCCTTTCGGTGCTGTCCTTCTTCAGGCTGTCGTCCTGCGCATGGAGCATTTCCGGCATTGCCGTACATGTGCAGATGCACAGTGCCGGAATCATATATTTCAATTTCATTTTCAATCCTTATTATGGTTATAGGTTAGACATATCCATAGCTGCCTGTATGATATCCTCGTTAAATTCACCGTCGTTCTGTGCGGTAGCCACGAAGCTCTTGTCGCGTTTGAAACATTCGGACAGGGCAATCACCGTATTCATGAACTCTATCTCACCCTCTCTGGCAGACAAGGTGGCTTTGAAGTACCAGGTCAGTGCGCTGTCCTGCGGCAGTTTGGCAAGCGAAGCCTTGGCGGCGGCGTTGCCGGCGCGGTTATCCAGCGCCATGTACATCACCACTTCGTTCTGGGGCGATGAAGCCTTGATGGTTTCAAAAGTCTTGTGTGCACGTTCTTTCTCTTCCGGAGTCGTTCCGCCCTGGAAGTAGCCGCCCAAAGCCCATGTATAGGCTTTCAGCAGGTCAAATTTGCTGTCCTCCGGCAGAATCTTCACCAATACGCTGGCGTGCTCGAAGTCTCCCTTCTTGATGTACATGCACAGTTGGTTGGTCACCACTTCCAGCCGGTTCACGATTTCCGTACGGCTTCCGTCGGCATTCATGCGCGAATAGTCGGTGGAGTGGATGCTCAGGTCTATCAGCGGTTCCAGTATGGAAGTATCCACGGTATCCCTCTCCAGGTAAGAAGCCGCCAGGTTGTTGCCGGCAAGCGCCCACGGATGCTTTTGTTCCAGTGATTCCTCGTAGGCGCGGCGGTACAGAGCTTCCAGTTCCTTTTCATCGGTTATCAGTTGGAACAGCTTCCAGTATTCATAACGTGTGTAGCTGCCTTTCAGCCCTTTTTCCCTGTATTGTGCCATGACTTCCTCGTCATTCGGTTCGCGGTATATCTCGTAGAGGCAGTTATAGTTCACCACGCGGAGTTCGTCCAGATAAGGCACGATGACGGTAGCGTACCAGTCGAGTTGTTTCAGCGCTCTGCCCTGCGCTCCGATATCCTTATGCTTTGCCAGAATTTCTTTCACCTTGCCGGCTTCCGTGCTTTTGCCGTCACGTTCCAGCAGTTTCACCACTTCTTCCCACGGAGCCACTTCGGCATGCGGGTTGCGGTAAACGCGTTCCAGGGTATATTGGGGCAATATGGAGGTAATCTCCTGTTCAATCTTGCGCATACGTCTTTCGGCAAGGCTCAGGTTACTGCTGTAATGGCCGTCCGGAGAAGCCGTACCTGCCACGTGAAACTCCTTCAATACCGTACCCGGAGATTCGGCTATCTCTTTCAGCTTGTTTCTCAGCATGGCAAGGCTCTGTTTGTTTTCGGGCGTGTCCGTCAGTTGGTCGGAGTTGATGAGGAAAGACAGTTGTATCTTGTCCGACGTATTTCTTTTCTCTATCTGTGCCCTTTCCTTGTGCTGCAACGGATCCATCTGCTCCGAGAAGAGGTTGTATTGCAGGAACTTCATCGGGCGTTTGGTCTGGCACGTATTGATTTGGTACGTTCTGGAGTTCGACGCGCTGTAATCTTCCAGGTTCACGATGGCAAAGCAACTGTAGTTCCGGTTGGGGTCGGGCACAATGATGGTATCCGTCCAGTCCAGGTTCATGGCCCTTGTAGTCAGCGCCTCCGCTTTGATGTACGGACGCAGCGGGTCACGGTTCATGTCATAGCCCATTTTGCGTTCCTGCGTCAGGGCATATTCCTTGCCGTCGTATACGGACGGGCGTGCAAAGGTTATCGTATCGTTCGTTTCGCAGTCCAGTACGTACGGCTGTATAATCAGTCGCGAGAAGCGGTTGCCGAAGTAAGGCGGCAGTTTGAAGGTATTGTACGGAATCAGCATGTTTCCGATAATCTTCGGCGCTTTCGGTTCCGGTTTCAGAACCAGCCGCATGGCGGTTACGGTCACACTCTCCAGCATCACTCCTTCGTCGATGCTCACATCTATTTTCATCTGATGTCTCACTTCCTTCAATACCGAGGGCGAGAGTCCCACTTTGAAAATCAGCGCACCGTTGTCCGGAACCAGTATTTCATAATACCCGTTCTCGTCGGTGGTTGTTTTCCCTTCCTGGTCCAGCAGCAATGTTTTCTCCTGGTCGTTGCTGTCCAGTATCTTCTTCATATCCTCGCCCACGGCTACGGTCTTGGCGGCATACACATCCACCGTCACGTCCGAGAAAGGCACTTTCCGGTTTTCGGCAATGTTATATACGGTACCCGATACCTTCACCATTTTCTGCGCCAGGGCAGTGCCGGTACCGCATCCCGCCACAACCAGAAGCAGGATCCATATTTTCAATCTTTCAGTAATCATTCTCCGTATTATTTAAAAATGTAAGTACACGAAATTCCCAGTCCCATGGGCATCACCTTGTGTCCGGTGGTGTTGTAGTCTCCCGGTTCGGGCAATCCCTTCTCGTAGCGTTTCTCCCTGTACCACATCAGTGATATTCCGGCGCTGAATTCTATGTTGAAGCGTTTGCCCAGCGGCAGTACATATCCGTACACCATTCCCGGGCCTATGGCATCGCCGAAGTGGTGTGTATCCGAGAATGTGGCGTCATACCTCATGCCCTGTATGCCCAGGCCTATGAAGCTCTGCACCATTGCCCGTCCGCTCACCCAGTATCTCACTTGCGCTTCCGCACCTTTGATGCTGCAATCCAGCGGGTTCTGGTCAAGGCTGTAGAAAGCTCCCGCCATAACGCTGGTCCGGTTCGATGTCACCAGTTCCAGCGAGAAGTTCGGAGTCAGGTTTCCCCAAAGCAGTGCGTTTGTTCTTCCGGCAATGAGCTGTGCCTGCGCATTACTTGCCGTGCATGCCAGTACAGCTATCACTATCAGCCTCGCCCATATACTTTTCTTTTTACAATCTTTTGTCATACGAATCTCTTATTTTTGTCTCTGACTGTACTTGTTTCTGATAGAGCTGAAGCGGTACACGAATCCTACGCGTATATCGCTCACTACGGGGTAGGGCAGGAAATGCCTGTCTCTGCTCTTTGTACGTATCAGGTGGTTATCTTCATATTTATATTTGTCATATTCGGCATAGGCTGCTCCCACGCTCAGACCCAGATCCAGATCTATTGCGCCCTGTTTGCATTTGTATACGGGCAGCTGCCATCCGCCGGTCAGTCCGGCATGGAACATATCGCCGGCGATGCCTTTGCCCCATGCTCCGGCAAACTTGCTGTATCCGGCATAGAAGCCCCAGTAGTAGGTACGCCAGAATTTGGGAATCTTGGACTGTCCCGTCTTTACGGTAAAGGAAGGTTTGGCATATCTTTTCACTTCCAGTCTGTAATCGTTGATTTTCATCTGTATGCGTTCGTTCATACTGATTTTGGCATTGCCGTTCCATTTGGCGCCTATGCCCACTACCCACCGGTTGTCGGTAGAACTTGAAAGGTCAAATTCCACTTTGGCATTCGGCAACAGCAACAGCCAGTCCATTGCATTGGTTTCAAACGCCCACCGTTCTTTGGGCGAAATCTTTTCGGAGGTTTTCTGTTGGGCGTATGCTCGGACGCTTATCGCGCCCAGCATCGCCAGAAACAGAAACAGTACCTTTGTCCTATTTGTCATCAGTTGTCAATGTTTAGTTCTATATTCTGTATATCAGAAGTTGTAGGTCAGTCCGGCAGTCAGTGCGGCTGCACCTTCCCCTTTCTTTCCGCTGGCGCATCCGTCCAGCTTGTCCCCTACGAGATTACCTTTTAGCTCGACATTGATGTCCAGATGTTCCGATACCTTAAAGCGGTTCAGCACACCTACGGTAAGCACTCCTGTGGTGGTATTCAGTCCGGGGGCGTTGGCCACACCGCCGCCCACCAGCGGAATGAGGCTGTATGTACGTTCTTCGTCCACACCGCACCACCAGTTCAGCACGTCCACCATGATGTCGGCATGATACATCATGAAATTCCACGATTCGCTGCTTCCGTTCTTGGCTTCGCCCGAAGCGTGCATTCCGCTTATCTGCAATCTGGCGCCTAATACGGGAGTAATCCATTTACCGCCGCTTACGTCGCCCGTAATGGAAATGCGGTTTCCGAATTTCGTGTGCATGTCATAATCGCCTACGTATACTCCGGCTCCTACCGAACCGCTTACAAACCATTTCTCATTGGCCGGATAGGCCTCCATTTTGCCTTGTGCGGCAACGGTAGTCCCTGCCGAAGCAAGAACTACCGCTGCCAATATCCAAGGTCTTAGACTAAAAAAATGTTTCATTATTTCAAAGTAGTTATTAATTACTTCAATTGTATAAAATAAAAGAATAATATGTTTATATGAAGTGTTGTTCTTTGTAGAGCATGCTACGCTATTGCCTGTCACATTGGAAATTATGTGGAACAGGTAAAATGGATAAGTTCTAATGCGTGGCAAAGTTACTAACTAAAATAATAAAAAACAACTTTTTATTTACATAATGATGTAGAATAATGGCGTAAATAAAACTGTGTCAGCAAAGAATAAAATAAAACTTTGCTGACACAGACTATTTTAATTACCTATAAAGTAGGTTAGGACTATTCTTTTTCTTTCACTTCGCCGCGGCGTGCCTTTTCGGTGTAGCGCAGTTCCTTTTCAATGGTCATATCCTTGCCCAGACCATACGTATGCAGTCTTTCGGGTTCTATACCCACTTTCACGAGGAACTTCTTCAAGGCTTCGGCACGTTTCAGCGTCACTTTTTTGTTTATGGCTTCTCCGCCCGTATGGTCGGCATAGCCGCAGATGTCAATCTGTATTTCCGGATTCTCTTTCAGTGTTTTGGCAATGGTGAAGAGTTCGCGTGCATACTTGTCCGTATCCAGTTTCCATTTTCCGCGTTCAAAGTATACGGCGGGCAAGTCTTTCGGGAAACCTTTGCATACCACTACTTCCGGAGATTTTTCAAGCACTTTCTGTTCGATGTAGATAGTATCGTGCACCACTTTCGTAACGGTCTTTGTAGCGCGCTTCCACATAGGCAGATAGCCCGGAGCGTACATGATGTTGTCTTTCTTTCCGCTCTTTCCATTGCCTATTTTCCATACCAGACCCACTTGTGCGGTAAACATCGTATTTCTCTTGCAGTTGCAGATAGTTTTGATGCCGTCAAATTTGTTGTTGTTAATCCACATCATGCCGCCTTTCAACTGGGCGTCCAAATGTTTGTTGATGCGGTAACGCAATGCTACATCTCCGCCCAATCCCAAATTGACTTTGTTGCTCAGCTTATCTGCAAACCGGTTTCCACTGCCTTTTTCTTCCACTTCGGTTGAGAATTTCTGCATGTATATACCCGGAGCTACCAGTAATGCCCACCGGCGATTGCCATCGCTGCGTCGGAACAGGTTAAACATATTCACTTCAAAATTCAGTCCGAAGTTCCACATCCTGATGTCACTGCGCAGCTCTTTGTAGTATTTGGCTCCTTCCGGAAAATCTACATTGTAATAGGTTTCCGCATTTGGCATGAGGATGAAGTCGTCTTCATAATCTCGCGAACCGGCTTTGTTGGCGGCATAGTCCACAGACAGCCGTATACCGAACAACGGATTGAACTGGTATCCGCCTTGCAGTCCTATCATTCCGCCCCAATAACCGTTACCTTTGGTTACGGAACGGAAGTCTCCTGCAAAAAACGGAACACCGCCGTTAATACCTATGCTCCACCGTGAGTAATCATTGTACAAAGCTTTTTTGCTGGGATAATCCTTCCAGGGATCATCCACTTTTATTGTTTCTTGAGCCGAAGCATTCATGCCGGATAAGAATATAAGGCATGAAGCGGCTGCTATATTCTGTAACAATTTCATAATACTGTACTTTTTAAGTGATTGGATCGGTTATTTCTTTAACAGTTCAATGCAGACGAATGCCGGTTTTCCGTAGAAATATCCGTTTTCACTGGCTTGCAGTCGCACTACTACTTTGTAACCTTCGATGGAAGTAACATTCACACCCGGATTCAGATGTTGTTTCATAAATATTTTTCCGTCAGTGGTTACTCCTATATGACTGTCCATGTGGCTTACCGCAGTTCCATTTTTATCATACGCCATTATATAAGAGTATATTACATTCAGCTTTTTTGTTCCGTCATCTTTCGGGCTGGCTTTTACATCTTCACCTTCCAAAACCGGTTGTGTGCCTATTATCTCCACAAGATTATTTCCTAAGTCCTCTATATCGGCAAGAATATTGCGTTTATAGATATCCGTATCGTTAAAGTCGCTTAAGTCTGATCCGGTAGCAACATTTACTGGAATATTCTCTTGGAAAAAGTCATAATCTTTATTTCCGTCCATAACACCGTTGGGAGAGAAGCGAACTCCGCAGTATCCGCTCTGACTACAGTTTCCGTTTTCTGCGTTTTTGTTAAATACAACAGCAACCTGACATGCTAAATCTTTGGCAACAGAACTCGGCAATCCTTCCACTTCTGTGGCAGAAGCTGTTACAGTCAATGTTGCTTCATCATACTTTTCTACTTTTTCTACGGTAAACTCCGGACCAGCTTCCGCACTTCGTGTCACGGGAGTCACTTTGCGACTATCAATAGAAATGGCATCCTTCTGTTCTATCATTTCATCTATTACTGATGCAGGCATCACTTTTACATTGATTTTCAAGGTGTACTTGCTGCCATCCTGTTTCAGGAGAACGCTTTGGTTGTTGAAGTCTGGAATAATATCCATCTTTTTGATGCGATTGGCAAGTTCATCGATCTGTTCCTGCAATTTATCAATCTGACTTTGCAATTTATCAATCTGACTTTGCAATTTATCGATTTTGCTACTCAAATTTTGTTCCACTTCATTAAGCAGTCCCTGGAATTTGTTTTCCAGTTCTGTCAGCTTTTCAGCCAGTTCCTCGTCGGTAATGCCCTGATTGCCGGTTAGGTTATCTATCTGCTCTTGCAGTTCTTTTATTTTATCGTTCAAGTCATTAATCTTGTTTTGCAGTTCGGCTTTGGCGGTTTCCAATGCTTCTCTCAGTTCTTTCAACTGAGCTTCGCAATCGACATCGCAACCGCCCCCATTGTTTCCGTTCTGTAAATCCTCTATTTGCTTTTCGATAGTGGTAACCCTTTCTTCAAGACTGGTTATCTGCTCCTTAAGTTCGGTGTAACTGTTTTCTCCCGCTTTCAGTTGGTTACGGATGATTTCCAATTGACCGTCATAATCTTTTTGGAAGGTGTGTCAAAATGCACACCTTCTGTTTTTTACGCACAAAGCCCCGACTTTCACAAGCTGGGGCTTTGTTATTACCTAAAGATTTTGTATCTTTAAGCATAAGTTCTTTACTATGACAAAGATACATTTTCGTCCTTACAATCCCAACCAAACCGTTCTTTTTCCTCAAAGAATTGATGAGGATATTGCAGAAAACGATCCGGTGCGCATGGTTGACGCCCTGGTTGAGGGCTTGAATCTTGAAAGTTTCAGAAAACTGTATAAGGAATGCGGTCGCAGCCCTTACCACCCCAAGATGATGCTCAAGGTCATTCTGTATGCCTATATGAACAACATCTACTCCTGCCGGAAAATTGAAAAACTCCTTCACCGTGACATCCATTATATCTGGCTGGCCGGATATGAGAAACCGGATTTCATTACCATCAACCGTTTCCGCAACCGGGTGAAGAAGGAAATTAACGAAGTGTTTACGCAAACCGTACTTCTTCTCTCTTCCAAAGGCTTCATCAGCCTGAATGTGGAATATATTGACGGGACAAAGCTCGAATCCAAAGCCAACAAGTACACTTTCGTCTGGCGAAAAACGGTTGAGCGGAACCGTGAACGCCTGATGAAGAAGATACATGTCCTGTTAGGGCAGATAGACGATGTCATTGCTCAGGAGAAGTCATCAGAGAACAATGAGGAAGTTGAGTTCACTCCGGCCATGCTGACTGAAATGGCAGGAGAATTGCGTCATGCACTGGAACAGGTTTCCGAGCCATCCGCGAAAGAGGAAAAGACTGAACTGAAAAAGAAACGCAAACAGCTGAAGGAACTGGAAGAACACAGGGACAAACTGCAGGAATACGACTGCCATCTGGAAACACTGCAAGAGAGGAATTCCTATTCCAAGACGGACAAGGACGCTACTTTTATGAGAATGAAGGAGGATGCCATGCGCAACGGACAGACGAAGCCCGGTTACAACCTTCAAATCGGCACCGAAAATCAGTTCATCACCGATTTTGCACTCTTCCCGAACCCTACGGATACACTGACCCTGATTCCTTTCCTGCAATCTTTTTCAAACAGGTATGAACGGATGGCCCATACGGTGGTTGCTGATTCCGGCTATGGCTCCGAAGAGAATTACCGCTTCATGTCCGAAAACGGCATGGAAGCCTACGTAAAGTACAACTATTTCCACATGGAGCAGCGGCCGAGATTCAAACCGGCCCCGTTCAAGGCCGAAAACTTCTACTACAATGAAGAACATGACTTCTGCATCTGCCCTATGGGGCAAAGGATGCGGAGGATAGGCACCAGGAATGTGAAAACCGCATCCGGATATGTCAGCGAAAATGCACGGTACAGAGCTGTCAGGTGTGAAGGTTGTCCCCTGCGATGCCGCTGTTTTAAAGCAAAAGGAAACAGGACGATAGAACTGAATCATAGGCTTAGACAATACAAGCGGAGAGCCAAAGAACTGCTCTGCTCTGAGAAAGGACTGAAACACAGAGGGCAGAGATGCATAGAACCGGAGGCCGTGTTCGGACAAATTAAAAACAATATGAACTACAAACGTTTCCGACATTTTGGAAAGGACAAGGTCTTCATGGACTTTGCCTTCCTAGCCATTGCCTTCAATATAAAAAAAATGTGTGCAAAACTGACAAAAGAAGATACGAAATGGCTGATTGGATGGTTTTATGAACTTACTGTCGCTTTATTTAGATGCTGGAGACACATAAATCAAAGAAATCTTCGAATTATCGCAGCTTAAAGAAAATGAACAGATTTGTATAGTGATGAACAAAAAAGAGGTGCATCGTGCATTACGACACACCTTCTTCCTGTTAATAGTAGCATGACTATAAACAGAAACATTTTTGAATTTCTTTTCATAACTAATTTTGTTTTAGGGTAAAACGTTTGATATTTTGTTCTTCTTTTAAGCTACATACCAGCAGTGCGCCGTTCCATTCGGCAATGATTATTGATTAATATGTTTGGTGAGAATCATTTGCTGATCGATGTAGATTGTGTTTATAATTGTTTATAGACACTTGCCACTTCATCTGCAATCCTTTCCCAGTCATATTTATTCATATCATATTTAATATGTTCGAGAGGTGAATTGATAATGTTTTGGAGTTTTGAGGCTAATTCATCAACATTTCCACAGCGAAAATAACTATTGTCAGATAACCCTACTTCTTTATTTGCAGGAATATCACTTACTACAACTTTCACGCCATAGCTCATAGCTTCGAGTAAAGCAATAGGAAGGCCTTCGTGTGAAGAAGGCAAGCAATAGCAGCGGCAGTTAGTAAGGAGTGAATGGAGTTTTCTCCCTTTGATGAATCCTGTTAATATTACGCCATTTTCCTTTGCTTGTTTTTTTAATGAAAGTGAATAAGAGTCTTCGAAATCAGTATCACCTGCAAGCACCAATTTGCAGTCTGCTGTGTCAATCTTGCTATAGGCTTCTACGAGATGGTGTAGATTTTTTTCTGGTACGAATCGACACATGCCAAGAATATATTTTCCTTTTTCGATACCAAGTTCTTGAAAGTATTCCGGGTAGTCGCAAATATCAGGTTCAGATACACCATTGTATATGAGATGCACCTTTTTTGTGCGGTTATATTTGTGCGCAATTAGTCTTCTGATAACATCTGAAATAACAATTACATCATCTGCAAACATGCATCCTATCCGTTCACCAAGCTTTAATATAATTTTGGCAATTCTTCCCCATTTGTCACGGTCATAGTCAGGACCATGATGAGTAAATACGACTTTCATTCCTAACAGTTTTGCGTATGGGACAAGTAAAGCGTTACCAATAGCATGAACATGAATGATATTAGCTTTCTGTCGTCTTGCTTCATTAATGGCACGATAAGTGTGAATTATTGCTTCAAAGGATTTTTTCTTGGGAGAAGGGATTGTTATGAGTTTTACTCCATTCCAATCTTTTAAATCATCATGTACATAATTAGATCTTCGAATTATCGTTATGTCAAATCCACGTTTTGCTATGCGGGGGAAAAGTTCTTCACAGTGTGTTTCAACTCCCCCCATTATATTAGGGATGCCACGGGTGCCTATTACTACTATTTTCATAAAGTATTTATTCTTGTTTTAAAAAATGGCTATAAAAAGCTATAAGTCTTGGATAATAGTTTTCAAGACTTAGATTTTCATGGGCAAATTCTAACGTTCCTGCACTTAATCTTTGATATGCTTCGGGAGTCAGAGAAAATATTTTTTTGATAGTTTCCTGTAAATTATCACTATTACCTGTTGTGAATTGATATCCTGTTTTTCCATCAATGATTATTTCTGGTATGCCACCAATTTTTGCGCCAATAACGGGAGTGCCAACAGAATAAGCTTCAATGATAGTCATAGGATTGTTTTCATACCATTCTGATGGTACGATAACAAAATATGCATTTTTTACTAAATCTATAAGCTCCAATCCACGTTTATAGCCAAGAAATTCAACATTGTTCATGCTGTTGTTTGAGACAAACAACTTTAACTCTTTTTCTTTTGGGCCTGTACCAACAATTTTTAAATTACATTCGGGTAGTTCTTTGAATGCTTTAAGTAGTGTTTTTACTCCTTTTTCATAAGAAAGACGACCAAAGAACAGAAAATATTTATTTGTTGGTATTTGTTTGGATGTGGTAGCAATGGAGGTTGTAAAATTGTAAAGTGTGATATTATGTGTTTGTCTAACTTCAGGCATATATTTTTCTTGAATTTCTTTAGCAAATTTACTTACATACAAGAAACCGTCAATATATTTTGCAGGGTTAAAGAACCAATTACGGAAATATTGTTCAGCTGCCATTACTGCACTCATTGCCTTGCTTCCTTTGCAACATGTGTGGGTAAAACATTTATAAAAATATTTGCCTTTACAATCCTCACAAATTATTCCTTTTCCGTTACGAAAAGTATAAGCAGGACAAACGATACGATAATCATGTACTGTAAATAAAATGGGGATATTATATCTTTTTAAAACAGGAAAAATAGAAGGAGTTATCTGTCCCCATAATAAATGAATATGTGCGATATCAGGTTTTTCATCTTTAACTAGTTGCTCTATTTTTTGCGCTGCTTCAAAATGATAAAAGTAATTTATTACGTTTTTTACAGTTTTGAAGAATCCGGTTCTAGTTGCTTTGGATTCAGGAAAATATTTGCTATAGGGGGAAGGGTTATTCTCTTTCCATTTTAAACAGAAGTATACAACTTGATGTCCATGCTTTTCCAATAATTTACCTGTATTGAAACATACTGTTTCTGCGCCACCTTTATTAAAATTATATACGTCTATTAGAAGTATTTTCATTTATATAATAATATTTTATTGTAAAGTTTGCTCTTGTTTATATTGATTCAATGTTCCATTTATTAGCAAGCCATAAAAAGTGGGCTTACCGTTAATCTCTTTTGGAAAATATTGTTTCCATGTAAGTTTATACAAAAATGTATTTTTACTGATTAGTTTCCATACGTTAGGATCGTATGGCTGTCCTAGCACTTTCCACAACTCGTCGCAATATGGATTATTGGGTGGAATTTGCATAAATAAATCAGCTAATGGCTTAATATGATTTTGTGCAAGTACAATAGCATAATCCGTTAGTAGATAATCAATAAGATGATCGTAGTGTTTCCAATAATTGTATAAAAAATCTCTAATAACTGCATATGCCCAACGGTTTTCGTAACTGCATCCTAGTGAATAATTTGCAAAATATCCGCTTGCAATGGAACAGTGTAAATAATCTGGGCGTTTAATGGACCATAAAGGTAATTGCATATAATGTTCAAAACTTTTTCCCGTACAAAAGAATGTCGAATCAATCCATATTCCTCCATATGTTGATAAAAGGTTTAAGCGTAATAAGTCTGAATATATTGTTTTAGATATGATACCATGTTTGCGCTTTTCCTCTAACCAATCAGGAAACTTTACATATTGCTTATAGTTCTCATCTGTAATGATTAATACTTCATATTTTCCGGAATTACGTTTGATAGATTCAACACATGTTTTTACAATTTCAGGTGCATTGTCAAGTCCTTGCCACCAACATACCCAAATCTTATTTCGCATTTTTTCATCACATTCTGGCATTGTATTTAGGTATTGGTAGTTATTCCAATATGAGCTAAATTTTTTCTCTAAAAAATTTAACATTATTTGATGCTTGTATAATAATCTATTTTTAACGTTTTCAGGTTCTTTGAATCCGTTTCGGTTCATAATTTGAATATCAATCTTTGCACGGAATGTTACTAATGCCGCTTTCCATGAAATAACTTGTGCTACATCATATGTTGCTTTTAACTCTTCGCATATTCTGTGAAATATACGCTTAAAAGTATTATGTTTTTGTTTCATATTTATTTGTTTTATGTTATTTGAAAGATATAATAGGAATGAGGCTTTGTTGTATTATTTTTTCCCATTGCCATTTTTCCATAGATTTGCGTATTGTTTGGCTGTTGTATTCTCTTCTGTGTTGATAGGTATCATATAGAGCTTTTGCAAAATCAGAAATTGTATCATTGATGAGTATACCGTTATTGGAATGAATGACTTGTCTATTTTCATAGGTATTTGTTGCTATAGTATATAGGCCAGATAAAGCATATTCAAATGTTTTTGTTGGAGGCTGATATTCATAACATTCAAGTTGGGGGATATAAGATATACCTATATTATGGGTATCAAGAAAAGGTTTTAATTCACTGTACGGTAGTCTACCATATGTGTGTATAGTGCTTTCTAACTTTTGCATATGTATATAGTTCTTTATTTCATAAAGTTCCTCGCCATCTCCAATAATGCTATATATAAGAGGTATTTCTGGATATTTGTCTTTAAACATTTTCACTCCTTTTACTGTATCAATAATATGTCTATTACTTAAGGTGCCCATATAAAGAAGTTTTAAACAATTAAAGTCTTTATCTGTATGTGAAATGATATCAGCACCGAGAGGAAGGATGAATGTAGGCAAATTTGTTTTTAAGTGAAGTTTTTGTTTAATGCCTTTGGATATAAAAGAGGCACTATCAAATACATTAACCGCATGTTCTATACTTTTATTTTCTATTTGTTGTTGTTCTAGTGATTTGTGTACAGATAATGTTCGGATATCAATATGCATTTTTTTGAAGGGTAGAATTTTTTTTAGCCAATGACATTTTGGAAAATAGACAGTAAAAATCTTACCTTTATAGAAGAGGCAGTATAGAATACAAGTTATGAGAAAACGGACATTCTTAAATAATTTTCCACCGGATGAAGAAACATAAATGATCTTTACTTGAGGGATTTCTATTTTTTTGCGATGTTCATCAAAACAGATGTATGTAATATTAAAATGGCAATGCAAATATTCACAATATTTTAAAGTGTCTGTAAGAATGCCTAATTGTCCTCTATCAATAATTAATAGTTTTGTTTTCATTTTACTGTTTTGAATTTTAATCTGTTTTAAAAAAAAGATACAGTGAAAGGGGCATCCCAAATAAATGCGGTCTTATCTGTAGGCGGAAAGAATAAGTATTTAAGGAATTCATATGCAAACCATACGAGAAAAATACTTACTAATTTGTCGAATTTACTCCATCGGGGAGTCTTGTAATGTAGCACAAGGGATACTGGAAAAATCCATGAGTAAGCTAATACTTGTCCTATTCTGTTTAGAATTTCAAGGTTCCTGAATAGAGAAAGGATTGAAATCCCTATGAAAAAAGAGTTAAATAAAGTAGCATTTATTGATTGCCCTACTCTATGACATAATATTGTTTTGTAACCCAAATATAAAAGTGCAGATGTTCCTAATGCTTCTATAGCTTGTACTGCTACATTTCTAGTATATAGTTCATTCATTCCTTCTGAAGAAAACCACTTAGATGAGTTTTCTGCATAGGCAGAAGCTAATTCATTATGTCTTGAAAAAATATCTAAAATAGGTTGTAAAATAGAAAAATCAAATATTTTAGGAAGAACATATACGCACAGCAAATAAATTGGTATTGTGATGCTGTAGTGCAAAGGCTTATGCATAAAGATATACAATCCTGTTACTATTAATATGTTTACAATATTTGCAGAATGTATGTTTAGACAAATAATCCCCCAAAAAATACATAGGAAAATAGATTTTTTATTTTTTCTCCATATATGTTTTACACTTTTAGGCTTTATTTTAAATAGGCTATTCATGTATAGAAAGAAAAAAGAATAGCTGAAAGCTTGCCTTATCATATATTCTTCGAATTGCATATATGCCATAATGAATAATGGAAATATCCATTTGGCATAGGCTTTGTATTCTTTTAGAAAATGTGTGGCGCATAAAATAAATACAAAAGAATAAATAAGGAATACGCTGTATGCATTAAAGCCTAATAACTTAGCAGTATCGTTGATACCGATAAAAAGGAAGCCTGTTGTATCAGGTGTATCTCCATTGAATACTTCGATGTAATGTTGGTAGTCATTTCCTCTCATATATCTGCAACCCTGTACTAAAGTGAATAAGAGGATGCATGGTAAAGTTGCAGATTTATATGGGGCTCCTTTTGATATCCTGTTTCCGCAATAAGTGAAGCAAGATAGAAGTATTATATTAATTATTAGATAATCTAAATCAAAGTTCGGCATATGGGATATTGCTCTTTTATTCTGATATAGAATCTTTACACCAATCCAAAAAATTTTCGTACGAAGTAAATTTGTAGGGGGGGGGGAGAAGGTTAGGTTTTCCGTCGTAATAGATTGATTCTTCGGATAGCTCATCTTTATAGGGATATCGTCCGTATCTTTGATAAAAATACATGACATTCTCTTTGGCTTCTAAAGGTGCCACTTTTAAACGTTTTGCAAAATATTCATCCAATGAGCAGATTACTTTACAAGGATTTCCTACGGCTACGCTTCCAGAAGGAATATCAT
This sequence comes from Bacteroides stercoris ATCC 43183, assembly GCF_025147325.1. NCBI lineage: Bacteria > Pseudomonadati > Bacteroidota > Bacteroidia > Bacteroidales > Bacteroidaceae > Bacteroides > Bacteroides stercoris. The sequence continues at coordinate 2,215,014 of NZ_CP102262.1, forward strand.
GTGTCACTGTAGAACCAGCGCCGATAATACAATTATCTCCTATATTTACTCCTTTAAGTACTGTCACATTTGCCCCAAAATAGATATTGTTCCCTATCGTTACAGCACCGCTTGAATTTAACATTTGGTTATATTTACCTATAAATACACGTCCTCCCCAATCATGTGTATATATGTGGAAGTTTACATTCATGTCAACCCTATTACCTATACTGATAAGCCATGGGCGTGTGAGATCTATATATGTAGTACGAGGCTCTCTGAAAATGCAGTCATTTCCTATTTTTATACCTTTAGACTTTAAAAAAGAAATATAACTATCTGAAGAAATATAATGTTTTTGCTTCAGAATAAAACGGAAGATTTTTTTGAGCATAATTTAGTGTTGTAGAAATTTCTGATATTTGATTACAATATCTTGTTCTTACGTAGATTTTTTAAAGAGATAAATGGCGTAGCAATTGCGGACAAATGTATTGTAATTATGCTTACAATCGTTTGTTTATATATTGTATAAAATGTGTACGCTACGCTTTCGCTTATCCCATGTTCAAAGGATAAACGAAATCCAAAACAATAATTGATAAATGTCCTGCAAAATTACAGATTAATCATAAAAAAACAAAACTTTCCGAAGAAAAAAGCATATGAAAGAGGTAATGTATCTTCTTCGGAAAGTAATGATTTTTACTCTTTCAGCTTAGGAAATAAAGTCTTTACCCCTTCCCGATAGATACGTTGTGCGTTTTCCGGCGTTGTGAACTCTTTAAATGCGCTCAGAATGATCTCGTAGCTGTCTACCTCATAATTATGGAGCCCTTTTTTATGTCCTCAAGATAGTTTTGCTTCATGTGACAGGTGGAACGGAATGCCTCTCTTCGGATATCAAGCTGTTCCAGTTCTTTTTTGAGGAATGCACCGAATTCCGGATGATCGGAAATAAATCTGTTCGATTTCATAATAAATTTGTTTTAGTTAATAAAATAGAAATATTTGATTCCTGTACCTACATAGTGGGTACAGGTAATTTGGGTACAAAGGTATACCTTTGCAACAGTTTTTAAAACAAATTAAAATATAAATGCTATGAAAGCACATAAAACTACTCTTTCCGTACGGGAGCTGCAAAAGACCATAGGGCAGTGGAAAAGTCGGAAAATTACGGATTCCACCATTGCAAAGCTGTTGGAACTGATGTTGGGGATGACCGCTTACATGAACGAGGATGCGGTTTATCCCGTGGAGAATTTCTATGATATCAGCAAGGCGCTGAAGTTTAAGAACGCGCGGTATCTGGTGGAAGCGGTCAGGCTGAGCGGAGCGTTCGGCATCGTACCCGGCGACAATGTGTACGGGATGAGTTCGTTCTATTCCTGCCTCTGGAAAGAGAAGGAAAAAACGGATGATTCCGCGGAAACTTTACCGGTAACTTTACCGGTAAAATTACCGCAGGAGGATATATATAATATATATACTATACAGGATAATAAGAATAATACCTCCTCCGGAAGGATTTCTTCTGCGGAAAAAAGCCTGGAAGCCGCACGTAATTTCTTTCACCTCATCAACAAAAATCGGGTGGATAAGATGCGGATTTTAACTCCGCTCATCGACAGCTTCCAGCAGAAGGAGGGACTGGCGCGCGAAGATGCCTGCGCCAACGTGGTGTACCTGGTGAATGAATTGTTGGTACCTTACTTCGCAAGCCAGGAACGCTTTATGAAATCCACCCATGTCGGGCGGCTGTGCTGGCTGAACAACCTGCTGAAATCCGCCGGCGGACTGCGGATGCTGAAAGATGCCGCGGATGCCGGAAGGCGGAAACGGTTGCAGTGCATTGCCGACATGCGGGGTGAACAACGCAACAACCACCCGCTCAGCGAGTTTGAGTGGACGGATAAGGAAAGCGGCCTGCGCTTTTACGACGACCCGCTGGAAGGGATGGTGAACATACCGGACAATGCCCCGCCCCGCCCGGGAGCGGGAGCGGAGTGGAACGTGCTGAGCGGAGAATGGGGAGAGTTTTGATTTATGAGTTATAAATTATAAATTTCGGAGGATGAAGCCGTTTTATTATTTGAGTGATTTTCCCGAGCGTAGAAGAGCGGGGAAGAATTATATAGCAGAGTGTCCCAAGTGCGGGAAAAAACATCTTGCCATTTCGCGCGATACGGGATTGTACTGCTGCTTTTATGCGGGATGCGACTTTCACGGGAAGCTGAAGGACTTTTGGACAGAGCGCAGAAGTACGGGGTGGCAGGATGCCGGGAGTCCGGCGGGAGCTTCGCCGGTGGCAAAGGGAAGTGCCGGGAAAGGAGAGACGGGCAGTATGGTATCGGCAGGCGGAGGGAACGCCGCATTTGAGGTATCGATGCTTCCCGAAGACTACAAACGGCTGTCGCCTGAGGTAATCGCCAAAATCAAGCCGCTGACCGATGACCCGGAGACCACCGATACCGGACAGCTTGCCGCCCGCCGTTATCTTGCCGATATGGGAATCTCATTGAAAACAGCCATCGATGCACGTATCGGCTGCCTGGTGCACCGCTGCTTCGGAGGCAAGGACAGCAAGGACGGAAAGGATAAAAAGAATGCTGCGGGGATGATGTACCAGTGCATCGCCTATGTGAACTATATCAACGGGCAGCCCGTCAATGTGAAGTACCGCTCGTGCGATGCCACCGCTTCCGGCTATACCAAATGCTGGAGCCAGGATTCGCCCACCATACCTTGCCCGCCTTACAACATCGACTGTATCAACCCGCTGCTGATTGCCGAAGAGAATATTCCGCGCCTGATTGTCACCGAAGGGGAAAGGGATGTGCTGACTTTGCGCGAGGCGGGCTACCCGTATGTCATCAGCGTGCCCAACGGCGCGGCAAGCGACCTTTCCAAAGGCTTCGAGGCTTTCCGCCCCTGGCTGGACCGGGTGCAGGAGCTGGTGATTTGCGGCGACAGCGACCTGCCCGGAAGGACGCTTGTGAAGCATCTTGCCGACTATTTCGGTACGCGATGCCTGTTCACCGTCCTGCCCGGCGGCTGCAAGGACATATCCGACGTGCTTGTGGCGTACGGCGCCGATGTGGTGCGTGAGATTATCGGTTCGGCATGTCCGCACCGTACGTCGGACATCATCACCGTGAGCGAACGTGCGGATGAGATTATGAACGTGCTGAACGGCAATTACGACCACGGCTACGATGTGGGTTACGGTCCGCTTACCGACCGGGTGTTCCATCCAACCGACCAGGGCGGACTGATAATTGCCACCGGAAAGCCCAACAGCGGCAAGACGGATTTTCTGAACGACCTGACCTGCCGCCTCATGGCCAAGACGGGACGTAACGTGTGCTACCTCTCCTTTGAGGTTCCCGACAAGAACAAACACATGGCAAATCTTATCCGCCTGATGCTGGGCAAGGTGAACACGGCGGCATACACCCGCGAACAGTTGCAGCCCATCGTCTCTTTCCTGGACGGGCACATGGTGCACCTGGACCTGCACGAGGTTTCGCCCACGCCCGCCAACATCATAGAGCGCGCGGAGCGGGTGAAACGCGCCATGCCGCTGAAGTACCTCATCATCGACCCGTACCTCTTCATGGAAATGGAAACCGGACGCTACAACACGGAGACGCAGGCCATCAAGGGCATGCTGACGCAGATGCAGGCGTGGGGGCGTAACAACGGTGTCTGGGTGATTATCGTGGCGCATCCCCGCAGCCTGAAAAAGCTGAACGGGAAGAACGAGCTGGAGGAGATAGATATGTACACCATTTCGGGCAGCGCCAATTGGGCGAACCTTGCCGATTTCATCTTTTCCATAAGCCGCATCGAGGAACCGGACAGGCGCTATACCCGGCTCGATATGCTGAAAGTGCGCGACCAGGATTTGTGCCGGACGGGAAGCGTGCTGTTTGTGAGGCAGCCGTGCGGGCGGTATGACGAACGGGAATCGGAGGAGCAGATAATGACCGAGATGCAGGGGAAGGTTCTGGATAAGGACAGGCTGCCGTGGATGGGGCTGGTAACCCCGTGAGTTTGCTCTTGAAAGACCGGGTGTTTGCTCCCGGAATGCCTCATGTTTCAGGCTGGAATGCCCGGAGTTTCAGATGCAAACTCCGGGCATTCGGTTTTTAAACGCCTGGCTTTTCGGAGGCTACGGTTCTCCCAATGCTTCTACGATGACGTGCACCTGAATAGGAGTGTAGCACTTGGCATTGGGAAGCATGCCGGTGGCGGCAAGCTGTTCCAGGAGTCCGGGCTTGAAGGCTATCCAACGGTTGAGCTTGCGGACGGCTGCCTTGGGCGTGATGCTGGGACTGTATAAGATTGCCAGCTCGCTTTTGCTGTAGCTGCGGGGGATGAAAGAGGATTTTTCCATGTTCTTTATTACTTGTTTTTATGATGTAAAGTTAGTGAAAATTAGTGGTTTGCGAAAGAAAAAAGGACAGTTTATTGCGTCGTAAGGTGTCATAAGTTGCAGAAAAACGCTTTATGGTGTGCAATGATGTGCGAAGGAGCGGAAAGGGGCGGAAGCGGGTGGGGAAGGTGCTATCTTTGTATCGCCGGTCAGAAGAAAGGGCCCCTTCGGATTGAGCGATGAATGATTTACAATTAACAATTAAAACTTAAAAATTATGGCAACAGCATTGGTGGTACGCGCACAGCGCTACAAAAAGATTGGCGACAAGACGTCTCCGTTGGTTTATATCCTGAAAAGAAAACCGCGCGACGCGAAGATGTATGATTTGAAACGCATCTCGGAAGAAATAGAGGCTTTGGGAGGTATGTCGGCAGAGGATGTGCTGCACGTGGGCAAGGCGATTGTGAGAAACATGCGCGAGAAGCTGACCGACGGCAACAGTGTCCGTCTGGATGATTTCGGAATTTTCCGCACTTCGTTTCACTGCATAGCAACGGAAAATCCCAAGGATTGTACGGTGAAGAATATTGACAAGGTGCGGATTAATTTCAAGGTCGCCACTACGCTCAGACTGGTGAATGACTCGGTTGCCACCACGAAGGGCGCACCCAACAACATTAATTTCGAGCTGGTGTCCGACGACAACAAGACATCGGGCGGTAGCGGCAACGGCGGCGGAAATGCCGGCGGTGAGGAAGAGAACCCGTTGGGATAAGGATAAGGTATTTTGAATGATGAATTTTAAATTTTTAAATTGAAAAAAAGAAGTATGGGAAAAAGTAAAGGTTTTTGGGATACGATTTTGAAAGTGGTAATTGCAGTGGCTTCGGCTGTGCTGGGTGTGTTTGGTGCGAATGCGATGAACTATTAGGAGATGAGAGCGATTGACCTGATAGTAATCCATTGTAGCTCCACGCGCGAGAACTATGCGTTGACAGAACAGGCGCTGGAGGCTTCTCACAGGCTTATAGGGTTCGACGGAACGGGGTATCATTTCTATGTGCGGCGTGACGGAAGAGTCCTGGCTACCCGTCCGGTAAGCAAAGTGGGGGCGCATGCGCGGGGCTACAATGCTCACTCGATAGGCATCTGTTATGAAGGTGGGCTGGACCGTTACGGAAATCCGAAAGATACGAGGACAGAGTGGCAGCGACATTCGCTGAGTGTGCTGGTGGGAAAGTTATTACAGGAATATCCCGGTACGTGTGTAGTGGGGCACAGGGACCTCAGTCCCGACCTGAACGGAAACGGGGAAGTGGAACCCATGGAGTGGACCAAGCAATGTCCCTGCTTTGATGTAGGGAAGGAATTCTGATAGCGGGATGCTGAAAAGGCTGTAGGGTGATAGTAAAATCATCGTACAGCCTTTTCTTCTTGTTGCCTCCTCTTCTGTATTTCTTTTGTCTTTTTGTTCTTTTGTCCTTCCATTCCCTCCCCCTTTTTCTCGACAAATCCTATAGGTACATCCACATGCGCGCACCCCAACATATCCAGCCGCACAGCAACTTTACTTTTCCCGTTCACAGTGATAAGCTCTCCTTCGAGTCCGGCAAGCGGCCCTTTTATTACTTTCACGGCATCGCCGGGAGCCAGCGGGGCGCTGCACATTTCCACCGCTTCGGGACTGTAGTCGAGCATGAAGCGGAACCGGTCCATCTGTTCGTCGGGGATAACGGCAGGGGTGCTTTCGCCGCGCAGTACCATATAGCGGCTGACCGCCTGCAGGCTCAGGGGGAGCGGCCGTTCCTGCGGAGTGACATGCACGAATATCATCATGGGAATCACAAGACGGTCTACCCGTTTGCGGCGGTCGCTCCACTGGCGAATCTCGCTCTGGACGGGCAGGTAGCACTCGATGCCCATAGCGGCAAGCCGTTGTGCAGTCTTTTTCTCAAGGCACGACTGTACATAGGCCACCAGCCATTGGCGGGGTGCTGTATTGGTTTTTGTTTCTATGTGATTCGTATTCTGCATTGTTTTTTACGTTCGGTTGGGTTAAAAAGTATGCCGGGCAGCAGCGCTCTGCTGCCACAGCATACAAGCAAACAAACAAAAAATAAGCCCGGAAACAAGGACAGCATTGCATGTAGAAGTTCCCCAGGCTTATGGGGTGAATATCTTATTTCGAATCGGAAGTATCGCCATAACCGTACCCGTAGCCATAGCCGTAGTACCTGCCGTACTTGCCGTAGCCGTAATAGTAGCCGTACTTCTTCTTTTTCATGTCCAGGCCGTTGATAACAGTGCACAGACCGGGCAAACGCTTGTTGGCGTACAGCTCGTTGATGAGCTGGTAGTCGTTCTTATGCGTATAGTCGGCACGGCATACGTAAACGCTGATGTCGGCAACGCGTGCTATGAGCTGCGTGTCGGTGACCATGCCGATAGGGGCAGTGTCGAGCACGACATAGTCGTAGTCTTTTTTCAACAGTTCGATGGCATCGTCCAGGGATTTGCGTGCCAACAGTTCCGTGGGGTTGGGCGGGATAGTTCCGCCAGGTAGGATGTGGAGGTTGGCAGACAGGTCCGAAGACTGTATCATGCTTCGCAGGTCTGTACTTTGTGGAGCAACCAGATATTGGGTGATGCCGCGTTCCTTGTGCGAAATATGGAATACTTTGTTCAATCCCGGCTTGCGGATATCAAGTCCCACAATGACTACTTTCTTACCCAATAGCGCCAAGCTGACAGCGAGGTTGGAGGCGATGAAAGTCTTTCCTTCGCCACTTGTGGTGGAGGTGACGAGAATTACTTTCTTGTCAGGGTCGCCCAACATGAAAAGCAGGTTGGTGCGCAGGCTGCGGAAAGTCTCTGCCATGATGTCGTTGTCGTTTTCGCGGACGGCGATGGCGTACTTTTCATCGGAGTCGTTCAAGGGAACATCGCCGATAACAGGAACACGCGTAAGTCTTTCGACATCAGAATGTCCTTCGATGCGGTAGCTGAGCAGGCTCAGTATGTAGATGATGGCAACCGGAATGCCGAAACCGAGTACCAGGGCTGCCAGGTAAATTATCTTTTTATTGGGCGATATGGGTACATCATCCGCCAATGCGTCATCTATGATTTTAGCGTTGTTGGCGGTGGCGGCAAGTGCGATATTGTTTTCTTCGCGTTTCTGCAACAGCATCAGGTAAAGTCCCGCCTTGATTTCCTGCTGGCGCTGGATGCTGACAAAGCGGCGTTCCTGTGCAGGAGCATTGCTGATTTGACCGGCATATTTGCCTGCCTGGCGGTCGAGGTCGGCTTTAGTGATGAGCAATCCCTTGTATACGCTATTGATGGTAGTCAGAAGGCTGGCATGCATATCGTCGATGTTGCTGTCGAGCCGGCGGACTACAGGGTTGGAGTCGGAAGAAGCGCGGCGCAGACGGTTGCGCTCCAGAATCAGTGCATTGTATTGGGATATTAAAGATGTGAGCGCTTCGTCATCTAAGCCTACATTGACCGGCAATGTAGTATTGGCATTCTCCGGTTTGTTAAGATAATCGGACAGATATTTTATCAGATTCAATTGTGTGCCGTTTTCCACGCATAGCTTTTCGTATCCGGATTTTTCAGCAATGGCAAGTTTGGCATCACTGCTAAGGTCGGTCAGCCCGGATTCGCGTTTAAAACTTTCCAACTCCTGTTCGGTAGTTCCTAATTCCTGATTGATAATGGCGATACGTTCATCGATAAAGCGGGCGGTATTTTGAGCCACTTCATTCTTGTCGTCATTGGCATCGCGGTTGTATATCTCTACCAGTTTATTGATAAAGTCTTCGCCGCGTTTTTTATTCGTATTGCTTATTGATATGGTAGCCACAGAGGTGGTCTTGCTGGTAGGTTCAATGGCAAGTGCCTTGCGGTAGTTTTTTGCCACGGCAAGCGGATGTTGGATTGTGATTTCGAGCTTTCCGTTCTCTGTAATGGGAACTTGTGAATTGGGCATAAAAGTTATAGTGCCTTTTTCACCGGACAATACTGCCGGCAATTCGGTAAAACTTTTATTGAAAGTCTTTTCCTCGTCGCTTCCCTTGCCGGTAGTTACATTAACTTCTATCTGTCCGTTTTTCTGATAGCCGACAGTGAGCAACATGGGTGCATCGAGCAGTTCTGCATCTTTGGGAGAATAGTGGACAAGTATAGGCGATGAGCCGTAAAGGTCTACGGTTTTGAAACCTTTGGAAGCCGTGTAGTCGATATAGAGTCCCAATTCATTAACCACATCCTTTATCAAGGACTTGCTTTGTAAAATTTCTATTTCGTTGTCGATGTTTTTTGACGGGTTGAGGAGTCCAAGGTCTTCGAGTCCTGAAAATTCGCTTCCTAACATGCCGCCTTTCTTCTCATCCTTGATAAGGATAGATGCATTGATATTGTAAGCAGGGGTGCTTTGTTTCAGGTAAATCCATGCACATGCCATACAGATAATGACGGATGCAACAAACCAGGGCCAGCGGATGATGTACTTGAAAAGGCTGGCTTTGAAATCTATCTGTTCCTCTTTGTCTTCGAATATGTCGTCGTAAAGTTCTTCTTTCATAAAATCTTGAATAAACTATAATGATGATGCTTTCCGGTTGTGGTTATTTGATGATTGTAGTAATTAAACTTGCCAATGAAACGAGCGTTCCTACTACGCTGATCCATATAGTGGTGCTATTACTGATACCGGAGTTCTTGGAAATCGTTTTATTGGGAGTGACATAAAGTATGTCATTCTGCTGCAAATAGTAATAGGGCGAATTGATGATATCACTGTCATTCAGGTTTAAGGTAATGATTTCGCGCTTTCCCTGATTGTCTTCCCGAATCAATTTTACTTTGTCGCGGATACCATATACGGTCATATCTCCTGCCATGGCAAGTGCCTCGAAAATGTTTACCTTTTCATTGGAGATGGTAAATGTGCCGGGATGGGCAACTTCACCGATAACGGAGATTTTATAGTTGACCATGCGTACGGTAACAATGGGTATTTCACGGAATTGAGGTTGGAGTTTGTCTTTTATCAATTCTTCCGCTTCGCTTTTTGTCAGACCGCCTATGTGGATATTACCGATGATAGGGAAGTCTATGTCACCTTTATTGTCTACCAAATACTGTTGCAGTACAGGCTGGTTTGTCAGGTAGTTGTTCTCTTTGCTTAATGGACTCGTCACCGTTAAATTGAACGGTATCGCCAATTCCGGTTCTTCGGGGCAACTCACTACGATAGTAAGTAGGTCTTTCGGCATGATGCGTGCATCATATAACGGCATATCAGCTGTGCCGGTATCTCCGGCAGCAACTTCTTGCAGTGCATCCTGAAGATAAGGAACTTTTTTATAGCTTTGACACCCTGCCAGCAATAGCGGCAACAACAATAAAATAATCAGACTTTTTCTTTTTCTCATGTGTTTTGATTTTTAACTCTCAGCTTTCAACTCGTTTTAGTAGGCTTCTTTTTCTCCTTTTACCGCATTCTTCACGGTTTTGTAGATAATGTACAGGTCGAGCATGAATGTCCAGTGTTCCAGATACCAGATGTCACGCTCCACGCGTCCTTCCATTTGCCAGAGTTCCTTGGTCTCTCCGCGGAAGCCGGTGACTTGCGCCCAACCGGTGATGCCGGGTTTGACAAGGTGGCGTACCATATACTTATCAATCAGCTTGGAGTATTCTTCGGTATGTTTCAGCATGTGCGGGCGGGGACCTACTACGGACATGTCGCCTAACAGAACGTTGATGAACTGTGGCAGTTCGTCAATGCTTGTTTTGCGCATGAAATTGCCCAAACGGGTTTTGCGCGGGTCGTTTAAAGTAGCCTGCACCTTATCGCTGTCCTTGTTGACACGCATGGAACGGAACTTATAGCACCAGAACTCCTTGTTCTCTTCGCCGCTACGCTTCTGCTTGAAGAAGATAGGTCCGGGCGAGGTTATCTTGATAGCCAGTCCTATTATGATGAAGATGATAGGAAAGATTGTGCATAGGAACAATAGTGAGAACACGATGTCGAACAGGCGTTTTGCCAACCGGTTTTCGGGTTGCGCCAACGGTTCCTGACGAATGTCCAGCACAGGTACGCTTCCTATCAGTTCAAGGTGCATGCGCCGTTTCAGGTAGTTGCGTACGTTGGGCACGCTGTAAAAATGAATCAGGTTGTTTTCGCAGTAGCTGATGATGGGCAGAATCTCTTTGCTATGCGAGGAAGTAAGACCGCAGTACAACTGTTCGGCCTTACTTTTCTTAAGATAAGGGATTACTTCTTGGGGAGTGCCCAGATAGCGGCATTCCTTCGGATAATTGTCGGAAGGATGCTCGGCAAAATAGCCCACTACCTTGAAGCCGGAAGTAGGGTCGGCGGTCATCTCTTCGTAGAGTTCGACCATATTGAATCCATCGCCCACAAGTGCAACAGTACGACGGTTGCCTCCCTTGCGGCGGTATATCTTGACGAAATGCCTGAATATGAGTCTGTATAATACAAGCAGTGCAAGGAATGCCGTATAGAATATAACGAGGAAGCGTGTAGACAAGCTGCCGAAATGCACCAGCGTGATAAGGCTGATGAATACTACCGCATGGCAGAATGTATTGCGTACGGCACGCATTACGATGTGGTCTGCACGTACGATGCGGCGATGAAGCACGACTCCTTTGGAATAGTTACATAAGAGATAGACCAAATTCAACAATACCAACAATTGCGGCAGTGAATCGGAGAGAAGGATACGCTGGGTATCTGTGTCCAATACATAGTACAAGGTTACAAAGAGTGCATTGAGAATGCATAAATCACCGGCAATGATGATACTCTTGATAATTTTGTTGAAACGCAAAATTTGTTTCATGATCTTCGTAATGTCTTATCAATCATTGAATTTTTGTAAATAAAATAATTGATTTTCCTGTCTTATTTGTTATGATTAATTATGGGTTCTCTTACTTACAAGGTAAGAGATAGCCTATTCCCTTACTTACAAGGTAAGAGAACCATTATTTCGTTTGCAAAGGTATGAAAAATATTATCATTACAAGCAAAAAAATATTTATTTTTAAATCTCGAATACCCATCATAACTACTCATAAAAAGGCATAAAACATATTTTAAAAGTATTAAATATTTACATGTCTCATTGTGTACATTGCTTTTGTTTAACAAAGTTTCAAAAATGTCATTTCGCTTCCATGCCTTTATAGAAGCCTAAGGGATACAATGGGAAAAGTGCTTTTTATGTTATTATAAAAAGCTTTTTTACAGTATTTTATTCATTCTCTTACCTTGTAAGTAAGAGAATGAACTATCTATGAAACAATTTTATATAGCAAGTAATATTAATTTACATGCTATTTTTATTCTATTCCCTTTTTTTTCTCTTTTTCTTTTTGGAGTGAATGGTGGAAATTACCTTCCGGTTGGCTTTGCTCATTGCATTATTGTTAAAAGAAGAGAGGTATACGTGTGTCACCTTTTCGGAACTATGTCCCAGCCCTTCGCTTATCATGGCAATGGCTACTCCTTCTTCTTTGGCGGTGGTGGCCCAACTGTGGCGTGCCACGTAGGAGGTGAGCGGCACACTCAGGCGCAGCATCTTGGATAGCCGGTGCAGGTGCTGGTTGTAAAGACGCAGAGCGCTTTTGTACTGCCGGTAGCCTTCCGGACCGACCGCTGAGAGTATGGGCAGAAGGTAAGGAGAGGGGGAGTGCTTGTCGGTGTAGCGTCGCAGAATCTCGGCGGCGTACGGTTCGAGGTAGACCGATAGCTGCTGGCGGGTCTTGCGGCGGTAGTAGTAAATGGTATTGTGTTTCATGTCCGTTTTGCGGAGATGAACCAGGTCGACAAACGGAATGCCTCTCAGGTAGAAGCTGAGCAGGAATAAATCGCGGCTGAAGCGCAGGTGGGGGGAGTGTTCCAGATTCAGTTGCGAGAGACGCCGTATAAGGGCGGGGGAGATGGCACGTTTGGCGGTAGGCTCGTAGCCTGTGAATACGAAGCGGAACAGCTCGTCGGCAGGTATCGTATCGGGAATGCCTTGCTGGTATGCCTGGTTGAATATGGAACGCAGCATGCGCATATAGGCGGAGATGGTATTGTGGCGCCGGCCTTTCTGCAACAGGCTTTCTTCGTATCGTTTTATCATTCCCGCCGTCACTTCCTTGAAGGTAAGGGGGATGTCGCCGGTAAAATTCCGGAAACTGTTGATGGCGCCGGAATACAGGTTGGCTGTGCCGTAGCGGCCGGCGCTTCTGGCTTCTTCGATTGCGCTTTGCGCAAAAGTGTATATGGTAGTCATAATCTGAATTTTAAGTTGGATAACGAGCTTGATAAACAAGCTATCTCAAAAAAAGATTTGAGATAAGACGGGTTTAAGAGTCCGTTTAAATTTTGTTCAGCTTCTTTGGGAAGTTCTTTTTGAAGAAAATTCAAAGGGACTCCGTATATAGAAAGGGTAAATATTCTATATGGATTCAGATTATGACCGGTCCGGGCATTCCCGTAAAAATCAGAGTATGCCCGAACGTACCCGGCTTAAGGTCTCTGGAGTCATCAGCAGGTAGGAGGCTATGTGCGACAGAGGGGCGCGCTTGATGACTTCCGGCTGTTGTTCCATCAGCTGGCTGTAGCGTTCGCGTGCTGTCTCGAACCGCCAGGAATCAGCTTTGATTTGTGAAACAATAAGGGAATATTCGAGTATCTTGCGATAGAACATATTGATTTCCCACGATATTTCGGTAAGAAGCATCAGCTTGTCATAGGGCAGCAGGTAGACCACGCTGTCTTCGAGCGCTTCAATCATGAGGTGGGTGGGCTCTTTCTTCAGCGTGCTTTCAATGCAGATGACGATACATCCTTCGTAGGAGAAATGCTCGGTGACGTCTTTTCCGTTTTTGTAATAGAACTGGCGCAACATGCCTTTGCCAACGAGTACGATATTATGGCTTACCTGTCTCTCTTTCAGTAAAAGTTCGCCTTTTTCCACTTCTCTGCGGATCAGGATTTCTTCCAACTGCCGTCTGCCTTCGGGCGCCATGCCGGGATAGCGGGAGTTGACGGTGGCATTCACTGTTTCTTTGAGTAATGTGTCCATAATGGTTATGCAGGTTTGGGTGTCATTTAGCGTGGCAAAGGTAGCAAAAAATATTTGATATGCGTCAAGTTGTTCTCCCTTTCCTTTCCGTATCTTTGCACGATTTTTATCATAGCGCTTCTACAACAATGATACAGCAGGAGAATCTGAAGAAACGGCTTGCCAGGCTGGCGGCCCCCATTTTCATAGAGACATTATTAATCATGATGCTTGGCGCGGTGGATACCGTTATGCTGAGCCGCCATTCGGACAACAGTGTGGCTGCCGTAGGGGTGGTCAATCAGATTATCATGCTGACTTTCCTGGTGTTTGAGGTGATTAATCTCGGTACTTCCGTGTTGTGTTCGCAGTATCTCGGCGCACGGCTGCATAAACAGGTGGTGCAGGTGGTGGGAGTATCTCTCCTGGTGAACTTCGCGGTGGGTGTAGGCATCAGCATGCTGCTGTTTGGGTGTGCGGAGCCTATCCTGCGGCTGATGGGGCTGGGGCCCGAACTGATGCAGGACGGCATGGACTATATGCGTATTGTAGGGGCGTTCGCCTTTTTCCAGGCATTGTCGCTTACTCTTTCCGCTTCGTTGCGCAGCGCCAACAAGGCGGTGTATCCGATGCTGGTGACGGTGGTGGTGAATGTGCTGAATATAATAGGTAACTATTCCTTGATTTTCGGACGTTTCGGCTTTCCGGAATTGGGAGTGGAGGGGGCGGCCATCTCTACGGCTTTCAGTAGAGGGGTGTCCATGGTGATCCTGTTTGTAATCTTGTTCCGCAAGCATATCCACCGTTTCCCGCCGGCCTACTTCCGTCCGTTCCCTTGGGTGGAGTTGAAGAACCTGATGAAGGTGGGGCTGCCTTCTGCCGGCGAGCAGCTTTCTTACAGTTCGTCGCAGGTGGTGATTACTTATTTCATTAACATGCTGGGAGTGGAAGCGCTTGCCACGCGTACTTATTGTGTCAATATCATCATGTTTGCTTATCTGTTTAGCATCTCCATGGCACAGGGCGGGGCGATATGCATCGGGCATCTGATAGGGGAGAAGAAACCGCGGGCGGCTTTCCTGATGGGGAAATATGTAATGAAGAAGTCGGTGATGATAACCGTGATTCTGTCTTGTATTCTTGCTCTTTTCGGACATGTTATTTTCGGTTGGCTGACGTCCAATGCCGAGATTATAAAGATGGGGGTTACCATTCTGGTTATTGATATTGTGCTGGAGATAGGGCGTCCTGTCAATATCTTCGCGACGAATGCGCTGCGTGCGGCGGGCGATGTGAATTATCCGTTCTATGTAGGGTTGGTGGTGATGTGGAGTGTAGCCGTAGGGCTTGGCTATCTGTTCGGCATTCCGTTGGGTTGGGGCATTTGCGGCATGTGGGTAGCGTTTTTGCTGGATGAAAATATCCGCGGGGCTATTTTTGTGCGCCGTTGGTACAGCATGAAATGGGCAAGCAAGAGTTTTATAAGATAATGCTTAGGGAGGAAAGGCCGGTTTTCTTTATGGGAAGTAAACGGGTGTGTGCAGGTAAAGATAGGGAAACTGAACGGGGATACTCTAAAAGGTGCCTGAGAAAATACTTTTTGCCGAAAAATTAAACAGCGTATTGTGTTTTGAGTGTTAGCGTGTTATCTCTTTTCCTGCAAAAATACTGAAAAAAATATGCGGGAAAGATTTGCATAGTCCAAAAGTTTGCCATACATTTGCACCGCATTTGAGAACAAATGTTGGTTACTAAGGAAGTTTGGGTGAGTGGCTGAAACCACCAGTTTGCTAAACTGACGTACGGGTAACCGTACCGGGGGTTCGAATCCCCCAGCTTCCGCAAGGAACTGAAAGCATCGGTCTGAAAGAACCGATGCTTTTCTAAAAAAAACTTGGTGGATTCGTCTAACGGTTAGGACACATGCCTCTCACGCATGCAATACGAGTTCGATTCTCGTATCCACTACATAAAGCAAATAAACGCACTCTTAGCTCAGTTGGTAGAGCAACTGACTCTTAATCAGTGGGTCCAGGGTTCGAATCCCTGAGGGTGTACAAGGCACAGTTATAAAGACTCTAGGATTTATTTTTCTGGAGTCTTTTGTTTTTTTGTAGATTACAAGTTTAAGATTGCTGATTTATATTTTTTATATAGACTACAAGTATTGTTGTGCCGATTTAGTTTGCTATTTGCAGAACTTGATTTTAGAATAATATCATTTTATAATAAAGAAATAAAAGAAGAACTATTAGTGATTATTGTCATAGGCAATAGAATGGGTTGTACTGTTTCGCTAAGTAGTTGTTTTTAATAATTTTGTTATTAATAAATTTAGAGTATGTCTAATCAAGAGTCAAATAGTAAACGAATAGCTAAAAATACGTTGTTACTCTATTTTAGAATGATTCTTATCATGGTGGTTTCTTTATATACCAGTAGAGTTATTCTGAATGAATTAGGGGTAGAAGATTTTGGTATTTATAATTTGGTGGCTGGTGTAGTTGTATTATTTTCTTTTTTAA
Source organism: Bacteroides stercoris ATCC 43183 (assembly GCF_025147325.1). Classification (NCBI taxonomy): domain Bacteria; kingdom Pseudomonadati; phylum Bacteroidota; class Bacteroidia; order Bacteroidales; family Bacteroidaceae; genus Bacteroides; species Bacteroides stercoris. Next base: position 2,231,003 of record NZ_CP102262.1, read on the forward strand.
GTAATGCCATGGTTACCGCTACGCAGCGGTATTTGAGCGTAGCCATCGGAAAAGGAGATGAAAAATATATCCAGTCTATTTTCTCTACTTCACTTCTTTCTCATTTTATTTTAATTCTTTTTATTGTTTTTGTTGCAGAAACGGTTGGACTTTGGTTTGTAAATACTAAGTTGGAAATTCCTGTGGATAGAATGTATGCTACCAATGTAATTTATCAGTTAGCAATTGCTACAACCAGTGTGAATATTATTCGTATTCCTTATAATGCTAGTATTATAGCTAATGAGCGGATGGCCTTCTTTGCCTATATAAGTATTGTGGAAACATTCTTAAAGCTGTTGGTTGTATGGGTATTGGCAATAACATCAGGTGATAAACTAGTTGTTTATTCTGTTTTATTGTTGCTAGTTGTTATTATTATCGATATTGCTTATTGGTATTATTGTCATAGATTTCTTGTAGCTAATAAATTTTATTTGAAAACAAATAAAAAACTTTTTGTGGAATTAACGAGTTTTTCTGTCTGGAATTTATTTGGCGGATTGGCAGATGTGGGCTATAAGCAAGGAACTAATATAATTTTAAATCTTTTTTGGGGAGTATCGATCAATGCAGTATTAGGTATTACCAATCAAATACGTAATGCTGTTGTTTCTTTTATTGGAAATTTGCAGTTGGCTGTTAATCCTCAAATAGTAAAATCTTATGCTTTGGGTGATTATGAATATTTTAAAACATTGGTATACCGTATATCTAAATATTCCTATTTTTTAATGTTGATAATTGTATTTCCTATAATTTTCAATATTGACTTAATATTAGAGATATGGTTAGAAAATCCTCCTAAGCATACAGCTGTTTTTGCGATATTAACTTCTGTATTTTGTTTGGTTGACTCTTTAACAGGACCATTATGGGCAGCCATGCAAGCAGGTGGAAAAATTAAAAGATTTCAAATTGTTACTGGTATTTGCTTATTATTGAATTTACCTGTTAGTTATTTGTTTTTAATGTATGGATATGTTCCAAGTGTAGTCTTAATTATACAAATTGTTATTACAGGTTTTACAGTCGGAGTTCGTGTCTTGTTTGTTAAATATTACTTGCAATTCTCAATTCGTAACTATGTTAGGGAGGTGATATTTCCCATTGTGTTTGTAACAGCATTATCTTTACCTATAGCCTTATACATCTATGCAGGAACAGGAGGATATTATAGATTGCTTTTATTTATATTATTTGTGCCTATTATGTGCTGTATAATATATGTTTGTGGAACGTGTAAAAGTGAAAAAGAAATGGTTATGCGAACAATACGAACTAAATTTCTAAAGAGAAAATAGTAGTATTTTGTTGGTAAAAACGTTTGAAGAAATGATTAAAAATTATATTAATGAATAATATTTCTCATATACATTCATGTTATGGTTGCGCTGTTTGTGCAATTGCTTGTCCTAAAAAGATAATTGACGTTCGTCTTAATTCTAATGGTTTCTATGAACCTTATATTACAGATGGAGCCAAATGTGTAAATTGTGGATTGTGCCTTGAAGTGTGTTCTTATAATCACTCAGAAATAGCTTTGAATGAACTTCCAAAAGTTTCTTATGGAGCATGGAGTAAGGAAAAAAGTGTGCGGCATATATGTGCTAGTGGTGGCGTTGGATTCGAAATTGGGAGATATCTGATTGGCAAGGGGTATAAAGCTATAGGGGTAAAATATGATGTTAAAAGAGCTAAAGCCGAACATTATGTCGCTTCTTCTGTAGATGAGTTTATTTTATCTATGGGGAGTAAGTATATCCAAAGCTATACATTGTCAGGATTTAAGGAGATCAATAGAAAGGACAAATTTTTGGTTTCTGGAACTCCTTGTCAGATAGATTCGCTTCGCCGTTATATCAATAAAATGAAGTGTCAGGAAAATTTTGTGTTATTGGACTTTTTTTGTCACGGTGTGCCAAGTAAATTTGTTTGGGATAAATATATTAAGGAACAACAGGATAAATTGGGAAATATAGATTTTGTATCCTGGAGAAACAAACAGAATGGATGGCATGATTCATGGGCGATGACTATTAGTCCATCAGATAGAGGAGAAGTTGTTGATTGGTATGATTCTTACAATTTATTAATAAAAGAGAAAAAAGGATGTGTTAATTCTCGATGGACCCAAGGAGATACCTTTTATAATATGTTTTTAGGTAATAACTGCTTGGGTAAAGCATGTTATAAATATTGTAAATTCAAATATGATCATTCATCTGCAGATATTCGTATTGGTGATATGTGGGGAGAGACTTATGCTAAAGAAGACAAAGGTGTAACCGCTTGCGTTGCATTTACTCAACAAGGAATGGATGTGTTGAATAATGTGAATTGTGAATTAGTTGAGTATCCATTTGCAAGAGTAGCAGAAGGGCAAATAAAAACTAAGATAAAATATCCTATGGGATGGTCATTTGTTATTTTTTTTGCTAAATTACAATCCGTTTCAATGAAACAATTGGTCTTTTTTAGTAGAATTATAGGGAAGTTTAATAAAATCTTTAAATAATAATATGCAACAAGCACTGATAGTAACTATTTTTACTGTACCTAATTTTGGCAGTGTTCTACAAACATATGCTACGCAATGTGTTGTAGAACAGTTTGGATATAAGTGTCGGGTACTTAACTATGATCATAATAGAGGAGAATGGGCTAAAGGACATGGAGTACCAGAAATGAGTTTTAAAAGTAAAGTAGGAAATTGGTTGGGCTTGAAAGCTAAACACCGTAAGGCGAAACTTTTGAAAAAATTTGTAAAAAGCCATATTCATCTTACCTCACCTTATGGTACTCTGAAAGATATGGAAGAAAATGAAGGTACTATGTATGATGTTTATATTATAGGAAGTGATCAAGTATGGAATACTAAATACACGAATTGTGACCCTACTTTTCTTTTGGAATTTGCTCATACGGATAAGAAGAAAATATCTATAGCATCTAGTTTTGCATGTAAATTATTAGATGGAAAATATATAGAAATATTTAGAAAAGAACTTTCTAAGTTTTCTGCTTTATCTGTAAGAGAAGCGCATGGTATAGAAATTTTGTCACAGTTAGGCTTGAGAAATTCACAATTAGTTTTAGATCCAACGTTGTTGCTTAGTGCTAATCAGTGGGATGTTCTACGTAAGAAATCTTTGAAATCAGAAAAATATATACTATTATATTTACTAAGATATGCTTTCGAACCGTGTCCGTATATATATGATGTGTTAAAATATTATCAAGATAAGTTGCAGTGTAAAATTATAGCATTGGAGGGATACGAAGGTCACGATCCATATGTAAAGAATTTGAAGATTGAAGATGCAACAGAATCTACTATATCGGAATTTCTTGATTATTTTGCCCAAGCATCTTTGGTTGTGACTTCTTCCTTTCATGGTACTGCTTTTGCATTAAATTACGGTGTTCCTTTATTGTCAATAACTCCGACTAATGGTGATGATAGACAAAGTAGCTTGTTGGAGCAAGTTAAATTGAATCAGTGTAGATTGAGAGTAAATGAAGAAATTACTCATGCTAATCCTTTTTATGATAAAGAACAAGAACAAATAAATTTGGGAAAATTGCGAAAAGAATCTCTTGATTGGATAGAAGCAAATCTTTGATAGAATCTCTTGGGAGACTTCATAAAGATAGAATTTTCGCATTGTAATGATGATTATAATATGTTCAAAGAAAAGAAAATGCATGCATATTTATTTGTTAGTTAAGGTAAAAGCGTGATGGTAATAATCTGTCATGCTTTTTTATTTTAAGTCAAAAATGATGATTACAAGTATACAATATATTTGCTGAAATTTTTTAATATGAAACAGTATAATACAAATTATAGAATCTCATTAGCTTATGTGCTAAACACAATGCTTTGCTTTATCTTCATATTCCCTATGAGGATGAACGGCGGAACTCTATTGGGTGAGTTATCGTTAAGTAATGATTTTTTGTCGGTTGGAGATATTAATGTGTCCGTCTTGTGTCCTAAAGGTGGTATTAATGGTAGTAACAAGTACACTTTAAATATGGCTATAACAAAAATTCCTAGTGAACTAAGAAAAAAGGATGTACGCTGTTCTTTTATTAATGCTTCAGGTAGTTTAGAAACATGGGTTTTTAATGGAGGTACATGGAGTGATGTAAAAGTTTGGAGAAAAGAAGAGATGTCAAGTACTTTTTCATTAGGTATTAATTCGGAAACTTTAATAGGAACGATTAAACGTTGCATAGCAGAGTCAAATATAGGTAAAACAGTTAGTACCGCTGATGAAGAAGATATTACAAGTGTTGATAATGGAAACGGAATACGAGTCTTAAAACGAGCTGACCGTAAATATAACCCTCTTGATTTTAGTGGAAAGGGATATAAAATTTTAAGGAAACATATTGTATTGGGGAAAAATGTATTAACACAAGCTATGATGAATGAGCCTAATACAACATATGTTATTCAGTATGACTATGATTTGGATGGTGGGGAATTAATTGTTCCACAAGGGAGTACACTTCAGTTTGAAGGCGGAAGTGTACAAAATGGCTGTATAAAAGGTTGTAATACTAATATACGAGCCGGATTATATCAGATATTTAAATCAATATCATTTAAAGGAGATTTTTCAAATCATTTTTATGTAGAATGGATGGGGGCTATTGGAGATGGAAATTTTGATAATGCACCAATCTTTAATGTTTGTTTTAATTCTAATATTTTGAACTGGGAGGGGAATGGAAGATGTTATTATTTAGCTTCTCCTGTTATGATAAAGACATTAAATCAAACTATTAAGTTGAGTAATGTAGAAACTAACGGAAACTATGATGCTTTTGTTATAACTAAACATTGGATACAATTGGACATACATTCTTTACGAAATAGAAATAAAATAGCATTAGGAAATGCTTCCGCTATTAAATTGAGTAATAATGTATATAATGCCACATTTAATATATTTAAAATATCAAACTTTAATAAAGGTATCAATTTGTATCCGCGAGTAAAATTTGATGCTGGAGATCCTGAAAATGCTACATACTCTGGTATACAATATTGTGTGTTTACGTGGCAACATATAGAACAATGCGATGATTGTATCGTATTTGATGTGAATGGAGCAGATGAAGGCAAGGGATTATGGATTAATGAAAATCAGTTTAATGGAGGCCGATTATCTGGCAAAAATGGCATCATGCAATATGGACGCGGAAATAAATTTGATGCTATTAATGGAAATGTGTTTAATAGTATTGGTTTTGAAGATATTGATTGTCCTATTAAGTCTTTGTACAAATGGTCTGTAGATAGATTTAATTATATAAGGATGTCCGAATCAATAAGAAATTCAACTTATATAGAAATGGATAATTGTACAAACGTTCTAATAGATTTAAAGTCATATGTTGAAGCATCTAAATTCAAAATCAAAGATTGTAATACAACAGAAATAAGAAGTATGTATAGTGTATATCAGTATAATCAAAAATCTTATGATGTAAAGAAACAATATAGTAATTATCAGCAGCAGAATAAATCATTTTTATGGTATTATGATCATAATAGTAAGGGAGCGGTTAATAAACGACTTCAAAAGAGCATTTCTGAAATTTGGACAGAAGGATCTTCCAGTCCAGATGGAACAATTAATTGTAGTAAGATAATAAATCTTAGTGTATTTTTGGATGAGTTTATTTTGCAATTAGATAAACGAGCTATTAGCATAGCACCCTATTTGGAAATTTATCTAAGTGGAGGTTGTAGATCCTTTATTGTGGAAGATGCTAAAGGAAACGTAATATATTCTACTCATAGACCTAAGAAAAAGATTCAAATTAGTTTTAATAATGAGCTTACACCTATGATTTTTGATGAAGATTTGAATCATTCATTTGTTCATAAAAAAGCTTATTTTAATTCTGCAAATATGTCTGATTTAGAGAAAGATATAACAGATGTTGATTTCTTTACATTTGGAACTTCTGGTTCCAAACCTTCTGTTATAACTTACTCTAAAAAAGTATTATATAGTAATTTTAAACTAATATCTATGTATGAGGGTAGATGTATTTTAAAGAATGAGCAGAATGAAACATACCCGATTGATGAGCCTGGCATCTATCTTTTAACTATATCTAGTGATGATGCTTTGGAAGTTACCAAATTATCTAAGGTAGAGGCTGTGAATACTAAATGTGTTGGTTCTTTTCAAGAGAAGCCTTTAAACTCTGCAATTGGTTTTTCTTATTTTTGTACTGACAGAAAGACTACAGAAAGTAGTACAACAGGCATTATGATTTATCACAAAGGAAACAATATTTGGGTAGATGCGTTAGGGCGAGAGATTAAGTAAGGGTGTTGGTATCGGTCAAATAAATAGTAGTATTGAAATTATAAACTGTTCTGCTTTGTAAGCATCTGATAAAGTACACATTGTCTTTTTCATAAATAGAAAACTCGATATCAACTTTAACATTGTGTTAATATCGAGTTTTTTTTCTTCAATATAAATATTTAAACTCCACTTGTATTCGTATTAGACTTCTCCAACTTCCAAACATCAGGAAGAAGTTCATGAACATTTTTCCCGGAGTCCTTTTCCAGATAATATGGAAGTTTGGCTATGATATCATTCAGCCATTCCCTTGGGTTACTTTTGCTTTACAGGTAGCTAATAGTGAGCATAGGATTGTTGTATTTTCAGCAGCCTTATGCTTATGTAATTTTAATCTATCAGCTTCATGTGCCATCTTACTTTTTAGAGACATTTACTGAATGTTTCTTTTTAGGCACGGAATACACGGATTTCACGGAAAAAATAAAGAAAATCCGCGTTTTCCGTGTATTCCGTGCCTAAAAAAATCATCAAGCGTCTTTCTGCATCCCCTCTTTGTCTTTGGCGATTCGCTGAAAATTTACCTTTTCATAATCTTTTTGAAATCCTCGGCAATCTGCTGCCCCATATTGACTATCGCGCTATCGACTTTATGTACCTCTGCCGGTGTGACCGCATCTTTGTAGCGAGCCTTGCCGAGCTTGAACTTCATATCGTCCAGAGTTCCGGATATATTCAGGCCCAGTTTGAACGGAATGGGGGATTTCAGGATGGAGATGTGATAGTCGAACTTCATATCCAGCCCTTGTGTGCCGCCTACCGCCGCTCTGTAACGGTCCATTGATATTTCGAACGGATAGACGGTTACATTTCCGTCTTTGATGCCGATGTTTACGGATATGCTGTCTATCATGTTTCTTTTCTTGTTTTTGAAGAAGAATTTTTTGGAGATTTCGGCGAAAGTCTCACCGTCCATCAGGACAAGGCTGTCTCCCTTGACATGAATGGCCGACCGCATGGTGGGGATTTTGATGTTCAGGGCGGAGTCCAGGGAAGCGGCGGCAGCCACATTGAAATCGACCGTTCCTTCGAATGAGCGCAGCATGGGGACAATCGTGTCCAGGGAAGGGGCGAAGTCTACCAGCTTCCCAATGTTGATGTTGTGTAGCCGGAAGTCGAAACCGGCAAATCCCTCTTCCGGAGATTTTGCCTGATAGACGAGGGTGGTGTTCATGTCGGAACCCATGCCTTTCATGCTGAGCTGTTTCAGGTAGACGGACTGGTTGCGGATGTCTACAGCTCCGCGGACATCGTTGAATGTGACTTTCTCGTAAAAGATTTTCCTGAAATCGGTCTGCAGTTCAAAATCCAGGTTCTTGGGGATGACGAACAGCTTTACTTCGGTGGAGACCGTATCGCTTTCCGCAGCTAGTGTATCCGACGGGAGCGATATCGACCGTATCAACTGGTTGCAGTCCAACTGTTCGGACGATAGGTCCAATTTGGCGCGCAAAAGCTTGTGATGCCGCATGGCGCCGTACAGGTCGTGAATTGAACCGGTAGCGGTGATATCGGATTTGCCGATGCGCATGGTGGCATTGCGCAGGGTGATGACGCGGTCGTTTACCGTGACGGAAGTTTTCTGCACCTGTATGGGAAGTGCACATTCCGGGGTGCGGAACGCCATGCGGTGGAAACCGATGATGCCTTTGGGTGTCCACAGCGAATCGCGTACTTTTTCGGCTGTTATTCCGATGCCTGCTTTGTCCATTCCCAGGCGGGTGTCGCCCATGCGGCAGAACAGTGTGTCCACTTCCAGTGTAAGCCCTATCTGCGGATTGGCAGGGTTGTGCTCTCCGGGTTGCAGCTTGAGGCGGGCGGATGATTTTCCGCAAAAGAGGTCGAGCGAATCCGCCAGGGATACTCTCAACTTGTTCATCTCTATCTTGCATTTCGTCTTGGCAGGGCGCAGCGTGTCTTGGGAAGGATAGGTGCTGATTGCCGCCGTAAAGCTTTCCGTGGCTGAGTTCAGGGCAGGTGAGCGGAGCGTCATATCCTTGATTTCAACACGCCCTCCGAGCCATTCGTTGCCGGCAAAGTCCAGCGTAGCGTTGCTTGTGAACTCGAAATTCTTTTGGGTATGGCGTAGCACGAGTTTGTCCGTTCTGATTTTGCCTTGCATCTTTACCCGTCCCCAATCCTGTTTCTTGAGGGTGGACAGGCGGCAACGCAGTTTCAGGTCGGCATTCATCTTTCCATCCATGCCGATGCCTTCCTGAAGAGGGAAAATCTGCGCCAGCGTATTCAGGTCGACGGTGGAGCGGGTATGAAAGGTGATGTCCGGGTCGGTGAGCAGGTTGTCCACTTTCATATCGGCCAATATGTCGGTGTCGGCGCCTTTGAACTGGAAGATTTTCAGGTTCAGGCAAGAGGGGGTGTTCCGCATGAGGTCTATCCGGGCGGAAAAGTCGGCGTTTACCTTGTCTATGCCGTAAGGCAGTCCGGCGTATCTGGCGAAAGCGTCTTTTATCCTGATGTCCAGCGTGGCAAGGGGCATCTTCTGCTTGCCGTACATGCCTTTCAGCGTGCCGATGAAACTTACTTCTCCTCCTGCCGATACTTCTGCCTTTTTCAGGATGCTCTCCGGAATCATGTGCAGTACGGTTTCCAGCGAGGGGGTGTGCAGTCCGTATTGCAAATCGACGTCGAGCGCTTTGGCTGCGGTGTCGCGGCGCACGGTTCCTTTTACTCCCAATTTCGTACCGTTGATGTCAATCATGGCATCGTGCAGGAGCAGGGAGTGTCGGGCGGTATTCAGTTCAAGGTCGGTGCGCAGGTGGGTGGCGATGCGGTTTGCCAACAACTGCCCGTCTTGCCAGAAGAGAAGGTTCTTGTTGCGGAAATCTACTGCCAGCATGGAATGGCCTTTCTTCATATTGGCTTTCAGGGTAAGGTCTGTGTCCCATAGGTTGGCGAAAATGCGTGTGTCGCGGTCGTCCATGGTTACCGTGGCGTGCTGGATGGAAATTTGCCGGATGTCGAGCTCGTCGATGTTCATGGCGTCTCCGGCAGGTGAAGAGACGGACTGTACCGTATCCGGAACGGTGATGTCCCAGTTGGCAATGCCGTCTTTGTTTTTATAGGCGTAGATATCGGCATGTTCCAGCGCCAGGCGGTGGATGCTGATTTTCTGTTGCCGCAGGTAGTCCATGGGGTTGACCACCGCTACCGCCTTTTTGAATGATATCAGGGTGTCGGTCCGTTGCCACAACGTGTCGCGGATGGCTTTGGAAACCAGGGTTCCGTCGGTCAGTTGCACTCCGAAGCGGGGGAATGTTGAGAAAAAGGTAAGCTCCACGCTTTTCATGTCCAGCTTGGCGTTCAGGTTGCGGTTGGCGGCTTCCAATACTATGGGAGTCAGCTTCTCGGAAGTGAATATGAAGTTCAGGACTACGGCAATCAATATGCCTGCAACGGCTGTGAGTGCTCCCAGTATGATACCGGACAGTTTGAGTATTTTCTTGGTTTGACTTTTCATTTTGTAATTCGTTCTGTAAATATTGGACAAGGAGTGATTTCCTTTCCTTAATCATGTGCAAAGTTATAACTGTAATTTGATAAAGCCGTAAGCCGGTATTGTTAAAAAATGATTAAAGGAATTTATGAATGATTTTTCCGCTATAATGAATAATTGAGTTCTTTTTTTATGTTAAAGCATGAATAAATGCTGCTTAAATTTTATATTTGCACCGTTGGTATCCGGTTATGTTGCCTTATATATAAGGTATATCGGGATGCCTTAAGTTTAATCTAATAAATTGATGTTATGAAAAAGTACATTGCAGAAATGCTGGGAACCATGGTTCTCGTTCTTATGGGCTGCGGCACGGCAGTCAGTCTGTCGTGCACATCGGCCGACCCTAATCTGGCGGCCACGGTAATAGGTACGGCGCTTGCTTTCGGATTGTCGGTGGTGGCTATGGCCTATACTATCGGTGGCGTTTCGGGCTGCCACATTAATCCGGCGATAACGCTCGGTTGCCTGCTTTCCGGCCGTATGAGCGGAAAGGATGCCGGCATGTATATGCTGTTTCAGGTAATAGGAGCTATTTTAGGTTCTGCCGTTCTTTGGGTGCTGACTTCCAATTCGGGTGTGAGCGGAACAGGCGCTAATGCCTGCCAGGAAGGAGTTTCCGTAACGGGCGCCCTGCTGGCCGAGATTGTGTTTACATTTGTGTTTGTACTGGTGGTATTGGGCACTACCGATGCCAAGAAGGGCGCCGGTAATTTTGCCGGACTTGCCATAGGTCTCTCTTTGGTACTTGTACATTTGGCCTGCATCCGTTATACCGGTACTTCGGTTAATCCGGCTCGCAGTATAGGCCCTGCGCTCTTTCAGGGTGGAGAGGCTTTGAGCCAGTTGTGGATTTTCATTGTAGGCCCGTTTATCGGTGCGGTGCTGAGTGCCGGAGCATGGAAGATAGTTGCCGGCGGAAAGGAATGAGCCGGTGCCTGCCCTGAACCGGGTCGGTGATATTTGAAGAGGATATTTAAAGAGGATGTTTCCCGATTGCGACAGAATGCTGTGTTTGGGGAACATCCTCTGTTTTTTTACTCTTTCGACTGGTGTACGGTGAGTTGCGGGAACGGGAATCCGATGCCTTCTTCATTAAATGTCTGGTAGACGATTTCGTTGATATCGTACAGTACACTCCAGTAGTCGGCGCTTTTTACCCATACGCGTACCGTGATATCGACGCTGCTTGCGCTCAGTGAACCTAAGACAATGAGAGGAGCGGGGGTGTCCAATATGCGGCTGTCTGCATTGATGATGCGTTGCAGCACGGCTCTTACTCGCTTCACATCCTCGCCGTACTCTACGCCGAACACCCATTCGACACGGCGCTTGTCCTGTTTACTGTAATTGGTGACGGCATTGCCGCTGAGGCTTCCGTTGGGCACATAAATCATACGGTTGTCGAGGGTGGACAGTATGGTGTGGAAAATCTGTATTTCCTTTATCGTGCCGCTTACTCCCGGTCCGTCTATGTAGTCGCCTACCTTGAACGGCTTGAAAATCAGTATAATCAGTCCGCCCGCAAAGTTGGAAAGGTTTCCGGAAAGCGCCATACCTACAGCCACACCTGCGGATGCAAGCAGTGCCGCAAAGCTGGTGGTTTCCACACCGAGCTTGCCGATGATGGCAAAGGCAAGAATCATATTCAGCAGAATCTTTATCAGGCTCTTCAGGAAGGTCTGTACGCTGGTTTCAATCTTCCGCTTTTCGAATATTCTGGCTACCAACGCGCTTATCTGCCTGATGATGAAACGTCCGATTACATAGATTAAAATGGCGATTAATATGTCCTTGCCGGCATCCATTCCAAAATCTATCAGTTTTTCCAATGCCTGTTCGAGTTTCCCACCGGCGGCGGGAGTGTTCAATAAAAGTAAATTCATTTCTTTTTCGCAATAAATAAAATAATATTATAAAATAGGTGTATATTCAGCATGCAAAGATAATCAAAATCCGGGCGGTTGTGGCGTATGAAATATATAATGCGTATTATTTCCTAAATAGAATTAAAACATTAATTTTGCCAAATATTACACTCTAACTTAAATAAATTAATAAAAAATGAACGTATGAAAAAAGTATTAACTTTATTCGGATTGCTTTTTGTGCTGTTGGGTAGTGCCCATGCACAGAAAGGAAAACAGGCGATAGGTTTTGGCCTGAGTTACGGAACGGAAATCGAAAGTATCGGGTTGGGTATCAAGTATCAGTACAATATTACCAATCCTATCCGTATAGAGCCGTCTTTCAACTATTTCTTCGAGAATGACAATGTAAGCATGCTGGATTTGAACGTGAATTTTCACTATCTGTTTCCAGTGGCCAAGAGCGTTAAGCTTTATCCGTTGTTCGGTTTGACATTGTCCAACTGGATGTTCGACATGCACGACTTTGATATTGATATGGACGAAGGCCATGTGCATATCGACGATAACGGCAATCATAACGAATGCCGGTTCGGTGTAAATCTGGGAGCGGGAGCGGAATTTGCACTGCCTCGTAACTGGGCGATGAATTTTGAGTTCAGATACCAGCTGGTAAGCGATTTCGACCAGGGGGTTATCAATATAGGAGCTGCATACAGATTCTAAGGGAGCAGCGTATATTTTCAGGCACGGAAAACACGGATTACACGGAATTCACGGAAGAAGAATAAAGAAAATCCGTGTTTTCCGTGTAATTTGTATTTCCGTGCCTGAAAAAAATCAAGTGCATTTTGCACGACCTCTTATAATGTTAAAGAGAGAGTCTAATGCCGGGCTCGGGTTTGCTTAGGAGCGTGCCCTGATTTTATCCGCGAACTTTTTCCAGCCTTCGGCCGTTTTGTAGGCTTCGACGGCTTGTGCGGGTACGGAAATGCTTGTTATGGTTTCCGGAAATCCGTACCATTCGCCCTCGGAGGTGGCAGGCGGTGTGAGGGCTTCTACAATGACCTCTTTTATGCCTGTGTTGTCGAAAGCGGAAAAGTCGATGCGGGTGACACGGGCGGGAATGGTCAGTGTATGTACCTTTTGGTTGCCGGTTATCAGGCCTTGCCCCAGGATGCTTATGCTTTGAGGAATTTCAAAGCGGGCAAGGTTGGGGCAGCCTACAAGGCAGTGCTCTTTGATTACGGCATCCGGATGGTTGCTTGAGGCAGGACCGTATGCGGATACTTCCGTCAGGTTGGGGCATAGGTAGAAGGCACGTGCTTCTATGGTGGAGATGCTGTTGGGAAGTTGTACAGTGGTGATGCCGCTTCCCCGGAATGCTTCCATACCGATATGTGTGACGCTTTGGGGGATTACTGCGGATTTCAGATGTTCCGTCATCATGAATGCTTGTGTTCCGATGGCTGTGAGTGCAGACGGCAGTAATACTTCTTCTACTCCGGAGCATGCGAAAGCGCTTTCGGGAATCCGGGTGATTTGGGTGTGCGAGAGGTCGACCCGTTTCAGCCGGTCGCAGTAGTAGAACAAATCCGGCGCAAGCTGCTGCAAGGTGGACGGGAATACGATTTCCTGTATGCCGGAGTTGAAGAAGGCCATTTCGCCGATAGAGGTCAGTCCCTCGTTCATCACGACTCTGGTGATTTGCCTGTTCTGCATAAAGGCTTCCGGTGCAATGGCTGTTACGTGTGGGGGAAGGATGGTTTCGCTGTATCCTTTATATATTTCTGTCAGTACGCCTTCCTGTACGCGGATGGGAGCAATGCTGACGGTGAAGGTTACCTGACGGTCTTCTATGCCGATGGTCAGTACCAGCCGGTCTGCCGGAGCATCGGAAGAAAAGCCGCTGACTTGTTCCGGAGTTACAGTGACGGGATATTCTTTGCCATTACTATATACGCCGGTCAGCAGGAGGCCGTCCAAATCGAGTGGTTCTCCCAAAGTATATGCTATTTTATGAGGCGGCTGTGCAATGGACAGCCCGATGAGTGTTCCTTTGTCTTCCGGCTGCTCTTCTCCGGGGGCGAGGGCGGAAGTCAGGCGGATTTCAAGCTGTATGTCTTTTCCGGCATCTATCGTTTTCCCAACGGACCATATACGGTAGTTGTCCGGACCGCCGCCTTCCTGTACGACAAATGTCAGGAAGCGCTGCGATTGTCCGGAGAACCATACTTCGCCGGGCAGCGTGAACAGGGCGATACCCTGCGCATTGGCGGTTGCGCCGGCAGTGGGAGGCGTGAGGTTATCTTGCTCGAATGCCTTGTAGTCTTTTTCGTCATACATCTTTACGGGAATGCCGGGCATCGCTTTTCCGTTTTCGTCATAAACGGTTACGCTTACACGGCTTTCTTTTCCTGTGTGCTGTTCCTTTTCGCATGCTATCGTCAGGAAGACCGCACATACTAAAAAAATAATCTTATTCTTCATATTCTTACACATTTTTAATCGTTGTTCCGGTTGCAAAGATAGTGAATACGGCTCTTCCGGGAGTTACGATTTGAATGTGTAAATCTAACAGGTACGTTTTTATGCTACTGTTTTACAGTATATTATGAAATGAGGCTTTGCTTTTTTCTAACACGGCTCTGACATCTATCCGAAAAGGGATAAGAACAGGTCGGTATGGGGCGTTCCGGCTGCTTTGATGCGCGACTTCAACCGGGATTTTCGGGCATATATGTTTGCCACGCTCTCTTTCGTGAACAAGCTGATTACCTGCGGGGAGAATCCGGTGAAGATGTAGCAGAGCAGGCGGATGTCATTTTCTTTCATTGCCGGAAAGTCCTGCCGGAGTTTCTGCATGACGTTGTCATGGCAGGTATCTGCCATTTGTTCGAGTTCCCGGAGCATTTCACTGTTTTCCGAGAAGTCGGTGATTATCCGTTTTACTTCCTGAAACATGGCTGCCTGTTGCGATGATGTATTCTCGCGTTCGTAATAAGTTTTTCCGAGTTTGTCGAGGATGTCGAAACGGGAAGCAACCAGGCTTTTCAGCCGTTTTTCCGTGTTCTGCCGTCCTTCCAGTTGCCGGGTGAGCGCCCGGTATTCGGCACGGGCCTCTTCTGCCAGCAGTAGGTAGCGGTCGTTGCGTTCGCGCTGGATGCGCAGGCGCTGGCGGATGATATAAACGGCTATTCCGGCGAGGATGAATATGCCGCAGGTAACGGTGGTTTCCCAGAAGATGCGGTTCTTCATTCGGTATTCGGCAAAGGCGGATTGTTCCTGGAAATACTCTTTCTCCGTTATACCGGCGGAGACCTGCATGGTGGAGCGGGTGAGGGAGTCCGTGAGGTAGATATAGCGGTGTATATGGTCGGTCGCTTTCCGGAAGTTTCCGGAGAGGGCCTCTATCCGGTAGGCTGTGTATTGCAGTTCGGCCAGGTCGAGCACGTCATTGTCTTGCGCCTCTGCCAGTTGCAGGTAGTGGCGCGCGCTGTCCGTACGGTGTTTGAGAAGCTGGACGTCTATCATGGTGTGGGGGCCGTAGCGGGATGCCTTGCGTGCCGACTGTTCGATGCGTAACAGCAGGTCCTGGGGGATTTGTTTTCTGCCCGATTTTACATAAAGGGAGGCAAGGTTGCTGAGGGCTGCTCCGGCAAGACGTTCGTCTGTCTGTTCGTCGGCCAGGTCGAGGGCAGCCGAATACAGCCTGATGGCACGTTCCAAATCTTTCTGGCGGTAGGATGAGGCTGCCATATCAAGCGTGGCTTCCGTTTCCTTACGAAGACTGTCGGATACTTGAAAATTTTCTCTGGCCTGCTTGAAGTAGTGGTAGGCGCGGACGTAATTCATCTGTCCGTAGTATATACTGCCGATGCGTTCGTAGAGAAGCCCTTTATTGTAAGGGTCTTGCCGGCTTTGCAGCTGCTCTTCGATTTGCAGGAAGATGCGCAAAGCTCCGGATTTATCGCCGGCATCGGTCAGCAGGCTGTCCGCGAACTCAAGGCTGGGGAGCGGTTTACGTTCATGGCATCCCGCCAGCGACAGGAGCATACATATAATAGGTATGATAAGGCGTTTCATGCCGTGAATGTAGTGATAAAAGATGTTTTGCACAAGTGAAAGGCGGGAAATGAGGAGCTTTGCGTGAATTTCCTGCATTTCTTTTTTTAGGCTTCGCGGAACTTCCTATCTTTGCACTTCTAAATGTAGATAAAACCGTAACACTTTGGAATGGCTATATAGTTTGTTTGTCGAACACTCCGCTTTGCAGGCGGTGGTGGTGCTCTCGCTGATTTCCGCTATCGGATTAGGGTTGGGGAAAATACATATTTGCGGTATTTCCCTCGGCGTGACGTTTGTTTTCTTTGCCGGTATTCTTGCCGGACATTTCGGACTGTCCATCGACCCGCAGATGCTGAACTATGCGGAAAGTTTCGGACTGATAATTTTTGTGTATGCACTGGGACTGCAGGTGGGGCCGGGCTTTTTCAGCTCTTTCCGCAAGGGCGGGGTACAGTTGAATATGCTGGCGCTGGGAGTAGTGCTCCTCGGTACGCTGATGACCGTATTGGGCAGTTATACCCTGAATATTTCGTTGCCGGACATGGTGGGCATCCTCTGCGGCGCTACCACCAATACGCCGGCGCTGGGTGCGGCACAGCAGACATTGAAGCAAATGGGGCTGGAAGCCAGTACGCCGGCTTTGGGATGTGCCGTGGCATATCCGCTGGGGGTAGTGGGCGTTATTTTTGCCGTGCTGATAATACGCAAGGCGTTGGCGCGTAAGGAAGATCTGGAGTTGAAAGAGAAGGACGATGCGAACAAAACTTACATTGCGGCGTTTCAAGTACACAATCCGGCCATCTTCGATAAAAGCATCAAGGAGATAGGCGGCTTGAATTATCCGAAGTTCGTAATCTCCCGTCTGTGGCGGGACGGCAATGTAAGCATCCCCACTTCCGAGAAGATAATCAGGGAAGGAGACCGCTTGCTGGTGGTGACTTCGGAGAAGTATGCTCCGGCACTGACCGTACTGTTCGGTGAACAGGAACATACCGACTGGAACAAAGAGGATATAGACTGGAATGCCATAGACAGCCAGCTCATCTCGCAGCGTATCGTGGTGACACGTCCCGAACTGAACGGAAAGAAACTGGGGGCGCTGCACCTGCGCAATCATTACGGCATCAACATCAGCCGTGTGTACCGTAGCGGCGTGCAGTTGCTTGCCACCGCGGAACTGACCTTGCAGTTGGGCGACCGTCTGACAGTGGTAGGTGAGGCTGCCGCCATCCAGAATGTGGAAAAAGTATTGGGAAATGCCATCAAGAGCCTGAAAGAACCGAATCTGGTAGCGGTGTTTATCGGTATCATCCTGGGTCTGGCTTTGGGTGCGATTCCCATTTCCCTGCCGGGCATCAGTGCTCCGGTGAAGCTGGGACTTGCCGGCGGACCGATTATCGTAGGTATCCTGATTGGTACGTTCGGGCCGAGAATGCACATGATAACCTACACCACACGAAGCGCCAACCTGATGCTCCGTGCATTGGGACTGTCGCTCTACCTGGCTTGTCTGGGACTGGATGCCGGAGCGCATTTCTTTGATACGGTGTTCCGTCCGGAAGGTCTGCTGTGGATTGCTGCAGGGTTCGTGCTGACCGTTGTTCCGGTGCTGATAGTGGGAGTGGTTGCCTTTAAATGGATGAAGGTGGACTTCGGCTCCATGGCAGGTATGCTGTGCGGAAGCATGGCCAACCCGATGGCGCTGAATTATGCCAACGACACCATTCCGGGCGATAATCCGTCGGTGGCTTATGCAACGGTGTATCCGATGTGTATGTTCCTGCGGGTAATCATAGCGCAGGTGCTGCTGATGTTCCTGTTGAATTGAGAGCTGAGAATTGAAAATTGAGAAATGACAGAGAGGGCTTAATTGCTGATAATTGAATATATATCATAAATCTAAAATCATAAATCGTATCATGGGAACTATTACTCCGGAAAGTATAGTCAACGACTTACGCTATTTGCAACTGTTGTCGCGCAGTTTTCCTACCATCGCCGATGCCAGTACGGAAATTATCAATCTGGAAGCTATTCTGAATCTGCCTAAAGGTACGGAACACTTCCTTACGGATATTCATGGAGAGTATGAGGCTTTTCAGCATGTATTGAAGAATGCTTCGGGTGCGGTAAAGCGGAAGGTGAATGAAATCTTCGGGCATACGCTGCGCGAAAGCGAAAAGAAGGAAATCTGTACGCTGATTTATTATCCGGAAGAGAAGTTGCAGTTGATAAAGGAACAGGAAACGGATCTGGACGACTGGTATCTCATCACCCTGAACCAATTGGTGAAAGTCTGCCAGAACGTATCTTCCAAATACACACGCTCGAAAGTGCGTAAAGCCTTGCCGGCGGAGTTCTCCTATATCATTCAGGAGTTGCTGCACGAGTCCAGCGTAGAACCTAACAAGCATGCGTATATCAACGTCATTATCAGTACGATTATCTCGACCAAGCGTGCGGATGACTTTATCATTGCCATGTGCAAGCTTATCCAACGGCTTACAATCGACTCGCTGCACATCGTGGGCGATATCTACGACCGTGGTCCGGGTGCACATATCATCATGGATACGCTTTGCGACTACCATAATTTCGACATTCAGTGGGGCAACCATGATATACTGTGGATGGGTGCCGCATCGGGCAATGACGCCTGCATAGCGAACGTTATCCGTATGTCCATGCGCTATGCCAACCTGGCGACACTGGAAGACGGCTACGGCATCAACCTGCTGCCGTTGGCTACCTTCGCAATGGATACCTATGCGGATGATCCTTGCACTATCTTTGCTCCGAAGATGAACTTTGCCGATGCCAATTACAACGAAAAGACACTGCGGCTGATTACGCAGATGCACAAGGCGATTACGATAATCCAGTTCAAACTGGAAGCGGAGATTATAAACCGGCGTCCGGAGTTTGACATGGACAACCGGAAACTGCTGCACAAGATTGACTTTGAACGGGGCGTATTTGTGTACGAAGGCAAAGAATACGAACTGCGCGATGCCAATTTCCCGACTATTGACCCTGCCGACCCGTATCGCCTGACGGATGAAGAAAGGGAGCTGGTTGAAAAGATTCATGCTTCGTTCATGAACAGCGAGAAACTGAAGAAGCATATGCGTTGCCTGTTTACGTACGGCGGCATGTATCTGGTGTGCAACAGCAACCTGCTTTATCACGCATCCGTGCCCCTGAATGAGGACGGAAGTTTCAAGCATGTACGTATCGGCAAGAAAGAGTACTGGGGACATAAACTGCTGCAAAAGACCGACCAGCTTATCCGTACCGCCTACTTTGACGAAGATGGTTCGGAGGAGAAGAATTTTGCGTTGGATTATATGTGGTATATGTGGTGCGGCCCGGATGCGCCCTCTTTCGACAAGGATAAGATGGCTACTTTCGAGCGTTACTTCATAGCCGACAAGGCATTGCATAAAGAGAATAAAGGTTATTACTACACGCTTCGCAACCGTGCGGATATTTGCGACAATATCCTGGCGGAGTTCGGGGTGGAGCCGGGACCTCATTCGCATATCATCAACGGACATGTGCCGGTGAAGACGATTAAAGGCGAGCGCCCCATAAAGGCTGATGGAAAGTTACTGGTGATTGACGGTGGTTTCTCCAAAGCCTATCAGCCCGAAACGGGTATTGCGGGCTATACGCTGGTATATCACTCGCACGGCATGCAGTTGGTGCAGCATGACCCGTTCCAGAGCCGTCAGAAAGCGATTGAAGAGGGACAGGATATCAAGTCCACAACTTTCGTCATCGAATTCAACTCGCAGCGTATGATGGTGAAGGATACCGATAAGGGCAAGCAGCTCGTGACGCAGATTCAGGATTTGAAGAAGTTGCTGGTGGCATATAGAACGGGATTTATCAAAGAAAAGGAGATTTTCTGATATGGCTGTATGTTCCGGTGCTTGCATTGCCTGGCTTTTCAGGCACGGATTAGTATTTGAATAATACCACACCGCCTTCTACAATGGCTCCCTTGTCGAAGTTGGCATTTCTGTTGTAGTATCTGTCCCAACCGTAACCGCCCGTAACGAATACTCCTAATTTTGCCGTCAGACGGTATTCGAGGTTGATACGGGTTTGGAGAGAATAGAGGCGGGCAGGGAAGCCATAGTCTTTATTCTTGAAGGTTTCTACGTGCTGGTATCCCAAATCGCCGCTGATGAACAGTTGCTTGCAGACGGGCAATTCCAGTCCGGCGCGGTAGAAAAGCGCACCGGAGAACTTATCGCTGAAGTCGAGGAAATGCGTACCGCCACCGAGGATGGTATAGAACAGTTTGTTCTTGAAGCGGGCTGCAAGGTTCAGTTTCGTGGTGTTGCCGCCGAAAAACATCATCTGTACTTTGGTGTCCGGGTTGGCATTGACCAGTCCCAGTTGGAAACCGTCCAGCTTCTCCTTGTAGTAGTTTACCAAACCTATCTGAAGGCCTTTGGCACGGACGGCTACATTCAGGGGAGAGAGCTGCACGCCGGCAGACGTACCGCCTGTAATATTGCCCAGACCGGAAATCTGGAGCCCTTTCATATCATCGCCCACCACATTCAGCAGGCCGGATATGGTGACACCGGAAAAATTACCGCCCGATATATTGGCGAGTCCTGAAAGCTGTACGCTGGCAGTCTTTTCGCCTGTAATGTTCAGCAAGCCGCCTACAATCATTCCGTTGCTGTTATCGCCCGTGATATTGGCAAGGCCGGAGAAGACCATTCCCCGTGCGTGATTACCCGTGATGCCCACAAGGCCGGAAACGGACAGACCGCTGAGGTTATTGCCGTTGATATTGGTGATGCCCGCTACCTGTACGCCCCGCATACTTCCACCCACCATATTGGATATACCGGAGATTTGAACTCCGTTCATGTCTCTGCCCGTAACAGCTCCCAAAACATTTACTCCCAAGCCGTTCAAACGGTTCATCGCCGAGAAGATACCGAGATTGAAGAATGTGCTTCCGACCGTATCTGTACGCTGTGTGGAAAGATTCTTCCAAAGGGAAAGGTTGATACCGGTTTTTTCTTTATGGGCAGACTGTTGCCTGCCTGTCCGGGCATAGCCTGTCCCTGCCAATAGCAGGGACAGACAGATCAGTGGAAATATACGTTTCATAATTCTTTATAATGTTTCATCGGGCCAGGGCGCCAGTCGGTTGGTGGCACGTAATACAGGACGCTGCGCATCCACCGACCGCAGATAGTTGCTCAGTTTCTTTGATAGTTTCTTTACAAGTTTGGGGTTCTCGGCGGCTACGTCATGCTTTTCGCTGATGTCGGCAGGGATATTGAACAATTCGTGCTTGCCGCTGTCGAAGTAGTACACCAGTTTCCATTCTCCGGAACGGATGGAGCAGGTGGCGCCTATACCCGGACCGGAAGGGCCCCAACTGTGCGGGTAATGCCAGTAGATGTCACGGGCGGGCATCCTACCTTTGCCCGTAAGCAGGGGCAGGAAGCTGATGCCGTCGCGTTTCTGTACCGTATTGTAGTGCTCCACACCGGCTATTTCGAGAATGGTGGGGAAGAAATCTTCTATCATCAGATAATGGTCGCATTTGGTTTCTGCCGCTACCACGCCGGGCCAGCGTACAATCATCGGTTCGCGCACTCCGCCTTCGTAAGCGGAACCTTTTCCGCTGTTGAGCGGATAGTTCTGCCTGTGCAGCTCTCCTGCACGGGTGTGTGCAGCCAGTCCGCCATTATCGGACATGAAGAGCAGTACAGTGTTGTCGGTGAGGTTGTTTTTGTCCAGATAGTCCATCAGGTCGCCGAGGCTTTTGTCCATGCCTTCAATCAGGGTGGCATACGCTGCTTCTACCGGGGGAAGTCCTTTGTCCAGATATTTTTGGTAGAAACGCATGTCGGGCTGGATAGGCGTATGGATGGCATAATGGGCCATGTAGAGGAAGAAAGGCTTGTCCGTTGTCCGGGCGTTGTCCAAAGCTTTCTCGGCTTCTATGGTAAGGGCTTCGGAGAGGAATATGTCTTTGCCGTGATATTTTTCCAGTCCGGGTACGGCAGCCAGCGGGCTTTTTCCGCCGGGTTTGTTTCCGAAGTTCTGCATGCCGTAGTAGCTGGCGGGAGAGCCTGCCGCATGGCCGGCTATGTTCACGTCGAAGCCCATTTTCAGCGGATCGGCTCCGGGCGTGTCATTAGCTCCGAAGTGGGCTTTGCCGCAATGGATGGTGTGGTAACCGTTGTCCTTGAGCACTTGTGCCAGCGAGGTGACTTGCGTGGTGCGTTCCACACCCGGTTCCTGACAGATACCGTTGACATTCCATTCGGGGTATATCATAACGGAGTCCGGCTGTTCGTGGGTGGTATTCTTGCGTAATGTCCAGCTTGTCACCCGGTGACGCGCAGCGTTCATACCCGTAAAAAGGCTGACACGCGTAGGCGAACTGATGCTACAGGCATAGGCTTGCGTGAACATCTTGCCCTGCTTTGCCAGACGTTCCATATTGGGTGTATGGTACGTGTCGTTGTAGCGGGTGCGTTGTGTCCAGAAAGGCAGGGATGTGTCCTGCCAACCCATATCATCTACCAAGAATAAAATAATGTTCGGACGCTTGTCCGTAACAGGAGCCGTTTCATTTGACGGCCTTGTGTGTACTTCTCCTGCCATTCCACATAACGGAAGCAGCGCAGCAGATAATAACAATTCGTTTTTCATCGGGAAAAGAGAGGTTAGTGGTTAGTGGTTAGTGATTAGTGGTTAGTGATTAGTGGTTAGGGATTAACATTAAAAATAGCGGTAAATAATTAGCGCAATATACTGCACAGCCTACTAATCGCTAATCACTAACCGCTAATTACTATTTCATCATCCTTTTGCTTCTTGATACAGGAAGCGTTTGATGGATTTTTTGGGTGTCTTTTCAAATTCTTCGGGATATATCTTCATTTTGGAAATCTGGCTGTAAGCAGGCAGTTCTGCATTCAGAGCCACACGATTCTCTTCCATGACACGTTCTATATCGTCGTTGTTGAGGCCGTGGGCAAAGGCATCGTCAAAGTCGGGATATACCAGTCCCACGAGCTTTTCGTTCTGTTGTACGATGATGCTTTCAGCTACGTACGGCAGGTTGTTCAGCTTGTCTTCTATTTCTTCGGGGTAGATGTTCTGCCCGTTTGGACCGAGGAGCATATTCTTGCTGCGTCCTTTGATGGTGACATTGCCTTCGGCATCCATCAGGGCAAGGTCACCGGTGTGCAGCCAACCGTCTTTGTCCACAACTTCGGCGGTAGCCTCTTCATTCTTGTAGTAGCCCAGCATGACGTTGGGACCGCGGCAGACAATCTCGCCGGGGATATTCTCCGGATCGGGAGAAAGAATCTTCACTTCCATGCGCGGAGCGGCTTTTCCGCAGGAACCGGGTTTGAAGCGCGTCCAGTCTTCGTAACAGATGATAGGACCGCATTCTGTCATACCGTAACCCACGGTATAGGGGAAGTCTATCATGCGCAGGAACTGTTCTACTTCCTGATTGAATGCCGCACCGCCGACAATGACTGTGGCAAAATTGCCGCCGAATGCCTGTACCATTTGCTCGCGTACGGTGGCTTTTATCTTGTCGTTAATGATAGGTACTTTCAGCAACAGTTTCATGGTAGGCGTTTCCAGCTTGGGCAATACGCTCTTCTTGATAATCTTCTCGATAATGAGCGGTACGGCTACGATGAGGTTCGGCTTTATGTCGGCGAATGCTTGGAAGATAATCTTCGGACTTGGCATACGGGTGAGGTAGTAGATGTGGCAACCTACGGAGAACTCGTACAGGAATTCGAATGCCAATCCGTACATATGAGCCATCGGCAGCATGCATACCAGTTTGTCGCCCGCTTTCAGCGGCAGTACTTCGAAAGCGAATCGGGTGTTGGACCACAAGCTGCGATAGGGGAGCATTACGCCTTTCGAGTAACTGGTAGTACCTGAAGTATAGTTAATGACCGCCAACTCTTCGGGTTGGTCTTTGTGATAGTCGATGTGTTCCTTACGGAAGTTCTTGGGAAATTTCTTGCCGAATATCTCGTTGAGGTGATCGCGGGCGTAAGTAACCCGTTCGTTGCGCGAGACCAGCAAGGTGAAGTCCGTCATCATGAAGATACCTTCGAGCAACGGCATGGCGCTTTCGTTGAGATTTTCCCACACCTGGTCGCCGACAAAAAGAAGCTTGGCCTCGGAGTGGTTGACGATGTTATGCACATTGTCCGCCTTGAATTCGTGAAGAATGGGCACGATGACCGCACCATACGTCAGGGTAGCGAGGAAAGTGACTCCCCAATGCGAACTGTTACGTCCGCAGACGGCGATTTTATCGCCTTTTCTGATGCCGCTCGCTTCAAAAATGATATGCAGTTTTTCTATTTTGCGGGCTACATCCTTGTATTGCAGGGTGGCTCCCTTATAATCGGTCAGGGCATCCAGGTCCCAGTTTTCCTTTATACTATTCTCTATATAGGCGATAAAACTTTGTTCCATTATATATTGCACATTTAGTTGAAAATTGTGCAAATATAAGGGTTTATGTAGAGAATGCAAACTTTTAGGGGGAAAAAGCATTTTATGCAAATTCCCCCTTTGAGCCTATTTATTGTTATCCAGGTACCAGCGGTACATCCGCTCTACACCTTCTTCGATGTCTATTTTATGATGCCAGCCCAATGCGTGCAGCTTACTCGGGTCGGTGAGTTTGCGCATGGTCCCATCGGGTTTGGAAGTGTCGAAGGTCAGCTTTCCGCGATAACCCACAACGTTGACAATCAGTTCGGCAAGCCGGCGGATAGTAATTTCCTTACCTGTGCCGATGTTGATGTGGCAGTTGCGGATGTCCTTGTCTCCGGGGTTGCAGGTGTCTTTGAAGTCTACGTGCTCCATGACGAATACGCTGGCATCCGCCATTTCCTCGCTCCAGAGGAATTCGCGCAACGGAGTTCCCGTACCCCAAAGCCGGACTTCTTCTTCGCTGATGCCGTATTTGGAAAGTATGTTCAGTATCTCTCCGTTGCTGTTGCTGCCATTGATTCCTTCTACCGGACGCAGGTTCATGTCACGGCGTACGGCATCCCAGTCGCCTTGTTGCAGGCAGTGGGCCAGGTGTATCTTGCGAATCATGGCAGGAAGTACGTGGCTGCGTTCCAGGTCGAAGTTGTCGTTGGGACCGTAGAGGTTGGTGGGCATGACGGCAATGTAGTTCGTGCCGTATTGCAGGTTGAAACTCTCGCACATTTTCAATCCGGCAATTTTGGCAATGGCGTACGGTTCGTTGGTGTACTCCAGGGGCGAGGTGAGGAGTACGTCTTCTTTCATCGGCTGTTCGGCATCACGCGGATAGATACAGGTGCTACCCAGAAAGAGCAGTTTCTTGACATTGTGGCGGAAACTTTCGCCTATGACATTCTGCTGTATCTGGAGATTCTTGTAAATGAAATCGGCACGGTAGATGCTGTTTGCCATGATACCGCCCACGAAAGCAGCGGCAAGGAATACGTATTCCGGCTGTTCCTCATCGAAGAAACGGCGGACGGCAACACCGTCCAGCAGGTCGAGTTCTTTGTGGGTTCTGCCCACGAGATTGGTATAGCCTTTCTCTTGCAGGTTTTTCCAGATAGCAGAGCCTACCAGTCCGCGATGCCCTGCGATGTATATTTTTGCGTTCTTGTGTAACATTGTTATAAAATGGATTGGTTTCAGACAGAAGAACAAAAGAACATATCCGGTTTATACTCTTTTTTATTTTCTCATATATATATGTTCTTTTGTTCTTCTGTCTGAAAAATTAAATTATCTGTTTCAGTCTTCTTTGCTTCTCAAATGCAGTTTCCGTACAAACTTCATGTCATGTTCCGCCATGATGTGTACCAACTCCTCAAAGCTTGTCTGCTGCGGATTCCAGCCCAGTAACGTTTTGGCTTTGGTGGGGTCTCCCAGCAACTGTTCCACTTCGGAAGGACGGAAATATTTGGGATCCACCTCTACCAGTACCTTACCGGTTTGGCTGTCAATACCCTTCTCGTTCACGCCTTCGCCTTCCCAGCGCAGTTCTATGCCGGTTTCCTTAAAGGCAAGTGTGGCAAATTCGCGTACGGTGTGCATCTCTCCGGTAGCAATCACGAAGTCTTCCGGCGTATCGTGTTGCAGGATAAGCCACATACATTCCACATAGTCTTTGGCATATCCCCAGTCGCGGCGTGCATCCAGATTGCCCAAATACAGTTTGTCCTGGAATCCTTGTGCAATGCGGGCGGCAGCCAGCGTAATCTTGCGGGTAACGAAGGTTTCGCCGCGGCGCTCGCTTTCGTGGTTGAAGAGAATGCCGTTTACGGCGAACATTCCGTAGCTTTCGCGGTAGTTCTTTGTAATCCAGAAACCGTATTGTTTGGCTACGCCGTAGGGACTGCGCGGGTAGAAAGGGGTAGTCTCCTTCTGCGGCACTTCCTGCACCTTGCCGAACAGTTCCGAGGTAGATGCCTGATATATCCTGGTTTTCTTTTCCAGACCGAGAATGCGTACAGCTTCGAGCATGCGCAGCGTACCTATAGCATCTGTTTCGGCGGTATATTCGGGTACATCGAACGAGACCTTTACGTGGCTCTGTGCAGCAAGGTTGTATATCTCGTCCGGCTGCACTTGCTGGATAATGCGTATCAGCGAGCTGCTGTCCGTCATATCTCCATAATGCAGGTTGATAGTTCGCTTCTGCTTCATGTCGCGCACCCACTCATCGAAATACAAGTGCTCGATGCGTCCGGTATTGAACGAAGATGAGCGGCGCAATATGCCGTGTACTTCATATCCTTTTTGCAACAGGAATTCTGCGAGGAACGAACCGTCCTGTCCGGTTATTCCGGAGATTAGAGCTTTTTTCATTGTTTCTGGTATTATACTTTTTTTGATTGTTGCATATTTCGTCCTGCAAAAATCGTAATTTATTGTGAGACAACAAAGCCAATGCGGTAAATGATTTTGAGATTATTTTTGCTTTATACCGAGAGTAGCGTCCGGATGATTGCCGGGAAGCGGATATGACATCGTTTTTCTGTGTCAATCCTTTATGAAAAAAATGAATTAATTTCAAATTTGACACGAACAAACAGACGTTATTTTTTGTTTTAATAACAAAGATAAATTATACAAGTATATGGAGAATTTAAATAAAACAGACATTGGACTGATAGGGCTGGCCGTGATGGGCGAGAATCTTGCATTGAATATGGCGGACAAGGGCTGGCGGGTTTCGGTTTATAACCGTACGGTTCCGGGGATTGAAGAAGGTGTGGTAGAACGTTTTATAAACGGACGCGCACAGGGTAAAAGTATTGAAGGATATACGGATATAGCTCGTTTTGTGGAGTCTGTAGCCGTTCCGCGCAAGATAATGATGATGGTTCGTGCCGGTAGTGCGGTAGACGAACTGATGGAGCAGCTTTTTCCGTTGCTCTCTCCGGGAGATATATTGATAGACGGCGGTAATTCCAACTATGAAGATACCAATCGCCGTGTGGCATTGGCCGAAGCGAGAGGCTTCCGTTTTGTGGGAGCAGGTGTTTCCGGCGGTGAAGAGGGTGCATTGAATGGAGCTTCTATCATGCCGGGCGGTTCGGTAAGCGCCTGGGAAGAAGTGAAGCCTGTTTTGCAGAGTATTGCTGCCAAAGCATCCGACGGCACGCCTTGCTGTCAGTGGGTGGGACCGGCCGGTTCGGGACATTTTGTCAAGATGATTCATAATGGCATCGAATATGGCGATATGCAGCTTATTTCTGAAGCCTATTGGGTGATGAAGAACCTGCTGAAGCTGGATAACGGAGAAATGTCTTCGGTCTTTTCGCAATGGAATGAGGGCAAATTGCGTAGCTATCTTATTGAAATTACTGCTAATATCTTGCAGCATAAAGATAAGTCGGGCGGTTATCTGATAGATAAAATACTGGATACAGCCGGACAAAAAGGTACAGGCAAATGGTCGGTAATCAATGCTATGGAGCTTGGTATGCCGTTGGGGCTGATTGCTACGGCTGTTTTTGAACGCAGCTTGTCGGCTCAGAAAGAACTGCGGAAGTCGGCTGCCGGGCATTTTACCTGCCGGCGCACGGAGGTGGTATACAACAAATCCGAAATGGTAGGAGATATTTATTCGGCGCTTTATGCATCCAAACTGGTGTCTTATGCTCAAGGCTTTGCTGTATTGCAACGTGCTTCGGACTCTTTCGGATGGAACCTCGATTTGGCTTCCATTGCCCGTATGTGGCGTGGCGGTTGCATAATCCGCAGTATCTTCCTCAATGATATTGCAGCCGCTTTCGAGCGGAGTGAGAAACCGCAGCATCTTCTTCTTACTCCTTATTTCAGCAATGAGATGAAACAACTGCTCTCCGGTTGGAAACATCTGGTGGCACAGGCTATGAAAGAGGAACTTCCGGTTCCTGCATTTTCATCGGCATTGAATTATTTTTATTCACTCGTCTCCGTCAACTTACCGGCGAATATGATTCAGGCACAGCGCGATTATTTCGGAGCGCACACCTTTGAGCGTGTGGACGGACTGCGTGGGCAGTTCTTCCATGAAGACTGGACAGGACACGGCGGAGAAACGAAGTCGGGAACCTATAACGTGTAGTCTTTCTTTAGTGTGAAGATTACTGAAATTCCCCTACAAACATAAAGCTATGAGTAAATTTGTGATGATAATTTTCGGCGCTTCCGGTGACCTGACAAAGCGCAAGTTAATACCGGCATTATATAATCTGTACAAGGATAACCGCCTGCCGGAAGGTTTTGCTGTTTTAGGCATCGGACGTACCGGATACCGGGATGATACCTACCGTACTTATATACGGACGGAAATGGAACGTTTTGTGGCTTCGGAAGAACATGCCGGCGGACGTATGACTGATTTTTGCAATCATCTGTACTATCTTTCGCTTAATCCGGCCGAGGCTGCCGATTATGGAAATCTGGATGCCCGTCTCCGGGAACTGACGGGTGAGCAGGAGCCGGATGGCATGTTGTACTATCTGGCAACACCGCCGTCGCTGTATGGTGTGATTCCTCTTCATCTTAAGACTGCCCGCCTGAACCGTCCTCATACGCGTATCATCGTCGAGAAGCCTTTCGGTTATGATTTGGAATCTGCCCGTGAACTGAACCGTATCTATGCTTCCGTATTCGAGGAGCATCAGATTTACCGTATAGACCATTTCCTGGGTAAAGAGACTGCGCAGAACATTCTGGCTTTTCGTTTTGCCAATGGCATCTTCGAGCCGCTTTGGAACCGTAATTACATTGACTATGTAGAGATTACCGCAGTAGAGAATTTGGGTATCGAACAGCGTGGAGGGTTTTATGAAGGAACCGGAGCATTGCGTGATATGGTACAGAATCACCTCATTCAGTTGGTAGCGCTTACCGCGATGGAACCGCCGGCAGTTTTCAATGCCGATAATTTCCGCAACGAGGTGGTAAAAGTATATGAATCTCTCTCTCCCTTGACAGAAGAAGACCTGAACGAGCACATTGTCCGTGGGCAATATACCGCGTCTGCGACCAAGCCCGGTTATCGTGAAGAGAAGAACGTAGCTTCCGATTCCCGTACCGAAACTTATATTGCCATGAAAATAGGCATTGACAACTGGCGGTGGAGCGGCGTTCCTTTCTATATCCGTACCGGAAAACAGATGCCGACCAAGGTGACCGAAATCGTGGTACACTTCCGCGAGACACCTCATCAGATGTTCCGTTGTGAAGGCGGCCACTGCCCGCGTGCCAACAAACTGATTCTGCGTTTGCAGCCCAATGAGGGTATTGTGCTGAAGTTCGGAATGAAAGTTCCGGGACCGGGGTTTGATGTGAAACAGGTGATGATGGACTTCAGTTATTCCGATTTGGGCGGTCTGCCCGCCGGAGACGCGTATGCCCGTCTGATTGAAGACTGTATACAGGGAGACCAGACACTCTTTACCCGTAGCGATGCCGTAGATGCGTCATGGCGTTTTTTCAATCCTGTGCTGAAGTATTGGCAGGAACATCCGGATGCACCGCTTTACGGTTATCCCGTGGGAACGTGGGGACCTTTGGAAAGTGAAGCTATGATGCGCGAACATGGGGCCGAATGGACTAACCCGTGTAAGAATTTGACGAATACTGATGAATATTGTGAATTATGAAAAGTTATGTATATCCTGCTGCAACCTCGACTGCACGTGCTCTTATCCGGTATATAATCGATATGATGAACCGGGAGCCGGAGCGGATTTTTTACCTTGCTTTCAGTGGAGGAACGACTCCTTCCCTTATGTTTGACATTTGGGCGCATGAGTTCAGAGAAGAGACTCCTTGGATGCGGATGCGGATTTTCTGGGTGGACGAACGTTGCGTATCCGTCAGCGACTCGGACAGTAATTACGGTACTATGCTGCGTTTGCTGCTGCAAGAGGTAGGCATGCCCGATGAATATGTATACCCCATTCATGGTGATTGCCGTAGTCCGGCGCAAGAGGCGAAACGTTATTCGGATTTGGTTTCCAGTACGGTTCCTTTGCGCCGGGGTTTCCCTACCTTTGACATAGTGCTGTTGGGAGCAGGTGATGACGGACATACTTCTTCCATTTTTCCCGGTCAGGAGTATCTGCTCTCTTCTTTTCATCCGTATGAAAAGAGCATAAATCCTTATAACGGGCAGCCGCGTATTGCCATGACGGGATGTCTGCTGTTCAGTGCCAGAAAGCTTATATTCTTGATAACGGGTAAGAACAAGACGGAAGTTGTTTATGACATTCTGAAATCGGGCGATACCGGTCCGGCTGCCTACGTGGCGCATCATGCCGCGGATGTGGACATCTTTACCGACATAGAAATTGACGGATAAGCGGTTACCTTTTTGAGGTTCCGCTTTCCAGTATGCTTACGATGGAGAAGAGTGTGAAGCAGATACCGCCCAATCCTGCCAGTACACGTGCCGGTACAAAGTAGACTTCGTGTATGCTTGCCATTTCAAAAAGGAAAGCAGACAGGAACAGACAGAGCAGTGCGGTAAATACGGGTATCAAGGGAATTCGGTTTGCTAGTTTGAAAGTGTTGCGCCATATTGCTGCCAGGAGTATGACTTTGCTTGAAATGCTGTAGCAAACCAATCCCAGGCCTATCATTATATACCCTATGGAAGATTCGGCAGGGTTCGGGTTTTTCAGTATCAGTAGCCCCCAAAGGATGCTGAGTGTTCCCATGGCAAGTACCATTACAGGCCACCATTTACGTTCTGCATGCGAGTAACTGTTACGTATTTGGCGTACGATAGTTGCCACCAGTGCCACGAGGCTTGTACAGATGCAGGCTATTCCTGCCATGACATGCCCTGCTACATAATAGGCGTTGTGCACATCGCTTTTTGCAAGCAGAAGGAATGTCCATATCCAAGTGGCAAGTGCCAGCAATGTCGCAACAACTATAAGAAGCTTACCTTGTGTGCCGTTAAAGGCTTGTGGGGGCACATTGTTTTCCGTCGTTTGGGAATTGGCAGGTATAAGGGTGAATCGGGTGGAAGAAGTGGCGGTCGTTGCCACACAGGCAGTGATGAAAGCTACGCCGCAGATTACATGTCCGGCTACGAAATGACTGGCGGTGGCAGCTTCGCTGATATATTCCCAGCCGCAGATGAAAGTCAGTAGGGCAGCCAGATAGCCAAGCACGGGCAGAGCGTACAGGACAACCGTATTGTATGTGTGAATAATCTGCCGGATAATGGTAGCCGCTGTTGCAAACAAGGCAATGCAAATCATTCCTAATGACATTACTACCGGACCGGCAACGTTTTTTGCCGGGGCCGTTCCCATATCAAGTACAAAAGCTCCGTAACCAAAACAAAACAGGGCCATCAGCAGAGGGATGGTGCGAAAGAGAACACTGATTCCGTAATTCATAATTATTTTCTATTAAAGTTTTCCCCTCTAACAGCAGCATTATGACTTTGTTTCTCATTTTAAGCTTTATTCATAGGATATAATACTTTGACAGTCCGGTTTAGGGTGCAAGGCGGTTTATCTCCCATTTTTCGGAGTTTGGACACGATAGGCCGGAAGCGGACTTTTCTTCGTGGAGAGTATATTCGAAACGGTCGTGCAGCCTGCTTTCCCGTCCCTGCCAGAATTCGAAGCGGGTGGGGGTGACGGCAAAACCGCCCCAGTTGTCGGGACGTGGTACGGTCTGTCCGGTCAGCCTGGCAGCTTCCTTTACAAAAGCGCGGATTATTTCCATCCGGCTGCTGATGACGTGACTTTGGGGGGATATTCTTGCGCCGATCCGGCTTTTGTAGGGTCGGGTGGAGAAGTAAGCGTCCGATTCTTGAGGAGTGCATTTCTCTGCTTTCCCTTCAATATGTACTTGTCTTTCCAGCTTATGCCAAACGAAAGAGAGGGAGATGTAGGGATTGGCTGTGAGTTGCCGTCCCTTACGGCTTTCGTAATTGGTGAAAAAAATGAGTTTACCGTTTTCCACGCCTTTCAGCAGTACGGTGCGGGTAGAGGGCCGTCCGTCCGGTGAGACGGTGGCTACAATCATGGCGGTAGGTTCGTTCTCGCCGCAATGCAGGGCGTCGTTGAGCCAGCGGGCGAATTGCTCGAAGGGATTCTCTGAGATAGTATTCCGGGTGAGCTTGCCTTTCTTATATTCTTTTCGTATGTCCGAGAATTGGGAATTCATATAATTACTGTTTATTATTATAACAATGAAAGAGCGAAAGGGTTGAAATACGGATACGTTGACCGCTAAAAATATCTTTTTTTCTTCTTTTTTTATAATTGTAATGATAATTCTTCTCAGTTTCGTTATGTGTTTCCGTTCTATAGGACGATTTTATGTAAATAATGTTTATATTTGCCGGAGGATTATTGAAGTCTATTTCGCACGATTTAAGCATAATCAATGTATCACTATATAGGTTGTCTAAAAATTCGATAAACAATTTCAGGAAATCTTCACGGGTATTCCCTGCCTTGAAATAATCGGAAATATCCTTTTCCTCTTTTGTGCCGGAAAGCGGAAGAAGCAACCGTTTTACTCCAAATTCTTCCAACTGTTTTTCCTGTTTGCGTGCGCTTTCCTTGCCCGTTTTATCGGTATCATATAGCAAGATGATATGTTTAAAACGGAACGTCAGTTTATAAATCAGGGTAGGCGGGATAGTCACCGTTTCACTATTGAAGCAAATAGCATGAAAGCCATGTGCTGCCAATGACATGACATCTTTTTCACCACCTGTGATAAACAGTGTATCACCCTTTGCGGGCAGTTGCTCCAATCCGAAACAATAGTTTTCCCCGAAATTGCCACCATATAGGAAACGGGTTTTCGAGAATGGACGGTACAATTTTATGTACCGTTTGTTCTTATACCCGTACATCGGTTCTGTTACGGATGAAGTATAAGTGAACGGCGTCCCATCCGCCGTTACGCTCTGAAAATCCCGTAAGGAACATACCTTGTAGAGTTCCAATACTTCCGGTGTGATGCCGTACTGTTGCCAGTACATCAATTCGGCAAGCGGGAATTTCTGTTCCCGGAACTGGTAAGGTTTACTTTCCTTTTCAGGTGTTTCTTCCGGCATATCATTTACTATATGGGAAGAAGTACGGGTAACTGGTATCGGATTACCTGTTGCAAGTCCTAATCCCAAATCCCGGTCTATGGTTTCCAGTATCTCCACAAAATCCATTGAATTATTGCAGTCCAGCCCTTTAAGTCGTCCTACGAAAAAGAAACAATCACCGCTATAACTGTCGTTACCGAAGTCTTTCATTTTATAGATACCACTTCGGCGGTCGAAATAGATGTTACAAGACGCTTTATTATCCTCATAAAGTGGGTTTAAGAAATTACGACCTATCCGCCAATTACCGGATATGTAATGCTTGAACACGGATAGCCCATTATTTGTCCTTTCTAATATTTCTTCTTTCCTTAACATATAGCTGGTGGTTGGTTATCAGGTCTTGAATGTTTTCTTTATTACTTCTTATCAGGCGTTCTTCCAACATCCGTTTTACTTCACTGATTTTGTAAAAGTAACGTCCCCGAATATTGGAGTAGGCAATAGTTCCAGCCACTCGCAGACGTTGGAGTGTCTTTTCACTGATTTTCAAAAATGTGCAGACTTCGTAGCTATCCACCCAAATTTCATCTTCATTGGTGCTTTCCGCTTCCATGTGGTTGAAAATGTAATCCGCAATAGCGGTAATTTTGTTGTCTAATTCCTTATAGGCTTTAGACTCGAATGTTATTATCTCCATTTTGCTAACTAATTGATTTGCCGCAAAGTTGGAGTGTTTTATTTTTTAAATCTTCCAACCTTTTACCAAGTTGGAAGATTTATTTTTCGGAATAATTGCAGGTAAAACAAGGCAAATATTACCTGTTTTCGCAACAATAAAGAAAAAAATAGAGTAGGGAACGGGTGAAAACAAAAACAACCAAGTTGGTAAGAACTTGGTTGTTTTTGTTTATAGGTTATCATCTTCATCCATCTTTTTAAGCAGGCTTTTTATTAAGCTGTTTAGAAAAGAAGTCCTGTCTTTTTTCCTGTCTTTCATAGTTATGTATGTCCGGTAGTAGTCGCCTAAGTCGATTTGAAACGATGCTTCCATAAAAGTCATAATTTCTTTTATATCCGCTTGCCCGTTATTCAGGACACCCGCCGCATAGATAGCGTAGCCTAATTCTACGGCTGCTATTTTGGTTGCAGTCCACCGGAAAGGGTGTTCCGGTAAGAAAGACCGACTTTTTGCGATGATTACTTGCTTATCAACCCCATGTAGCTTTTTATTCAGATAAATGCAAAGCATATCATTCGCTAATATTTGTGCTGCTTTGTGGTCGTAACAAGTGGAAAACTCCGGGTCACGGTCATAAGGTACACAATTCGGACACAGCTTAAAATCAATATGCCCCCGTACAAAATAGTGATTGTCTAAGTGGGTCGCTTTAGAACGGTAATATTGGTAAAAATCCAAATTACTTTCAAAATAGGAAGTCAATTCATCCAATCTGTCGTTATAATACTTTTTTAAGACTTCAATACTTCCATGCGGTTTTCGCATTTCGGTATTGTAAATCTCTGTAAAGTATAATAATCTACTCAATACTTCCGGTTTGATGTGTTTGAAGAAATAAATTTCTTCTTCTTTGCTGCTGAAAGGATGATTGACAATATATGTCCTCAAATCTTCAAGTGACCGTTGCAGGAACTCGACTACATCGAGAACTACCTCTATTGAAATATTCCAATTATCAACATCTATTTTTTCATAGATAGCGCAGTCTATGTTTCTTATAAATTCTTCAAAATCAATTTCATTGCTCATGTTATAACGGTTGTCTTAATGCCGAAAAATGTATCTTTATTATGACTTTTGTAAAAGGCAGAATGCCGGAAATGTTAGGAACAAACATTTCCAGCACCAAGCCTTTTTACGATAAAGTTAGATTAGGACTTTTGCCCTATTATTATTTTGTAGCCGGAAACCAGCTTCGTGTGTTATTGGCAATCCTTACTAACATCAACATCACCGGAACTTCGACCAGCACGCCCACCACCGTAGCCAATGCAGCCCCGGATTGTAAACCAAAAAGAGAAATAGCCACAGCAACCGCCAATTCAAAAAAATTACTTGCCCCAATCATTCCGGCAGGTGCGGCAACATCATGGGGTAATTTCCACCCTTTCGCCCAACCGTAAGCAACGAAGAATATCAGAACCGTTTGCAACACAAGCGGAACTGCAATCAATAAGATATGCAGGGGATTGTTCAGTATCGTTTCTCCCTGAAATGAAAACAGGATAATAAGCGTTAATAGCAACCCACCTACCGTATAATTATTAAATTTCTTAATAAATACGTTATTGAAATATTCCACACCTTTGCGGCGGATAACCATTATTCGGGTAATGACCCCGGCAGCAAGTGGTATCACAACAAACAGCCCTACGGATAGCAACAGAGTGTCCCACGGGATAGATACGCCGCCAACTCCCAGCAGGAAAGCAACGATAGGGGCAAACGCTACCAATATGATTAAATCGTTCACTGCCACCTGTACCAGCGTATAAGCGGCATCCCCTTTAGTAAGGTAACTCCACACGAACACCATAGCTGTACAAGGTGCAGCCCCCAATAATACCGCCCCGGCTAAATATTCTTCGGCTAATCCGGCAGGTATAAAGGCTTTGAAAACCACATAGAAGAACAAATAAGCTATTCCGAACATGGTAAATGGCTTTATCAGCCAATTTGTAACGCAAGTGACTATTATTCCTTTCGGACGCTTGCCGACATTCTTAACACTTTGAAAATCCACTTTTAGCATCATCGGATAAATCATTAACCAAATCAGGATTGCCACGGGTATAGACACGTTGGCATATTCAAATTTGCTTAATGTTTGCGGAATTGCCGGAAGCCATTGTCCCACAGCAATTCCAATAATGATGCACAAGGCAACCCAGATAGTCAGGTATTTTTCAAAAAATCCAATTCCTTGTTTCTTTTCCATAACAACAACTATTTAGCTTAATTGTGGTCTTAATTCTTTCAGGTAGAAGTCATAGAAACGGGATTTTATCTCATCCCGTACCCGATGAAATTCACTGTTTATAAACTCCGGCGTTTCGGTTGCTTCCGAGGGGTCGTCAAATCCTATATGCAGCCTATTTCTTACTTCACCCGTAAACATCGGGCAGCTTTCGTTTGCCCCACCGCAGACCGTAATAACATAGTCCCATTCCTGCCCTATATATAGGTTTACACTTTTAGGGGTATGGTGGGCTAAATCTATACCCATTTCATCCATAACCTTTACCGCCATCGGATTAACCTTTTCAGCAGGTTTTGTTCCTGCTGAAAAGACATCCAGTTTATTGTCAAATGATTGTAGAAAGCCATGTGCCATTTGGCTGCGGCAGCTATTCCCTGTACAAAGAATTAAAATCTTCATGTTTTTAGTTATTTTTCCAAGCTATCAGGGCAGCATTTCCCTTTGACAATTCTTCTACTTTCTTAATCCAAACCAATTCATTTTGCGCCTTTGCCCGCAAGAAAGAATTTTCGGTGTCAGTTAATGACAAGCAAGCATTCACGACCCACCATTTATTATTAATCCCGGCACGTTGTAAATCCATTTGCAAACGTTCGGCTTCAAATACGGGTGTTGCTTCGGGCAGGGTCACAATAACGACTTCTGTTTCCTGCTGGTTTCTCAAACGTGGTAACAGCTTTCTTACCGAAGCGGGAGTGTCGCCATGTGTACGTTGTACTTCTTTATGGTAACTTTCCGTTGCATCCAGCAATAACAAAGTGTGTCCGGTAGGTGCGGTGTCAATTACTACGACTTCATTTTCTGCTTTATCGACAATTTCAGCGAAAGCCCGGAATACTGCAATTTCCTGCGTACACGGTGAACGTAAATCTTCCTCTATATATTCCATATCTTCGGCAGTCATTGTTTCCGCAGCTTTACTGCGAACCTCGTTTTTATAGGCTTCCAACACTTCCGCTTCATCAATCCGGCTTACCGTAATGCCAGCCTGAACAGCAAGGTTATAATTCAGATGGTTTGCCGGGTCAGTGGTGGTAAGATGCACTTTTGCACCCAGTTTTGTTAATTTCAGGGCTATTTCAGTGGCTAAAGTGGTTTTTCCCACGCCGCCTTTTCCCATAGTAAAAACAACCCTTTTTCCTGATTGATAGAGGTCGTTTACCAGTTCATCTATCCCTTTGGCATCGGTAATCCGCTGATAGTTCGCATCATTTGTTAAATTATCATTGTAAAGCATCCGGCGGATATTCGTAATATTAGATAAATTGTATGACCGTAAAGGAACATAATAAGACGGATATTCCAGCAGTTCCGCAGGGGTCTGTTTCAGGGCATTTTGCTGCCTGTCATATATCTGTTTCGATACGCTGTCGGCTTCATCTAATTGTAGCAAAAGCCCGTTGATTACCAATAGCTGGTTTTTAATTCCCAGTAATTGCAATTCATGTGAAGAACGAGCAGCTTCTTTTAGTGGTGCGATTTCGGGACGGCTAACCAACACTAAGCGGGTTGCATTTGCATCCGAAAGTGTTTCAACTGCCTGCTTATAGATACCTTTCCGTTCTTCCAAACCGGATAATTGACCTAAGCAAGATGCACCGTGCGTACTCTCACTAATAAATGTACTCCATGCTGATGGCAGTTGTAACATTCGCAACGTGTGTCCCGTGGGGGCTGTATCAAAGATAATATGGTCGTATTCTTTTGCTTTATCGGCATCCGTGATAAAATCGGAAAACTGGTTGAAAGCCGCAATTTCTACCGTACAAGAGCCTGAAAGTTGTTCTTCCATATTCTGAATTACACTTTCGGGCAGTTGTCCCCGGAAAGGAGCGATAACGCTTTCCCTGTATTCGGCTGCGGCTTGTTCCGGGTCGAGATTAACGACCGTCAAGCCGGGTACTTCTTGAATATCCGTGCCGTGTCCGTTCAGTGTTTGATTAAACACATCTTGCAGGTTTGAAGCTGGGTCTGTACTGATAAGAAGTATTTTCTTTCCATTATCTGCCAAGCCTACCGCAGTAGCACAAGCAATCGAAGTTTTCCCTACACCGCCCTTTCCAGTGAAGAAAAGGTATTTCGTCAAATCTATATCTGATAAATTAAATGTTTTCATTTTTATATAATTAGCTGGTGAATACTCATTTTACTGGCATAAAATCCAAATTGATACCCGTCCATTCACTCATTTGTTTGGTGGTAGGATAGGTTTTTGAAACAGCGATTTCGCCGTCCACTAAAGTAATAGGCAGTGCATCCGCCCCATGTTTTTGCAGATGCTCGTTTACTGTTTTATTACTTACATACACTTGCGGTTCGTCACGTAAATTGTGACGGGTAACGATGATACCCTGTTTCTTCAATGTTTCAATAACAACCGCAATACGCATTAATTCAGGGTCAATATTTGTTCCACAAAGACCCGTAGGGCAACACATTGCCGGGTCGAAAATTTCTATCTTTTTCATACTGTTTTTATTTAAAATGATACTCTATGTTATAGATAAAAGACTACTGCATAATAAATTCCTACCGCAATAAAGAGGATGGCAACTATTTTACGAAACCATTTCTCGAATATTTGCATCCGGTTATAAAACTTACCCAGTCCGGCAACACTGTACGCTAAAATCCATGCAACAAGGATTACGGGTAATCCCGTAGCAATAGCGTAAATTACAGGTAAGAGATACCCGCCCGTTTCTGCTGCTGACAAAGGCATAAGCATACCGAAATAAAATACTCCACTGGTAGGACAAAAAGCAAGGGCGAATAAAATACCCAATAGCATAGCCCCCCAACCGCCTTTCGTCCTCTTTTTCAAACTTTCACCGCCGATATTGATTTTCGGCAGATTGAGTTTTATTATATCGAGCATAAATATTCCAATGATGATTAACGCCGGAGCAATCAGCATTTCCCCGTACTTGCTTACGACTTTTTGAACCATAAACATGCTTGCCCCCTCACGGAGAATAGGGATAAGGATAAAGCCAAGAACCGTATAGCTTACTATTCTGCCGAATGTATAAAGCAATCCGTTTATAAATATCCGGTGATGGTTTTCTATGTCCTTACTAATAAATCCTATTGCCGTTATGTTGGTCGCTAACGGACACGGGCTAACCGCCGTTAAAATCCCCAATATAAAAGCTGTAATAGCAGGAATAGAACTGTTATCTAATAGCGATTGAAGAAAATCCATCTTACAACTGTTTTAACAATTCGTCAATCTTGCTTTTAATTCCCTCTTTAAACTTGTCCGGTGCATTTTTCGCATTGGAAAAACTAAACTCGGTCATGTTGTTTACATTCTCTTTACCGTCTTTCCAGCCGTTCACAAACAAAGACGACCATGTAACTTCGTACTTGTCTGCAATCGCTTCATTTTCTTTCTTTGAAATGTCTATCACTTTATAGATAATTTTACCGTCCGCTTTTTCTTTTGAATAAAGGCTATCCAAAAGGGCTACTGTATTTGCTTCTATCGCCCGGCAAGTGATACACCGTTGCGCTCCATGAAAATAAAGAACCTCTATGCGGTTAGACTGTATTTCTTCCGCTTGGTTTTCTCCGGTCTTTTTCTTTGAACCATTACCACAGGAAACTAAGACCAGCGTTGCAATCAGTAGATAAAATAATTTTCTCATAGTTCACTTTTATTTGGTTATCAACTCTTTCACTTCTGCAAGGGATAACTTTTTCCCGGCTGATACGACTTTCTCGTCAATCACCAAAGCCGGAAGCCCTAAAATGTTATACTCCATGATTTTCAATAAATCTTCCTCTTTGATAAGGGTTGCATCGCAACCTAATTCTGAAATAGCTTGTTTGGTGGTTTCGTACAAGGCTTTACAGCTTGAACACCCAGTTCCTAATACTTTAATTTCCATTGTCATTCTACTTTAAAGTTAATATAATAATCGTAGTTCGTAGAACTACGAACAATTATCCCAAAAAAAAGGTACTGCTATTCACAGCACGATGTACCTTTACATTTACAGTCCCCTAAAAAAGCTGCAAACAATTTTCGGGCAAGTTCCCAGTTCTCCCGATTTATACAATACCGGACTTTTGGTGTTTCTATTTCACCCTGAATTAAGCCAGCTTCTTTCAGTTCTTTCAAATGCTGCGAAACGGTTGCTTTAGCGATAGGCAGTTCTTCGTGAATATCACCGAAGAAGCAACTATCTTGTTTCGCCAAGAAAGCAAGAATAGCCATCCGTGCCGGATGCCCCATTGCTTTGGCAAAACGAGCAATCTGTTCCTGCTCTGTTGTGTACTGTTTCTCTTTCACTTCAATTCTCCTTTCTTCTTTGTTGTTCGCAAAACTACGAACAATATTTTGAATAGCCAAATAATACGGCATATTTTTTCGGATAGGTGCAAGGTGCAAGTATATATCTATATATATAGCTTGCACCTTGCACCTAAGCTGAAACATTTATATACAGAGATTTGCGTAATTAAAAAATGTGTTGTATCTTTGAACCCGTGAGATAGGCAGACAAACAGCGGACAAAGCCGGACAAATAACCCTGCAAAAATCGTTACTGTTTCGTTACCTATTTGAAATTTTGGAAAATAAAAAGCTGATTTATAGGCGGTTAGATGTTTGGGTT
Source organism: Bacteroides stercoris ATCC 43183 (assembly GCF_025147325.1). NCBI lineage: Bacteria > Pseudomonadati > Bacteroidota > Bacteroidia > Bacteroidales > Bacteroidaceae > Bacteroides > Bacteroides stercoris. The sequence continues at coordinate 2,272,122 of NZ_CP102262.1, forward strand.
CAATACCCTGTCTCTCCGCTGGAAAGAATTGCAAAACAAAGAAAATTCCTGTAAACTAACAATTTACGGCGATTTTTTATTTTGGTACATAGCAAAAATAAGCATATCAAAGCATTCTTTCGGTGTACTATTCGGTGTACCTGATCGCTTTTAATACTATGTACACCTATTGGGTAATGTAATCATACAGAACAAAATGTAGATGCCTAACGTAAGATATACTATCTTTCTTTTTCGATAAAAGTAGTGACAATAAAGTTGTCATAACTATAATAGTTATCGTACATATACTCATATATCTCCATCATTATGGGTTAAGATAGGGATACTGTTAAATGTTATCATGCTTTGCTAATGTCTTTTTTCTCTGTAATAGATGTGAAATGCCTATTGCTAAAAGCAAATAAAAAACAAGAACTTGGTTCGCCAACCATACAAAAATGAAATTATCAATGTCGGGGGGGAAGATATGCATCATTAGGCGAATATTTAACCCCATCCCAATATTCTTTTAATTCTTCTATTTTAAAATAGTAGGTGTAAGACCATATGTTAAAACATAATAAAATGATGGTTGAAATTACTCTCAAGGTTATTTTATGCAAAACAATATCCCAAATTACAAATAATAACAGTGCAATTATCAACAAGAATGCTTGTAAAAAAGGAGTGAAATTCATGCCTCCATTTGTATCTACTATACATATAGTCCATCTTAAAATACCTATTATTATGGATCAACGTAACAATCTGAGGGATTTTATATTTAAGCATATAATTTAGCAAGTCTATATAAGAAAAAAGCTCTATCTCTTACTCCTCTGAACTGTGCTCTAAATGCTTTGATTTTAGCATTGAATGACTCTGCTGCGGCATTGGTTGCCCTCCTTTCAAAGAAATTGATTATATCCAGATAATGTGTTTGTATAGAACGTGCGACCCTTCCAAAGGTGAGGAACCCTGATTTATCTACTTCATCATACCACCTTGCCAGCCTTGTCAAAGCAATATCCTTAAACTTACACTGATGATAGATTAAGCCTAACCGCATAGACAGATAATATCCTTTCTTTATATCGGGATATTCCTTGAAAAGAATTTCAGCCCGTATTCTTTGAGACTGAGTCCATAAGGATTCCTTCTTGTAAAGCAGATAAATACTTCTCGCTAACAACTGCTTTCTTGTATCTCCATTAGCGAAAACAGGTGCATGATACATCTTTCCACAGGCCTTTGCATAAGCAAGCTGAGTGGACTCTTCATCCAAAGCCTCCCAGCGAGCTTTTACACGCATCTCCTGCACAGCTTCATAAGCTAACTTCTGTACGTGAAAGCGATCGGTAACACGTTTGGCCGCAGGAAAGCAGATGCGTGCAATCTGCTCCATGTTAGGAGCCATATCCAAGGTTATCTCGCGCACTTGGTAACGGCGGCGACGGGAGAGCTTAAGCAGGACAGAAGTGACCGTATGAACGTCCGTACCTTTAATGATGGCAATCATACTACCTTTACCACCGTGAGCTTCTTTATTGGTCAGTACAGTATAGAGTTCCCCACGCGAGAGGGCTACCTCATCAATACAGATATAAGCACCGATATTCTTTTCGAATAGTAGCCAATCCTCTGCATGAACAAGTTGGTCCCAATGGAGATAACCACTTAGATGGTTACGGTATTGACGCTCCAATAAATCCCCGTCAACTCCATATAAAACACCTAAGAGCTTGCAACTGATCGGATAGTTATCAATACAGTTCTTTTAAAAAAGACGCAAAATCCTGCGTCATACGAGTACCTTCAGCCACCATACGCCAGTTACGAGAGATATACTCATTATGCTTCTTTAAGAGCCAGCGACGACGACGAATATTAAGGAAGACCTTCTTGCCACGAAGAGGAAAATCCTGAACAATAACAGGAGCATAAAAGCCTTTACTCTCAGTATCCTGATCTGTATACTTCTCAGGAACGATATTTTTCTCCTCAAGGTAGATCACAACTTCATTTACGCTTTCCTTCACATCAACAAGATCAAAGTAATCTAAAGTGCCTTCAGGAAGAAGAAGGCAATAACCGTTTAATTCCATAAGCTATGAATTTGGAGACAAAGATAACAATTTATAAATTTACCCCTCAGGTTTTTACATTGACCCGGGTTCAGTTCGAAAAAAATTTTGGGTCAACGTAACAATCTGAGGGATTTTATATTTAAGCATATAATTTAGCAAGTCTATATAAGAAAAAAGCTCTATCTCTTACTCCTCTGAACTGTGCTCTAAATGCTTTGATTTTAGCATTGAATGACTCTGCTGCGGCATTGGTTGCCCTCCTTTCAAAGAAATTGATTATATCCAGATAATGTGTTTGTATAGAACGTGAGACCCTTCAAAAGGTGAGGAACCCCGATTTATCTACTTCATCATACCACCTTGCCAGCCTTGTCAAAGCAATATCCTTAAACTTACACTGATGATAGATTAAGCCTAACCGCATAGACAGATAATATCCTTTCTTTATATCGGGATATTCCTTGAAAAGAATTTCAGCCCGTATTCTTTGAGACTGAGTCCATAAGGATTCCTTCTTGTAAAGCAGATAAATACTTCTTGCTAACAACTGCTTTCTTGTATCTCCATTAGCGAAAACAGGTGCATGATACATCTTTCCACAGGCCTTTGCATAAGCAAGCTGAGTGGACTCTTCATCCAAAGCCTCCCAGCGAGCTTTTACACGCATCTCCTGCACAGCTTCATAAGCTAACTTCTGTACGTGAAAGCGATCGGTAACACGTTTGGCCGCAGGAAAGCAGATGCGTGCAATCTGCTCCATGTTAGGAGCCATATCCAAGGTTATCTCGCGCACTTGGTAACGGCGGCGACGGGAGAGCTTAAGCAGGACAGAAGTGACCGTATGAACGTCCGTACCTTTAATGATGGCAATCATACTGCCTTTACCACCGTGAGCTTCTTTATTGGTCAGTACAGTATAGAGTTCCCCACGCGAGAGGGATACCTCATCAATACAGATATAAGCACCGATATTCTTTTCGAATAGTAGCCAATCCTCTGCATGAACAAGTTGGTCCCAATGGAGATAACCACTTAGATGGTTACGGTATTGACGCTCCAATAAATCCCCGTCAACTCCATATAAAACACCTAAGAGCTTGCAACTGATCGGATAGTTATCAATACAGTTCTTTTAAAAAAGACGCAAAATCCTGCGTCATACGAGTACCTTCAGCCACCATACGCCAGTTACGGGAGATATACTCATTATGCTTCTTTAAGAGCCAGCGACGACGACGAATATTAAGGAAGACCTTCTTGCCACGGAGAGGAAAATCCTGAACAATAACAGGAGCATAAACGCCTTTACTCTCAGTATCCTGAGCTGTATACTTCTCAGGAACGATATTTTTCTCCTCAAGGTAGAACACAACTTCATTTACACTTTCCTTCACATCAACAAGATCAAAGTAGTCTAAAGTGCCTTCAGGAAGAAGAAGGCGATAACCGTTTAATTCCATAAGCTATGAATTTGGAGACAAAGATAACAATTTATAAATTTACTCCTCAGGTTTTTACATTAACCCAGGATGGGGCAATGTAAAAACCTGAGGAGTAAATTTATAAATTGTTATCTTTCCTCTAAAAAACAAATAAGACCACCTCCCTCTCTTTCGGCTTGGCAGAGGTATCATTCTTTTTGGCATGTGTTGTTATGGGAGACTACTCTGTTTAGTCTCCTGTTTTATATTACTTTCCTCTTCGAACTCGAAGTTCAGACTGGCTTTCAATTCTTTATTGATTTCTCAGACAGTTTGCAAAACGGAGTTTACTCTACCACAAAGATACGGTCCTTTTCATCAATAAAGTTTAAGTTTATGCTGCTTGTATTCTTCTTTTATATTCTGGATTGAAAGCCTCTTTTTTTGATAACATATTCCAAATCAGAACAAGTAACTTCCTTGCAACTGCAATTAGTGCTTTTTGTTTGCTTTTTCCTCGTGCCAATAATCGTTGATACATTTTCATGAACCTACTGTCTTTTGTTCTAGCCGCACTCCAGGCTGCTTCCACCAATATTTTACGAAGGTATTTATTCCCATGGGTGATTTTTCGGGATTTAATTCTTCCTGCACTCTGGTCATTACGCGGTTTAAGGCCTGCCCAACCTACAATTGCGGATGCGGTTAGGAACATCTTCATATCCACTCCGATTTCAGCAATGATATTGGCAGCACTCTCTTCCTTTATACCCGGAAGAGTTTGAAGCAATTCCAATTCTTCGCAATAATGCGCTTCGCAAATAGCCTGCATCTTGGCTTTATTTTCACTTTTGTGTTGTTCCATCTGCATACGTTCGTCACGATACTGACGGAGTATATCACGGTCCGTATCAGATACAAAACCATTGAGAGAATCTTCGACAACCTGTCGCCCGTGCTTGTTCAAGGTACGTTTATGAATTAAAGTTACCAATACTTTCGGATTACTCTCTCCCGATATAATGGCGTTGACAACCTTTTGATAACCTTTACAGGAGATGCAGGAGACATAGTTGCTAATACGGATATTACAGCGTTGAAGAATCATATCCATACGTTGTTCCGCATGAACGATGTTTTTGGAGAGTTCATGATTGCGACGCTCATATTGGCGCAAACATTGAATCATACGATCCGGAACGTAACTACCACGAATCAAACCTTTCTGCAGAACTGTAGCTATCCACTCAGCATCCTTGACGTCACTTTTACGACCGGGAAGCTGTTTGATGAAATAAGGATTGACAAGTTTCAGACTAAAGTCAACAGACAAAATATTCCAAATTGGAATCCAATAGATACTTGTACTCTCAAGAGCAACTTCACAAACATGATGAGAAACAAGCAAATCACGTAACTTATCCAGCTCAGGAGTCAATACACCAAAAACAGATTCGATTTTTGAACCGTTTTCATACAAGATACACATATAAATGCTATCTTTGTGAACATCAAGACCACATACTCGTCTCATAATAAGCCAATTTATAGGTTAATAACTGGAGACCTAAGGATAACAAAAAATTGTGTACCAAGAGTACGAATAAGGCGAAAGAGAGGGAGGTGGTCTTGTTTTTATTGGACTGGCATAAAAATCCAAGGTTCTTTATGTAAGTTTGTCTCCAAATTCATAGCTTATGGAATTAAACGGTTATCGCCTTCTTCTTCCTGAAGGCACTTTAGACTACTTTGATCTTGTTGATGTGAAGGAAAGCGTACATGAAGTTGTGATCTACCTTGAGGAGAAAAATATCGTTCCTGAGAAGTATACAGATCAGGATACTGAGAGTAAAGGCTTTTATGATCCTGTTATTGTTCAGGATTTTCCTCTCCGTGGCAAGAAGGTCTTCCTTAATATTCGTCGTCGTCGCTGGCTCTTAAAGAAGCATAATGAGTATATCTCTCGCAACTGGCGTATGGTGGCTGAAGGTACTCGTATGACGCAGGGTTTTGCGTCTTTTTTAAAAGAACTATATTGATAGCTATCCGATCAGTTGCAAGCTCTTAGGTGTTTTATATGGAGTTGACGGGGATTTATTGGAGCGTCAATACCGTAACCATCTAAGTGGTTATCTCCATTGGGACCAACTTGTTCATGCAGAGGATTGGCTACTATTCGAAAAGAATATCGGTGCTTATATCTGTATTGATGAGGTAGCCCTCTCGCGTGGAGAACTCTATACTGTACTGACCAATAAAGAAGCTCACGGTGGTAAAGGTAGTATGATTGCCATCATTAAAGGTACGGACGTTCATACGGTCACTTCTGTCCTGCTTAAGCTCTCCCGTCGCCGCCGTTACCAAGTGCGCGAGATAACCTTGGATATGGCTCCTAACATGGAGCAGATTGCACGCATCTGCTTTCCTGCGGCCAAACGTGTTACCGATCGCTTTCACGTACAGAAGTTAGCTTATGAAGCTGTGCAGGAGATGCGTGTAAAAGCTCGCTGGGAGGCTTTGGATGAAGAGTCCACTCAGCTTGCTTATGCAAAGGCCTGTGGAAAGATGTATCATGCACCTGTTTTCGCTAATGGAGATACAAGAAAGCAGTTGTTAGCAAGAAGTATTTATCTGCTTTACAAGAAGGAATCCTTATGGACTCAGTCTCAAAGAATACGGGCTGAAATTCTTTTCAAGGAATATCCCGATATAAAGAAAGGATATTATCTGTCTATGCGGTTAGGCTTAATCTATCATCAGTGTAAGTTTAAGGATATTGCTTTGACAAGGCTGGCAAGGTGGTATGATGAAGTAGATAAATCAGGGTTCCTCACCTTTGGAAGGGTCGCACGTTCTATACAAACACATTATCTGGATATAATCAATTTCTTTGAAAGGAGGGCAACCAATGCCGCAGCAGAGTCATTCAATGCTAAAATCAAAGCATTTAGAGCACAGTTTAGGGGAGTCGGAGATATGCCATTCTTTATTTTTAGATTATATAAATTAACAGTCTGAAATTAACATACTTACAGATTTTTTTCAGACTAACCCCAAAAAGTCCCGCAAATCTCAACGACCTACGGGACCCCAGAATAAACAGAACTTAGAATACTCTTTAGTATCCCTTCAATAAGTTGCAAACAGCAGAATAGAATCACTCAAAACAGACTTTCCACACCGATTAGGAACCAACACTTATGATTCCATTCCCGCACTCTTTACAATAGACTTGCATATTGATAACCCCAAACCAGTCCCCTGTGCAAAAGAGCCGGGCTCTTCAAATCAGTCAAAGAACGTAGAAAATTGTTCTCGTGCATTTCATATACTGCGTCAGTAGCACTCAAATTCAACTCCTGTTTATTATTGCATAAAATATATCCATACATTACTTTGGCGTATATTATATGGCATCAGCCAACAAAATATATACGTAGCAATGTTTTTATACTGCAAAGAAAAGCTTTTCTGCATGAAGCATCTTAATTTAAAAGCTCTTGCTATAAAGAAATGTCCTAAAGTTTATAAAGAAAAGTCTTATAATATTGTATAACAATAATTTATTGTTTCATATCCAATTGGGTCTTTTTAAATTCAGAAGGTGTCATTCCCGTTTTATTCTTGAACAGACTATGAAAAGTAGGCATACTATTAATGCCGGAAGCCTCAGCTATAGCACGTAAAGTATATTCAGGATGTTCCTTCAACAAATGTATAGCATGATTCAAACGTAACTCATTGATATAACCACTCAGATTAGTACCTGTATTTTCTTTTATCATCTTAGCAAAACGGGTATTATTCATATGCGCCATTCTGACTAAATCTTCTCTTGACAAATCAGCAGAAAGATACAATTCATCTCTCCTTATCAAAGAATCCAATTTCTGAAAGACCTGTTTATTGATTTCATACTCTTTATCAATGTCGGAAGATTCTGTATCCAAGTCATTATACAGAATAGACTTATCATCTTCACCTGGCGATTGCTGTTTCTTCTTTTGCTCTGACAGCGCCTCATTTACATACTTCACCAATGCCCTGTTCTTTTCTTTGATATTACGATTCTGCAGCCAAACCTTCCAAAGAAAAAACAAGACCAGCAGTACTATAAAAAAAATAAAAGCCAGAGAAATTGTCCGTATCTTCAATTTTAAAGCTTGTTCTGCAATGTGGGCTTCTCTCTCATCAACATCGTACAAGGTTTCTAATTCCAATGCCGCATTTGTTTTTTCACGCTGATATATGCTGTCAGTCAAAGCAATGAAAACAGTACTTAGCTTCACTGCCTTTTCATATTCCTTCAAACCAGTATAAGCTTTTATCTCTTTAGACAAAATGCCACGATACTGATAATTAATTGTATCCTCTCTCCTAAAAACTTCTTTCAGCTCGCGACAATTATCTAAAACTTCCCTATACCGGCCTGTCACAAACAAATAGGGAGTAGCATCGTATTTCCCGGCAGGAGTTGAAGCTGCCAAAGTAGACTTATATTTTATAAAACATTCCTCTGCTTTCTCCTTATCACCCGAACAATAATACAAATAAGCCAGTTTGGAATACAGATAAGACTTCTGTAAGTCCAAATAAGCAGCTTGTATTCCTTCCTTGCCTTCCATTTTATCCAACAGTTTCTGTCGATATAGCCCAACGGACAACGCATTATCTATTAATCCATCATCTATCAAAAAACTCATTTTAACCCCGTTGAAATAAGAAAGCATACGCAAACCATATGCATCGTCAGCATCCCTCAAAAGTTGAATAGCTTCATCAAATGTTTCGTAAGCATCCTTTTTAAAAGACAGCCAACGCTTATTTTCTCCCATACAGAACAACAGTTTAGCCTCTGCCCGCTTATTCTCCATATCCCTCGCTTGCCTGATGCCTTCAACAACATACCGGTTACTCACCTCATATTCACTCAACAAACTTGATAATTCCGCCAATGCAATCGTCATCTTAAGCAAATGTTCAGGATTATTACCAGCAATGGAATCCTGAACATAAGCTCTCCGTGCATAACGAAAAGCCAATTTGCACTGATATCTATTACGATAGACCATACTCCGCAAATCGTTTATGCGCGCAGGCATCATTACCTTCTTCTTTTCAGCTTCATCCAGCAACTGCAAGGCACGGTCGGGTTCACTCATATATATATCTGTAATATATTGATCCGTATAAAGTGAAGATTGTCCGCTCTCTTTTTTTTCCTGAGCCATCAAAAAAACGCTGTTCACCCAAAATAAGAAACAGATATAAAGGAATTTTTTCATAGCATTTGAACCTATTCGGATTTACTAACTGTTCGCAAATATATACTTTTTTATTTATCCTAACAGTAAAATCATCTATCTTTGCAAAGACGAAACTTAATCAGATATGAAAATTCTTTGGATAGACCTAAATAGTTCCTACGCTCATTCTTCATTGGCACTTCCTGCGCTACATGCACAGATAGCAAACGACTCATCTATTGAATGGGCAATAGTATCTGCCACGATAAATGAGAATGTAGGAACCGTTGTAGACGAAGCTTACCGCCATAAGCCCGACATCATAGCTGCAACAACCTGGCTTTTCAATCACGAACAGTTGCTACATATTACTTCAAGGCTGAAAGTATTACTTCCTAAAGCATGTCTCATATTAGGCGGTCCGGAGTTCCTCGGAAATAATGAGTTATTTCTGCGCAAGTACCCTTTTGTGGACTGCGTATTCAGAGGAGAAGGCGAGGAAGTCTTTCCCCAATGGCTGACTTGCTGGAACCAACCAGAACTGTGGAATGATATTGCCGGACTATGCTATTTGGACACTGACAAGCAATACAGAGACAATGGAACAGCCCGTGTCTTAAACTTTTCCAGACTCATTCCACCCGAAAAAAGCTGTTTCTTCAATTGGGACAAACCGTTTGTGCAACTTGAAACCACACGCGGATGTTTCAACACATGCGCCTTTTGCGTCAGCGGCGGCGAAAAACCTATACGTACACTCTCCATTGAAAACATCCGCCAACGGCTTCAAACCATTCACGAACACGGTATCAAAAACATACGTGTACTCGACCGTACATTCAACTACAATACGCATCGCGCAAAAGAACTGCTTCAGCTGTTTTTAGAATATCCCGATATACATTTTCATTTAGAGATACATCCAGCTCTTCTTTCCGAAGAACTGAAAGAAGAATTGAAACAATTGCCACAAGGTCTGCTTCACCTCGAAGCGGGAATTCAAAGTTTGCGCGAACCTGTTCTTGAGCAAAGCCACCGTATGGGAAAATTATCCGATGCCTTAAAAGGGCTGAAATTTCTATGCTCGCTCCCGAATATGGAAACGCATGCCGACCTCATTGCCGGACTTCCCCTCTATCACCTCTATGAAATATTTGAAGATGTATATACCCTTGCCGGATACAATGCAGGAGAGATACAGCTGGAATCACTCAAATTGCTTCCAGGTACGGAAATGCGTCGACGGGCAGAAGAACTTGGAATACGCTATTCCCCCTTTCCTCCTTACGAAGTTTTGGAAACCAACGAAATCAGCGTTGGAGAACTGCAAACCGCTCGCCGGCTGTCTCGCCTGTTAGATGCTTTCTACAATACTCCCGCCTGGCATACACTAACCAGAGAGTTAATATTAAATGACAAAGATTTTCTACATAACTTCCTTAAATATCTGATACAGGTAAATCTGATAGACCAGCCTATGAGTTTGGAGAAACGCGGGCTTATACTTTATGAATATTGCAAACTAGCCTATCCTGAATATAAAATCCAAGCAAGCATTGCTTGGATAGAAGCTGGCATGTCCTTAAAAAAGACTCCGGCAGAAAAAGTAAAAACCAAACATCAGATTCCGCCTGAGAAATGGGAAGTGATATATGGAGAATATAAAAGTAATCTGCGACTTTGCTTTCTTCCGCTCGATGAAAATACAAAATGCGGTTATTGGTTTGGATTTGAAACAGAAATACAGAGAACATTCCCCGTATTCAAAGCTAAAATAGATATATAACAAATATCATTTTACTGCGTTGAATAAAAATGAATTGCCGCTAAAGAAACTGTCACGCCACGAAGCCTGCACTGCCTCAATTCACTGCCGAAAGCTTGAAAATGCTGGTTGCAGACAACATAAGACAGCAATAAATCCCCGTTAAAAGTACTTTAATAAAACAGAACCAACTACTCTGTCGGTTTTTCTATTTCTTTCTTTATCTTTGTGGCTATATTATATTACTTTCGGCTGCATGGACAACGTTCAGAAACAGAGAGGGAGCATCATACAAAGAAGAAAAGAATAGTGAGAATTGCATACGGATAGAGTATGCAAACGTCCAAGCTGACAACAATTCTGGAAAATGAGCATAAAAAACAAGATACACCATACGGTCTATTTTCTCCTATTTGGAATAATAATGGGTCAATGTAAAAACCTGAGGGGTAAATTTATAAATTGTTATCTTTGTCTCCAAATTCATAGCTTATGGAATTAAACGGTTATTGCCTTCTTCTTCCTGAAGGCACTTTAGATTACTTTGATCTTGTTGATGTGAAGGAAAGCGTAAATGAAGTTGTGATCTACCTTGAGGAGAAAAATATCGTTCCTGAGAAGTATACAGATCAGGATACTGAGAGTAAAGGCTTTTATGCTCCTGTTATTGTTCAGGATTTTCCTCTTCGTGGCAAGAAGGTCTTCCTTAATATTCGTCGTCGTCGCTGGCTCTTAAAGAAGCATAATGAGTATATCTCTCGTAACTGGCGTATGGTGGCTGAAGGTACTCGTATGACGCAGGATTTTGCGTCTTTTTTAAAAGAACTGTATTGATAACTATCCGATCAGTTGCAAGCTCTTAGGTGTTTTATATGGAGTTGACGGGGATTTATTGGAGCGTCAATACCGTAACCATCTAAGTGGTTATCTCCATTGGGACCAACTTGTTCATGCAGAGGATTGGCTACTATTCGAAAAGAATATCGGTGCTTATATCTGTATTGATGAGGTAGCCCTCTCGCGTGGGGAACTCTATACTGTACTGACCAATAAAGAAGCTCACGGTGGTAAAGGTAGTATGATTGCCATCATTAAAGGTACGGACGTTCATACGGTCACTTCTGTCCTGCTTAAGCTCTCCCGTCGCCGCCGTTACCAAGTGCGCGAGATAACCTTGGATATGGCTCCTAACATGGAGCAGATTGCACGCATCTGCTTTCCTGCGGCCAAACGTGTTACCGATCGCTTTCACGTACAGAAGTTAGCTTATGAAGCTGTGCAGGAGATGCGTGTAAAAGCTCGCTGGGAGGCTTTGGATGAAGAGTCCACTCAGCTTGCTTATGCAAAGGCCTGTGGAAAGATGTATCATGCACCTGTTTTCGCTAATGGAGATACAAGAAAGCAGTTGTTAGCAAGAAGTATTTATCTGCTTTACAAGAAGGAATCCTTATGGACTCAGTCTCAAAGAATACGGGCTGAAATTCTTTTCAAGGAATATCCCGATATAAAGAAAGGATATTATCTGTCTATGCGGTTAGGCTTAATCTATCATCAGTGTAAGTTTAAGGATATTGCTTTGACAAGGCTGGCAAGGTGGTATGATGAAGTAGATAAATCAGGGTTCCTCACCTTTGGAAGGGTCGCACGTTCTATACAAACACATTATCTGGATATAATCAATTTCTGGGTCAGCGGATTTCCCCGGTTGGCAAGCTTTCTTTTAAGCGTATAGCCTAGCCAGTCTGAACATGAAGAATTTCAGATCAGCCACCCCTCTTAACTGGCTTCGAAAAGCTTTGATTTTAGCATTGAACGACTCCGCTGAAGCATTTGTCAATCGTTCTTCAAAATAATTTATGATGGTCGTACTATGGTTTGAAAACGTATCAAGTACCTTGTTGAACTCCATATAGTCAAACTTTTCCACTTCATTGTACCATCTTGCGAGATTTAGCCTTGCTTCATCGAGACCTGACTTCTTGTTGAAGATGTCTGTCAGTTTCATGCTAAGGCTGTATCCTTCCAGAAGCTTGGGGAATTTATCAAAGAGAATGGCAGCCCTGGTCTTTTGCTGTTCATTCCATTTGCTCCAGTGTTTCAGTATAATGTGCTTGCTTCTGCTTACTATCTGTGACAGGGTTTCTCCGTTCTCCATTCTTTCAGGTTCCCATTTCCCTATTCTTTCCCTTTCCGCCTTACTCTTTGTTTCTTTCTTCTTTTGGCGATGCTCCCTGATAGCCTGATTTTCCGCATCAAGTACTTTCCACCGATAGCGTATTCTTAACTGGTCAACAGCTTCAGACATGAGCTGCTGTACATGAAAACGGTCATTGATCAGCTTTGCGGCAGGAAACACCTTTCTGACTGTCAGCATCATGGCTGAAGATAAATCTGTAGTGACAGTCTTGACAGACAGCCGTTTCCGGTGCGGAAGCCTGCGCAAGATTCCGCTTACCGCATCTGTGGCCACTCCACGAACTATTGCAACTAAAGCACCCTTACGACCTTTAGCTGCTTTATTGGTCAGAATCGTATAAACATCTCCATTGCTCAGGCAAGTTTCATCCAAAGAAAGCTTTTCTCCAATATTTTCAGGATAAAGGAGATAGTCATGCGCATGTTCGAGCTGATCCCAGTTCCGGTAATCACTGATTTTCTCCTTGTATTGTTTACGAAGAGTCTGCCCTTTTACGCCATAACGTTCCGCAAGCACACTGATGCTCACAGGAGTAGATTCAATCTCCTTCTTTTAAAAAAGAGACGAACTCAGAATTGAGCCGTGTACCGTCAAATTCGGATAAATCCCAGTCATAACTGAAGATTTCATTGGAAGATTTGTCAAGCCATTTACGTTTACGAACATGGAGATAAGTGGCGCGACCACGAATAGGATAGTCTTGGATTGTACGATACTCACCAAAACCATAGGATATGATATCCGGATTGATCTTATCTTCTTTTAGTTGAACTTTTTTTTCATCAAGATAAATATCAAAACGGTCAGCACTCTTGTCGAAATTGACAATATCAAAGTTGTCTATAAGCACATCCGGAAGGATGGCACGAAGGAGTTGTGCGGGTTTCATAAAACAAAGGTAAGCAAATTTAGATATAAATCACGATTTATATGCCAGTGGGATATGAAAAAATCAAGACCACCCCTATCTTTATGGCGTGGAGGTCTCAGTGTGTGAGCCTCAAAATAAATGTTTCACGAGCTCTTAGTCTCAAAATGTAATAGCCTATGCGGATAGTATGTGGTCTTGACGTACACAAAGATAGTGTATTTGTTTGTATTCTCAACGAAAAAGGTGAGAAATTTGAAGCCAAGTACGGTGTTTTGACACCTGAACTGGAAGAGCTGCATCAACTTCTCCTTACTCATGAAGTTAAGGAAGTTACTATGGAAAGCACCAGTATTTACTGGTATCCCATCTGGCGCATTCTCAGTGACATAGAATGTCTGAAGTTGGTCAACCCCTACTTCATCAAGCAGCTTCCCGGCAGAAAAAGTGATGTCCGTGACGCTGCCTGGATAGCCGAATGTACCATGAAGGATCTCATCCGTGGCAGTTTCGTGCCGGATGAGATAGTGCAGCGCATGCGTCAGTATAACCGACGCATTTTTGACTTGAACAAGGAGAAGGTCTATAAACTGACCAAACTGGATGCCTTGCTTCAACGTTGCAATATCCGTATCAGCAACTACGTATCTTCTACAGACAGTAAGAGCTACAAAGATGTGGTGAAATTGCTTTCCGAAGGAATTGTCAATGCGGAAAAGCTGACGGAGGCCATCCATGGACGGACGGTGAACCGTGTCGGAAAAGAAGTAATTACAGCCGCTCTGACAGGAGTTGTCAATGAAGTGGACATAGACCTGATACGCCAGTACCGGGAGGAAATCCTTATGGATGACAAGCATCTGAAAGAGTGCCAGGAAAAACTGACGGAAATCTGCAGGAAAGAGTTCCCCAGGGAGTTCGATAATCTTCAGACGATACCCGGTGTAAAGGAACGCTCGGCAACCTCCATACTCTCTGAATTAGGGGCCGACATGAAGATGTTTATTACAGCGGCTGCATTGGTGTCGTGGTGCGGGCTCAAACCACGGAATGAAGAAAGCGCAGGAAAAATCAAATCACGAAGAATCACACATGGTAACAAGTACATCAGAAAGACTATGATTGAATGCGCATGGGGAGCCAGCCGGACACAAAACTGTTTTTACTCGAATTTCAGTTACACACAAACTGTCGTCAGAAGGAAGAATGCCATGAAAGTGAAAGTGGCCATAGCGCGGAAAATGCTTGTTGTCATTTGGCACGTGTTGAGTGATGGTGTTCCATACAATGATTATAAGAAGCCTGAAGCTATTGCAGAAGGCAACTCATAATATACCGCTTATTGTAAGGCCAGTATCTTTGTGGTAGCATAGACTCCGTTTTGCAAATTGACTGATGCTTTAAGCGGCTTAGAATGCCAGTGTTAGGAAATAAAGCCTGAAGAGGAAAATGATACTTTTTATATTGTATATCTGACTGCTCTTGATAGAACGGTCAATACATTCATGCTCATTAACACCATAAACTAAGTAAAGGAGCCATAAAGACAGGGGTAATCTTTATCTTTTCATAGAGGAAAAGGTGAGAAATTTGAAGCCAAGTACGGTGTTTTGACACCTGAACTGGAAGAGCTGCATCAACTTCTCCTTACTCATGAAGTTAAGGAAGTTACTATGGAAAGCACCAGTATTTACTGGTATCCCATCTGGCGCATTCTCAGTGACATAGAATGTCTGAAGTTGGTCAACCCCTACTTCATCAAGCAGCTTCCCGGCAGAAAAAGTGATGTCCGTGACGCTGCCTGGATAGCCGAATGTACCATGAAGGATCTCATCCGTGGCAGTTTCGTGCCGGATGAGATAGTGCAGCGCATGCGTCAGTATAACCGACGCATTTTTGACTTGAACAAGGAGAAGGTCTATAAACTGACCAAACTGGATGCCTTGCTTCAACGTTGCAATATCCGTATCAGCAACTACGTATCTTCTACAGACAGTAAGAGCTACAAAGATGTGGTGAAATTGCTTTCCGAAGGAATTGTCAATGCGGAAAAGCTGACGGAGGCCATCCATGGACGGACGGTGAACCGTGTCGGAAAAGAAGTAATTACAGCCGCTCTGACAGGAGTTGTCAATGAAGTGGACATAGACCTGATACGCCAGTACCGGGAGGAAATCCTTATGGATGACAAGCATCTGAAAGAGTGCCAGGAAAAACTGACGGAAATCTGCAGGAAAGAGTTCCCCAGGGAGTTCGATAATCTTCAGACGATACCCGGTGTAAAGGAACGCTCGGCAACCTCCATACTCTCTGAATTAGGGGCCGACATGAAGATGTTTATTACAGCGGCTGCATTGGTGTCGTGGTGCGGGCTCAAACCACGGAATGAAGAAAGCGCAGGAAAAATCAAATCACGAAGAATCACACATGGTAACAAGTACATCAGAAAGACTATGATTGAATGCGCATGGGGAGCCAGCCGGACACAAAACTGTTTTTACTCGAATTTCAGTTACACACAAACTGTCGTCAGAAGGAAGAATGCCATGAAAGTGAAAGTGGCCATAGCGCGGAAAATGCTTGTTGTCATTTGGCACGTGTTGAGTGATGGTGTTCCATACAATGATTATAAGAAGCCTGAAGCTATTGCAGAAGGCAACTCATAATATACCGCTTATTGTAAGGCCAGTATCTTTGTGGTAGCATAGACTCCGTTTTGCAAATTGACTGATGCTTTAAGCGGCTTAGAATGCCAGTGTTAGGAAATAAAGCCTGAAGAGGAAAATGATACTTTTTATATTGTATATCTGACTGCTCTTGATAGAACGGTCAATACATTCATGCTCATTAACACCATAAACTAAGTAAAGGAGCCATAAAGACAGGGGTAATCTTTATCTTTTCATAGAGGAAAAGGTGAGAAATTTGAAGCCAAGTACGGTGTTTTGACACCTGAACTGGAAGAGCTGCATCAACTTCTCCTTACTCATGAAGTTAAGGAAGTTACTATGGAAAGCACCAGTATTTACTGGTATCCCATCTGGCGCATTCTCAGTGACATAGAATGTCTGAAGTTGGTCAACCCCTACTTCATCAAGCAGCTTCCCGGCAGAAAAAGTGATGTCCGTGACGCTGCCTGGATAGCCGAATGTACCATGAAGGATCTCATCCGTGGCAGTTTCGTGCCGGATGAGATAGTGCAGCGCATGCGTCAGTATAACCGACGCATTTTTGACTTGAACAAGGAGAAGGTCTATAAACTGACCAAACTGGATGCCTTGCTTCAACGTTGCAATATCCGTATCAGCAACTACGTATCTTCTACAGACAGTAAGAGCTACAAAGATGTGGTGAAATTGCTTTCCGAAGGAATTGTCAATGCGGAAAAGCTGACGGAGGCCATCCATGGACGGACGGTGAACCGTGTCGGAAAAGAAGTAATTACAGCCGCTCTGACAGGAGTTGTCAATGAAGTGGACATAGACCTGATACGCCAGTACCGGGAGGAAATCCTTATGGATGACAAGCATCTGAAAGAGTGCCAGGAAAAACTGACGGAAATCTGCAGGAAAGAGTTCCCCAGGGAGTTCGATAATCTTCAGACGATACCCGGTGTAAAGGAACGCTCGGCAACCTCCATACTCTCTGAATTAGGGGCCGACATGAAGATGTTTATTACAGCGGCTGCATTGGTGTCGTGGTGCGGGCTCAAACCACGGAATGAAGAAAGCGCAGGAAAAATCAAATCACGAAGAATCACACATGGTAACAAGTACATCAGAAAGACTATGATTGAATGCGCATGGGGAGCCAGCCGGACACAAAACTGTTTTTACTCGAATTTCAGTTACACACAAACTGTCGTCAGAAGGAAGAATGCCATGAAAGTGAAAGTGGCCATAGCGCGGAAAATGCTTGTTGTCATTTGGCACGTGTTGAGTGATGGTGTTCCATACAATGATTATAAGAAGCCTGAAGCTATTGCAGAAGGCAACTCATAATATACCGCTTATTGTAAGGCCAGTATCTTTGTGGTAGCATAGACTCCGTTTTGCAAATTGACTGATGCTTTAAGCGGCTTAGAATGCCAGTGTTAGGAAATAAAGCCTGAAGAGGAAAATGATACTTTTTATATTGTATATCTGACTGCTCTTGATAGAACGGTCAATACATTCATGCTCATTAACACCATAAACTAAGTAAAGGAGCCATAAAGACAGGGGTAATCTTTATCTTTTCATAGAGGAAAGATAGCTAATTTTAAAACTTACCAACCAGATATTTCCGCTGAGCCCAATTTCTTTGAAAGGAGGGCAACCAATGCCGCAGCAGAGTCATTCAATGCTAAAATCAAAGCATTTAGAGCACAGTTCAGAGGAGTAAGAGATAGAGCTTTTTTCTTATATAGACTTGCTAAATTATATGCTTAAATATAAAATCCCGGGTCAATGTAAAAACCTGAGGGGTAAATTTATAAATAGTTATCTTTGTCTCCAAATTCATAGCTTATGGAGTTAAACGGTTATCGCCTTCTTCTTCCTGAAGGCACTTTAGATTACTTTGATCTTGTTGATGTGAAGGAAAGCGTAAATGAAGTTGTGATCTACCTTGAGGAGAAAAATATCGTCCCTGAGAAGTATACAGATCAGGATACTGAGAGTAAAGGCTTTTATGATCCTATTATTGTTCAGGATTTTCCTCTTCGTGGCAAGAAGGTCTTCCTTAATATTCGTCGTCGTCGCTGGCTCTTAAAGAAGCATAATGAGTATATCTCTCGTAACTGGCGTATGGTGGCTGAAGGTACTCGTATGACGCAAGATTTTGCGTCTTTTTTAAAAGAACTATATTGATAGCTATCCGATCAGTTGCAAGCTCTTAGGTGTTTTATATGGAGTTGACGGGGATTTATTGGAGCGTCAATACCGTAACCATCTAAGTGGTTATCTCCATTGGGACCAACTTGTTCATGCAGAGGATTGGCTACTATTCGAAAAGAATATCGGTGCTTATCTCTGTATTGATGAGGTAGCCCTCTCGCGTGGAGAACTCTATACTGTACTGACCAATAAAGAAGCTCACGGTGGTAAAGGTAGTATGATTGCTATCATTAAAGGTACGGACGTTCATACGATCACTTCTGTCCTGCTTAAGCTCTCCCGTCGCCGCCGTTACCAAGTGCGCGAGATAACTTTAGATATGGCTCCTAACATGGAGCAGATTGCACGCATCTGCTTTCCTGCGGCCAAACGTGTTACCGATCGCTTTCACGTACAGAAGTTAGCTTATGAAGCAGTGCAGGAGATGCGTGTAAAAGCTCGCTGGGAGGCTTTGGATGAAGAGTCCACTCAGATTGCTTATGCAAAGGCCTGTGGAAAGATGTATCATGCACCTGTTTTCGCTAATGGAGATACAAGAAAGCAGTTGTTAGCGAGAAGTATTTATCTGCTTTACAAGAAGGAATCCTTATGGACTCAGTCTCAAAGAATACGGGCTGAAATTCTTTTCAAGGAATATCCCGATATAAAGAAAGGATATTATCTGTCTATGCGGTTAGGCTTAATCTATCATCAGTGTAAGTTTAAGGATATTGCTTTGACAAGGCTGGCAAGGTGGTATGATGAAGTAGATAAATCAGGGTTCCTCACCTTTGGAAGGGTCGCACGTTCTATACAAACACATTATCTGGATATAATCAATTTCTTTGAAAGGAGGGCAACCAATGCCGCAGCAGAGTCATTCAATGCTAAAATCAAAGCATTTAGAGCACAGTTCAGAGGAGTAAGAGATAGAGCTTTTTTCTTATATAGACTTGCTAAATTATATGCTTAAATATAAAATCCCTCAGATTGTTACGTTGACCCCTTTTTTCTTATATAGACTTGCTAAATTATATGCTTAAATATAAAATCCCTCAGATTGTTACGTTGACCCCAGATTGTTACGTTGATCCCTGAACCCTGAGTCCCGGTAAAGGGGGTATATAATAAAAAAAGAGGAAAATCATCACTGAAATTCCTCTTTTTCTTGGGTGACTGAAGGGACTCGAACCCTCGACATTCAGAACCACAATCTGACGCTCTAACCAACTGAACTACAGTCACCATGTTGTTGCATTTCTTAAATGCGGTGCAAAGATATGGATAATCTTTGATATTACAAATGTTTTGGCGTTTTTTTTTCAAAAAAATAGCTATTTATTATTTTCATAAATTTCTGTATTATGCTGTACTAGGAACTTTCGAGTGTTTTTAATGAAGATATTCAGACGGTTACGGGCTGATTGCGGCAAATGGCTATGTGGTGAGTAAGAAGGATATAAAATGTAATTTTTTTCTCCAGTGAGAGTGGGGCGGCCGGTCCATACTAAAGTGTATCCGCATCGGACGACACGGGCGAATGGAAAAGAAGAGGCAAAAGATTCGGGCGACGGTGAATGACTTGAATGGTTTTGTAATGGACGGATGGGCTTGGGGAGAGGATATTTTTCAAGTTGCAGCGTAAAGATGAGTCCACCGTCTGTATTTGCAGCGCTCATATTGGAGATGAAGTTTCCTAAAGAATAGACGATGGCATGCTGTTGATTGCCGTTCGTGCGTAATTCCATAGGCTGGATTACGTGCGGATGCGAACCGATAATATGGGTCACCCCCTGTTTCAGCAACCAGTCGGCAAGCTCGCATTGCTCACGGTTCGGGAGTGATTGATATTCTTCTCCCCAATGCATACAGGCTATAATAGCATCCGGGCGTACGGCTTGGGCGCTATGTATGTCTTTTAGAATTGTTTTTTTGTCAATGTAATTGACTATGTTGGGTGCAGATACCTTGATTCCATTAGTGCCGTAAGTGTAGTTGAGTATGGCTATGCAGAAACCTTTTTTCCGGATGAAGAGAGGATGGAGTTGTTTACGTTCTATAGCGTTCCGGTAAGTACCTGCATAGGGTATGGAAAATGATTCGATTTGTGTGATGGTTCGTTCCAATCCGGTCTTGCCGCGATCCAGGCAATGATTGTTTGCTGTGAGAAGAACGTCGAATTCGGCATCTTTGATAGCTTGCAGATATTCGTCGGGTGCACTGAAAGTAGGATAGCCTTGATAAGGTTTTCCACCGAGAGTCACTTCAAGATTACCTATTGCAATATCGGCACGGGAGATTTCTTCCTTTACAAGGGAGAAACAAGGAGAATAATCATATTTCCCGTCGGAAGTGCGGGCGGCATCTATTTGCGCCCGGTGTTGCATTAAGTCTCCTACAAATAATAGCGTAATCCTTTCCTGTGAGGAAAGGGTTACGCTATATAGTAGAAAGATAAAGGAGATGAGCGCTTTCATCATCCTTATTATTGATAAATAGCTTTCTTGCCTGCCAACAATGTATTCTTCATTAAAGAGACAATGGTCATGGGACCTACACCACCAGGTACGGGAGTGATGAATGAACATTTGGGAGCTACTTCATCGAACTTGACATCACCGGTCAGCTTGAAACCGGATTTTCTGGTTGCGTCTGGTACACGGGTAGTACCTACGTCAATGACAACTGCGCCTTCTTTCACCATTTCCGCTTTTACAAAGTTAGGTTGTCCCATAGCTGCGATGATAATATCGGCTTCTTGGCACTCTTTTACCAGGTCTTTACTGCGGCTGTGGCAAACGGTTACTGTGGCGTCACCGGGATAAGCCTTTTGCATCATTAGGGCAGCCATGGGTTTGCCTACGATATTGCTGCGCCCCAGTACAACGCATTTCTTTCCGGAAGTTTCTATTTTGTATCTTTTCAGCAATTCGAGAATTCCGTTAGGAGTTGCGGAAACGTAACAAGGCAATCCTATGGACATACGTCCTACATTGATAGGATGGAAGCCATCCACATCTTTGCGGTAGTCGATTGTTTCAATCACTTTTTGTTCCGATATATGTTTTGGCAAAGGCAGCTGGACGATAAAACCGTCTACATCTGCATCCTCATTCAGTTCGCGCACTTTCGCCAGCAGCTCTTCTTCCGTTACATCTGTCTCATAACGAATGAGCGAGGACTTGAATCCGCATGCTTCACAAGCTTTTACTTTGGCTGCTACATAGGTTTCGCTGCCACCGTCGTGTCCTACAAGGATAGCTGCTAAATGCGGGCGTTTTCCGCCGCGCTCCACTATCTCAGCTACTTCTGTTGCAATTTCCTGTTTTACCTGTTCGGAAATTGTTTTTCCGTCAATTAGTGTCATATTCAAAATTATTGTATTGGTTATTATTTACATGGCATTATTCGCAAAAATAGGTCAAATAACCGAATAAAGCAAAAATCCCGCTGACTTCATTCGAACTATGAAATTAGCGGGATTTATATGCAGGATATTTTTCTTTCTTATCGTTTCAGTTTCGGCATCATCTTGCCCATTTTGCTGCCGGTCACCATTTTCATCATTTTACGGGTCTGGTCGAACTGTTTCAGCAAACGGTTTACTTCCTGAATGTTCGTGCCGCTGCCTTTGGCGATACGCTGGCGGCGCGAGCCGTTTAGGATGGCCGGGTTGCTGCGTTCTTCCGGAGTCATGGAGTAGATAATCGCTTCGATGCTTTTGAAAGCATTGTCGTCAATATCGATATCCTTGATAGCTTTGCCTACCCCCGGTATCATGGAAGCGAGTTCTTTCAAGTTACCCATTTTCTTGATTTGTGCAATCTGGCTCAGGAAGTCGTTGAAGTCAAACTGGTTCTTCGCAATTTTCTTTTGCAGACGTTTGGCTTCTTCTTCATCATATTGTTCTTGTGCACGCTCTACCAATGACACGATGTCGCCCATACCCAGAATACGGTCTGCCATACGGGCAGGGTGGAATTGGTCGATAGCGTCCAGTTTTTCGCCGGTTCCTACAAACTTGATAGGCTTGTTTACTACAGTACGGATAGAAAGGGCGGCACCACCGCGAGTGTCACCGTCCAACTTGGTCAATACCACACCATTGAAGTCCAGACGTTCGTTGAATTCTTTGGCTGTGTTTACGGCATCCTGTCCGGTCATGGAATCCACTACGAACAAGATTTCATTCGGATTGATGGCGGATTTGATGGCGGCGATTTCGTTCATCATCTCTTCGTCTACGGCCAGACGACCGGCTGTATCGACGATTACGAGGTCATATCCTTTGGCTTTAGCTTCCTGTATGGCGTTTTGGGCTATGCTCACTGGGTCTTTGCTATCAGGTTCGGAATACATGGGCACTTCGATCTGCTCTGCCAGTACGCGCAACTGTTCGATAGCGGCGGGGCGGTAAACGTCGCAAGCCACCAATAAGGGCTTCCGGTTCTTTTTGGTTTTCAACATGCGTGCCAACTTTCCGGAGAAAGTAGTCTTACCGGAACCTTGCAGACCGGACATCAAAATAACAGCCGGTTTGGAATCAATATTGATTTCCGCAGTTTCGCCACCCATGAGTTGTGTTAACTCATCGTGTACGATTTTTACCATTAACTGGCTGGGTTTTACAGCTGTCAGCACGTTTTGTCCTAAAGCTTTTTCCTTAACGGTATCAGTAAAACTCTTGGCAACCTTATAGTTTACGTCAGCATCCAAAAGTGCTTTACGCACGTCTTTCAGCGTTTCCGCTACATTAATTTCGGTGATTTTACCTTCACCCTTCAAAATTTTAAACGACCTCTCAAGTCTCTCGCTTAAATTATCGAACATAGTATCTAATTACAATTACTAAATTACAAATTACTCTTATTGAGGCGCAAAAGTACAAAAAATACCTGTAACTGCCTTCTTTTAAGGACAGAATATTATTGCGGTTTTGCAGCAGATTGCCTTGAAGCATAAAATATTCCGTTCCAACTGACGGGAAGACTGAAATCATGTTTATTCTCCATGCTTTTGCTTTTTATTATATAATAACATTGAAAAAGAGCGGAATAACTTATGCTATTCCGCTCTTTTTCAAATATTTGCTTTTATATCTTAGTTGGTTCTTTTCCGTGTAGGCATTTAACCGTTCATGCTCATCAGGAATTCATCGTTGTCTTTGGTTTTTTCCAAACGGTCTTTTACGAAGTCCATTGCCTCTATCGGGTTCATATCGGCAAGATACTTGCGGAGAATCCACATGCGATCCAGCGTTTGCTTGTCTTGCAGCAAGTCATCGCGACGAGTGCTGGAAGCAACGATATTGACAGCCGGGAAGATGCGCTTGTTGGACAGGTTGCGGTCGAGTTGCAGTTCCATATTACCAGTACCTTTGAACTCTTCAAAGATCACTTCGTCCATTTTGGAACCGGTATCTATAAGCGCCGTAGCAAGGATGGTCAGCGAACCACCGCCTTCAATGTTGCGGGCAGCACCGAAGAAGCGTTTCGGCTTGTGCAGTGCGTTGGCGTCCACACCTCCGGACAATACTTTACCCGAAGCCGGGGAAACAGTATTGTAGGCACGTGCCAAACGTGTTATGGAGTCAAGGAAGATAACAACGTCATGTCCGCATTCTACCATTCTTTTGGCCTTCTCCAAAACAATGCCTGCTATTTTCACGTGACGTTCTGCCGGTTCGTCGAAAGTAGAGGCAATAACCTCTGCATTTACGGTACGGGCCATGTCGGTAACTTCTTCCGGACGTTCATCAATCAATAGCATAATCATGTACACTTCCGGGTGGTTGGCTGCAATGGCGTTGGCAATGTCCTTCATCAGAATAGTCTTACCCGTTTTGGGCTGTGCTACGATTAGTGCGCGCTGGCCTTTACCAATGGGCGCAAAGAGGTCTACTACACGGGCAGACAGGGAGTCGGAATATCCGCCTTTGCAAAGTTTGAATTTCTCGTCCGGGAAGAGCGGGGTGAGATGTTCGAACGGTACACGGTCGCGTACAAAAGCCGGGTCACGTCCGTTAATCTTGGATACTTTTACCAGCGGGAAATATTTCTCTCCTTCCTTGGGTGGACGGATAACACCTTCCACTACATCACCGGTCTTCAGGCCGAACAGCTTGATTTGTGATTGTGAAACGTAAATATCATCGGGAGAAGAAAGGTAGTTATAATCGGATGAGCGCAGGAATCCATAACCGTCCTGCATGATTTCCAATACGCCGGTTCCTGTGAGTATATCGTCAAATTCGTACGCCTTTTCGCGTTCTATTGCCGGCTTGCGTTCGGAAGCAACATAATTCTCATTGTTGTTCTGTTGTTGTGCAGGACGTTGCTGCTGTTGTGCAGGACGCTGGTTGTTATTGTTACGATTGTTGTTGTATGGCGTATTGTTATCGCGGAGGCGAAGACGGGAGCGTTGTTGCGGTTGCTCTGTTGCAGGAACAGGAGTTTCTGCTTTGGTAGCTTCGAATTTGCCGATGAGCTCTGACGGCAGTTCTATTTTTTCGGTTGGCAAATCCTCGATGGGGATAAAGTCATCCTCTGCTTCCGGCAAGACAGGACTTTCATCCGGTGTAGGCTGGGGGGCTGCAACAACTTTCTTGGGTTCTGCTTTTTTCGGCTCTGTAGTTTCTACTTTAGTTTCTGCCGGAACGGTTTTAGGTGTTTCCGCTACGGGAGCCGCTTCTTGTTTTACTTTGCGAGGACGTCCCGGTTTGCGTTTGGGAACTTCAGTCTCTGCTGCGGGAGTTGCGGCTACGGCCGGTTCTTTAGCCGCCTCTGCTGCTTGTACGGAAGCTTGTACGGCAGGTGCTTCTTCGGTTTTCCCTTTTGTGAGTTCACCGTTCTTATTGGCTGTGAATACCTTGTCCGCTGCTTCTTTCTTGACCGTTACGCGAGAACGTTTTTGCTTGTCCCCTTTACGTTCTTCTTTTAATTTGTCGGCTGCTACTTTCTTGGTTGCTCCAGCAATGGCTTGTTCGTCAAGTATCTTGTAAACGAGTTCTTCTTTTTTGAGAGAGTCTGTTTTTTTGATACCCAATTCTTGGGCAATAGCTTGCAGTTCCGACAAATTTTTGTCGTTTAATTGAATGATATTATACATATAGTATATGTGTGAATGGTTTTTACTTATATCGGTAAGTCTACCTTTTGTAAATTATGATTTAATAGGGATATTTGTTATTGAACCGGAAATCTGACTAACAATCCTCACCTCAGCAAGGAGTTGCAGAATGTTTCAACGGCACAAAGGTAATAATAATTTTTGGTTTCATAAATAAATCGTCTTTTTTTTAATTTTAAAAGTCTATCTTTGTTTCATTATTATATAAGAAACAGATTTATGAATATATATGCAGTTCGTTTGATTACTTTTTCGCCTACCCATACCTCTAAACAAGTGGGCGAGGCGATTGTTCGCGGTACGGGCATTTCCGATGTTGCCCGGACAGACCTTACTTTCCACCCGGCCGGCAAATTGGAAATTCCTGAAAGCACCTTGACGGTGATAACCGTCCCCGTCTATGGCGGGAAGGTGGCACCCCTGGGATTGGAGCGGATGAAAGACGTTCATGCTTCCGGTGCTCCGGCGGTGCTGGTTGCTGTGTATGGTAACCGTGCCTATGAAAAAGCATTGGTGGAGTTGGACGCATTTGCATCGGACAGAGGATTTAAAGTGATTGCCGGTGCTACGTTTGTAGGCGAGCATTCGTACAGTACGCAGCAAAATCCCATAGCTGCAGGGCGGCCGGATGCAGATGACTTGCAGTTTGCAGAAACTTTCGGCGCTAAGATACGGACTAAAATCGAAGCGGCAGCCGACATGGATAAGCTCTATGCCGTTGACGTCAACCGTATTCAACGTCCCCGTCAGGCGTTTTTTCCGTTATTCCGTTTCTTGCGGAAGGTGGTGAAACTACGCAAAAGCGGAGTTCCTATGCCGCGCATTCCGGCTGTCGACACAGAACTTTGCAACCATTGCGGATACTGCGTGAAGCATTGTCCGGCAGGCGCCATCGTGAAAGGCGATGAGTGTAGTACCGATGTGGAAAAGTGTATTCGCTGCTGTGCTTGTGTAAAAGGGTGTCCGCAAAAGGCCCGTACTTTTGATACGCCGTTTGCCGCCTTGCTTGCCGATTGCTTTAAGAAGCAGAAGGAAAATAGGATTATCTTGTAAGTAGATTCTGACATATCTGCCTTCGGGCATAAATTGAGTTCAAAGAGTATTTTCAGCTTCTTTTGAAACTCTATTCGGTTTGTTTTTATAAGAAGCATAACGGGGTATGTGACGAATAAAAATAGAAAAATATCTTCAAACAAGGAGTGCTGAAGAAGATTTAAGCAGGTTCTTAAGGAGAAGGATTCTTGTCGGAGAGGAGAGATGTTCTCTTCAGGTAAGAAGCCGGTAAATATAGGAGAAGAACTTTATCTCCGGTCTGAAGATGGGTGTCTTTAGGCTGGAGAGATCCGTTTTTAGGTTAAAGTTCTGTATTTCTAACCTAAAGATGAAATGGATAATGGGGTACTCTTCGGATGCAGAGTTATACCACTTGGGGCTCAGGGTGTGACAGGACTGTCCCCGGCGGGAAGAAGCCGGACTGTGAGTACCCGTTTTGTAGAGGCACCGATGCGGAAACGGTTGTCCGTTCTTTCACCTATCAGCCAGATAATCTCTTCGCCGCAACATAATACCCATTGCTGCTCTTTGCGCAAAAGGGAGAACTTCCGGTCGGTCATATAGTCGCTTACTTTTTTCCGGCCTTTCATGCCGAATGGAATAAAAGAGTCCCCTTGTCGCCAGGGGCGCAGAAGGAGAGGATGTGTCAGTTTATCCGCATCAAAGCAGGCAGTGTTCTTGTCGCGGGGAATGACAAAGTCCGGGGTAAAGACATGTTCTTCCATTGCCAGTGCGGGTTGTATGGGGTGTCGGTGTGCTTCAATCAGCAGATATTCGCGGTCTTTCACGATGCACCAATGTTCCGAAGTGAAGATCTTTCCCGGCTGTCCTTCCAGCGAACGGTATATGTCTCTGATTTGGGCAGTGTTAAAGCCGAGCGGGTATAGGATTTCAAACAGTAATGTTGCGGGGGCCGGTTCCTGCATCAGTCTCTCGATGCAGATGCCCTCTGCTGTCCGCACCCGTTTTATGCCTTCGTCTATCCCTTGTTTATATATGGCGGATGCGCCATCCAGATGCTCGGCGGTGTTGAGAATGCTTTCTTTGACGGATGGGTTGATTTCCTGCATCATGGGCAACAGGTTCAAGCGTATTTTGTTACGAGTGTATTCATCCTGCAGATTGGTGCTGTCCGTTACGTAATCCTGCCCTATGCGGTTCAGATAACTGATGATTTCTTTGCGTTCCAGGCAAAGCAACGGACGTACGATGTGCCCGTTTTTGGGGCGTATTCCCCGTAACCCGTTGATGCCCGTACCACGTATCAGGTTCAGCAGGAGGGTTTCCACGCTGTCGTCCTGGTGATGGGCCACGGCAATGGCGTCGGCATTGATTTTCTGCCGTATTTCCTCAAACCATCCGTAACGTAGTTCGCGTGCGGCCATTTCAATGGAGATGTGCCGTTCTTCGGCAGTGCGCGCGGTGTCGAAGTGGACGGTGTGTAGCGGTACTTGTTGTTTTACGCACAGTTGGCGGACAAATGCCTCATCTCTGTCGGATTCTGCACCTCGCAGGTGAAAATTACAGTGCGCAGCTTCGCAGTCGTAGCCCGACGCTTGCAACAGTCGTAATAAAGCGACGGAATCCGCACCGCCGCTTAGGGCGACAAGTACCTTGTCTGTCGGTTGCAAAAGCTGTTTCCGGTTGATATATTGTGCTACTTTTTCCTTTTCCATAGCGGCAAATATACATGTTTCTTCCCGGATTTTGTTACTTCCGTGCCGAAAGGTTGCTTTGGCAGACCGTTGTCAGCTTGCTTACAATGCAGAATCGGCTCTCTTTGATACCTCTTATTTAAAAACATTCTAAATTGTTTGCGCTATACGGACTTATCCTTTATCTTTGCGGCAAAAATAAAAAAGGCAGAAGACTATGCGTTTGTCCGAATTGAAAACCGGTGAGAAGGGAGTAATCGTTAAAGTGCTGGGACACGGAGGTTTCCGTAAGCGAATCGTGGAAATGGGATTTATCAAAGGGAAAACCGTTGAGGTGTTGCTGAACGCCCCTCTGAAAGACCCCATCAAGTATAAGGTGATGGGATATGAAATCTCTTTACGGCGTCAGGAAGCTGAGATGATTGAGATTGTCGGTGAAAAGGAAATGTGTCGGGAGTCCGTGCAGCTCGACTATCACGAGGGATGGAGCGAAGATATGCGTTTGGACGAAGAGGAACTGAAACGTATCGCTTTAGGAAAACGCCGCACCATCAATGTTGCTTTGGTGGGTAATCCCAATTGCGGCAAGACATCCCTTTTCAACATCGCCTCGGGTTCGCACGAGCATGTGGGTAATTACAGCGGTGTCACCGTAGATGCTAAAGAGGGGTATTTTGACTTTCAGGGGTATCATTTCCGCATCGTCGACTTGCCTGGCACTTATTCGCTTTCTGCCTATTCTCCCGAAGAGATTTATGTGCGCCATCACATCATCAACGAAACTCCGGATATCATTATTAATGTGGTGGACTCTTCCAATCTGGAACGGAACCTGTATCTCACCACCCAGTTGATTGACATGAACGTGCGCATGGTTATCGCGCTTAACATGTACGACGAACTGGAAGCAAGCGGGAACACGTTGGATTACGTAAAACTCGGTCAGTTGTTTGGCGTGCCGATGCTGCCTACCATCAGTCGCACCGGAAAAGGCATAGAACAGCTTTTCCATATTATCATCGGCATTTACGAGGGTGGTGATTTTCTGGATAAAAAAGGTAAGATACGTGCCGAAATCCTGAATGATTTGCGCAACTGGCACAAGGAGTATGTACCCGACCATGACTTCGGCACTCATAAGGAGGAGAAGGAGCATCCGGCAGGCTTTTACCGCCACATCCATATCAATCACGGGCCGGAATTGGAGCGGAGCATTGAAGAGGTGAAACGCATAATCAGTGTCAACGAGAATATACGGTATAAATACTCCACGCGCTTTCTTGCTATTAAGTTGCTGGAGAATGACGAGGATTTGGAGAAGACCGTACAGGAGTTTCCCAATGGGAAGGATATTATTGAAGTCCGTAACCGCGAAGTGCAACGCCTGCGTAATGTAATAAACGAAGATAGCGAGCAGGCCATTACAGATGCCAAATACGGTTTTATCGCCGGTGCGCTTCGCGAAACCTATGTGGACAAGCAAGAGGATACGGCACGTACAACGCGTGTGATAGATTCCATTGTGACACATCGAGTATGGGGGTATCCCATCTTTTTTCTGTTCCTGTATCTGATGTTTGAAGGAACATTCATCTTGGGAGATTATCCCATGCAGGGCATTGAATGGCTGGTAGGTGCGTTGGGCAGTCTGGTGCGTGACAACATGTCTGAAGGACCGCTGAAGGATTTGTTGGTGGACGGCATTATCGGCGGTGTAGGCGGGGTGATTGTCTTTTTGCCCAATATCTTGATTCTATATTTCTTCATATCTTTGATGGAGGATTCCGGATATATGGCGCGTGCCGCCTTTATCATGGATAAGATAATGCATAAGATGGGTCTGCACGGCAAGTCTTTTATCCCTCTGATTATGGGATTCGGTTGCAATGTACCGGCTATTATGGCCTCGCGTACTATTGAAAACCGGAAGAGCCGACTGGTGACCATGCTTATCAATCCGCTGATGTCGTGCAGTGCACGTTTGCCTATTTATTTGCTGTTGGTGGGGGCGTTTTTCCCGAACAATGCCAGTTTGGTATTGCTGATAATCTATGCTATCGGCATTTTACTGGCTGTGGTTATGGCACGACTTTTCTGTCGCTTTCTGGTAAAGGGAGATGACACGCCGTTTGTTATGGAGCTTCCTCCTTACCGCATACCGACGTCGAAGTCCATTTTTCGCCATACTTGGGAGAAAGGCGCGCAATATCTGCGCAAAATGGGAGGTATCATCATGGTGGCTTCCATTGTGATATGGGCGTTGGGGTATTATCCGGACCACGATGCATATCAGGATGTGGCCGAACAGCAGGAAAACTCGTATATCGGCAGAATAGGCAAGGCTGTTGAACCGGTGATAGAGCCGTTAGGCTTTGATTGGAAACTGGGTGTCGGTATCCTTTCCGGTGTAGGGGCCAAGGAACTGGTGGTAAGTACGCTGGGAGTTCTGTATGCAGATGATGCCGAAGCCGATGCGGTGAGCTTGGGCGAACGGATTCCGATTACTCCGTTGGTGGCTTTTGGCTATATGGTGTTTGTATTGATATATTTCCCGTGCATCGCCACCTTAGCGGCCATTAAAGGAGAATCGGGCAGTTGGAAATGGGCTTTGTTTGCAGCGGTGTACACTACTGTCCTTGCATGGGTGGTGTCCTTTGCAATTTATCAGATAGGGGGGCTGTTTGGATGAGTAATTGGCAAAATTGGGCGGTAGCTCTCATTTTATTGTTGTGTATCGTCCGTATTGGACAGCGTGTTTATGCTTTTTTCATGAAAGTAAAAGAAAAACGTAATCCTTGCGAGAATTGTGCAACAGGCTGTGAATTAAAGCAATTGTACGAAAAGAAACGCTTGGAATGCAGTGACGGTAAAAAAGAAATAAAGAAAAAATGCTGTTGATAGTTGGTAGTTTCAAAAAAATGACTACCTTTGCAACCGCAAACGAGAAAGATTGGTTCCTTGGATGAGTGGCTTAGTCAGCGGTCTGCAAAACCGTGTACGGCGGTTCGAATCCGCCAGGAACCTCAAACACCCCTTTCAGATAATTTCTGGGAGGGGTTTTATTTTAAGATAAGCAAAAATGGTACTACATTGGTACTACAAAATCAACGTGAGGGATTTGTAGGTTAAGCATAATAAAAGGGGTCAACGTAACAATCTGAGGGAGGGTCAACGTAAAAACCTGAGGGATTCATAGCTTATGCATAAATTTTCGCCAGTCTGAACAGGAAGAAAGCTCTGTCCTTTACTCCTCTGAATTGTGTGCGGAACTCCTTTATTTTTGCATTGAACGATTCGGAAGCAGCGTTTGTTGAACGTCTGTCAAAGAAGTTGATTATTTCCCGGTAATGCATCTGTACGGAACGTGCCACTCTTCCGAAAGCAAGAAACCCTGATTTTTCCACCTCGTCATACCAGCGGGCAAGATGCGTCAATGCCGCATCCTTGTACCTGCATTGGTGGTATATCAGTCCGAGCCTCATGGAGAGGTAGTATGCTTGGGTCAGCGGATTTCCCCGGTTGGCAAGCTTTCTTTTAAGCGTATAGCCTAGCCAGTCTGAACATGAAGAATTTCAGATCAGCCACCCCTCTTAACTGGCTTCGAAAAGCTTTGATTTTAGCATTGAACGACTCCGCTGAAGCATTTGTCAATCGTTCTTCAAAATAATTTATGATGGTCGTACTATGGTTTGAAAACGTATCAAGTACCTTGTTGAACTCCATATAGTCAAACTTTTCCACTTCATTGTACCATCTTGCGAGATTTAGCCTTGCTTCATCGAGACCTGACTTCTTGTTGAAGATGTCTGTCAGTTTCATGCTAAGGCTGTATCCTTCCAGAAGCTTGGGGAATTTATCAAAGAGAATGGCAGCCCTGGTCTTTTGCTGTTCATTCCATTTGCTCCAGTGTTTCAGTATAATGTGCTTGCTTCTGCTTACTATCTGTGACAGGGTTTCTCCGTTCTCCATTCTTTCAGGTTCCCATTTCCCTATTCTTTCCCTTTCCGCCTTACTCTTTGTTTCTTTCTTCTTTTGGCGATGCTCCCTGATAGCCTGATTTTCCGCATCAAGTACTTTCCACCGATAGCGTATTCTTAACTGGTCAACAGCTTCAGACATGAGCTGCTGTACATGAAAACGGTCATTGATCAGCTTTGCGGCAGGAAACACCTTTCTGACTGTCAGCATCATGGCTGAAGATAAATCTGTAGTGACAGTCTTGACAGACAGCCGTTTCCGGTGCGGAAGCCTGCGCAAGATTCCGCTTACCGCATCTGTGGCCACTCCACGAACTATTGCAACTAAAGCACCCTTACGACCTTTAGCTGCTTTATTGGTCAGAATCGTATAAACATCTCCATTGCTCAGGCAAGTTTCATCCAAAGAAAGCTTTTCTCCAATATTTTCAGGATAAAGGAGATAGTCATGCGCATGTTCGAGCTGATCCCAGTTCCGGTAATCACTGATTTTCTCCTTGTATTGTTTACGAAGAGTCTGCCCTTTTACGCCATAACGTTCCGCAAGCACACTGATGCTCACAGGAGTAGATTCAATCTCCTTCTTTTAAAAAAGAGACGAACTCAGAATTGAGCCGTGTACCGTCAAATTCGGATAAATCCCAGTCATAACTGAAGATTTCATTGGAAGATTTGTCAAGCCATTTACGTTTACGAACATGGAGATAAGTGGCGCGACCACGAATAGGATAGTCTTGGATTGTACGATACTCACCAAAACCATAGGATATGATATCCGGATTGATCTTATCTTCTTTTAGTTGAACTTTTTTTTCATCAAGATAAATATCAAAACGGTCAGCACTCTTGTCGAAATTGACAATATCAAAGTTGTCTATAAGCACATCCGGAAGGATGGCACGAAGGAGTTGTGCGGGTTTCATAAAACAAAGGTAAGCAAAGATAGCTAATTTTAAAACTTACCAACCAGATATTTCCGCTGAGCCGTATGCTTTCTTAATATCGGGATACTCCCGGAACAGGATGCCGGCGCGTACGCGCTGTGATTCCGTCCACAAGGATTCCTTCTTATATAACAGGTAAATGCTTCTCGAAAGAAGCTGTTTGCGTGAATCACCGTTTTCAAAGACCGGCGCATGATATATCTTCCCGCAGGCTTTGGCATGGGCGATCTGAACGGATTCTTCGTCCAAAGCCTCCCAACGTGCTTTAACGCGCATATCCTGAACCGCCTCATAAGCGAGTTTCTGCACATGGAAACGGTCTGTGACGCGGCGTGCGGCGGGAAAACAGAGGCGGGCGATCTGCTCCATGTTCGGAGCCATATCCATGGTTATCTCCCTGACCTGAAAGCGTCTGCGGCGGGAAAGACGGAGCAGTACGGAGGTCACGGTCTTTACATCTGTTCCTTTCACAACGGCGATAAGACTGCCCGAACGGCCTTTTCTCTCCTTGTTTATCAACACGGTATATAATTCTCCGCGGGAAAGGCAGACTTCATCCAGTCCCACATAAACACCGATGTTCTTCTCGAAAAGAAGCCATTCTTCGGCATGAGGAAGCTGCTCCCAACAGAGATAACCGCTCAGGTGATTCCGGTATTGCCGCTCGAGCAGTTCCCCGTCGACCCCGAACAGCGTTCCCAACAGCCTGCAGCCCACCGGCAGCTTATCAATATAATTCTTTTAAAAAAGACGCAAATTCATGCGTCATACGGCTACCACCGGCAACCAGTTTCCAGTCACGGCTCACGTAACGGTTCTCATCCTTGACAACCCACCTGCGCCGGCGCACGTTCAGAAAAAGCTTCTTGCCGCGTATGGGGAAATCCTGAACCACAACAGGTTCGTAAAAAACCCTTGCTCTCAACTTTCATTCCTGCGTATTCTTTAGGAACTTCATTCTTTTCTTCTAAATAAATCACTATTTCCGATGCGCTTTCCTTTACGTCCGAGATGATGAAATAATCCAATGTCCCTTCAGGAAGAAGGAGACGGTAGCCGTTGTTGTCCATAAGATTTCTGAGTTAGTTTTATGCAAAGATAGGATTTTTACAAATATTACCCCTCAGGTTTTTACATTGACCCTAGAACTCCACACCGGCAAAATAACCCCATGCGGTGCGGTATTTGCCTTTTTCCAAATCTCCCTGCTGTTTGGTGAGAGATGCTGTTTCATACATTCCTTTTACGAAAGCGTTCCATTTAGGCAGGAAACGGTAATTCAACTTGGTTACCATTGAAAAATATCCGGCATCGAAAGCATTGTGTCCTTCCATACTGCCCGTTATCCCTGTCATGATACCCTTGCGGTCGATACCTTCTTTGGAGTACATGAAGTCGAGGAACATGTTGAACTTATTCAAGTTCAATTCATTACCGAATGCAAAATAATAAAGATTCTTGTCCTTTGCTTCATTCATGATAGAGGCGGACCAGCGTGTCTTGAATATGTCATTGAAATTACCGTTCCAGTTCAGGGTGTATACGAGCGGCAGCTTGCCCGATTCTATGGCAGGCTGTTCGCCGTCTTCGGTTTCAACTCCATACGTCTTGTTGAAAGAGCCGTTGCGGCTGTCCAGTATTTGCAGGTTCAACTGCTGGTGGGCATTGATGTCATATCCGATGTTCAAACCGGTCATGAAGTTGCTCATGTTCTCAATCATATCGCTGTATTCATATATCTCGATAGGATTCAGGTCGAACTCGATACCGCCGTATGCGGTGCATTGCTTACCGGCAAAAATAGAAAATCCTTTTCCCAGTTTCACACCTATCCCTGCAATGTCGATGGAAGTAGGAAGGTTGTCTATGTTGCCGCTACTGTCGTTCGAGCGGTTCAGCCGTTGCCTGTATCGGTATGAAAGCCAGTTGTTGATATTTCCTTTGGCTTCAATGCGGAGTTGCCTCATTTTGAAAGCTCCCTCTTCGAAGCCGTCGCGGAAGTTTGCATCGAAGCTGCCCTGCATATTGAGGAATAAGTTGAACTTATCTTGTTTTTTCTTTACATTGGTGAGTTCTTCAAACAGGGTCTTGTTTTCAAGGAACTTCTCGTTCTTCTCCGTGCTTTGGGCGTACATGATTTGTGTACAGCCCGCAGCCAGAAGTATAAATGTGAGTTTCTTTATCATTTCTATCTGTTTTTAATATTCGTTGAAATATTCCTGAATCTGTTTCCAGTCGGTGGTTTTGGTCAGTGCAAGCATCAGCAGGACACGTGCTTTCTGGGGATTCAGTTCCTGTGATGCGACAAACTGATACTGTGCGTCGTCTACTTCTGCATCGAGCGAAGTGGGACCCGTCGGCACTCTTGACGAACGGACTACGAGAATACCTTTTTTGCGGGCTTCCGTTAATACGGGGAATATATTCTTGTGAATGTTTCCATTGCCTACTCCTGCATGGATGATACCCTTATAGCCATTGCTTAGCATCGGGGTCACCATGTCAGCCTCGATGTTTGAATAGCTGTAGACAATTCCCACTTTGGGGAGTGAGTTCAGATTGGTAACATCAAATACCGAGTGGGTGGTGTGTTTCTTTACAGACGACATATTATACGTGACCTTGCCGTTCAGTACATAACCGAGTGCACCCGCGTTGGGAGCTTGGAAGGTCTGCACGTCAACAGTGTTCATCTTCAATACGCTTGCAGCACCAAGCACGCTTCCGTTCATTGCCACTAAAACACCTTTCCCTTTGGACTCTTTTGCTCCGGCCACAACGACGGCATTGTATAAGTTAAGAGGTCCGTCGGCGCTGATTGCGGTAGAGGGGCGCATTGCTCCGACCAGAACTACCGGTTTGTCGCTCTTGACCGTCAGGTTGAGGAAATAGGCCGTTTCTTCCATCGTATCGGTTCCGTGGGTAATTACGATGCCGTCGATGTCAGAGCGTTTCAGAAGCTGGTTGATTTTCTTTGCAAGAGTCAGCCATACATCATCGTTCATGTCTTGTGAACCTATCTTGACAATTTGTTCGCCGGTTACGTTAGCTATGTTTTTAAGTTCGGGTACGGCATCGAGCAGCGTACCGATGGCTACTTGTCCGGCAGTATAGTTGGTGGCGGTTGCAGATGTTCCGGTTCCGGCAATGGTTCCGCCGGTGGCAAGGATATGGATGTTAGGCTTCTGCTGAGCGAAAGCCATTGTGACGGAAAGCAGTAGCATAACGGCTACCATGCTGAGTTTTTCTAATCTTTTCATAACTTAATTTGTTTGAATTAAAAAATAGGTTAAAGGTAAATATGCTTAGAAAAATTGTATGAATAATAATCCCAAGGCTATGGCAACTGCCGTAGAGACGATACCCGGCATCATAAAAGAGTGGTTGAGTATATATTTACCGATTCGGGTGGTTCCCGTACGGTCAAAGTTGATGGCTGCAACTACGGTAGGGTAGTTCGGGATGAAGAAATACCCGTTTACGGCAGGAAACATGGCTATCAGCATATATGGCGATATGCCCAAAGCAATGCCCAGCGGTACTAAAGCACGTACTGTGGCTGCCTGACTGTACAGCAGGATAGACATGACGAACAAAGCGATGCCGAACAGCCAGGGCATCTGGCGTACGATACCTTCGATAGAGGCGGTGAGTTGCGCCATATTTCCATTCAGGAACGTATCGCCCATCCAGGCAATGCCGAAGATGGCGATTACAGCCTGCATTCCAGCCGGGAAGACAGAGCCTTGTGTTGCTTTTATTCCGTCTGTCTTAGTTACCAGCAAAATGAGGGCGGCAGCCGAAAGCATGATGATTTCGATAATGGCGGACATCCCTAAGGAAACTGTTTTTCCGTCAATCAGGAAAGAAGGACGCATCCCTTCGAATGAGCCGAAAAGAACGATGAATGCCGTGGCAAGGATAAATATGAGTACCGAAATCATAGCATGGCGTTTGTTTGTTACATCGTCGATTTTCACTTTCTTACCGTCGAAGTAGCCTTCTGCCATACGTTTTTGATATTCCGGGTCGTCAATCAGTTCTTTTCCCACGCGCATGGAGCACAATGCGCCTACCAGTACGCCGAGAATTGTTGCCGGAATCGTTATTTTAAGTATGTCGAATAAAGTGATGTCGAATCCGGCAAGCAGACCGAGCAGTGCAACCGTAGCCGCCGAAATGGGACTTGCCGTGATAGCCTGCTGTGAAGCGATGACAGCGATACCCAGCGGACGCTCAGGTCTGATTTTGGTTTCGGTTGCAACTTCGGCAATGACGGGAAGAACCGAGTATGCCACGTGTCCTGTACCGGCTACGAAAGTAAACAGGTAGGTGACGATGGGGCTGAGGATAGTAACCTGAGACGGGTTCTTGCGCAGCAGTTTTTCTGCTAACTTTACCATGTAATCAAGTCCGCCGGCCGCCTGCATGCAGGAAGCTGCGGAAATAACGGCGGCTATCATCAACATTACGTCTATCGGTGGTGCAGTGGGTTGTAAGCCAAATACAAAAGTCAGTATGCCCAAACCTACGCCGCCCATTACTCCGAGACCTATGCCGCCTAAGCGTGCACCTATGATAATAGCGGTCAGTACAAATAATAATTGTAAAACCATATACTTATTATTTAAAAAATTAGATAAGGTTGTTATGTTCTCTACTATTGGCTAATTTCTAAAATAATCCCTTATATAACAATAATAGGGGGTGAATTTGTTGTATTTATTATTTTATATTTTCTAAATTAAGCATATATTAACTGTTTAGTGGTTTGGGGTGATAATCCTGTGTATTCTTACATTTTGTCATATTATATATAGTAATATGTGTATAAAAAGGCTTGTATTAAATGTTGTTAACCTAATAATAAGTATTATTGTTTACAAAACAATTTATGCTATCTTTGGTTATTCTTTGATGACCGCTTATTGAAATAGTTAATAAACATATATTATGAAAGAAGAACTATCTACAAAAACTCGCACAGAAAGCGATTTAATCGGCAGCCGTGAAATACCGGAAAGCGCCATGTATGGAGTACAGACTCTCAGAGGTATCGAGAATTTCCGTATCAGTAAATTTCATCTGAACGAATATCCTTTGTTTATCAACGCTCTTGCCATTACCAAAATGGGAGCAGCCATTGCCAATTCCGAACTTGGTCTGCTTACCGGGCAGCAAACGGATGCTATCCTTAAAGCCTGTAAGGAGATACTCGAAGGCAAGCACCACGAGCAGTTCCCGGTAGACATGATTCAGGGGGGAGCAGGCACCACTACCAATATGAATGCCAATGAGGTAATAGCTAATCGCGCGCTTGAAATCATGGGATATAAACGCGGCGAATACCAATACTGCTCACCGAACGATCATGTCAATCGCTCGCAGTCCACCAATGACGCTTATCCTACTGCCATACATATAGGAATGTATTATACCCACCTCAAACTTATGAAACATTTTGAGGAGTTGATCAATGCGTTCCAACGCAAAGCCGAAGCGTTTAAACACATCATTAAAATGGGACGTACGCAGTTGGAAGATGCTGTGCCCATGACTCTTGGACAGACATTCAACGGATTTGCCAGCATTTTGCGCAATGAGATAAAGAACCTGAACTTTGCGGCGGAGGAATTCCTTACGGTCAATATGGGAGCTACCGCCATCGGCACGGGTATTGCGGCAGAACCGGAATATGCGGAGAAATGCGTGAAGGCTTTGTCGAAGCTTACCGGATGGGACGTGAAACTGTCCGGTGACTTAGTGGGAGCTACTTCGGATACTTCTTGCCTTGTAGGCTACTCCTCGGCTATGAGAAGAGTTGCGGTGAAGATGAACAAGATATGCAATGACCTTCGTCTGCTTGCATCCGGTCCGCGTTGCGGATTGGGAGAAATCAATCTGCCTGCCATGCAGCCGGGGTCTTCCATTATGCCGGGTAAGGTCAACCCGGTTATCCCTGAGGTAATGAATCAGATATCCTATAAGGTAATCGGCAACGACCTTTGTGTGGCTATGAGTGGCGAAGCAGCTCAAATGGAGCTGAATGCAATGGAACCCGTAATGGCGCAATGTTGTTTTGAGTCTGCCGATTTGCTGATGAACGGATTCGATACCCTGCGCACACTCTGTATCGACGGTATTACCGCTAATGAGGAAGTATGCCGCAGATATGTACACGATAGCATCGGTGTGGTTACGGCTCTTAATCCGGTTATCGGTTATAAAAATTCTACCAAGATAGCCAAAGAAGCTCTTGCAACGGGAAAAGGTGTCTATGAACTGGTTCTGGAACACAACATTCTTTCCAAAGAAGATTTGGATACTATCCTGAAGCCCGAAAACATGATTAAGCCCGTGAAGTTGGACATAAAACCCAATATCTAAGGAACGGGTTTTCGGAGCGGTAAGGCTTTGAATATAAGTTGCGCGGATTTACACAAGACGGTTTATGAATGACTGAACGGTCATTAGATGCTGTCTGTGTAAATCCGCGCATTTCGTGTGGGGTATGAGTTAAATATTTGCAAAGAGTTCATACTCTATTTGTTTTGTTATGCCTAATTAGTTTCTTTTGCGACAGGAAATCTATTTATGAATACTTAAAAACAAAGAAAAATGAAGCGACTCAGATCATTGGTACTTGGCCTATTCGCATTGTGCAGCATGGTAGGTATGGCGCAGGAAGCAGAGGCAGACGATACCGGTTATATTGTGAAAGTGGGGCAGGTGGCTCCCGATTTTACCGTTACGCTGACAGACGGCAGGACCGTTACGCTTTCCGATTTCCGTGGCAAGGTGGTTATGTTGCAGTTTACGGCAAGCTGGTGTGGTGTATGCCGTAAGGAGATGCCTTTTATCGAAAAGGATATATGGCAGAAGCATAAGTCCGATCCGGATTTCATGTTAATGGGCATCGACCGTGACGAGCCGTTGAATAAAGTCATAGCTTTTGGCAAGTCCACGGGCGTTACCTATCCGTTGGGATTGGACCCGGGGGCTGATATTTTCGCCAAATATGCGTTGCGCCAAGCTGGTATTACCCGTAATGTATTGATTGATAGGGAAGGACGCATCGTGATGCTCACCCGCCTTTATAATCCGGAAGAGTTCTCGGCTTTGGTTAAGAAGATTGATGAACTTCTGAAATAACCTGTTCCCGTTTAGAACGAAAAGCTTGTTCCGGCATTTAGCGACATCATGATGTCGCTCCCCTGCACATTATCCTGTATTAGCAGTTCCTTGCCATAAATGCGGATTTGGGGTTCGAGGAATACCTTGAAGCGGCGACCCACCCGGTAAGATGTTTGCAGTCCCGCTTCTCCGCCGATAAAGAAGCGGTTCTCATGTTTCATCCGCATAGAAGCCACTATTCCGGCAGATAGCTGTACGTCGTATTTGCGTTCGGGGTCATATCCCGTCATCAGATTGGTAAGGTTCAGCATATAGTCAAGGCTTCCGCTTGCCATATCATATTCCAAGGTTTTCCCTTTCCGGTCTGTGGACAGAGGTCCGTAATCCGCTGCTAAACGGAGTGATGACAATGGGGTGAAAATGCGTCCTGCACTTATCGTGGCCATGTAGTCGAAGTAGCGTTTCGGTTCATACCGCTTCATTTGTATGGGAACGGAGAAACCGATTGCGCCGCTTACAAAGAAAGAAGGCTTAAACAAATCACGGTTTAAAGAGCGTGCCATACGGTTTTCTTCATCGGTACGTTGTATCTCTATACCTATATTGATACTGTACAGATTGTCTGTGAACTTTTTGGCTACGTATCTGCCTTCTTCCTTTTCATTGGTCTTTAATGAATAGGATGCCAGACTGGTGCGTGGCTCTGCAAATAAAGAAACATCGCCCCAAAGCCGGTATTTAAATTGCAAGCCGCCTGTAAATCCCGTATATCCGCCTTTTGCGGGCCGATAACCATTTTCTTTTTGAATATATCCCAGTTCACCGCCCGCCAATACATTGACGGAGAATTTGGGATTGAGTTGCCTGCCGTTAAAAAAATAAGTGGCATCCAGCATACCTTCCAGGCGTCCCCCGGCGTATGCGGACATCTCATAAAACTCTTCACCGGCCGAACTCGCCGAAGAGGCGATTACTTTCTTATGCCAGGTATCGGCCGATTTGAATGCCGACAGCCGTAAGCCGAATGCCGGTATCAGCCATTTGCCGGCAGACAGGCTGATGTGCGGGCCGATGGAGTTTGTCAGTCCCATTTCACTTGTCAGGCGGGAAGCTTGAAACTGCCCGCCGGCAGCGATGCTGAGAAAGGTATTGTCCAAAAAATGATTGCCTTCCAGTATGCGCATTTTGCCGAAGGGCTTCCATGCTTTCAGGCGGTAGTTCATTCCTACGGTCGCACCGTAGGTCATGTCATATTTATGCCAGTTCTTTTGAAAGGAATGGTCTATGCCGTCACTCATAATGGTGAAACGGGGTTCCAGATAAAAGTCCACATGTGCGGTAGGGTGCAGTTTCAGTTGGAAACCTAAATGCAGGTCGGCCACATGTTCCACTCTGCCTGCCAGTGAAGATAATTGATAGCCGACTCCCGCTACGGTCAGGAACTCGAAGATACGTCCGGGATTGTAGCCGTTGACGTAGGATGATACATT
Source organism: Bacteroides stercoris ATCC 43183 (assembly GCF_025147325.1). NCBI lineage: Bacteria > Pseudomonadati > Bacteroidota > Bacteroidia > Bacteroidales > Bacteroidaceae > Bacteroides > Bacteroides stercoris. Next base: position 2,313,925 of record NZ_CP102262.1, read on the forward strand.
CAGCAGATAATCCGCCTGCAGTCCGAAACGCAATAGGGTTTCGTTGTCTATTTTGCGCGAGAAGTTACCCGCCAGCAATGAGGCACGCAGGGCATGGGCGGGGGCGAACTGCCAATTGGCGGCGATACCGCCCACGGGACCGGTGTTGAAATCCGTGTTTCCGCGCGGAATCATTTTGTCCATGCCGCCAAACAAGGAGATATATACATTGTTTTTCCATAGTGTGTCGAAAGGCACTGCATCCGGATGCTGGTAACGCCTTTGGAACATCTGCCGGGTAGCATCGAATCCTATGCCGACGGTATCTTTAGGATGCGTTGCCGGAGAAGGATTATTGCCCGCTTGCTGTTGGGCAAAGGCAAAAGGTATCAGTGTGTGCAGTACAATCAATATAATCAGTGGTTTCTTCATGATGTTCAACTCTCCATATCCGTTTAATAAAGTTTCCAGTCGCCCTGGTCGTAATATTCCATAAATTCCTTACTGATTTCACCGTCGTTAACGGCTATTTTGTAGTATTTCTCATCCAGTTTGACGATTTCTTCCAACTTCTTGCAGGCTTCGTCAAAGTCGAGGGCGTTATCGTAGCTCCATTCATACAGTTTCTTTTCCCGGATGTAAATCACCAGTTTCATGTATTTAGTCATGGCCGTTTCAGGCAGTTCTTCCAATGCTTTCTGTGCTTCTTTGTTGTAATTGTCCGTTTCCATAGCCATGCACATTACAATATTATTGAGCGGTGACGACTCCTTTACCAATTTGAATACTTTTTTACGTTCCTCGCCCTCCTTTACGGTGGCTGCACCCCGGTAGTCGTAGTATCCGCCCAGACAGTTGGCAAATGCCTTTATCATCTGGAAGCGTTCGGTATCCGGAAGTTTGTCGGCAAGGATGCTGGCCTCTTCAAAGTTATAGGCGCGTATGTACATTGCGAGCTGGTTGGCGACGATTGTTTCGGGGTTTACCTCAGTCTTGGTTATGCTGATACCGTCATTGAAAGAGTCCACCATGTTCACTTTCCGCTTAAGGTCAATCAGGGGTTTCAGTATCTCTACGTCGAAAGTATCCCTGCGTAGCAGCGCTATTGCAAGGTTGTTTGCTGCCAGAATCCACGGCTTTTCTTTCCCTTTCGTGTCGTAGGCCATTGTTTCCCTGTAAGCGCGCCGATAAAGTTTCTCCGCTTCTTCCGGGGCTTTTATCATCCGGAACAAATGCCAGTACTCGTATCGGGTAAACGATTTTTTGCCATCGGCGTATTGAGGGTCGTGCAAGTATTTGTCCAATATTTCATCCGGATTCAGTTCACGGAATATTTCATGTTTGTATTCGTACTGTACGGTGCGTAGTTTGGGCAGCCGTTCTTTGATGATGGTGGAGTAGTAGGGCAGACGCGATACGGCGGCAAACTGCGCATCCGGATTCTTATATTTTCCGATGATTTCCCTTATCTCCCGCGCTTCCGCAGTGAGGCTGTCCCGTTCCAGTAAATCGGCCACTTCATTCCAAGTGGCAACACGGGTTTCCGTAGGATGTTTGTATACCCGGCTCCATTTGGCGGCAGGTATTACCGAAGTGATTTTCCGTAGGGCGAAAGCCGTTCGTTGCTTGGCAAGCGCAAGGTTGCTGGCATAGCGTCCTTCGGGAGACGATACGCCGGTTATCTTAAATTCTTTCAGTGTGGTGCCCTCACCGTTTACGATGTTCATCAGGTCTTCCTGCAACTTGTTCATCTGCACTGTGTTGGCAGAGTCGGCAGGATCCAGCTCAGCCTTGCCCACAAGGAATGTCAGCGAAATATTGCCTGCCGTATTCCGGCGTTCGCGCCGGGGCGTTTCCTTGTATTTATCGGGGTCTAATTCAAAATCGGGGAACGAGAACTCCAGAAACTGCAACGGGCGTTTTATTTTGCAGGTAGTCATTTTCCATTCCGCTTCGTATGTAGGGTGGGTATAGTCTGCTATAATAACTTTGGACAATACACTGTAAATGTGTCTGGGGTCGGGTACGGGTACCGAGTCGTTGATGTCCAGGTTGAAGCGTGTGGCATCCAGTTGGCGGCGGGTATTGATATAGGGAGCCAGTTTGTCGTTCCTGATGTCGTAGGCCATGCGGCGGTCTTGCGTCAGTCCGTATTCGGGGCCGTCCATGACTGTCGGGTCCATGTAGCTCACTATCTCTTCGGTGGTACAGTCCATGATATAAGGTTGCATGATGAGCCGGCGGTTGGGCGCGCCGTAATTGCTGGGAATGGCTACCGAGTTGTTTACAATCAGTTTGTTGCCCACTATTTTCCCGGCTACGGGCCGGGGTTGCGGGTTTGGGTTTTCTGCCACAACTTCCACCTCCTCAAGAGCGATGCCGCCGTCGATGTTGGCGTTTATCTCCTGTTTGTAATTCACCTCGCGCAGTTCGTTTTTCATTTGCACGTTAAAGATTAGCGCGCCGTTTTCCGCTACACGTATTTCATAGTATCCGTCGGCGCCCGCCACGGCATCGGCGTCGAAGAGTAATGTTCCGCCACCGCCGGTTTCAAGTGCTTTCAGGGCATCGCGTGCCGAGGCCACGGTATTGAAAGCAAAAATACGCACGGTCTCTCCCATGGGGAAGGGGCGCGGCTTTTTTTCACCTTCGGGCAGGTTCAGCACTTTGCCGGACACGATAGTGATTTGTTGCGCCATGCTTGATGCGGAAGATAAAATCATAGCAATGCAAACGGCTGATGTTATGATGAAATTTTTCATGGCGGTTATTCTTTATTTGAAGATATAGGATATGGAGACACCTATTTTGATAGGCAGCAGTTTGTAACCGTTGGCGTTGGCTTGTGCCGTTCCGTCGGTGTAGTCCTCTATGTTATCGTTTTTGTAGTATTGTTTTTGCTTGAAGTACACGGCGCCGAATCCGCCGTAAAACTCTACGTTGAGGCGTCGGTTCAGGTTCAGCGCATAGCCGAAGGTAATCCCGGCGCCGGCAGCATCGCCCTGATAGATGCGGTCTCCCCATGTGATGTCGTAGGACACGCCGAGAGCGGCTATTCCCACAAATTCCCGTGTCATGGGGCGTCCGTTAAACCAATAGCGGTATTCGGGCAGAAGACCTATCATTTTGGCTTTGTTGCCGTAGATGTTGACTGCGCCGAAAGCCGAGATGTCGATACTGCTCCGTTCGCCCACAACGAATTCGCAGCCGATGTTGGGAGCCATGGCGGCAAGCATCAGGCCGTTGGTCTTTACTGCCAGTTGCTGGGCGTGCAGGGTAGGGAAACTGCAAAGTAGCAGCAGAAAGAAGATGCTGCTTAAAGAGAGTGTATGGTGATTGGTTTTCGGCATATCGGTTTTTAGCGTTTTGTTGGTTGGGATTTGTAAGTTCCGTTCTATTGAAATGTATGTTCCGTACCCTTGTTCCAGTCGTTTACGGAAGCTTTTGCAGCCATGTTTTGCGTATATAGGATGTTGAGGGTGGTTATGCTGCCGGCTTCCAGTACGATTAGCGGGGGAGTGTTTGCACCGGCATCGGCTTCGTCGAACACTACGATGTCTTTTTCGCTTCCGTCCGGCTCTTTTATGCTGAATGTCAAGCGGCGGAGCGCACTGATAGTCTCATGCCCGTATGGCAGCAGCAGATAATCCTTTTGAATGCCGGGTGTTCCGGGGATAAGGTTGAGCGGGGATGCTTCGTTCCGGTAATCGGAGCTGACGGATGTACCGGTGTCCGGATTGTCGGATGTGATGTCGCCTGTTTGCAGGTCCATTGTCCCTGTTTGTCCCTCACGGGTGGTAAAACCAATGCTTTGCAACACCGGGTATGAGTCCGCCGTATATTCGGGGCGGTCGGTGGATATGTTGAGGCGTAGCCGTGCCAAGGCATGTTTCAAGGAGACAGCAACGCCTGCTGCGGTTGCAGCCGCTTTCTTGCTGCCTTTGGTTTCACCGGTGTAAAGGTAGTCTGTGGCGTCCTTTGCTTCCAGAGCGGCGGTAACGGGAATGGATACTTTACCGTTTTCATCTGCAGCGGCTGTTTCCGTATAAGGATAATAACCGTACAGATAGAGCGTGTCCTGCCGGGCAGGGTAGTACACTTTTGTTCCTTCCGGCTGCAAACTCAGTTGTCCGCCCTCTGCATATTGATAGGGAAGATTCTGCAAGTATGGGGTGCTGAAATTACTGTCTCTCATCAGGAATATACCTATTTCATCTCCTGTATTCAGGGCCGTGCCTTCAATGACGCTCCGGCCGACGGTAGTCTCTACGGTGCATACCGATGCCCTCAGCCGCACTTCCACAGCCCTCTCCCCGTCATCGGGAAGAGGAACTGTGGCAGTGTCTGTGTCGCATCCTGCCAATAACAGGAATGCGAGGCCGAACAGGTACGATATGTTTCTCTTTTTACTCATTACACTTCTTCTGTTTTTATGCGGGTGCTTTCCGCCTTTACTCTATGGGTACGTCTACGGAGTCACCGCCCGGTTTCCAGGTAGCTAAAGTGGCGGTAGCGTTGATTTGTTGGGTGGCGTAGATGCCGATACGTACGTTGTAGTAATAGCCGGCATAGAACAAATTGTCATTTTTGCCTGAATCGAGGGCGGGAGCGGGAGCATTGACGGGGATGTCGCGTACAATCAGGTCTTGCGGCACTCCACTGGCATCGGGAGCCATGATGGTGACGTCCATCAGGAATTGTTCCATGTCCGGTTTCACCATCAGATAGCCTTGTATCAGCGGGTTGGCGCTTGACACGCCGTTAAGCGTATATTGTCCGCCTTCGTATTTCTGGACATAAATGTCTTTGGGAACTTCGACGGTTCCGTCGGCATTGTCGTCCGTAAAAGTAATATTGCCTTTGCCGTCGTCGGTGGCTTCCCGCATAAGCAGGGAACCGTTGTCGGTAAAGGTCAGTTTCCCGGTCAGAACGTTGAGGGTGGCCGTTGTGCCGTGGCTTTTGATGGTGATATTCTTCACTTTCATGTTTTGGACGGCTGTTCTGTCCTCTTCGGACTGCTCGGTGGCGGGAATCACGGAGAAACGCAACTGTGCCAGTTGGTGCTCGAAGTTGATGTTGGGTATCCACGGATAGTCCTGTAACTTTTCAGAGGCTGTCCGGTTCAGTTCGTGGTGATACTTCAACTGGCGGATGTATTGGGCTTTATAGCCGGTCAGGGAAGCATCGTTCTTTACATCCTTTTTCAGGTAAATGCTGTTTGGCGCTATCTCTCCGGCGGTGGCATTGTTCCAGATGATGTCCTGCGAGCCGTCGAAACGGGCGAATGTTATTTCCGGCTTTGCGGCACTTATGGTTTGGCCTTCCTGATAAGGGGCGTAGCCGTAGAAGCTATAGTCGTATTTCTTCTGCATCGGGTAGTAGTACACACCGTTTGCGGCGTTGCCTTTATATAATGTGATTTTCTGTGCCAGGTCATTTTCCAAACCGTCCGGCTTTACGTCGGAGCCGTCTTGCTTGGGCCAGGCGGTTACTGCTGCCTGTATATTGTTCAGCAGAATTCCGTAGTTCTCCGTATCGCCCCATGCTGCGGTTCTGTTGGCATCGGTAATGGCGGTGCTGGTTGTAGCGTCATTGGTGGCAAGGGCGAAAATGCCCAATCGGGTAGTAGCGCCTTCTGCCTCATCGTATAGCTTATCCAGCGGTGCGCGTGTTACGCCTACGCTGGCTCCTATACGTGTCTCTATTCCACCCAATTGGATGATTAGCTGTCCGTCCGGCGATTCGAAGTCGTTGTCGCTGACCGGTTGCTCTATTACGATATCCTCGTTTTGCGAGCAGGCTGTCATGCAAAGGGCGGCTGCCAGCATCCATAAATTCTTTTTCATGATTGTAGTGAGTAATTGGTTAAACATATCGTTGCTCTCCTATGTTCCTCGGTATGGTACTTCCGGTACCATGCTTTGGTATTCCTTGTACCAACGTTTGGTAGCTTCCGTACCAACAGTTGGTAGCTCCTGTACCATGCTTTGGTATTTCAAGTACCAACGGTTGGTAGTTCTCGTACCGCCCGTTGGTAGTTGGATTGTCCTCAGGAGTTATTTTCCGATAGAGGAGCCGGTTCTTATTTTCCGTCTTCGATATCGGTTTCAATGTCACCACCGTCTTCCCATGCGGTCAGCACTGCGGTAACCTCTATCTTTTCGAAGCCATAGATTGTAATGTATACGTTGTAAGAAGCACCGGCCTTGAATTCTTTCACATCTTTTGAAATCTTGGACTGATCGATGATTAAGGGAGTATCCAGCTTCTCAACTTCTTTGTATGTAATCTTGTCACCGTCTGTTTCGTCTTTTGTATCTTCTACGTATTGTTTAAGGTCTATGGACAAGCTGATGTTTCCGTTAGGGAAAAACATTACAGGTTCACCCACTTGAGTTCCTTTAGCGTCGGGGTCACTATCTGCCGGAATATTTTCGTGGCCGTAAGGATACTTGGGCACTACCGGAGTGATTAAACCTTTGTCCGGGTCTAACTTGTTTTTGTTATCAACATCTTTACTGCATACAACAAAAGGAGCGGTGGAGGCTCCGTTTCTTGCGGAAGTCGTAGTAGCCAGATCCATGTCGACAACATTTACCATGTCTTTCAAGGTAATCTTAGTAACTTGCATACCGAGTGTCTTATCCTGGCCGTCAGTGCTTTTGCGTTCCACCCAATTGCTGGCTTCATATTTATAGCCGGCTGCGCTTTCACTGCCTGCCCTTACGAAAAACTTCAAACGAGCCAGCTGATGGTTGAATTTCAGGACAGGAACAATGCCTTTACGGGCTGTACGGGCGCCGAACTGGTATTTCATAAGTTCCGTCCACTCGCCGCTTAGCGTGGTAGCTATGTCTTTATATAAACTTTGGTCATTGGAAGCATCATTCTCGGCCATATCTATGGTACTGGCTGCCAATAGGTCTTGAGTACCGTTGATTGTTACATTCTTCACTTTCTTCTCATCTGCCGTAATGGTTGCATCATCGTGGGTTGCATCGTCAACATGATAACCGTAGAATGTATAGGTGCCGTTGGTCGGGTAGTATTTGTATTGAATCACGCCGTTGTCGGTATCTTCTACATAATTGTTATAGATTCTGATTGCACCGTTATTGCCTTCGGTTGCTTTGGGGGCTCTGAACTGGAGAGTTGCGTTATCGAGAATCGGAGTTTTTGCTCCTTCAGCACCTTCTTCGGCTTCTAAGCCGGTGGCTCTGTCTACCATGTGGATATACAGTTGTTGGCTGTTCCACTTGTTGTTCTCGCCTTCTACATCGCCCACAGAGCCGGTTCCTCTGCTGAGGGCCGTAACCGTGGGTACGTCCACGCCTAATGCAATCACTGCCTTGTCATTGTTGCCGTCCGGATTACCGATACCCGGATCATTGTCCTTTGAACAGCTGCTCATTACTGCGAGCGCCATTGCTGCATAGAAAAATTGCTTTTTCATACTTCATTGAATTTTTAATTAATAAAAGAAAATATATAAATCTCTGTCTGTCTCAATTTTATTCTTCTCCTATCTCTATATCTCCACCGTTTACCCACGAGGCAGCCTGTACATTCAGCTTTATATCCTGCGGACCGTATATATAGGCGCTGATGTTATATTCGCGTCCGCCCATAAATCCACTGGAGAGATAAGCGCCGTTTTCGTCTTTATTGTACACGGCATCCTTTAAGTCGTAGCTGAAAGTCGTGATATAGGGTTCACTCCCGGTTGCGTCGGGATAATATACCGTATTTATAAGGAGCGTGGCATTGTTGCCCGGCGGCAGCAGGAAAACCCCGCCGTCTGTTGCCGGACGCTGGTTTACTTCCTTGTCCGCATCTTCTTCCCTTACTTGCATCGGATAGAGTGATTTTCCTTCTTCATCGGTCCATGCTATTTCTTTTCCCTCTGCATCACGCGCCGGTAATTTCCCCCGTTCTCCCTCTGTGGGGAAATGGACGCCTACGTTTGCAGGGTCGGACGAGGCTACAGTGAAAACGCCTTTGTTGACGCATTCTATCCAGACACCCGTGATGTAAACGATGTCTTTCGTGCTTTTGCTGGCAGGATAGAATTTTAACTTGACGTATGAAAGCTGATGCTTCATGCGGATTATGGGCCAGATGTTGCGGCGTGCCGTGTACGTGCCGTAATAGCAGCTGCGCATGAGCTGACGTTCGTCGGCGCCGAGCTGTTTCAGACGGGCAGCCTGTTCGCTGTAGTCGGCAGCTATCTTTCGCCCGTTTTCCACGTCTTCTATCAGCGCTTTGAGGTCGGCGGCAGCGGCGCACATCAGGTCTTGCGAGCCGTCTACGGTGACATCGAAACAGATACGGTCTGCTTCGCGCTTCACTTCGCCCACTTGCGCATCGTCGTAGTAATAAGCAAAGAAGTTGAAGGCATCGAATTCTTCCTGCAAATTGTAATAGGGGATGTAGCCGGAACTTTTCCAGTTAATGAACGAGCCGTTTCCTGCATAAGCCGCCCGTTTGCCGTGCAGTTTGCATTGCTCGGCGGTGAGTCCCAGTGCCGTGCATTCTTCGGCGGAGATTTCGTCCAGACTGCCGTCGATGAGGCAATAGCGCCGGTCGGCATCTTCGGCCCGGCGATGGGCATAGGTCATTCCGTTGGGATTGTCGCGCCGGAATGCGTATACGAAGAAAGTGCCGTCGGCTATGCGTTTGCTGAAGTTTGTTTCGTCTGTGGGATCCAGCACTCCCGTACCGCGTGTCAATACATTATATATAGGGTCGCTGAATGCTACCATGACGGGCAGTTGCGTCTGGTCGCCCTGGTTGTCCTGATGATTGGGGTCATAGAGCGACTCGTCGCCGGTGTACAGATTACCGCAACCGGTAACAAGCAGCAGTATGCACCATAACGGCAGAATAAGTTTGTGCCGGTGTCTCCGCTTTTGCATGCTATTGCTATATGTCAGGCGTTTCATCTTTATATCTCTATTATTATGTCATCGTCCGGATTGGTGGGATCGTGCGGTTGCCATCCCATGCCGGTATCGTTGGGTACTATCTGGTCGGCCTTTATTACTAAAGGCGTTGTGATTTCGATGTTTACATCTTCTTTGCTGTAACGCAGGTATATTTTGCCGTCGCGCACTTCAATGAGTTGTGCTGCGGTCAGTTCGTCATAGGGATTGATGGCGCCGTAGATGTAGCGGCTGTTTTTCACGGGATTGCCTTCCTCATCCACTACCGGTGTACCGGAAGAATCCAGTTGGGGAGTAGATACCTGCAAGGCAACTTGCAGGATGCCCGGTCCGTTGAGATGTCCTTTTGCCGCGCTGGGGATGACACCGAGGGTGTGGAAATGGACCACGCATCGGTAAGTACCCTCTCCGGTTTGCGTAAACTCGTCCGGTTGTACCTGATGTGCCATCCGGTAGAGGCGGGTGGTGTCCAGACAGGCGTCGGCGATGTTGAAGCGTCCGCAAGCGCCGGACAATTCGATGATGGGCGCCGCGAGGTCTTCTCTTTTTATGTTTCCTTCGGTGCGGATATTGAAGACGATATTGATACGCTGGCTGATGCGTTGCATATCAAAATCCAGGATGGTCGGTTGTCCGGTTTGGATGTTTATGTTCTTTTGCACCGCATAGAATATGGGCGACTTTATTTCCTGCAGGTATTCATCGTCAGGATTGAAATCGGGCAGGTCATTGCCCTCTACGATATCGGGCTTTTCATTGCCCATACTGCTGATTTGCAGATAAAGGTCTTTCACGCTTACCTTATTGTCGTGGATGTAATTGTCCAGATTTTCTATGCTGATAATAGGAGTAGGGGACTGCTCCGTATCGCCTGTCTGTGCCGGAACATCCGCATACTGCTCGTTGATGATAAAAATGTTGTACTCACCTCCGCGCAAGTAAAAAGAAGAAGCGGTTTCTTCCGGACTCTCTATTGAGTTATCTTCCGAATTTTCTTTTGTATTTGAAGCAGTCCGGGTGTCGGAAGACGTTTCCTGTTGTGTTATATTATTGTTTGTGGCAGGGTCTATGGATGTGTTGATGATGCCGCGGGTGCGCCAGGTGTTTATGATACGGCTTGCTACGATGTGCATTTCTGCCGGAATTTCATCTTTGCTGATGTCGCCCCAGTTGAGCCGTACACGCATGTCGGTGATGTGCGGATGTTCCGCTTCCGGACAGAGGTCTACCGAGGTGCAGGCACAGATGCAGCACAGCAGGCTGAGGGCAAGGTATGTCAGTGTCTTGTTCTTCATCCTTTATCCTCCTTTTCATCATCTTCTTCACCGGAAGCATCTCCCTTTTCTTTGTTGGCGGCTTCCGCTTCCGGCTTTCCGTCTTTTTTCCGGTTTTTCCCGGAGTCTTTATCTTTCTTTTCTTTCTTTTCCTTGGTATGCAGTTTGGCTTTCTTGGCATTGGCAGCACGTTTGCCACGTTTGGCAGAATCTTGTGTTTCGGCTTTCTGCTTCAATTGGTCTTCACGTACTTTCAGTGCCTTGCGTATGGTCTTTTCCTGTTCGGAAGTGAGTGTATCGCTAAGTTGTATGCCCAGAGAATCGGCTACCTGTTTGCGCAGTTTGTCGGCAGCTTCTTTCAAAGCGAGTTCCTTGCGCTCTTGCTGCATCAGCTTCCATTGTTTCAGCTCTTCTTTGGTAAGCAGGCTGTCCGGGCGGCTGAAACCTTGTTTCCGTACCGCATTGTTGATGGAGTCGATGCGTTCGCGCATCTTATTTATCTTTTCATTAAGTGCCTGGCGGGCGAAGTCGCGTATCTGTACACGGCGGTACACCGATTCCTTATACTTGCTGCCTGCCGACATGAACCGGTAAACGAAAGCCACGCGTAAATCCGTTATCAGAGGGAACGGCACGATGTGCCCGCTTTTGCATTTCTCCGCTATGCGCGGGTAACAGTCGCTTTCCGCATCGTGCGTATAAACATCGTATGAGGTGTAAAGCAGTCCGGCGGAACCTCCCAATTCCAGGTCTATGTAATTGTTGCGGTAGCCGTAAAGCGGAGCGGTATATCCCACGCTGATGCCGGCTCCGTAGGCGTTACCCTGCTTGCCTTCCTTACCGATTTTAAAGTTGTAGCTGGCGGCGTTGACATATACGCCCCAGTAGTAAGCGCGTTCCTGGCGCGGATTCTTGCGCTGGGTGGTGAATACGGTTTCCTTGAGACGTGTCATCAGATTGGCATCTTTGGTGACGCCGCCTCTTTTACGGGTGCGAAAATACTGACGCCACTCTACCCGTGCATCGAATACATTGAAAATAAGGGATGGGGTGTACTTTTGCGAGGTGTTCCAGTTCCACTTTATATTGGCACCGATTGTACGTTTGTTCCGGATGGTATTGCCCAAGTCAAATTCTACGCCAATATTAGGAACGGTCAATAACCAGTCAACAGCATTTGTCTTGATACCCCAACGGTCTTTGAAAGATATTAATTCGGCTTTCGCATCGTCTTTCTTGCCGCGTTGCACCTGGGCATATGTGTTATTCAAAGTTATTGATATAAGAAAACACACTACAAGTTTTCTGGATAAAAAAAAGTAGTGCTTTTTTTTATACTCTTGTGATAAAATCACTTTCTTTTTAATATTATTTGTTTGTTTGCGATGCCAAAGATATATATTGTTTGTATAAAAACAAAACTTGTCATTAACTTTCTTTTATTTATCAGACTTTTTTTAATGTAATATATCTAAATAGCGTTTTGATTGGATAATTTTTCAATGCTTCTCTGTAATTCGGGTAGGTATGGTATAAAAAAAAAGGTGTAAGTTTTTCCCAACGGGACTTACACCTTCTTATCTGAAAAAATAATTATTATTTTCCTTTATGCCTGTTCGCGCGTTTCCTGCGGATTTCGGCTTTCATTTTCGCCGCACCGGAACCATGCAGGCCGGTGATATAGGTCTTTTTCTTGGCTTTGGTCTTGATTTTGTTTTCTTCTTTAGGCTTCTCTTTCTTGCCTTTGAAAACAATACCGCCCATCATTGCTTCTTCTATACTCACGTTGTTGATGTATTAAGTAATTAATAGTAATCCTCTTGTTGCAAAGTATGCCGTACAATTTACTTGGCGGGCAGTATCTCAATCCAATAATCGTCGGGGTCGTTAATGAAATAGAGTCCCATGGCGGTATTTTCAAAACATACCCAGCCGTTTTCCTTGTGATATTGGCGGATTGCATCATAGTCTCCGGCCACGCGGAAGCAGAGATGGCTTTCGTTCTCGCCCAGTTCGTAGGCTTGGGGATGTTCTTTCAGGCAGGTCAGTTCCAGAAGAAAACCCGTGCTGCCGTCGGTGAGATAGACCAGTGTGAAAGAGCCGTCCGACGACTCTTTCCGATGATGTTCCTTCAGTCCCAATGCTTGTTCGTAGAAAGCGATGCTGCGTTCCAGGTTGGTGACGTTTATATTAAAATGGTCGAATTTGCTTTTTATTTCCACTGTTGTTACTTTTTTAGGTTTATATATCGGTTTATTTAATTTTTGCTTTCAGGATTTCGCCGATGTATGTACGCGGCATACCTTCTATCGGGGCTTGTGACGGCACTTTCTTACATTCCAGAATGACGGAAGGCTCTGTCTGTCCGTTGGGATAGAAGCGTACGGTATAACTCTGGGCTGCTTCCATTTGTGCATAAGGCTGTTCCGGTGACAGAATGGTGAAGATTACCGGCTTGTTGCCTGCTATCTTGCCTAACGAGCCGCCGGCATTGGCAGTCATCATCGTCATATTGAAAGGTTCTTCGCCAATTACAATCACCAGCTTGCCGTTGCCGGTTTGGATGGCATCGGCGGGAACTGCATCCGGGGCTACCTCTTTATAGGCGTTCTGTGCAGCCTGTACATTGGTTTGCGGTGCGGCGGCAACCGTAACCGTAGCCGTAGCCGGTGTTGTAGCGGTGGCCTTGGGAGTCTCTACTGTAACTTGCGTTTTGGGGGCAATTACCGTTGTACCCGAATTGACGAGCGCCTTTGTCTCTTTCTTTTCTTCTTTCTTTTCCTCTACAGGAGCTTGGGCGGCGGTGCTGGCGCTTAAGGCTTCCGTTACCTCAATGCAGAGGGCATCGACGAAGTCCACAGTCTTTCTGCGCCATTTGGCAAGTCCGCGCACCAGTTTGGTTTGAGACTTGTTCAAGGCGTACTTGTCGGTAATCCATTCTTCGGCGGTATATTTCTCTTTTCCTTCGCGGTAGTTGAAACGTATCTTCTCTACTTCAAAAACACATTTTTCCGGTTGGCAGGTGACGGTGAGCTGATAAAGAATTTTCGTTCTGTCCAGTGACAATGCGGTGGAGCTGAACACAATCCATTCGTCGCCGATGCCTACAATCTGTCCTTTCTCCTTGTCGGAAAAGACTACGCGGCTGTTATTCCCGTTCTTTGCCAGACGTGCATCCATCCACCTCAACAGGCGGGAGTAGATTGTGTCTTGAGACATTCCGGGGATACTGAAATCTTTGGTGAATACTACCTTGCCGTCCACTTCCGGAACAGCGCCGGCCAGATATTTACTGTCATCCCTCTGGGCATGCAGCAGGGCAGGCATGCAAAGGCAGAACAGCGCAATAAGAACCTGTGTTAAATTTTTCATAATGCTATGTTTTATTTAGTAATGTCAAAACTCTCACCCCGGCAGGAGATTGTAAGGAAACGGCAACCCCGGCTTTCGGCAAAGGTGCGGAAAGCGTTACCGCCCCGGTAATCCTCACCGAAGTGCATAGGTGCAAATATAGCGGTTTTTATCCGTTCCACGAACTGTTCCGCACCGCGCATGTAATCTTTTCCGATGCGGCTGTCCACCGGAAACATGGCTATATCTACCCGGGGAGCCTTTTGTTGCAGGTTCTTTATCTCTGCAAGAAAGTCGCCTTCCGCCTTGCGTATCTCCTGCGGAGTAGACTCTTCGCTCCAATGCCAGTTGTTCAGGTCGCCGGCATGGAACAGGCGGACGCCTTGCAAATCTATCAGGAAAGAGATGCCTACATCGGTGGAGCCGAAGGCTTCGATACGGATATTTTCGTCTTCGTAGACATCCCCCTTATTTATGTAAACGGCATCTTCCGCCGTGGCACGCCGGTGTTTCAGAATATCTTTGGAGAAGATATACCGGATATCGGGCCGCTGTTCCTTCCATGAAAGGATGTCGCGGTTGAAATGGTCGGGGTGGAAATGCGAGGAAAGCACGTAGAGCGTTCTCGGCTTCTTTAGCAGATGGTCGTGTACGATCCCCCGGTCCGGCGCCTCTTCCGAGGAGTCTTTGTAGTAATCGATAATGACCGTTATTCCGTCCGCTTCAATCGCGAAGCCGCTGTGGTAAATATAATCAAGTTTCATTGTACGGTTTCAATTATAGCGCAATATTACAAAAAACACCACACAAACTTCCGGTTTGGCTGTTATTTTATGCAAAAGTCCTACATCGGGACTTCAATCAGCAGGATATGCGAATCTTGCAGCGTTTCCAACTCAAAACTGTCGGTTTCGTATACTCCCATACCGTCGCGGCGGGACAGCACTGTGCCGTCTACCTTTATTTCGCCCTCTATGAGGAAGATGTACACGCCGGCGTGCGACTGGTGCAGGTGATATCCCAGCTTCTTTCCGGCCTCGACTTCTCCGATGGAGAACCATGCCTGTTGCAGCATCCCGGCAGGAGCATTGCCGTCGGGCGATACGATAAGCGAAAGCTTGTTCTTGTGCAGATAGGGACGGATGTCATAATCCTGATAGGCGGGCGGGGTATTCAGCTTTTCGGGTATTACCCAGATTTGGAGAAACTCTGCCGGTTCGGTATCGCTTCCATTCATTTCGCTGTGGTAGATGCCCGTGCCTGCACTCATGGTCTGGATGTCGCCTATGGTGATGGTACGGCTGTTTTGTTTGCTGTCGCCATGCTTCAGCTTGCCTTTCAGGGGAATGGAGATGATCTCCATGTTCTTATGCGGATGGGTTCCGAAGCCTTTTCCCGGAGCTATCCGGTCGTCGTTCAGAACGCGCAGGGCGCCGAAATTCATGCGGCGGGGGTTGTAATACTTGTCAAAACTGAATGTATGGCGGCTGTCGAGCCAGTCATACGAAGAGCGTCCACGGCTTTCGGCTTTGTCTGTTACTTTTTTCATAATCTGTCTTTTTAGTGGTTTATCTGTGTGTAACAAGCAGGCGGGCCTGAAAGTTTGAGCCGTGGATGATTAATGTTCTATAAACGCTTTTTTACAGTCTGACCTCGTTTTCCAGTTTCTTGTGTTCCATGAAGTCCTTTATATTCATCAGGGTAGTGGATGCGATGTTGGCAAGGGCTTCACGCGTGAAGAATGCCTGGTGGGAAGTCACGATTACATTATTGAATGACAGCAGGCGTGCCAGCGTATCATCGTCGATAATCTTGTCCGACCGGTCTTCGTAGAAATATTCGCTCTCTTCCTCGTACACATCCAGCCCGGCAGAACCGATTTTCTTGTTTTTCAGTCCTTCTATCAGGGCATTGGTATGGATGAGCTGTCCCCGGCCGGTGTTGATAATCATTACGCCGTCCTTCATCTTACTGATGGAGTAGTCGTTAATCAGGTATCTGGTCTGCTCCGTGAGCGGGCAGTGCAGGGAGATGATGTCCGAGCTGCGGTACAGTTCGTCCAGCGTGGTGTATACCACCTGGTGCTCGCGGGCGAAATTGTAGTCGGGATACAGGTCGTAGGCGAGGATGTTCATGCCGAAACCGCGCAGGATAGCGATTAACTTCTTGGCTATTTTACCTGTGCCGATGATACCTGCCGTTTTGCCATACATGTCGAATCCCAAAAGGCCGTGCAGGGAGAAGTTGCCGTCGCGTGTGCGCCAGGTGGCGCGGGGTATCTTCCGGTTGAGGGAGAGCATGAGGGCAACGGTGTATTCCGCTACCGCGTAAGGGGAGTAGGCGGGGACGCGCACCACGGTGATGCCGTTTTCCGCTGCCGCTTTCAGGTCTACATTATTATATCCGGCGCAGCGCAGGGCAAGGAGTTTCACTCCGTTTGCCGCCAGTTGCCGGATAACTTCCGCGTCGGCAGTATCGTTTACGAAGATACACACGGCATCCACGCCCTGCGTCAGTATCACGTTGTTCAGGTTGAGGTGTCCTTTGTAATAGCGGAGTTCAAAACCGTATCCGCTGTTTTTTTCATTGAATGAAGCCTCGTCGTAGGGCTTGCTGCCGAAGAATGCAATAGTATATGCCATGAGATTTTAAGTTTTGGTGAATATTCGCAGGTTATTAAGTGTGCATGACGGATGCGCTTCGTATAAGTGCACTTTCTGCATTTGTTAAAAGGCGGCATGCACAAAGAATATAACGTGCGCAAAGGTAAGAATGTTCGGGATATATCCGGCAGGTTGTGCCCATAATCTGTTATCCGGATGATGAGTGCCGGCGATAGCAAGCGCTATGTTGTTCCGACACGGAGAAAGTTTTGTTCCGTCATGGTGGAACGGAACTTTCTCCGTGGTGGAATGAAATTTACCCCATGGTGGAACGATTTGGCATCGGCTGCTTTTCCCTTTGGGCATAGGGGCAGTATATGCAAGCGGCAGGGACGGCAAATGGAGCAATCCCTTGTCTGTTTCAGCATGAATATTGGTGAATGTTTCAGTAGAAACTGTTGATTTTTTCAATTAAATTCTTCGGTTCTCCTAAATTAAATGCGCAAAATTGTTATTTATGTGCAATATTATTGTACCTTTGCGCCCGAAAACAATAAAAAAGATTTAGATGAGAAAAATTTCTTTGATTAGCATTGCGATGTTAATCGTTTCAATTCCAACTTTTGCAGGAGGTCTCCTGACAAATACAAATCAACACCCTGCCTTTCTTCGTATGCTGTCGCGCGGCGCAAACACCACCAGTGTGGATGCTGCCTTGTCCAACCCTGCGGGTCTGGCTTTCCTGCCGAAAGACGGGTTTTATACATCCTTGAGTATTCAGAGTGCGTTCCAGACAAGAAATATCGATGCTTCGTGCGAGGCTTTGGGGCTGGACAAATATTATGAAGGCAAGGCTTCTGCGCCTGTCATTCCCAGTGTGTTTGCCGCTTATAAGAAGGGCGACTGGACCATCTCCGGTTTCTTCGGCATTACCGGTGGAGGCGGAAAAGCTTCGTTCGATGACGGCTTGTCCATGTTCGATGCCATGGTGATAGGCGGATTGCTGCAACAGGGTATTCCGGGCAAAGCCTATACACTGAACAGCTACATGGACGGCAAGCAGTATATCTACTCCGTGCAGTTGGGGCTGACCTATAAGATAACGGACTGGCTGTCTGCCTTTGCAGGCGGGCGCATGAACTACTTTACGGGTGGTTACAAAGGTGCGCTGAATGCCAGTGCGGCCGTTGATTTGCCTTTGCCCACCGGTGGGGCGATACCCGTTGGAACCGAGCTTATCGGCATCGACCTGGATTGCAGCCAGACCGGTTGGGGATTTACTCCGGTTATCGGTTTGGATGCCAAGTTCGGCAAACTGACGATTGGTGCGAAATACGAGTTCAAGGCCAATCTGAATATTGAAAATAACACGAAGATAAATTCGCTACGTATGATAGGCGCTCCCGAAAGTGAGCTGGAGGACTACAAACACGGTGTAAATACGCCGAACGACATTCCCGCCATGCTTTCGGTGGCTGCTGCCTATGAGTTCCTTCCTGTGCTGCGCGCATCGGTGGAGTATCACTTCTACGACGATAAGAACGCAGGCATGGCAGGTGGCAAACAGAAGTTCCTGACGAAAGGGACAAACGAGTATCTGGCCGGTATAGAGTGGGATGTTATCAAAAGACTGACCCTGAGCGGCGGTGTGCAGTTCACCGATTATGGTTTGTCCGATGACTATCAGAGCGACACAAGTTTCTCGTGCGATTCCTACTCGCTGGGTGTAGGTGCGAAGTTACAGCTTTCGGAAAGAGCCGATTTGAATGTGGGCTATATGTGGACCAACTATGAGGATTATACCAAAACCGGTCAAAATTATCAGGGCACAAATCTGCCCGGTACAAACGTGTACAGCCGTACCAACAAGGTATTCGGCCTCAGCATAGACTATCGCTTCTGATCTTTCATAATCCTTTATATACGTAAGAGAGGATGTGTCGCAAATTCGGCTGGCACATCCTCTCTTTGTCTTATGCCTTTAGGGCTTTTATTTCTTTCCTTTTACGGATTTCCGTGCAGGTTTCAGAAGGAATATTGCACCAGCAGGTTCATGCGGTTGGCATGGTTGGTGGAATTGTCGAAGTTCGTACGCCAGCCGCGCAGATACTCCGCACCTACCTGCATGTTTGGGGTGACATTCCAGAACAGGTTTGCTACGAAATATTGTCCATAGCGGTAAGTGGACGGTTCGTTGGCAGGATACCCGTTTTCGGAATAGAGGCGTGACATGCTGTATGTGCTTGAAAGGAACACTTTCGGACTGATGTTGTATTGCAGTCCGGCATACCAGCCCAGCATCGGCAATGCTTGCATTTTGCCTGCTTCATCGGGATTGGGAACGATGTCCACGTTCAGGTTGCTGAGGTCGTTCAGGTATTGCCCGATGCCTTTCCCGTAGGTGGCTTGCCCGAACACCTGCCATTGTTTGCCCAGATTGAAGGTGGTGGATGCCTGTATGCCGAAGCCGGTAACGGCATGCGCCTTGTCGCTCAGGGTGCTGGTGTAGGTCATGCTGCGGATAAGTCCGCCTACGCGCACATGGCTTTTGCTGTTCCAGCCGTACTGCGCATAAGCGGTGAAGTCGGGCATGCGCTGTTGTGCGATGTCAAGCTCGTTGTTGGTTGTGCCGTCTACCGCAGGCACTTCGACAGAGGCGTTGAAACGGAAGTTTTTCAGCCCTTTGTAGGTGTATGACACTTGGGTGGCGCGGTAAAAGGTGGCTCCGTTAGGCCCCTGGAAGTCGATGGTGGAAGGCATTGCGCCCAGGTCCATGAAGCCGCCGTAGGTGTAGCCTACCGTCACGTCGCGGAAAGACACGTAGGCATTGCGCAGTTGGAAGCCTTTGTTGGAACCGTTGCGGAAGTTGCCGGCGGTGTACACCACGAAGTCGCCGAGAATCTTGGTATGCCCCACCAGTTTCAGGAAAATGGTGGACGTGCTGGCATCCATTTGAAACTGGTTTCTGATTTTGCTCCCGTTGGGGATGTAGGCGGGGATAAAGTCGATGTTGTCGACGATGCCGCCGAAGTCGTACTCTGCCGTGGCGCGTACATAGCCGCCGATGCCCAGGGCGAACTTCCCTTTTCTGTCCGTCAGCAGGAAGCGGGGCGCCTGCGGTTCGTGGATGTAGGGCATTTGCGACTCGTTCATGATGCGGATTATCTCGTCGCCCGCTTTGTCTATGGTGACCAATACGACACCTTTGGGAGACTCATCCTCGATAATCACTTTTTTCTGTGCGTGGACTGCGAGGGCAGACAGTGCCGCACCGCACAACAGAAACATTGTTTTTAAGATTGTTTTCATTTAAGTTAGGTTTTGGTGAATGTGCTTTGAACAACTTAAATTTAAAATGGTTTTGCAGTCATCGGAAGAAAGCGTATCTTTGCACCCGATTTAACAAGAGTGAAATCATTAGTTACATGTATGATGCCGCGAATAGCGGTCGTGTATTCTAGAACACCACGTAAAAAACAGGAATATGAAGCAAAAAGTATCTGTACCCTTTATGCTGCTGGGCATTCTGTTCAATGTCTGTCTGATAGCGGCCAATCTTCTCGAGACAAAAGTAATCCAGGTTTTCGGCATTACCGTTACTGCCGGACTGTTAGTGTTTCCCGTTTCTTATATCATCAACGACTGCATTGCCGAGGTGTGGGGCTTCCGCAAGGCGCGCCTGATTATCTGGAGCGGCTTCGCCATGAACTTCTTTGTGGTGATGTTGGGACTGATTGCCGTGGCACTGCCTGCCGCTCCCTTTTGGGACGGGGCGCCCCATTTCAACTTCGTGTTCGGTATGGCGCCGCGCATTGTTGCCGCCAGCCTGACGGCATTTCTGGTAGGTTCGTTTCTGAACGCCTACGTCATGAGCCGCATGAAAGTGGCGAGCGGCGGACGTCATTTTTCCGCACGTGCCATCTGGTCCACGGTAGTGGGCGAGACGGCCGATTCGCTGATATTCTTTCCGGTGGCGTTCGGAGGCATTATCGCATGGCAGGAATTGCTGCTGATGATGTGCACCCAGATTGTACTGAAATCCATGTACGAGGTGATAATACTGCCGGTGACCATCCGGGTGGTGAAAGCCATTAAAAGGATAGACGGTAGCGATGTCTACGACGAGGGGATTTCTTACAAGGTGTGGAAAATCAGTGAAATTTAAGTAGTAGAGGTTGTCATAAATATATAATAAGGTGAATAAAGAAGCAGCATTGGTCGTATTCAGCGGTGGGCAGGATTCGACAACTTGCCTGTTTTGGGCAAAGCGTGAGTTCAGGAAAGTATATGCGTTGAGCTTTCTGTATGGGCAGAAGCATCAGAAGGAAGTGGAGCTTGCGCGGGAGATAGCGCGTAAAGCGGAAGTGGAGTTTGAAGTAATGGATGTTTCCTTCATCGGCAAGTTGGGGCATAATTCGTTGACGGACCCCGATATGGTGATGGACCGGGAGAAGCCGGCAGACAGCGTTCCGAATACCTTTGTGCCGGGGCGCAACCTGTTCTTCCTCAGCATTGCCGCCGTCTATGCCCGCGAAAAGGGTATCAACCACATCGTGACGGGTGTGTCGCAAACGGATTTCAGCGGGTATCCCGATTGCAGGGACGCATTTATCAAATCGCTCAACGTAACGCTCAACCTTGCCATGGACGAGCAGTTCGTACTCCATACTCCGCTGATGTGGATTGACAAAGCCGAGACTTGGGCGCTGGCGGATGAACTGGGAGTGCTCGACCTGATTCGTCATGAAACGCTGACCTGTTACAACGGCATTCCCGGCGACGGCTGCGGACACTGCCCCGCATGCAAGCTCCGCAGAGAGGGGCTGGAGAAGTATCTGGCGGGAAAATGACGAATGTATTATACCACAAAGGAAACAGAACCGATTATAAACCGATTGTAATATGACCGAATTAAAAGACCAACTTTCCTTATTAGGAAGAAAGACAGAGTACAAGCAGGATTATGCTCCCGAAGTGCTGGAGGCATTCGACAACAAACATCCCGGTAACGATTACTGGGTACGTTTCAACTGCCCGGAGTTCACCAGCCTTTGCCCGATAACGGGACAGCCCGATTTTGCGGAAATCCGCATCAGCTACATTCCCGATGTGAAAATGGTGGAGAGCAAGAGTCTGAAGCTCTATCTCTTCAGTTTCCGCAATCACGGCGCTTTCCACGAGGATTGCGTCAATATTATAATGAAAGACCTCATCCGTCTGATGAATCCCAAGTACATTGAGGTTACGGGCATCTTCACCCCGCGCGGCGGCATCTCCATTTATCCCTATGCAAACTATGGACGTCCCGGCACGAAGTACGAAAAAATGGCGGAACATCGCTTGATGAACCGCGAATAGAATGGTGGAATATACCTATCAATAGCGATTGCGGGTGTGATACTTTCTTAGCATGGCGTTGGTATAATTACCTAAAAGAGGTGATTGTGAGGTTGCTTTTTTCTAATGACCTTTGCATACGGTATTAGTAACAACTTAACAATCACTTCAAATTGAAAACAGCCATATTTAGTTTATTATTTTTCTTCTTGACGGCATGTGCCTTTCCTGTATATGCGCAGAGACCGGGCAAGACGATGATTTCAGGTAAAATCCTGTCTACGGAGAAAGAAGTCGTGGATTTTGCAACGGTCTATCTGAAAGGGACCGGTTACGGGGGAATAACCAATCAGGAAGGTATCTATCATGTGAGTGCGCCTGCGGGCGACTATACGCTGGTGGTGTCGGCCGTCGGTTATAAAACCGTAGAGAAACCGGTGACGCTGGTCAGAGGGCAAAGGGTGAGGCAGAATGTCACAATCACCCCCGAAACTCAGCAACTGGACGAAGTAACGGTGGTATCGACGGGCGTGAGCCGTGTCAAGCGGTCGGCATTCAACGCCGTGGCAGTGGATACGAAAGAGTTGCAGAACACTACCAGGAACCTGAGCGATGCACTGACCAAAGCGCCGGGAATGAAACTGCGCGAGTCGGGCGGGGTAGGGTCGGACATGCAGCTCATGCTGGACGGCTTCAGCGGGAAGCATGTAAAGGTCTTTATAGACGGCGTGCCGCAAGAAGGCGTCGGAAGCTCTTTTGCGCTGAACAATATCCCCGTGAATTTTGCCGACCGCATCGAGGTGTACAAGGGCGTAGTGCCGGTGGGATTCGGTACGGATGCCATCGGCGGGGTTATCAATATCGTTACGAACAAGAAACGCCGCCGCTGGTTTCTGGATGCGTCCTACTCGTACGGTTCGTTCAATACGCATAAGTCCAACGTGCACTTCGGGCAGACTTTCAAGAACGGTTTTACGTACGAAATCAACGCGTTTCAGAACTATTCGGACAATGACTACCGCATCGACTCCCCGGTGGAGGACTTTGAAACGGGCAGGATAGACCGTGACAAGAAGGTGCGCGTACGGCGCTTCAACGATACTTACCACAATGAAGCGGTTATCGGCAAGGTAGGCGTTATCGACAAGAAGTGGGCGGACCGTTTGATGTTCGGTTTCACTTACTCCAATATGTACCAGGATGTACAGACCGGCGTGCGGCAGGACATCGTGTACGGACAGAAACACCGCAAGGGACATTCGCTGATGCCTTCGTTGGAGTATAACAAGCGCAACCTGTTTGCGAAGGGACTGGATGTAGTGCTGACCGTCAACTACAACAAGAACCTGACGACCAATGTGGATACCGCTTCCTATAAGTACAACTGGTACGGGGAAAGGAAGCCGCTGAACTCTCCCGGAGAGCAGTCCTACCAGCACTCGCGCGCCGACAACAATAACTGGAACGGTACGTTTACCGCCAATTACCGCCTCGGCAGGGTGCACACGCTGACGTTCAACCACGTGCTGAATGCTTTCAGCCGTTCCAATACTTCATTGCTTGCCAAAGAAGAGCAGTCGGATGCCATTGCCAAGGAGACCCGCAAGAATATCTCCGGCCTCTCTTACCGCCTGATGCCGTCCGAAGACTGGAACTTATCCGTATTCGGCAAGTATTACAACCAGTTTGTCGCCGGACCTGTGGCTACGGATGCCAATCAGAACGACTATGTACGCACCACCCGCAGCGTACATTCCGTAGGCTATGGAGCGGCGGGCACTTACTTCATCCTGCCGGGACTGCAAGCCAAGCTGTCCTATGAAAAGGCCTACCGCCTGCCCACCATCGAAGAGATGTTCGGCAATGAGGACCTGGAAATGGGCGACATCGGCATCCGGCCGGAGAACAGCGACAACATCAACCTGAACCTGAGCTATAACAAGACTTTCGGCAAACATTCCGTGTACG
Source organism: Bacteroides stercoris ATCC 43183 (assembly GCF_025147325.1). Taxonomy (NCBI): domain Bacteria; kingdom Pseudomonadati; phylum Bacteroidota; class Bacteroidia; order Bacteroidales; family Bacteroidaceae; genus Bacteroides; species Bacteroides stercoris. The sequence continues at coordinate 2,337,379 of NZ_CP102262.1, forward strand.
TGGAAGGCGGCTTTGTCTACCGTAACACCAAAGACTACATCCAGCGCAACATCACCGACCTGAGCGGCGGCAAGTCCGCAGCCACTTACGTCAATTACGGCAAGGTGCTGACGAAGGGATATAACATCTCCGCCCGCTACGGCTTTGGCAGGTGGTTGAGTGTGGGCGGCAACTTCACGCAGATGAACGTGTGCGACAATATGAAGACTTCCATATCCGGCAGTGCGGAGAATATAGCTTATAAGGAACGCATGCCCAACCTGCCTTATATTTTTGCCGATTCCGATGTGACCTTCTACTGGCGCGACCTCTGGAAAAAAGGCAATGCGCTGACTGTATCTTACGACAACCAGTACTTGCACAGCTTTACCTATTATTCTTCCAAAATCGGTTCGAACAAGGGCGACTACGTGGTTCCGAGCCAGTTCTCCCACAACCTGAGCCTTTCCTACAGTCTCCGTAGCGGACGCTACAACCTCTCGTTCGAGTGCCGGAACTTTACGGACGAGCAACTGTACGACAACTTCAGTCTGCAGAAAGCCGGACGGGCATTCTATGGAAAGGTGCGCGTATACTTCGGCAATTGAAACCATGAATCAATAACGATTAGTGTAATATAATAAAACAAAACAACATGAAAAAGAATCTTTTATCAGCCGTACTTCTCACTTCTGCGATGGCAGGAACGGCATTGACATCCTGCACGGATACGGAGGTGCCGGGCGGTGGAAACAATAATGGAACCAAAGGCGATTTCGTGATCGCTTCCTCTGTCACCGCTTCGAGCAATACGACTAACGTATTGCTGACTTCCAAGACTTTGGACGAAGGCTCTGTTTCTACCATCAACAACGGACTCGTCAACGACGGCGCTTCCCAATGGGTGTTCTACAAGAACCGGTATCTCTATGGACTGACTTACAATCAGGGAAGTGCCGGAACCACCCGTTCTTATATCATGAACTCCAACCACGAAGTGCAGGCGCGTTCGGGAGAGTTTGCAGTGAAGAGATTCACTACCTACGGCATCTACGATAAGTATATCATAACCGCCTCTACCGGTGACGGACCTGCGGAGTATGCCGACGGCAACCTGTATCTGCCTAAAACCTTCCTGCTCTCTTACCTGGATGTAGCGGACGAAACCTTCAACACCAACGATACGAAAAACAAGGCCTACCAGTCCGAGAATTTCCTGGGCAACGGCGAGTTCGTGACATTGGCCGGAATTCAGGAGCATAACAACAAGATATACAGTGCAGCCGTTCCCATGGGGCTGAGCCAGTATGGCGCTGCCGTAGACGGCGGTAAGTATATATTGCCGGGCAATGAGGATTTGGTAAAGACCGAAGACGGCGGTTCCAACAGCAGCTCGTATAAGAAAGGTGAATTGCAGTGGACACAGTATCCCAATGAATGCTGGGTGGCAATCTTTGATGATGCTACGATGATAACGAAGAAACTTATCAGTACGGATAAAATCAGTTATGCCTGCGGCCGTTTCAAATCCCAATATTACCAGACTATCTGGGAAGCCGGCAACGGTGATATTTACGTATTCTCTCCAAGCTATGCCAAGACGATGAAGGATGCCCGCCAGCAGACAGTCTTGCCGGCAGGTGTGGTACGCATCCCCAATGGCCGGGAAGACTTCGACAGCTACTACTGCGACCTGGAGAAACAGAGCGGCGGAAAATCCTTCCTGCGTTGCTGGCATATTGCAGATGATTATTTCCTGTTGCTGATGTACGACCGCCCTCTGACGGAGACGGGCTTTGAAGCCAAAGAACTGGCTGTGTTCAAAGCGGAAAGCAAGAAACTTACCTATGTCACCGGTCTTCCGTCGGCAGACCTGATTTCCGGCTTCGGCAACACTCCGTATACGGAGAACGGTTATGCCTATATGGCTGTGACTACCACCGACGGCCATCCGGCTGTTTACAAGATAGACCCGTCCAGCGCCACTGCCACAAAAGGTGTTACGGTAGAGGCTACGCAGATTACAGGTATCGGCAAGTTGAGCCCTCTTAACTGACTGCAATGAAGAAAGCATTTCGTAAAATACATCTGTGGCTGTCTGTCCCTTTCGGGCTGATTATTACGGTTATCTGCTTTTCGGGAGCTGCGCTGGTATTTGAAGACGAAGTAATGGAGCTGTGCAGGCGCGACCTCTATTATGTGGAAAAGGTAAGCGGCGCTCCGCTTCCCGTGGAATACCTGATAGAGAAAGTCTCCGAAACACTGCCGGACGGTGTTGCTGTTACAGGCATCTCCATCTCTTCCGATGCGGAACGTGCCTGTCGGGTCAGTCTGTCGAAACCGCGGCGGGCATCCGTTTATGTAGACCAATATACCGGTGAGGTAAAAGGCAGGTATGAGCGTGCGCCGTTCTTCCTCACCATGTTTCGCCTGCACCGCTGGCTGCTGGACAGCATGAAGCCGGACGGCGGAATATTCTGGGGCAAGATGGTTGTGGGGGTAAGTACGCTGATGTTCGTGTTCGTACTGGTTTCGGGCATTGTCATCTGGTGGCCCCGCACAAAGAAAGCCCTGAAGAACAGCCTGAAGATTGTCGCCGATAAAGGCCGGTTCCGCTTTTGGCACGATTTGCACGTGGCGGGAGGCATGTATGCGCTTGTCTTGCTTCTGGCAATGGCGTTGACCGGGCTTACATGGTCTTTCCCCTGGTATCGCGCAAGCTTTTATAAGGTATTTGGAGTAGAGGCCAAACAAGGGACGGGGCATCACGATGCCCCGCAAGCGGCTGCTACTTCATATGCTTGCTGGCAACAGGTTTATGAGGAACTGAAAGAACGTAACAACGGCTATAAACAGATTACGGTTTCCAATGGTTCTGCCACCGTATCTTTTGAACGTTTCGGCAATCAGCGGGCTTCCGACCGTTATACCTTTAATCCGAGCAACGGCGAAATCACCGGAACCGCCTTGTATAAGGATGCCGATGCTTCGGGCAGGATACGCGGCTGGATATATTCCGTGCATGTGGGCAGTTGGGGAGGTATGTTTACCCGTGTACTGACATTCATTGCCGCATTGCTGGGCGGAACGCTTCCGCTGACGGGCTATTATCTGTGGATACGGCGTATCGGCCGCAAGGCTAAAGCCGCACCGAACCGATAAGGGCAGCTCTTTGCTCTACCTATAATTTGTATCTCTTTCAGGCCTTACTTTGCCTGCATCCTTTTCTCCGGACGTGGCTAAGGTTTCGGCAGATATGTTCCCCACCGTGAAACAAACCGTTTCCCGGTGGGGAACGACTTGTTCCACGGCGGGGAACTTTTAGTTTCTCCTGAGGAAACTTCCGTTTCCATCAGGGGAAATTATTGTTTTCATCAGGGGAAACCGAAGTTTCTCCTTAATGAAACGTTTGTTGTCTTTTATGCAGGATTGATTATCCTTCTGATTTCAGCCTCTGTTCCGCAGAATGGTCCGTGTGTTTGCAGCTTGATGGTGCACATGGCAGCGGCAAAGCAGCCTGCTTCCCGATAGGATGCGCCTTTGTTCCGCATATACAGATAACCCACCATATAAGTATCTCCGCATCCGGTGGCATCCACTATCTGCAGGGCGGAGTAGGCGGGAATTTCATGGAACTGTCCTTTGGCATATATCAGCGAACCTTTGTCTCCCAACGTCAGCAGCACTTCTTTCACACCCCAGTCTACAATGAGCAGGGCGGCTTCGTGAGGCTCTTTGCAGCCGGTAAGGACTTCCATTTCGGTTTCGTTGGCCTTTAAGATATGGATGTGCTTCAGGGCTTCTCTCTTTTCCGGCCAGTCTACGGGCAGCACCTTTTCATTGTCCACCTTGCGCAGGAACCCCTGAACGTCTACCGATAGCAGGCCTTTGCCCGACAGGTATTTGATGACGTCCAATGAAAAGTCGTCGGCAAGCAGACTGCCCAGGTGGATAATCCGTGCATTGACGTCCTGCAGGCCTTCCATTGTAAACGGGTCGGCCTTTGCCGTGACGCGTTGCGTACGTTCGTTCTGGTTTTCTCCGTATATGTTTTCAAAGCAGACGGAACGGGCACTGGGCAGAGCCTTTACCTCAATGCCTTCTTTCCGTATGTCTTCCACAACGTTCATCTCCGTGTGGGCAAGGGATGTGACCAATAAAAAGCCGTTCGGGTCGAGATGCTTGATGGCATGCGCAAAGTAAAAGGAAGTGCCGCCCGGCATGTATATCGTGTTCTTGGTGGTAACTATCTTGTCTTGTGTAATATAACCGATGCAGCATAAATCGTGTACACTCATTGTTCCCTATTGTTTTGATTCGTTTATTTGTAATTTTGCTGCAAAGGTAATGAATTATTGAGAAAAACGGTAATACTTTGTCAGTCCAGTATCTTCTTCATGAGTTCGTCATACTTCTTGTCGTTACCTGCCATGACCTTCAGTTGCCGGGTAAGCAGTTTGAGGTGAAGGCTTTCGTCCGCAATCAGTTTTGTCAGCAGCTTGCGGGCAATGTCTGCGGTTGGTGTACTTGCGGTAATTCGTTCCTTCACCGACTTGTAGAACCCGATAGTGGCCACTTCCGAATGCGCGGCGAGGATGAGCGCTTCGACGGGTGTTTCGCCTATATTGACGTTCTTGCTGTCATACGGTTTGGGAAGTGTACCGCCCAGTGCTACGATGGCGTCCCGTATGTGTGCGTAATGCTTCATTTCCACCAAGGCGATGCCCAGCATCAGTTCGCCGATTTCATCTTCAAAGACGGCTTCCTGCTGGGTATATTGCAGGATAGCGGTAATTTCGGAATACTCCGCATTTTCTATGGCAGGATAGAACCATTCGGGCTGTACGCCGTCATTGGGTTTCATGTCATCGGGCTCCACCCATTCCACATCCTGGTTCGAATACTTTAGCACATCCACCAGGGCATCCGCCATTTTATCCACATAATTAATCATATCAGTTAAGTTTTAGAGTTATGTGGGGGACAACAATCGGTAAAGGCACTTGGTTTGGAGTATTTTAAAATATTCGGGAATGTTTGCAGTATATTCGTGCGATTTAACCGTTTGTGGCGTTTGTTTTGTGCCAATGCCGGCAAGATAATCCTTTTTAATTCTGGGCATATTTATATTCCGTCGGTGTCATTCCCGTTATCTTCTTGAACAGGCAGGTGAAGTGCTGTGAGTTTGCATATCCCAGCTTCCTGGCTGTCATGCCGACCGTATAATCCTTGTTCCGCAACATCTTCTTAGCCATGTCCAGCCGCATCAGTTGAAAGTATTCGTGCATGCTTTTTCCGGTCTCGAACTTGAGCAGGTCGCGGAAATAGCAAGGTGACAAGTGAAGAGCGTCTGCACAATATTCTTCTGTGGGCATCGCACCGCCTTCCAGCCTGCCGGACAAGATGTATCCGTTCAGAAGTGAATGGATTTTGTGCAGAATTATTTTATTGGCCTCGCAACGGGTAATGAACTGGCGTTCGTTGAAGCGCGCACAATAATCCAGCAATAGCTCGATATGGCGCGATATCAAAGTTTTGCTATGGCGGTCTATGGCATGCCGAAGTTCTTCTTCGATATTGTGGATGCACTCTGTGATTTTCATCTTTTCGCGCGATGAAAGATGCAGCGACTCGTTCGGTTTGTAGAAAAAGAAGGAATAGTCTCCGATGTGGTTCCCCAATGCAGTGTGCGCCATTAAATCCGGATGAAAAGCCAGCATTCGCCCTTTTGGAGCAAGCATATTGTCTATATCCAGCTTAATGGACTCGCCCGGCGTACGGAATATCAGTGTGGCGTTGGAATAGTCGTAGTATTTGCGTCCGTACATAAGTTTTCCGGCTTCCCCTTCTATCAGGATAATCGTATAGAAATCACATCGGATGGTACGCTGCTCCAGATTGGCTTCGGATAGGTCAACGACACTTACCAACGGATGCAGCGTCTTGCAGCCCATACAACAGTTACACTGATGTACGGTCTCTATATTCAGTATTTCTTTTTTCATAAGGATAATCTTATCGGTATCCTTTATATTTGCAGCTTTCTGTATTCTCCGGGTGTGTATCCCGTATTCTTCTTGAAGATGCGATTGAAATGCTGCGAATATTGGAATCCCAGTTCATAGGCAATCTGGCTGACCGTCTTTTCCGTTCCTGCAATCATCTCTTTGGCTATGTCAATCATTCTGGTTTGGATGTATTCCTGTGCGCTTTTTCCGGTTTCTTTCTTTATCAGGTCACCGAAGTAGTTGGGTGACAGGAACACTTTGTCGGCGAAGTATTTTACGGAAGGCAGTCCGTCCGTTTGCGGTTTGTCGCTTTGGAAATAATCGTCGAGCAAGGCTTCGAATTTTACCAGTACGCTTTTGTTGCTTTCCGAACGGGTAATGAATTGTCTTTCGTAGAAGCGCATGCAGTAATCCAGCAGCAGTTCGATGTTCCGTGAAATCAGACGTTTGCTATGCTTGTCGATCGGATGTTGGAGTTCCATTCTTATTTTCTCCAGACAATCTGTGAATATGCTTTTTTCTTCTTCGGATAGGTGCAGGGCTTCGGCCGAGGCGTACGAAAAGAATGAATAATGTTTGATGTCTTGTCCTAAAGAAGTTCCTTTAATCAAGTCGGGGTGAAACAGCAGGCCGTGGGCGTTCGGCCGTACTCCTTGCGGCATGTCCACCTCAACCACCTGTCCCGGGGCAAAGCTGGTGACCGTTCCTTCCTGATAATCGTAAATCTGCCGGCCATAACGGATGTCTCCGCATTTGACGTTTTTCAGGAAAAGGGCATACACCCCGTAGTTCATCGTGAAATGCGTTGGAAATCTGGTGGCTTCCGACAGGTTTACCACACTTACCAGCGGGTGTAGTGTTTCGAGTCCGAAGAGTCGGTTGTATTGGTCTACCGTGTCCAGTTTAATAACTTCTTTCATAAGGTATTGTTCTTTAGTTCTACGCAAATGTAGAGAATAAAAGCATATGTAGTACACCTCTCCGCACAGAAACAGTAAATAGGTTACAAATGTCCGTAATTCATTCACACGAGCGCTGCCGCCATTCATTTACATTTGCAGTGTAATCTATGTAATATTCAGAACCATGACACTTGATAATTTTTTAGAATATGTAAAGACACGAAAAGCTCTTGACACGGAAGATATACATCGTTTTATGGATGAAATGAGCAATGAGGCAAGACGCATCACATTCAAACTGAATGCATCTTTCCATGCTCCGGATGAGGTGAGAGCATTGCTCTCCGAACTCTTTGGAAAGCCCGTTCCACCCTCACTGCGGGTGTTCCCGCCGTTTTATACGGATTTCGGAAAGAATATTGAAATCGGTAATGACGTATTTATCAATGCCTGCTGTCATTTTCAGGATCACGGTGGGGTTACATTGGGAGACGGTTGCCAGATAGGGCATAACGTCGTTTTTGCAACCCTCAACCACGGGCTTGCTCCCGAAGACCGCCATACGACTTATCCTGCACCTATTATACTTGGCAGGAATGTGTGGGTAGGCTCAAATTCCACTATTCTGCAAGGCGTGACGATTGGCGATAATGCGGTGGTGGCAGCCGGGGCGGTGGTGACAAAAGATGTTCCGGCGGATGCAATCGTAGGGGGAGTGCCAGCCAAGGTTATCAAATATATCCGATAACTCCATTCATCGCCATGATAATGATTTTGGTAATACGGTCTGCTTTAGTTTGTTCTGTTTTTGCAGAATTAGCCCAATCAACGAGCGCCTTTTTCTGAACGTTACTATATGCTTCAATCTTTTCCTGTGCGCCCTCTTCATGTTGCATACACAAAAGTAATTCTTCCGTTATCCGGTTCTTTTCAACCTCATGATATAGTAAACAGAGCATCATACAGATGCTTTTCATGCTTTTTCTTGAAATAATTTAAAGCAAGTGCTTATAGTTTAAAACTTTGTACTATATTTAAAATTGAATTACATCCGGTAGAGAAATAGGTTTGTCTTTGTTCCGGATGATTATAGGGAAAGAGCGGATAAGAAGTGAAAACGAAATTAGTGAAAAAGTATGACTCTATAAGAAAGAATTCAATAGATTTGCTTTGAGAAAAATAAGTAAAATGAGGGCTGAATTATGAATATCATAGAACGTATAGACAGACCTTGTGAATATGTAGAAGTGGCACAGACAGCCTTGATTGCCTGCCAATACTTATATTTATGGTTGTTTGCCGGACCGGATGATGCCTATAAGGTATATTCGCTGGCAATCCTGATGGCATTTGAATTTGTTATGGTGCATTCGGGACTTTTTATGGCAGCTATGCCGCTCAAGGCTTCAATACGGCTGTTTATTCCGTTGTATGGGCTTTTTGCATTTGCATTTGGGCATTCAATGCGGGAGGGGGATTATACAATCATCATTCTTTACCTTGCAACTGTGCTCAACAGAATGCGTTTCGCTTTTTTCAATGTCAGTAAATCGGTCAAGCAGCGGGTAGTCAGACAATCGATGATTGCCTTGGCCGTTTATTTTGTGTTGACGGTATCGGTGGTATGTGCAGAATCTGTCATTCCTTCTTTCAGCTTAGGAACAGCTTTTTCCGAATCGGCATCCTATACCCGTGAAGTACGTGCCGGAGGATTGTTTGTTGAAAAGCCTTATGTGCCAATATGTCTCGGATTTCTGTATTACAGTGTACTTTCTTTTTTTAATTTCAAAACTGTATGGCGGGAACGTGCTTTCATTAAAAGAAGATGCACCGGAGGCTATACTGAAGAAGTGACAAATAAGAGACAACAGAAAAATAAATAATTATGAAAAATGCGATTTTAACAATTGTGCTGTCAGGTATGGCACTATTCTTATAATAAAGTGGTTGCTCTTGAAAAGAAAGACACGAATGACATTTGAAGCGTTGCGCAAGTTTGAAGCAGGGATATTGAAAAAATCATTCCGGTACTTCACAGCCCGGAATGAAAGCATAATGTTACAAGAGTTTTATGAATGAGAGATCAGAATATCTTTTTACCTTTTTTACTAATACGTTCTAATTAACACTTTGGTTTCTATCTTACAAATCTACTGTAGGTTTCAATGATAGTATAACAAAGGCTGTGCCAAAAATGGTATAAAAAGGTAAGTGGTTTAATATCAGTTATATAATACTGATGGCTTTTGCGCTATTGTGGAAAATTATACTATAATTCCACATTAATATTCCACAATTCCACATTAAGATGAAAGACTATTGTTTTCTATCTTGTTGATATTTAGTTTTCTATCTTGTAATTCTAATTTTGGCACAGCATTTGTTCGGAATTTTATGTCCTAAGATGTAGACTAACTGAATTATTCCAAGCTTATAGTTGTGTAAAGTTAGTATTGATAATGTTTAAGAGATAGTGTTCTCGTAAAAATGTTGTAGTGTTGTCCCGGTGTTGTGAAACATCGGGACGATATTGTTTTGGTAAGCAGCAGAAAATGAATTGTTATGAGTGTTGGGGATAAAAAGATTCTATCTGAAGTCAGAAAAGTCAGGCAGGTTTCCTCTTTTCGGAATAGCCTCTTGCGCTTTCCGGCAAGGGGTAAAAGTCAGCCCATCCGTTATCTCGGACTATTCCGATTATTATGCGTTTCAGGTGCTTTTTCACTTGCTCCTAAAAGGACCCTGAATTTGGGGTCAGCGGATTTCCCCGGTTGGCAAGCTTTCTTTTAAGCGTATAGCCTAGCCAGTCTGAACATGAAGAATTTCAGATCAGCCACCCCTCTTAACTGGCTTCGAAAAGCTTTGATTTTAGCATTGAACGACTCCGCTGAAGCATTTGTCAATCGTTCTTCAAAATAATTTATGATGGTCGTACTATGGTTTGAAAACGTATCAAGTACCTTGTTGAACTCCATATAGTCAAACTTTTCCACTTCATTGTACCATCTTGCGAGATTTAGCCTTGCTTCATCGAGACCTGACTTCTTGTTGAAGATGTCTGTCAGTTTCATGCTAAGGCTGTATCCTTCCAGAAGCTTGGGGAATTTATCAAAGAGAATGGCAGCCCTGGTCTTTTGCTGTTCATTCCATTTGCTCCAGTGTTTCAGTATAATGTGCTTGCTTCTGCTTACTATCTGTGGCAGGGTTTCTCCGTTCTCCATTCTTTCAGGTTCCCATTTCCCTATTCTTTCCCTTTCCGCCTTACTCTTTGTTTCTTTCTTCTTTTGGCGATGCTCCCTGATAGCCTGATTTTCCGCATCAAGTACTTTCCACCGATAGCGTATTCTTAACTGGTCAACAGCTTCAGACATGAGCTGCTGTACATGAAAACGGTCATTGATCAGCTTTGCGGCAGGAAACACCTTTCTGACTGTCAGCATCATGGCTGAAGATAAATCTGTAGTGACAGTCTTGACAGACAGCCGTTTCCGGTGCGGAAGCCTGCGCAAGATTCCGCTTACCGCATCTGTGGCCACTCCACGAACTATTGCAACTAAAGCACCCTTACGACCTTTAGCTGCTTTATTGGTCAGAATCGTATAAACATCTCCATTGCTCAGGCAAGTTTCATCCAAAGAAAGCTTTTCTCCAATATTTTCAGGATAAAGGAGATAGTCATGCGCATGTTCGAGCTGATCCCAGTTCCGGTAATCACTGATTTTCTCCTTGTATTGTTTACGAAGAGTCTGCCCTTTTACGCCATAACGTTCCGCAAGCACACTGATGCTCACAGGAGTAGATTCAATCTCCTTCTTTTAAAAAAGAGACGAACTCAGAATTGAGCCGTGTACCGTCAAATTCGGATAAATCCCAGTCATAACTGAAGATTTCATTGGAAGATTTGTCAAGCCATTTACGTTTACGAACATGGAGATAAGTGGCGCGACCACGAATAGGATAGTCTTGGATTGTACGATACTCACCAAAACCATAGGATATGATATCCGGATTGATCTTATCTTCTTTTAGTTGAACTTTTTTTTCATCAAGATAAATATCAAAACGGTCAGCACTCTTGTCGAAATTGACAATATCAAAGTTGTCTATAAGCACATCCGGAAGGATGGCACGAAGGAGTTGTGCGGGTTTCATAAAACAAAGGTAAGCAAAGATAGCTAATTTTAAAACTTACCAACCAGATATTTCCGCTGAGCCTGAATTTGCACCTGGCATACTTCTCAGAAACGCTATATTCTGCTTCACCTCAAACAAATAAAAAAACTCTAATTCTATTAAGAATCAGAGCTTTTTCTAATTTTGCTTTCTTGAGAAGCGGTGCGTACGGGACTCGAACCCGTGACCCCATGCGTGACAGGCATGTATTCTAACCAACTGAACTAACGCACCATCATTTCATTTTATCGTTGCTATCTCTCTCGATTGCGGTTGCAAAGGTAGGCGTTTTTTTTGAATCTGCAATAGCTGTGATAAACTTTTTTTCAAGTCTTCTTGTCTGTGTTTACTTTTTGTTCTCATATTTAGGAAGTTGTAAAAAATAAGAGATGTAATGTTTAACAAATATTTAAAATTGCTCTTTGCAGCTTGTTTATGTTCTGTTTATATGTTATTTAGTATGCGATTAGACATCTATATATAGAGAAAACGAAACAATTTTCGCTAACTTTTAAACTTCTTGTTTGAAAAGTTCATTATTTTGCAATAAATCGTTATTTTTGCGAACTCAAGACAAGAATATTGCAATTAGAGAACAATAAAAATAGAGTTTAGGATGATGAAAACGGCGAAGCTGTTACTTCACTGTCCCGATCAGCCGGGAATTTTGGCAGAAGTAACAGATTTTATAACGGTAAACAAAGGTAATATTATCTATTTGGATCAATATGTAGACCATGTGGAGAATATTTTTTTCATGCGTATCGAGTGGGAATTGGAAAGCTTTCTGGTTCCTCAAGAGAAGATAGAGGACTATTTTGAAACATTGTATGCGCAGAAGTACGGAATGAGTTTTCGCCTTTATTTTTCGGATGTCAAACCGCGTATGGCTATTTTCGTGTCGAAGATGTCGCACTGCCTGTTCGATCTGCTGGCGCGCTATACGGCAGGTGAATGGAATGTGGAGATACCTCTTATAATAAGCAATCATCCAGATTTGCAGCATGTAGCAGAACGCTTCGGCATACCTTTTCATCTGTTTCCTATTACTAAGGAGACAAAAGAAGAGCAGGAAAAGAAAGAAATGGAACTGCTTGCCAAGCACAAGGTGAACTTCATCGTACTGGCACGTTATATGCAGGTCATTTCCGAGAAGATGATAGGCGCTTATCCCAACCGCATCATCAATATTCATCACTCTTTCCTTCCGGCATTTGTAGGGGCGAAACCCTACCATGCAGCATTTGAGCGTGGTGTGAAGATTATAGGAGCTACCAGCCACTACGTTACTACGGAATTGGATGCAGGGCCTATCATCGAGCAGGATGTGGTGCGTATCACTCATAAGGATACTGTGCAGGACCTGGTGAATAAAGGCAAGGATTTGGAAAAAATCGTTCTCTCTCGTGCCGTTCAGAAGCATATCGAGCGTAAGGTGTTGGCGTATAAGAATAAGACAGTAATATTTAATTAGTGGTTGATGAAAGTTGCGGTTATCAAATATAATGCAGGTAACATCCGTTCGGTTGATTATGCCTTGAGGCGTTTGGGTGTTGAGGCGGAGATTACGGCAGATGAAAAGGTTCTACGTGCTGCGGATAAAGTCATTTTCCCCGGGGTGGGTGAAGCGGAAACAACCATGAATTTCCTGAATGCCGGCGGAATGGGCAGACTGATAAAAGAACTGCGTCAGCCTGTGTTGGGTATCTGTTTGGGTATGCAGTTGATGTGCCGCCATTCGGAGGAAGGAGATGTGGACTGTCTCGGTATTTTTGACGTTGACGTGAAACGCTTTGTTTCGCAAAAGCATGAGGATAAAGTACCCCACATGGGCTGGAATACGATTTTGCAGACCAGTAGCAGTCTCTTCAAAGGCTTTGCGAAAGAAGAATTTGTTTATTTCGTACACAGTTTTTATGTTCCGGTTAACGATTGTACGGCTGCCGTAACGGATTATATACTTCCGTTCAGTGCTGCTTTGCATAAGGATAATTACTATGCCACCCAGTTTCATCCTGAAAAAAGTGGAAGTGTGGGCGAACGTATCTTGCAGAACTTTTTGGACTTATAGTGAAAGAATCCGATATTTGATAATTCGTAATTAATTGAAATGATAGAGTTAATTCCCGCTATTGACATCATCGACGGAAAGTGCGTACGCCTCTCCCAGGGTGATTATAACAGCAAGAAAGTGTATAATGAGAACCCCGTAGAAGTAGCTAAGGAACTTGAAGCGCATGGTATCCGACGCCTTCATGTGGTAGACCTCGACGGAGCCGTTTCCCACCATGTGGTAAATTACCGCACGCTGGAGCAGATAGCTTCCCTTACTTCTTTGGTTATAGATTTCGGTGGCGGGGTGAAGAGTGATGAAGATTTGGTTATTGCATTTGAAAGCGGTGCACAGATGGTGACGGGCGGTAGCATTGCCGTAAAGAATCCCGAACGTTTCTGTCACTGGTTGCAAACATACGGCTCGGAGAGAATAATTCTCGGAGCTGATGTGAAAGACCATAAGATTGCCGTCAACGGTTGGAAGGATGAGAGTGCTTGCGAATTGTTCCCGTTTTTGAAAGATTATGTCGGGAAAGGTGTTCGTAAAGTCATCTGTACCGACATCAATTGCGACGGTATGTTGCAAGGCCCTTCCATATCTCTGTATAAAGAGATGTTGGAAGCGCATCCCGACCTTTACCTTATAGCCAGTGGCGGAGTGAGTTGTGCCGAGGATATTCGCCAACTGGAAGCAACGGGTATACCTGCCGTTATTTTCGGTAAGGCATTGTATGAAGGGCGTATAACTTTTAAAGAACTGGAAGCGTTTATGATATAAATTTGCGTAACATTGCATTCATTATTGTTGCTCAACGTAAATCAAGTCATAAATCCAAAATCATAAATAAAAGAAGAGTGTTAGCAAAGAGAATCATCCCCTGTCTTGACATCAAAGACGGACAGACCGTAAAAGGGACTAATTTTGTAAACCTGCGTCATGCAGGCGATCCGGTTGAACTGGCGCGTGCTTATAGTGAGCAGGGGGCCGATGAGTTGGTCTTTCTGGATATTACCGCCAGTTTTGAGGGGCGCAAGACATTTGCCGAACTGGTGAAGCGTATTGCCGCCAACATCAGCATACCTTTCACCGTAGGTGGCGGAATCCATGAACTGAGTGATGTAGACCGGCTTCTGAATGCCGGCGCGGACAAGATATCCGTCAATTCCTCGGCTATTCGCCGTTCCGGACTGATTGACGAGATAGCCAAGCATTTCGGTTCGCAGGTTTGTGTATTGGCTGTTGATGCCAAGCAGACGGAAAAGGGTTGGTGGTGTTATCTCAATGGTGGGCGTGTGGAGACCGACAAAGAACTCTTTGCCTGGACAAAGGAAGCGCAGGAGCGCGGTGCGGGCGAGGTGCTTTTTACCAGTATGAACCATGACGGCGTAAAGACCGGATATGCCAACGAAGCCCTTGCCGCTCTTGCCGACAGACTTTCCATACCCGTTATCGCATCGGGCGGAGCAGGCGTGAAAGAGCACTTCCGTGATGTCTTTCTGGAAGGAAAAGCAGATGCCGCCTTGGCCGCCAGCGTTTTTCATTTCGGAGAAATTAAAATTCCCGATTTAAAATCGTATCTTTGCGCCCAAGGAGTCGCAATGAGAAGATGATAAGGAGTTATAAGTTATGAGTTATAAGTTATTCGCTGCTGCACGAAGCACGGATGAAAACGACTCATAACAATAACTCACAACAAAATAACTCATAACTTATAACTTAAAAAGATGTTGGACTTTGACAAAATGAACGGACTTGTTCCGGCAATTATACAGGATGCTGACACGGCCAAGGTGCTTATGTTAGGTTTTATGAACCGGGAAGCATATGATAAGACGGTAGAAACGGGTAAAGTAACATTCTTTAGCCGTACCAAGAATCGTCTTTGGACAAAAGGCGAGGAGAGCGGCAATTTCCTGAACGTGGTTTCCATGAAAGAGGATTGCGACAAGGATACTTTGCTGATTCAGGTACATCCTGTCGGTCCGGTTTGTCATACGGGTACGGATACTTGCTGGGGAGAGAAGAACGAACAGCCCGTTATGTTCCTGAAACTTCTTCAGGACTTTATCGACAAGCGTCATGCTGAAATGCCGGAAGGCTCTTACACAACCAGCCTGTTCCGGTCGGGTGTCAATAAAATGGCGCAGAAGGTAGGTGAAGAAGCAGTTGAAACTGTTATTGAAGCATGCAACGGTACCGACGAGCGTCTGATATACGAGGGAGCCGATTTACTGTATCATCTTATCGTATTGCTGACCTCTAAAGGTTATCGCATAGAAGATTTGGCACGTGAGCTGGAAGAACGTCACAGTGCGGATTGGAAGAAACACTAAGTTGTTATGGATGAAGTGCTGATACGATATAAAGATGTGGAGATACACCAGCAGGAGTTGTGTGTGTTGAACGATGTAAACTTGGAGTTACATAAGGGAGAGTTTGTCTACCTCATCGGTAAAGTCGGTTCGGGTAAGACGAGTTTGCTCAAAACCTTTTACGGTGAACTGGATGTGGCGGCGGGCGATGCCGAAGTGTTGGGATATGATATGTTGCATATCAAGCGCAAGCATATTCCGCAGTTGCGTCGTAAGTTGGGTATCGTATTTCAGGATTTCCAGTTGCTTACCGACCGTACGGTGTATGACAATCTTGAGTTCGTGCTCCGTGCCACCGGGTGGAAGAATAAGGGAGAAATAAAAGACCGTATCAACGAAGTATTGCAATTGGTGGGTATGAGCAATAAAGGTTATAAATACCCCAATGAATTGTCGGGAGGCGAACAACAGCGTATCGTGATAGCCCGTGCTGTACTGAACTCTCCGGAAGTAATTCTTGCCGATGAGCCAACCGGAAATCTGGATGTGGAGACGGGATTTGCCATAACCCAGCTTTTACATAGTATCAGTGAGGCGGGTTCGCTGGTTATTATGACTACGCACAATATGCAGTTGCTTTGGGAATATCCGGGGCGCGTATACCGTTGTGCCGACCATTTGATAACGGACGTAACGGAGCAGTATTCCGTTGCGTCGTCAATAGAAGAGAAATAAACAAGATTATATAACATTTTAATACAGAAACGAAAATGAAAGTTTTAAAGTTTGGAGGTACTTCAGTAGGTTCGGCTCAGCGAATTAAGGAAGTGGCCAAATTGATTACCGATGGTGAACGTAAGATTGTGGTTCTCTCTGCCATGTCGGGTACCACAAACACATTGGTTGAGATTTCGGACTATCTGTACAAGAAGAATCCGGAAGGTGCTAACGAGATTATCAACAGACTGGAAACGAAATATCGCCAGCACATTGATGAACTTTATGCCACTCCCGAATATAAGCAGAAAGGTCTGGAACTTATCAAATCTCATTTCGACTATATCCGTTCTTACACCAAAGACCTTTTTACGCTGTTCGAGGAGAAGGTAGTGCTGGCGCAAGGTGAGTTGATTTCTACCGCCATGATGAATTACTATCTGCAGGAATGTGGTGTGAAGTCGGTTTTGCTTCCGGCTTTAGAATATATGCGTACGGACAAAAATGCTGAGCCTGATCCTGTTTACATCAAAGAAAAACTTCAGGTTCAGCTTGAGTTGCATCCCAATGCCGACATTTATATTACACAAGGTTTTATCTGCCGCAACGCCTATGGCGAGGTAGACAATCTGCAGCGTGGCGGCAGCGATTATACCGCTTCTCTGATAGGTGCGGCTGTCAATGCTTCCGAAATCCAGATTTGGACGGACATCGACGGTATGCACAACAACGACCCGCGTATTGTGGACAAGACCTCTCCCGTGCGCCATCTTCATTTTGAAGAGGCAGCCGAGCTGGCATACTTCGGTGCAAAAATCCTGCACCCTACCTGTATCCAGCCCGCCAAGTATGCTAACATCCCCGTGCGTCTGCTCAATACAATGGATCCCACGGCTCCGGGTACACTCATCTCCAACGATACGGAGAAAGGCAAAATCAAGGCTGTAGCTGCAAAGGATAATATCACGGCTATCAAAATCAAGTCCAGCCGTATGTTGCTTGCTCATGGTTTCTTGCGTAAAGTGTTTGAAATCTTTGAAAGTTACCAGACTTCTATCGACATGATTTGTACGTCCGAAGTAGGCGTATCCGTTTCTATCGACAATACCAAGCATCTCAACGAGATTCTGGACGATTTGAAGAAATACGGTACGGTGACGGTGGACAAGGATATGTGTATCATCTGCGTGGTAGGCGACCTCGAATGGGAGAACGTCGGCTTTGAAGCCAAAGCGCTCGATGCCATGCGCGACATACCGGTACGTATGATTTCTTTTGGCGGCAGTAACTATAACATTTCTTTCCTTATCCGTGAATGTGATAAGAAACAGGCTTTGCAGTCGCTCAGCGATGCGCTGTTCAATGAGTAATAAAAGAAAACAGTAGATATGAGCGCTTTTACTTTCTTGATAAAAGCGCTCTTTTTAACTAAACGAAGATATAACCCATAATAATTATATGAAAGGAACATTTCCTATTGACAAATTCCGCGAATTACGTACCCCGTTTTATTATTACGACACGAAGGTGCTGCGCGATACCCTTTCCTGCATCCGTACCGAAGCGTTACGATACGATAACTATTCGGTGCATTATGCGGTAAAGGCCAATGCCAATCCTAAGGTTCTGACTATTATCCGTGAGAGCGGGTTGGGAGCGGACTGTGTGAGCGGCGGTGAAATCCGTGCGGCAATCAAGGCTGGTTTCCCTGCCGACAAGATTGTGTTTGCCGGAGTGGGTAAGGCAGACTGGGAGATAAATCTCGGATTGGATTATAATATCTTCTGCTTTAATGTAGAGTCCATACCCGAACTGGAAATTATCAACGAACTGGCCGCAGCCAAAGGCAAGGTAGCCAATGTTGCTTTCCGTATCAACCCCAATGTAGGTGCGCATACGCATGCTAACATCACTACCGGATTGGCGGAAAACAAGTTCGGTATCAGTATGGAAGATATGGACCATGTGATAGACGTGGCGCAGGAGATGAAAAACGTCAAGTTCATCGGGCTTCATTTCCATATCGGTTCGCAGATATTGGATATGGGCGATTTTGTGGCTTTGTGTAATCGTGTCAACGAATTGTTGGACAAACTCGAAGCCCGTCAGATACGTATCGAACACGTTAATGTGGGTGGTGGACTCGGCATTGATTACGGACATCCCAACCGT
This sequence comes from Bacteroides stercoris ATCC 43183, assembly GCF_025147325.1. Classification (NCBI taxonomy): domain Bacteria; kingdom Pseudomonadati; phylum Bacteroidota; class Bacteroidia; order Bacteroidales; family Bacteroidaceae; genus Bacteroides; species Bacteroides stercoris. Next base: position 2,355,695 of record NZ_CP102262.1, read on the forward strand.
CAGCCTGTACCCGATTTCAAAAGCTATTTCGAAACCTACGATAACTGCCTGAAACTCCGTTCTTATCAGACACTTCATTTTGAATTGGGGCGTTCGGTCGTGGGGCAGTGCGGTTCGCTTATTGCAAAGGTTTTATATGTAAAGCAAGGCACTAATAAGCAGTTTGCTATTCTTGATGCAGGTATGACGGACTTGATTCGTCCTGCACTCTATCAGGCATTCCATAAGATAGAGAACATTACTTCCGATGCTCCGCAGCAAACTTATGATGTAGTGGGGCCTATCTGCGAATCATCCGATGTCTTTGGCAAGGCTGTCGATTTGAACGGTGTGAAGCGTGGCGACCTTATAGCCCTTCGCTCTGCCGGAGCTTATGGTGAAATCATGGCTTCAGGTTATAACTGCCGTGAGTTGCCGCAAGGTTATACATCGGACGAGCTGGTATAAGCGCAGTACAAGATTTAAATGATTTATCAAGCACGGGAACATCCTTTTTGTTTCTGTGCTTGTTTTTTATAGCTACCTGATTTTTTTGTTGTATTTTTACAGCATTAATATCTGATATAAATCCATTATGAAACACAAGTCGATTTTCTTTTCACTTAGCCTGATATTTAGTTCGTTTTGTCTTTCGGCGCAGGAATTGCCGAAAGAAGTGGCCTGGCAAGAGATAGAGGGAGTTAATGTACCGATTCCGCCTCATACGCATCCCCGTTTGTATGTTCGCTCATCCGATTTACCCGCGTTGAAGGAACGTCTGAAAACTCCTCAGGCACAGCAGACACTCTCTCTTATGAAAGAGCTGAGCAAAGACCGCACTCCGGCGGAAGAAGCTGCCGTTACAAACCGCGGTTTCCGCTATTATTACGAGATGCGCGGCGTTACATCGCGGGTGCAGTTGCAAGCCCTTGACTATCTGTTGGAAGGTGACAAACGTTTGGCACGCAAGGCCATTACAGCCATGCTCGATACGTTGCAGCGTGCCTCTTTCGGCACTCGTTCCGACTTGTCGCGGGCCAGCGGAGCCATGCTGATAACGGGGGCTATGGTATATGACTGGTGCTACGACCAGATGAAGAGTTCCGAGAAGCAGGCTTATATCAAAGAATTTATCCGTCTGGCAAAGAGTATGGAATGCGGTTATCCGCCACGCAATAACCAACCCATAGCGGGGCATCCGTCGGAGTGGATGATTATGCGCGATATGCTGTCGGCAGGCATTGCCATTTATGATGAATATCCCGATATGTACAATCATGTCATTACCATGCTCTATCGTGATTATATCCCGGCACGCAACTATTTTTACGAAGGGCAGAACTATCACCAGGGCACGAATTATGTACATGTCCGCTTTGCCTGTGACCTCTTTCCTTTATGGATTCTGGATAAGATGGGAGCCGGTAGCATTTACAGCTCTTCGGCGAGGTTCGTACTCTACGACATTATCTACCGCCGGCGTCCCGACGGAGTGTTGATGCCTGCAGGTGATGATTATCCGCAAAATCGTCCTGCATTGCTTACTATGCCGACGCCTATGTTTTTGGCTTCCAGTTATTATAAAGATGAATATCTGGCTTATGAGTTCGAGCGTAATCCCCGGTTGGACAAGTCGGGCAACGAGTCCATGAACCATTGTTTGATATACGAACTGTTGTGGCGTGACTACACCCTGAAAGGCAAGGCCCCCGACGACCTTCCTTTGACACGTTATTCCGGTACTCCCTATGGCTGGATGATTGCCCGTACCGGTTGGGATGCCAACTGCGTGATTGCCGAGATGAAAATTAATGAGCAATTTGTGGGTAACCACCAGCACATGGACGGCGGCAGTTTCCAGATTTACCACAAAGGGCCTTTGGCTATCGATGCCGGTGCTTATAGCGGTAGTTCGGGCGGTTATAACAGTCCCAACAACAAAAATTACTTCAAACGCACCATTGCCCATAATTCATTGCTGGTGTACGATCCTGACGAAAAGTTCGGCTGTTGGAACTATGGCGGGGGTGGAAAGACACGGTTTGCAACCAATGACGGCGGGCAGCGTATGTGCGGCGAAGGTTGGAAAACCTGCAATTCGCTCGACAGCCTTTTGTCCGAGGAATATACGGTAGGTAAAGTGTTGGCTCATGGATTTGGTCCTGACGCGCAGGCTCCCGATTATTCTTATTTGAAGGGGGATATAACACAAGCCTATACCCGGAAAGTGAAAGAGGCGAAACGTTCTTTTGTATTCCTTAACCTGAAGTCCGAAACAGTGCCTGCCGCACTTATTGTATATGATAAAGTATCGGCTTCCAGTCCCGATTTCCGCAAATACTGGTTGCTGCATAGCATTGAAGAACCCACGCTTGAAGGTAATACTTTCACCGTGCGGCGCACCAAAGACGGTGATAGCGGTATGCTGCACAACACCGTCCTTTTACCTCAGGCAGATAATCTTCGTATCGATAAGGTTGGCGGTCCCGGCAAAGAAAACTGGGTGTTCGGCACTAACTATCCCAACGATGCCGTAGCCCCTTATCTTGACAATGCCAACGAGCGCGGAGCCTGGCGGGTAGAAGTTTCACCCGTTGCCCCTGCCGTTACCGATAACTTCCTGAATGTGATACAGGTTGCCGATAACCGATGCAATCGGTTGAACGCAGTGCAGCGTATTGAGGATGACCGGATAGTAGGTGTTCAGTTAGCCGATCGTGTCGTTACTTTTGCCAGGAGCAGCGAACCGCTGCAGAAAGATTTTACCCTTACAGTTAACGGTACGGGTACATATAAATTTGTCATTACCGACCTTAAAGCAGGAAACTGGCAAGTAAAGAAGGACGGTTGCATCTTTATTCCGTTGACCGAGGTGCAGGCTTCCGATGGAGTGCTTACTTTTGAGGGGAGTGCCGGTAGTTATGAATTTTGTAGGTAATAATTTTAAATAAACAATAGAACAGGTATTTAACTTGTTCTATTGTTTCTGTTATTTGCACTGTTGATAAAATAATGTAGTTATGAAACAATACGAAGCTGTCATAGAAACCTTAGATAAGTTGGGTGGAGTCGCAACTTTAGGAGAGCTGAACAGAGAAGTTTTTAAAATAAGCGACTGTGAATGGAAAACAAAAACTCCATTTGCCAGTATCCGCCGCATTGTGCAACAGACTAAGGGGATCTATAAGATAAAGCCCGGATTATATGGACTTGAGAAGTATAGAAAACAAATAGAAGATAGGGGGATTATTGTAGAAACCGAGAAGAACAAAGATTCAAATGATGTTATAATGTTCAACCATACTTACTATCAAGGTATTCTATTAATAATAGGGAAGTTCCGTAACATGCAGACTTTCGTACCCAAACAAGATAAAAACAAGAAATTCTACGATGGGCACAAGTTACACGAACTTTCTACTCTTGCAGAACAGCCGCCTTATTCCTATCCTCAACTGATAAAGCGCAGTGCTACTATTGATACGATATGGTTTAACGGACGCAATATGCCTCATTCATTTTTTGAGATAGAGCATTCTACGGACATCCAGAACTCTTTGCTGAAATTCAACGACCTGCAAGATTTCTATGTAAGAATGGCTATTGTTGCCGATATAAAACGCAAACCGGAATTTGAAGCTAAGATGCGTTTTCATGCTTTCGATGATTTACGATTGAACAAACGTGTGTCATTTTTAAGTTATGATGCCCTTGTTAAGCAATACGAAATGGAACAGGAAAAACAATCATTTGAATTTATCCTTTAGATTTGCAAATACTTGCTTTTCTTTATTTCGTAATAAAATTAAAGATATTGCTCTTTTGGATAGTATGGGGAAGTTGTCTGTACAAGAGGACTTTGCTTGCGGTTATGATTTACCCTTTTAATGAACATCCAAGAGTTCTTTGTTACGGTTGTTTTGGGTTTGAAAATATAGGTCTGTATAAAATAGTGCTCCCCGCACTTCACAGTGCAGGGAAGGCACAGCAAACAAACAAAACATTTCTGATTTGAATAAAGAGATATTCTTATCAGACGTTTTTGTTTTAGGTATTTAGAGCGTTTTAATGCTTTGGAAGTGGAAGTTGAATATAAGTTGTGTATGTAAATTCTATATTCTCATTTGTACAAAGCAATGATTTCTTATTATTTTAAGCTATTTATTTCGTACACACCGGATAACAAAAGCTATTATTTCACCTGTTGAAGAGTCTTCACCCCCAATGAATTCATTTTGAAGATGTCTGTTGTACGTAGTGCATAGATAGTATCCTATGGCATCAAAATAAGGTTCGTGCGGATGTCCGTCGGTAAATCTCATAAAGCTACTATATGGGAGTTTTAATACATCTCCGTATATTGTGTATCCATCTTTGGGTACTCCTTTTGCATAGGAAAGCAAATTATTGAACTCTTGTAAAGTAGGAGTTCTCCAAGTGCTATTAGGTTCAACTTTTCGACATGGGTCTCTTGAATCGGACCAAGTTGTGACAAGTTCCGGATTATTTGGCAACGGATTATTGAATACAAAATAGTCCGGAGCATTATTTGCTTTGCTGCATGTCAGTGTATTGGGATAGATACCATATTTTTTTGTTTCTGCTGTATAATATAAGTTTCCGTTTGCCCAAATATTTCCCCCGATAATATACCCTTCTATTGTGGTGAATGAAACGTTGTTGTAATAGGTGTTATTGGCGTTAAGAGTCACTCCGGATAATGTTGTGCTCCTATTGCTAAATGGTTTGTTGCCGATGGTAAGATTCAATTTTATCGTTACGCTTGCAGAAGTTTGCGGCAATAGATACGTGTAATTGCTATACACACTCATCGCATTCGGACTGCTCCAAGTGATATTTATCGTTCCCGATCCGGTTTGTGCTGTCAGTGCATTGTTTGTGAAAGAATAGGTAGCATTATGTTTGGGCAGAGTCACTGTACCCGTACATGCCGTAATTATTCCCATTCTTTCGGCTTGGGCAATGGCTTGTACTCTGTATCGTGCACAATGATGTTTGAACACGATGTTACTCAACGTATATTTGCTGCCTGTATTGTTAATTACAACTCCAGCTTTTACATACGTCATAAAATTTTGCCCGTTTGTTACGGGAACACTTGTAGAGCTGTTGGTAAATGTGGTAATGGCGCTTGAATTGCCGTATGAATAAACGATGAATGTATAAGTCCCCATAGGGAGAATAAGGCTCTTTGTGGTTTGTACGCTGCTTCCCGACAGCTTATAATCTCCATATCCGGCATAGTTTGCAGTGGAAATTTCGGTGGCGGTAGCCGATTTATAAGCTATGACCCGGAAAGTTATGTTATCTTCCATGTTTGCCCAGCGGGTGGCGGCTTCATCGGTTGCATATCCTGCGGGGTAATACAGTGTACTCACTTCCATATTCAAGTCGTATTCTCCTTTTTGTTTGACGGTTTTTGTTATTCCGCTTCGTGTGCCGGCAATCTCTTCCGTGCTCCAGCCGTTTGTCTGGGGAGCTTCCACCTCAACGAGGATGTTGTTGGGAGAGGGGTTCTCTATGCTGTCCTCGTATTTTCCGCACCCGATTATCAGCAGGACAACCGATATATGGAATAACATATTTCTTATCATTCGTCTCATTTTTTTTAAGGTAAAATAATCGTTTATGAACCGTTTGTCATTTTTGCACCTGCTACCATTGATCCGGACTTTGAGGCATGGTTATTGTTCCCGAACCTGCCGATGTCTGTCCGCTCCACGCTTCTGCTGATATACTTGTTGCTATCACCAATGTCTTGTCGCCCGTAAGTGCTGCTGCTTCCGTGGTATATCCCGCATTGTTCACCGCCTTGATATTCACGATGTAGCGGCAGTTCCTTTTTAGCGGAATATAACTTCCCCTGCTGGTAAGGTCCACTCTGTAATAATGCGTGCTTCCCGCATAAGTACCTCCTACGACAAGGCATACATTATTGTCCCTGCCATTTCCTTGCGGTGTTTCCGCTACGTAGATAGTCCGTATCAGTGATTTGCCGTCCGTGCAGGTGTAGGTCAGCGCATCGTTTGTTCCGGCATCCGGGGGGATGGATACGGACGCAACCACGTTATCGGTAATTGTCCCACCGTTTACAGGAGCTGCGTAGCCTTTATTCTTGGTGCGGTACACGCTGACTGTTTTCAACGTAAATCCGCTTATTCCTGCTGCTATTTCTCCATTTAGCATACATCCCACATCTATGCGTGCCAGCGAACGCAGCAACGTGATGTTTCCCAAAGATGTGGCAGGAGTGATGGCTTGCGTTGCAGTCGTTTCTCCCCACATAGGGAAACGGCTGTAGTTTGTCGTTCCGGTTGCATTCCACATTCCGGTGGCATCGAACGTTATCATTTTCAGAACATCGTTTTTGGCAGTGTTATCCGGAATGACGGGTAGTTTCTTTCCGGCATTGGCTATGACTACAAGTCTGTATTTCTCGCCTATCAGGCTTTGTTTCAGGGTCACTATGTACTTTCCATCCTGTAACTGTATTTGCGGCGCCTCATAGCTGAACGTTTCCGTGGAACTGTTTGCCTTGAATACCAATACTTTCAGTTGGGCTATGTCTATTGCATTTTCCTCGTTGGATGTAATGGCGCGGGTGGCGGTACTTCCGTCCGTTGCCGTCGGTAGCGAAATGCGGAGTGTGAGCATTACTTCGCCATTGTCGGTCAGTGTGCCAGGTTGCCCATTGTCGCAAGCCAGCAGAGCAAGGACGATTACCGCACAGGTTACAATGCGTAATAATGCGGCGGATTTGCTTCTATATTCCGATAGCCCTGTCATACTTTCTTTAATTTACATTTCCGTTTCCTGTTCCACTTCTCCCCATGGCAGTACTTTTACGAATACTCTTATTTCGGTCTTTCTGAAATCTATTTCAATGTCAGTTTGCTTTCCGGCTTCCGCTCGTAAGAGGTGTAGCTCGTTATCCTGCGTAATGGTGCATAGTTTTTCCTGCCCTCTGTATATTTCCACTTCGATACATTCTTCTTCTTGGGTTGGAAATATGCGAAAGGGCGGAGCATAGGCATCTCCTTGCTCATCTGTAAAGGTTGGTGGTTTGTATCTTGCGTTTTCTCCGGTTACTTTTCCCATGAAATCCACTTCGGAACCCGTTCCCCGTACAATGAAGGTATAGGTTTCTCCCTGATACGGATAGCGTTCTGCAAGATAGCGTGTCCGTATGCTCAACCCTGCGGTCATTTTTTCCATAACCAGCGTGATTTTTTCCTCTTGTATGCTCCTTGTAGCGGTGTTGTTCAGCTCCTTGCGGCAGTAAAAGAGGTCAGTAACAGGTAAATGGCTTCCTTCGGCATGTTGTTTCAGTTTCAGGCGTGCTTCCTCTAGCAGGGTCCCCGGTTTGATTTTGGCGGTAATCAGGGTATCTTCCTTGATGTTTCCCCACGCTACGAGGGTAAGCCGTGCTTCTTTGTGGTTTCCGAAAAGATAGTCTGATGACACTCCTGCAGGAACCATGCGTACAAAACCGTTTTCTCCGAAAAGATACACTTCCGATTTCTCCAGTACACCGCTTTGGGTGAGATCATTACCTGCCGCATCCACTACCCGCACGTGTATTTCGTACTGCATGCAGTCTCCGGTGTCTTCCCGCACGCATGATACGTGCAGAAAGGCAAGGCAGGCATACGATGCCGTAAGTATGGCTGTGCGGATAGGTTTCATTATTGTTTATGGTTTCGGGTAATTATTCGAATGTCACGTCCTGCGTGATGTTCAGTGCCCAGTCGGCTACACTCACTGTCAGTTCGAGTGAAGTAGGGTTTATCTCTCCGGTGGGGTCATCGGTTCCTATATTCTTGATAGTTGCCTTGATGGCATAGGTCGTGTTGCGGGCAATGTTTGAAGTACCCGTGCCCGAAGCTCCGGTGATATTTGTTCCGGTCTGGCTCTTGTTGACGATTATCGGATAATAGATGGTGGTTCCTGCATCACTTGCACTTTTCTTGAACGTTCCTTCCAGTACCAATGCCGTACGGGTGGCCTCTTCGTTGGGGAGTATATAGAACCAGTAGTCGGTTTTATGCTCGATACCTACGCTTACCGGGGGAGTGACCGAGTTTGCCAGATAAGCTACAGTTCCGCTGGAGCCGGTGTAGTTTCCGGTCAGATAATCCGGTGTGCTCATTTTGGTGGTGCTGTATCCTCCCGTGCCCGGTACAGCTTCTTTCACGGCATTCCGCACAAAGATGTTTTTCAGTTCGTAGGATGCCGCCGAGTACTGTCCGTTGGGGTCAAATTCGGTTCTGATGCCGCTTACGGACACTCTTGCAACGAGCCTGCTCAGCCGGGCTGTCATACCGGTGTTGATGCCTGCGTCCAGTGTGAAGGTGGCGTTGCCATCACCGTTTTTTACGTCTCCGCTCATGGGCAGACAATCCTTGGTCTGGGCATCGCCCAGTGCAATTGTCCTCTTCAGGAAGTCGGTCTTGTTCAGGACGCCTGAAAAATAACCGTCTGTAGGGGCGTTGGCTACCACGATGCCCGTACAGCTCGTTGCCGGAGTACAGTTGATGGTTGTTGCCGGAGTGGTGTTATTGGTTACGGTCCGTATGGCATTCACCGATTCGTCGCTGTTGAAGATGGCGACGGTGAAACGCTTCACCGTATTCTCTTCGTTTTGTGTAGGCAATGCGCTTCCGGTTGCCTTGGTGTTCACTCCGCTTCCTGTCAGGCGCAGTTCGAGTTGTGCCGTCTTTCCCTGCGGCATGGGTTCCGTTATTCCGTTTTCTTCACTGCCGCATCCGGCTAGTGTAAAGGTTGCTGCTGCCAGCATGCTCCATAAATAGCTGTTTGTTTTCATGTATGCCTGTTTTATAGGTTAATATACTTTTGGTGTTCCCGGTCATTTTGCTTTCCTATTTGTTTTTCAACTCTTTCAGCACCCTGTCTGCCTGCTCTATGCCGGCTGCCGCTGCCATGGTAAGATATACTTCCGCCTTGTCCCGTTTTCCTTCCTGTAGGCAGAGTATGCCCATGTTGTTGTATGCGATTGGCATGGTTGCGAATCTCTCCAGATAGCGCCGCGCTTTGGCCGTTTCCCCTTTGGTGAGTGCCACGGCCGCTGCATTGATATTGGCTTCGGGGCTGTCGGGAAACAGGCGGGCTGTGAGGTCGAGTACATCGTTGTATTCCGTAGATCCTTTCGGGTAACTGCCCGCTACCGCAAAGAGCTCGTTCAGGCGCAGTGTCTGACGTTCTCCAGTACGGGACATCCTCAGGCTCTCCGCCGCATCCGGCTGCTGGCGGGTGTACTCTATCCTGTAGTCGACCCGCATAACTTCGGGAAATATCTTTTCCGCCAGGTATCTGTAGGGCTTTCCGTCGGCAAGTTTCATCAGCATTCGTTCCCGCCCTTTATCCATGTCTACACTCCCTATCAGGTCTAGGGCGGCCTCCCTGAACATCATGCCGCTTTGTCTTGTCAGTGCGGCAATGGAGTCCCAGTCTTCCGGAATCCAGGTTACTTCCAGCGGAATGCCAGTTGCAAGTCGGTTTTCCCGCAGGTATGCTTTAAGGTTCAGTGAGCGTGCCAGTGCATTCATTTCGTTCTTTTTCAGGTTTCCGGCAGGTGCCCCGTATCCTGTAACCTTCACTTTCAGGAGTTCCGTTCCCTCTTCCCGTCGGATGTTCTGCAAAGCATTGCGCAGCCGGTGGTATATTTCTAAGTTCTGTTTGCTTTCGGACAATTCTCCCAGCGTTTTCTCTCCTTTTTCCTGCTTCCCTTTGCCAAAGTAGGGGATGGACCCCGTCACTGCATGCAGTGTGTCTTTGCCGGGTGCAGGCTCGATGAAGTTCACCCAGGCCAGGTATTTCCTGTCCGTATCCATGTCCCAGGCTGAAGTGCGGTTTTCGGGCAGGTTCAGCCTGCCGGCAATCCTGTCTTCGTAGGCCTTGCCCTGTTTGCCGTGGCAGGCGCATTCCTGCGTTCTCATCAGGAGCCGGGCGTCCTTCATCCATTCCTTATAGGGCACTGCCACCCGGTATCGGAAGGAGCGCGCCATCCTGGCGTCGTTCCTTATCACTACTGCGGGTATGGGGGCCGGATGCCCGTTTCCGGCAAATTCCTTTTGCCGCTGGTACACTTTCTGCTTTTCCTTGCCGTTGATGAGTACCGCCGGCAGGGCTTGCTCGTTTTCCCCGCTGATGAGTACGGGCGTCAGGGTCAGCGATTCGTCCGAGAGCATTCTCAGTCCTTCGAAATCGACTGAGAGGTCAATGTTTAGACGCCCGTCCGCAAGCGAGAACTGCTGTCCGGTGACGAACATTTCCCCCCGGTAGAATTCCTGTGCATGACCTGCCCGGCAGCAGAGCGCCGATAGTGCCATTATCATAGGAATACGGATTAAGTTTTTCATACTTTCAATTTGCTGTTGTAATTTATCTTGTTATTATTGCATCATATACACTAAGGATATGGAGGCTTTGGTGGGAGCGATGAAATTCCTGTTTCCGCTTCCTGTCTTTTCTCCGCAGTGCGCGCAGCGGTAGCGTTCGTATCGGGTGTGCAGGAATCCTACGCCGATGCTTGTCTCCAGTCCCCAGCGGGGGGAGAGGATGAAGTGATAGCCGTATGATATTCCCACTCCCGTAAAGTCTCCCTCGTATCTTTCGGAACGTACCCCTTTGAACAGCCCGAAAGGCAGCCTTGCCTTGGCTACGTTGTACACGCCGTACATCAGGCCTGCCCCGAAGAAATGTCCTCCGTAGGGCTGGCACATCCAGTAGCGCAGCTCCGGCTGCACGAACCAGTGTTTCCAGCGTTTGTCTCCTCCTGCCGGAAAGGGGTTGTAATAAACCCCGGCCTCCAGCGTGAAACGTTCCGACAGCTTTAGTTCCACACCGAGGTTGGGCGAGGCGAGCATGCCCCCCGTAAGCAGGTCGCTTTTCACGGCAACGGTTTGCGCCCCTGCCTTGCCTGCACACGACAGCAGGGCAAGGAGCATCAGCATCGGTATGTATTTTCTGCTTCTCAATTTCTTTGTTCCTGTTATAAATCTGTCAGTGTAATCTCCTTCAGGTATATCCTGGTTATCTGGTTTACTATTCCGAGTTTTTGTGCGGCTCTTCCGTATTGTGCATAGAACCGCTCGGTAATGGGGCTGTTGCAGTTCAGATGTCCTCCCGTGGCTTCGAGAATATCCAGCAGGGATATTTCCATGGCTTTTTTAGCAGGAATATAGGACTGTATTTCCAGCGGATGTTCCTTTTCTTTCAGGATGATAAGTCCGGCATTGGTGAGCTGTGTCAGCAATACCCGCATCTGCCCTTCTGTAAGTGTGTATGGTTTTATGCAAGTACCGTAGTCTCTTGCATAGATGCATTTGAGTACTGCAATGGCAGTCTGTGTTTTGGGCGTTATCATGTAGTTTTCTTGTTTGTTTGATTGTTGGTATCCGGCCGTTACTTTGTAGGTAACGGAAGATTGCCTTTAGGCACCCTGCAGAAGCGTCTGCCGCATATGCATCCGGGTTGTATAACCGATAAAGTTATATAACAGACGTTTTCCCGCTTTCCTACCGGAAGGCGGCAAGGGGGGCTTTGCTTTATTGGTTGAAGTCGGTTTGTTCTGTTTTGTCTGCTGCCGGTCTTTTATGCCGTATATGATAAGATTTTATCTTTTTTATTTTGTTTTTCAAGTTTTATAGTTACTTTTGCGGTAGGAATATCCTCCGTTACCTACAAAGTAATCCCTTTGTAATAATCTGTATCATAGTTATATACATGGAATGCTCCCTTGTCATCCTTGTCGGATACTGCATTTCTTCACGTAAGCGATAATTTTTTTATTGGTCCTGTCCAGCATTTCGTTTTCGAAGGGTTTCAGATAGGTTTCCGTAACCTTTACCGATGAATGCCCCAGTGCGTTGCTTATTACTCCCACGGCGACTCTGGTGTGGAACGCCGTTGTTGCCCATGTGTGCCTTGCGGTGTAGGACGACAGCTTTCTGCCCAGTCTGAGGGCTGCCGCCAGCAGTTTGAGTTTCCGGTTGAATCTCCGCAGGACCTGTTGGTAATGTCGGTATTCTTCACGCCTTCCCAGGGGGAAACGGCAGTTTTCGTCCCCCAGTATGTTGAGCAGGTAGGGCGAGTCCGTGCGGCGGTCGGCGCATCGGCGGATAAGCTCAGCGGCTTCTTCGGTTACGTGTACACGTATCTGCCTTCCCGTTTTCTGTCTTCGGTAGGTAATTACCCCGTCCTTGAAATCGCATTTACGCAGCCTTGCGAGGTCTGCAAACGGCATTCCCCGCAAGAGGAAGAGCAGTGCGAACCATATCTGCGCTTCTTTGAGTTCCCGGTGCAAGGAAGCGGAGATGTCGAGTGCTTGTCCCATTTCGGCAGGTGGGAGTGCGCGTTTCACGTCGGCACGGGTTCCGGTATATACATGTTTGAACAGTCCGGGCACGTAGCCGGTGAGGCCTGCCAGCAGCGCGCGGTTGTATACAGCCCGCAACATGCGCAGGTAGGTGGACATGGTGTTCAGCTTGAGCATCCTCTCCAGCAGGTGCCTTTCGAATTTGTGTATCGTGGCGATATCAAACACTTTCCGCATGCGTATTTCGTTTTTTGGATGTTCGCTTTCCCAGTACCGTTGGAAAGCCCGTAGCATGCTGCGGTATACATGGGCGGTTCCGAACCGCCCCTCGTCTTCCAGTTCCTGTATGACTGAAAGCGTAAAGGTTGTTAAATCTTTCATAATCTGTTGGCTTTATAATATTTACAGTCTTTGCGTGCGCTATTACCGCACGCAATAAATATACTGCATTTTTCTGAAATTTGTTTACTTGCAGATAGCGGCCTGTTCCCGAAGAGTATTCGACACGTATTATACATCGCTTTTTTGTATACCTTTGTGTCCGTTTTTTAATATAACTTATAAAAATGAAACCCTTAATTTAAATCTTATGATAACAAAATCAAACTGGTGGAACAAGCTCCTTAAAATCGTAATCGTAGTGGCATCTGCCGTTCTCTGTGCTTTAGGCGTACAAACAATGTCTGCTTAATTATGTTTCATATTTTATACCTTATACTTAAGTTACGTGAGATTTACCAACCTCATCATTATCCACTGTTCCGCTACCCGCTGTGACCGTAGCTATACCGAACATGATTTGATAACAGACCACCTGAGCCAGGGCTTCTTCGGTGCAGGTTATCACTATTATATCTGCAAGAACGGTGATATAAAGATGCTCCGTCCTTTGGAACATTCCGAGGAGCGTGCTCGCGGCTATAACGCTCACAGCATAGGTATTTGCTGCGAGAGTGGGCTGGATGAACGGGGATACCCTGCCGATACTCGTACCGATTTTCAGAAACACTCTTTGCGTATGCTTGTTATGCTGTTACTGCGTGATTATCCCGGCAGCCGTCTCTGCGGGTATCGCGACCTTAGTCCCGACTTCAATCGTAACGGCGAGATAGAACCCGAAGAATGGATAAAAGTGTGTCCTTGTTTTGATGCTGTATCCATTCTGCAAGATCCGCTGCCCCCTAATCCGGTTTCATTGTAATGCGATTGTTATATGTGAAAGGTTATGTTATGCTTTTTTTACTAAATAATGTTATTGGGATAAACAATATTCATGTGTTCTTGTTATATTTGTAATCATTTCAATTTACTTAATAAATACAATTATGATAACAGAAAAATTACAGAATGCAATTAACGAGCAGATTACGGCTGAGATGTGGTCATCCAACCTTTATTTGGCAATGTCTTTCTATATGGAGAAAGAGGGGTATTGTGGTATGGCTTCCTGGTTGAAGAAGCAGTCGTTTGAAGAACATGCACATGCTTGTGAGCTGGCATCGTATATTATCAAGCGTGGTGGCAAAGCCAAACTGGATAAGGTTGACGTTGTTCCCAACGACTTCGGTACTCCGTTGGAAGTATTCGAACAGGTTTACGAACACGAATGCCGCGTATCAAAGATGATCGACGCTCTTGTAGACGTGGCTGCCGCTGAAAAAGATAAGGCTTCCCAAGACTTCTTGTGGGGATTCGTTCGCGAGCAGGTAGAGGAAGAAGCTACTGCTGCCGGTATCGTAGATATGGTGAAGAAAGCCGGTGCAGCCGGAATCTTCTTTATTGATGCGAAGCTGGGCGAAAGAAAATAAGTAAGAAATATAACCGGTAAGGTAACGGGTGGTAAGGCGTGGGCTTTATCACCCGTTTTTTATCTGTCAGCTATCGTTTTAGAAACCGGAAATTGTATTGTTTCGTGTTTCTTCTGGTAGGTAATAAAATAATTATCTATATTTGTAATGAGAAGAAAAAGAAAATCAAGAAGTGATAGCAGAGCATTGGAATAAATTCTTTAACAAAGCCAGATGAGCAGTTATGAAAGACGTAATAGAAAAAGTATGGTTGACCGATACAGCTGTATGGATACGTATAATTGACGGTAGGGAAGCTTGTGAAGAATTTGCAAATTATTAAAGATTAAAATTTGCTACTTCTGAACAGCGTGCGAACTTTGAAGTGAGTGAATATGGTATTCATTGGAGAGAATTGGATGAGGATTTAAGCTTTGAGGGCTTTTTTCGGGAAAAGAAATCAAATCTTTTATATGACTTATTCATAGCTCATCCTGAACTGAATGCCTCTGCAGTAGCTCGTCGGTTAGGCTTGTCACAAAGTCTGTTTGCGCAATATGTGAGTGGAACAAAGAAGCCGTCTAAACAACGTTTTGATGAAATAATAGAAACAATACGTGAAATAGGGCGCGAGCTAATGACCGTGCCTGCATGAAAAATAGGGTAATGTTGCAAGAATAGGAATGTGTTGCAACACGGAAACATTTATTATTTTCAGGCACGGATTACGCGGATTTCACGGATTTACTTTATCCTTTCTTCCGTGTAATTCCGCGTAATCCGTGCCTAAAAAAACATCAAGTTATTTCAGCACTCCCAATTCCTTTCCTACCTTAATAAACGCTTCAATACATTTATCCAGATGTTCCTTATTGTGTCCGGCAGAGATTTGTACACGGATACGTGCCTGCCCTTTCGGTACAACGGGGTAGTAGAAACCGGTTACATAAATACCTTCTTCCTGCATGCGGGCTGCATAAACCTGCGATAGTTTGGCGTCGTACAGCATTACTGCGCAAATGGCACTCTGGGTAGGCTTGATGTCGAAACCGGCAGCAGTCATCTTGTCGCGGAAGTAATTTACGTTTTCTACCAACTTGTCGTGCAGGGCGTCGCTTTCTTTCAGCATCTTGAATACTTCAAGGCTTGCACCGATGATGCCCGGAGCCAGGGAGTTGGAGAAGAGATAAGGACGGCTGCGTTGGCGCAACAGGTCGATAATCTCTTTGCGACCCGTGGTGAAACCGCCCAAAGCGCCGCCGAAGGCTTTGCCCAATGTACCGGTGTAGATGTCCACACGTCCGTAGGTGTTGTACAGTTCGCTCACGCCATGTCCCGTAGCGCCCACTACTCCGGCAGAGTGGGATTCGTCCACCATTACCAGTGCATCATACTTTTCGGCAAGGTCACATATCTTGTCCATGGGAGCTACATTGCCGTCCATGGAGAACACACCGTCCGTTACGATGATGCGGAAACGTTGTGCCTGGGCCTCTTGCAGGCATTTTTCAAGTTCTGCCATGTCGGCATTGGCATAACGGTAACGTTTGGCTTTGCAGAGGCGCACGCCGTCAATGATGGAAGCATGGTTCAAGGAATCGGAGATAATGGCGTCCTCTTCGGTGAAGAGAGGTTCGAACACACCGCCGTTGGCATCGAAGCAGGCGGCGTAAAGAATGGTGTCTTCTGTCTTGAAGTAATCGGAAATGGCAGCTTCCAATTCCTTGTGGATGTCCTGTGTGCCACAGATGAAACGGACGGACGACATGCCGTAGCCGCGACGTTCCATCATGTTCTGAGCAGCGGCTATCAGGCGGGGATGATTGGATAATCCCAGATAGTTGTTGGCGCAGAAGTTCAGTACTTCCTTGCCTTTCACGGTGATAGCAGCTTGTTGTGCACTCTCAATCAGGCGTTCCTCTTTATAGAGTCCGGCTTCTTTTATTTCAGCAAGCGTTTTGCTGAGATGGTCTTTCATTTTACCGTACATAGCTTTTTATTTTAATAGGTAATACTTCGTTATTTGAAGCTCTACAAAGGACATCATTTTTCTTGGAATAAACAATATCTTTTTGATAGAAAAATGAAAAAAAAGTGTGTATATTTGCGACTCAGTAACGAAAGAATACCTTATAAATAAGTTGTATGAAAAATATTTTGGTAATTGGAGCCACAGGACAGATTGGCTCGGAGCTAACATTGGAGTTGCGCAAGCGCTATGGTAATGACCATGTTGTAGCCGGATATATTCCGAGCGCCATGCCGCAGGGTGAATTGAAATCCTCGGGTCCTTCGGCCATAGCCGATGTGACAGACCGCCAGTCTATTGAAGTGGTGGTGAGGCAATTCAAGGTTGATACAATTTATAACCTGGCAGCCCTGTTGTCGGTAGTTGCCGAGAGCCGTCCCGCCATGGCGTGGAAGATTGGCATCGACGGGCTGTGGAATGTGCTGGAAGTGGCGCGCGAATACGGTTGCGCCGTGTTTACGCCGAGTTCCATCGGTTCGTTCGGAGAGAATACTCCTCACGTAAAGACACCGCAGGATACCATTCAGCGTCCGCGTACCATGTACGGCGTAACAAAAGTGACTACGGAATTGTTAAGTGATTATTACCATACGAAATACGGGGTGGATACCCGTGCGGTACGTTTCCCCGGAATCATTTCCAATGTGACACCTCCGGGCGGCGGTACGACGGACTATGCGGTAGACATCTTTTATTCTGCCGTAAAAGGTGAGAAGTTCGTATGTCCCGTAAAGGCGGGTACATTTATGGATATGATGTATATGCCCGATGCCATTAATGCGGCTATCTCGCTGATGGAAGCCGATCCGGAACGGCTGAAGCACCGGAATGCGTTCAACATCGCTTCCATGAGTTTCGACCCGGAAATGATTTATGCGGCTATCAGGAAACATGTGCCCGACTTCGAAATGACCTATCAGATAGATCCTTTGAAGCAGTCCATTGCCGACAGTTGGCCCGATTCGCTGGATGACTCCTGCGCCCGTGAAGAATGGGACTGGATGCCGCAGTTTGACCTGGAGTCTATGACTGTGGACATGCTTGAAAAACTAAGAGCAAAATTAAATAAATGACCGTAGAGGTCGGTAAAGGATGAAACGATTACTAACGGGATTTTTTATACTCGTCTTTCTGTTCTCGTGTGGGAACAGAAAGACGAAAATGGATCCCTTTGCTACCATTACCGAAATGGTGGATTCGGCCGGGCATGAAGCCGATACGCTGCAACAGACAGAAGTGAAGGAGGAGCCTGAGCCGTTGGAAGCGGACGAACTGTTTGACGATTTTATCTTCAACTATGCTTCGGACGAGGCTTTGCAACGGGCAAGGACGGAGTTTCCTTTGCCTTATTACAACCGGGACACTCCTTCGAAGATAGAGGAACGCTTCTGGAAGCACGACTACCTGTTTACCAAACAGAATTATTATACATTGCTTTTCGACCGTGAGAGCGACATGGACATGGTGGGCGACACTGCATTGAAATCCGTACAGGTGGAGTGGATTTATCTGAAAACACGTATGGTAAAGAAATATTATTTTGAACGTAAGCGAGGCATGTGGATGCTCGAAGCCATAAATTTGCGTCATATCGAAGAAGGTGAAGGCGAGAATTTTGTGGATTTCTATACCCGTTTTGTGACGGACAGCTTGTATCAGAGCGAGCATATTGCCAATCCGTTGCAGTTTGTCACCATCGACCCCGACGATGAGTTTGCCATACTGGAAACCACTCTCGACGTGAACCAGTGGTATGCTTTCCGTCCGTCGCTGCCCGCAGACAAGTTGTCCAACATCAACTACGGACAGAAGAACGAGGATAATTCGAATACGAAAATCCTGAAAGTAAACGGTATCGGCAACGGATATTCCAACGTTTTCTATTTCCGCAGGCGGGGCGGTGAGTGGAAGATGTATAAATACGAAGATACGAGCATTTGAGACTTATGAGAATACCCAATACATTCGGATTTGATGTAAAAGCTGCCGTATATGCAGAATATCACTCGGTAGAGGAATTGGAGAAATGGATAGCCGAAGGGCGCATCACTTCTCCTTTTTTACATATAGGATGCGGTAGTAATCTGTTATTTGTGAAAGATTATGAAGGCATGGTGCTGCACTCGCGCATCGGGGGCATAGAAGTGACCGCGGAAGATGACGGGCAGGTGCATGTACGTGTGGGTGCGGGTGTAGTATGGGATGATTTTGTAGCTTACTGTGTGGAGCAGGGCTGGTATGGCGCGGAGAACCTGTCACTGATACCCGGTGAGGTAGGAGCGGCTGCCGTACAGAATATTGGTGCTTACGGTGTAGAGGTGAAAGACCTCATCGAGTCTGTGGAGACTATAAACATCCGCGGCGAGAAGCGTACCTACCGGAAAGACGAATGTGAATATGCCTATCGGAAAAGCCTTTTCAAAAAGCCTGAAATGAAATCGGTCTTTGTGACTTACGTGAATTTCGTACTGAGCAAGAAGGAGCATTATACATTGGATTATGGTACAATCCGTCAGGAGCTTGCCGGGTATCCGTCAGTGACCTTAGCCACTTTGCGCCGTGTGATTATAGATATTCGCGAAAGCAAATTGCCCGACCCGAAAGTGCTGGGTAATGCCGGGAGTTTCTTTATGAATCCCATCGTGCCTCGTGCGCAATTTGAAGCGTTGCTGGACTTGTATCCCACCATGCCTCATTACGAGGTGGATGCCGGACGGGTGAAGATACCCGCCGGATGGATGATAGACCAATGCGGCTGGAAAGGCAAGGCCTTAGGTCCTGCCGCCGTGCACGACAAGCAGGCTCTGGTGCTTGTGAATCTGGGTGGTGCAACCGGAAAAGATGTGGTTGCCCTGTCAGATGCTGTCAGAGCCTCGGTAAAGGAGAAATTCGGAGTGGAAATTTGTCCGGAAGTGAACTTTATAGAATGATTAACCGATAATCATCAATCACTGTTTTATGAAACTGACTATATTAGGAAGCGGAACATCTACCGGAGTGCCGGAAATTGGCTGCACATGCCCGGTCTGCACATCTGCCGACCCGCGGGACAGCCGTTTGCGTGCATCTGCCCTGCTGCATACGGACGATGCGGTGATATTGATAGACTGCGGTCCTGATTTCAGGACACAGATGCTGCGTGCTTCCGTGTACGAGCGGATAGACGGCGTGCTGATAACCCACGAGCATTACGACCATGTGGGCGGATTGGACGATTTGCGCCCTTTCTGCCGTTTCTCGGAAATACCTGTCTATTCGGATGCCTACACAGCTGCTCATCTGCGGGCACGGATGCCTTATTGCTTTGTGGATAAGAAATATCCGGGTGTGCCGCGCATTTATTTGCAGGAAGTGGAAGCGGGCAGGCCTTTCTACGTGCGGGAAACGGAAATACTGCC
Source organism: Bacteroides stercoris ATCC 43183 (assembly GCF_025147325.1). NCBI lineage: Bacteria > Pseudomonadati > Bacteroidota > Bacteroidia > Bacteroidales > Bacteroidaceae > Bacteroides > Bacteroides stercoris. The sequence goes on from NZ_CP102262.1 coordinate 2,375,246, forward strand.
GGTTACCGTGATGCACGGGCGGCTGCCTATCCTGGGATACCGTATCGGCAGGCGGCTGGGGTATGTAACGGACATGCTTACGATGCCGGATGCTTCGTATGAACAATTACAGGGACTGGATGTTCTGGTAATAAACGCCTTGCGGCCGCAGCCGCACTCTACGCACCAAAGCATACCGGAAGCGCTGGCGGCAGCGGAACGTATCGGAGCAAGGGAAACTTATTTCATCCACATGAGTCATCATGCAGGGCTGCATGCCGAAATCGACCGCCAACTGCCGCCCCATGTGCACTTTGCGTATGACGGTATGGAAATAGATTTCTAAACTTTTTGAAACATTTGTTTTGTTTTATTAGTATAAATGTTTATTTTTGCCAACAGTTGACGAATGTATGCCATGAAGATTCGAATCCTTATACGAATAGCCGTTATTGTGTCCATAGTATTGCTGTGTACAGGTTTTGGCGTATACTCGTTTCTGCGAATGAATGCAGTGGAAAACCGGCAGGATTTTAATCTCTTTACGTTAGTGCCGCAAGATGCCACGGCTGTACTTGAGACAGACCGTATGGCGGATTTGATGGAAGATATCGACGGCTTGCATTGCAGCAAGGATGAGCATTTCCTGTATGTATCGGAACTTTTTGTATGCCTGAAGAAGTATTTCAATACATTGGTAGGTGATACGCCGCATGGACTGAGCAGGCAGATGAATAAAATGCTTATCAGTTTCCACGAACCGGATACTCCTTTGAATCAGGTGTTGTATTGCAGCCTGGGGGCGGGGGATTACGAGCTGGTGGAGTCTTTCGTGCGTAAATACTGTTCCAGTACTTTTCCTTCCAAGTATTTTGATTACAACGGTGAGGAAATACGCATCTATCCCACGGCGGACGGGCGTTTCCTTGCGGCTTATTTCACCCCTGACTTTCTGGCTGTCAGCTTTCAGAAGCGTCTGATAGAGCAGGTTATCGATGCCTGCCGTTCCGGACAATCATTGATGGACATGGCATCTTTCCGTACCATGTATGCCGGTAAGCGTAACAATGTGGCGGCAACAGTGTATGTACGCATGAAAGAAGTGGGCATGGGCAAGAATACAGACGGCATTCGTCCGCAGACGCATCTGGGAAGTTGGGCAGAGTTTGACATGAAGTTCAATGAAGAAGCCGTTTATTGTTCCGGTATCAGTCACGGAGCGGATACAGCCCGGACGTTTATCAATGCGCTTCGCAGACAGGAACCGATAAAGGATTTTTCGGGAGAACGGCTTCCGGCATCTGTCTTCTTCTACAACCAGTGGGCAATCTCGGATTTGGAAGCCATATTCGGCTTTACTTCGCAACAGGAATATGCTAAGGCTGCCTATTCCGATTATATCAAGAAGCGGGATGGCGAGTGGATGGAATTTATGAAAACGTATGCGGGAGAGAATGTCATGTCTTGCCTGTTTCATTCCAAGGATACTACCGACCGGCATCCCTGCGCTGTAATGAGCGTTGCTGTAAAAGATGAAGCGCAGGCAGAACGTGCTCTGCAAAAATTGCTGTATGCCACTCCCGAAGAAAAAGGCGCTCCGGCCGTGGAGCGGACCTATCCGAACTACAGGCGATACCCGCGTGCACGGAAGTACCGGCAGTATATGTTGCCTCGGAATACCGTATTGACACAACTGACAGGCATTACGGAATCCGCGCTTCACACCTACGCCTGCTTCTATAAAGGAGCTTTGTTGCTGGCGCCCGATGCACAGAGTCTCTCCGCTTATGTGGACGCTTTGGAGAACGGGGATGTGCTGGATGGTACTTCGGTGTACGAGGAAGGTGTAGGTAGTCTTTCTCCTTATTATAACTTTGCCATGATGGTGGATATGGAAGAGATGATGCGCCAGCCGGAAACTTATGTGTGGTTGGTTCCGAATTTTTTCTTCCGTCATTCCGATTTCTTCCGCCACTTCACTATAGCCATACAGTTTACTTGCACGGAAGGAGTGGTGTATCCGAATCTCGTCTTGCTGTATAAAGGAGAGAAAATAGGGGAGTTTGAAGAAGTAGGGAATTGAAAAATAAGAGAAATAGAAAAGAGGGCTTGTCAAAACTAAATCCGCTTACTATTTATTTTTTATTAGGCACGGATTACGTGAAAAACACGGATTTCACAGATTTTCTTTATTCTTTTTCTGTGAAATCCGTGTTTTCCGCATAATCCGTGCCTAAAAGAAATCGTCAAGTGTATTTTGACACCTTCCTTTTCTTACCGGATAAAACTTACTGATTCCTGTTTTTCAATTTTTAATTCTCAAATTAGAAAGGCAAGTCGTCCTTTGCGTCTCCGGATAAGAATTCCGGCGCTGCGGACGGAGCGGGCGGCGGAACCGGTGCTCCCGGTGCAGGCGCTGCCGTTGCTGCGCTGACACGTTCCACTTTCCATGCGCGGATACTGTTGAACCAGCGGTCTTGCCACTGACGTGCATCGATGTCGAAAGATACCGTCAGCTCTTCACCCATCTGGATATTGAATTGTTCTATTTTATCTGCTCCGAATACGTCGAAACACATTTTGCGGGGATATTGCCCGTGGTCTTCGATTACGTATTCCTGCGCTTTCCACTCGTTACCTGATGCTTTGGAAACTCCGCCTCTGGGCTGGAGTATAGCGATGATTTTTCCTGTAAATTCCATTGTACTCTTTTTAAATGATGCGGCGAAGTTACAATTTTTTAGGGATATGCGACGAATAAACGGCTGTTTTTTCTTTGCCGTAGGGAATTCTTTTTTTAACTTTGTCCGTTAGTTAACAACTGAACTGAAATTAAAACTTAAATACATAGAATATATGAAATTTATCGTTTCGAGTACTGCGCTCTCCAGCCATTTGCAGGCTATCAGCCGCGTGATTAATTCAAAGAATGCGCTGCCTATTTTGGATTGTTTCCTTTTTGAACTACAAGACGGAACCTTGTCGGTAACTGTTTCCGACAGTGAAACAACGATGGTTACCACAGTAGAAGTGAATGACAGTGATGCCGACGGACGTTTTGCAGTGACTGCCAAGACTTTGTTGGACGCTTTAAAGGAAATTCCCGAACAGCCGCTGACGTTTGACATCAATACGAGTTCTCTGGAGATTACGGTTCAGTATCAGAACGGTAAATACAGCCTGATGGGGCAGAATGCGGACGAATTTCCGCAATCGGCCATGCTGGGCGAGAATGCCGTTCGTGTGGAAATGGATGCACAGGTGTTACTGGGAGGTATCAACCGCGCCGTGTTTGCAACCGCTGATGACGAGCTTCGTCCGGTGATGAACGGTATCTATTTCGATATTACTACCGAAGACATTACAATGGTGGCTTCCGACGGACATAAGTTAGTGCGTTGCAAGACGCTGGCCGCCAAAGGCAATGAGCGTGCGGCTTTCATCCTGCCCAAGAAACCTGCCAACCTGATGAAGAACCTGTTACCGAAGGAGCAGGGCACGGTGACCATTGAATTTGACGAACGCAATGCCGTGGTTACATTGGAAAGCTATCGCATGGTATGCCGCCTGATTGAGGGACGCTACCCGAACTATAACTCCGTAATTCCGCAGAACAATCCGTATAAAGTGACGGTAGACCGCCTGCAACTGATTGGTGCGTTGCGTCGCGTGTCTATCTTCTCCTCACAGGCAAGCAGCCTTATCAAACTGCGTATGCAGGAGAACCAAATTGTGATTTCGGCACAGGACATCGATTTCTCCACTTCGGCAGAGGAAACGCAGACATGCCAGTATGCAGGTAATCCGATGAGCATCGGTTTCAAGTCTACTTTCCTGATTGATATCCTGAATAATATATCGGCGGATGAAGTGGTTATCGAGCTGGCGGATCCTTCGCGTGCCGGTGTTATTGTTCCGGCAGAGCAGGAAGAAAACGAAGACCTGCTGATGCTGTTGATGCCGATGATGCTGAATGATTAATGAAATAGTAATCTGTCATTTTTTTATTTAGGCACGGGTTACGCGGATTTCACGGTTCGGGTTTATAGAGAAACCGCACCGTTCCGTGCAGTCCGTGCCTAAAAGATAAATAAATACGAAACTTCATGAAACTGAATCTTAAAAATCCGATTGTCTTTTTTGACTTGGAGACCACCGGTACAAACATTAACTCGGACCGAATAGTAGAAATCTGTTATCTCAAAGTATATCCCAACGGAAACGAGGAAACCAAAACCATGCGCATCAATCCCGAAATGCACATACCGGAAGAGGCTTCCGCCGTTCACGGCATTTACGACGAAGATGTGGCAGAATGCCCCACGTTCAAGGAAGTGGCACGCAATATAGCCAATGATATTGAAGGGTGCGACCTTGCCGGGTTCAATTCCAACCGCTTTGATATTCCGGTACTGGCAGAAGAATTTCTGCGTGCAGACGTGGATATAGATATGAGTCGCCGCAAGTTTGTGGATGTACAGGTTATCTTCCACAAAATGGAGCAGCGCACACTGTCTGCCGCTTATAAGTTCTATTGCGGCAAGAACCTGGAAGACGCCCATACGGCGGAAGCCGATACGCGTGCCACTTACGAGGTGCTGATGTCGCAACTGGACCGTTATCCCGAATTGCAGAACGATGTGGCTTTCCTCTCGGATTATTCCAGCTTCAACAAGAATGTTGACTTTGCAGGACGCATGGTTTACGATGATAAAGGTGTGGAAGTGTTTAATTTCGGTAAATACAAAGGCATGCCGGTGGCAGATGTGCTGAAACGCGATCCGGGCTATTACAGCTGGATACTGAACAGTGATTTTACACTGAACACCAAGGCTATGCTGACTAAAATCCGCCTGCGCGAGATTACCCAGAAGTAAATTTGTAATTAGTAGTTTGATTTCATGGCAAACCCACTGAAAGGAAAGAAAATAGTACTCGGCATTACAGGCAGTATTGCCGCTTATAAAGCCTGTTATATCATTCGCGGACTTATAAAACGGGGTGCGGAAGTGCAGGTTGTCATAACGCCTGCGGGCAAAGAATTTATAACTCCCATTACTTTGTCTGCCCTTACCAGCAAGCCCGTTATCAGCGAGTTCTTCGCGCAGCGTGACGGAACCTGGAACAGCCATGTGGATTTGGGTCTGTGGGCGGATGCCATGCTGATAGCTCCTGCCACGGCTTCCACTATCGGCAAGATGGCGAATGGCATTGCCGATAATATGCTGATAACCACTTACCTGTCGGCAAAAGCTCCTGTGTTTGTTGCCCCGGCAATGGACCTGGATATGTATGCCCATCCGTCCACCCAAAAGAATCTGGAGACACTGCGTTCGTATGGTAACCATATCATAGAACCGGGTACGGGCGAGCTTGCAAGCCATCTGGTAGGCAAGGGCAGAATGGAAGAACCGGATGTCATTATCCGCAGGCTGGAAGAGTTCTTTGCCGCTAAGGACGGTGATCTGGCGGGGAAAACAATAATGATTACTACCGGACCGACATACGAAAAGATTGATCCGGTGCGTTTTATCGGCAATTATTCGTCGGGAAAGATGGGCTTTGCGCTTGCCGATGAGTGTGCGGCAAGAGGAGCAAGGGTTATTCTGGTTTCGGGACCCGTCCAGCTCCGGACACACTACCCTGTATACCGGTATTTCGGTGTGGAGTCTGCCGGAGAGATGTTTGAGGCGGCCACCTCTTTGTTTGACGATGCGGATGCCGTTATCATGGCTGCCGCCGTTGCCGACTATACGCCGGAGCAGGTTGCCGACAGGAAGATAAAGCGCGAAAAGACAGGTGATATGTCATTGCACCTGAAGCCTACACGGGACATCGCCGCCCATTTGGGAGAGATGAAGAAGCAGCATCCCGGCAAGGTGCTGGTGGGCTTTGCCCTCGAAACCAATGACGAACAGCATAATGCGGAAGATAAACTGAACCGTAAGAACCTGGATTTTATCGTGCTTAATTCGTTGAATGACAAAGGTGCGGGCTTCCGTTACGATACCAATAAAATCAGCATTATCGACCGGAACGGTAAAAAGGACTACCCGTTGAAGTCCAAAGCGGAAGTGGCTGCGGACATCGTCGACCATTTGGCGGAAGTGATGAAGCGTGAATGATATTTTTTGATTGTCAACTTTCAATTATCTGTTTAATAAAATGTTGCGTTCTCTATACATACAGAATTATGCGCTTATCAAGAAGCTTGATATAGACTTCGGTAGCGGCTTCTCGGTGATTACCGGTGAGACCGGTGCGGGAAAGTCCATCATATTGGGAGCTATCGGTCTGTTGCTGGGGCAGCGTGCCGATGTGAAATCCATCAGGCGGGGCGCTGCAAAATGTGTGATTGAAGCCCGTTTTGAGATTGCCGGTTATGGTATGCAGCCTTTCTTTGAGGAAAACGAACTGGAATACGAAGATGAGTGTATCCTTCGCCGCGAAGTCTATGCTTCGGGCAAGAGCCGTGCGTTTATCAACGATACGCCTGCCTCGCTGGTACAGATGAAGGAGCTTGGCGAACAGCTGATTGACGTGCACTCGCAACATCAGAACCTGCTCCTGAACAAGGAAGGTTTCCAGTTGAGCGTGCTGGATTTGCTGGCGCATGACGAAGACGAGCTAAGTAAATACCGCTCTCTCCACCGGGAATGGAAGCAGGTGCAGCAGGATTTGGAACAGCTTGTCGCATTGTCCGAAAAGAACAAGGCGGACGAAGATTACATCCGTTTCCAGTTGGAGCAGTTGGAGGATGCGCATCTGGCTACCGGAGAACAGGAAGAACTGGAGCAGGAAGCCGATACGCTGAGCCATGCCGAAGAGATAAAAGCCGGACTGTTCCGTGCCGGTCAGGCGATGAACTCCGATGAGGGCGGTCTGCTATCCGTATTGAAAGAGTGCCTGAATACAATGGCGGGCTTGCAGAAAGTATATCCTGCCGCCGGTGAACTTGCCGAACGGCTGGAAAGCAGCTACATCGAACTGAAAGATATTTCTCAGGAGATTTCGGGAAAAGAAGAGGAGATAGAATTTAACCCTGCCCGGCTGGAAGAGGTGAACGGACGTTTGAACCTGATTTATACTCTCCAGCAGAAGCATCGCGTCTCTACGGTGGACGAGCTTCTGGCTCTGGCGGATGATTATGCGGCCAAACTGTCCAACATCACTTCATCGGATGAACAGATTGAAACGTTGAAAGCCCGTAGCGAAGCCTTATATAATAAGGTGAAGCGGCAGGCAGCGGTACTTACGGGGTTGCGTACCGCCGCAGCCCGCGAGGTTAAAAAGCAGATGGCAGCCCGCTTGATACCGCTGGGCATGCCCAATGTCCGTTTTCAGGTGGAAATAGGTACACGCAAGGAGCCGGGGGCACATGGGGCGGATACGGTGAACTTCCTTTTCTCTGCCAACAAGAACGGGGCTTTGCAGAATATTTCTTCGGTAGCTTCGGGGGGCGAGATAGCTCGTGTCATGCTGTCTGTCAAGGCAATGATAGCCGGAGCGGTGAAGCTGCCCACTATCGTGTTCGATGAAATAGACACGGGAGTTTCTGGTGAGATAGCCGACCGCATGGCGGATATTATGCAGAAAATGGGCGATAGCGACCGCCAGGTTATCAGTATCACGCATCTGCCGCAGATAGCTGCCCGCGGACGTGCCCATTATAAGGTGTATAAACAGGATAATGAAACGGAAACCAACAGCCACATCCGCCGTTTGACGGATGAGGAACGGGTAGGGGAGATTGCTCATATGCTGAGTGGAGCCACCCTGACCGATGCCGCGCTGAACAATGCCAAGGCACTGTTGGGCATCGTCTGACTAATGTAGTACTTTACGGTTGTAAAGTAGAGGTTTACAATCGTAGTGTAGTACTTTAGCCGGCTAAAGTAGAACAAAAAAAACAATAAGATACAATGATAGATAAAAGTGAAATGATTTTCGGCGTTCGTGCCGTGATAGAAGCTGTTCAGGCAGGTAAGGACATTGACAAGATATTGGTGAAGAAAGATATCCAGAGCGACTTGTCCAAAGAATTGTTTGCCGCTCTAAAGGGAACTTTGATTCCCGTACAACGTGTGCCGGTAGAGCGTATCAACCGCATTACTCGTAAGAACCATCAGGGGGTGATAGCATTTGTCTCCGCCGTAACCTATCAGAAAACGGAAGACCTTGTGCCGTTCCTTTTTGAGGAAGGCAAGAATCCGTTGTTTGTGATGCTGGACGGCATAACGGATGTGCGTAATTTCGGAGCGATAGCCCGTACTTGCGAGTGTGCGGCGGTGGATGCCGTTATTATTCCCGCCAAGAACAGTGTAACGGTGAATGCCGATGCGGTAAAGACTTCGGCAGGTGCGTTGCATACCTTGCCCGTATGCCGCGAACAGAACCTGAAAGATACCCTGCAGTTTCTTAAAAGCAGCGGTTTCCATATAGTGGCTGCTACGGAAAAGGGTGATTACGATTACACAAAAGCCGATTACACAGGTCCTATGTGTATCATCATGGGTGCCGAGGACAAGGGGGTTTCTTACGATAACCTTGCACTTTGCGACGAATGGGTAAAGATTCCGATGCTGGGTACGATTGAGTCTCTTAACGTATCCGTTGCGGCGGGTATCCTGATTTATGAAGCTGTGAAACAAAGAACGAACTGAATATGAAAAAGAAGATTTTCCTGCTTTCCGCTCTATGCCTTTTGGAGGTACAGTGGAGCATGGCACAAGCTCCCAAATGGGTGGATAAAGCCAAACGTGCCGTATTCTCGGTGATTACTTATGGCGAGAATGATAAGATTTTGAATACCGGAAACGGTTTCTTCGTGACGGAAGACGGTGTGGCCTTGTCCGATTGTTCTTTGTTCGAAGGAGCGCAACGGGCGGTGGTCGTGAATTCGGAAGGCGTACAGATGCCGGTAGTTTCTATTATGGGTGCGAATGACATGTACGATGTCATTAAATTCCGTGTAGGTATATCCACCAAAAAAGTCCCGGCATTGCATCCGGCAACCGCGGCTCCGGCTGTGGGCGCCAATGTGTATATCCTGCCTTATTCCACACAGAAAGACCGTTCCTATACTGCCGGACAAGTGAAAGCTGCGGATGAATTCTCCGGAAAGTATCACTACTATACGCTCAATCTGCGCCTGAAGGACAAGATGGTGAGCTGTCCCGTGATGACCGAAGAAGGACAGGTCTTTGCGCTTGCACAGAAGTCATCCGGCGCCGATACCGCTACAATATGTTATGCGGTAGATGCCGATTTTGCCATGGAACAGAATGTTTCTGCATTTTCTTTCAGCGATATGACTTTAAAGAATATCGGGATTAAGAAAGCACTGCCCGATACGGAAGAACAGGCGCTGGTGTTTCTCTTCATGGCTTCCTCACAGGTTACTCCGGAGAAGTATGAAGAACTGTTGGACGATTTCATCGCTGAATATCCGAACAGTGCGGACGGCTATGTGCGCCGTGCCACCAACCGGATATACCGCTCCAAGGATGATGCCTCGATGGATAAGGTCGTGGCGGATATGGATAAAGCCCTGAGTGTGGCTCAAAAGAAAGACGACGTATATTACAACCGTGCCAAACTAATATACAATTATATGCTGGGTAATCCGGAAAAGCCCTATAAGGACTGGTCTTACGATAAGGCTGTGGATGAAATAAGAAAAGCGATTGCCGTTCAGGAGCTTCCGGTGTATGTACAGACCGAAGGGGATATTTTGTTTGCAAAGCAGGATTATGCGGCAGCTTTGGCATGCTACGAAAAGGTTAATCGGTCCGATATAGCGTCGGCAGCAACGTTTTTCAGTGCAGCCAAGACAAAGGAACTGATGAAAGCGCCGGCAGAAGAAGTGCTGGCACTTATGGATAGTTGCGTGGTACGTTTCACCGAACCATACACGGAAGAAGCCGCCCCTTACTTGTTGGAACGTGCCCAAGCCCGCATGAACGCGAATCAGGCGCGTGCCGCCATGCTTGATTACGATGCTTATTATAAAGCGGTAAACGGCAAGGTGAATGATGTGTTCTATTATTATCGTGAGCAGGCTGCCTTGAAGGCCAAACAGTTCCAGCGTGCACTGAATGATATGGAGAAGGCTATTGAGCTGAGTCCGAAAGACCTGACCTACCGTGCAGAGCTTGCCGTGGTCAATATCCGTGTAGGGCGTAATGAAGAAGCCTTGAAAGTGTTGCAGGATGCTTTGGCTATTGATTCTAAATATGCCGAAGCCTATCGGCTTATGGGAATTGCACAGTTGCAGATGAAAAAGAAGCAGGAAGCGTGCCAAAGTTTTGTCAAGGCAAAGGAATTGGGCGACCCGAACGTGGACGGACTGATTGAAAAGCATTGTAAATAAACGGTATACTTAACAAAATAAAGGCTCCGCTTTCACAAGCAGAGCCTTTGTTTGGGAAACTTCCCCATGCTAAAATATAAGTTAAGTCTAGGTATTAACAGGTTATGAATGAAATTTTCTTTCGTGTATTCGTATATATAAATGCACGATTCTGGGAAATACTGCACGAGTCTCCTGATTTTTTTTTTGAATATAGTAGGAAAAGATACCATATATTTGATAATGAACAGATAAAAGAGTAAAATTATGAAAAAAGTGATTTGTAGTCAAAAAGCTCCGGGGGCAATCGGCCCTTACAGTCAGGCTATTGAAGCAAACGGAATGGTGTTCGTATCGGGTCAGTTGCCTATCAATGCTACTACCGGAGTAATGGCGGAAGGCGCGGAAGCCCAAGCCCGCCAGTCGTTGGAGAATGTAAAGCACATTCTGGAAGAGGCAGGATTGAGCATGGCGAATATCGTGAAGACTACCGTTTTCCTGGCGGATATGTCTTTGTTTGCCGACATGAATAAGGTATATGCCACTTACTTTGAGGGAGACTTTCCCGCGCGTTCGGCTGTTGCCGTAAAGGCGCTTCCGAAAGACGCCTTAGTGGAAATTGAGTGCATCGCGGTTCGCTAATAAATCTGCCACGATAAAGCTGCTGCCACCTACGAAGATAAAATCTTCGGGGTGGCTTTTTTCTTGTGCGGCGGTTACGGCGGCGGGAACATCCGGATAACAGTTTCCCTGCAAGCCTGCTTTGGCAGCGAGCCTGCACAGCTCCTCTTCCGGAAGGGCGCGTTTTACGCTGGCTTTGGTGAAGTAGTATACAGCATCTTTGGGAAGCAGGGCAAGCACACCGCTGATGTCTTTGTCATTGACCATTCCTATGATGATATGGAGCTGGCGGTAGGTTTGCTGTTTCAGTTGTTCTACGATGTAGGTAATGCCGCCCACATTATGACCGGTATCACATATCAGGGTGGGAGCCTCTTGCAGCTTTTGCCAGCGTCCCATTAGCCCCGTCAGTTCGCAGACACGGGCGAAGCCGTTGCGCACGCTCCATTCGTCAATGCGGTATCCGGCCTCTTTCAGCAATGGCAAGGCTGTGAGGATGGTGCGTGTGTTTTTTAGTTGATAAAGTCCCTGCAACTCTGTTTTCAGTCCGGGATAATCGTTGTTCATCCTTTCTTCTGCAAATACGACAGGGGCTTTCTCTGCCGCGGCCTTTTGCAGGAAAACCGGTTTGGTCTCGGGGGTGGTTTCGCCAATGACTACGGGAATGCCGGGTTTGATGATACCTGCCTTTTCTCCCGCTATCTTTGCCAATGTGTCGCCCAAGAACTGGGTATGGTCGAAACTTATGTTGGTTATGATGCACAAATCCGGATGAATGATGTTCGTACAGTCCAACCGGCCGCCCAGTCCGACCTCTATAACGGCTACATCCACTTTCTCATCGGCAAAATAGCGGAATGCCATCGCTGTGGTCAATTCAAAGAAAGAAGGGTGCAGAGGCTCGAAAAAGTCACGTTCTTTTTCTACGAAGTGCACTACGTACTCTTCGGGTATGGGAGAGCCGTTTATACGGATACGTTCACGGAAATCCACCAGGTGGGGAGAGGTGTAAAGGCCCACGCGGTATCCCGCCTCCTGCAATATGGCAGCCAATGTATGGGAACAGGAGCCTTTGCCGTTGGTTCCTGCCACGTGGATTGTGCGGAACGAACGGTGGGGGTGTCCGAAATGTTCGTCTAATATGCGCGTGTTTTCCAAACCTTCTTTGTATGCCGAGCCGCCCACTTGCTGAAACATGGGTACGCTGTTATATAAGTAAGTTAAAGTGTTCTGATAGTCCATCTTTTATAAAAATTAACGGGAAAGCAATCCTTTCTCCTTATTAAAGTGTTATCTTTAGGAACGGCAAAGATAAGGCAATTTTATTTAAGTGTGTATGCTTGCTTTATTTTATATTGTCGGTATGAGGTATAAACTATTTAAATCTAAAGAGTATGGGAGCTAAGAAAAACTTTGTGATTGATACCAATGTTATCCTTCACGATTATAACTGTTTGAAGAATTTTCAAGAGAACGATATTTATCTTCCCATTGTAGTGCTTGAAGAACTCGATAAATTCAAGAAGGGCAACGAGCAGATAAATTTCAATGCCCGTGAGTTTGTCCGTGAGCTCGACTTGATTACCGATGATAACCTTTTTACCAAAGGTGCTCCGCTGGGCGAAGGTCTGGGACGCCTGTTCGTGGTGGCGGGTTCGGTAGATTCGCCCCGCGTGCACGACTCTTTCCCGGAACGTATTCCCGACCATCAGATACTCTCTGTCGTTGACTGGCTGACCGTGAAGAAGCCGAATATGAAATCCATTCTTGTCACCAAGGATGTCAACCTTCGTATGAAAGCGCGCTCTATCGGTCTGCTGTGCGAGGACTATATCAACGACAAGGTCATTAACGTGGATATATTTGAAAAGTCGAACGAAGTGTTCGAAGGGGTTGACCCGACTCTGATAGACCGCATCTATTCCTCTAAGGAAGGGTTGGACATCAGCGAATTCGACTTCAAGGATGTTATTCACCCCAACGAATGTTTTATCCTGAAGAGCGACCGCAGCAGCGTGCTTGCCCGCTACAATCCTTTTACCCATTCCGTTTGCCGTGTAAACAAGACAAAGAATTACGGCATCGAACCGCGTAATGCCGAACAGAGTTTTGCTTTCGAGGTATTGAATGACCCGAACATCAAGCTGGTGGCCCTCACCGGCAAGGCAGGAACGGGTAAGACCCTGTTGGCACTGGCAGCCGCTTTGGGCAAGCTGACGGACTATAAGCAAATCCTGCTGGCGCGTCCTATCGTTGCATTGTCCAATAAAGATATAGGTTTCTTGCCAGGTGATGCCAATGAGAAGGTAGCTCCGTATATGCAGCCGCTGTTTGATAACCTGAATGTAATCAAGCATCAGTTCGCATCTAACTCAAGCGAAGTGAAAAGGTTGGAAGATATGCAGAAAAGCGACCAGCTTGTCATTGAAGCCCTCGCCTTTATCCGCGGGCGCAGCCTGAGCGAGACCTACTGCATCATCGACGAAGCGCAGAACCTTACTCCTCACGAAATAAAAACCATTATAACACGTGCCGGCGAAGGGACGAAGATGGTATTCACGGGCGACATCCAACAGATTGACCAGCCGTATCTGGACAGCCAGTCCAACGGGCTTGTCTATATGATAGACCGCATGAGAGACCAGAACCTGTTTGCCCATGTCAATCTGGTGAAAGGAGAGCGTAGCCAGCTGAGCGAACTGGCAAGTAATTTAATGTAATATCTGCTGCTTTGCCTTTCTTGGTGAAGGCGAAGAATGTGACATAAAAAACGGATGATGCCCCACTGGTAAGCACCATCCGTTTTTATTAGTATACCATATTTTTATTATTTGCGTGCCGAGAAGTATTTCAGGAACTGGGTACGTTCGAAAGTGTTTATACCGTTCAGGTCGCTTACATTCAGCATGCCTTTGAACTGGCTGATGTTCTCCATCCCTTTGCGTTCCATCCATGCGCTCAGGAAGCGGACGTACTCTTCGATGATGGCGTAAGAATTCTGATAGAGTGCGCTGCATATCTCTACTGCCGAAGCGCCCGCCAAGATAGCTTTTACTACTCCTTCGGGAGCATGTATGCCGCCGGATGCCGCATAGTCCAGCTTGCTCACAGCCGCAGAGGCGATACCTATCCAACGTAAGGATTTGGATAAATCGGCATCTGTGCTGAAGACACTTCCGGCACTTTGAGCCATTTTTTCAATATCGATATCCGGCTGGTAGAACCGGTTGAACATTACTACTGCCGCCGCACCATTGGCATAGAGCTGGTCGATGAGTGCTATCGGATTGGTGAGGTTGTCTCCCAATTTCATGATAACAGGAATATTGACTGTTTTCCTGATATGGCTCAAGATGTCGATATGACGTTGTTCAAAAGAACCGTAAGCATATTGTATATCGGTTTGCAAAGCAAGGATATTGACTTCCAAAGCATCTGCTCCGGCCTCTTCTATCTTTCTGGCAAACTCAATCCAGTCCGCATCCTGATAGCAGTTAATGCTGGCAATGACAGGAATGTCACAGACTTTCTTGGTTTCTTTAATCAGATTCAAATATTCGCCCAATTTATGTTCGCGTATGTATCCTACCAGGTAATCGCTTCCTTCCGGATACATATTGGGATCTCCAAGCCAATCGGCTTCCATCATGATTTGTTCCTCAAAAAGAGACTTGAGTACAATGGCTCCTGCTCCGGCTTCGTAAAGCTTTTGGTTCTTGGCAGCACTGTCGGTAAGTCCGGAACTGCTGATAATAATCGGGTTTTTAAGTTTTAACCCTGCAAAGGTGGTTTCTAATGTTGCCATAATAACAGTTATTAGGTATTAATATATTCTTTCTCCAAATATTTTACTTCCTACACGTACCAGGGTACTGCCGGCGGCAATGGCCTCATGATAATCATGGGACATTCCCATTGACAGCTCCCGAAACCACTCTGCATTGGAAAACCAGGTGGCTTTAGCCTCTTGGAAGAAATTGTTTAATGAACGGAATTCAGCTTTGATTTGTTCGATATTGTCTGTATTCGTAGCCATGCCCATAAGTCCGCATATCCGGACATTGCCGAGCTTTTTCCATTCATCGCCTGCAAGCATCTCCCGGCATTCGTCGAAGCTGAAACCGAATTTGCTCTCTTCTTGTGCTATGTGCAGTTGAAGCAGGCAGTTTACGGTTCGTCCGGCCTTGGCTGCCTGCCTGTTGATTTCGGTAAGGAGTTTGTAGGAATCCACTCCATGAATCAGAGTAACATAGGGTACGATATATTTGATTTTATTCGTTTGCAGATGTCCGATGAAATGCCATTCGATATCTTTTGGAAGGCTCTCGTATTTGGCAGTCATTTCCTGCACCTTGCTTTCTCCGAACACACGCTGCCCTGCGCTATAAGCTTCCTCTATGGCCTCGTTGGGGTGAAATTTGGAAACAGCTACCAGCCGCACCCCATCAGGTAGTTCGCTCAGTACTTGTTTTATGTTTTCTGCAATACTCATCGTATATATGATAATCTGTGAAATGAAATTTTCAGGTTCTTATACTTCCGGCTTATCATCCGGTTCTGCGCTGTACGGATATACATCCATGATGGCGGTTTCCGCTACCGATGCAATTTGGTAGTCGGCCATTGTGCCTTTCATGCCCTCATCCAGCTTCTTTACCGCATCACGCAAGTCGGCTGCCTGCACCAATACCTGGGTAGACGTTTTTTTCTCGGCACCGCTTTTCTCGTCCAATGTAATGAAAACCAGCTTGCATTTGAACCAACGGTCGGCAGCTTCCTCTTCGCATGGAAACAGTTCGCTGTAGTTGGCACGTTTGATGTCCGATACCGTGAATTCTCCTGAAATAAACGGTGTCATCTCTTCGATGATACGTGCTTCCGCTTCCGTAAAACTGAGTGCATCTACCAGATAAGGTTCGGTAACTTTTTTGTTCATTCCGTTTTCCATTGTTTTTTCATAACGGATTTTACACTCAAACCATGTATGCATTGCCATAATCTTCTGATTTTAGTTAGTATTTTAATTAGTAAACGATTGTTTCCTCTTCCTGCCTTTTGCGGCTTGCAGAAGAAACCCTTCCCTTTTTTATCATGAAAGGATGTACAAAGATAAACGAAAAAGGGGAAAAAAGTTTGATATAGCCGGAAGAAGATTATGTTAATGCAAAACTTTTTATCTGTTTGGCGTCTGTTTGGGAACAAACCCGTATTTTGAAAACAGTTGGCAAAGGATATGACGGACCGGTTGGCTATTTTATTGGAATAACCGTTCTTTGGCGGCGTTAAACCAATAAAACAACAACAAGATTTATGGCAGTAGTAGCTTATTTAAGAGTAAGTACAGAAAAACAGTTTTTGGAAAACCAGCGAGAGGAAATTGTACGCTTCGCAGAAAGGAACGGGATGAGCATTGACAAATGGTATACGGAAACGGTCAGCGGAAGCGTCAGCAGTAAAGAACGTAAGTTGTCGGGGGTGTTGGATAAGATGCGTCCAGGCGATTCTTTGATTGTTACGGAGATATCACGGCTCAGCCGTACGCTGCTTGAGATTATGACTATTCTCAATTCGTGTATAAAAAAGGGGGTGATATTGTATAGCACCAAAGAGGGATACGTTTTTCAGAATGACATTAACAGCAAAGTGCTGGGGTTTGCATTCGGACTGATGGCCGAGATAGAGCGTAATCTGATTTCAATGCGTACTAAAGAGGCGCTGGCCCGTAGAAAGCAGGAAGGAAAGCACTTGGGGCGTAAAAAGGGGGATATGCCTAAGATGAAGATACTTGCGGAGAATAAGAAACAATTGCTTAAAGAGCAGAAGAAAGGAACATCCTGCTCTGAACTCGCCCGGCGGATGGGAGTGTCCAGAACAACCATGTTCCGTTTTCTGCATCATAAAAGATAAACCGGAAGTCTCTAACCGGGATGTGCTGTGATTCACTGCGGATTATGCCGATTATTACAGACGGATTTTAAGCGTCCGAGGCTTACTCAAGAATATCTAATCTGTACATATCTGTGTAATCTGTGGCGAATTAAGAGTTCCGGAAACTTCGTTTGTGCAGATTCTTCAGTTCGAAAGAGAGCATGATACGGAAGAATCCTATGATAAGGAATGCAAACGAAATCATATAAACGGCGTAGATAGCTCCGACCGTCGGTTGCCACAGGATAATAAGCGAGCATACGATGGCAAGGATGCCGAATGCTGTATACCAGCCCCACTCTTTTGTCCCGTACCTCTTTAAGTCCATTGCATAGCCTACCGAGGAAAATCCCCGGAACATCAGCCAGAAGGCGATGATAAACGGAATGACTTCCATGCTCAGCACAGGATAAGTCACCAGGTAGAGTCCCAAAATCATATCAATGACTCCTCCTGCCAGGTACCAGCCCCAGCTGGATACCCTTTGGCGGTTGCTTACTGCAAAGGCAATTTCCAGCAAACCGCTGACCAGCATCGAGATGCTGAATAAAATACTCAATGCGGCATATCCGTTAAAAGGGAAGAACATTAGCCCCAGAGCTACGGCTACATACAGGATGCCGAGAATAAGTGAAACCCACCAGTTTTTTACTTCCTGTTTCAGCTCATCAAAAATTGTTTTCATGTAAATCTTAATTTAAAAGTGATTATTATAAGTTCGTTGGGGGAATAACAATCTGTGGTATGAAAAGTTTTATTGAACTTTTTCAGCATCCCGTTTGTTTCTCTATTGTATAAATTGATAAAATTATGGCTACAACAAAATTTAAGGGACAACCGGTAAAAGTTATCGGTGAGTTTATAAAAGTAGGAGCAGTCGCTCCTGATTTCGAGTTGGTAAAGACGGATTTATCTTCTTTCTCTTTGAAAGAACTGAACGGGAAGAATGTAATTCTTAATATTTTTCCGAGTCTGGATACCGGCGTTTGTGCTGCTTCCGTACGCAAATTCAATGAATTGGCTGCCGGTTTGCCGGATACGGTGGTATTGGCTGTTTCAAAGGACCTGCCTTTTGCACATGCCCGTTTTTGTACGACGGAAGGTATTGAGAACGTAATTCCCTTGTCCGATTTCCGTTGCTCGGATTTTGATGAAAACTATGGCGTGCGTATGGCAGACGGACCGTTAAGCGGTTTGCTGGCGCGGGCGGTGATTGTTGTCGGTAAAGATGGAAAGATTGCCTATACGGAACTCGTACCGGAGATTACGCAAGAGCCGGACTATGAAAAGGCGATTGCGGCAGTTAGGAAATAACCTCTTTGGACTTAACTATGCAATAAAAAAACGGTGGATGAAGAAGGGCTGTCTTTATCCACCGTTTTTTATTCTTATTTTTTCTGTTTTATTCCTTTATAAATCAGGAAACCTACAACGAATATCGCAACTGCCAGAATGATATAACCGATTTCGTGGCTGTATTCCGTAGCCAATATATAGACATCGTTGGTTGTCTTGATGTCTGTGAACCGGTATATAAAATAGCCGAGCAGCGCCAGTATCGTGTTCCAGATTCCCGCACCGAGCGTTGTGTAAAGCAGGAACGAGCCTAATTTCATGCCGGCGAGTCCGGCCGGAATACTGATAAGCTGCCGTACTGCGGGGATAAGACGTCCGAAGAATGTGGATGCGGCGCCATGCTTCCTGAAGTACTCTTCGGCATGGCGTACTTTCGCTTCGTCAATCAGGCACATATGCCCGAAACGGCTGTTGGCAAATTTATAGACAATAGGACGACCCAGCCAACGTGCAAGATAGTAGTTTATGAGTGCGCCGAGATCTGCGCCGATGGTTGCGAAAATAACGACAAGGAAGATATTCATACTGTCATCGGTCATCGCTTTCCATGCAGCCGGCGGCACTATAACTTCCGATGGAAATGGGATAAATGAACTTTCGATAGTCATGAAGATGGTAACTACCCAATAATTCAGATTTTCTAAAACCCATTTGATAAGTTCTGCAGATGATTCCATATATAATACTTGTGATTAATAATTTGTTTATGTCTTTAAAATAAACCTGACCCGCCAAATATCTCTTTCACTCTTTTTATCATTTCATCCCGGTTTTTACAGTCCAGCAAATCCAGCATGTTTTCCAGGTCTTTTGCCTGAAACGGGTGTGCGCAAAGCTGGTTGTACTTTAGGAAGTTCTCCATGTCGTCAAGTAACAGATAAAGGGCGGTCAGCTTCTCGTTGATATTCTCGAAGTCGGGCTCCAGTTTCTTAACCTGCTCAAAAGCCGTTTGGGCATATTGTATATGGCCCGTTTCCATGCTGCTCATGCCGATTTCATTCCAAGTATCGGCACACGGGGCACACTCTAAAGCCAAAGCCCATTTCTTTACAGCCTTGTCGAAATCTCCTTTTTCCATATACATACCTCCCTCAATCAGATAAGGCTCTGCATCTTTCGGGCCTATCTCATGGGCTTTCTTGAAAAACAGGTCGGCCTGACGCTTTTCGCCTAAGTTATAGAGGCAAATCGCTACATGCGCATATAAAGACGGCAACATCGTTGAGTCGGTATCTTTACTGTGTATGACCAATTCAAGATACCGGTACCCTTCTTCCCAGTGTCCTTTGGATATTTCATTGAATCCGATGAACATATGGAGGAAATTGGGGCTGACGGCTTTATATTTTTCTGCCAGGGTATAATTCTCAAGCGCGCTTTCTTCATTTCCAAGTTGATAGAAAGCATGTCCTTTCATCATATAGGCATCGGCAAATTCTTCATCTGACACGATTGCATAGTCGCACGCCTCAATGGCTTTGTCAAACAGTTGCTGTTCGAAATAGCAACGTGCCAGTCCGAACCAATAAGGGGCTGAATAAGGATTCTTGTCTATCAGCTTGTTATAGAACATTTCGGCTTTATCCTTCAGACCTTGTGCCAGGAAACAGTCGGCTGTTACGGCCAGATACTCTTCTTCCTCGGCATATTTTTCCAATCCCCTTGTCAGCCATGGTACAGCCTTATCGGGATACCCCATATCAATATACATATAGGATACGTCCACGATGTTGGCCAAGTCCTCTTTGTCTTCTATGGAGTCAAGGAGTTGTTCCGCTTCATCTATTTTGCCTTCGCCTAAGAGAATATTGGCTTTAAGCACTTTTACTTCCGAGGAATAATCTTCGGTTATTTCCTCTATCACTTGTTTGGCCTTATCCCTTTCCCGGGCGTCCATGAAGAGATAAGCCTGCTCTACCAACAGAGGCGTACTGCCGGGGTGTAAGCTCAGCCCGTATTCTACGACTTCGGTAGCCTGGCTGTTTTTTCTGTGCATGGCATACCAGTCGGCAAGGTCGGCTAAATCGTCTGCATCCAGATAGATAGGTTTGTTCTCAGCTTTCGCTGCTTCGTATTGTTCTGCAAGTTCTTGCAATTCCTTGTCTCTTCCGGACAACAGGTTCTTTTTACTCATTAATGTTATATTATTTGTTGATTTTCCCCCAAGTATCTTTCAAGCCTACGGTACGGTTGAACACCATTTTCTCCGGTGTAGAGTCGCGGTCTACATTGAAGTAACCGATGCGCTGGAACTGCAGGTAGGAGAGGGGCTTCATACCGGCGGCAAATTTCTCGATATAGCAGCATGGCAATACGTTCAGAGAATCCGGATTTATCATTTCCTTCATGGCGGTCAGCGCATCGCAATTCTTTTCTTCGCGGATGGCTGCCAGTTCGTCGCGCGGATTTTCCACTTTCCACAACCGGTCGTAAAGGCGGACTTCGGCTTGCAGGCAGTGTGCGCAGCTCACCCAGTGAATCGTGCCTTTTACTTTGCGGTTAGCGCCGGGCATGCCGCTTTTGCTGTCGGGGTCGTATTCGCAGTATACTTCTGTGATTTCTCCTGCATCGTTCTTCTTGCAGCCGGTACACTTCACGATGTACGCGCTTTTCAGGCGAACTTCCTGTCCGGGAGTCATGCGGAAATATTTCTTCGGAGCATCTTCCATGAAATCGTCGCGTTCTATCCACAGTTCGCGGCTGAATTCGATGTTGTGGCTGCCCTCTTCCGGACGTTCCGGGTTGTTGACGGCTTCCATTTCCTCAACCTGTCCTTCCGGATAATTGGTGATGACGAGCTTCACCGGATTCAATACTGCGGATATGCGGGTGGCGCGTGCGTTCAAGTCTTCGCGTACGGCGCTCTCCAGCAAGGCAAATTCATTGAGGGCATCGTAAGTGGTATAACCGATTTTATCGATGAACTTATGAATGGACTCGGGTGAATAGCCGCGACGGCGGAAACCGCAGATAGTCGGCATACGGGGGTCGTCCCAGCCGTTGACAAGGCCTTCTTTCACCAAAGTCAGCAGGTTGCGCTTGCTCATGAGCGTATAGCTCAGGTTGAGCTTGTTGAATTCGTATTGGTGAGGACGGTGGTCGTTCAGGTCCTTGCCTTCTTTTACCCAATCTACAAAGAGGTCGTACAACGGACGGTGGGGAACGAATTCCAATGTACACAAGGAGTGGGTTACACCTTCGAAGTAGTCGCTTTGTCCGTGAGCGAAGTCGTACATCGGGTAAGCTTTCCAGGTAGTACCCGTACGGTGGTGCGGATGTTTCACCACGCGATAGATAATCGGGTCGCGGAAGTGCATGTTGGGACTTGCCATGTCAATTTTGGCACGGAGCACCATGGCGCCTTCCTCTATCTCGCCGGTATTCATCTTTTGGAACAGTTCGAGTGTTTCCTCGATGGGACGGTTACGGTAAGGGCTTTCCACACCGGGTTGGGTAGGAGTGCCTTTTTGAGCGGCAATCTGCTCGGATGTCTGCTCGTCGATATATGCTTTGCCTTCTTTGATGAGGCGGATGGCGAAGTCCCATAACTGCTGGAAGTAGTCGGAGGCATAGTATTCGTTGCCCCACTGGTAACCCAGCCATTGAATATCTTCCTTGATGGCTTCCACATATTCCACATCTTCTTTGGTGGGGTTGGTGTCATCGAAACGCAGGTTGCAGACCCCGCCATGTGCGGCGGCAATGCCGAAGTCCAGGCAAATGGCCTTGGCATGTCCGATGTGAAGATAACCGTTAGGTTCCGGCGGGAAACGTGTCTGTACCTTTCCGTCGTTTTTACCCTCTTTCAAGTCGTTCTCTACTATTTGTTCAATGAAGTTCAGGCTCTTCTTTTCGCTTGTTTCTTCGCTTTTTATTTCTGCCATAATGCTATTGTTATTCGTATAGTGGTGCAAAAATACGACTATTTTTTCGTATATCGTTATTTCACGGGAATATATCCGCTCT
Source organism: Bacteroides stercoris ATCC 43183 (assembly GCF_025147325.1). NCBI lineage: Bacteria > Pseudomonadati > Bacteroidota > Bacteroidia > Bacteroidales > Bacteroidaceae > Bacteroides > Bacteroides stercoris. Next base: position 2,397,447 of record NZ_CP102262.1, read on the forward strand.
TTTTTAGTGATTTCCTGTCCGGAAAGCGGCAGACACGAACCGTAGACTCCGGCTTGTGAAAGCCGGAGTTTTTTGCATGCGAATTAAAGCAACGTATGTTACATACTTGTTACACACGGCGGGTTTGTGTGTATTGTAACGGTTTTGTAACATGTTTGAAACATTTCCTTCAAACGATAGTCATACTGCCTTAATATTTCCTTTGTTTCTTTGTACGCGGAAAAACGTAGGCAATATGAAAAAAATACCACGTGCCGGTACGGGGCATTTCACGGCATGGTACTTCTCGTACCACGCGTTGGTACAGACACTACCACCCTTTGGTACAGTGAGTTTCATGCCGTGGTACGGGCGATACCATGCCTTGGTACGGACAGTTTCATGCGTTGGAACAAGTGATATGATTAGGCAATTGATAATTTTGAAATAGAAAAACATTATGGTGCAGTTTATCGAATCAGAGCTCGTCTTGCTGAAAAAAGAAATAGACGAAATGTGGACTTTAGTGTATAATCAGCTCGGCCGTGCCGGAGAAGCCGTACTGACTTTGGATCGCGAGCTGGCACAGCAGGTATTGGTGCGCGAGCGTCGTGTCAATGCCTTCGAACTCAAGATAGACAGTGATATAGAAGACATCATCGCCCTCTATAATCCTGTCGCTATCGACTTGCGTTTTGTGCTTGCCATGCTCAAAATCAATACGAACCTGGAGCGTTTGGGCGATTTCGCCGAAGGCATAGCCCGCTTTGCGTTGAATTGCAAGGAACCGATTCTGGCAAGCGGACTGGTGAAGGAACTGCGCCTGGAGGAGATGATAAATCAAGTTTCGGCTATGCTTGAACTTGCCAAAAGAGCTCTTCAGGAAGAAAGTCAGGAACTGGCAACCGCGGTATTCGCCAAAGATAACCTGCTGGATGAAATTAATGCAAATGCCACTGCTGTTCTGGCAGATTATATCGGCAAGCATCCCGAAAGCGCACTCTCTTGTCTGAATCTGGTTAGTGTTTTCCGTAAGCTGGAACGTTCCGGCGATCATATTACGAATATCGCCGAGGAAATAGTGTTTTTTATCGATGCGAAGGTGCTGAAACATAGCGGACGTACGGACGAGCACTATGCAGACGATAAGAAATAGTCAACTTTTTAGGATATTTTTAGTGTTTAATGGAAAATAGCCCTATATTTGCCCATTGAAAACGATTGCAGATGTAGAAATTTGCTTTGAAATGATAATAAAATCAAAAGAATTACAGAAAAGATGTTATAAGACATGTTTTTTAATTTGGTTGGTATCTTGAAAAGCGGCTATCTTTGCAACGTTATCCTGAAAACAATCTTTTTACCTTAAAAAAAACTAATACCTATTGAAAACTGAAAAAGGAGGCTTTGTGAAAAGCTTCCTTTTTTTCATTTCTATATGAGACCCTTTTTGTATCTTTGTCGCATCCGCAATGCGGGTAATATCTAAATTTAAATTGTAACAAACTTATGTTTTCCGGAATAGTAGAAGAATGTGCCACACTGGTGGCTATGGTCAGAGACCAAGAAAACGTGCACTTTACTTTCAAGTGTTCGTTCGTAAATGAATTAAAAATAGACCAGAGCGTATCTCATAATGGCGTATGCCTTACGGTTGTCAGCATGACGGATGATACTTATACGGTGACGGCGATGAAAGAGACTCTGGACCGTTCCAATCTCGGCTTGTTGAAAGTAGGCGATGAAGTGAACGTGGAGCGCAGCATGATGATGAACGGCCGCTTGGACGGACACATCGTACAGGGACACGTGGACCAAACGGCAACCTGTGTGGACATAAAGGATGCCGAAGGCAGCTATTACTTTACGTTCCGGTATGCCTTTGATAAGGAAATGGCGAAGCGCGGTTATATCACCGTGGATAAAGGCTCGGTAACCGTAAACGGTGTCAGCCTGACCGTGTGCAACCCTACGGACGATACCTTTCAGGTAGCCATTATCCCTTATACCTTCGAGCATACCAATTTCCACGCTTTCAAGGTGGGTAGCGTAGTGAATCTCGAATTCGATATTATCGGTAAATATATCAGCAGAATGATACAGTATAAATAGAGTTATAACTCATAATTTATAATTCATAACTCATATCTTATTATGAATGATTTTTTGCAATTGGCCGCTTCACGTCAAAGCGACCGTGCTTATGATATGTCCCGTGCGGTAGAGCCGGAGAAGTTGGAACGTATTTTGGAAGCTGCCCGGCTGTCGCCTTCGGCATGCAATGCCCAGCCGTGGCGTTTTGTGGTGATCACCGATCCGGAGCTTGCTGTAAAAGTGGGTAAGGCCACTGCCGGATTGGGGATGAATAAGTTTGCCAAAGATGCTCCGGTACATATTCTGGTGGTGGAAGAATCCATGAATATCACTTCTTTCTTGGGCGCCAAGATTAAGGACAAGTATTTCCCTCTGATAGATATCGGCATTGCCACCGCTCATATTACGCTGGCTGCCGAAAGCGAGGGGCTGGGTTCGTGCATCCTGGGCTGGTTCGATGAAAAGGAGATTAAGAAGCTTA